>JAUHYQ010000010.1 GCA_030426355.1 Gammaproteobacteria bacterium
AAGCGAAGCGATAGAATATCCATTTGTCAAAAATAGACGAATTATCTATTCGCAACAAGCCTAATTATTTTCGGTATCAGAATTATTATCCTGCCCCGTCGCACTGCGATTCTGGCCACGACCGGCCTTCTGTCAGGCGCCACCCCGCGATCTAGAGGACGACGATGAGCTATCACCCGGTTCCGGAACTGAGTCGGACCCTGCAAACGCAGAGTACCCCCGAAAACACGGCGTTCGAGCGCATCAATAAGGGCTATAACGCGGTCTTTCGCCCGCAACGGTTAAGCGTTGGCCTGGTTGTGCCGATCGAGAACTATACCGACAACCCGGTGCCACGCATGACCCGGCATATCGAGCGCGTGCGCCTTGCCGAAGAGCTTGGCTTCGCTGCCGTATGGTTGCGTGATGTGCCATTCAATGTGCCGTCTTTCGGTGACGCTGGCCAGACTTTCGACCCGTTTGTCTACCTCGGTTTGCTCGCAGGCCAAACGCAGAAAATTGCCTTGGGTGTCGCAAGCATCGTGCTGCCACTGCGCCACCCCGCTCACGTTGCCAAGGCAGCGGCGAGTGCCGATGTTCTTTCGGGTGGTCGGCTCATTCTCGGCATTGCGTCGGGCGACAGACCGCAGGAGTACCCGGCAATGAACCAGACTTACGGCGACCGCGGCGAGCGATTCAAGGCCAGCTACCATTACATTCGACGGATGGCTGATGTGGCCCCTGCCTTTGAGAATGCGTTCGGAGCGCCCTACGTGGGCATGGACCTGCTGCCTAAACCGGCCGGCACAAAACTGCCATTGCTGATCACCGGCAGCAGCCAGCAGAGCCCCGAATGGATTGCAGAGAATGGCAATGGCTGGGTGATTTACCCACGCAGGACTGACGTGCAGGCCAAGGTGATAAGCGAGTGGAACGCGCGTGTCAGGGCACGCAGCAACTGGGCGAAGCCCGTGATGCAGCCGCTTTATATCGATCTTGCTGACGATGCGGCCGCGCCCCCGGAGCCGATCCACCTGGGATACCGCCTTGGCACTGAGCATCTAAGCAGCCACTTGCAGGCACTCGAAGAGATCGGGGTTAATCACGTGTCGCTCAACTTGCGCTTCAACAAGGAGAACGTAGAAGAAACACTTGAGCGGCTTGCCTCGCAAGTATTACCCGATTTTTCCTGACGCGCCGAGGACTGGCTATGAAAAAAATTCTGCTGACCGGTGCGACCGACGGCATTGGCCTTGAAACGGCAAAAATGCTGGCAGCGCGTGGGCATCACCTGCTCCTGCACGGCCGGAACCCGGAGAAACTGGCCAGAACGGTGGAAATACTCGCGACTATTCCGGGCGCGGGCAAGATGGAAACGTTTACTGCCGATCTGTCACGCCTGGCTGACGTGAAGGCATTCGCGCAGGCCGTTGCGGACAAGCATTCGAGCCTTGACGTGCTGATAAACAATGCCGGGGTACTGAAGTCACCCGAGAACACGACGGCCGATGGTTTCGATATCCGGTTTGTTGTGAATACCTTTGCGCCCTACCTGCTGGCTAAGC
>JAUHYQ010000011.1 GCA_030426355.1 Gammaproteobacteria bacterium
GCCAATGTCGTCGGTCGCGATCGGTCGAGTATTTCGCGTTCTGGCGTCGATCCGTCCAGTAAGTCCGGCGAACTCGCAAAACTCCTGATTCGTTGCTACCGCTCGCTTGCCGTGATGGTGGACGAAAACCCGTCGCAGATTCGGCAGTGGCTGAGCACGCCCAATTTGCATACCGGCGGCATCCCGGAGCAGCAGCTACAGACCGTTGCGGGCCTTGTGGCGGTCAACGAATACCTGGATGCCATACGTGGCAAGGTATAGCACCACGACCTGGCGAGCGGTTCTCAACGAGGCACGGATTTCCAGCGCCATGGGTACGCTCAAACGCGTGGTTGAGAACCAGGAGCAGAAAGTGACCGTGCCACTGGTCGACTCCCTTGCTGAGCACGAGGTGCTTGAAAACCTGCTCGAGGAGTCAAAGCCCGCCCTGCTGCAGCCGTCACTGCAACAATTCGATTACCTGCTCCGCACCCCCTGGCGTTACCCGCCGCTCAGGTGGGGCTCGAGATTCGGCCGCCGATTTGAGCCAAGCCTGTTCTACGGTGCGCTCAGTGACCTGGCGCTGTTTGCGGAGGCCGCGTACTACCGCCTGGTCTTTCTTGCCGGTATGCAGGAGCCTTTCACTGATCGGGTGATCAGCCAGTTCACGGTTTTCGAGGCCAACTATCGCAGTGAGCGCGGCATCGACTTGTCCCGCGAGCCTTTCGACGAGCATGAGCCTGTCTTGCGCCATAAGCGCAACTACGGTCCGTGCCAGGTGCTTGGCACCGAGCTTCGCGCGCGGGGCGTTGAGGCGATCAGCTATCTTTCGGCGCGGGCTTCCGGGCGAGCGATGAATATCGCGTTAATCTCGCCGGAAGCCTTACGCTCAAAGAAGCACCGCAATCCGCGAAACGGTATCTGCGAAACGCGCCGGGAGGGCGTAAGTTTTCGACTGGGTGATGAGCTGCACCAGCTCGCGCGCTCCGAGTTCTTGTACCAGGGTGAATTGCCGGTGCCGGCTATTTAATGCTTTAGCGTTGCAAAGCAACGCAGCGTCGTAGTGCAGTTACTGCCACATTCAAGGGTAAATTCGCCCGGTCTCGATATCGCGCATTTCGCGGCCGAAGGGCAGCAATGCGAGCGGAATCAGTTTGACGTGTTGCAATGCAATCGGGATGCCGACAATGGTTAAGGCAAATGCGGCTGCCAGTACGAGATGCATGATCGCCAACTCCAGCCCGGGCAGGATGATCCAGATGATGTTCAGCAGAATGCTCAACACGCCTCCGGGCGGCTCCTTTTCCCGTACTTCGCGGCCGAACGGCGCGATAACGCCACCTGCGAGTTTGAAGCACTGGACGCCAAAGGGAATGCCAATAATCGTGAGGCACAGGAGGATGCCTCCCAGGATGTAGCCGAAGGCGATAATGAAGCCACCAAAAATAAGGAAAACCAGGTTACCGATGATGCTCATGCACATATCCTAGCACTGCTTTAGAGCGATGCATGACCCCGGCAG
>JAUHYQ010000006.1 GCA_030426355.1 Gammaproteobacteria bacterium
GAAACCAACGCGGCAGTTTTTATTGACGGCGTGTACGCTGCCGGTCGGGAAGGCCTGAACTTCGCATTGCTCGATGTGCAACGAATAGAAGTGGTCAAAGGCCCGCAGAGCGCGCTATACGGCCGCAACGCGTTCAGTGGCGCACTCAACTACGTGACCAAGCGCCCTACCAATGAGTTTTCATCGAGGGTCGAAACCACGGCAGGTAATCGGGGCCGGGCCAAACTTAAAGGCAATATCAGTGGCCCGCTCATCGAGAATTTTTTGCATGCCGGCCTGACGCTGGGCTACGACACCTGGGACGGTTCTTACGACAATCCTATTGCTGATTCGGATGTGGGCGGCTATCGATACAAGACCGCGATTCTGGGTGTCGACTTTATGCCCTCCGACAATCTGACGGTGCAGTTCAACGCCTACCTGTCGGATGACGCCATTGATGAAGCTCCAATCACCGCGCAACCGGCAAATTGCGAGAACGTTGGCTCCGACGCCGGGGCCAACTCGCGGCTGGCCAATCTGTGCGGCGATGTATGGGACCTGGATCAAGCCCGCAGAGCCTACAATGAGGGCATTCTTGGTAACCCCAACGTCCCCACGGAACTGCAGTTCCGCACCGGCCCCGAAGAAATCGCCCGCATACCTGAAGCGTTGGGCGAAGACCGTCAGGTCGCCAGAAGCAGCCTGAAATTCGACTGGGATATTGGTGCCGGCAACATCACTGCAACCACGGGTTACTCCAAAGTTTCATATAAGACCACGGTGGACGGAACCGAGGGCCTTGGTTACACCCAGCCGTTCGCCTATTGCACTAACGTTATTGGCTATTTTGATCCCGGTAATACGGTGCCGATTTGTCTGGACAACCTGCCTGGTCTGGGGCCGGCCAGCCGCTTCACCACAGGCTTGTTGGTGGCATCGCCCGGTGACACAACCACTGAAATCAGCCAGGAATTGCGTTTTGCCAGCCCGCAGGATCAGTCGGTACGTTATTCCGTCGGCACCTATGTCTACAAGTCAACGCTGCATGGGGTCGGAGCCACGTTGCTCGGCGTTGCGCCCTCACTGCCGGCCGGGCTTGAGTCTATAACCGGTCCGGGCACCATGCCACCGGGAGCCGCCTTCGGTCCGTGGCTGAACCTGGCGAATGCTATCGGTGATCCCGCGTTTCGCGAGGTGTTTTCCCCGACAGCAACTGTCGCCGAGGATTCTTTCATATTTGATAAGACTCGAGCCTACGCAGCTTTCGCAACACTGGACATCGACATTAACGACCAGTTAACGGCTGATTTTCAGGCTCGGTTCACCTCGGAAACCAAGAGCATTGATTCAACACTCGGAGCAGGTCGGCAGACCAAGGCAAGCAAGACTTTCGACTCTACAACAGGCAGAGCAGGCCTAAAATGGGCGTTCAATGACGACTCAATGATTTACGGCTCAATTAGCACCGGTGCCAAACCAGGCGGCTTTGATGTCGAGCAAGTTGATGTCATCAGCGGCATGACGGGCTTGTCTGAAAATCGCATCGTCGTCATACCCTTCGAAAAAGAAACAATTCTTGCCTATGAGCTGGGCTACAAGGGCACCATGCTTGACGGTCGCGCCCGGGTAGACCTTTCACTGTATCGAATGGATTGGGACGACATCGTCATTCCGCAGATTTTCGAAAAAGAACCTAATACCGGCGAGGACCTGGAGCAACCGGAAGGGTTTAATACCAATGCCGGCGACGCAACGGTTAACGGCTTAGAAGTGCAGGGTGATTTTTCGTTTACCGACAACTGGTCGGGCGGGATCGGCCTGTCGTTTACTGACGCCACCATGGATACGGCGAAACTGGAGAGTTTTGCGGACTTCCCTTCATTTGCACCCGATGGCGATGTCTCCGGCAATGACGTACTGCGCCAGCCTAAGAAACAAGCCAATGCCAATATCCGTTATGAACGCGGTTTCGGTTCCGACTGGCTGTTTAGCGCACGTACCGACGTCTTGTATCAGGGCAAGTACTACGGCGGTCTGGACAATCAGTGGACCATCCCGTCCCGCACAACTGTCAATGGCAGGCTCGGAATTGAATCTGACACCTGGACAATCAGCCTGTGGGTCAAGAACCTCCTTAACGATAACACGCCGATCTCGGGCTACCGCAATGTCTACTTCGGCAACACCGATGATATTTTCCAGGCCATGCCGGTGAACTCCACACCGAATAAGTTTTTCCCCTGGCGTATATCAGCGACGCATCCCAACTTGAGAACCTACGGCATAACGGTGGAAGTAAGATTCGGCAACTAGTCTCGGGTAGCTTTCTACCGAATAGTCGGTACGAAACGCCGGGTCTTGATGCGCCAAAGCTGCACGACGAACATCGCAGCGGTAATCCCCAGGCTGACATACAGCAAACCTGTATGAAGGCCTGGGAAACCGGCACCCTGCAGCAAAGCATTGGCCCAAAGGGCGAGCATCGCATAGATTACGTGCGGTGCGAGCGAGCAGAAACCTGCTGCGATAGCCAGGCCGCAGGATATAACCAGACCTGCCGGCACCAGCCATAAGTGCCAGTCGCTAATCCCGCCGCTCGCTGCAAGGGCAGGCAGTAAGACCAGCGCAAACATAGCCAGCACGGCCGGGATTGCAGGTTGCGGCCGTATATTGGCCGTGATGTGTTCCGCGGTCGTCTGTGGCGGCCGGTCGGTCACAACCTAGCGATACCGCGACTGAATCTTGCGCAACATGTCATTGCCCGGATTCAACTTGCTGTAAGGAATATCAATCAGCGGGGTTGCCGTTGTGTTATTGACCTCATGCATCTCCGGCTGCGACTCGTCAAGATAGAGAATGCCGGTGGTGATCTCGCCTGCATCATTATTGCGCATGAGATTGGATACGGCATTCACGCGGTCAGTTGGATCGTAATCCTTGTCAATCTTGCGCAGAACTATACGGCTGCCATCGTGCAGCTCAACCGGCATGGCCTCACCTTCTTCATACCTGGCTTTGATATCCTCGGCAGGTGGCACAAAATCGGCCATGATCGCCGGGGCAAAATGATCCCGGGAGTACTTGTAACTGCGCGTTGAACCCTCGTGATCATTAAACGTGACACACGGTGAAATGACATCAACCATTGCAAAGCCGCGATGGTTGAAAGCGGCCTTCAGTATCGGCACCAACTGCGCTTTGTCGCCAGAAAAACTTCGCGCAACAAATGTCGCTCCCAGAGTAATGGCGGTGCTGCAGGGATCAATGGCCGGCTGCAAATTCACTTCACCTTTCTTGGCCTTGCTCCCGCGGTCAGCAGCAGCCGAGAACTGGCCCTTGGTTAAGCCATAAACACCATTATTTTCAATAATATATGTCATATTCAGGTTGCGTCGAATGGCGTGTGCAAACTGCCCCATACCGATCGACAAAGAGTCGCCGTCACCCGAAACACCAATGTAGTAGAGGTCTCGATTTGCCGAGTTAGCGCCGGTCGCGATCGACGGCATACGACCGTGACACGAGTTCAGACCGTGCGAATCCCGCAGGAAGTACGCAGGTGTTTTGGACGAACAACCAATGCCCGACAACTTTGCAAAACGATGCGTCGGGATGCTTAAACCCCATGCTGCTTCGACTATCGCACCGGTAATCGCATCATGACCGCAACCTGCACACAGGGTGGACATGCCCCCCTCGTAGTCACGAACGGTCAAGCCCAGCTCATTTAGCGGCAACTTGGGATGACGAACCGCAGGTTTCTTGATAAAGCTCATGCCGCTTCTCCCTTAGCCAGGTCGGCATGGATAGCATCGACAACAAAATTCGCTGTCAGGGGCAACCCATTGTAATGAAGTATTTCGTTCAATTTCTCGTCAGCTACATCGCATTCAATGCATAACAGGCACTTTAGCTGAGCATCGCGATTCTGCTCAACGACATACAGCTTTTCGTGATCATCGATAAACTTCTGCACTTCGCCATTAAACGGGAATGACTTGATACGCAGATAATTGATGCCTATACCCTGCTCACGTAACGCGTCCAGCGCTTCCTTACAGGCTTCGTCACAACTTCCGATCGAAATAACACCTATGCTGTTCTTTGCCGAATAAACAACCTCTGGCGCTGGAACATATTTCTTGGCGGTCTCCCACTTCGCCCGCAGGCGATCAACAACTTCCTTATACTCATCGGCATTTTCAGTGTAAGCACCGTACATGTTGTGCCCTGATCCGCGGGTAAAGTAAGCGCCCTTGGGATGGTCGCCCGGAAGCGTGCGCGCCGCAATCGCGTCTTGATCTGCATCCAGGTAACGGTGAAATTTATCCAGCTTGGCCACTTCGTCGGCTCGCAGCACCTTGCCACGATCAGGCTGATAGGTATCGCTCCACTGCAACTCTTTGGTCATCCAATCGTTCATGCCAATATCCAGATCGCTCAGCACTATGACCGGCGTTTGCAGACGCTCGGCCAAATCGAACGCAGTCGACGCCGTATAAAAACATTCTTCGGGATTTGCCGGGAACAGCAGTACATGCCGGGTATCGCCATGCGAGGCAAAGGCGCTGGCCACAATATCGGACTGCTGCGTACGCGTGGGCATGCCGGTAGAAGGCCCACAGCGCTGCACATTAAACAGAACTGCCGGAATCTCGGCAAAATAGCCGTATCCAAGAAACTCGCTCATCAATGACACGCCGGGGCCGCTGGTTGGCGTGAACGCTCGGGCGCCCGCCCAACTAGCGCCGAGCACCATGCCCATTGCGGCAAGCTCGTCCTCGGCCTGCACGATGCAGTAATTGCTCTCACCCGTTTCAGGGTCTTTGCGAGTCATCTCGCAGAAACGCTTGAAGGCGTCCATCAACGAGGTCGACGGGGTGATCGGATACCATGCGCCAACAGTGGCGCCCGCATAAACCGCGCCCAGACCGGCGGCCGTGTTGCCGTCAATGATGATATGCCCGTTAGATTTGTCGCTGGTGCGCGCTGTAAACGGCAAGGGCGTCTCAAGGTTTGCCTGCGCCCATTCGTATCCCATGCGTATCGCCAGCTGATTGGCATCGAGCAGATGGGCCTTCTTGGCGAAGGTTTCATTCAGCAGGGTCGTAATCACGTCCAGATCGAAATCGAGCAGCGCCGCCAACACGCCCGCATACACAACGTTCTTCATCAAAATGCGCGCCCGCGCGTTGGGGAAGTTTTCGTTGCACATCTTGGACAATGGCACGCCAATAATGGTGATGTCGTCCCGCTGCAGCAAGTTATGTCGCGGCCAGGTCGAGTCATAGACCAAATATCCCCCACTGGCGACTTCCGCAAGATCCTGCTTGTAGGTCTCGGCGTTCATTGCGACCATCAAATCAACGCGGCCAGAACGCGCCAGATGCCCTTTCTCGCTGGCGCGGATTTCGTACCAGGTAGGCAGACCCTGAATATTCGAGGGAAAGTAGTTCTTGCCTACTACCGGTATGCCCATGCGAAACAGTGTTTTCATTATCAGACCGTTGGCGCTGGCTGAACCTGTTCCGTTCACGTTGGCGATCTTGATGGTGAACTCGTTGACTGACGGTTTGTTCATTATTTAAATCACAATACGCCTGGCTACCGTTTAATTGGCAGGCCGGCACTCTAGGGGTTAATAGTTACTGAACTTCAGGCGACTTCTTTCTGCTCCGGTGGCGGCGCAGCCTCGTCGATAGCGTGCGGATGATGCAGTGTGAACTTCTGCATATCCCATGCAGCCGTCGGGCAGCGCTCTGCGCATAAACCGCAGTGCACACAAACGTCTTCATCTTTAACCATCACGCGCCCTGTTTGCGGCAACGCACCGGAGACAAATAAATCCTGCTCGGTGTTTTCCGCGGGCGCAGTCAAACGAGTGCGCAAATCAGCTTCATCGCCATTCGCCGTGATGGTTAGGCAATCAACCGGACAAACATCAACGCAGGCATCGCATTCAATACACAATTTGTCGGTAAAAACCGTTTGTATATCGCAGTTCAGACAGCGCTCGACTTCTTCCGCTGCAAGTTCCGGCGAGAAACCCAGCTCAACCTCGATATTCAGCTTCTGAAAACGCTCTTTGAGACTGACATGCGGCATGATCGTCCGCGTAGAACCATCGAAATCGTTGCTGTAGCTCCACTCGTGGATACCCATCTTAGTGCTGGCAAGCGTCTGTCCGTCGGGCAGACGATCCGAGACGTCTTCGCCCTGACAATACTTATGAATGGAAATCGCCGCCTGATGACCGTGCTCAACGGCCCAGATAATGTTCTTGGGGCCAAAGGCCGCATCGCCGCCAAAGAACACGCCTTCCAGGGTCGACTCGTGAGTCTTCTCATTGACCACGGGCACTTCCCATTTGTCGAATTCGATGCCCAGATCACGCTCTATCCAGGGGAAGGCATTCTCCTGACCAATGGCAAGGATCACGTCATCCGCCGGTAAGAACTTTTCGCCTGTAACCCGGGTATCCACAATACGACCCTTCTCGTCTACGTCGTATTCCATCAGCTCGAACTGCATGCCAACCAGCTTGCCGCTTTCCAGCACGAAAGCTTTGGGCGAGTGATTGATGACTATCTCAACGTTCTCTTCTTCGGCGTCTTCCAGTTCCCAGGCCGATGCCTTAAAAAACTCGCGCGGCTTGCGGGCCATGACTTTGACGTCTTTGGCACCGAGCCGCAGTGACGTGCGACAACAATCCATAGCGGTGTTGCCGACACCAATAATCAATACATTTTTGCCAATGGATTCAATGTGATCAAATGCCACCGACTCCAGCCAGTCAATGCCGATATGAATGTTGGCATCGGCCTCCTGACGCCCGGGCAGATCAAGCTCCTTACCGCGCGGCGCGCCTGTACCTACGAACACGGCATCGAAGTTCTGTTCCAGCAAATTCCTCATGCTGCTGATACCGTTGCCCAGCTTAACCTCGCAGTTGCCCATGTTTATGATGTTGTCGATTTCTTCATTGAGCACATCGTGAGGCAGGCGAAAGGAAGGAATATTGGAACGCATCAGACCGCCGCTGACGTCCAGCTTCTCAAAAATCGTACATTCGTAACCCAGCGGCAACAGGTCGTTGGCTACGGCGAGTGACGCGCAACCCGCTCCTACCAGCGCAACTTTCTTACCGTTCGAAGCAGGAGCTTTAGGCAACAAGGCACTGATGTCGCCGCGGTTATCAGCTGCGACTCGCTTGAGGCGACAAATGGCGACCGGCTTTTCTTCCACCCGAACACGCCGACAGGCAGGCTCGCACGGACGATCGCAAACCCGGCCAAGAATGCCTGGAAATACGTTCGACTTACGATTAAGCATGTAAGCTTCAGTGAATTCACCCTGGGCGATATGCCGTATGTAGCCGGGCACATCCGTATGTGCCGGGCAGGCGTACTGACAATCAACTACCTTGTGAAAATATTCTGGGTTTGCCGTATCCGTAGGACGCATAGCAATAGTGCCTGCAAATTTGCTGGAAAGTTAAAGGAAAGAAATTCTGGCCAATGCCTGTTTTCGCTGATTCTACAACGCTCTGGAGAGGTTCAGGGCGTTGGGATTATACAGATTCAAGACCCAAATAGAATCCGCGAAACAACTGCTTTGCCGGGGCCCGCCGGCAGGTAGCGCCGGGTCAATCGAAGCTCAGGCGGCGACCAGAGACAGCCTCGGCGAGCCGCCCGTCAGACCACGCGATTTCGCCATTCACGAGCGTCGTGCGGATAGCCGAGCGAAACCGGTAGCCCTCCAGCGGCGACCAGCCACACTTATATAAAAGGTCCTCGGCGCGCACCACGGTGGGCTTGTCACGGTCCACCAGCACGAGGTCGGCCCACCAGCCCTCACGGATGTAGCCTCGTTCCCGCACCCCGAAGACGTCGGCCACGGCGTGGCTGGTCTTACGGACAGCATGCTCCACGCTGAAATGCCCGTCGTGCACGTGCTCCAGCGTCATCAGCAGAGCATGCTGGACCAGGGGTAGCCCGGCGGGAGCTGAAAAGTATTTCCCCGCCTTTTCCTCGGCCGTGTGCGGCGCGTGGTCAGTAGCGATTATGTCAATTACATCGTTGGCCACTGCCGCAACCAGTGCCTCGCGATCCTCACGGCGCTTGATGGCCGGGTTGCATTTGATCCGGGCGCCCAGCCGCGCGTAATCCGACTCGTCGAAGAACAGGTGATGCACGCAGGCTTCGGCCGTGATGCGCTTCTCAGCCGCAGGACCTGCCGTAAACAGCTCCAGCTCACGCGCAGTGGTCAAATGCAGCACATGCAGCCGGGAACCGAACCGCTGCGCCAGTTCCACCGCAAGCGATGAGGACTTGTAGCAGGCTTCGGCCGAGCGGATTTTCGGATGTTCGGACATCGGCACATCTTCGCCATACCGCTCCCGTGCGGCCGCCTCTGCGATGTTAATCATCGGTGTGTCTTCGCAATGCGTCGCAATGAGTAACGGCGAATCGGCAAAAATCTGCTCCAGCACCTGCTCGTCATCCACCAGCATGGCGCCGGTCGAGGCCCCCATGAATACCTTGATACCGCAGGCCTGCTCGCGCTGCACGGCGCGAATCTGATCAATATTGTCGTTGGTAGCGCCCAGGTAGAACGCATAATTGGCGCGGGCACGGCCGGACGCCCTCTGATACTTGGCCTCCAGCTCTTCAAGATTGGTGGTGGCTGGCTTGACGTTAGGCATTTCCATGAAACTGGTGATGCCCCCCGCGACGCAAGCTGCCGACTCCGTAGCCATGTCGCCCTTAGCCGTCAGGCCCGGCTCACGAAAATGCACCTGATCATCAATCATGCCCGGGAGCAACCAGGCTCCCGCCGCGTCAAGCACTTTCTCGCCCGCAAGAGCAGACAGGCTGCCTGCTATCGAGTCGATACGTCCATTGCGCACCCGCACGTCCGCGGCGAAGCTCTTGCCCTCGTTCACGACCGTCGCATTGGTGATCAGTACATTATTCATAATATTCCGCATTGTATACTGAGCGGCCCGGCGAGTCCGAGGGCTTGCTTAACCCGCAAGAGAACCCCCAACCGAGAACCCCAAACCGAGAACCATGAACTTGAGGATCATGAACCGTATGCCTGCTACCCGCCATATTTCCGGACTTTTGCTCGCCACCTTAATCGCGTTGCCCGCGACGGCCGCCGAGGAGCTGATTCCCTTTGAGCGATTCACCCTCGACAACGGGCTGACACTGATCGTACATGAAGATCACAAGGCGCCGCTGGTTGCGGTCAACGTCTGGTACCACGTGGGGTCACGCAACGAAGAACCGGGCAAAACCGGTTACGCGCACCTGTTCGAACACCTGATGTTTCAGGGGTCCGCCAACTCGCCGGGCGAGTACATTAATCTGGTTGACGGCATCGGCGCCACGGATTTGAACGGCACCACCTGGTTCGACCGCACCAATTATTTTCAGACCGTGCCGAAGGGCGCGCTTGACCGCATTCTTTTTCTCGAATCAGATCGTATGGGGCACATGCTGGAAGCCATTGATCAGGCAGTGCTCGATGAGCAGCGCGGCGTGGTGCAAAACGAAAAACGACAGGGTGATAACGAACCCTATTCCAAAATCTGGGAGTCACTGGTCAAGCAGTTGTTCCCGCCCCAGCATCCCTATTCGTGGGAAACCATTGGCTCAATGGCAGACCTCGAGGCGGCCAGCCTCGAAGACATGCAGGAATGGTTCCGCAAATACTACGGCCCGAATAACGCTGTGGTCGTGGTGGCCGGTGACATAGACCCGCAGGAAGTGCTGGAACGCGTCACCTATTGGTTTGGCGAGATACCCCCGGGGCCGCCCAAAGCTGCACTGGAAGAATGGATACCGCGACACAACACAGAACGTCGCGAGATTATGCAGGATCGCGTGCCGCAGGAGCGTGTCTATCTAGCCTGGACCGGGCCGCGCTGGGGGACTACCGATGCACACCGACTGCAACTTGCAGTGGATGTGCTGTCGAGCGGAAAAAACTCGCGGCTTTACGAACGACTGGTTTATCGCGATCAGATTGCTACCGACGTTGATCTGGCTGCTTTCTTTCTTGAGATCTCGGGCATGCTGATCGTCGAAGCATCGGTTAAGCCGGGTGTCGACATAGCGCGCGTCGAAACGGCCATTCGCGAAGAGTTGGCCCGTTTTATCGATAAAGGCCCTACCAGGGCTGAACTTGAGCGGGTCAAGACCGTTGCCCGGGCAGGATTTATACGCGGCATAGAAAAGATTGGCGGTTACGGTGGCAAGGCCGACGTATTGGCGCAAAACACTGTCTATGGTGATGACCCTGGTCACTATCAGCGACAACTCGACGACATCGCTGCCGCCAGCCGCGCAGACGTGCAGTCCGTTGCGGCCGACTGGTTCGGGCAGGCGCCGTTTGTCGCCCATATTGTTCCTTTCAATCAGGAATTGCGGGCAACTGCGAGCAAGGCCGATCGTTCGTCGCTGCCGGAGCCAAGCACACCAAGGCCCGCCGAGTTTCCGGACTTCACGCGGCGCACTTTGGACAACGGGATGGAGTTGCGGGTTATTCACCGACCGACTATTCCTGTTGTTGAAATGAGCCTGATCCTCGATTCCGGCTACGCGGCCGATGATCCGCAGCGCGCCGGTGAAGCCAGCCTGACCATGTCCATGCTGGATGAAGGCGCTGCCGGACGCGATGCGCTGGAAATCAGCGAGGCCCTGGCCATGCTCGGAGCAGGCCTCAGCACCGGCGCCGGTCTCGACACGGTCTCCGTCAACATGTCTGCACTGACCGAAAATCTCGACGCATCGCTGCAACTGTTTGCCGACGTCATTCTCGAACCCGACTTCCCGGAGTTTGAACTGGAGCGCTTGCGGGTGCAGTACATCAACGGCATCAAGCAGGAGAAAACGGCACCGGTCAGTATCGCGCTGCGCCTGTTGCCAGGGTTGCTGTATGGCGAAGGCCATGCCTACGCCAAGCCGCTGTCAGGCACAGGTAATGAGGACAGCATTGCACGCATCAACAAGCGTGACCTGATCAACTGGCATCAAACCTGGTTCAGGCCTAACAACGCAACTTTGGTGGTCGTTGGCGACATAACCGTTGACGAGATTGCACCGCGTATTGAAGCGCTGTTTCGCGACTGGCAGCCCGGCGAAGTACCGGCCAAGAACGTCAAGCTGGTTGAGAATCCTGTGGACGAGGTTATATACCTCGTGGATAAACCCGATGCGGAACAGTCCATTATTTTTGCCAGTCAGCTGGTCGAGTCCATGTCCGGGCCGAATGAAGTTGCAATCAAGGCGATGAACGATGTGCTCGGAGGCCAGTTTGCCGCCCGCCTGAACATGAACCTGCGTGAGGAAAAGCACTGGAGTTATGGTGCCCGTAGCCTGATCTCGGCCACTCGCGCTCAGCGGCCCTTTATTGCCTACGCGCCGGTGCAGGCTGACAAAACCCGTGAGTCACTCGCAGAGATGCGCCGCGAAATCAGAGAAATACGGACGGTTCTCCCGCCAACGGCGGAGGAACTGCAGCGCATAAAAAGCTCCCGCATTCTCTCTCTGCCTGGACGATGGGAAACCAACATGGCAGTACTCAGCGCGATGGGCGAGATGGTTGGCTTCAGCCTGCCTGACAATTACTGGAACACCTATGCACGCAATCTGGACGCGCTGACGTTAGAGGAAGTTACGGCGGTAGCTCGCGATACGCTGCAGCCCGATCGACTGGTTTGGGTAGTGGTCGGTGACCGGAAGAAAATCGAGGCCGGGTTGCGTGATCTGGACATCGGCGAGATCCGGCATATTGATGCAGACGGCCAGCTTGTAAACGAGCCGACCGGCTGACGCCTGCAATTCTGAGCGCCATGTCGACACAACCGCGCTACTTCTATGGCTGGTTAATCGCTGCCGTATGCGTGCTGGTGTACTTCTTCACCAACGGCATGACCATTTTCGTGCCGCAGAACCTTTTTCCGCGGTTTATGGAGGATTTTTCCGCGGACGCGGGTCAGGTCAGCATAACCGCTACCATCACTTTTCTCGGCACAGCCGTGATGGCACCTTTCGTAGGCTGGCTGATTGATCGTTTCGGCGTACTACGCGTTATTCACGCTGGTCTGTTGTTTTTGGCGATCTGCTTTTGCTTGTATCCCTTCGCCGCCAACCTTCAGCAGTTATATCTGCTGCACGCGGGATTCGCGCTTGGCCTGGTGCTGTGCGGTCTGATGCCGAACGTGGTGCTGCTTTCACAGTGGTATGTGCGGTACCGCGGCGCCGTCGTCGGCTTGCTGACGTCGGCTTCCAGCCTGGCGGGAGGATTGCTGCCACTGGCCATAGCGCCGCTGGTTCTGAACCCGGATTACGGCTGGCGCTGGGGTTTCGGTGCGCTGGCGATAGCCTTTATCGTGTTTGGCCTGATCCCCGGCTTACTGGTGCTTAAGGCATCTCCCGGAGATGTCGGCCAACTGCCTGATGGCCGCATCGCGACAGCGGGTGAGAACACGCTCGCCACCCGGCTGGCACAGGAACAAAGCGGCGTGCCCTTTGCCGTAGCGTTGCGTTCGCGCACGTTGTGGGCACTCGCGGTGAGCTCGGCCTGCCTTTGGTACAGCATCATTTCTATCAACAGTCAGGCCACGATATTTTTTGAGCAGGATGCAGGGCTCACGCCGGCGAATGCCACGCTGCTGTATTCGGCTATTTTCTGGTGCAGCGTGGCGGGAAAATTTTTGTTCGGCGCCCTGAGTGACAAAATCAGCAAGCAAAAGGTCATGCTTGTTTCGGCCATGCTGCTTTTCTGCGGCAGCATGCTGGTCTTTACGCCAGGAACCGATGGCATTCAGTTAAGCCAGAATCCGCCACAGCTGATGGCCTTTGCGGTTGTTTTTGGCCTGGGCTACGGCGGCAGCTTTACCATGATCCAGCTGGTTTGTGTGGAGTGCTTTGGGCAGCGCGCGCTGGGCAAACTGCTGGGCATCATTATCTTTGTAGATTCGCTAGGCGGCGCGCTGGGCACGGCGCTTTCCGGACAACTCAAAGCCAATACGGGTAGCTATCTGTTGCCATTTGCGACTGTAACCGTCGTCGCTTTTGTCGCGATTATCGGCGTCCTGTTAATTAAGCCATTAACCGATGAAAGCCCCGCATGAAACTTGACCCTAAATCACGCGCGGTCACGAGTTTTTTCATGGTCGCGGCGATTATCGTCATGCTGGCACTGGCGTGGTCAGTGAGTCGCGATAATCCGGCGTCTGATGAACAGATTGTAATAGTTCAGCCAGAATAGGTTCGCGCATGCCGGAGTGTCGTTACTTCAGGGGTTTAATGAACCTGAGCGTAAATCGGTCGCTTTCGCCAATCGCGAGATACTTGTCTTTGTCCTGCTCTTTGAGCCGCAGCGTGGGCGGCAATGTCCAGACGCCCTCGGGGTGATCCTTGGTGTCAGCCGGATTAGCGTTGATCTCTGATTTGCCATCGAACACAAAGCCCGTGCTCTCAATCAACTCGATAGCATAGTCTTCATTAACATAGCCGCTGGCAGCCTTGGGATCCTGTTCGACGCCCGGCACACCGCGGTGCTCGATAACGCCCAGCACACCACCGGGCTTCAGAGCGTCAAACATGGCCTGCAGCATTATTTGCTGCGAGCCGCGCGGCATCCAGTTATGGATATTGCGGAAGGTAAGCACAACATCCACGCTTCCGGGCGGCGCAGGTTGCAACAGATCCGGCGGCATCAGCACGCCAACTTTAGTCTGGTCATAAACGTCCGGAAATTCGGCCAGCTTTTTCATGTATGCGGCCACTGCATTTTTTATAAACGGAATTTCTGAATCGGGATCCCAGCCCGCAGCAATATACGTTCCGGAATCGCGCAGGTACGGTGCAAGCACTTCGGAATACCAGCCGCCACCCGGCCAGATCTCCATAACCACCTTGTCATCGCTTACGCCAAAAAACTCCAGCACATCTGCGGGGTGACGCCACTGGTCACGCGCCTTGTTGGCTTCCGAGCGATGCGCTCCGGCCAGTACCGTGGCCAGTTTCTGTTGGTTGACCGACTGCTTTTCCACCGATGTATTTGCATTGCTGCAAGCAGTGAGAATCAGCGCGGCCAGCGACAAACTGAGAAACTTCGTTAAAGCAGAAGGGGTGAAATACATGGCAATTTCCGGTGCGTGGCTGTAGGAGTTAGACGGTGCCCAGCTTAGAGCATCCGCGACCGGCATAACAAGCTTCAGATGGCCTGCGCCTCTGCCGCGGCCATGGTGGCTTGCCAGCCCAGTTCGGTAACGTTGCAGCCGGTCGGATGATGATGAAAACGCATGACGAAATACTCGCCGGGCTTCCGCAGGGCCACGCCTACCAGAAATGCGATATCGCCGGGCGCGTTGGAGCCCTTGTTCGTTGTTCGGTCACACTTAACGAACCAGGAGTCGGTTGCGCCATCTCCGGCCAACATCGCGCGCGCGTATAAAGCGGCAAGGAACTCGTCCACCTGATTCCGTAACTCACGCCACAGTCGCGGGCTTGGATCGTAGGTAACTGCCCAGCGGGTTCCCAGCCGAATGCGGCGTGCGATGGTGAGCACTTCAGCGCGCGCATGCAGATCGTCGAAACCGGCGGTAACACTGGCGTGGCGAGCCTCAGTAACATTGCCCAGCAGCTGCAAGTGAAGTGCGCTGCGTCGAATCAGCGCATTGATGCCCGCCCTCAAGAGGCGCCGGCTATCCTCTGCGGACACTTCATGCGCCAATTTCAGTCCGCCGCGAGGCATGATCATTAGCTCGTCGTGCACGCGTTGCATGCCTCGCGTGCGCTCCACCTCCGCCAACGCCGCTGCAACAGCGCCGGTCGCACTGGTCAGGACCTTGTGGTCGCTGGCGTTGTTGGTCCGTACGCACGGAAACCAGGTCACCGTATTAGGGCTGGAAAAATCGGAGCGCCGCTGATCGTGTATGACATCATCGACCGATTGCCATCGTGCAGGGGGGTCGACAATCAGCAGTGTCTGATGCGCACGGCAGAACTGATCGGCGGCCAGCAACGCGACAGGGCCGATGGCCGCGTCCGGCGCGCCGGAAATCAGACACAGGTGCGCAACATCCGGAATACCCTCGAGCGCGCTAATGCCGGTACCCAACTCCTGCGACCCGACCAAATCATAGTCCGTGGGAGCAGGATTGCTGACAGGGCGAGCCAGTGCACTGACGTAGCCTGACTCTCTGATCGAACCGCGGCGAATGGTCAATGACGGTCGCTCCCCGGGCGCGGTTCCGTGCAGTCGAACCAGTTCCGATTGCGCCAGCACCCGACCGATGTAATCACGGCTGTTGGGATCGGTGGTAACGCCGCGGAAATATTCCTGCTCGTCTATCCATGCCGACTCTGCCGAGCGCAGCCGCTGTACGACAATATTGAAACAACGGGTCTCATCCGCGGGGATGCTGTCGTAATCCACCGAAGCACGCAAAAACTCCAGCGGCCCCGGGTTGCGGGCTTCGAGGCACAAATCACCCGTATCGCCGTGCAACACGATACGGTTGCGTTCGGTACATGCACTGACCCGGACCACCACGGCAAGGCGCCCGCCGTTTGCAAAGAACTGCCGGATAGCGAAGCCCATTCGACAAGGGTATTCGGGCACGCCGAACTGTTTTTCGAAGGACTCTATGTCACGGACCGGGACCGCTTGGTCAACCGGTCCGCGGGGCGCCGGCCCCACAAAAGCAGTGACGGATTCGGCATCGACAGGAATCTGTACCGCCCCGGACAGGCCGTAAATCGCTCCTTCGCCGCGCTCAAAGTCTTTCGGCATCAATCAGTTACCACGGTCCCTCGCGGATGAGCTTTAGTGTGCCTTATCGGCAGGGACATGTGCAACCAGATTGTTAACTCGGGTCGCGTCGAGCAGCACCTCGGCAACACCGGGGGCCGAAACAAGAATAGGCAGAGGAACACCAAACGCGGCTTCACGGACATCAGCAACCCGCTGCCAATCAACTGCCCCAAGTTCGTTCGCCGCAATCATGTCCGATACCTTTTCGTTTAATAACTCGGTCCAGTCACGCTCATCGTCGGCCAGGGGGGCGTGTGCCTCGAGCAACAGCTGCCCATCGTCCCAGCTCAGTGAATACGGTTCATTAACAATGGTTACCTTGACGCCGACCGGAGCAAGATTAAACAACGCCTCAATATTCTCGGGGAACAGCCGCACGCAACCGTGACTCACGCGCATACCGACACCCGCGGGTTTATTGGTGCCGTGAATAAGGTAGGACGGCATCCCCAACACCAGCACATGCCTGCCAAGGGGATTGTCCGGCCCCGGCATAACCTTGGCGGGCAGCGGGTTACCCTCCGCAGCGTACTCACGCCGTATGGATGCAGGGGGATACCAGACAGGGTCGCGGCCCTTGGATGTCACGGTGGTCACGCCGGTTGGCGTAGCCGCGCCCTCGCGGCCAATCCCGATGGGATGTGTAATTACCGCCCGGACGCCGTCTTCGTCCGGTTCCGGGAAAAAGAATAACCGTTTGCTGGCAATGTTGATGACTATGCCTTCGCGTTCGGCATCGGGCAGTACAAATCGGGTCGGCAGTACAATCTGCGTGCCTTCTCCAGGAAGCCACGGGTCAACTCCCGGATTGGCTTCGACCAGCTCGTCAAAACCCAGATTGTACGCCCGTGCAATATCAACAAAGGTATCGTCGTATTGGGCCTCGATAACCTGCAATTCCCCGACAACGCGCTGGTCATCACTGCTCAGCAGAAAACGATCGCTTACGATGGGAGGCATGACCGCAGGTGTCGGGCCGGATAGCGAATCAGGGCCACGAAATATACCCGTACATCCGGAAAGCGCCAGAATAACCAGTGACAACAGCAGACCACGCACCACACCCATGGGCGCAATTATACCGGCTGCGGAAAATTCAGCGATCAGCGACTGCAGGCAGGTCGCAGACCCGCCGCCTGAGCCCGCTGATACTGCGGCATCACTACCGCCACCTGCTCACCCAGACTCTCGATGCGGTTAGCACTGGAAGGATGAGTGGATAAAAAGCTCGGGGTCGATGAAGAATTTGCGGCGGCCATGTTGCGCCACAAATCGACACTCGCCTCCGGCCGGAAACCTGCAGTCGCCATAAGTTCAAGGCCGGCAAGGTCAGCCTCGCTCTCCTGAGAACGACTGAAGGGCAGCAGCAACCCCACCTGGGCTCCCAGTAAGATCAGCCCAACGTTGTCCCGCACCACTTCACTCGCAACACTGCCGACCAGTATTCCCAGGTTTGTTGCAGTCTGACTGTTTGCCCGCTTGAGTGAATGACCCAAAGTGACGTGGGCAACTTCATGCCCCATAACTGCCGCCAGTTGATCCTGAGTCTGGGCGACTTCGAAAATACCGGTGAACACACCTATTTGTCCGCCAGGCATGGCAAAGGCATTCTTTTCGGCTTCGTCAAACAGTTCCACATCCCAATCGTAGCTGGCGTATGGTTCATCGAGCTGCGCAACAATGGAATCGGCGATGCACTGCACGTAGGCGCGATCACGATCATTGGTTGAAATAGTGAGGGTTTCGCGCATCTTCGCAAACTCGCTCACGGACGCCTGCTCGAGTTGCGAAGCGGTGACGCACCCGGTCAGTAACGACACACTTGCAAGTAGCCCAAACTTGTTCATGAATAGCTTCTCTCAGTTAACGCAAAGTTAATTAGCCTAAAGTTAATTAACCCAGGGGAGGACGACGATCCAGTCCGGCGGCTTCCAGTAAAGCCGACATAGCACCCTGCAGTTTTTGCACCAGCCCTTCGTGCCCCTTATAACTGACCTCATAAAGGCCGGAATTCTCCGCAGCCTGCATTAAATAATCATCTGAACTGCCCAATTCATCAATCAGACCCAACTCCAATGCACGCGTGCCATACCAGTGCTCGCCGGTGGCCACTGTTTCCATATCCAGCTCGGGCCGATGGCTGCGCACCGCGGTCTTAAAGAGCTCGTGAACGTCCTCCAGCTCCTCGCGGGTTTTCTCCCGGTGCTCTTCCGTGTTCTTGCCGAACATGGTCAACGTGCGTTTGTATTTGCCGGCTGTAATCTGCTCAAAATCGATACCCCGGTTTTCCAGAAAGCGATAGAAATTCGGAATCTGCAGCAACACGCCGATTGACCCGATAATCGCAAACGGCGCCGCCACAAAACGATCAGCAATAGCCGCCATCAGGTAACCGCCGCTGGCAGCCACCTTGTCGACGATCACCGTCAGTGGAATGCCATGATCTTTAATGCGCTGCAGCTGGGAGGCGGCCAGACCGTGATCCTGAACAGCGCCGCCGGCATTTTCCAGGCGCAGGACAACCTCGTCATCCGCGGTAGCCACTGCAACCACTGCACTGACTTCTTCACGCAGTGAGTCTACGCCCGTTGCGCGAATATCCCCCTTAAAGTTCAACACGAATACCCGCTTTCGGGGTTTATCGTCGTCGGACTTTGCCGCTTTTTTGGCCGCCTTCTTCTGCTGCTTTAGTTCGTCGCGCCACTCGCTTTTGGTCATTACAGTCTGACGCAACCTGTTGGCCCGTTCACGATACTTGTCGTTCAGTTTCTCGACCCGCAGCTGTCCGCCGCTGCGATCACCGCGGGACGCCGACGCAATAATGATGGCGATAGCCGCTATAGCAACGACCACTGTCACCGCTTTAGCCAGGAACAACCCGTATTCAGATAAAAATTCCATCAACAACCCTTTCTTTACGTTATGCGTGCCGGATCAGCTTCCAATGCCCGCGTTATTTTTATCCCACACTTTGTCGGCACGATAACTTGAACGCACCAGCGGACCGGCCACGACTTCCATAAAGCCGCGTTGCAAGCCCTCTTCACGCAAGCGGAGAAACTCATCAGGCGCGACAAAGCGTGCTACCGGCAGATGGTTAGCGGTGGGCTGCAAATACTGGCCCAGCGTCAAGATATCCACGCCGCGCGCACGCAAGTTGTCCATCGTCGTCAATATTTCAGCGTCGCTTTCGCCCAGCCCGAGCATCAGACTGGTTTTGGTCAGCACATCGGGTGCCAGCCGTTTAGCCAGAGCCAACACCCCCAGGGTAGTGCCGTAACCGGCACGCGGGTCACGTACATAGCCGGTCAGACGCTCAACGGTCTCGACATTCTGAGCGAACACATCCAACCCTGCGGTGACCACGGTTTCAACTGCACTGGCCACACCGCGAAAATCGGGCGTCAAGGCTTCGACCCCCGTATCGGGATTGAGTTGTTTCACCGCTTTTATGCAAGCTGCGTAATGCGAGGCGCCGCCATCGGACAGATCATCGCGGTCTACCGACGTAAGCACCACGTAATGCAGATTCATCAACTTCACCGAGCGGGCTGTATTGGCCGGCTCTTCAGCATCCAGCCAACCGCCGGGATTGCCGGTATCAACGGCACAAAACCGGCAAGCGCGCGTGCACACGTCGCCCATGAGCATAATGGTGGCCGTACCGTTGTTCCAGCACTCGCCAATATTCGGGCACTTCGACTCTTCGCACACAGTACTCAGGCGATGCTCACGAACATTGCGGCGCACTTCTGCGAAACCACGACCGGACGGGATGCTGGCCTTCAGCCAGCGGGGCTTGCCGGGTTGCGGCGGGTGCGAATGGGGCGATTTTTTTATCCCGTCTTTTATCGCCGTCACGCCAATCTTGTTCCGGTACTTGGTACCGGACTCTATCCGCTCAGCGGTGACGACGGGAATGCCTTTGATATCTGCCATTATTATTCTGAACCGGCCTGAAATTGAGCCTTGCCGGCGATTTTCGCACGAAACCGGGACGGCTGCAGTCTCGGCGACACTCACCTTCACCCCGCGTCAGGTGGGGGGGGTGGAAGGCAAAGTCGCGCGAACGGGTGTCTGAGACGAGCGCAGCAGGGACAGCGAGAGCGAGTCGAAGCCACAGTGAGCGGAAGGCAAGGATGCCGACGCGAGCGTCCGGAGTGCGATATTGTCCGCCACCCCGTAATTGAGACAAAAAAAAGCCCGGTCAGAGACCGGGCAAGTACAGGGGGAAGACTAAAATTCGGTAGGCCTGATAAAGCGCCTCTTAGTGCACCTAGTGGAGCACCTAGTGAAGCGGCGACCAGTTCAACAGCTGAATCTGATCGGACTCCAGATCAAAACTGCTGGCCAGCAGCGCTTCGATCTGTTTCGCTTCAAGCACCGCATCCGGTGCGCTTTTGACTTCCACTACACCGCTGTATTCGTCGACCTCGGCGTGATCGACGGTTTGCAGCAAAAAGCGCGTGTAGTACTTGGTAGCCATGGGTAAAGACTATGGATAGCGCCCGTTGATTACTGTGCGCGAGCGCACATTTTTGGCCGCGGCACGAAGAACTTATGGCAAAAAGTCTGGGCACCACGGATGCGGGCCGACCGCGCTGGAAATCGACGCCGGAACAGGATAAAAGTGATGCACGACAATACCTTCTAAGGCCTGCGGTAACCTTTGCCGCAGCCAAAACCACCCAATCCGGGACCCGATCCGATGCGAACACGGTTAAACCTAATCTTCCTTATGACAGCCCTGCTGTGGGCTGCAGGCACCGGCGCGCAGGAACCCACAGCCACTCTGGAAATGCCCGGAGCAGCGGAAACGGCACGCCAGGCGGCACTGGATGCAAATGCACCCAGCCTCGCCGAGGAGTCGTTCGCGGACGGTGAAGCGGCGCTTAGCCGAGCAATGCGTTTCCGCGAAAAGGGCGGCCCCGAAAAAGCAGACGCTGCGTTTCAGGAAGCCAGGCGACTGTTTCTGGATGCTGAACTCAAGGCTATTCAGAATATTGTGCTGGAGGAGGCACGCGCGGAGCTTACGGCCGCGCGCAAAGTCCGCGCAAAAAAATACGCCCCGCAAACGCTGGCGCGAGCCGAGCAACTTACCGCGGAAGCGCTGGCAGTGCTAAGCGATGATCGCGGTGCCATCGATCACGCAACTGCGCTGGCGGACAACGCAGCAGCGACAGCCCGGCTGGCCCAACGCATCGTCAGCACCGCGCGTGACAAACCGGCTGTTGAGGAGTTGCTGCTGAATCAGGCAGGCGGAATCTGGCAACTGCAAACCGCTGCGGACCTGCCCCAGACAGCTGATCAGAACATGGCCGCCGCCACAGATGAACTGGCGGCCGAAATTGCCCGCTTGCGCGCCAGCGAACAGCAGCTGGATCGCGATCTCACCGATGCGCGCGCTTACTCCGCCGCGCTTGAAGAAGAAATCCGCATTCTTGACCAACGCCTCGGCGGTGCCACAGCCGAGCGACGTGAGTTAGTCATGCGGCTGGAGGCGCAAGCCAGAGCCGCAGAACAGCTGGAACAGGCGAAAAGCCTGTTCACTGCGCAGGAAGGTGACGTGTTCGAGCAGTCCGGGATCATCATTGCGCGCCTGACCGGCCTGAACTTCGCCAGCGGGTCGGCAGAATTAAATGCCTCCGCCGATGGCATGTTTGCCAAGCTGCGCCAGCTACTGAATATCTATCCGGGGGCAACGGTCAATATTGAAGGTCATACCGATTCCAAAGGCAGCGACCGTTTGAATCAGCGCCTGTCACAGAATCGCGCCCAGGCCGTGATGAACAGGATTATTGAGGAGGCCGCCTTTCCCCCCAATCGTATTTTTGCTGCTGGCTTTGGTGAAACACGACCGGTGGCAAACAATGAAACCGAAGCGGGCCGGGCCCAAAATCGACGCATCGATGTACTGATTACGCCTGCGCCGCAAAGTCCCTGACAACGGCCGCCACGGCAGGACTTGCCAGATAGCCGTAGCATTTGTGGACGTTCAAGCCGTCCGGCCCCCGAAAACGGTTCACGACTTCAAGATTGTCATCAATGCTTTGCACCAAATTCAAATCACGCATGGTTCGAAAGCAGTGTGACATGCGGCGGTCCAATGCCGTGACCTCGCCCACGGCAGCAAGATTCAACCAACGGTCAATATTGGCCGGATAACGCAAACGCCCCTGTTGTCCGGCGCCTTTCAGGCGGCGGCGCACGTAACGCATGGTGAGCGGACTGCCCATACTGACAAAAAGATCCACCCTTCCGCGTTGCCCGCCTGCTTCGCTATGGCTCAGCTCCCACAGAGCATCGTAAGCAATAACCGAACCGAAGCTGTGCCCCATGAGCAAGACATGCCGATTCTGCTGCCATGCCTGCTGCAAGGCTCGCTTTACGAAGTCGCGTGCTTGCATACCTTCGCCGTTGCGGTTATCGAAATAGCGATTAATTTCCTGCAGCCGCGCTTCCATCCGGCTGGTGGCAAATAAACTGCTCAATAACGGGAATTGGTCACCAATGGCATACATTGCCGCCGTCAGACGCCGCTTCACGCTGCGCGCGTCGGCGATATCAGTTTCCGGGTCACCGGCACCGGCCAGCAATGCCTCGATGCCCGGAAGATCGGGTGATATATCAGCATTTACGCCGTAGAACGAGTAGGACCAGCCTACAACTTCAAGCTGCTCGGCCAGTTTTTCGGCATCAGCAACGCCCAGCTCACCAAGACTGTAGTTCAAACAACGACGCAACTGCGCCTGCTGTTCAATCGCCTGTGGCTTGGCCCGTATGCCAGGCACGAAAATAATCGCGGGATAATTGGTGGTCATGACTGCAGCATAGCCGCTAACGGTGCGAGGTTTGATAACTCATGATCGGGTGCGCAGTCCGGTAACGGCCAGACGGCGCTCTTACGATTCAGCCATAACGTTTCAATACTGGCTCTGCCGGCCGCCTGTATATCGTTCTCCGGATGATCCCCCACATGCAATACCTGCGTTGCGGTGAGCCCGGTGAACTTGAGCGCTCGTTCAAAAAACTTTGGATCCGGCTTGGCAACGCCCAGTTCGCGAGCCGTTACACACGCTTCAAACAACTCCGATATACCGATAGCTTGCAGCGATGCATTGCCGTTGGTGAGGGCAAACAAACGATGCGTCTTCGCAAGGCGCTGCAGCGCCGGCACGGCATCATCGTATAACCGAACTCGATTGCGGGCAGCCTGAAAAACTTCGAACGCTTGTGCAGCCGGAGCTTCGTCATAACCTGCCCGAACCAACATTTCCCTCAGCATTTTCATGCGCAGGGTACTGAGATCATGGCACAACTCCGGATGCCTCAGGCCAATGCGGTGTCGCAACCGATGCAATTGCTCTGGAGCATAAAGGTCAGTAACACGCGGATAATGCTCAGCAAACCACGCATAAAGATGTTGTTCAGCCCGCGGAATAACAAATTGCATATCCCAAAGGGTATCGTCCAGATCAAAATATATCGCTGTAATATGCTGCATGTTGGTGTCGAGTTTAAGCGACCGGCTCCGGCATTTCGTCTGGACTCGGCAATCTTAGTCGCTAACAATAGTCACAGAAAGTCACGTCGGGAAAAATTGCATATGAAATATCTGCACACCATGGTCCGCATCTCGAATGTTGAAGAGTCACTGGATTTTTACTGCAATAAACTGGGGCTGCGCGAGCTGCGGCGTTATGAGAGCGAGGCCGGAAGGTTTACGCTGATTTTTCTGTCTGCACCGGGCGATGAATCGGCCATGGTTGAACTTACCTATAACTGGGATCCGGAGGAATACGACGAAGGCCGCAACTTCGGTCATCTTGCGTATGAGGTTAAGGACATCTACGCAACGTGCCGGAAACTCATGGATGCCGGCGTGGTGATCAACCGGCCACCGCGAGACGGCCACATGGCTTTTGTGCGATCGCCGGATAACATATCTATAGAGTTGTTGCAGGCCGGAGGGCCTCTTAAACCGGAAGAGCCATGGCAATCCATGCCCAATACGGGCCACTGGTAACAGTAAGAATTTGTCGGCCCTGTGCTAGACGGCGCGGGCGCGAAAACGACCCGTTTCAATAAGCGTGGTACCTGACATTTTTATCACCACCTTGTTGCGCCCCTCTTCCTTGGCCTGATAAAGCGCCTCGTCGGCCATCTGTATAGCACCGGCCTGACTGCGGCCGGCATCGGGGGAGACCACTGCAACGCCTATGCTTACGGTCAGACACTTAGCCTCCGTGCCGCCGGCATGCTCAGTACCCAGATGCATGACGTCTTCTCGCAGCATTTCGGGAAGGCTGGTTACGTACTCGGTCGCAGGCCCGTAAAGCACCAGAACAAATTCTTCGCCCCCGTAGCGGGCGGCGATATCCAGCGGTCGCTGCACACCCGATGCAATGACGCTGGCCACTTGTTTTAACGCATCATCGCCGGCCTGATGGCCGTACATATCGTTGTAGGCCTTGAAATGATCGATATCGATCAGCATGACCGTGAGCGGCGTATTCTCGCGCCGCGATTGCCGCCAGATTCGCTCCATGTACTCATCGAAGGCGCGACGGTTGTGCAAGCCGGTTAAACCGTCACGTTCAGCGAGTTTATTGAGAATTCGCGATTCCAGAAAAGTTCGGCGGGAGAAGTGCTCGATCTTGTAGCAGCTGTAGCCACCTAACAGATTGACGTTCAACAGCATGAAACCTTCAAAAAACACCTGTTCGGGTGGCAATGCCACATACACAGCACAGCCGATGTATATAAGCGACACACCGAGGCATAAGGCGGCTGCAGGCGCGAACAACAGCCCGAGCATGGACCACAGGATAAATACCCAGCCCACCTGTCCGGCAAAGTAATAACCCTGACCTTCGAGGCTGGCCTGCACATCGACGATTGCTCCGGCGATACCCACCAGCAGGCCGCTCAAAATCAGCAACGCCTGATACAGCAAACGATTGTCGAGATATGAAACCAGTAACGCCGACAGCATGACGGGCGCCATGACCGCGAGTCCAAGATGCCCGCTCGGCACCGCAGTCCCAGTATAGGCAGTCATCTGCACGAGTGTTACGACTATAACGACAATGGTGCACAGACCAAGTACTAACCGTGATTTCTGATAATTATCACGCGCGTAGACTTCGCGAAATTCGTCTTCCAGAAAATCGGAAAACCGCAAGGAACTAAAGCCCATATGAAGCTGATCTTCATACAGGGAGCCGGTGGCTCGATGGCGTGCCAGAGTGCTGTCCATTCCGGCAAACTACGCAAGGCCCGCGCAACGCTATACCAAGCGCTTCACATTTTACGAAAGCCGGGTTAGGGTCGACGCATATGTTCTATTGCGACCATATATGGATTTCTATGCAGCGATGCGCTCAGCCTCCAGCAGCTGATGCTTCAATGCAGCACCCCACCGATAGGCACCACCCCCGCCGTGCGCGGGCACCAGCCGATGGCAGGGTATCAACAAAGCGATGGTATTTGCGGCGGCGGCAGACCCGACCGCGCGAGCTGCTCCTGGCCTGCCAATGCGTTTGGCCAGTGCACCGTAAGTCTCACAGGCCCCCATTCCGATTTCTGTCAGGGCACGCCATACCTGCATCTGAAACGGCGTGCCACTTACGCAGACCTGCAGGGTGCCGTTCGCGGCCATCACATCGAGGGCAGTATGCAATAACGTCTGCACACGTTGATCGTTATGCTGAAAGTCCACGCCGGTGAAATGACCGAATAATTGTTCGTGTGCATGTTCATCCGGTGCAATATCCAACCAGCACAGCGCACCTTCATACTCCGCGACCATGCAAGTTGCTGATATGCCGTACCCGGACGCCGACCCCGAAATCATCGCCCGACCCCACACGATAGTGGCACTGCGATCAGCCGGAATCGGGTTTATGCTTAGCGGCATGATATTCACCTTCATAGAAATGCAGCGGAAAAAACACCCCGCCGCGCGTTTGCCTGTGGTTCAGCTTAAGGCCCCTCGGGCCCATGCCGCAAGGCGGCGCCAAGACCGTTGCTCAGGGCGGTCTGCTGCGCACATAGCTATTATTTTGCTGGCGCTGATAAGTGAGGTGAGCACCGTTTTCGCCCTGGAACCTGCAGAGCTCGTGCGTGGATTCCAACGCGCGCCACTGATTCTGTCCACAGCAGCGAGCGGCTGTATCCTGATCGACGCTTACGTTGCCCAGAGCCGACAACAACGGGCGCAGGGCCTGATGTACGTGACAGCAATGGATTCGCACGAAGGCATGCTGTTCCTGTATCCCACCGCCCAGGTCATCTCCATGTGGATGAAAAACACAATCATTCCGCTTGACATGGTATTCGCAGATGCGCGAGGAACCGTGGTACACCTGCATGCGGGTGCGGTTCCTCATGACACGACCATTATCAGTTCTGTGGAAGCATCGGCGCTGGTACTGGAACTCAATGCCGGAAGCATTGATGCTTTCGGCATTGAAACAGGCGACCAACTTAGCCTGCTGGACAGCCCGAATTAGTCGCTATCGACAGGCGCAACCCGGCAACGCACCTTGTAGCGAACGTCCATTTGTGCCGGATTGTGTTCGAGAAACTCGAACGGTCGTCGCTCCTCAATTTCGTACCCTGATGGGCAAAGGTTGCGTTGCGCAAGCCATGCCTGCAGCCAGACCATACGCTGTCGCTCTGCCTGATCATTATCCAGCGGCAGCGCGGGAGTGAGCTTTACGTCGTACCAGATAAAGTCGCCTCCAGCCAGCGGAGTACTGATACGGCTGTTGGCATGACGCTCGTAATCGGTACTGTCATGCATTTGTGCGCAACCGCCGAGCACCAACGCTAACGCGAATATCATCGTGCATCGACTGTTGATCATCAGTGATATCACTGCGGTTCTCCCTGACCCTGAGCGGTCTGCGACTTTACTTGATTGCGTAAAACAGGAATCATAACAAGCCATCCATCACACGTGTGTTGATTCAACACCGTTCAGGAACCCATTAAATGCTTCAGGCGACACTCAAGAACTTCTTTCGGCTCGAAGCCGCTGGGGCGATATTGCTGCTGATCGCAGCAGCCCTCGCGATGATTCTCAATAATTCTCCTCTGGCCGATTTATATCAATCATTTCTCGACACACCGGTTGAAATTCGTATAGGCGCGCTGCAAATCGCCAAACCGCTATTCCTTTGGGTTAATGACGGACTCATGGCTGTGTTCTTTTTTATGATCGGCATGGAAGTAAAGCGCGAGGTGCTGGTCGGTGAACTTTCACAGCCGAGCCAGTTGTCGTTGCCTTTGATTGCGGGCATAGGCGGCATAGCTTTGCCCGCTGGCATCTACATTCTTCTAACAGCCGGCGACAGTACGGCTATTCAAGGCTGGGCTATACCCACCGCCACCGACATAGCCTTTGCGCTGGGTATTCTGGCATTGCTCGGGCCGCGGGTACCGGCAACCCTCAAACTGTTCCTGATGACGCTCGCCATTATTGACGACCTTGGAGCTATCATCATTATTGCGCTGTTCTACACGACAGAACTGTCACTGCTGTCATTGTCGGTTGCAGGCGGAGCAATAGCGGCACTCGTTTTGTTAAAGGTGCGCAAGGTTACCCGCGTAACACCCTACATTCTTATTGGCTTGGTGCTGTGGGTATCGGTATTGAAATCGGGCGTCCATGCAACGCTGGCAGGCGTCATCCTCGGCTTTTTTATACCGATGGAATCCGTTGATGAGGGCGGCGATATGCATTACCCGCTCGACAGTCTGATTCACGATCTGCACTACGGCGTCGCTTTTGGCATTTTGCCGCTGTTCGCGTTTGTCAACGCGGGAGTCAACCTGAGCGGCATGACCGTCAATGATTTATTCAGTGGTGTGCCTATCGCCATCGTCGCGGGACTGTTTATTGGCAAACAGCTGGGCGTGTTTGGCTTCGCGTGGCTCGCTATCGTCAGCGGCATTGCTAAACGACCGGCGGGTGTGAATTGGGGCCAGCTCTATGGCACGGCCGCACTGTGCGGGGTCGGCTTTACCATGAGCCTGTTTATCGGGTCGCTGGCTTTCGAGGGCACCGGGCTTGGATATTCCCGGCCAGACCGATTGGGCATTATCGTGGGATCATTGGCATCGGGTATATTGGGCTACTTGATAATCAGATACGCGTCGCGCGATCGGGGCAACGGTTAAAGCATGAATAACTTTCCGCAACTACCGACAATGTGTCTCGCACTGCTTTGCTTCGCCGTGACGGGCTGCGATCCTTCGGGCTCGCAGCCGAGCACAACCGAGCTTGAGGCCCAACTGGAACAGATGGAAAATCAGATTGGTCGGCTTGAATTCCGTGTGTTCGAACTCGAACAGCAACTGGGCGAAAACCGCAACGATGCGCCGCGGCCAGATTCAGCTACACCGGCTACTGCCTCGCCGGCTGACCCAGGTCGCTATGACCTGACACCCGTCGAATAACGTCGTCGCCGACACCCAGCAGAGCCGGCACAAAAAACAGCACCAGCAAGGGTGATGCCAGCATGCCGAACACCAGGGTGATGGCCAGCGGCTGCACCAGCTGAGCCTGCAGACTGGTTTCAAACAATAACGGCGTCAGCCCGCCAATAGTGGTCATGGTCGTCAAAATAACGGGCCGGAGTCGATCGCGCGTACCTTCCACAACGGCGTCCGCAAGTTCACGCCCCTCATGCAGCAGTTTGCGGATGGCCGCGACCAGGATAATCGAATCGTTAACCATGACGCCGGCCAGCCCGACCAGAGCAAAAATGCTGAACATACCCAGGTTAAAGCCCATCACCCAGTGCCCGAACAATGCACCAATGAACCCGAATGGAATTATGGAGAGCACTACCAGGGGCGCACGATAACTCGAGAACACCCAGGCAAGCACGATATACATAGTGGCAATAGCAATACCGAACGCTTTGCCAACGTCCGATGAGGCCTCGGCCTGCTCCTCAGCTCGACCCTTAAACTGGATCTGCACGCCGTATTCTGACTGCACCTCGCTCATGTAATTTTCCACAAACGCCGCAATCACAACCGTCGAGGTGCTGACCTCTTTGTCAACATCGGCACTAACGGACACTTCTCGGACACCGTCTTCACGACGGATGGTCGAAAAACCGATACGAGGCTTCAACTCGACGACTTCGGTCAGCGGTACCCGCTGTCCGGCAGGTGCCTGCACATACAGATCACGAATAGAGCTGCTCGAAGCATCAGCTGTGTCATCCCTTGGCAAGGAGACCCGCACGATAACTTCTTCTTCATCACGCGGGAAACGCTTGGCAATGGCTCCCTCGTAGGCCGCCCTGACTTGTCTGGCAATCGCTTCGGTACTGAAGCCCATCGCACGCCCGGCTGGGGTCAACTCCAGAACAATCTCCTGCTTGCCCCAGGGGAGATTGTCTTCGATCGCCATTACACCCGGGATATTGCGCAGCTTGCCGCGTATATCCATGGCCGCAGCTTTCAGCGTCTCCAGATCATTGCCAAACAAGCGGATGTCAATGTCCTTGCCGGGAGGCCCGCCCGCGCTGCGCTCCAACAGAATCAGGTTCTCAACGCCGGCAACCGGTCGGACTTCCTTTTCCCACTCGCGCAAAAACACATTGTTGCGAACATTGCGCTCGTCGCTGGGGATAAACTCAATCGTGAAACTCCCGACATGGTCGCCACCCGCCTCGGCTTCACCCTGGCGACCTTCAGTGGTGGCAATGCTGCCTACGGAGTAAGAAATGACATCACTGTTCCCGTTGGTCAGACGCCTCTCCACCTCATAGGCAGCGCGCTCCAGCTCCCGAACCATTTCCACGGTGCGCTCACGCGGAGTGCCCGGGCTCAGTGAAAAGTTGGAGAACACAACATTGGTCTCGGGCGTGGCAAAGAACTCAAATCCAACACGCCCCGAAATCATGATCGACAAGGCCACAAAAAACACACAGATTGTTGTGGTTACAACGCTGTAGCGTAATCTGAATGATGCCTTCAGCCACTTGGTGAAAATCCCGTCACGAAACTCGTTGAAGGCGAGAATAGTTTTGCTGCGCTTCGCACCGCCGGACTTGTCCATGCGGCGCAGGGCACTGCGCAAATGCATAGGCAATATCAGAAAACATTCGGCCAGACTGGCGATGATAACCAGAATAATGGTTTTCGGAAGATCCCCGACCACCTTGCCGATCACTGAACCAATCATCAACAGCGGGAAAAAAGCGGCAATGGTGGTCAGCGACGCCGCCATAACCGGGGCGAACATGGACTGCGCAGCCTCCAGGGTTGCGTCGTCAGCGCTAATGCCTCGACGGTGCAGGGTTTCCGCGCGCTCTCCCACAACAATCGCATCATCGACGATGATACCGAGCCCCATGATGATGCCGAACATGCTGATCATGTTCAGGGTCACACCGAGCAAATACATGCAGAACAAAGCAGTCAGGATAGAAATAGGGATGCCGGCCGCTACCCAGAAGGCGATACGCCCGTTCAGGAACAGGTACAGCGCCGCCATCACGAGAATCAAACCGGTCAATCCATTCCAGAGCAGCATATCAATGCGCTGAGTGACGTTATCAGCAAACACATCGTACATATCCACCTGCAAGGTTGGAGGCAAAGTGGGCCTGAGTTCGTCCAGATACTTGACGATAGCCTGCTGTGCAACGATCGAATCCAGCCCTTTCGAACGCGTTACCACAATGCCGACTGAAGTATTGCCCGCACGAACTCGCGATACTTCGCCTTCCTTGAAACTCTCTGAAATCGTGGCGATATCCTGCAGGCGAACCTTTTCGCCTGACTCACGGGAAACAATTTCTATTTTCCCGACTTCAGCTGAGTTGCGCGCCAGCCCTTCACTGCGAATCTGCCGTGACCGGCCGCCCGACTCTATGCTGCCAGACGGCAGGTCCAGGCTCGCCGATGCAATGCGATCAGAAACATCGCGCAGGTTAATGTCGAGCTCGCGAAGCGCTGCATCAGGCACTTCCACCCAGATTTCGGCGCTGCGTGCGCCGACAATATCGATCTTGGTGAGCCCGCGGTTCAACAGATCATCCCGGATTTGTCGTGCGTAAGTTTTTAATGCGCGTTCGGGGAAAGGCCCGTGGACTTCAAGGCGACAAACCTCGTCAACATTACTGATCTGTGCCACCACGGGGCGCTCAATTTCCTGCGGGAATGTGCTGATGCGCGACACTGCCGACTGAACATCGGTAAGTGCCTTTGACATGTCGACGTCTTCTGTGAAGGTGATAATGACTTCGGCCCGGCCTTCAAACGCGGTCGCCTGCACCAGATCGACATCGTCAAGAAACCGAACCTCCGGCTCAATCACCTCAACGACGTTTTCTTCTATATCCTGCGGACTGGCGCCCGGCCATTCCACAGTTATACGAATCATCTCCAGATTGAAGTCCGGCATGACCTGGCGATTCAGGTTGCTCATACCAAATAAACCCAGCAGGATCATAAGGATCATGAGCAGGTTTGAAGCCACCGAATGTTTGGCAAAAAAAGCAACCGGACCTGTATTTTTGACGATCATTACTGGCGCACTTCAACGCGGATCCCTGCACCGCCCTCGCGAATCTGTGTGATCACAACCTGATCACCATCGGCAATGGGCACTTCGCCGGCCGATTCGAACAACATGTCATTGCCGGTGTAACCCAGCACATTGATCTCGCGCGACTCCATTCGTCCGTTGCGCACCACATACACATTATTCGAGCCGTACAGTGCGCTGTCAGGCGCCCTGAAAACACCCTTGAACACCATGTCTTTCATGGTGATCCAGACAAAGGCACCGGGCCGCAACGGCGACTCATCCGCGTTGTCTATTACCGCGTAGAGATCCACACCGCCGGTACTGGAGTCAATCTCCGCGCCAACCCGTGCCAACGTTGCATCAAAGCGCAAGACCTCGTTGCCGACCTGCCATGCCACGCCTACCGGACGCCCTTCAACGGGCTCGCCGTCAGCAATGACACGCCCATACTGCGCGTTGGACAACGAGAAGCGAACTTCGAGACGCCCCGTATCAATCACCTCGGCGACCTTGTCGTTAACGCTCAACTGTTTGCCCAGATCAGCCGACACCGCATGCACGACGCCTTCATAGGGGGCCGTCAGCCGGGTATCACGGAGTGCCCGCTCCGCCCGCGCCAGGCTGATGCGGCGCTGCTCCAGCGTGGCTGTCTGCTGCTCTACCGCAAGCACAGCGTCATCGAGGTTCTGCTCGGACACGTTGTTCTCATCGTAGAGTTCGCGGATACGTTTGAGCTCGCGCTCAACGGTCTGCATACGGACCTGCGCTTCAGAAAACAAAGCTTTTTGCTCGGCGAGATCGTTGCGGTAGTCGAAGGGGTCTATTTCAACCAGCAGCTCTCCCGCTACCACTCGCGCACCCTCGCTAAAGTTCGGCCCCGCCTTAACAATACGGCCAGGCACCAACGCACGCAGTTCACTGCGACGTCCGGCCACTACTTCGCCAAATAACTCCAGCTCGGGCTGCACATCGCGGCGATAAACTTCGGCAACTTCAACCGGCCAGACGCGCTCGTCCAGTAATACGGGCTCGAGTTTGGGGCGAGTAACCAGCAAAAGGACAATAGCCACAATCGTCACAGCGATAATCAGCAATGGTCTTTTGAACACGGCAGCTACACCGCCGGTTACTTTTTTGACAGCGTCGTTATTCATGTCTCTATTGGAAACGCCGGGGGTGGCCGGCCGCACGGCTGCGATTTTACGCCGGTTAGGGCGCGCCTATCTATTCTTTTAAAGCTATCTGCAGACGCCCTTCCTGCACGTTTATGCTCTCCACTCCCTCGGCAAATGCTTTCCAGAATCCGGCGTCGCCAAACTCGTGCACCAGATCAACGTTTTTAAGGTTCCCCATCCACGCATTTGGCAACGGCACTCCCATCAGGCTGACCCCTTTTACGACAATGCTGGGGCGGCCGCTGACGAATGCCACTTCGGCGCCACCCCGCACGCGAACGATCCGGCCCGGCATAACCGGAAAATCCTGCGGTACCGGCACCAGTAAAGTGAAGCTGACCAGATCGTCGGCAAGATCAAGCGCAAAATTGGATGCCAATGCGGGATCGTTCGCGATCATGCCATTAAGTTCACGCTCGCTGAGGAAAACGACACGATTTGCTCCCGCCTCGGAATATGGCTCCGGAACCGCGCCGTTTGCATTATCGTCGCTGGTCACTAAAGGACCGGTTACCACACCAATGGCCTTCAGCTTACGGCCCAACTCAACCTGTTCGCTGCGAGACAACTGCACCGGCTCAAGTTGCGATGGAAATATGTAAGTACGAATCACCCACCAGCCGACAAATAAGGTGACCGTGATGGTCACCAGTACAATCAGCGTTACCTGCAGACCTGAAAAGCCTTTGCGGCTAGACGTTTCCACCGGGGACTACCTGCGTCTCGGTTTGATCGGCATGCCATATCTGGCGCGGGGCATAGCCGTATTTACGCATCAGATGCTCGGTGTAAACGATGCGTTCCGGGTCTATACGCGCCAGCTGCCCTTGCGGCGGCACTTTTAACGGCCTGCCAAGTTCCGAGGAGGATGCCTGCCATTTGAATATCTTCATGCCGTGTTCCCACTCGGGCGTGCCGACATCAAGCAGGGTCGCCTTGCCGAAAATCTGGCAACCCATCACGCAGGCCCAGCCAGCCATTGGATTGGCTACCGCAATTGAAACTCTCGGGTCGCGGCGTATAGCCCATACCTTGGGGCTGTTTGGCTGCGGGAAAATGTATAACTGCAGGCCGTCAATATAAAACTCCAGCGGGCTTACTATCGGCGAGCCGTCTTTTTTTACGGTACCTATATAAGCAATATTGGTGAGCGTCAGAATACGTTCAATTTTTTTCTCCAGCTCATCACGTGGCAACGGCGCTGTAGGCCAGGGCTCCTGTTCCAACCATGGGTGTGCAAGACTCATTGGGCACTCCTTTTTTGTTCTTCGCGTTTACGCTTCCAGATTTCTTTTTTGTTCTTCATAGCCTGTTCGTAGAATTCATCCCAGCCCTCTTCGACCTGCGTTTCCATCAAATCCTCCAGGAATACCGGAGCAGCCTTGGGTGATTCGGCGTAGTGAATCCATTTCCAGCCGTCATCTTTCTTGCGAAAGACGCCGCTGGCGCGGACGTCTTCGCCGATCGGGTTCGAGGCAATGACCTTCATCTCAAAATGCAGATACCAGATCGCAATGGCAAGGTCCGGCGCTATCTGCTTGACCTGAATGTCGTAGTATCTCATGCGCAAGGCTTCGATAGCCGGATTCGGACGCGGCGGATCAAGATACGCGCGCAGACGATCCCAGCCCACAAACCATTGTGCCTGTTCTTCGGCAATGTACGTCGGGAAAGCCTGATCCTCATCCCATAAATCGAGGATGGTTGCAAAATCCTGCGAATTCCAGCCCGCCTCGGTTGCCTTCAGGGTTTTGATCACACCATCACGCACTTCCGGGTCAACCGGAATCTCGACCATCGGCATGACAACCTTGTGGCCGCCCGCCTGCGCAAGCAACGAGAAACACAGCAAAAAAACTGCGCTGGATATACGCATGAACCTGCTCATAATGGGGCTCCCTATCGGATGTTCGTTGTTATGCGCCCATAATAGGCATCCGACAACGGCCTTGCACGCTCAGCCATGCAGTGCTCACAGAGCGGTCAGCCTGTTTATATGGGCTCGAGCCGCAGCGGCACAGGCGGGAGCGTCATGAAGAAATCGTACAGCATGCCGAGATCCTCCTCAGTCATGCCCGCAAAAGCATTCCAGTTCATCAGGGTATTGTTCTCCGGACTGACTTGTTGCGGCTGAGCGTGAATTTTGAAGCGCTGTATAAACTGTTCCCGGCTCCACGAACCCAACCCGGACGGGTCAGGCGTGAGGTTCATCGAGTACAAGGTCTGGCCATTAAGAAAAAATGGCATGCCGCCGCCAAACCGGCGGTCGGGGTAACCTTCCATGGAATTCGGGCTCCTCGGCGTATGACAGAATTCACACCGGGAAATAACGGCGAGGTATTCTCCGTAAGCCACCCGATTGCTGGGTTCCGGCGCGATTACAGCCTCTTCCAGCGGCGTCGGCCAGAGCTGTATCAGGGAGCTCATCGGGAAATCGACGGTTCGTTCCGGCCAATCGGACTGTTGCGGTTTCATGGAACGCAAATACGCAACGACTGCATTCATGTCCTCGTCCGATACATTGCGATAGATAAAATACGGCATGATCGGGAACAGTCCTTCGCCGTTACGGCTGACTCCTTCCCGCACCGCGCGCACAATTTCACCGTCGGTCCAGTTCCCGAGACCCGTCTCAGGGTCAGGCGTAATGTTTCTGATACAAAGCCGCCCCGGAAAACTTTCCTCACCGGCATTCACGCCGCGGGGGCGCGAATTTCTGTCCATGCAGGAGCGACCTGCACCGATGGGCTCTACCGGTGGACCTCCATAGTAGTTCCAGTCTCGTTCGGAGTGGCAGTCTATGCATTGCAGAACATTCACCACCAGGTAGCGGCCCCGCTCAACCCGCTCGGGCGTTATCTCCACCTGCAGATCGGGAGCCGGGCGCTGTTTTGGCAGAAACAGGTAGTAATAGAGACTCGCTGCGCCCAGAGCGAGCGCGATGACACCAACGAAGGCAAGGAGAATTTTTTTCATCGCGCAGACCAGCATATATTAGCGCTGAAGAATTATTCGTCCTCGGCGACCAACGTGACGTCAACTTCGTCCTGCTGCATTTCGAACATTTTCGCGTACCAGCCGCCGCGCGCCATCAGCTCACTGTGAGTACCACGTTCCGCGATTTTGCCCTCCAGCATAACCAGAATCTCGTCGCTATCGACCACAGTGGACAGACGATGCGCGATCATCAATGTGGTTCGCCCATCACTCAGCTTCTTCAGAGCGCGGGTAACACCAAGCTCAGTTTCGACATCCAGACTCGACGTTGCTTCATCAAGTAATACAATGGGTGCGTTCTTCAACACCGCGCGAGCGATGGCAACACGCTGCCGCTGTCCACCGGAAATCTTGCTGCCGCGTTCACCACACTGCGTCTCGAGGCCATCCGGCAAGGATTTGATGAACTCCTCCAAACCGGCTTCGCGCGCAGCTTGCATGATTTCCTCATCGGTCGAATCGTATTTACCCATGCGGATATTTTCGCGGATGGTGTCATTGAAGATAAAGCTCCGCTGCGAGACCACCGCAAACTGACTTTGCAAATCTTCCAGAGGGAATGACTGCAGCTTGTTACCGCCCACCAGTATTTCGCCACTTTGCACGTCCCACTGCCGCAACAACAGGTTCACGACGGTAGACTTGCCGGTGCCGCTGGGCCCGACCAGTGCAACATGCTGACCCGGCTCAATGTGCACAGAGAACCCGTCGAACACTTTCTTCTGGCGGCTCCAGGCTTTGTCGTCCGCATCGTATTCGAACACTACGTCCTTGAAGGTCACCGATGCCGACGTAACTTCCGGCTTCACGGTAGCCGAATCTTCCACCGCAGGTTCCTGATCCATCATGCCGAACAGCCGTCGCGCTGCATAAATGGCAATTCGAAAATCGGTGTAGTTATTTGCCAGGCCGACGGACAGGTAAAAACCAACCACCGATACCGCAATCATTGCCGGCAAATCAATCAGCGGATGAATCTTCCCGGCCAGTGCCAGTTCGGTTCCCCACCAGGCAGAAACCAGGATGCCGACCGTAATGAAAATCTCGGCCAGCGCTCTTTGGTTGGCATCAGCGCCGTAGAGCTTTTCCTGCCCTTCAGTCATCGTTTCACCGATAGCGTAGAGCTGTTTGGCACGTTGCTTTTCATAGCCGAAAGCCACCGTATCACGCACGCCCTGAATGCTGTCGGCGACAAAGGCATTGACTTCGCCAAGTTGACGACGGTAATCCACGCCGTCGCCGCCCAGCTTGGAAACCAGCCACGGAAGAATAAAAGTGGTGCCCAGATAAAACGGTGCCAGCACATAAACAAATGACGGCTCAATCGTGTAGCACCAGGACAGAATGACAATCGGCACTATGATGGCCACAACTGCCGGTGCGATAGTGTGCGCATAGAAAGGCTCGATGCGCTCGCAATCGGTCATCACACGGGACACAGCCTCACCCGACTGCAGCTTGGCTGTCTTTGCGGGTGCGAGTGGCAACATGGCGAAATAGAAACGATCACGAAACGCCGCAAGAATCTTGAACGCCACGTAGTGGCCGGTGTAATTCTCTATATAAGAAGAAAAACCGACGATAGTCCCGGCAAGCGCTATCCAACGCACCTGACTCCAGATGATGTCCCAGTTCACGACTCCCGGCTCGTAAGCTTCAATGTAAATGCCCACGCTGGCAGCGGCGATGCCAAGCACGGCCGCCTGCCCGATGAACTTGAGCGTGCGTGCGATAAGCGAACAGATCATGATGGTATTAAATGGCCGCATGAACCCCAGCAATCGCTTGATAATGTCGAAATTACTGCCTTTGGCGAGCCCGGCCCCGGTGTCTTCCACGCCTTCCATTGCTTCCATGGTTGCTTCTACAGTCGTCATAATTACTCTCCGCCTAACCTGCTGCAGCCGCTGCGGCTTCAATGTCATTTTTGGTCTGGATCATCGAGGCGTATATACCGCCCTTGGCCAGCAACTCTTCCCGGGTACCGCTCTCGGCGAGTCGGCCCTGCTCCATCACTACAATGCGATCCGCACGCTCAATGGTGCTGAGCCGATGCGCAATTAACAGCACCGTCTTGTTGGTGCACAAGCGCTCCAGCGCCCGGTTCAACAAAGCTTCCGTTTCGACGTCAATCTGCGACGTTGGCTCATCCAGAATCACAATCGGTGCATCCTTGAGGAGCGCGCGGGCTATGGCCAGACGCTGTGCCTGACCGCCGGACAATGCCATGCCCTGATCACCGACCTTGGTTTCAAGGCCATCGGGCGAGGCATCGATAAAGGTTTTGAGCTCGGCCGCTGTTATCGCCGCCATCAACTCTTCATCGGTGGCATCTTCCTTGGCCATGGTGAGATTTTCGCGAATAGTGCCGTAGAACAAAAACGGATCCTGCGGCACCAGGCTGATTTGTTCGCGAATCCAATCCAGCGACAATTCCTGCTCGGGAATACCGTCAAATAAAATCTCGCCGGATTCCGGATCCAGCGTTCGCAACATCAGGTTGGTGATGGTTGTTTTGCCAGAACCGCTTTTACCGATAAGTGCGACCGTCTCACCCGGTATCAGCTTCATGCTGAAGTTGTGGATGGCCGGTTCCTCGGTATTCGGATAAGTAAACGTCACGTTCTTCAGTTCCACGCTGACGGCTTTGCCCCGGGCCCCGCCGCGCTTGGCGCCCTGAACATTCAGAACCGGCGCTTTTTCGTTCAGAAATTTGATAACGCTGGCTGCTACTTCGCGCCCCAGTGCGCCGGCAAAGAAAAATTCACCGATCAGCAGCAGGGTGCGACTGAATTCAAGGCTGAGCAGTATCACGGCAACCGCTTCACCCGGCGTCATGAAACCGTTGGTTACGCGGTATAGAGAAACCCCCATGGCTACCGCGGTGGAAAACAACGCAAAACCCAGCTCCAGAAACACAAATTGCACCTGCGCCACCAACAGCAATTTCATCGTGACTTTGCGTTGCACTTCGTTATCGGCCTGAATTTGTTCGCCGCGACGCATGGCGTGGTTGAACATCTTGAGCGTGGACATGCCCTGAACCGAATCAAGATAATTCGCGCTGTTGCGGTTTTTGACCTCTTCATTGGTCCCGGAGATACGGCGAAAACCGCGAGCGGACGAACCGACAAACAGCGGCGTCAACGGCACACCGGCCAGCATCCACCAGCCAACAATGGGGTCAATCCAGAAAATAGCGGCGCACAAAAAGAACGGGATCGCGATCGCGATCCAGATTTGCACGAAATAAACACTGAAGTAGTAGTCGAGGTACTCAACACCTTCTGTGGCGGTATTGGCAATTTCGCCGGTGCGGCGCTTGCCGAGGATGCCGGGCCCAAGGCTTACCACCTGCTTGTATATCTGATCGCGCACGTTGAGCTTGGCTTCGCTGGAGGCGCGAAACTGCCCGGTACGAAAAACCCATGACAAGCCGGCCTTTAGCAGTACCAGCGCAACCAGCCACGGCAGGTAAGTCACTGCGAGATTGCCGGCTTCGACCGCAATAGCCTTGCCAGCCCAGGTTGTGCCGGTGTTAATCAGGTATTGGGCATAAGCCGAATCCACGGCCATGCCCAAGACGTAATACAGCACGATGGTGGCGGGCACCGTGGCGAGCCCGGCAAACAAGCCGATCCTGACCCATTTCATGGTATCCGGGGTTATTAATCTGTCGTCTACGCCCAGCATGGTATTGCTCCGGTACTTTTAACTGCTTATTAAATGAAGACCTCAGCCCGCCTGCCTTGCGGCCGGTCGGATATTGATTGTCCCGATACTAGTCCCTAAAGTATGGTTTAAGGTCAAGCCCATGTATGAACAACCACTGACAATCGGCGAACTGGCCAAGCGGGGCAACGTGGCCACCTCCCTGCTGCGCTACTACGAAAAGGAAGGCCTGCTTGAGCCCAGCGGCCGTACCGCGGCCGGCTACCGATTGTACGCCCCGGATTCGCTCAAACATCTGCTGTTTATTCGCAAGGCACAGCGATACGGTTTCTCGTTAAAAGATATCAAGATGATGCGGGGCATCGCGCACGACAGTGATCAGCCCCACAACATCCGCGATATTGCAGAGCAGCGGTTTATGGAGATCGAACGCCGCTTCACCGAAATGCTGGTGCTGCGCCACGAGCTGGAGCTGTTTCTGGATGACGTGACGGAACAGATCGGTGAGGCCGCCAATCCTGAAGTCGCGCTGCAGTACCGTGAACTCATGGAACAGGTCTGCGGCATGGAGAGCCACGATCATCGCGGACCGCCGCTAAAGAGGCTGACCACCAGGCTGGGTTGCGACCTGGCCGATCAGGAATGGGAAAAAATGCTGACGGCCCTGCGCGGCCATCACGTGCATGTGTGGCGCGAAGACGATGGCGGCTACTCTATTCTCTATGTAAAGGCGACCGATAAGGTGCGCCGCGCCCTGGAGAAACTCGCCAAATCGGAGTCCAGTTGCGGCGCTCACATTACCCCGGAAGTCGCGCCGACCGAAGACGGGGTCATGTTCCGCGCGCGGGGTGACAATGCCTTCATGTTTGCGCAATTGTTTCTCGCGCTGGAAACCGCCGACACCTGACGCCGACACCTGATTAGCGTCGTTGCGCGGAACGGCGTGTTCGGGTTGCCCGCGCAGCGACTTTGCGAAGTAGGAGCGAGCAGGTAACCCGAACTACAGCCGTTCCGTTGCAACGCTCTATTGACCTTAAAGGCGAGTTTAAGCTCTAGAGTGACCCTCACAGAAAGGTATTTGCGTGAGGATGCCCATGAATCAGGCTGCCAACCAGGCTCCTGCGGAGCAGGAAGCACTTAAGGTAAAGATCGTCGGCATGGACTGCGGGAGCTGCGCCATGACGATTGAAAACAGCATGCGCCAATTATCCGGCGTCCGCGATGTCAGCGTCAGTTTTACCACCGAAACGATGGAACTGACCGGCGACGTCGATGCGAGTGCTATCGAGTCGCGACTAAAAGAACTGGGTTACCGGATTGCCAACGAAGACGATGCTGCGCCACAAGTAGTCACGGAGCGCCACGGATTTTCCGGCTTTGTGCACTTTTTGTGGGAACAGCCACCGTTGCGAACCGCGCTGGTGGTTGCCGCAGCTATGCTCGCTGGTATTCTCGTTCTTCCTGCACTCAATGCTGGGGACATTTTCGGCGTGCCCGCACTGAGCTTGTTGTTTGGTGCCGGTGTGCTGGTTGCTGGTTTACCGGTATTTGTTAAAGGCTTCCGCGCGCTGGTGTTCGCGCGCCGTATCACAATTGATTTGCTGATGGCCATTGCCTGCTTCGGTGCGCTGGGCATAGGCGAGACCGGCGAAGCGGTAACCGTCATTCTTTTGTTTATGCTCGGTGAAGCGCTGGAAGCATACAGCGCCGAGCGGGCACGCGATTCGCTGCGCAGCCTGATGGCATTGCAGCCACAGGAAGCCTGTGTGCTGGAAAGCCATTCCGACAGTCATGACGACCATCAGGATCACGGGGAAACCTGCAGCGGCCACGATCATGATCACGACGGCCATGACCACAGCAAACATGCGCACGACGACCACGGTCACGAAGACCACGGTCACGAAGACCATGGTCATGAGCATGCACATGATCATGGCGGACATGAATCGCACGACCATCAGGTCATCAAGGCGGTGGAACTCGTCAGAGTAGGCGATCGGGTTCTGGTGCGACCGGGGCAACGCATTCCGGTAGACGGCGAGGTCATCAAGGGCGTCTCCTCTATTAATCAGGCACCGGTGACCGGCGAGGACATTCCGGTACTCAAGGAAGTTGGCGACGAAGTCATGGCGGGCACCGTCAACGGCGAATTCGCCCTGGAAGTTCGTGTAACCCGACCCTCATCGGAGGGCACCATTGCACGTATTGCCAAGCTGGTCGAAAAAGCCCAGTCGGAGCGCAGCCCGGCCGAGCGCTTTATCGACAGGTTCGCGCGCTACTACACGCCCGCTGTCGTTGCCTTGGCCATAGTTGTGGTTGCAATTCCGGTGCTGGCTTTTGGCGCGCCATTTCTGGATACCATGGACGGCACCCGCGGCTGGCTGTACCGCGGACTCACGCTGCTCATCATCGCCTGCCCGTGCGCGCTGGTAATCAGCATTCCGGTTACAGTGGTCAGCGGCCTGACACGCCTTGCACAGCTGGGTGTGTTGGTCAAAAGCGGCGCATTGCTGGACCGACTTGCTGACATTCGTGTAATCGGCTTTGACAAGACGGGTACGCTGACACATGGGAAACCGGTGGTATCGGGCATGTTGACCCGCAGTTGCGTTCATCCGGCTGAGAGTTTTGCCCTATGCGACCCTTGCGACGACGTGATGGGTGCTGCGGCATCGGTGGAGCGCGCTTCAGAGCATCCGGTGGCATACGCAATTGTGGCGGCTGCCAGCAGCAACGGTAAGCATGTAGGCATAGCCCAGAACGTGCAGGCACATCCCGGTAAGGGTGTCAGCGGCACGGCCGAATGCGGTCACACGATCGCCGTCGGCAGCCGCAGATTGTTCGATGCCAATCAGGAAGGCTACGGTGAAGTCGACGCGGCAGCTCGCACCGCCGAAGACGCCGGACAGACGGTGATGTACGTGTCGCACAATGACAAGGTTGTCGGTTATATCGGTGTGCAGGATGAAGTGCGGGCTGATTCCGCTGCGGCACTGGCGGAACTTGGCAAAATGGATCCCCCGATCCGGCGCGTAATGCTGACAGGAGACAACCAGCGCTCTGCAGAACGCGTAGCCAGTCAGGTCGGCGGCGTTGATGAAGTGCGCGCTGAACTTTTGCCCGATCAAAAACTGCTGGCTATTGAAGAACTCGGTGCCGGTGGGCTGGGCGTCGCAATGGTGGGCGACGGCATTAACGATGCTCCCGCGCTGGCACGCGCCGATATAGGCATAGCCATGGGCGGTGGCGGCACTGCGCAAGCCATGGAAACCGCCGATGTCGTGCTGATGCAGGACGACTTATCGCACGTACCCATGGCGTTGCGCATGGGCCGTGCCACCCGGCAAATCATCAAACAGAACATCATGCTTAGCCTGGGGCTGAAGCTCGCTTTTCTGGCACTGGCCATACCGGGCATCGCGACCCTGTGGATGGCGGTCATCGCGGATGTGGGTGCTACACTGCTGGTCACACTGAACGGCATGCGTCTGTTGAGGCGCTCATAAAAACAGGGCCGGCGGCGGCGGCGCCGCGCCGGCCTGAGAGTTTTCAGCATGAATGTAAGCACCACCGGCACCTTCGGCCCGGTAAAACTGGCCGCAGGCGTCACGACGCGCCACGTGTTGTGTTACCTCTTTGCGGCGCTAATCAGCATCGGCATGTTCACCTACCTGATGTCGCTGACACCGTACATCCTGACGGTGAATCTCGGCATCCCGGAAGACCAGCATGGCCGGGTAATCGGCAACCTGCAATTCCTGCAGGAAATTGTCGTAATGGCAAGTATTGGCTGGTGGGGCGCTCTGTCCGATCGCTTTGGCCGGCGTTCGACCTATATTCTCGCCTGGCTGGTGATGGCACTGGCATACGCCATCTATGCGTTCGCGACCTCCATAGAGGGGCTGTTTGTATTACGCATCGTTTTCGCGCTGGGTGTTGCCGCCACCACCACCAATCTGTCAGCCATACTGGCCGACTACCCGCTGGATCAGTCGCGCGGCAAAATGACGGGCATCGCATTTTTTCTTAACGGGCTGGGGGCAGCAGCGTTCTTCGGCGTCCTGAATCAGCTACCGAGTATTTATCAGGCGCAGGGCGCGGACGAATTATGGGCGGGTCGCTATGCCTATTTGACGGTTGCCGCGATTGCTTTCGCGGGTGCCATCGTCATGACCGGACTTAAGCCGGGGCGACCCGAAGAAGCTGACAATGAGGATGCCAAACCACCGCTGCTGCAGTTGATGAAAGAAGGCCTGCGCGCTGCATCCAATAAACGCATCGGCCTGTCGTACATAGCGGCCTTTGCCGCACGCGCTGACATGGCCATTGTTACGTTGTTCATGATTCTCTGGGTGATACAGGCGGGCGGGGCGGATGGCATGACAGCCGCGCAAGCGCAGGGTCGCGCGGGGCTTTATGTCGCGGTCTACTCCCTGGCCGCCCTGGTTTGTGCGCCGGTTATCGGCATCATTGCTGACCGCATAGACCGGTTGACGCTGACGATCGGTGCGTTCGCAACCGCGGCAGTCGGCTACTCGATGCTCGGCATGTCCACCGATGTGCTGTCGTTCGGCGGCATGGTACCGGCACTGGTGATTGCGGGTTTTGGTCAGTCGAGTGTGGCCATGGCCATTACTGTACTGCTGGCTCAGCAATGCCCTCCGGACATTCGCGGTTCGGTGTTTGGCGTGCAGAGCTTCTTCGGCGCCGTGGGTATACTCGCCATTTCCGTGGGCGGCGGTCAGCTGTTCGATCTGGTTGCGCCCGGCGCACCGTTCATTGCAGTTGCCGCGGCGAACACCGTCGTGCTGCTGTGTGCACTGGCACTCAGACGCAACGAGCTGCAGCCTATTCGTGCCGAAGGGCAATAATCGGGTCGAGCCGCGCCGCGCGCAATGCCGGCCATCCGGCAAATATCAGGTTCAGCACCAGCGCGATCGCCATAGCAGTTAAAGCGTTACCTCGGTCAAAAACAAAGGCAAGTTCCGCCTGACCGGCAATGAACCGGCTGACAAACCACCCGGCTGCGACGCCCACGACCACACCGAATGTGGCCAGCACGCTCGCCTCGAATGCAAACTGAAAAAAGACATCTTCGGCCGTGGCGCCCAGCGCTCTCCGCGTGCCGATCTCGCGGGTGCGATCACGCACCGCAATCCACGCAATCGCCAGTATTCCCAGGCCCGATACCAGAATCGCACTCAGGCCAATCCAACTGACCAGAAACTGCAGTCGCTCGGCGGCGGCTATTTGCGTCTTAATCAGTTCGCGCTGACTCTGCACCTGAAAATCATCCGGACGAGCTGCCGAACTGCGGTGCCGTTTACTCATGAGCTGAGTGAGTAATTTTTCCGTTTGCGCCATCTGCTCGAGCTGCGGCACTTCGAACAGGATCGCGTTGTAATGTTCGACATTCAGCAACCGGCGCATCGCGGCCGTCAGCGGTACGTAGACCTGCGCATCTTCGTCCGTTGCATCCAGTCCCGGCCCTCGTTCCTGCAATACCCCGATCACCTCAAAAGGCACCCGGTTGATAAACAGCCGCTGGCCCAGCGGATTAATATCTTCAAACAGGTCGGCAGCCGTCTTGTGGCCCAACAACGCTACCCGCGCGGAGCGCCGCACTTCATCGGCACCAAACCAGCGGCCCCGCTGCAACTGCCAGGCTTTCATCGGAAAATAATCGGGTTCGACACCCACTACGGTGGCAACGTTGGATGCGTAACCTGCCTTCAGGCGCAGCGGCGCTGCGGCGACCGCCGACGATCGCACCGGACCCAGCACTTCCTCGCGAATAGCACGGTAGTCGGCTTCCACCAGCGTCGTCACCACCGCACCGGTGCGCTCCCGATCAGCAACAGCCCGGCTTTGCCGTGCCGATACGACAACGATGTTGGTTCCCAACCGACGGATTTGATCGAGTACCTGCTGGCGACCGCCGGATGCATAGTTCACCACCGAAATCGCACCGGCCACGCCCAGCGCCGCACAGCCCACGATAAGTGCCGACCTCAGCCGGTACCGCAGCATTTGTCGCCATGCAACGCGGATCAGCTGCCAGCGTCGCTTTGCGATGTCAGCCACGCAAAGCTTCGATGGGATCAGTGTTGGCGGCTTTCCAGGCGGGTTGCAGGCCAAACAGCAAGCCGACACCGACTGACAACGCCACGGCCCAGACGATACTGCTCCAGTGCAGCGCAGGTGGCATGTTCTGCTGCACAGTCGCCAGCACGCCGCCTCCTAACCCCAGCAACACGCCCACCAGGCCGCCCAGAAAGGCGACGGCGGCGGCCTCAACCAGGAACTGCAACATGATGTCATTACGGGTCGCGCCGACGGCCCGGCGAACACCGATTTCGCGCCGCCGCTCCGACACAGCAATCAGCATCAGGCTCATTATCACGGTACCGCCAATAACCGTGGCAATGATTGAAACGCCGGTCAGTACCCGGGTGAGCGTGGAATCAACATCCGCCACCTGTTCGGCGGCCGCCAGCGGGCTGCCCAGTGAAAAATCATCTTCGCCGGGCGGCACGATACCGTGCCGCTCTCGCAACACAGCAGTGATGGCATCGGCAACCGGTTCTGGGTTGAGCGGATCCGCAAGCTGCACGGTAATGGTTGTCAGGTAATCGCGATTAAACAACCGCTTTGACGCAGTCGATACTGGAATAAAGACAATTGAGTCAAGGCTGCTGCCACCCGGCCCGGCACCGCGCGTCACCAGAACGCCCTTGACCTGAAATGGCACATTACCAATGCGAATTTGCTTGCCCAGGGGATCTTCGCCCGGGAACAAGGCATCCCGAACATCAGGGCCGATCACTGCGACGCGCGCAACGGTCGCAACATCCTCGTCCGTCAGTACACTGCCAAAATCGATGAAGTAGCTGTGCATTTCGAGCCAGTTGGCAGAGATACCGTACAGCGCAACAGCGGTGGATTTGTCGCGGTACTTGGCATCAAGGTCGAACGCGTTCTGCACTTCGGCAACGGCCACAATGCCATCAACTTGCTCAGTCAGTGCCTTCGAATCAGCAAACTTAAGGGTTGGTGGCACCGTCGTTAATGACGGCATACCGCGCGTTGCCGAGGCACCTGGCTCAATATTGATGACATCGTACGTGCCGACCATGTTCTTGAACTGCCGCATGGTTTCCTGACGGGTGGACTCACCGACCGTCGACATTGCGATCAATGCCGCAATACCGACCGTAACGCCAAGCATCATGAAAACGGTGCGAAGCGGATTGCGCAGCATTGAACGATTTGCCAGTGAAAGTGCCGCTAAGCGCTTCATGACTTGCCCGTCCCGGACGACACAGCGCGAACAATATCCGATGCAATCACGCCGTCCTGAATCAGCAGTTCTCTGTCCGCATGGGCTGCGGTCGCCTCGTCATGCGTGACCACAACTATTGTGCGACCGTCACGGTGTAATTCCTTGAGCAAAGCCATGACAGACTCACCCGCCGCTGAATCGAGATTGCCGGTAGGTTCATCCGCCAGCAACAGCGGCGGATCGTTCATCAGGGCACGCGCAATGGCAACCCGTTGCTGCTCGCCTCCGGACAATTCGCTGACGAAATGCTCGGCGCGTTCACCGAGCCCAACCCGCTGTAACAGGGCCAAAGCCTTGCTGCGGTCTAACTCGTGCTCGCCATACAGGGCTGGCACTTCGACATTCTCCAGCGCCGTGGTGCGCGGCAGAAGATTGAACGACTGGAAAACAAAACCTATCCGCCGACTGCGCAACAACGAACGCTGCCGGTCGTTGTAACCCGACACATCTTCACCGGCCAGCAAATAGCGCCCCGAAGTTGGTGTGTCCAGACAACCCAGAATGTTCATTAATGACGACTTGCCCGAGCCGGACTTCCCACGAATCGTGACAAACTCACCGTCCGCGATATCGAATGACACATCGATCAACGCGGGCACCGGCGTTCCGTCACCGCGGAAATAGGTTTTCTTAAGCTGGCTGATTTCAATCATGGGTTGCTTAACCGTGTTGATGCGGATGGACGATCACTCACAATGGCGACCTGCTCACCTGCACTCAGGCCTTGCCGGACTTCGGTGTAGCCGCCTTCGCGCGTGCCTGCAACGACCGGACGCCGCACCAGTTCGCCATTCTTCTCGATATAAACAAACTGCTCGAAACCGTCGCGTTGCAACGCACGACTGGGCACCACCAGTGCCTGTCGCTCTGCGGTGCGGATGGCAACATTGGCTGTCATGTCAGGCTTGAGCACATCAACGGACGACGTGATATCAATCATTACTTCAAAATTGACGACACCTGAAATGATCGTGCCTTTGGGGGCGATCTGTTTAACGACCCCGGTAAACTCGATTGCCGGGTGGGCTTCTACCGTGAAGGTCACGGCATTGCCGACTTCCACCGTCCCAATATCGGTTTCATCCACCATCGCAACGAGCTCAAGTGCGTCTTCGGCGATAATCGTCGCAAAGGTAGGGGTATTAAAAGCGGCGGCTACTGTTTCACCCTTTTGCGTGGACACAGACGCGACCGTTCCCGAGATGGGCGCGCGAATAACCGCATACTGGAGATCACTGCGCACCACAGCAGCGTCCTTTCGAGCCTTTTCCAGGCGCGCCTGTGCTTCGGCCAGATCGAGGGACCTGTCTTCCACATCGTTCGCCGGCGCGAGTTTTTTGCTGTCGAGTTGCCGCGCCCGCTCCAGCTGAATTTCAGCCCGACGAACTTCCTGTTCCAGAACGCTGACCTGGGCATTGGCCTGTGCCAAGCGCGCTTCGAGGCTGCGCGAATCGATCCGGGCGATGATTTCGCCCTGCTCGATGCGCGAACCAACGATGACGTTGAGTTCTTCGACTATGCCCGACAACTGGGAGCCGACCCGGACTTCGGCACCGACGCGCAGTCGGATAATGCCCGTGGCCAGCACAGTGGCGGCTACTGAGCTCGACTCAACAGTGGCATACGTGACTGTGGACGCATCGTCGGTGGCGGGCGGTGAAACTGCCCACCAAAAACCGCCGGCCGCAACAATAACGGCCAGCGCGATCACCGGAACAACTGGCCTCATTCAGATCTCTCGTACACAAACACGATTGGCGGATTATCGGCACGCGCTGTCGACACCGTCATTTCCTGCCCGTCTGCGGAAAGCCAGCGGGTTTCAGTGCGCTCGGTCTTGGTGCCCAGAATAGCGCCTTCGGCAGTCCAGACAGTAACGAGTTTGTTGCCGTCCCACGAACTAACAGTTTCGCTTTCCGCGCCCATGGCCGCCTTGTTTTGCATCGCTTTGCCGCCGAGATCGTAAGTAACCTGTCGGGTGGTTGTCATTCCGGCAAAAACATCCGTCATATCGAGCACAAGCGTTTCATCATCCTGTGCGGCAATGAGGGTTTCTTTAACCGCCTTCATCATGCCAAGGTTCTCGCCTTTATCCGTATTCAGAATCCACGTTCCGCTGAAGTCGGCAGGCGCTTCGGCAAAAACCAGCTGAGCGGTTAAAAGCGCAATCACGATTAGAAATTTTTTCATGGGGGTCACCGTTTATAAGTTTTATATATGGAAAATCGCTGACTAATATTTGAACATCAACGCATGCATGGACTCGCGGTAAAGTTTTTTAAAATCGGGCTGATCATGATAAAGGCGCAACAGCGGAATACCGGTTTTTGCGAGCACAAGATAAGAAAGCTCGGCACTGCCATTGCGCAACATCCCTGCATCACCGACACGTTTCAGAACCCGCAACATGACTTTACCTAACTGCCGGTGAGGTTTGTCTATAAGCGGATATACGGAAGCGTCCACCTGGCCGGTCAGTAACAGCGCGTGACGATGCTTGTCCCACAGTTTGAGATAAAGATCGACCAGTCGGTCGGCCAGCAGCCGGGGATTGTCCTCTGCAGGCTCTTCCAACTGAGCGGTTGCGGACTCGAATACCGGCAGCAACAAAGCGGCTGCCAGTTCCGCCTTGTTGGCAAAAAAACCATAAAACGTTGCCCTCGATATCCCTGCTGCTTCAATCAGGTCTTCGACACTCACATTGGCATGGCCACGCGCGACAAACAGTTCGGCCGCGACTTTTAGCAATCGTGCGCGCACCTTGGCGCGGCGCGACACCACTTTAGCGCTGCGTATGGTGCTGCCGGTGCGTGGCTGGATGACGGGATCGTTCATGCCCATAGCATACAGCCATGTATTTTTTCATACAATGATGTATTTTTATGTGCTTAAGTCGATCAGCAACTTGTTGAGCCGCTGCACAAACAAGCCCGGATCCCTGGGCTGCTGCCCCTCGGCCAGCGCGGCCTGATCAAACAGCACATTAGCCAGGTCCGCAAAGCGCGCTTCGTCCTGCTCGGCGGCGAGTTTTTCAACCAGCGCATGCGTCGGGTTTATCTCGAGAATCGGTTTGGATTCCGGCAGTTTCTGGCCGCTGGCCTCAAGCACCTTGCGCATCTGCTTGCCCATGTCGAATTCGTCCACCACCAGGCAGGCCGGCGATTCGGTCAGCCGATTGGTTGCGCGCACAACTTTGACGGCATCGCCCAACACACCCGCAATGCGTTCGATAAGCGCTTTGTTCGCCTCGTTCAGTTCATCGGTGCTGGTTTCATCGGCTGCGCCGATTTCACTGAGGTCCAATTGTCCACGACCCACGTCGACAAAGGCCTTGCCATCGAACTCCTGCAGATGCGCAGTCACCCACTCATCAATGGCGTCCGACAATAAAAGCACTTCTATACCTTTCTTGCGAAATACCTCAAGGTGCGGGCTGGCCTTGGCAGCATTGTGGTTGTCGGCCGTGATGTAGTAGATCTTGTCCTGCCCTTCCTGCATGCGACCGATGTAATCGGCCAACGATACGTTCTGGGTCGCCTCGCCCGTATGTGTGGAAGCAAAACGCAGCAAGCCGGCGATCTTGTCCTTATTCACCGAGTCTTCGGCGGGCCCCTCTTTCATGACCGTGCCAAACTCGTTCCAGAATGCCTGATATTTTTCTGGATCCTCGTCATTGGCTAATTTGCTGATCATGTCGAGCACGCGCTTGGTCAAGGCCGAACGGATGGCCTCGACGTGGGCATCCTGCTGCAAAAGTTCGCGCGAAACGTTCAGGGAGAGATCATTGGAATCCACGACCCCACGAACAAAGCGCAGGAACAGTGGCAAAAACTGATCGGCCTCATCCATGATGAATACGCGCTGAACGTAGAGCTTTAGCCCCTTGGGTGCTTCGCGGTTATACAGGTCAAAAGGGGCTTTGGCGGGCAGGTACAGCAAGCTGGTGTACTCGCGCTTGCCCTCCACCTTGTTGTGGCTCCAGGACAGCGGATCCTGAAAATCATGCGAAATATGCTTGTAGAACTCGATGTATTCGTCGTCCTTGATGTCGGTGCGCGGTCGTGTCCACAAAGCACGCGCCGCATTCACTGTTTCATAGCCGGGCTCTGGCAACTCGGCGGGCTCCTCGCCGTCTTCGGCAGCCGGTGGCGCAAACTGCTGCTCAAGCATCCTGACGGGGAAGCCGATGTGATCGGAATAGCGGCGGATTAAATTTCGCAGCCGGTAAGGATCTGCAAACTCTTGGTCGTCCGCACGCAGATGCAGGATCACCGTGGTGCCACGGCCGGCTTTCTCGGCGGGTTCAATTGTAAACTCGCCTTCGCCGGTAGACTCCCAGTGCACGCCGTCGGCTGTTGACAGCCCTGCCCGCCGCGTTAACAGTTCTACTCGATCAGCAACAATAAAAGACGAATAGAAGCCCACGCCAAATTGCCCGATCAGCGATGAATCCTTGCGCTGGTCGCCGCTCAGCCGGGAGAGAAACTCACTGGTGCCGGATTTGGCGATGGTGCCGAGATGCTCAATCACCTCTTGACGCGACATGCCAATGCCGTTGTCCGAAATTGTGATGGTGCCTGCTTCGGCATCGAAATCAATCTGAATGGCCAGTTCCGATTCATCTTCATACAGAGATGGATCTGAAACAGCTTCGAAGCGCAGCTTGTCGCACGCGTCCGATGCATTGGATATGAGCTCGCGCAGAAATATTTCCTTGTTGCTGTACAAGGAATGAATCATCAGGTGCAGCAGCTGCTTTACTTCGGTTTGAAACCCCAGTGTCTCGGCGCCACTGGGCCGGGTTGCTTCGGTTGATTCTCCGGTCATGCGTCTTCCCACTCGAAATTCATAAAGGCGCAAGCCGCGATGCGCGGCTTGCTGCCCGGAAACCACGCCCACGGGCGGACTCGCCCGCAGGCCTTCAGGTCTGAGAAATGGGGGCGGTCAGACGAATTTCAAGGGCTGGGCCGTCACGTGCCTGATCGGCGCTGCCCGTCAGACCAGGCCAGATATAGGCCGGGCTTATCGACGGTGCCGGACGGTGCGATTGGCTCACCAACGCGGCATTTCTGACCCTCGTACTCGTAACCCTGGTTCTCGTAACCCTGGGATTCGAGTACGGATGTCTGGAAGGTCGAAACATCCAGATGCGCGCGCACGCTTTCAAGTGCGGACGCTATCCACTCCCGGCGGGCGCGGGTATCCGCGTTCTTGATCAAATTATTATTGTATTTATTTTTCATTTTGGTTCCGGCTATTCTGCCCGAGGCCTGTTTGTGAAGTTCCAATTTACTGCGGCAATCGCGGCAACTCTGTGAAGATCATCACAGCTGATCCGGGAGTTTTCTAATTCGAGAAAACGTACCGTGATTACGTTACACACGATAAGCTGCAAACGTTTAGCGGTATTGAATGCACCATCGAAAACGCCACCGACCGACTCGCGGTGCGATGGCGCTCTTAGTACGAAACCGCGATTTACCGCGGCCGACGCGACTTATTCCTCTTCAGAGTCCCAGTCGCGGCGAACTTTCTCGGCCCAGCTGCGGTAACCCTTGAAGCTGAATAGTGCCGGATCCGGCAAGCTCCGCTTCTGATCAGGTGCCTGCACCTTGGTGAGCCAGTTCTTGTAGGCATCCCAACTGCCGACTTGTGAGGTACCGCCGTTTGCAGATGAAGCATCTGCTACAGCTGTGCCACCACTGTTACGCGATAATTGTTGTTCGTATTTCGTAGCCAGCCGGCTCGAAAAACCGTTTAGTTTTGCATCGCTCATTGGCTTGTCCTTGTCCAATAGTCGCGATAAAGATTATCGGTATAGTCATAACGGGACGAGGAACTGCTTCACAAGCGAGAGCATTTAACCTACTGATTATTAATGATAATTATGTTACATGGCGGCTGCTGAAATGACCCGGTAGCAGGGTTCGTAAGGCTTGCCCGGAAGGCGCATGCGGTTCTGGGCAACACACGCCGCCAACAAATCATCGAGCCTGCTCATCAATGCCTGATCGCCACGAATCTCGAATGGGCCGTGTGCCTCTATCGCACGTATACCTTCATCGCGAATGTTTCCTGAGACGATACCGGAGAACGCCCGGCGCAGGTTGGCAGCCAGTTCATGTGCTTCCATACCGTGCTCTATGCGCAGCGCCGCCATGGTTTCGTGCGTCGCGACGAATGGCCGCTGCCAGTCCGGCAGCACCTGGAGCTCCCAGTTAAAGTAGTACGCATCCCGATTATTCTGACGGTGGGCGTGCACGGCATTGACCCCCTCGCGCACCTGACGCGCGACTTCTGCGGAATCATCAATCACGATGCGGTAGTGTGCGCGCGCCGACTCACCTAGCGTGGCGACAATAAACTCGTCCACCATCGCAAAGTACTCCCGGGATGACTCGGGGCCGGTGAATATCACGGGCAAGGGCACCGATCGGTTGTCGGGATGCAGCAGTATCCCGAGCAAATACAGAATTTCCTCCAGCGTCCCTACGCCGCCGGGGAACACCACAATGCTGTGCGCAATTCGCACAAAGGCCTCAAGTCGCTTTTCCATGTCGGGCAGCACCACGAGCTCGCTGACGATCGGGTTCGGCGGTTCGGCAGCGATAATCCCGGGTTCGGTGAGGCCTATATAGCGCCCGTCCTTAATGCGCTGCTTGGAATGGCCGATCGTGGCCCCTTTCATAGGGCCTTTCATGGCGCCCGGCCCGCAGCCCGTGCATACATTGAGGCCGCGCAAACCCAGCTCGTACCCTACCAACTTTGTGTAGTCATACTCATCGCGCTCGATGGCGTGACCGCCCCAGCAAACCACGATATTCGGATCCTGCCCGTAGCGCAGCACATTGGCATTGCGCAGAATATCAAACACCCGCTCGGTGGCGTATTGACCAACGGCGACTTCACCGTCGACTGGGGCCACATCGACAAACACCAGATCGCGCAGCACGGCAAACAAAAGCTCGCGAATGCCGCGAACCATTTGGCCGTCAACAAAAGCGCTGGCCGGAGCATTCTTTAGTGCCAGCGTGACACCGTGATTCTGCTGCAGAATGCGCAAATCGAAATCACTGAAATGCTCCAGCACTTCTTTTGCGCTATCGGTTTCGCTGCCCCAGTTCAGTACCGCCAGAGCGCAGCGCCGCAACAAGGCGTGCAGGCTGCCGTCGCCGGTGCGTTGCAACCGCTCCACCTCCTGCCGCGACAAGACCTCGAGACTGCCTTCCGGCATCACTTCAACAAAAAATTCTTTTTCCACTGTCATAGGCAAACGCTATCAGGCAGGCAAGCCACTGAAAATTATCCGCCGGACATATGACGGGTATGTCACGGCAAAATAGTAATCGGGGTGTTCGGCGTAGTCAGTTGCCAGATATCGACCATCGCGGCATTGGATACCGCTATGCAACCGTTGGTCCAGTCGTACTTTGAATAATAAGCGGCTGATTTACGCGGCTCGCCCGGCTGACCATGAATCATGATTAATCCACCGGGGTCGACTCCAAGTTGCCGCGCCCGGGCGACATCCTCTGCATTGGGGTACGACACCTGAATGGCCATAAAAAAATCCGAATCTATCAGCCTGTTGGTCAACTCGTAGTCACCTTCGGGCGTGCGAAAATCACCCTCACTCTGCTTGTGGCCCTCCGGTGCCAGCCCCAGCGCAACATCAAAGCTGCGCATGACTTCTGCGCCATCAAGCAGGTATAGCTTGCGCTCGGATTTGTTCACCACCACCCGGTCTGCCAGCCCATCCCCTGCAACGGCGGTGCCCGCCAGTAAAAGGCACGATACCAGGGCAACGAGTTTATACATCGGGGCTAGACTTCCGTTTCAACGACCGTGTTTGCGGATTCAGTGGCGGCAGATTCAGGCTCAGGTTTGCCGCTGGCAGGCTTGTCATCGGGCGGCCTCAGGTAAAGCGTCTGGCCTGCATAAATTCGATGGCGGTCTGTCAAACCGTTTAATTCCATCAGGCGCGACAGACTGACCCCTGCATCACGCGCAATAACGCTCAGACTATCACCGGATTGCACCTTGTAAGTCAGGGCACCTTCCGGAATCGCAACCCCGGCAAAGGGCAGCCGTAAAGTCTGGCCGATGCGAATTTTGTGGCGACTCTCGAGCCCGTTGAGCGCGACCAATTCCTGCACTGAAACATTGTAACGACGTGCAATGACCGACAGCGCTTCTCCACTGCGCACTTTGTGGAACTGGTCCGGTGTTTGCCGGGCATAGAGCTGCGCTGCAGGAATGGCGGCCAGAATCTCGGTGGCGCTTTTCTGAGTAAGGCCCGCGGGTATACGTATGTGCGCATTGCGGGGCACGTGCTTGGTGCCGTCCCAGACGGGCTGCAACAGCGCAGGATTGGTCTCGCGTAATTGCTTTACGCTGACCCCGGCAGCACTGGCGAGGCTGCGGGCGGGGACGTAGCGTGATGTGCGCACAACCACATCGTCACGAACCGCATCAGGTTCGATGGGCCCGAAATACTGCTCGGCATTTTGTTCAACCTCAAGAGCAGCCAGAAAAGCCACATAAAAATTCCGCGATGCGAAGCCGAAGGTTCGGCCCTGGTATTCGCGATTGATGGTGCCGATATCCTCGGTTCCCAGCTTTTCAACAGCCCGCCGCATGCCGGCGACCCCGTGGTTGTAGGCAGTAATGGCCAGGGGCCACGATTGCAACACCGAATAGTTGTATGCCAACAGCTCTGCGGCGGCCTCGCTGGAACGAAAGGGATCGCGTCGCTCGTCCATGACGTGATCGATCTGCATAAAGCGCCGACCGGTACCGCGGGTAAATTGCCACAAACCCGCTGCGCCCACGTGAGAACGAGCCTCCGGGTTAAATGACGATTCAACGTGCGGCAGGGCGGCAAGACCGAGCGGCACCCCGTGCTTGCTTAACTGAGCCTTGATATAGGGCTGCCAGGCACCGGCGCGTTGCAAACCCGCCCGAAAATTGTCGGCAAGACCTTGCTGAAAGCGAATCCGGTTGGCGGCCTCCTTAAGCTCCTTGTTGGTGATATCAGCGGGCCACAAGGCCAGAATGCGGCGCTCCTCGGCATCCAGCCCATCCCGTTTGCCACTGGCTAGCAGCAGCAGTGTTTTTTGATAACGATCGCGCAAACGGTCGGCAATACGCCGGCGATCGCGGGCCTGAGCACCGGGAGGAATACGCACTGTCTCATACACGACATCCAGATAACGGCTGTCGTGGAGGTAGGCATGATCGGAATCGATCTCGGTAAACACCTGCCGCCAGAAACGAATATCGTCTTCAAGCACCGCCGGCCGGTCGAAATCGACGGCCGCACCGGCATCCTCGGCCTGCACTGAAAACGTTGCCAGCAGCAGCGTCAGCAGCAAGGCCAGTCCGGCAGGCAAATTCCTTTGGTTCAACACGTACTCCGAGTCCGTTCATTGCAGGCGACAGGAACCCTGCAAATGTCTACCATTTGGACTCTTTGTTCAAGGCAAGCGGTCACAAATACACGGCACCCCTACTGCGCATGAACTCCGACAGAAAACCGCTTTACACCTACTGGCATCCCCGGTATTGGCCAACCTGGCTGGGTATCGCGTTGCTGCGCCTGATTGTGCTGCTGCCGCAGCGCATCCGGATGAGCATCGGGCGCGGTCTCGGTCGGCTAGTTCACCGCCTGCTGGGCAGCCGTGTACGTGTCGCACGGCGCAATCTCGAGCTGTGCTTTCCCGAACTCGACGACCCGGCTCGCGCGCAACTGGAACTTCACCATTTTGAATCGCTGGGAATGGGCGTCATTGAACTGGGCGTAACCTGGTGGGGCAGCGACGCAGAACTGGCTGGCCTGGTCGAGTTACGTGGCATGGAACATGTCCGTGCCGCACTTGAGGGCGGCAATGGCATATTGATGTGGAGCGGTCATTTCGCCACGGCGGAAATCACGGGCACACTCCTCAAACCCGAGGTGCCGCCAATTGCGGCCATGTACCGTCCCAGCAAGAACGCCCTGAACGATCAGATCATGCGACGGTGTCGCGGCCGGTCGGTGAGCGAGCTCATCATGAAAAACAGCGTTCGGCAGTTGCTTAAAGCACTCAAGCAAAACCGTCCAGTATGGTATGCCGCCGATCAGGCTTACAGCCGCAAAGGCACGGTAATCGCTCCGTTTTTTGGCGAGCCGGCAACCACCAATACAGCCGTCAGCCAGATTGCCAAGGTCAGCAAGGCCGCCGTGGTGCCCTTTATTCCACTGCGCCACAATAACGGCGAGCGCTATACGCTGGAATTTCTTCCGGCTTTAGAAAATTTTCCCAGCGGTGATGACGAAGCCGACGCCTTGCGCCTGAACAAGTTACTGGAAACCCAGATTCGCAGGGCACCTGAGCAGTACTACTGGGTGCATCGTCGCTTCAAAGGTCGGCCGGACGGCTATCCCGACCCGTATCAGGGCGAGCCCGAATAACCCGCTAAAAGGGCCGCCCAATCGGTGTCGTCGGAATAATGTGCGGCATCGATGGCATGGATCTTCCGACATGAACGGCGCAAACGTTCCAGGTTGGCGGCCTGCCAACTTCCCGGTTGCATCCGCCGGCCCCGGTCCCAATCCAGCAACCAGATGCGGTCATCGCTATCAATCTGCAAATTGTGAGTTGATAAGTCGGCATGATAAAAGCCGGCGTCGTGAAAGCGTTTCACACATCTTCCGACGGCGCGCCACACCGCGGGGTCGGCTGCCCGTTCGTGCAAGCGGGTTGAGAAAGGCACCACATCCGGAATGCGCCGCGTTATCAGATCCGCTGCATAAACCAGGCCGCGTCGGTTTACGTGAGCGGCCACCGGTACCGGCACCGGCAAACCCGCCGCGTGCGCAAGTCTAAGCACCTGCCATTCGGTCACGGAGCGCGAGCGCTTTAGGCCTGCGTACAAAAAACCATCGTTAAGCAGTTTGCCAACCACACCACCGCGATGATAATGCTTGAGCACCCAGTCATCGCCCTGATAGCAAACAAACAAGGTTGCGCCACGACCGCCGGAATAACCCGGAACAATGCGTGCATCTGCCCAGTATTCAGCACCGAACATCGCCGGTTGTATGTGGCTGACAATAGACTCATCGTATAGGATGACGCTGTTGCCCTGCCTCTGAATTGCTTGTCCCGTCATGCCCCCAACTTCTACTCAGCCCGAATCACTGTGCGTTATCCGGCTTTCGGCTATAGGTGATTGTTGTCATACGCTACCGGTGGTGCGCACACTGCAAGCTGCGTTTCCCGGTGCCCCGATAACATGGGTGATCGGGAAAACCGAGCGCAGCCTGCTGGAAGGCGCGGAGGGTATCGAGTTTATCACCTTCGACAAGTCGCTCGGTATGGGTGCGGTGCTCGACGTGCGACGCCAACTGCGCGGACGACACTTTCCGGTGATGCTGCAGATGCATGCGTCCATGCGCTCTAATCTGGCCAGTGCAGTTATCAGCGCGCAGCGCCGCATTGGATTCGACCGGTTACGGGCGCGCGACAAACAGTGGTTGTTTACCAACGAGCGTATTCCCGAGCGCCGCCATCAGCATGTCATGGACGGTTTATTTGAGTTTGCCGAATACCTGGGCGTAACTGATCGCACATTGCGTTGGGACATTCCGGTTAGCCGTGCCGACGAGCAATTTGCCGCCGGGCTTGCAAGCGGATCGGGCCCCTTGGTCATCATCAGCCCCTGCTCAAGTCAGCGTTTCCGGAACTACCGCAACTGGAGCATCGAAAACTACATCGGCATCGTGCGGCATCTGCAGCAGCGGCATGCGGCACGCATCATTGTGACGGGCGCGAACACAGCAATCGAACAGGAATACGCGGAGGCCATTGCCGCAGCGGGGGAAAACATTGTCAACCTCGCGGGGGAAACCTCACTGAAACAATTGCTGGCCCTTATTGGCAAGGCAGCACTGGTGCTCTGCCCGGACTCGGGCCCGGCGCACATGGCCGCTGCTACCGGCACTCCGGTAATCGGTCTTTACGCCACATCGAACCGGCATCGCACCGGTCCCTACTTCAGCCAGCATCTGGTTGCCGATCGTTACCCGGATGCGGTGGCCGATGAATTCGGCAAACCGATAGATGCGTTGCGCTGGGGCCAGCGCGTGCGCAACCCGGACGCGATGAACCGTATCACGCTGGCGGAGGTTGCGGAGAAGATAGATACTGTTCTTAAGGCTGATTATGCTCACCCTCAGGAGCGCACCCAGGTGCCGGTAGAGGACATCATATGAACAATCCGTTGCTGGAAACCTTTGACACAGACAGGCTTGTTGCCAGTGGCCCGGACGAAATGGGCGCCGCGCTGGAGTCGGGCAAGATCATTTACTTTCCACAGTGCCCCGTTCAGTTACCCCCCACGGAACAGCTGGACACTCTGCGCCGCGAATTACCCAAACACTTGAAGCTAAAAAATATCAGCTATCACCCGGAGGCCGGATCGGTCAGAGGCCTGGACGCAGAGTCACCCATCCGGGATCTGGTTCAGCAAGTACTGGTGAACCACAGCGACCGGGTTAGCGAGTTTCTCAGGGGCGTTTTGCCCGGTTTGTTCGATAACGCACTGATTGGCACCTGCAGTTTCAGGCCCATGGAAGAACAAGGCCGCAAACTGAAACCACACGCCAGCAACGAATTAATACACATCGACGCGGGAGCTTACGGAGCTACAAACGGTGATCGTTTATTGCGCTTTTTTGTAAACGTCAATGAAACAACGGATCGGGTCTGGCTATCGCGCGGCGCTTTTCCCGAATTGCTAAATCGTTATGCCGCGGAAGCCGGGCTCGCAGGTCTGACGCCTAAGCAACTCGTCAAAGGGCCGCTAGGTCACCTGCGCAGCGGCATGCTGCGTGCCATTGATAAACTGGGTATGCCTGTATCCAGAGCGCTGGACAGCAGCCCCTATGACCGCGCGATGCGCCGCTTTCATAATTTCATGAAAGACACGCCGGACTTTCAGTCCGATCCCGATGGTCGGGTGGAAATGCGCTTTCCGCCGATGTCGGCATGGATGGTCCTTACGGACATGGTGAGCCACGCCTGTATTTCAGGGCAACACTGCTTCAATTACACGGCGGTGTTGCCGCTGGCAAGTTGCCGTCACCCTGAAATGGCACCCTACAACCTGCTGGCAAAGCAGAACGCGGCCGCCTGATCAGGGTATGAGTTCGTAAGTGGCGCTGCAGTATGGGCAGCGCACTGTCTCGCCGGGCTTGATCGGCAGGTATACCCGCGGATGCGAGTTCCAAAGTTTCATGCCAGGCATAGGACAGCTTAACGGCAGAGCCGCGGCCGTCACTGTGTAGTGATTCTGCGCGTTGGGCTCAATCAGTTCCGGTTGGTGCGCGTGTTGGTTCATCACTCAGGTCTATCCGTTTTACGGGAGCGGGATTGTAGCAGGATAAAGCGATCCCATTGCCTCTGAACCAAATCGCGCTGCGCCAGAAACTCGTCAATCTGCACCAACCGGGTCTCGCCAGCGAGGGACAACAAATGCACCCGGGTGCGGTAGGCACGATAAATCTCCGCCAGCTCGGCCGCTTCGGCTTCGTCGAGTATTCTGGCCGCCCCCAGAGCCTCAAGCTGCCGGATATTATCGGACCAGATCAACAATGCTTCATGCTCTGGTGCGTGCAATAAAACGAGGTATTGCACCAGAAATTCGATATCAATCATGCCGCCCTCGCCCTGTTTGATATCAAAATGCTCGCTGGTGCTCTTGCAAAGTTCCTTGCGCATGCGGGCGCGCATGGTGATCACGTCTTCGCGCAGGGTTTCACGATGCACATACTGGAGCAGCGTCTTTTTCCGCAATGCCCGAAACGCATCCCGGACTGACTCCTTGCCCGCAACCGCGCGGGCCCGCAACAAGGCCTGATGCTCCCACGTCCATGCATCTTTACGCTGATACGAATCCAACGACTGCAGGCTGGTCACAAGCAGGCCTGAGTTGCCGCTGGGACGCAATCGGGTATCGACTTCATACAGCGGTCCCGTGGGGGTGTGCATAGTAAGGATGGCCGTGATGCGTCTGGCTACCCGGGCAAAAAACACAGTGTTGTCGAGCGGTTTCTCGCCGTCGGTTTCCTGCTGTTCACCTTCGGAATCATGCAGAAAAACGATGTCCAAGTCTGACCCGTAACCGAGCTCCCAACCGCCTAACTTTCCGTAACCGACAATCGCGAAGCCAGCCGGACGCGACTTGCCAGCGACAATGCAGCGCGGCTGGCCGTGGCGTGCGCCCAATTCGGCAAGGGCCAGATCGAGCGCCTCCTGCAGCACAATCTCGGCAACATTGGTCAACCGGTCGCTGACCCGCATGAGCGGCAGGATGCCACTCAAATCGGCAACCGCAATTCGGAAGACCGCCGCCTGTTGAAAGTTCCGCAGTGCCTCAAAACGTTGCTCGGCTTCCTGCGGATCAATGCCATTCAGTCGCTGTCGCGCCTCTTGCTCCAGATCCTGACGTGTCGGCGCTGCACTAAAAACTCGCGGATCCAGCAATTCATCAAGCAACAGCGGGTGCGCAATGATCTGCCGCGCCAGAAAATCGCTGTTGGCACACAATTGCACCAAGCGCTCCAGGGCCGCCTGATTTTCATTGAGCAAGGCGATGTATGCGGAACGCCGCCCGATCGCTTCGACAATACGCAACATGCGGTCGAGCGCATTATCACCTCTGCTGCCAAGCTGGCCGCATGCCTGCAACATAGCCGGCAGCAAGCGGTTCAGTCGCTGACGAGCGATCTCGTCCATCCGCTTATACACGCCGCTTGTGAGCAGCGCCTCGACCCGCTCCATAGCGACAGCCGGATCTTCGAAGTATTGCCCGGCCAACACGCGCAAAGCAGCGGCGTCGGACATGCTCTCAGGCTCGGGTTCGCTGCCGCCGCGGTCATGCCGCAAAATTTGCTCAAAGTCGGCTTTGACTATGTTGCGATGACGATTCAGCTCACGGTAAAGCTCGTCCCAGTCAGCCGCGTTCATCGCAAGGCACAGTCGCGCGCGATTAATATCGTCGGCAGGCAGCTGATGAGTCTGCCGGTCGGCAATGGCCTGAATACGATTCTCCACATCGCGCAGATAACAGTACGCGGTCTCCAGTTCGACCGCGGTCGCGCTTTCCATCAGTCCCTCGACCGCGAGCTCGCGTAGCGCGGTAATCAGGCGCCGTTCCCGCAACGAACGCAGCATGCCGCCGCGCACGAGCTGCAAGGTCTGCACTATAAATTCGATCTCGCGTATACCGCCGGGGCCGAGCTTGATGTTTTCGCGGTTTTCCGCCGCCCGGCCCTCGCGCTCAATCATCGACTTCATTTCGCGCAACGAATCAAAAACCCCGAAGTCGAGGTAGCGACGGTAGACAAAAGGCCGCAGGACCGACGTATAAAACTCCCGGGTGCCTTCCCAACCATTAATCGCGCGCGCTTTCACCCACGCGTAGCGTTCCCAGTCGCGACCGTGCTGCACCAGGTAGTCTTCGAAGGCACCGACGCTGCAAGCCAGCGGACCGCTGTCGCCAAATGGCCTGAGCCGCGCATCAACCCGGTACACAAAACCGTCGGCGGTTTTCTTGCTGAGCAGATTGATCAGACTCTGCGCCAGCCGCCGGAAATACTCTTCGTTGGTCAGCGCGCGATCTCCGTCGGTCTCACCCGACGATGAGTAGATAAAAACCACATCCACATCGGACGAAAAATTGAGCTCGCCGCCGCCGAGCTTGCCCATCGCCACGATAACCAGGGTGGACTCCTCACCGTCCGATCCGCGCGGCACGCCATGACGCTGCTGCAATTGGCTGCTGGCGTACAAATAGACAGCGCGGACACACGTATCGGCGAGCGCTGACAATTCAGCAAGCATTTCCTGCGTATCGGACCATCCCGCAAGATCCCGAAACAGAATGCGCATTAACTCGCGGTGGCGAAAAATTCTGAGGCGGCGCATAAACGGCGCTTCGCTTTCCGCATCGGGGGCGCCGGATAAAAACAGGGGCTCCAGTTCGCCGGCATCCAACGGCCTGTGAATGCGGCCAGACTCGATCAGCTCGGCGAAGACCTGCGGGTAACGGGCCAGCACATCGGCAAAGTACTCGCTGCAGACAAGAACACGATCCAGCTGCGCTGTGACCTTAGCGTCGAGACCTGCGATGCGGGGCCAGTCATCATGCGCGGCCAGACGCTCCCGCGCCTTATTCAGGGCGGGCTGCAACACCTGCGGGATACTTTGGCTAACTGGCAACGACATAGCTGTTAAAGGTGCACGAGTGCGAACCACCATGCAACGTCACTTTTACAATCACTTTCACTTACACAAAAAACCCCGCGCCGGTATTCCGGGCGGGGTTCTTGTGTTTCGCGATGACGAAGCGGCTTACATCATACCGCCCATACCGCCCATGTCAGGCATCGGCGCAGATTGTGAATCCTGCGGAAGTTCCGTCACCATGGCTTCGGTGGTCAGCAACAGGCCGGCAACCGATGCTGCATTTTGCAGAGCCGAGCGGGTCACCTTGGTCGGATCGATAACGCCGAACGCGACCATGTCGCCGTACTCGCCGGTTGCAGCGTTGTACCCGAAGTCACCCTTGCCCTCGGCAACCTTATTAAGGATCACCGAGCTGTCTTCGCCCGCATTGGCAACGATCTGCCGCAGTGGTTCTTCCAGTGCGCGGCGCAGAATAACGATGCCAACGTCCTGCTCGTCGTTTGCACCCTTAAGACTGCCGATCTGCGCATTGGCTCGGATCAGCGCCACGCCACCGCCGGCAACCACGCCTTCTTCAACCGCAGCACGGGTTGCGTGCAGAGCGTCTTCAACGCGTGCCTTCTTCTCTTTCATCTCGATCTCGGTAGCAGCGCCAACCTTAATCACGGCAACACCGCCCGCCAGCTTGGCAACGCGTTCCTGCAGTTTCTCGCGATCGTAGTCGGAAGTTGACTCAGCAATCTCTGCGTTAATCTGCTCAACGCGAGCCTGAATCTCCTTGGCTTGGCCGGCACCGTCGATAACCGTGGTGGTCTCCTTGCTGACCTGAATCTTCTTGGCCTCACCCAAATCTTCCAGTGTGGCTTTTTCCAGACTCAGACCCACTTCTTCGGAAATCACCTGGCCGCCGGTCAGAATCGCAATGTCTTGCAGCATGGCTTTACGGCGATCACCAAAGCCCGGCGCTTTAACGGCGCAGACTTTTACAATACCGCGGATGGTGTTCACCACCAGCGTAGCCAGAGCCTCACCTTCCACGTCTTCAGCAACAATCAGCAGCGGACGGCTGGATTTGGCAACCGACTCAAGCAGCGGCAGCAGATCGCGGATATTGGAGATCTTCTTGTCAAACAGCAGCACGTAGGGATTGTCGAGTTGCGCACTCTGGCTGGCGGCATCGGAGATGAAGTAAGGCGACAGGTAGCCACGATCGAACTGCATGCCTTCAACCACTTCCAGCTCGTTATCCAGACCCGAACCTTCTTCAACGGTAATCACGCCTTCCTTGCCAACTTTGTCCATGGCATCGGCGATGATCTTGCCAACCGCTTCATCGGAGTTCGCCGAGATAGTACCGACTTGCGCAATCGCCTTGCTGTCTGCACAGGGGCGAGAAAGCTTTTTCAGCTCCTCGACGATAGCGGCAGCACCTTTGTCGATGCCGCGTTTCAGATCCATGGGATTCATGCCGGCAGCAACCGACTTCAGGCCCTCGCGCAAAATAGCTTGCGCCAGAACTGTTGCCGTTGTGGTGCCGTCACCAGCGATATCAGAAGTCTGTGAAGCAACTTCCTTCACCATCTGGGCGCCCATGTTTTCAAACTTGTTTTCCAGCTCGATTTCTTTTGCTACCGACACGCCGTCCTTAGTAACGGTGGGAGCTCCGAAAGACTTATCGAGAATAACGTTACGGCCCTTGGGCCCCAACGTAACTTTTACGGCATTTGCCAGAACGTTAACACCGGCGAACATTCTCGCGCGGGCGTCATCACCAAACTTCACTTCTTTAGCAGCCATTGCACTGCTCCTTAAAATAAATTACGGGTTACCGGGCAAGCCGGCGAAAAAACAGATTCTTTGCGGCGAGTTACTCGATAACCGCCATGACGTCGTCTTCTTTCATAACCAGAAGCTCTTCGCCATCAACCTTGACCTCGGTGCCGCTGTATTTGCCAAACAACACCGTGTCCCCAACCTTGACGTCCAGCGCACGGATGCTGCCGTCATCAAGATGCTTGCCGTTGCCGACAGCGATGACTTCGCCTTTGATCGGCTTTTCGGCAGCTGAATCGGGGATCACAATGCCGCCGGCCGACATACGCTCTTCTTCCATGCGCTTGACGATAATCCGGTCATGAAGCGGACGAATATTCATTTCTGAACTCCTAAAATGGTTCTAAATACTGTGAAAAAATCCGTGGAGAGCGCGTGAGAAAAGACCTTCAGGCACTTTTTATCTTTAGCACTCACCTGCGAGGAGTGCTAATAATAGGGGCGGATTTTGGGATTTCAAGGGTTAGAAGCAGTTCCATGACAGATATTCTGCCGGCGGGTATGCTTGCGGCGCGTGGAATGGCCCGGCAGGCAGTCGGGCGTGGAGGCTGCATCGCAGCATGACGGGCACTGAGGCGGGAAAATTGATGCTGGTCTATTGCACCTGCCCGGACGAGCGGGTTGGTGCAGCGCTGGCAACGTATCTGGTTGAGCAAGGCCTGGCAGGCTGCGTCAACGTATTGCCGGGCATAACCTCTATATACAAGTGGCACGGCGAAATGAAGACCGGCAGCGAAGCGCTGCTGTTGATTAAGTGCACGGCGGAAAAATACGCCGCCGTCGAGGCTGCGATTAAAGACCGCCATCCTTATGAACTCGCTGAGATAATCGCCGTCTCAATAGACGCAGGTTTACCGGCGTACCTGGACTGGATCCGGGAAGAGACCGATGTTTAGAAAACGTAATATGAATTCGATGATTAACTTTCGGGCGCGACTGCGCACGGCTGCATGGCTGGCCGCGATGCTGTTCGCGACGACGGTGCAAGCCGAACGCGAAATAAAACGGCCCGAGCAAGTGTTTCTCTATGAAGCAAACACCGTGGGGTCAGAGTTATTCGTCAACTGGACTATCGAAGACGGTTACTACCTTTATCGCGACAAAATGAAGTTTATCGCCGATGGCGTTGAATTCGGTGCGCCGGTATGGCCCGCGGGCGAGATCCATGCGGATGAGTTTTTCGGCGAACAGGTTGTGTTTCGCGGCAAGATTACGGTGCGTGTTCCGGTAACTGCCGTCAGCACTTCGGCAGACCAAACGGAAGTGGAGATTCGTTCGCAGGGCTGCGCCGACTTTGGTTTGTGCTATCCACCCCAAAAGTGGAGAGCCGTCGTCCGCACCCCGTCCGGGCCAACACAAAACAGTTCCTTGTTATCCGGCACAGCAGGCTCACAGGCTAGCGGCGCGGCAAGCTTGCTAGGCGGCCGCGAAACCGATGAGCCACTGCGCAGCGAAGCGGCCTTTATGCCCAGTCTCACCGTGGTGGATCCTTTCACTCTGGAGGTGCGCTGGGATATCGCTCCCGGCTACTACCTTTACAAGAAGGACTTTGCAGTTACCGGCCCGGACAATGTTCAGGTGGGTGCACTGCAATTACCGCAGGGCACAATGGTCGATGACTTGGAATACGGCGAAGTCGAAGTGTTTTTCGACTCGGTTGTTTTTCGTGCCCCGCTGTCCAGAAACGCGGATGCGCTGCGCGCAGAATTTGCGCTGGCCTACCAGGGCTGCAAAGAAGACAGCATCTGCTATCCGCCTGATGTCGCTGTGCTGAGCGTTACATTGCCAGCGGCGACTGCCGCCAGCGTGCCGGATGCGCCGGTCTCGGAGCAGGCGCGGCTGTTTGGCGTGGTGGCCGATGCCAGCCTGGCCACCGTCACAATGGTTTTTCTGGGGCTTGGCCTGCTGCTGGCCTTCTCGCCCTGCTGCCTGCCGATGGTGCCGATCCTGTCGGGCATCATCGCCGGCCAGGGCGACAACATCACAACCGCACGTTCATTCCTGCTGTCCCTCAGTTACGTAATGGGTATGGCGCTCACTTATACGATCGCGGGCGCGATTGTGGGTGCCGCCGGCGGTTCTATCAGCGCAGCCTTGCAAACACCGGTTGTGATCAGCCTGGTGGCGCTGATGTTTGTGGTGCTGTCGCTCGCCATGTTCGGCGTGTATGAACTGCAACTTCCGGCTAGCCTGCAAACCCGGCTCACAGCACTCGGCAGCAAGGGTAAAGCGGGCTCCTACATCGGCACTGCGGCCATGGGGGCGGTCTCGGCTCTGGTTGTCAGTACCTGCGTGGCACCGCCGCTGGTTGCCGCACTTACCGTGATTGCGCAAACCGGTGACGTCGCGCGGGGCGCTTTTGCGCTGTTCGCGCTGAGTATGGGTATGGGCATTCCGCTGCTGGTGTTTGGCACCTCAGCCGGCAAATTATTACCTAAAGCCGGGCCGTGGATGAACAACATCAAAGCGGTGTTTGGTTTCATGTTGCTGGGCCTGGCGATTTGGATGCTGGATCGGTTCCTACCGGGCGTTGTCACCATGGCGCTATACGCCGCGCTGGCGGTATTCGCCGGCGTATGGTTTGGCGCGCTGACCCGGTTGGAAAGCTCCGCCACGCGCGGCGCGCTGATTGGCAAAACCTGCGGCGTAATTATGCTGGGTTACGGTCTGGCGTTGGGCATAGGCGCGCTCAGCGGTGCGACCAACCCACTGCAGCCGCTCGCGCGCCTTACCGGCGAAGCCCACGAGGAGCGCCACCTGCCCTTTGCAGTCATAAAATCGGTGGATGACTTCGAAGCCGCGAGACAGCGGGCGGTAGCCAACAATCAACCGTTGATGCTCGATTTCTACGCCGACTGGTGTGTTTCGTGCAAAGAAATGGAAGCCTGGACCTTCACAGACGATCGCGTGCACGCAGCGCTGGCCGACACATTGCTTGTTCAGGCGGACGTGACCGCGAATGATGAGGTTGATCAGGCATTGCTCGAATACTTCGGTATTTTCGGCCCGCCTACCATTGTTTTCTATGGTCGCGACGGGCGCGAAGTCATCGATCAGCGCGTAATTGGCTACATGGCTACGGACGATTTTATCGCCCACCTGGACTACGTGTTGCGGTAATCTGCGCGTATGGAAACCATACGCTTCGAGCCGCTTTGGGATGCTCGCGAGGCACTGCATAAGCAGTTCATTGCCGCGCGGCCCTTCCCGCATCTGATCATCGAGAATTTTCTCCGCCCCGAACTGCTGCCCGACATTCTTGCGGCAATTCACACAGCCAGCCAGACGCGCGTTACCCAAAGCAAAGATCTGGTATTTGCGAAAGAAAAATACGAATTCCCACAGCTGGAAGACGTGCATCCGCTGCTGGCAAAGCTGCGTGAAGAGTTACTGGATACCCGTTTTAGCGCGTGGCTGGCAGCCCTGGCCGGACAAGAGGTCTTTATTGACCCTGATTTTGTCGGCGGCGGGGTGCATCAGGGTGGTCGCGGCAGCTATCTGGACATGCATGCCGATTTTAATCTGCATCCCATCAATAACCAGTGGCAACGGCACCTGAATATATTGCTGTACCTGAATCCGGAGTGGCGGCCTGACATGGGCGGACAACTGAAATTGCGAAGCGCGGAAACGGGCAACGAAGCGTTGGTTGAACCCGTGCTTAATCGCTGCGTCATTATGCTTGCACAGGAACACACGCTGCACGGCTATGCGCCGATCAACTTTCCAGCAGGCACCTTCAGAACATCAATTGCCGCTTATGCATACATGCATCAGGACGGCTCCGCGGCTTACCGTCCAACCGTGTGGCATCCCGAGAACGCACCACTGCACCGGCAATTGCTGGCGCGTATCAGCCCCGGATTGGTGAAACTCAAAAATAAATGGTTTGGCTCGCGAACGGCGCGAGCTGCCCGGCGAAACTGAAGGCCCGGGAAACTCATGTATAGTCTTGCCGTGCATAGTTTAAGGGCCTAGGGGCACGACATGTCTTGGTGGGGATGGATGATTTTTGGTGCTCTGATGCTCGGTGCAGAACTGCTGGGCGTGGATGCCGCTTTCTATTTGGTGTTTCTCGGCGTGGCCGCCCTGCTGACCGGGTTTGTCGATCTCTCGGGTGCGGGTCTGGAACCCTGGGCTGAGTGGCTGCTGTTTTCCGGCCTTTCACTGATTACGATGGTGGTATTCAGGCGGCGTCTGTACGAGAAATTTCGCGGGGTCGCTCAGGATTATCCGGAAGGGCCGAGTGCTGACTTCCTGACGCTGGCCCACACATTGCAACCCGGCGAATCTGGCAGACAGGAATTCCACGGCTCGGAATGGACCGTGCACAATCAGGGCACTGAAACTTTAGAAAAGGGCAAGCGCGTAAAAATCATGCGCGTGGAAAGCCTGACGCTGATCGTTGGCGAATAATACAAATAAGCACCACTAAGCGGGAGGAGAGACCCTATGGAAAACACTGCTTTCTTTGTGGCGATTACCGTCGCAGTTATCGTCATCATTGTTCTCGCCAAGACGGCGGTTATTGTCCCCCAGCAAAGTGCTTTTGTTATTGAGAACCTCGGCAAATACAGCCGCACACTGCGCGCCGGCTTTCATATACTTATTCCATTTATAGAGCGCGCGGCTTACAGGCATAGCCTGAAAGAACTCGCCATCGATATTCCTGAACAAGTCTGCATCACCAAAGACAATGTGCAGGTTGGGGTTGACGGGGTTTTGTACATGCAGGTGCTGGACCCTGAAAGGGCCTCATACGGCATTACGGATTATGGGTTTGCCATATCGCAGCTCGCGCAAACCACACTGCGTTCGGAGATCGGCAAGATTGATCTCGATCGCACCTTTGAAGAACGCGGCGCCATTAACGCCAATGTGGTGCAAGAACTGGACAAAGCTTCGGACCCTTGGGGGGTCAAAGTTCTGCGGTACGAGATTAAAAACATCAATCCGCCGCGGGATGTGATTACGGCGATGGAGAAGCAAATGCGCGCGGAGCGTGAAAAACGCGCCGTGGTGCTGACGTCAGAAGGTGAACGCGATGCGAATATCAACGAGGCCGAAGGCGAAAAGCAACGGGTAATCAAACAATCCGAGGCCGCGAAACAACAGCAGATTAACGAGGCACAAGGTCAGGCTGAAGCCATTCTTGCAGTTGCCACGGCGACTGCGGAAGGCCTGAAGCGGGTTGCAACCGCGCTGACCACTGACGGTGGCGATGCCGCGATGAAGCTGCGAATTGCGGAGGACTACGTAAAGCAGTTTGGCAAACTGGCCAAAGAATCAAATACGCTGATAGTGCCGGCATCGCTTAGTGACCTCTCGTCGATGATTGCGCTGGCCACTACGATTGTTAAAGACAAGCCGGGCAATCCGCCCGCGACCGTTGGATAACGGGTTGGGCCATGAACGCCTGGGTCAGAAACACTCTGTTTGGAGTGGCACTAATCTGTTCTGCCGTTCTCGGCATGCGGCTGTATCTGGAGCTGCAGGCGCGCGCTACCTCCGATGATGGACTCCCCGAAGCAGGGCAATTACGCGGCGCGCCCGAAAACCTGCCGGCGTTTTCATTGCACGATGTTGCGGGGAATCTGCGGCGCATAGACGAGTGGTCGGGACAACCGTTGTTAATCAATTTCTGGGCCACCTGGTGTGCGCCGTGCAGACGCGAGATTCCGTTGTTGCAGGATTTGCACGCGCGGGAATCACTCAGCGGAATACAGGTTGTCGGTGTTGCCATTGATCGACAAAGCGATGTGGAACTGTTTCTGGCGGAGTACGGCGTAACCTATCCCAATCTGGTGGGCGAAGCCGATGCCATGCAAGTCAGCAGCCTGTTCGGGCTTGATGGTTTGGGCCTGCCTTTTTCGGCACTGAGCGGCGGGGATGGAAAAATCCTGACCGTGCACATAGGTGAAATCGATGCCCGGCAAATGACCGCTTTGGTAGCCATCTCGCAAGCCTATGAAAACGGACAGCTGTCACTGGTTGCAGCGCGCCAGAAACTGGCCGGCATCTGACGGGCAACTCATATAAAAAAATCATGGAAAAAGCTTTAAATTGCTGCGAATTCCGTTAATATTGCGGCTATCTTGCAGTTAATTTTGAGTATTGATGGCCTCCATTCTGCTGCTCAATGGCCCCAACCTGAACCTGCTTGGCACGCGCGAGCCGGAACTCTATGGAGCCACTACCCTCGCTGACATTGAAACGGGCCTGCGCGACCAGGCCGCCGCGCTTGGCCACGCTTTCGACTGCCTGCAAAGCAACGCGGAAGCGGCATTGGTGGATCGCGTGCAGGCCGCTGCCGGCAGGGTCGATTTCATCCTGATCAACCCGGGCGCGTTCACGCACACCAGCGTGGCGCTGCGTGACGCATTACTGGGCGTCGCCATCCCCTTCATAGAAATTCATATCAGCAACATTCACGCACGCGAAGAGTTTCGCCGCCAATCGTATTTTTCCGATGTGGCTGCGGGGGTAATTGCGGGGCTGGGTCCGCAAGGTTATGGCCTTGCGATGCAGGCTGCTGACTCGTTACTAAAATCCAAGGCCTGACTCGTCGGCCAGGCCGCTCTTACCAGGAAAGTCGTCACATGGACATCAGAAAAGTCAAAAAACTGATCGAACTGCTGGAGGAGTCCGGCATCGCGGAAATTGAAATCACCGAAGGCGAAGAGTCGGTGCGCATCAGCCGTTATCCGCAGGGCAACGGTGGCGCAGTGCAGATGCCTCCAATGTACATGCCGGCGCAGGCACCGTCACATGTAGCAGCACCCATCGCGCAAGCAGACACCGCGCTGCAATCGCCCGCCGACGCACCCGTTGCCGACGGCCAGGCGGTCGCCTCACCCATGGTCGGCACGTTTTACCGGGCTGCTTCACCGGAAGCCGACCCCTTTGTTAAGCCGGGGGACAGCGTCGGCGTAGGCGACGTACTTTGCATTATCGAAGCCATGAAAATGATGAATCAGATTGAATCGGAAGTGGCAGGTACTGTACTCAGCGTAGAAGTGGAGAACGGTGAGGCCGTCGAATTCGGTCAGGTACTGTTCAAAATTGGCTAACACTCTCAAGAAAAAAAGAACCCGACATGCTGGATAAAGTCCTTATAGCCAACCGCGGCGAAATTGCGCTGCGCATACAGCGCGCCTGCTTCGAACTCGGCATCAAAACCGTGGCAGCGCACTCAACGGTCGATGCCAACCTGAAACACGTGCTTATGGCCGATGAGACAGTGTGCATCGGGCCCGGCCCATCCAAACAAAGCTATCTGGACATGCCGGCTATTATCAGTGCCGCAGAAGTCACCGACGCGAGCGCCATTCATCCCGGCTACGGCTTTTTGTCGGAAAATGCTGATTTCGCCGAGCGAGTTGCCAGCAGCGGGTTTACCTTTATCGGGCCACCGCCCGAACTGATCCGCACGATGGGCGACAAGGTCTCGGCCATTAAGGCCATGCAGGCCGCAGGGGTGCCTTGCGTGCCGGGCTCCAACGGCGAACTGCCGGAAGACCCGAACGAATGCCGGCGCATTGCGCGCGACATTGGCTATCCCGTCATTATTAAAGCGGCCGGCGGGGGTGGCGGACGCGGCATGCGCGTCGTGCATTCGGAAGGCTCGCTGATTAACTCCATAAATCTGACCAAGTCTGAGGCGGGTGCGGCCTTTGGCAATGAAGCGGTGTATATGGAGAAATATCTTGAGCGACCGCGGCATATTGAATTTCAGGTTATGGCGGATAACCACGGCAACGCCGTGCACTTATTCGAGCGCGACTGTTCGATGCAGCGGCGCCACCAGAAAGTTATCGAAGAAGCGCCTGCTCCCGGTATCAGCCATGAAGTGCGCATGCGGATGGGCGAAAGGTGCGCTGAAGCATGCCGACAACTGGGCTATACCAATGCGGGGACGTTTGAGTTTCTGTATCAGGACGGTGAGTTTTATTTTATCGAGATGAACACTCGCCTGCAGGTAGAGCATCCGGTCACAGAGCTGATCACCGGCATAGACATCGTAAAAGAGCAGCTTCTGGTTGCGGGTGGCGCACAACTCAGTTTTACCCAGGACGACGTACAGTTACGCGGGCACGCCATGGAGTGCCGCATTAACGCCGAGCATCCGCGCACCTTTGTCCCGTCACCCGGTCGGGTGGACACCTGGCACCCGCCCGGCGGCCCCGGCATTCGCGTCGATAGTCATATATACAGCGGCTATTCGGTTCCGCCTTACTACGATTCCATGATTGGCAAATTGATCGCCTGGGGAAACACGCGCGAAACAGCTATTGCGCGCATGCGGGGCGCACTGGCCGAACTGGTTGTAGACGGTATCGAAACCAACACGCTGCTGCACCGGGAAATCTTCCAGCATGCCGCCTTCAAAAAAGGCGGCACCGATATCCACTATCTGGAAAAACGGCTCGGCCTTTGAGCCGGGTGCAGACTGCGCCCATGCCCTGGCTTCAGGTCGAAACCGCAGCAGGGCAGCGCAACCCGCAAAGCCTTGAAGACACATTCACCGAACTGGGTGCCGTTGCTGTGTGGCTGCGGGATGCAGGCGATGCACCGGTGCTTGAACCGGCACCCGGAGAAACGCCAGGATGGCCCGAAACGCTGGTCACGGCCCTCTTTGAAGATAGCGGCTCGGAAGAAGCGCTACGCGGCGCATTACAGAACGCCTTGCCCGACGTCGAACTGACGGTGCGCCGGGTGGGCGACCGTGACTGGCAATCAGAATGGCAGCAAAACCTGAAGCCACAATGCTTTGGCAACCGTTTATGGGTGATGCCTGACGATGCCGAAGTTCCCGACAATGCCGCAATCGTTCGCCTGCGACCCGGCCTGGCATTCGGAACGGGCGAACATCCAACCACTGCGATGTGCCTGCGATGGCTGACTCGCCAAACGCTGCAAGACTGCACCGTGCTCGATTACGGATGCGGCTCCGGTTTGCTCGTGATAGCCGCGCTGGCACTGGGTGCCCGCCGCGGCTGTGCGGTCGACATAGACCCGCAAGCACTGGATGCTACGCGGGATAACGCGCGCAACAATGATTGCGAAGCACAGCTGCTTATCGTCAAACCCGATGCCCTTCCCGCCGACTCGCAGTATGATGTGCTGGTTGCGAATATCCTGAGCGGTATTCTGATCGAACTCGGGCCAGAGCTGCAACGGTTGTTGCGGCCCGGCGCGCCGCTGGCACTGACCGGCATACTGGCGCATCAGGCCGAAACAGTCTGCAGTGCGTGGGCCCCGTGGGCGGATCTCCGGGTGGATGATCAGACCGATGACTGGGTGCTGCTCAGTGGAAACAAGCGCGAAACTCAATAGCGAATTTTATTGCGATGTACACGCAGTGTCCTGAATGCGAAACCACGTTCAAGCTAGGTGCCGACGATCTGCGCCGGGCCAAAGGCAAAGTACGCTGCGGCGATTGCAACGCGGTGTTCAATGCGCTTGACTACCTGGCCGAAGAGGTCGCGGTAACCGCTGAGACCGCTAGTGACATTGCGGCCGGCTGGACCAGCAGCGCGGCGAATCCCTCGGGCGACGTCCACCCCGATCTTGACGAATATGAAACGTCCGCGTTTACGGATGTTCCCTATACCGGCGCGGATGACGGCGAGGATCAGGATTACGACGACGACAGCGATGATGAGGACGGCGGGGCAATTCTTTACATTGGCGACGATGACGATGCGGAAGGGCTGCCCGATCCCGATGACACAGACGACAGTGATTTCGATGATACAGACGACAGTGAATTCGATGACGCCGTCTGGGAGAGCATTCCGGGGGTAGGCGCTGACGCGCGGCATGACGCGGAGGATGCAGCGGATACGGCCGAGTTTGATGAAACCAGTGCGCTCGGGCCTCGTGAGCATACGGACGAGAATTCGGACGATCTTGAATTCAACGTGCCGGCAGACAAGTGGACAAACTTCTTCGGGCCGCTACCCAAAGGGCAGGTGGCATCGGTCTGGCGACCGCCGGCGCTTGCTACAGACGATCAAGAACAAAATCCCGGACTCAATCCCGCTAGCAACAACGAGGCTCACGCCAACAATACCGCTGAATCGTCAGAAGCGGCATCCGACGATGCCTGGACCACACTGGCTGCCGGCAGCGATGATGCCGCAGCCGCGCTCGGCGGCAACATTGACGAGCATGGGAACGATCCGGATACGGATCAGGACGAGGCCGACGACGACGCTTTTACTCCCGTCTGGAAGGAACCGCAGCAACGCTCTGCGCTAGCGCGATTCACGCCTGTCGGCGTTACCTTGCTGGCCCTGTTGTTTGTCACCCAACTGATTCATTACAACCGGGATTCCCTGGCCGCGAACCCGGAGTATGGCGCGACGCTGCGCAGTGTTTACGCAAAACTGGGTAGCGAGCTTTATCCCCTCTGGAACGTTAATGACTATGAAATTCGCGGCTCAGAAGCCATTGCCGGAGAAACCGGTGTAGACATACTCGATATCCGCGCACAGATTGCCAACATCGGTGAGCACCCCTCGGGCTTGCCGCGGCTGCGCGTAGTGCTGCGTGATCGCTGGGCCAACCCGGTGGCGGCACAAGATTTCGGACCGGGCGACTATGCCGACACCCGCTCATTGCCGGACGACCGCTTGCTGCAGCCGGGCGATGTCATTGGCGCCCACGTCAGCATTCAGGATCCGGGCTCAGGCGCTCAGGGCTTCGAGCTGGAGCTTTGTCTGCCGCGGCGGGACACGGGCCTTGAATGCACGGGGCAACCTTTCAAGTGAACGGCTTTACGATCGGGCCCCATCGTATTGACGGACGTTCAGTCCTGGCACCGATGGCTGGCCTCACGGATCAGGCATTTCGCAACTTGTGCAGGCAATATGGCGCGGCCATGGCCATCACTGAAATGACCACTGCAGACACCGCCTTGTGGCGCACCACCAAAAGCCGCAGCCGGTTGCGGCTGGACGGCGAGAATGGGCTCCGCATCGTGCAGATTGCGGGAAGCGAACCCGATCAAATGGCAACGGCGGCCGCTGTTGCCACCGAAATGGGAGCCGATGTTGTTGATATCAACATGGGCTGCCCGGCCAAAAAGGTTTGCAACAAATTGTCGGGCTCGGCGCTGCTTAAAGACGAAAAACGCGTGACAGCAATTCTCGAAAGTGTGGTCGCCGCAACACAGCTGCCGGTGACGCTCAAAATCCGCACCGGTTGGGACAAGCAGCATCGCAATGGGCCTGGCATTGCCCGTATTGCAGAAGCCAGCGGCATCCGCTCACTGTCAGTGCACGGCCGGACGCGGGCATGCATGTTCAGGGGCGAAGCGGAGTACGAGACCATTCGGCAGATTAAGCAATCAGTGGGCATTCCGGTGATTGCAAACGGCGATATCGATTCGCCGCAAAAAGCAGCGCACGTGCTGCGGGAAACAGGTGCTGACGCGATCATGATTGGTCGTGGGGCATTGGGGAGACCGTGGATATTCGAGCAGATAAACGAATTTCTTAAGGCAGGCAGCGAACATAGCGAGCCCGATTGCGGCGGCACAATAAATGACCGGAAAACCAGCCAGAGCGGCTTCCAGAGCCTCCCGGCCAACGCAGTCCGTGATATCATTCTCGCTCACCTCGACGCGCTTCACCGGCTTCACGGAGATAGTCGCGGTGTGCGGATAGGAAGAAAGCATCTGACCTGGTACTGCAAGTACTTGCGCGGCGCAGAAAATTTTCGCAACGCAGTCGTACGGGCAGAAAGTGCAGCGGATCAGTTGCAACTTACAAAAGAATTTTTCGACAAAAAAACAGACTTATGACGAACGTGCATCCGCGCGTTCGCAGCGGAGCGTTATTCAGTGCCTAAAAAAAGCGACCTGGCTGTATCCCGACAAGCAAAACCCCCCAAGAGCCAAGCCACCGAAACACATTTGCAGAGTCGCAATCGACTGCTAAGCAGTTTTACCGAGGACGCCATGCGTTCCTACTTTAAGAACCTGAATGGCCATAAACCGGCGGAAATCTATCGCATGGTGCTGGGTGAAGTCGAGCCGCCCCTGCTTCGCGCAGTGATGGAATATACTGATGGTAATCAAACACTTGCGGCTGATATGCTGGGGCTTAACCGGGCCACTCTGCGTAAGAAACTCAAGCAGTACGACCTGCGCGGTTGCTCTACACAATGAGCCGAGCAATCAGGGCGCTGCTCAGCGTTTCGGACAAAACCGGTGTTATTGAATTCGCACGAGCGCTTGCCGAACAGGGTGCAGAGTTGTTGTCCACCGGCGGAACCGCCAAGGCACTACGCGAGGCAGGGCTGAAAGTCACCGATGTGTCGAGCGTAACCGGGTTTCCCGAAATCATGGACGGCCGGGTAAAAACATTACACCCGCGTATACACGGCGGGTTGCTCGGGCGGGGCGATCAGGATGCCGAGGTGATGCGTGAGCACGGTATTGGCCAAATCGACGTTCTGGCGGTCAACCTCTACCCGTTTGAACAAACGATAGCGCGCGCCGATTGCACGCCAGAAATGGCTATTGAAAACATTGATATCGGCGGCCCCGGGATGATTCGGGCGGCTGCAAAGAATCATGCTCATGTCGCAGTCGTTGTGGATCCGACCGATTACGCAGGCGTTGCCGAAGAACTGAAGAACAACGGTGAACTGTCGTTGGTGAAACGTCGTGCGCTGGCTAAAAAGGCCTTTGGTCACACCGCTTGCTACGATGCCGCCATCTGGAATTATTTTCAGAGTCAGGACAACGATAGTGAATTCCCGGAGCGCATGCCGTTGGGTCTGACGCTTCGAAACACACTGCGTTACGGCGAGAATCCGCATCAAGCCGCCGCGCTTTATGCCACTGCCGGCAATGCCGCCGGCACCTTGCTTGGTTCGAAGCAACACCAGGGCAAGGAACTTTCTTTCAACAATATCGCGGACGCCAACGCCGCGCTGGAATGCGCAAAGGCGCTGGACGGCAACGGCTGTGTGATCGTGAAGCATGCCAACCCCTGCGGTGTGGCGCTCGATAGCGACAGTGAGCGCGCTTATCAAAAAGCCTATGCCTGCGATCCAACTTCCGCCTTTGGCGGAATCATTGCGTTTAACGGCGAACTCAGTAAAGCCGCTGCCGAGGCGATCGTTGCGCAACAATTTGTCGAGGTGGTGGTAGCACCCGCCTATGCCGAAGGCGCGATTGCGGCATTCAGCGGCAAGCCAAATGTGCGGGTGCTGGAATGCGGGCATTGGGATAACGCTGCAACAGGCGGTCGCGTGGTGCAACAAATCGAAGCGGGCATGCTGGTGCAGGATAAAGACATCGAAGACGTGTCGCGCGCGGACCTCAAGGTTGTGACCAAACGCCAACCCAGCGCGCAGGAAATTGATGATGCCCTGCTGGCATGGCGCGTCTGCCGCTACGTAAAATCCAATGCCATTGTGTACGGCAAAGATAATGCCACTCTGGGTATCGGTGCCGGCCAGATGAGCCGCATCATGAGCGCCGAGATTGCGGGTCAGAAAGCCGCCGAAGCCGGGCTTCACCTGAGCGGCGCCGCCATGGCGTCGGATGCTTTTTTTCCGTTTCGTGACGGTATCGATGTGGCCGCCAAATTTGGCATCAAAGTGATCATTCAACCCGGTGGTTCTATGCGCGATCAGGAAGTGATTGATGCCGCCGATGAGCATGACATCGCCATGCTGTTTACCGGCATGCGGCACTTCAGGCACTAAGCTAATGAGAGTTCTTGTTGTCGGCAGCGGCGGTCGCGAACATGCACTGGCATGGGCACTGGCCAAATCGGATCGGGTGGCCAGTGTGTTGGTCGCGCCGGGTAACGCCGGCACTGCAGCGGAACCCGGTGTTGAGAATGTACCGGTCGGTGCCGAAGACATAGACGGCCTGCTGGAACTGGCCAAAACAGCCCAAATTGACCTGACGGTAATCGGGCCGGAAGCGCCGCTTGTTGCGGGCATTGTGGATCGCTTCAAAAAACATGGCTTGCGTTGTTTCGGGCCCACCGCATCGGGTGCGCGCCTGGAAGGCTCCAAGGCATACACCAAGGATTTCTTGCAGCGTTACAACATCCCCACGGCGGCGTACAAGAATTTCACCGACATTGAAGCCGCGCTGGCATATGCCGAGACCTGCACGCTCCCTACCGTCGTAAAAGCTGACGGTCTGGCGGCCGGTAAAGGCGTGATTATTGCCCATACACGCGAAGAAGCCATTGCCGCGGTCAACAGGGTTATGAATGACCGCGCGTTTGGCGAAGCCGGTAACGAGATAGTCATCGAGGATTTTCTGGATGGCGAAGAAGCGAGCTTCATGGCCATTGTTGACGGTGAAGCCATTCTGCCGCTGGCAACCTCGCAGGATCACAAAGCGCGCGACGATGGCGACAAAGGCCCTAACACCGGCGGCATGGGTGCCTATTCACCGGCTCCGGTGATTGACGCAGCCATGACTGATCGTGTCATGAACGAGGTAATGCGTCCTACCGTGGAAGGTTTAAAGCAAGACGGCGAGCATTACACAGGCTTTCTATACGCCGGCCTGATGATCGGTGCAGACGGCGTGCCGCGCGTACTCGAATTCAACTGCCGCATGGGTGACCCGGAAACACAGCCCATTTTGTTCAGGCTGAAAACGGAACTGGTCGATCTTATCGATGCAGCGCTTGACGGGAAACTCAATGAGGTTTCGGCCGACTGGGATCCGCGACCCTCGCTGGGGGTGGTGCTGGCTGCAGGTGGTTATCCGGACAGCTATAACAAAGGCGACATCATCACCGGTCTGGATGCTGACGAATCCGACGACGTAAAAATATTCCATGCCGGCACCAAAACCACTTCAGCGGGCGTCGCCACAAATGGCGGGCGCGTACTGTGCGCTGTCGCGCTCGGCAACGACGTGGCCGACGCACAGGCCAAAGCCTACGAATTGGTGAAACGCATCAACTGGGACAACGTGTATTACCGCAACGACATCGGGTACCGGGCCGTTGCGCGGGAACGCCACTAAACCGTCCGTCGGCTTGCTATTTCCATTTACCGCGATCGGCGTCCATTTGTACGTGGCCGCCACGACGATCCAGCATGAACTTGCCTTGCTCGGCGCCAAACACCCGCTCCGCGAGCACGTTCATCGGGTCGGAACGGTTGGTGTAATCGCGGTAGGTGAAATCGTAGGTTTGCAAGGCGTCACGTTCGTCCATCGGCACCTCTTCCGCCTCGTCTACCCAGCGGAACCAGCGATCGACAAACTTATCCAGATAAGCTTCGCACTGATCAATGTGCTCATCTGTCAACTCGGTGATGTAGCTCGAACATACCGGTGATTGCATAGCGCGAATAACGGGGCCGTGACTGGCTGACCAGACAAAATCGGTATTCGCACGGAAAGCAAGGTAATCTGCGTTAGCTTCGCCTTCGTAGTACTTATTCACATACGGTTCGTCAACTTTCAGATCGGTGCGCGCGACGTAATCCGCGTAAAACAGAAGGTTCGGTACCGTACCAAAAATAATCATCAGATTCGGTACTTTAATGTGCTGGCTCAACGTGACGTTGATATTCATATCAATGATGCTGGCCTTGCGGTTGCCAATCCATGACCGCACATACCAGTCGATACCGCCGCCGGTATAACCGAAGAACGAGCCTTCCATCTGCTTGTCCGCAGATGTGTAGTACTCAGCACCCTCAGAAATCGGATGCAGCTTGGCGTCACCGAACCGGGCAAGAATGCGCTCATGAATTTTGCCGTGAATGTTCCAGCAACGCTCCCATTGCTTGGATACATCTACATTAGGATTATCAGCGAGAAATTCATGAATGGTTTTTACATCACTTTGTTGCGACATCTTTTTTTCCTTAAAACTGAATAACCGAGCGAATGCTTTTGCCTTCATGCATCAAGTCGAAGGCCTTGTTAATGTCATCGAGCGGCAGGGTATGGGTAACCATTTCATCCACTTTAATTTTGCCGCCGAGGTATTGCTCCACCATCCCTGGCAACTGGGTGCGGCCTTTTACGCCGCCGAAAGCCGTGCCGCGCCAGACACGACCGGTGACCAGCTGAAAGGGTCGCGTTGAAATTTCCTGGCCAGCTCCGGCAACTCCAATAATGATCGATTCTCCCCAGCCTTTGTGACAGCACTCCAGCGCCGAACGCATCAAATCAACGTTGCCTATGCACTCGAAGGAATAGTCGACACCACCGCTGGTGTAATCCACGATGACTTCCTGAATCGGCGCATCATGTTCCCTGGGATTGATGCAGTCAGTAGCCCCCAAAGCCCTGGCCATCTCGAACTTGTCGGGATTAATGTCAATGGCAATGATCTGGCCGGCCCCGGCCATCACTGCGCCCTGTATGACGCTTAAACCAATACCGCCAAGTCCGAACACGGCAACGGACGCCCCGGGTTCTACTTTCGCGGTGTTCAGCACTGCGCCGATGCCGGTAGTGATTCCGCAGCCGAGCAAACAAATTTTGTCCAGCGGTGCGGCAGGATTCACTTTGGCCAGCGCGATTTCGGGCAACACCGTGTATTCCGAAAACGTGGACGTGCCCATGTAGTGATAAATCTGACTGCCATTCCTGGAAAAACGGCTCGAACCGTCCGGCATCAGACCCTGCCCCTGCGTGACCCGTATCGCCTGGCAAAGGTTGGTTTTGCCGGAAGTGCAAAAGCTGCATTCGCCGCACTCAGGTGTATACAGAGGGATGACGTGATCGCCGGGCTTGACGGTGGTGACACCGGCGCCCACTTCCTCGACGATGCCCCCGCCCTCATGGCCGAGCACTGCAGGAAAAAGACCTTCAGGATCTGCGCCGGATAACGTGAAAGCGTCGGTATGACATACCCCGGTGGCAACTATGCGCACCAGGACCTCTCCTGCGCGCGGCCCTTCTACGTCAATCTCGGTAATTTCAAGCGGTTTGCCTGCTTCCCAGGCAACGGCGGCTCGGCTTTTCACCGCTTACCTTTTCATAGCATCAAAAAACTTAGCGTTGGTCTTCGTATCCTGCATCTTGCTGGTCAGGAACTCGATGGCCGCAACCTCGTCCATGGGGTGCAGCACTTTGCGCAGTACCCATATTTTCTGCAGCTCATCCGGTTCAATCAGCAAGTCTTCTTTACGCGTGCCAGACCGATTGATATTGATCGCAGGATAAATACGCTTTTCAGCAATACGGCGATCCAGATGGATTTCCATGTTGCCCGTACCCTTGAATTCCTCGTAGATCACATCGTCCATCTTTGAGCCAGTGTCCACCAGTGCAGTGGCGATGATCGTCAGACTGCCGCCTTCTTCAATGTTGCGAGCTGCACCGAAGAAACGCTTCGGGCGATGCAACGCATTGGCGTCCACGCCGCCGGTCAAGACTTTACCGCTGGAAGGCACGACGGTGTTGTAAGCACGCGCCAGACGGGTGATTGAATCAAGCAGAATGACAACATCCTTCTTGTGTTCAACCAGTCGCTTGGCCTTCTCAATCACCATCTCGGCCACCTGCACGTGCCGGCTGGCCGGCTCGTCGAAGGTGCTGGACACCACTTCACCGCGAACGGTGCGCTCCATGTCAGTCACTTCTTCCGGGCGCTCGTCAATCAGCAACACCATCAACACTACGTCCGGGTTATTGGCCGTTATAGCGGTGGCAATGTGCTGCAACAGCATGGTTTTACCGGCCTTCGGTGGCGACACAATAAGACCCCGCTGCCCCTTGCCAATGGGCGCGACCATGTCGATGACGCGAGCGGTCAAATCCTCGGAACTGCCGGTACCCTGCTCCAGCTTGAGGACTTCGCGCGGAAACAGTGGCGTGAGGTTTTCAAACAGAACCTTGCGCCGCGCGTTCTCGGGATCGTCCAGGTTGATCTCCGCGACTTTGAGCAACGCAAAATAGCGCTCGCCGTCGCTGGGCGGGCGAACCAAACCGCCAACCGTGTCGCCGGTACGCAAATTGAAGCGCCTGATCTGGCTCGGAGAAACGTAAATATCATCAGGGCCGGCCAGAAAGGAACTGTCCGCGGAGCGCAAAAAGCCGAAGCCATCCTGCAGGATCTCCAGCGTGCCGTCACCGTAGATAGCCTCGCCCTTGGCACCGTGCGCCTTGAGAACCTCAAAAATAATGTCCTGCTTGCGTGAGCGGGCGAGATTTTCCAGCCCGACCGCCTCCGCCATGGCAACCAGTTCGGATGCCTGCATCATTTTCAGTTCATTCAGGTGAAGCAGCTCGCCGTTTGCCTCGAGCTCCTCCTTACTGACAATGTCGTCGGCAGTAAAATTGCCGGTCTCTTCAGAACCCGGCCTGCCACCACGGCGGCGGGATTTTTTCTTCCCCTGACCGCCTCCCGAATTTCCGCGATTTCCAGGTTTGGATCGCGTACGCGCTTGATTACCCAAGAAGCCTCTCACAAGTTACTGTCCAAAAAATCTTTTAGTTGCTGCTTCGACGCTGCCCCTACATGTTGCGCGCCGACGTCGCCGTCCTTGAAAAGGATCAGGGTCGGAATACTGCGCACATTGAACTGCCTTGCAGTCTGGGGGTTGGAATCCACGTCGAGCTTTGCGATCTTGAGCTTACCGTCATATTCGCCGGCCAGCTCGTCTAATACGGGTGCAATCGCCTTACAGGGGCCGCACCACTCTGCCCAGAAATCCACCAAAACCGGTGTCTCTGACTTCATCACGTCTGCGTCAAAACTGTCATCGCTGATATGTAAAAGGCTCATAGAAATCGCTTCTGCTGTTAGTTGTTGAAAAATGAAGTGTTGATTAAAAAGCGTGGAAACAGTAAAAAGGTCGCCGCCCCGCCTGTGTCGGGCTCGCCTGGGTCTGGAACACAGACGTATTTATGTCCTGGCCAACTACCGCGCATTATTCAGGCGCTTGGCAAGCTTCCTCTGGTTAAGTAACAGGTGAGCTGGTAGAAGATCTGCGGGCGCGATGGGCGCCGCTGGGTTGACTCATTTTGAACCGCTTCCGCTGCAGATTGCAAGTACCATATAGCACTTTTTTTAAACACCTAAAATAAGCACATACATGACAGAAGACAACGTAGTCCGATTTGACTCACTGGACCTGCCAGAAGAGCTGCAGGCCGGAATCCGGAAAGCCGGGTTCGAGCGCTGTACACCCATACAAGCGGCCACTCTGCCGCGAGCCCTGGCCGGTCTCGACATCGCCGGGCAGGCGCAAACCGGCACCGGCAAAACAGCGGCTTTTCTGCTGGCAGCCCTGAACCGGTTGCTCACCAGCAACAAGGAATCAGATGGCAAGAACCCGCGCGCAATAATGCTGGCACCTACCCGCGAACTGGCCATACAAATATTCGAGGACGCCAAAGTCCTTGCCAGCGGCACTGACTTTAATGTTCAAGTAGTTTTCGGAGGGGCTGACTATGACAAGCAGCGCGACAAACTCGACAAGGGTGTGGACATACTGATCGGCACTCCGGGTCGATTCATCGATTACTTTAAGCAAGGCGTATTTAATCTTAAGAACGTCGAAGTCGTTGTGCTGGACGAAGCCGACCGCATGTTCGACCTGGGCTTTATAAAGGACATACGCTATATCCTGCGGCGCCTGCCGGATGCCGATCAACGACTCAACCTGTTGTTCTCGGCGACACTCAGCCAGAAAGTTCTGGAGCTTGCCTACGAGCACATGAACGACCCCGAGTCGGTGCAGATTGAACCGGAAAAACTGACGGCCGATCTGGTTACCGAAGCAGTCTACTTTCCCGGCAACCTGGAAAAAATTCCTCTGTTGATCGGTCTGCTGAAGAAGACCGATGCCCGCCGCACGATGGTCTTTGTGAACACCAAACGCGAGGCCGAGAAACTTGAGCGATTCTTGCCGTTTAATGGCATTGACGCGAAGGCTATCTCCGGTGACGTGCCGCAAAACAAACGCATGCGCATGCTGAAAAGCTTTCAGGATGGCGAACTGCCGGTGCTCATTTGTACAGACGTTGCCTCGCGCGGACTGCACGTGCCCGATGTCAGCCATGTTATTAACTACGACTTGCCAACTGACTGCGAAGACTATGTGCACCGCATAGGTCGAACGGCGCGTGCCGGCGCTGCCGGCGACTCGATCAGTTTTGCTTGCGAAAATTTCGCCATGTCGCTGCCCGACATCGAGAAGTACATCGGCCACTCGCTGCCCGTACAATCCATTAGCGATGACCTGCTATACAAGATAAAGATTCCGCCCAAGCCCGAACGGCGTGAGCAAAGCGGCGGCAGAGGCGGCCCCCGCAAAGGCGGTAATCGCAGTGGCGGCAATCGCAGTGGCGGTGCCCGCCGACGCTAAACTCAACCCCCACCGGGCCTTCAGTGGCCGGTCGTCAAATGCTCCACCCCGTCCACGAAGGCGTGGCCTGCCACTTCCCGTAACGGCTGCCTCGAATCCGGCCGTCGAATCGCGATAACACCGGCCAGACCGTATTCCGTAGCGGCCTCAATGACCGGCAAACTGTCATCAACGAACAACGTGGTGTCAGGATCAAACTGCAGCTGCTTGTGGAGTGCTGCCCAGAAATCCTGTTGCTCTTTAGGAGCACCAATATCGTGCGAGCTGACAAACTCTTTTATCCAGTAGTGCAGCCCGGTCACGTCTTTTTTTATCGACAGCGTAAGCTGGTGCGCGTTGGTCACCAGCACCAGCCGCTTCCCGCTCAGCCGGGCGCGCTGCAAGAATTCCCGAGCGCCCGGAAGAAAGCGTATGCGGTGACTGCTTGCCTGCTTCAGTGCAGGCAAATCCAGCTGTAGCTGCCGTGCCCAGAAGTCCAGACAATACCAGTCAAGCGTGCCCTCCCGACCGGCGTACAACTCATATATATGGGTTCTCGCCGCATGGTGCGTTATGTCTTGCTGACGCGCATAAACGCGCGGCACCAGCTCCCGCCAGAAATAGTTGTCAAAGGCCAAATCGAGCAAAGTGCCATCCATATCGAGGAGGATCGTCTCATAGCGATCAACCGCGACAGGGTCGCTAAGACCTGAGATTTTTTCCGTCATAGCCTATACTTGCGCCCCGCCTACCAGCGGCGACAGCCGCGATAATTACTGAACGATATATTAATGCACCAGCACCTCGAAAAACTTGTAGCCCCGGTGGTCGACATCGCTGACAAGGCCAGCGACGCCATACTCGAAATCTACAACAGCAACGACTTTGGCGTCGAAACCAAGGACGATGCATCGCCGCTTACCCTGGCCGACAAAGCGTCACACAATGTCATTGTTGCGGCGCTGTCAGCACTGACACCGGACATTCCCATACTGTCTGAAGAATCCAGAACAGTGGCGTGGGAGCAACGGTCGCAGTGGAATGAGTACTGGTTAATCGACCCGCTGGACGGAACCAAGGAATTCATCAAGCGCAACGGCGAGTTTACGGTCAATATCGCACTCATTCAGGGTAACAAGGCCGTGCTGGGCGTTGTCCATGTGCCTGTGCAGGGCCGCTGTTTTTACGGCTATCAGGGTGGCGGCTCGTTTGAAAAGAACGCCGCCGGCGAAGTTCGCGGTATTGGCGTCAACGAGCATGCCGAGAACCCCGTGCGGGTGGTCGGCAGCCGCTCACACCGCGGGGAATTACTGGATGCCTACCTCGAGCGCCTGGGCGAGTACGAAATGGTACCGATGGGCAGCTCACTTAAACTCTGTCTGGTTGCGCTGGGTGAAGCCGATGTTTATCCGAGACTGGGTCTAACTTCGGAGTGGGATACCGCTGCTGCTCAGGCCGTGGTGGAATGCGCGGGCGGCAAAGTGGTGCAGACCGATGGCTCACCGCTGCTTTACAACACCAAGGACGACATCCTGAATCCGTTTTTTATTGTCTACGGCGACCGCAGCCGAGACTGGACGGCTTATCTGGAGTAGAATGCTCCTTAACATGCTCGAAACAGAGTAATAAGAACAACAACATCATGACTGCCAGTATTGAAACCAACATTTTCAAGAGCCGGATGCGCCTGAAAGAGCTGCGGGTTGCCCACCACGACCTCGATCACGAGATCACCGCGCTTCGCGACAACCCCTCGGCGGATCAGCTGCTGGTAAAACGCCTGAAAAAGCGCAAGCTGCTTATCAAGGACATGATCGTTAAGCTCGAGAGCGCCCTCATCCCCAACCTGAACGCCTGAAACCCTTTGATTTACAAGGGCGCTCGGCCAACAGTCGGGAATTCTTACAGGCGCAAATAAACGCTATATTATTGTTTTAATTAAGGTTTCCATTCTGATTGTGAAGTGCGTCACATTCTGAATCGCATTCAGTGTCGTCAGGATTGACACTCATGCCGGCGACACCAATTTTCGTGCCAACACCGGAATCCGCATGCCAGTTCGCATGCGGGTTTTTTCGTGACTCCCGTCACACAATTTTCGGGTTTGCCAGGCTTATGTCAAAGCACAGCCACTTTGGCATCAAGCTGGCACAAGACCTGCAACATACAGGGCAAGTCGAAACAACAACGACTACGCCCAAAGCAACACCTATAACAATAATAAAAACCAGCACGCACGACGCAGCAACTAAAGAGTCGCAATGACTCATACAACAACAAATGCAGCATCGAGCGTGACAACAATTCCGCGCCCATCCAGCCGCCCTTCGGGGCGGCTTTTTTTTGGCTCGATTATGGTTGGCGCGGTCACTGGTTCGGGTCAAGCAAATGCGGATCATGCAAGCGCCCGGGCCCCCAGACCAGTTCATCCAGCGTTGGCTCCCAGCGGTAGACATCCATGTTCAGTTTCCCGTCCCGGACATCTACACCTTCCGCTCGCAGCAACTCCTGCTGCCGCTCATAGCCACGCGTACCTTTAGGAATAGCAATCTCGCCCTGCGCATTAACGATGCGATGCCAGGGCAATTGCAGATCTTTAGGTGCGGCGCCCAGAGCACGCCCGACCATTCGTGCACCCCTTCTAGACAGACCTGCAAGCCTGGCGATCTGGCCATAGGTGGCAACCGAACCTTCGGGGATTAGCGCCGCCTGCTCCCAAATTCTTCGATAACTCTCACTGCCTGACATGCATTCAGTATACTTCGTTACTACGAATGTTCACCGACCATCATCCCTTCCCTGTGCTTCGATGACGTACGAAATCGCCCTCGTACTGGGCATACTTGGCGTCGCGCTGATTCTGTTTGTCACAGAAGTACTGCGCATGGATCTGGTGGCACTACTCGTGCTGGTTGCCCTGGCGATTACCGGGCTGGTCGATACCGAATCGGCGCTGTCGGGATTCAGTAATCCCGCCGTGGTGACGGTATGGGCCATGTTTATTCTGAGCGATGGCCTGACACGCACCGGTATCGCCGATATTCTGGGCACCCTGGTACTGCGTATTGCGGGCTATCGTGAATTCTTGCTGATTGTCGTCATCATGCTGACGGCTGGCAGCCTCTCGTTTTTCATGAGCAATATTGGCGTGGCTGCGCTGATGTTGCCTGTAGTCATGGACGTCGCGCGTCGAACGGACGTACCCGCATCGCGGCTGCTTATGCCCATGGCCTATGGTGCGCTACTGGGCGGCTTAACCACGTTAGTCGGCACGCCACCCAACCTGCTGGTCGCGAGCGCACTCACGGCCGCGGGCGAACGCTCATTCAACATGTTCGACTTTGCGCCGGTTGGCCTGGGGGCGCTGCTGATGGGCACCTTGTTTATCGCGCTTGCGGGTCGCTTTCTGTTGCCGCGAGAGACTCGTGTTCATGGTGAGAAGCAGCGCAGCCAGCGCAATCTCCGACAACTGTATGGGTTGCAGGAACGTACGTTTACACTGACGGTTCCGAAAAACTCGATTCTCGCTGGTAAAAGCCTGGCGGCTTCCCGCATCGGTTCAGCACTCGGTCTGATCGTTGTAGCGCTCGACCGCAACGGGCGCATTGAGGCGCTGCCTTCCGCCAAAACTCTTCTGCAGGGCGGCGACAAACTGCTGGTGCAAGGCCGGCTCGATCGTTTTGAAGAACTGCGACGTTGGGGCGAGGTGGTTATCGAGCGCGAAGCGCCTTTGCTGCAGTCACTGGTCAGCGAGCGAGTGCAGCTGGTCGAAGCCACGGTTGCCAGGGATTCGGCGCTGATCAAATCACTGGTCAATCACACCGACTACCGGCGCAGGTTTGGCACCAACGTACTGGCCATCCGGCGTGATGAGCTGATCCGCCGGGTAGGCATCAATAAGGTGCCGCTGCGAGCAGGCGATAAACTGCTGATGCAGGGAAATCAGGATGCCCTGGCCGATCTGGATCGTTCACCCGAATTCAGTGAGGTGGAAACCGTGGACGAGGACACCCTTACGGACGTCTACCGCATGCAGGAAAGCGTCTTCGTGATCCGTATCCCGCGTGACTCGCAACTCGGCGGCAAGAGTCTGGCCGAAACCCGGCTTGGTGAAGCCTTTGATTTCCGCTTGCTCGCTACTTTTCGCGAGAACACGCTGCAACTGATGCCCGAGCCGGACGAATTGCTGCTGGGTGGCGATTTGCTGTTGCTGCAAGGCCGGCCGGAGGATTTCGATGAACTGCGGGGCTTGCAGGAACTCGAGATAAGCAGCGCGGTCTCGGCGCAATTTTCGAGCTATGAGTCTGATCGACTCGCCATGCTGGAAGTGACGCTGGCACCGCAGTCGGAGATGGTCGGAAGATCTATCAGCGACATAAACTTTCGCGAAAAATACGGCCTTGAGCTGGTCGCATTGTGGCGTTCGGGTGAAACCATCCGCTCTGATCTGAACCAATTGCGGCTGGAATTCGGCGACGCGCTGGTGCTGCTCGGGCCGCGCACCAAAATCAATGTATTCAGTGAAGACTCCGATTTCATCACCATGACACCGGCGCCCAAAGCCCCACCCGACATCAAGCGGGCACCGCTGGCAGCGCTGATTATGCTGGCTGTTGTGGTGACGGTACTGCTCGACATACTCCCGATTGCAATAGCCGCCATTCTGGGAGCCGCGGCGATGGTAACCACCGGTTGCCTGTCAATGGAGAATGCCTATCGCGCCATTGACTGGCGCGCGGTATTTCTCATTGCCGGTATGCTGCCATTGGGCATAGCGATGGCGGACACCGGCGCTGCCGGATTTATAGCCGGCGAAGTGATGAACCTGCTCGGTGATCTTGGGCCATGGCCGGTCATTGCGGGGCTGTATGCGCTTACGGCGCTCGCCACCATGATCATTCCTACCGCGGCTTTGGTGGTGCTGATGTCGCCCATTGTCTTATCGGCCTCGGCAGAGATGGGCATCATGCCGCAGACGGCTATGATGGCCGTCGCCATGGCTGCATCAGCGAGTTTTACCAGTCCGATTTCACATCCGGCAAATGTTCTGGTTATGGGTCCTGGCGGTTATCGCTTTGTGGATTACATCAAGCTCGGCGTGCCGCTCACGCTGGTCATCTTTGTGGCGGTGATGTTTTTATTACCGCTGTTCTGGCCGATCAGTTACGTCAACCCCTGATAGCCGGCCCCTTGCGCCGGGCCTAAGGTAACAACACCGTTGAACCCGTGGTCTTGCGTGCTTCCAGGGCACGGTGCGCTTCAGCTGCCTGTTCCAGCGGCCAGGTCTGGTTAATTTCGATACTGACCCGGCCGTTTTCCAGCACGATAAACAGTTCTTCTGCGGCGGCGCGCAATTCTGCCGGGGTACGCACAAAATCAAATACTGCGGGTCGCGTTAAAAACAATGAACCGCGTTTACCCAGTTCCAGCGGGGATATCGGATCCACCGGCCCGGACGCATTGCCGAACGACACCATGGTTCCGTGCGGACGAATGCAATCAAGTGACTGTATGAAGGTGTTCTTGCCGACCGAGTCGTAGGCCGCTGCCACACCCTCGCCGCCGGTCAATGCGCGCACCTGTTCGACAAAATCAGGGGTATCGGCCATGACAATGGCAGCAGCACCGTGCTGTTTGGCCAGCGCAGCTTTTGCGGGCGTACTGACCACACCGATGACGTTAACGCCCAGCGCTTTGGCCCACTGGCAGACAATCAGTCCGACCCCGCCGGCTGCCGCGTAAAGCAGCACATGATCGCCGGACTGCGCCTTGTAAGAACGATGCAGCAGGTACCAGGCGGTCAGCCCCTTGAGCATGGCCGCCGCCGCAGTTTGGTCAGCTATGCCATCGGGCAGTTTCACCAGCTTGTCCGCTGCATAGACCCGCTGCTCGGCATAGGCCCCGGGCGGCATACTGGTATAGGCCACGCGGTCTCCGGGTTGCACGTAGTCCACGCCCTGGCCGACGGCCTGAACCACTCCTGCAGCCTCCAGACCCAGCCCGCTTGGCAATTCCAGGGGATAAAGCCCTGACCGCTGGTAGGTGTCGATAAAATTGAGCCCGACGGCGGTGTGCTTTAGTAACACTTCTCCCGCACCGGGCTCGGGGACCGTAACATCCTGCCACTGCAGAACCTCAGGGCCGCCGAATTCATTTATGACTATCGCTTTAGACATTTGCTCGCTCACTTGCTGCGCTGGTGTGTAAGTATTTTTGCCGTCTTGTCAGACGACCCGCTAGCGCCAGTATAATCCCTCGCCATGACTGAACGAGTAATCATCGTCGGCGCAGGTCATGCGGCCGGCCAGGCAGCCACATCGCTGCGACAAAAAAAGTACGCCGGTGAGATCGTTATGATCGGCGATGAGGCCTACGTGCCCTATCAGCGACCACCGCTATCGAAAGCCTTTCTGGCCGGAGAACTGACGGTAGAGCGACTGTACTTCAAACCTGCGCATTATTACCCCGACCACAACGTCACGCTTAAACTCAGCACCCGGGCAGAAAGCATTAACCCGTCGGCGCACACCGTGACCACCGCTGACGGTGAATCTCTGGAATACAGCAAGCTGATTCTGGCAACCGGCAGCCGGGTGCGCGAGCTGCCGATTCCGGGCAACGACCTCGACGGTGTCCACTATTTGCGAAGCATTGCCGACGTCGAAGCCATGCACAAAGACTTCGTGGCGGGCAAAAGAATTGTTGTCGTTGGCGGCGGTTATATCGGTCTGGAAGTGGCTGCGGTGGCGGTCAAAACCGGGCTGGATGTGACCATTCTGGAAACTGAATCACGGGTTATGAACCGGGTGGTGGCTCGCGAAATATCGCAGTTCTTTCAGAACATGCATCGGGAAGAAGGTGCCACTCTGGAACTCGGCCGCCGCGTACAGGAAATCAACGGTGCTGATGGCAAAGTCACATCAGTCATCTGCGCGGACGGATTCACAGTGCCGGCAGACATGGTGGTTATTGGCATTGGCATCATCCCCAACGTAGAACTGGCCGAAGCTGCCGGACTGAAATGCTCCAACGGAATTGTCGTGGATGAATATTGCCAGACGACGGATGCCGATATTCTTGCCATTGGGGACTGCACACGACATCCCAACAAATTGCTGGGTCGGCACTTGCGGCTTGAATCAGTGCACAACGCCATCGAACAGGGGAAGACGGCGGCCGCGAATATCATCGGTGAGCCGATCGCCTACAATCAGGTACCGTGGTTCTGGTCGGATCAGTACAACGTCAAAATGCAGATTGCCGGCATGAGCGATGTGCACGAACAGTTCGTCATGCGCGGCGACCCGAGCACGCGTTCGTTTGCGGCCTTTTATTTACAGCAAGGAAAAATTGTTGCCGTGGATGCCATCAACAGTCCGCGCGAATTCATGCTCGGCAAAAAACTGGTAGCGGCCGGTGCCAAAATACCCATCAAAGATCTGGCCGACACCAGCAAAGATTTTAAAGAGATGGCGACAGCGGCAATAGCAGCAGCAAGCGCTCAGGCATAGTACATGTCCAGAAAATCGTCGAGGCTCAGCGAATCGGAAGCTTCGATGTCTTTCTGTCGCTGCAGTGACTCGCGACTTTCAGTTTCGAGCATTGCGAGATGCTGATTGAAATCATCGTGAATGCTCAGGAAATAATCGCGGTAGTTGTTTGCTAACTGCAAACCGAAGTGCGCAAACGCCTCTCCTGATTCTCTCTGCTCCCGCAGCAATCGCGCCGAATAAGTTGCTTCAGAGTCTGCGAGCGCCTCGGTTGCGGCTGCATGGGCTGCAAGATACTCACCCCCATCGGTTGCTTCCAGCATCGCGCAAATAGGCTGCATTTCTTCAAGAATTTCGCGGCCCCAAACATCGCGACTGATCGGTTTGCCTGCCCGCTGCAGCGTTAGGCCCGGCTCCCTGCCGCGGCGTGCCACATCCAGATGATTGGCTTTGTTACCCTCTGCTTCGATGTCACTGATGGGCGGGCTGGGGCTCACCAGACAATATATAAGAAATGCCTCGAGAAATAATTGCTGAGAATGGCTGATCCCGACCGGGTCAAAGGGGCTCAAGTCCAGCGCACGCAGCTCAACATACTCGATACCCCCCCGCTGTAAAGCCGCCGTGGGGCGCTCGCCGGAGTGAGCTACCCGCTTCGGGCGAATGGTGCTGTAGAACTCATTCTCAATTTGCAGCTGATTATCGTTCAGCTGCATGTACTGATTGCCGCGCCTGACGCCCAAAACGGCGTAGTCAGGGTTGGGGCGCGAAATGGCACTGCTGAGATCCCGAATGTACTCGTTAAGGCTATTGGCAGAAACAACCACCGCTGACTGATTGGAATTCTGATAACCCAGATCACTCATGCGCAGCGAGGTCGCATATTTTCCGTACCGCGTACCGTGGTCGAGCTCGTCCAGCCCGGCGTCTTTGCCAAGCAGGAAACTTTTACACACCGCTGGCGATGCGCCGAACAGATACAAAATCAGCCAATCCAGGCGCCGCACGTTCCTGACTACACCGAGGTAGTAATCGGACTTTAGTTGCTGATTGTGGTCGCGCCCGACAATCCCGGCCCAGGCGGGCCAGAAAGGCTCAGGCAGTGAATAATTGTAATGTATGCCGGCAATGGCCTGCATATAACGGCCGTAACGATTGCCAAGCCCCTGGCGGTAAATGGTCTTCATTCGCCCGATGTTAGATACGCCATATTGAGCAATCGGTATGTCTTCTTCACCGCGCAAACGGCACGGCATACTGAGTGGCCACAGCATTTCGTCGCCGATACGGGCGTAAGTAAACTGGTGAATATCACAGAGCAACTGCGCGACAGCCCATGCGGTCGTCTCGGGCGTCGTCACGAACTCCGGCAGTGCTTCCGAGTAATCGGTAGTAATGAACTGATGGGTTAATGCTGAACCCAACGCCACCGGATGCGGCTCACGCGAAATCAGGCCCTCGGGCGTGATACGCAGGCTCTCTTTCTCGACGCCACGGCGGCCACCCGCAAGTAAATCGCCACCGCCGTGTTCCGACAGTGCCGCTAAACGTTGTTCGTAGGAATTTTTCACAGGCTTTGCCGGCGCCACAATGCAGAGTGGATTGGAACCTCTGGCCCGTGCTCTGTCAAATGGCTTTAGGCTATTGCCTTAGTACCTTTATAACCGTTCATGCCACGCAGGTTCGATAATGCCCTGTGACAATCTACCAAGGCAGCGGGGTGCCGTCGTATTCGACGAAAGAACCCGTGGTTTCAACCGTAAGATTGTCAATATTTCGGATCACATCCGCGGCAGCCACCACCGGATCCCTGAGTTCCATACGCCCCTTCATTGCCGCCATCATGTCGGTGGCCACAGCGCCCGGATTCACCAGCCCCACTATGATCCCCTTTTTGCGCTTTTCCTTCGCCAGAGTTGCCATCATCATGTTGAGCGCTGATTTGCTGGAACGGTAAAAATATCCGGTACCAAAGGTCGTGGCAATTGAGCCCATGCTGCTGGATACCGTGATAATTTTCTTCTGCTGACTGCTCAGAACATGGTCATAGAATGCCTCAGCCATTTTCAGTGGCGCGAGCGCGTTCACATGCATGATCTGGTCGTAAACGCTGTAATCGATCTTGCCGAACACCTGCGTCTTAAATGGATCTCCGGTTATTCCAGCGTTGTTCAATAAAATATCAATCGGCTGCCCGCGGTATTTTTCTGCCAATAGATCAATCTGCTCAAAATCGGTCACGTCCAGAGCTTCGATTGCGATGAGGGGGTAATTGGCGGCGAGCGCCTGAAGCTCGTCAGCAGAATCAGGACGACGAGCAGTGGCGATAATCCGATAACCTCGATCCGCATATTGCCGCGCGAATTCAAGCCCTAAACCACGGTTTGCACCCGTAATCAATATTGTCGGGGGCGCCGCGACGGATTCGGCGCCATCGGTTTGCGCGCCAAGTTGCAGCGGTGCGATCAGGCAGAGGCTCAATATCGTCGTGAGCAAAAGACCAGGCAATCGGTTCATGTGAAATATCCTGTTGAAGCTTATCTAGCGGAACCAGCGAACATCCGGGTAGCGCTTCGCCAGCGGACGATCCAGGCCCAGCCACAAGCCGGACGGCCACCATAGAAATGCCGCGGTTAGCAAAAAGAAGGGGATCAGGGAGGCGTCGTAATAGCCCCCGATGGCCAGACCAATCAGAATAAATAAACTTACCCCGGCGGCGGTTCGGGTCAGCACGCCCAACAACAGGCCAACGGCAGAAAATATTTCGCCCCAGGTGATAACCCATGCAACCAGCACGTAGAGTGGAATCGCAAAATTCTGCAAAAACAGTGACGCAAAAGCGTCGGGCGGCATCTCGGTCAAACGGTCAAGAAATATTTGTTTCAGAATATCGCTGCTTAGCCAGTCCTTGTTAATTTTGTTAATGCCGGCTGCCAGCCAGAACAAGGCAAACAACGTGCGCAATAACAAGTGCAAAACAATGCCGGTGAAGCGAACCGGATGGGCTTTGATCCACATCCATTTCCAGACCTGCTGAAACTCCTGAATCGCGAGACTCATGATTCACCCCCCTGCGCATTTGCTGCAATCGTATCCAAGGCATCCCAAAGCGGCAGGCGGGAGCAATAACCCACTGTTTCGCCGCTGCCGGCTTTTTGCCAGGCACGGTTAATGCGATCAATTTTGTAATCGCCAAATTCGAGTACGCCCGGGTCGAGAACCAGACGAGCTTCAACAATTTCCGGCCCTGACCAACTGCCTGAATTAGCGGTGTAGACATGCACCGGTCGCGTGTGCCCCCGCGCGGCGAGTGCGTCAGCGGTGAAATTGCTAATAAACCACTCCCAGATTGTGCTGACCTGGGACCAAAATGTGCGCGTTTGCAGGTGATACAAAGTGAAGTCGCCCGCGTCCGGCACGCCCTCGTCTGACGGCATTTCCGTGCCGGCTTCACAAAGCACGACAATCTCGCACATGGTGCAGACCTCGCCGAACTGCCCCACAAGAAAATAATCGCGATAGGCATCGATATTCACCTGCGCCGTTGCCGACCCTGCCCACAGCACAATAAGCATCAAGGGCAAAACACCCGATAATCTGAACCCACGACCCGTCGAATGTTTCATTCTGACTCCTTTTTGTTCCGCGGACCCGATGGCGGATCCGTCAGCTTTTTACCCGCAGCGAAACGTGCTTTGAATTCCGGCGATGCCATATTGGCGTAAAGATCCTGCATGTAAGCCATCGCCGATTTGGGGGCTTCCGCGTAATAGATAAAACGCCAGCCGTTACTCGTGTTCCGCATGATCGCGTTGGCACGCAGCCTTTCGCCCAATGGCGCACCGTGACGAAACTTCATTTCCGCATGCACATCCCAGGTAGCAAGCACCAGTTCGTCGGTCAGTGAGCGCACGCGTATATTTGATGGGTGGTAGTCCATGGCATCAATCATGGCGAACCGCTCGGGCGTCTCGAAATACCATTTAAGCGCATCCCAGCCAATCATCCAGTCGTCCATTTCTTCGCCCAGGTACTGGGGCGCGGGTTCATCGGGATCGAACAGGGTAATTGGCTGCGGGCCGTGAATGTCCGTGAAGCACTCGCCCATCTTTTGAATGATTGCCGTTACTTCGCTGACAATTGCCACATCGGCAAGCGGCAGTGACATGGTCTGATCACGCGTTTTAGTCACGAGCGATGTCCTCCACCATGGCCATTGCTTCGTTCCATCCCGCCGCCGTATCCAGCCGCAAACCCATAAACGCGGGTGCACGACAGGCACGCATGGCCAGATAGTGAATCGCTGCGTTAAGAATAATGATCCGGCCGCGTATAGCCGGATCAACGTAGCGGTTGTCGTTAAGCATGGCACGCAGATAAGGCCGACTTTGACGGCGGCGCACATCGCGCAGGATTTCTGACAACTCCGAGTCTGCGGTTAACTCCTCGGCCAGAATCTCCAGCATGATCGGCTGATTCCGCAAGGTTGTGGCCATGGCCACCAGTTCGGCCGCAATGCGTTGACGAAACTCGTCGTCATCTTCCGGCTCTCTGCCGTCACCAGTATCGCCATAACTTGCTTGCAGCGACCCGCGGCGCTCGGCCCAGGCCGCGAGCAAGCCTGGCAGATTGTCAAAATATCTGTACAGCAGCGGCTTGCCGACGCCGGCCTCGTCGACAATGGCATTAACCGACAGTTTGCGCACGCCGTCACGAATAAGCACGACCTCCAGCGCATCCAGCAAACGCTCTTCGGTCAACTGACGTCGTTTACTGGTTGATTGCATAGATACTGAATTCATGGACAAATAGGCAGACGGTGGACTTGGCTTGGCGTAATGTTACTATCAGGTAACTTTCAATGCCAGTGAAACAATTTTTTGGGGGAAGAATCTAATGAGGCGTTTCCATATGATGCTGGCTGCTGCAACTGCAGCGGCTCCGTTTGCAATGAGCATTCCGATGGCCGCGCAAGCTGCAGCGCTGGACGAGGTCACGGTGTTCGCCCGTAAAACTGCAGAAAATTTGCAGGAGGTGCCGCTCGCCGTTACCGCGGTTGATGCCGAGCAGATCGATCGACTCGGCATCAAAAGCCTCGATGATCTGGCTACGCAGGATTCCAGCGTGCAGTTTGATCTGGGCTTTGCCGAGTCTGACACGCGCATCACAATTCGCGGTTTGTCGCCGACGCGCGGCCGTCCGAATGCCGCCACGCTGATTGACGGCATCGATATTTCGTCAGAAGCCGTGACCAACGCCGGCGGCTCCGTGTTGATTGACCCCCGCATGATCGACATTGAACGCATCGAAATCGTTAAAGGCCCGCAAAGCGCACTCTACGGCCGCAGTGCTTTTGCGGGTGCCATCCAGTACGTCACCAAGGATCCGGATGACACCTTCGGTGGCGGCGTATTCGTGGACTGGAACGTCGAAGGCGATGAGGAGATTCGCGGCAACATCAGCATTCCGTTGGGCGAAACGGTGGGTATGCGGATAAACGGCTTAACCTGGAGAAAGGACGGTTATTACGAGAACGCAGCCACCGGCAATCCGCTCGGTGGGGGCGACGGCTCCGGCATCACATTGACGTTCAAGTGGGAACCCAGCGATAACTTTAACGCCAAGTGGCGTACCGACTATTCTGACGACGCGTTCGATCAGGCTGCGCAGGCGCTGCTACAGGATTTCAACACCTTGTATGATCTTGGCACCAGCGGCGGCCTGAGCGGCACCGACTCCGAAGGGCGACCCGTCAGCAATGTGGCGCCCATCACCAACAAGTGCAACGCCACCCCCGGCCCGATTGGCAGCTATGACTGCGGCCCCGGGCAAGCGCTGGATCAGTATCTGCGTGATGTCCCCGGTGTTGGGCCCAGTTCTTCCTTTATTTACACTGCGTTTGGCAACACCTATCCCGACGGCTTCGGTCTTTATGATGCCAACGACCCCTGGATACGCAATATTTACAACCAGCAGGTTGTACAGCTGTTTTCGGGACGCATTCCTGATGCCAAACACCTGCAGGCCAGCCTGATGCCCGATTACCGCCATTCGAGCAATCCGCTGGATGCGACAGATTTTGTCGGCAGCACACGGGAGGTGTTTCGCAATTCGCTGGTTATGGAATGGACAATCAGTGATTCACTGGTGGCGAATTCTTATACGGGTTACACAGAGGCCAAGGCCTCGTCACAGCAGGATCTTGGCAAATGGTATGTAGACCGTTGCCGACCCGGCGCGGATCAGGCCGGCAAAATAACCGAACTGCGCCAACAGAATGACTGCACGGCTGGCGATGGGATCCATGATGGCGGTACTACTTTCTATCAGGATCAGTTAACCGACACGACACAACTAAGTCAGGAATTCCGGCTGGCCTGGGATGTCACGGACAGTCTGACGTTTACGCAAGGCCTGCAATACTGGCGCGAGCGTGTGGTTCAGGATCAACGCAACCAGATCACGGTCACTTCCGATGCGTTTTGCTTTTTGTCTTATGGCAATCCTGCGCTTGGCACGCCATATGACTTTGCGTTCGGACCGCTGGGCCCTAATTTCCAATGCGGTTTAACCACTGTTCCGGCCGCTTACTTCGCCAGTAAAACCTACGCGGAACTGGATCAGCCCGTTATTTTTGCCCGCGGTACCAACCACTATTCCTGGTACGGCAACCTGAAGTGGAACATCACCGACAAGTTCCGCAGCACCCTTGAGGCGCGCCTCACCCGTGAGGACAATTCGGTGACAGGCCCGGACATGAATGTCTGCCTGAACGGGTTGTCACAGGACTACCTTGATAATCCTGACAACCCGGAGGCAGGCACGGTATCGCCGTTTCGCGATGCTTACACCGGCTATGCGCTTTGCCAGAACTACCTGACCAACCCGCTTGACGGCGGCGCGTACTGGAATTTGCCGGGTGAGACAAACGCGCCCGCTACATCTTTGGTGCTGGATCCGAACTCTCCGGACTGGACGGGCGGCCCCATGAGTGGTCGCATAGACGGCCCAAGCTCTTACATCATTTGCGGCTTCGGTGGTCGCTGCGACCGGCTGGAATTCGCACCGGGCGGCTCGCCGGGTGTGCCAGGCTCCTTTAATGCTTTCGGCTACGGTCAGGCCAATTTTACGAGCCGGACCTTGCGTAAAAAGGATCGTTACTGGGCACCCAAAGCGACCCTGGAATACTTCTGGACCGACGACATCATGACGTACTTCTCATGGTCGCGAGGCATCAAACCGGGCGGGTTCAGTTTGCTGACCGCGGGTTCTTTCGGTCTGGACGGCAACGGCGACGGCCGCTATGACGAAATCGAATTTACGCCTGAGCGGCTCGACGTCTGGGAACTCGGCGCCAAAACGACGTTGATGGACGGTCGTGTACGACTGAACGGCGCCCTGTTCTTCCAGGACTTCAAAGACAAGCAAATCAGCGTGCAGGAAGTCATCGGCAACACCACCGGCACCCGCATTCGAAATATCAGCGGCTCCGAGGTTAAGGGCCTGGAAATGGATGTCACCTTTCAGGCCACGGACAATTTGCGCTTGTCGGGCGGTTACACCTTCCTGGATAGCGAGTACACCGATTACACCACCATCACGCAAAGCGCCAACGATGTTGCCCGCGGGCAACTGGGCAATGGCATGGGCTGTATTGAGGTTAACGAGGTTCCGGCTGGCAGCGGCGATGTCTTCTGCACCATCAGCTTTAACGGCAATGAACTCGAGCGGGCGCCCAAACATGCCGTCCTGCTGGACGCCAATTACACCAACAACCTGATGGATACGGGCCTGGAATGGTTCGGACAAATAAACTTTCTTTATCAGGATTCGCGCTGGCTGGAGGCATTCAATCTGGTCGAACTGCCTTCCTACACCCGCACCAACATCAGCGCCGGCATTCTGGCCGAGGAATGGGACTTGCAGTTTTATATCAACAACGTGCTGGACGATGACACCGTCACCAGTGGCGGTTCCAACCCCGGCATTTCCACGGCGCAGTGGCGACTCGGTCTGGCGGACGGCGCGGTTGCAGGGCCAAAACTGCCCAGTGACGTCTATGCGAACCTGCCGGCACCGCGCATTGTCGGAGCGCGCTTTAACTGGCGCTTCGGCCAGTGATGACAGAAACAGGACAGACGCGGCAAGCCATTTGCAGGAATGGCATGCCGCGTCTGCCGGCCACGCAAGGTCAATGGTCTGTCTCTATGCCACATTGGCGGATTTTTTATCGCCCGAAATGAGCGGCACGCTGTCTAATGGGAAATTGTGCCCTTCCCGACGCGCCGGACTCGGTATTGCGTAGGCGACCCTGCCCTTATTCTCGTCAACCTGCTTACTATCGATACGCCAGCCGCGAGCCTGCCATTGCTTAATGTATCGGCGGTATTCACCCAGCTGGGTATCAGCGGGCACGAACACTTCCTTGGTATTGGATTCGGGGAAAATCATCGGATCCACGTCTTCGACAATTACCCGGTCCTCTTCGGCAACAAACAGATTTCGCTGATTAAATGACTTGTCGTAGTCGGGACTGATAATAATGGAGCGCACACTCACCAGGTGTTTGGCGACATTGAATTCATCCACCGGTGTTTCCCACATGTATTGGCACACTTGATCTGTGTCGCTGAACTGAATACGCGTGACGGTGTGATTAGGACCGATAAACTTTGATGTCACTTTGGTTTCCATGGCCGCAGGCTTGACGGCCGAAATATCGGCATTCCCGAGTTCGGCGCGCTGCGGCAGCGCAACGGTATTCAGCGCGGCGTGCAAGGTGGTGCCCCATTCTTCCTTGATGTGATCCAGATCGGACGGAATCTGGTATTCCTCATCCGCGCCCGCAAATTTCATGCCGGTGTGCACAAACTCGGCATGGGCCGGATCCAGAGCTGCTTCAATCGAACGTTCCCAGCCTGCCTTCCAGCTGTATTCAAGGTTAATGCAGCGCCAGCCCTCCTGACCCCATTCGGGAATTTCCGGAAGCGGCGGCCGCTCCCCTTCAGGCAAGTCGCCCAGAAAAGCGAACACCAGCCCATAGCGCTCTTCAGTCGGGTAACCATCGATCTTGGCCCGTGCGGGTATCTTGGCGTTGACACCCATCGATGGAATGCGGGTGCATGCGCCGTTACCGTCGAACTGCCAGCCGTGATAGGGGCACTCGACGCAATCGCCTTTGACCTTGCCACCCGCCAGCGATGCGCAGCGATGGATACAGATATCACTGACGCAGCGTGCCACGCCCTTGCTGTCGCGGAACAGCGCAAAATTCTGTCCAAGCATTTTTACTTTAATGGGTTTTTCCGCTGTCACTTCGCTGCCCAGCGCCGCCGCATACCAAAAATTGATAAACATCACTGCCTCCTGAATAACCCTGTCAGACACCTGCTAAAAATGGCCAACATTCGGTTCACTTGTATTACTATTGATACATCAAGGGCGACGGTAGCACGCGTGCCCGTCATCGACTCTAGGTAATTACCGCAGGAAACTTTCTATGCTTCTGAATCGCGAACGCGCGACTGAAATCATGCAGCGCGAAACTCTTGACGGGCTGATCGCTCAGTTACCCATCAACCTGTACTACCTCAGCGACTACTGGGGTCTGTTTAATACCGCCGGCGGTTACGATGCTGCCTATTTCGCGCTGCTGCCGCGCGACACCGCGGCACCGGCAAGCCTGATTGTTCCGGCACTGGAACTGCGTCGCGTCGAAAGCAAAGGCACCTGGATGCAGCAGATCTTTGGCCATTCCGCGCCGAACGGTGACGCGGTTCTGGCAGACGGCACACTCAAGGGTGCGGACTACAGTGGCTGGCCGGCTCGACCCGGCAAAAATCTGGGCGATCTGGAGCAACGCTGGGTGGATATCATCCGGCGTCATGGCAACGACATGTCCGCAGATGCGTTCTGGGCGGTGGTGCGTGCAATCAAAGCGGCCGGGCTGGCAAAGGGACACATCGCCACGGACGAGCCACGTTTACAAGGTTGGCTGGCGGCCTGCGGTCTGAACGATATCAGGGTCAGCTACCGCGTCGACCTGTTCAATGAAATACGGCTGATTAAGACTGCTGACGAATTGCGACTTCTCAGGCAAGCCGCGGTCATGAATGAAAACAGTTTGCTGGCGGCCGCTGACGCAATGGCGGAGGGAATCAGCTGGAAAGAGCTGGAGAATGTTTACATGATTACCATGGCACAACAGGGCGCACGCGGCGTTTACCTGAACTGTGGCGTCGGCGAATTGCCCGGCGAAAAAATCCGCCGGGGCGAGCCGGTGATGTTTGATGCCCTCGGACATTTTGAGCACTACCACGGTGACTTCGGCCGCTGCGCCGTATTGGGGGAACCTGCCGCTGAGCATCGCCGGCGACACGCGGCCATCTGCAAGGGCTGGGAAGCTGCACAAGACTATTTGAAACCAGGCGTCCGCTACAGCGAGCTCGCCGCAGCCGTCGGCAAAGTTGTGCGTAACGAGGGCTTCAGCGGTTTCCGCGATCCGGTCGTGCACAGCCTGGGATTGGAGCACACCGATGACCCGAAGTCGCCCGGTGTGCAGCCACAGGACAAGCCCGATCAGATGCTGCAGAGAGGGATGGTCGTGAACGTCGACATGCCGCACACCGAGATTGGCTGGGGCTCCGTACATATGGAGGACACGGTGGTGATCACTGCCGACGGCTGCGAACGACTGGCGACCGCGGATTTCAGCATGCGGATTATCTGAATGCCGTTACCAGAACGGCTTCACCTTACCCATAAACGCAACGGTCAGCACCACGAGGTAAAGCAGCACAGCCCATGCCATCGTGAGATGAGTCTGCCGGGTAACCTCGGCCTCTTTTGCGGGCGTGGAACCGTGCTCCCCCATTCTCAGAATCGTCGTGAACGGCTGAAAGACCGTATCGATACCCAATATGATCCAGAAAATCAGGCCGAACAAAAACAGTTTCATCGCGAACCAGCCTGCAGCAATGGGGCTGTCATTGAGCAAGGACCAGCCCCCAACGGCAATAAACAAACCGCCCATCAGCAATTCATAGGCCTTGTTAATCTGCAGCAAACGGCTTGCCAGCGGGGTGCCTTTGAACCTGACGATGGCCAGATGCATCAGACTCCAGACAATGCCAATTACCCACGCAAATACCAGCAGGCTATTACTTATTGGGAAAAGGTTCAGGTCCTGTGCCAATTGCAGACCCACCGGCAACATCAATGCAAAGGTCACACGCGGAAACTGATCAATATAGAACGCCATCATGATCAGCGTTTTGCGGGTTTCATAGCTAAGCTTCGGGTTTTTCACCAGGATCATTACTGCGTAAAGACCGACATCGGCGCCAAGCCAATACACCAGCAAGACAATGTGTACGAATAACCAGATCGAATGCGAATCCAAAATATGCCCCTTCAGTGGCCGACCACCCGTGGATCTTCCCCGCCATCATGCGGTATAGCTGCCCGTATTCATTGAGATACCGCAAAGCGAACCGCGAAAAAATTGCCTTCAATACCCCGTAAATCACCACCAATAATGCAACAGGAAACAACATGAGCGACACAACTTCTCTGCCACTGGCCGGCCTGCGCGTCATCGAATTCACGCACATGCTGATGGGCCCTGCAGTCGGTTCGATACTCGCCGACATGGGTGCTGATGTGGTGAAAATTGAGCCCATAGGCGGTGATAAGACCCGCTGGTTGCCTGGCTCTGGCGCGGGATTCTTCCTCATGTTCAACCGCAACAAGCGGAGCATTTCCATCAACCTCAAGTCGCCGGAAGGCAAGCAAGTGGCCATGGATTTGGTCAAGGGCGCGGATGTCGTGGTCGAGAATTTCCGCCCCGGCACGATGGAACGGCTCGGCTTTGGTTACGACGAATTGTCTGCGTTAAACCCCCGCATTATCTATTGCTCGCAGAAAGGCTTTCTCAAGGGCCCCTACGAGAACCGCGCCGCACTCGACGAGGTCGCCCAGATGATGGGCGGCCTCGCGTACATGACCGGTCCTCCCGGGCGACCCTTGCGCGCAGGCTCATCCGTCATCGACATCATGGGCGGCATGTTCGGAGTCATCGGGATACTCGCTGCTGTTGAAGAACGGCATACCACCGGGCTCGGACAGAAAATAAAAAGCGCCCTGTATGAGGATGTGGTGTACCTGATGAGTCAGCATATGGCGCAACAGGCGATTACCGGCAACCCGGCTCCGCCGATGTCGAATCGGATTGCAGCGTGGGCCATCTATGAGATATTTGAGACCGGCGATGACGAACAGGTCTTCGTCGGCGTCGTCAGCGATGCGCAATGGCAGGCGTTCTGCAAAGCCTTTGGCCTGGATGACTTTGCCAATGATGCAAGCATGGCCGACAACACCGGGCGCGTAAATCAGCGCCCCACGATCATTCCGGTGATCACCGCGCTGTTCAAGCGCTTCAGCAAAGCCGAGCTGATGGCCAAACTCGAGTCCACCGGCATGCCGTTTGCCCCCATTACCAAACCGCAGGATCTATGGGACGACCCGCACCTGAATGCGACCCCCGACGCCTTGCTGGAGATGGACCTGCCAGATGGCAGCGGCACTACGCGGCTACCGGGATTACCCATCGAAATGAAAGACCGGCGGTTTGGGCTGCATCGACAGGCACCCAAAATAGGCGAACACACTGCAGAACTGCTCAGGAACCTGGGCTACGACGACGCGCGTATAGAGCAGCTGTTTGCCAAAGGAGTCGTCATGAGCAAAACCACGGCGCCTGACTGATTGCGAATGGCGTCTGGAGGCATCAGGGGAATCCCTTAATTGCGTGTAGCAAGAGTGGCACTATAATCGCCTGTATTGATTGCAATACATGTTTCGATTGAATGCCATGGCCAAAGCGCGCCGCAAAACCGATATCGAGCAGGAATCGAACCCACGCAAAGTAACGCCGCTGTATCACCAGGTGTATGTCGTCCTGCGCGACAAGATTCAGCACGGCGAGTACCCCGCAGATCAACCTTTGCCCGGCGAACACCAGCTGGCAGAAGAGTTCGGCATTTCCCGGGTAACCCTGCGCCACACGCTAAAAAACCTCGAAGTCGATGGCTACGTCGTGCGCAAACGCGGCGTGGGTACTTTCCCACTTGCGCGGCCTGCCGACCTGCCCGACCGCTATAATATCGGAGGCATGCTCGAACCGGGCAGGTTTCATGACGCTCCCGCCAAAGTCAGAACCCTGTCAGTGCGACGAATCGATTGCCCTGCGCATATAGCAAAACTGTTAGATAGCGATGACGATGTGCTGCGCCTGCAGCGCCTGCGCAGTGTCAACGGCAACCCGTTCACGGTGCTGACGGTTTACCTGCCAATATCCATCGCGCAACAACTTGATCGCGCCAAACTTCGTAAGAAAGCAGCTCTGGTGGTTCTGGAGCAGGCGGGATTTGTGCTGGCAAGGGCTGACCAGTCCATTACTGCAGTAGCTGCCGACGATTCTGCCGCCCAGCTGCTTAAAGTGCCCGTCGGTGCACCGCTGATTGCCATGTCAGCCCTATTCACCGGCAAAGACGAAGAATCGCTGGCGGTGCTCGAAGGCCTGTTCAGGCCTGAGCTTTATGAGTATCAGACTGCGGCCTTGCGAGAAGGTAATGGTGCAAAATCGCGCTGGGTGACGATCTCCTGAGCCCTAATTCCAAGCCTGAGCCGCATCCACTGCTTTGCGGTATGCGCGCCTGAACAGCAGCGGTGAAGCGACCGCGAGCAACCCCGCCAGCACACCGATGATCGACAACGAATAGCGCAAAGATGCCTCGTCGGCAAAAACATAATCGGTGAGCAACGCGACAGATGTTGGCCCGACCGTCAGGCCAAAAATACTGATAATGAAGTAGTAGATTGCCGAAATCTGACCGCGCAGCTGGTTCGGTGTAATCAGCATCAGTGCGGCGGTGGACAACGCGGTAATGCCGGCCGAACCCAGTATGTTGATAAACAACACGCCCGCCGCCGTCCAGCCGTCCGGCATCAACGGTAACAACACTGCCGACACCATCATCACCGCGCTGAACGCGGAAAATATCACCAGATGAGCGTCTTTCCGGCCCGCCCGGTAACTGCGGTCGGCCAGCCACCCGGCCAGCGTAACGCTGATCGGACCAGCAATCAGCATCACCGTGCCCTGCACGGTCGCGACGGTACTGATGTCCCAGGACCAGGTCCGGATAAAAAGCGCGGGCAGCCACGACAACAAACCGTATCCCAATATGGTACCGCCGCTCATGCCGAGAAACACGCCGGCATAAGCTTTCCAGCGTTGCGCAAGAAACCCGGCGGCGACGCGAACCGAGGGCGCGTCGGATCGGGCTCCGGACGCGTCGACAAACTGCATTTTCCCGTGACGCTGCGGCTCACGCACCGTCGCCATGAGCAATGCGATCAATAATCCTGGTAAACCCACAAGTAAAAAAACGGTTTGCCATGCATACAATTCGCCCACCACCGGCAGCGTAAGCGGCGGCGATTGCTTGACCAGACGAATAACCTGCCCGCCCAGCAACAAGGCAACGCCGGCGCCGACCGACACGCCCATGCCGTAGAAACCGAGCGGTCGCGCACGTCGTTCGGGCGGAAAATAATCGCTGATGAGCGACAAGGCGCTCGGACCAAGTGTCGCCTCACCGACACCGACACCGATGCGGGCGAGAAACAGCTGCGCGTAGTTGCGTGCCAGCCCGCACATTACAGTCATCAGACACCACACGGAAATACCGATGGCAATGATCTTGCGTCGCGAAGCGCTGTCGGCGAGTCGCCCTATGGGTATACCCATCAGCGTATAAAAAATTCCGAACGCCAGGCCCAACAACAGGCTCATTTGGGTATCGCTGATACCGAGATCGGCCTTGATCGGTTCGACCAACAACGCCAGGATTTGTCGGTCGAGAAACGACACAATGTAGGCAAGCGTCAGGACGACAGTAACGTACCAGGCGTAACCGGCGGATGGGTAGCCGTTGCCTTGCTTTGTGCCCGCCGTAAAGCCGCTCGCCATAAGGTCAGCTTAGTCTATCAACGCCGGGGCCGGCTTTTGCTTGCGGGCATAGTCCTCGATGCTCGACAAACTCGGGCCGGTATCCTCTTCAGGTGCGTTGAGGAATTTCGGAAAATGCTTCTTGATGTAAGCCAATACCGGCGGCGATACTTCATCCACTGATTCGGCACTGTGCATGACACCTACGTACAGTACATGGCCAGGTTTATCGCCCAGCAACATCCATGGCAGCCAGGGCGTCACACGGTTCCAGGTACCGTGCCAACTGACGGCAGTTTTACTCGGGTCTACAAGGTCGGCAACGGGGACAAAATAGCGGAACATTTCAGATACCTGGACCATCGGACCGGATGACTCGCGCGGCCATTGGGCCGGTTGCAGTGCGTTCGGGTAGAACAGGTGCATATCGGTTTCCAGCGCCAGAGTATCCTCGCCAATTTTGCTCCAGGGCAAAATCAGCGGGATTTTTACCGGTGTCGCCGGCTTTTCGCCGCCGATATCTTCCGGTGCGATGTACATCTCGGTGGCAATATTGTAGTTGAAAGGATCGTTATCAACGTGCACGACATTAACGACTTCGCCGGTCCACGGATTGGTCCATTTATCAATGACCTCCCCGGTCCGCGGATCGGTATAAATAATGGTCTCGCGGTTTAAACGGCGGTAATTACCGTCTTCGGTCGGTATCAGTCGTGATACCGCAAAGCCCTCGAAGCCGCAAAGCACCCGAATCTTTTCACCGTCAACCACCGCCATAACCTGGCCGCGATAGCGACCAATGGCCTGATTGGATGAATCGACATCGCTGGCAATACGAGCCCAGGCATCACGGTTCCATACGGGTGATGCAAAATCTATCGTTGTTTCAAAACTCATTGATTCACCGTCCATCAGTTCACCCGCTGCCATGGCTGGCTGCATGCTGCCCAATAACAACAGGGCAGCAAGTCGTCTGTTGGCAGAATTCAGAAAAGTCATATGCTTTGCTCCCTTTAAAGTTTGCGTGAATGTTCGGTGCCACAACCCAGACGCGGCATTGATCCACATCAATGAGTGCACCGGCGAATTGCTGGAAAACCACTGCTATATTTAGCACTTGAACTCACTGTGCCGCGACGCATCGGCAACACCAGGGCCAGTCACCAATGAGCAGCATCAACCGGAAAGTCGTCCTTGCATCACCCATCAACGGCATTCCGCGCGCGGACAATTTTCGACTGGTCGAAAGCCCAAGGCCGGAGCCGGGTGACGGCGAGATCCTGGTTCGACACATTTATCTTTCTCTGGATCCCTATCAGCGACCGGCCATAGCCGGCATCCATATCAGCGCGAAAAAAGCGCTCGAACAAGAAGAGGCGCCGTCTGCCGAGACGGTAGGCCAGGTGATTGCTTCGCGCCACCCCGATTTTGCGGTCGGAGACTATGTACGACACTTCGGAGGCTGGCAGGAATATTCCTTATCAGACGGACAGCAGACTTATAAGGTTGATCCCGCACTTGCACCGCTGTCGACTTATCTCGGCATACTCGGCATGCCCGGACTGACAGCTTTTGCCAGCATGATCAAACTGGCCGATGTGCAGCCGGGTCAGTCCGTACTGGTGTCGTCGGCGTCCGGGCCGGTGGGCTCCATGGTTGGTCAGATCGCCATGCAAAAAGGCGCTACCGCATATGGCGTTGCGGGGTCCGATGACAAGTGCCGCTTTGTGGTCGACGAATTGGGCTTCGCTCAGTGTGTGAACTACAAGGCTGCAGGGTATCCCGGGACGCTGCAGGCGGGTCTTCCCGACGGCGTCGATATCTACCACGATAACGTGGGCGGGCAGATGTTGCTCGATGCGCTGACGGTATTACGAAACTACGGCACGGTAATACTGTGCGGGCTCATCAGCCAGTACAACGAGGCCAATAAAGGGCAAAACTTCAACCTCGGGCCAGCCATTATTAAACGGGCGGTGCTCAAAGGGCTGGTGGTCTACGACTATGAAGATCGCCGTCAGGAGTTTTTTGACCTGGTCGCGCCCTGGGTGCGAGACGGCAGAATCAAATACCGGGAAGATCGTGCCGTTGGAATCGAAAACACCGGCGCACACTTTGAAAAGTTGATGAGCGGCCAGAACTTTGGCAAAGCACTGGTCGTGCTGGGTGACGAATAGCGCTCACTTAAGCTCAACCACGTGGTAATTAATCAGGGGGAATCCATCATGAAAAGAAATGAGCCCATAGTTGCAAACCTCAACCGTCGAGAACTGCTGCACCTTGCTGCCGCGAGCGGCCTGACACTCTCGGCTGGCAGCGCATCTTCGCGCAGTCACTTTACCGCCGAAGACTCCGGCCGCGATTGGACCATTGACGATCTGACTCCGGAACAACGCGCCTTTGCGGAGCGCATGTTGGAAAAAACGGCTGAGCGCGAAGGCTTTTTTCTTGATCTGGTAAACAAATTCAACGGCAGCCGCGATGTGGAAACCCTGAATTATGAAGACGAGAAAGCCGCGCACACTGTTCATGTGTCACGTGGTGATGTACTGGAAAAAACATCCTTCTATATTAACTACAGCAAAATGGCCTTTCCTCCCTATGTTCCGGAGGCCATTTGGGATCGCTATTACGAGTTCAATTTTCACTCTAGAACCCCGTTGCTTGGGCAACTGCATGCCACCGTGTACTTTACCTATATGGCCAGTGGGAAAAGCGCCATGGCCGGTTACATGGATTACACGCCCGCCACGTGGATCGAGGAAGACAACGCTTACCTGAAAAACATAGTCGATCAGCACTTTACGGAATATGGCCGCGATATAAAAAAGTATCGCTTGATGCTTAATTTGCCCGCTCACAAAGACAAGCTAAAGGCCGCTGCAGTAGGTGCCGCCTTTTATGTACCTCCTCTGATGGAAATCAACGAAGAGAATTTCAATTTTGTCATCGAGGCAAATCAAAAATTCGTTAACGGCTATCTCGACCTGCTGGAAAAGCGCAAAGATCAGCCCTATACCAAACAGGATCTGGAAAACCAGGCGTCCATGCGTAAACGCTGGCTGGAAGATCATCTGTTCGAGGATCCGCTGCCAATGTACGTCGTGCCTTACAAGGTATGGAGCTTTGCCGATGCGCCGCCAGTGGTCAGATTTTAAACTCCCGGCCAACAAGTGGGACCGCGTCGAGTATCCAGTTTTTTTCCTGACGTCGGGCAGGACAGGGTATGGCTACAGCCACATCGCCACGAATTTCACGCAGCTTCTTGAGGTCGATGCGCCAGCCACGCTTCTCCCAGTCTTTCAGGTATTCGCGATAGCGCACGACCGGCTTGTCGGCCGGCACCAGTAATTCCTTGGTGGTGGTTTCCGGGGTCCGCACCGGATTAAGAACCACAAGCAGGTCGATGTCTTCCTGCGCGATTTCCATGTTTACATCTGTAATGCTCTTGTCGTGCTTGGGATCAAGCATAAAGTGGCGCATGTTGACGAAGAAGATGCGGGTGCGGTTTTCATCAATAGGCGCTTCATAAAAGTACTGATGAAAATCGTTGCCGTTGCCAAGTAACAACCAGGTTATAAGCGCATTCGGTCCAAAATGGCCGGAGCCCCCCTGCAACTGACTGGCATCGCGTTGAATCTTGTCCGCCATCAGCCCTTGTTCTTCATGTGCCTGCGCAAATGGCATCATGAACTTGCTGCCGTAGTCGCCGATATCTGCGACATCAATCGGCTTATTGCGAAAGTCCTGCATCATGCCGGGAGTGCCCTGCTTGGGATGCACGAACTCATTGTGCGCAGGGTCCAAACCGTTTTCGACAGATCGCTCGTAATAGTAATCAACCTCGAACACCACCAGTTCATTGGCGCGCCAGGCTTCGTCTTCGAACTCGGGAATTTCATAAAGCGGGGGGCGCTCCTCTTCCGGCAGGTCCCCAAGAAAGGCAAACACGATCCCGTATTTTTCCTGCGTGGGATAACTGTCAACCTTGGCACGTGCGGGCGGCATTTCTTCTTTGCCCAGAGAGGGGATCACCGTACAACGGCCATCGCCGTTGAACTGCCAGCCGTGATAGGGGCATTCAACACAATCTTTTTTAATTTTGCCGTTACCCAGGGCACCGCCACGGTGAATACAGGTATCGCTTAGCACATGAGCGTGGCCGTCCGTGTCGCGAAAGGCAACAAAATCCAGCGACATGATGCGAGTGCGCTTCGGCGCCTCGTTAGTCACTTCATCAGAGCGGGCAACGGGATACCAGAAATTTATGTACATGAAAACTCCAAAAGTTCTAGTTATTGCAGGCCCGCAACCAAAATGCGGTTCGATACCTGTCAATTGTGGATTCGCCAGGCCGATACTTCCGGTTAATTGGCACTTGCAAGAATATAGTCATGAGAACGCTGGCACCACGCGTTCCCCGATCAGTTTGATCGCCTCAATCGGATTGTTGTGTATTTTTAGCGCCACCTCATCTAAACCGGCCTCCTCATATGAATGTAACTTATTGATAGCTTGATCAATATCGCTCACATCACCGGCCAGTGTGAGATTCCTGACCAGAGCGTCGACAATATTGTCAGGTACATTTTCAATACGATCACTTTGCTGCAGGAAGGTTGCCAGAAACGATTCGCGATTTGCCTGCACCAATGCGCATTCTTCCGGCTCCAGAAACGTAGATATATGCCAATCCTGCAAGAAGCCTCGCCAAATCAAGCCTTGACGGGCTTCGGCCAGGGAATCACCGCGATCGGCCTTGATATGCCACGCAAAGAAATTGTTCACCCGGAATGCGTCTCGCGACCTGCCCGCTGCCTGCAAACCATCCTTGATATAAGTGTTAACTTCTACCATGCGCGATAACGGCACATCGCCCATCATGGTGCCATCCGCCACACTGGCCGCCATGCGCAGCATGTTGGGCCCGGTTGCACCAGCGTATATCAGCGGTGGGGTCGCCTCTGCCCACTCCGGGCGGTAGTCAGTCAGGCTGTACCGCGGACCGGAATAGTTTAGGGGCGCGTCCGGGGAAATCTGTTTGAGTATCGCAATGCAGTCGCGAACAGAATCCAGCCGATGCTCCGGCAGCAAACCCGTAACGCGACTGGTGGAATGCCCCAACCCGCCGATCAGTATTGACGACCGACCGCCGCACAACTCATTGACGGTCAGCAACGCATCGGCAATGCGCAGCGGGTGCACTTCGTACGGACTTACAGGCAACGTACCGAGTCGCACCTTGCTGGTGGTTCGAAGCAACCCTGCCATGGTCAGCATCGGATCGCGACGCGATGCAAAAGCGGAGCCCCAAAAAGTGTGTATGCCATAGCCATCGGCAAGCCGGCCAAGCTCCTCAACCAGACTCGCTGGCAGACCCGCATCAAGTATGACGTCAATTTTTAGCATCGGCGTATGAAGCCAGTTCGTGGCAAGCGACTAATTGACATAGATCAAACACAACAACGCGAACCCTAATTTAGACTGGTTCAAATTTTATACGGTTGTTTCCGGAGGAGCAGTGATGGCCAAACGTGTACAGGACAAGAAACCCAAACGCAGCAAGTCTGCCATGGCATGGCTGGAAGAAAATATCGCGGAGCAAAAACTTCGCTACAAAGCCATCGTCAAGGAAATGGATGAACTCGCGCCGACCCGGGCCCGATGGTACAAGGAATTTCTGGAAATCTGCCAGACCCGCGGCACCAATGTCACCGGTGACATGCGGCGCAAAATTGCCAAGCACGAAGTCCCCAAGAAGCCTAAACGCAAAGATCGCGTTGTCTATTAATTGATTTCGTCAAGGAGAAAATACTGTGGCCAGACCTCATATTGAGCCCTATGTCGAACTGAATCAGCCCTTCAAAAAGCTGGATCTGAACGGCTTCAAGGGCAGCGAATACAAAGTGCTGTCACTGGACGTCGATACCGGTGCCTGCACACTGAAAGTGCAGTTCAAAAACGGCTTCAAGCGTAACCCAGGCCTGAGCTATTCGGACATGGAGCTCTTCGTGCTGGAAGGGCGCGTCAAGGTTGGCAAGGAAACCTGGGGACGGGGGCATTACGCCTTTATCCCTGCCGGCATGGCGATCGGTGCCATGAGCTCAGCGCAAGGCGCCGAAGTGCTGCTGATGTTTAACGACAGCGAGCCCAGCTTTTACGAATCCGACAAAAACCATCAGCTGGCACTTACTCAAGCACATGTGTCCATGAATTCTTATCTGGATGCGCCGTGGACTTCAGGCGCCATCGTGCAGCCTGCGGCATCAAATGGCTGCATGATCAAGTTGCTGCACTATGACCCGCTCAGCGAAGCCATCACTTTTTTATACACGCTGACACCTGAGTTCATGCAGGACAACATTTCCTATCACGACTGTTGTGAAGAGAGTTATCACATCTGGGGTACCTCCTGGATGATGCAGTTCGGCGATTTGCCAACCGGGGGTTATTTCTGGCGTCCGCCCTACATTAACCATGGATCGTTCCGCAGCAAGCGTGGCTGTATAGCATTCGGCCGCACGGATTCAAAAATACACAACTACTTCCATTTCAATCCGTGGTCTTCGCAGGCCGAGAACATGGCCCGTTCGGCTGCTCATTTGTACCGCCAGCGACCCATGATGTACGACTGGGTTGCCTCGGACGGGCACAACCACCCGCACGGCCCGGAGGACTTTGAGCATGCTCACTACCATGACGATGCCCAGATTCGCCATCTGCATGGTCATCCGCCGAGCCCGATCAAAAGTAAATAATTTTTGGACCTTAGAGTGTTTCAGGAGAACGGCAAGTGGCACGACCACACATCGAACCTTATGTGGAGCTAGACACTCCCTATAAAAAACTGGATCTGAACGGCTTCAAAGGCAGCGAATATAAAGCGCTGTCGCTGGATATCGATACCGGTGCCTGCACACTGAAAGTGCAGTTCAATAACGGCTTCAAGCGCAAACCCGGCCTGAGCTATTCCGACATGGAGATCTTCGTGCTGGAAGGGCGTATCAAGGTGGGTAAGGAGGTCTGGGGACGTGGCCACCACGCGTTTGTCCCGGCGGGCATGGCTCTGGGCGCGATGCAGTCGGAACCCGGGGCCGAAGTGCTGCTGATGTTCAACGACAGCGAGCCCAGCTTTTACGAATCGGACAAGAATCATCAGCTGGCACTTACCGCAGCCTTTACGTCGCTGAACAGTTATCAGGATGCGCCCTGGGCGCCCGCTACCCTTGCCAATCCGTCGGTGGCATCTGGCTGCATGCTAAAGGTGCTGCGGTACGACCCGATTACCGAAGCCTGCAGTTTTCTGTACTGCATGTCACCGGAGTATGCACAGGACAATATCTCGTACCACGACTGTGCCGAAGAGAGTTATCACATTTGGGGGACGTCATGGATGATGCAGTTCGGCGATCTGCCAACCGGTGGCTATTTCTGGCGCCCACCGTGGATCAACCACGGCGCATTCCGTTGTGAACGAGGCACCATTGCATTCGGACGCACTGACTCGAAGTTGCACAATTACTTCCACTTTAATCCGTGGTCGAACCCGGATGAGAATCTTCACCGGGCAGCCGCGCATCTTTACCGGCAACGTCCCACGTTGTTCCAGTGGGTAGCCACGGATGGCCACAATCATCCGCACGGTCCGGACGATTTCGAGTATCCGCATTACCACGACGATGCCCAGGTGCGGCATTTGCATGGCCATACGCCCAACGAGATTAAGTAGTCGGATAAGTAAAAACTTCTGCCGCACTTGCGCGGCAGAAGTACTTGCGGCATGTGACTCAGGTACGGGACTTTATTGCGGGCTCGGGGGCTGCTATCCAGACTAGCGTCGCCATAACGCATATCACTGCATTTGCCATACCAACGAGCACGTAAGGTCCGGCAGGCATCCAGCTGTCGAACAACTGCCCGCCAACACTGGTGGCAAACAGTATCCCGGCAGCGCCACAAACGCCGAACATGCCAATGACCGCACCGCGCTCTTTGACTGCCGCTTCCTGGCCGATCAGCGCCTGCGAGGTGAAAAAGCAACTAGTCTGACCGACGCCCAAGAGGGCAAACCAGGGCAATGCTTCCGTACTCAGCGGGTTATCAACAAACCACATTCCGGAAAACGCAAAGGCAGCAATAAAGGCGCCGATTGCCACCGCGGCGGTGCGCCTGATGCGGTCGATCAATATGCCCATCACGGGCATCCACAACATCGCAGAACCGTTCGCCACAACAATCAGTATGGCCCCCTGCTTAACCGCGTCGGCAGTGCTCACGCCCTGCTCGGCACCGGCAACCGATGCCCACAACACGGTAAAGGTTCCTATAACAACAAAATCACTCCGCGAAACAAAAGATGAGCAATAGGCCAACGCGATGCGCAAATTCTTTGCCGCGCGTAAACCACCCATCACCAATTCCCGCGTTTCGGGCCGTTCATCGTGGCGCACCATCGTGCCCCCTTTGAGGCCTTTAGCCATTAACAGCGCACAAGGCACAAGCACGGCCGCAATCACCCAGTGTGAATACCGTCCGGCTGCAACCATATCCGCGCCTTGGGCAGCAAAGAACTCCGGAGAACGACCAAAAACGCCGTTCACGAATACCACACCGATACCGTTGAACAAGCCGGTCAGTGCAATCATTTTGCCGCGCGAGAAATCGTCCGGATAATCCTGAATAAGCGTTCCCATCATGCCGATCATGGCGGCGATACCAACCGCATAAACACTGCGGGAGAAAAACAAATGCCACTCCGCACCTGCCAGGGGATAGATGACGTACGAGGTCGCCATTACCAGCACGCCGGCAACAACGATAGGCCGCCGCCCCACACGGTCTGACAACACGCCGAAAACGCCAATCAGCAACAACACAACCACCTCGGACCATGCGGCCAGAAAGCCCGAGAGACCCCCCTGTTCGTTACCCGGTATGCCGAGATTGGCGGTCAGTACATACGCCTGCCCGATATTGACGAAGGTCAGAAAACCGATACTGACAAACGACGCAAACAACAAAGTCCACGCGTTGATTTTTGAGATACCCGGAGCCAGCAATACTGGGCCAAAGCGTTGCTTCGTTTGGTTATCGCTCACAACGCTGGCAGCATAGAGGCCAAATCAGCCTTTTTTATTTTGCCAAAATTAGTCTTAGGCAGCTCGTTCATAACGATGATCTCTCGGGGAACTTTGTAAGGCGCAAGTTGTGTCCTGCAGTATTCGAGCAGCACTTGCGGAAGGACGCCAGGCTCACCTACTACAAAGGCCGCGATGTCCTCTCCCAGCATTGGCGACGGCCACCCCACCACAGCGGCCTCGGTAATCTGAGGGTGCGCACGCAGTGTACTTTCAATCTCTGCCGGATACACATTGACACCGCCGCGAATAATCATTTCCTTTTCACGACCGCGCAGGCTCACGTAGCCTTCCGCATCGATACACGCCAGATCGCCCGGACAAAACCAGCCGTCAGCGGAATGCTCTTCCACGTCCCCGGCTTCATTAAGAAACGCGGTTGCAACACCCGGGCCGCGATAGCGCAAACGGCCGGTTGCTCCCGGCGGAACCGGCCGGTCATCGGCATCGACCACATCCACTTCAATGCGGAAAGCCGGTCGGCCGACGGTATCGCCGTGCAGCTCAATATCTGCAGGCTGTAATACACTGATGCCACCGCCCTCGCTGGTCGCGTAATAGCTGGCCAGATTCGGAGTCAACCTGGCTTGCATTGCCAGCGCCTCCTGACCGTGAACAATGGAACCGCCAAACACCAGCAAATCAAGATCGGGGAACATCGGGGATGGGTCAGTTGCCAGCGGTAAAAGCCGATGCATCAATGTCGGTACGAGAAAAGTTATATTGGCGCTGGATTTCTGAATGGCCGCTGCCAGTTGCGGGGGCTTATGCGGTGGCGGATCGAGAATAACCGTGGCACCCGCGGCAAGAAAGCCCATGCAGAAAGACCGCGCGGCACCAAAATACAGAGGCGTAACCGACAGAAAGCGATCATTTGCACCCAGACCTAATGTGACCCACTGATTGACAAAACGCTCATACATTTGACGATGCGTAACAAGCGCGCCCTTGGGACGGCCGGTTGTGCCTGAGGAAAGCGACACCAACAGAGGACTGTCGGTATCACTGCCCAACTCAGCGAGCCGTATGATCCTCGAGCCCTGATCACACCAGCCTCGACCGACTATCTCATTTTCAGCGCCGGCCACAGCCTCGTCGCCAGGTTCGCGCAGTATCAATCGGGCGTTGAATGCTCGTGCCACCTGCTCTTTCTCGGATGCTGTCCAACGATGATCCATTGGCAAAATCGTCGCGCCCGCCGCCGCCACGGCAAAGTGCAGAACCAGATGGTCAATGCGATCGCCCAGACAAAGACCGACGCGGTCGCCCGCGACGATACCGAGACCTTGTAATCTGCAGGCACTGGCTTCAACACGGCTCCAGAACATGCGGTAGGTGAGTTGTTCATCACCGTGAACTGCCGCAACGGCACCCGGACGATTGCGCGCATGACCGCGAATCAATGAAGCAAGGTTCATGGTGTCTTGTGCAGACCTGTTAGTCGGGTGCCTGGGTACTCGGCACTGTAGTCAATGGTCACCGGAACCTGCAGGCTTGTCAGCTGCTGCTGCAACGGATACTCCAGCTCGCTTGCCAGCAATGCCTGCCATGCACCTTCGGCTTTCAGATACTCAGCAACTTCGAGCTGAATACGCTCATCATCGAGCTGCGGCTCGCACCAGCGGATGCCCTCCCGGTCACGCCTGAACCAGGGCGCGAATAAGCGTCCGTCGCGAACCATGTGCCAGCAACGCAGCAAATGCCCGCCGGACCACTCTGGCTGCATGGTTGGCATGCCCTGTGCACGCCACAACCCTTTGTCAGCTTCTGAGTAAACCCGCGCGTCCTGCAAGGTCACCGCCGTCACCCGCTGCGGATAAAGCTGCGCCAGTTCTGCGGCAACCGCTCCGCCGCCTTCAACGCCCAGCAGCGATACCTGGCCCAAGCCCAGTGCGTCGAGCCCGTCGTGCACCATAGCAGCACAGTCAGTAACCGTCGGACCATGCGCTTTGACCTGCACGGCGGTTTCACCATGCCCCGGTAAGTCAAAAACGACTACATGAAAATGTTCGGCCAGCGGCTCGACCCATGCTTCCAGCGTTGCGCCGGATGCACCAGCACCGTGCAGCACAACCTTAACCGGTGCCTCCGGATTACCACCGCGACGCACGTGCAGAATGCCTTGATCAATATCCACCAGCTGACGCCAGAGCCGTCCGGGCACTGCAGCGGTGCGCGGTGCTTCGGCGGCGCGGCCGCCGGGATGCGCCTGCAGCAGAGCAAGGCACTTCGCTAACACCTCTGTCGGCGTTGCCGATGTCTCTACCAACACCTTGGGAGCCCGGTCAGGGTCAACCACCAACCGCTGCAAATGTGGCTGCAGGGGATCCCAGTCCGCGGCTGTGATCAGGCTCGGCACCTTTAGCCGGGGCACAATGTTTTCGGCATGAAAAACGAACGCCGCCCGGTACGCAATGAGGTAATGCTTGCCTGCCCTGAAAAACTCCAGAACGCTATTCTGCTGATGTTCCGGTGACGGCATGGGGAAATCCATACGGCCGGCCCGGGTGCGGTTGTGCCAGGGGAAAAATACAGTTTGCTCACGAGTCTTGGCCCACAACCAGGCGAGGTGACCGGCGTCCCAGCGTGGCTCAAACGGCGGCAAATAAAGGCGCAGAATATCTTCCAGTTCGGCATCGGTTGGCACCGCAATGCCGTTGCATGCCAGCGCAGTCACCCTGTCAGGGTAGCCATCTGCAATAGCGGTACCGATCATGCCTCCCGTGTGAAACCCATAAATGGCAAATCGCTCAGCGCCGATGGCATCCATGAATTCGATGCTCGCATCGGCAAATGTTTTAAGGGTGGCGCCCACCAAATGCAGCGGATCCGACAGGCCGTAACCCGGCGAGTCCGGCGCTACGATCGTAAAGTGTTTCGCCCACTGCAGCATTAGCGGCTCAAGTTCGCGTGACGACTGCGGCGACTGGTGCAACATTAATAACAGCGGGCCGTTGCCGGTGCGCCGATAGTGCACCTGCCGCGTTCCCCAACGGCTCTCAAATGTTACGAAATGTCGTTCGATGCGATATTCCACGGTTTGCCGTCAGCTGCTCTGTAATTCACCTAACTATAGAATTCGATTTTCTAGACCCAGTCTTCGAGCCCATAAACCCGGATAGCGTTGTCACGCAGCAGTTTTTGCTTCGAACCCTCGCGCAAACCCAGCGCTTCAATTTCATTGATGGCGCGCTCAAAGCCTATGATCGGCCAGTCGGTGCCAAAAAGCACCTTATCCTGACCGCGCCCGTTCAGGAAGCGAACCAGTGACGGATCCCAATACTGTGGCGCATGCGCATCGGTGCCGATAAAGACGTTCTTGTGCTTCCAGGCCATTGAGATCATCTCTTCGGTCCACGGGTGTCCGGTATGGATGCCGATTATCTTAAGCTTGGGAAAATCTATCGCTAGTCGATCGAGCAGGATTGGCGGCGCGACAGTTTCCAGAAACCACTGCATCGAATGGCCCACCTGAATCTGCACCGGGACACCCAATTGCTCGCAGCGCGCATAGAAGGGATAGTAAACAGCGTGATTAGGTGCTTTGCCAAACCAGTGCGGGTAAATGTGTGCGCCGACAAACCCGTATTCCTGAACACCCCGGTCGAGCTTTCCGAGCCATTCGCCAATCTTCGAGGGGTTAATTCCAACGATGCCCTTGAATCGCTCTGGATACTCCTGACAAACGCGATGAATAATATCGATATGTTTTTCGAAAAAAATGGACGAACCCACGTCACCACCGGTGGTGGCCAGCAGCAGACCTTTTTCGACACCGGCCTTGTCCATCTCTGCGATTTCCATCTCGATCGGGATACCCTTCTGAGTTGTTTCATTGCCGGAGAATTTGTCCAGGCCCCGGGAGGACGCCATCAAATCCCAGAATTCATCCAGATGTTCCGGATAGTTTTCAGTCACTTCAGTCGTCCAAAGATTAACGACAATATCGATGGCCTTGACCATGATGATTCTTCCTTAAGCAAAATCATTGGTGAAATACAGCGTTACAGTGTCCCGCGCCAGTAAAATGACGGGCATTGATTCACATCAATATGGAAGCAGCAACGCGCTTGACATACATCAATGGTTGCTCGCAAACGCTAACCATAGAATGCTTGCTCGAGTCTGATCGCGATTTCGGCTGTGCCGGACACGCAATTACGGAACAAGGCAATGACAACTAATTTGAATCGTCAATGGCGTGTAGCGCGTTACCCCAAACCGGAGGAAATCATCGGGCCGGAGCACTTTGAATGGGTTAGCGAGCCGGTCACCGAGCCCGGTGACGGCGAGTTCCTGGTGCGGACCATTTGTCTTGCCCCGGTGCCGGCCCAGCGAGGTTATCTGGAAAAGAGCCACGATTCCTTTCTGGAGAACCTCCCGATCGGCGAGGTGATGCGCGGCCGGGGGGTTGGCCAAATCGTCAAATCAAGGCACCCCGACTACCAGGCCGGAGAAATTTTTGTCGGCTCTTTGGGCTGGCAAGATTATTCAATCCAGCGTCCGCGGGGGTCTGAGTTTGTCTTCAGCACCAAAAAGGTCAAAAACCCCATCCGCCCATTGTCGACCGAATTGAGTCTGCTCGGCCAGGCCGGCGCAACAGCGTATTTTGGCCTGCTGGAAACCGGGAAAATGAAGGCCGGTGACTGTGTGCTGGTTTCAGCAGCAGCAGGTGGGGTGGGTTCTGCGGCCGGGCAAATTGCCCGAATCAAAGGCGCAAAAAAGGTGGTTGGCATCGCCGGGTCTGACGAAAAATGCCGATGGCTGATCGACACCTTGCGTTACGACGATGCCATCAATTACAAAACCGAGAACGTTGGTGACCGCATCAAGGAACTATTTCCCGACGGCATTGACGTGTTTTTCGACAATGTCGGTGGCGGAATCCTCAATGCTGGGCTTGCCAATCTGGCGATGCACGCCCGGATTGTGATCTGCGGGTTTATCTCGACCGACTATTCACCGGGGCCGCACCACGGCCCCATTAACTATCAGTGCATTGTTTACAAACGGGCGCGTATCGAAGGCTTTGTGGTCTTTGATTACTGGGAACAATATGAAAAGGCTGAGCGTGATTTGTTCGAGTGGTATCGCAGCGGCGAACTGATTAATGCCGAAGACGAAGATAAGGGCCTTGAAATGATGCCCGATTCACTTGCCAGCCTGTTTCGCGGCGGCAACACCGGAGTCAAGATCTGCCGGGTAAGCCCGGATCCGGATATATTCTAATCAGCCTTGTGCGGATAGTAGTCGGGATCATTGCGTTCATAAGGCGCCGGCTCGGCAACAACCACCCCGATCGAACGCAGTCGATCCATATCCACAATCTCAACCTCGTATGCACCGCGCAAACGGATAACATCCATGCCCTTTAGAACGGTAAACGCGCGGCTAACCGTTTCTATGGTCAGCCCCATGAAATCAGCGATGTCGGAACGCCGCATTGGCAAATGAATGGGGTTACTGGGTTGTGCCAATTTCTTGTGACGGTAACTGACATACCAGATAAAAGATGCCACCTTCTGCAGAGAGTCCTTTCTGCCCAATGAAAATAACAACTCATAGGAAGCATCCATCGCTCGGGTCAGAGTAAACCGCAACTTGCGATCCATCACCGGGTATTTCTCAACCAATGCTTCGAGTTCGGCGCGTCCGAAACGACAGGCATTCACGGGAGCAATGGCACTGACGCCATAGTGATAGTTATCTTCCGACGTAAATCCTACAAAATCACCCGGAAACAAAAAGGCCAGAATCTGACGCTTGCCGTCCGAGGTCAACCGCACCATAGCGGCATAACCGCGGCGAATACTGAATACATAATCGGCACTCTGCTCCTCCCGCAATATGATATCGCCCGTGTTGTAGCTCCGCTCGACAGCCAGTTCGTAAAGGCGATGCATGTCATTGTCCGCGAGACTTGCACACAACGTGCTATGGCGGGCAATACACTCACTGCAGGGCAATTCTGAATAGCGGGTCACGTATTTGAGGGTCTCTCGCAATCTGCAATCTTGATATACATCAATGGCCGAAAAATAGCCGCTCCATAGTATAAACGTCGTGATTCGGGGCGCTCCTGAATTTTCTCTCGCGAGTTGATATATGACCAACAAAGACTTGGAAAACCGCCTGTTTTCGGCTGTCGGCCCCGATCGGCTTATCACCGAACAGGCCGAGCGCGCTTACTTGTCGCAAGACGCTTTCTGGGATGATGCAGTGGCCGAATTCGTGGTCCGTCCGGCCGACAAATATCAGGTCAGCGAGGTATGCGCCGCCGCGAGTGAAGCCGGGTATGCAATCGTTCCACGCGGCGGCGGAATGTCGTACACGCGGGGCTATGTGCCAAATCGCGAAAAAACGGTGATGGTGGACTGCCGCGACCTGAATCGCATTGTCGAAATCAACGAACAGGACATGTACATCACGGCGGAGTCGGGCTGCACGTGGATGCAGGTTTACGAAGCCTTGCAAGCAAGGGGTCTGCGAACACCCTACTTCGGACCGATGTCGGGCATGCTGGCGACGGTAGGTGGCGCATTGTCACAAAACTCCATGCTGTATGGTTCAGCACAATACGGAACGGTTGCAGAGAGCGTTCTGGGGCTGGAAGTTGCCCTGTCGGATGGGCGACTGATCTCGACCGGGTCACGCGCGAACCGCGGCGGGAAGCCGTTCTTTCGTCACTATGGACCCGACCTGACAGGCCTGTTTCTTTCCGATACCGGCGCGCTGGGCCTCAAAACAGAAGCAACCATCCGTGTGATACGCACGCCCCAATTTACTGAATATGCCTCGTTTGCGTTTGACAGTTTTTATGACCTTGCGCAAGCGCAAACCGAGATCGGGCGTGCCGGGCTGGCTGCTGAATGCTATGGACTGGATCCTTACCTGAACGGTAAACGCACCATGGTCAAGGATATGAAAAGCGGCCTCGAGGCTGTCGGCAAAGTGATGCAATCGCAAGGGTCGCTGGGCAAAGGCCTAAAGGAAGCGGCAAAGTTGGCGCTGGCCGGTGCAACCGGTTTTGCCGACGACGTCGACTACTCCATGCACCTTACATTCGACTCTAATAACGCCGACGACGCACGCTGGAGACTTGAAGAAGCACGCAGGATTGTTGCGATTACAGCGAGCGGCAGAGAAATGGAGCCGGTAATTCCGAAAGTGGTTCGGGCTCAACCCTTCAAGCACGTTGGTGAATTCATAGTCGGACACGATGGCGAACGCTGGATTCCCATTCACGCCTGCCTGCCCGCGTCGAAGCTGATAGAAGTTTACGAGGCGACCGTCACTTATTTCGAATCCAAACGCCACATTCTGAACAAATACCGGATCAATACTTCGCATCTGACCGGGTCATCCGGAACGGACATTGTTTTCGAGCCGGCCTTTTATTACCCGGATGCACTAAAGGAATTTCATTTGCGCAATCTGGAACCGGCTGACGCTAAAAAATACAAAGACCTTCCTGCTGTCCCGGGCGCGACCGCTGCCGTGATCAATATGCTGAGTGATTTGGCGCAAATATTCATGGAGCACGGTGCCGTCAATCAGCAACTGGGCAAGTTCTATCCCTACAAGGATGCCTTGAATCAAGAAACCTGGCAGGTATTGGAAGGGATTAAACAGATTGTAGACCCAAAAGGCTTAATGAACCCCGGCAGCCTCGGCCTAGGAGATTAGAACCATGCCATACAAAGACATGCGAGACTTCCTCGCGCATCTGCGCAAAGACGGGCAGCTTAAAGATATCAATATACCGCTGAAGGCCGGACGCGATACCAATGATTTGCAGGCACTTATGCGGCACCTTGCCGAGACCGATGGCCCGGCATTGATTCTGAACAATCTGACGGACTACAACACTCCGGACATTCCGGTCATTTTCAACCCGTTTGGCACGCGCGAGCGCACCGCCATGACCATTGGTGAGCGTGACCCGCTGGAAATGAAAAAAAAGCACGCCAGAGTTTTGGCTGATCAATCACTTTGGCACGAGCCGGTCATCGTTGAGCGCGACGCTGCTCCTTGCAAGGAGGTGGTGATCGATGAAGCGGACATTGCCTTGGACAAACAGCTGCCGCACGTGTGGTTTGGCGAAGAAGGCTCGTCATTCATTTGTGGCGGCGTCGTCACCACTCGTGATCCCGAAACCGGCGAGCGCAATGTGGGCTGGTACCGTCTGACCCAGTTCTGGAATGCCCGCCACGGCACCGGCGGCGACTACTCTGAAAAGCGTCAGACCAGACAGTTGTCGATATTTGCTTTCTGGAACCCCCCAATGAGCCATATTGGCCTGCACCTGGCAAAAGCGCAGGCTATGGGAAAGCCGCTCGAGATCGCCATAGCGTGCCAGTGCGACCCGGCCATCCATTTGGCAGCCTGTACGTCAGTGCCTTTTGGGCAGGACGAGTTTGCGTACGCCGGCGGGCTGCGGGGCGAAGCTATCGAGCTTGTAAAGTGCGACACCGTCGATCTGGAAGTTCCTGCATCGGCAGAGTTTGTCATTGAGGGCGTATTCCAGCCGAACGTTGAGCAGGAAATCATCGGCTGGCATTCCAACACAGTGGGTTACTACGACAAGGTGCAATTGTTCCCTGTTCTGGACGTTACGCGCATTACACATCGGAAGAATCCGCTGTGGTATGCGACGATCGAGATGCTCCCGCCGTTTGATCACAACTATCTGGCGATCATTCCCATAGAGGGTGAATTGCTGGCCGACCTGCAACGCAAGATTCCCGAAGTGCGGGATGTGGTCGTGACGCCTAACCTGACCTACATCGTGCAGCTAACGGTTGACGGCCAAAGGAAACCGCATGCCGAATTTGGCAAGTATGTGCTGCATGCCGTGTGGGGTGCATCCGGGCGCTGGGGGCGCACTGCCAAGTGGGTCATTGTGGTGGGGCCGGACGTAGACCCCTATGACCTGACCTCAGTGGAATGGGCTTTGCAAACACGGGTACAACCCTATAGCGATACCATTATTAACAAGAGCGGGCAGGCCATGGTGCTGGATCCGTCGGCACCAAAAGGCGATCAGGGCTTTGCGGTGGTCGGGGAGCAAATTGGCATTGATGCCACTATCAAAATTCCCGAACGTTTCGACGACTATGCGCCCGTCAGCAAACCCGATCCGGCGCACGTCGATAAGATAGCGGAATTGCTTAAAGACGCATTGCTATAACAATACCCTTTACTCACCGAAACGATATAGCAACTCCACGCCCCAGTTGCGGCCGCGGTTGGGGTTGAGTGTCCATAGATTGGCATAGACCGGAGCCAGCCCGGTGCTGTTGTCCAGTTCCTCGAGGAAGTTGATAAAGCTGGAAGCCGCCGTCGGTGTGTCGTCGTCCAGCAGATTGGTCACATACGCGGTTACTTTCCATTGCTCGGTTTCAACACCGACACGCCAATTTAACAACTGGCGACGACCGAGCTTTAGCAGATTCGTTTCGTCCACCATACGAGGCGATTCATAGGCAAAATCAATACGGGAAAAGCCCTCCAGTGAGCCCGACAACTGCCTGTTCAGCACCGCGCCAATAATAAAGGTGTGCTTTGGGTTATTGGAAAGCTGATTACCGGCAACATTACCCGCCCCAAATGGGTCGTTGATGCCGGTAATTGACGCATACAGGCTACTATTGAACTCCAGATACTCTGCGTCAACAAAGCCGTAGTTGGCGATCAGGAAAAGGTTGTCGTTAACGATATAGTTGGTCTCAAGCTCCAGGCCCTTGGAGCGGGATTTGCCAGCATTGACCACAACCGTATCAGCCTGATTGATTGACGAGCCTGGCAAGCCGCCCGACCGGTAGGTTGGCATCGTGTCAAATTGCCCCTGATTTTTCCAGTCTATATAGAACAGCGAAAGATTGGTGGTAACGCGGCTTTCAAGCCATGTCACCTTGGCGCCCACTTCGTAAGTCCACGCTTTTTCTTCATCGATAACAGCAATACCACAATTAATAGCATCGTCCGTGCCCAGCGCTATGCCCAGTTGAAAACAACGAGGATCTTCCGGCCCGGTAATCGGCCCGCCAATATTCGGATTATGCGGCAAACTCGGGCCGGCAAAGTAGGCGACATTGAAGTCGCCAGGCTTGGTACCCTTGGCCATCAGGCCGTAAAACGTGGAATCATCCGTCGGCTTGTACGTCAGCGTAAAGCGGGGCGTCAGGCTCTTGAACGACAGGTCGAGCGTCTTGCGATATGAATTGACGGCGCTGGTCACCGGGTCTGCTATAAAGGCCACAAGATCTTTCTCGTCTTTGGCGTAGCGCGCCTCCACATCCAGCGTCAGCACATCGGACAAGTCGTAACCCAGGCCGGCGAATATCGCCGTGTTAGTGGTCTCAACTTCGCGGGGAATGGAAAACTGCGCCAGTGCAGGGCCAGGAAAGTGGCGCTGCCGATCCGACCGATCGGCTTTGTAGTAATAGGCACCGAATTCACCGCGCAGGGAACTGTCCGCCGGGCTGGAAAAACGCACTTCTGCGGAGCTGTCTTCTGACTCGGTCTGACTGTTTACATGAAACAAACCGGTCAGAAAGATCGGCACAATCGGGACACGCCCTTCGAGTCGGTCAAGGTCGAGAACTTGATCAAAATCGTCATCGTTATAGGCGACACGGGCGGTCATGTCCCATTCACCCAGCGCCTGATCGTACTGCAGCAGAAAGCGGTTCTGTTTGCGGCGTGTGCCGGGTTTGGCACCGGGCGCCGTCCAGTCCTCCGGGCCACCGATGCCGAGCGCATTGAGCGACTCAACCCCCTCGCGAAGATCCGGCAGATTGTGCCGGATAGTCTGTCCTGAAGGGTCAACGGTACCGCAAAAGGCCCCGCCCCGGCCGGCATCAATCGATGCGCTCCACAACGGCGAGCCCGGCCCGTCGATCATCGCATCGCCCATCGCATTGGGTAAATAACAGTTGAGATCCGGGCCGCGGATCGCCGCGAAGTGACCGTCATCACCTTCGGAATAAGTATATTTAACGGTCAGCTCAGACTGATCGGTGGGTGTGAAAAGCAGCTTGCCGGTGATTTCCTGGGTTTGGGTCTCTCCCAGCCGGCTGTAGTCGCCCTGCGTGGGCTTGCTGGTAAAAACCAAGCCGCCCACTGCGCCTCCGGGCATCCCTTCAGGGGCCAGCTGATTGTGCCATTCGCCGCCGAAACTTTCCCAGTTGGCACTGACCAGATACGCAAGCTTGTCCTTAATTAATGGCCCGCTGAACCAACCGCCTACCTGATAGTCATCATGTGTGCCTGCACGCGAACTGAGTTGCCCTTCCAGCACATCCGAGGGCTTGCGGGTGACGTAGTTAATGGCGCCCGAAAATGTGGCGCGGCCAAATTGAGCCGATTGCGGTCCGCGTAACACTTCGATGCGCTCAACGGTTCCCAGCATCGCGGTGGATATACTCCCGGAGACAAAAGCGCCATCAATGAAATACGATGCGTTGGGCTCGCCACGGGTTGCCGGGGCAGTCATGCCGCGAATGACCGGCCGGTCATCGCGCCGACCCAGTTGCTGCTGCGTGCTGAAGTTCACGGTGAAATCAGCGAGCTCGTAATTATTGCGTATGCCCTGCGCCTGAAGCTGCTCAGCAGTAAAAGCGGTGACCGACAGTGGCACCTCCTGCAAGCTCTCGCTCTTTTTGCGGGCCGTGACAATAATTTCATCGGCCTGATTGGCAAAGCTTGTCGTGACCGAAAGCCCTGCACCACACGAAACCATGGCAAACACCGTACGTAGAACAATAGAGCAAGGATGTGACATGGCACCGCCGCAGAATGACTAACAATCGTTGCCTAACTTCGGCCGAAACCCATCACCCCTCATTGATTTAAATCAAACGCGCTATTTGGCGCATTAAGCCAGGGCGACTGGCGAGGCGCGGCCTGGAACCAGGGCCGGCAAATCAGCCGGCAAGCTGCCGCAACACAAACTGATCCAGCCAGGTCTGCAATCGCCAGCCTTGCAGAAATCCGCAGTGCCCGCCGGCAGGGCTACGGTATAACTCGACGGCATCCGGGAAGTGCATATTCCGCAGGCCTTCGATCGGTATGACGGGATCGTCGTCGGCCATCAACACCGTGGTGCGCACATCGATGTTATCGATCTTGCCCTCGGTGATTGCGTAACCCTGAAGATAGGTTTGCAAATCATCGTACTCGGTGTAGTTGACGACAAAATGATCGGTCATGTGCATCAGATTTTTCAGTGAGGCGAGCTCATTGAAATGATAAATATGCGGAAAAGCCGCGCGCTTTCTAGCCAGTGAACGACGCCACTTATGTATGAAGTACTGCTCGTAAATCGCAGGGCCCTGATCGAGCGCCCGCATGGTCTCGGACGGGTCGAGCACCGGGCATATGGCCACCACCTGATCCAGCGCAATACCCTGCTCGCGCGCCTTGTTTGCAACCCGCAGGGCAAAATTTCCGCCCAGCGAAAAACCCACGATGGCAACCGTCCGCTCGGGAAACCGGCGATTAATCCACTTAAAGGCGCCCAACACTTCTTCCAGCCGACAAGAGTGGAATAGCTCTTCATTCAAATGGTGTGACTCGCCGTGATCACGCAGATTAAGGCGCAATGTGTCGAAACCGTGCCGGTTAAGCAGCGGCCCGGTCGTCAGGTTGTAGATGGAATCGGAGCTGCCTTCCCAGCCATGAATGATCACCGCGAGACGGCCGTTGGGTTTACCCTGCGCCGCGTTGAAGTGAGCCAGCAGGCGCACGCCGGCACCGCAGTCGATCAGTATCTCCTGACTGTCGGCCCGGAAATCCTGTGCCGCGCGCCTGATCAGCCAGCGCCGGGGCTGTGCACTCGACAGCACGGACTGGGCATGCGGGCCTGCCGCCCACCAGGTCGGCCGGAAGTCGGCGGGCCGAATCTGGTGCGAGCCGGCATGGCGCTGGTCACTGTCATCTGCAAAGGTTGTCATCGCTGTGTGCCAGGTTTCGGTAAGGCGAAGTACCCGGATGCTCCGGTAATGCTAAAATCTGCGCCCCTTAAGGGAAGTCTTACGGGAAGCCTTGTTCCAAATGAGGCTGACCAAAGCAGAATTCTAAGCAAAATCGACCCACATTATATTTAGGAAAAATTATGTCTCGCGCACCTGTACGCGTCGCCATTACCGGCGCCGCCGGCCAGATTGGCTACCAGTTATGTTTTCGTATCGCTTCCGGCCAGATGCTGGGCGCTGATCAACCCGTCATCCTGCAGCTGCTGGAAATCACCCCCGCACTGGATGCCCTGAAGGGCGTCGCCATGGAACTGGAAGACTGCGCTTTTCCGACGCTGGCGGGCATTGTAGCGACTGATGATCCGAACGTGGCCTTCAAGGACACGGACTATGCCTTGCTGGTGGGCGCCCGCCCGCGCGGTCCGGGCATGGAGCGTAAGGATCTGCTGGAAGCCAACGCGCAAATCTTCTCGGTGCAAGGCAAGGCGTTGAATGATCACGCCAGCCGTGACGTCAAGGTTCTGGTGGTGGGCAACCCGGCAAACACCAACGCACTGATCGCGCAGTGCAATGCCCCTGACCTTGATAAAGCCAATTTCACGGCCATGACGCGTCTGGATCACAACCGCGCAATGGCGCAGCTGGCTGCCAAAACCGGCAAACACACGACAGACGTAAAAGGCATGATCATCTGGGGCAACCACTCGGCCACGCAGTACCCGGATGTATCGCACTGCACCATTGCCGGCCAGGCCGCCAAAGACATCACCGACGCCGGCTGGCTGCAGGGCGAGTTTATTTCCGTGGTGCAGCAACGCGGTGCGGCCATCATCAAGGCGCGCGGCTTGTCGAGCGCTGCTTCGGCCGCCTCAAGTGCCATTGATCACGTGCGCGAATGGGCATTGGGGACACCGGCAGGGCAGTGGACCAGCATGGGCATCCCCTCGGACGGCAGCTACGGCATTGAGCCGGGCATTGTCTACAGCTACCCGGTAACCTGCGCAAACGGCCAGTACAGCATCGTGCAGGGTCTGGACGTCGACGAGTTCAGCCGCCGGCTCATGGACGCCACCGAGACCGAGCTGCGTGAAGAGCGCGCTGCCATTGAGCATTTGCTGTAGAGGCAACTATCGGGAAAAAATGCCTATGCCTGGTGAACTTTCACGGCCACGGCGGGTCAGAATCCCTAGAACTTTTAAATTGCTTCTGAAAACGGTCTCCAAACCAAAAAAAACCCGGCCATTGGCCGGGTTTTTTATTTGCTGATTAGGGCTCAATCAATACTTGTAGCCAATATTCAGGCTGATCACCGTCGGATCGATGTTCACCTCACCGACCTTAACGCCGATGATCTTTACGTCGGTATCGATATCCATTTTGCGGAAGTCCAGGTTAACCAGCATTCTGTCATTGATGTCGTAGTCGACACCGACCTGGTACGAAAGCCCGACTGAGTTATCCAGCGATATATCACCGGTGTTGACCGTAGTACCCAGCTCGGATGAGAGCAGGCCCGCAGCTCCGGAAGTCAGTTTCTCGCTGAAAAACAGTGTGTAGTTAATACCCAGACCAACGTAGGGTGTAAACGCCGAGTCATTATTGAAATACCACTGCGCGCTCAAAGTCGGCGGCAGGTGCTTGGTGCTGCCAATCTCACCGAGGGCACCCACCGTAGGGCCGGATGCTTCAATTTCATGCTCAAACGGCAACGCCGCCAGCAACTCAACGCCAAAATTGTCATTAACCATGTAAACCCCGTTAAAGGTCAGCATGGTGTCGTCCTGTACATCAATGGCCAGACCGGTTGGTTCGCTGGGCAACAACCCGACAGCAAGCGTGCCGTTGTTGCTCTTGGGGTCAATGTTGGTCAGACCCACTCTGGCTTTGTACTTCGATGCCTCAGCCGCCATAACGCCCGTTACGGCGCAGCTCGCCAAAACAGATACCGCAACACCCTTAATGAATAATGATTTGTTCATGTTTTGCTTCCTTATAGAGAATCAGCGACAGACGAATCCATACCGCCACCAAAGCCAATTTAAGGCCACAACGCGGCCAACCGTATCCGGTAATCCCGCAAAATCCCTGCGATAAATACCTACAAGGGCTGGCGCTCCGAAGCTTGCCTTACGGTATGATTGGTCACATGACTGACCTACTTATCGGCCTGTTCTGGCTACTGCTGTTTGCGGCGGTCCCGATCACGATGGCATATCGGCGTGTAGATCTCGGGAGCTCTACCCTCGCTATCGGCGGCGCACTGATCGTCTACTCGCTGATCGGTTACGGACATCCGCTGTGGTTTTTGCTGCTGTGGATTCTGTTTGCCCCGCTGGTTGTTATCAATTTCACCGATTTTCGCCGCGAGAAAATAACCGCACGCTTGTTTGACGTCTACAAATCCATGGTGCCGGCGATTTCCGACACCGAACGGGAGGCATTGGAGAGCGGTTCGGTGTCGTGGGACGGTGAATTGTTTACCGGCCTGCCCAACTGGGCGAACCTGATGTCGCAACCGGCCCCGGAACTCACGGCAGAGGAACGCGCGTTTCTGGACGGCCCGGTGGAAAAACTATGCGCCATGCTCGACGACTGGAAAATCACCCACGAACTGGCGGATCTACCGCCTGAAGTCTGGGAATACCTGCGCAACGAACGCTTTTTCGCAATGATTATTCCCACTGAATACGGCGGCCTGGGCTTTTCCGCAGTGGCCAATTCCGCCGTGCTGGCGAAGATTTGCAGTCGCTCGGTGGTCGCGGCTACAACGGTTGCGGTGCCCAACTCATTGGGTCCTGGCGAGCTGCTCATTCACTACGGCACCGAAGAGCAAAAGAATCATTGGCTCCCGCGTTTGGCAAAGGGTGAAGAGATTCCCTGTTTTGCGCTCACCGGGCCGCGAGCGGGTTCGGACGCCGGGGCCATTCCGGATACCGGGGTGGTTTGCAAAGGCCAGTGGGAAGGCAAAGAAATTGTCGGCATCCGTCTGAACTGGGACAAGCGCTATATCACGCTGGCCCCCGTGGCGACGGTTGTCGGTCTGGCGTTCAAGCTTTACGACCCGGATCATTTGATCGGTGACCAGGACGACTACGGCATCACGGCGGCTTTAATTCCCGCCAGCACGCCGGGTGTCGTTACAGGTCGCCGACATCTGCCTTTAAACACCCCGTTTCAAAACGGCCCCACGCAGGGTAAAGATGTCTTTGTACCGCTGGACTTCATTATCGGCGGTGTCGAACGCGCCGGTCAGGGCTGGAAAATGCTCATGGAGCAACTGGCTGCCGGGCGCGCCATCTCACTGCCATCAGAATCCCAAGGCAGTTCGCAGGCCGCTGTCTATGCGTCTACTGCGTATTGCCGTATTCGCAAACAATTCGGCATCTCGATAGCCCGTTTTGAAGGCGTCGAGGAAGTGCTCGCGCGCATGGCCGGACACACCTACATCATGAACGCGGGTATCGGCTGCACCATGGCAGCCATCAAGCAGGGCGAGATTCCCGCCGTACCGTCGGCCATCATGAAATACCACTGTACCGAAATGGGTCGCATGGTGGGCAATGACGCCATGGACGTACAGGGCGGCAAAGCCATTATTTCAGGGCCCGAAAATTATCTGGGGCGCGCATACGATTCCATTCCGATCAGCATTACCGTGGAAGGTGCCAACATCCTGACCCGCAACCTGATTATTTTTGGTCAGGGGGCCATTCGCTGTCATCCGTTTGTGTTTGATGAAATGCAGGCGGCTGCAAACCCTGATTTCGAACAAGGTCTGCGTGATTTTGACAACCTGCTGTTCCGCCATATCGGCGCAACAATGAGCAATGCAGCACGCGCTTTTGTCATGGCACTGACGCACGCGCGATACACCGATGTGCCGCGCCAGGGCCCGACCAAGCGCTACTTCCAGCACATCAACCGTTACAGTGCGGCGTTTGCGCTGGCTGCTGACACCGCCATGCTGATACTTGGCGGCGAACTGAAACGCAAAGAAACCCTGAGCTCACGGCTAGGTGATGTGTTCAGCTATATTTACCTGGCCAGCATGGTGCTGAAACATCACGAGAACCAGGGCTCGCCGGAAGAAGACCTGCCGCTGGTGGAATGGTCGTGTCGCGCACTCTTATACAAGGCGCAGGAGCAATTTCACGGCTTGCTGCGCAACTTCCCCAACCGCGCCGTTGCCGGCATGCTGCGTTTTCTGATCTTTCCGCGCGGGCGCAGCTATGACGCGCCCTCCGACAAACTTGGCAAGCAGATCGTACGACTGCTGACTAGGCCCACGGAAGCGCGCGAGCGCCTCTGTGCCAACATTTACAAGGGTGACGACCCGCGCAATATGCCGCGCCGCCTGCAGAAAGTGCTCGAGCAGGTCGAGGCGAATGCGCTGCTTAGCCGCAAACTACAGGACGCTATCCGCAGCAAGCTGGTCACTCCCGGGGACGAAATCGCGGCCATTCACGAGGCCCGTGATGCCGGGATTCTGAGTGCTGAAGAGGCCGCCAGCCTGCTTGCCCAGGATGCGGCCGTAATGGAGATGATCCGGGTGGATGACTTTCCGCCGGAAGCCCTGCGCCGCAGCTGAGGCCTCCGTCGCCGTCTAAGCGGTGACCATGCCCGCGACCATGCCCCATGACAGCGACCTATGGACGCGTTACCATCCCGCTCCTGTTCAATCCGGGGGCTAAAAATGAATCACAGAAAGCTTATTGCCACACTGACCTGCACCCTGGCGCTGAGCGCCTGCGGCAGCCCGCCCGAGTCACCGGCCGTCAGCTCGACAGAGACTCCGGCAGCGAGCGCCAGCACGAACGACAGTGCCACAGCTCGCGTCTACATCATTAGCCCGACTGACGGTGCCGTGGTGAGCTCACCGGTTACCGTTTCTTTCGGCATTGAAGGCTATGCGGTGGCCCCGGCGGGCACCTACGAGGCCAACACCGGACATCACCATCTGCTTATTGATACCGGATTGCCGCCGCTGGATCAGCCCATACCTGCGGACGAGAAGCATGTGCATTTTGGCAAGGGTCAGACTGAAACCACGCTGGAACTGGCACCGGGACAACACACGCTGCAGCTGTTGCTGGGCGACGGCAACCATGTTCCGCACCAGCCGCCGCTGACTTCAGATATCATCACCGTTACGGTCAGCGAATAGCCCGAACTCTTAAATATTATGAGCAAGAGCCCCATCGGTATCAGCGGTATCGCGGTGCACGTCCCGCCCTTTCGCGTGGACCTGCAAAGCTGGTGCGACTGGAGCGGCGAAGACTGGAACAAGATTCGTGATGTGGTCGGCACCGGCTTCCGTTTGCCCGGGCCGCAACAAAGTGTATACACCATGGCCGCGAATGCGGTACTCAAGCTGATTGATAACTACGACGTCGATCCGTCCACTGTTCGTTACCTCGGGCTCGGTACCGAATCCAGCACCGATAACTCCGCCGGTGCCGTCATCGCCAAAGGTATGGTTGACAACGCTCTGCGACAGCAAGGCAAGGCACCGCTGTCGCGTAACTGTGAAGTGCCCGAATTCAAACACGCCTGTCTGGGCGGCGTTTACGCCGTCAAGAACGCCTTACGGTTTCTGCAAACTGACGGGCAGGATGCCGCCGCAATTGTCGTTTGTTCCGATATCGCGCTGTACGAGCAGGGCAGCAGCGGCGAGCCCACGCAAGGGTCGGGTGCCGTAGCGCTCCTGCTGCAGGCAAACCCGACGCTAGCCAGCATCGACCTGAATCAGTCCGGCAATGCATCGGACTACCGGGTGGTCGACTTTCGCAAACCCATTCAATACACCAACGGCGACGGTCGCACCTACGCGTGTACCAATATCCCGGTGTTTAACGGCCGCTATTCGGCATCCTGTTACGTTGATGAATTACTCAGCGCGCTCGAGAACATGTACGCGCGCCGCGGCCTGGATGCCAACGAATATTCGCGCCTGCTGACGGCCGTGTTTATGCATCGTCCGTTCAAACGCATGCCGGAAAACGGCTGGGGCATGGCCTACCTGTTCAGTCTGCTGGTTGACGCACATCAGGACGAATTGCGTGGTTACGCAGACGCAGCCGGAGTCAACTTTGCCGACCTGTGCAACGAAATGCACAACCGGCCGCATCTGAGCGAATTCGGTGTGCAGGAGCGTATCGCCCAGGATGCCTTTCCGCTGGTCAATAAAGTTTTGCGTTGTTTTCGCAACTCCGACGAGTATCCGCGCCTAGTCAGCGACAAAATGCGGCTCGGCTCCGCGGTGATGGAGGAGCTTGGCAATCTCTACACTGGCGCCCTGCCGGCCTGGTTTGCGGCAGGCCTCGAGCAGGCTGCGCAAGAGTCGGTTGACCTGGCCGGCAAAGAAATATTGCTGTTCGGCTACGGCAGCGGTGACGCGGCAGAAGCCATGCCGGTAACCCTCGTGGGCGGCTGGGAACGGGCAGCCGCAAAAATCGACATGGCAACAGCGATGGCCGGGGCGGTGGATCTGAGCGAAGACCAGTATCGCTCGCTGCATCAGGGCAGCACGGCAGATCTGGGGTATCAACCCAGTGACGAATTTATTGTTGAAAGAGTCGGCGCCTCCAGCAACCGGGATTTTCAGGATAAAGGGATCGAGTACTACCGCTTCGTAGAATAAGCGCGCTCCACGGGCTGCTGGTCAACTCAGCTGCAGTCCGGCGGCACCCCATTCCAGATCAATGCAGGTAAACCCGGTTTCCGCAACCCTAGCGCGAAAGCGCGTGACCGCTTCTGCATCTGCTCCGATGGCCAGACCAAAATCACCGCCGCCGGCGCCGGACGGCTTGTAAATCAATCCTGCCTCGGCAGCCAGATTTTCCAGTGCAAGGTGCTCGGCCGACCAAATACCCAGCCCCGTCACGACGTCCAGATCATGCATAGCCGCGGCGAATGCCTTCAGTGCCTCCTGCAAGGCAGCCGCGTCTCCCTGTTCGCAGGCTTGCACCGCAACCGTTGCGTGCGCCGACAATGCGGACAACAGGCTGTCATGTTGCCGGGGGTGCGCGGCGGCAAATTTGTCGAGCTCATTGAGCATCGCCGATGTGGAAGCGGCAACCCCGGTCCACACCGCCAACCGCTGCAGGTCAGCCGGCCACGTCAGCGCGGTTACCGCGCCATGATGGACAGCCTGATCGCCGCCGTAATAACTGGCGCACACATCAATTCCGCTGCCACGATTGCGCTGAAATATGCGGTGCACCGCCAGCGCGGCATCACAATCGCGGGTGCCGCTAACGGCCTGTTGCAGGCAACCGGTCAATGCGACTGCGACTGCGGCGCTGGAACCCAGGCCCAGTTTGCGCGACTGGTCTGCATAAAAACCTTGCGAGCATAGTTGCAGCGAAAATGGTGCGAGACTCGCAACGTCCAGCCCTCTGTCCGCTAGTACCTGAACAGCGGCTTCCAGCAAGGTGCCCTGTTCGCCCGGGTTGTCATGCCATTGCACGCTGCCTTGTTGAATCTCAAATCCATAGCGCCGCCCGTCATTTTTAATGCGCAATTCGGACAGCGAAATTGACTCTGACCCCAGTAATTCGGCGCTGGCGCGGCGATTGACAGCGGAGACCATGGCGGGGCCGCCCCGCAATACGGCGTATTCGCCGATGAGCACCAGCTTGCCGGGTGCGGTTGCGCGGACAGTCGTCACTGGGCAATCTCGCGCGCGCCCCTGCCCAGGGTGCACTCAATCAGTTCCAGCACGCCTGGGCATGCTGCCAACGCTGCTTTAACGCCCGGAACCGCCTCAGGAAGGCACACCGCCTTGAGCTGCGGTCCGGCATCGATGGTGAAAAAAACCGGCACGCCGCTCGCCTGTAAATCCCGAACCACCTGCATCGCAGCCATGGTCGCCGCATTCCAGTACACCAAAGCCGGTTGCGAGCTCATCGCTAATGCATGCATTTTCAAGCAGCTGTGTTCGCTCACTTTGGCGAGCCTGTCGAAATCGCGCCGGGCAACACATTCGAGTGCGGTTTGCAGATCGGCGGGATGCGTTTCCAGCCAGCCCCGGTAGCAAGGCGAAGTCAGTCGGCTGCGCTCCATGCCTGCAGTAGAACCGACCGACTTGGGCGCACGGGACGTCACGGCTACCAGCACGCTTAACGGCCAATCCTCCGGTGCACAGACAGACCGGCAGGCAATACCGTCGTCGATATTCTCGAGCAGCACGATGCCGTCATACAGTGAACGCGGCGCGGACCCCGAGCCCTGCCGGGCTATGTTGGCTAGCTCCGCCTCGTGCCCCACGATGCCCAGTGCCGCAGATGCCGCGCGGACTAGGGCCGCGTAACCCGAGGCCGATGAAGCCAGCCCTGCCCCCGTGGGAAAATCGTTTTCGGAATCCACCCGGGCGAAGTCGCGACTGCCCGCGATAGCGCGCAACTGATCCAGACACCGCACAACCCCGCCAGCAGCTTTGGCATCCGCTGCACCGTTGACGCTCACCTGATCGGCTTGCAGTGCAGGATCGAAACTCACCCGCGTGCGCGTCTGCAGACCTTCCAGTGTCAGGGACAGCGAGCCCGTCGCCGGCAGATTTTGCCCGGTATCGCGTTTGCCCCAATACTTGATCAACGCAACATTAGGGTGCGCAATCGCGCTGGCCTGCATATGATGTCCACCGTATGGAAAGTCGGCATTATAGAACGAGCCCCGCATGAATCTCGCAACCACCACGCAAGCCTGGATCACTCGCGTCGAGCATAAACTCGACACAGTGCTGCCCGCCGATACGCAACACCCGCAGAAACTGCACCAGGCGATGCGCTACTCAGTGCTCGGCGGCGGCAAGCGCATCCGGCCATTGCTGGTTTACGCCAGCGGCGTGTCGCTGGGGGCACCCATCGAAGCGCTGGATGCACCGGCTGCCGCGATCGAGCTCATGCATGCCTTTTCGCTGGTTCATGATGACCTGCCCGCCATGGATGACGACGAGTTGCGCCGTGGCCGGCCGACTGCCCACATCGCGTTCGACGAGGCCACCGCAATACTGGCAGCAGACGCGTTGCAACCGCTGGCATTTAAAGTGATCGCGACCGACCCCGACTTGCGGGTAACCGCGGAAACACGATTACGCATGATTCAACTGCTCGCCGATGCCTGCGGCTCGCTGGGCATGACCGGCGGTCAATCCATAGACCTGAGCTCCGAAGGACGCAAGCTGAGCGCCGCGCAACTTGAGCACATGTACAAACTCAAGACGGGCTGCCTGCTCGAAGCCAGTGTACTCGCCGGCGCAATAACAGCCGGTGCGAACGATGCCACCGTCGAGTTGCTGAAGCGTTACATTGATAATCTTGGCCTCGCCTTTCAGATTCGCGATGATGTGCTCGATGTCGAAGGTGCTACCGAAGTCATCGGCAAACAACAGGGTGCCGATATCGAACGCAATAAAGCCACGTGGCCTGCCTTGTTCGGCATGGCGGCTGCCAAACAAAAAAGCGCGGAACTGCTAGAGGCTGCGCTGCGCGAGATTGAATCGCTGGGCGCGGCGGCTGATCCGCTGCGAGAAATCGCACGCTACATGGTGAGCCGTTGTATGTAGATGCGACCCGGCAGTCGCGCAGCGGCCATGGTTCGGTCATGGGCCGATCATGGCAGGCAGGGAATTAGGCTAGAATGAACGCCGCTTTCAGCCGTTTTATTCGCCGCAACTAAATGTATACAAGCTTTTTCGGACTCAACGAGAAGCCATTCTCGATCACACCGAACCCGCGCTACCTCTACATGAGTGAGCGACACACGGAAGCGCTTGCCCATCTTATTTACGGCATCAAGGATAGCGGCGGCTTTATTCAGCTAACAGGCGAAGTGGGCACGGGTAAAACCACCCTGATTCGCGGCCTGCTGCAACGTCTGCCTGACAATGCCGACGTTGCGCTGATTTTAAACCCGCAATTGTCGGTCACAGAATTTTTGGCAGCCATCCTTGAAGAGCTGGGCATAGACCTTCCGGAAGAGAAACACAGCCTCAAGGCTCTGACCGATGCGCTGAATGAATTTTTGCTGGAAAGTTACAGCAAGGGCCGCCGCACCATCCTCATTGTTGACGAGGCGCAAAACTTTGCCGTTGATGTGCTTGAACAGATTCGTCTGCTGACAAACCTGGAAACGGCCAAACATAAATTGCTGCAAATCACGCTGATCGGTCAGCCGGAGCTGCGCACCATGCTCGCGCGCAACGATCTGCGGCAGCTGGCGCAGCGCATTACGGCGCGCTATCACCTTGAACCGCTAAGCCAGGAAGACACCGAGAGGTATCTGCAGCACCGCCTGAAAGTTGCCGGCGCAACCCGACCCATTTTCAGCAAGCAGGCGTGCCGCGAATTGTTTCGACTGTCCGGCGGTATACCGCGGATTATTAATGTCATCGCCGACCGGGCGTTACTCGGCGCTTTCACCAGCGAAGAACCGCTCATCTCGCCGGGTCTGGTCCGGCGCGCAGCGGCAGAAGTTTATGGCGAAGATCCTGACTTTGAAAGCGGCTGGAAGGTTGGCCTGCGGGTAGCGGCCATAGCGGGCGTCGCTGCATTGCTGATTGGCGCGTCCGTGTTCACCGCGCTGCGGCTGGTTAACCCGTCGGCACCACAACCGGTGGCGGCTCTGCCAGCGCCATCGGCCGGATCCAGCGCTGCAATTGGGCCCGCTGCAGCTGCGGATGGTGCCGCGCGAGCAACAACTGAGCCCACGGGTCCGGCAGCAAACGGCGGAGCTGCCGCGATCATCGACCTCGGCGCACTGCTCGCCGCGCAAGCCGAGTACACCAACACGGCCGCCGCGTTCGGCAGCCTGTTTGCACTGTGGAATGTGGCCTATGTGCCCGGGCCGCAGACCGCGTGTGATCAAGCCCGCAACTACGGCTTATCGTGTTTCTACAAGCAGGGCTCGCTGGCACAAATCTCGCTGCTGAACCGTCCTGCCATTCTTACCGTTCAGGATGCAATCGGTGCATCCCATCAAGTGGTATTGCAGCAGCTTGGCGCTGGCGATGCGATCATCCGCGTTGGTGACAGCGATTACCGGGTGCAACTCAGTGACCTGAGTCAGTACTGGTTCGGTGAGTACCTGTTGTTGTGGCGGCCGCAAGTGGAAACGGTGAAGTCGTTTTTTCCCGGCATGACGGACCCGGACGTCGTATGGCTGCGTGAGAGCCTCGCTGCCATTCAGGGCAAGCCGATTGAACCGATGGACTCCAGCTATTTCGATGAAGAACTCGAAGCCCGCGTCCGCGACTATCAGATAGACCGCCGGCTTACGGTGGATGGCACGGTTGGTCAGCAAACTCAGATTCTGATGAATTCGGATCTGGATATCGGCGCGCCGCGCCTGATGGCGACACAACTGGCGAGGGCGGACTGAGATGTCGTTCATACTCGATGCCCTGCGCAAATCCGAGCACGAGCGGCAACGCAACCGGGCACCGGGCATTGCCGACATGCGTACCGCGCAAAAACAACCCAACCGCAGCCTCTGGATTCCGCTGGTTGCGCTGCTGGCAGGCCTGAATCTCGCGCTGCTGGGCGTGCTGTGGTTCGTCGGCAGCAAACCCGATGCACCTTCTGCCACACCGCTAGCGAGCAACCCGATCGCAGCGTCGGCACGTCCGGCAACGGATGTCGATACATCAACCGGCCGGCGTTTATCGGCTGAACTTGAATTGCAGTCGGCGCCTGAAGAATCCCTGGAGCCGTCGCGCTTCGCGTCTATCGCACCACCGTCCGCCGGCCTGGCCGCACCGGAAGCGGCCAATAAATCTGCCGGTATTTCTTCCAATAAATCGGGATCAGGCATACCGACGGTTACCGAAGCCATGCTGGACGGCAGTTTAAGTGTCACGCCGCTGCATCTTGATATTCATGTTTACAGCGCCAAGCCGGCCGAACGTTTCGTGTTTATCAATACCAACCGCTACGGCGAAGGCGAACGGACCCGCGAGGGGCCGACGGTCACCACCATTAACGAGCAAGGCGTGATTCTGAATTATCAGGGGCGCGACTTCCTGTTGACGCGTGATTAAACCTGCTGATGACTGAAGGGGTAGCGTATCTCGACGGCCCGCGCCTGCAGCGTTGCCTGACGGCGGGGCTCGACCGCCTGATCGCGGAACGTGAATACCTGAACAAGATCAATGTGTTTCCGGTGCCGGACGGCGATACCGGTAACAATCTGGCGCAAACCGCACTGGCCGCCCGGGAAGCCATCGCCGAAGCGCATGAATCCGCTGGTGAAATCCTCGCGCGTCTTGCTGACGGCGCACTGGACGGCGCGCAAGGCAACTCGGGGACTATTCTGGCGCAATTTTTTCAGGGGCTGGCAAGCTCGCTGGCCGATAAGCACCGCATCCTCGCCGGTGAACTCGCCGACGCCTTTCCTGATGCAGCAGCCGGCACGCGCAATGCGCTGACGAACCCTCGCGAGGGCACTATCGTCACGGTGCTGGATGCAGCGGCCTCGGCAGCCGGTTCCCGACGCAACAGCAAAGATTTTGCCAAGCTGCTCCCCGCCATTCTGGAGGCCAGCCGTAAGGCGCTTAGCGCAACCACCGACCAACTGGATGAACTGCGCAAGGCAGGTGTCGTCGATGCCGGCGCGCGCGGACTGGTTTGCATACTGGAAGGCTGCACCGACTATTTACTGCACGGCTCGCTGCGCGACCAGCCCACCGCGCCGGTAATAATCGAAGAGGCATTTGGCGAACAGCATCAACACGACACCGATTTGCAGTTTCGCTATTGCACAGAGTGCATGGTTACCGGCAGCGACCTGAAGCCCTCGATCATTCGTCAGGAACTGGAAGCGCTGGGCAACAGCATGGTCATTGCCGGTTCCGATACGCGACTGCGCATTCACATTCACACTAACGAACCGGAAACCATTTTTGACCTCGTCGGGGCATTCGGCGAGGTCGGCAAAACCAAAGCCGACGACATGATTGGTCAGGCGCGCACACTGAATCGCGCCGACCGCGATGTGGCGATTGTCACCGACTCGGCTGCGGATATTCCGGACGATATTCTCAGCCAGTACGACATACACATCGTGCCGTTACGCGTGCAATTCGGGACCGAAAGCCATCTCGACAAAAGCGGCATCAGTCCGGCTGAGTTTCGGCGGCAATTGGAGACCAACCCCAATACGCCGGGAACGTCTCAACCCACGCCGGGGGATCTGCGGCGCATGTTCGAGTTTCTCGGTACGCACTTCCAGGAAATTCTCGCGGTATCGCTGAGTGCCGGGCTTAGCGGCACCCACCAGGGCACGGTGGCAGCAGCGGAGCGGACAGCGCTGGGCGACCGCATTCGCGTGGTCGACAGCCTCAGCGTGTCGGCTGGCCAGGGTCTGCTTGCAGTGCATGCGGCAAAACTGGCGGAACAGGGTTTACGTGGAGATGAGCTGACTGATGCAGTGCGCGATTTTGCCGGCCGGATAAGAATCTACGCGATGGTTTCAGATCTGAGCAATGCGGTACGCAGCGGACGCGTCAGGCCGTGGATGAAACACCTCGCCGACTGGTTCAGACTCACGCCGATACTGACCGGAAGAAACGACGGCACGATCGGTTTAGGCGGCGTGATACTGGGGCACGGTGATCCGGTGCGACGCTTTGCGGCTCATATCGTCCGAAATCATAAAAACAGCGGGCCGGTCGAATTTGCGATCGCACACGGCCACACCGAAGGCGCCGATGCTGAATCGCTGAGTGGCCATCTGCAAGAGACGCTGCCCGATGCGCACTGCGCCTGGCAGACGGAGATTGGCGCAGCACTCGGCGTGCATGCGGGCATGCAGGCGCTGGTCATTGCCGTCGCCCCTACTCTCTGATGCCGATACCGCGCGAAATCAAGTAAAAACAGGTGGCGAAAGCCAGCGCCAGAAAAACCAGAATTACTGCAAAGGCCATGCCGATATCAATGTCGGAGACGCCCAGCACGCCGTAGCGAAAACCATTCACCATATAAAGTATGGGATTAAAGGCCGACACTTTGGCCCAGAAATCGGGCAGCAAAGCGATGGTGTAAAACACTCCACCCAGATACGTCAGCGGGCCGAGAACAAACGTGGGAATGATGGAGATATCGTCAAACTTGGTGGCGAAAATGGCATTTATCATGCCGCCCAGCGAAAAAACCACCGACGTCAGCACCAGAATACTGATCGCTGTCAGCGGATGCTGAACTTCCAGGTGGGTAAAGAACAAGGCCACGATGGTGACCACCAGGCCCACCGACAGACCGCGGATCACGCCTCCGACAACGTGCCCGAGAATGATCACCCAGGTCTGCATGGGCGCCACGATCATTTCCTGCAGGTGCCCCTGGAACTTCGCCCCGAAGAATGACGACACCACGTTGCCATAAGAGTTGGAGATCACCGACATCATGATCAGGCCGGGCGCCATGTACTGCATGTAATCGAAGCCGCCCATGTCGCCGATACGGCGACCGATTAAATTGCCGAAGATCACAAAATAAAGCGTCATGGTGATCACGGGCGGCACAATGGTCTGAATCCAGATGCGCAGGATACGCACGGTTTCCTTGCGTGCGATGGTTTTGAGTGCTCGAAGCTGGCCGCGTGTCTGCATATCAGATTCTTTGCTCCGGCTCGGTCACTTCGCGGGTGCGCTCGTCTTCACGACGCTCTACGAGACGCATAAACAGTTCTTCAAGGCGGTTGGTTTTATTGCGCATACTGGTGACATTAATTCCGGCAGCAGACAACGCCTTGAACAATTGATTCAGGCTGGTGCCCTTGTGCATCTCCACTTCGATTTCATTTTCGTTGACGACAGTGGAGCTAAAGCCCTGCAGCTGAAAATCAGCGGGGACGCTCTCCTCAAGGTTCAGCAAAAACACTTCCTGATGCAATTTGCGCAACACCGCCGACATGCGGTCATTCTCGACAATTCGGCCGTCATCAATAATGCCCACGTGACGGCACAGGTTTTCTGCCTCTTCCAGATAATGGGTAGTCAGAATAATGGTGGTGCCCTTCTGATTAATGTGCCGGAGGAAATCCCACATTGAACGGCGGATTTCTATATCAACACCGGCCGTGGGCTCATCGAGTATTAGCAGTTTCGGCTTGTGCACCAGAGCCCGGGCAATCATCAGGCGGCGCTTCATACCGCCGGAAAGGTTGCGCGCAGTTTCGTCGCGACGCTCCCACAACTGCAGTTCACGTAAGCAAGTCTCGGTGCGGATACGCGAACGCTTGGCGCTGAGACCGTAAAATCCTGCCGGGTTGTAGACACAGTTATAGACCGTGTCCCACTGATTGAGGTTGATCTCCTGCGGGACCACGCCGATACAAGCCTTCGCCTTCTCCAGCTCGGTTTCAATATTATGGCCGAACACCTCCACAGTGCCGCCGGTCTTGTTGACCAGTGAGGTCACAATGCCGATAGCGGTGCTCTTGCCCGCGCCGTTGGGCCCGAGCAAAGCAAAAAAATCACCTTCCGCGACATCGAGATCAATACCGCGTAAAGCCGTTACACCGTTTGCGTAGGTCTTACTGAGATTGCGTATAGAGAGCGCCTGCATAGAACGGCGATTGTGCATGATTCACGCGCGCGCGGCGAACTGTGTAGCTACCGTAAGGGGAATGAGACTGAGGTGGGCGACCGAAAGCTGTTTGCCGTGACCCTGCAAGACACCGTTCACCAGATCCGGCCAGCAAGCCGGATGATCGGCATGCCGGGCATGCAGGCTGGCGCATGTCACCCGCGCACATTCGCAGAGTTCCACAAAATCCATATTAGCCAGCGCATCGGCGGCCGCCGGATCCAGCCCCATACAAAAACCGGTAATGCCGTCAGGCTGGCGGCTGTAATGCCAGAGCGAGGTCAGCAAGCGGTTGGCGTAGTTCAGTGCGCAATCAGACCATTCAGTAGAAACATGGCTTTCGGCCACCTTGCCCGCCGCCTGCAACGGGTAGCGTTGCGCACCCGGCAGCAGCGCAAAGCCGGCGAGTAACAGGGGCGCGGTGGCGAGTTGATCCAACTGAGCAACGCTCATGCGTCGCAGACTGTCGATGACATCGGGGCTCAGGCCCAGTAAACGAGAGCGACCGTCCACTGCCGGGTGAGTCAGCAGGCTCAGAAACTCGCGGTTCATCGCGCTTATTTCAGCCTGCAAATCCGGGCTTGCAGGGCTTTCAGGACGTACAGGCGACATTTGGGGACTCCTTCGGTTTTGAGGAGAAATTACTATATATGGTCTTAAATGACCATAAAAGGTAAATATCGTGTATTTTTAGGCCTCAAACCCCTTTGCGGCCGTTCCGGGCAGAAAGCCCCCGCCACCCCGACACAGGAGGAAAACACCCATGCGCGTCACCGACAACCGCTACGCCACCGAAATGGCAAAATTCAATCTGGCCGTCCGCATGATCGGCCACGAAGCGCGCACCGGCACCATCCGCCGTTGCACCGGATTCTCGGAAGACCGTATCCGCAAAATCTACGGTACCTATTTCAAGAATCGCCGCGGCAACACTGTCAAACGACGCCGCGGCAAGACGCCACGACAAATCACCTGCTTTGTTGCCTCCAGCCGGCAACAATCAGAAGCCACCCTGCTCGGATGTTTCATGGTGAATGCCGGCGTCGTGTTACCCGGGCTGTCCGACGGGTACCCGCACAAAACCCGGCTGGACAATCTGCAATTGGGCGAACGTTTTTGCGATGCCTTCGAAGCCTATCAGGCACTGCATCCCGAACCGCAGCTTTGCTTCGAAAATGCCTGGAACCTCTATCGTGCCCTGGCGGTCGAGCAGGAGCTCTATTTCGCTTCCTGCGCTTTGTGTCAGGGCATTTACGTGCAAGACCGCTATGCTCTGGACTACCGGCGCTGTCCGTTTTGTGAACTGAAAGCATCCGGCTGATTGCAGGGTTCACCAAAGCGACACAACAAGCGGCTATATTGTACGGCGTGGCCATCGATACTTTTTTTTCTGCCGGACCGATCAATCGCAATGCGCTGTCGCGCGGCGATGCAGATACGCTGTCAGCACTGCTCGATCATGCGGCGACTCGCTTTATTCCGATCTGGCAGTCGCAATGTTTGATCGCCGATGACGGGCCCGTGTACCTGAGTTGCGCGGAACTTGGCGGAGGATGGCAACGCGAATACGCCATCTACTTGGGCGAGCTGGCCGGACAGCAACTGCTGGCCGTAGCACTCGCGAACGATCTGCCGCAGGACGGTCCGCAGGCAGAGGAATTCACCAATCACAGAAGCTTGCTGGCCATGAGCTCGGCCAACGACGGCGCGATCCTCGCCTATGCCAAAGGCATGGTGGAGTGGCAGCAGCGGCATCTCTATTGCGGGCTCTGCGGTGCGCGGAACATTTCGCAGGAAGGCGGCTTTGTAATGGTCTGCAGCAACGATGCCTGCGCGCACCGCTGCTTTCCCCGCGTTGATCCGGCGATTATTGTGCTGGTCACCCACGACGAGCGATGCTTGCTCGGTCGCCAGACACGCTGGCCCGAGGGTCGCTTTTCGACCATTGCCGGTTTTGTCGAACCGGGCGAGTCACTTGAAGATGCGGTTTGCCGCGAAGTGCGGGAAGAAACTGATGTGCACGTCGGCAAGGTTCACTACCTGGGTTCACAACCTTGGCCGTTCCCGAGCGCCATGATGATCGGCTTTCATGCCGACGCACAGAGCACCGACATCGTCTGCAATGACGGCGAGCTCGCCGAGGCCGACTGGTTTACCCGCGAACAGCTGGCTGCCGGTGCCGTCAACCTGCCCCCGGAAAATTCCATTGCCTTCCGGCTGATCGAAGCGTGGTTCGACCGGTGGGACGGTCCGCGACTCGCAAGCCTTAATTTATGCGCATATTTGTGACAATAGTCACTTGACCTAGCATTTTATGTGCGTATCATGCGCACCCTGTTACTTTTATGCGCATATATTGATGCCCACCGCACCCGACATCAGGGCCCGGCGCCGTCAGGCCATTCTCGAAATTCTCGAGGAACGGCCCGTGGCGCGGCAATCTGATTTTGTCGCGCTGCTGCAAGCCAAAGGTGTCGATGCAACGCAATCGAGTATCAGCCGCGACTTACGCGAGCTGGGCATTGCCAAGCTGGGAGAAGGCTACGCACAGCTATCGGTGTCGACGCGACTGGATGACGCGGACGTACCGCAAGGTTTTGTTCGCGACATCGAAACCGCAGGTGCGAACCTGACGGTGATACAAACCGCGACCGGGGCCGCCGCCCGCGTAGCATTATCGCTGGACCGCAGTAACTGGCCGGAGATTGTTGGCACGATTTCCGGTGATGACACGATTTTTGTTGCCACCAAGAACGCGAACGACCAGAAGCAATTATTGAGCAAGCTGCGTTCGTTAATGAACTGAGCATGAATTGAGTTTAGAACATGACTGACACATCACCGATTATCCTGGCTTACTCCGGCGGACTCGACACGTCGTTCTGCGTGCCGTGGTTAAAGGAAACCTACAACCGGCCTGTCGTAACGGTATGCATTAATACCGGCGGGCTGAACGATGCGGCGGCTGCCAGCCTGGAAGAACGGGCCAAGGCGCTCGGTGCACAGGAACACGTGCTGGTTGAAGCACGGCAGATTTTCTTCGATCGCGTGTTGAAGTATCTAATCGCTGCCAACGCCCGGCGTGGCAATCTGTATCCGCTGTGTGTCGGTGCCGAACGGGGCATTCAGGCAACCCTGCTGGCAGAGCTTGCCAGCGAACGGGGTTCCACTACCGTGGCGCATGGCTGTACCGCGGCAGGTAATGATCAGGTGCGTTTCGAAGTTGCCCTGCGCACTGTGAACCCGGCGCTGGAAGTGCTGGCTCCGGTGCGTGATCAAGCCTTTCAGCGGGATCAGCAAATCAAATACCTGCAGGACAACCACTACCCCATGCCACCCTCGGGTGGCGCGTACTCCATTAACCGGGGCATGTGGGGCGTGTCCATCGGCGGTGCCGAGACACTGACCTCGGGTAACACCATTCCGGAAAAGGCGTGGGTGTTGTCTGCCGGCGCCTTTGACAAAAACCTGCCCGCCAAAGAACTGAGCGTCAGTTTCAAGCATGGCGTGCCGGTGGCGCTGGACGGCCAAGCCATGAACCCGGTCGAATTAATTGAAGCACTGGAAGGCATCGGTGGCGAATACGCCATCGGTCGCGGCATCCACGTCGGTGACACCGTGCTCGGCACCAAGGGCCGGGTCGCGTTTGAAGCGCCGGCGGCGGAAATATTGCTGAATGCACACCGCGAGCTGGAGAAACTCACCCTGAGTGCGCTGCAGATGAAAATTAAAGAAAGCGTGGCGCAAAACTACAGTGATTTTGTGCACGAAGGGAAGCAACTCGATCCGGTGTGTCGTGACATCGAGGCACTGCTGGATTCGTCGCAGGCAACCGTGACCGGCGACGTGAAACTGATTCTGCGGCCAGGCAACGTGTTTGTGGCCGGCGTGGATTCCGCCTTCTCGCTGATGGCCGCCACCAAGGGTGTTTACGGTGAATCCGCCGGTGAATGGACACCGCAGGATGCGCTGGGTTATTCGCGCATCCTCGCGTTGCCGGGGATGCTGCAATCACGGGCACGGAAAAACGGCCAGAAACACGACCAGAGCAAATCATGATGAAAACCGTCATAGCGGACAAAATCGCATCGGTCGCACAACACCGGGGGCTCAAACGCGAGCTGCGGGTCAGTGACGAAATTCCGTGCGAGGAAGGCGTGCTGGTAGCGGTGGAAATACTGAACAACAAATCCACCTACAACACCCTCGAACTCACCAGTGGCCGGATGGCACAGATCAAGCGCGGCGATGTCATCGTCGGCGCGCTCGGTCACCGCAAAGCGCTGTTCGGCTATTCCGGTCACCTGCCCGAAACACTCAAACCGGGTGACGAAATCCAGGTGCTGAACATTGGCGGCGTGCTTGGTATTTGCGATTCAATCAACGCCAACTTCGGTCAGCCGTTCAATGCCAGGGTGCTCGGCACGGTATTGGAGTTTCCGTATCTCGGTGAACGCATCGGCGTGCCGGCGCGTGCCGGCGGCGAAGAGCTCGGCAACGACACCACCGTGAACACCCACGGCGTGCCGGTTGTTGCCCTGGCCGGCACCTGCATGGATTCCGGAAAAACTGCAGCGGCCTGCGCCATTGTTGCGCGGCTGCGGCATCTGGGTCACACGGTTGACGCATTCAAGGCCACCGGGGTTTCACTGCGGCGGGATATTCTTGCCATGGAAGATGCCGGGGCGCGGAACACTTCGATATTTACCGACTTTGGCGTTATCACCACGACGTCGAAGAACGGTGCGCAAGTGACCCGCACGATTTTGAACAAGCTGGCGGCTACCAAACCGGATGCGATTGTGTTCGAACTGGGCGACGGCATCCTCGGCACTTACGGGGTGGACGCAATCCTTAATGATCAGGCAGTGGCCGAGTCCATCACCTGCCTTATTCTGTGCGCCAACGATCCGGTGGGCGCATGCGGCGGCGTGGCTTTATTGCAGAGTGAGTTCGGCATGCAGGCGCATCTGGTGACAGGGCCCGCAACCGACAATCAGGTGGGGCGCACCATTATTCAGGACCGGCTCGGGCTTAGCGGTATTAATGCCATTACCAACGCGACCGACCTCGGTGATGCCGTGGCCGCGATGATCGGCCTGCAGGAACAACATTATGAAAAGTAATGCCGTCCCCACCGTCATACTCGGCGGCACCGGCTATGTGGCCGGTGAACTCCTGCGGCTTGTTGCCGGGCATCCGCAGCTGCAGCTGTGTGCAGCGGTGTCCGAAAGTCAGGCGGGTGAAGCCATCAAGTCGGTGTTCCCGCATCTGCAAAACGCTTTTGCCACTCAGGCCTATATCGGTCGCGATGAACTGGATAAAACACTGGTCAAGCTGGCCGGGCAGCACGTTGCGCTGTTTTCGGCCGCACCCCACGGTGCCAGCGCGGCCATGATTGAAAGCGTATTGCAGTCTGCTGACAAGGCCGGCTGCACGCTGACCGTGGTGGATGCATCCGCGGATTTTCGCTTTGACAACAACGCGGCTTACGAAGCCGTTTACGGCCACCCGCATGGCGCACAGGCGTTACTGGATCAGTTCACCAGCGCCTTGCCCGAACATCGGAGCATGGCAGCCGGCAGCGCTGACAAACCGCACGTGGGGCAGCCGGGCTGCTTTGCGACATCGATGCTGCTCGGTGCAGTGCCGTTGCTGCAGTCGGGCATCAGTGACGGGGTCATTCATGCTTTCGGCATTACCGGCAGTACCGGTTCAGGGCGCTCGCCGATTGCGACGACCCATCACCCGCTGAGGCATTCCAATTTGTACGCTTACAAACCTTTGTCACACCGGCATGCGCCCGAAGTGGTGAGTATTTGCGAAATGCTCACCGGTAATGAACTCGACCTGCGTTTTATTCCGCATTCGGGTCCGTTTGCCCGGGGCATACACATGACGTTACAAGCCGAATTGGTCAAAGACGTTGATGCGGCTTTCGTAACACGGTTGTTGCGGGAGTTTTATGCGAACCAACCGTTCATCGACGTGCTGGATGGCATGCCCAGAATCAAGGATGTTGCCGGCAGCAATTTCGCCCATATCGGCGTAGCCGTGGAAGGCTCGGCACTGGCAATTTTTGTTGCCATCGACAACCTGTTGAAAGGTGCGGCTGGCAGTTGTGTGCAGTGGATGAACATCAAGCTCGGGCTCGACGAAACCACAGGGCTGCTGGCTCCTGGGCCCGGCTGGATTTAGACGAGGCAGTACCAGAAGATCATGAATGCTCAAATTGATAACGCAGGCTTTAATGCCCGGCACGCTGAACAGGCTCACCTGCTGCAGGTATACAGCCAGTATGATTTTGAACCGGTGGCCGCGAGCGGCGTAACCCTGACTTGCCGGGACGGTCGCGAGTTGCTGGATTTCTACGGCGGCCATGCAGTTGCCTCGCTGGGTTACGGGCACCCCGACGCGGTGCGGGCGATTTCAGCGCAGGCGGAAAAACTGTTTTTTCAAAGCAACGCGGTCGCACTGGAAGTCCGCGCGCAGGCAGCCGATAAACTGGCAGCCTTCTCCGGAATGGACCGCGTGTTTTTGTGTAACAGCGGCGCAGAAGCCAATGAAAACGCGCTGCGGATTGCACTGCGCAAAACGGGCCGGAACAAAATACTGGCGCTGGAACACAGTTTTCACGGGCGCACCGCGGCAGCCGGTGCGGTGACGTGGGGCGCAGCCGATCGATGGTACGGCTTCCCGCGCACCCCGTTTGATGTGGAATTCATTTCGCGGGATGACGTCGCGGCGGCAGTTGCCGCCATTGATGGCAGCGTTGCGGCCGTTATTCTGGAACCGGTGCAAGGCATTGCCGGTGCGTATGTGCTCGGCGCGGACTTCATTCAGGCCGTGGCGGGCGCGTGCAAACAATCCGGTGCGTTGCTGATCAGTGATGAAGTGCAATGCGGGGTTGGGCGCTGCGGTACGCCGTTTGCGATTCATCTGCACAATGTGCGGCCCGACATCATGACGACGGCCAAGGCACTGGGTACCGGTTTTCCGGTAGGCGCGGTCATGCTCAGCGAAGACGTGGCAGCAGTGCTTGGCAACGGTGATCTGGGCACCACCTTCGGCGGCGGGCCACTGGCGTGCGCGCTGATCAACACCGTGCTGGACGTTATTGAACGCGACCGGCTGATCGATAACGTAAAAGCGTTGTCGGCGCGCATAAAAGAAGAATGTGTCGTCGGCCCCGTGCAGCAGATATCGGGTGAAGGGTTTCTGCTAGGGCTGCGGTGCGACGGCAGTGCGGCGCCGATGCGCAACAAGCTGTTATCCGCCGGGATTCTGACCGGCTCGAGTAATGATGCGAACGTCACGCGACTGCTGCCACCGCTTACCTTAGAGGACAAACACGTGGATGCGCTGGTTGCGGCATTGAAGTCAATTTGATCAAGGATGCGACATGAAAGAATTTAACGATCTGGGCGACTTCCAGATAGAGGAAGTCAAAGCGCTGCTGGAGCTGGCCACACGGCTGGAACACAACCCCGAGCCTCGGGCACTCGCCGGCAAGGTACTGGCGTTGCTGTTTTTGAGTCCGTCATTACGCACCCTTGCTTCTTTTCAGGCCGCCATGGTGCGCCTCGGCGGCGGGTCGTTTGTGATTTCCCCGGACATGTCTATACACGGCCTGGAAACGCGGCCGGGTATTGTTATGGACGGTATGGCCGCAGAGCACATCCGTGAGGCAGTACCGGTGATCGCTTCGTACGGCGATGCCATCGGCATTCGGGCCTTTGCGCAGCGCGAGAATCTCGAAAGCGAAATCGCGGACGAAGAATTTAACAAACTGAAAGAGCTGTGCGACATTCCGCGCATCAACATGGAATCGGCGATCAATCATCCCTGCCAAAGTCTTGCCGACTGGAAGACCATGGACGATTTCGGCGTTCCGGCCAATGGCGGCAAATTTGTATTGAGCTGGGCTTATCATCCTCGCGCGTTGCCACTGGCGGTTCCGTCTGCGACCGTCCATATGGCTGCCATGCGCGGCATGGATGTCACGGTGTTGAGGCCCGAGGGTTTTGAGCTACCGGAACCCGTCATGCACAAAGCCCGGCAAGCGGCGGCAATGTCCGGGGGTTCGGTTACCGAAACCGACGACCGTGCGGCCGCGCTGGAAGGCGCCAACATCATCTATGCGAAATCATGGATGTCGACGCGTCACTACGGCAATTTGCCTGCGGATGCCGAGGCGCGTCGCGGGCGTGAAGACTGGTGTGTCGACGAACCGTGGTTTGACACGGCTGCTGCCGATGCGCGCTTCATGCACTGCCTGCCGGTGCGTCGCGGGGTCGTCGTAGCCGATCGCATCCTGGACGGGCCGCGCAGCATCGTCATTCCCGAAGCGCGTAACCGGATGTATGCACAAATGGCCGTGCTGCATCAGATGCTGAGATAGGTTTTTGCGAATGAATAACAACGAGAAAGACAGGAGTCTGGTGGTCGCAGCGCTGCGGCATGCGGCGCCATATGTCCGCATGTACAAGCGCAAGATCTTCGTCGTAAAGGCAGGCGGAGAACTGTTTCTGAACGACACGAAAACGCGCGCGCTGCTGGAACAGATGGCCATACTGCATCAGGTGGGCATACGTCTGGTGCTGGTGCACGGTGCCGGGCCGCAAGCGACACAGCGGGCCCGGGATCTGGGCCTGCAGGCGCAGATGGTGCAGGGCCGGCGCGTTACCGATGCGGAGACACTGAAAGTCTGCGAGCAGGTCAACGCGGAAATCAGGGCGCAGATTAAGGCCAACTGCGACGCACTGGGAATGCCCACGCACGGACTGGTGGGCGCTGACGGGCCGGTGCGGGCGCACAAACGGGCACCGGTGCAAATGGGCGACGCCGGCCTGGTTGATTTCGGTTTTGTGGGTGACATCGACAGCATTGATGCCAATGCGGTGCAAGCTTATCTGGATGCGGGAACCGTGCCGGTAATAAGCCCGCTCGGCTGTGATGCAGAAGGCGCGCTGCTGAACATCAACGCCGATACCATAGCCGCGTCGCTGGCAGCACAACTGCACGCAGAAAAGCTGATACTGGCCACCGGCGCGCTGGGTATATTTGAAGACATCAATGACAAAAGTTCGCTGGTGTCATACACCGATATTGAAGGGCTGCAACAACTGCGTGAAAACGGTTCGCTGGCTGACGGCATGCTGCCAAAAGCCAGGGCAATTGAAATGGCGGTGGAAGGCGGCGTGCCCCGGGTGCACGTGATTTCCTATGCGGTGCCGGACGGATTGCTACTGGAAATTTTTACCAATGAAGGCACCGGCACACTGGTGGTAAAAAGCATTGCGGCGCTGACGGCGGCGGAACAGTCGGCGGGCGCCGGCCACTGAGTTGAATGCGGACACGGAGCATGACATGAAGCGTCTCTGGGACAAGGGTGAACCGCTGGATCAGCGGGTATTGCGCTACACGGCAGGCGAGGATCATATCCTCGACGCCCGGCTGGTGCCCTACGATGTGCGCGCTTCCATCGCGCACGCGACGATGCTGTGCGCGCAAAATTTGCTGAGCAAGGATGACCTCAAGGCGATAGAGATCGGTCTCAATGCACTGGCCGAGAGCCATGCCGCAGGCGACTGGTCGATCAGCCTGGACGATGAAGATTGTCACACCGCGCTGGAGCGGCATCTGACCGACGCCATCGGCGAAGCGGGCAAAAGGGTGCATCTCGGCAGGTCACGCAACGATCAGGTACTGACAGCGCTACGTTTATACATGCTGGACGCCGCGACCGAGCTTGAAGCCGCTGCCGACAAAGTGGCGGAGGCGTTAACCGCACTGGGCGAGCGGCAAGCCGACGTTGCCCTGCCCGGCTATACCCACATGCAACATGGCATGCCCAGCTCGGTGCGCCTGTGGGCTGCGGGTTTTGCGGCAGAACTGAATGACGATGCCACAGGGCTGGCGGGTGCCAAACGGCGCATCAGCAAGAACCCGCTGGGCAGCGCAGCAGGTTACGGCACACCGGGCCTGAATATCGACCGCGAACATACGCGGGCGGCGCTCGGGTTCGACATTGTTCATGAACCCGTCACGGCGGTGCAGCTATCGCGGGGTAAAGCCGAGGCAGGGTTAATTTTTGAGCTGGTTATGCTGATGCAGGATCTGGGCAAACTGTCTGCCGATCTGATGCTCTTTTATACGCAGGAATTTGCGTACGTTACCCTGCCCGAGAACATGACCACCGGTTCGTCCATCATGCCGCAGAAGCGCAATCCGGATGTGCTGGAACTGGTGCGTGGCGCCACTGCGACGGTCAATGCAGCCTTGCATGAAGTGCTCGGCATCTGCACCAAGCTAGGTTCGGGCTACCAGCGTGACCTGCAACGGATTAAACCGGCGCTATTTCGGGCCATCGACACCTCGCTGGCCTCAGCAGAAATTATGGCGGTGCTGATTGGCGGCCTGCGGTTTGTGCCGGAGAATATTAAACTCGACGCATCTATACATGCCGCTGAACAGGCAAACAAACTCGTAACCGTCGAAGGCATCAGCTTTCGCGAGGCGTACCTGCGGGTGGCTGCGGAATTGAATAAAGAATCAAACAACAAATGAACCGTATAAGAACCATCCTGCTGCAGGTGTCCGCTGCGATCTTTTTCTCGGGCGCGATTGCAGGTTGCGGCCTCAAGGGTGACTTGTACTTGCCCGAAGACGACACCGCACCGGAGATCACACCTGCCGCGGATGCAGCAGCCGACGCTGCATCCACACCATGAGCAACAGCCCGTCAGCCGGCCAGTCGCTGTTGCTGATTGACGGCTCCTCGTATCTGTATCGTGCTTTTCATGCACTGCCGCCGCTGACCGCCAGCGACGGCACCAACACCGGCGCTGTTCTGGGCGTGCTGAACATGCTGTATCGCATACTGCGCGAGCATCGCCCGGACCGCATTGCCGTGGTTATGGATGCGCCAGGTAAGACCTTTCGTGACGAACTGTTCAGCGAATACAAAGCACAGCGCCCGCCGATGCCGGACGAATTGCGTGAGCAGATAGACCCGCTGCTCCGCGCCATCGAGGCAATGGGGCTGCCACTGCTGCGGATTGAGGGCGTCGAAGCCGATGACGTGATCGGCACGCTGGCGTTGCAGGCTGCAGAAGCTGGCATGCAGACTGTCATCTCCACCGGCGACAAGGATATGGCGCAGCTCGTTAATAAGCAGATCACGCTGCTGGATACCATGCCGCGCGGCGGACGCGAACCGCGGCCAATGGATGCCGCTGGCGTGGTCGAGAAATTCCAGGTGCGGGCCGAGCAGATCATTGACTACCTCGCACTGGTAGGTGATTCCTCCGACAACATTCCGGGCGTACCTAACGTTGGCCCCAAGACCGCAGTTGCCCTGCTGGCCGAATTCAATGGCGTTGATGACATTCTCGCCAACCTCGATAAAGTCGCTGAACTTCCGATTCGGGGCGCCAAAGGTGTTGCGCAACGCATCGAAGACAACCGGGAAATGTTGCTGCTGTCGTACAAACTCGCCACCATCGATACCCATCTGGAGCTCGACAGCAAACCGGAAGACTTGCAACTTGGCGAGCCGGACAACGACACCCTGCGCGAACTTTTTGTCCGACTGGAACTGCGTTCACTGCTCAAGCGTCTGGATGAAGAACCCGTTGAGGGCGGCAAGACCACAGCACGCGCGCCAGCAACAACTGCGGCTCCCGTACCTGCGGCTATCGGCAGGAAATCGGCCGACTACCCGACGGTGCTGACCAAGAAAGACTTCGAAAGCTGGCTGCAAAAAATCAAAGCTGCGGAACTGGTGGCCTTCGACACGGAAACCACCAGCCTCGAATACATGGACGCCGTGATTGTCGGGCTGTCGCTGGCCGTCGCAAATGGCGATGACGATGTCGAAGCCTGTTACATCCCGGTAGCCCACAACTATCCGGGCGCGCCCGAACAACTGGACAGGACCTGGGTACTCGATCAGTTACAGCCCTGGCTGGAAGATGCTGCCAGCGCCAAGGTCGGACACAACCTCAAATACGATGCGCACGTGCTGGCGAATCACGACATCACGCTGCGCGGCATCGCCCATGACACCATGCTGCAATCCTACGTGCTGAACAGCACCGTCACGCGGCACGACATGGATTCAGTGGCACGCCGTTATCTGGGTGTGGAAACCATTCATTACGAAGATGTCGCCGGCAAAGGCGCACGGCAGATTGGCTTCGACGAAGTGCCGCTGGAACAGGCAACGCCCTACGCGGCGGAAGACGCTGACATCACTTTGCGCCTGCATCATGCCCTGTGGCCGCAAATCAGTGCTGAAAAGTCGCTCAAGGAGCTTTATCAGAACATCGAGCAGCCGCTGATTGATGTCATCGGGCGAATGGAAGCAACCGGTGTACTGATTGACAGTCAGTTGCTGGCGGACCAGAGCAAAGAAATCACGGGCAAGCTGGCGGCGCTTGAAAAACAAGCCCATCAGGAGGCCGGTCACGATTTCAACCTGGGTTCGCCTAAACAATTGCAGGCTATCTTGTTCGAAGAACTGGAACTGCCGGTGGTACGCAAGACTCCTAAAGGTCAGCCGTCTACCGCCGAAGACGTGTTGCAGGAGCTTGCAGACGAGTACGCTTTGCCACGGATAATTCTCGAGCACCGTTCACTTGCCAAACTGAAATCCACATACACCGATAAACTTCCGGAGCAGGTGTCGGTGCATACCGGGCGCATTCACACCTCTTATCATCAGGCGGTGACCGCTACCGGGCGTTTGTCGTCATCGAATCCCAACCTGCAAAACATACCCATACGCACCGAGGAAGGTCGTCGCATACGGCAGGCCTTTGTGCCCGCCAAAGGCTGTGTGTTGCTTGCCGCCGACTATTCGCAAATCGAGTTGCGCATCATGGCGCACATTTCCGGTGATACCGGTCTGGTAAATGCGTTCAAAGAAGATCGCGACATTCATCAGGCCACCGCAGCCGAAGTGTTCGAGGTAGCGCTCGATGATGTCACCACCGAACAACGACGTTCGGCCAAAGCCATTAACTTCGGGCTCATCTACGGAATGTCTGCGTTCGGGCTCGCGAAGCAGCTGGGTATACCGCGCTACGAGGCGCAGGATTACGTGGATCTTTACTTTGAACGCTACCCCGGCGTGCAGCAATACATGGACGAAATCCGCGCAACCGCGCGCAGCCAGGGCTATGTGGAGACCGTATTCGGGAGGCGTCTGTACCTGCCCGATATCAACGCCCGCCAGGCCCAGCGTCGCCAGTACGCCGAGCGCAGTGCTATTAATGCACCGATGCAGGGCACCGCAGCGGACATTATCAAGATGGCAATGCTCGCCGTAGACCACTGGCTGAACGAATCGAAAAGTGACGCGCGCATGATCATGCAAGTACACGATGAGCTGGTACTTGAAGTACCGGTCGGTTACATCGACGAGGTGAATGCGGCCGTGGCTTCCATCATGTCAGCTGCAGCGCAATTAAACGTGCCACTAAAAGTCGATACCGGTGTCGGCGCAAACTGGGATGAAGCGCACTAAAAAAATCGCCAAACTTTTTTGCAGCGTCTGAACTTTTTTACCGACATATTGTCGAGAAACTCAACTTGCACCGGCCCCTGTTATCGGCATAATCGGTGACAGACGTTTTACGTCTCCCGCCATCCTCCCTTGGCGGGTGATGCCGGTTTCCCCAAGTCGGCATCGCAGCCTCGGGCGCTCCCCTGTACTCGGCGCCCGGGGCGTTTTTTTATCTGCGTTATGCGCTGGTGTCGTCGTCGCGCTGAAGCATCCCATCCAGTGCGCGACGTGCTTCGTCCGCACCGTCGCGTTTCAATGCCGAAAAGAGTTGCACACTGGCGACACCACTGAATTCAGTATTCAGTTCGCCCGATACCTTAAACAGTGCTGCCTTGGCTGCGCCGCGCTTGAGCTTGTCTGCTTTGGTCAACAAGATGTGCGCCGGACAATTCAACGCTTCGGCCCACTGCAACATCTGGCGATCGTAATCGCCGATACCCCGCCGTATATCCACGATGATGAACAAACCGACCAATGACTTGCGCTGCTCAAAATAGGCCGTCATCAACTCGCGCCAATGCCGCTGCATTGATTGGGTGACTTTCGCGAACCCGTAACCGGGCAGATCGACAATCCGCTGCTGCACGCCCTCGCCCGCGCTTGCATCGCCACCGGCACCTGCAATTGCTTTGCGCAACACGAAGAAATTGATCATCTGCGTGCGGCCGGGACTTTTGCTGACGCGGGCAAAGTTGTTGCGATTGACGATTACGTTGATCGCGCTGGACTTGCCGGCGTTGGAGCGCCCGGCGAAAGCCACCTCGGCACCTGTGTCGGCGTAGAATTGCCCGGGCTGAAAGGCGCCGGTCAGGAAGTCGGCGTCGGGATAGTGCGACATGGAACCCTCACGGCTGGCCTGCTCCGGCGGCACGGTGCCGCCGATTTTCGTGTAAAATGCGCCGCTGCCCCGCAGTGTAACATGCACCCGGCAGACTCCTTTTTTAATCAAGTGATGCAGAGCAGGATTTAACGCGTGATCAGCATAACCATGAAGCTCAAAGACATGAAGCTCAAGAATTTTCGTCTGGCCAACCCGATGGCAAAAAACATCGTCGCCCTTGTTGCCGCCGTATTGGCACTGGCGCCGCCGGCCATGGCGGAAGGCGTGACCAGCGGCGATGCCGCAGCCGGGCAGCAAAAAGCCGCGACCTGCGCGGCCTGTCACGGGATGGACGGTAACAGCGTTAACCCCCAATGGCCCAGTCTGGCAGGCCAGCACGCCAGTTACATTGCCGATACTCTTGCGGCATTCAAAGCCGGCACGCGTTCGGATGTCCTGATGAATGCGCAAGCCATGATTTTGCCGGATGCCGATTTAGCCGATGTTGCTGCCTACTTTGCAGCGCAATCACCGACGCAGCGGACAGCCGACCCGGCGCTCGCCGAAGCCGGTGAACGCATCTATCGCGGCGGTGATATGGAAAATGAGGTCAGTGCCTGCATGGCCTGCCACGGGCCCACCGGTCGCGGCAATGCGCCGGCTGGCTATCCGTCGCTGACGGGTCAGCATTCAGTTTACACTGCCAAGCAATTAAACGATTACAAGAGCGGCGCACGCACCAGCGATGGTGACCAGCAGATCATGCGGAACATTGCCGCTAATCTGAGCGCGGAACAAATTGAAGCGGTAGCTGCCTACATACAGGGTTTGCGTTAAACCCGTTCGTTAAGAAATTTCCTGAAAATAGTATCCCGGGGTATATGCATGAATTTTCGTAAGCTGATCTCACTTTTCATCCTTTCGCTGGCGCTGGCTCTCAGCGCTTGCGATAGCCCCGAACAAGCACCTGTCGAAGGCGCGGCACCCGAAATGGCTGAGCAGACGCAGGCAGTCAAGGAAAGTGAGAAGCCCGTGACCGAAACGTCGGAACTGGCATCGGTGGAGGAGTCCGTCAGTGACGATGCCGAAGCCGCCGCTGATGATGCCATCGAGCTGACGGCTCCGACCGCCGCGACCGAAGCTACTAACTGGAAGTACTCGGAAGGCACGCATTTCCGCCGTCTGACAACCAGCCAGGGCACCAGCAGCGCACCCGACAAAATCGAAGTCGCGGAAATGTTCTGGTATGGCTGCGGGCATTGTGCCGATTTTGAACCCATACTTAATGCGTGGATGAAACAGGTGGCCGCTGATGTTTCGGTTGTAAAAATACCGGTTATCTGGTCTCCCACCCACCAGATTCACGGCCGCATCATGTACACCGCTGAGGTGCTGGGCGTGCTCGACAAGATTCATCCCGCCACGTACGAATCGATTCACCAAAAAGGCGTGCTGCTCACGACCGATGAAGAAATTGTTGCGTTGTTTGCGGCCGCCGGAGTGGACGAAGCAACTTTCCGTGAAGCCTACGGTTCCTTCGGTGTCACCAGTGCCTTAAAGCGTGCTGAAAACCTGGCGCGGCGCTACGGTATTCGCTCAACGCCAGTCGTAGTGGTGAACGGCAAGTATGTGGTTGAACGTAGTGAGAACGTTCCCAGCGGCGCGGTACAACTCCAGGTTACGGACGAACTCATCGAACGCGAGCGCCGCGAACGCTAGTGTTCGCCGGCGCAGGCCTCGCAATTGACCCAGCCCGAGTCGCCGCCGACGTAGTGCTCCTTCTTCCACACCGGTACCCGGTGTTTTACCTCGTCGATAATATAGCGGCAGGCTCGAAAACATTCGTCGCGATGGCCACCGCTGACGCCCACCCAAACAGCCATGCCGCCGATGTCCAGTGCGCCGACACGGTGCACGCATTTGGCATGTGAAATCGGAAACTTTTGTTGCGCCTCATCGAGGATGCGTCGCCCTTCCTTGAGCGCCAGCGCCGCGTAAGCCTGATATTCCAGTCGCAGCACTCGCTGACCTTCGTTGTTATCGCGCACCCAGCCTTCGAAACTGACGTAGCCGCCGCAGGCCGGATCCATGAGTTCCTGCCGCCACTGGTCAGGCTGTAAATCGGCATCCTGTATGTCGAACTCAAGCATGCGCTCAACCCCCGGCCACAGGTGGAATAAACACCACGGTGTCGCCGTCCTTCAGCGCTGCGCTCATATCGCTGAACTCATCGTTGAGAGCCACTTTAATACTCTGCAGGGCTGGAAAGTGATGCCGCGCGGCCAGCTCTGCATACAATTGCCGGGGGGTCTCGGCCGCCGTGCTTACCGCTTCCGTGTCGCGGCCGGCGCATTCACGCAGCACGGCAAAATATTCAATATGAACGGTTTTCATGGTTATGGGCTATTCAATCGGGTTGAGCACGGTATCAGCGGAACACAGATCTAGTCGAGCAAATATAGATCATCGATGGTATCAATGTCGGCCGCGGCCTCAGGCATGTCCAGTAATTGCAGATCGGGACAATGCCTCAGCAGCGCCCGCGCACCCTGATCGTCGTCTAACGACATCAAGCGCTCAAACCAGCTGCGGGGGAACACAGCCGGCGCACCAAAGGTTTCCGCGTACGCCGCCACCGCCGGCAAGTCCGGCTTCGCGTGCCAAAGTTGCGCCAGCGCCGCGAGTTGATGCGCACCGACTCCGGGCTGATCGCAGAGCATCAGCAAGACTGCCTTCGCCTCCGGCAAGTGGGTCGCCACATAGCGAACCCCGGTCGCCAGCGAACTGCCCATGCCGGCCTGCCATTGCGCGTTGTGCACGCAGTTCAACACGCCCGGGCTGTCCGTCATGTCGGTCAGTGCTGCTGTGACGGCCGGTTGCCCGGCGCCGGTTACAACTGTCACGCCGGCATCGCACACCACACCGACAGCAGCCACGACACCGCAGATTAGCGGGCGACCCTTATGGGGCAACAGGGTTTTGGCGCGCCCCAGACGCGATGATGAGCCGGCTGCTAACACCACACCGGCCAGGCCCGCGGGACCTGTTCCGGACGTACTCTCAGCGGGCAAATAAATTCGCTTCATTGCGCATGGCCTTAAATTCAAGCGCATTCCCGGAAGGATCGCGCAAAAACAGGGTGGCCTGCTCACCGGGCTGACCGGCAAAACGCACCGTGGGCTCAATAACAAAAACCACACCGGCGCGGGTCAGCCGGTCGGCCAGCGCTTCCCAATCTGCCCACTGCAAGACAACGCCGTAATGCGGCACCGGTACGTCGTGGCCGTCAACCGGATTCGTCATATCGGCAGCGGCCGGTGCAGTGGCCAGGTGACAAACAAATTGATGGCCGTAAAGGTCAAAGTCCACCCACTCGGCAGCGCTGCGGCCTTCCGGGCAACCTAAAATACCGCCGTAAAAACGTCTTGCCGCACTCAGGTCGTGCACCGGCACAGCAACATGAAAAGGCTGCAAAGACATGGGCATTAGCCGCTATTGAAAGTCCTTATTATACGGGTCCCACGCCGGCGGCTGCGTGCGCAGCCAGTCGACCAGGCGCTCCATAAACGTGTCGGCACTCACCGAAGAACGGCACGAACCCTGGTGACGCAAGCGCGGCGCAACTTCGTTGACTCCCTCGAATAACCACTGACCGCCCCCGGTTTCCAGATTGCCGAGCTGCTCGGCCAGACCGGTCAGATCGATACGCTGCGCCGGACGACGCGACGCCAGCTGTATCCAGCTCTCATAACGGTATTGAAACTCAATCGACTCGCCCTTCAGCCATACCAGGCGGGTGCAATCCGTGATGTTGTGCACTGCAAAGGGGTGCACGCTACGCTGCCAGCGCGTCAGGTAACGCCGCACCGTGCGAACCGGCATATCTGCAGGAATACGCACCACTGCCAGCTCGAGCTCCAGCACCTCGTCAATCACCACATGACCGTCCGCGATGGCCTTTTCGCTGGCCTGCAGGTGTTCAAACTCTGCTTCCCAGTGCTGCCGCTGCCCGGGTATATCGTCCAGCAAAGCCGGCAACTCTTTCAACATCAGCGTGTAAAGCCCGGCAATCTGCGCCGGCGCCGAGCCCTTAAAAACCTCTGCAGGCAACGGCGACGTTGCCGGATCAGCATAGGCCGCCAGAACAAACGATAACTTCGCAGCATTGGGGTCAGAGTAAATCGCAAAGTCGCCGGCACGCGAAGCTCCGATCATCAGCTCACGATGACGCAGCGCATTAGCCGGGTCCACCAGCCCGTACATGCTGAGCAGACCGTCTTCATCAAAATGGCTGTTCGACACCAGCGGGATATCGACGTGCAGGTCGGGCCTGTCAAGGTAGGCAAACACGATGTCGGTGGATGTATCACGCAACAGACCGTCCGGCGTCGAATTCCACGGCCAGTGCGACAGCGTGAGTTGAGTGGCGCGCTGCGCCTGCCCGTCCACCACGATATTGGGCTGATCACCGAGCTGGCTGTAGGGGCAATAGCGCGCGGGGGCGGGAAGACGGTCACTCATGTGAAAAGTATCGGGGAGCAGCTCAACGCCGCTCCGATCGGTGCGGCACAAACAAATATTATTTACGTATCGGTATGGAAGTTCAGGCAGTCTTTGAAACGATACCCGTCAGACGCATCACCAACACCACGACCAGTGAAACTGCAGCAACGGTTAACAGGTACTGCGGCACACCGATAAATTGCCAGCCGGGTGCGACCGCAGAAGGAAATATGGCGCTCCAGATATACCAGACCGCACCCACGCCGGCTGTCAGCAAGGTTGGCGCGACGGCCAGCCAGCGCGATTTATCGCCCGCTGCCCACAGCAGCAATAGCCCGCTGAACAACGCCACCACCAGCATAAAAACGAAATTCAACCCGAACAAAAACCCGTAAGTCTTGCCGTAGGCTTCCCAGACGCCGTTTGCCGTGGCAATTGCACCGGCGAGAACCGCCGCTACCGGCAACAAAATAACACCGAGAAGATTGTATTTACCTTGTTTAGTCATCGTCAGATACACCGATCAATTTCCGTGCGCAGATCATACCACCGTCGAAAACTAGTCGTGGTCGCGCGCCAGCCGATAATCCGCCAGCGGCTCCGGCAGGAACCCGCCGCGCGCATAGACTTCAAGATAGTGCAGTCGGCCGGCGCGCATAAACAGGTCGCACCCCGCGCCATCCATCAGGCCCGGCGCATCGAGGCGGGCTGACACCGGGGCTGCGCCGGCAGGTTCGGCGCCGGGATCCGGCTCGAAATACACAAAAAAACCGGTGCGTGTGTAGTCGCGCCGTTTCACCGAAGCTTTGGCTATCTGCGCGGCAAGCGCCGGGTCACCCGTCTCGGCCGCTATCCAGTCCAGTATGTCGCGATCAATTTTTTCCATCTGACAACTCAGGTTGTAACTTCGTAGAAAATCCGGCGCGCCGTATCGGCCCCAATCATCTTGGCGATCATCCCCTGCGCCTTGTCCTGTGTGCGGATGTCATTCACCCAGCCGTCCTGAAACCGCGCAATCGCCTGCTGCCGGGCCGGATCGCTCACCGGCTCTGCTGCCGCGAGCTGCGACAGATAGTAATCCAGATAGTCAAAACAGCATGCGCTGATCTCATCAATACGTTCACCGGGAAACAAACCGTAGATGGTCGATGCGTTGCGATATTTCTTCATCCACTCCGGATACCGGTCGTTGCTCTCGAAGGGTTCATACCGATTCAGTATGGCCACCAGCGGATCAACCCATTTGGCGCGATACGCATCGTCGTCGAACGGACAGCAGACGTTCAGATGGGCAATTACTTTTCGCTTGGTCTGCATCAGGAAAAATATAAACACGGGCACATCGTAGTTATTGCGCGGATAAAAAATCGAATTGAGTTGCTCGATTTTGGGGATCTTCACCCGGTAGCGCATACCGAAAACTTTACGGAAATGCGGTGATGACCAATTGTAATGATTGGCCCGCAATACTTTCAGAAACGACCTGGGCTCAGCAAGCTCGCGCGGCACCTGCATCTCTTCGAGCGCCTCGACGCCGCGCAAGCGCTCGATAATCGCCTCCAGTCGCTGATCCTGATCCACGATCAGAAAGTGTAGACCGATGAATTAAGAAAGTCGGAAATAGCCAGCCGCTCACCGTCCAACGCCATGTCCACGTCGAAACCAAAGTTTGCGTTCGGCGAATTGTTGGGCGCCTTGATATACGACTGCTGCTGCCAGCTCATGCCGTCACGCAAGAACAGGTAGCCCGCTCCCGCACCGACAAAATCGTCCAGCAACTCGTTACCGTTGATACCCTGTGATCGACCGCCTTCCCACACGGAGGTAGCAACCAGGGCGTCGCCGCTGCTGCTGAGCTTCACGACAAAGCCAAACTGGTCGATTGGATCTGCATTCGATGCCTTGAAGAAAGCGGTTTGCGCCCATGCGCCCCCGGACTCTTCAAACACGTAGGCGGCACCGGAATTAACCGAGTCGTTGTTGGTCTGATCGACGTTAACGCCCCGTTCGACGCTGTCCTCTTTACCTGCACCCACGGCCAACACGTCGCCGGCGGCGTTAAGATCGATTGAGAAACCAAACTCATCATTCGGATCAGGCGACATGGCCTTGATGTAGCTGTGCTGACTCCAGGACGAACCGCTGCGCTCGAACACATAGACAGCACCCGAACCGGCAGCCGTGTTGTTAAACCCGTCGCCGTTAATGCCGAAAGCCCCGGAGGCTTCCAGCGGCGCGCCGACGGCCAGCCGGTCGCCAGAGGCGCTTAAGGCCATGCCGGATCCAAACACATCTCCGGCATCGGTATTTGAAGGCTTAATGTAGGCTTCCTGCATCCACAGCGGGCCGCCGAAATCCCTGAAGACATAGACCGCACCGGCATCGGCGGCACTGTTATCCAGCTGATCACCGTCAATGCCGAGCGCGTTACTGTCTTCGCGCGATGCACTGACGGCAAGCGTCGTCCCGTCGCCCGATAGCTCAAGCTTGTTACCAAACCCGTCGCCACCGAAGACGCCATCATCCGGATCCGGGTCGCCCTCGGTGTTCGACGCCTTGATGTAGGCAACTTCATTCCATTCGAACATGCCACCGCCCAGGTCAGTTCGCTGGAACACGTAAACCGCGCCGGAATCTGGCTCATCGTTGTTCGCGCCGTCGCCGTCTATGCCGGTCGCGTTGCTGTCTTCGCCAATGGCGGAAACAGCCAGCGTGTTGCCGTCGTCGCTGATGGCGACGGCAGAACCGAAGGCGTCAAACTCTTCTATATTGGATGCCTTGAGTATGGCCTGCAGGCCCCAGATGCCATCCTGAAAAATAAACACCCCGGCAGAACCTGCAAAAGGAATGGACTCCTGCAAGAACAGCTCGTCCACTTCTTCGGGAGTCAGGGTATCGGGGTATTCACATTCCTCATCAACCTCGTCCTCCGGAACCGCAACGAGCACCTCGCACTCAAAAATGCTGGTGCGGGGCGCGCCAACAACCAGCGTCGCGCCGTCTTCGGCGTATGCCAAAGCGGTTCCGGCATTGATCAGCGGGCTGATAAAAAACCGTGACAGGAAGCTGGCGACTTGTTGACCCAGTTCGGTGCAGCCCATGGCATCGCACCAGTCGACACGGAACCGGGCATTGTCCCAATCAAACAGGTGCACGGAAATTGCCAGGGCCGCTTCCAGCGGATCCGTGCCCGTGGGGATATCGGCACCGACCTGCACAAATTCGGGTTCGCCGTCATCGTCCGAGTCGCCATCGGGGTCGTAGAAAAACTTGTAGTGCGTCGCACCCGCCACTTCGTCCCAGACAAAAACGATCTCGCCGAAAAGCTGCGGGTCTGTATCGGTAAACGTCGTTTTTACCTGCACCGGTGAATCGGAGAAGTCCGGCCCGGTGTCTAGATCGGGATCGGTATTGCCACCCGCGCAGCCGCTCAAACCCACGCCGGCCATCGCAAAAATCAGCGCCGTGACGGCCGAAACGGGTTTGCAAATCAATCGCATAAAACTCTCCTGCCCGACGCAGCTGCAGCGGGCGAATTCGTACTCAGAAATCAGGTAAAGCAGGCTGCAAAAAAACCGGCACATAAAGTGGCCAATGCGCCGGGTCGGCCATTTTAGCCGTTATGATGCGCGCATGACACAAACAGACCGTGAAAAAGGGGCGGGGTTCAGCCGTCCGGTGCGCAGCTTCGTGAAGCGCCAGGGCCGCATGACGGTTGGCCAGAACCGCGCCCTGACTGTCGAATGGCCTCGCTTCGGGATCGAATTCGGCCCGTCAGTGCTCGATATTGCCGATGTTTTCGGCCGGGATGCGCCCGTTACGCTGGAAATCGGCTTCGGCAACGGCGACAACCTGATTGACATGGCGCGACATTCGCCCGACAGCAATTTTCTGGGCATCGAGGTGCATGAGCCGGGGGTCGGCCATTGCCTGCTGAAAATATCGGAATACCAGCTGCAGAATGTTCGCGTGATGAAACACGATGCTATCGAGGTGCTGCGTAGCATGATTGCTGACCACTCTTTAGCGCGCGTAAATCTGTTTTTTCCGGATCCCTGGCCCAAAAAACGGCATCACAAGCGACGCATCGTAAATCGCGAGTTCATCACACTGCTCGCGCAAAAACTGTCCCCCGATGGGGTTTTTCATGTCGCCACCGACTGGGAAAACTATGCCGGGCATATTGAGGAAGTCATGGCCGCAACGGCCGACTTTATAAAACTTGCACAACCGCCCGGTGACCGCTCGGTGTCGCGTTTCGACAGCCGCGGCCAGCGACTTGGGCATTCCAACTGGGAGCAAGCGTGGCGCCGTTGCGGCAACGATACCTAGGGTGCATTAAACGTCCAGCATGGAGGCCGGAGCCGACACCCATACCTCGCCGTCGGTAACCCGGCATGCGAGACGCCGCATGTTTTGCCCCGCACAAGGGCCGAAAGTGCATACACCGGTCGCAGGATCAAACATCGCACCGTGTGACACGCAGATCAGCTGACCTTTATCGGGAGTGAAAAAGCCGTCGGGCAGAATGTTAAGCGGATGCCCCTGATGCGGACACACGTTCGCATAGGCATGCACTTCACCCTGCCAGCGCACCAGCACACCGCGAAACGGCCAGTCGCCATTGCCCGTGGTGAACTCCAGCGCGCCGGGCTCCGCGATATCGTCGAGTTGCGCGACCCGCCAGTCTTTCATGCGCGCTCGGTCGCGAACCAGTGATTGACACGCGTGGCCAGCCAGATTGCGGGCAGCCCCATCGCCGCCGCATAAAAGAAGAAAGTAACCCAACCCACCTGCTCGACCACGCTGCCGGAAAAACCGCTCAGTATTTTGCCGGGCAATACCATCAGCGACGTAAACAGCGCGTATTGCGTCGCGGTGTACGACACGTTGGTCAGCCCCGACAGGTAGGCGATGAACACCGTGCCGGTGAATCCCTGCGCAAGGTTGTCGGCTGTGATTGTTAACACCAACAGACTGACATCAGGGCCGGCGATGGCCAAACCGGCAAACGCCAGATTAGTAACTGCCAGGATAACGGCCCCGAACACCAGCGGGCCACCGAGGCCAAAACGTGCCACTGCCACACCACCGAACGCGGCTCCGGCAAGCACTGCACCAAAACCAACGGTCTTGGCATACCCCGCGATTTGCAGCTCGGTAAAACCGGTTTGCAGGTAAAACGGGTTCGCCATGACGCCCAGCACCATGTCGCTTATCCGGTAGATACCGATGAACAGCAAAACCAGCAATGCGTTGGAACCGTTGCGTTTAAAAAAGTCCGCGAAGGGCTGCACAATCGCTTCGTCGAGCCACCGGCTCGGATGCGACATGGGCGTCATGTTTTTAAGCACCATGGTTTCGGACATCGGCTGGCTCAGCGGCTCCGGCTCGGCAACCAGCAACACCGTCACGATTCCCACCAGCATCAGTGCCGCCATCACCTGATACGCCAATGGCCAACCTGTCGTGCCGCCGATGACCAGCGCACCGGCGCTCGCTGCCAGCAGCGCCACGCGATAACCCAATTGGTAAGACGCGGCCATCGCCGCCTGCTGATCGGTGGGTGCACTTTCAATGCGCCAGGCATCGACCGCGATGTCCTGGGTCGCTGAGAAAAAAGCCACGGCCAGCGCCAGCCATGCGAGAGTAATCACCTGCCCGGCCGGATCGGTTAACGACATACCGACCAGCGCCGCCGCAACCCCCGCCTGCGCAAACAGCATCCAGCCCCGGCGACGCCCGAGCTTGCGCGTCAGCAGCGGCAAATGAATCTGATCCACCAGCGGTGCCCAGATAAATTTAAAGGCGTACAGAATGCCGACCCACGAAAACATGCCCACTTCGCGGATGCTCACGCCCGAGCGGGTCATCCACGCTGCCAGCGTGCCGGCCACCAGCGCAAACGGCAGCCCCGCGGAGAAGCCCAACAACAACATCGCGGCGATACGCGGCTCGCGGTAAACCCGCGCCGCTTTCATCCATGCCTCCCAGGCTGACAGAGGGCGCATCATCTGGAGAGGTCGTAATCGTAATCAACAATCAATGGGGCATGATCCGAATAACGCTTGCGCTTGTATATGGATGCATCGGCCACTTTGTTCTGCAGTGATGGCGTGACAACCTGGTAGTCAATGCGCCATCCGACATTGTTATCCCAGGCCCGGCCACGGTTCGACCACCATGTGTACTGATCCGGATGGGTATTTACCCGGCGAAAGGCGTCGACAAAACCGTGCGACCCGAACACCTCGTCGAGCCATGCGCGTTCTTCCGGCAGAAAGCCCGAGTTTTTCAGATTGCCTTTCCAGTTCTTGAGGTCAATTTCTTTGTGCGCAATATTCCAGTCGCCGCACAGAATATAGTCCCTTTTTGACGCGCGAATGGCTTTAAGGTGTTCGGTGAATTCCGCCATAAATCGAAACTTGGCCTGCTGACGCTCGTCTTTGGACGAACCGGACGGCATGTACACCGAGACCACGCTGAGCTTGCCGAAGCGCGCCTCTATATAGCGGCCCTCGGCATCGAACTCCGCCGAGCCGAAACCGTACAGCACATCGTCCGGTTCACGCCGGGATACCAGCGCCACACCGCTGTAGCCCTTGCGTTCGGCATATTCGTGGTAGGTGTGATAACCCTTGGGCCAATAAACCGCGTCGGCGATCTGCTCGGCCTGCGCGCGCACTTCCTGCAGACAGAACACATCCGCCTTTTGCCGCGGCAACCAGTCGAAAAAACCTTTGCGCTGAGCAGCCCTGATCCCATTAACATTGATACTGACGATACGCATTGCGATACTCTAACAGCCTCACTTCTTCAGAACAGCTAGCCGCGGACGCTCTCCCCCATGCAGGCCTATAAAAAAACCTTCATCGAACTGGCTCTTGAAGTCGGTGCGCTTAAATTCGGCGAATTTGAGCTCAAGTCCGGGCGCATCAGCCCCTACTTCTTTAATTCCGGGTTGTTTTCCGGCGGCAAAGCGGCTGCCACCCTGGGCCGCTGTTATGCCGAGGCTGCCAGCGAGGCCGATGTGGATTTCGACACGTTATTCGGGCCCGCCTACAAAGGCATCCCGCTGGCCGCTCTCACCGCAGCTGCCCTCAGTGACAGCCACGGTCGCGACCTGCCCTATTGCTTCAATCGCAAGGAAGCCAAAGCGCACGGCGAAGGTGGCTCCATCGTCGGCGCAAAGGTGACCGACAAAGTGCTGATTGTGGATGACGTCATCACCGCGGGTACCGCGATTCGGGAAGCCATCGACATAATTCGGGATGCCGGCGGGCGGGCCGCGGGCGTACTGCTGGCCCTGGACCGCCAGGAAAAGGGTACCGGCGAGCTGTCGGCCGTGCAGGAAGTCGAATCCGGCTTCGGCATTCCGGTGTTCAGCATTATTCGCCTGACCGACCTGATAGATCATCTTAAAAATGACGATAAATCAGCTGGTTATCTTGATTCAGTGCTGGCTTACCGGGATCGCTACGGGGTCGATCAATAGCCGGCTGCCCGCGTCGGGTTCCGGCCCGATTCAGGCCTGATTGAGGGCCCGGTCGCGCTAAACCTGACCTGCGTCACGGTTCCCGTTCCGTCGAATCGCAATAATCCTTATGTATATCGGGACATTCCCGATGCGGACATGAGTGAAAAGGGCGCACCATGCACAGCACGACTTCAAACACTATTGGACTGCACAGAATCGAGTTTACAAAACTCCTTGTTGCCGTCGTCACACTGATTGCACTGATCTGGACTCTACCGACCCGTGCCGAAGACGATACGCGGGTCTATCGCTGGAAAGACAAAAACGGCGAAAGCCACTACGGTGATCGCGTGCCGCCGGAATACGCGGGCAACGCACATACGGTGCTTAACGAGCAAGGCGTGGCCATTGAAACAGTGGCGGGCCAGCTTACCCCCGAAGAACTCGCGGTCCAGCGTGAACGCGCCAGAATCAAAGCGGAAGCGGACGAAGCTCTGCGTCAGGCAGTGATCCGCGACAAGGTTTTGTTAAGCACTTATCTCTCGGTGGACGAAATCGAGGCCTTGCGCGACCGCCGCGTTGAACTGCTGGCCGGGCAATTGCGCATTACGCAAAAATATCTGGACAACCTGCGCGCTAAGCTTCTCAAGCTGGAACGCGAGGCGCAGCGCTTTAGCCCTTACAGTGCGGAACCCAATGCGCCGCCGATTGACGAAAAGCTGGCGCGGGAACTCTCGGAAACGCTGAACTCGATTCTGCTTTATGAAAAGAATCTGGCGAAATCGCGTGATGAAACCAAACAGGTGCAGCAAAAGTTTGCGGCCGATATCAAACGGTTCAGAGAACTGCAGGGCCTCACGCTGAACAACTAGCCGGTGCCGGTGTGCCCGAAGCCTTGTGCGCCGCGAGCGCTCTCAACAAAGTCCTCAACGACTTCAAACTCGGCCTGCACCACGGGAACGATCACCATCTGCGCCAGCCGTTCGCCGGGTTCCAGTGCGTAGGGCTTTGACCCGCGGTTCCAGCAGGACACAAACAGCTGCCCCTGATAATCGGAATCGATCAGGCCCACAAGGTTGCCCAGCACAATACCGTGCTTGTGGCCCAGCCCTGATCGCGGCAGGATCATTGCCGCCAGACCCGGATCCTCGATGTACACCGAAATGCCGGTCGGGATCAGCTCTGTCTGCCCAGGCGCAATCTCCAGCGTGTCGTCCAGACAGGCACGCAAATCAACGCCGGCCGAACCGACGGTAGCGTGCTCGGGCAGAGGAAACTGCTGCCCGACACGAGGGTCAAGAATCTTTAGCTGGACTTTGCGGCGACTCACTTCTACTGCTCCTGAAATTATTTCGTTTGAACTATTTCTCTGGAATTATTTGCTGCAACAACCGCTCCGGTATTAACCGGCCTGCACCGCTGCTGCCGCACGGTCAGCACGATAACGCGAGGCGATCGTGTCCACCAGCTGCCGCGCAAGCTCCTGCTTCGACAGCTTGGGGAAAGGCTGCCGACCGCCGGGCCACAGCACCACCACTTCATTGTCATCGGCATCAAAACACAAATTAACGCCCACCAGATTGGCGATGATCATGTTGAGTTTTTTGCGCTCAAGTTTTAAGGCCGCATGTTCTTCGAGCTTTTCGGTTTCCGCGGCGAAGCCGACCGTGAAAGGTGCGTCATCGAGTGCGGCAACGGTGGCCAGCACATCGGGCGACTTCACCATACGCAGTTCAAAGGTGTCGGCCGACTTCTTGATCTTCTGAGGTGCGGCATGCTCCGGCCGATAATCCGAAATGGCCGCGGCACCTATATAAATGTCGGCATCCGCAACGGCGGCCATGGTTGCATCAAACATCTGCTGGGTCGTCTCGGTATCCACGCGATCAACCCCGGACGGGGTGGGCAAATTGACGGGCCCGGCGATTAACGTCACGTGCGCGCCGGCATCGGCTGCCGCACGCGCAACCGCAAAACCCATCTTGCCGGAACTGCGGTTACTCACAAAGCGCACCGGATCAATCGGCTCCCGCGTCGGGCCGGCAGTGACCACAACTTTCAGCCCTTCGAGCGCGCCGTCGGCACCACCGCGGGTTAAACGATTCACGATGTCTGCCGGTTCGGACATGCGCCCGGGGCCGACATCACCGCAGGCCTGTTCGCCGGATGCCGGGCCGATAAAAAGTGCATTGCGTTTGCGCAGCACATCGCAGTTGGCCTGCGTAGCGGAATCGTTCCACATTGCCTGATTCATTGACGGCGCCAATGCCAGCTGCGCATCGCTGGCGAGCACCAGCGTCGTCAGTAAATTGTCCGCGCTGCCGGACGCTAGTTGTGCGATGACATTGGCGGTCGCCGGCGCGATAAGAATGTAGTCCGCCCACTTTGCGAGTTCGATGTGCCCCATCGCGGCTTCGGCTTTTTCATCCCAGATATCACCGCGCACGGGTTCGCCGGACACGGCCTGAAAAACCGTCGGCGAAACCAGCTTCTCGGCGCTGGCTGTCAGCACCACGCGCACTTGTGCCCCCTGCTCTTTGAGCCGGCGCACGATATCGGGGCTTTTATAAGCGGCGATGCTGCCGGTTACACCGAGCAGAACTTTACGCCCCTTCAATTCATTCATGGAGTTCACACGTGGTTTGCATAAGTCAGTCTAAACGTAAGTTTATACGATGCTCTGACGTCGGACAGCGCGCAATAATGAACCCATGAAGACGCTGCGAATTCCGGACTGGCCCGACAGCGAGCGTCCGCGGGAGCGGCTGCTTGCAGGGGAGCGCGGCGGCACAGGCGCCGGGCAACTGGCCGATGCCGAAGTGCTGGCTGTGCTGCTCGGCCACGGTGCCCGGGGCTTAAGCGCGGTCGAACTGGCGCGCATCCTGCTGGAACGGTTCGGCGGAATCCGCGGCACACTCAACGCCAGCGTCGCCGAGCTGTGCGAAATCACGGGAATCGGGCCCGCCAAGGCGGCGGCATTGCTGGCGGCACGCGAATGCGGGGCACGCTATGTGCGCGAACGATTGCGCCCGGGTGTCACCATCGGTTCGCCGGGCGATTCCCGCGAATTCCTGCTGACGTCGTTGCGCGACCGGCCGCACGAGGTCTTTTGCTGCTTGTTTCTCGACAACCGCCACCGGGTACTGGCTTTTGACGAACTGTTTCGCGGCACCATTGATGCGGCAGCGGTATACCCGCGCGAAATCGTCAAACAGGCTCTGGCGCGCAACGCCGCCGCGGTGATCCTGGCCCACAACCACCCTTCCGGCGTGGCCGAGCCCAGCCAGTCCGATCAGCTCATTACGCGGCGCATTCGGGATGCGCTGGAACTGGTCGATATACGGCTGCTGGACCACTTTGTCATCGGCGACAACCAGTGCGTATCGCTGGCCAGCCGCGGGATGTTATGACGGGGTCGGGATGCCCGGAAACCCCTAAATAACGCGAAATACCGGCCGGAACCTTGTTTCCGCGGCCCCGTACTGGTATAAAACGCGGCTCACGGCGTTCCCGCCGATAACAAGTTACTGTTTTTAAAGAGGTTGCAAATGTCCCGCGTCTGCCAGGTCACCGGAAAAGGGCCAATGTCCGGCAATAACGTGTCGCACGCTAATAACAAGACGCGACGTCGCTTCCTGCCCAATCTGCATTACAAACGCGTATGGGTCGAAAGCGAGCAGCGTTACGTTCGGCTGCGTGTTTCGCAAAAAGGTCTGCGTATTATCGACAAGCTCGGCATCGATCAGGTGCTGGTCAATCTCCGCAAGCGCGGCGTGAAGGTCTGAGGAACAAGACATGAGAGATAAGATTCGTCTGGTTTCGTCGGCCGGTACCGGTCACTTCTACACCACTGCCAAGAACAAGCGTCTCCATCCGGAAAAGATGGAGACTAAAAAGTACGATCCGGTTGTGCGCAAGCACGTGATCTACAAGGAAGCGAAGATTAAGTAAGCGCCGGCTGCAACGCGTAACCGCGAAGCCGGGCGGCGAATTCTTCCAGCGAGCGGATGCCGCTCGCTTCTGCTTCCGCACACCACTCACGCAGCTGTGCCAGTAACTTGTCATTACTGACGTTGGCTTGCTCCCATATCTCCACCAAGCGTTCGCGCAGGTCGTGCACCTGGCGCAGTCGCTCGTGGTTCTTGAGCACGCGGTTGAGGCGGGTCTGGGCGGCCTCATCCAGCCGCTCCGGACGGCGCACCAGCGCGCTGCGGGCCTTGGCAAGCAGCGCATTGCCGCGGTCGGCGAGGCGCTCACTGCGCAATTCCGGCAATGTCACGCTGCGGGTGTAATCGCGCAACACGTGCATACGGTTGACCAGCACCGCCTGCAATGTCTGCATGTCCACCTGCGGCTTGGCTTCCAGTCGCGGCGAGGGCGCCAGCCGGCGCACCTTGCACATCCGCAGGGCGCGTAAAACGTTGATCCATAACCAGCCCATGTCGAATTCCCACCACTGCACCGAGAATTTTGCCGATGTCGGAAAAGCGTGATGATTGTTATGCAGCTCTTCGCCACCGATCCAGAATGCAATCGGCGTCAGGTTGGTGGACGCATCGGCGGTTTCGAAATTGCGGTAGCCGGTGTGGTGGCCCAGGCCATTGATCACGCCGGCAGCAAACACCGGCATGGTAATCAGCTGTATGCCAAGAATGATGATGCCGTTCACCCCGAACAACAGCAGACTGACCAGTATCAGCAACACAATGCCGGCATTGGGGTAGCGCCAGTAAATGTTGCGTTGAATCCAGTCGTCCGGCGTACCACGTGCGTATTTTTCGACGACCTCTTTCCTGTCGGCTTCGCTGCGGTAAAGTTCGGCACCTTGCAGCAGCACTTTCTTCAGCCCGAACACCACCGGACTGTGCGGGTCACCCTCGCGCTCGCACATGGCATGGTGTTTGCGGTGCACTGCCACCCATTCGTCGGTGTGCATGGCGGAATTCGCCCAGATCCAGAAGCGAAAAAAATGTCTCAGCACGGGGTGCAAATCAATCGCACGGTGCGCCTGGTCGCGATGCAGGTACAGCGTCACGGCCATCATCGAAATCTGTATACCAATGACGGACACAACAACCAGCTGCCAGAAGCTCAGGTCTAACAATCCGTGCATATAATCTGCTATGAAAGCGCTCATCAATAATCCATCTGCTGTGTGTTTGCCGACACTATATCCGACCCCGCATGCCTGAACTACCCGAAGTCGAGACAACGCGCCGCGGCATAGCCCCCGCGCTGGAAGGACGCTCCATTAAGGAGCTGCGGGTGCGCGACCGGCGGCTACGCTGGCCCATTCCCGACGATATGGAAGATCGCCTGCGCGGCCAGCCGGTGCTCAGCGTCACACGGCGCGCCAAGTATCTGTTGCTGCAAATCCAAAACGGCTGTGCGATGGTGCATCTGGGCATGTCGGGCAGCATGCGGATCGTGCCGGTGGATGAACAACCTGAAAAACATGATCACTTCGACATTGTTACCGTCGATAAAGTTTCGGGTCGCGACGAGATTGTAAGGTTTAACGACCCGCGACGTTTCGGCTCGCTGCTGTGGACGGGCCTTCAACCCGACACGCATCCGCTACTGTGCAAACTCGGGCCGGAGCCGCTCGAAGATACTTTCAACGGCGATTACCTGTGGCAGTCGTCACGCGGTCGCAAAATCACGATCAAACAGCACATCATGAACAGTCACGTGGTTGTGGGGGTCGGCAATATTTACGCCAGCGAAGCGCTGTTCCGTGCCGGCATTAGTCCCAAACGTGCTGCGGGAAAAATTTCGCGCGAACGACTGCATCAACTGGCCGTCGCGATAAAAGCGGTATTGCTTGAGGCGATCAAAGTCGGCGGCACCACCCTGCGTGACTATCGAGGCGGTGACGGGAAGCCGGGGTATTTCCGGCAGCAACTGAATGTCTACGAACGCGGCGACCGGCCCTGCCGGATATGCGATCAGCCCATCACGCGCATTGTGCAGGGCCAGCGTGCAACCTACTACTGCAAAAGCTGCCAGCGCTGAGCGCGCAACTTACTCTGACCCCAATGATATTTACTCTGACCCCATTAATAGACGCGGCCTTCGCCTTCGCCGCGGGGGTCGGATGCGGAGGTCACGCGGTTGGCTGACGTGTCCCAGGTCACGACATTCATGTTGCCGAAAGGCCGCGGTTCTTCTTTGAGGTTATGGCCCATGGCTTGCAGCGCGGCAATGTCGGCAGCGGTGAAGGCACCGGCTTCGTAGCTGACCCGATCGGGAAGGTACTGGTGATGAAAGCGTTTCATGCTGACCATGTCTTCAGCGGTAGCGCCGTTCAGCCAGGCCAGCGCTGAACGCAGCACCATCGTGATAATGCGGCTGCCGCCGGGCGTACCCACAATGGCAACACCGCGGTCGGATTCCAGAAAGGTCGGTGACATGCTGGATAGCGGACGTTTGCCGGGCGCCACGGAGTTGGCTTCGGCGCCCACCAGTTCGAACTCGTTGGGCACACCGGGCTTGATGGAAAAATCGTCCATCTCATTATTGAGGATAACCCCGGTACCCGGGGGGACAAACGCAGCACCGTACCAGGTGTTGACGGTGATGGTTGCGGCCACGCGATTACCGTCAGTATCGATGATCGAAAAGTGCGTGGTCTGGTCACCGGAGCTGCCGTCGTCCGGTATGCCTTCAAGTGCGCTGCTCGGTGTCGCCCGCGTCAGGCTGACATCGGCCCGCTGCGCATCCATGTAGTCGCGTGATATCAGCCGCTGCACCGGCACATCGACAAAGTCGGTGTCGCCCAGATACAAGGCGCGATCGCGGTAGGCACGGCGCATCGCTTCGATCAGCAGATGCTGTCCCTGCACGCCGGCCAGTTGCTCGTCGCTGTAGCCGTCGAGAAAGTTAAATACCTGCGCCAAGACAATACCGCCGGATGACGGCAGCGGCGCTGTCACCACTTTCATGCCTCGATAACTTGTGACCAGCGGGTCGCGCTCGACAACGGTGTAATTCGCCAGATCGTCCAGCGTCCAGATGCCGCCCGCAGCGCGCACGCCGTCGACCAGCAAGCGTGCCGTCTCGCCTTTGTAGTAACCGTCGGCACCCTGGGCCGCGAGGCGCCGAAGCGTGGCCGCGAGATCCGGTTGCCGGATCACGTCGCCTTCCGCAGGTAATTCGCCGCCCGGCAGAAACACATCGGCCATCGCCGGGGACTGCTTGACGGAGTTCTTGCGAAATCGCAAACCCAGCAGTGCACGACGACTCATCGGAAAACCGTTTTCTGCATGGTAAATCGCCGGTGCGAGCAGTTCCGCCAGCGGTTTGGTGCCAAAGTTCTCGGCCAGATAAACCATGCCGGCCGGCTCACCGGGTATGCCGGCCGCCAGCGGGCCGCTTACCGTCAGCCCTTTGACCGGGTTACCGTCCGCATCCAGATACATGTCGTGCGTGGCCGCAGCCGGTGCGGTTTCGCGCGCATCAATAAAGCGATAACGGTCGCTGTCAGCTTCGTACAGCAGAAAAAACCCACCGCCGCCAAAACCCGAACTCGACGGTTCCACCACACCCAGTGTCGCCGCCACCGCAACCGCGGCGTCGAAGGCATTGCCGCCCGCAGCAAGCACATCCAGACCGGCCTGCGTGGCGCGCGGATCGGCCGACGCAACCCCGGCTTTGGCCGGCGTGAAGCGCTGCATGTTGTCGGGAAACACCAGCCCGCAGGCACCGACAACCAGCGCCAGGCTGACAACCGCTGTTCGGGTGAACCTGCGCAGCAAAACCGCGCTCATAATCGCGAACCGATGCATCAGGAAAACCGCGCCATCAATGCCTGGTTCACCGCCGGATGCACAAATTCAGACACGTCACCGTTCATTGCCGCGATTTCGCGTACCAGCGATGAAGAGATAAACATGTGCTGCTCACTCGGTGTAAGAAACACCGTTTCCACATCCGCATCCAGATGGCGGTTCATGCTGGCCAGTTGAAACTCAAATTCGAAATCGCCGGCGGCGCGCAGGCCGCGCACAATAATGCCGGTGCCGTGCTCGCGCGCAACCTGCACGGTCAACCCTTCGTAGCCGGTCACTTCGCAATCAGGCACGTCCGCGAGCACCTCGCGAATCAGTGCCAGCCGCTGCTCGAGCGCAAACAATGGCGCCTTCGAAGGGCTGGCAGCGACTGCCACGACTACGCGCCCGTACATCCGGGCTGTGCGGCGCACCAACTCTTCATGGCCGTTGGTGAACGGATCAAAAGTTCCGGGGTATAAAGCACCGCTCATAAATTATGCACCTCTGTCGGTCACGATCCGCTCGGCCAGCGCATAACGCACCTTGCCGGCGGTTTTTTCCCGCACGGTCCGCCAGTTCGGCGGCATTGTTGGCAGCGCCCGGTTGCGGTCCATCTCTATATAAATCCTGCACGGATTCGCGAGCGCACCGGACGATTCGAGCAGTGTACACAAATCGGCCAGATCAAGACCCGCGCCGGCATCGACCGCAACAAACGGCGGATCAAGAAACACCACGTCGAAAGGGCCGTGCACGGCAAGGTCAACACGCAATGCGTCGGCATGCAGCAACTTCGCGTTGTTGGCCTCCAGAGTCGCGATCTGTCCGGCAATCTCATCCGCCACCGCGCGGTTGCGCTCCACCAGCACGGCAGCAGCCGCTCCGCGTGACAAAGCCTCCAGCCCAAGCACGCCGGTACCCGCAAACAAATCCAGGCAACGCGCACCGGGCAGGTGCGGCGCCAGCCAGTTAAACAGGGTTTCGCGGATGCGGTCACCGGTAGGCCTTACGCCGTCGGCCAGAAAGCGCAGCTTACGGCCGCCCCAGCGACCCGCAATAATGCGCACCGTTGAATAGTCGGGATGGCGTGGCGGGCGATTCATGGCAACAAGCATAGCGGAGACACACGTACCGAGTCGCCTGCATATTGGTTACCATGCGCGCACATGAACGCTGACACATCATCCAAACCCGGTTTTTTTGCGCGCCTCAAGCAACGTCTGAATAAAGGCGGTGGCAGCGGTTTCGCTGCACTGAGCTGGCTGTCCGGGCGCAAGCTGGATGAAGACCTTGAAGAAGAAATTGAAGAGCGCCTGTTGACGGCCGACGTCGGCGTCGACACCACGCAAAGAATTATGGAGGGGTTGCGCAATCGCATTAAGCGCGCGGAGCGCAATGACGGAGACGCCTTGCGTGCTGCCCTGCGCGACGAAATTCTGGCGGTGCTGAAACCGCGCGCAATCGCTCTCGAAATCGATCGTGCCAAACAACCCTTCGTGATTCTGCTGGTGGGTGTGAACGGCTCGGGAAAAACCACCACCATCGGCAAACTGGCCAAACGGTTCAAACAACAGGGCCTGTCGGTGATGCTGGCAGCGGGTGATACCTACCGGGCCGCAGCCACCGAGCAACTGCAGGCATGGGGTGAGCGCAACGACGTGCCGGTGGTTGCGCAGAAACAGGGCGCGGACCCGGCCGCGGTGATATTCGACGCGCTGGCGGCAGCGCGTGCCAGCGGCGCGGATGTGTTGCTCGCCGATACGGCCGGCCGTTTGCAGAATCAGGACGGCCTGATGCGGGAACTGCAGAAAGTCGTGCGCGTGGCCGGTAAAGCAGACGCCAGCGCGCCGCATGAAGTCATGCTGGTGCTGGATGCCAGCCTCGGGCAGAACGCGCTGGTGCAGGCGCGGCAGTTCGGCAACGCGGTCGGCGTCACCGGCATTACCCTGACGAAACTGGACGGCGGTGGACGCGGTGGCATACTGCTCGCTATCGCCAACGAACTGGACATTCCGTTCCGCTTTCTTGGCATGGGTGAGCAGGCCGATGATATGGCGCCCTTTGACGCCGATAAATTTGTCGATGCCTTGCTGGAGATTTCCACGGACAACCCCGCAAAGCAGGATTAAGCACGCGCATGATTCGATTCGACAGCGTTACCAAGCGTTACGACGGCACGGGCGAAGCCATACGCAATCTTTCTTTTCAGGTTGACCATGGCGAGATGGTGTTTCTCACCGGTAGTTCCGGCGCGGGCAAAAGCACGTTGCTGAAACTGATCGCGCTGATCGAAAGACCCACGCGCGGACAGGTGCTGATGGACGGACGCAATATCGGCCGTCTGCCTGCGCGTGAAATCCCCAAACACCGGCGGCAGCTGGGCGTGGTGTTTCAGGACAATAAACTGCTGGCAGAACGCTCCGCGTTCGACAACGTTGCGCTGCCGTTGATCATCGCCGGACTGAGTGATCGCGAAATTGCGCGCCGGGTGCGGGCGGCACTGGATCAGGTGGGGCTGCTGAAAAAGGAACGCAGCAAACCCGGGGCGTTGTCGCTCGGCGAGCAGCAGCGGGTTGGCATCGCGCGCGCGGTGGTCACGCGACCGCGTGTTTTGATCGCCGATGAGCCCACGGGCAACCTCGACCCGTGGCTGTCACTGGAGATCATGAAACTGTTTGGCCGCTTTAACGACATCGGCGTCACTATGCTGATTGCCACGCACGATCTGAATCTGCTGGGCAAACTGGGCGGGCGCCGCATACAACTGGCCAACGGCGAATTGTCGGAGCCCGAAGACGATGCACTGGTGTTCTAGCTCATGAGGTACTGGCTGAAACTGCATGTGCGGAATTGTCAGGGCGCGCTGATTGATCTGGCCGCGCGCCCTCTTGCCACGCTGCTCACGGCGGCTGTCATCGGTATTGCACTGGCGATGCCCGCTTCGCTGAACCTGCTCGTCAAGAACGGGCGCAATCTGGCCGGCGGCTGGGACAACGCCCGTGACTTTTCGGTCTATCTGCAAGTCGGTACGCAACTGGAAGTCGCACGCAAACTTGCATCGGATATTGAAAAGATGAACGGCGTGGAGCAGGTGAGCGTCACCGATGCAGACACGGCGTTTGCCGAATTCGCCGCAGCGACCGGTTTTGGCGAAGTGCTGAACGAGCTGGATGGCAACCCGTTGCCGCATACCCTTGGCGTGCGGCCCGCGGCAGATATCAGCGTGGCGGATCTGAACACGCTGGCCGAGCGACTTAAACTCAACGCGGCGGTTGATATCGTGCAAATCGACACGGCGTGGGTGGAGCGGCTGAACGCCATCCTCGATTTTCTGCGCCGCGTGGTTATCGTCGCAACGGCGGTGCTGGTCATCGGTGTGCTGATCATCGTCGGCAACACCATCCGGCTGGACATCCAGAGCCGGCGCGATGAAATCGAAGTGCTCAAACTGCTGGGAGCGAGCGACGGATTTGTGCGGCGACCTTTTCTCTACGTGGGCCTGTGGTACGGCATTTTCGGCAGCCTGCTGGCGGTGGTGCTGCTGCTGCTGGGAGGCTTGATTTTGTCGGGCCCGGTACAAACGCTGATCGGGCTGTATTCCAGCGACGTGGCCTTGCTGGGCATCGACGGCAGCACTTTGCTGCTGGTGGCCGCAGGCGGCCTGTTCGCCGGCTGGGGCGGTGCCTGGAGCGCCGTGGCGCGCCATCTGGCCGCAATACAACCCCACTAAACTGCTGTTTTTAATGGTTTTATGTTAAATCGGCCCGACGATGGCTGTCGCTGCTCGCGCACGGAACTGATGCGCTTCTTAGCACTCTAATACCGGGAGTGCTAAACTCCCCAACCCGTTAGAGAGAACCATGAACCAAGCTTTGACTATAGCCAATCAAAACTTAATTCTGGCCGGCCCCACCGGCAGCCTGGACAGCTACATTCAGGCTGTTAATGGCGTTCCGGTGCTCGATAAAGAAACCGAATTTGAACTGGCGCGGCGTTTGCGTGAAGACAACGACCTCGATGCTGCCCGTCAACTGGTGATGTCGCAACTGCGTTTTGTGGTGCACATTGCACGCGGCTACAACGGATACGGTCTCGCACTGGGCGATCTTATCCAGGAAGGCAACATCGGTTTGATGAAAGCCGTTAAACGTTTTGATCCGAGTGTCGGCGTTCGGCTGATTTCATTCGCGGTGCACTGGATTCGCGCGGAAATTCATGAATTCGTGTTGAAGAACTGGAAGCTGGTTAAGGTCGCAACCACCAAGGCGCAGCGCAAACTGTTTTTCAATCTGCGTAAAGCCAAAAAATCCCTCGGCTGGTTGTCCAAAGACGAGACGGCCGCTGTTGCTAAAGATCTGGGTGTCAGCGAACGTGAAGTCACGGAGATGGAACAACGGCTCTACAGTCATGATGTTTCATTTGACCCGACTCCGAACGAGGACGAAGAAAAGCCGTATTCACCGGCGCTGTATCTGCCCAACCCCGAAGCCGATCCGGCGACACAGGCAGAAGCCGACGACTTCGACGGCCAGGCCAGTGATGCGCTGGTTGATGCGCTGGAAGAACTCGACGAACGCAGTCGCGAGATTCTGGAATCGCGCTGGCTGGCTGAGAAAAAGGCCACGCTGCACGAGCTCGCAGACCGCTATGGCGTATCTGCCGAACGCATTCGGCAGATAGAAGCCAACGCCATCAGGAAACTGCGTACAGCGATGACCCCTGCTTAAGAAGCAGTGATCGGCACAATGGTAATTTCCACACGGCGGTTTTGCTGCCGACCCGCCGGTGTGCTGTTGTCGGCAATCGGATACTGCTCGCCGGCACCGACCGTCAGCAGTCGGTCTGTCATCACCGACCGTGTGCGCAGATAGGCTGACACGCTGTTGGCACGACGCTCTGACAAAGCCTGGTTGTATTGCTCCGTGCCGGTACTGTCGGTATGCCCGGCCACTTCAACCAGCGTCTTGTTGAACTCGTTCAACACCAGCGCGACCGAATCCAGCACTTCATAAAAATTCGCGTTGATATCGGCGCTGTCCACGGCAAAAGTAATGTTTCCCGGCATGTTCAACGTAATGTTGTCACCCATGCGCGTCACGCTGACACCGGTCTCATCCAGGCGCTGGCGCAGTTTCATCTCCTGCTGATCCATGTAGCCGCCTACGCCTGCACCGGCCACCGTGCCGACACCGGCCATGATCAGGGCGCGCTTTTTGCGTTCCTTGGAGTTATCCCCGGAGATTAAACCGACCACCGCTCCCGCAGCCGCGCCAATAGCGGCACCCTTGGCAGCGTTGCTGGTTTTTTCCTCGCGGGTGTAAGGGTCGAGCGTCGTGCAGCCGGCCAAAGCAACCATTGCGGCAATGGCCGCCACGGTGCCCGTTACGGCCTTTGAATTCTGATTCAACATGCATCACTCCTTTGTGAGCTATCAATTGGTTGGAACACCAATCCATGGCAGAGTTCCGCCATGAATGTGTCCGCTGAAAACACAGACCGTCACGATTACAGTCACCGCGCGGTCTGGAGCATTGCGCTGCCGATGATTATATCCGCTGTCTCGGCACCGTTGCTGGGACTGGTCGACACTGCCGTCATGGGGCATCTCGACGGCCCGTGGTTTCTCGCCGCAGTAGCGGCCGGTGCCGCGCTCTTTAACGTACTTTACATAGGTCTGAATTTTCTGCGCATGGGCACCACAGGCATTGCCGCGCAAGCTTATGGCGCGCGCAATAACCGCGCAATTCCCGACAGCCTCGCCCAGCCGCTGATACTTGCAGCACTGCTGGCAATAATGATGCTGCTGTTCCGTGGGCCGCTGATCGAACTGGGCGTAAAGTTGCTGGGCACCAGTGAAACAACCACGCCGTACCTGCGCGAGTACAGTTACCTGCGCATCTGGAGCGCACCCGCGTCACTCGCCAACCTGGTCATCATCGGCTGGCTGCTCGGCATGCAGAACGCCCGCGGCCCGCTGCTCATAACAGTCATTACCAACGGCATTAATGTAGTGCTCGACCTGTGGCTGGTGGTGGTGCTCGGCATGGAGGTGCGCGGCGTCGCGGTAGCGACGCTGTGTGCGGAATACATTGGCTTGCTGATCGGTGTGTTACTGGTCCTTAAGGAGCTTGGCAAGCGCACACCCCACTGGGTGCCGGCCGACTGGCTGCAGCTTCGCACCTACCGACGTCTGCTGGCCGTTAACAGTCATCTGCTGCTGCGCTCGGCAGCGCTGATGTTCACTTTCGCTTTTATCACCGCGCAAGGCGCACGCATCGGCGACACCGTGCTGGCCGCGAATGCGGTGCTGCTGAACTTTCTGTACTTCTATGCCTATGCACAGGATGGCATCGCGCATGCCGCCGAAGCACTCACCGGTAAGGCTATCGGCGATCGCGATGTCAGCGGGCTGTCACTCGCGGTCAACCGCAGCCTGTTCTGGACCGGGGTGTTTACTATTGTGTTCACGGCTGCCTATTGGCTTGCCGGTGAACACATCATTGCCATGATCACCGACCTGACAAACGTGCGTCGCATCGCGGGTGAATACCTGGTCTGGCTGTGGCTGCTGCCGGTCGCCTCCGGCTGGTGCTTTTTATATGACGGCGTCTACGTGGGGATGACGCGCTCACGCGAAATGATGACGGTGATGGTCGGCTCGGTTGTGCTGGTATTCCTGCCCACGTGGTACCTGCTGGATCGGGTACTGGGCATCGACGGCAACCATGCCCTGTGGGCGGCACTGATACTGTTCATGGCTTGCAGAAGCATGGCGATGCACCTGTGGTACCGGCACATGCACGTGGCTATAATGCGCGGCCTTCCAATTTAATAATCAGCCGCGACCGCCTGAACCGCGAGACCGCGCTTTTTTCATTGTAGAAAACCGTACAGAAAGCCATGAGCAGACAAAAAGTCGTATTGATACCGGGTGACGGTATCGGCCCCGAAATCACCGCAGCCACCACCCGCGTTATTGCCGCCGCAGGCGCCGATATTGAGTGGGTGCTTTGCCTGGCCGGCGAATCGGCACTGGAACAGGAAGGCGAAGTGCTGCCCCAGCGAACGATTGATGCCATCAGCGAACACAACGTCGCGCTCAAAGGCCCCTGCACCACGCCGGTTGGCAAAGGCTTCAAATCGGTGAACGTGCAGCTGCGCAAAGCCTTCGATTTGTATGCGGCCGTGCGCCCGGTGCGCAACCTGCCCGGCGTTGAAACGCGCTTCAGCGACGTGGATTTAATCGTGATTCGCGAGAACACCGAGAGCCTGTATAGCGGCGTCGAAGCCGAAATCACCCCCGGCGTAGTGACCAGCACCAAGGTCGCTACCGTCAAAGGCTGCACCCGCATCGCCAAGTGGGCATTCGAATACGCCCGCGCCAAAGGCCGTAAGAAAGTAACGGCGTTTCACAAAGCCAACATCATGAAACTGACTGACGGCATGTTTCTGCGGTGTGCTGAAGAAGTGCACCGCGATTACCCGGATATCGAATACACCACGGCCATTATTGATGCCGCATGCATGCGCATGGTGCAGGATCCGACGCAATTCGACATGCTGCTGCTTGAAAACCTTTACGGCGACGTTGTCAGCGATCTCGCGGCCGGTCTGGTTGGCGGGCTGGGCGTGACGCCGGGTGCCAATTTCGGTGAAGACCGCGCCATCTTCGAGGCCGTGCACGGCTCGGCGCCGGACATCGCGGGGCAGGACAAAGCCAACCCGCTGGCGCTGTTAATGTCGGGCGTGATGATGCTCAAACACCTGACGGAAACCAGCGGTGACGAGTCGTACGCAGAGGCCGCTGAAAAAATTAAAGCCGCTTACGATTCCTGTTTGCAGGCCGGTGAAAAAACCGCTGATCTGGGCGGCAAGCTCGGTACGCAAGCTTTTGCGGATGCGGTCATCGCGCGGCTGCAATAGACGCAGTGCGCCCGTAAACGTCGCGGCGAAAATGCGTACGTCCGTCGGCCGCGACCCAAGCGCTCAGGTATACAAAATCCAACGGCACACTTTGCGGCAAGGCAAAGGTGCGAGTCGCATAGGCCGGATCTACTGCGGCGGTTTGTATCATGTTGGACAATGCCGGATTGGGGCTGGACAACCATTCTGCCAACAGCGCCGGCTCATCAACACGCACACACCCGGCGCTTAACGAGCGCACCGACAGATCGAGTAACAACCGCGACGGCGTGTCGTGCATGTAGACATCGAAGGCATTCGGAAAATCGAACTTAAATCGACCCAGGCTGTTTAACGGGCCGGGTTCCTGACGTAATCGATAGGGAAAGCGATCGGCCTTGATAAGCTGCCAAGCGATCAGTTCGGGTTTCATTTCGGAAGTGTCGTCAGTCCAGCTGCCGAAAACCCGAAAGCCGTTCTCGCTGAGGTAGGCGGGGCTATCGAGCTGGCGCGGCAGAATGTCTTCGCCGGCAATACTCTGCGGTACGTTCCAGGCCGGGTTCACCACCACGCGCGTAATCGTGCTGCTGAGTTCAGGCGTGGGACGCGTTGCATGGCCGACCACGGCACGCAACTGCAACTCAATCCGGCCATTGTTCAACGCGCTGACCACGGCCTCCGGAATGTTCACCCAGATGCGTCGCCCGGCTTTGCCAGCGGCGGACAGGGCGCTCCATGCTTCCTGCGCCTGGTGCAACTGCGCAATGCGCTGCCCCACCGGCAGGTTCAGCAACTCCAGCGTTTGTCCGGCAACCGCACCGTTCGGATACAGACCGTGCCGGTTCTGAAATGCGACTAAGGCATCGTACAAACCGGAATCAAACACCAGCGGGTCTGCACCCATGTCGGCCTGATAATCACCACTGAGCCGCAAGCGCTGGCGCAACAGACGCACGCGTGCGTCGCGCATACCCGGCTTAAGGCCCGGCCCGTCATCACGGACATCAATCGCGGGCCAGCCGCCATCGTCGGCAATGGCCTGATAGCGCGCAATAGCCGCATCGAGCAGTGCGGGCTGATTGCCTGCCAGCATCGCAGCGGCTGAAGAGTCCGCGGTTTCCAGCAGCTCGGGATAGGTGCCTGCAACGTCATCGGTGAGATCGGCGGCGCGCGCAAAACTACCGAGCAAGCTCAGCAACAGCACCGGCACGGAATAACGCACGGCTAAACTCTGGCCTGAAACTTGGGTCAATCTGCAGATCAATTAAGGCACGACGGACTCAGCGAGCAACCCCACATCGCGTATCAGCCCTTGACCGTCCAGCGTGACTTCGATGATGTGCGCAGCAGCACGCGAACCGGCAGGGCCGACCAGCGCACCCTGCACAAAGCCGTCCTGCACGTTAGTGCTGAACTGGGCAGGGTCGGACAGGAAGTTTGCACCCGACACATTGCCGCCGGCACTGAAGGCATAAGCGGGGTTTGTCCAGTTACCCGTCCACGACGGCGTCGCGGCATACGACAAACTGATATTGGCAGCCGTTGAGTTGTCCACTGACATCGGGCCACTGAAATTCAGCGTCGCGCCCAGATTGGTTAATGCGTCGAGATCAGCCTGCGTCGCGGCAATGCCCCAGGCATAAAAACCAGAATTGGCATCACCGGTGGCCGTATTGCCGTGTGCCCAGACGTCACCGGAAATCTGAATGTCCTGACCCTGACGCAATACGCGCGCCACCAGGCGCGACCGCAGATCACCGTCAGCACCCGCTGCACGCATGTTTTCAAACTGATCGGGGCGTGCAGTGTAAAGGGTGCTCATGCCAGAGACGGATTCAATTTCTGCATCGCCGTTGGCCGGGTCCACCACAAACTGACTGCCATCCTGTGCTAGATCAAAGCGCGCAAATACAGTTTCCTCAGCAGGCGCTACGTTCTGCGTACCGGTGACGACGGTCGCAAAACCGCATGGCAAGCCGGGCGCGCACGGCGTCACGGGCGGATCGAACGGCGGCGGCGGATCCACTTCAAGCGCCAGCAGCTCGGGGCGCGGCTCGTCAAACGGCGTCAGATCCTGCGCGGCCAGAATCGGGCCGGCCAAAGGTTGCGGCGGAGCCTGCCAAGGGCCCCAGCACTGCACGGAAGATTGTGCGCCAGCACCGCTGCAAGGATCGGCCGCGATGGGAGCCGCAGCCAGCGGGGCAGCGCTGCCCGCACCGGGTGCAATGTTAATGGCCTGCTGACAGGCATCGGCCACCGACTTGGGCACCGCTTTGGGGTTGGCGGCGTAACTCTCCAACACCGCAGCACAATCGACACCGGAGACGTCTTCGGCGGCTGCCACCGTCGTAATGTGCCAGGGCATGGCCAGAATGAGGCTTGCCAGAATCTGTTTGCTTCTTCCCATGATCTTTGTCTCTGCGAACTTGGTCATTATTTTTTTAGAAGGATTTTTTTTAAAAGGATCGCTGTAACCCCAGGCTGATCTGCGTGCGGTCGTAATCATAAAGCTGCACGTTAGAGTCGTTGAGGGTGTGGCTGATATCGCCGCGCACTTCCCAGCCCGGCAGTACGCTTTGCAGTTCGTGCCGGAACCCGACGATCAGACGCCATTCATCCTCATCGCGAATCTGGAACGGCGGCGACAGCTCCGGGCCTTTGAAATCGAACTGACGATAGCTGAGGCGGGCATAAACCTGACCGCGCTCCCAGGCTTCGTAGTAAGCACCGACGTAAACCTCAGGCCCTTTGTGAGCGTAGCGCCTCGCCCTGGCTTTAAAGCTTGAATAAGCAACACCGGCCTGTGCACCCAGTTTGCGATCCATGTACAACCGCGATGCACTGATGCCGGCGCGATACTCGCGGCCGTTGCGCGGCGTATCGATGGCTTCCTCGTAATCACGATCGGTCGCGCTCGCCTCGAGCGTCACGTCGCTGCGGTCATCCAGTATCCAGGTGATCTGCGGATTGAGGGTGGTGAAAAATGCCAGCTTGCCACCGCTCGAGCCGGGCTGGTTGCCACCACCGAAAAATATCTGGTCACCCTGCAAACCGATTGATGCACGCCACTCATCCGGTACGACCCAGGCGGGGCCCGTGCGCAACGTCAGCACACCAAGGTTGAAATCACTTTCATCAAAATACGCCCGGTAGTAACCGTTGCCCTGCGTCTGCCACAGGAAATAGCCGGTTTTCTCGCCGGACCTAAATGTGAGGTTCGGGTTGTAGGTGTGCAGGATCCCGGCATCCAGCACCGCAGCGGTGTCGCTGAGCTCGGGGTTAATAAACGGTAACCCATTGATATCAATAACATCATTAATGCCGAAATTGACGTTGGAGTCGTACATCAGGCCCGCATAGACCTGCCCGGACCAGTTATGCCGCCTGGCAAAAGTCTGCTTGTCGTCACGGATTTGGGCCTGAAATGCCAGTAGCGTGGTCCTGACCGAGGCCGGAACCTCAGGGTCTGCAAGGACCGTCTGGATTTCAGCCTCGGCGGCATCGAAGTCGCGAATCAGGTAGTTGGCGCGAGCCAGCTCGAGGCGGGCGCGATGCAGCGTCGGGTAATCGGCCAGCAGCTCCTTAAGGAGCTTGCGCGCCGTGTACGCACGCTCTGCATTAAGCGCTGTCATTGCGGTGTCGAAGCGAGCCTGAATGGCTTGCTGGTTGTCGGATGCACTGTCGTCGGCGAGCACAACAGCGGACCCGGCGAGCAGCAGCAGCGACAGGAAAAATATCGGCAACGGTTTGGTTATTAAACGCACGACAGTCATTCTTATATTTATTGTTGTTATTGGTTTTATTCGAGCTATGCGAATTTTAGGTGGAGCATCGTTGATTTTACACGGACTGTTTCACATCCGTTTGAATTTACGCAGGATTATGTCAACGCTGGCCACCCTCATATTGGTTAGCAGCGCAGCTGTAGCAAACCCGCTTAACAATACGAGAGATACCCTCAGCCCTTTCGGTGGACTGTTCGGTTATCAGGAAGTTCCGCAACACGACATCAGCGTCTTTCCCCAGTGGCTGGATGTACTCGAAGAACAGCTAACAAGTGACCTTAAAGAAGGCTCGTGCAGCGACACCGCAAGCTTCAACCGGTGTCACCTGACCGAATGGCACACTTATCTTGAAAGCATTCGCACGCTGCCACGCGATGTCCAACTCGATGCCGTGAATCGTTTTGCGAACGAGAAGAACTACGTGCTCGATATCGAAAACTACGGGCGCGAAGACTACTGGGCCATTCCTGAACTGTTTCTGGAGAACGGCGGCGACTGCGAAGACTACGTGATCGTCAAACTGTTTTCGCTGCGCTGGCTCGGCTGGAGCGTTGATGCCATGCGGCTGGTGGTGGTGCAGGACACCAACCTGCGCTTGCCGCACGCGATTCTTGCGGTCGCATCCGGCAAGGACGTTTACATCCTCGACAACCAGGCCTCGATAATTGTGCCCGAGCGCACAATCGTCCACTATGCACCGGTGTACTCAATCAGTGACCGGCAGTGGTGGCTACATCTTCCGACGACCTGAACGCGGCTACGGCCGATAACCTGCGCAGGGCGATACCCCGACAACGGCTGCGCGACGTTGCGTTGACCACCGCGGTGATCGTCGCGGCGGCCACCGCGCTGATTTTTGGCCTGCGATACCAGGCGGCTGAACTCACCAATGAAACCAATCAATGGGCAGAGCGCCTCGATACCGCAACACTTGCTGGTGCGCGCAACATCAGCCGACAGGTTGAAAGCCAGTCGGCGGCGTTACTGGAACTCGCCGACAACGCCTCGTTAAGACTGTATTTATGGGCACTGGTCAGCCGCGACCAGGGCAACCGCAACGTGCCCACTGCCGAATTCGATTACCTGCGCAGCCTGCTGGCAGCAAATACCGACTCCGGCACGCGTGCGCGCACCCGCAGCGGCGCGTTCCACACACTGGCACTGCTCGATGCACAACTGTCCACGGTGCTGACCACACCCGGGGCCGCCACCACCGAAAAAGCGCTGCAGATTGCGCGCCAGGCGATTAACACCCGCACCCGGCAACTGGTGCTGGCGCGCGATGCCAACGGTAATGCCACTTTATATATGGCGGTGGTGGTGGAGCCGCCCCCGGGTGCGGCCGGCCAACAGGCCATCGGCGGCGTGCTGGTCACGGCAACCGACGCCGCGGAACTGCTGCGACCCTTATTAAAGAGTCTGCCGGGTTATTTTGATAACGACGCGCACCTGCTGATCGCGAGCAGTGATGATCCGGTGGTGGCACTGACCGGCCGCGAGCCACTGATCGGCGTAAACAAGGTCATTACGCTCGGTTTTTCACAAACCGAAAGCGCCGAAGGGGCCGCGGTATTGCAGTCGGCACAAAAAGTACCGGGCACCGGCTGGAAACTGGTGCGGCGTGTGGATGCCGACCGGGCACTGGGAACCTTGCAGCAACGCATCCTCGCCTACTTTGTGGCGCTGGCCCTGAGCGTGTTCCTGCTCGCCACGCTGTTTTGGGCGTGGCGCGAACGCAGCATTCGCTTGCAGGAACGTAAAAACTATTTGCCTATGGTCATTGGAAACCAGTTCAATCAGCGCCCTGCCACCCGCGAAGAACAAATGCTGAACAAGCTGGTGGCTTCGCTGGTGGACATTATTGATCTGCATGACCCGTATTCGGCCTTTCATTCGGCACGACTTGCCGAACTGTGTCGCGCCATCGGCATGAAAATGGGGCTCGACCAGGAAAGCCTCAGCAACCTGGTCACTGCGGCGATGCTCGCGAACGTCGGCAAGATCTCACTGCCGCGCGAGTTGCTCACCAAACGCGACGAGTTGTCCGACAGCGAAGCCGAACTGCTGCACACTCACGTTGAAGAAGGTGTGGAAATACTGCGCCGACTGGATTTCGACGACCCGGTGCTGGCCGCCATCGCGCAAAAGCAGGAGCACCTGGACGGCGGCGGCTATCCGCAAGGGCTGAGCGAAGATCGCATCACCGTGCTCGGCCGCATATTGTCGGTCGCGAACGCGTATATTGCCCTGGTCAGCCCGCGCGCCTATCGCGATGCATTGTCATCGGATGAAGCCCTGCAAACATTGCGGCAGGAACTCGGCAGCGTTTACGACCGCGAAGTTTTTGCCACGCTCGAATCCGTCGTCGACAGCGGCGAGGGCTTGTCGGACTGGGAGTTTCCGACTGAAGCATAAGGAGGCAAGATCATGCTTTACCCCATGTTTGCAATGGTACTGCTCACAGTCGTCATCGGCGGCATCGCCGTCAGGTCGCGCTTCGCCAGCGTGAAGAACGGCGATATGCAACCGGAATACTACAAACTGATGCAAGGTGGCGATGTCAGCACAAAAGTCGCTGCGACCACGCGAAGTTTCAACAATCAATTTGAAGTGCCGATGTTGTTTTACGTGGCAAGCGCCCTGCACATTGCTTTGGGCCTGGAGGGGCTGGTCGCTGTGCTGCTCGCATGGCTGTTTGTGCTCGCACGCTGCGTTCATGCCTACATACACTTAACCTATAATCGCGTGTTGCATCGACTTGCCGCTTTTGAAGTCGCCGTGGTCGCCGTGCTGGGGTTGTGGGTTAATCTGCTGGTGCAGTACTGATTTTAAGGAACCGATATGAACACACTAATGCAATGTATCGCGCGGGCGGCTGCCCATCATCTGAGACAAATCCTGCCTGCCGCGGTTGGGCTGCTGGGCATGCTGATAGCGACTCAAGCCACCGCCGGCGGACACACCGGTCAGCCTGCAGCCGAACCCGAAGTCAGCCGGACATTGATCACCAACGTGCGCGTCTGGGGCGGCAACGGCAGCGAGCTCAGCGCCGTGCAGAACGTGCTGATCGAGAACAACCTGATCAAAGCCATCGGCGCAGAGCCCGTTGACGGTGCCGACGTGATCGACGGCGCGGGACGCATATTGATACCCGGCATTATCGATGCACACGCGCACCTCGCCCTGTCGGCACCGCCCGACCAGCTCGACAACACCGACCTCGGCTACATGGGCGCCGTATCCGTCAAGGCAGCCGAAATTTACTTGATGCGCGGCTGGACCACCGTCCGTGACATCGGCGGCCCGTCGCAGGGACTGGCCAAAGCGATCGATGAAGGCATCGTGCCCGGGCCACGCGTGTACCCGTCGGCGATGATCATTTCGCAGACCAGCGGCCACGGTGATTTACGCAAGCTGAATACCCCTCACCCAAACATGAACGGGCATCAGGATGAAATTGCCACCCGTTTTAAACTGCTGGCCGACGGGCCGGCCGAAGTGCGACGCGCGGTGCGCGAATCGCTGCGAATGGGTGCGGTGCAAATCAAAGTGATGGCCGGTGGCGGCATTTCATCGGAGTACGATCCGATTGACACTGTGCAGTACAGCGAAGAAGAGCTGCGCGCGGCCGTGGAAGCAGCGGCCGACTGGCACACCTACGTAGCGGTGCATGCCTACACCGACGAGTCGGTGAACCGGGCACTGGATGCCGGCGTGAAAGTTATCGAGCACGGTCACCTGCTGTCCGAAAAAACCATCAGGCGCATCAAGAAGGAAGGCGCGTATTTGTCGTCGCAGTCGTTCGGCTTTGTGCGCCAGTTCATCCAACCCGGGCAAACCGGCGGACAGGCGGGCAAGGCGGCGGAAGTAATGGACGGCGTGGATACGCTGATGAACACCGCGCGCGATATCGGGCTGCCGGTAGCTTTCGGCACCGACACCTTCGGCTCACTGCGCGCTTACCGCATGGGACAAACCGAGTTCGGCTTTCGCACCCGATGGTTCGATTCGGCGGAAATCCTCACTCAGGCCACCAAACACAACGCCGAGCTGCTGAAACTGACCGGCCCGCGCAATCCCTACCAGGACGGCCCGCTCGGCGTGATCACCGAAGGTGCTTATGCGGACTTACTGATCGTGGACGGCAATCCGCTGGAAGACATCACCCTGCTCGAAAACTATGAGCAGAACATCCGGATGATCATGAAGGACGGCAAGGTTTATAAGAACACGCTGTAGTCTTGTCGCGTTTACCCCAGCGACCCGCTGACACCCCGGCTGTTTTTATTCAGCACGTGCGTGTAAATCTCGGTGGTTTTAATGTCGCTATGGCCGAGCAACTCCTGAATGGTGCGCAGGTCGTAGCCGCTTTCCAGTAAACGCGTGGCAAAGCTGTGGCGGAACGTGTGACACGTGACGTGCTTAGGAATATTGGAAGCACGCCTGGCTTTGCGGAGCGCCTTGGTCACCGACGTGTGATGCAGGTGATGCCGACGCAACACGCCCGTTGCGGGATCCGCGCTGACGCTTGCAGACGGAATCAGGAACTGCCACGCCGTTTCCCTTACGGCACTCGGGTACTTGCGTGCCAGCGCCTCGGGGATATAGACATCACCGTAGCCCTGCGCGATGTCTTCGGCGTGCAGTAACCGCACCCGCTCGACCTGCTTTTCCAGATCCTCCCGCAGCATTTCGGGCAGCACCGTACGTCGGTCCTTGCCGCCCTTACCCTGTCTCACCACGATCTCATTCATGCCGAAATCAATGTCCTTAATGCGCAGATTCAGCGCCTCCGCCTGCCGCAAGCCGGAACCGTAAAGCAACTTGATAACCAACTGCGTCGCACCGCTCATCAGATTGATCAGGGCCATCGCTTCGCCATGAGTCAGCACCTGGGGAATACGACGCTTCGGACGCGCCCGCGTGAACTGCAGGTTGCCCAATTCGATATCGAAAAAACGGTGATAGAGGTAGGTGAGCGCATTCAGAGCAATTGCCTGCGTTGCCGGCGACACATGCCGCTGATTGGCAAGCCAGGAAAGAAACTCATCCACCTCAGCCGCACCCATGTCGAGCGGATGCCGCCGGCCCTGAAAGCGGATAAAGCCAAGAATCCAATGAATGTAGGTTTTCTCGGTCGTGTACGCCAGACGCGATGCGCGCATATGCAACCGCAACTGATCAAGCAGCCGATTGGAATTGAGCTTAATGGGAGGCCGAACATCGTCTGCCTGATTCATCGCCAATGACCTTAGACAAAGAAAGATCAGGCACTATGAAAAATGACGCCAAAGAGAGAAAGGCCTAATACCGGGGTTTTCGAGGGGATTCAGCGCGACAACCCCATCATCAAACGTAGACATAGTCTACTTAAGCTCACTTTGTGTTCTCTGTTTTCCCCTTGGAGCTCTTACTACCCCTTCTTATGTTCCAGATTTGTTTGACCCTGTTTCGGTCTGTTAGTAACTTATCAAGGGTCGTTTCCGACTTTTGGGGGAAGTTTCAGATGCGCCGTTCCAAGGTCAACACCTCTTTCCATTTAATAAGCTGTTAGGTGCCTCGCTTGATCTCCAATGGAATACTTGCGTGGGCTGCTTCTGGCGCGCTAATGGCAATCGCAGGGTCCGTTGTACTTAATCGGCTAAGGAGCGCTCATCCAAGTATCTATACTAGGTGGCAGAATGCGGATACTACGCTGGTCGTACCGTGGCAAATCGGAGAGATGCTCCGCTTTTCAATTGGGTTCTCAAGTCTCAGACAGTTTCAGAGACACGAACTAGATTCGGCAACAAGGTGGTGGTGCGAGCTACTATTTCTAGCTACCTGGGTGGCAATTGTCTCTTTCGGAGTCATTCTTGTTGGCATAGTAGGGCTAGTTCTATGAGTACGGCACCTAACCAGCACAGGCAAGCGAAGCTTGACCGCTCAGGCCTTGCGCTGCCGCTCCAGGCCATCGCCGTCAAGCTCGCCTGCTGTGGGCGTTAAAGGCCATCAATAGCCTTAGCCCGCTTTCGCGTTTTTTGTTGGGTAAAAGACTTTAGATCATTCAGCAACACCAAGTGCGTATTGAAACTGGGGAGAACGCACCGAAATGAAGATAGCAAAATCGGCGAACTGGGTTTATCGTGAAGCCTTCGCGCTCACTTCAAAACAAGTGTTTGAGATGAACACTCTGGCTTCACGACAAGCCACCGTTTTCCGATCTCCTGGTTTTCGTGGCTCTGCCCCGTTATTCGGGCATCCTGGGAATGCTGGCATAATCAGTGCCATGCCAACGAGACCGCACATCCGCGCCACGCATGTGCCAGCCCTTAACAAGCCAAAGCACAGGATCTCGCTTCGCGAGACCTGTGTTCTATTTCGTTATG
>JAUHYQ010000001.1 GCA_030426355.1 Gammaproteobacteria bacterium
AGCGTAACTGTCATAGTTACCTCCGGTGATGGTGTAGGTTTCGGCGTGAGCGACACTGGAAAGCCCCAGGCCCAAACCGGCAATAGTCAGAATTAGCTTCCTCATGATCTTAAGGGTCTCCAAAAATTTAGAATCAGTTGTTAACTCGTTAAAGCTACCGCGTTCCCGAGGTCGATAGCAAATCACAAATCAGAACCACGAAACAGCGCTTTACTCTCGGGTTGGCCGTCCTTCGCCGTGCTTGCCAGGGTAAAGACGATCACACCCTTGGATGGCATTGGCAAATCACTTAATTTATACATTTAATACATTAAGTTATGGCCTTAAATGAAACCGCTTGTAAAGTCATTATTGAGCCAGACATTAACTTACCCGGGTGCCCTCGATAAGCCCCTTGACCACTGAGCGAACAGCAGTATCCGGATCTGCGCCATCGGCCAGAGCACTCTCATATGTATGGACCTGATGATGCGCGCTGGTACCGCGCTGCAATATTTCCCTTGCTCTGAATACTTCCTTCTCGCAATCCAGGACGGCTGCATCTTCGGCCACCAGCGCGAGAATCTCTTCCAGCAGTGCACCAAATTCCACAATCTCGCCCTTGGCCAGATCCAGCAGACCTTCGTCGATGCCATAGCGCATCGCTCGCCAGCGATTTTCATTGAGAAGCATACGGTTATAGCGTCGCCAACGCTGGTTATCCAGACGCAGACGATACAGACGACGCAGAATGCAGACAGTCAGGGCCGCGAGGCATATGGCATCGTCAATATTCGTGCACATGTCGAAGATGCGGGTTTCGAGTGTCGGGTAACGCTCACTGGGCCGCAAATCCCACCAGATCATTGATGAGTCTTCGATAATCCCCGCATCCACCAATACATCAACGTGACGACGATACTCGCTGTAACTCGCAAAATGTTCAGGCAGACCGGTTCGCGGGAGTGCATCGAATATCGTTAAGCGGTAAGACTTTAGCCCGGTATCATGGCCCTCCCAGAACGGTGACGAGGTGCTCAGCGCAAGCAGGTGGGGCAAGAAATAGGCCATCTGTGATAACAAGTCGGCGCGTAATTCATCGTCATCAATACCCACGTGCACATGCATACCGCATATCAACATGCGACGCGCCGTCGCCGCCATTTGCGAAGTCAAAGCACGGTAACGTTGTCGCGGTGTTTGCTTTTGGCTTGCCCAGTGCGCGAACGGATGCGTTGAGGCAGCAATCGGCGCCAAGCCATAGTCGGCCGCGACATCGGCAATAACGTTGCGTAACAAGCCAAGATCCTCCCGGGCTTCCTGCACGGTGCTGCATTTACGGGTACCGACTTCGATTTGCGAGCGCAACAGCTCGCGGGATACCTGCTCATCTCGCTGCACTCTGCGACGACATTCCTTCATCATCGCCGCCGGAGGATCTGCGGCAAGATCAAGCGTTTCCAGATCAACCAGCAGGTATTCCTCTTCGATACCCAACGTAAAACTCGGTGTCTTGGTGTGCATGGCACCCCTCCTCCTGACGATGTGCTGCAATTACCGGGTCAGATCTTGCCGGCCCTGTGCGTGTATAGGCGAGTGTTCTGCAAAATCGGTTTTAGTGCATCAACCAACAGTCGCGCCATACGGCGCACACCTTCTGCATCGACAATAAGATCCTGCCGCACTTCTATGCCGAGATGGGGCAAGCCTTCCGCTTCAGCATGATGATCCAGCGTAAAATCTGCCGGGTGCCGGCCGGAATAGGGCTCGTTATCACCGATTATCCAGCCCTCACAAGCTCGCAAATAACGCATAAACGGCTTGGCAATGCGGCTGTCCTTATCCCAAAGCGCACCGATGTGCCAGGGGCGCACCGTCCCGTCGAGCGCCGGCGTAAAACTGTGCACTGCGATTACAGCCGGCGCGGCGACCAGCTTTTCGAGTTGCCGCAACTGATCGCGGATTGCATGGTGATAGGGCCAGTAGAATTTCTCGGCGCGGGCTGCCCGGACCAACTCTGTCAGCGCCTGATTAGCTGGGATAATCACGCCGTCGCTGGTGACAGGAAACGCCGAGGGATCATCGAGACGCCGATTGCAATCAACGACTAAACGGCTGGTCGATGCCTGCACCAATGGAACTTGCAGCGCTTCGCCGACTGCCTTGCTGAGGGCAGCAGCGCCTATATCCCAGCCGATGTGCGTGGCCAGCAGCTCAGCGCTGATACCCAGATGATCAAGCTCGGGCGGCACACGATTGCTGGCATGATCGCATACCAGCAGGACGGGAAATTGCGCTTCGCACTGCCAGAGTACGTGCGTATCACGTTCCGTGCAGCGATGTATCTCCGGTGACATCGTGGTAAGTGTGACACGAATCGGGGATAATCCCAGCCGTTTTTTAGGGACGAAAAGACATGGCCAACAAACCCATTCTGGTTACCGGCGGTGCCGGCTACATCGGCAGCCACGTGGTTCGGCAGCTTGGCGAGGCGGGTGAAGACGTTGTCGTACTTGACAACCTGAGCACCGGCTTTCGCTCGGCCGTCCTGCACGGAGACCTGGTTATCGGCGACACCGGCGATCGCGAGCTGGTATCCGAGCTGTTGGATCGATACGCCATCGACACTGTCCTCCATTTTGCGGCGCACACCATCGTGCCGGAGTCCGTAGAAAACCCGCTCAAGTACTACCGCAATAACACCTGCAGCAGCCGCAATTTACTTGAATGCGCATCAGCAGCAGGCGTCAAGAATTTCATCTTTTCGTCCACCGCAGCGGTATACGGCATACCGAACGGCGGCAGAGCCAATGAACAGTCCGCCACGCAACCGATTAACCCGTACGGCGGCTCCAAGTTGATGACCGAACAGATGCTGCGCGATCTCAGCGCCGCAACCGCGCTCCGGCATGTAGCACTGCGTTATTTCAATGTGGCCGGTTCGGATCCGGAATGTCGCATTGGTCAGTCCACTGCCAAGGCCACTCTGCTAACCAAGGTCGCGTGTGAAGCGGCGGTCGGAAAACGTGACAAGGTGTATATCTTTGGCACCGATTACGACACGCCGGACGGCACTGGCCTGCGCGATTACATTCACGTCGAAGACCTTGCGCGGGCGCATCTGGATGCCCTGACTTACCTTCGCGGTGGCGGCAAATCCATTACCCTGAACTGCGGTTACGGACACGGCTACAGCGTGCGGGATGTTCTCGCCGCCGTGGAAAAAGCACACGGTGCGCCACTCAATATTGAGGAAGGGCCGCGCCGCGCCGGTGACCCCGCGACGCTGGTCGCAGAAGCCAGCCTGATCCGCGACGTGCTTGGTTGGCATCCGCAACACGACGATCTGGACTTTATCGTTGAGACGTCATTGCAATGGGAAAAGCACCTGCTGCAAAACCCTGCCGAATAACGGGCGCTCTCCGCATCACATTTGCGCGTCTTAACTTGTGCGTATTGGCAGCGGCTCAGGCCGTCTCGTCCGCCTTGATACCGTATTTTTCCAGCATGTCATACAGCGTGGGCCGGGTGATCCCCAGCAACTTGGCCGCCTGCGAGATATTGCCCGAGGCGTGAACCAATGCGCGTCGAATCGCTTCGCCCTCGGCTTCCTTGCGCACTTCGCGCAGATTAAGGCTTGGCGGACGAATCTCGACGGAATCCAGTGACAGGTCTTCCGCAGTGACATACTTGCCTTCGGCCATAATGACCGCGCCTTTAATTTTATTTTCCATTTCACGCACGTTGCCAGGCCAGTCATAGCTTTGAATGGCGTTTTGCGCTTCGATCGTGAACCCTTTGAACGAACGGTTTTGTTTGGCGGAAAATTTTTCAAGCAACGTGCGCGCAAGAATAAGGCGCCCACCCTTGCGCTCGCGTAATGGTGGAATCGGAATGGTAATTTCGCTGACGCGATAGTACAGGTCCTCACGGAAGCGCCCTTCAGCGATCGAAGTTTCCAGATTCTGGTTGGTTGCGCACACTACCCGCACATCCACACTGATAACTTCACGGCCACCGACACGTTCGATTACCCGCTCCTGCAGAAAACGCAGCAGCTTGGCCTGCAAACCCAATGGCATATCACCCAATTCGTCCAGAAACAGCGTGCCGCCCTCGGCAATTTCCACCTTGCCGAGTGTCTGTTTTACAGCACCCGTAAAAGCGCCTTTTTCATGGCCGAACAATTCACTTTCAAGCAGATTCTCGGGTATAGCGGCGCAGTTGATGGCAACGAACGGTTTGTCAGCGCGATCGCTTAATGAATGCAGCGCTTTAGCAAGCAGCTCTTTACCCGTGCCGCTCTCGCCGAGCAATAACGTGGTGGCTGTGGTGGGGGCAACCTTTTCGATCATGCGGCACACTTCCAGCATCTTCGGGCTGACCGCGACAATGCCGTCCAGCGGCGAGCGACTTTCCTGCTTTAACAGCCGGCGGTTTTCATTTTCCAAGGCCGCCATCTGGCACGCCCGTTGCACAATCAAATGCAAGGTCTCAGTTTCGACCGGCTTTTGATAAAAATCGTAAGCGCCCAGGCTCACCGCCTTGAGCGCGTTCTCCTGATCGCCGTGCCCTGTCACCACAATAACTTTGGTATCCGGAGCGATGGTTAGCGTTTCCTGCAGGGTTGCAAAACCCTCCGACACCCCTTCGGCATCCGGAGGCAATCCCAGATCCTGCAGAACCACAGAAGGCTCGTGTCGACGCAGTTCTGTCAACGCCGCCTCCCGATTTTCGGCAACCAGCACCTCATAATCTTCAAAACACCAGCGCAGCTGACTTTGCAGGCCGGGATCGTCTTCGACGATCAGCAACTTCGGTTTGTTCTGGTTATCACTCAATGTTGCACTCCGTGCACTTCTTCTAGCGGCGATTCTTGCTGCCTTATGGGCAGTTCAATTCTGAATTCAGTACCTTTACCCAGCACCGAGTCTACCGTCATGGTTCCCCCTGCGCCGACCACAAACGAACGTGCCTGGTAGGCGCCTATGCCCATACCCTGACTGCCCTTCGTGGTATCGAAAGGACGAAACAGCCGGGTACGGATAAATTCCTCTTCCATACCACAACCCTCGTCGCGTATCAGTATGCATGCCCGATCGCCGTTTCTCGATAAACTTAGCGTGACGGCAGCTTCGTAATCGGTAGCCTCCTGAGCATTGCGAATCAGGTGCGCCAGGATGCTGGTCAGTCGCTCGGCATCCACATGCGCCTCAATAACTTCGTCAGGCTCTTCGAACTGCGGTACCGGCTGCCGCCCAAGGCACTTGCGCTGCGCCTCTTCGATGCATCTGGCCAGATTCACCGTGCGGCTGGGACCGGCAGCATCGCCATGCTGCAATTGTTGCAACAGGCCGTTCATTCGCGCCACAGAGTTCTCTATGGTGGCCATCGCATCTTCAAAAAATGCAGGATTGTTTTTGTGCCGGGCTGCGTTCTTGACCATCAATGACTGTTGCGCGATGAGATTTTTCAGATCGTGCATCACAAAAGCCGTTAACCGGTTAAATGCTTCAAACTGACGCGACTCAGCAAGTTTACGGTCGGCATCGTATTGCGCGAGATGCGCAGCAACCTGCCGGCCAGATGTGCGCAGCAAATCAATTTCCTCAAAGGTGAGACGAAATGCCGAGCTCGACTGAAATAACACCACAAACCCGATGACGGTTTCGTTACTGATAAGCGGCACGATCAGCAAGGCATCCGGCAAACTGGACAACCACTCCGGTCGCGTTAGCCCGGTGTATAGCTCGGGGCGTCGTTGTAACTCGGCGGTATCCAGTATCCACTGACGATCGTGCATAAAAGTGATCACCGGGTCCTCAGGCGATACCGCAATGTCGTTAGCCAGTTTGGTATTCCACGCCTCGACACACTGAAACGGGCCATCATCCGACTCGCGCATCCACAATAAACCCGCGGGACTCGACACGATCTGCGCGAGACAGCGGACTGCGCGAATCGGCAGCGGCTCTTCCTGACCGGGTGATGCCAGTGTGTCGATCAGGCGCAACCATTCTTCACGATAGTCGTAACGGAACGGCAAAAAATGCTTGCTGACGAAAACCCGCAACTGCCCGCGCAGCCCCTCGGAAAACAACACCAGGGATAGCAAGATGCCCACAGCCGCCGTATAGATGGCGGCCGTCACGTTGTCAGCCTGACTGTGATCACCGTAATCGTACAGCGGGATAGCCAGTGCGATGAGCAGCAAGGCTACCAGCACGGCTAGCAACCGGGGCGCATAAACACGCGCCTGTGGCGACACAAAAATTGCCAGCGACCACTGCGGATTACTCTGCAAACTGATTGCCAAAACAATAATGGCAAACAAACTCCCCAGATTGGCAAACAGCGGAATCCAGTCAGGCAATGCGGGCAGTAACAAGGCGTTGGCATGGGCATAGGCCAAAGTGCCGGCAAATACGGCGGCCGACAGACAAAAGCCGCGTAATGCAGCGTAGGGTTCTACCGTCGCTTCACCGTATAGTTGCGCAGCCAGCGCGGCCGCCAGCAAGCTCAGTACCAGCAAACCACTGTCAAGCACCGCATCGATACTGATTACAGGAGCGATCTGCTCTGCCGCCAGCACGCTCACCACGGCCAGCGCGGTCACGATCAGCCAGACCCAGCGCACGGCGCGTCTGATCAGCTCGGGCATGGATTGCAAATACGGCCCGCGCAACATGCGCTCAAGCAATGCGTACCAGGCCATCAGCACTACAAGTTCAGCCAGAAAGGCACCGCCGCGACTCAGCCAGGTTGCCTCCGGGGGAGACAACACATGCCACAAGCCCCAGAAAACGTTCGCGAGTGCGACCCCGACAACCTGCACACGCAGTATTGCCCCGGCACCGATAACGGCAACGTAGCCGGCCAGCAGCAAGCTTACGAGCACAATGGCGATGTATGAATAGAGCAGCGTCAACCCGATACCACCTGCCTGAGAGAAGCCCGCGCATCCACCACGATCACTGGGCTGTTAGTCATTTTCCCACACCGGGCCTTTTCTTGACAGCCCATAGGGCCTCGCGTAAAGTCGCGCGCCTGACGAGCTCGGGGCTATAGCTCAGCTGGGAGAGCGCTTGCATGGCATGCAAGAGGTCGGCGGTTCGATCCCGCCTAGCTCCACCATTGTCTTCAGTCCGTCCCCATCGTCTAGTGGTTAGGACACCGCCCTTTCACGGCGGTAACAGGGGTTCAAATCCCCTTGGGGACGCCATACAAAAAGAAAAGCCCGCTTTATGTCGTGAGGCGGGCTTTTTTGTATCTGGAATCGACGCTGATTGCTAACTCTCTGCTGCGCGCTGCTCCATAAATTGCAGCGCATGTTTAAGACGTTGCAAAGCGCGCTCCTTGCCCACCAGCTCCAGCGTCACATCAATGGGTGGCGAAACGGGCCCGCCGGTCAATGCCACACGCACCGGTTGACCGATCTTGCCAAACTTCAGGTCGTGCGCCGCCGCCGCTGCCTCAAGCGCTTCGTGAAGGGCGTCCGCTTGCCAGTCGACGACATTGGCCAGCTTATCAATCAATGTCCTGAAAGCTTCAATCATGACCGGCCTAAGCTGTTTTTTTGCCGACCCCTCATCAACGGCAATATCGTCTTCGTACAAATAGAAGACGGTCGCTGCGAGTTCGCGCAAGGTTTGCGCGCGCTCTCGATAGGCTGCGACCACCCTCAGCGGATCGGGGCCATTATCAACCACCAGGCCCAGCTTACCCAATTGTTCAACCAACATGGGCACCAGCGTTTCGGGCTTGGCAGCCATTATGTATTGCTGGTTCAACCAGGTGAGTTTTTCAGGGCTGAACTTTGATGCCGACGCATTAACGTCGGTCACGTCAAACAACCTGATCATCTCGTCACGACTGAAAATTTCCTGATCGCCATGCGACCAGCCGAGCCGCACCAGATAGTTCAGCACCGCTTCAGGCAAATACCCGGCTTCGCGATACTCGAGCACGTTGACTGCGCCGTGTCGCTTCGACAGCCTTGAACCGTCTTCGCCCAGAATCATCGGCAAATGCGCATAGACCGGCCGGGCAAAACCCAGTGCTTCGATCATGTGCACATGCCGCGCCGTGTTATTGAGATGGTCGTCACCGCGTATAACGTGGGTGATACCCATATCGGCGTCATCAATCACCACACAAAAATGAAACGTCGGCGTGCCATCAGGCCGGACAATCACCAGATCATCAAGCATGTGGTTTTCATAGGTCACCGTACCCCGCACCAGGTCGTCGATCACCACCGTGCCCGTGGTGGGCGTTTTAAAGCGGATCACGGGGCTCACACCGACTTCGGGCCCGGTGCGCTCGCGGCAGCGCCCGTCGTAGCGCGGATTTTCGCCGCGTGCCACCTGGGCTTCGCGCATCGCGTCCAGTTCTTCCTTGCTGCAGTAGCAGCGGTAAGCCTGCCCTTTATCCAGCAACTGCTGCGCCACTTCGGCATAGCGGTCAAAACGCTGAGTCTGATAGTACGGCCCCTCGTCCCAGTCGATGCCCAGCCACCGCATGCCTTCGAGAATGACATCAATGGATGCCTGTGTGGAACGCTCACGATCGGTGTCCTCGATACGCAAAAGGAACTGCCCGCCGTGATGGCGCGCGTGCAGCCACGAGAACAATGCCGTGCGGACGCCACCAATGTGCAAAAACCCGGTCGGACTGGGGGCAAAGCGTGTCTTCATCTGGATTTGAGCCGGTAATTGAATGGGCGGCAATTCTAGCAGAGCGTGATTGCACGTTGGCACGACCCCGAGCTTGATGCAGACTGCGGACATGAATCAGCTTCGGCCGACACCCGACCCAAACGCGCGCCTGCAGGCGGTGCTGGAAAACCTGTTCCCGGTCGGGGTGGGCCTGAGCTACTCGGCGCGCTGCCCTGCCGCCGCAAGCCTGTTGCCGGATGAGCAGATTCACACTCAGGGGATGATCGACAATCGCCGCATTGAGTTCACGCACGGTCGTTACTGCGCTCGTCAGGCAATGAGAAAGCTGGGCGTGCCGCCAGCTCCCATCCACAAGTTACACGACCGTTCGCCGGCCTGGCCCGCCGGCATCACCGGCTCCATTGCGCACACGGGCGAACATGCGGCGGCGGCGGTTGCGCGAACCCGCGAATTTGTGTCGCTCGGGCTGGATCTTGAACACGCAGGGCCGCTGGAGGCGGAAACGGCAGAGCTTATAGTGCGCCCGAATGAAGCTGCTGACGGCGCGCACGCCAAACTGCTCTTCAGCATTAAAGAAAGCATCTACAAATGCATACACCCAGTGGTGCAAACCTACGTTGATTTTCAGGAAATGGAGGTTGATTTGTCCGGCCCGCCCGGAACCTTCAGAGCCATTCCGCACACCCACAACTTTGATGCCGCGACAATTGCGGGCCTGCAAGGTCGCTACCGGGTTGGCGAAAGGCTGGTGGCCAGCGCCTGCTGGATCCGGGCCGGCCGCTGATTATGTCGCCAAGGCCGGCCAGGCCATGTCCCCGCATGGGCGCGTAACCCATAGCGTGAACTAAATACGCCCTTTAGGCTCGTAATTTAAAGTAAAATCTCTGCCACTGATTACAAATTTGTCCTGATACAGGGTTTCGAACATGCATATTTCACGACATTTGGGCGGTTTTGCCGCTGTTTTGCTTCTGCTCACTGGCGCCGCGGCGTGGGGTCAGGACGCTCCCCAAACCTCTGTCGCCGGCGACTATCGGGTTAACCCGGGCGATGTCCTAGGGATCTCGGTCTGGAAAGAAGAAGGCCTGCAGGAAGAAGTTCTGGTTCGCCCTGACGGGAAATTTTCATTCCCTTTAGTAGGCGATGTGCTGGCTAAAGGCCACAGCGTTGAAGAAATACGCAGCCAGCTGACGACGAAATTATCCAAGTACATACCGGACCTGGTGGTCAGTGTGTCCGTACGACAGATTATCGGGAACAAGGTCTATGTCATTGGTCAGGTTAACCGCCCAGGAGAAATCATCGCCAACCCACAGGTTGATGTGGTGCAGGCAATGAGCATCGCCGGCGGTACCAATGCCTTTGCGAATCTCAACGACATTAAGATTCTGCGTCGCACTGATGGCGTGTTGCAAGCCATTGACTTTCGGTACCGCGATATTGAGAAAGGCAAACGCCTGGAACAGAACATCCTGCTGCAGGCCGGTGATGTGGTCGTCGTCCCCTGATCAGCGTTGCGTGAACTCATGCGCCCGCAGGTGACTAAAGCCTTTGGCCTGTTTGTCGTTTCACTGTTGCTGTCTCAGACGGCACTGGGCGGAAGACTTGAATTCGAACCGGCGGCAGCCGTGACGCTTCGTTACAGCGATAACCCCACGCTGATTCCCGATGAATCCGACCCTGAAGCCGCAGCCTCTGCAGTGACGGAACTGAGCGCCAGGATTGCGCAGCAATCCCCGGATACGTCGCTGGTAGTTAACCCGAAATTTCGGCGTATCGAGTATTTTGATAGCAAGTTTGACGAAGCCAGCGGCAACGAATACCTCCTTGATGGCCAGATCAGCAAGAGCCGGGGGCAGGCTTCCCTTGGCAGCGGCTTTCGGTTTACTAATCTCACGGTACTGACAGCAGAGGCTGCTGACCCGAACGATCCGAATCCAGGGGTGAGCGGCAATTTTCTGCGAGTGGATGACCGCGTTGAGAATCTCACCGCAAGCCCCTTTATTTACCTGAATCTGTCGGAAATCGACTTTCTGAGTTTTACCGGCCAGATTTCCCGGGTAGATCAGATCAAGCGCCTCAGCCCGCGCGCGGATTACACTTCATGGTCGGGCAGCATCGCCTACCAGCGTTCGCTGGCAGAACGGCATTTCGTCGGATTTGCGGCAAACGGCAGCCGCACTGATTCCGTCAAACGGTTCGAGTACTGCACATTTTTCAGCGTACCTACTGTAAGAGACACCTGCCTGGGATTGACCGGCATTAACGGTGATCCCAGCGAGAAATTCATTGTTACCCAGACCAATGAACAGGATTTCGATACGTACTCGGGTAGCGTGACCTATGAATACCGCGCATCGGAAAACCTGAACCTGAAAGCAAACCTGGGCCTGCAGAAAACCGATATCAACCAGACCATTAGCGAGTTTCGCAATCTGGAGAAAATGAAACTTTCGCTAACCAACCAATCCAGTTTTGACAGCCGCACGTACCTGCTTGCCGCGACTTATAGCCAGCCCAGAACGGACTGGGAACTGCAACTGACGCGCGATGTGCAGCCATCATCGGAGGGCAACCCGGCGGACAAAGAGCAGGTCAGCGGCAAAGTAACGCACCGAGTAACACAACGCTGGACCGTCATTGCTTCAGCCTTGTACTACCGCCAGACACAGCGCTCGGCGACGACGAGCAGCAAGAACAATTGGCTATATGCCGAATTTGATTTAACCCGACGCATGAGCAAAAACTTCTCAATTGGCGCAAGGTATCTTTACCAGAACAGCGATCCGCAATTCGACTCTATCGACCCGATTACCTCCAATAACTTCAACCTTAATCGGATAAGCCATACTGTTACGGTGACAATACGCTACAGATTTAGATAACTCGCCACACTAACTTAACCGCGGATGCACCAGCTTGCCACCGAGCCAAACGGCCAGCTGCATGCAGGCATGACACACACTCAGTTCCATACCTGCAACAAACACATTGGTATGCACAGGCACCCAGCGGTCCAAAAACACCTCGCCGCGATTTACTTTGTCCCAATACTCGCCCTTTTGCTGACGTACCTCGGGTGGGAATTGTGGGTTCGCCTTCAGGCGCTCCAGATCGGCCCCCGCGATGCGAAGGGGCAAGCCAGCAGGATTACGTATTTGATCCGCATAGGTGCTGAACCAGGCCTGCTCTGACAGCTGCTCGCAACTGGGGCACGTAAAGTGCGTGGAAGTGAAAGAGGGTTCTTTGTGCTGCTGCATGGAGTCAATGGTATCCGTATAAGTCTGAGAACGGCTTAATTTTCGCGCCCTTCCATAATTTCAGCCCAGTACGAATTACCCTGGTCGAAACGAGATGGCCAGCGGGCGCCCACGCGGGGGTTAAACATCAGCACCAAGGCGAAACACTCAGTCAATTTGCCGTCCACACCGGGCACACCGTCTATGTAATAGCACATCGTATCTTCCTTGCCATTGGCACCCTTGGTGTACCACTCGCCCCGCACGCCTTGTGGGCTGGTGATCGTTTTATCCTTGTTGAAATGCGCGTCCACGATTTCAACCTTGCCATCGACCTTAATTTCGTAGCGCGAGGTATTGCCAAACAGGAAGGTCCAGTAGTCCGGATGCGCATCCCCTTCCAGCGGATACGGACGCCCTTCAAGCCAGCTCATTTCAATTTGCAAATCCTCGTAGCCCTTGACCGGCGCAAAACGCTCGATGATTTCACCAAACACCAGGTTTTTACTGGCTTTCGGCTGCAGACAGCGCATCCACTCATAGGGATGCACACCAACACGCTCTATGGAATAGCAGAAATTGCGCTTGTCCCGCATGCGCCATATGCCGGTTAGCCCGCGATTGTTACCGGTAATGGTGCCATCCGGATTGAAATAGGCCACAAAAGAATAGGTCTCGCCATTGTCGCGCGGCAGGGTGAACTTGACGGTGTTCTCCATGTATTGCGCCCAAAACTCGGGCTCCGATGTGGCCAGCTCTGCGTCCAGACCTCCCGTTGCAGAAGTTGCCGCTGCCGGAGCATCCCAATCTACCGATCCGGTGGCCCGCATTACGTAGGCCGTCAAATCAAATACCTGCTGGGCCGAGACGTTCACAGCCGGCATCACGTTGCCCGGAATCGTTGAACCGGGGCTTTGCACATACTGCGCAAACAGCACCGGGGACCATTGACGCTGATCCGCTTGCAGTGCTTCAGAGTAGTCAAACCCCTCATGGGTACCGACCTTGCGCTTAAACAGCTGATACAAATTCGGCCCGGCCATACCAGCCTGACCCTTTCCCGTGGTATGGCAGAACGCACAATTCTGCTGCCAGGTCTGCTCACCCGCCAGCACATCGGCCTCCTTTAGATTAGCCTCGGTGTACTCCTGAGCATGAGCCACGGTCACCAGTAACAAGTATGCAGCAATACGACCAACCAGCTTGTACATAGCACTCCTGACGCTGCGGCCTGCAACGATAGTAAAAACTTCCAGAAACTATATAACTGACCAGTCGATCCCAGACAGGCCTAAACGCCTTGGTATTCGCCATGCGGAAAGATCGGACTCAAGGTGCAGCCTACCCCATCAAACACTTTCCCCCTATAATCCCGCCTCAGGATTTTCATTACGGGCGATTAGCTCAGCGGGAGAGCACTGCCTTCACACGGCAGGGGTCGCTGGTTCAATCCCAGCATCGCCCACCATTATTTACTGGCCGCGCCCCACAGCGTAGTACGCAAATCCCCGCGCCGCCATGTGCTCAGGGTCATAAATATTACGGCCGTCAATCACAACCGGTTGGTTAAGCGTGTCTTTAATGAAGGCAAAGTCCGGACTGCGGAATTCGCGCCATTCGGTGACAACAACAAGCGCATCAGCACCTTTCAGGGCCGCTTCAGGTGTCTCGCACAATTGCAGGTCATCACGCTCGCCATATATCCGCCTCGCCTCATCAGTAGCGACCGGATCATAGGCCTGCACGTTCACGCCTGCTGCCCAACACGCTTCCATAAACACGCGGCTGGGCGCTTCGCGCATATCGTCCGTGTTCGGCTTAAAGGCAAGGCCCCATAAGGCCACATTTTTACCGCTCAGGTCGCCGAAGTGCGCGCTTAACTTTCTAAATAATACGTGTTTCTGCCGATCGTTGACGCCCTGCACTGCTTCGATCAACTCCGCCTGCACACCAACTTGGGATGCAGTGTGCACCAGCGCCCGAACGTCTTTAGGAAAGCAGGATCCGCCAAAACCGCAGCCCGGATAAATAAATTCGTAGCCAATACGAGGGTCAGACCCTATGCCCACACGGACTTTCTCGATATCCGCATCCAATGCCTCGGCTAAATTTGCCAGCTCGTTCATGAAGCTGATTTTGGTTGCCAGCATGGCATTCGCTGCGTACTTAGTCAGCTCGGCAGAACGCACATCCATCACCACTAGGCGCTCATGATTGCGATTGAATGGCTCGTAGAGCTCGCGTAACAATTTCTCTGCGCGTTCGCTGTCCACGCCCATGATAATGCGGTCAGGTTTGCGAAAGTCTTCAACGGCCGCGCCTTCCTTCAAAAACTCAGGATTCGACGCCACATCAAATGACAGAACGGATTGACGGGCCTGCAGCTCGCTGTGCAGCGCTTCGCGCACCTTGTCTGCCGTGCCAACCGGGACTGTGGACTTGGTCACCACCAACTTGTATGAAGCCATTAGTTTCCCGACCGACCGCGCAACTTCTAGTACGTACTGCAAATCGGCAGAACCGTCCTCATCCGGAGGCGTGCCGACGGCAATTACCTGTATGTCACCAAAAGCAACGCCTTTAGCAACGTCGGTGGTAAACAGCAGCCGGCCGGCAGCAATATTGCGCATAACGATACTTTCCAGCCCGGGTTCGTAAATCGGGATTTCGCCACGCTCCAATGCCGCTATCTTATCCTTATCTATATCAACGCATAGCACCTGATTGCCGGTATCGGCAATGCAGGCACCGGTAACAAGCCCGACATAGCCGGTTCCGTGTATGGTCAGTTTCATGTCACATTTTCCGCCAATTAAGTATCTGCCGCGCAACCGGCGGCAATTGCGATTCGTCCTGTTGCGCCATTAAAGCGGCATAGTCGCCGGCTATCTGCTTACCACGCTCCACGCCGAACTGATCAAAGGCATTGATACCCCAAATCACACTTTGCACATAGACGCTGTGTTCGTAGAAAGCGAGCAACATGCCAAGGTTGCAGGGCGTCAGTTCTTTAAGCAGCAATAGTGTGGACGGCCGATTGCCAGGATGACCCTTATGCCCGGCCACATCGTGGCCGCGGGCCAATACCTCGGCCTGAGCCAGCATATTGGACAGGCTCTGCAGGTGCACGTCGGCATCATCGGGATGAGCGCCCACCGCCGTGCCAATGTAATCGACGCTCGCACTAGCAGCCCCCTGATGCAACCATTGCGCAAAGGAATGCTGGGCACTGGAGCCGTTATTACCCCAGAGCGATGCCCCCGTTGCATACTTAACCGCCGCACCGTCACACCGCACCGTCTTACCCAGGCTCTCCATCCACAACTGTTGAAGATAGTCCGGCAACGTTGTCAGGCGCTGGTCGTAGGGCAGCACAACGTGCTGATCAAGCCCCAGAAAATTTTGCTGCCACACCGCCAGCATGCCGTGCAGGACTGGCATATTGCTGTTAACCGGCCGACTGCGAAAATGTTCGTCCATGACGGACGCACCATGCAACAGTTCACGGTAAGCATCAGCGCCGATAGCAATGGCTGCAGCCACACCCACCGGTGACCACACGGAATAGCGGCCTCCGACCCAATCCCACAATGGGAATCGGGCATCATCTGCCACGCCAAATGCATCCATTGCGCCCGAATTTACGCTCACTGCTGCAAAGTGAAAGTGCACGTCGGCAGGTGACACTGACCGCGTCAGCCATGCGCGCGCTGCGTTGGCATTTGCGATGGTTTCGAGCGTAGTAAACGTTTTTGAGCAAATAATAAACAAGGTGCTGGCCGGATCTGCGTCAGCCAGAGCGGCACGCAACTCCTGACCGTCCAGACCCGCCACAAAATGCACCGTCGGGTAATCTCGGGAGGATGCCGTGCCCTTCGCACTCAGGGCGGCGCTAATGAATCGCGGACCCAGATCGGAGCCACCGATCCCGATATTAATAACCGTTTTAATGGATTTCCCGGAAGAGCCGGTACGACTGCCGTCGCGCACCGATTCCGCAAACCGCAGATACTTTGCCTGCGCGTCGCTGACCGCCCTCCCAACATCCATGCCGGCAACAATGGGGCCCTGTGCGCCGCTAGCGCGCAGGCTGGTATGCAACGCTGCCCTGCCCTCGGTGTTATTGACCAGCTCCCCACTGAATAATGCCGCCACGCAGGCATCCAGCTGCATTTCGTCGGCAAGTTGCGAAAGCAACGTCAATGTTTCGGGGGTCGCGCGAGCCCTTGTGAAATCCGCGATAAGCTCGCCTTCTGACACCGCAAACTGCCCATAGCGCTGCGCACCGTCACTCAACCAATCGCGCAGGTGCGCCGCAGAAACAGCCCGGGCATGCTCCCTGAGCAGGCCCCAGGCAACGGTCTGACTTGGATCCTTGTGTTCCATGGCGGCTAAAACGGCTCGCTAGGCTTTACTGAGATCGATATTGTAGTAGTCCACAAACCATTCCACGAATCGGGCCACACCCTCCTCCACCGGGGTATTGGGCTTGTAACCGGTGTCGTCCGTTAATGCCGTAACGTCCGCGTAGGTGTCGGGCACATCCCCCGGCTGCAAAGGCAGCAGATTTTTGATCGCTTGCTTGCCCACACACTGCTCTATCACTTCAATGTAGTGGTTCAGTTCCACCGGCTGACTGTTGCCTATATTGTAAATGCGGTAAGGCGACTTGCTGCTGCCCGGATCGGGATGATCCGAATTCCAGCACTCGTTGGGGGTAGCGACGTGATCGAGCGTGCGCACAACGCCCTCCACGATGTCGTCAATATAAGTGAAATCGCGGCGATGATTGCCGTAATTAAAAACGTCGATCGGCTCACCCCGGATAATTGACTTGGTGAAATAAAACAACGCCATGTCCGGGCGACCCCACGGTCCGTAAACGGTGAAAAAGCGCAAACCTGTAGTTGGAATGCCGTACAAATTCGAATACGTATGCGCCATCAGCTCATTGGACTTCTTGGAAGCCGCATAAAGTGACAATGGATGATCCACATTGTCGTGCACCGAAAACGGCATGCTCGTGTTAGCGCCGTATACCGAACTGGAAGACGCATAAACCAGATGATCTACCGTGTTGTGGCGACAACCTTCCAGAATGTTGAGCGTGCCAACGATATTGCTGTCGATGTAGGCTCGCGGATTCTCTATGGAATAGCGGACACCGGCCTGCGCGGCCAGATGCACCACCCGATCAAACTTCTCTTTGACAAAAAGCTCCTCAACGCCTTCGTTATCTTCCAGCGCCATGCGCACAAAACTGAAATTCTCATGCGGCTCCAGTCGCGCCAGGCGGGCCTCTTTCAGCGACACGTCGTAATAGTCGTTAAGATTGTCCAGACCTATTACGCTGTCGCCACGTGCCAGCAACCGGTGCGACAGTGTTGATCCGATAAATCCGGCCGCACCTGTAACAAGTACTTTCATGCCTTACAACCTTCCGTCAACGGCCGAGGCAGGCAGCACACTCTTGATGTCATACAGCACATGCATCTCCTTGCCCAGCTTATGGAAGCCTTCCGCGCCCATCGCATAGAACTGTTTGTGGGCAACGGCAACGACAATACCGTCATACTGGCCCGGCGCAGGCAGCTCAGACATCACCGGAACCCCGTATTCGTGTTCGACTTCGGCCGGGTCGGCCCAAGGATCGTAAACATCCACCTGTGAGCCATACAATCGCAACTCTTCAATGACATCAATCACGCGGGTGTTACGTACGTCGGGGCAATTCTCCTTAAAAGTAATGCCCATGACCAGAATGCGTGCCTGCGGCATCGACACGCCCTTCTTCACCATTAAACGAACCACCCGGGAAGCCACGTAGATGCCCATGTTGTCATTAATGCGGCGACCGGCAAGGATCATTTCCGGGTGATAACCCACTTCCTGCGATTTGTGAGTCAGGTAATAGGGGTCTACGCCGATGCAATGCCCGCCAACCAGCCCCGGGCGGAAATTCAGAAAGTTCCATTTGGTGCCCGCGGCCTCAAGCACTTCATGTGTGTCCAGCTTCATGCGGCTGAAAATCATGGACAACTCGTTAATAAGCGCGATATTCACATCGCGCTGGGTGTTCTCAATCACTTTTGCTGCCTCGGCAACCCGAATGCTGGTCGCTTTATGGGTGCCCGCGCGGATAATCGACCGATAAAGTGAATCGACATATTCGGCTGCTTCAGGCGTTGAGGCCGACGTGATTTTCTTGATATCCGGCAAGCGATGTTCTTTGTCGCCCGGATTGATGCGCTCGGGGCTGTAACCCAGGTAAAAATCCTCGTTAACTTTAAGACCCGAGATTTCTTCCAGCACCGGTGCACAATCGTCTTCGGTGGCGCCGGGATACACCGTGGATTCGTAAATCACCACATCACCCTGCTTGAGGACGCTGCCTACAGTGCGGCTGGCCGATCGCAGCGCGCTGAGATCAGGCCGTTTGGCTGCATCTATGGGCGTTGGCACAGTGACGATATAAACATTGCAGCCCGCGGTGTCATCAATATTGCTGCTGAAACGCAGGTTAGTAGCAGCTGCCAGTTCATCAGCAGGGACTTCCAGCGTGGCATCGCGACCCTGGGACAATTCTTCGATTCTGTTCTGACTGATATCAAAACCGACCGTGGCGAACTTCGTGCTGAACTCCACCGCAAGCGGCAGACCAACGTACCCCAGGCCCACCACGCAGATTCGGGTTTCTTTTAGTGATCTCATGGACATAAAACTACCAATTGTTCTTGTTCTTTTCGGGACTATGCGGGCGCAAATGCGAGCCGTTCCCGGCCAGGCGCACGCCGATTATGCCCTAGAAAGGCACCCACTGGCCGGGAGCTGTTTCACACTACAGCAGGTAATAGACCGCCAGCAGGCCCGTTATGCTCATGGTTATGGTATACGGCAGTGCCATCCATACCATTCGCCCGTAGGAGAGCCGAATCAGCGGCGCCAGGGCGGACGTCAGCAGGAACAGGAAGGCCGCCTGGCCATTCGGTGTAGCGACGCTCGGGATATTGGTGCCGGTATTGATAGCCACGGCCATCATTTCGAAGGCCTCCCGGCTTATCTGCCCGGCATCCAGAGCCTCTTTCACTTGGGATATGTAAATAGTCGCCACAAAGACGTTGTCGCTGATCATGGACAACAGCCCGTTTGCGACATAAAACATGGCGGTCTGCATTTTTCCTTCGAGGGTAAACACCCATGTGATGATCGGCCCGAACAGATTCTGCTGGTCTATGACAGCGACAATACCGAAAAATACCACCAGCAAGGTGGTAAACGGCAGCGCCTCTTCAAATGCGTGGCCAATCTGGTGTTCCGATGTAACGCCATTCAGGGCCGTCGCCAATACGATGACCACCAGACCAATAATCCCGACTTCGGCCAGATGGAATGCCAGCGCAAATACCAGCACCATCGCGACGAGCGCTTGAGTAATGATCATGGCCCACTGCCGGTTAGAACGTGATGCACTTTCGTGATCGTCGTAAGCCTTGAGTATGTCCCGCACGGCCGGGCGCAGTTCCACGCCATAACCGAACCAGCCGGTTAGCTCAAGCAACAGACAGGTTAGCAATCCAATCGCGAATACCGGCACGGTCACCGGTGCCATGCGCACAGCGAACTCAACGAACTCCCAGCCCGCTTCCTCGGCAATCAACAGGTTCTGGGGCTCGCCAACCATGGTTGTCACGCCACCGAGCGCTGTACCCACGGCTGCATGCATCATCAGGTTGCGCAGAAACGCGCGAAATTGCAGCAAATCGTCGTGGTGCAATTCGTGCACCTGCTCGTCGTCGGAACTGTCATGACTATGGTCGTAGTTTTTTCCTGACGCGACCTTGTGGTAAATCCCGTAGAAACCCTCGGCCACCGCAATCACAACCGCAGTGACTGTCAGAGCATCGAGAAACGCCGACAACACCGCCGCCACGCCGCAAAATAACAGCGCCAGCAATTTCTTGGAGCGTATGCCTAACAGTATCTTGGTGAACGAAAACAGCAGCATGTCTTTCAGGAAAAAGATGCCGGCCACCATAAACATCAGCAGCATGATTACCGGAAAATTATGTTCCGCCTCGTGATAGACCGCTTCAGCTGTGGTTAAACCCATCAGCACCGCTTCGATAGCCAGTAATCCACCCGGCTGCAACGGGTAGCACTTGAGCGCCATTGCCAGCGTAAAAATGAACTCGCCCACAAGAGCCCAACCTGCGATTTCAGGACCGGCGACCATCAGGATGAGCGGATTGGCAACCAAAAAGCCCACGATGGTCAGCTTGTACCATGTGGGTGAATTGCCCAGAAAGTTATGAATAAAGGCCCGTTGCAGTGACATGTCCATATACGCCGTATGTCCTGATTAAGTTAAAAGTCAGTGCGCAATGTTAGCAGGATTAAGCGCGGCGCCAGACAGCGCCCTGTTCACACTTTTGGTCAAGAAGGTCAAGCTGCGCCTCATGCGCCTGCAGCTCCTCCGGGCTTACCGACAATTGCACGAATTGCCTTCCGGCTCGGTCAATCTGCCGCGCCTTGCGTGGCCCGGCGACGCCGCTACGGGCGCCTTCGTCGAGTGATAAGGTGGCCTGGCCACCGGTCATCATCAGATAAACGTCTGCCAGCAATTCCGCGTCGACCAGGGCCCCGTGCACATCGCGCCGTGAATTATCCACCCCGTAACGTTTGCACAACGCATCCAGACTGTTGCGCTGACCGGGGTTCATATGCCGGGCCAGCAGCAGCGTATCCAGTATCTTGTTGTCCTTGCTTAGTTGATTCTGCTCACGACCCATTAGCCGCAGTTCATGGTCAAGAAACCCCAGATCGAACGGTGCGTTATGAATCACCAGCTCTGCATCACCTAAGTAATGCAAAAAATCGTTGACAACATCTTTAAACAGCGGCTTGTCTGAAAGGAACTCCTGCGACAGGCCATGCACTTGTTCCGCGCCGTCGTCGATACCGCGCTCGGGATTCAGGTAGCAATGAAAAGAGTTCTCAGTGCGGCGCCGATTGAGCAACTCGATGCACCCAATCTCAATCACCCGGTGACCGTGTTGCCAGTCCAGGCCCGTGGTCTCGGTATCCAACACTACCTGCCGTTGTACTTCCATGCTCCCGGTTATCTCCTAAGCTGTATGTTCATCAATACCGCGATTAGCCAGCGCGTCTGCGCGGTCATTGCCCAAGTCGCCCGAGTGACCTTTCACCCAACGCCAGTCTATGGTTTGACCGGCCGCCAGCTCATCCAATCGCTGCCACAAATCAGAATTCTTCACCGGCTTGCGCGCGGCCGTCCGCCAGCCTCTGGCTTTCCAGCCCGACAGCCACTCTGTCATACCTTTACGCACATATTCCGAATCCGTATACAACACAACATCGCAGCGACGATTTAACGCCAACAAACCTTCGATCACGGCTGTCAATTCCATGCGGTTATTTGTCGTTTCTGATTCGCCGCCCCACAACTCTTTCTGGTGATCGCCGTATTGCAACCACACCCCCCAACCACCCGGACCGGGATTACCCCGACACGCGCCGTCCGTGTATATCACGACGCGGCTCATGCAACATTTCGCGTGGATGAGTTGACCAGACCCTGCACCAGGGCAGCACGTCTGCCAAGTCGCGGGCGGACCACCGTCGCCGGGATGGTTTCCTTGCTGGCCATGACCAGATAGGCATTCGCAAAGTAGCCGCCACGTTGAAGCAACTTTAGTGTGCTGTTGCTTGCCGGCGTGACGTAACAAGCCCGAACGTCATCCACACGCAAATTTAGCAGGGTTAACCAGTCACAGATACGCCGTTTGGAAATGTGCCGGAACCAGCCGCGCGGATAGCCGTTTACCGCGAGCTTATGCCGCACGCCCCACCAGCTGTAAGGATTGAAACCCAGCACAATGAGCTTGCCGCCCGGCCGCAGAACCCGATGTATTTCGCGCAATACGGCATGCGGGTCGGCGCTAAGTTCCAGCGTATGCGGCAATAGCACCGCATCCACACTGTCAGTGCGGATGGCCAGTCGGGATGGTAAACAACGCGCATCGCACAGGCTCTCGGTTGAAGGAGAAAAAATAAGCGCGGCCTGCGTGCGTGCCGATGCGAGCAAGGCTCCGGAAGGACCCCAGCTGCCGACCTGCACAATCTGGTCGCCAAAGACACGCTCCAACACCGCATGAGCTAACTCACACTCCTGCGCAAATAACGCCCGCCCCGCTTTACTATCCAGCCAAACGTCTTGCAACGCTGCACCCCACAGCCTTAACCCGCGTGCGAATCATCATACCCGAGCCTGCTGATCAGGTGTAGGGCTGCGCGGAGCAACTAAATTCAGCTTGAATGGTGCTGCCAAAATAGGCCTAATATGCCGCATTCTGAGTGAGACAGCAGGGACAACGATGGGATTTCTCTCCGGCAAACGTGCGCTTATCGTGGGCGTCGCCAGCAAACGCTCCATCGCCTGGGGTGTGGCAGCAGCCATGCACCGCGAGGGCGCCGAACTGGCCTTCACCTACCAGAACGACAAACTTAAAGAACGCGTCACCGGCTTTGCCAGTGAAGTGGGCTCAAATATCGCGCTGCCGCTCGACGTATCCAGTGATGCCGAGTTAAAAGCCGTGTTCCGCGATCTGGAGACAGAGTGGGGAGAATTCGACAACATTATTCATGCCGTGGGCTATGCCCCCAAGGAATGCCTGGCTGGCACCTTTGTGGAATCGGTGACGCGCGAAGGCTTCCAGATCGCGCACGACATCAGCGCCTATAGCTTTGCTGCGATGGCCCGCGAGGCGCTGCCAATGCTGCGCTCCGGCAGCGCCTTGCTGACCATGAGCTATCTGGGCGCCGAACGCTCGATACCGAACTATAACGTTATGGGCCCCGCGAAAGCGTCGCTTGAGGCTTGTGTGCGATTCATGGCAGCCGATCTCGGTCCGCGCAATATTCGGGTCAACGGTGTTTCGGCGGGGCCGATCAAAACACTGGCGGCTTCCGGTGTCGGGAATTTTCGCAAGTTGCTGGCCCATGCCAAAGCGGGCACGCCGCTGCGACGAAACGTCACCATCGAAGATGTCGGTAATGTAACGGCATTTTTGTGTTCAGATCTGGCATCGGCCATTACCGGCGAGATCGTCCACGTCGATTGTGGTTACAGCACAGTAGGGATGAGCTTCTCGGTGGACGAAGATGAGGAAGTGATCGCCCAGCGCTGAAAACCTTCAGGGCAGCAACTCGTGCGAGATACGTGTTACTGCTCGTCGTCCGCCAGGGTTTCGCCTTCGAGCCGGGCAACAATCGCCGCGCAACTACAGTCTCCCAGCACATTGACACTGGTGCGCGCCATGTCAAGCACACGATCAAATACAAACAGCACGGCAATAGCCTCAACCGGCAGACCGACTGCGGCCAGAATAATTGCAATGGCGACCAGCGATGCGGCCGGTATCCCCGCAACACCAATCGATGTAAGCAGCGCGGTGAATACCACAATCAACTGCGTACCGAAATCGAGTTCCACCCCGTAGGCCTGTGCAATAAACATAACCGACGCACACTCATAGAGCGCCGTGCCGTTCATGTTAACGGTCGCACCTAAGGGCAATACAAAACTGCAGATCTTGTTTGAAACACCAACCTTTTTTTCCATGTGCTCCATGGTTATAGGCAACGTCGCCGATGAAGATGCCGTGGAGAAAGCAGTCAGTAACGCGGGGCTGACATTCTGCATGAACCGCCACGGGTTCAGACGCGCGACGCCCTTTAACAACAGCGGCAGCGTAATCAGTGCGTGCACGGCGAGACCCAGGGCAACCACACCCGTGAACAGCAACAGGGGCCCGGCCGCATCGAATCCGGTGCGGGCGACCACGCGGGCCACCAGCGCGAATACGCCGATGGGGGCGAACAACATAACCCACTCAGTCATGCGCATCATGACCTGAAACACGCCGGTCCAGAAGCTCATGAGCGGCTCAGCGAAATCATGCTCAAGCCGCGTCATGAAGAAGCCGAATAACAGACAGAAGACGATGACCCCGAGCAATTGCCCTTCCGCTGCCGCGGCGACAATATTCGATGGCACGGCCCGCAGCAGCACGGCTACTATATCCCCCGCCCCCTTGTCAGTGACTTGCTCGGACACTTCGGCGGCACCCATTTCAAGCGCCAGAATATCGCGCACGGGCTCACCATCCAGTTCGCCAGGGCGTACAAGATTAACCAGCGCCAGGCCGACCAAAATCGCAGCCAGTGTCGTTACCGCGTAGAAAGCGAGCGTCTTGCCGCCCAACCGGCCGATGTGCGCCGAGCTGCCGAGACCGGCGACACCGACAATGATAGATGAGGCGATCAAAGGCACGATCAGCATCTTCAGCGCATTAAGAAACAAGGTGCCGAAGAATTCGTACAAGTCGTAGAAGACGATGCCAAACAGACTGGCAGAATCGCCCGTCAACCAGCCGCTAAGCCCACCGAGCAGGATAGCCAATGCAATCTGCCAGTGGAGTTGTAATTTCATCCGGATTTTAGAGCCCGATGCCTAGCTCATTTTCTATCAGGTCGGGGGTAACAACCACCTGTGCATCCCCGATCAGCGACTCTACGATCGCGTTGGCCTGCCCACCGCCCAGCTGAATTGCCAATTGCTGCTTGCGAGTGTCGCGATCTTCAAGGCTAAAATTGTCGGGCCTGCCTGGTATGGCCGCTGTGACACGGAAAAGGGCGTAGTCGCCGGAAGCAAGCAACTTGTTCACGTAAACTGTTTCGCCAGCCACCGGTTTGGGCGCACGAAACACCTCGGCAGCCAACTCGGGCGGCATGGCGTCATCGCCGCGGCGCATGCCGGACACTGCAGTGAACGACTGCCCTACCTCCGCCGCAATGGTGTCGGCGGGTGCGCCCGCATTCAGACGATTGAGGAGGTCTGCCGACACTTCTGCACCTTTGGCAATAGCGGCTTCCTGCAGCAACACATTGCGAATGTCGTCCCGAACTTCTTCCAATGGCCGAACCACCGAAGGCCGATGCTCGGTCACCCGAAGCACCACCGCACGTCCATCGTCGAGCATAATAACCGGGCTGTTCTCGCCGTCGTCCATGACTTCCAAACTGAACGCGCTATCCACCAGCTCCGGGCTGAAACCCAAATCGCCGCCACCGTTGCGGGTAAACATGTCGACTGACTGCAATGGCAGGCCCATCGATTCTGCCACAGGCGCCAAACCGTCCAGACTTTCCAGCGCCTGTTCGTCCAACTCGTCCAACAATTCATCGTAGCGGTCAGCAGCCTGTTCTTCGCGCAGGCGTTGCCTCAGTTCGTCGGCCACATCCGCAAAATCAATCCGTGCGCTCTCGCGCACATCATCCAGACGGATCAGATGGAAACCAAACTCGGTGCGAACCGGGGGGGAGACATCACCCTTATTAACCAATGCAAGCATCGCGTTTTCGAATTCCTGAGCAGGCGCGTCGCCTGTTCCCAGCCAGCCCAGGCTCCCGCCTTTAGACGCCGAGGCCGTATCGGCTGAATATTTAGCCGCCAGGCTCTCAAACGAAGCGCCGGCCGCCAGCTCTTCACTCACTTGCTGAGCCTGCTGCGCGGCTGCCGCCTCATCGTCACCAAAGGCAATAAGAATGTGACTCACCTGCCGGTCATCGGGGCCGCGAAACTCTTGCTGATTCTGGTCAAAGTATTCGCGCAATTCGCTATCGCTTACCTCCGCCTCGGCGAGCAAATCAGCGTAATTCACCACCACGTATTCAAGCGCGACGGATTCCACACTCTGATATAGACTGGGATCCATTGCGTAGCGTTCGGCAATGGCATCTTCCGATATGCTTATCCGATCAACCCACTGGCTTGCCGGGATCAACATGAATTCAACGTCACGACTCTCGCCATCGAGGGCTATATAGCGGCGGAATTCGGCTGGCGTATAGAAAGAACTGTACGCGATGCCTTCCGCGTATTGACGCATCTCCAATGTGCGCCGTTCTTCATACTCGAAACGCTGCGGCGTAAAGCCCTGTGAATTCAATAACTGCTCATAGGCCGGCTGTGAAAAGCGACCACCCACATGAAATGCCTGATTCGACTGAATAGCGGCAACCAGGTCTGCATCACTGACACGATATCCTTGGGACTGCACGTGCTGAGCAAGCGCGCGGTTGCGCACCAACTGGTCGATAACGGATCGAGCCATATTCTCGGCCAGCTCGGGCGGAAGCTGGGCACGAAAATTGCTTTCCCACTGCTGACGCTGTTGCTGATAGGTCGCCCGGAACTCACTGATTGGAACGTCCTCGCCGTTGACCGTAAATGCCGTACCGGCTGGCGTGAAGCCGGTGTCGATGTTGCCAAAGGTAACCACCAGGGTAAGGGCAATAGCGCCCAGGATAAACCAGGCGAACCAACCGGTTAGTTTTTCACGTATGACTTGCAGCATAGGGTTCTCAAATATGGCGGAGTGGACGGGACTCGAACCCGCGACCCCCGGCGTGACAGGCCGGTATTCTAACCAACTGAACTACCACTCCGCGCTTTGAACTGGTGGGTGCTGAGGGGATCGAACCCCCGACCTACGCCTTGTAAGGGCGCCGCTCTACCAGCTGAGCTAAGCACCCAGTATCTTGCCTTGAACATTAATCATTCCACAAAGAAATCGGCGCTAAAAAGCGCCGAATTCCTTGTGCGCAAAGCCCTTCAGCAGAGCCTACGCAGGCCCGAAAAGAGCCCGTGTGCGCGAAAGGCGCGCTAGTTTACGGCATCCTTCAGAGCTTTGCCAGCCTTAAAGCTGGGCACTCTGCTGGCTTTGATTTGGATAGTTTCACCCGTGCGAGGATTGCGGCCCTGACGAGCTGCGCGCTTCTTCACGGAGAAAGTACCAAAACCCACCAGAGAGACCGTATTACCGACCTTCAACGTCCCTTCAATCGCATCAATCATGGCATCCACGGCACGACCCGCATCAGCCTTCGAAAGATTTGTTTGAGACGCTACTGATTCAATCAATTCACCCTTGTTCATCAAACCACCTATTAACGAACTACTGCATGAAAAAAGTGAGGCATCGCTATGATGTCTCCCCCGCTGTGCAGTCGCATTGCAATGGCGCACATTGCGATCCGCGACAAATCCCGAAACCCAATAACTGCAAGGGATAGGCAATTCTTATACCAGCCGAAAAAAACTGCTGTCAACAAAATCGCCGCGACAGCAGTTAGAACGGCTCTAATGAGCCCTTAAATTCTTGTCGTCCGGCGGCGTCGATTGCTGCTGCTGCTCCTCGCCGGCAGCTTCCTGAGACTGCGGAACCGGCATATGCTGCAGCGCTATTTCCAGCACTTCATCTATCCAACGCACCGGAAGTATCTCCAGTTTGTCCTTGATGTTCTTCGGAATTTCCACCAGATCCTTTTCGTTCTCCTTGGGAATCACGACCGTACCGATACCGCCCCGGTGAGCTGCCAACAGCTTTTCCTTGAGCCCACCAATCGGCAATACTTCGCCGCGCAGTGTGATTTCGCCGGTCATCGCGACATCCGAGCGAACCGGGATGTTGGTGATGGAAGAAACCAAGGCTGCGCACATTCCGACGCCTGCGCTGGGCCCGTCTTTAGGGGTAGCGCCCTCCGGAACATGGATATGAATGTCCAGATTCTGGTGAAAATCGGGGCTGATACCGAGCACTTCTGCACGACTGCGCACCACCGTAGCCGCCGCCTGAATCGACTCCTGCATGACTTCGCCCAGCTTGCCAGTATGAATCAACTTGCCTTTACCGGGCATGACCGTCGCTTCGATGGTTAGCAACTCGCCGCCCACCTCCGTCCAAGCCAGGCCGGTCACCTGGCCGACCTGATCGTTCACGTCTGCACGACCGTAGCGGAACTGACGCACGCCCAGGTATTTCTGCAGGCCCTTTGGCAACACGTGCACCTGTGCTTCGCGCGGGCGCAGTAGCAGGCCTTTCACCACCTTGCGGCAAATCTTGGCAATTTCGCGCTCCAGATTGCGCACACCGGCTTCCCTCGTGTAGTACCGGATCACATCGCGCAGCGCGCTGTCGGAAATCGCCAGTTCTTCCGGCTTCAGGCCATTGGCCTTCATTTGTTTCGGTAACAGGTAGCGTCGGGCGATGTTGAGCTTCTCATCCTCGGTATATCCGGGGATGCGGATCACCTCCATGCGATCCAGCAAAGGTGCCGGAATGTTCATGGAATTCGCGGTGCACACGAACATCACGTCGGACAAATCGAAGTCCACTTCGAAGTAATGATCACCAAAAGTGGAGTTCTGCTCAGGGTCGAGCACTTCGAGCAGCGCGGAGGACGGGTCGCCCCGGAAATCCATCGACATCTTATCGATTTCATCAAGCAAAAACAGCGGGTTACGCACCCCCACCTTGGCAAGGTTCTGCAGAATCTTGCCCGGCATAGAGCCGATGTAGGTGCGTCGATGCCCCCGAATCTCGGCCTCATCCCGCACGCCACCGAGCGACATGCGAACGAACTGGCGATTAGTGGAACGGGCTATGCTTTGCCCCAGCGAGGTCTTACCCACGCCTGGCGGGCCCACCAGGCATAGTATCGGACCCTTGAGTTTCTTCACCCGCAACTGCACGGCCAGATACTCAAGAATGCGTTCCTTGACCTTCTCCAGACCGTAATGATCCTCTTCGAGGATCTTTTCGGCCCTGTCCAGCTTTCGCAGGATGCGTGTCTTTTTCGTCCACGGCACCTTGACCAGCCAATCTATGTAATTGCGCACCACGGTGGCTTCGGCCGACATGGGCGACATCATTTTCAATTTGTTGAGTTCAGAAGTGGCTTTTTCTTTCGCCTCCGGCGTCATGCCGCACTCTTCGATCTTGGCCTCGAGCTCGGCAAGCTCGTTGGGAGCATCCTCCATTTCGCCAAGCTCTTTCTGAATCGCCTTCATCTGCTCGTTCAGGTAGTACTCTCGCTGGCTGCGCTCCATTTGCTGCTTTACGCGGCCGCGAATACGCTTCTCTATGCGCAGCATGTCGATCTCAGCGTCAATCAGCGACATAACATGCTCTAAACGTTCGCGCAGGCCTTCAACTTCCAGTACTTTTTGCTTTTCATCCAGCTGCAGCGACATATGGGCAGCCACGGTATCGGCCAGCCGACCCGGCTGCTCAATACTGGTAAGCGACGCCAGGATCTCCGGCGGCACTTTCTTGTTGAGTTTTACGTAGTTTTCGAACTGGGAAACGATGGTGCGCTTGAGGCCGTCCAACTCGCGCGAATCGTCCCCGCTCTGCTCTTCGATCAATTCAATGTCGGCGCTGAAATAGTCCCCTTCATGTATTGCAGTGACACGAGCGCGATTGGCACCTTCTACCAGGACCTTCACGGTACCATCGGGCAATTTGAGCAACTGCAGAATGGTGGCGAGCGTACCCACGCGATAAATGTCATCGGCCGTCGGCGAGTCGATATCGGCCTGTTTCTGCGCGACCAGCAGGATTTTCTTGCCGGACTCCATCGCGGTGTCCAATGCGGTAATGGACTTTTCCCGGCCAACAAACAGCGGAATTACCATATGCGGGTAAACGACTACGTCCCGCAACGGGAGAATCGGTACATGCTGCATAGACTGCTCAGATATCTCGGACATGCTTGCCTCCGTTCAGAAGTCCTTTCACGCGGCAGACAGAGGGCCGCTGCCCTCCCTGCATTTTTTCAGGCCGGCCTTTAGCTCTCGCTAATGCAGGTCTGAACCGGTCGGACGCGGCTTTGCCGCCTCCTCAGCCTGGGCCTGCTGCGCGTCTTCCGACTCGTAGATGACGTAGGGCTTGGTTTCGCCGTTAACCACACCTTCATCGACCACCACTTTGGTCGCATTCAGCATGCTCGGCAGGTCATACATGGTGTCTAAAAGCACACTTTCAAGGATCGTGCGCAGACCGCGGGCGCCTGTTTTGCGTTCCATCGCTCGTTTGGCTATTGCCCGCAGGGCGTCATCGCGGAATTCGAGATCCACACCCTCCATTTCGAACAGTTTCTGATACTGCTTGGTCAGCGCATTGCGCGGCTCCACCAATATGGTGACCAGAGCGTCTTCATCCAGTTCCGTGAGCGTGGCCACCACCGGCAAACGCCCGACAAATTCAGGAATCAGGCCGAAACGGATCAAATCCTCCGGTTCGACGTCGCTCAGCAATTCACCAACACTGGCCTCTTCTTCACCAGACTTGATTTCCGCCACAAAGCCGATGCCGGCTTTTTCTGAGCGGTTCTGAATGATCTTTTCCAGCCCCGCAAAAGCCCCACCCACCACGAACAGAATATTGCTGGTATCAACCTGCAAAAACTCCTGCTGCGGGTGCTTGCGACCCCCTTGCGGCGGCACCGAAGCGATGGTGCCCTCGATCAGCTTCAGCAATGCCTGTTGCACGCCCTCACCCGAAACGTCACGGGTAATTGACGGGTTGTCTGACTTGCGCGAAATCTTATCGATCTCATCAATGTACACAATGCCGGTTTGCGCTTTATCAACATCGTAGTCGCACTTTTGCAACAATTTTTGAATGATGTTTTCGACATCCTCACCAACGTAACCTGCCTCTGTCAGCGTGGTGGCATCGGCGATCGTGAAGGGCACATTTAGCAATCGCGCCAACGTTTCCGCGAGCAGCGTCTTACCGCAACCGGTAGGGCCTATCAGCAAGATATTACTCTTGGCCAGCTCAATGTCGTTCTTGTCGGAACTGCGGCTGTCTAGCCGCTTGTAGTGGTTATAAACGGCCACCGACAAAACTTTCTTGGCCTTCGACTGCCCGATTACGTACTGATCAAGTACATCGTTAATTTCGTGCGGCTTCGGCAACTTGGAACCGCTCTGTTCCGTGCGGTCATCCAGCTCCTCGCGAATGATGTCGTTACACAGCTCGACACACTCGTCGCAGATAAAGACTGAAGGGCCGGCAATGAGCTTGCGCACCTCATGCTGGCTCTTGCCGCAGAAAGAGCAGTACAGGAGTTTGCCCTCTTCTCCCCTGCCTCGCGATTCGTCAGACATTCAATACCTCTGTGACCAGCCAGGCTGGCCCGCGATTTCGCCAGTAACCCGTAAACTGACGTGCCAACTATATATCACGCATCGCGCCAGCGGTGCAAAACACCGTTGCACAGACGCAACAAATGACTCAAAACCCTTATTCCGACTTACCCTTCGACTTGCTGTCGCCGGCACGCCGTTCCAGCACCGTATCGATCAAACCGTACGCCACGGCTTCAGTCCCGGACATAAAATAGTCACGGTCGGTATCCTGCTCGATACGCTCCAGTGATTGACCCGTATGAAGCGCTAACAGTTCATTCAAGCGCGCTTTGGTTTTCAGTACTTCCCGCGCATGAATATCGATGTCAGACGCCTGGCCCTGAAAGCCCGCCAGCGGCTGATGGATCATCATCCGCGAATGCGGCAAACAAAACCGCTTACCCTTGGCGCCGCCGGCCAACAGGAACGCGCCCATGCTGGCCGCCTGACCTACGCAAATCGTGCTCACCTCAGGACGGATAAACTGCATTGTGTCGTAGATAGACAGGCCCGCACTAACCGAACCGCCAGGGGAGTTAATGTAGAGATGAATATCCTTGTCGGGATTTTCGGACTCCAGAAATAACAACTGCGCAACAATGACATTGGCTACCTGGTCCTCGACCGGACCAACCAAAAACACCACGCGCTCTTTTAAGAGGCGCGAGTAAATATCATAAGAGCGTTCCCCGCGTGAGGTTTGCTCCACCACCATCGGAATCAGATTCAGCGCACGTTCATTCATATTCAGAGCTCCATTAACTCACGAAAGGCCATCTTTTTGGTGGAAAGCTTCGCTTTGCTTTGCAAAAACTCAATCACCTGCTCTTCAAGTACCGCATTTTCGACCTGACCCAAAAACCGGGGGTTCTGCAGGTACATGTTACGCAGTTCCTCCGGTTTTTCGTAAGGCGCAACCAGCTCGTCCACCTTGGCTGTAACGCGCTCACGATCAACCTCGAGTTTATTCTCCGCAATGATTTCCTGCAGCAACAATCCCAGCCGCACTCGCTTCTCTGCAGGCTCTTTAAAAGTGTCTTCCGGCGGCGCCTGCGCGTGATCCTTAATGCCCATGCGCTCCATGGCGTCGTGCTGCATGGAATGCGCCTCCTGCCGGATCAGCACGGCCGGCACAGCAATCGGGTTCTGTGCCGCCAGACCTTCCATGACCTGTCGCTTGACCTCGCCCCGGACCTTGGCGTCGCACTCGCGCTCCATATTTTTGAGGATATCGGCCCGCAAGTCGTCTGCGGCACCGCTCTCAATGCCATAACTCTTGACGAACTCTTCACTTAACTCCGGCAGCACAATTTCGGAAACGACCTTAATGGTCAGCTCGAACTCTGCTTTAGCTCCGGCCAGTTCCGGGGCGTGGTAATCTTTGGGGAACTTGACTTTGACAGTCTTTACGTCGCCGGCTTTCAGCCCGCGGATGCCTTTCTCGAAGTCTTCCAGCATTTGCCCTTCACCGAGCACAAATTCAAAATCTTCGGCGCTACCACCTTCAAAGGGTTCGCCTTTAACCGTGCCGTTAAAATCGAGCTTTACCTTGTCGCCATCGGCGGCCTTGCGATCTACCTCCGCCCAGTCGGCACGTTGCTTAAGCAGGTTCTGGACCATCTCGTCGACCTCAGCAGGCGTAATGCTCACTTCCGGCTGCTGGACCTTGATCTTGTCGAGGCCCTTGATCTGCACCTCAGGGAAAACCTCAAACACGGCCACATAGCTCAGATCCTGACCTTCGGCAAGATTTTCGGGCTCGATATTCGGGCTGCCCGCAGGCTGCAGCTTTTGCTGGGTAACCGCTTCGGAGTACGTACTCTGCAGCACTTCCTGCAGCACTTCCTGCCGCACCTGGGCGCCGAAATGTTGCTTGACGACGTTGGGCGGAATCTTGCCGGGACGGAAACCCTGCAGTTTGGCCTGACGACCCACCTTCTTGAGCCGCACCTGGACCTCATTCTCGATACGATCAGCAGGCACCTGCACCCGCATGCGCCGCTCGAGACCGTTCTCGGATTCAATTGAAACCTGCATTATAACTACCTGTAATATATGATTTTTATATGGTGCGAAAGGAGAGACTCGAACTCTCACGGGTTACCCCACTGGAACCTAAATCCAGCGCGTCTACCAATTCCGCCACTTTCGCTGAACGCTGCCTGCCCACCTGTCGCGATCGCCGCGCGCCGACCTCTTTCGCTTTCGAGCCACTTATATAGAATATCCCGCCCGCCGCAGCGCCGGTGACCGAGCGCGCGATTATAGCGAACTCCGGACAATTAAGGACCTCACATGAACGTGGTGATTACAGGCAGTACCAAGGGCATCGGACTGGGCATGGCGCGGGAGTTTCTGCAGCGCGGTCATCGCGTCATGATTTCGAGCCGCGGACAGTCGGCAGTCGATGCGGCCATTGCAGAGCTGGCGGGCGAATTCGAAATCGCGCGCATCGCTGGCCAGCCCTGTGACGTATCCGACAGAGCTCAGGTGCAAGCGCTTTGGGACAAATCGGCCAGTTCTTTTGGCACCGTGGATATCTGGATCAATAACGCCGGGCGTGACGGCGAGCAGAAGCTGTTTCACGAGCTGCCGCCTGAAGACTATGTGCAAACCGTCAACACCAATTTAATTGGCCTGATGCACTGCAATCACGTCGCATTGCGGGGCATGCATCAACAGGGCAGCGGACAAATCTGGAACATGGAGGGCTTCGGCAGCGACGGCTCAACCATGCCGCGCTACGGCGTTTATGGCTCCACCAAATACGCTCTGCGCTACTTCACAAAGGTCTTGATTAAAGAGTGCAAGGATACGCCGGTGCAGATGTGTTATCTGAGTCCCGGCATGGTCATTACCGACATGCTGATCTCGCCGGAAATGCGCAACGGTCCGGAATGGCCGCGGAAAAGAGGCATCTACAATATTCTGGCTGATCGCGTGGACGTGGTGACCCCCTGGCTGGTAGAGAACATCCTGGCCGCAAGTGGAAACGGCTCGGCGGTGCGCTGGCTGACCACGCCAAAGGTTATCTGGAGGTTCCTGACCGCAAAAATCACCAAACGGGATATTCTGACACCGATGGGCATGTAGGCCAGCACCGACTCTAGTGCAGCCGGGTGTAGACGCTGTAGCGATTACCACCTGAATTCTTAGCCACATACATCGCTTTGTCGGCGCAGCGCATCAATTCTTCTTCATCGAGATTGCCGCCCTCCGCCAGCACCAGTCCGATACTGGCGACGACCTCGGCCATCCCTGCATCAAGCGGCATTGGCTGACTGATGGTTTGCAGCAACTTCTGCACGACCTCTACGGCACTTTCCTGACTGTGAATTCCGGTCAGCAACAAAGCGAACTCATCCCCGCCCATGCGCGCGGCTGTATCGGTAGCGCGAATACCGTTGGTCAGGCGATGCGCTACTTCGATCAACAACGCATCGCCCGCTTCATGTCCCATGTTGTCGTTGACCGGCTTGAATTTATCCAGATCAATAAAGGCAACCGCAAACGGTTCGCCGCTGCGCTTTGAGTCTTTGATTAGCTCACCAAGCCTCAGACTAAATAATCTCCGGTTCGCCAGACCCGTCAGCGAGTCATACAGCGCCATGGATTCAAGCTCCTCGGTGTAGTTGCGAATGTCCTTATCCATCAACTCCAATTCGCTCGACAGCACTTCGGTCGCGTCCTCCAGCAAATCAAGCTCGTCCTGCCAGCCAATATGCCGCTTGTGATCACTTAACCGCTGCCGCACGGCATCGTAGTCTTTGTTCACAAGCAAAGGGTAATACTCAACCAGCCGATTGAGCCGGAACATCGGTCGCCATAGCACCACCAACAACATCGAAAGCGTACACAGCAACCCGATCAGCGAGATAAATAACGACTCGCGCAGACTGCTAAAGATCGCTTCGCGCTGCTGCGAGACATCGGCGACCAGGACTATGTAATTCTGGCCAGGTGCCGAGCCATCCTGCAGGTCAATGGCATAGAAATAGTGATGCACACCGGGCGAAGTTTCCAGTGCCGCACCGTGTTTGAAAAATTCCGCCTGCGGCACTGCTGCAGGCAATTGTTCAAACAGGCGTAGTGATTTCGACATGTTGGTAACCGCTGCCAGCCGGAATGTCCACATACGCTGATCGGTGACCGTATTGGTGAGTTCCGACTTGCGCAGTAAGGCCAGATCAAAGTAACTGCGCCGCGCGAATCCGATCATGAAATCCGCCAACGAAGTCGCAAGCAACATCGTCGACGGGCCGGCTTCGTCGGCGAGCAAGGGAATCCCTGCGTACAAGCGGCATTGCTCGCGGCAATACACGATGGTTTCGGGCGAACCGCTGGCTTCAATATTTGCCACAAAGCGCTCCAGGCGCTTGTCATAGTTGAAGTCACCCCACTCTCGCAGGATATGCCGCTCGCCATTCAGGAAAACGGCGGCCTCAACACCCCAACTGATTTGAAACAACTCCCAGTTCTGCGCCAGCGTGCGATATAAAGAACCACCTGACAGGTCATGTTCTTCGACGTCATCACTGGTCAGAATGATCGACTCACCAAGTTCGATTAACCGCTGGCGGGACTGGTCCAGCAATGCGCGGGAATACTCTTCCACTGCCACGGAAGTCTGGGCACCAAATTGATTCTCCAGATTTTTGTACGAAAAGTAGTTGAACAGGCCATTTACCATGATCAACAGGGCAATAATCAGAATGGCAACACGCCATTTCAGGCTGAAAAAGCGTTTCGTGCCCTTGGAATCACCGGCGAACATAAGCAGCTACCTGGATGACGGGCTTAGACTGCTAAAACCGGAACGACAATGTCGCCGCCAGCATCCGCCACCGTTTCACCTGATCAGCCGGTACCGGATTGTCCCTGTCGGATAACAACGCCGCGCCATCGACGAAGTGATAATCCACCATCAACAACCAGTTGCTGGAAATATCCCAGCGTGTACCCACGACATGTGACTTGCGAAAGCCTGAATAGGTCGGAAACGGGGAACCCAAAAAACGTGATCCGGTCGGGTCGTCCTTATCACCGAAAAACTCTTCCCAACGGTAAAACACCGACCAGTCGGGGGTCAGACGCTTACGCGCAGCGATGTAATACCCTTCGTTGGTGAAATCAAGCTGCGGGAAGACCCCTGTGGCCACAATATCGAAATCACTCAACGTGTATTCGCCGGTTATCGTCCAGTCGTTCCAGTTGTACTCAAGCGAAGCGATCCAGCGCGCGTGATCCAAACTGCCCGGCAGGTTCGCGAACGGCGTCATTGTAAAAGGCGGGAACGGCAGCACCGATACACCCGATAAAGACATGTCGAACTGAAGATTCAGGTAACTGAGTGCCCCTTTCCATTGACCGCCGTTGTGTTCGTAAGCAACCCGTCCGACGATCGACCGGTCATTGGAAAATTTTGCCGTATATGCATCCAGCGATTGCAGAGAGTCACTCTTGATGCGCGGTTTGCCCGCCCCGAGTTCCACGCTCCATTCGCCCGCATCGGTAAACAAACTGCCGTAAACCGCCAGGCCGTCCGTTGAAAGCAATAAATCACGGAAATTCTCGGTATAGATGGCCTCTGGCACAAACACCGCAGGCCGCGTAAAAGCGATATCGCGCGTCTCGTTATATAAGCCTAACGGATTCTTGAAGCGCCCCAGGCGGAAACCAACCAACGAATCCGCACTGACGGCAAACCCGCGGCTAAGAATCAGGTAATCAACATCGATTTCCTCGTATGCCTCGCCGGTGTGGCGATACATGCCCTGCCCGGTAAACTCAAGTTCCCAGGGCAATTCGGTAGCAAAATTGAGCGCCAGTTCGGTGAATTCGAAACTCACGCTGTCATCGCTGTCGCCATTGACGTGATTATCCGTCGTATGCACGGCACCCTGCGTAATAACGCCTTGATAACGGAAGTCACTCTGCGCCTTGGCCACCATTGCTGCTAACAGCAACAAGGCGACTGTCAGCAACTTGGCTGACCTTCCCTCAGCCAATTTGTAAAACAGCGACAGATTCATCCGCCATATCCTCTCTAACATAGCCGATCGCCCCGGGCGTACTCCGCACCAGGCTGATCATTTCTTCGGCTGTACTCACTCGAATGGGTGCCCTGCCCGTGCCTGAGAAAATCAGACGGTCCCAATGCCGTCTGAGGTTGTACGGCAACATGCCTAAATTGCTTTCACAGAAATCCATGTGGCTGGGATCGCGATCGTCCAGCACAAACACGGTGATGGACTCGCCGTCACTCCAATTGCGCATGCGCATGCCGAATATCGCGCGCAACGTGCGGCGCGCGATGAGGTCTTTATTCACGGAGGGGTGCGCAATCACGACCATCTGGTCGGTGGAAACCTGCTCTGCAGAGGCAGTCGATACAAACGGGCCTAAAACGCTAAAAACCAACAGCCACATCAGGAAACGAATTGGTTTAAAAACTGATCTGACTGCAAGCGAACTATACTGCATTGCAAAAACTGCACGCAGAAATCTATCTACAGTGTCGATGTGCGCAGCTAACGCCATTCAGATAAGGTTCCGGACCCGTCCCAGAACACTAAGGTGACATAAGCAGCGTCAAAAAATAGTCGATCAGTTCACGAAACGGCGCTATTGCACAGCCTCAAACATGTACTCAACCGCTGCCCGAATCTCTTCATCCAGACAGTCATCACAACCACCGCGGGCGGCCATTTTGCCGATACCAGTAATAGTGGAAGCCGTTAATCCGTCGACACCCTTGGGAATCAGCGCTTCCCAGTCATCCTTGTCTCCAAGCTCCGGAGCGCCTCCGAAGAAACCGGCAAAACCGCCCGTATGACACCCGGCACAACTGTCGTCAAACACTTCTTCACCGGAACGCGCAAGTGATCCAGCGTCTTCAGCAAAGACTGCGGTGGTAAACGTCAGTGCGGAGAGCGCGATACCTGCCATGAATGAATAACGCATAGAGTATTCCTTTAGCTGGGGATGGGGTGATCACTACGAGACTGAATCTAAATCACCGGGCCGGGAATCTCAACTGAATTCGGATGCCGGGAACCAGCGCAGGATTGGTGGGCCCCCGGGGGCTCGAACCCCGGACCAATGGATTAAGAGTCCACTGCTCTACCAACTGAGCTAGAGGCCCACACTTATATAACTGCGCTGACTGAAAGGTCAGCAGTAGATGGGGTGGGAGACGGGACTCGAACCCGCGACGACTGGAATCACAATCCAGGGCTCTACCAACTGAGCTACACCCACCATTGTCGTTCTAACCTTACTGACCTTTACTGCCCAATGCTTATCGGAGTAACTGACCATGCACCCATACATGGCCTCTGATACACATTGGCGCGCCCGGCAGGACTCGAACCTGCAACCCCCGGCTTAGAAGGCCGGTGCTCTATCCGGTTGAGCTACGGGCGCAAGAAATCTAAATCTGGCCGGGACAATGCATTTTAACGAAAATAGTGGTCGGGGCAGAGAGATTCGAACTCCCGACCCTCTGCTCCCAAAGCAGATGCGCTACCAGACTGCGCTATGCCCCGACCGCCGCGGGGATGATACGGGGCAGCCTGATACAGGTCAATGAAGGGCGTCAATCGCCTGTCGGCTTTTGCCGCCCCGCGTCCTCTGGTATCGTGGCGCGCCTGCAACAGACCTATCAGGACACCGGATGCCCGCGCAGATCATCGACGGCAAAGCCATTGCTCAGCAGATTCGCGACTCGGTTCGTGACCGCGTGGCAGCTCGCGTTGCTAAAGGCCTCCGCGCGCCAGGACTGGCAGTGGTGCAAGTGGGCACCGACCCTGCATCCGCCATCTACGTGCGCAACAAACGCATGGCCTGCGAGGAAGCCGGCATTCTCTCATTTGCCCATGACCTGCCGCACACGACGCCGGCGGAAGAACTGCTAAACCTCATTGATACGCTGAATGCGGATGTCACCGTGGACGGCATACTGGTGCAGTTGCCGCTGCCCGGCCATATAGAAGCGCACACCGTGATCGAACGCATTGATCCCGGCAAGGACGTGGACGGCTTCCATCCTTTCACAGTGGGTCGCCTGGCGCAGCGCATTCCGTCCCTGCGGCCCTGCACACCCTACGGCATCATGAAAATGCTTGAACACATCAAGGTGAATCCCAAAGGACAACACGCGGTCATTGTTGGCGCATCAAACATTGTGGGCCGTCCGCTGGCGCTGGAATTCCTGCTGGCCGGCGCGACCGTCACGGTCTGCCACAAGTTCACGACAAATCTGGAAGGTATGGTGCGGCAGGCCGACATACTTGCTGTCGCCGTGGGCAAACCGGCGCTGATACCGGGCGACTGGGTTAAACACGGCGCGGTGGTTATCGACGTGGGAATTAACCGCGGCGGCGATGGTACCCTTAAGGGCGATGTGGAATTCGATGCTGCGGCAAAACGCGCGTCGTGGATTACCCCGGTTCCGGGCGGCGTTGGGCCCATGACAGTGGCCATGCTCATGCACAATACGCTGGCCGCCTGCGAAGCCGGTTAAGATAACCCCAGTAAGTTTCCGACGAAGACTATTCATATCATGAAAAAATTTGCCGCCATACTCACTCTGACACTTATCAGCTTCTCATCTTATGCCGAGGACATTGCGCCGGCCGAGCTGCCGCCCTCCCCGCAAATCGAGGTGAAAACCAACGCCGGTGATTTACGCATGGAACTGTTCACCAGCAAGGCCCCGTTGCACGTGCGCAATTTTGTTGACCTGGTCAACAGCGGCTTCTATGACAACACCATTTTCCACCGGTTGGTAAGCGGTTTCGTCATTCAGGGAGGTGGGTACGACACCGACTATAAAATGAAGACGGTCGATAAAGTCATACCCAACGAATCGGGGAATGGCTTGAGCAATCGTCGTGGCTACGTAGGCATGGCACGCACCGCAGATCCCCACACTGCCGATACGCAGTTCTACATTAACCTGGCTGACAACATTGCGCTGGATCCACGCCCGACTCGCTGGGGATATACCGTGTTCGGGCGTATCACCCGTGGCATGGAGATTGTTGACGAAATAGGCTACCGCGCTACCGGACCGGGCCCGACACCTGAGCTTGCGAAGGACGTGCCGCAAGAACCGATCATTGTGATCAGCATGAAGATGGTCGACGAAGCCCCCATCGAAACTTCCGAAGCTGCGCCCGAATCGGAGTAGGCTTCAGTGCATTACCGTCTCGCGTGACCGTTGGCTTTATTTCCGATCTGCACCTGGATGCCGGCCGTCCGGAGGCGACGGCCGCCTTTCTGCACTTTCTGCGCAGCCAGGCACTGAAACTCGAACGCCTGTACATTCTGGGTGATCTGTTTGAATACTGGATTGGCGACGACGATCCAAACCCACACAATCGGGCCGTCATACGAGCGTTGCGCGATTACACGCAACAGCAACCCCGTTGCTATTTCCTGCCGGGCAACCGGGATTTCATGATCGGCGTGGATTTTATGCGTAAAACGGGGCTCCAGCCGCTGGACGATCCCTGCGTCATTGACGTGCAAGGCATGGCGGTACTAATCAGCCACGGTGACATCTATTGCACGGATGACACGGCCTACCAGCGGTTTCGCCGTTTCTCTCACAACCCTTTCATTCTGATGCTGTATCGTGCGCTGCCCTTCGGCGTGCGTCGTCGGCTCGTGGACAAGGCACGCGATGAAAGCCGCGCCCAAAAAGCGCATAAATCTGCTGAAATTATGGACGTGAATCAAAGTGCTATCGAAGAGTCGATGCGCGAATTTGGCGTAACCACCTTACTGCACGGGCATACTCATCGCCCCGACGAGCACAGTTTCTCGCTGGACGGCAATGCCGCCACGCGTATTGTATTGGGGGACTGGTACGACAGTGGCCCGGTGCTTTATTGGGATGCTGCGGGACGACGCACCGCGAAACTCGATTACTGAGGGCGAACGGCCAGACGGCTGTCGGTTATGCCGTCGCGGGTCGCCATTCTAGCAACTCGCCGATGGACTGAAATCTCTGTCCCGGTCGCTTGGCTATCATTTTGTCGATGGCCGGCTGATACGCAGCCAGATGCGCTGGCAACTGCGGCAGCGGCTCCCGCGCGTGCTTCAGAATCACCGACATGGCCGTCTTACCTTCATACGGCTTCTGCCCCGTCAGCATTTCATAAAAGATGATACCCAGACTGTAGATATCCGATCGCTCATCCAGCGGCTCGCCATGACCCTGCTCGGGGCTCATGTAATACGGCGTACCGAAGATTTCGCCGGTGCCGGTCAGTTCCGCCTTCAGGTGTGCCTGCTTCGCAAGCCCGAAATCAATAAGTGCAAGACTGCCGTCCTCGCGAAACAACACGTTGGTTGGCTTCAAGTCACGATGCAAGATACCCTTGACGTGAATAGCCTGTAACGCCCCTGCAATACCGCGCATGACCTTTTCGGCATCCGCAGCATCCATACCCTGCCTGATTAACCGCTTCAAACTTCCACGGCTGCAGAACTCCATCGCAATAAAGGCATGGTTATCGGCAATACCCAGATCAAAAATATTCACCACGTTCGGATGACTCACGTGACCGATGGCTTCGAACTCCGCCAGGAAACGGTCGAGCAATGCATTATCGCCTCCAAAATCCGGAACCTGACGCAGAACCTTCAATACAACCTGCTGATCACCATCGCTCTTGCGTGCGAGATAAACCGAAGAAATATCGCCCCCGGAAATGCATCGCTCAATCGTATAACCTTTGAGGCCCGGGATTTCGAGCCCATCAGCCGGTACCCGTGTCTGACTCTTTTCGTTGCACGCCTCGTGCTCATCCAGCACATTCTCTAGCAAGGCAATGAGATTTTTATGCTGCAATCTGTCGCGCGAAATATAGTCGGCGGCTCCACTTTTAATCGCGCGAACAACGTCCCGCTGATCGCCGTCGCCGATGACAACGACTGGCGGGAAGCCCGATACACGACGGAATTGAGTAAGCCAGTCGGTCGCCGCTTCGCGCCCATGCCTGCTTTCTACGCCTTTTACCGGTTGCAGCGGATCGCCCAGAATAACCAGGTCATTACTGGCACCCGAAAAGCTCTCGGAAAACCGCCCGGACTCGGCGGGGTCGTACTCGGTAATCTTGGCATCCCGCCACCGAACACTAATGTGATTACTGATCAGTGCCCGGTAATCTCGACTGCTCTCAATTACGAGAACCTTGATAGTCATGAACGCTCAGGCCACTCCGGCACTGGGGCCGACTTGTCCATTGGTAACACCATGATGATTTCGGCGCGCATTTTCGCGTTCTTCCTTGGCCTCATCAGAGCGTAAAGCTTCCACCTCGCGCAAGTACTCGATGGTCACATCACCGGTGACGTAATCGCCCGAGAAACACGAGGTATCGAATTCCTTGATGTCGCCGTTATCGTATTGCACGGCCTTAATCAGATCCGGCAAGTCCTGATAGACCAGCCAGTCGGCACCGATAACACTGGCAACTTCGGCTTCAGTACGGTTACCGGCAACGAGTTCGGACGATGCCGGCATGTCTATGCCAAACACATTGGGATAGCGCACTGGCGGCGATGCCGACGCAAAATACACTTTGCGCGCACCGGCTTCACGTGCCATGTCGATGATCTGTTGTGAGGTCGTGCCGCGCACAATGGAATCGTCCACCAGCAAAACAACTTTGTCGCGAAATTCCAGATCAATGGCGTTCAATTTGCGCCGCACTGATTTCCGCCGCATTTCCTGCCCGGGCATGATAAAGGTGCGGCCGATGTAGCGGTTTTTGATAAAGCCTTCGCGATACTTGACCCCCAGAACATGCGCAACGGATTGTGCGCTGGTTCGGCTGGAGTCCGGTATGGGTATAACCACGTCAATATCATGGTCGGGCCGTTCACGGAGTATTTTCTCTGCCAGCCGTTCGCCCATGCGCATACGTGACTTGTATACCGAAATGCCGTCCATGATCGAATCGGGACGGGCAAAATACACGTATTCAAATACACAAGGTGTGTACGACTTGACCGGGCCGCACTGTTTGCTATGCAGAGTGCCGTCTTTCTCTATGTAGACGGCTTCGCCCGGATGGATATCACGCACCAACTCAAACCCGAGCGCGTTCAGTGCAACACTTTCGGATGCCACCATGTGCTCGGTAAATCCGCCCACCTCACGCTTGCCCAGCACTACCGGCCGGATCCCGTGCGGGTCGCGAAATGCCAGCACTCCGTGACCCATGATCATCGCAATAATGGCATAGCCGCCACTGCAACGCCCATGCACGCCTTCCACGGCCTCGAAAACATCCTCGGCGCGTAATACGCTGCTGCGGTTCTGCTGCAGTTCGTGGGCGAATACGTTAAGTAAGGCTTCGGTGTCAGATCCGGTATTGAGATGACGCTTGTCTTTTTGGGTCAGCATCTCCTGCAACTCGGCCGTATTGGTGAGATTGCCGTTGTGCCCGAGGCAAATACCGTATGGTGAATTGACGTAAAAAGGTTGGGCCTCTGCCGACGAAGACATGCCGGCTGTTGGATAGCGCACATGCCCTATGCCCATATTTCCGGACAACCGCAACATGTGCTTGCGCTGGAATACATCCTGCACCAGACCGTTATCCTTACGCTGACACAACGTGCCGTCATCATCCGTCATGATGCCGGCCGCGTCCTGACCGCGGTGCTGCAATACGATCAACGCGTCATATATCGACTGGTTGACCGGCTTGTTACTGACTATTCCGACAATGCCGCACACTGTTCAATCAATCCCAATCTGGCCCGCTAGGCAGGCGTCTATTTACCGGACGGAGGGTCAGCCTCGCCCGCTTGCGGCAGGATTTCGACTGCGCCCTCAAGATCACTCTCCTCAAGGTCGTCAAGAAACTCCAGACCGTCCTCGGCAGCGTGGCGAATCATATCAGTTACCGGCGCAAAATAAGGGATCAAAACCGATTGCGGCCACCACTCTGTCTCGTCGAAATCAGCCGACTGCATAATTGCCAGCATCAGGCCGACCAGCACAATACCGCGGCCAAACCCGAAAACCATGCCGATCGCACGATCGGTGCCCGTCAGCCCGGTGGATTCCAGCACAAAATGAAAAAACTGCCCCAACAGACCGCCGCCAATTAGCACGCCGATCACCACCAAAGCTCGGGCAGCCCACAGCCGCACTGCTGTCGGTGTGATGATTTCTTCCAGCAAGCCAGCCAACTGTGGGCCAAACTTCCAGGCTACCCAGAGAGCGACAACCCAGGTCCCCAGCGACATCGCCTCTTTAAAAAAGCCGCGAAACAGGCTGATAAGCGTGGAGAAAGTCATTACGCCGATCAGGATGTAATCGAATAAGATCAGATCACTGACTTCAGCCGCCATTGGCGCCTCCCAGTTCCACCACCATCACGTTGTAGCCTGCCGACTTAAGTTTGCCGGCAAGCTTGTCCGCCGTCTCCCGGGTTGCTTCCGGACCACTGTAGACGCGGTAAACGGGGCCGCCGGCAGCGCTACCGCGCACGACAAACGCATTGAATCCGGCACCTTTGATTTGCGTGGCAAAACTCGCTGCGTTTTGCTGCTCGCTAAAACTGCCGACCTGCACCGCAAAGCCGGAGGGCGGCTGCTTACCCGCAGAGACAACCATCTTTGGCGCCGCTTTCGGGGTGGTTTTCGCAGCGGTCGCTGGCGCCACACTGGACGCTGACTTTGGTGCTGCCTTGGATAGTGATGGCGATGAGGGCGTTGGCAATGCGACCGCCGGGTTGGTGGCTGCTGGCGGCGGCGTTGCAGTAACGGGCGCATTCAGGATAATCACTTCAGTGCGTTTACCCGAATCGGCAGACACGGGACGATTGCGCTCGGCATCGCCCTCAGCACCGCCATCGAGCAGTGCCGGAGCCAACAGCACCAGCAGGAGCACCAGCACCACGGCACCCACCATTCGCTCTAGTAATGTCCGATCCATGGAATTCCAGCGACCCCTGTTCCCTACCCGGTCAGTATAGACCAAGCCATCGCAATGCGGGCCCGACCACCCCAAAGGAACCACACACCAAAATCAGCTCTCCCGGCGGGGTATCGCGCCGGGCCTGTTCCAAGGCTAGCTCTACGGATTCGCATGCGATGCAATTGCCCCCGGTCAGGGGAGCCAGCTGCCGCGCGAGTTCTGACGAGCCGGCCCCGCGACTACCCTCTGTCGGGCAGATCAACCAGCGCGCGGCCGTCACACCCAGCGCGCTGACAAATTCATCAACTGCTTTGTCGGCCAGCATACCGAACACCACGGTGGCCGGCTGCCACTCGGCAAGGGCGATGCGCAGCGCGCGAGCGGCCTGCGGATTGTGAGCGACATCCAGCACCCAGTGATGGTCATCCATATAATGCTGTGCGCGACCCGGCAAGGCTTGCGTTGCCAGCAGCGCGGGATTGGCCGTTAGCACTTCAAGCCAACATGCATCACGGGCCTCGACAGCTGCCAGCGCTAATGCCTGATTAGCGAGCTGCACGTCGCCGCCAACGGGAACTATCAAGCCTTGCAACTTGCGCTCGGCGCCGTGCCAGTCCCACTCATTATCGCCTTTGCGTTGATAGCTGTAACCGTTACCAGGAGAGCTCAAGTCCAGACCAAGGGCCCTGGCGTGATTGCGTAGGCTGCCTGGCACCGGGGCATCACCGAAGAGCCCGGGCCGACCAGCGCGCAGAATACCGGCCTTTTCGGCAGCAATTTGCTCAATGCTGTCACCCAACCATGCCTGATGATCGAGATCCACCGTAGTAATCACGGCAATATCCGGATCCACTATATTGACCGCGTCCAGCCGCCCACCTAAACCGACCTCCAGCACCCATGCATCACAAACCGCTGTCGAAAAATATCGCAATGCCGCCAGCGTGCCGAACTCGAAATAGGTGAGCGAAATATTCTCCCGTGCCGCATCAACCTGCTCAAAGGCCTCAACAATAGCAGCGTCCGATGCGGCTTCCCCATCGACAACAATGCGCTCGTTGTAGCGCACCAGATGCGGCGATGTGTATACGCCGGTGCGCAAACCATTCGCGCGCAGCAGGGTATCGATAACGGCGACAGTAGAGCCTTTGCCGTTGGTTCCGGCGACGGTGAACACGTTATCGCGCGGGGGCTTTAACTGCAGCCGGTCGTATACGGTTTGCACCCGTTCCAGGCTCAAATCAATTTCGGCCGGATGCAACGAGCCCTGCCACTCCAGCCAGTCTGACAATGAGCGCGTGGGAGAAAGCGAGGAACTGGAAAGCACCATAACGGCCTCGCGTGGCCAGCTAACTGGCGATGGGCGGCTGCTTCTGCAGTTTTGCCAACAAGGCGGCCAGTTCATCGCGCATCTGGCGACGGTCAATGATCATGTCCAGCGCACCATGGGCTAGCAAGAATTCGCTGCGCTGAAATCCCGCCGGTAAAGTTTCCCTTACGGTTTGCTCAATCACCCGCGGACCGGCAAAGCCGATCAAGGCACCCGGCTCACCTACATTGATATCGCCCAACATGGCAAGGCTTGCCGACACACCACCGGTGGTCGGATCCGTCAGAACCGATATGTAAGGCACTCCCGCTTCGGCAAGCCCTGTCAAAGCTGCACTGGTCTTGGCCATCTGCAATAGCGAAAACAAAGCTTCCTGCATGCGCGCTCCGCCGCTCGCAGAAAAGTTAATCAGCGGAATGCGGTTCTCCCTGCTGTAGCGTGCCGCGCGAGCAAACTTTTCGCCGACTACAGACCCCATGGAACCGCCCATAAAAGAAAACTCAAATGCGCAAACCACCACGGGCAGGCCTTTCAGCTTGCCGCTCATCGCAATCAGGGCGTCTTTCTCGCCGGTGGCCTTCTGTGCAGCAACGATGCGATCGCGATATTTCTTGCTGTCGCGAAACTTAAGCGGATCGTTGGGTGACAAGCGTTCCGCAATTTCACGACCACTTTCCGGGTCCAGAAACATCTCGAGCCGTTCCCGCGCTGACACCCGCATGTGGTGGCCGCACTTCGGGCATACCATCAGATTACGTTCCAGTTCGGCTCTGTATAACTGCGCCCCGCACGAACTGCACTTTTGCCAGATTCCTTCCGGCACCGTTTTCTTTTTTCGCTCGGTCGTAATCCGGGACGGAATAATTTTTTCAAACCAACTCATAAGGGCATCATTATAGTTTATCCATGGTTTAATCAGGCAAGATTCACCGGGGCAATGCGAAATCCGGATACCCGACACAGGTCAGTGTCAGACCTGCGGCCGGCGCTGTTATACCGGAGACCTTTCGGTCTCTGGCAGCCAGCAACTCGCCGATCCACTCAACATCCGCCTCGCCTGAGCCAATTCGCACCAGCGAGCCAACGAGATTTCGCACCATATGGTGCAAAAATGCATTGGCGCTGCAAACCACAGACAGCCAGTCCCCATCTCTGGAAACGCCAATTTCGGTGACTGTTCGCACCGGGCTATGGGCCTGACAGGCGGAGGCGCGGAACGATGAAAAGTCGTGCTCGCCCATTAGCACCTGCGCTGCACTGTTCATGCGCTCGGCGTCCAGTGGCTTACGAACCCACCACGCGCGATGCCTATAGAGTGCCGAGCGCACCGGCCGATTTAGAATCATGTATCGGTAAGACCGCGAGCGCGCCGCAAAGCGCGCGTGAAAATGGCTCGGCACGGCCGCCACCCACAGCACGTTAATGTCGGCCGGCAGATTACTGTTTATACCGAGCAACCAGGAACGCTCGGCACGATTTGCAAGCGTATCAAAGTGGGCGACCTGCCCGGTGGCGTGCACGCCGGTATCGGTGCGGCCGGCACCCACGCATGCTATCGGCGAATCGGCGACCGCTGATACGGCCCTGTTCAGCGATTCCTGAATGCTCGGAGCGTGCGGCTGAATCTGCCAGCCATTGTAGGCGGTACCGTCGTATTCAAGCCCCAGGGCCAGGCGCAGCGTGCCTGCTACCGCGACTTCGTCATTCAATCGCCAAGCTCTTCGAGCAGTTGACGCGCTTCTTGCTGCTGCTCGACCGCACCCTCTTCGAGCACTTCGTCAAGTATGCTACGCGCACCATCCGGGTCACCCATGTCAATGTAGGCACGCGCCAGATCAAGTTTGGTGCCAACTTCCGTCATGGTCGCGTCTTCGGGGAGCGATGCTTCCTGAATCGCGGTAGCGACATCGTCGTCTGCCTCCGATTCTGTACCGTCCATGCTCAGATCGAAATCAACGTGGCCGGCATCCACCATCGCGGGTTGCTCAGCTGTGTCACCCAGCTCGACTTCAGCAGTATCGATCTGCGGCTGTTCAACGGTATCGCTGCTAACCTCGCCGGCCTGGGTTTCGAGTTCGGCTTCAATTTCCGCCTCCAGATCGGCGCTGTCGGCTACAAGCGTTGCATCATCATCGTCCTGCGCGGTGGCCATGTCGGCGACAAGCGTGGCATCGTCTGCGTCGTCGTCTTCATCGCCGAGACCCGAGAGATCCACATCCAGATCGTCAGCACCGCCCAGATCAAAATCTAATTCCTCAGGATCAAATTCCTCCATATCGAGGGCCGGCATTTCAGTAGTTTCTCCGCCCGCGCCTGCCGATTCCAGAGTTGGCGACTCCAGCGTTGGCTCATTCATCGGGCTTTCGATAGTCGGCGTTTCCATTGTGGAGGCGGCATCATCGATAAGATCTTCGCCTAAATCGATATCCAGTTCGTCATCGTCATCGCCGTGATCCACTGCCGGTGATTCAATAGTCGGGGTCTCGAGCGTATCAAGCTCGGACTCACCGTCGGCAAAATCACCCCTGTTGGCCTCTACCGTCGGCGACTCAACAGTTACAGCGCCTGTGTCAGCATCGTCCTCGAAACCCCGCTCGAAGTCATCGTCGCCCAGATCAAGCGCGACTTCATCATCACCGGCATCGAACTCGGAACCCAAATCAAAATCGAGCACATCATCGGACGAGGAGTCGCTACCTGAAGACAGCGCATCTTCACTCAGCGCAGGCAAGTCGTTCCCGGCCAGCGTGAAATCCAGCTCGGTATCGCCCACGTCAGACATTTCGAAGTCCAGCGAATCCGAGCTAGGCGCTGCGGTCTCGGCACCCGAGAACAAAGCCGCGTCGGCACATAACTGCTTGCCGAGAATGACGACTTTATTCCAGTCAGAATCGCTGTCATCGGCAATGGCGTCATGCAACAAAGTGGCATGCTTCAGGAAGCCCTCGCGGTTTTCCCAGACGAAAAAGACTTCTATCAGCTTGACGCGATAAGCACGATTGTCAGGCTCGGATTCCAGCGCAGCTTCCAAAAGCTCGGCTGCCTGATCGTAAAGACCATAGGCCATGTGAAACTCGGCCTCGGCGACCGGATCGGCCTGATCCAGGTTTAGCGGGCCGGTGCTTATCGTCTTTTCTAGCGGGGTTTCTGTATCGACATTGTCATCGATCGGGCTGAGTTGTGAGGTTTTATTGGCATCACTGCCCGCCTCGTCTTCAAAATCGTCCAGCAGGCTTTCCAGCTGGGAGGTGCCATCCCGATCACCAACGGTGCCCTCTTCAACCAGAATCGATTCTTCCGGCTGCGTCAACGCCTCGATGTCACGCATGGTTTCTTCGTGGTCGGCATCAGCCGCTGCTGCCTCCCAACCACCACCGGTAGCGTCCGCATCTATATCGTCGTCGGCATCGGTCGCCCGGCGGCGCGCGATAAACAAAGCCAGTAACAAGACCACCGCGGCACTGATCCAGAACCAGATACTGCTCAACAGATCGCCGAAGAAAGAAGACTCTTCGCGGGCCGGCACAGTGGTGACTGCGTCAGGAATGCCTGCATCATCCGCTGCCATCGGCTCAACAGGGTCGGCTGCGGCGGCAACATCGGCGTCTTCGACTGCTTCATCCGCAAACACCGATGGCTCATCGGTGGCCACCTCAGCAGGTGCGTCCGATTCAACCAACACGCCGTCATCAATTATTACGCTGTCAAGCGCTGCGGTGTCCATGCCCGCGGCTGCCTCGCGGCTCTCCAGCACCTGAATACGGCGCTGTAACGCAGCCAATTCCGCACTGCGCGCCTCAATCAATCGCTGGCTCTCAGACAGCTCGCCTTCAAGTTCGGCGATACGTCCGCGCATTTGCTCCGACTCTACACTGCGGGCGGCTGCATCGAGTGCGGACTCTACCGCGGACGTTGCGCCGGCTACCGGTGCATCAGCCGATGCTGCATTACCTTCACCGTCGCTATCGGGCGCAACCAGTGTCAAACGTGCCGGCGCAGCAGCTGCCTGAGCACCTGCAGGCTGGCTGAGGGCCGCGTTCTGTTCGCGAACTGCCGCAGTTGCTTCGCCGGGTGTTAACTCACCAAGCTGCGAGCGCTCGGGCACCCTCAGGATCGCACCTGCCTTCAGCCTGTTTATGTTGCCCAGAAAAGCTTCAGGATTCGCGCGGTAGAGCGCGAGCATGACCTGATTCACGGTGAGGTCGGTGCTGCCCCGCACCCGATTTGCAATGCTCCAGAGAGTATCGCGACGCTGCACAGCATAATCGCCCGAGGGCGTAACTGCTGCCGCAGCCGGCGTTTCCGCAACGGGTCGTGGAGCTCGCGCAGATACCGGTGCAGATGCAGGTGCAGGTGCAGGTGCCGGGGCGGATACTGGCGGAGCGCTACGGGTGACTTCACCCGAAGATGCACTCTCAGCAACCACCGTCTCTGTCGGTGTCATGGCCGGGGCGGCTACGCCGGATTGCACCGGCTCACTTTCAAACAGCGGTGGGTCAAGCAAAACAGTGTATTCGCGCAACAGCCGGCCCGAAGACCACTTGATATCCAGCAACAAGGTGACAAAGGGCTCGGACACCGGGCGCAGGCTGCTGACACGCACAACGGGCTTGCCGCTCGCGCTTTGCGCAACCGCAAACTCGAAATCCTGCAAAAACAGTGGCAGATCCAGTCCGTAGCGATCGAACGTGGCCGTCGAGGCCAGGCTAACCTTCAAATCCTTAAGATCTGAATCTTCATAAGAGGTAACCGGAATCTCTGCCGAGAAAGGCTGATTCAACGCCGAGTTAAGCGAGATATCCCCTAACCCGAGTGCAGAAGCGGTAAACGGGAAAACAACCAACCAGCAGCAGACAGCCATAGAACGACGCATCACAAATCCCCGGACCTGCGTTTCTAAAGAAGCGACTTTGGCGGCAAAACGCGAAAGGCACACAACAACTTAGGTAAAAACCCAGAACAACAACGAGCTTACTATAGCCTATAAGTATTCTCGCACCAATATCTCAGCAATCTGGACACTGTTTAAAGCAGCACCCTTGCGCACGTTGTCCGCAACCACCCACATATTAAGCCCGCGGGGATGGGAAATGTCCTGGCGAATCCGGCCTACATACACAGGATCAGCTCCGGCTGCCTCGGTAACGGCAGTCGGATAGCCCCCCATGCGGGCCTCGTCGAGCACCACCACACCCTCGGCCTGCTTCAGCAATTCGCGGGCGCGCTCAGCGGTAATGGGTTCGCGGGTTTCAATGTGCACTGCTTCGGAGTGACCGACGAACGCGGGAATACGCACAGCTGTCGGGTTTACCAGAATGCTGTCATCGCCGAAAATTTTGCGGGTCTCCCACACCATTTTCATTTCTTCTTTGGTGTAGCCGTTATCCTGAAACACATCAATATGAGGTATAGCATTGAAAGCTATCTGTTTTTCGTCCCCTGATTTGTCCAGCGGCTTGCCATTTAGCAATGTCGCGGTCTGCATCGCCAACCGCTCAACCGAACTGCGCCCGGCCCCGGAAACGGCCTGATAGGTCGCCACGTTGATACGCTCTATGCCTACGGCATCATAGATTGGCTTGAGCGCCACCAACATCTGTATGGTGGAACAATTCGGGTTCGCCACAATATTTCGGTTGCGAAATTGCGCCAGAGCCGCCTTGTTAACCTCGGGCACCACCAACGGAATATCTTTTTCCATACGAAAATGGGAGGTGTTATCCACCACTACGCAACCGGCAGCAGCGGCACGCGGAGCATGTACTGCAGATACACTGCCGCCCGCTGAAAACAGCGCGATGTCCGTGTTGGCAAAATCATGATCGTCGAGCAATTCCACGGGCAGGTGCCGCCCCTTGAACTCGACGGTTTTTCCCAGCGAACGTTCGCTTGCCAGGGGGTGTAGCCGACCTACCGGGAAATTGCGCTCAGCAAGTATCTGCAACATGGCTTCGCCAACCATGCCTGTGGCACCCACCACAGCTACATTAAATGCATCTTTCATAAAAGACTCGTTAGGTAATCCGTATATCTTATTGATTTATTAAAATTAAATTTTCGGCGTTTTGCTTTGGACATCGGCGTTCTGACCGCGGTGCCGCAGATAATGATCCATAAGCACCAGCGCCGTCATGGCTTCGGCTATTGGGGTGGCACGTAAGCCAACACACGGGTCATGCCGCCCCTTGGTGACAATATCGGTGGCTGCGCCGTTCCGATCGATGGTGTCACCCCCGATGCGGATACTCGACGTCGGCTTCATTGCCAAACTGGCAAGCAAATCCTGACCCGACGAAATGCCACCCAGCGTCCCACCAGCCGAGTTCTTTTTGAAGCCGTCTGGTGTCATCTCGTCGCGATGCTCTGAACCTTTTTGTTCCACGGCTTTAAAGCCGTCACCGATCTCCACTCCTCTGGCCGCGGGAATACTCATCAGCGCCTTGGCGAGATCTGCATCCAATCGGTCAAAAATCGGCTCACCTAAACCCACCGGCATGCAAGTTGCCACAACGTTCACCCGCGCACCGATGGAGTTGCCTTCTTTACGCAAAGCGTCCATATACGCCTCAAGTTCGGGCACCTTGTCAGGATCGGGCGAGAAAAACGGATTGCTGTTGACGGCACCCAAATCCTTTAGCTCGAGCACGTGTGGCCCGATCTGGGACACGTAGGCGTATATCTCCACCCCCAGCTTCTCGCGCAAGTACTTCTTGGCAATGGCCCCGGCTGCAACCCGCATCGCGGTTTCGCGTGCCGATGACCGACCGCCGCCGCGATAGTCCCGGATGCCGTACTTCTGCTCGTAGGTGTAATCGGCATGGCCCGGACGAAACTTATCCTTTATGTCGCCATAGTCCTTGCTCTTCTGGTTTACGTTTTCAATCAGCAAACCAATGGGCGCTCCGGTGGTTACACCTTCAAATACACCAGACAGTATCTTCACCTCGTCCGGTTCACGGCGCGGACTGTGATGGCGCGACGTGCCGGGCCGCCGCCGATCCAGATCCGGCTGCAGGTCGGCCTCGCTGAGAGCCATGCCGGGCGGACAGCCGTCTACAATGGCGCCAATGGCCTCTCCATGACTTTCGCCAAAGGTGGTCACCGTGAACAATTTGCCAATGCTGTTACCGGACATGAATATCTGCCTTAGCTATAAACGCGATGCCCTCACCGCCGGATTCCAGTTCCAGCCAGGTAAATGGCAGTGTCGGAAAGGCGTGCTCCAACGCCTCCCACTGCGCGCCCACTTCCAGAACCAGCGCGCCATGATCGCTTAATAATTGCGGCGCATCTTGCAGGATTCGCCGAGCCGAATCCAGACCATCAGCGCCGCTAAACAACCCCAGGGCCGGCTCAAAGCCGTATTCGCGGGGTAATTCGTCCCGTTCAGCTGCCGGCACATAAGGCGGGTTGCTGACAATCAGGTCAAACTCGCCCGCCACACCGTCAGCATGGTCCGTGTGCACCAGCCGCACCCGCGCCGCAAGCTCGTGTCTTCGGACATTGCTACGAGCAACGGCCAGCGCCTCCGCAGATATATCGGTTGCGATGACCTCCGCCTGAGGAAAGGCATACGCGCAGGCAATAGCAATGCAACCGCTGCCCGTGCCGATTTCCAGTATCCGGCTGACATTTTGTGCATCAAGCCAGGGCTCAAAACGATTGACGATCAGTTCGGCTATCGGCGAACGCGGCACCAGTACCCGTTCGTCCACATTAAACGGCAAACCGGCAAACCATGCCTCGCCCAGCAGAAAAGCCAGCGGCTTGCGGGATTCCACACGCTGGGTGAGCAAGGCATCAACGCGCTCAAGCTGCTCGACCGCTACTGGCTGCCTGTATGCCACCGCAGCCTGATGGTGATCCAGACCGCACACGTGAAAAACCAGTGCGGCACTTTCGTCCACAGGATTGTCCGTACCATGCCCGTAAAACAGGTCAGCATTGTCCAGCCGCGCAGCGACAGCCTGAATGAGTTCGCCCACAGTAGCTGAATTTTTTATTGTTACTGTCATCGCATACACGACCCGATACAATTTCCGGATGGAAGCCAACGCCTTGGACAAACTAATGGTCGCCCTGCACCGTCTGCTGCCCGCAAGGTTGCTGGGTCGACTCGTCTACCGCCTGAGCCGCAGCGAACGTGTGTGGCTCAAAAACGCCCTGATTAGAGGATTTACAGCACTATATAGTGTTGACCTGCGTGAAGCCGAACTTACGGATACAGAAGGATACGCCAGCTTTAATGCTTTCTTCACCCGTCGTCTTAAACCGGGGGCAAGGCAGCTGGGGGCCAACCCGGCCGCCCTGATCTGCCCGGCTGATGGGACCGTTGCCCAGACAGGTTACGCAACCTATGGCCACCTGCTGCAGGCCAAGGGCATATCGTTCAGCGCAGCCGGCCTGTTAGGCGACGCTGCCCTTGCCGAAAAACTGACGAACGCCCCCTTTGCAACCGTTTATCTGGCACCGTACAACTATCATCGCGTGCACATGCCGACCGCCGGGACGTTGGTGCAAACGCGCTTTATCCCGGGCAAACTGTATTCAGTAAACGCGCGCACTACCGCAGTCATTCCGAATCTTTACGCACTGAACGAACGACTGGTTTGCGAATTTCAGTCGCCTTCCGGTCCTTTTGCAATGGTGCTGGTCGGAGCCATGAACGTTGCCAGCATAACGACCGCCTGGGAGGGTGAGATATTCCCTGCTGCAGATGGAACCGTGATTCAGCGCCGGTACGACAACGGCGCCGTGCAACTTGCGCAGGGCGACTACATGGGACATTTCAATATGGGATCCACCGTGGTGTTGATTGGCCCATCCGGCGGATGCACCTGGGACGAACAGCTGGTGCAAGGTAAAACCGTTCGTGTGGGTCAGGTGATGGGCAAACTGACGTGACCGGAGACGCAGACTGGCAACCGCTTGCCGACTCTGCCGCACTGAAACGTCGTGCCGCAATGCTGGAAACCGCACGACGCTTTTTTGCAACCCACAACGTTTTGGAAGTAGAAACGCCCGTGCTCACCGGCGCGGGTGTCACCGACGCCGGAATACGTTCGCTGGCCACCACCGTCAGCGGCAATCAAATATGGCTGCGGACTTCACCCGAATACCACATGAAGCGGTTGCTGGCAGCTGGCAGTGGGGATATCTATCAAATCGCCAAAGTGTTTCGGGACGGCGAGGCAGGCAACCACCACCAGCCGGAATTCACCATGGCTGAGTGGTACCGATTAAATTTTACGCTCGAGCAAATTATTGACGAAACCTGTTCTTTTATCGTCACGCTGATGAGGGCGATTGCGCCCGCAGAGCAGTACCTCGGCAAAGCTAATGTGCATTGCTACCGCGATGTTGTCATGGCTGCGGTACAACTGGATCCGCTGACAGCCAGCTTGCAGAAATTGCAAAACTGCGCCTCAGGTCTACCAGGCTGGCATGGATCTCTAGGCCATCAGCTGGGACGGGACCGCAACAACTGGCTGGATTTTATTGTCAGTCATGCGGTGTTTCCACAGTTGCCTTCCGGCGGCCTGCAAGTTATCCGCGACTTTCCGGCCGAACAGGCGATGCTGGCACGACGCAATCCGGATAACCCGGAAGTGGCGGAACGTTTTGAAATTTTTTTGCACGGCATGGAACTGGCAAACGGATTTCGCGAACTGGCCGACCCCGAAGAACAGCAGCAGCGCTTTGCAAAAGACAATGTGCGTCGGGTGGCCAACGGCCAGCCGGCCATGGCAGTGGATACCCGTCTGCTGGCTGCACTGACGCACGGCCTGCCCGACTGCAGCGGCGTCGCTGTAGGCCTGGATCGGGTATTGATGCTGGCCGGGGGTTACATTGATATCTCGGCGACCCTCAGCTTTCGGCCCGGCAGCTAACGTGCCCCGCTACTTCACGCGCGATACATACTCGCCGGTTCGGGTGTTAATACGAATCACTTCACCCTGCTCAATGAACAGGGGCACGCGCACGGTCGCCCCGGTGGACAGGCGCGCTGGTTTAACACCGCCCTGCGCGGTATCACCCTTGAGGCCCGGATCGGTTTCGACGATTTCCAGTTCAACGTGATTAGGCGGCTCAACCAGCAGTAACGAGTTATTCCACAACGTAACGTTGCAGATGTCCTCCTCTTTCAGCCACTGTCGCGCGTTTGCGACTACCGCCTCATCGGCCGCAAATTGCTCAAAACTGGAAGGATCCATAAAGTGCCATTGCTCGCCGTCGCTATATAGATACTGCATGTCACGATCAACGACATCGGCGGCTTCAACGGACTCACCCGACTTGTAGGTGCGATCCACCACCCGGCCCGTTTTCAAATTTCGTATCTTTACTCTGTTAAATGCCTGGCCCTTGCCCGGTTTAACAAATTCATTTTCAACGATCACACACGGGTCGCCGTCTATGAGCAATTTCAAGCCCGAACGAAAATCGTTAGTAGTGTATGAAGCCATTAGTAGTTCTCGCCTGTATCGTGACGGCAGCGCCGCAAACAAGGCCCTGAAGGGCGCGCCTATCATACATTACATAACGGGTACTGGTTCACGTTTTAAGACATAAGTCACACCCGCGGCCGACTGCAATCGCTAAATTGATCTGGCTGCCAAATCTTACGGTAAGCACTCTAAAACCAATTAGCGGGATGCGGGCGTTTGAAGAATTCCACGGGTGTGTCTGTTGTGGTGGTCAGCAGTAAAGACGACCACAGCGAGTCGGTAAATACTGTTCTAAGAGATGCGGGCCATGCTGCGCACTGTAAACGCATACCTGACACGGGCGAACTTGCTGCAGCCGTTGCCCGCGGAAATCCCGATCTGGTGGTGCTATTCGATACGGCCGATGATCAAGCGATTGAGCGCAGCGCCCATATTTGCAAAAGCGGGAGCGTCGACATACCGCTGCTTGTGGTGGGCAGTGGCGTCGATGAAAACGGCATATCGGCTGCCTTAACCGCCGGCGCCCGAGACCTTGTATCGCTCGACAACATTGAACGCTTTAGGGCCGTTGCCATACGAGAAATTCGTAGCTGCCGCCTGGAAAAGTCGCTTGAGAGGGTCATGAACTCTGCCAATCAGTTTAAGCATGAACTTAATTCGCTTAAGCAGGTTTCAGTGGAGGCCATTGCCGACGTTCAGGAAGGCATTATCGTAAATACCAATCCGGCATGGCTGGAACTGTTCGGCTACCCGGAAAACACAGACCTGATGGGTCAGCCAGTTATGGATCTTTGCAGTCAGAACGATCAGCCAGCGCTCAAAGGCGGCATCGTCGCCTGCCAGAGGGGCAAATGGCATGACGATACGCTAAAAATAACCGCCGTCAGCAGCGAAGGCAAAGAGTTCATGGTCGAGTTCTGTCTTGAAAATGTTGAGCATGACGGCGAGCCCGCGGTGCGCATGCTGGTAAAACCCAATACTAATGAATCGAAAACGCCGGTTGCTTTATTGGAGAAGAGCCTGCAACGCGATCAGGTCACGGGCTTTTACAACAGGCAACATTTCGCCGAAATCGCAGAACAGCGCAATGGCGAGACACCCTGGGGGGGCGTGCGCGCAATCGCTTACGTTCGCATTGATCGCTTCTCACGAGCCACAAACGATATCGGCATTGTAGGCACCGACACCATCATTGCCCAATTTGCAAAACTGCTACGCGACTATATGCAACCAACGGACGTCTACGGCCGTTTCGGCGGCACCATGTTTGCGGTAATGCTTGAACGCGGCAACATGGACGACGTTGAGGCATGGGCAATCATGTTTATCAAGAATGTTGCCGACGCTGTTTTCGAATATGAAAAGCGGTCCACAGTGCTCACCTGCAGCATCGGCATTTGCGAGCTGGACGGTGCGGAGGATTCCTTACAAAACGTGCTCGGCGACGCCGAACGAGCGTGTCGCGCGGCCCGCCAGAAAGGCGGCAACCAACTGGAATTCAGCGAATCGAGTGGCGCGGCCAAGCAATTGAGACAGGATGACAATATCTGGGTACCGCGGATTCGCGGGGCACTGATGGATAATCGCTTCCGCCTCCAGCATCAACCCGTTGCCGGGCTCAACGACGAAATCGCGGAAGCCTACGACATACTGGTGCGCATGCTGGATGAAGAAGGCAATACCATACTGCCGGTTGAGTTCATGCCGGTTGCGGAGCGCACCGGTCTGACCAAAAACATTGATCGCTGGGTGGTTGGCGCCTCGCTCTCATTCTGCCAGACCAATCGTGCGGAACTGCTGTTTGTGCGACTTTCGCGCGACTCGGTCCTCGACGAAAGTCTGACGGGCTGGCTGAAGTCGCAACTCGATCGGGTCAAGATCAGTCCGCGCCGTGTCTGTTTCGAAGTCGACGAAGAAGTAGCTGTTCAGCATCTGCTGCAGACTCAACAACTGTCTGAAAGCCTTCGCAAAATGGGCTTTCGGTTCGCTATTGAACATTTTGGCAAAACCTGTGATTCCATGCAGGTGCTAAGTCATATAAAGATGGAGTTTGTAAAAATTGACGGCAGCCTGATGCAGGGCCTCCACAAGAATGCCGAGGCCCAGACCACCGTCAAAACTCTTGCAAAAATGGCAAGGGAAGCCGGTGTAGAAACCGTCGCGGAGCGAGTGCAGGACGCGAACACCATGGCGGTGCTGTGGCAACTCGGCGTTTCGTATATTCAGGGTAATTACGTGCAAACAAGCGAAATCGTCATTGAAGACACCAGTCAGTCTACGGTGACAACGCGCGCACTGCAGCTACAGGCTTGATAACTGTGAACCAGTTCACGATAAATACCCGGATGAGCCATGCGCGGCCGAAAACGAGACACGAGCCGCATTTTGTGTTGGCAAGTAATGGTGTTATGTCGCAATCAACCATACCGAGCGGTTTGAGCCACTACTTAAAGAGCGCCAAGGATTTATAACGATGTCAGATGCACTTAAACGGTCATCGCTTGCCGCCGGCATTGCCCTGGCGATCATGCAAATGCAACCAGCCAAAGCCCTATCGCTTGGCGAGCTGCGTGTGCAATCCGGCCTGGGTCAGCCTTTCGTGGGCACAACAACAGCCCGGATAGGCCCGGGCGAGACAATCGCGTCAGCATGCATTACGGCTCCGGCCAATGGCAGCGGCGGCCTTGACAGCCCTGCAGGCCTGGAAGTAATTGCTCAGAAAGGCGCTACGCCTGGCAACTACGCCGTACAGATTCGCACCACTCAGCCGCTTTACGAACCCATGTACGAAATTCGCCTGCAGATTGACTGCCCGGGCGGCGTGGCACTCAGCAAAAGCTACGTGGTGATGCTAAACCTGCCAATGTCCACTCCGCTGGAACTAACGGAGGACCTGTCAGCCCCGGTAAACACTTCAGCGACATCTCGCGATACGCGAGGCAACGCTGCAGCCCGCAGCAACCCGGTTCAACCCGGTAACAGTGCGCCCAATAGACGCACTGACAATCGCCGCCTCAGCCCTAGCCGCGGCAGCATCCCTGCCGGGCAACCCTATCGGGTGCGTAACGGCGACACTTTGTCCGTGATTGCAGAACGCGTAGCAGGCAGGCCTGTGGGCAGCACCTGGCGCGTGGCTGAAATGCTTTTTGCCAACAATCCCGATGCCTTTATACGCGGCGACCGTGACATGCTTAAACTCGGCGCGTTGATCAACATACCTACTGCACCCGTGCTGGCAGGCGAGGAACTAGCCCAGCCCGCACCTGCGGTTGCAGCACCTGAAGTTGCAGGCGCAGCGGAATCAACCGTTGGTCGCGGCGAGCTAGTGAACGTCGAACTCGGCCGCCCTGAAGAAGATTTGTTGCGCGAGATTCGCGAATCGAACAACCTGGTTGCCGCCACGGCAAGCAACACAGCAGACGAAACCATCAATAGCCAGAGCGCCGATTTATCGCCGTTCGCCGACGAGGCAGCGTCGTCCGGAGACGCCGCGATAGCAGAGCCTGCCGCCGCAGCACCGCAAACGGATAGCCCAGCGGTTAACGCTGTCAATACGACGGAACAGCCAGAGGGCATGAGCCCCTTTATGGCAGTTCTTGCCGGCGTATTGATGGGCGCTCTACTCGCATTGGTCATGCTGGGCAAAAATATCCTGGGACCACTGCTGGAAGGCCGGGCCCGTCGCAAAGCCGCTCTCGAGGCTAAACACGTGGCGCCTTTGACCGCATCGAAACCGGCAGCTAAAGCTGCAGAAGCAGTTACTGAGGATGCTGCAGAATTACCTGCTTCGGTCGCGGCCATACCGGCGGCACCGACCTATGGCGGGGGTGGCATTGATGTCGAAATTGGCGCGGCACCGGACCATGGCACGGTTGATGGCGAGGTTGATGTCGATCTGTTTGCAGAACCGGAAGACAACAGCTCCGACGCGGCCATGGCTACTGCCAATGCGCCGCGAGTCAGCCTGCGGCCGGAAACAGAAAGTGCTGACGCAACGCATTTTGAGGACCTGCTTGACGGCCTGGACGGCACCGGAACCATGCGCACGCTATTCGACGAAGAAACCATGGAGATGGCGGATGAGTCGGAATCGGCCACGGCTGAACTGCCTGCCGTGGATGCCAGCCATGCCGACATCGATATTACCGATCTGGAATCATTGAGCCGCCGACTGCAGGAGACTCAGGACGACAAGCTGTCGGCAACGCTGACTCAGGCGCTCGGCTTGCTGGAACAAGACTACGAAGAGGAAATGACGGCCAGCCAGATTCTGGATCAACGCGAAGCCGATGCAGCATTCTCACAGCACAAGGCAAAAGACTAGTTACTCGTCGGCGTTATCTTCACGCGCCTTGGCTTCAGGTTCAATACGCTCGACCCGTCGATAATTTTTCGGCAGCAAAGTGCCGCGCCTGCCGCGTTCACCGGTATAACGTGCTTCGATTTCTTTCCACTTGAGCAGCATCTTGCGGCCGCCCTCGCAATAGACTTCAAGATTCTCGCCGGGCTCCAGCAGCGCAGCGCTGACCATCTTCTCATCCCCTGCTTTGTACTTGGCACCTGGCACGCCCAGCAGCTTAATGCCTTTGCCACGCGCCATTTCCGGCACCTCTCCCGACGGGAATACCAGCAGATGACCGGCAGAACCGACCACCGCAACCAGCGTATCCTCGGCGAACTCTTCACCAGCCACGGTTACCGGGATCAGCGCCCTGCCGCCATCGGGTACACGCAGCATGGCTTTACCCGCTTTGACCCGGCTGAACAGTTCTTGTGGCTGAACAAAAAAGCCGTAACCGGCATCACTGGCAACCAGCCACCACTGCTCCGGATCACCGGCCATCACGCCGCAGAAGGTGGCACCGTCGGCCGGCTTAAATCGCCCCGTTAACGGGTCGCCATGGCCTCGCGACGATGGCAAGGTATGCGCAACCAGGGTGTAAGCCCGCCCCTTGCTGTCAATAAACAACGCTTGCTGGTTACTCCGCCCATAGGCCGCACTGAGGAAGGCGTCCCCGGACTTGTAACTCAGGCTGCGCGGATCAACATCGCGCCCCTTGGCCGCCCGCGCATAACCGCGCGCCGACAAAATCACTGTCACCGGTTCGCTAGGAATCAGTTCTGTTTCATCCAGCGCCTGGGCCGTTTCACGTTCGACGATGAGCGTGCGACGCGGGTCAGCAAACTTTTCGGCGGCCTCGAGCAATTCCCCGCGCACCAGGCTATTCAGCCGCGCTTTGCTTTTCAGTGTTTTGAGCAAATCGTCCAGCTCACCCTGCAATTCCGCCTGTTCGCCGCGGATTTTCATCTCTTCCAGTTTCGCGAGATTGCGCAGCCGCAAGTTGAGGATAGCCTCGGCCTGTATGTCGGATAGCTTGAATTTTTTCATCAAGACCGGCTTGGGCTCATCTTCCTCACGAATAATCTTGATGACCCTGTCGATATTAAGGTACGCAACCAACAAGCCATCCAGCACATGCAGCCGCTCCTGCACACGGTCTCGGCGGTATTCCAGCCGCCGACGCACGGTGGCCAGGCGAAAGTCCAGCCACTCGGTCAGCAGCTCCTTGAGCCCGCGCACCGCGGGTCGGCCGTCCAGGCCAATCACATTGAGATTAACCCGCACTGTGCGCTCCAGATCGGTGGTCGCACAAAGATGGCTCATCAGGTCATCCGCATCAATGCGGTTGGAACGCGGCGAAATTATCAGGCGGGTCGGGTTTTCATGGTCTGACTCATCGCGCAAATCCTCAACCATGGGCAGCTTTTTGGCACGCATCTGCGCGGCAATCTGCTCAAGAATCTTGCTACCCGAGGCCTGAAACGGCAGCCCCGTAATTATAATGTCCTGACCTTCGCGCTCCCAGGTGGCACGCACCCGCAGCGTGCCATTTCCGGTTTTATAGATATTGGCGATCTCCTCCCGGGGAGAAATCATCTCGCCACCGGTTGGAAAATCCGGGCCTTTGATGTGGCTCATGATGCCGCGCAGTGTTGTTTCCGGCTTGTCGATCAGGCGCACCAGGGCCGACACGACTTCACCCAGATTGTGCGGCGGCACGTCGGTGGACATGCCGACCGCAATACCCGTGGCACCGTTTAACAGCAAGTTTGGCAACTGCGCCGGCAGCAGAGCCGGTTCTTCCAGTGTGCCGTCAAAGTTCTGCGTCCATGCCACCGTTCCGGAGCCCAGTTCCGACAGCAGGGTGCCCGCGTAAGCCGTGAGCCTCGCTTCGGTGTAACGCATGGCCGCAAACGATTTCGGGTCGTCCGGCGAACCCCAGTTACCATGGCCGTCGACGGTCGGGTAACGGTAGGAAAAACTCTGCGCCATGTGCACCATTGCTTCGTAACAGGCCGAATCACCGTGCGGATGAAACTTGCCCAATACGTCACCAATGGTCCGCGCTGATTTTTTTGGCTTGGACTGCGCCGACAAACCCAGCTCGCTCATTGCATAAATGATGCGCCGCTGCACCGGCTTCAATCCGTCCGCGATATGCGGCAACGCGCGATCGAGGATGACGTACATCGAATAATCGAGGTAAGCCTTCTCGGTAAATTTGGCAAGCGGCAGCTTCTCGATGCCTTCAAAGTCCAATTGATTTTGTTCGCTCATGCGCTACTTCCTGATGCCCGGCCTGCGCCACAAGCCGGTGTCTTAAATCTCGGCTAAATTGCCCTTACTCTCCAGCCAGTCGCGCCGGTCTTTGGCACGCTTCTTGGCAAGCAACATGTCCATGACTTTCTGCGTGTCGTCGCTGGCGTCTATGGTCAACTGCACCAGCCGACGTGTTTCCGGCGCCATGGTTGTGTCGCGCAGCTGCCCCGGACTCATCTCGCCAAGGCCCTTAAACCGCGTGATATTCACTTTGCCCTTTAGTTTCTCGGCCTCAATGCGGTCGAGTACACCCTGCCGCTCCGACTCGTCCAGTGCGTAATACACCTGCTTGCCGACATCGATACGGTACAAAGGCGGCATCGCAACGTATATGTAGCCTTCTTTCACCAGGGCCGGAAAATGCCGCACAAATAACGCGCAGATTAATGTGGCGATATGCAAGCCATCCGAATCGGCATCCGCAAGGATGCACACCTTGTGATAACGCAAACCGGAGAAGTCGTCGCTGCCCGGGTCCATGCCAATGGCGAGCGAAATATTGCTAACTTCCTGCGACGCGAGCAGCTCACCCGGATCCACTTCCCATGTATTCAGTATTTTGCCGCGCAGGGGCAACACCGCCTGAAACTCCCTGTTGCGTGCTTGCTTGGCAGACCCTCCGGCTGAATCGCCCTCGACCAAAAACAGTTCGCAACGCTCGGGGTCAGTGATGGTGCAGTCGGCAAGTTTGCCAGGGAGCGCCGGCCCGGTAGTGATTTTCTTGCGCGTAACCTTCTTGCTCGCCTTGATACGCCGCTGGGCATTGTCAACGACACGCTGAGCAATCAAATCACCGGAGTCGGGATGCTGATTGAGCCACAAAGCAAAAGTATCTTTCACCACGCCCGAAACGAAGGCCGCCGACTCCCGCGACGACAGACGTTCCTTGGTCTGACCAGAAAACTGCGGTTCCTCCATCTTGGCCGACAACACAAAACTTACGCCGTCCCAGACATCCTCCGGGGCGATGCGCACACCCCGGGGCAGCAAACTTCTTATCTCACAATATTCCCGCATTGCCTCGGTCAGGCCGGTACGCAAACCGTTCACATGCGTGCCGCCCTGAGGAGTGGGTATCAAATTAACGTAGGACTCGCTGACCGACTGAGCGTCGCCATCCGCCCAGACCAAAGCCCAATCCACCTCTTCGCTGTTACCTTTGAAGCTTCCACCAAACGGCTCGGCGGGCAATGTCTGCACTTTCCCGAGCTCCTCAAGCAGGTACTCTTCCAGGCCACCCTCGTAGAGCCACTCGTGTTTTTCTTCTTTTTTATCCTTGTTTTTCTCTATGGTGAAACTGATCTTCAGCCCCGGACACAGCACCGCTTTGGCTCGCAGAGCATGCAGTAACCGCGACACCGAAAAAGCAGCGGTGTCAAAATAGCTCGCATCCGGCCAGAAACGAATAGTGGTGCCGGTCTTACGCTGAGCCACCTTACCGACGACTTCCAGCTTCCCTGTTTTTTTGCCGCTCTTGAAACTCAGGTTGTACTCTTTACCGTCTCGACGTATCCAGACTTCGAGATTTTTCGACAGTGCATTCACAACCGACACGCCAACACCGTGCAGCCCGCCGGAATACTGATAGTTGTCAGAAGAGAATTTCCCGCCTGCGTGGAGACGGGTAAGGATCAATTCCACCCCCGGGATTTTCTCCTTGGGGTGCTTGTCCACGGGCATGCCGCGACCGTCGTCGGCCACTTCCAGCGACCCGTCTTTGTAGAGCGTCACGTCGATGCTCTTACAATGACCGGCCATGGCCTCATCGACGCTGTTGTCTATGACCTCATGCGCCAGATGATTGGGACGGGTCGTGTCCGTATACATGCCCGGCCGCCGGCGCACCGGCTCCAGACCACTGAGCACCTCGATATCGGATGCGCTGTAACTTTTACTCACCCCGGCAACGCTCCCTGCTGCCCATACAATAACCCCTGAAACAGGGCGTCCACTATGGCCTGCGCACAACTCCGCAAACCGCTATCAACCTGCGGAATGGTATTCCACCTGCGGGAATATGCAACGTAGAGTTATCTGGCGCCGAACCGCATTCAGTCGAGGTCAGCTATCAGGGATTCGCGCACCAGATCCGGGACGGCAATGCCGTCCAGATTATAGTTGGGATGACCGATACCTACGGTCAAACTCTCACCTGACTTAAGAGCTTCGATCATGGCCGGCTCCAGTTCGAAACGAAGAAAGTGCACAGCCGATGTCTTGCTGCTGGTCGATCGCTCCATGTCTTCATCGGCAATCGCATGTACCCGCTCGTGGCCGTCCACCTGCACCCATACCTTATGCTCGATGCCGGTCAGCCCCGCCAGCGCATGCTTGCGCTCCTCGACATCCGAATACTCGATCAGCATGGTCGCCTTCCAGTTGCTACCGTCCGGTATAAGCGGGTTGTAAGCATCCAGCTCATCCTGAATACCCTCGACCTCAAAGATCTTCTCAATACGCAGCATTTCCTGAATTTGATACTGCATCGTGAGTGAGTCTTCGAAGTGCAAAGTCACGTGATCTCCCAGGGATAAGCGCCGATGGCGTTTGTGGTCGAGCACCCGCGCCCTGAAATCCGGTCGGATTCTTGAGTATTCCTCTAATGAATACAGAGATTTATGGTCTAGTTTTGAGTACATATCTAGATACGGTAGGCGTACCGTAACAGGCTCATCGGGTGACTGTAGACTCCGGATTTCTCCAGCAAGCCGTCAATCTGGGCTCCTGCCATCGGGCAGTCACTGGTCAAATGGGCCGCGCCCGAGTCATTAACCTGGCGCACCACCGGCCGGGCAATCTTGACGGCAGCCTCGCGAAACCGTTTTTTAACCCCATAGGTACCGTCATGACCCGAGCAACGCTCTATAACCTGCACACGGGTGTCAGGAATAAGCTGTAGCACGTCGCGCGTCTTCAGTCCAATATTCTGCACTCGCAAATGGCAGGGAACCTGGTAAGCGACGTCGCCCAATGGCTGAGCGAAGTCGGTTAAGAACCGCTCGCCCTTGTGCCGCAGATACAGGTATTCAAAGGGATCGAAAAAGGCCCCGGCAACTTTCTGCACGGCTTCTTCGTCCGGGAACATCAACGGTAATTCCTGACGAAACATCAGTGCACAGGATGGCACCGGCGCCACGATGTCCCAGCCATTCTCCACCCATGCCAGCAACTGCGGCACGTTCACGTCCTTGGCGCGCGCTACAGAGTCCAGATCGCCCAACTCGAGTTTCGGCATGCCGCAGCACTTTTCTTTATCAATTAGTGCCACCGGAATGCCGTTATGGCGATATACGGCCACCAGGTCTTCGATAATCTGCGGGCTGTTCTTGTTGCCATAACAGGTCAGGTACAACACTACCTTGCCCTGCGTGCCGTTGACCGGTTCGCCCTGCGCTTCCCTGCCGACCACCTCGGCTGCCACGCGCCGGCGACCGGAACGGCCGTGATACTCGGGTATGGGCGCCGACTTATCCACACCCAATGCTGCTTCAAGCACTGCGCGACCTACCGCCGAACGATTGACCGCGTTCACTGCCTCGGCAATAACCGGAATGCCCGCTATAGAACCGACCGTGTCGGTATCAGACAGAATACGGTCCGGCATGGATGCGCCTTGCTCGCGAAATTTTTTCGCCTTGGCGCGCAGCATCAGGTGGGGAAAATCAATGTTCCACTCATGCGGCGGAACATAAGGGCACTTACTCATGTAACACATGTCGCACAGGTAGCATTCATCCACCACCTGCTGAAACACGCTTTTAGGAACGCTGTCCACCTCGCCCGTATCGGACTCGTCAACAGCGTCAAACAAGGTCGGAAATGCATTGCACAGGTTGAAACAGCGACGACAGCCGTGACAAACATCAAATACGCGCTCCAACTCGGCCTCGAGCGAGGCCGGGTCGTAGAAGTCGTCACTTTGCCAGTCCAGCGGATGGCGTGTAGGCGCCTCAAGACTGCCTTCACGCGACCCGCTGTCTGAAGTTGAACTCACTTTGTCCGAAACTAACGCGCGCTAGTCATCAAGCGCATCGAGGGCTTTCTGAAAACGATTGGCGTGCGAACGCTCGGCCTTGGCAAGCGTTTCAAACCAGTCGGAGATTTCTTCAAAACCCTCGTCACGGGCATCTTTTGCCATGCCCGGATACATATCGGTGTATTCGTGGGTCTCGCCCGCTACCGCTGCCTTGAGGTTGGCCGACGTGCCACCTATGGGCAGCCCCGTCGCAGGATCGCCCACTGCAGCCAGATAATCCAGATGGCCATGCGCATGACCGGTTTCACCTTCTGCGGTCGAACGGAATAAAGCCGCTACGTCGTTATAACCTTCCACATCGGCCTTACCAGCAAAGTACAGGTAACGACGATTTGCTTGCGATTCACCGGCAAAGGCATCCTTCAGATGCTGCTCGGTTTTGCTGCCTTTGAGATCCATGGTTTTCTCCTTTTTTGTACTGAGTCTAACCATAGGTTCAGCCCGCCAAACTGTCAATATGTAATATGCGCAGCTTGGCAGCGGCATCGCAATTGACCGGCGCACAGGCCTGTGCAAGTCTGTGCCGCCCGGTCACCGTCAGGACAACATGCCGTGAGTGCTCAGAAAAAAACCACACCCAATCTGGAGAAATCCATGGCGGAGCTGGAGGATATCGTCCAGCAACTGGAAGAAGGCGATATTCCCCTGGAAAAAGCACTGCAGCAGTTTGAGAAAGGGGTGAAACTCAGTCGCGACTGCCAGAAAGCTCTCGACAGTGCCGAGCAACGGGTTAAGGTGCTGCTGAAAGACAAACTGGAAGACTTCAGTCCGGACGATTCTGCCGACTGATCAGTGGGCACATTCCCATAACGGTTAATCGCTTTTTGCGTTGCCCTGCAATCGGCGGATGAGTGACCGCAAAAACACTTTGTTGAAGCGTAACTGGCACTCGGTGGACAGCTGCTCCAGCAGTGTTGCACTGACGCTCAATACGGTAACCGGGTTCTTGGCACGAATGGTTGCCGTGCGCTTCACGCCGGAAACATAGCTGGCCTCGCCGAAACAGCTGCCCGTTTCCATTTCGCCAAGCCCAACGCCATTACTCTCGACGACGCAAGTTCCGGATACAACGATGTAAAAACGGTCATCCATCTCACCCTCGCGCACGATATCCTGAGCGGTGCCGTAGTCACGCCATTCGCTGGCGTGCATCAGTTCGCTGATTTCCGCATGCGAGAACTCATGGAAGAAGGTCAGGCGTCGCAGTAGCGACAGGCGCTCTTTTTCGTCTATACCGTCATGCTGCTGCCGGGTGATGCTCTGGTAAACACGCGTCAAATCTGCCGCAAACTCCGCACCATTGGAGAATCGCTGTTCAGGCTCTTTGTACATCGCTTTAGCAACGACGTCTTCAAGTTCTTCGGGCACATCGGCGCGTAATGTGTGGATAGGCGCCGGTGTCGAAAACACGATATTGTTCAACAGTTTCGCGAGCACCTTGGCGCGAAACGGACGAAAGCCCGTCAGCATTTCGTACATTACGGCACCCAGAGAATAGATATCGGATGCGCGCGTCAGATCCTGAGACTGCACCTGTTCCGGCGACATGTAGCTGGGCGAGCCCGCGATACCCTGAATCACCGACATATCGGCGTCTTTCAGTAAAGCAATACCAAAATCAATGATGCGCACATCGTTGTCAGGTGTCAGCATGATGTTGCTGGGCTTAATGTCACGATGAATAAGCCCGCGACCGTGCGCATAGTGCAACGCCTTCGCACACTTGTAGATGATTTCAATAACGTCTTCAATACGCAGCAAATGATCGGGCTTGCAGTAGGTAGCCAACGTTCGCGCCCCGCGCACGTGCTCCATCACCACATAGTAACGGCCGTCTTCTTCGCCGGCGTCAAAAATCGGAAGAATATTCGGGTGCTGCAATTTGCCGACAATATGCGCCTCGTTAAAGAACATCTTGCGGGCGACTTTCGCCGACTGGCTGTCGGCATCAGGCTGCGCATGATAAAGCTTAACCGCGACGTCACGACCGTAATACGGGTCGTGCGACAAGTAGACGTCGCCCGTCGTACCCTGTCCGATTTCCTGCAGGATCTCATACTTACCGACTTTCGCCGGAACAGAACGACCCCTCGTATTGTTTGCCGCCAGCGGCATACACGTGACCTTTTCGCGGCAGAAGCCGGGTCACGCGGGTATCACGTCACCACAGAAATCTGCTAAACAACAATAAACAAGCGGCGTACAGCGCCGCTATTACGTCATCTAGCATAATTCCGAGACCTCCCTGCAATCTGTGATCCAGGTCGCGAATCGGCCAGGGTTTCCAGATATCAAACAACCGGAAGAGCAAGAAAGAAACCAGTACCCACAAGGGCTCCAGAGGCACAACAAGCAGTGTGAGGTACATTCCGACGACCTCGTCCCAGACAATTCCGCCGTGATCGTGAACTCCCAGGCGCCGGGCACTGACCCCGCATACCCATACACCGAAGGTGAATATGACAACTGCTACCGCAAGCTGCATCCACCACAATGCCGGCGTCGCCAACCACAGCGGTATTGCCAGCAATGAGCCAAAAGTGCCGGGTGCAACCGGTATAAGCCCCAGACCAAAACCAAAAGCCGGCCAATGCAACGGGTCGCGCACGACTTTCTTGATGAGTTCTCGGTGCTCCATGCCCTACCCCTCGAAGTGCTCGAACGCAGCACCGGCCGGTTTGACCGGGTGACCACCCTGGCTCCAATTCAGACCCGCCCCGTTAATCACCTCTCCGATCCGCGTAACGGGCACGGCATGTTGGGCTGCAAGTCGCGACACCTCGGCTGCAGAAACAGCCGGCGCGCAAAAACACAACTCGTAGTCTTCGCCACCGCAAAAAAATAACTCGCGCGACAACTCGGGCCCGAAGTCCGCAACCAATGCCCCGAGATCGGGAACCACGGCACGTGCCCCGACATGACTTGCACCGAGTAACCGACTCAGGTCGATATGCACCCCGTCGGAAACATCAATCATGGCCGTCGCAATGGATCGCAGCGCGGCACCAAAAACCAGTCGAGGCTGCGGATACTCAAACGACCGACGATACGCCTGCGGGCGACTTGAGGACGCTTTGACTTGCGACGGGTCGGCCTGCCATTCAGCCATTCGCAATTCGCCCGCCAGCAGGCCGCGGCCGGCCGCTGCGCACCCGGGTGCGCCACTAAGGTAGATATCGTCCCCTTCACGAGCCCCGGCACGCGAAACAAATTGATCGCTGGGCACCGAACCCATGACTGTCACCGCAGCACTCAAGGGGCCGCGCACAGTATCGCCCCCAACCAGCGCCACATTAAATTCCTCCGCTAAACGGACAAAACCATCGGCGAATTGTTTCACCCATGCATCGTCAGCCTCGGGCAGCGACAAGGATAAGGTTGCCCAGTGCGCGTCTGCCCCCATGGCTGCAAGGTCGCTCAGATTTACAGCCAGCACGCGATGCCCAACCGATGCAGCGGGTGCGCCGGGAAGGAAATGAGTTCCCTCAACCAAAGCATCGGTCGCAGCAACCAGTTGGCAGCCTTCCGGCAGCGACATAATTGCTGCATCGTCACCGATACCCAGAACCACACCTCGCCGGTCACCGGAAAAACGCCGGTGAAAAATTTCAATGATGCTGCTTTCAGAAAGGGACATAGCGGACCCGGTCGCGGCCCCGAAACTCATGCGGCCGGACGAAGCTTCTGGCCGGCTTTATCCAGCAGGCCGTTGACGTAACGATGCCCTCCCTCGGCCCCGAAGAGTTTGGCGAGCTCGATCGCTTCATTAATAACAACGGGGACTGGCACATCCTCATGAAAGCGCATTTCCGCGAGCGCCAGCCACAGGATCGCGCGCTCAACCGGATCGAGCTGCTCGGGAACAATATCGCTGTAAGCAGCAATGTCCGTGTCCAGCAGAGCACGGTGGGTGTCAACATCAACCAGCAGTGCCTCGAAGTAGTCAGCGTCGCAGGCCGTGTATTCCGACTGCTCGCGAAACTGATCCTGCAACACATCCAGAGCGTGACCCGTGATTTGCAACTGATAAAACGCCTGCATCGCCAGTCGACGAGCTCCGCTTCTGCCTTTCTTTTGCATTGTTAAGCGCTCTTAATATCAGTGAATCTGGCAATCAGTGGGCCGGGCGAACTAGGGGATCAAGCGCCGCACCAGGCTGACGAGTTCGGCAGCCGCCAGCGCTGCCTCTTCACCCTTGTTGCCTTCGCCGCCACCAGCACGCTCGACAGCCTGCTCAGCTGTATCGACGGTCAGTACCCCGTTGCCCAGCGGAATATTGCAGTCCAGCGACACGCGCGCCAGGCCGGCCATGCATTGCGCAGAAATATATTCAAAATGCGGAGTGCCGCCTCTTATTACTGCACCCAATGCAACGATGCCATCAAAGCGCCCGGTGCGGGCTGCGGCCTGCGCGGCAAAAGGTAACTCGTAGGCACCCGCAACCCGCAACACCTCGATAGCGGACGGACTTACACCGGAACGCTCCAGCGCGGCCCGTGCCCCCGCAATCAATCTGTCGACAATGTCGCCGTTAAAACGGGCAGCAACGATGCAGAAGGATGTGTCATACAACCGCCGCGACAATTCTTCAGGGTGGCTCTTCTCAGACATCGCCATAGTCGTCAATATACTCAACGATCTCCAGGCCGAACCCTGAAATCGCGTTCATTTGCTTCGGTGCGCTCAGCACGCGCATGCGCGTAATGCCGAGGTCGCAGAGGATTTGCGAGCCGATGCCATAGGTTCGCAATACGGCTTGCCCGGCCCGGCGGCTCGCCACTTCGTCAACCGGACGCCCCAGCGAGCGCACACTGGCGATCAGGTGACGCGGATCTTCCGGGTAATTCAGCACCACAACCACGCCAACTTTCTCTTCTGCAACGCGGCCCAACGCTGAACGCAACGGACGGCCGAGACGGGGGTCGCGCACACCCAGCACGTCTCCCACGATGTCCTGCACATGTACACGCACCAGCGGGATGTCAGCGCTTTCCAAATCTCCATGTATGAGAGCCGTATGCACATTCCTGCTGACATGATCTTCATAACAACACAGACGAAACTCACCAAACTCGGTCTTTACCGGAACGTCTGCGATACGCTCCACCGAACGTTCGTTCTCGAGCCGATAGCGGATCAGATCCGCAATGCTACCGATACGAAGATTGTGCTGGCGGGCGATCACTTCCAGCTCAGGCCGTCGCGCCATGGTGCCATCTTCATTCAGTATCTCAACGATGGCGGCGGCCGGTTCAAAGCCTGCCAGTCGCGCAAGGTCGCAACCCGCCTCTGTATGACCGGCGCGATTCAGCACGCCACCGGGCTGCGCCATTATTGGAAACACGTGACCAGGTTGCTGCAAATCTTCCGGTCGGGCATCGGCAGCAGTAGCGGCTTGTATGGTGCGTGCGCGATCGTGCGCCGAAATACCCGTGGTTACTCCCTCCACAGCTTCAATCGACAGGGTGAAATTCGTGGTCTGCAGTTCGTTGGTGGTGCTCACCATCAGCGGCAGACGCAACTGCTCGCAGCGCTCGCGGGTTAACGTCAGGCAAATCAGACCGCGTCCGTAGCGAGCCATAAAATTAACGTCTGCCGGAGTAACGCAATTGGCCGCCATGATGAAATCGCCTTCGTTCTCGCGATCTTCGTCATCCACCACGATGACCATCTTGCCGGCGCGTATATCCGCGATAACATCCTCGATGTTACTGAACACCGGGTTGCTCTGTGCGTCCGTAGGTTCCACTTTTCCGCCGTGCATGGCACTGACCTCTTGCAGTGTGTCTGAATCGCTCATTCGACCGAAGCTTGCTGAACCAGCCGTTCGAGGTAGCGGGCGATGATATCGACTTCTATATTAACGCGTGTTCCCGGCTGATAACCGGCAATAATGGTTTCTGATTGGGTATGAGGCACAATCATCAACTCAAATACACATTCATTGACACGGTTCACTGTCAGGCTGACCCCATCCACGCATACTGATCCTTTCGCCGCGATGTATCGAGCCAGCGGCTCGGGTACCTCAACAGACAAGCGCAAGGAATCGCCGTCCGGCGCTATGGCTACCACCACACCAACACCGTCGACATGCCCGGTAACCATATGACCGCCCAGGGCTTCGCCCATGGTAAGCGCCTTTTCAAGATTAATGCGGTCGCCCACGGCCCGCTCGCCCAGCGTGGTGCATGCCACAGTTTCGCGCGACACGTCGGCACTGAAGCCTGGCTCCCCCGCATCGCCGTCATGCAGAGCAACCACGGTAAGGCAGGCACCATTAACTGCGATGCTGTCGCCCGGACGCACCCCCTGCAGAGGCAATTTACCCGTCGCAAACCGAAAGCAGCCCTCACCCTCCTGCAAGGCTATCGCTGCAATTTTTCCAGTCGCCGCCACTATGCCGGTGAACATGGCCTGACCACCTCGTAAATCATTCTCACATCGTCGCCGAAACGACGCATGTCCTGTAACCGAAGATTGTACCGTTGGGACAGGTCACTGAGCGGCGCGGCAGCAAACATGCCTTGCGCCGTGGCTCCCATCAGGCAGGGTGCTTGATACACAATAATTTCATCAATCAGGCCGGCATCAAGCAATGCGCCGTTCAAGCGGGGGCCCGCCTCAACCAGCACTTCGTTTATTCCCTGCTCACCCAGCCGGCTGAGCAGTTCACCGAGGGCAACGCCTCCTGCAGCATCGGCATGCAGTTGCAAAAAGCCTGCACCCGCTCGCTCCAGTTCTGCGCGCCGGCTATCGCGATCGTCGACAAAAGCCAGCAACACCGCGTCAGCGGGCTCGGAAAGCAACCGCGCATCAGCCGGTGTGCGCAAATGGCTGTCAGCGATAACACGCAAGGGCTGCACTACAGGTGTGTCAACTCGAGCGTTCAAACGCGGATTATCGGCGAGTACTGTGCCTATGCCGGATAAAATCGCAGAACTGCGCGCGCGCCAGTGATGCACGTCGGCACGAGCCGCATCGCCGGTTATCCAGTGACTCTGACCGTTGGCCAATGCCGTGCGTCCGTCCACGCTGACTGCCAACTTGGCCCTGACCCATGGCCGCCCGTGCTGCATCCGTTGCGTATAGCCGCGGTTCAAGTCAATGGCTTCGGCTTCGAGTACGCCCGCTTCGACTTCGATGCCCGCTGCGCGCAGCTTCGCGTAACCGCGACCGGAAACCGTTGGATTGGGATCTTCGGTTGCTGCAACCACGCGCGTTACACCGGCGGTGATCAGTGCATCGGCACAGGGAGGTGTGCGCCCATGATGATTGCAGGGCTCCAGCGTGACGTACGCAGTAGTGCCGCGTGCGCGATCTCCCGCCGCCCGAATGGCCAGCGGTTCGGCATGCGGCTGGCCCGCTTGCTGATGAAAACCTTCGCCAACCACTTCGCCGGCGGCGTTGACAAGCACGCAGCCCACGTTCGGATTAGGGTCGGTGGTATACATTCCGCGCCGCGCGAGCCGCAAGGCTCTCGCCATGTGGCGCTGATCGTCAGCCGTAATAGCCATTAGCGCTTCTTCTTTTCGTCAGGCAACAATGACATCTGCTCGCGACGCGATGGGCCAGCCGTCATTTCCTGCAAACGACGAATTTCGTCCTGAAACTCGGTTACGTCCTGAAAACTGCGATATACGGAAGCAAAACGCACATAGGCAACCGGATCGATGGGCTGCAGCTCTTCCATGACCATTTCCCCAAGCACCATGGCCGGCACCTCTCGCTCGCCCAGAGCCTGCAAACGATGAGTAATGGCTAAGATGATTTTTTCGATGCTCTCACTGCTCACCGGACGTTTCTCGAGCGCTCGCACAATGCCGTTGCGAAGCTTTTCTTCGTCAAAGGGCTCACGGGTTTCGTCACGCTTAATGATTCGTGGCATAACCAGTTCGGCCGACTCAAAGGTCGAAAAGCGCTCGCCGCATGACGCACATTCCCGGCGACGGCGCACCTGCCGGCCCTCACCCGCCAAACGCGAGTCAATAACCTTGGTTTCTTCGTGGCCGCAAAAAGGACAATGCATGAGCTAAACCGGATCAGCCATAAACCGGAAAACGCTTGCAGATCTCGAGCACCTTGGCGCGCACATCCTTGAGCAACGTCTCGTTGTCAATGTCATCCAGAACGTCGGCGATCCAGTTAGCCAGTTCGGCAGATTCAGCCTCACCAAAACCGCGCGTGGTAATTGCCGGCGTCCCGATCCGCAATCCGCTGGTCACAAAGGGTGACTGCGGATCGTTCGGCACAGCGTTCTTGTTAACCGTAATATTGGCAGCGCCCAATGCCGCATCGGCCGCCTTGCCGGTAATGCCCTTGTCGATCAAATCAACCAGAAACATGTGTGAGTCCGTTCCGCCGGATACGATGTTGTAGCCGCGCTGCTGCAAAACCTTTGCCATGGTGTCGGCGTTCTGCTTAACCCTTTGCTGATAAATTTTAAAGTCGGGCTGCATAGCTTCCTTAAAAGCCACCGCCTTGGCTGCAATCACGTGCATCAGCGGGCCGCCCTGGCTGCCGGGAAAGACGCGGGAGTTCAGTGCCTTCTCAATTGTTTCATTCGCCTTCGCGAGAATAAGCCCGCCCCGCGGGCCGCGCAGGGTCTTGTGCGTCGTGGTCGTGGTGACATCCGCGATGTTAACCGGGCTGGGGTATTCACCCACCGCAACCAGTCCGGCGACATGCGCCATATCGGCCATCAGATACGCGCCAATCGAATCCGCAATGTCACGGAAGCGCTGCCAGTCGAGGATCCGCGAATACGCCGAAAAGCCGGCGATGATCATTTTCGGTTTGTGCTCGTTGGCCATCCGCTGGACTTCGTCATAATCCACTTCGCCCGTTTCCGGATTCAATCCGTATTGCACAGACTTGTATATACGTCCGGAGAAATTGACCTTTGCGCCGTGCGTCAGGTGTCCACCATGATCCAGCGACATGCCCAACACCGTGTCGCCGGGCTCGAGCAGCGCCATGTAAACCGCCGCATTCGCCTGCGACCCCGAGTGCGGCTGAACGTTGGCGTAATGAGCGCCGAACAATTCCCTGGCACGCGCTATAGCGAGTTCTTCAGCCACATCAACGTATTCGCAACCGCCGTAATAACGCTTGCCGGGATAACCCTCGGCGTACTTATTAGTAAGCTTGCTGCCCTGCGCTTCCAGCACGCGTGGACTGGCGTAATTTTCTGATGCAATCAGTTCAATGTGCTCTTCCTGACGCCGGGATTCCTGATCAATGGCGGCCTTCAGTTCAGGGTCAAAATCGGCGATTTTCCATTCGCTGGTGTACATGCTTTGGGGGCTCCGGCTCAAGCTGGGGAAAGGGCGGCAATTGTAACCGCTTGAGCGATTCGGCTGCACCCCATCTGGCACATGCCAGGGTGCGGTGCCGGGAATGACCGCTTGCTCGGAAACCCACGTCGCTGCGCGGGCATTCCCGGCACCGCACCCTGATGCCTGACAGTCGCAGAGTCAGAGAGCTTGGACGAATTCCCGCACGACGGCCGTCCAGCCTTTCGCCAGATTGTCCCGATTGTAGCCCCCACCGCCCATGCCCAGAATGCGTCCACCAGCGTGGCGGTTGGCGATATCGCACAAACGTCGCGCGGCGTAAGCGTGGGCATCGACGCTGAACTTGAGATGCGTGATCGGGTCGCCGGCGATACTGTCGGCGCCACACTGAAAAAGAATGAACTCCGGACGGGCTGCTTCCAGAAAGGTTTCGACCTCTTCCCAGGCTTTGTAAAAGCGTTCATCGCCGGCCTTGGGCGGCAATGGAATATTGAGCTTGGTGCCAACCGCCGGCCCCGTGCCGGTTTCATGCCGATGCCCGGTTCCGGGAAACAAAGCTCGCCCGTCCTCGTGCATGTCAGCAATAAATACCGTCGGGTCCGCTTCGAAGGCATAGAACATACCATCGCCGTGGTGCGCATCAATATCCACGTAAGCCACAGATCCCAAACCGTATCGGGTGCGCAATAACTCTGCGGCGATACCGCAGTCATTAAATACGCAGAAACCTGCGGTGTGATCCCGATAGGCATGGTGCAAACCACCGATAGGAATAAAACCGCGACGGGTCTCACCCCGCATGATGGAATCGACAAGGTTTAGCGTACCGCCCACGCAGGCCGCCGCCGCCTCATACAAGCCAGCAAAAGCGGGCGTATCCTGTGCATCCAGCATGGCTCCGCCACCGTCGCAGGTATCGCGGACAAAGTTCAGATAGTCTTCTGTGTGGTAGCTCAACAGCTCATCGCGGCTGGCCTGGCGGGCAGCCAGCATGACCACCTCTTCCGCGACTCCGCTGGATTGTAATTCCGCATGAAATACATCGTGTCGATCGGGGCCGAAGGGATGGCCGTGCCCGAAACCGTACGCGGCAGTTGCCGGATCACGAATTACCCGCACTTTGCCTACGTTGCTCATTCCGGCCACCTTTTCACCGTCCATCCTCGCGCCCACTCCGACCTGAGATGGATTATATGCGTGCCTTTACGGATAATGCGCATCGCTTTTAACAGGATTGCAGGAAACACCATGGCCCAGTACGTCTATACCATGAACCGCGTTGCGAAAATCGTGCCGCCCAAGCGGCACATTCTGCGTGACATCTCACTAAGCTTCTTTCCCGGTGCCAAAATCGGAGTACTCGGGTTAAACGGCGCCGGCAAGTCAACCTTGCTGCGCATAATGGGCGGCGTGGACAAGGAGTTTGAGGGTGAGGCGCGGCCGCAACCCGGCATCAAGATCGGGTACCTGCAGCAAGAGCCACTTCTGAACCCCGACAAAGACGTCCGCGGCAATGTTGAGGAAGGCGTTGCGGACGTGCTGGACTTAATCAATCGCTTTAATGCCATCAGCGACCGCTTTGCCGAGCCGATGGATGATGAAGAGATGAACAAGCTACTCGAGGAACAGGGCGAGTTGCAGAATCAGATCGACGCGAAGAACGGCTGGGAAATTGAACGCCAGCTGGAAATAGCGGCGGACGCCCTGCGCCTTCCGGACTGGGATGCCAATGTGGAGCAACTTTCCGGCGGTGAAAAGCGCCGCGTTGCACTTTGCCGCCTGTTGCTGTCGGAGCCCGACATGCTGTTGCTCGACGAACCCACCAACCACCTGGATGCCGAATCAGTCGCGTGGCTGGAACGCTTTCTGGAACGCTTTCCGGGAACCGTTATTGCCGTTACCCATGATCGCTATTTTCTGGACAACGTTGCAGGCTGGATTCTTGAGCTGGACCGCGGCCACGGCATTCCCTGGGAAGGAAATTACAGCTCCTGGCTGGAGCAAAAAGAACAGCGACTGGAGCTCGAAGAAAAGCAGGAAGTGGCCAGACAAAGGAGCATCAAAGCTGAGCTCGAATGGGTACGCTCCAACCCCAAGGCGCGCCGCGCCAAAAGCAAGGCACGACTTGCCCGCTTTGATGAACTGAACTCTCAGCAATTTCAGAGCCGGCAGGAGACCAATGAGATTTATATTCCGCCTGGGCCGCGTCTGGGCGATCTGGTGATCGAGGTTAATAACCTGAAAAAAGGTTTTGGCAATAAACTACTGATCGACGACCTCAACTTTCAAATTCCTCCGGGCGCCATCGTCGGGGTTATCGGCCCGAACGGCGCCGGTAAAACCACCTTCTTTAAAATGCTGGCCGGCACCGAGCAGCCCGACGAAGGCGAAATCCGTCTGGGCGAAACGGTTGAAATGGCCTATGTCGATCAATCACGTCAGGCACTGCAGGACAGCAATACTGTCTGGCAGGAAATCTCCGGCGGTGAGGAATTGATTCGGGTTGGCAACTACGAAACCTCTTCGCGCGCTTATGTCGGCCGTTTTAATTTCAAAGGCTCGCAACAGCAGCAACAAATCGGCGAATTGTCCGGTGGCGAGCGCAACCGCGTGCATCTTGCCAAAGTGCTTAAATCCGGCGCCAACGTGCTACTGCTCGACGAACCCACCAATGACCTGGACGTGGAAACTCTGCGCGCACTGGAAAACGCGCTGCTGGACTTTCCAGGATGCGCCGTGGTCATCTCCCACGATCGCTGGTTTCTGGACCGCATAGCGACCCACATTCTGGCCTTCGAAGGCGACAGCCACGTGGAGTTTTTCGCCGGTAACTACGAAGAGTACGAAGCTGACCGCAAGCGCCGACTGGGCGATGCCGCCAACGAGCCCCATCGCATCCGTTACAAGCCCCTCAGCGGCTAGGGGATAGCGGCTAGCAGCCGATTGCAGCGGGTATATAATGCCGCCATGCATCTGGACTCCAGCAATAGGCTGCATCGCGGCGAGAACACGACAATGGATTGCCCCCATTGTCACAGCCATGCGCATATGCACCCCACCGCTACGCCTGACTTCAGGGCGCTAAGACAGTCGCGCCCGGAGAGAACCGGCATGGTTTTCCAGTGCGGCGCCTGCGGAATGCCGGTATTCGGCAGTTACCGGATCATTAATTTTGACGTGCACCGCATTGATCTGGAACCGATGCGCAATGAAACGCCCAGACAAGAAGAGCGTTTCAGCTTCAATTACCTGCCCGATGGCGTGGCCACTTTCTTTCGCAACGCTTTGGGCTGTTATGAGCACGATTTGCTGCAAGCCTTTGCGGTAATGTGCCGCATGACTACCGAAGCCGTCATTAATGACCGCGGCGAAAATGAGAAACTCAAGTTTATGGCGCAGGTGGATGAAATTGCCGAACTCGCCAACCTCAGTGATGACGAGTACCGCGACCTGTGCACGCTGCTGTTTGATACCGGCACGGGCTCTCTGCTGGACGCCGTTGACTTTGACAAGGGCATGTCCGCCATTCTGCTGGAAACCATGAAAGATATGCTGCACCACGCGTATATTCGGCGTGGCAGGTTGCAGAAAACCCTGCGCATGCGCCGTTTTTTCGCCGACCCTAATCACGGCGAAACATCAAACGACGGCGCGACCGACGATCCGGACCAAACCATACTCAGTATTGTGCGGCCCGATCTGAAGCGCCCGACCGGTACCGACTAGCCCACCCAAACCCGCGCATTGCGGAACATGCGCATCCACGGCCCGTCTTCGCCCCAGTGTCGGGGCGCCCACGAGTGCTGCACAGTGCGGTGCACGCGCTCGGGATGGGGCATTAATAACGTTACACGCCCGTCTTCTGAACACGCCCCGGCAATGCCACCGGGCGAACCGTTCGGGTTTGCCGGATACTGTTCGGCAGGGTTGCCGTAGTTATCGATATAACGCAACGGCACCTTGCCCGCGTGCAGAAATGCCTGCTGCTCGGCGGCCGAGGCAAATTCGGCCCGCCCCTCACCGTGCGACGTGGCAATCGGCAGTCGCGCACCCTGCATGCCGGCCAGCAAGATTGACGGTGACTCGGTTACTTCAACCAGACTGAGGCGCGCTTCGAATTGCTCAGAGGCATTCCGCACAAAACGCGGCCAGTGTTCACTGCCCGGCACAATGGCATGCAGGTTCGCCAACATCTGGCAACCGTTGCATACACCCAGAGCGAAAGTATCGTCGCGCTCAAAAAAGGCCTGGAAGGCATCCCGCACCTGGGCGTGATACAACACCGATTTGGCCCATCCGCCTCCGGCACCCAGTACGTCACCAAACGAAAAGCCTCCGCAGGCGACAGCACCCCGGAAACTCTGCAAATTGCGACGCCCGGATAACAAATCGGACATGTGCACGTCCACGGGGTCAAAACCGGCCTTATAGAATGCGGCTGCCATCTCGTTGTGGCTGTTAACGCCCTGCTCCCGCAATATCGCTACGGTGGGGCGCGCGCCGGTTGCAATCATCGGCGCAGCAATATCCTCCTGCGCATCGAACGGGACCAGCGGATCAAGCCCCGGATCGTCATCATCGAGTATGGCGTCGAATTGCTGGCGCGCCGTGTGCGGGTTGTCGCGTTCGGCCTGCATGCGATAACTGACTTCCGCCCAGACCTGCTGCAAAGCGCCGCGCGTGGCAGAAAACACCGGATGACCGTGATGCTCAATCCGCACGGTGCCGTCAGTGTTCGGCACCGCTACGTCATGCACAATTTCAGTTAAACCGAATTCGGCAACCAAGTCATTAAAACGCAACCGATCGGCATTACGCACCTGCACGACCGCGCCCAGTTCCTCATTAAACAGCATGGCCAGCAAATCATCGTCCGCCAGCTGAATATCGACCCCGGTACGCCCGGCAAAAGCCATTTCGCACAAGGTCGCAAACAGGCCGCCGTCGGAACGATCGTGATATGCCAGAATCAGTCCGCTGGCATTCAACGCCTGTATGGCATCAAAAAAGGCTCTTAAACGCCCGGTATCCACAACGTCAGCCGGCTCGCCGCCCGGTCGCACAAAAACCTGGCTCAAACACGATGCGCCCAGACGGTTCCGCCCTTCACCCAGATCAAATAACACCAAACAACTCTCAGCATCGCGCTCTATCCGTGGGGTCAGAGTAAAACGCACGTCCAGCACCGGCGCGAAAGCGGACACAATCAGCGACAACGGCGCAAAAACGTTCTTGTCGCCGTCATCATCATGCCAGCGCGTTTGCATGGACAAAGAATCCTTACCAACCGGAATAGCAATACCGAGTTCGCGGCACAACTCGCTGCCCACCGCTTCGACGGTATCGAATAACGCCTGATCCTCACCGGGATACCCGCACGCCGCCATCCAGTTAGCCGATAAACGAATGTCGCCCAGCCGCTCGATGCGCGCAGCCGCAATATTGGTGATCGCTTCGCCCACTGCCAGACGGCCTGATGCGGCCGGACGCAGCAAAGCCACCGGTGTTCGCTCACCCATGGCCATGGCCTCACCCGCGGTCGAAGTAAAACTACGCGCTGTGACACCGACGTCACTGACCGGCGTCTGCCACGGCCCGACTAGCTGATCCTGTGTGACCATGCCGCCGACGGTCCGGTCACCGATATGAATTAAGAACGACTTGTCGGCCACCGTGGGAAAGCGCAACACACGTTGACAAGCGTCCGCCAGATCGATGTCGTCCAGCTGCGCCGGCGGAATCTCGCGATCTGTTCGCGTCACCTCCACGCGGGTCTGCGGCGGCTTACCCAACAAATCGCTCATGCGCATGTTCACCGGGTTGTCACCGGTGCGCCTGTCATGCACTTCGAGTTGTCCGCTGTCATTCATCCTGCCGATAACGGCGAACAGGCAACGCTCGCGTTCACAAATCGCCGCAAAAGTATCGATGTCCTCCGGCAACACCGCCACCATGTAGCGTTCCTGCGCTTCGTTGCACCAGATTTCCAGTGGCGACATGCCCGGTTCAGCATTCGGCACGTCCTGTATCTCGATTACACCGCCTAACTTGCTGTGGTCAATCAACTCCGGCGTTGCATTCGACAAACCACCTGCGCCGACGTCGTGAATAATGACAATCGGGTTGCGGCAACCCTCGGCCGCGCCCAATGCCCAGCACGCATCAATGACTTGCTGCGCCCGCCTTTGCATTTCCGGATTGCCGCGTTGCACCGATGCGTAGTCAAGGTTTTCGCTGCTGGTGCCGCTACCCATTGAAGACGCGGCACCGCCGCCCAGACCGATCAGCATGGCCGGGCCGCCCAGCACCACGATGAGCGCACCTGCCGGCACATCGGGCTTGTGCACATCCGCCGCACGAATGTTGCCCATGCCGCCTGCGATCATGATGGGTTTGTGATACCCGGCTGCCCTACCTTTTTCCGCCAGCCGCTGTTCGAAAGTCCTGAAGTAACCCAGAATATTCGGACGGCCGAATTCATTATTAAAGGCCGCACCGCCTATAGGCCCTTCCAGCATGATTTCGCGGGCACTTGCAATGCGTTCCGGTTTGCCGATGCTCTGACTACCCGTTTCCCGATCGCCTGTTTCCCAAGGCTGCTCGAAATCGGGAATGCGCAGATGTGACACCGAGAAGCCCGTAAGCCCCGCTTTCGGACTGGCGCCACGACCGGTCGCACCCTCGTCACGTATCTCGCCACCAGAACCGGTGGCGGCGCCCGGAAACGGCGAGATGGCTGTCGGATGATTGTGTGTCTCGACCTTCATCAGGATATGCACGTCTTCATCCCTGAGCACGTACCGTTGATCATCCGGTTGCACCATCAGTCGCTGGCCTTGACCGCCGACAATGACCGCCGAATTATCGCTATAGGCCGATAGCACGCCCTCAGGCGACTTGCGATGCGTGGAACGAATCATCTCAAACAGGCTTTGATCTGCCTGTTGACCGTCAATAACCCAGGTTGCATTGAATATCTTGTGACGGCAATGCTCGGAATTGGCTTGCGCAAACATCATCAATTCTGCGTCGGTCGGATTGCGGTGTGTGCGATTGAACACATCGGCAAGGTAGACGATCTCATCGTCCGACAGCGCCAGACCCAGCGCAACATTAGCGTGTTCCAGAGCGGCTTGCCCCTCTTCCAGCAAAGGCACGTGAACCAGCGGCGCGGGCTCATGCGTTGCAAACAAACACGCAATATCTGCATCGCCGGGCAGCACGGTTTCCGTCATGCGATCGTGCAGCAGCGGCAGAATAAGATTGAGCGCTGTGTCATCAAGAACATCACGCGAATTCAGTGTGTAGACAATCCCGCGTTCCAGACGAATTATTTTTTGCAGTCCGCAGTTGTGCGCAATATCCGTAGCCTTGCTTGCCCAGGGCGACAAGGTTCCGAGTCGTGGTACAACCAGCACGGCGGTGCCCGTCAAGTCGGTATGCGCCTGTGCGGGACCGTATGTCAACAGCTCGCCGAGCAACGCAAGCTCAGCGCTGCTGAGCTCGCCATCGACCGCCGCAAAATGCTCGTAACGAGCACTCACTGCTGCGATAGCCGGCGAACGCGCCTGCAACCGCGACAGTAATTTCTCAAGCCTGAAAGCAGATAGCGCCGGCGGACCGGGCAAGCGCATTGCCAGCATCAGCTGTCGCCACCTTTGCCGGGGGTATAAACCGGCATTGGGAACGGCGAAACGTTGTCGCCTTTATAGCTACTGATCTTGCTAACGCCCTGCTTTTCCACTTCGTCAATGCGAATAATTGCGTGCATGGGCACGAAAATGCGCTTGACCGTCTGAAACTCTGATTTAAGTTTTTCTTCAGACGGGTCGACGACGACTGTCGTGCGTTCGCCAAACACCAGCTCCTCGATTTCGACGAAACCAAACAGACCGCCTTGCCCGACGCTGCGGGCGTAGATCTCGTAGACCTGCCCCTGATTCATGAAAATGATCTTATATAAGTGACGATCGGCCATCTCGGTAGCGGCACCTGTGCATTACGTTAAATAGAAATAGCCGGGAAAACCGGCGGGCGCGAATTATACCCCAGCATGCCGGCGGAACAGCAGTCGGGCCGGGCACCGCCAAAACGGCGCTGCAAGCCACCAAAACTGTGATGCATGCAACAGAATACCGTGTCCCTTAGCTGCCACAATCTTGCTGGGAGCACTCCAACCGTCGTTTTGGCGGCGAGGGCTTATGGAGCGTCGGAAAGCTTATGCCGTTGCGTTTACAGGTCATCAGTTCGCACCGCGAATCACTGGGTGGTAGCTACATTCAGGAATTTGCTGCGTGCGGCGGATACATAGGGCGCAGCCTGGAGTGCGACTGGCCGCTGCCGGATGCAAAACGCTATATATCGAGCAAGCACGCAATGATTGACTATCAGAGTGGTGCTTACTATCTGGTCGATCTGAGCCGCAACGGCGTGTTCATCAACGGCTCAAATACCCCGGTTGGTCGCAGCAACCCGCAACGCCTGTTTGACGGCGACACATTGCGGCTTGGCGAATTTGAAATCCGCGTGGCCATCATTGAAGACCCGGACGAGGGTGAAGAAGACGGGATGCGCGATTCAGTGGTGCGGGCACAGATGGTGCAGCACGACGAGTCGATGGAAATCGCCATGCTGTCCGATGACGAAATACGCGATGAACTCAAACTGGAAGATGTGCTCAGGCCCGGAGATGAACCGGGTGAACTGAGCGCACTGTGCGAGATACCTCCCGAGGCCAGCGCCATGCTGCGGAAAATGGCCAGCGAGGAAATGCTAAAAGAAGTGGTGCATGCCTTTCTGAAGGCGGCGCAACTGAGCCCCACCGAGTTCGAGGGCATGGACCCTAAAGCCATTCTGCAGAACGCCGGCAGGTTGCTCAGTGAATTCACAGAAGGCACACACGCACTGCTGGCGGAAAAAGATCGCCTGACCCGTCAGCTGCGCCTGCGCGATAAAGCTAAAAACGATACAAAGAACCCGCTGCGCGCATCGGATGGCATCGACAATGCGCTGCGCCTGATTCTTGGTAACGGCAATGACATCAACAAGAACGGCGTCGCGGCCGTCGAAGCAGCCTTCGACGAACTAAAAAAACATCAGAAAGCGGTTATTACAGCAATGCGAAGCGCGCTGGGAGACTACCTGGGTTACTTTGAGCCCAGCGCTATCGAACAAAACTCCCGAAGCGGCCAACACAAGGAATTCCGCGAACTTTATGCGGAGGCCTACGAGGGTCTGGCACGTCCCAACGACAAAAAGCTGCCGCAGCGCTTCGACGAAGAATTCAGCCGGGCGTACGAACTCGAAACCAGCGAGTGACTGACGCGCCGTGCATAACACCGGCGTGCGTCAAAATTTCTATATTTATTAGCTATCTGACAGGTTATCCTGTCAGTCTGCTGCGATTGCGGTGAATACTTAGTGACAATGATTCTCATTTAGCCTAGCATCCCGCGATCTTAACCACCGACCGCCATGACACTCGATCAGCTAAAAATCGGTCAGCGCGCCACCATTACTCGCCTAAAAGGCGAAGGCCCGCTGACCCAACGCCTAATGTCTCTCGGACTGCTGGAAGGCACGCCGGTGGCGATGATCCGCCGCGCCTTGGGCGGCGACCCGCTGGAAATCGACGTGATGGGCTACGCCTTGTCGCTGCGCAAAGCAGAAGCCCGTCAAATTGACGTCGAAACCGCCTGATGCAGACTGAGCAGCGCGTCATTGCCGTCGTCGGCAATCCGAATACCGGGAAAAGCACACTTTTCAATGTGCTGACGGGCCTGCGCCAGAAAACTGCCAACTATCCGGGCGTCACCGTTGAGCGGCATACGGGTCGGCTGCGGCTGTCGTGTGGCGATGTGACGCTCATCGACGTACCCGGTGCGTATTCACTAGCAGCGCATTCACCCGACGAACTGGTTTCTTCTGACGTGCTGCTCGGAAAAGTGCCGGGCGAACCCCGACCGAACGCGGTGCTCATCGTGGTGGACTCGGCCAACCTGCGTCGCAATCTGTTTATGGCAACGCAAGTAATGGAACTCGGATTACCTGCGGTGGTGGCGCTCAACATGGCGGATCTGGCGCACAAGCGTGGTATCGATATTGATCCCGATGCGCTAAGCCGTGAGCTTGGCATCCCGGTGGTCGAGATTGCCGCGACCCGCAGCCACGGCATTGAAAATCTTAAGCAGGCCCTCGCAGATGCGGTGAGCCAGCCCCCGTCGGAACCACGCAGCTTCGTGCCCGAATTGCGCGCGGTAGCAACGCAGATAAAGGCCCGACTTGCTGAGCTTGTCGAAATTGACATTTCAGTGCAGGAAACCGAACGCGCGCTGATCGATAAGGAAGGCGCCATTGAGCAAAGACTGCTGCAGCATTCGAAGACCGACATCGCCGCATTGCTGGACACCGCACGCCAACAAATAACGGGCGGCACCACGAGCGTTGCGGCCATCGAGGCCCGCGCCCGCTACCGTTGGATTGATGCCGTGGTCGCGCGCGTGCAAACACGCGGCAAAAGCCGCCAAGGCGTCGCCGATATCATTGATCGCATCACCAGCCATCCGCTGCTGGGCGCTCTGTTATTTTTTGCCATCATGGCAACGGTGTTTCAGGCCGTGTTTTCTTGGGCCGGACCCATGATGGATCTGATTGACGCGGCTACGGCGGCCGTTGGCGGCATCGTTGCCAACAATCTGCCCCCCGGTGCTTTAGCCAGCCTGATAGTTGACGGCGTAATTGCAGGCGTGGGCAGTGTGGTGATTTTCTTGCCGCAGATTCTCATATTATTTGCATTCATTATCTTTTTAGAAGATTCAGGCTACATGGCTCGCGCGGCATTTTTGATGGATCGCCTCATGCGCGCATGCGGGCTCTCGGGCCAATCATTTATTCCCATGCTGTCGAGTTTTGCGTGTGCCGTGCCGGGCATCATGGCTACCCGTGTCATTCCTAACGAGCGTGATCGTCTGGCCACCATGCTGGCCGCACCTTTTATGACGTGCTCGGCTCGACTGCCGGTATACGCCCTGCTGATTGCAGCCTTTGTCCCCGACCGCCAATTTGGTTTCGCTAATTTACAGGGCCTGGTGCTGTTTGGGCTCTATATGCTGGGGATCGTCGGCGGGATTTTTACGGCACTGGTGATGAAGCGCTTTGCTCTCAGAGGCCCGACTCCGACTTTTTTAATTGAAATTCCGCCTTACCGCTTGCCCAATTTTAAATCCATGGGCATACGACTGCTGGAGCGCGGACGGATTTTTTTGTACCGCGCCGGTACTGTTATTTTCACAGTCGCGGTCGTCATCTGGGCGCTGGTCTACTTTCCCCGCCCTGACGACATGCTCGCTGAGTATGCGGCGCAACGCGCCACAGTAGCAGCGCAATATGACGGGCCACTGCTTGCGGTCGAGCTAAATGCAATAGACCAGACTGAAGCTGCCGCACTGCTGGAGCAAAGTTATCTGGGGCGCGCCGGAAAATTCGTGCAGCCAGTGTTCGCACCGCTGGGATGGGACTGGAAAATAACCGCTGGCGTGATTGCCAGTTTTCCTGCGCGTGAAGTGGTGGTTGCGGTACTCGGCACTATCTACGCCGTTGGCGGTGACGTCGATGCGACCGACACACGGCTGTTGAATCGCCTGCGCAAAGCACAGCACCCGGACGGCACGCCGGTATTCACAACCGGTATAGCTGTTGGCCTGATGATCTTCTTTGCTTTTTGCCTGCAATGCATGGCGACACTCGCCGTCATGCGTCGCGAAACAAACACCTGGAAGTGGCCGGTCGCCGCGTGGCTGTACATGACCAGTCTGGGCTACATTGGGGCGCTCCTCGCCTACAGATTGATCTAGTCTGTTAGAGTCTGGTGCTGGCCAAGCGACAGCAACCATGGACGATTCCACGCAACAAATTATTGCTCTTACCCTGGTCGCGGTTATCGTGATTGCGGAACTGCTGCGTCGAAGACGTAAAAAAAAGAAGCGTTCGTCTGGCCGCGAAAACTCCGCAAGCGGCAACCAGCAGGAACGGCCGCTCCGGTTTTATAAGCGACGCTGAATCAGCAATGTCCTGATTGTGGCGTTAACCTTTGCTGCCGCCTGGGCCGAACAGGTACCAGACAATTAATCCAATCACCGGAAAGACCAGCACAACTACAATCCATATAACCTTGGAAAGAGTCTCCGCACTGCTCTGCACAATTTTTAAAATCGCGTAGACGTCGAGAGCCAGAACAATCAAACCAAATAAACCGGTTACTTCCATCGCACTTCCCCTGAATCAACTCAACAAAGCCAAGAAAAGAAAGCCAAAAACAGCAGGCCAAGAATAGCAGGAAGATCCGCGCACGCAGATAAACTCACGCTAGACCTGCCGGTCGCGCAACTCACGCCTGAGCAATTTGCCAACCGCCGATTTTGGCACCTCGTCGATAAACACCACATCGCTGGGAACCTTATAGGGTGTAAGCGTTTCACGGCAGTATGCAATGACATCAGCGGCGGATAGCTGCGCCTGGCGCTTCACGACAAACAGACGGACTGCCTCGCCAGTTCTATCATCGGGAATGCCCACGCAGGCGCACTCCAGCACACCCGGCATTGCAGCCACTTCCGCTTCGACCTCGTTCGGAAAGACATTAAAGCCGGAGACCAGAATCATGTCCTTTTTTCGGTCAACGATACGGAAATACCCCAACTCGTCCATGGTCGCAATATCACCTGTGCGGAAATATCCGTCGCGAGTCATCACTTCGGCAGTGGCTTCTTCCTTGCGCCAGTAACCTTGCATAACCTGGGGGCCCTTGGCGCACAATTCACCCGGCTCGCCCATAGGCACATCATTACCTTCTTCATCGCGCAACACGATATCAGTATCGGGAAACGGCAAGCCGATGCTGCCGCGGAATACGTGATCACCGATTACATTCAGCGTCAGCACGGGTGACGTTTCAGACAAGCCATAGCCCTGATTAATGTGACGCCCTGTCACCTCTTTCCAGCGATTGGAAACCGATTCCTGCACGGCCATACCTCCGCCGACCACCACATCCAGGCCGCTAAAATCGAGCTCACTGAAGCCCGGTGTGTGCAACAAACCGTTCAGCAAGGTATTCACCGCAGTGAATGTGGTCACGCGCCACTTGGACCACTCAGCAATAAGGGCCGGTAAGTCACGAGGATTTGTTATCAAAACACTTATCGCCCCCAAATGAAAATACGTCAGCAAATTCACCATCAGCGCGAAGATGTGGTACAGAGGTAGCGCGGTCATAACCACTTCGTCAGGTCGGTTCAGAATTTCGCCCGCAAAACCCTTGTACTGCATGATATTGGCGATCAGATTGCGGTTGGTCAGCATGGCGCCCTTCGACAAGCCGGTGGTGCCGCCCGTGTACTGCAAGAACGCCAGATCGCTGCCCTGTATATCGGGCTCGCTGAACATGAGTTCTTTGCCCGCCTGCAAAGCGGCTATAAACGGGGTCACTTGCAGGCGCTCATCGACTGACGGCGATTCAAGGCCCTGCCCGATAAGATCGTCCAGACCCACCACGATGATGTGCCGCACAGGCGTCTCGGCAATGATCTCGGCCAAGGCAGATGTCGCGCCCGCGTAGATCACGATGATTTCGGTATCGGCGTCAATTAACTGATGACGCAGTTCACGCGGCGTATAAAGTGGATTAATGTTCACCTGCACTGCGCCTGCACGCAATATGCCAAAAGATGCCACGGGAAACGCCAGCATGTTCGGCAACATGATCGCGACACGATCGCCCTTCTTTACCCCGGCATGGGATTGCAGGTAAGCAGCGAAATCGCGGGAATACTGCCCGGCATCGCCGTAAGTCAGCGTCGCCCCGAAATTAGAGAAAGCGGGCCGATCCGCGAACCGATCACACGCCTCCAATACCATCGCGACGATACTCGGGTAAGCATCCACGTTGACCGTCGTTAACGAATCGGCCGGGTACTGGCGCAACCACGGCTTGTCCAAAGTCTTGCCCATAGCACTGTCCATGCATACTAGAATGCAACAATCTGACGACCTGGTAAAAGGATTCTCGGCATGACCACCGATCTCTTCAACCTTAGCGGCAAGTTGGCGCTTGTTTCCGGTGCCAGCCGCGGTATTGGCCGCGCCATTGCAGAACTGCTGGCCCGCCAGGGCGCGCATGTCATTGTCAGCAGCCGACGGCTCGACGGCTGCCAGAGAGTTGCCGATGAGTTAATTGAGAACGGCTTCAGCGCTGAGGCCATGGCTTGCCATGCCGGTCGCATGCAAGACATCGAGCGCCTGTTCGCCGAAATACAAGCCACTCATGGCCGCCTGGATATACTGGTCAACAACGCGGCTACCAACCCCTACTACGGGCACATACTCGACACATCACCGGCCGCGTTTCAGAAAACCGTGGACGTAAACCTGCGAGGCTATTTCTTCATGTCAGCGGAAGCCGGCAAACTCATGCGCGAGCATGGTGGCGGCGTGATTGTAAACACGGCATCGGTGAATGCCATTCAACCCGGCAACATGCAAGGTATTTACTCCATAACCAAAGCAGCCATAGTTAACATGACTAAAGCCTTCGCTCAGGAATGCGGGCAATACAATATTCGCTGTAATGCGATACTGCCCGGGCTGACCGAAACCAGATTTGCCGGCGCATTGTTCGACAACAAGGAAATATACGACCGTGTGGTGAGCAAAATCCCGCTGGGACGGCACGCCGAACCTGCAGACATGGCGGGCACAGTGTTGCTGCTGGTGTCCGATGCCGGTAGCTACATTACCGGCGAATCCATTGTCATTGACGGCGGGCTCACCATTGCCTCCGCGTTGTAACAAGTAAACAGGACCTGCAACCCATGCACATCGAACTCGAAGAAACGGCCCGTCAGGGACGGTATTTTATTCCCGCCGATCAAAACGCAGACGACGTCGCCGAACTCAATTTCTCTAAACCGGACGACCACACGATCAGCGCCGACCGAACCTATGTGCCCGACCGGTATCGCGGCCAGGGCATAGCTGCGCAACTGGTCGAGCGACTGGTGGCGGATGCGCGCCGCAAAGGCGCAAAAATTATCCCGGCCTGCTCATATGTGGCCAAAGCCTTTGAAAAGCATCCGGAGTGGGCGGATGTCAGGCACTGAAATGGCGGAGAGGGTGGGATTCGAACCCACGGTACGCGTATGCGCACACTTGATTTCGAGTCAAGCCCGTTCGACCACTCCGGCACCTCTCCAACTCGCTTGCCCGCCTTGCTTGGGCGGGCCGCGATTATAGCGGAATCGACCCCGGGGAATAGCCCGCGCACCTAAACCACAGTTCGGACAACTATTGCGCGAAGCATGCCGCAACTGGCCTCAACGGAACAAAACGTCCATCATTCCGTCCTCCGAACGTTACCCAAAATGTGTGGATACACGGTATGACAGCAAGCAGCACTGAAGTGGCGGCACCTCAGCCGGGCATGACGGACAAGGCCATCCGTTACAGCCTTTTTTTTATTGTTATGTTGCTTTATACCCTGCCCTTGCCACTGCCCTTTCTGGGCTGGGAAGGCTGGAAAATAACGGCACCGGGATTTCTGGATAATCCGGTTGCACTGCTCGCCATTCATGAATTTTCAGGCTTTTTGTTTTTCGGCCACACCTTGTTCAGTAATATTTGGGCGATGCGCGTGCGCATGGTCGGCGATCAGCAAACCGGCGTGATGGCCCGCGCGATGCTGCGGGTCATGGCACTCAGCATTACGGGCCCGACATCCATCATTACGCCGCTGGCAGGCGTTATGTTGCTGAACGGTTATTTTGGCGGCTTTGCGAACGCGCCATGGGCGCTGCACGCCTACGTCGCATTCTGGATCATGGCGGCCCTGCAACTGGTACCTGACATTATTCGCTACGCCGTCGATACCCATAAAGCCGATCCGAAACGCGACGTGCGGGGCGCTGCCTTGCGGGGCATCGGTTCGACCTTTCTGACTTTTTATATCATCTGGTGCATGGTCACTAAGACGACGGCTTTCTGATTCGCTGCACCGTTCCAAAACAGAAGCCTGCCCGCACTATTTTCCAGATTAAGTTAAATGTAGGCCTATAAACTATTGTTTTATATAGTAATTACATAAGTCTGCGCAAAAAGTTCCGCCATTGCGGCATGGTTTGAACATCCCGTACGTGGTAAGTTTGCCTCAAACAATAACGAGAAATGCCGTTCGCCCGTTCCTGAGTTCAGTTGCTGGCAGCGGCATTATCTGTATATGAAGAGAGCAACCGTTGTGTTGCTCGCGCTGATCATGAGCACCTGCTCCCGGTCACCGAGCACACTGGAGGAAGTACTGGAGACGGGCCAGTTGCGGGTGATTACCCGGAACAGTCCGACCACACTGTACCGGGGCCCCTTCGGCTATGAAGGCCCCGAGTATGATCGTGTGGAAGCATTCCGTGCCCACCTGGAAGCAAAACACGGTCGCCCCATTGAAGTTGATTATCAGTTCGCCGACAGTCTGGCAGAAATCTTTTCAGCGCTGGAATCGCGATCCGCGCACATCGCCGCGGCCAGTCTGACCGTCACCGAAGAGCGACAACAACGTGTGGATTTCGGGCCGGCGTATCAGGAAGTCTCACAATATCTGGTTTATAAACTGAACACCGGGCGCCCGCGCACACTGCAGGCGCTGCAAGGGAAGCGACTGGAAGTCATGGCCACCAGCAGTTTTGCGGAGACCCTCAGGGGCCTGCGCGCAGAAGAGCCCGCTCTGGCCTGGACCGAGAATCCCTTCGCCGAAACCTCTGATTTACTGCAGGCGGTTCACGAGCAGACCATCGATTACACCGTGGTCGACAGCAACGATTACTACGTGCACCGCTATTACATGCCCGACCTGCGGAAAGCCATCAAGCTCAAAGAAGATGATCAGCTGGCGTGGGCGTTTGCCACCGGAACTGAAGCTCTGCAGGCACAGGCGGCCGAGTTTTTCGCTCAGGCCGAACAGTCAGGGCTGCTCGCACAAATCAACGACCGATACTATGGTCATACCAATCGCTTCGATTACGTCGGTACGCGAACATTTAATCGCCATGTGGATTCGCGACTACCCGATTACCTGGCGATGTTTCGCGATGCCAGCAAACAAACGGGCTTCGACTGGCGTCTGCTGGCTGCCATTGGTTATCAGGAGTCCCATTGGGATCCGGATGCCGTTTCGCCGACAGGGGTGCGCGGCTTGATGATGTTGACGCGCAGCACCGCAGGCGGTCTGGGTGTGGAAAACCGCCGTGATGCCGCGCAAAGCATCAGTGCCGGCTCCCAGTATTTCCAGAATATATACAACCGCTTAGACGATATACCTGAACCCGATCGCATTTGGTTTGCGCTGGCTGCCTACAACATCGGTTACGGGCACCTGCAGGATGCCCGCCGCCTGGCACGCATGAAAAATCTGGACGATGATCGCTGGCTGGTGATCAAGGACATGTTGCCGTTGCTGACCAAAAGCGAATGGTACAGCCAGGTACCCCATGGCTACGCGCGCGGCTGGGAACCGGTCGGCTACGTAAACAACGTGCGTACCTACTTCGAAATTTTGTCCTGGCTGACCACCGAAGAAGACATATTCGACGAGCTAGAGGACGAACCCGACATCATCAGCGACGCGCCTTCGACCATCCAGACGGCCGCCACCCCGGCGGACACCAGCTCCACCTGATGCAGTACTTGCGAGTAGCACTAGAGAGTATTACTAGCGACGCGCGCGAAAAAAAGTTTGTAGCTGCTCCCGACACTCCGCTTCGCACACCCCACCCTCAACAACAAGACGATGATTCAGCTTGTCTGAACTGGCGATGTCGTAGACACTGCCCGCCGCGCCGGTACGCGGATCAGCACAGCCGTATACCAGTCGGGCGACACGCGCGTGCACCATGGCGCCGGCGCACATGGGACAAGGCTCCAGGGTCACGTACAGAGTGGAGTCAGGCAATCGATAGTTGCCAACCAGCCGCGCGGCTTCGCGCAGGGCTTCGATTTCGGCATGGGCGGTCGGATCGGACTCACCGATCGGTGCGTTGCTGCCGCGGCCGATCACCTGCCCGTCATGCACCAGCACCGCTCCCACAGGCACTTCCCCTGCCGCTTCGGCCTGCCGCGCCAACTTGAGAGCCTGCTGCATAAACTGTTCATCTTGCGTCAGGCTAATCATTCCCACTCAATGGTTGCCGGCGGCTTTCCGGAGATGTCGTAAGTCACCCGAGAAATACCGTCGATCTCGTTGATGATGCGACGCGAACAAAGGTCCAGAAACTCATAGGGCAAGTGAGCCCACCGGGCGGTCATAAAGTCGATGGTTTCAACGGCCCGCAACGCGATCACGTAATCGTATTTCCGACCGTCACCCATCACCCCGACAGATCGCACGGGCAGAAACACGGCAAAAGCCTGACTGACCTGGTCGTACAGGCCGGCATTGTGCAATTCGCTGATGAATATATCGTCCGCGCGGCGCAGCAAGTCGGCGTATTGCTTTTTGACTTCACCCAGAATGCGCACACCCAGACCCGGCCCCGGGAAGGGATGGCGATACACCATCGTATGCGGGAGACCCAGTTCGACACCGATCTTGCGCACCTCGTCTTTGAACAAATCCCGCAGCGGCTCAATGAGCTTGAGCTTCATATTCTCGGGCAGGCCGCCGACGTTGTGATGCGACTTGATGACGTGGGCCTTGCCGCTTTTAGCACCCGCGGACTCGATTACGTCAGGGTAAATGGTGCCCTGCGCAAGCCATGCGACGCCCTCGAGTCTGGCCGCCTCTTCATCGAACACTTCGATAAACATACGACCAATGATTTTGCGCTTTTGCTCCGGGTCCGTGACGCCTGCCAACTCGGCAAGAAAGCGCTCCTCGGCGTTCACACGGATGACGTTAACCCCCAGGTTTCTGGCGAAGATCTCCATGACCTGATCGCCCTCGTTGAGGCGCAGCAGCCCATGATCCACAAACACGCAAATCAGTTGATCGCCCAGTGCCTCGTGCAGCAGTGCCGCAACCACTGAGGAATCCACACCGCCGGACAAGCCCAGCAACACTTTACCCTCGCCCACCGCGGTGCGAATATTCTCGATGTCTCGCGCAATGATATTGCCGGGATTCCAGTCACGGGCACACCCGCAGATATCGTGCACGAAACGCTCAATGATCTGTTGCCCGGAGGTAGTGTGCGTCACTTCCGGATGGAACTGAATGCCGTAATAACGACGCGTTTCGTCGGCCATTGCAGCCAGGGGGGCATTGCCGCTGCTGGCAACCGCACTGAAACCCTCGGGCAAGCGGTTTACCCGATCGCCGTGGCTCATCCAGACATGCAAATGCTGACCTTCCGGCAAGTCGTCCAGCAAAAGGCATGCCGACGACACGTCTACATTTGCGTGGCCAAACTCACGATGATCGGATGGCTCGACGGCACCACCGAGTTGCGCCGCCATGGTCTGCATCCCGTAGCAAATGCCCAGCAGCGGCACGCCAAGATCGAACACCAATTCAGGCGCGCGCGGTGGATTGTCCAGCACCACGGATTCCGGGCCACCGGCCAGAATAATGCCGTTGGGGTTAAATGCCGTGATCAGGGCGGTGTCGGTGTCCCAGGGTAAAATCTCACTGTAAACGCCGGCCTCGCGCACGCGACGCGCGATAAGCTGCGTGTACTGGGAACCAAAATCAAGAATAAGAATGCGGTCGCTGGTAGCGTCTTCACTCGACACGGTAGTTCGGGGCTTCCTTGGTAATGCTGACATCATGCACGTGGCTTTCGCGCATGCCGGCGGAGGTTATGCGTACAAACTTGGGCTTGGTGCGCATCTCATCGATGCTGCCGCAACCTGTGTAGCCCATCGCAGCGCGCAGGCCACCGACAAGCTGGTGAATAATAGCCACTGCATCACCCTTGTAGGGTACTCGACCTTCGATACCTTCCGGCACGAGTTTCTCAAGTTGCTCGGACGAATCCTGAAAATAGCGATCCGAACTGCCGTGCTGTCCGGACATGGCACCCAACGACCCCATGCCGCGATACGACTTGTAAGAGCGCCCCTGATACAACTCGACCTCACCGGGCGACTGCTCGGTTCCGGCAAACAGGCTGCCGATCATGATGGACGAAGCGCCAGCGGCAATGGCTTTAGCAATATCACCGGAATAACGTATGCCGCCATCGGCAATCACCGGCACACCGTTCTTTTGCATCGCTGCGGCCACCTCGGCCACTGCGCTGATCTGCGGCACACCAACGCCGGCAACGATCCGCGTCGTGCAGATAGAGCCGGGACCGATTCCAACCTTGACACCGTCCACGCCGGCTTTCACCAGGGCAATGGCGGCCTCGGCAGAAATAATATTGCCTGCGATAATCTGCGTTTGCGGCGATACTTTCTTGATTGCTGACACCCGATCCATCACACCCTGCGTGTGTCCATGTGCCGTATCAACGATCAGTACGTCCACGCCGGATGCGATCAGTTGTTCGACCCGTTCCTCGGTATCGCCACCCGTGCCAACCGCAGCACCAACGCGCAAAGCACCACGCTCGTCTTTACTGGCCAGCGGGTAATCAACTGCCTTCTGAAAATCCTTGGCAGTGATCATGCCGCGCAGTTCGAAATCGTCATTGACGATGAGTACCTTTTCGATGCGGTACTTGTGTAACAAACCCAGCACTTCTTCCTTGGAAGCACCTTCGCGAACCGTCACCAGTTTTTCCTGCGGCGTCATGACCGATGACACCGGCGCATCCAGCTGAGTTTCAAAACGCAAATCGCGGTGAGTCACGATACCCACGGTCTTGCCGTGCGCATCCACCACCGGCATCCCTGAAAAGCCTTTGGCCCGCGTCAGTTCGATTACTTCACGAATGGATTTATCCGGCGACACCGTGATGGGGTTGGTGACGATGCCGCTTTCAAACTTTTTGACGCGCCGGACTTCACGCGCCTGGGCAGCCGGACTCATGTTCTTGTGGATAATGCCGATACCGCCTTCCTGAGCCAGGGCAATGGCGAGGCGCGACTCGGTGACCGTGTCCATAGCGGCGGATACCAGCGGGATATTCAGCCCGATTTCGCGTGTCAGCCAGGTTTTGAGCTCGACCTCGCGTGGCAGCACGTTCGAATACTCCGGCTGCAGCAAAACGTCGTCAAACGTGAGGGCTTCCTTGGCGATCCGCATATCTGTTCCCGGGTTTATTTTTGATACCTGTACCCATCGGCAGGCCGCTAGCTGACCGACAGAGTGACTGTTGGGGTTTAACCGTGCATGGTACGCTGCATGCTGATTAACGTAAACCACCCCGACACAGCAAAGCTGCAGAGCCGCAACAAACCATGACCCCCCGCCTGCCTGAACAGTCCGGACCACCTGCCGACGCGCCGATCTTCAGCGTTCGTCAGCTCAACCGCGAAGCCAAGCGGCTGCTCGAGGGCGCATTCCCGGCCATCTGGGTCAGCGGCGAAATTTCGCGCTTCACCCATCACAGCTCCGGGCACATGTATTTTGACCTCAAGGATGCCGATGCGGCGATAAGCTGCGCGATGTTCAAGGGCTCGCAACGCGGCCTGCGCTTCAAACCCGGCGGCGGCCAGCAGGTTGTGCTGAAAGGCAAAGTCAGCATATTTGAGGCGGGAGGTCGCTACCAGATCATCGTCGAGCACATGGAAGAAGCCGGCGAAGGCCTGCTGCGCCAGCAATTCGAGGCACTGAAATCACGCCTGCAGGCCGAAGGGCTGTTTGACGAGGCAGCCAAGCAAGCGCTGCCAGCATTACCTTCGTGCATCGGCGTGGTGACCTCCAGCACCGGTGCAGCCATACGCGATATTTTGCACACCCTACAGCGTCGCTTTCCAATCGCCAATATCATTGTCTACCCCACCCGCGTGCAGGGCGAAGGCGCCCGCGAGGAGATCGCCGCCGCGATTGACACAGCCAACAGGCGCGGCGAATGCGACGTACTGATCGTCGCTCGCGGCGGCGGCTCACTGGAAGATCTGTGGGCTTTTAACGAAGAAGTGGTGGCACGTGCCATTGCCCGCAGTACGCTACCAATCGTCGCCGGCATCGGCCACGAGATTGACGTCACCATAGCCGACCTCGTCGCCGATGTGCGTGCACCGACACCGACAGGCGCGGCAGAACTGATCGCGCCGGACAGAGCCGCGTTAAAACACGCGCTGGCCAGTGGCGAACGCCGGGCAGCATTATCCATCCAACGCATGCAGGACATTCTGCAAAGCGATCTGAATCAACTGCTGGCCCGGCTGCGCCGCACTCACCCGCAATCACTGCTGCGTGACCTGCAACAGCGTCTGGATGAACTGACATTAGCGTTGGGCCGTCGCATGAACCGCAGACTGCAGGCTGCACAGCAACGTTTTGCCGGACTGGCGGGGACGCTTCACGCTGTGAGCCCTTTGGCAACGTTGGATCGCGGCTATGCCATCGTCAGAAAAAGCGGCAGCACCGGCGTGCTGCGGCGTGCGGACGCGCTTAAAGCGGGCGACACCATCGAAGCGCAACTCGCCAACGGACTGATAGATGCAACGGTGACCGGCACTCGCAATACTGACGAAGACCAGTGACTACTTATCGAAAAATGCCTTGATTGGCGGCCGAAACTGATCCATATCAACCAGGAAGGAATCATGGCCGTGAATGGAGTCGATCTCGACGTATTCCACCTCACCACTGCCAAGCTTCAGCGCAGCGGCAATTTCACGCTGTTGTTGCACCGGAAATAGTAAATCGGTAGGCACCCCGATTACCATGCTGCGAGGTGCGTCAATACGCGCCAACCCGGCCTTTATGGAACCGCCGTGCTCAGCAATATCAAAAAGGTCCGAGGCGCGTGACAAATAGAGGTAACAGTTGGCATCAAACTGACCGATAAACTTGTTGGCATGGGCCTCAAGATAGCTTTCTATTTCGAAATCCATGGCAAAACCGTCGCCGCTTTTGCGCTCCGCCGGGATGCGTTCACGGCCAAAGCGCTGCTCCCACTCCGCCGCCGACCGATAGGTCATCATGCCGAGTTTCCGAGCCATGCGCATGCCCTGTATGGGGCCTTTACCCGGCTCGTAGTTGCCGTCGTTCCAATCGGGATCGCGTTGAATCAGCTCCCGTTGCATGGAACGCAACGCTATGGAAAAAGGTTGGGCTCGTGGCGCCGTCGACATCAACAGTATGCGTTCGTAAGTGCCCGGGTACATAGCTGCATAAGCTTGCGCCGTCATGCCTCCCATGGATGGTCCGACCAGACCCGCCAGGCGCTTCACGCCGATATCCAGCAAAACGTGCCGGCCCATGGTAGCGATGTCTTCCAACGACAACACCGGGAAACCGAGACGATACGGTTCACCGGTCGCCGGACTGATTGATGCAGGGCCGGTTGAGCCAAAACAACTGCCGAGTGAATTCACACAAATAACGTAGTAGCGCCGAGTATCAATGGGCCGCGACGGACCAACCATCTCTTCCCACCAACCCGGGGCCGGATCCAGCGGCGAGGACGTAGCGTGCGCCGACGGCGACAGGCCGGTAAAAATCATCACTGCGTTGTCAGCCTCAGCCGACAACTCACCCCAGGTTTCGTAAACCACTGACGGACTTTCGAGCACACCGCCGCGATGCATCTCGAAACTGCCTGGGTATCGGTAGGTGTCGCGGGCTGATTTCACAGCGACAATTATGCCCCAGCGCGGGCTGCCGCAAAGCGACACATAGTTATATGCACATAACCCCTTCGGCAGGGCCGCACTGACCGGGGTCGGCAAGGCCCCTTACCTATTATTTGCGCCTAACGTTTGCGTACGCGGCTACGCTGGCGCTCCTGCCGCGGTGTCAATTTGTTGCGCTTACCGGCGTAAGGGTTCTGGCTGGTCACCAGTTGCAGACGCAATGGCGTGCCGCGTAACTTGAAAGCGGCACGAAACTGATTGGTCAGATATCGCTTGTAACTGAGGGGCAAACGCTCGGTCTGGTTTCCGTGCACAACCACTATGGGCGGATTGCGTCCGCCCTGATGGGCGTAACTCAGCTTTATGCGACGCCCGCGCACCAACGGGGGCGGATGCGCCGCCAGCGCATCTGCAAGCACTTCCGTCAGACGACTGGAAGACATGTCAACAAACGCGCAAGCCGCAGCACGGCGCGCGCTGTTGAGCAAATCATGGATGTTACTGCCGTGCTTGGCAGATATCGGATGCTGGTCAACAAAATCCACGAAGGGCAAGCGGCGGGCAAGTTCCGAATTCAGGCGCCCCTTCTGCGCACTGGTCAGGCCGTCCCATTTATTAATGCCGATGGTTAACGCACGTCCGCGTTCCACCACCAGGCCGATCAATGACACATCCTGTTCCGACACGCCTTCGTGGGCATCCAGTAGCACCATCACGGCGTCGGCCTCATCAATTGCTTTCAGCGATTTCACCACGCTGAACTTTTCAATGGTCTCGGTGACTTTGGCGCGCCGCCGGATGCCGGCCGTGTCTATCAAAACGTACTTGTGTTTGCCAGACTCAAACGGAATATAAATGCTGTCCCGCGTGGTGCCTGCCTGATCCTGCGTAACCAATCGTTCCTCGCCAAGGAAACGATTGATCAAGGTGGACTTACCCACATTGGGCCGTCCGACAACGGCAATACGAATTCCCTCCAGTACCTGTGGCGGCCCTTCGCCTGATGGGGGACACAATGCGAATGCGTGCTGTAACAAAGCACGCACCCGATCCCCGCGCTCTGCAGAAATCACCTGCGGCTCGCCCATGCCCAGCTCCCAGAACTCGGCAGCCGTTGCATCAATCGGCAATCCCTCGGCCTTGTTGATGACGAGGAGTACCTGTTTGCCACTGCGGCGTAGCAAGGTCGAAATTTCGTCGTCAGCTGCGGTAATGCCTGCACCGGCTTCCAGCATGAACAATACGACGTCGGCCTCGTCCACCGCGAGTTCGACCTGCCGCGCCATTAACTGACTGACTTCATCCTGGGCACCGCCCAGACCACCCGTGTCAATCACGATGGCGGAACCGTAATCGGAGCGGCAATAGCCGTGTAAACGATCGCGGGTCAAGCCTGGAAAATCGGCCACCAGCGCGTCGCGAGTGCCGGTCAGGCGATTGAATAACGTGGACTTGCCGACGTTAGGCCGTCCAACCAAAGCAATGGCGGGAAGCAAGGGTTCAGCTCCCTTTGCGCTTATCGGCCTTTACACGATATGCATGCAAAGAGCCTGCATCGGTCATCAGATATACGATGTCGTCAAGCACCAGCGGCTGCGAACTGATGCGCTCGCCACCAACTTTTACGCGGGCCTGCAGTGCGCCGGTCGCGATATCAAACCAATGCACATAACCTTCGAAATCACCAACCACAACCGACGAACCTAAAATTGCCGGCGCAGTGACATCGCGATTGCGAACATCTTTGCGCCGCCACAACTCACGGCCGGAGCCGCGCGTCATGGCAACCAATTCACTGCGCTGATCGGTGATATAAATACTGCTGATATCAACAGCAATACCGCTGTAGCTGGACAGCTCACGCGACCACAAAAGCTGGCCCGATTCCAGCGCCACCGCGCCAATACGCCCCTGATAAGCTGCGGCATACACGTCACTGCCGGCAATCACGGGGCTCGCATTGATATCAATCAGGCGCTCGAGCTCGGTGCGGCCCGATGGGGGATCCATGAGCACGCTCCACATCTCGGCACCGCTCGCCAGGTCGTAACTGGCAAGACGGCCGTTATCAAAGCCGCTGATCACCTGCCCGCGAGAAATGACCGGTGACGCGGTGCCCCTCACTGTAAGTCGTGGCACCGACTGCTGTATTGACCAGACAGTGCTGCCATCGGTCAAGTCCAATGCCGTAAGCTTGCCGTTAACCGTTTGCACAACCGCGACGTTGCTGCCAATGGCAGGCGCCCCGAGCACTTCACTGGTAACTTCCTGAATCCATCGCTGCGCGCCGGTTTCGGCCTCCAGCGCAACGATCTCGCCGTTACTCGAACCCGCCACCACCACATTGCCATCACTGGCCGGCCCTGCCGACAACGGCAACCCGGTTTTAACGGCCCAGGCGCTTTTGCCGGTGCGCGCATCTCGGGCGATTATCCTGCCGTTATGTGCCGCTGCATAAATACGCTGACCGTCAGTTGCAGGACGCAATGCTAATCTTAATTTCTCGGTACCGGCACCAACACCCGCACTCCAAACTTTCTGCAAACGAAACGCGGGTTCGAAGTCCACCAGTTCTGCTGGCAATTCGTCCGGATCGATATCCTTGGAACTGCAGCCTGATTGCATAGCACCCAGCGCCAGCAATGTGCTTAAGATTAACCAGCCCCTTTTGCTGAGAGAGAAAAACGACATCGGCGCAAACTGCCCGGGACGGTTATTCAACCGATTCCGCCGCAGCATCGGGCTGCGCATCCAGCGACGGCAGCTCGCCGGGTGATTCCGTATCGCCGACGCTGCTGAGCGACACTGCCACATCATCAAGCTTCATCTGCACAAAGTTGCGGTCAAGCGACCCACCCGAATCGCTGATTAAGGCCGCCTGATAAGCGTCCCGGGCCTCGGCGAACTGCCCTTTGCCAAACAAGGCATCGCCACGCAAACTCAGCTGCAAACCTGCCATGCCGGGAACCGGCTCGGAGTCAAGCAACTCCAAAGCCTGATCGTATTCACCCTCCGATATAAGTATCTGCCCCTCGCGCAACATGGCGATCTGCCGCAGCATGGGATCCTGACCGTCCTGATGTAGCAGCCGCAACTGCTGCAATGCTGCCGTTGCATCGTTGCGATCCATATAGAGCCGCGCCATGATCAGCCGCGCCTGATCAAGGTACGGTGTCGATGCATAATCGCTTTCCAGCAGGGCAAGCAGTTCCTGAACTTCGTTGAATCGCTCGCCACCGGCAGCCGTGCGCAGCATTGACCAGACGGCCGAAGCCTCCGCGGCCTGCTCCACCCGATGATCTTTCCAGCCTTGCCAGCCAAACAAACCGCCCAACCCCAACAGCACACCGGCTGCAATATAAATGCCGTTTACACGCAACCACTGTTTAGCGCGCTCTGCTTCCTGATCATCGGTAAATAACTCGTCCGTCACTGTTTTGATTCCTTACTAATGGTCACGCATGGCCGCGGCAATCGCGGTCGTCAACTCATCCCAGCTTACTGATTGTTGCTCTGCATCTTCTCGCAGGTTTTTCAAACCCGCCTGTCGCTGCGACAGCTCTTCATCACCCAATATCAAGGCAAGCCGCGCTCCACTCTTGTCAGCGCGCTTGAACTGCGACTTAAATGAACCGCCACCACCGTTTACTTCAATGCTTAACCCGGGAGATTCTGAGCGCAATCGCTCTGCCAACAGCAACGCCTGACGACCTGCGGCATCCCCGACGGCCACTACATAGATGTCCGGGCCTCCCGCGGGTACCGGAGTTTCCGCCAGTTTCACCAGTTCAATCAAGCGTTCCAGACCAATTGCCCAGCCGATTGCAGGAGTCGCACGCCCGCCCAGCTGCTCAACCAGCCCGTCATAGCGCCCGCCAGAGCAAACCGCGCCTTGCGCCCCGAGCTGATCAGTCACCCACTCGAACACTGTGCGGCTGTAATAATCAAGGCCGCGGACCAGGCGCGGATTTACAGAGAATTCGACGTTTGCATCCTTCAGCAGCGCTTGCAACCCGGCAAAATGATCGGCTGATTCACTGTCCAGACTTTCCGTCAACAAGGGCGCGTTTTCGATCAGTGGCTGCATTTCCGGGAGCTTGCTGTCGAGCAGGCGCATCGGGTTACGCTCCAGACGATCAAGATTTTCTGCATCAAGACTATCGCGATGCGCAGAAAAATAGTCCACCAGTTGCGCACGGTATGCCAGGCGAGATTCCGGCGTGCCGAGCGAATTCAGTTGCAATTCTATTGCGTCGATGCCGAACTCACGCCAGATGCGTACTGACATCAGAATCATTTCCGCGTCCACGTCCGGGCCCTCGAAACCGAAAGCCTCGACATCAAACTGATGAAATTGCCGATAGCGCCCTTTTTGCGGCTTTTCATAGCGGAACATGGGGCCTGTATACCAAAGCTTTTGCTTCTGGTTATGCAGCAAACCATTTGATATGGCAGCGCGCACGATACCGGCCGTTCCTTCGGGCCGCAGCGTGAGACTTTCGCCGTTACGGTCATCAAAGGTATACATTTCTTTTTCGACTATATCGGTCACTTCGCCAATGGACCGCTTGAATAATTCAGATCGTTCTACTACGGGTACTCGAAATTCCCGGTATCCGTAACCCGTGGCCACCTGCCGCAATACACCTTCAACGTAATGCCACAGTGGCGTCTCGTCAGGGAGGATATCGTTCATACCGCGAATACCGGTGATTTTGACGGTCATTGCACGCCCTCAATGTCCTCGGCATTCAGCACAAATCGAGCGGTATTCCGCCCGGTACGAACATTATTCGGCACGGCAAATTCGGTGCCCGACAAACGAATACTGACGGCATCAACATCGCCGATAAAAAAGCGCAACGGCGGTTTAGCGCTGAAGGTTCGGACACTGCCGGACTTTTCAAGCCCGTACAGCAAGCGCCGCGTGGCATCCGAAACCTCCACCCAGCATTCATCCCGGAACGTCAATACCAACTCAAGCTCCGCTGGCGCTGTGACCACAGCCGGCGGGCTAGCGGGCGGTTCAGGCGACACTGCCGGTTCAACAACGGGTGCTTGCGCTGCAACTTCGGCATCCGGAACAACCACGAAATCAGATGCCGGCGTTTCAATCACGGATGCTTCAGACTCGCTTGCCGCAGCCGGCTCGGACTGAATCCGCTCTTCAACAACAAACTCACTGTCTCGATCAGGCAACGCGCTGACCGGCGCAGCAGCGGAAATATCGGCCGTTACTGTCGGGGGTTCGTTATCGCCCGATAACAGATAAATTAGCGCGCCCAGAATCAGCAGTGCCAACATTCCCCACAACACGAACATCGACAGACTTGCGCCGGTCTTGACTTCGGTTTGCAGCGACAGTGCACGGAAATCGTCAGGTTCCTGCTCGACCGGCGCCCAAGAGTCCACGACACTCTGCTCCGGCAGGCCCAGCAGTCGGGCGTAGCTGCGCAAATAACCTCGCACAAACACGGCTGCACCGAGACCGTCGAGCCGGTCTGCCTCAATGGCATTCACCACGTCCAGTTCGAGATGCAAACTGTGCGCTACATCTTCGATGTTGCGACCCTGCTGTTCGCGCGCCTCGCGCAGTCGCGCACCCGGACCTGACACGGGCTCGGACTGCACCTCGGCAGCAACGTTATTGCTATCGTCGGCCACGCTCTGCTTCCAGCAACTGCCCCGCCTGCTGCGACTGCGGGAAGTCGTTCAGCAGGCGCGCACGATAAGTTTGCGCCGCGATTGAATCATCCAGCGCCATTTCAATGCGATACGCGAGATACAAAACACCCGGCTCCGGTTGCGTTGCCGCCATACACCGCTCTATAAAACCGCGCGCGGAGAGATATTCTTTGCTTTCGTAGGAAATATCTGCCAAATGAAATAGCGCTTCGGGAAACTGCGGCTTAAGCGTAATTGCTCTGCGCAAATACTTTTCAGCTTGTTCAGCATCGAACTTTTTGGCACAGCGACCGGCATTCGTGAGCACTTCATGGCGATACTGATAGGACGGCACAGCGATAGCGCGGTCAAAATAGCGCAGGGCCTCCTTATAGCCCTTCTCCTGCCGGCATACGAAGACCGCCAGATCGTTCAGAGCCGCCTGATCATCAGGCCCGTAGCGAACTGCCTCGCGATAGCTTGCCTCGGCACGCTCCGGGTCGGCCAACTGCTCATATACCAATGCCTGAACACGATAGGCTGCCGGATTTTCTACCTTTGCGTTAATGGATTTCTGGAGCTTCGCCAATGCTTCTTCCAGCTTGCCCTGGCGCAAATAGGAAATACCCAGATCAAGATTGAGACGCGCGGCCTCCTCGTCATCCGGCGGTGATAGTTTCCCGGTAGGCCCTGAGGTAACACAACCAGCCAGCCCGACGGCTAACAGTAAAACACCGATAAATCGCAAACTCATACCCTGTTCACCGTATGCATAGTCTTCTCGCTCATCGGCACCCGGACAAGATTGTCCAGGCTACCTGCCAACTGGCCACACGCAGCATCGATATCGTCGCCACGCGGCCGCCGCGTTACGGTAACAATACCGCTATCCATCAACACTTTGCGGAACGCGTCCACACGCTGCTGCGGCGTTCGATTGTAGCCGGTGCCCGCGACCGGATTGAACGGTATCAGATTCACTTTGGCAGGATGCCCGCGAAGCAAATCAACCAGACGGCGCGCCTCTGCCGGACTGTCGTTAATACCGTCCAGCATGATGTATTCGAAAGTGATTTGCTTGCTATTGGTGGCAGACGCGTATTCCCAGCAGGCACTCAACAACTCTTTAATCGGATGTTTACGGTTGATTGGCACCAACTCGTCGCGCAATTCATCATGCGCCGCATGCAGCGAAATCGCCAGCGCAACGTTGCTCACCTTGGCCAGCCGATCAATCTGGGGAACCAGACCCGAAGTACTGACCGTGACCCGACGGCGCGACAGCCCGAATCCAAAATCATCGGTTAACACGTCACACGCGCGCGTGACTTCGCGAAAATTGGCCAGCGGCTCGCCCATGCCCATGAAAACGATATTGGTCACCCGCGATGCGCCATTCACAAGACCCAGTTCGCGAGTCGCCAGCAACACCTGGCCGACTATCTCCGCAGCCGTCAGATTGCGATTAAAGCCCTGGCGGCCGGTCGCACAGAACGGACAATCCATGGCACAGCCCACCTGCGAGGACACGCACAAGGTACCGCGACGCTCTTCGGGAATAAACACCATCTCTATAAGCTGCGCGCGACCCACGTCCAACGACCATTTCACGGTGCCGTCGCTGGATTGCTGACGCACGCCGACAGTCGGCAAGTCGAGCGACGCCTCGGCCTCCAGACGCTGCCGCAGCGGCAGACTCAGATTCGTCATGGCCTCCCATCTCAACTCACTGCGCTCATAAAGCCAGCGCATAAGCTGACGGGCCCGAAACGGCTTTTCGCCGAAAGATGCAAACCAGGCTTCCAGCTCTGCACGCGGAAGTCCGATCAGGTTTTTGCGGGCGGATGCCATGTCGCAGACTGTAAGGTGAGACGCGTCTCGACTATCGAGTGCGCGGACATACCCCGTCGTCGCCGAAGAAAAAGGCGATCTCGGCTTTTGCCGTATCCGGCCCATCGGAACCGTGCACGACATTTTCTTCGATACTGGCTGCAAAATCGGCCCGAATCGTGCCGCCATCGGCTTCTGCAGGGTTAGTCGCGCCCATCAGCTTGCGGTTCAGATCAACCGCGCCCTCACCCTGCAACGCCTGCACCATAACCGGACCGGATGTCATGTAAGCGACAAGATCATTAAAGAAGGGGCGCGCCTTGTGAACAGCATAAAAACCTTCTGCCTGCTCTTTAGTCAGGTGCATCATCCGCGCCGCGACAATTTGCAGGCCCGCGCCCTCAAATCGCTTGTAAATCTCACCGATCAGGTTCTTTTCGACTCCGTCGGGTTTAATGATCGAAAGAGTGGTTTCGATAGCCATCTGTCATTTCCTTAAGTTTGTTCGTTGCCAAACGCCACCGGCCTGCGGCAGTCGTTGTTAAACGTGGTTAATAAAAATTAGAAGCTTATCGGGTTAGCGCCGACAAACTCGATTAATACAGACACTGAAAGCGGACGGATAAATCAGATGTTGAAACTTTCTCCGCAACCGCATTCGCTCGATGCTTTCGGGTTGTCGAACTTGAACGCCTCATTCAGGCCCTGTTTGACGAAATCGACCCGGGTTCCGTCTATGTATTCAAGACTGGGCTTGTCCACGATGACGGACACTCCGCCGGTTTCAAACACGACATCGTTGGCTTCAACGGTGTCGGCGTAATCGATCACATAAGCGAATCCGGAACAGCCAGTCTGCTTAATACCCAGGCGCAAGCCCAGACCTCCGCCCCGCTGCTCCAGGTAGTTGCGTACACGGTCTGCCGCATTCTGGGTGAGTGTTATTGCCATCCGGTAATTCCCTGCGTTATCTAGCTCAATGCACCCGTCGCCTGCCGTGCCTGGAAATTGGCATAACAGGCGCTCAATGCATCTTTCAAAATCAGTATTTTACCTGTCTTTTCGACAGGTATTTCCAGTTCTTTCAGGCTTTCGAGCAGGGTGGGGTCAACCAGCTGCTCGGGCCTTGCGCCTTCCAGCTTTGCGGCGGTCAGGCTGCAGGCTGCAATTATATGTGGACAGGCGAAGGCTCGGAACCCCACATTATGCAAACGACCGGCTTCGACATCGGCGGCAAAGTAGACTGCTGCGCCCTGCGCAGGTGAACCAGCCCGCCCCACCACCGCCGAACCCAGCGCAGTCGGCGCCCGATCAAAGCGTTCTGCGACCAACGCGTTATAGGCAGCCTCGTTCACAATTCCTCCGGCGACAGCGCACGCAGGTGCGTAACAGCGCGGCGAAAGGACGTAATTGCCTGCTGAATATCGTCAGGCTGCGTAAACCTGCCGAGGCTGAAGCGTAACGATGCCTCCGCCAGAACGTCCGGCCGGCCCAATGCCCGCAGCACGTAAGACGGTTCGCCAGTGGCCGAATTGCAGGCCGAACCACTGGTCACGGCAAGGTCGTCAACCGCGAAACGCAGACTCTCGCCCTCCACGCCCGCAACGCTGACAGTCAGGATGGAAGCGATGCGCTGCTCCGGATGTCCGTTAAGAAGAATGCCTGGTAAGTCATTGATACCTGACCAAAGATTGTCACGCAATGTCAGGATACGCTGCACCTCTTCCGCCATCTCCAGTTGCAGCAAGCGCGCTGTTTCACCCATACCGACGATCTGATGCACCGGCAGAGTTCCCGGGCGCATACCGCGCTGCTGTCCGCCACCAAACAGTATTGGTTCAACCCGCTTGACGGTCGCCGCGTTTAACACCAGAGCACCCACACCCTTGGGTCCGCAGGCTTTATGCGCATTCAGGGTCAGCAGGTCAACATATTGCGCCTGCATATCAAGCGGCAGCTTACCGGCGCTTTGCACCGCATCCACATGAAAGAGGATGCCGGCTGCCCGACACAAAGCACCAATCGCCGCAATATCCTGCACTACGCCTGTTTCATTGTTCGCGTGCATGATCGAAACCAGCACCGTGTCCGCTCGCAGCGCGGCAGACACCGCCGCCGGCTCAATCAAACCCATTTCCGTCGGTTGCAGGTAGGTTACCTCGTACCCGTGTCGCTGCAGCTCTGCGCACGCCCCCAATACCGCCTTGTGCTCAGTGGCGGCAGTCACCACGTGACGCCCCTGCGCTTGCCGGTAACGCGCCCCGCCAATAACACCCAGGTTATCGGACTCGGTCGCGCCGGATGTCCAGACCACGTAGTCCGGATTCGCGTTAACCAGGGCCGCGACCTCGGCAGCCGCCTGCTCTATTGCCGCTGCCGCAGTCCGACCAAAAACATGGGTAACCGACGCAGGATTGCCGAAACCGCTTTGATGCCCCATGACCTCGAGCATACGCTGCCGAACGCGCGGATCCATCGGCGTGGTCGCGGCATAATCCAGGTAGACCGGCTTAATCATTTTCAGGCTCGTCTATATGCCTTTCTGCCGCGGCCAGCACGCCGCGCAAAATGCCCAATTCATTGACGTCCGGCCGGGCGCGGTTAAACAATCGCCGCAGCTTGCGCTCCAGTTGACGCGGATTATCCGGGTTCAAAAACCCGCTACTGACCATGAGCCTGAGCAAATGCTCATAAAATAACTCCATATCCGCACCGGTGGCCGGTGGAAACTCAGGCGGTTGCGGCGACTGAAACTCCCCCATGGCAAAGCGCAGTTCATAGGCGACCAGCTGTACGGCCGATGCCAGATTCAGGGAGCTGTATTCGGGGTTCGCGGGGATGTAGACCAATGCATTACAAAGATCCATCTGTTCGTTGGACAAGCCCGATCGCTCGGTACCAAACACAATGGCGACAGGCCCTGTGCTGGCTATTTCAAGACACTGGGCGGCGCATTCACGTGGGTTGAGTTCTGGCCAGCGAAGCTTGCGGCGTCGGGCACTGCTGCCGTAAACGATACGGCAATCTGCGACGGCCTCCTGCAGAGTATCCACGACGCGCGCTTTGGCGAGCACGTCCACGGCTCCGGAAGCGCGGGCATCCGCCTCTGCGCTCGGAAAGTCTTGCGGATCAACCAGCACCAGATCGCTGAAACCCATGGTTTTGATAGCTCGCGCGGCGGCCCCTATGTTGCCGGGGTGACTGGTCTCACACAGCACGAAACGAATCGGAAAACTCATATCGATTTTGTTATTCTACCGCGCCTCTCGCCCCTTGCTCATCCTAAACTGACCCTGTACACAACCGCGGCTCACTCTTATGCAAGCATTTCTAAACACCGCTATCAAAGCCGCCCGTGATGCTGCCGGCGTGGTGATGCGCTACTCACGGCGGGTGCACCAGCTGGATGTGCGCAGTAAATCGCGAAATGAACTGGTCACACAAGTTGACGTCATGGCCGAAGAACTCATTGTGGCCAACATCCGCGAACGCTACCCGGACCACGCCATACTCGGTGAAGAAGGCGGTCAGCAGGGCCATGGGGACATTGTCTGGATAATTGATCCACTGGACGGAACGACCAACTACCTGAGCGGCTTTCCGATGTTTGCAGTTTCCATTGGGGTGCAAGTGAAGGGCCGCATGGAAGTTGGCGTGGTATACGACCCTAACCGCGAAGAACTGTTCACCGCCTTGCGTGGCGGTGGGGCCATGCTGGATGACCGAAAATTGCGCATGGATCCGAAAAAATCCCTCGAAGGCGCGCTGATCGGCACCGGCTTCCCGTACCGCATGAACGACAAGTGGATGGAGCAGTACCTGAATCAGTTTCGTGCCGTGATGCAAGTAGCCGGCGACGTGCGGCGCCCCGGCTCCGCGGCCCTTGACCTCTGCTACCTTGCCGCTGGCCGGCTGGATGGCTTCTGGGAATTTGGCCTGCAACCCTGGGATATCGCCGCCGGCTCACTGATCGTGCGCGAAGCGGGCGGAATTATCAGCAGCATCACCGATGACGGTGACTTCATGGAAACCGGCAACCTGATCGCCGGGCCGCTCAAGCTGCATGGCGAACTGGAAAAGCTGCTAAAAGAGCACCTCTGAACTAAGTTAGCTCGTCGCCGCGCGAATCGCGATCAGGGAAGCTCGTCGATCAGGTCTTCTTTCTTCGGCACCATCAGGTCTTGCGGAGTCACGTTAAGCGCCAGCGCCACAATCGTGGCAGTGTAAATTGACGAGTAAGTACCCACGACAATGCCGAAAATCAGCGCCGTGGAGAAACCTCGCACCGCCTCGCCGCCAAGCAAAAATAACGAGGCCAGCACCAACAATGTGGTGCCGCTGGTAATAATCGAACGCGCCAACATCTGATTGATAGACGTATTGGCTATCTCCATCGCGGTGCCCTTGCGCACACCGCGAAAATTCTCGCGAATACGGTCAAACACCACGATCGTGTCATTCAGTGAATAACCAATCACTGCCAGCACTGCCGCAAGCACCGAAAGGTCGAACGGCAATTGGAAAATTGAGAACAAACCCATCGTGATAATGACGTCATGAATCAGCGCCGCTACCGCACCCACCGCAAATTTCCACTGAAAGCGCAGCATGATGTAGGCGAGGATCATTAACAGGGCAAAAATCATCGCCGTACCGCCCCGCTCGGCCAGTTCTTCGCCCACTTGGGGGCCGACAAACTCTACCCGGCGCAGCTCAACAGAAGCATCGCTTTGACGCAGCAATGACATGATGTCCTCCGCCAGCTTGCCGTTCTCCTCGCCTTCACGCGGCAGCAACCGGATGAGCACCTCACTGGCAGCACCAAAATTCTGCACCTGAGCATCAGCAAAGCCGCCGGATCCGAGACTGGTACGAATGCCCGAAAGATCCGCGGCACCGTCATAGCCGACTTCCACCAGCACGCCACCGGTAAAATCAATACCAAAGTTCAGACCGCGGCCTATCAACGAACCAATAGAAAAGACGATCACTACCAGCGATATGATCACGGCCAGTTTGCGCCTGCCCATGAAATCAATATTGTACTTAGCGGTAAGTTGTTTCATTTAATGACTCCGGCCTAAATTGCAAGCTTCTGCAGATTGCGGCCACCGAAAAACAAGTTCACCAGCGTGCGCGTGCCGATGATGGAAGTAAACATTGACGTGACGATGCCAACCGAAAGAGTGATCGCAAAGCCCTTGATGGGGCCAGTACCAAAAGCGAACAACACGACAGCAGCAATTAACGTTGTCACGTTGGCATCTGCAATGGTGGATAGCGCTTTTTCATACCCGGCAGCGATACTGGCTTGCGGGGAATTGCCGTTACGTATCTCTTCGCGTATGCGCTCGAATATCAGCACGTTGGCATCCACAGCCATACCGACTGTCAGCACGATACCGGCGATGCCTGGCAACGTCAGCGATGCCTGCAACAATGAAAGCACCGCAACCATAAGCACAAGGTTTGCGCACAAGGCGAGATCGGCAATCAAACCAAAAACCTTGTAATACAGCGCCATGAATACGACGACTAACGCAAACCCGATGACAATGGCACTTATACCGCTATCAATATTTTGCTGGCCTAGGCTCGGGCCGATAGTGCGTTCCTCGACTTTGTAGACCGGCGCAGCCAGAGCGCCGGCACGCAACAACAAAGCGAGATCACGAGCTTCAAGAACGTCGAGGCCGGTAATCTGGAAACGACTGCTGAATATGCCCTGAATGGTCGCGACATTAATGACTTCTCGCTCGACACGAGTGACCTGCTCGGTCTTGCCGTCACGTTCAACGTCTTCGCGCACCTGCTCGACAAACAGCACCGCCATGGGTTTGCCAATATTCTCGCGCGTATTGCGCAACATTTCGTCGGCACCTCGAGAGTCAAGCGTAACGTTAACCGCCGGTTGGCCGTCAACAAATGCCTGACTGGCATCGGTTAGCTGATCTCCGGTAACCACCGCGCCGCGCTTCAGCAACACCGGCTGGCCCTGTCGATCGCGTTGCAATTCGCAACCCAGCGGTGCACGACCACGACGCTCGGCCTCGAAGGCATTTTCGCCATCACACACCATGCGAAACTCGAGAGTGGCAGTGGCACCGAGAATACGCTCAGCAGTCGACGGATCTTGCACACCCGGCAACTGCACAACGATGCGGTTGACTCCCTGACGTTGCACCACTGGTTCGGCAACACCGAGCTCATTTACCCGGCTGCGCAATGTCACGGTATTCTGCTCGATAGCGAAATCCTGCCGCGCGCGCATCTGACTGTCAGTGAGGCGGATTACGAGCTGCTCTTCGCCACCAATGTCCACGCGACGTACATCCAATGGCTCGTCCATCTCGACAATATCCAGCGCAAGCTCTTCAGCCCTGTCAAGGTTGGCGGCATCGCCAACCCGAATGCGGATTTCATCACCTGCCACGCGCACGTTGCGGCGGATACGCTCCTGCCGCAGTCGCCGGCTTAAGTCTTCACTCAGTATCTCCAGCCGCTGATTAACGGCCGCATCGAGATCCACCTCATATAGAAAATGTACGCCACCGCGCAGATCAAGCCCCAGGCTCATCGGCTGCAGGCCCAATGCACGCACCCACGCCGGTGTGCGCGGCGCCAACGTCAACGCCACCACATAACCTTTGCTCAGCTTCTCGCGCAGCAATTCGCTGGCACGCAGCTGCTCCTGTACGTCACTGAAACGAATTAACAAGCGACCGTCTTCGACATAGGAGGCTGTGGCTGCAATTTTTGCCGTTGCTATCAGGTCACGCGCCTGCTCAACCGTGATTTCCTCAAGCGCAGCGCCATCATCGCGGCTGACCTGAACCGAGGGGGCCTTGCCATATAAATTGGGCAAAGCAACCAGTGCGCCCAACGCAATAACAGCCGCAACCAGCAAGTTTGTCCATAAAGAGTAGCGATTCATAATGTCTAGACCGACTTCAATGTGCCTTTGGGCATCACGGCACTGATGGTATGCCGCTGCACTGTAACAACCACGTTGTCGGCCAGTTCTACCCGGACGAAACTCTCTTTGACCTGGGTAACCTTGCCAAGCAATCCACCTGCGGTGGCAACTTCATCGCCCACCGTCAGCGCCGCCACCATTTCACGGTGCTCTTTCTGTCGCTTGCTCTGCGGACGAATTAACAGGAAATAAAAGACGACAAATATCAACACCAGGGGTAACAGGCTGAGGAGACCCTCCGGCCCGCCCGCTCCTTGTGCATATGCATTACTGATAAAAAAATCCATGCGCTGGGAATCCGGCTAAAAACGGCGCGTATTATGGCACAGAACGAGCGGCTGTCAGGCCAGTCCTGCTTTCAACCTGCGTCGACGGCAGCCACCTCCAGCCGGCTGCGAACCTTGCGGTCGAACGCCTCGAACCGCCCGGCCTCAATCGCGGCCCGGATTTCGCGCATCAACTCAAGATAAAAGTGCAGATTGTGGATTGTGTTGAGCCGCGCACCGAGAATCTCGCCACACTGGTCCAGATGCCGAAGATAAGCGCGGCTGTAGTTCCGGCAGGTGTAGCACGCGCAATCTTCCTGCAACGGGCGCAGATCATCTCGGTAGCGGGCATTACGAATCCGCAGCGTGCCATCCGCAGTAAACAGGTAACCGTTGCGCGCGTGGCGCGTGGGAATAACGCAGTCAAACATATCCACGCCGCGAGCCACGGCGTCGAGTATGTCCGTTGGCAGGCCGACGCCCATGAGGTAGCGGGGTCGGTCGGCAGGCATGTGCGGCATGATGTGATCCAAAACGCCAAGGCGCTCCTCGTGCGTCTCGCCGACCGAGAGACCGCCGAGCGCCATGCCTTCAAAACCGATCTCCAGCAAACCCGCCAGCGACTCGGAACGCAATTCGTTATGCATACCACCCTGAACGATACCGAATAGCGCGCGGTCGGGGTTTTCCAGACTGTCAAAACGTTCGCGGCTGCGTTTTGCCCAGCGCAGTGATAACTGCATCGACCGGTGTGCCTCTGCAACCGTTGCGGGATAATCCGTGCACTCGTCAAACACCATCTGGATATCACTGGCCAGTGCGTTCTGCATATCCAGCGAAAGCTCGGGCGTCAGCATGATTTGTCGCCCGTCCGTGGGCGCATTAAAGCGCACCCCCTCCTCGGTCAACTTGCGACGCTGAGCGAGGCTCCAGACCTGAAAACCTCCCGAGTCAGTGAGAATGGGCTTTTCCCAGTGCATAAAACCGTGCAAGCCCCCGTGAGCCCGCATTATTTCGGGCCCTGGCCGCAACAGCAGGTGGAAGGTATTGCCGAGAATGATGTCGGCGCCGAGCCCCTGCAACTCTTCAGGGGTCATCGCCTTCACCGTGCCGTAGGTACCGACGGGCATAAAGGCCGGGGTCTGGATTGCGCCACGCGGAAACACCAACTGCCCCCGGCGAGCGGCGCCGTCACGAGCTGAAACCGTGAAACCGTAAGCGGTCATGACACGACGGGCCTCTCAATAAACATGGCATCTCCATAGCTGAAAAAGCGAAATCGATGCTCAACGGCGTAACGGTAGGCACTCATGACCGCCGCGGTACCGCGGAACGCCGCCACCAGCATGAGCAGCGAAGATGCCGGGAGATGAAAATTGGTGATCAATGCGTCCACCACCCGGAAATCGTAGCCTGGGCGAATAAACAAGTCGGTCTCGCCCGTGAACGGCTGCAACGCACCGCCGGCTGCCGCTGACTCAAGTGCGCGCGTGACCGTCGTGCCCACCGCCACCACCCGACCGCCGCGCTCATGTGTCGCGACAACTGCCCGACAAACATCTTCGCCTACCACTATGCGTTCCGCATGCAATCGCCCGCTCGCGAGTTGTTCGGCACGCAGCGGCAAAAAGGTCCCGGCACCAACGTGCAAGGTAACCGCGACGCTTTTCACCCCGCTGCTTTTCAGCCGCGCTAACAAGGCCTCATCGAAGTGCAATCCGGCCGTGGGCGCAGCTACCGCTCCTGCATGTTTGGCGTAAACCGTCTGGTATCGCTCGCGGTCACCGAGTGCATCATCACGTTCTATATAGGGGGGTAACGGCACGTGACCGTGTGTCTCGAGGAAGGCATGCAGGTCGGTATCAAATCGCAACAAAAAGAATGGCCCCTGCCGTCCTTCAACGCTTGCCTTTGCGCCGCCCTCGAAATTCAGCTCCGACCCTTCGGCGGGAGAACGGCTGGAGCGCAGCTGCACCAGCGCCAGTCGCGGCTCCAGAATTCGCTCCAGTAACATTTCGACTTTGCCGCCCGAAGCCTTGCGGCCAAACAGACGCGCCGGAACAACCCGGGTATCGTTAAGCACCAGCAAATCGCCTGAATGCAACAACGCGCCCAATTGATCGAATCGCCATTCCCGGCAATCGTCACTGCCCGCGGGGAGGTACAACAATCGGCTCGCTGTGCGCTCCGTTAAGGGCGCCTGTGCGATCAATTCCGGCGGCAGTGCGAAATCGAAATCAGCCGCGTCGGGTGACTGCAGGGATTGTTGTTCACGGGCCTTGGTCATGGGCGCGCATTGTACCGGCTATAAGATTGCGGGTGGCATTAGCCGTAGATTACGGAACCGAAGCGGGCTAGAATCGCGCCTCGCCTGACCCACCGAGCGAACTCGGATGACAGTATGCCGGGATGGCGGAATTGGTAGACGCAGCGGACTCAAAATCCGCCGGTGGCAACACCTTGGGGGTTCAAGTCCCCCTCCCGGTACCAGCTTTCTGTGATGACAGACTCAGCCAGACAACGTCCCCTTGGACGCCGCCAGCAGTTCTGCAGTCAATGCGGGCATGGCTTGCGTGTCGAAATCCCGGCCGGCGATTATCAACTCCGCTACACCTGTAATGCCTGCGCCACCGTGCACTACGAGAACCCCAAGCTGGTCGTCGGCTGCGTGCCCGTGCACGAAGGTCGGATTCTGCTGTGCAAACGTGCCATCGAACCCCGCCTCGGATTCTGGACCCTGCCCGCCGGATTCATGGAACTCGGGGAGTCAATGTCACAGGGAGCCGCACGCGAAACTCTTGAAGAGGCCTGTGCGGAAGTTGTCATCGAAGATTTATTGGCCAGCGTAAATGTCTTGTCGGCCGGACAGGTGCACGTATTTTTTCGCGCCGCCCTGCCCGAACCGCTGTTCGCGGCCGGCGCAGAAAGCCTTGAGGTGCGCCTGGTGGCCCCAAAAGACATTCCGTGGGGCGAACTGGCGTTTACCAGTAACCGCATTGCGCTGGAACAATACCTGTTGCAGCGCTCTGCGGGCCGGCACTTCGTCTGGACAGGCAACAGCATTTAAACGCTTTAATTTTAGGTTTGTAGCGGCTAAAGTAGCGCGCTTTAGCGGAACCGACACACTCAGGAGACACCCGTGACATTTGTCGTTACCGAAAATTGCATTCGCTGCAAATACATGGATTGCGTGGAAGTATGCCCAGTGGACTGTTTCCACGAGGGTCCGAACATGCTCGTTATCGACCCGGAAGAATGCATAGACTGCACGCTGTGCGAACCCGAGTGCCCCTCTGAAGCGATTTATGCGGACGACGAGGTTCCTGCCGAGCACCAACACTTTATTGCACTGAACGCAGAGCTCTCGCAGGAATGGCCCGTCATTACCGAAATCGGTAACGTCCCCGAAGACGCTGACGAGTGGAAGGACAAACCCGATAAATTTAAATTGCTGCAGCGCTAGTCGCCAGCAGCTTAAGCACCTGGGGAGCGATAGGATACCGTCAGGTATCCCCTTGCAGAATTTGCAGCAGTTCGTCCGGCGAGCGATAACCCACAATCAGTCGACCGCTTGACGTTAAGAGCGCGGGCGTACCGGTCAATCCCAGATCCTGCACCACCTTGTAGTGCTCGGCGACGATGGACGCATCGCACGGCTTATTGGTACTGAAGTCCTGATTGTTTTTTGCTTTGGTCAGCGCATCCCGACGGTCTTCAGCACACCACACATCTTGCGCCTTACGCCAACTCTCCGTAGCAGGGCCGCTGCGCGGGAAAAAGACATAGCGGATGCTGATGCCGTTGTCGTTATAGCCCTGAATATCTTGGTGTAACTTGCGGCAATAGCCGCAATCAATATCCGTGAATACCAGAACCTCGGCGATCGGATCTTCAGCAGGAAACACGATGGACCGATCATCACCGAAGCGATCGAAGTACGGCTGACGAGCGGATTCTTTCGCCACCTCGCTCAGGTTCTTTTTAGAAACGATGTCATACAACTCGCCCTGCAAAAGGAATTTACCGTCTTCAGACAGGTAGAAAATATCTGCACCAACCATCATTTCAAGAAGGCCCTCGACCGGTGCCGGCCTGATGTCCGTAATTTCAATAGTCGGAAACAAGGCCTGAGCAAACTTGTACTTTTCAGGCAATTCATCGGCCGACCAGGCAGCAAAGGAAACCAGTAGACTGCCAGTCAGGACGAGAGTTGCCCGGAGCGAATAAAAAGAATTCATAAAGACCTATCCAAAAAAAATCAGAATCGTGAGCGTTTGACACCACGCTGTGGCTCATGTTCCCCGCCTGGCATGCGAATTCAACGATTGCGGGCGAAGCCGATACTACCATGCGGCTTATTACAAATTAGCGACCGTATCGCGAACAAAAAACCCGGCTTGCCGTTAGCGCACCGGGTTCAGACAAATCAGACCAGCCTCAGCTAGCCGCGTGGATGATGCTGCGTATGCAGCTCTTTCATGCGGGCACGGGCAACATGGGTGTATATCTGGGTGGTCGAAAGATCGCTATGGCCCAACAACATCTGCACGACGCGCAAATCGGCGCCGTTATTCAGCAAATGCGTCGCAAACGCGTGGCGCAGTGTGTGCGGCGACATCTTGCTGCTGATACCGGCCTGCTTTGAATATCGCTTAATGATGTGCCAGAAAGCCTGGCGGGTCATACGATCACCGCGACGAGTAGGGAACAAATAATCCGTCTGACGCTCAAGCAGAATCTCGCCGCGAGGGCCGACAATAAAGTCGCGCAACCAGTTCTGTGCCTCTTCGCCTAAGGGGATAAGTCGCTCGCGACCGCCCTTACCGACGATGCGTGCAACACCCTGGTTTAAATTTATTTCGCTCTGCTTAAGGTTTATCAGCTCGGTAACGCGCAACCCGGTCGCATACAATACTTCGAGCATGGTGCGATCACGATGCCCCAGCGGGTCATTCACTTCGGGCGCGGCCAGCAGGGATTCAACTTCGCCCTCGGATAACGATTGCGGCAGTGAGCGGCCGATGCGCGGCATTTCGATCTTGACGGTCGGATCATCCTTGATCATGCCTTCGCGCAACAGAAAACGGTAAAAACGGCGGAAACTGGATAATTGCCGGGCGGTTGAGCGCGGTTTGGCGCCCTGCTCGGAGCGATGCGCGATAAACGCCAGCAGATCGCTGCGCGTCGCGTATATAAGACTGACGTCGCGTTCTGCTAACCAGCGGCGGAGTGCAACCAGATCGGCCCGATAGGCGCCCAGCGTGTTGGCTGACAGCCCGCGTTCCATCCAGATTGCATCGAGAAACTTATCGATGATGGCCTCGGATGAATTAGAAGCAGATGCTTCATTTTCAACAGATTTATTTAATATGTCGGACATTACTTCAGTTCATCTCATGCGGCAATCGCTGGCAGATACTCTATAAACCCCGGTGCTTTGCTGGACCCCCGGCGTGGCGTTACGGATAATCCGCGCAGCCCTCATCAAGGTCCCAAACCGCTCCTCCGCGAATTGCCGCCGCTTATGCAATGCGGGAAACGCACCGGCTCTGGTCAAGGCAAAGTATGTTTCCGCGCCGTCCGGGTAGCCGTGATCAAATTCACAGAATGCGGTACTGGCTTACATAAATATTTGATTTGACAGAATGCGACTTAGTTCACAATCGGAATCTGCCGCCAGCCGAATCGGCTACGTCTTATACGGGGCGTGGTTTGCAGTCGTGTTCGCGTGCTGCGCAATGACCGCTGTAATGGCGGTCGCAGTGCTGCCCGGCGAGTTGCGGCGACGCCGGTTTGCTTGCGGCGCAGCAAACGCTATTTTCCGGTTAACCCGCTCGCGCCCGACCGTGAGCGGGCTGGAACACCTGCCGGAGCAACCGGCCATTGCGGTTGCCAATCACGCCAGCTACCTGGATGGTATCTTGCTGTCCGCCGTGCTGCCGGAGCGCTTTAGTTTTGTCATTAAACGCGAGATGACCCGTGTGCCTGTCGCGCATTTTCTGTTGCGCCGGGTGGGCGCGCATTTTGTGGAACGGTCCGACAAGCGCCGCGGCGCAGCCGATGTGCGCACTATTCTGCAGAAAGCCGGGGTCGGGGGCTCGCTGGTGTTTTTTCCCGAGGGCACTTTTCAGGATGAACCCGGTATCAGGCCGTTTCGCAATGGCGCATTCGCCGTCGCGTTTCGCGGCAACATGCCAATAGTCCCGGTTGCCATCAGCGGCACGCGCTGCATGTTGCCGGCAAACCGCCGATTACCGCGTCCTGGCCAGCTTGAAGTGGTCGTCCATCCGCCCTTTCAACCCGCCCCCCATCAAACGGTTGAGGCCGCCACGGCGTATTGCCGCCATGCCATCCTGGAATCCACCGGCGAACCGGACCTGGACTAGGACCAGGAGCAGGACCAGGGCACTTGGCGGGACGGCCAGCGAACCGCATAATTGCGGCCCCGTAACACCCATATTCCGGCGCCACCGGGCGCAACTGTATTCATTTACCTAAATTCTTAGAGACTCGTAAATTGAGCACATCATCCATTGCTGATTCATCCATCGTTATTGTCGCGGCGCGCAGGACGCCTATTGGCTCCTTTCAGGGCAGCCTGCAGGGCGCGACGGCACCGCAACTGTCAGCAGCCGCAACTCGCGCATGCCTGTCCGACACCGGTCTTGCGGGCAGCGACATCACTGAAGCTTTGCTGGGCTGCGTATTGCCCGCAGGGATAGGTCAGGCGCCCGCTCGCCAGGCGGTATTGGCCGCTGGGCTGCCGCAAAGCGTCGGCACCACAACCGTTAACAAGGTGTGCGGCTCAGGTATGAAAACCACCATGCTCGGTCACGATGCTATCCGCGCCGGCTCCGCTGAAATCGTACTGACCGGCGGCATGGAGTCCATGAGTCAGGCGCCCTATTTACTCCCCAAAGCTCGCAGCGGCTACCGCATGGGGCATCAGGAAGTGCTCGACCATATGTTTTACGACGGGCTGCAAAACCCGTACGACGGCAACATGATGGGACACTTCGCGGAGGCAACGGCCGCAAAATACGGTTTCACCCGCGAACAGCAGGATGAATTCACTACGCGATCGGTAACGCGCGCATTACATGCCATGAACGACGGCGGCTTCGAGAAAGAAATAACGCCGGTTACCGTCACCCACCGACGTCAGGAAACAGTGGTCAGTCAAGATGAAGAGCCGCCACGCTGCGACCTGAACGGTATTGCCGGTTTGCGACCCGCTTTCGCCAGGGACGGCACGGTCACCGCGGCCTCGTCATCGTCCATTTCGGATGGCGCGGCGTCGCTGATATTGATGACGGCAGCCAATGCTTCCGCACGAGGGCTACAGCCCCTCGCGCGCATCGTCAGCCATGCCAGCCACGCCCACGAGCCAGAATGGTTCACAACGGCTCCCGTTGGTGCCATAAAAAAAGTACTGCACAACAGCGGCTGGAACGTTTCGGACGTTGATCTGTTTGAAATTAATGAAGCATTCGCCTGCGTGACCATGGCAGCCATGCATGACCTCGGGCTAGACCCGGACAAGGTGAACGTCAACGGCGGCGCTTGCGCACTGGGCCATCCGATCGGTGCCAGCGGCGCGCGCATCATCGTTACACTGATACACGCATTACGGAACCGTCGACTCACTCGCGGCGTTGCATCGCTGTGTATTGGTGGTGGCGAGGCGGTCGCGATCGCACTGGAGTCTTGCTAGCTACATTCCCGTGTAGTTTGGGCCGCCCGAGCCCTCCGGCACTGTCCAGTTGATGTTCTGTGCCGGGTCTTTGATGTCGCAGGTCTTGCAGTGCACGCAGTTCTGCGCATTGATCTGAAACCGTTGCTCGCCGTTTTCCTGCACGATTTCGTAAACACCTGCCGGACAATAAAGGCGCGCGGGCTCCCCGTACAGAGGCAAATTGTGGTTAATCGGTACGGAGGCGTCCAGCAGCTTCAGATGAACCGGCTGATCCTCCTCGTGATTGGTGCTCGAGAGATACACCGATGACATGAGATCAAAACTGAGCTTGCCGTCCGGGGCCGGATAATTAATAGGTTCGCAAGCGCTAATCGGCATCAGCGCGGCATGATCGACGTCTTTGTTGCGCAAGGTAAAAGGCAGACGCCCGCGAAAAATATTCTGATCCAACCAGATAAAAGCGGCTCCGAGCAGATTTCCAAAGGCATGCTGTGCCGGACCAAAGTTACGCGCCAGATGCAGCTCCTTCCATACCCACGACTCACGCACGCGCTGCGCGTAGTTACCGGCCGTGTCGTCATGCTGCTCCGACTGAAGCGCGTCGAACAGACTTTCGGCCGCTAGCATGCCGGTCTTCATGGCCGTGTGCGAACCCTTGATCTTTGCGCCGTTCAAAAAACCGGCTTCGCAACCCGCCAGCACCCCGCCCGGGAACACCAGCTCAGGCAAAGACTGCAGCCCACCTTTGTTGACCGCCCGCGCGCCGTAAGAAATGCGCTTGCCGCCCTCAAGGGTCGCGCTAATTTTCGGGTGATGCTTCCAACGCTGAAACTCTTTATAAGGGTTAAGCGTCGGGTTACGGTAATTCAAGGCAACAATGTAGCCCAGATATATCTGGTTATTGGCGGCGTGATAAAGAAAGCCCCCGCCTTCAGTTCTGCTGTCCAGCGGCCACCCGGTCGTATGCACGACAATACCCTCGCGGTGCCGCGCAGGATCGATCTCCCATATCTCCTTGATGCCGATGCCGTAGTGCTGGGGGTCGGCATGCTTGCGTAACTCAAAGCGCTCCATGAGCTGTTTGCCCAGACTGCCGCGGCAACCTTCGCTGAATATGGTGTAGCGGGCACGTAACTCATAGCCGGCCTCATAGGTGGCCTTGTGCTGCCCGTCGGCGGACACGCCCATGTCGCCGGTGGCCACGCCCACGACACGACCGTTTTCATATAAAACCTCGGCGGCAGCAAACCCAGGGAAAATATTCACCCCCATGATCTCGGCCTGCTCACCCAGCCAACGACACAGATTGCCAAGACTGATAATGTAATTACCCTTGTTGTGCATGGTATGAGGCACTAACAAACCGGGCACATGAACCGCACTCTCTTCGCCGGTGAGATACCACACGTCATCACCCGATACGGCGGTTTTTACGGGCGCGCCGCGCTCCGCCCAATCGGGGAAAAGCTCGTTTAGCGCAATTGGTTCCAGCACCGCTCCCGACAGAATATGCGCGCCGATTTCCGAGCCCTTTTCGACCAGGCAAACGTTCAGCTCCTGGCCGGATTGCTCGGCCAATTGCATCAGACGGCAGGCAGCCGACAGGCCTGCAGGCCCGCCGCCGACGATGACAACGTCAAATTCCATACTCTCGCGTTCAGACACGGTTGACCCTCAAGTGGCACTGAGTGAAGCCGCAGTATTGTAGCGAAAAATGTTCCACACATTGATGGACGTCATATCTGGCCGAAACCCATACTGATAGAATCCCGGCCCGTGAGTGTACGTTCCCACTATCTATCCGCTTTACAGGAGCACGGCTTCAAGAGTGACGCGAGTCAGCTGGCCGCCGTGGACTTGCTTGAGCAAGTGCACGACGAGTTGGCGGCCGCGGCCGCTGCCCGAGGGCCGCTGCGGACACTTAGGCGCCTGCTGCCGGGCACCGGTCAGGGTAGCGCGCCCGTTTGCGGTGCCTATCTTTGGGGTGGCGTTGGCCGCGGCAAAACCTTCGTCATGGATGTTTTTTTTGACGCCCTCCCAATCGATAAAAAGCAGCGCTTTCACTTTCATCGGTTGATGTATCGGGTACATAACCGGCTAAAAGCACTGCAGGGCACCACCGATCCGATAGCAATCGTCGCGGATGAACTGGCCGCGGATGCAAAAATCATTTGCTTTGACGAATTTTTTGTCTCGGATATAGGCGATGCGATGATTCTGGGCAGATTACTCGACGCACTGTTCTCCCGCGGCGTGACGCTCGTCGCCACGTCCAATATTCCGCCGGCCGAACTCTACAAAGACGGCCTGCAACGTCAGCAGTTCTTGCCCGCCATAGAGCTGCTCGAGCGACATACCCGGGTAGTGAACCTCGATGCCGGACATGACTACCGGCTGCGGGTACTCAAGCGCGCAGAAATATGGCACGCACCACTGGACGATGCAGCGGAGGCCAACCTGCACGGATATTTTGCGGCCATTGCACCTGACAAGGGGAGCACCGATCAACCGATGGAAATACTCGGGCGCGATATACAGACGCGTCGACGCGCGGCCGGGGTGGCCTGGTTCGATTTTGGGGCGCTCTGTGATGGACCTCGCAGTCAGGACGACTATATTGAAATTGCCCGGGCTTTTCAGACGGTCTTGCTGTCCAAGGTGCCGCGGATGGGCCCCGAGCAGGAAAATCAGGCGCGGCGCTTTATCGCGCTGGTGGATGAATTCTATGACCGACGAGTAAAACTTATCGTGTCTGCAGAGCAACCCGCCACACAAATCTACTGCGGCACACGGCTGACCATGGAATTTCAACGTACCCGCAGCCGGCTGACAGAAATGCAGTCGCATCAGTACCTTGCTCAGGCTCATCTACCCTGATTTGAGGGTCCGCCGGACTGCGTCATACCGAAAGTTACGCGCCCGGCATTCCGGGTTAAACTACGCGCCGTTTACGCGAGAAAATTCAAACGACCCACCTAAAACGGAGCAACAAGATGGCAGGCAAACTGGTTCTGTGCCGACACGGCCAAAGCGAATGGAATCTGAAAAATCTGTTCACAGGCTGGAAAGACGTGGATCTGACAGAACAAGGCATTGCGGAAGCCAGACAAGCCGGTCAAGACTTGCGCAAACTGAATATTCAATTCGATGTTGCCTACACGTCGGTGCTGAAACGCGCCATTCGCACACTGTGGCTCATTCTTGATGAAATGGACTTAATGTGGATACCGGTTGTCCGCGCGTGGCAACTTAACGAACGGCACTACGGGGATTTGCAAGGGCTGAACAAAGCCGAAACCGCGGCGAAACACGGCGAGGATCAGGTGCATATCTGGCGACGCAGCTACGACATCCCGCCACCGCCGCTGGCAAAGGATGACGAGCGCCACCCGCGACACGATCCGCGTTATGCGGGCATTGCCGATCTACCTGGAACGGAATCCCTTAAAACCACGCTGGAACGCGTCGAACCTTACTTCAATAATGAAATAGCGCCGCGCCTGAAAGCAGGCCAGAACGTATTGATTACCGCTCACGGCAACAGCTTGCGGGCGCTGGTCAAGATGCTCGATAAGGTTTCAGATGAAGAAATAACCGGCTTTAACATCCCCACAGGCGTGCCCATTGTTTATGAACTGGATGACGATCTGAACCCGCTGAAGCGGGATTTTGTGGGCGACCCGGATACTGTGGCAGCCGCAGCCGCAGCGGTGGCAAACCAGAGCAAAGCCTGACCGATGATTTACGACCTCAACGGCCAGACTGCCGAGATTGCTGATGATGCCTTTGTGGCACCCAACGCCAGCATTATCGGCGACGTGTGCCTGAAGAGCGGCGCTAGCGTCTGGTTTGGCGCAGTTATCCGCGGCGACATTGAGCGCATTACCGTCGGCACCGGTTCTAACGTTCAGGACGGCACAGTGATGCATACCGATCCGGATAACCCGTGCACGCTCGGCGACTACGTCACGGTGGGTCATATGGCGATGCTGCACGGATGCAAAGTCGGTGACGGTTCGCTGGTGGGAATCGGCGCAACCCTGCTCAATGGTTCAAGAATCGGCAAGCGGTGCATCGTCGGCGCGCACACCTTGATCACAGAAGGCAAAAAGTTTCCGGACGGCGTACTCATCATTGGCACTCCGGGAAAAATTGTCCGTGAACTTAATGAAGATGACTTCGCCCGCATGCGCGAAAACGCTGAACGTTACGTCGTGCGGGCGCAACGCTACCTGCAGGAACTCAAGGCGCGCTAATCACGCACCCGTATCAACCCTTCCTGCGCGGTGGTCGCAACCAGTTTTCCTGCCTGAGTAAATACAGTTGAGCGGGCCAGACCTCGCCCCCCGGATGCACTGGGACTGTCAAACACGAACAACAACCATTCATCGACACGAAAGTCGTGATGGAACCACATGGCATGATCCAGACTCGCCATTTGCACGCTACCGTCAATGAAACTAATGGCATGCGGCAACGTCGCTGTCCCCAGCAATTCATAGTCCGACACATAGGCCATTAACGCCTGATGCAGGTCGGGATCATCGGGCAATGTATCTTTGGCTTTGATCCATACGTGTTTAACAGGCTCCAGCTTGCGCGGATTGGAATAGTCGGGCGGCCGCAGCGGACGCACCATAAAAGGTCGTTTACGCGTCAGGTAACGGCGCATTTTTTCATGCACCTGGGCAAGCACCGCTTCGCCCACTTCGCTGCGGTCTGCCAGCCCATCCGGCCCCGGTACATCGGGCATTACCAGCTGGTGCTCAATCCCTTCCTCGTGAGCCTGAAAAGATGCAGCCATGTTAAAAATCGGCTGCCCGTGCTGGATCGCCACGACCCGTCGGCTGCTAAAACTTCCGCCATCGCGCGCGCGATCCACCTCGTAAACAATGGGCGCCTCGACGTCGCCGCGGCGCAGGAAGTAAGCGTGCAGCGAATGGCAGATGCGCCCTTCGACCGTCCGCGCCGCAGCCTGCAATGCCTGCCCTAGCACCTGCCCGCCGAATACCTGCGGCGTGCCGATGTCGCGGCTTTCGCCGCGATATATGTTCTGCTCTATGCGCTCCAGCTTTAGCAGCTGGAGCAAATCAGCCAATACCGGATCCATGACTGTCATGGGTGACACCTCCTGCATAACCTATGCTAACGTTTGCGGCCTACAGGAGGAAATGCTCATGAGTGAAGCATCCAAACGCGATACCCGAGGCAGCAAAGCGTGCGCGTGGGCCAAGCGGCTCTTTATACTGGGCGCGGTACTGCTGGTTGCAGGCCTGCTGGCACCCAATCTTGGCATCTCGCCCATGGTGGTCATGCTGCTGATTTCTCTGAGCCTGTTGTTTTTCATCGTTGCGGGTATCAGTGGTGGCGTGGGCCTGATTCGCAGCAGCGGCTCCGGTGGCGGCAATTCACCCATCTACGCCTGGCTGGGCGTGGTTGCAGGCGTTGGCGCCCTGTTGAACATTGTCATGATTATGGGCAGCGCCGGTGGTCCGCCTATACACGACATCACCACCGACACCGATAACCCGCCGGCCTTCATTGAAGTCGCCAAACTGCGCGGCCCCAAAGACAACCCGGTGGAATATTCAGGGCCCGAAGCAGCCGCGCAGCAAAAAGCCGCTTACGGCGACATCAAGACGATCGAACTGAATGACCCGCGAGCCTTAGTGTTCGAGTCTGCCCTGCAGGTCGCCAAAGACATGGGCTGGGAAATCGTTGCAGCAGAGCCCGAGTCCGGTCGAATTGAAGCTACGGCGACCACGCCGTTTGTCGGTTTCAAAGATGACGTGGTTATTCGTATAACGGCGCCCAGCGCTACAACGCTGGTCGATGTACGTTCAAAGTCGCGCGTAGGTATGGGCGATATGGGCGTTAATGCTAAACGCGTAAGAGAGTTTCGTGACCGGCTGATCGCCGCGGTCGAGCCTTAAACGCGACGGTTTCAGACGTCTTTCAAAAAGTACATCACGATGACTTCGGCGGTGGCCACCGGCCGTTGCTGCCCTTCCATCTCGATGTCGCAATCGATGACAGCTTGCAGCGCGCCGGCGCGCTTGCGCGCTGACTTCAGCACACTGCGCATTCGTACTCGCGAACCGGAGGGGACCATCGAACGGAAACGCGCCTTGTTAATGCCGTAATTAATCAACCGCTCCAGGCCAGGGAACTCGACCATGCCTTCGATGAGCGCGGATATCAACGATATGGTGAGATACCCGTGGGCGCAGGTCGTACCCAGTGGAAACTCTTTCGCCGCGCGCTCCGGATCCGTGTGTATCCACTGATGATCATCGGTGGCGTCCGCAAATTTATTGATGCGATCCTGATCAACCAGTATCCAGCGCGATACGCCGAGCTCCTGCCCTTCCAGCGCCTTCGCATCTTCCATGGTTCTTATTACGTGCGGCATCGGTTGTTCTTGTCCTCTCTACGCTGTATCCATTGCCCGTGCGAGCCGGCGCATATTCTAATTTAATCAATCAGTTGCAGCGCTAATTCGGCTGAGAAACTCTTGGCGGATTGCCGGATCGTCCTTAAAACAACCCAGCATTGTACTGCTGACCATTTTGATGTCCTTTTTGTACACACCGCGAGTCGTCATGCATTCGTGCTGGGCCTCCATAATCACGGCAACGCCGCGGGGCTTTAGCTCACCGTTAATACACTCGGCGATCTGCTTGGTGAGCTTTTCCTGCACTTGCAGGCGCTTGGCAAATACGTTTATCACTCGAACGATCTTGCTAACTCCCACCACGCGATCGGCCGGCATATACGCAACATGAGCCTTACCAATAAACGGCGCCATGTGGTGCTCACAATGCGACTCGAAATCGATGTTGGTTAGCGCGACCATGCCCTGATAGCCCTCGGCATCGGGAAAACTGCTACCAAGAATTTCTGCGGGATCCACGCCATAACCGGAATACCAGTCCGAAAATGACTTCAGGACGCGCGTCGGCGTACGACGCAAACCGGCGCGATCAGGATCCTCCCCAATCCACCCCAGTAAAGTTCGCACAGCCTGTTCCGCGTCCTCGCGGCTCGGTCGCTTGTCCATTATTTTTTCGCTCATGTTGTGTTTCGTCCGCCTCGCTTGTCGACCAACCTGGAATCCAGCTCCTGCGGCGTATTTGCGCCCGCCAGAAGCTTGCTGTCCGACCCCTCCAGCAGCTTGACCGACTGCGTGTTGAGCCAACGCTGCGGACTGAAGTCGCCACCGGTCTCTACCTGATGCAGGAAGCCGACAAGCGTAGCGGGTTCGTAGACGGCACACAACGGTTCAGGCACGTTCCGGACTTCGCTGTGCCACGCTGTCGCTGCGTGATCGGGAGATCGTTCTCGGATCAGGCGTTTAAGTACCGCAGCGGTAACCAGTGGCATATCAACCGCCATGACCAGCCAGGCTGCGTCGGGGTACCGACGATGGGCCGATAAAATCCCGGCAGCCGGACCCCGTACTTCAGGCCCCAAACTGTCCGCAATAAAAGCGTAGCTTGCGCGCCCGGCTTGCAGCCGCTGCTCTTCACGACCCGACACAAAAACGCTATTGAGAAGCGGCGCCATAATGCTCACGGCGCGGTCTAGCAAAGTCAGGCCAGAAAATTGCACGGCGGCTTTGTCCGTCCCCATGCGGCGACTCTCACCACCGGCGAGGATCAGTCCTTTCAGCGGCGGCACCAACGTCATGCAATGTTCAGCCCGTGGCGGGCATGTCGGCGCGGTAATCGCTTTTACCGCCTGTTTTGGATAGCAAGCGAATATCACCAATAACCATGTCATGCGACAGCGCTTTGCACATGTCATATACAGTCAGCGCGGCAACGGTCGCCCCGGTCAGCGCCTCCATTTCGACACCGGTTTTATGGTGCACGCGTACCTTGCATTCGATCAATGCATCGGCGCCGTCGATGACTATCGAAATCTTGCAGGACTCCAGCCCCAGCGGATGACAAAACGGTATGAGTTCGTGAGTGCGTTTGGCGGCCATGGTGCCGGCAACAATGGCCGTCTGAAAAACCGGACCTTTACTGGTGTGAATATCGCCAATCGGGGATTCATGCCCCTGAGTATCGCTTGCTATTGCGGCGTGAATTTCATTGGGCAGAAAGACACGGGCCGATGCGTGAGCCGTGCGCTCAGTTGCGGTCTTGTCCGCGACATCCACCATGGTGGGCTGATTATTGTTATCGATGTGTGAAAACATGAGGCCGATTATACTCGCCGCAGCACTCAAATAAGGTGACTAGCCCGGGGGAACCTCGGGCGATACCGGGTATGCGTTGTCACGAAAAGCGCGGCGCACGTTCCACAGGAACGACACCAGACCCCAACTCAACCCCACGACCACGCCCGCGTCCACGATCGCTCGCCACGGTTGCGGCACGGCGCGTAAGCCGAGCAGCATTCCCACTATCAGTACGGTCCCCACCCAGGCCACCAGCAGGGGTCGGCGCGTACCCCTGAAGTACCCCATGCAGAACAAAGGCGCGAGTAAACCCGATAGCAGATCCGGGTGCTTGTAAAGATATAAGGCCCGCGCCGCAGTGCGTGGCGCAAAGCTGAGCTGGAAGCCGCGGTAACCTTCTGCATAAGCCATGAAAAGCACGAACAACACCAGCCCTGCCCACTCGCCCAGGGTGAGCCCGCCGCTGACACCCTCAATCGTCAGCACCGCAAGGCGCACAATTGCGTCAATCAATACCCATGCGAAGCCAGCTACTCCCCAAAATGCGTATAGCCACCCCGCAATGCTGCCGTTGTCGTTGTTCTCTGTCATAGAAGCGGCGACAATACCAAGACACGAATTCCAAGACCACAAACTTTCCTGCTAACTCATGCCACTGACCATAATTGAAAAAATCTGGAACGAGCATCAGATCGCGGACCTGGGTGACGGCACCTGCCTGATCTATATAGACCGGGTTTTTCTGCACGAACGCACTGGCAGCGTCGCCTTAAAAGGACTGGAAGCGACCCGGCGCCCGGTGCGCAACCCGGAACAGGCCTTCTGCACCATGGATCACATCGTGGATACCTTTCCGGGGCGCAGCGATGAAACCACCATGCCGGGCGGCAAGGATTTTATTCAGACAACCCGGGCCGCTGCCAATGCGGCAGGGATTAACCTGTTTGACCTGAACGATCCGCGACAGGGCATTGCGCACGTTATCTCCGCGGAACAGGGCATCGCACTGCCCGGCGTAACGCTGGTGTGCCCCGACAGTCACACGGGTACGCTGGGCGGCTTGGGCGCGCTCGCCTGGGGCATAGGCTCTACCGAAGCAGAACATGCGCTCGCCACCAAAACACTGGTGGTAAAAAAACCCAAGACCATGCGGGTGAATTTTGAGGGCGCACTGCCATTTGGCGTCACTGCCAAAGACATGATTCTCAAATTGATTGGCGAGCACACCGCATCGGGTGGTGTCGGTTATGCCATTGAGTTCGCAGGTGAAGCTGTACGGCAATTGCCGGTGGAAGCGCGGCTTACCCTCTGCAACATGACGGTGGAATTCGGTGCCTGGAGCGGTCTGGTCGCTCCGGATGACACAACTTTCGATTATGTACGGGGCCGCCCGTTCGCACCGAGCAAGGCGCAATGGGAGCAGGCCGTGGCTCACTGGCGCACATTAAAGACAGATGACAACGCCCGCTTCGACAAAGAGATCACGATTAACTGCAGCAACATCGTGCCGCAAATCACGTGGGGAACCAGCCCGATGCACGAAACAGGCATCGATCAGCGCGTGCCCTATCCTGCCATTGAAAGCGATCCTGCCAAACGGGCAGCAATTGAACGCGCTCTCGAATACATGGATCTCTCTCCCGGCACGCCGCTGGAAGGTGTGCCCATCGATGCGGCTTTCATAGGCTCGTGCACCAACAGCAGGATTAGCGACCTGCGGGCTGCGGCCGATATATTGCGTGGACGCAAAGTGGCGAAAGGCGTGAAGGCCATCTGCGTGCCAGGCTCTGGCTTGGTAAAAGCGGCTGCGGAAGCCGAAGGGCTTGACCGCGTTTTTACCGATGCCGGTTTTGAGTGGCGCGAATCAGGCTGTTCAATGTGCTTTTTTGCCGGTGGCGAAAGCTTTGGCCTGGAAGAACGCGTGGTCAGCAGCACCAACCGGAACTTTGAAAACAGACAGGGACCACGTACGCGGACGCATCTCGCCAGCCCCACCACGGTCGCAGCATCCGCCGTTATGGGCCATCTGACTGACGTGCGTAATCTGGGTTAGCACACATGGAAAAATTTACGGTACTCGAAGCGATTGCAGCGCCACTGATGCGCATCAATATTGACACCGATGTGATCATTCCCAGTCGCGAAATGAAACGCGTTTCAAAAGACGGTCTGAGCGATGGCATGTTTGCCAACTGGCGCTATACAACACCGGGTGGGCGCGAAGAAAATCCGGACTTTATTCTGAATCAGGAACCGTACCGGCGCGCAAAAATTCTGCTGTCGGGCGACAACTTTGGCTGCGGCTCGTCGCGCGAGCATGCTGTGTGGGCTCTTGCTGAGTGGGGCATACGCTGCATCATCACCCCGAAGTTTGGCAATATTTTTTACGGCAACTGTGTTCGCAACGGTATCCTGCCGGTAGTGCTGGCGAACGACATTGTCGAGAATCTGGCAGAACAGGTTGCAGCCGATCCGGCCAGCCATTTGATTAAGGTTGATCTGATTCAGCGCACCGTCACGGCGCCTGACGGCACAATACATGTCTTTGACATCGCGCCTGCTGATCAGGAAATGCTGCTCGAAGGCCTTGACGCGATTGCTGTCACTATGCGAAGAGACGATGAAATACTCGCATTCCAGGCACGCGACCGACTGTCACGGCAATGGGTTTACCTCGACACGAAATAGTCAGTAACGTGCGCGGCGTCTCTCTCGAAAGATAATCGTCTGCGAGCCACCTCAAAAGCACACTAATTTTCGGTCGAAATAACGCCGTTGGCGAGCATTGCATCAATGTCAGTATCGGAGTAGCCAGCCTCTGCCAGCACTTCTCGACTATGCTCGCCGGCATGCGGTACGGGCTGATGCAATCCGAAGCGTTCTCCGTTCATTTCAAGCGGCAATGCCGGCAACTCGACCTGTGCGCCCTTGAATTCGCCATCCGTGACGGTAAACGGAACCAATCCTTTGCTCGCCTTCAGGTGTGCGTCGTCGAATAGATCTTCGGGCCGGGCGATCGGCGCGAACGGCAAGCCAGTTTTCTCCAGCTTGGCCATCAGCTCGGCCTTGGTGTAGCCCATGAAAACGTCCTGAATAATGGGCACCAGTCGAGCCTTGGCTTTTACCCGGTCATTGTTGGTCTTTAAGGACTCATCGTTGGCGAGCTCGTCCAAGCCGAAAGACTCGCACAACAAGCCCCACTGCTTGTCGCTCACGACGCCCACAAACACCGGGTCGTCCTTGGTCTGAAAGACCTGATAAATGGCCCATGCGGAAACGCGTGCCGGCATGGGTGCCGCTGCGGTGCCGGTAACGGCCTTCTGCGCCATATGCTGCCCGACGAGAAAGACGGTGCTTTCATAAAGGGACGCGATAACTTTTTGCCCCTTGCCGGTGGCATGGCGCTGGTGCAATGCGCCCAGCACGCCGATAGCACCAAACATGCCGCCGGTTACATCGATTACTGACGCGCCGGCACGCAGCGGCTGGCCCGGCGGACCGGTCATGTATGCGAGGCCGCCCATCATTTGCGCCACTTCGTCGAGTGCAGTGCGGTGCTCATAGGGGCCGGCCAGAAAACCTTTCTCCGAACAATAAATCAGCCCGGGATTGCTCCTGCTCAACTCCTCATAACCGAAGCCCAGGCGATCCATGGTGCCGGGACGGAAGTTCTCGATCAGCACATCGGCCCCGTTGATCAGCTTAAGTACAGCCGCCTTGCCTTCCGGCGACTTCAGATTGACACACAGGCTGCGCTTGTTACGGTTGTACATCGGGAAATAGCCCGCGCCGGAACCCAGCAGGTGCCGCGTACTGTCCCCGCCCACCGGTTCGATTTTGATAACATCGGCACCCATGTCAGCGAGCACGAGTCCTGCGGCAGGCCCCATAACCATGTGTGTGAACTCGATGACCCTGACACCGGCCAGAGGTAAGGATTGCTTATCGCTCATGCATTTGCCTTTTCCGTTAGAATTCCCGACCCTGCCGGGCACGTGGAATCGAGGTTCCGAATTATCTACGGCGACTGAATTGATAACAACCCGCCTGCGGCCGTTGGACAAGAAGCCGTCGGGCATACAACGAGACTTTAAATCAGGACAGGAACAGTCATATGAGCTCCATAGACATACTGGTGAGCGAGGTGGGCCCGCGAGACGGGCTGCAGAGCATTAAATCAATCATGCCGACAGCCGCAAAAAAGGCCTGGATCCAGGCCGAAGCAGAAGCCGGCGTACCTGAAATCGAAGTAGGCTCGTTCGTGCCGCCCAAGCTACTCCCGCAACTTGCCGATACAGCCGAAATCGTCGCCTTTGCCCGCGGGATACCCGGGTTGGCGGTGGCCGCTCTGGTACCCAACTTCAAGGGTGCCGAGAACGCGGTGAAGGCCGGGGCACACAAGATCACCCTGCCCCTTTCGGTAAGCGAAACGCATAGTCAGGCAAACCTTAAGAAAACTCACGAGCAGGTTTTTGACGAAGTCCGCAATATTGCAGAACTGCTTAAAGTCCTGCCCGCCGATCAGCGCCCGGATTTTGAAGGCGGATTGTCTACGGCATTTGGCTGCACATTGGAGGGCAAGGTGCCGGAACGCAAAGTGATTGAATGTGCAGTCAGACTGATGGAGCTGGGCTGTGATGAGGTGGGTCTGTCGGACACTACCGGCTACGCCAACCCGGCACAACTGCGTCGCCTTATTAAACTGATTCGTGCAGAAATCGGCGATGACAAATTGCAGGGTGTACATCTGCACAATACCCGTGGTTTGGGCCTGGCAAACACTATTGCCGCGCTGGAAGAAGGTATCACCACGGTGGATGCATCACTGGGCGGACTGGGCGGCTGCCCTTTCGCACCCGGCGCGAGCGGCAACATCGTCACCGAAGATCTGGTTTTTATGCTGGATGCAATGGGTCTAAAGACGGGCATCAACCTCGACAAGCTGCTCAAAGTGCGGGATATCGTGATTGCAGCGCTGCCGGGCGAAGAAATGTACGGCTTTACGCCGGACGCGGGCCTGCCCAAGGGTTATGGCGCCCATGGTGAGCATGGCTGGGGCCTTTCAGCATAAGCATTTCCGCACAAAAAAGGGGCCCTCTCGGGCCCCTTTTTTGTGCGGGCCGGAACAATCCGGTAGCACGCTTATTTGTATTTGAATTGCACGTCGAGCTGCACGATATCGTTATCAAACGGATTCGACGTGGCCAGACTGCCGTTGTCGTAACCGTTGCTGTCTAGCTTTTCTCCCGCCAGATACTTTGCCGCGAGGTAGGTTGAGTTGCTGAGCATGTACTTGCCCTGCACCACGAAGCCCTTGGAATCGGTGCCGCCGCCCGCGAAATCAGAGTCCGTCAGCAAGCCCAGAACAGAGTCGGCCTCTTTTTCCTGATAGTAGGCCTTGACCTGCCATTCGCCCTTCTTCTTGGCCTTGCCGATATAACCACCGGCAAGATAGGCCGTGTCCAGCTTTTTGCCGGCCGACGGTCCGTTGGGTATCGATTTGGCATCGACGTTCTTGGCAAAATCAAAGAAAAATCCGAACGGAGTTGCCGCATCGAAAGCAGCCACGCCGTAAATCTCTACCGGCGCATAATCCATGAAGTAGAGCTCGCCCATGGGATCGACCATGCCCATCGCATTTACCAGCGTATTGCCCTGGCAGTCATCACCACGACCGTCACTCGGCGCATTAAAACACTGTACGCCTTCAGCCTTGATCTTGAAGTAGCTCACACCAACATCAAGTTTGGCGCCACCGACCTGCGGGGTAGCACCCACCTGACCACCGTAGTTGAATGAACTGCCGCTATTGCTGTCTGCCTCAAGCCAGGTGCCAAGGAAGTTCGCGTAAAAAGTGTCGCCCTCGTAGTAAACGTCGAATCCTTCGGGGCGCCAGTCCGAATCCCACAGGAAACCGGAATCGGCTGCATCGACAAACTTATTCTTGAACTTACCGCCATAAAGATTCGCGTTTTCATCGAACTGCCAGTCAAAATACGCAAGATCCAGCTTGATATCCTTACTGGAGCCCGCCCCGCCCAGCGTTTGATTCGACGAGACCGGGTCATCCCCACCCGTAGCGACGCCCAATACCGCGTCAACCGTCTCGGACACCTCGGCCGTTAGCGCGGCGCGCGCACGGATACGCTGCCGATTACGCTTTGAATCGGCCTCCGGAATATTCATGGCATCACTCAAACCGCTTTTTTCTTCTGTCTGGTAGCGGTAGCGGAAGTCGCCTGAAAACTTGATGCGCTCCGCCCACGACATTTGCTCCAGAGCGGCCTGATTGTCGGCTACCTGCTGGCTCAGCGCAGTGATCTGCGCGCTGGCTTCAGTCGGCTCCTTGTTTGCCTGCGTGATCTGCCCTTCGGCGGGCCGGGCAGCCTGCTGCTGCTCCAACTCGCTGATACGGTCCAGCGCTTCTTCAAACATTTCTTTAAGCTGCTGAAACTCCGCATCACTGACTGCCGCACTTGCAATCTGCGTCATCGTCAACAGCCACATGCCGGCAACGGCCACCAATACTTTCATTTATCTGCTCCACTTGAAAACCGAGTGATCGGCATATTGCGCTCGATTTATTACATAAATATTACATTTCTGTAATAAATCAGGTGCCGCCAACGGTCACTACGACACGCTCTTTAATAAACAAAATCATAATGTTAAAGCTTTTTGGGCTTAACAAGATTGTAATGTGACGATGATGGCGGCGCGATGTGACACTTTTGTCATGGGGGGCTGTCACATTACATGTGACAAGAAAATAAAGGCACGTTACCCGATACGGCCGGTTACGTAGTCCTCAGTCAGGCGATGAATAGGATTGGTAAACACCGTATCGGTTGCCCCGACCTCGACAAGCTGCCCCATGTGAAAGTAAGCGGTGCGTTGCGAAACGCGTGCCGCCTGTTGCATGGAATGTGTCACGATGGCTATAGAGAAATTCTGCCGCAGCTCCTCGATCAAATCCTCGATCTTGGCTGTGGCAATAGGATCCAGAGCAGAACACGGCTCGTCCATCAGAATAACCTCCGGATTAACCGCGATGGTGCGCGCGATGCACAGTCGTTGCTGCTGACCGCCAGATAACGAGGTACCAGGCTCGTCCATTCGACTTTTCACTTCGGCATACAGACCCGCTCGCTCCAGGCTGGAGAACACTATTTCGTCAAGCTCAGCGCGGCTCCGAGCGAGGCCATGTATGCGCGCACCGTAGGCAACATTCTCATAGACCGATTTGGGAAAGGGGTTGGGCTTCTGAAACACCATGCCAACGCGTGCCCGCAATAGAACCGGATCGACTTCTTTAGCGTAAATGGGTTCGCCATCAAGCCTGATATCTCCTTCAACGCGTGCACCCTCAATAGTGTCATTCATGCGGTTAAGACAACGAATAAAGGTTGACTTGCCACAACCCGAGGGACCAATCAGTGAAATAACCTCATTCCGACCAACGTCTAACGTAACGTTATTGATAGCCTGATTATCGCCATAAAAAACATTGCAGTTGCGCACCGAAATAATCGGATCCGGCGATGTAACCTCCCCGACTGTTTCAAATATGCACTCGCCATCTTGTTCTTCTTTGCTCAACGTATCTCTTCCTGCAACGTAGGGGTCATGCGACCGATTGCCGATAAATCCATACTGCGTATCCATGGGCTTAAGCATGGTTAAGTCTATGGGCCTGAGCCGTCCGTGTGAACCGCTCCTTACCAGCGCCGCTCATACTTGCTTCTAAGCCAAACTGCTGTAGCGTTCATCACCAGCAAAAAAGCCAGCAAAACCATGATGGCGGCGGCAGTGCGTTCCGCGAAAGCACGCTCCGGACTATCCGCCCACAAATAAATCTGAACGGGCAATGCCGACGACGGATCAAGGGGTGTCTGCGGCGCTTCCACAATAAATGCGACCATGCCAATCATCAGAAGTGGAGCTGTTTCGCCCAAGGCGCGCGCAATGCCCAAAATCGCCCCGGTCAGCATACCCGGCATTGCCAACGGCAGTACATGATGCACAACCGCCTGCACCGGGGATGCGCCAATCCCCAGCGCTGCTTCGCGTATCGAGGGCGGAACCGCAGTAATCGCGCTGCGGGATGCAATAATAATGGTCGGCAGAGTCATCAACGCGAGCACCAATCCGCCTACCAGCGGGGCCGAACGGGGCAACGACAAAAAATTGATAAACACGGCAAGCCCGAGCAAACCGAAAACAATAGATGGAACAGCTGCCAGGTTGTTGATATTCACTTCTATAAGGTCAACCCAGCGATTGCGTGGTGCGAATTCTTCCAAATAGATGGATGCAGCGACACCCAGTGGGAAAGCAATGCTCATGCAAACCACCAGCATAAAGAATGACCCTTTGGCGGCCGCCCATATACCTGCCATCTCGGGGTCACGCGAGTCACCAGAGGTAAAAAATACTGTGTTAAAACGCTGCTCCAGTCGCCCTTGCGCAACCAACTGCCTGAGCCAGCCGATTTGTGCATCGCCGAGCCGGGCAGCACCGTCAGCATCGTCACCGCGACTGTATTGCTTAAACCAGGCATCAATTTCATCGTCTGCAAGAAACCACAAAGATTCGCGTGATCCGATAATATCCGGCTCAGCCATTACCCGGTCCCGCAACTCGTAGATTGCACCGTTACTGACCAGACGATTAAGAAGCTGTTTGGGCTTTCGGCCGCTCACCTCCGGAAACATAGAGCCCAGACCGTCCTTGATAAGCCGCGAATAATTGACCTGCGAAAGCACATCTGGTGCCCTGCTACCGTCCGGGCTAACCACATCAGGATCGAAATAGACATCAACCTGAATATACGTCTGCGTAAATGCCGTATAACCCTGACTGATGATACTTACAAAAAAGAACGCCACGAACGAAACGCTGACGAGCACCGCAAGCAAACCGAAAAACCGGAAACGATTCTCACGCCGATACCGTGCCCCTAAAGACGCCTCGACGCGCTTGCGAGTTTCAACAGAGCTGCGCAACGCCGAGTTTGACGGACTTTCTTCAGACATCGAAATGGTTACCTATTAATCGTTGACTATTGCATCGCCTATTTATCATCGTCTAATCGTATTGCTCGCGATACTTGCGCACGACGTGCAAAGCAATGATGTTAAGGATCAGCGTGACGATAAACAAAGTCAGGCCCAGCCCGAAAGCCGCCAAGGTTTTCGGGCTATCAAATTCCTGATCGCCTACCAGCAAAGTGACGATTTGCACTGTTACTGTTGTGACGGCCTCCAGTGGATTAATGGTCATTTTCGCGGCGAGGCCGGCGGCCATGACAACGATCATGGTTTCACCAATAGCCCGCGAAGCGGCCAGCAGAAAGCCGCCTACGATCCCGGGCAACGCGGCCGGCAATACCACGCGGCGAATGGTCTCGGAACGCGTCGCACCCAGTCCCAGCGAACCGTCGCGCATTGACTGCGGTACCGAGTTAATCACATCGTCAGAAATGGACGAGACAAACGGCAGAATCATGATGCCCATCACCAGGCCCGCACCGAGGGCGCTCTCTGATGAAATCTGAAGGCCCGCGCTAAGGCCAAAATCCCGCAGCAACGGAGCAACGGTTAAAGCGGCAAAGTAACCGTATACCACCGTTGGGATGCCAGCCAGCACCTCCAGCAGCGGCTTTACCACGCCCCGCACCCTGGCCGTGGTGTACTCGGAAAGATAGATCGCCACCATCAGCCCTATGGGCAATGCAATGATCATTGCTATACCCGAGATCATCAGGGTGCCCAAAAACAGAGGCACGGCACCAAACGATCCGGATGACCCCACCTGATCAGAACGAATAGCCGTTTGGGGGCTCCAGTTCAGCCCGAATAAAAAGTCGAACAGCGGCACCTTCTGAAAAAAACGAATCGACTCAAACAGCACGGAAAAGACAATGCCAATCGTGGTCAGCACGGCGATACTGGCTGCCATAACCAGCAACACCTGAATGGCCGACTCGACTCGGTTACGGGCCCTGAAGTCCCCGCTCAAATTGCGCCAGGCCAGATAACACCCGGTACTCGACAGTGCAACCACAGCCAGGCCCAGCAGTAGCGACAAGAATTCTCGACCGGCATTCAGACTGTCAGCTGCCGACTGAATGTAGGCCTCAGACTCTCCGGAAGTCTCGGCACCTGCCGCAACAACGCGGATATCATTAAGCACGAGATTCAGTCGTGATTCAGGCAAGGAGCGCACTTCATCGGGAAGACCAGCGATTACACGGTCAAGAACAAGACCGTCGCCCATGAAAAAATACCCAAGAATGGCGATAATTGCGGGTATGGCACCCCACATCAGCACGTAGTAACCGTGATACATGGGTAGCGAATGCATGGTTCGCCCGGCGTCAAGCGCATGGCTGTATGCAATAGCTTTTTGCCGACCGGCAAAATAGCCAATGATCAGTATCGCAATGTATACGAGCAGTATGGTTGACAAGCGCATTTAAAAATAAAGCAGGTAGTCAAATTGAATCCGATGAAAAACGGCAGCCGACGCACAGAATTCGCCGGCCGCCGCCAATTCTAGCCGTTCTGAATTGTCAGGCCAGCCTAATCTCGAGCTAATCACTACAACGACAAATTGCGGAGATTCTTGACCGCGTCGACCACGGCCGCATATTCATCGGCAGGCAGTGGAATGAGGCCACGATCAGCAAGATAGCCCTCTTCGCCCATCGCTCTATCACTAACAAATTCAGCCAGATATTCTTCAATCCCTGGAATCGTGCCGACGTGGGCCTTCTTCACGTAGAAGTACAATGGCCGGGAAACCGGATAGGCGCCGTCAGCAATATTCTCGAACGTTGGGTCTTCACCGTCGACCCTGGAGCCCTGGACTACATCGGAATTCTGGTCGAGAAAACTGAAACCGAAAATGCCCAGTGCTTTGTCGTTCGCCTGCAGTTTCTGCACAATAAGATTATCGTTCTCACCGGCCTCGACAAAGCGACCGTCCTCACGAATGGTGTGACAGATAGATTTGTACCGCGACTCATCATTCTTCTTAAGCGCCTTTATCCACGCAAAATTTTTGCATCCGCCTTCCATTGCAAGCTCGACAAAGGCATCGCGCGTGCCTGAAGTTGGCGGCGGCCCCAGCACTTCGATGTTGGAGTCTGGAAGGTCGGCGCGAATGTCACTCCACTTCTGATAGGGGTTAGCAATCAATGACTCGGCGCCGTTGGGATTAGGCACTTCTTTGGCCAACGCCAGAAATATATCGCGGGTGGTTAATGACAACTGACCTGCAGCAACAGAATTCGCCAGCACGATACCGTCGTAGCCGATTTTTACCTCGACAATCTCTTCAACCCCGCTGGAGGCACAAGTTTCAACTTCAGAACTCTTAATGCGGCGGGATGAGTTGGCAATATCCGGCGTCCCTACGCCGATACCGGCACAAAACAGCTTCAGTCCGCCACCCGAACCGGTGGATTCAACGGTTGGCGTCTTGAAGCGGGAACCGCGCCCGAACTGCTCGGCAACCACGGTTGCGAACGGGTATACCGTTGAAGAGCCGACAATGCTGATTTGATCGCGGGCTGATTGCGCACCGACGTTGGTCGACGAGAATGACGCCATAACGGCGACGGAAATGACAATTGACTTGATCGCACCCTGAGTCACAACATCCTCCAGAATTTAGCTGTTCGGTTTAGGTGCTGCGCAGTCTAGGCTTGGATTATTACATCAGTATTACATTTAGAAATATTATAAATTGTTGTTTTAATTACTTTTTTACGGTCGCTTGGCCTCCACACGCTCGCGCAACTCCTCTATCTCTATATGCCTTACATCTTTGCCCTTGACCAGATAAATCACATACTCCGAGATATTCTTGGCATGGTCGCCGATGCGCTCCAACGCACGCGCAACCCAGCTGATGTCCATAAAGCGGCGGATGGTATGTGGGTCTTCCATCATCATTGAAATGCATTGACGGGAAATCATGTCGTACTCTTCGTCGACGAGTTTGTCCTCCTCGACCACCCTGAGTGCATCCTCTGCATCCAGACGGCTAAATGCATCCAGTGCGTCATGAACCATCTCCAGAACATGCTCTGCGAGCGTCTTCAGCTCGTCGTGACGTTGTGTTTGCTGCGCCTCACCGGCCAGACGCGCTGCCAGAATCCCGATCCGCTGCGCCTCGTCTCCAATCCTCTCCAAATCCGTGATCGCCTTGATAACCGCAACAACAAGGCGCAGATCTGCTGCTGCCGGCGCGCGAGTCGCCAGAATGCGCCCGCATTCCTCATCGATTTTGACTTCGAACCGGTTAACCTCAACGTCGCGCTTGGCCACTTCCAGACCAAGGTTGCTATCGGCCGAAACGATGGCCTCGATGGCCTGAGTCAACTGCATCTCAACCAGCCCGCCCATATTACTGACCTGACTGCGAAGCCGCTCAAGTTCTTCGTTAAACTTGCGCGAGATATGTTGACCAAAGATTTCGCTTTCCATGGCGCCGATCCTCTAAAAACAGTTGATGGTTAATATACAGGCCGGATGCATCATGCGATAGCAACTATTGATGCAGCGGGAAATATGCAGGTGAACACACTGCCTTTGCCCAGCTCACTTTCAATTTTCAACCTGGCACCGTGACGGGTCAGAGCATGCTTGACGATAGCAAGCCCGAGGCCCGTTCCGCGTCCGCCGACGCGCTCCCGACCATCTTCCACGCGATAGAACCGTTCACATAAACGCGGCAGATGCTCTTTGGCAATGCCCTTGCCGGTATCGGCGACCGACAGATAGGCCCCGTCAGCATCGGTCCACCAACGCATCGTAATGCGACCTTCCGCCGGAGTGTATCGTGCAGCATTCGACGCCAGATTGGACACCACCGATTGAATGTCCCGAACATTACCGATCAAATCAGAATCGCTATCCACAACGATGTCTACCTGCCGTGGCCCATCGGGCAATGCCAGCACTTCCTGGCGCGCCGTCTCTAATACAGCGCGTATATTGACCGCCGCCGGCTTGCTCACCGCACGCTCAGTCTCAAGTTCTGACAGCCGCAGCAGCTCATCGACCAATTGCCGCATGCGCGTCGTCTGAGTCTGCATCTCTGCAACCGGCTGCTTCAGCTCAGCATCCAGAGTCTTGTCGTCGGCCAGTGCGTCAAGGTAGCCTGCAATAACCGTGAGCGGCGTGCGCAGTTCATGTGACGCGTTTGCAACAAAGTCGCGCCGCATCTCCTCGAGTTTGCGGCGGTCGGTTACGTCTCTCACCAGCAGCATCTTTTGATCGAAGCCATACGGAACTGCATGGCATGAAAGCCATTGATCGCTGTTCATGGGAGAAGCTATTTCGACCGGTGCCGCAACATCGTCGCGGCGCAAATAGGCAACAAAGGCCGGATCCCGCAAAAGGTTCTCGATACGCAAGCCGCGATCACGTTTTTTTAGTCCAAGCAATTCACGGGCGGCACGGTTAAACACGACAATCTCATTGCGATCGTTGAGAATTACACCTGCGTCAGGGAATGTGCGCGTTGCCTGACGCAGTTGCTTGAGAAGCAACTTAAAACGCCGCCCCCTGCGGCGCCCGCGATTGCGCAGAAAATCAATGCGCGCGAATACCCGCGGCCATATGCCCGAGCCCTCGGGCAAGACTTCCATCTTCTTGCCATGCAGCCACTTGTCCAGGCGGTACAGCCAGGCAAGATGCCAAGCCAAAGCGGCTGTGGTTGCGATAAGCAGACCTGCCAACGGCCTGTCATAAAGCGCCCCGATGACTAGCCCGCCCATGCCCAGCAAGAACAGGCGCAGAAAAACTGAACCCCAGTTGGTCATTAGCCCGCCTGCTCCGGCTCGGCGGAAAAACGATAGCCCGCGCCCCGAACAGTCTGCACGTATCGTTCAGCACCGCTGTCGTGTAGCGCCTTTCGCAGACGCTGGATATGCACGTCGACGGTGCGCTCTTCGATATAGACGTTTCTACCCCATACGTTGTCGAGAATTTGTTCACGACTGTAGACCCGCTCTGGATGCTGCATAAAAAAACTCAGCAATTTGTACTCCGTGGGCCCCAGCGGGAGCTCCTTCCCGCTAATGAGCAAACGATGCTCATCCGGCTTAAGCTCGAGTATTCCGGCCACGATGGGCTCACTGACACCCACACCGGAACGACGCAGCACTGCATTGATGCGGGCCACCAGTTCACGCGCAGAGAACGGCTTGGTAACGTAATCGTCCGCTCCCCCATCCAGACCCAGTATTTTGCTCTGCTCTTCGGCACGCGCCGTCAACATGATGATTGGCAAATCTTTGTAACTATCATCTCGCTTGAGCGAGCGGGTGAGTTCCAGCCCGCTGGAATCAGGCAGCATCCAGTCAACCAGCAGCAGATCGGGACGATTATTGGCAACCAGCGTGCGCGCCGCCGCGCAACTATCTGCCTCGTCTATCGCAAAACCTGCCCGGTGCAGATTGAATGCAATCATTTGCCGCACCGGCGCCTCGTCTTCGACGATCAGTATCCTTGGATGTTTCATAAGCCGTTTACGCTTGTATTCCGGCTCCGTATTACATCAGGCATATATTACAGCCCGATTACAGTCATGCGCTGACTCTTTAACTTACTCGGCAGAAGCCTTCATCAGGTAGGCAATCAAATCGGCGCGCTGCTGAGGATCGGTAACGCCGGCGAACACCATGGTGGTTCCCGGCACCAGTTCCGTCGGGCGCGTAATCCACTTATCAAGCGTGGCCTCGTCCCATGTAATGCCCGAATTGGCCAATGCGTCGGAATAGATAAAGCCATCCGCCTGCGCAGCGTTGCGGCCCATCACGCCATACAAATTAGGGCCTACCTTGTGCATGCCGCCTTCATTGAGCGTGTGACAACTCTGACAGAAGATGTAAACCCGTTTGCCTTTCTGGATATCTCCTTCCGTCACGTCTGCCGCTGCGACAGCAGATACACCACCCTGCGCCGTCTCGCTTGCATCGTTTGCCCCCAATGGCGTCTCGCCCTCCTGAGCACAGGCGAACAATAAAACCGCAGAAAAAATGACTGTAATTAAACGAATCAACATATGCCTTCCCAAACCAAAGTAAAAAGTCAGCTCGCGCGACGCAGTTCGGCCGCCCGGTGTATTGCCTTGCGAATTCTGGGATAGGTTCCGCAACGGCAAATATTTGTAATTTCCCGATCAATGTCTGCGTCGCTCGGATCCGGGTTATGCGCCAGCAGCGCTTCTACCGCCATGATCATGCCCGACTGGCAGTACCCGCATTGCGGCACCTGCTCATCAATCCATGCCTGCTGCACCGGACTGAATGCCCCGTCAGCAGCGAGGCTCTCTATGGTCGTGACCCGTCTGCCCTTCACGGCTGAAACCGGCACCACGCATGAGCGCACCGCGGCGCCGTCCAGATGTACAGTGCAGGCACCGCACTGCGCTATTCCGCAACTGTACTTGGTACCGGTTAGCCTGAGCAGATCGCGCAGTGCCCACAGCAATGGCATGTCAGCAGGCGCACTGATACTGACCTGCGCGCCATTAAGCTCAAATTCAATCATTGTCGCGCGACGACCATGCGATCAGGATACTCGGCCTCGGCACGCTTGCGATAGTCAGTGGGCAAGGCATCGATACCGGGCAGCTTTGCGCCCGCAGCGTGCCACAGCAAGTGACCCTCATGCCCTTCCATGTCCATCCATTCAAGCCACGGCATGGTAACGGTAGAACTAAACACCGTCGATAAACGCTGCAACCCGGAATCCGTAAACTCGCTCAGCCCGACGAACATCGATTGCGCCTGACCGCGGGGCGCAGGCAAGCCTGGCGGATAGACCGTGTCGTTATTCATCCACACCTTGTCCGCTGCGACGTTCCACCACTTTTTAAGCGGAGCATCGGGGATCGTATCCTTTATCCGGCTGAAGCGGATACCCTGAGTGGAGAGATTAAAACCTCGCCCCGGACCGCCGCCCTGCACGGCAGCGCCGACTTTATTGATCTTGTCGGTGAACGGGTTTTTGTAATCCTTTAACCACTGCTGCCCATCGAGGGTGCGAAAAAACGTTACGGTGTTGCCGGTCAATTCGTAGCTACCGTCATCAAGATGTGTGACCAGGTACAGTTCCATGCCCGAAAAACGAAACAACGGTTTCGGGTTCATCGTCTCGCCAATCAGCGCGTAGACCGTACCGTTGTACCACCAAGGGCAATCCACCGCTTCGAGGCTCGCCATCATCCGAATAAAGTTGGCCAGATTAGCCTCCGGCGTGGCCAGATCCACGCTGCCCGGTGCCGTTCCAGGCGCAAACTCGGGCAAGGCTCCCTCCACCGATGCAACCAGTAAACCGCCTGTACCCATTATTATTGCCCTGCGCGAAAATTCACTGCTCATAACCTGCTGACCCGCCGTCCGGCCTCCGGTAGTGACTAAATACCCAACCCGCCCGGATTCATCAGACCTTTGGGGTCAACTTGCTTCTTGATCGCCCCAATGAGCGCTGCTGCGTGTTTTTCCCGGCCACGCATGTACGGATACGACTTGCCGATCTGCATATGGATCGCACCGCATTCGTGAAACAGATCGATAATGCGCCCCTTCATTTCCTTGACCAGCGCGCGCCCCTCCGGGTTCGCCTCGTATTCAGGCAGCATGTCCAGATATTCCTGCGGCAGATAGCGCTTATGAAATGCCGTGCGGTCATCTTCCCAGTAGAAAACCGGTTCATACAAAAAACCGTTGGTACTGATGCTGGTGTACATGGCCGCGTACTCCACTTTGTGCTGATGCATGCGCTCTTCATATTCCGCATACAGCTCATGAAGCCTTGCATGGAAAGTTGTGAGTCGGGAAAACGGCAAAATACCGTGCTGCGGCACCCAGCGCTGACCGCGTGGACCCAACACTGGATACAGCGGAATAAAAGGGTTCGCCATTAACACTGTCGGGATGGTGTTAGCAATTTCGTGACCGTGCGGGGCACAAGCGATACGCACCAATTCCAGCTTGCTGGCGGCCTCAGCCTTGCTATACCCCTCCACATTAAAATGCATTGCGTACGGAAAGGCTTTAAGAAAGCGCTCGCCGGCAACGGCCATTTTAATGAGCTTCCACAAACCGTCGATGGGGTTGCGTGATGCTGCGTAGACGGCTTTAGCCACTTCAATCTTGGCTGACATGTCCTGACTGCCGAGTTGCCCCTGCTGAAGCTTGGGGTCCAGCCCGAAATTATCCGAACAAACCCCGGCGCGGGCGGCCTCTGCTGCGCCAGCAGCCATCTGATCAAACGAATCGAAGCCGAACGAGCACGATACCTTGAAGGTCGGGTTCTTGATCAGGCGCAAGGTGATACGCGCTTTTAAACCGAGCACACCGGCATCACCGGTAAACAGGCCCGTAAGGTCAGGGCCGTAACCGCGGAAAAACGGCGTGCTGGTTTCGACCGCTGCGGAGCCGGTACGCAGTATCTTGCCTCCCGGTAACACAACTTCGAAGCACAAGACCGAATCCGCCGATATGCCATAAAGGCCAGACCCCAGGCTGACACTGTTCTGTGCCATCGACCCGCCTATGGTTGCCGCAATTCCGGAAAAGGGCCCCCAAAACGGCGTACGCAAGCCTTTTTCTTTGAGTGCGGCCGTCATCTCGGCCCAGGTGACGCCGGGCTCGACAGTAACGTACATGTCTTCTTCGTTAATCTCGAGAATACGATTCATACGCGACGTATCGACCAGCAAAGAATTGGCTGTGTCCGGTAAATAGGCATCGGTATACGAAGCGCCGCCGCCCCGCGGCACCAGTGCTACACCCGCGGCGGCGGCAATGCGCGAAACCTCCACTGCGTCTGACAGCGAACCCGGCTGCACAACCGCGATTGGCAATTCGCGCTGGGAATAAACATCCATCGCGTAAAAATTGCGCTCTTCATCCGCGGTCAACACATAGTCGCGACCGATGGCATTAGCAAGCTTATTGACCACATCGGCTTGCGAATCACTCGCCTGAGATTCATTGGCAACCATTCAGGTATTCCTTAATCATTCTTGTCATGGATCAGGGGCTTTGAGCGGCCCCTAAAATCAGTGCTAGTAGTTCGTGCGGCACAATTTTAGCGCCTAGCGGCCAAAAGCGCCGCCCACCTGCGAAATACCGCCTGGCAGGGAGTAATCGCGCCATATCCGTATCTTGCCGTCACGCACGACAAACCAGCCCGCGATGGCGAAATGCATGCTCTTGGATTCGTCCTCGCCGATAAAGTGGTCAATGCGATCGTTAATGACCATTTCGCCGATTGAGTATGTGCGGAGGATTTCCCACTCGACCTCTTTCAGATTCTTCAGAAATCTGTCTAAAGTCTTGATAAATTTATCTTTACCAATAATATCCGGGTTGCCTTCGAACATCTGGTAGACGATATCGTCGGCCAGGTATTCGGCCAGCAAGTGCACGTCGCGCTTCGACCAGTCCAGGCAAAATTGCGTGACGATGCGTTCGTTTTCGATTTCCAGTTGCGACTTTGCGGGTTTATTCCCATCCATTGCGGCACCTCCCATTCCTGACGAGGCGCAGCCGGCCACGCCGATGGTTGCGGCTAACAAGCTGCGCCGAGTGAGTCGTGCTGTATTATCCATTGCTTTATCCTGCTTGGGTAATAATTAGGGGCTGTGTAACCAACCGGTTCCCAAAAATTCTGCGCGCCGGACCGCCTGACAACCATGAATATAGTCCATGAAAGCTTTCCCGTTGGGCCGCTGCAATGCAATTGCACCGTAATTGGCGATTCAGTCAGCGGACGTGGCTACGTTTTTGATCCGGGCGGAAACCCCGAGCGCATCATGGCTGCGGCAACCCGCATGGGCCTGCACATCGAGGCGCTGATTCACACCCATGCCCATCTGGACCATATCCTGGCTGCCGGTGAGATCAGCAAGCAAACCGGCGCGAAAGTTTGCCTGCATCGGGACGATCTGTTTCTCTGGAACGCACTTGAGCAGCAATGCGCGCTCTTCGGCGTTCCCTATACGCCCGTCCCGGCCCCGAACCACTGGCTAGAGCACAACGAAGAGCTTGATCTGCTGCATGGCTGTCATGGCTGCTGTATTCACACTCCCGGCCACACCCCGGGCTCGATGAGCTTCCATTTTGCCGCCGCTGGCTTGTTAATTGCCGGCGATACGCTGTTTCTGGGGTCGGTGGGGCGAACTGACCTGCCGGGCGGCAACACGCAACAACTGGTGCATTCCATACAAAAGCGCCTGTATACCCTTGATGAGGGTACAGTTGTGATCACCGGACACGGCGCTAACACAACCCTCGGTCATGAAATGCGCAATAACGCGTACGTGAACATCCGCAGCTGACGATTACGCAAGCCCGACCACCCGGGCGGGCACCGAATAAACATTAAACCGGTCCGCTTTAACAAAGCCCACCAGCGTCATACCGGCTTCCCAGGCAAGTTCCACTGCCAGACTGGACGGTGCGCCAACTGCGGCCAGCATGGGGCTGCCCGCCATGCAGGCTTTCTGCACCAGCTCGAAGCTTGCACGCCCACTCACCACGATGCCCCGATCAGCCAGTGGCAACTTGCCGCCATAAAACGCGTTACCAACGAGTTTATCCAGCGCGTTGTGGCGGCCAACGTCTTCAAATACAGTCCCGCGCAATCCGGCCGCACTGAACAACCCGGCCGCATGAATACTGCCGGTGCCGGCAAATAACGCCTGCCGGGCCATAAGCTGCGCCGGCAATTCCTGCAGGACCGTCGCTGATACCGAAAAAGCACTTTCGTTCAGGTCGAATTCGGCGCGCGTGCGCACCGCGTCCAGCGATGCCTTGCCGCAAACACCGCAAGAAGACGTCATGTAGAAGTTCCGCTCGGCGGTGGACAAATCCTGCACGGGCGCAGCCGCGAGTTCCACGGTAACGCGGCTACCTGCTGTGCCCTCCAGTTCCACGCGCACATCGCGTATCGCGGTTTGCGCCGGAAGCAGGCCTTCGCTAAACAAAAAACCCACCGCAAGTTCGGCATCCTTACCCGGAGTGCGCATGGTGACGGAAATCGCGCGCGAACCACCAGGCCATGCAAGCCGAATCAGTAACGGCTCTTCCACCACCACCTGATCGTGCTCCAGCGGCTCAGCGTTGCCGACGCGACGCACCGCGACCTGCGCGCTACCCGCGCCCGGCTGCCGGTTCATTCCGCCGGCACCGAATCGAATATGCGACCGGGGTTCAGTATGCCCCGCGGGTCGAGGGCCAGTTTCATGCGTTGCATAAGTTCGATTTCTGCGGGATTGCGGCAGACATGCAACCATTTTTTCTTTTCCAGACCAACACCGTGTTCCGCCGATACCGAACCCCCGATTTTCTGCAGAGGTTCGTATACGCAGCGTTCGACACGCTCGCGCACAACGTCCTGTGGCTGATTGCCTGCGGCGACCACCAGATGCAAGTTACCGTCGCCGGCATGACCGAACACCCAGAGGCGCGCCTGCCCACCCCATTCCCTCGTCAAGCGCTGTTCAACTTGCTGCACGTACGCTTCCATCTCGGTAAGCGGCAGACTGACATCAAAAATAATGGCCGATGCCGATTCCAGGGTCAGCTCCACATTTTCGCGCAGGCCCCAAAGTTCATTGCGTTCCGCTTCGGACTTGCAAACCAGCGCATCCTCCAGCAAATGACACTGCGTCGCCTGATGCAAGACATTCACAAAGCGCTCGTGATCAGCATCCCGGTCGTTGCCCCGCGCCTCTGCCAGCACATAGTAAGCATGCCCGGTGTCGAGCGGCGCGCGATCAACCGTTACCAATTCATAGAAGTTGCGCCACATCAACTCGAACGCATGCAGCCCGCCGCCCAGACCGCCTTCCAGATGCGCCAGCAGAGCGACCACCTGTTCGAAATTCTTGCATGCCAGCAGCGCGGTTTCTCGGCCGGTCGGCAGAGGCCTTAGTCGCAACACCAGCCGCGTAATAACCCCTAACGTACCTTCGCTGCCGATAAACAACTGCTTGAGGTCATAGCCGGCATTGTTCTTCAACATTTGGTTAAGCGAAGAAACCACCGTGCCGTCAGCCAGCACCGCTTCGAGGCCCAGTATCTGCTCCCGCGCCATTCCGTATCGCAGTACGTTAATGCCGCCGGCGTTGGTCGCCGCATTGCCACCGACGGTGCAGCTCCCCCGCGCACCCAGGTCAAGCGCCAGTTGCAAACCGTGCTTTTCGGCTGCTTCCTGAGCACGCTGCAGCGGCACACCTGCTTGTACGCGCATGACTCGGTTTACCGGATCAATGTGCTCTATTTGATTCAACCTTTCGGTGGACAGCACCACGTCATCCACGGTGGCAAGGGCTCCCTCTGCAAGACCGGTCAGGCCACCGTGCGTCACGACCGCCTGGCCACGCTCATTGCAAGCCTTTAACACAGCCGCCACGCCCGCGACATTGGCCGGCCTGAAGAGCACTGCTGCGGTGACAAAGTCTTTGCGCCAGATGCCAGCAGCGCGGCCACTGACATCGGCGCCCGTGAGCACCGCATCAGCACCGAGCAATGGCGTCAGCTGATCAAGCAAGGCGCGGTGAATGTTCATCAGCCGCCGATGTAATACATTTCCACCTTGTCGGCCGGTGCGCTATTGAGCGCGCGCAACTCGCTATATCGATCAGCGCGCCCCCGCCAAACGCCACCGATCAACTCGGCAAGTTGCTCATCCGTCAGTTCGCTGCGCAGCGGTTCACGCAAATCAATACCGCTGGCCGCGAACAGGCAAGTAAATAACTTGCCGTCCGACGACAATCGGGCACGAGTGCACGACCCGCAGAAAGGTTCAGTCACGGAGGTAATAAAACCGACCTCTCCCTGCCCGTCTGCAAACACATAACGGCTCGCAACCTCACCGTGATAATTACGCGCAACCGGCTCAAGTGGCCAGCGCTCGTTAATTAATTGCAGCAATTCTTTGGCCGGAACCGTTTCGGCCGGCTGCCAGTGATTGATGGTGCCCACGTCCATGTACTCAATAAAACGCACAATAACGCCGCTGCCACGGAAGTGATCCACCGTGTCGAGCACGGTGTGATCGTTCACACCGCGTTTAATTACGGTGTTCACTTTAATAGGGGTAAGGCCTGACTGCTCGGCCTCATGTATACCTTCCAGAACCCGCTGGTAACTGCCGCGGCCACCACTCATGCGCCGGAATACTGCTTCGTCAAGCGCGTCCAGACTAACCGTGACGCGATCCAGACCGGCGGCTTTCAGCGCTGCCGCGTGCTGTGCCAGCAGAATCCCGTTGGTCGTGAGCGCAATATCATCAATGCCTTCAATGCCGCGGAGCTCCGCGATCAGGTCCGGCAAATTGGCACGTAACAGCGGCTCCCCTCCGGTTATGCGAAGTTTGTTAACGCCCAGGCCGACAAAAATTCGAGCGGTTCTGACAATCTCGTCAAATGACAACCGCGCATCACTGCTCAGAAACTGGAAATCCTTGTGATATTTGTCTTCGGGCATGCAATACGGGCAGCGAAAATTGCAGCGATCCATCACCGAAATGCGTAAATCGTGGAGCGGACGGCCACGCGTATCCTGCAGCCGAACCTTGCCGTCAGGAAAACGGATGAGCGGCGCAGAGCCAGAATCAGAAGGGGCTGTTGTTTGAGTCATGTAGGCTGCCGATTTAGCGCTACCGCGCGGGAAGTACCCTACACGGCTCGCGGAATGACGCTAACATACGGCCTTCGCTTGTCAATGAGATCAGTCAACCCCGATAGTAGCTGCCATGGTTAAAGCGCCCAGTAACCTTTCATTAAACATTCCGCAGCAAATGCGGGGTGTCGTTATCAGCGCGCCAGGCGGGCCCGAGGTATTGCGTCTCAAGGATGTGCCAACCCCCCGGCCGGGCACGGGCGAAGTGCTGATCAAAGTTGCGGCTGCGGGTGTCAACCGCCCCGACTGCCTGCAGCGGCGCGGCATCTACCCGCCGCCGCCGGGAGCATCGGAACTGCCTGGCCTCGAAGTGGCCGGAACGATCGTCCAGTGCGGTGATGGCGTTGAATCGCTGCAATCCGGCGATCGGGTTTGCGCGCTGGTGGCCGGTGGCGGGTACGCCGAGTATTGCCTGGCACCGGCGGTTCAATGCCTTCCCGTGCCGACAAGCCTGACACTCGCGCAGGCGGCGACCCTGCCAGAAACCTTCTTTACGGTATGGAGCAATGTGTTTGATCGCGGCAAACTGGTTGCGAACGAAACGCTGCTGGTACATGGCGGGGCCAGCGGCATTGGCACCACGGCCATACAAATGGGGCGCGCAATGGGGGCTACCGTTTATGCGACCGCCGGGAGTGACGCAAAGGCAAAACTATGCGAAGCACTGGGTGCGGCGCGCTGCATCAACTACAAACGTGAGAATTTTCTGGATGAACTGAAGGCCGAAACTTCAGGCGGCGTGGACGTTATTCTGGATATCGTTGGCGGCAGCCATCTGGAACAAAATATTAAGTTGCTGAACACCGACGGAAGACTGGTCGTCATCGGCATACTCGGGGGTGCTAAAGGCACGCTCAACCTTGGCCTCGTGCTTAGCAAACGTCTGGTCATCACCGGCTCCACGTTACGCGCCCGCCCACCCGCAGAAAAACAACTTATCGCGGACCAACTTCGCAAGCATATATGGCCGCTATTGGAGCACGGCACCATTAAGCCGGTAGTGCAGCGACATTTCGGCCTGGCGGATGCGGCCGAAGCGCACCGTCTGCTTGAAGCCAATCAGGCCGAGGGAAAACTGGTACTGATGGTAAACGCGGATCATGAGTAACCGGTTTCTGGTTGAACAATTTGATATCTGGCGCTCCGGCGGACAGGAGCTGGTGCTTGTCACGGTTTTAGAAACCGCAGGTTCCACCTATAGCAAGGCGGGCCGACAGCTACTGATCAACGGCGACCGTCAGTACGCCGGCCTGGTTGGCGGTGGTTGTCTCGAAGGCGACCTCGTACTGCGGGCTGAAGAGGTACTGAAGTCGGGCACGCCGCAACTGGTCCGCTATGACATGCGCGATGATGCCGATGATTTGTGGGGCATGGGTCTGGGCTGCCGCGGGATGATGCGTCTATTACTGCAACGGTTGAATGCGGCAAATGACTGGCAGCCTTTCAGCCAACTTGCCGAACTGATGCGTCGTGACACAGCAACCGGCGTGGAGCTGGTCATTGCAAGCGATAACGCATGCCATCCCGTCGGTCGCATGGACTTCAGTGAGGTTGCGGATAAGCCGTTTGCTCCGGGTATTACGGCGACCGAAACCACTGACGGCAACTATGAATCGCTGCGCTGGATCATAAAACCCTGGCCAAGAGTGCTGTTACTTGGTGCCGGGCCGGATTCTCACCCGGTGATCGGGATGGCACGGCTGCTGGGCTGGCATATCACGGTCGCTGACCATCGTGCCTCGCTGCTAAAGGCCCCCGAACTGAGCGCGGCCGATCATGTTTTGTTGGTTGACAGTGGTACGTTGCAAAACGAACTAACGCTGGAAAGTTACTCGGCGGCCTGCGTCATGAGCCACCACCTCGAAACTGACCTTGGTTACCTGAAAGCCTTGCGCGAGTGCCCGCTGATGTATACCGGCGTGTTGGGTCCGGCAGCGCGCCGGGCGGAACTGCTGGATCGTCTGAAAGCCGAAAATACTGCCGTCGACTGCGTTGAATTTGCGGCACGGCTAAAAGGGCCGGTGGGCCTGGACATAGGCGCCGAAACACCGCAAGGCATTGCGCTGGCCCTGCTGGCAGAGATGCACGCGACTTTTGCGGCTGCAGGCGTAATTTCCATATGACCAAACAGCAAGCACGCACACGCATAGACGTTCGCGAAGCCGACGACCTGATAGCAGGCAACATGCCGAAGTATCCGCCTTCGCGTATCCCACTCGCCGCGTCAGCCGGACTGGTATTGATGGAAAATATCGTCGCGGAACGGGACCAGCCGCCTTTTAACCGCGCCACCATGGACGGGATTGCGATTGCGAGCGCGGCAGAAGACAGGAATCGCCGTTTTCGGGTCACCGGCATTCAGGCAGCGGGCGCGCCGCAGTTGAGTCTGGAAGCCCCAGACACCTGCGTGGAAGTGATGACCGGTGCGGTGATGCCCGCCGGTGCCGACACGGTCATACCGGTGGAAAGAATTACGGTGCAAGACGGCGCTTGCGAGCTGGAAGAAAACTACACCTACACGCCCGGCCAGTTTGTGCACCTTCGTGGCAGCGACCATGCACGCGGCGACGTGCTGCTCCCGCCCGGAACGCGCATCCGCAGCCCCGAAATGGCGATACTGACGGCTGCGGGCAAGGCCGATGCAGCAGTCAGCATCTGGCCAAGGATTGCCATCGTATCAACGGGCGATGAACTGGTTGATGTTGGCGAGACCATTGAAGACCATCAAATTCGCTCGTCGAACGACCGCGCGATCGAGGCGGCGCTGAAACTGCGGGGCTGTTCCGAAACCCGCCGCAGTAACTTGCCGGATGACCCTGCTGAACTGAAACATGCGATTCGCGAACTGCACGACGACTCCGACGTGCTGATCCTCAGCGGTGGAGTTTCAATGGGCAAGTACGACTATGTACCCAGAATCATGGAAGAACTGGGAGTCACGCTGATCTTTCACAAAATTCTGCAGCGCCCGGGATTGCCTATGTGGTTCGGCGTCAGCGCGGCAGGTGTTCCGGTGTTCGCGCTGCCGGGTAATCCGGTTTCAACGCTGGTGTGTTTGACGCGTTACGTCCTCCCTGCGCTGCAACGCTCACTGGGTGAAGCATGCCTCCCCGCAGTTCTGCCACTGGCGGAGGACGTGCTGTTCGAACCGGACCTGTGCTGGTTTCTGCCTGTCCGCGTACAATACACTGAGGCAGGCCCAGTGGCGGTGCCTCGCCCGACGAACACTTCCGGTGATTTTATCGGGCTGCGGGGCACCGACGGATTTGTTGAGCTGGAGCGCGGTGAATCGCGCTTCCCAGCGGGAAGTTGCTATCGTTTTTGGGCCTGGTGAGTACACCGTGAAAAAAATACCGCCAATCAAAACCGCGATGACCGCGTTCCCCTATTCCGTGCAGCCGGAAGCTTCGCTGCATCAGGCCATGGATTTCATGCGCACCCACAACATCAGACATTTGCCCGTCGCCGATGATGGCAAGCTCATGGGATTGGTGTCGGACCGCGACATCAAACTTGTGCTGGGCCCCGACTTTGCCTATCCGGATCCGGATAAACTGACGGTGGGCGACATTATGCGCTCGGACACTTACACCGTGGATATGGAAGAACGGCTCGACAACGTGCTCGCTCACATGGCAGAACATCACATCGGCTCGGCAGTAATTACCCGGCATGGAAAACTTGCCGGCATGTTCACGCTGTCAGATGCCTGTCGGGAGTTCGCAGAATATTTGCGGGCACCTTATCTCAAGCCGGACGGCGACGATGCCGCCTGAATTCGCTGCACGGAGTCTTTTTTGAGTCACGATAACGTTAAAAATCGGGAGTTCATACCGCTGAATATTGCGGTCATGACCGTTTCCGACAGCCGCAATGAAAGCACTGACAAGTCGGGCGCACTGTTGGTTGACCGGCTGACAAAAGCCGGACATCAATTGCGCGATAAGCAAATTCAGCCGGATGATATTTACCGCATACGCGCCGGCGTTTCGACCTGGATCGCCGACCCGGAGGTGCACGTCGTGATTACCACCGGGGGCACTGGCGTGACCGGCCGTGACGGCACCCCGGAAGCGATCACGCCGCTACTGGATAAACTGATTGACGGGTTCGGCGAGATGTTTCGCGCGTTATCGTGGCCCGATATTGGCACATCAACACTGCAGTCACGCTGTCTGGCTGGTGTCGCGAACGGCACCTACGTATTTTGCCTGCCCGGCTCTACCGGCGCCTGTGCAACCGGATGGGACGAACTCATAGAAAAGCAGCTGGACTACCGCACTCGCCCATGCAACCTCGCTGAATTGCTGCCGCGCCTCACTGAAACCTGAATAAGACTTGAGAGAACCCCGAAGTGAATTCAAAAAACGCTTTGCCAAAACTTGAAGTGCACATGATCCCCTGCCTGGAGGACAACTACGGTTATCTGGTGCACGACAGTGATAGCGGTTTTACGGCATCGGTAGATACCCCCGAAGTGGAACCTATTCTGCGCGCGCTGGATGAAAAAGGCTGGGCGCTCAGCCACATCCTGAATACCCACCACCACTTCGATCATGCCGGTGGCAATCTTGAGCTCAAAGAAAAGACCGACTGCATCATTATCGGCGCACGCAAGGATGCGGACAGGATCCCCGGTATCGATATTCAGATGGGCGATGGCGATATCTACTTGTTCGGCAAACACGAAATGACCATTCTTGAAACACCGGGCCATACCAGGGGACATTTGAGTTACTACTTCGCCGACTCCGACATCGCCTTTGTCGGGGACACCCTGTTTGCGCTGGGCTGCGGTCGCCTGTTTGAAGGCACCCCTGAAATGATGTGGGAATCTCTGCAGAAACTCTTGCAACTGCCTGATAAAACATTAATTTATTGCGCCCATGAATACACCGCCTCCAATGCGGCATTTGCCCTGACAGTCGAACCCGACAACGGCGACTTGCGCACCCGCAACGCGGAAATAGCCAAGTTGCGCGCCAGAAACAAGCCCACGATTCCCACCACCATTGGCCTCGAACGGCGCACCAATCCGTTTCTGCGTCCGGACAGCGCCAACATTCGTGCAACCGTTGGCTTGCGCAGCGCCACGGACACTGAAGTGTTCGCCGAAGTTCGCACCCGCAAAGACCGCTTCTGACGACGTCGCAAATCCCGCAAGATTCTGCGCAAAGCGGCAAATTATGTGAAAAGCGTCACAACGCCCGAGTGACGGCACTAATACAGTGCTGCACTACAGTCATCGGGTATTGTGTATGGGCGCACAAAGACATGTATTTACGGCACCTTGCGTGCTTGTCGGGGTTACATTGTGTCCCTGACGCGCAAACTCACGCTCATACTCATTGGTGTGCTGCTTACGGTATGGGCGATCATTTTCTCGCAATTGCATTTCAGCATTACAGCGAACTTTCAGTCGTTCGATAAGCACACTCGCGACTCCATTAGGGCCGGCGTAGACAAGGCCATCAGCGATCAGGCCATGCGCATGCACGCCGAGGCGCGAATCTGGATGGAATTGTCTGACACGCACCACACGTCCAAACCGGACAGTGCGGGAAATGGGGTCAAGGATGCCAATGTGGCAGATAACACGCCTGTTGACCTACCCAAGTGGATTCTGCGTGAAAGCGACGTGGTGTCACTGATAGACCTGAACGGCAATGTGCTTTGGTCGTACGCACGCGTTGGCGCGGCCTGGGTCAGTGATCTTACCCGGCAGCCCGATGGCCGCGTAATTCCTGAACTGGCACAGATCGACCCGGTGGCAGGGCAGCAGTTCTTTCTGCAAACCGATGCCGGTCCGCAATTAGCGTTTTCAACCCCGGTTACGTCCACCAATAGCCAACTGCCCACAGCGCATCTGGTCGTGGCCAAGACCCTTAACCCATTCTTCTACCAGCAGATATCGATGACGGACCGCCCGCTTGAAGTGCTCTATACCGGCGACCGAAGCAAGTTGGCCGAGCCACTGGCACCGCTTCTCAGTAAAGGCGGCCTCTCGGATGCAGAGCTTTTTGAACTGGAACAAACCACCTCGCGCGCCTATATGCGCTTCGACGACCCATTCGGGAATCCTGTTCTGCTGCTTGCTGCTGCCAGCCCACGATTTTTGTCAACGCTGCCAAACAACCCCGGGGTTCAGCTGTTCATGGTGATCAGCGCAATCACCATTATCTACCTGTTAATGATGGTCGGTGTAATTAAGCACCTGATCGGTGAACCGCTGGATCGTCTGGGCAAACGGCTGCGCGGCATGAGCCTTGATGGGCTGCAATCGGTCAATACCGACGGCAAAGGTGAATTTCAGCTGATTGAAAATATGTTCACCGAGCTGGCGGCTGAACGTGAGAAACGCGAATCCAGCCTGCGTAATTTCGCCCGCGCTGTGGAAACAACTGATGACGCCATTGCCATCATCGACTGGGAAGGAGCTTTCCACTACGTCAATCCAAGCTACATAAAGCTCACTGGCCGGACACTGGATGAACTGAATGCCTCGAAACCGTGGTGGAACATGGTGTCTGCCACCCACTCCATGCGCACCAGGGGCAACGGCAAAGACGAATGGGAAGGCGAAGTCGAAATTATGCGCCCTGATGGGGAAATACGAGTCGTAGAAGTAAAAACCTACAAGCTCGATGCTGTGCAGTCTGAAAACGCACACTTCGTGTTTGCTCTGCACGACATCACCGAAAAGAACGCGCAAATCGCAGAGATTCAACGGCTGGCAACCGCGGTAAAAAGCATTGAGGATTGCATCATCATTGCTGACACGCAGGGCCGCATCCAATACGCCAATCCCGCTTACGAAAAGCGCTGCGGCAAAAAACTGGCAGAGATACAAGGCCTTGAAACGAACAAACTGTCACACGCGGCCAGCCCTCTGGAGGTTTATGAGAACATCACTCAAACCGTTATGGCAGGGAAAGTCTGGCGTGGCGAATTGCAGGCTGTTTTTCAGGACGGCCGGGAAGTCATTGACGAAGCCGTTATAACCCCGGTGATTAATGACCGTGGTGAGATCGTAAACTACGTGACCACGCTCCATGATGTCACTCAGCGTGTCACCATGGAAGAAGATTTACGTTTGGCAAACAACCGGGTGCAACAGGCCAATGACGAACTCGAGGAGCGCGTTGCAAAGCGTACTGACGAGTTGCGAACCGCTAAAGAGATTGCGGAACAGGCCAACGTCGCGAAATCAGCATTTTTGGCCACCGTGAGTCATGAAATTCGAACGCCGCTGAACGGTATTCTCGGTATGCTCGAACTGCTGGCGGACTATCCGCTGGATAACGAGCAGAAACGTCTGCTGAGCAGTGCTGACACCTCGGCAGGCCTGCTACTGGCGCTGATCAATGACATTCTGGATTTCTCCAAGATAGAGGCCGGCGAGCTGGGGCTGGAAGAAACCACCGTTTCGCTGCGTGAGGCGACAGAATCCGTCGTGCTTTCACTGGCCGCCACCGCGCACCGCAAGGGCCTCAAACTGCAAAGTTCGCTCGACTCTTCCCTGCCGCGCTTAATAAAAGTGGACGGCGTTCGTCTGCAACAAATTCTGCTTAACCTGATGGGGAACGCCATCAAATTTACTGAATCGAACGGGGGTAAGGGGAATATCTCGTTGGAAGTCGGGCGCGGCCCCGATACGAGCACCGGTGCCACGTTACAACTGCGGGTCCGGGACAACGGCATCGGCATACCCACGGAAGCGATAGAGACGCTTTTTAAACCGTTCACGCAAGCCGAAAGCTCAACAACCCGACGCTTTGGCGGCACGGGCCTGGGCCTGAGTATTAGCGCGCGTCTGGTCACGCTGATGGGCGGTGAGATCGCTGTAAACAGCCAACTGGGTGAGGGTTCGGTATTTACCGTAACACTGCCACTGATTGAAGCCACCGGTGGCGTAGCGGCTGAACTGTCACGACTGACGAATACCACTAGCAAAAGCACTATGGCCCGCTGGGATAATGATGAGTTGCGGGGACACATACTGGTCGCTGAGGACAACCCCATCAATCAGGAGGTTATCAAGCTGCAATTGAAAGCTATCGGCTTTAGCTGCGACCTCGCGAACGACGGTACCGCAGCACTGGAGTTATGGCACCAGAACAAGTACGACCTCGTGCTGACCGACTGCCATATGCCGAACATGGACGGCTTTGCGCTGGCCAGGGCAATCCGCAAAGCAGAGGCGGACGCCAGCCGGGTGCCCATCGTGGCGCTCACCGCCAATGTCTTAAGCGAAGAGGCGAAGAAGTGCCGCCGGGCCGGCATGGACGAGTGCCTGACGAAGCCCATTGAACGCCGACGCCTCGACAAGGCACTGACGGTACACCTGACCGCACGCGCGTTGCACAAATCATCCAGGCCCGATCACCAACAGACTTCAACACCCGCAAAATCAAAATCGGCCAGGCAGCAAACCCATCGGGCCAGCGACGGGCTGCTGGATATGACTGTGTTTGCGGCCAATATTGGTGACGATATGCAAGTCCAGCGCGAACTGTTGCGACGTTTTGCTGTAGAAGCAGGAAAAAACATCAGTGAGAGCCGCGCGGCACTGCTTACGAAAGACACCGACACCCTTCGCTGCAATGCGCACAAACTCAAGTCTGCCGCACGCACCATCGGTGCGGACCGGCTTGCAGATGTATGTGTGGAAATCGAAGCCGCTGCGGGCGAAAACAATTTTCTCATACTGGCTGAACTCATTGAACAGAAAGCCATGTTGATCACGCTGCTGGGGCAGCGAATTGATGCCGAGCTGGGGCAAATTCTGCCCGCACTGGAAACAACCTGAAGGAAAGCGCGTAATGCACGTAGACCACAAACCTATTTTGATCATTGACGACGACGCCTTTCAGCGACGCATGATCCGCATCAAGCTGCAGACACGCGGCTACGAAGTGAACGAAGCTAAAGACGGTGTTGAGGCACTGGGCTTTCTGGCAGAACAGGATTACAGCCTGGTGTTGCTGGACATTGTGATGCCGCAGCTGAATGGCTGGGAAGTGCTGGATCAGATACGCACCACCCATTCGGTACAAGACTTGCCGGTGGTTATGATGACCGCCAAAGACAATACCTATGATCCCGATGCCGCCCGGCGGCGCGGGGCTAACGATTACCTGACCAAACCCATAGACTTCATCAAGTTAAATCAGCGTATTGACGAGTACGTAAACGGAGCTTCGGTCCCGGCCGAGAAAGCCCATGAAGCCGATGCCGAGATACGCGCGCAACAGAGCGAACAGGCAATGCGCGCCGACAATGACAGTCATGATCGCGTTCACCCCGAGGTGCATCGGCATGATGAGCAAATCGATGGAGAGACCGGCCAACACGTGTGTGCGAAACCGATCCATTCCCTGCTTGATGGCATGGTTCGCAATCTGCCGGGGGTGTTTTTCAGGGCTATTGGCGATACTGAGCACAACGTGCATCTTAGCTTTCAAAGCAGCGGCCTGAATAGCTTTCTGGGGCAGCAATGGAGCAGCGTACCCGATATATTCGCGAGCCTCGAGGATCACGACCGACGCGAAGTCAATCGTCAGTTCCGCGATCATGCAATCAATATTCAACCGATACTGCTGCGATTTCCGTGCCGAAACCGTGAAAACAGGGTCGGCTGGATCGAGTGCCGCGCGATTCCGCACCGGCTGCCGTCGGGCGAAACAGTGTGGGATGCCATGCTGCTGGATGTCACCGAGCAGAAAGAACTCGAACTGGCTGCCATCCGGTCAAAAGAAGCGGCCGCCAGAAATCTGGCGCCCGAACAATTGCCACTGCTGGAATTGTACCGACGTTTTCACGTAGCCTGGAAAGCGGGCGACAACACCGACGCCCTGGCCGAAAATATTGCCGAGCTGGAACGCGCACTCAATGCGTCAGCCAATCCAGAGGAAGAATCACGGCAGGATACTGACCAGCAGCACAGCCCTCACCGGGATGCCAGTGGCTACATTCACCAATGCGCGCAATGCCGGCGCGTCAGGAACTTTGAAGCCGGCGACAAATGGGAACTGATCGCCGAATGGACCCACCAGATGCCGCTAAAGACGAGTCACACCATATGCGGAGAGTGCGCTGAAGCTGACGAACTGCTGACCACCCCATAGGCGGCGGCTACTCGTCCGCCGACATAGGCTTGCCCCAGGCAGGATCAAACGGCACAGCATTCTCAGGACCGAGATTCAGGGACGATACATCCATAATATGGGTGCGTATCCCGGCAAACCCCGGGCCTGTTGCCCTGCCCCAGTTCATCTTCGTCCCGTCCGGCGAGACGGCGGCAAGAATATTCAGATTGTCACTGTAAGTCAGGCGCTGTTGCTCACCGGTCGCCAGATCACCCAGAAAGATTTCCCAGTTGTGATCCATGGCTTTCACATACACGTAGTGCCGACCATCGGGCGTCGGGTGCGGATGCCAGTTCATACCCTTGTCAAAGGTATGGCGACGCCAGTTGGTGCCGTCCTTTTTGATTGTAAATATAGTCATTGGCGTGGGCTCGATTACGCCAAACTCGTCGTCACGCCAGGCACGAAAAATAATATGTTCGTTATCCTGCATAAAGAACGGCGCACCTTCATGCCAGTCGCCCGTCCGGGTTACCTGAAACTCTTCGGTTCCGTCTGACCGCATAACCCAGATATCCATATTGCCGTCAATCTGGCGGCCGAAAGTAATCCACTCGCCGTTGGGCGAAACCGATACTTCAGCCTCGTACCACTCGTTATTGGTCAGCCGCGTTTTATTGCTGCCATCCAGATCGGAGGAATACAACTCGGCGCCCTGCGGGTAGTTTTTAGGATCCGACCAATTGCCTACGTCCATGTCCAGGTTGTCACGTGTCGATGTCCATACCACCCGTTTCTGATCGGGGAAAAAATACGAACACCCGTCCTGTCCGCGGTCATTGACTCGCCAGTACTCCGACCCGTCATCGGTAAAAATGTACGTCAGATTACCTTCGCCGCCATGGCTCGACGGAATCGCATCCTTGTCTTTGGTTTGCGCAATTAAATGTCGTGAGTCGGGGGCCCAATAGGCCTCGGCGGCCACCGGGATGTTGGGCACCCTGTATGATGGCAACTCACGGGGATCCGCACGCTTGAATTCAGGTTTATCAGCCGCAGTTGCAGCCCCTGAAAACACCAACAACGCACTGACTGACGAAACAACAAAACGCAGCGATATTCCGACAAGCAAAAACCTGAACGGCATATTGATGGTTGGCATGGCTATCCCTCACAGATTGTCTGGGCCGGTTTGTATAATAACCCTATTTATCCAATGGCTTGCGCCGGGCAAACATCGCTTTCGGGCAGCTCGTCACTTTCCGCCTTCTTTCTCGAAGACCTGCTAACGCCCCCGCAAATCGACTAAAAAGTTGCCAGCGCAAGCCAAGCACCCTATCATCGCTGTCCCGCGCCGGGCTGCTTTGCCCAGGTATGGCCGGACAGCCGATCTTTGCTGCGTAGAGAACTTAGGGTTCCGCCACAAGAAGTGCTGACAAATTATTGATTTAAAAGCGCCCGTAGCTCAGTTGGATAGAGTGTCTGGCTACGAACCAGAAGGTCGGGAGTTCGAATCTCTCCGGGCGCGCCATTTCCCCAACCTCCCCAAACCACCGCATACCGGCGCAGACCGCATTGGTATGCGGTTTGATCGCATCCATGGCCTATTCGCTGTATGTCTCGAGCGGTCGCCATAGGTCTACGTTTGGTCACACTCAGGTCACAGATTCGTCACAGGAAATTGAGTTCTAGCTGACTAAGTTCATCAATGGCGCGCCGCTATTTGGAACAGTCACCCTCGCCACAGTTGCCCGCTATTGCTCTAGACTAGATTGACCGCGTTCGATGCTGTCAGTAGTTTAGTTGGTGTCGATCGCGGCTTTTGGGGGACTTTTGCTGTGTTCAATTCCAAGATCAATAACCGTTTCATACTAATACGCTGTTATGAGGCTTAGTTTTATTGTCCGACTATTGGCCCTTCTGAGTATTGGGGGCTGCGCAGCACAATCCACGCATCCGATATCGGAAGAGCAAATAGTGCAGGAGCAGATCGGCCGAGTGCTTTTGCTCCAAGATGCGGCAATTATCGAAAATAAAAGCTTCGCGGGAGACTATATCGTCACCGAAATACGGCGCTCGTATTGTGAAACCCTTTACGACCTTGGCGATGCTCGGCAAGCCGACTTTTTCTTTGCCATGCTTTCGTATGCCGATTTGGGCGGCCACCCTTCAAGCCAGTTGGATGAAATGATTGTGCGCGGGCCCTTCGACGCTGCAATGGCACAAATTGACGCTTTTCTCGAGAACCGAAAAATGTACAACGAGTGGCCCAACTATCGGCGGATTGAGCTCATTCGAAAGCAGCTCCTGGCGCGTAGGGAAATCTCAGAGCCAATAACCACAAGGGGTGCAAAAGACGTTTGCGACATATCGTAGTATGGCAATTATGAACACCACCTTTTTTTCGCCTCATAACCAGTTGGGGCAAAGGGCTCGCTGCGCGAGCGGGACGCCTGGCTTCGCCAGCCGCCCCTGCCCAAGGCGTTAGGTGCCGAGTTTTGCCGCTAGATCACTACGTATCACAGGTGCATCTAAAAAACTTCAGCCGACCCGGCAGCGATGCGCACTTGTGCGCTATCCGAAAGTCTGATCAGCACTATTTTGAGCCCCACACCAGAACGGTGTGCAGAACCGCGGATGGAAGCACCAACCAATATCTAACAGAACCTCGCGCAGTCGAGGAGTTTTTAAAAGGTATTGAGCCTAGATATAACCAAGCGATATCCCAGTTGGCCATTCAAGAGCCTGATCAGGAAACTATATATACGCTTTCTGGGTTTATAGCCTATGTTATGACTTGCTCGCCTGCAGGCATGCGCATTCTCTCGGAACCGTATCGAGGCACGATTACTGAGACGGCTAAAACGTTAGAAAGGCACGATCTCTTGCCGAAAACTCCCAAAGAGCTTGTGGGCAAAACCTTAGCTCAAATGCTGGAAGATGGGAGTGTAAAAGCAGCTGTAGACGAGAAGTACCCACAGGCTGTAGGTATCTCCCAAATTATTAGGAGAACAGCCCTGTTAGGTAACTTTAAATGGGAGATATTAGTAAACGAGCACGAAGACAGCCCTTTTTTTACAAGCGACTTTCCTGTCGCCATAGAAAAGACACCGGTACCTCAGACTCTTTGCAAAGTTGTTCCTTTGTCGCCTTATTTAGCTCTTAGGATATTCCCAGACATAGAGCTAGACAAAGATAAAGCAGATCTAGATTTTGCCAACTTTGGATATCGTGTATCAAAATTATCTCGTTCTCAGGTCGGCGAAGTAAACAAGCTTATTGTTAGGTCAGCAGAGTCCCTTGTCTTTTTTCCAGTCTTGTATGATTGGATTCCTAAGTTTGTTAATAGAAATTCGCCGTACAGAATTGAACCTGTAACTAGCGCCCTGCCGACGCCTTCAGGCAGCATGATGATTTTCTCGCAACGCATTGCCAGGATAGATAGTGATAAGAACGGCACCTAACCAGCACAGGCAAGCGACGCTTGACTCGCCTGCGCCGTTGCTAGCGCAACCGACTTGTCGTATCAAGCGCGCCTGCTGTGGGCGTTAGGTGCTTAGATGGGTGATATAAAAGAAATCTTCGAAGTTTGGGCTTCCCGCGCAAAGAGCCCACTATTCGGATATTTCTCGCTGTCGTTTGTTGCTACAAACTGGAAGGCGATATTTTTCCTACTTTTCGCCGATAAAGACGTTATATCCCGCATTGAATATTTTGACTCGAACACTTGTGCAGAGACGCTGCTGTGGATCCCTTTAGGCATAAGCATTGTGGCAGCTCTTAGTTACCCTTGGATCCAATTCGTGTTTCTGTACGCAACCACAGGGCCGATCAACCTTCGGAACAAATTAAACGCCAAATCGGAAAGCAATCTTTTATTAGTAAAGGTCGAGCTTGAAAACGCCAGAAATGAACTAATTCGTCAACGCGAAAAGGAGATAATTGATAAAGCGCAGATCGATGAGAAATTAGAAGATATTGATGACGAATCGGCTAGAGAAAAGGCTAGAAGTGAAATTAAAGCTATAAGAGATTCAGAAGGACTTTTACGGCAACCAATAAATAGAGAGACGTTACAAAGGTATTTACTCGTCCGATTTCCTAATTTGCCAGTAGATAGAAAAATAATTACCATTTTTTTGAACGACTTGAATTTGAATCGGTACAAGTTGATTGGGGATGTGGAAGAAGTCCTGAATAGTTCCAAAGAATTTGTAGAGTTCTATAAAGAAAAAAAACCTGAAGTGTTTAAGTCTAGTATTGACTATGTGACCAAGTCTTTTGGTTACTTCGATCAGGAATTCAGAAAAAAGCATGGATTCTCAAATGAAACTCGACAAACGATGGAAGATTACACTCGCACCTAACCAGCACAGGCAGGCGACCGTGAAACGCTGGCTCGTTCCCCAGGCAGCCTTGGCCCGCGCCTGCTGTGGGCGTTACAAGGCATAAAACCATGTTCTCAGCCGAAAAAATTTATCGAAGCTTACGACTCCACCTTCCCAAATGCACAAAATTTGTGCAAATCCTCAACAACGCTTGCCAACAGGTTACCGGTGATGGCTTCAGCGTGCACTTTTTAAGCTGCACCTGCATCGCGACTGATTGCACTTGACAGGGAACCAACTACACCCATTTGCTAGCTACTAGCGTTTTTCCATACAGACTTTGCTTGCACCCACCAAGGCCCAAACTTCGCATTCTTCATCCTTCGGGCTAGTTCGTTTCTCATTAAGCAACGTCGGTCTTGGCGGAAGCGTTGGTATTCGGCGCGACTTCTCAGCCCTGTAACGATTTCCAGTATCAATTGGTGTCGCCTCTTTACGCTCACGGGCTTTTGGTACCAGTACTTTCGAAATAAAATCGTAGGAATTAGGGAAAGGAATACCGAAGCCACCCTGATATTCGCTGCCTTCTTGATCACATCGCTTGACAGTGAGAGCTCCCCCACTCGGCAGTTTCTGCGACGTGTAGTAACTCACCCGTCTACCCATTACCTTCCCATTCGCCCGATCTACGACTTGGGTCTCATCTCCATATACGCCATACCGTTGATCATCTATTGTTGTTAGAGCGTTCCATGTCACTAAGTAAGCTGACGATGCATTTTCTTTTTGCAGGGCATCGCTAGCGGAGATATTAGACAGATTTTCGCTACCCTCCTTCTTCTTGTACTCGTATACCTGCCCGCCAGCACTGCGGGAAAATTCGAACGTCTCGTAGTATCCATATGGCTTATTAAGATAAGTGTAAGGAAGAATGTCACTCGTATGAAATGGGCTTAGCCGCGCCGTTTCATCCGTTGGAAGCAACAGCCAAAACCCCTCGACATCTTTGGCGCTTTCGTACACCCACTCACCCGCGCTATTACACAAATGGCGGAGCTTTACGCCAGCGATATCGCTCTCCACCGTATCGCTGTATGGGAACCACGCCATGCCCCCCAATAATGTTGTGAGCAATACAATATCAATCGCAATTCTTGATTGCGTAGCGTGCCGACCGACCGAATACTTCCTCAGAAAGAATCGAGCAATAAGGCGCGATACCAGCAAAAAAATAGCCGTCAGAACCGTAAGCAATATCGCTGTTTGTGGGCTCATGAATCAATCCCTACTTATCAGCATTGAAAATACTCTTTACGAAACGTGCGACATCTATCGGATGAGGACAAGTTAGAAACCCGGGTTTCTGGATAACCCAAGGAGTTGCTGCGGGACCTGGAAATGCTTTCAGAAGCGGTATAGCCCCTAGCAAAACAACTTGCGACCCAAGAATTTGGTCCGTAGTTGCATCCTTTACCTGTAAAGTTGCTGAGCTCACAAGTCTGTTGGACATTTTGGGCCCCTCTACCCATTCAAGTACGACGGTGCTATCACCACTCTTTGATTGAGCACTCTTTCGCTCCAGATCACCATTTTCTCCAATGAACACGAGTTGATTACGAAGGTCTGAAGTTACAACCAACTTACCAACCGGTTTTTCGCCACTCAGAAAATATCTCTCTGCCATTTTTCTAGAAAAAACACGCTCACCTATAGCCCCCGCCTGACTTTTTCGTGGCGAAGACTTATAAAATATTCTTTCGGGAACATCTGACTGAAAGCGTATTTCAGATCGAACTGAACGATCACAAATCATCGAAAATGATGCCTTAAGTTCACGACTCTTGTAGAAAATATAAGCCGTAGTGACCGGATAATAGAGGCCTACGACGACCAGAACCAATAGAGCAGATAGCCTTATCCGTGGTTTTTTTATAGTCGCCCAAACGGTTATAAAAAGAATAAAAAAAATCGCTGGGATAACCAGAGAAAATACGCCTAGACCGGTCCGCAGAAAAAACTCCATTGCCCCTCCCTAGTCCACCCTGTTCCTTCGCCGCCAAGCGCACAGGCAATCGCAATTAGCGCCACGCACCCGACAAGCTAAGGATTGTTTTCTAGCATATTCGGCAAGTTTGCGCTCTATCACCCCACCTGCAGGATTTGAACTGGGGGCCCTTCTCTTGGGAGCAGGTCCCTGTGGTCAGTTTGAAAAGCTGAAAACGTAGGGTTAAGCAAAACTTTAACGAGCTTTAGCGGGTCTCAGCGGTAAATAAAGTGAGGGCGGACCTGATAACTTATTGATTAATAAAAGAATAATTACTGTTAATGCGAACTACGAACCAGAAGGTCGGGAGTTCGAATCTCTCCGGGCGCGCCATTTAAATCATCGATGGGGTCAGAGTAACGTCGAATCCCCGTAACGCTGGACCGCTGCTGGCGTCAGGTTGCACCCAATGCCAGCCCAGCCCCGATAAGCGCGCCAACCAGCACATCGCTCGGATAATGCAGCCCCAGCAAAACCCGCGATAGCGCTACCAGCACAGCAAAGGGCAGCGCGATTGCGGCCAGCACCGGATCCACACCCGCGATCATGATCGTAAATGAAACGGCATGCAGCGTATGCCCGGAGGGGAAGCTGTATTGATCAAGTGGGGCGACTGCGCATTCAATGTTGTCATACGAAACGTAGGGACGATTTCGCACCAGGCGGCTTTTCAGCACTTTATAGATCAGCACGCCCATCGCGGTGACTACCATCATATCCACCAAATTCGGCAATACTTCATTGCCGTGCCTGACATAAAGCATCACGCCAAATGCAAGCCATATCCACCCGTCACCCAGCTTGCTCACAATGGCAAAAAGTTCGCGTACGACATCATGTCGCGCAAGCTGGTTAACCCGCACGCAAATGCCTCTCTCCCACTCATCAAGTTGTCGAATTGCCGCTATCAAGGTCTGCCTCTCTCGCCAAAACACGGGGCAATAGTGAGGTTCAATTTAGACACGGTAATGACAATTTGATGACACCTGCGTGACAGCGCGTGGCTGGCCGGATGTCACACCCCTGTAACAGCCCTGTCATCAAGCAGCAACGTTAGTGAGCCAGAATTTCGCTATGCGAGTGGTAATAGCAACCGATGCGTGGGCTCCGCAGGTGAACGGCGTGGTAACGACGCTGACCCAGACTCGGAACAGCCTGCTGGATTCAGGGCACGACGTGCTGATGATTACGCCGACAGGCCGCAGGTCGTACCCGTGCCCAAGTTACCCGGAAATACGGCTCGCCTTCTTTGCAGGCAAGGCCATTGCTCGGGAAATAGCGGCCTTTCGGCCGGATTGCATACACATCGCGACCGAAGGGCCGATCGGGCTGTCGGTTCGGCGCTACTGCCTCAAGAACAAAATTCCGTTCACAACCGCTTATCACACTCAGTTTCCCGAGTACGTCAGGTCCCGGTTTCCGATCCCAATCAGTTGGACTATCGCTCTCACACGGTGGTTTCACAAGCCCGCCGTCCGCACCATGGTGCCGACAAAAAGTGTGCAGGAACTGCTGACAGAACGCGGCTTTGAACATGTCGTGCTGTGGTCCCGAGGTGTCGACACCAGCCTCTTCTGCCCGACCGACGCCGTTAACTATGCCTACCCCCGGCCTATCTGGCTGTACCTGGGCCGGGTCAGTGTCGAAAAGAATATTGAAGAATTTCTTTCCCTCGACATCCCGGGAACCAAAGTCGTGATTGGTGATGGCCCGGATCGGGAGAAGTTGTCTGTACGGTATCCCGCATGCCAATTTTTAGGCTATAAATTCGGTGCCGATTTAGCCCGGCACTTAGCAGGCGCCGATGTGTTTGTATTCCCGAGCAAAACGGACACCTTCGGACTGGTGATGCTCGAAGCCATGTCATGCGGACTGCCCGTTGCCGCCTTCCCGGTGACCGGCCCCATTGACGTTGTCTGCAACGGAAAAACAGGAATACTAGCCGACGATCTGCGGGACGCCTGCCAACAAGCGCTCAATTTAGGCCGGGACACCTGTCGGGAGTATGCAAAAAGCCGAAGCTGGGACGAAGCTGCGCGCCAGTTCTGCTCACATCTCGCGGTGTTCACCGCGCCGCTTCAGCCCCAAAATACACAGGGGCCGATCATGCGACCGGCCCCTGTGTCGAACAAACTGCCGCGCAGCTAGAAATTGAAGCTCGCACGCACGCCGATTACACGCGGGTCGGGCATGGTAACGATCACGCCGTCCGTCGGGCCCGGCGGGAACTGACCCTCACGAACCGTGTTGACCTGCGAACCAAAATCCACGCCTGACTTCACGGTGTCATCGTCGAATACGTTATCAATGTAGCCAATAACCTCCCAGCTGTCGCCGATAACGCCGCCGCGAAGATCAGCCGTCACGTAGCTGTCCAGCCATTTGACGTTGAACTCGTCCATCGCACGCTCGTCACGGTAGATCACGCTGGCATCTGCGTACCACTCCAGGCCGCCGTCACCCAGCGGGGCCTGATATCGAGCGTTACCCACAAATGAATGCTCGGGAACGTCTTCAACCTGGTTGCCCGTGAGATCGACAATACAGAAGTCGGAACGTCCTCCTGACGGCGGAGTCGGGTTGTCAATGATCGACAAACAACCCCCGCCTCCGGCGGCCAGGCTGCGCGCAACGTTATTTGATGAAGACGTTTCCAGCACAAACTTCGAGTACTCCGAATCCACATAGGTGTAGCCGCCTGCAAGGGTCAGATTCTCCGTAGCCTGCCAGATGGCTTCCAGCTCAATACCCCAGATCTCGGACTCACCGGCATTTTCAATACCGCCAACGTCTGTCTGAATAACGGGGTCGAAGCGGGAAACACCCACTTGCTTGTCGGTATAGTCCTGATAAAACAACGCCGTGCTCACGAGCAAATCACCACCCATCAACGTCCGCTTGGCGCCGATCTCATACGAAATCAGCTTTTCCTTTTTAAATGTGTTCAATTCGGGCTGAAAGAACGAACCGGCCGTAATCGTACTGATACCGCCCGGCTTGATGCCCTGGGCGATAGATGCGTAATACAGCGCGTCATCCGATGGCTTGAACTCCACTGTCGCCTTGGGCGCGAAGAAGCTCTCGGAAAACTTGGCAACACTGTTGATTACCGCGGGTCGCGTATAAGTACCCACGGGCAAAGTACCGCCCGCAACCGATTGAGCCACCGACGACGCACCGCGGAAAGACGAGTTACAGAACACGTCACCGTTGGCATCCGGAGCCTGGTTGGCAAGCCCTGTCAAAGCAGGTGTTTTGTTGATATCGCAGGTGCCGCCCGCAACGCGCAGATCTTCGTCGATCCAGCGCCCTTCGACACTGACTTTCCAGGCGTCATCCAGTTCCCATTCAAGCAACCCGTACAGCGACAAACTCTCGGTCTCACGGCGCGTCACATCCGCACCGGGAGAATTAATACCGTTCGCGATAACCGCGTTACCGGGACCCGCTGCTAAAACCGGCAATGGGGTCCCCGGAGGCCCAAAAGCGCCGCGAAAAATCGCCGGCGATACGCTGAAACTGTTCGCGCGTTGCTGAATGTTCTCCTTCCAGAACAACGCCCCCACCGTATAGTTCAGCGGGCCCTCCAGATCGGAGGCATAGCGGAATTCCTGGCTGAACAGACGCGTCTGATTCTCAAAGTTAATTTCCTGCACCGCGGGCGAACAGTTTGCGAACCCGCAGGCTGGCAGCGTGAAGCTGTAAGTCGCCCCGGTGCTCCCGGGCCAGGTGGAATCAAGTGAGGTATAAGTGACACCCGGCAGCAACACATCATTCTGGCCGTCAAATAACTGGTCCGAATTGAGTGCCGCAAAACCCGTGTACGACGAAGCTACGCCCGAATCCAGCACCCATTCCACCTTCAGGGTACCGGTAATGGTTTCGACTTCTGTACCGTAGTAATTGCTGCCCGTGCGCGGATTCGCGTTTTGCCAGATCGTCAGTTGATCTGCCGATGGCATGGTGCCGACCGTCAGTACCTTTGGTGAACCACCCAGACAGCTGGCAATAGTGCCATCGGAACCGGTCGGAAACGCGTTGCAATCCGGATACAAGGGGAAAAACGGCGGTGGCCCGCTGCTCTGCACCAGCGTCGGCGTGTCGCCGTTTAAAACCGCAACCGAGTCATCGATATCAATGACCGCATTGCTGTCGACCCGCGCCTGTGCCTGAGGTTCATAGCTGTCCTGGGAACCCGCCAGACGGCCGGAAAAGCTGAGGTTGTCGGTCGCCTGCCACAGTCCCGACAAGGCCAGACCGAAACCGTCCGATCCGCCAACCGACTCGCCGGTCAATGCATTGTCGTAGAAACCGTCTTTGTCATACATCAGCCCGTTGATGCGCAGGCCGAAGTTCTCGGTGATGGGTGCACTCCAGGCGCCTGAAATGCGGCTGCTATTGCGCGAGTCGCTTGCCGAACCCAAATCAATGCCCACGGTACCCTCGAATTCTTCAAGGCTGGGCTTTTTAGAAACATACTGAATCGCTCCGCCAAAGGCGCTGCGACCGTAAAGAGCACTTTGCGGCCCTTTAACGACCTCGACGCGTTCGATATCGAGCAGCTGCTGATTAACCAGAATGCCGCCGCCTGCAGTACCCACTGCTTCGCCGGTAAAGTCCACGCCGTCCACCAATAACGCCACGTTGGATCGCCCTCGAGTCGGGGACAGGCCGCGAATCACGATACGGGTATCCTGCGCGCCAAAACCCTCATCGAATTGCAGGCCCGGTGAATACTTCGCCACATCACCCAGGGTATCGATGCCATACCGCGAAATTTGCTCGTCGTCGATGGTACTGACGGCTATCGGCACGTCCTGCAGATTTTCATCCTTGCGACGCACCGAAACCACAATTTCATCGGGAGCTGCATAACCGGCCTCGGGAGCCAATATGACTGCCGGAAACGTTACCAGTGCCGCGCTTGCGGCCAGCGGCAATGCTCGAAATACTTTCATCAGAGTCCCCCTGAAAGAACTATACGCATCTAGGATTTAGACAGATTGCAAATTAGCAACCCATCGCAAAAAGCGAAAGCAATTCTCTTCAGGAGCGAAAACTTATCCAATTGATGGACAAAATTTCGAAACAAGAAACGGGTAACCTGGTGGGCACAACCAATGCATTAACTGGAACTCTTGCCCTGCACCGTCGCAAATTTATAGAACTTGCCGTCCTTGCCGTACGCAATTACGTCGTAGCTCACAGGATTGGGAGATTCCATGCCCGGCGAACCCGCCGGCATACCCGGAACGGCAATACCCTGTATGTCGTCCCGCTTCTCATCAATGAGCTTCTGGATGATCTCAGCGGGCACGTGCCCTTCTACCCAGTAATCGCCCACCTTTGCCGTATGGCATGAACCCACGCGTCGTGGCACCCCGAATTGGGCCTGCACCGGCGCGGTACTCGCCACCGTATTCACGTCCACTTCAAATCCGTTTGCCCGCAGATGATCCACCCATTTGGTGCAGCATCCGCAGGTCGGCGTTTTGTAGACCACAATCGTTTCGCTGCCGCCTGCCTCATCGGCCGGCACCGGAGCCTCTTCCGCAACGGTTGCGCTTAAGGGCAACAACAAAACGGTCGCCGATAACAGCCCGGCAAGTCTGCGAGCGTATTTTTGCTTCATTACTATCTCCACATCAGGGGTTCAGCCAACGGCTCGCCTTGTCCAGCAAATCGCCCATATCGCCCCGCGTCTGCGGCAATTCTTCGGGCGGCAGATCAAGGTGATTGAGCGGCACCTCATCAACATACTGGGTGAACACCGGGTCTACCACTTCCAGAGGATAACGCGGTATCCGGCGCCCTTCGCGAAATGCTGCGATCGGCACGGTCGCCTCGATAATACCCTCATTGTTGCCTGGCAGTTCCGCCAATACCTCGCCATCGGGTGCCACCACCAGAGAATTTCCGCCTAACGCCTCGGCTCCGCTGCCGACAGGAAATGTGATGTTGGACATCGCCGTGTAAAAATTGTGAAACCGTGCGGTGGCTTTTACATCATCCGGCGAAAACAGGGTGGCCGTACGAAACATAATTTCAACACCACGCATCGCAAAGGCCGCAAACACGAATGGATCTAACTGCACGGTGCTGACAGCAATATTGCCGTACTCCGTGCGCAATACCGGAAACTCGGCTTCGATGCCATAACGTGCCCGGTACTTGTCGCGGACGTTCTCAACGGTCGTGGTTGGAATTTCGCCTTCGTTTGCCGCCCCGCCGAGACGCTTAACGTTGCGCGACTTCCAGAACTTTTCGGCCACTTCCCCGTCCCGGCCGATTACGGTGTTAATGCTCAGTATGTGACCGGGCCACTCCGCATCGCGCGCGTAGCTGCCAAAAATAATGTAGGTATCGCAGTCTCGGGCGATCTCACCCAACTGACGAGTCTCCGGCCCGGGAATCTCGATAGTGAACTGCAGTTTTTCGTCGCGAGTACCGAAAGAATAGCCTGTCAGTGGAAATTCGTTGTAAAGCAAGAAATCCGGCTTTTTGCCTTCGGTACACGCCCGCCTGGCAAAATCGGCCATGCTCTTGAGGTTGACTTCCAGTCCTTCGGCCACTGTCGCAAAGTCTTGCAGATTGCTAACGCCCGACTGAATAACCTTGATAACCACCTCGTCTTTTTCGAGCGGCACGGTGGGGTAACTGCCGTCAGGCCTGACCAGTTCAACTGAGCTTGTGGCTGCGATATCGGGCGGGTTATCGGACGGGCTGCAACTCCACAACGCGAGCATTCCGAATACCGCTGCTGCAATCAGTAAAAGCCGATGCATCATGAGGGTCTCCTTTGCTTACCTGGCCTATTACATGCGCTAAAATCCGCGCATGCAAATCAGGAAATCAGAAGCGCCCCCAGCCGGCATCCGCTATAGCGTGCTGTGCCTTATTGCGCTGGCGGCGAGCTCAGCACTGGCCTGGGAGCACTACGGCGGCGATGCAGGCGGCTCCCATTACTCGCCGTTGCAGCAGATCAATACCGATAATGTTGGCGCGCTAAAGCAAGCGTGGTCATTCAGCACCGGCGAAGTCGAGGCGATGCCAGAGCGGCGCCCGATGCTGAGCTTTAATGGCACACCGCTGCTGTTACCGAAAGCGGCCGGTCAATCACTGGTTCTCTGCTCGGCACTGAACCGCGTGATCGCACTGAATCCGGCAACCGGCGTCGAGCGATGGAGTTACGACCCGAATATTGAACTCGGGCCGATCGGCAATAAATACCTGTGTCGCGGGGTCGCCTATTGGGAAGATCCGGATGCACCCGCTGCTAACGCCTGCAAGCATCGGATTTTCATGAGCACCAAAGACCTGCGGCTGATCGCGGTAGATGCGCGCGATGGCAAACCCTGCGCAGAATTTGGCGACAACGGCCAATTGCATCTGCAAGCCACGGTGGCAGACGGCATCCCAAATCTCAATGTCGGCGATCTGCAAATGTCGGCACCGCCGGTTGTGATCGGCGATAAGGTGATCACCGGTTTCGCCGACAATACCAAGTTCTGGCGCGTTGATAACCCGCGCTGCCAGGTGCTGGCGTTTAATGCCCGTAACGGTGCGCCGGCCTGGAGCTTTAACCCCGTGCCCACGCCCGAGCAACATACGGGCCCCGAACTTGGCGGCGGCAACGTCTGGTCAATGATGTCCGTGGATCCCGCTCGCGGCCTGGTTTTCATGCCAACCGCGACTGCGGGCCCGAACAATTTTGGCGGCTACCGACCGGGCAATAACGCCTATGCCAATTCGGTGGTCGCTGTGGACGGGGCCAGCGGCAAAGTCGTGTGGCATTACCAAATGGTGCACCACGACGTCTGGGATCTGGACATCCCGTCGCAGCCTATTCTGGTGGATATTGAAAAAGACGGCGAGCGCATTCCTGTGGTGATACAACTCACCAAAATGGGGCTGACTTTTGTGCTGCACCGTGAAACCGGCGAACCTGTTTTCCCCGTGGAAGAACGTGAAGTACCGACACAGGGTGTTGCAGGGGAATCACTGTCGCCGACGCAACCCTTTCCGATTGCGCCAGAACCTCTGGTTGAATTTGGCATCAGTCCCGACGACGCATGGAGTTTTTTCAGTTTCTTTGAAACGGCATGCCGTGAAGAAATTGAAAAATACGATCTGGGCGAAAAAGGTGAACCGAGTGCACTTTACCAGCCCGTCACACTGCGAGGCAGAGCCACGCTGCCGGGGCTGTCCGTCAACAACTGGGGCGGCGCCAGTTATGACCCGACAAGCAATTTGCTGGTGGTGCCCATCAATCGCGCACCCATGTTTCTAAAACTCTGGGTAACCAATGAAATCCCGCCGGAAGTCATGAACCAGCCGCGAATGGGGCCGTTGGGCCCACCCACTGAAATAGCGGGCACGCCCTACTCCTATTCGACCGGGCCGCTCCTTTCGCCCATCATGACGCCCTGCACGCCGCCGCCCTGGGGCGAACTTGCAGCCATTGATATGAATGACGGCAGCATACGATGGCGGCAGCCGCTCGGCACGCTGGACAAACTGGCCCGCATGCCGCTGCCACTGAACTGGGGCACGCCGTTATCGGGAGGCCCCACCAGCACTGCCGGCGGCGTCACCTTTATCGGCGCCAGCGCTGACGAGAAATTCCGCGCCTTTAACACCGTAACGGGCGAGAAACTCTGGGAGTCGGCATTGCCGAGCGCCGCCATGGCGACGCCGATGACGTACGAAGTTGACGGCGAACAATACGTCGTGGTCGCGGCCGGCGGGCATATGTTCATGTACAGCCAGAACATCGCCAATTATCTGGTCGCTTTTAAGCTGCCACGCGATTCTCAGTAGTACCAGTTCAGCTGCAGGAAAACGCTCAGGTCGTTGGAGAAATATAAACCGGGTGCCGGTGCGGGTATTCCCCCGAACTCGCTTCCTGCAGGACCGAGCGGCAGCCCGATGGAACCCAGCAACACGAGGTTCTCGGCCAGATCGTGGCGCGTATTGACCTGCAACAGCGCGCTGCCGTCGCGCAGATTCCAGAACAAGCTGGGAGTGAGTACAAACAGAGGGGTCAGCTCGATCGCCGCGCTTGCAGCAATGTAGTGGCGCCCGAGACTGAACAGTTCACCACGCGACAAGCGATTCAGCAATTCAGTGTTTGCCGCAAGGCAAGCACCACTGTAACAACTGTCGGGCTGCCCAAAGCCATTATAAAAATACTCTGCGACACCACTGACATTCTTGCCGCCCCATTCCCATGAATAGCTTAGGCTGGTGACGAACTGCCAGACCAGCCCGTCAATTGCGGTATCGGCAGCCACCGCATCAGCACGCCAGACCGCGCCACCAAACTCACGGTTACCGCCCAACGCAAACAGACCTTCGCCGTAATTTCTTGCGAGCAGAAAATCAAATTCGGCATCCTGCAACATGCCGTGATACTTAAGCGCGTATGTGAACTGGTCGGATTCCACATCGCCGCTCAACGGGTCACGGCGAACCACCACCGCTGCCTGCATATCATCGCCGTTGTCACGCAAAAACTGGCCGTACACCATGTCGTCGCCGGTTTTGTATTCTTTATCAATGGCCGTGGGGTCGAAAGGATTGACGATATCCATGGGGGCAAACACCAGTCCGTTGCCCCAACTTAGCGCTTGCCTGCCGGCCCGCAATACCAACGTGTCACCGGTGTAACCCAAATACAGCCGATCCAGCCGGTGCAAAACGGCGGTTTCATCACTGTCTCGCATAACATGCGTCAGATCGAACCACCGCCGGCGATCATCGGGCAAACGGCCTGCCGGCAGCACGGCCCCGCCCGGACCGCGCGAAAACTCGACACTGTCGCCGTGCAGCGCCAGCAATTGATAGTCAGCCTGAGCATTCCAGCCATTGCCCACCGCGCTGGCTGTCAGCCGGCCGGAAAAATTCAGATCGTTGGCCGTGGCGCCGGCTGACTGGCGCAAAGCGCTGTTGTCCGGCAACAACTGGCCAAGGTACTGCAGACTGCTACGGCCGCCCAAATCATAGTTAAGCTGATCTGCACTTGCCCCGACCGCCGACCCCAGCCCTAGCACAAGCATTACCAACCGCACAATCATGTGGCCTGCTGCTGATCCTTAACGATGCGTCCGTCGAGCAAACTGACTATACGACGCGCATAGCTCATAACACGCTGATCGTGAGTGGCAATAATAAAAGTAGTTTTGTGTGTGCGGTTCAATTCCACGAACAACTCCATCAGTTGCTCTGCAGTATGTGAATCCAGGTTCGCGGTAGGCTCGTCGGCCAGCACCATGGCGGGCCTTGTCACTATTGCGCGCGCGACAGCCACACGCTGTTGCTGGCCGCCCGACATTTTCGCCGGCAATCGATCCTCCAAACCTGTCAGACCGACCTCCGCCAAAACATTTTCCGCCAGTTCGCGCCGCTCTTTTGCAGGACGCCCCTGCACCTGCATCACGAACTCGACGTTTTCGCGTGCCGTGAGCACCGGGATCAGGTTATAGGCCTGAAACACAAAACCAATATTGTTCAGGCGCATCTCGGCGAGCGCGCCCTTGCTCAACTGATCAATCCGCTTACCGGCGACCCAAACCTCGCCGCTGTCCGGCCGGTCAAGACCGCCGATTGCGTTTAATAATGTTGTCTTACCGCCACCCGAAGGCGCGACCAGACAAACAAACTCGCCCTTTTCCACTTCCAGCGTGACGTGATCGAGTCCGGTAATTTTCTGATCGCCCTGAATAAAGGTACGGCAAAGCTCAATACATCTGACAGCAGTCATCATCTACACCTTGCTTATAGCCTCGATGGGCTCGTAGCGTGACGCCCGCCACGCCGGGGACAAGCTGGCCAATATACCGAGAATAATGACCACCGCGTTGGCCATTATCATGTCATCGGTGGTCAGCAACGGGTACAACATCGACGCGGCACCAAACAATTCCATGCCCTCGGCCACCATGGAAATATCAATGCCGTCGCGCAGCCAGTAAACAGTTACCAACGCAAGTACGTTGCCGCAAAACAGCCCAAGCACCAGCAACATCACAGACTCCACCAGGATTTGCGCCAAAATTACTGCGGGCTTCATTCCCAGCGCCAGCATTAAACCAATCTCACGCACGCGCTCAAACACGGCCATGACGAGCGTGTTTACCAGGCCAAAAGACAGCGCCAGAAAAACGACCACAATCCAGACCAGCACAAAACCGTCCATAACGCCGAGCATCGTCCCGAGATAGACGTCAAGCTCGTACCACGCATCAACGCGCAAACGCTGATCAGCGGCGCCGCGTATATGGGTTAACAGCGGCTCAATGTCGCGAAAATCGCTGCCCAGTACTGCGATCTCCTGCACCCGATCGTCTATACGCAACAACGACTGCGCAACCGCACGACCCGTGAACACAAACTGCTCTTCATAACTTTCGATTGCCGCATCGAATACCCCCACGATCCGAAACCCGCGATCGACGATTTCGTTATCAGGATCCTGACTCATCAACACAATGCGCTTGGCGAGCTCCGTTTCCAGCGTTTCCGCCAGTTTGCGGCCTATCAGTACGCCGTCATCATCGACACTTTCAAGCAAGCGGCCGACAGCTACCTCATCGCCCAAAAAGGAAATGCGCGCCTCCGCAGTGGGATCAATACCCACCAGCGTGACACCCCGTGACTCCCGCTCGCTTGAGATAACCGCCGGCACGCGCACACGTTCAGTCCACGCAACCACGTCTGGATCGTCCAGCGCTGCTCGCAACCGTCCGCTTGCAGGCGGCAGGGAATTCACCACACTGGGATCGTCACGGTAGTCACGGTGATGAATCTGCACATGGCCCGGCAACCCCTCGATGCCATCGCGCACCATTTCGGTGACCATGCCGCGCAGCAGAGATGTCATAAACATCATCGCCCACACCCCGACCGTGACTGCGCCCAACATGATCAGTGTGCGACGATGATTGCGCCACAAATTGCGCCATGCCAGTCGGGTAACCACGCCCGCAACCTGCATTACGCCGCCCTCATGGCTTGCACAGGTTCCAGCAAATGAATGCGCAGGGCCGGATAAATTGATGCCAGCAATGTGCCAACAAAGACCACACCGGGGCCCAAAAATAAACTGAGCATGGTCGCCTGCGGGAATATGCGTGCTGGCAAATTAAACTTGTCAGCCATGACCTCCATGCCCGGATAGCTAAATCCTGCGTAGCCAAACCAGGCGGTAACGGCCCAACCGATCAGCACGCCCAGCAATAGTCCCAATATGGCCATGAGCGCCGTCTCCAGCATCACCAGCCACGCCAGTCGGCCCGGCGACAAGCCCAGCGACAGTACAATCCCGAACTCGCGCGTGCGCTCCAGCACCGACATCAGCACGGTATTGAGCACACTGAAAGCGACCAGCACTACCAGCACGCCGTACATAAACCAGGCACCCGCGATGTCTGCCTGTATGGCCTGCTTCAACCCGGGCTGAAGCGCATCCCAGTCATGCACCACGAGATCCTGATCAGAAGGAAGGGCCGCACTGACCGCACTCACCGCCAGCGGCACGTCATCAAGACCGGGCATACGCATCACAATCTCGTGCGCGGAGTCGCCCATGAAAAAGGTCTCCTGAAACAACGACAGCGGCATTTCAACCATGTTCCTGTCGAGCACCGCAATCCCCGACTCGAAAATTCCGCTCACCGTGGCCACCACGGCGGCGAAGGAGCCGTCCTTGCCGCTGCCGATGAGAGTCAGTTCGTCATCGACTCCGACCTTAAGATTGCGTGCCAGAATGCTGCCGATCACCACCTCCTCAGACCGACCCTGCAGATAGCTGCCGGTAACCACCAACCCGGGAAGGGTCGAAATACCCGGCTCTTTATCCGGCTGCACACCGACAACCTGCACCCCAAAGCTGCGATCGGCGCTGGAGACCAGCGCGAAGGCGTTAGCCCTGACTGCGACCCGCGCGCCGTCAATTGTTTCCGATAACCGATCAGCAAGCGCGGCGGCATCCGGCACGGTCTGGCGAATTTTCTTGTCGTCCTTGTAGCCATTTGCCTGCACTTGCAAATGACCTGTGAACAACGCCAGGGTGTTATCGATCATCATCCCGTACATGCCAAACTGCAGCGAAATCATGAACACCAGGATCACGTTGGAAAACGCCATCGCGCCCACCGTCAGCCATGTTCGGCGGGGCTGACGCCAGAGATTTCGCCACGCCAGCCGCAAGGTAATATTCACTTTACATCTGCCTTGAAATGGCCCGCGGCGTCTTAGCTGCGTGGATTCCGCAGGCTGGAAAGCGTAAACAAACCGGCATCCAGTTGCGCTTCATAGTTCATATCATCCACCCGTAACTCGGTCCACTCGTCCGGCTTCTCGACGCGGTGCATGCGTTGCCTGAGCGCCGTTGTACGCCCGCCCACCTCACCGATCTGCAGAGTTTCCAGCCGTTTCACGAGTTGGCCGTCCTGATCATAAAAATCGTGCTGCAACACAATCAGATCGCTGCGGATACTCAGAATTTCCTTTCCCCAGACCACAGCGGCTGCTTCTTTGGGGGTGGATTCAATAACGTACTCGGTAAAGCCGTCGCGCTGGGATAGCTCCAGCAGCCGATGAGTGTATTGATCAACAATATCGTCCGCACGCGAAACGTCCTTATTAGAAAAATCGGAGCCCATCCAGCTTTGCCCCATCATGGACGACGGAACCTTAATAACGCGATTCACCTTTGGCGAATAGTTCCACATGCTGTTATCGATCATCAGTGTGCCGTTACCGCGATCACGACGGGGTTCCGTCACGCGGACCAATGACAAGTCGCTTCCCTGTGTCCATGTCTGCATGGACATCGAACGTTCCCAGTCGGGCCGGTGAATCGTCATGGTCATGACGCCTGCCGATGAAACTCCGCGCCAATGATTGATGGCCTCCCGAACCAGCGCTTCAGGGTCCGGAACCGCTGTCGACGAGTCCGCGGCCAGCCCTGCGGCAAACAAGGCCGCCAGAACAGAAGGGCCAAATATGGATAAATGTCTTCTCGTGCTCATAAAGTTTGTGACCGATAGTCCGCCTGCAAGTTGCAGCGATTTTGCAACGGCGCCCGGATTGAATTGGACTATACTGGAACGATGGAGTCGCGTCTCTTGGCTTTCATCAGCATGCTCGTAATCATGACGGTTTGCGAAACCGTCTGGGCAAAGCGCGCGCGCTCACTCGACCGGTTGATGCGCTGGCCGGGCAATCTGGGCATCGCCATGCTCGGGACTGTCGTCGTTCGACTGATCTTTCCTGTTACCGCGGCAGGCGTTGCACTGCTTGCCCAGACCAACGGCATAGGCCTGTTCAATGCGTTAATGTTGTCACCCGTCATCAGCATTCCGCTATCACTGCTGTTGCTGGACATGACCATATACGGCCAGCACAGGCTCTTTCATAGCGTACCGCTGCTGTGGCGTATCCACCGGATGCATCACACCGATCTGGACATTGATGTCAGCACCGGCTTGCGCTTTCATCCGGTGGAGTTACTGCTGTCGATGCTGATCAAGTTTGCCGCCATCATAGCGCTGGGCGCTCCGCCGCTGGCCGTGTTGATATTCGAAATCGGGTTGAACGCCTGCTCACTTTTTAACCATGCGAATGTGCGCCTGCCAGAAAAGCTGGACAACTTTCTGCGCACCGTTATCGTCACGCCCGATATGCATCGCGTACATCATTCAACGCTGCCCAGCGAGACCAACAGCAATTACGGCTTTGGCCTGTCGTGGTGGGACAAGGCGTTTGGCACATACGTGCCGCAACCGAAACTCGGGCATACCGGAATGATCATAGGACTGGATAACTATCGCGAACCGGAAGTGGTGCGACTTGATCACATGTTGGTTAATCCGTTTCGCCCGTAGGCAAGTGGACTAGTAGACAAGTGGATTAGCGGACACTGCAACGCACCAGCCCTCAGTAACTACCAGGGCAACTCTTGCCCCGTATAACTCAAGAAGTCGCCGGACTGGCGACGATCCTTATAGCTATCGATCACCTTGATAACAGCCGCGGCCGACTCAGCCGGTTCTATCATCGGAATCGGCACGTTCTTGGCAAAGTCGGTAGCAACCACGCCCGGGTGAATCAGCCCGACGATGATTTCATTATGGCCCGGCTCCTTGGATCGCCGTAACTCTTTGGATATGGTTCGCATCGACATGTTAAGTGCCGCTTTGCTGGCCCGGTAAAAATTCTGGCCGCCGAAAGTCATGCTCACCGAGCCGACGGCGCTCGAAATATTCATGATTTTCTTTTGTTCGCTGTCAGCTACATTGTCGACAAATTTCTCGACCATGCGAATCGCGCCTTTGACATTAACGGCCATCACTTCGTCGAATGCAGCGTAGTCGTAACGACCGAACTGTTGACGATCATTACCGCCAAGGATTCCGGCATTATTGATTAATACGTCAATGGGAACGCCGGCATAACGAGCTGCAAGCGCATCCATTTCACGATTATCGGTCACATCAAGCGATTCGATAACCAGATTAGAATGGCGCGCAGCCAGCAATTGCAGCTCATCGGCACCGGCCGGATTGCGGCATGTTGCAATTACTCCCCATCCAAGCTCCGCGTATTGGCGAGCCAGTTCCAGGCCAATACCGCGGCTGGCCCCCGTAATCAGCACGGTGGGGGTGGCCGGCGCCCGTGCCACGCGCTCGGGAGCGCTCGCGCAGGCCGACAACCCCGCCATTGCCACGAATATTGAAACCAGCATCAAATTCCGTCTGAAAACTCTCATCAATTTGCCATCCATATTGAATACGTGCCTTTGCGCGTGTCGCCAGAACCCGCTATCTCCGCTAAAATCCCGCTCACCGCATTCCGATAATCAGAAATCCGACACTTTCGGAATCCTAATAATGAATCGCAATAATTAAGGATAATTCTATGCCCGTCATGCAGACATCGGATTTGACTCCCCGTCAGTACTGGGAAGAAGTCAAAGCCAATCCGAATCGTGCGAAATTTGGTTTTGGCGAAAAAGCAGCCATCATTAATATTGACTGCCAGCGAGCCTATACCGATATCGATACCTTCAAGACAGCCTATCAGACTGATCCGAAGCAAATACAGTACATCAATGAGCTTTCAGCTCTGGCACGCGCAAAAAACATGCCCGTCATATGGACATACGTAGCCTACATGGACAATGCGGATGACGCCGGGGCCTGGGGCACCCGCACCAATACGCCGGACTCCTTGCAGAACATCAAGGTGGGCGACGAACGGGCCGAGCTGGACTCACGCCTGGAAATCGACCACCAGCGCGATGCCATTATTAATAAGCGGATGGCCAGCGTTTTTCACGAGACGCTGATTCCTTCGCTGCTGGTCTGGCACAAAGTTGACACCGTTATCCTGACGGGCGGCAGTACATCGGGGTGTATACGCGCCAGTGCTGTCGCATCGCTGTCGACCGGATATCGCACCATTATTCCGGAAGAGGCCGTCGCAGACAAACACGAAATACCGCATTTCGCTAATCTCTGCGATCTGATGCTTAAATACGCAGACGTAGAACCTGTCGCAGAAGTCAAGAAATGGCTGAGCGATCACCCCGGCTGCAAGCCCATACGCGAAGCCCGCGGCTGTTCGTTCTAAAACCTTCAATCGGAGCTTTCCCCATGAAAGAAGATCCAGGTTTGTACGACTACTGGCCGTACGAAAACCGCCCCAAAATCGAGTGGCCCAATGGCGCAAGGATGGCATTTTGGGTTGCACCAAACATTGAATTCTACGAATTGGACCCGGCCGTCAACCCGCATCGTAAAGCGTGGCCGCGACCCACACCGGACATTAACGGCTATGGGACCCGCGATTACGGCAACCGGGTTGGTCATACGCGCATGATGAAGGTACTGGACAAGTACGGCGTGCGCGGTTCGATCTCTTTATCAACAGCGCTGTGTGAACATCACCCGGAAATTATCGAACAGTGCAAAGAACGAGATTGGGAATTTTTCAGCCACGGTATCTATAACACGCGGTATACCTATGGCATGGACGAAGCGCAGGAGCGCGCCATGATAGAGGATGCAATCGAGACCATTCTCAAACACACCGGACAAAAGTGTGCTGGTTACCTGGCGCCCGCGCTCACCCACACAGAAATAACCATGGATCTATTTGCCGAGGCCGGCGGCATCTATACCTGCGATCTGTTTCACGATGATCAGCCGACACCGGTGCACGTGCGCGGCGGACAGAAGTTTATCTCGGTACCCTACTCGCTTGAGATGAACGACACGATTACTTACGTGGTGAACAAGATTGAGCCGCGACGTTACGGCGAAATGATAAAAGCGAATTTTGACAGGCTGTATGCCGAAGGAGCGGATAACGGCGTGGTGATGTGCGTTCCGCTGCATGCCTATCAAGTAAGCCATCCACATCGCCTGAGAGCCTTTGAAGAAGCCCTGGAATACATCACAGGGCATTCCGATGTGTGGGTCACGACTGGTCGCGAAATCGCCGAACACTACATAGAACATTGCTACGACGACGCCGTGGCCGACATAGCGGCGAAAGCCGGCTGATTCTGGATTGAGGATTAAGAGCCATGCCTCTGGATAAAGAATATTTTGAATACCCCCATCGCAGTTACGGGATGGATCACGATTACTACGACTGGTCGATGCTGGCCGACCGCGCGCCGATAAGCTGGCCCGACGGTAAGCAGGTGGCCCTCTGGGTCAACATTGCCCTGCAATATTTTCCACTTAATCAGCAAGGTAAACCGTTCGCGCCGACTGGCGGCATGACGACGGCCTATCCCGACTTGCGCCACTACACGCTGCGCGAATACGGCAACCGTATTGGTATCTTTAGAGTGCTCAAGGCACTCGATGAATACGGTGTGAAACCCACCTTTGCCGTTCAGACCCGACTGGCCGAGCGCTACCCTTACCTCATAAACAAGTTGCTGGAGCGCGGCGATGAAATTATCTGCCACGGCTACCACATGGATGCCCCGCATTACGGCGGGCAGGATCGTGGCGAAGAGGCAGAACTGGTAGAACGCTCGCTAAGCGGGCTACGCCAAATAACGCAACGCGAGATTAAAGGCTGGCTCAGTCCGTCGAAATCACAAAGTTTCAACACGCCCGAATTGTTGGTGGCAAACGGGGTTGAATACATGTGCGACTGGATTAATGACGAATTGCCCTACACTTTTCGCACCCCGGCAGGGGAAATAACCGCCATGCCGCTGTCCACGGAACTGGAAGATCGTTTCATAATACAAGCGAACCTGCATTCCGAATCCGAATACGCGGATCAAATCATCGATGCCTTCGATTTCCTGCATGCAGAAGCGGAAGAGACCGGCGCCGGGCGCATGCTTGCCCTGTCCATTCATCCATGGATGCTGGGGCAACCGCATCGTATCGGCAAGCTGGAACAGGTGTTGGCCCACATCATGAGCCACAGCAACGTCTGGTCGGCCAGCGCTGGTGAAATTGCAGGCTGGAAAGCTTAGATGTAATTACATATATTTGGGGGCCGGCCGCGCTTGCGGCCCAACCTGGATAACGCCATGTCCGAGCTGGCCACTGCTGTCGCAACCGTACAAGCCCGTGATTTCAAACTCATCACGGCAACTCCACTAACCGGCAGCTTTGCGGCCCTTATTGATGGCATTCAGGTCGCTGATGCGATCACCGATGACGAACTGTTTTCCGAACTGCGGCAGGCGTGGCTTGATTATCAGCTGCTGTTTTTTCGTGATCAGCAACTCACTCCGGAACAGCACCTGGCTCTGGGTGCACGCTTTGGCGAGATTCAGAAGCAGGGCTATGCACCCAGTCTTAAGGGTTTTGAAGGCGTGTGGGTGCAGGAGTATCCGGATCTGTTCGACGGACTGGTAAGCGACATTCACTGGCATGCCGATAGCTCATTCCGCGCGCAGCCTACTCGCGGATCGCTGCTTTATGCACTGGATGTCCCCGTCGCGGGCGGTGATACCGTCTGGGCGGATATGTGTGCCGCATATGAAGATTTGTCCCCTGCATGGCGCACGTTTCTCGACGGCCTGACCGCCGTGCACGACAACATGACCCGCAATCTGAAAAATTCCCTTGAGCGACTTTCCGCTGAAGAGTTTGCGCAGGTCAGAAAATACCTGCCGCCGACCGAACATCCGGTGGTATGCACCCATCCTGAAACAGGCCGCCGGTTCTTGTTTGTGTCCGAATTCATGACACGCGAGATCATTGGCATGAGCGAGCGCGAAAGTCGCACCGTTTTGGAGTTTTTGTTCGCCCATCAGACCCGCCCTGAATACCAGTGCCGGCTCAACTGGGCGCCCCGATCGCTGGCGCTGTGGGACAATTTTTCCACGCTGCACCGGGGGATTTTCGACTTTGGCCGCAGCCACCGGCTAATGCACCGGGTCTCGTTTAATACGGCCTGGTCGGCTTGATAGCGCTGTAAACCGGCCAAAAGAGCCAATTTATGGCTGTTTAAACCCCGCCCGTAGGGTAATAGGTGAGTTTTTCGGTTAGGATATTGTCAGGCATGCCCCGTCCAGTTCGGCTGAGGGGCGGCCAGAACGAGTGCCCGCAAGGGTTTTTAGTAGTTTGCCGGCCACCGGCGCAGTGAGAATTTAGATATGTCAGATCAAGTCGAAGGTACAGTCAAGTGGTTCAATGATGAAAAAGGATGGGGATTCATTGAACGTGAAGGGGGCAAGGATGTGTTCGTCCACTTTAGCGCGATTAACGGCAATGGCCGTAAGTCCCTGCATGAAGGACAAAAGGTCACGATGACCGTTACGGACGGACAAAAAGGACCTCAGGCGGAAAACGTAACGCCTATTTAGTCCGATAATTTATGCACCGCAAAAAGGCCGCTGCAAAGCGGCCTTTTTGTTGCCCGGATCGAGACTAGCGGCCATATATGGTCCGAAAAAGCAATGCTTTGTGTTGCAACCGTCTCGCGCAATTACTATTGTGGCAGTACAACACTAAAAAAACGGGCATTGCATCATCAATACAAAGCACGCCAACGTATTCAAACCTGAAGACATCCTGGCCCTGATGTCTGGTTCCTACGGGCTAGTGCTGAACGAAATTGACGATGAACCGTTTCTCCGGCGTGCCCGCGATTTAACCAAGGCTCACAGCGTGGCCATGGTCCGCTGGCTCGACAACGCCCCCGACACGCAACTCACCACATCCGTCGGCGAACCGCTGGAGCTGCCTGGCGGTTTCAAGCCATGGCTGGATAAGTGCCTGCAAAGGGAATGTGAACTGCCGGTGCTACTGAGTGATCTAGGCGCTGAACACGCAGCATCCGATCACGCCACCAGTGACTTTATCAACAATCCTCGCACGATGGCGGTGGTGATGGCCAGAAAGCCTTCACGCATTGTCGTCGTTTACCGGCGCAATTCATCAGGCCAAGAATGGAGTGATGCCGAGCAGGAAAGCTACATGGCCGTCGCAAAAATTATGCGCCAGTGCGTGCGACTCCACAAAGCGGTCGACTCGATGAAAGGAGTTATTGAGACTGCCAAGGGGCTGTTTAACTCATCACCGTCCGGCATGATCATCATGCAGCCCGATGGCGAAATTAACCTTGCCAACAGGGTTGCAACGAGAATCCTAAAGCGCCAGGACGGTATATGCGTTCGCAACAATAAACTGTTCATTGATGACAAAATCATCAATGACGAATTTAAGCTGCTGTTAGCGCGCTCCCGGACAATGACCAAGGCGGAAACACATGGCTTTCAGTGGCACCGAGGCGTTCGGCGCCAGAATTCCAAAACGGCCTACCAGTTGTCGATGCACATGCTGAGTCTGGCGGAATGGCATATAGAAAGCCGCTATTTTGACAAAGTCATCGTGGTTTTTCTGGCAGACCCGCTGGGCTTCTCCACCCCTACAGCCGAGCAGCTAAAAAGTTACTACGATTTTACAGACGCGCAGGCCAAGGTTGCTCTGGCGCTATGGGGAGGAACCGGCATACGCGAAGCGGCCGAAAGCCTGGCTATCAGCATCAACACAGCACGTACGCACTTGCGAGCAATTTACGAAAAAGTCGGCGTTGCCAATCATGCAGAATTAATGGCCGTCTTGACGACCTCACTAAATCGCACCCGGAATCTGTTTGGTGAAGGCGATTTCTATGAACCGAACGCCAACCCGCCCTACCATCTGAATTTCTAGCAGATACTTTCCGGCTTCCGGGCCTTGGCCTTGTTGCCCCTGACCTCCCGACGTTCTTTTCGCTCACGGCGATCCTGCGTGGTGACAGCGGAATCCGGCAAGACCAGTTGATCGGAAGCTATGATGTCTTCAGCCGGATAGCGTCTTTCCTTTCCGCCCCGCCGATCATTGTGCACCGAGTATTTGCAATGACAGCCGACTTTGCGGTCGCATTCGGGCAACGGCAAGGGTGGTGCTTCGCCCGCCAGGAATGCTCGATCCCTCATTTGCAAGGCCGCCTGACAGGGCTGATTGCAGATATGCAGCCGCTTGGATTCATACTGTGCGTGCGGCAATCCAATATTCCGTTTGCGCGCGTACACGTCCCCGCCCTTGACGCTATCGCTTACGCGACGTTCATCACGGTGCTGGCGCGTGGAACCGGTCAACAAACGCCAGGTAATGAGTAACCCGACCGGTACGCTGATAAGAAATATATCCAGAGTGTCCAATGCCGCAATCCTGTGAATATCGAACACCCATTTTCGGCTGACAAATACCGATATTCTGTGAACCACAGCCAGATAATTGCCTAAAATGTAGGCAACCGCTGTTACAGCGGGCAACCAGCAACGGGGATTTAACAATAATTCGCATGCATAACCTGAGACTGACATTGCTGCAAACCGACTTGCATTGGCACGATGCCGAGGCCAACCGCACCCGGATGGAAAAATTGCTGCGCGCAGCAGCGCCTGAGAGCGACGTCATTGTGATGCCTGAAACCTTCACCACCGGCTTCACCATGGACGCACCGTTGGTCGCGGAGAATCAATCGGGTGCAACAGCCGACTGGCTGCGACGGCTTGCAATCGAGCTAGAGACCGATCTGTGCGGTAGCGTGATCATTCGCGAGAACGACCACTTTTTTAACAGGCTACTTTGGGCAAGCCCGAACGGGCAGATTCACACCTATGACAAACGTCATTTGTTTCGCATGGTGGGTGAACGCGACAGCTTCACGCCGGGGCGCGCCCGACTGGTCGTCGACGTCGCCGGGTGGCGGGTATGCCCGATGATTTGTTATGACTTGCGCTTCCCCGTATGGAGCCGCAACCGCGGCGACTATGACCTGTTGCTGTACGTTGCGAACTGGCCAGCCTCAAGACGCTCGGCCTGGGAGGCGCTGCTGCCGGCTCGAGCCATCGAAAATCTTTGCTATGCCGCGGGTGTCAATCGCACCGGTACTGACGGCAACGGAGTTGAATATGCGGGCGGCAGCATGATCACGGATTACTTCGGACAACCGCTGGCGCTGGCAGCCGAACAGCCCACTACGCTGCAAGCTGAGCTGAGCATGGAATCGCTAAGTCGCTATCGGGAAAAGTTTCCGGCCTGGAAAGACGCGGATGCATTTACGCTTGACGGCGAACCCGGCATTCGGCGCTAGTTCCACTGCCCGATTATCGCGCCCATGATGCACAATGCCACGATGTGGTAGCCGCCGTGAATAAATACCAACCGTCTGGGGCGGCCTTCAAACAGGTTGATCATGCCAACCGCCGTAAACACTAAAGAGAACCCGACCAGCGCGCCGAGGCGAGAACCGTCGGTGAATCCTGCGTTGTGTCCCAAAAGCCCGCCGATCATGCAAGCTGCGAGAAACTGCAACACAAAGGCGGTGACAAAGGTATAAACGGGATTGCTCATACTCCCTGCACTCGCGCCCATTCCGGCATCGGCGCGCCAGAATTTGCCGAACAAAAACGGCGAATACCACAAAGCCCCGACGAGGTTGGCCGCGACAGCCGCGCCAAAAATCACCAGCAAGTTGATAGAACTGAAATTAGTCGAGAATTCCATTGCAAGGGCTCCGATCCGACCGGAATGAGATTAAGTGTCACAGATTATAAACCACCGGATTGACAGATTCCGGCCTTTGCACCATCGTGACAGCAAAACCGACCGCCAAGAACCGCTAAAGCCATGAAACGCCTGCTCGTTTTTCAACACGTCCCACACGAAATACTGGGAAAGCTAGACCCTCTATTGAAGAATGCGGGCTTCCGGATTCGCTATGTGAATTTTGGTCGTACCCCTGATGCCCAACCCGAGGTGGACAAGTACGACGGCTTGATCGTGCTCGGCGGACCCATGTGCATAAGCCAACGGGAGAGCTACCCACATTTGCTGACCGAGATTGATGCCATCACGGATGCTATCAATAGTGGCATGCCGGTACTCGGTATTTGCCTGGGTGCGCAGTTGATCGCGGCGGCTTTGCATGCGCGAGTGCATCGCAACCCCGTCAAGGAAATCGGCTGGTATGACGTGATGCCCACTGCGGATGGGCTCAAAGATCCGTTGTTTGGCTTTTTTCAGGGCACCGAGAAAATCTTTCAATGGCATGGCGATACCTTCGAAATTCCGCACGGTGCCGTCCGTCTCGCCGGTTCGCGCGACTGCCCCAATCAGGCATTTCGTTTTGGCGACCGGGTATACGGCCTGCAGTTTCACCTGGAAGTCGATGCGGCCCTTATTAACCGATGGCTAAAGACGCCGGTGCACGTAAACGAACTAAAGGACCTTGGGCCGGCAATAAGCGCCGATACAATCGTTGCCGATACCCCGCTGTACATAGATCGCAGCATGGCGCTCGGCGATCAGTTGTTTGGCGAATTCATCCGCCTGTTCAGTACGCGGCAGCGGCGCCCGTCACTGCCGTCGCGTTAGAACTGCTCCGCATTGTAGTTATAGGGCTGGCCGGACCCGTCATTCAGCAGGCAAACGCTTACCGGGAATATAGCCCGGCGATTTTAGCCTGACGATCAACGCCATTAAGGCGACCAGCAGGCTTATCACGCCAATCAGCATAAACGGCGCATATGGCCCAATCGAGTCGAACAATCGACCGCCCACCCCGGCAGCAAAAAATATACCGATGGCACCACAGGTATTAAACATGCCCACAACTGTACCGCGGGTTCGGGCAGGCGCCTCCTGACTGATCAAGGTGGTCGCGCCAAAAAACGCGCTGATCTGACCGATACCGAGAAAGGCAAAATGCAAAGCCGTATCCAGCTGCAATGGAACAATTCGCGTGTTGTCGACCATGATCATCGAGCAATAGGCCACGGCGCTCATCCCCATACAAAAGACCACGCCCGAGACACGATTGAAACGATCCATGATGGCGCCCAGCAATCCAAGCCACACCAGCGACGCGGTGGCCGAAATGGCAAACAAGACGGCTCCCTTACTGGATGCCGCCCCCGGATCAACGCCGGCCTCAATCGCCACAATAGTGCCCCACATCACCGTGAAGGTACCCAGCACCACCTGGTCGCTGCGGGCGATAAACGCACAGGCGTAACTCAAAGCAATACGCGGATTCAGGCCAGCCTTAAGACCCCCTAACACCAGTTCGCGCATTGGCGGCGGATCCTCGTGTGTCTGCGGCACACCCTTTTTAAGGCCCAGCCAGTAAATCACACCTGAAATCATGCAAGCCGCGGCCACGAGAACGTGGGTGATGCGACTCACGTCAATACTTTCGAAGCCCGCCTCGACCAGCATCGGCGGCACACGGGCGGCGAACACCACGGTGATTAAGATCACACCGATACCATTACAAATACCGCCCAGCGCAACCAACTTGCCACGCGAACTGTCTGCAGGGTAATCCGCCGCCATGGTTTGCAGCATGCCCGTCGAAGCGCCCAGCCCCAACGCATAGATAGCGCGATAGATCATCAGCTCGCCGACCGAATCGGCAAACGGGTACAACATGTACCCCAACCCCATGACGACCATGCCAACTGCAGCCACTTCTCGCCTGCCGATGCGATCGGCAATAACCCCGACCACACCGAAAATCAGTATTTGCACGATCTCGGTAACAATAACCAGGTCGCCGGATGCGGTGCCCTGCTCACCGATGTGCATACCGAAATTCGCGTTCAGCACCAGGCCGGTGCCGGTCGAGACGAAAGTCAGCAAGCCGATGGTGGCAAAACAACTGTAAAAGTAGACGAACAGATTCAGGCGGCTGATGCCCGGAGCCAACTCCAGAAAACCGACTTTGATGCCTTTGTCACCCGGGCTACCGGCCGAACTGCTGGCGTTATTCACGCATACCGCTCCTGTTGTCTGAACTGCTAGCTAATCGGCCAATTATGCCCATGGGTGCCGAAAGTCCCAATATCACAAGATGATATGCACGGATTTAGAGAGCGTATAGCTCAAGACTTCCTCGAGGCATTCCTCGCGACCCAGCCCGCTGTTCTTCCAGCCGGCAAATCCGGTCCCCATGTAATGACGTCCCGTGCCGTTGATCCAGACGCACCCGGACTCAACCCGACGCGCCGCGTTCATCGCGGTGCGGATGTCGTTGCTGAAAATAGCGGCCGTCAGCCCCATATCGAGCTGGTTGGCCATTGTCATCACTTCGTCTACATCGGACCACTTCAGAATACACAAAACGGGCCCGAACACTTCTTCGCGCGCAACGGTCATGTCCATGGTGACATCGGCAAACACGGTCGGCTGCACCCAGAAGCCGCCTTCGAACCCCGGCACCGTGGCCGCAGCACCGCCGGCAACCACGCGCGCGCCTTCGGCTATGCCCGAATCAATCAGGCGCATCACGTGCTGATAATGCTTTTGGGAATTCACCGGGCCCATGCCTGAATTCACATCCAGAGGATCACCCACCTTAATCGCCCGCACGTCGGCAGTGATCAGGTCAACCACCTCGTCATGAATAGACTCGTGCAACATCAAACGACTGGTTGAACCGCAGGACTGCCCGGACCAACTGAAATTCATACCGCTGACTGCCGCTCGCGCCACAGCCTGCGGATCAGCGTCCGGGAAAGCAATAAACGGGTTTTTGCCGCCTAACTCTAACGTGACATTTTTTACCGCAACTTCAGCGGCAGAGCGTTGAATCGCCAAACCTGTAGGTACCGAGCCGGTAAAACCTATGCGCGGGACCTGCGGGTGCCGAACAATGGCGTCACCGACCACGACACCCTCCCCCGAAACAATATTCACGACCCCCGGTGGCAACACCTCATCGCAAATCTCCGCCATCACGGTGGCCGACAGCGGGCTCTGGTCAGGCGACTTCAATACCACGGTGTTCCCTGCGATCAACGGCGCGCCCAAATGGGCGCCGGCAAAACAAAAGGGGTGGTTAAACGGAACGATCCGGCCAACAACGCCATATGGCTGACGCATCGTGAAATGAATATTCTCAGCTGTCGCCGGGACGCTTTCGCCCTTGATTTCAATGCCCAGACCCGCAACAAAATCCAGATATCCGCTGGCCAGGGTAATGTCATTACCCAAACTGGCGATGGTGTTGCCTGTGTCAGCCGATTCGATTTCCAGCACCCGGTCGCCGCTGGCGCGAATACGCTCTGCCAGCTCACGTATCAGAGCGCCCCGCTCCCACACCGATTTAGCGCCCCACTCCTCCTGCGCCGCTGCGGCAGCTTTAACTGCGCGATCAACGTCGGCAACCGTTCCGGCAGGAACCCGGCCGTGTACTTTTCCAGTGGCGGGATTGACGGTGTCCATCCACGCACCGCTCTCGCTGGGAACAAATTCACCGCCGATGTACATCGGGCGGTCGCCAAACCAAGTGGCCATGCCGATTTCTCCGTTATATACACTCGCCCCATCACTTGCGGGGCTGCGGCCGCAAAGGTTAATAGCTATGGACTTTATCAGCCCTGAATAAGAAGCAGCCGTCCGACTGGCGGCTTGCAGACAAACGCGTTAATGCCTGATCGTATGTGCATTGAGGCTCAGCGTACGCTCGAATATGGCAGACTTAGATCCCCGATGGTTGGCAGCTGTTTTGCCCGTACTGCGGCGAAACCGCCGGAATTGTCGGGCCAATACTAAATAATTCCATCACTCATAGGATAATCCTGCGCTGAAGTCGTGCCGGGCACCGGCGCACACAAACTTCTCTATCCTTATAGAGCCTGACACGAGGAAACCAATGGCGACACCTGCATCGGAAACCATGCCCCCCGAGGATGAATCTCAGAGAATGGTGGAAGGCATCAAGTTTGGCCCGCTGATCATGCGCGAAGGTGTGAGCTACAAGCACTTCCTGACGCTGTTCTTCATTTCGTTCTTTGGTATTGCCATGATGAACACGGTAGGCATCATGCAGACCTATATCCTCAACGAGGTACTGCAAATCCCGCAAGACCAGCAGGGCTCGATCATTGGTAGTCTTCTGATATTTCAGGAGTTTGTGGTCATACTGCTGGTAGGATTAGCCGGTTCCGTTTCTGACCGGCTGGGCCGACCGCCGGTTTTCGCCGCGGGCTTTTTCATGCTCGCGATCGGCTATTGCCTCTACCCGCTGGTCAGCAACGATACGCCGGTGGAGGTGATTTACCAACTGATTGCGTTTCGATTGTTCATCGCCTCCGGTGTGGCCTGCATCAATGTGATGCTGTCGTCCGTCGCAAACGATTATCCGGTAGACAAGACGCGTGCGAAAATGATTGCGGGCGTATTCATCTTCAACGGTGTCGGCATCGCCACTTTGCCGCGCTTTATCGGCGGACTGCCAGGGCGCTTCATTGAAGCCGGATTCGACCCCATCATGGCCGGCCGTTTCGCATTCTGGATCGTAGCGGGCCTTTGCGTGATGCTGGGCGTAGTCCTGCTGTGGGGCCTTAAGCCCGGCGCACCCGCCCAGGTGTCCAAACGCGAGCCCATACTCGCGACGCTGAAAGTCGGGCTGGGCGAAGCCAGGAAGCCGCGAATTCTGCTGGGTTACACGGCCGCTTTCGTATCTCGGGCAGATCTGGCTGTGGTGAGCCAGTTCCTGACCGCGTGGCTCGTCATCGAAGGCATCAACCAGGGTATGACGACGGCCGAAGCCCTGCTCAAGGCAACCACTTTCTACGTCGTGATCCAGGCCTTTGCACTGCCGTGGGCCGTCATTTTCGGCATCTTGCTGGATCGGGTCGACCGGGTACTTGGCCTGGTACTCGGCATGTCCGTCGCGTTCATAGGTTATGCATCGCTGGGAGCTCTCGAAAATCCCCTGAGCAATTGGATGTACCTTGCTGCTGCGTTCGTCGGTGCCGGCGAGATGGGCGCCAATATTTCCGCCACCTCGCTGATTGGCAAAGAAGCACCTGACCGCGGACGCGGGGCCGTTCTTGGCATGTTCAGCCTGCTCGGCGCCGTCGGTATCATGGTGGTTGGCCTGATTGGCGGGTGGTTGTTCGACAACTGGAAGCCCGTGGGCCCGTTCCTGTACATGGCTGGTTCCAACGCCGTTCTGGTGCTGGCGGCCATTGGCGTTTACGTTGCAACTCGTCAACGCCCGAGCGCTCAGCCTGCAACAATTACCTGAGTGCGGGCTGCCAGTCACGCATGAGTTTGCATAGGAGTATTGCCCATGATTAAGAAAATTCTGATCTGGTTCGTTGGATTAACAGTTCTCGTCTGCGCGGGTTTCGCCCTGTGGTTGTACAGCGCCGTGAACGCCGATGTCGATGAGCGATTTGCGGGCACCTGCGAAGCCGTGCCCCTGCCCGGCAGCGCAGAGGACATACAGATTGACCGCGATCACGGTTTTGCTTACCTGTCCGTGCTGGATCGCCTTGGCGTTGCGCAGGGTAACGAGATTGATCCCGGCATGGTCATGCGCCTTGATCTGAATCGTGAGACTCTTGCCGCGGTGCCGGCGCTGGAGGGTGGGCCCGAACTTCATCCGCATGGGCTGAGCATTTACACTGACCCCAACGGTAATCGCACACTGTTTGTGATTAATCATCCCGCTGACCGCGAGAATGGCGCGGAAGCCATTGAGCGGTTCACTGAAACCGCGGTCGGCAGTGGTCTTTACCGGCATGCCGAAAGTTTTGCCAGCCCGCTGATCACCCGCGCAAACGATATGGTTGCAACCGGTCCGCGGCAATTTTACGTCGCACAGGATGTTGATCGCACCAGCGGGGAGTCGCTTACGGCACTGGTGTATTTCGACGGCAGCGACTACAGCGTGGTAGCGAATGATATTGCCTCCGGCGGCGGAATTAATGTGTCGCAAGATTTAAGCACTCTGTATATCGCGGAAACCGGGGGCAAACGCATTCGTGTGGCTCAACTGGAAGCCGACGGAACCATTGCGTCGGCCAATACCATCGCACTTCAGACTTCTCCGGATAATATTGACGTTGCTGCTGACGGCTCGCTCTGGGTAGGTGCGCACTCCAATGTGGTGGCGCTGGCGATGCATTTTATCGCCGGCGTAAATGCGCCCTCCCAGGTACTGCGCATCACTGCAGACGGAGAGCCTGCTGTAGAGGAAATCTACCTGAACGCGGGCGAACAGATTTCCGCCGGCAGCGGCGGAGCCACCTTTGGCAATAAATTGCTTATAGGGTCAATTACAGCCCGGAAAGTACTGGTCTGCGAAATGGATAGCTGAAGCTGTTGGCTCGGTGCTTACCCGAGCACAATGCGATCAACAATGGCAGTAACCAGCATCAGACCCAGTTGCACTATGGAGGATGCAAAACAGCGCCAGGCCTGCGGGATACCGGGCTTGCGATGCAAGCGGATGGTCTCGCGGAGAAAATACACGCCGCCACTAACCACGCCGGCCAGATAAATCCAGCTCAGACCCAGAAAAAACGGAACAATGGATAACGCCACCAGCGCTATGACGTGCCCCAATATGGTCAGCGTGGCCGTGCGATCATCCACCAGCACCGGCAGCATCGGCACACCGGCTTTCTGGTAATCGCTTTTGCAAGCGAATGCGAGCGCCCAGAAATGCGGTGGTGTCCAAAGGAACAGCACCACGGCAAGAATAATCGCCGACGGGCCTATATTGACGTCTACAGCCGCTGCCCCGGCCAGCACTGCAAAACTGCCGGCCGCCCCGCCAATGACCACGTTCCACCAGGTACGCCGCTTTAGCCAGACGGTGTAAACCACCCCGTAACAAAAAGCCCCCAGAAATAAATAGAACGCTGCCACAACGTTCGTCACCATCGCGAGCGCCAGGATAGCCAGAATGGAGATCAGGGTGATCAACCCCGGCCAGTAGTTGCTGGCCGCAAACTCTCCGGTCACAAAAGCGCGCGTTTTCGTGCGGCGCATTCGTGCATCGATGTCCCTTTCATACCATTGGTTAAATGCGCCGGCACTCGCCGAGCACAGCAATACCGTTACACCGAGAACGAGTACTTGCCACGCCGAAAGTTCACTGCCGGGCGTAACTGCAAAGCCCGCCAGAGCGCAAAGCATGATAAGAAAACCCAGCCGAACCTTCGCGGTGGTATAAATTAGTTTCAGAGTTTCAGCCATTTAAATTTCAGTTTCGACTACAGCTAACAGCGCGAGGTGCTGGCGAAAACCGCAACGAGCAAGTCTTGACGACAGGCAACCTTCAATTGAGACGGCGAGTATAACGGAACGCGCACACACGGGATGCAGGTATCCACACCAGCCATGGCAGCCGGGTATTTAATAAGGGTCGCCGCAAATTGTCCCGCCTGAGCAGATTATTTTCCCTTTAAATACAAATAGTTAATATTTTCATCGCAAATATAATTTGTGGTTATGGGGCGATAACAACAATTACGTTCACGACAGCCCGAACAGCCCGTACCTTTGACGGTCACTGCTACACGTTGGAGCAAAAAGCATGCAAGGGCTGGCTGAAAAACTCGACTATTTTGAGAACAATTTGCCGTTTCATTCCGATGCGGATGCCCGCCAGGGACAGCCACTCACGCTGGATGAAGAACTGTCCCGAGAGGCCGCGCTGAAGCATTGCAACGAACTGTTTGCCCGCATGAACGCAGCGGAACGCATTGCCTGGTCGCTGCAAAATTTATCCGGCCAACCCATGCTGAGCTCCAGCTTCGGGGCGCAGGCGGCCGTCTCGCTGCATCTGGCCACGCAACAACGTGCCGACATTCCAGTGGTTTTTATTGACACCGGTTACCTGTTTCCCGAAACCTATCGATTTGTCGATCAACTGACCGATCGCCTTAAGCTTAATTTGAAAATATACCGCTCCCGGACCAGCCCTGCCTGGCAGGAAGCGCGGCACGGGCAGCGCTGGAATCAGGGTGTCGAGGGTATTGCGGCATACAACTACGAAAACAAGGTAGAACCCATGGAACGCGCATTGCGCGAGCTGGAGGTGGGCGTGTGGTTTGCGGGGCTGCGTCGCAGTCAGTCTGAATCCCGCGCCACGGTGCCCTTCCTGAGCTGGTCAGGGGCGCAGGGGCAGACGCGCTGGAAAGTTCACGCTATTGCCGACTGGAGTGACCGTCAGGTTTTTGAATACCTCAAAAAACACGACCTGCCCTATCACCCGCTTTGGGAAAAAGGCTATGTATCAATTGGCGACGTGCACACAACGCGCTCCATCCATGACGTCGAACGACCCGAAGACACGCGCTTTCACGGGCTAACCCGCGAGTGCGGGCTGCATGATATTGATATTTCTGCGGTCTGAATAAACGGCGCGAGCGGCAAGTTTAGTGGAATAAACGGTCAACTGGTCGTTTCGCCAAATTCGTCGTCGCAGCCACCTCGCAGCGGCAAATTGACCTCTGCAAACAAGCTGTCCACCTCCGCCTGGGTTTCAAGGTTGGCAGCACGCTGCGTAAGCTCGGGAAGCAGATGCGGTGCAAGCAGTGCCGCGAAATCCACCATATACCCGCGCAGCACCGAATCGCGTCGGTAGCCGATCCAGGTCGTTACACGTGGGAAGAGCCCTTCCGCATTTATCGCAACCAGATCTTCTTTGTCCTGGCATTCCCAGGCCATGGCAGCCACTACGCCAACCCCCATGCCCATGCGCACATAAGTCTTGATAATGTCAGCATCGCGGGCGGTGAACACCACATCCGGCTCTAAACCTTTGGCGGCGAAAGCACGCTTGAATGACGACTCACCTGTCAAACTGAATACATAGGTAACTAACGGGAAACGCGCCAGCGTTTCAATGCTTACCGGCTCTTTGATCGCCGCCAGTTCATGACCCTTGGTCACCAGCACAATCCGATCCCACTGATAACAGGGCAACAACACCAGATCGGGAAACAACTGCTGGGAACCGGTTGCAATCGCAAAGTCCACGCGGTTGGCGGCGACCAGTTCCGCTATTTGCTCGGAAGTGCCTTGATGCAATTCAAGATTAACCTTCGGATAGCGGTTACGAAACGCCCTGACGACATCCGGCAATACATATCGAGCCTGGGTATGGGTCGTGGCAATCGACAGTGTGCCCGACTGCTCCTGCGACATATCACTGGCCAGACTGCGTATATTCTCGACCTCACGCAAAATGCGGCGCGCGCGCGCGATCACTTCATGACCCGCCGGCGTTATGGCTGCAAGACTCTTCCCCTTGCGCGTAAACAACTGAATACCTAACTCCTGCTCCAGCAACTTGAGCTGCTTGCTGATGCCCGGCTGGCTGGTAAACAGGCGATCGGCTGCAGCGGTGATATTGAGGCCGCTATCGGCGATACCTAGTAAGTAACGTAGTTGCTGTAACGTCATGTTAAATAAGCTAATTAAATTAATTTTTGGCTGCCGCTAAGGGCGCAGTGCCGTATATAACCATTTGTCACAAGAGGCTGTCAAACCGGGTCGCAAATATATAGCCCACAGGCATAAGGGCAGAAAAAGATACTATTTTTTAATTGCTTGGCGAATGACTAAGGTACGCGCTACTGAGCACCCTGAGCCATGGATTACTTCCCGTTATTTGCCCGTTTGACCGACGCCCCGTGCCTGATTGCCGGCGGTGGCCGGGTGGCTGTGCGCAAAGCCCGGCAGCTACTGAAAGCCGGCGCATGCGTGACTGTCTGCGCGCCCGACATATGCGACGAAATGCAGCAACTGGCCGACAGCTCCAGAGTCGTCATCCTGAAGCGTTCGTTTGCAGCGGTGCTGGTCGCGGACTTTCTGTTCGTGGTCGCTGCCACGAACGACCCGCACGTCAACGGCAAAGTGGCCGCAGCGGCCCGACAGCATCGGGTGCTCTGCAACGTGGTAGACAATCGGCAACAGTCATCCGCGATAGTGCCTGCCGTGGTGGATCGTTCGCCGCTGATTATTGCGATCTCGAGCAGCGGCGAGGCTCCCGTTCTGGCCACCCGTATTCGTCAGCAAATTGAAACGCTCTTGCCGCCGGGCCTGGGTAACGTTGCCCTCTTCATGGGCAAATGGCGCGATGTCGTTCGTAAACGTTTCAGTAATCTCGATCAGCGGCGGCGGTTTTGGCAACAAGTACTGGACAGTCGGGTAACGGATCGGTTGCTCAACAACGACGCAGGCGCCGCCCGAACATTGTTTGAAAAAATTCTGTCAGCCGAGCCGACGGCGGAACTTCGCACCGGCCTGGGCATGATTGTTGGGGCCGGACCGGGCGACCCCGAACTATTAACACTGAAGGCAGTGCGCGCGCTCAACACGGCTGATGTCGTTCTGTATGACCGGCTGGTCGCGAGTGAAATTCTTGACTATGCCCGCAAAGACGCCGATTTTATTTACGTAGGCAAGCAAGCCGGCAATTCCTCCACTCCGCAAGGCGACATCAACGCGCTGTTGGTTGAGCTGGTCGCGGCAGGCAAGCGCGTCTGCCGTCTGAAAGGTGGTGACCCCTTCGTATTCGGCCGTGGTGGCGAGGAAGTGGCTGCGCTGGCCACGGCAGGCCTGCCGTGGCAGGTCATTCCCGGAATTACGGCCGCCAGCGGATGTGCCGCTGCCGCCGGCATACCGCTCACGCATCGGCAGGTAGCGCGCTCACTCACCTATATCACGGCCCACAGTCAAGACGGCACGGAGCCAGACTGGGCTTCGCTGGCGGGTGAGGAACAGACTGCGGTGTTCTACATGCCGGTCAGCAAACTCCAGCGTATCTGCACCGCACTGATTGCGGCCGGCCGGTCTCCGGCATGTCCGGCAGCGCTGATCGAGAACGGTTCCACTGCCGTCCAACGCACCGTGCGCGGCGTGCTCGCGGATCTGCCACAACGCGCGTTGGACGCAGCCATCAAGAGCCCGGCGCTGCTCATTGTCGGCGCCGTAACCGCGACCGAATGGCCGGATGCCGCCTGATTTCTGTCATGAACAACGCAATCCATCAACTTACTGTGCTGCACAGTATCCGCGACAAAGCGGGTAACGGGATGCCGGATAAAATACGCAATGCACTGCAGGAAAAATCGTTTTTCGTCAGCACCTGTATGCGTGAGTTTGCCGTATTTGCGGGTGCACACGCGGCCGCTGCCCCACGCATTGACGAAATACAACGCCTCAGCGGTTCGGCTGCTTACGCCTTCTTGTTGCAAACCGTGACCGGGCTGAACAGTTCCATCCCCGGCGAAACCAACGTCCAGGGGCAAGTGCGTAAGGCGTGGGGCAACTGGCGACATATCGCATCGCCCGAGCGGCTGCACGCACTCGATCCGGTCATGCATCGGCTATTCGCAGATGCGCGGGAGATACGGCGGCAGTTCCTGCAAGGCATTGGCGGACACTCATACGGATCACTCACCCGTAAACTGCTCAACCCGGGCCCGGACGCTCGTGTGCTGTTTGTCGGTGCAGGCGATCTGGCGCGTTCCATCACGCCGTATTTTGCGGCCTTTGACACGGCTTGCTGGAATCGTCACGCCACTGACGCCGCAACTGTCGGAACGCACAACGGATTCGCACCGGCAGACAGCCTGGATGCCGCTGGCTGGGCCACGCATGTTGTGCTGACGACACCGGCGGATAACCACAATGATCGACAATGGTGTTGCCTGTTAAATGCGGTTCCAACATTGAAACAAGCCGTGCATCTGGGCATTCGTCGGGCACAACGCGGGTACTGGGAAAATTTCAGTTGCCTGAGCGATCTGGACGATGTCATCGAGCTACGTCAGTCGCAAACCTCACTGCGCACCCTGAACGTCAAGCACGCGCGGCGCGCCTGCGACAGCAGGGCAATCAGTCTGGCGGCGGCCGGTCTGACAGCTGACTGCTACAGACGGGTTCGTGCGGCATGAGCAGCGTAACCACACCAACAACGCGACCGGCATTCTTGCGACTGGGCACACGCTCCTCGCTGCTGGCAATTGCGCAAAGCCGGCTGGTCGCCGCGCAACTCATGCTCAAGCACCCGGGTCTGCATATTGAACTGGTTGAGATGCAAAGCCGCGGTGACAAAGATAAGAATACGCCGTTGTCATGCGTGTCGGATAGTGATTTTTTCTCTGACGAACTCGATGCCGCCCTCGCCTGCGGCGACGTGGATTTCTGTGTGCACTCGTGGAAAGACATTGACGGCCCCCGCCCTGATAACTTCGTGAGAGCCGCCGCGCCTGCGCGTGCATTGCCGCACGACGCTGTTTTATTCCGCTCGGATATCCATACCTTGCTGGAACAAGGCACGCCCTTGCGCATCGGCACATGCTCGCTGCGCCGACAGATCAACACCACGGATTTTCTGCGCTGGGCTCTGCCGGATCTCGGGCACCCACCCCGGTTTGAGTTTCATGACTTGCGCGGGCCGGTGGATGAACGACTGGCGCGCATAACCGCCCGCGCGGGCAACAACCGGCTTGATGCCGTGGTGCTGGCACTCGCTGGCCTTGAGCGACTGTGGCAGGACAGCGACGGGCGACAAGCCATAGAACCGCTGTTAAGCGATGCCCGCTGGATGATCATGCCGCTAAGCGAGTGTCCCGCCGCACCCGCCCAGGGCGCCCTGGCGCTGGAAACACTTAAAGACAATCAATACTGCCGAGCGCTGTTGCGGAGTTTGCACGATCCCGAAACAGAGAAACTCGTGCAACTTGAGCGGCAACTCATGAGTGCCATTGCACCGCGCAATTCGGGATTTGGCGCTACCGCTGAAAGCGACCCGCTGCTCGGCCATGTAGCCCGTCTGCGGGGCCGGGCAAATGTGGCCGCCGAGCCGGTTTACCTGACTCGCACTGCACAAATGAGCGATAACACTTTATCCGCACGACCCTGGCAAGCTAAAAGCTGGCTGCGTGCAACGCGCAAGCGACCGCTGCCGGTGGACAAGCTAAACACTGAGGCACTCTTTATTGCCCACGCAGATGCACACACGTCAGGGTTAGACCTGAATGAAGCGCGCTGCTGGACCAGCGGCCCGCGCAGCTGGAAGCAACTTGCGAATCGCGGCCTCTGGGTTGAAGGCTGTGCCGATAACCGTGGCTTTGCGCTTGTAAAGCCACTGTTGGCTGCACCGGTATTGCAGCTCCCGTCACTGTCCGACTGGATGGCCATTACCCATGCGGACGCAGTGGATAGCTGGGCAGACAGTGGCGTGGGCAGGGTTATTCCCACCTACTGCATTGATGTTGATGTCGATCTTGACCCAATGCTGATAGCAGACGACGTTGCGAACTGCACGCATTTCTACTGGGTCAGTGCGCGACAATATGGCGCACTAAAGAAATTCGTCCCGGCAAATGCATCCCATGCGTGCGGCACAGGTAAAACTTTTAGTGCGTTGTCAGCGCAAGGAGTCCCCAATCTGCGAGCGTTTCCGTCGCGTCGCGAGTGGCAGCAATGGTTGGCCTGAGCTACCGACGCACACGGTTATCCGGTGCCGTGCGTGAACTGACCCGGCAAGTCAGGCCGGCGGTGGAGCAGTTTATTCAACCGCTGTTCGTGGCCGAAACCCTTAGTCACAGGGAGGCCGTACCGGGTCTCAACAAGGTATGGCGCGAAACTCCGGACAGTCTGCTGGAACAAATTGCCGCAGACCTGCAACACGGAATCAGCAAGTTTTTGTTGTTTAGCACACCAGCACACAAGAGCGAGGCGGAGTTCGATCACGCTTTCACGGCGAAGCAACTCGCTGCGGTCAAACACGAGTTTGGCGACTCGGTTTGGCTGGCAGCGGACGTTTGCCTGTGCTCTGCAACAACGCACGGACATTGCGGAATTCTCAACGAGGCCCGTGACGAGGTTGTCAACGAGGCCAGCGTCGATGCGTTGACCAACGCTGCTCTTGCCTATGCCGGGGCCGGTGCCGATTGCGTCGCACCGAGCGACATGATGGACGGCAGGGTCGCTGCCATGCGCACTGCGCTGGACGCGAACGGACTGCAACAAACAGTCATCATGAGCTACTCGGCCAAGTTTCATTCCGGGTTCTACGGTCCGTTCCGGCTGGCCGCCGATTCGGCACCGGGTAATGCAACGGCGTTGCGCGACCGCGCCAGTTATCAGATCGACCCGGCGCGGCCGTCGGATGCGTTACTGAGTTCATTGCGCGATGCGGATGAAGGTGCCGACATCCTCATGGTCAAACCCGGGCTGCCCTATCTGGACGTACTCGCTGAACTTAGCCGTGAAATTCCGTTGCCGTGGGCGGTTTATCAGACCAGCGGCGAGTCCGCCGGCTTAAACCTGCTGGCACGCGAGGGACTGGCTGATCTGGGACGCGTCAATGTGGAGGCATGGGTCGCATGTCTGCGCGCCGGCGCCAGCATGATCATCAGCTATGACGCACGGCATGCGCAACACTGGTTGAGTCAGCAAAATGACCGATAACAACCGGCAATTTTGACCCATGAGTGAGTCAGCAAAACTTTTTGAACGTGCGTTGCACGTAACACCCGGCGGGGTTCACTCGCCGGTGCGCTCGTTTGCGGCGGTCGGGGGCCAACCCCTGTTCATTGAATCAGCCCATGGCGCGCGGCTGATCGATGCCGATGGTGCCACTTATACTGACTATTGCATGGCATTTGGCCCGCTGATTTTTGGTCACGCCGATGCGGATGTTGCCGCGACCGTCCACGCGGCGATAGACCATGGCTGGAGCTTCGGTGCAGCCGAGCGCTGGTCACTGGAACTGGCCGAGTTAATCACCACACGTATTCCCTGGGCAGAACAGATTCGCTTTGTAAATTCGGGCACCGAAGCCGTGATGTCGGCAGTCAGACTCGCGCGTGCCGCCACCGGCCGACCGTTAATCATCAAGTTCGCGGGCTGTTATCACGGCCACAGCGACGCCATGCTGATTGAGGCCGGTTCGGGAATGGCGGGCGTTCCGGCAAGCGGCGGCGTTTCACAAGCCACCGCGAGCGAAACGCTGATTCTGCCCCTAAACGATATTGCAGCCGTTGCCAAAGCGTTCACAGAGCACGGCGATCGCATCGCCGCAGCCATCATAGAACCACTGCCGGCGAACTACGGATTGTTGCCCCAAACCGATGCCTACCTGCATGAGCTGTCCCGCCTGTGTCGGCAATACTCGGCATTGCTCATCTTTGATGAAGTCATCAGTGGTTTTCGCTGCGGCTTTGGTGGCCGCGCGGAACAACTAGGCATTGAACCGGATCTCGTCACCTGGGGGAAAATAATTGGCGGCGGCTTTCCGGTTGGCGCTTTCGCCGGATCAAACGCACTCATGCAGCGCGTCGCTCCCGCGGGAAACGTTTATCAGGCAGGTACGCTGAGCGCCAACCCGGTCGCTATGCGAGCCGGCCTGGCCACGCTGGAAAAACTGGCTAACGGCGAAGCTTATGAAAAGCTGAAGGCACTCAGCGAACAATTGCACCGCGGGCTGCAGCATATTCCGCACGTTTCGGTGACGCAGCACGACTCGCTGTTCTGGCTACGCCTGACCCCGGGTGGCGCAGGTGAGATGCCCGAACCACCGCGGGCACCCGGCCAGATCCCGACCGGACATGCCACGTCGTACCCACGATGGTTTAGACACATGCTCAATGCCGGTATTTACCTGCCCCCAAGCCCGCACGAAGTCGGGTTCTTATCGACCGCGCATTCGAGCGACGATATCCGCGCCTTAATCGCAGCGGTCGCAAGCATGCCTCCCGCCTGACGCCCTTTCCAACATAATCCCGCAACAGCGCTTGTAACCGGCGTTAACCCATTTCTTGGCACAGTTCACGCCATGACTTGCTGCATAGTGATAAATTGCACGGATCAGATGCCCCGGACACGGGGTAATAACAATAACGGGGAACGACTTTGCAGGTTACAGAACTCGACATTCCTGGCGTAAAACTGCTCACACCGGTCCGACATGGCGACAACCGGGGGTTTTTTTCGGAGATTTACAACCGCGAGACACTGCGCGCAGTCGGCATTGAACTCGAATTCGTGCAGGAAAACTACTCGTGGTCGGCCGACATTCATACCGTGCGCGGGCTGCATTTTCAGACAGGTGCTTATGCGCAGGACAAACTGGTGCAGGTAGTCAGCGGCGCCATACTGGATTTTGCAGTGGACGTGCGTCGCGGATCGCCCTGGTTCGGGCGCTATGTCTGCGCAGAAATCAGCGCAGAAAACTGGCAGCAGATACTGGTCCCAAAGGGTTTTGCGCACGGGCTAATAACACTGCAACCCAATACGGCGGTGATGTACCGGGTTACAGCACACTACTCGCGTGAACACGACGCCGGCATACGCTGGGATGACCCTGATATCGGCATCGATTGGCCTGTTGGCAGCGGCGAGGCGGTACTGTCTGACAAGGACAAGCAACTGCCGCTGCTCGCCGATTGCGATACACTTTTCGAATACGATGCGGGAAACCAGTGATTGCAATCGACCCGGGTTCAATAGCACTGCATCAAGAGACGTAACACATGAAACTAATCGTGACAGGTGGCTTGGGCTTTATTGGCTCGGCGGTCGTAAGGCATTTTGCTGCCCGCCCCGAGCACACCGTGCTCAACATCGATAAATGCACCTACGCCGGCAACCCGGCCTCGGTTATCAGCGTCAGCGACCTGCCCAATTACAGTCTGGCGCAAGCCGATATCGTGGACGGCCCGGCTATGCACAAGCTGGTTGCCGATTTTGCACCCGATGCCATCCTGCATCTGGCCGCCGAATCACACGTTGACAGATCCATTGACGGGCCCGGCGAATTCATTCAGACCAACGTGGTTGGCACCTTCTCCATGTTGCAGGCTGCCCGCGACTACTGGTCAAAGCTGCCCGAAAAACGCCGGGCTGCATTTCGATTTGTGCACGTTTCCACCGACGAAGTCTTTGGTTCTCTGGGTGACAGCGGGGCGTTTACCGAAACCACTCCTTATCAACCGAGCTCACCGTATTCGTCATCAAAGGCAGGCTCCGATCATCTGGCACGCGCCTGGCATCACACCTACGAAATGCCGGTGATTGTCACCAACTGCTCCAACAACTACGGGCCGTATCAGTTTCCTGAGAAGCTGATTCCACTGGTGTCGCTGAAATGCATGGCCGGTGAGCCAATCCCGGTGTACGGCAGAGGCGATAATGTGCGCGACTGGCTGTTTGTAGAAGATCATGTGAGCGCCCTCGAACGCGTGCTGGAGCGAGGGGTTCCCGGCGAAACCTACAATATCGGCGGTGAATGCGAGCTCAGCAATCTGGAGGTGGTAAAAACCATTTGCAGCATTGTGGACGACCTTAAGCCTGTCGGCACTCCGCGCGAAGAACTTATCGAGTTTGTCACGGATCGACCAGGACACGATTTCCGCTATGCCATGAACATTGAAAAAATCCGGCGCGAACTGGACTGGCAACCTGCTGAAAACTTTAGCAGCGGTATTGAAAAAACCGTACGCTGGTACATGCAAAACACCGGATGGTGGCAAGCCATCATGGACGGCAGCTACCGGCTGGAACGACTGGGCGTCGCCTGACGAGCGACTTGTGGCCATAATTTCGAGAGTTAGGCATTCATGAAAGGCATCATACTGGCAGGCGGCTCGGGTACGCGCCTTTATCCGGTCACGCGATCGGTCAGCAAACAAATTCTGCCGGTTTACGACAAGCCGATGATCTATTACCCGCTATCCACCATGATGCTGGCGGGTATACGCAGCATATTGATCATCACCACGCCACATGATGCTGATCAATTTCGCTCGCTTTTAGGTGACGGCACGCAATGGGGGCTGGATCTGCACTATGCCGTACAGCCCAACCCGGGCGGGCTCGCACAGGCATTCATTATCGGCAAAGACTTTATCGGCAACGATAGTTCGTCGCTGATCCTGGGGGACAACATCTTTTACGGGCCCGGGTTGAGCGCCAAGCTGCAAAACCTTGCGGCGCTAAACAGTGGCGCAGCGGTTCTGGCCTATCACGTCTCAAATCCTGACGAGTTCGGGGTGGTCGAGTTCGATAAGAGCGGTAACGCCATCAGCATTGAGGAAAAGCCGGCTAACCCTCGCTCCAGCTGGGCAGTTACCGGCATGTATTTTTATGACAATCAGGTATGCGATATAGCCGCGAATCTGAAGCCTTCACCACGCGGCGAACTCGAAATCACAGACGTTAACCGCCATTACCTTCAGCACAATCAACTGGCTGTAGAGAAACTAGGCCGCGGTTTCGCCTGGCTGGATACCGGTACCCATGAATCCCTGTTACAGGCGGCCGAGTTTGTACAAACCATAGAACAACGTCAGGGCTTCAAAATTGCGTCACCCGAAGAGATTGCGTGGCGCATGGGATTTATCAGCGATTCCGATCTGCAAAAACTTGCGGAACCGCTGGCCAAAAGCGGTTACGGCGAATACCTGCTAAGGATACTGAAACAGCGCGACTGATCCGCAGCATCAGTCGGCGGCACGCATCGCCCACTGCAGGGTTTCTATGTGCTCGGATATCTGGGCGACTGTCGGCGCATCGAACAAGCGCCGCAAAGGTACCACCACCTGCAATGACTCGTTCATCCGCGCTGCCACCTGCGCCGCAAGCAAGGAATGACCGCCCAGCTCAAAGAAATCGTCATGCACACTGACGGCTGAAACCCCCAGAACGTCAGCCCAGATTGCCGATACGCGTTCTTCCGTCTCGGTACGGGGCTCAACGAAATCGGCTGCTGCGTCCCGTTCCCAGCGAGGCTCGGGCAGGCGTTTTTTATCCAGTTTGCCGTTGGCGGTCAGCGGCAGCTTATCCACCTGCAGCAAGGCCGTGGGCACCATGTAGTCAGGCAGGGCCGCCCGCAAGGCCTGGCGCAACGCTGCCGCATCGGCTGCACCCGAATAATAGGCTGCTAATCGCGTGGCACCACTGTAGCCGTCCTCATGCAAAATTACGGCTGCATTGTCGACTTCCGGCAATGCCGTCAACACCCCTTCGATCTCGGCGGGCTCGATGCGCACACCGCGCAACTTGATCTGATCATCCAGTCGCCCTAGAAAGGCCAGTTGTCCGTCAGGCATGCGACGCACTTTATCACCGGTTTTATAAAGCCTGTTGATACCGTCACCGACAGCCTCGAAACGCTCCCGGGTCAGATCCGGAGCGCCCCAGTAACCCACTGCTACGTGCGCGCTCCTGATGGCTAACTCGCCCTTTAAACCGGTCGGCTGGCCTGCTGCATCAAGAATCAGCAGCTCGGTATCGGCAACCGCATTGCCAACGGGCACCACGCCGCCCGGCAGTCGCGTCTCGTGATTGGCAAAATACTGGGCCGCGGTCGTGGATTCAGATGGCCCCAGACCGTTTACGAACACCGCCGGCGGTGCAAACTGCCGGCGGAACATGTCGAAGTCGCTGCCGCGCACTTCCTCGCCGCCCAACACGACCGCCCGCACCGCATCAAGCTCGTGCCGACAAACTTTGCTGCGCATCAGGTGCCTGAAAACCGTTGGCGTTGCGTGCAGTATCGTTACGCCATCAGCGGACATACGATCCAGCAATTGCCCCGGGTATTGTTCGCTTCGCAACTCCAGAGGGCAAAGACAGGCGCCGTTTAGCAGCGCACCAAAAATATCCATCACCGCGGCATCGAAGCCGAATGCCGACAGCAGTGTCAGGCGATCATCCGCGGCAATATGCAGTGCGTTGGTGTAGGTACGCACATGATGCATAACGTTGGCATGCGACTGCATCACACCCTTGGGCACACCGGTGGAACCCGACGTAAACAACACATAGGCCAGATCGTCGGGGGCGACATGAACGTCAGGGCCGACAGCTGCCGACTCGTTGGATGACAACCAATGCACTGGCAACGAGTCGGACAGCTCATCAGGCAGCAGCGCGGCGTTTTGCTCATCGCAGACAATTGCACTGATAGCCGCACTGTCAGCAACCGCGCGCAACCGCGCCGGCGGCGAGTGCCGGTCCAGCGGAACGTATACCAGGCCGGCTTTGAGCGTTGCCAGAATGGCGACCGGTACATTCTCATCGTGACCCAGTAACAGCCCGACCCGATCCTGCGGTGAGTAAATAGCTGCAAGCCGGTTAGCCAGCGCGTTAGCTCGCTGATGCAACTGAATATAGGTCAGCGCATGGGCCCCTTCCCCCCGGTGCGTGAGCACCGCGATGCTTTCCGGATAAAGAGCGACGATTTCCTCAAAACGCCCCCCGATCGCGCCGGTGGTCACTTCCCGCGGCATCGGACTGAACGGCTTCGAGATCACTACAGGGGAATGACTTGCGCCCAGTGGAAGCGCGCATATCGGCATTGACGGGTCGGCAATAAAACGCTCCAGCAATTCCCCATACTGATCAAGCAATACCGACACCGTCGACTCTTCAAAAAGGTCAGTGTTGTATTCAATGCCTGCGCTGAGACCCCGGTCACTTTCGATCAGCGCCAGTGCGAGATCAAATTTGGAAGTACCCCGATCCAGCGTCATTACGTTCGCGTCCAGACCGTCGAGGGCCAGTTTTCCACCCGGCTCGTTATGCAAGTTGATGGTGACCTGCACAAGCGGCGAATGGGCGGCGCTGCGCGGCGGCTGCACGAGTTCAAGCAACTTTTCAAATGGCAGATCCTGATGATCGTAAGCATCGAGCGTCGTTTGTTTAACAGCAGCGAGCGCCTCTCGAAACGAGCCATCGCTGTTCAGACCTGTGCGCAACACCAGGGTATTAAGGAAAAACCCGATCAGGCCCTCAACTTCGGGCCGGTTGCGGCCCGCCACCGGTGCGCCAACGATAATGTCGGTGCGGCCGGTATGGCGCATTAACAGCACCTTGAATACCGTCAGCAACACCATAAATACGGTTACTGATTCCTGCTCAGCGAGCTGTCGCAGCGCCTCCAGCAGTCGGCGGTCATAGCGGCGGTTAACCCATGCACCGCGAAACCGCTGCACCGGCGGCCGCTGATGATCCAGCGGTAATTCAAGCAGTGCCGGTGCATCCGCCAGCTTGGCCTTCCAGTAGCGTTGCTGCTGCTCCAGCGCCGCACCGCTCAGCCAGCGCTGCTGCCAGTGTGCAAAGTCGGAATACTGTACTGGCAACGTGGGCAACTCCGCGTCGCAGCCGCCAACGCGCGCTGCATACAGAGCACTGATGTCGCGGAATAACACGCCCATGGACCAGCCGTCCGAAATGATGTGATGCATCACGAACAGCAATACCGTTTCGTCCGGAGCCACTTCGAGCAGGTGCACACGCAATAAGGGAGCCCGGGTAAGATCAAACGGCTGTTTCACCAGATCCAGCAAGCGCGCGCGAACCCGCGCGGGGTCGGCCGAGGCCAGCATCTCATGCCTGATCGTTACCGCAGCATCGGCATGGATGATCTGAACCGGTACACCTGCATGATCGCCGAAAGCCGTGCGCAATGACTCATGCCGCTGCTGCAAATCACCGATGGCCAACTGCAAACTGGCAACATCCGGAGCACCGTTCAGGCGTGCCGCCCAGTGAAGGTTGTAGGCAGCGTTTTCGGGCTCCAGACGATCAAGGAACCACAAGCGTTGCTGCGCCCATGACAACGGCGGTAATGCCGCATCGGCCGGACGCGGCAACAACGGCAATATGTCATTGGAGCCTGCAGAAATACGGGCTTCCACCAGCACTGCAAGTTGCGCGACAGTGGCTCCGGAGAAGAACTCGCGCAGCGACACAGCTGCGCCAAACCGTTCACGGATGCGCGCCAGCATCCGCATGGCCAACAGTGAATGCCCACCCAACGCAAAGAAATCATCGTAAACGCCGACGGCAGGCACATTCAGTAACGACTGCCATATATTGACGAGCTCACGTTCACGGTCGGTGCGCGGCGCAATCGACTTATCTGCTTCGTTTTCGCCGTCAACCTGGGAACACTCAGCCAAAGCAGCGCGGTCGATCTTTCCGTTGGGCAACAGCGGCCACGTCTCCACACATATGAAGCGACCGGGCACCAGTGCAGGAGGCAAACGGGTCTGCAGTGCAAGGCGCAACTCGTGAATCTGTGTCTGGCCGCTGAAATAGGCACAAAGTGTGTCGCTGATCACCGTGACTGCGGCCCGCTTAACGCCAGGCACCTCAACCAGGGCTGCCTCGATGTCACCGGGTTCTATACGATGGCCGCGAATTTTGATTTGCGCATCAAGACGACCGGCGTATATGAGGTCACCGTCCGGCAGCCGTCGCACACGATCGCCGGTAAAATACCGGATGCGACCGGACCCTGCATCCGGACGCATCTTGCGCTCGCAGAGCGCCGGCTCGTTCAGGTACCCGGGGCTGATGTTGCGGCTCACAATAACGAGCTCGCCTTCCACTCCAGCGTCATCACCGTTTTCATCCAGCAACAAAACCTCGCAGCCTGGCACGGGAGCGCCAACGGGCACCTGACGACCGGCCAGTCGCGCACCATGACGAGCCTTGAACTGCAACGCCATGGTTGATTCCGACGGCCCCAGCCCATTAATAAACAGAGCGCCCGGCTTAAAATGCTGCTCAAACAATTCAAAGTCGCCATAGCGCGCCTGTTCGCCGCCGAGCACCAGTACCCGAGCATCTGCAAACGGTTTGCTGGCGCGGCGCTCACCAAGCAGATATCTGAACACCGTTGGTGTCATGTGCAGTACGGTTAACCCGCGCAACATCGACTCCACTTCTGTCGCCGCCGGCAATGCAGTCACATCAATTGGCCGCAGGCATGCACCATTTAACAACGCACCAAAAATATCCATTACGGCTGCATCGAAACCGTAACCAGGAATCAGGCTCAGCTTGTCCTCCGCAGTTAGCCCGACCGAACGACTGTACGTCGCAACATGGTGCAACACGTTTTGGTGAGTTTGCATCACACCCTTGGGGACGCCTGTCGATCCCGACGTAAAGAGCACATAAGCAAGATCCGACTGCGGTAAATCACCGACCGCAGCGTCCGACGATGCCGCGGTAGCTGCACCGTTCAGCACCAGAACTTGCGCGTCATCACCGACCATTGATAGCGCGCGATCACGGTTAGCCTTATCGGTGACCACCAGGTCGATGTCGGCACTCTGCAGGATTTGCCGGCATCGCGCGGCCGGCGCAGTGCGATCCAGCGGCACGTAGGCACAGCCCGCTTCCAGCACGCCCATAAGGCCCGCCAGCATACTGACGTCGTGCCCGAGATATAGGCCAACGCGCACAGACGATGCGCAACCGACCGCTGTCAACTCCGCCCGCACGCTGGCAGCGACGGCCTGCACCCGCGCACCCAACTCCCGATAACTTAGCTGCTCATCGCCTTGTTCCACAGCGGGACGGTCCGGAAAACGCGCGACCATTTCCCGAAATCGTTGCGCGACTGTCACCGCAGCCGATGCGTCAAATCCGCCGGCTGGTTCCACGGCCGACAAGACGCGTTCGCGTTCGGCGCGCAAAGGCACAGTGCACACCCGGCGCTCCGGGCCGGCCGCCATGGCCCGCAATAACTCGAGGTAGTCGTCCATCAGCGCGTCGACGGTATCCGGCGCAAACAGCGCGGTGTTGTATTCAAACCCGACGGTCAGCCCGTCACCGGACTCAGTCAGGGACGCCGACAAATCAAACTTGGCAGCAGCGCGCCCCAACATCACTGGCTGCATTTCCAGACCTGGCAGACCTGGTAAACCTGCGCCCTGCTCGCGCTCGTTGTGCAGGTTAAACATGACCTGAACCAGCGGTGTATAAGCTGCACTGCGTGGCGGTTTAAGCAACTCCAGTAACTTTTCGAACGGCAATAACTGGTGATCATAGGCAGACAGCGTGGCTTGCCTGACCTGTGCCAGCAAGGAAGCGAAGTCAGGATTGCTTGCACAGCGGGTACGCAACACCAGCGTGTTAAGAAAACAACCGATCAGCGGCTCGAGTTCTGTGTGCGTGCGCCCGGCCACCGGTGTGCCTACAGCAATATCGGTTCGCCCGGTATGCCTTAACAGCAGTGCCTTAAAAGCAGTCAGCAACACCATAAACAAGCTTGCGGAATGCCTGTTTGCCAACTGACTGAGCGCGGTTCGCAAAGCCCCGTCAACGTGACCGGTTACCCAGCTGCCCTCATAGCCTTGAATCTCGGGACGTTCGAAATCGAGCGGCAAGCTCAGTAGTGGCAACATGTCGTGAAGCTGCTCCGCCCAGTACCTTTCTGCCTCGGCGAGCTTACCGCCGGCCAGCACATCGCGTTGCCAGAACGCGAAATCCGCGTATTGCAGCGGCAAGTCGGGCAACTCGACTGAACTTTGGGCGCCATAGGCAGCGTAGTACGTTTGTAACTCCCGCAACAACACGTTGACCGACCATCCATCCGCGACAATATGATGCAGCACCAACAACAAATATTGCTGTGGCGGCAGGTCGCGCGCGGGTGTGTCCCGCAGCAAGTGCACTCGCCACAACGGCCCGCGTTGCAGATCAAAAGGCTGATCAATCAGTGCACAAAGCTGCTGTTCAATACCCTCTGCTGACGCATCAGTCAGCGCATGCTCCTCAATGACGACTTCCACTACCGGCCGAATCACCTGCACCGGTTCGCCCGCGTGTTCCGCAAAACAGGTTCGCAATGACTCATGTCGACGTGTCACGCGCAATATCGCATCCTGCAAAGCGGCAATATTCAGTTCGCCTGTGAGTTTTGCCACGCTGTAGAGGTTGTAAGCCGTATTGCCCGGTTCGAGTTTCTCCAGCATCAACAAGCGTTGTTGCGGCCAGGAAACCGGCGGCAATTTCGCCGCGCGAGGCCGGCGGGTAAGCGCCAATCCGGCCGCCTCGTCCTGAGCATCGATAATCTTCGCCAACGCGGCAATGGTGGGGTGATCGAACAAAGCGCGCAGTGGCACATTCACACGGAACTGATTGCGCACGCGTGCCATCACCCGCGTAGCTATCAACGAATGCCCGCCGAGTTGAAAAAAATCATCGTGAATACCCGGGCTATCAACGCCGAGCACTTCGCCCCAGATGTCCGCTAATTGCTGCTCGACGACATCGCGCGGCGCGACATATACCACACTGTCAATGCGATCAATGACCGGCTCGGGCAGCGCGGAACGATCCAGCTTGCCGTTTGCGGTAAACGGTAATGCATCCATCGCCACGATCGAAGCTGGCATGAGGTAGTCAGGCAACCGCTTTACCAGCTCGCCGCGCAACTCATCCACGCGGGCATCGCCGGTGACGTAAGCAACCAGACGGGCCGATGGGCCTTCACCGTGCAATACCACTGCACTCCGGCCAACACCCGGCATTGCCGACAGTACGGCCTCAACTTCGCCCGGCTCTACCCGGTGACCACGCACCTTAAGCTGCGCGTCATTACGCCCAAGAAATATCAGGCCCTGACCTTTTAGGTACCGCGCCCGGTCCCCCGTCCGGTAAAGCGTTTCAGTGGTGCCATCGGGAAAGGTCACCTGCACAAAACGCTCGGCGGTCAATCCCGGCTGATTTCTGTATCCGCGGGCAACACCCGGCCCGGCAATACAAATCTCGCCCGGCAAACCCTCTGGCACCGGCTGCAACGTCTCGTCCATAACCCAGACGCGCACATTCGGCACCGGCATACCGATTGGCAGCTCTGCACACCCTGATGGATCAAGATCCGTCAGCTCGGCCCAGGCAGCAACAATAGAGGTTTCGGTCGGCCCGTAGGTATTGAACAGGCGCACGCGACCGCCATGCTGTCGCCACTTCCTAAATGCCGGCAGTTCCGCTTTTTCACCACCGATAATGACCGTGTGCAAACAGGCAGGCAGCTTAAGGTCGTCGTGGTCTAGTGACTCGCATAATTCGTGCCACCAGGCAGTGGGCAAGCTTAAGCAACTGACCGCATGACGTTCGCAACCATCGATAAAATCCCGCAACGAATGCGTCATCGCTGATTCACGAAGCACCAGCGTCGCACCATTAAGCAATGCCAACAGTGATTCCTCGATGGCAATATCAAAACTCAGGCTGGCGAACTGCAGAACACGATCATTACTGGTCGTGCCGGTCAACGCAGCAAGCTGCGTGACGTAATTCACCAACCCCGAGTGTTCGAGCTCCGCTCCTTTCGGGGTGCCTGATGTGCCTGAGGTGTACATCAGATAAGCGAGATTCTTCGCGCCCGCGGCCGGCCGGAGATTGGCGAAATGATGGTGGTCACGTCCGGCAGCATCGAGCACCAGCGGAATCAGGCGCAGCGATTGCTTATCATCGGCAAGACCACTGGCGAGTGAGGCATCGTCGCGGTGATGCAACAACCAACCGGCACCGCTGTCTTCCAGCATAAATGCGAGCCGATCGCGTGGATAAGCCGGGTCCATGGGCACAACGCAACCGCCGGCTTTATGGATTGCCAGCACCGCGCAGAATGCCTCTGCGCTGCGCCGGGCGCACAGGGCTACCGGTGAATCCGGGCCCACACCCTGCGCCCTCAGGTCGTGCGCAATATAATTGGCAATCGAATTGAGTTCGCCATAGCTGAATTGACGCGCACCATCCACCAACGCAGTCGCCGCGGGGTTTTTCTCAACTTGCTGTTCAAACAGTTCTGCCAGCGTGCACGTATCGGGGTACGGCTTGCGCTCGTTGTTCCAACCACGAACCTGCTGCTTGTTGGCTTGCGGGTCTACCAGCGGCAATGCCGATATCGACTGTTCAGGATTTGCCACAATGGCTTCAAGCATCACATGGTAGCGCTGCGCCATGGCTTCGATGGACGACTCGTCGAATAAGTCCGTGTCGTATTCGAACATGGCATCGAGGCCCTGTTCAGCCTGCCGCACCGACAGCGTCAAATCAAAACTTGCGGTCCGACTGCTGAACACAACTTCAGGAATAACCTCAAGACTACGCACCGGCAACTTCCAGCGCGGTTCCTCCTGAAGGTCGAACATGACCTGAAACACCGGCGAGTAACTCAACTCGCGTTGCGGCTGTATCAGTTCAACCAGCTTTTCAAAGGGCATGTCCTGATTCGCATGAGCCTGCAGAGCAACATCTCGGACCCGCCTGAGCAAATCAGCAAACGACGGGTCACCGCCCAAATCGGCACGCAACACCACCGTGTTAATAAAAAAGCCGATCAAACCTTCCAGTTGCGTGCGTGATCGCCCACCCAGCGGTGTGCCCACGGCCAGATCCTTACGCCCCGAGTAGCGCATCAGCAGCACGTAAAACGCCGCCAGCATGGTCATGAACAAAGTACAGCCGTGCTCGCGACTGATACGCCGCAAATCCACCGCGAGGTCAGCAGGCAATACCCTTAGTACTGATGCCCCGCGGTAACGCATCGCTGCGGCACGCGACCGGTCGGTGGGAAGCTCCAGCAACGGAGGCAAACCAGCCAGCTGCTGCTGCCAGTATGCACCCTGCCGTTCTATTTCCTGGCTGTCTAGCCAACGACGCTGCCACGTCGCATAGTCGGCATACTGTATGGGCAGCTCCGGCAAAACCGGTGCAACCCCTTCACGTCGGGCTTCGTAACACGCGGCCAATTCACGAAATAAAATGCGCATGGATGCGCCGTCCGCCACAATGTGATGCACAACTATCAGCAGAATATGCTCGGCCTGACTGAGCCTGAGCAGACAGGGCCGCAACAGCGGGCCGGCCGCCAGATCAAAACTAGCGCTGGCAAGCTCGGCGAGTCGCGCGCGTAATTGCTCTTCACTGGTTTGGCTGAGATCTTCGGTTAACAACTCAAATTCAGGGGCCGCCTGTATAAGTTGAAACGCTTCGCCCGCCACCGCGGGGAACACGGTGCGCAGTGCTTCGTGCCGTTCCAGCAAATCGCACAGGGCTTCTCGTAATGCGGACACATCGAGCGCACCCTTTAGCCGCACGGTCCACGATATGTTGTACGCGGGGTTGCCGGGCTCGAGCTGATCAAGAAACCACAACCGCTGCTGTGCCCATGACAACTGCAAGGGCTTATCTCGACTGACCGGCACCAAAGGAATGGATGTGGCCCGCCCGGAACGTCGCGACCACGACAGCAGCCGCAATAATTCCGGTTTGTAAGCCAGAATTTCACTGCGCAGATCTTCGGTGAGCGCACCGCTGGGGGCATCCAGTTCCAGGGCACCGTCCCGGGCACTGATCCGGATACCCCTGTCGCGCAGGCGGGCTATAAGTTCTGTCGCACTCACAAGCGCACTACCTCCCTCGCGCCGTCGTCCGCCTCGCCACCTCCCGCACCCTGCCGCGCCCAGAGCATGGCATCAACCATCCGTGCAAGCTCAGCCACAGTGGGGGACTCAAAAATACTTGCCAGAGGTAAATCAACGTCAAAACGATCACAGATACGCGCAATCACTCTGGTCGCCAACAGCGAGTTTCCGCGCACCGCAAAAAAATTGTCATGAATACCCAGACGATCCATGCCGAGCATGGCCATCCAAATCTCCAACAGCGCAGCTTCGGTTTCGGTGGCAGGCGCAGCAGCGCGCTGCGAGCCGGCAAGCCCGGTTGGCATCGACACGGCGGTCAAAGCCTGTACATCGATTTTCCCGCTGGGCGTTAAGGGAATGTCATTAACAAAAATAATATCGGCTGGAACGGCACCCGGTGGCAGCCGCCCCGATAACAACCGACGCAATTCTGCTTCGTCAACAGCATCATCCTGTGAGCTGTCACGAAGCACATACAGTGATAGCCATGCTGACGCCGCATCCGAGCCACGCAATACCACGGCGGATTGCCGCACACCGCCGCAGCTATTTACGACGGCCTCAATTTCGCCGGGTTCGATCCGGATACCACGCAATTTTAGTTGCCGATCGGCACGGCCATGCAGCAACAATTCGCCATTGTCACGCAGACTGCCCAGGTCACCAGTAACAAAGAGTTTTCCGGACGGATCGTCAGGGTCTTCAAGGTATCGGTCGGCCAAACTGACTGCCGCACCGTTTATATAAGAGTTGTCTACGCCGTAACCGGCCACACAAAGCAGACCAGCGACACCAGCGGGCAGCGGCCGGTAGTGACGATCCAGCACATGGACACGGGTGTTAGCAACCGGCAGACCCACGGGAACAGTGACTTCGTCATCGCGCCCTTGCAGGGCTGCCGCCGTGATGTCCCAGTTTTCCGAAGTGCCGTAGGTGTTGATTAACCTGCAACCCGGCAGCGCGTTGTTGAAATTGCGCAGCGCGCTGATCGACAGCGCTTCCCCGGTACTTATTAGCGTATGCAACTGCACCGGTGGCTCAGCAACCCACTGCTCCAGCAACAAACTCAGGGCGGAAGGAAAGGCGAGCGCGTGAGTGATGCCCTGCCGGGAAACCCAGCTGGCCTGCGCTGCCATATCGCGTTGTGCATCGTCCGGAGCAATATCCACTACAGCGCCATGGATTAACGCGCCAAATATTTCCCAGATAGCATCAACAAAATTCAGGCTGGTACGATGCCCGAACACTTCGTGCACGGCAGTGCCAAACTCCCACTTGTCCCACATCCACAGACAGCGGCTTACAGCAGCACGTTGCGACAAGATTACGCCTTTGGGCTCGCCGGTAGAGCCCGACGTGAACAGCACGCACAACTGATCACCGGTTACCGCGTGCGGCAACCAGGCTTCGGCTTCCGGCGCGTAAGCCTGCAATGCACCCCAGGCGACGGTCGCACTGTTTTGGCCAGCGAAAACATCATCGTACCGGGCGTCTTCGAGCACCACCAATACGGGCTGAGCCGCCTGCAGCATTCCGCGTATGCGGGCTGCCGGGTAGCCCGGATCGAGCGCCAGCCAGATTGCCCCGCATCGATTCAATGCCAGCAAGATAACAATGGCATCCACGCCACGCCGCATGTGCACGCCAACGACCTCGCCGGGTTTTACACCACGTGCAACCAGCGCCTGAGCGCAGGACAACACACGAGTCAGTACGTCACGGTAACTGTGAGACTCTCTGCCGCAGCGAACCGCGATTGATTGCGGAGACACAGACGCAGTTTGCGCGAACATGTCGAACAATGAGCGATCCGGCACCGGCATAGCGGTCGCGTTGATGCGGGCGCGCGAGCTGCGCTGACGCTCGCTTAACAGAGGCAGCGTACTGATGGCCTGGTTCGGGTCAGCACACAAAGCAGTAATAAGCGCCTGCAATCCCTCTGTCCATTGCGTCACGGAGGCCGCTTCAAACAAATCGGTCCGCACGCCCAGAAAGCCTTGCAACGGCTGATCGTCGCCAGCATCGGTCAGGGCCAACTCCATATCCCAGTAACTGGCGCGATCCACGACCAACACGTCAACACCGAATCCGGCACCGTCACGACCCGTGCGCTGCGGCACTCGCTCCTCGAACTGAAACATAAACTGGAACAAGGGGTGGCGGGCAAACACGCGATCGGGCTGCAAATCCTCGACAATTTTTTCAAACGGGACAATGCTGTGATCCAGCGCCGCCAGCACCTGCTCACGTTCCGCGCGCAGTGTCTGCGCAAAGCCGATTCGCATATCAAGGGCGTTGCGAAACGCAACATTGTTTACCAGACACCCAAGCATGTTTGCGGTTTGCTCCGTGGTGCGCTGCGTAACGGGCGCGCCAATCAAAAAATCATTGCGATCAAAACACCGCGCCAGCCATATGCGCCAGATCGTCAGGAGCGTGACAAACATACTGGCCCCGTTTGCCTCCGCCAATGCACGCAACGCCTGCGATTCAGCCCGGCCTATGGAAAAAGGCAGACGCGCTTCAGGGCCCGCCGCAGAAGGCTGCGGCAATATGGGCGTTACCGGCTCAAGCGTCGCTCCCGATAACTGCTTACGCCACCACGCCAGTTCATTCTCAAGCCATATGCCCTGAACATGCTGACGTTGCCAACGCGAAAAATCGCCAAACTGCACTTCAGGAGCGGCAAGCGTTTCACCGTGATACAGCATGAACAGCTCATCCCGTATCAATGGCACACACAAACCGTCGGCCACAATATGATGAGCGGTCACCAACAATGACCAGTCGCACTTACTCATGCGCACAAGTACCGGCCGCAACAATCGCCCGGCTGTCAGATCAAACTGCACAGCAATTTCCCGTGTCGCGAGTTGACGCAAATCTCGCTCAGGGTTGTCACTGGCCGACACGTCCAGTAAATCGGGTAATTCGCGCATGCGCTGGCGCAACGCTTCATCAACAACCTGCCATTGACCCGACCGGACATCAGTTGCATGCAAAAATCGCGCGCTCAACACATCATGACGGTCTATCAATGCCGTCCACGCAACCGCCAGCCGTTGCGGATCGATGTTTTGCAGACGAATAACAAACTGCTCGTTTGCAGCAGTGTTTTCCGGGTACAACTGTTGCAAAAAACAAAGGCTCTGCTGGGCCCACGACAGCGGCGCTTTGCTCCTGTCTGCGGGCTCGAGCAACTGCACGAGCAGCGATGGTTCTCCGGCCCCCAGCCGCCGGCCCACAGCAGCTGCATGATGTTCGCGCAACCAGCAGCAATAACGACTCACCGTGGGTGCTTCAAACAGCGCCGCCAGAAACACGGCATCGTCCAGGTAGCGCTGCACTTCGGTAGTCAGGCGCACTGCGGATATCGAATCACCACCCGCCGCGAAAAAGTCCGTTTCCGGACCCACAGCAACACCCAAAACTTCGCGCCACAAAGCCGCAATTCCGTTTTCCAGCGGATCCGCGAAGCTTTCACCGGATAAGGGCGCTGGCTGCGCGGCGGCCGCCTGTTCCAGCAACGCACGCCTGTCCAGCTTCTCGCTGCTGTTTAACGGCAATCGCGGCATAAAATCAACGACCGCAGGAACCATATAGTCGGGTAACCGGGCGGCCAGCCAGCTGCGTAATTTGTCGGCGTCGAGCGCAATGGAATCTTGTTCGAGCGAGGCCAGCAGGGACCGATGCAGCGCTGTGCTACCGCGGTCTTGCTCGTGATGCCGTGAACGGTAAACGTGAGCCTCCTCGTCCTGGCCGATAAGTGTTTCAATACAATAGTCAGGAAAAACCTGGCCCGCAGACGTCTCGCAGCGCCAGCGAAGCGTTACTTCCGTACCGGCATCCAGATAAACGGGTACGTCACCCACCGGAAACCACACCGGCAACCACGCCTGCTGGTGCTCGAAGAAATCCACATAATCTTCGTTATCGGTATCCAGCTGCGTCCATAACACGTAGCCGTCAAACCAGCCTGACGTGGCAATGACAAAGCGCGCCTCGCCCTCATAATCAGTGGCCAGCTCAACCGCAAAGTCCAGATCCTCAAAAACGGCTGGCTCTGCAATCAGCCCCTCTCGCGGAAAGTTTCGCACGCACAAACGCACGTCAAACGTCCTGCCTTCCGCGGCAAATACGCGCCGCGCATAGTCGGCTGCCAGCGGGCCAAAAGCGGGCTTGGCGCGCAAGTCTGCGGGCAGCGTTGCCGGGGCAATAAACGTTCTGCAACGGGCCGGCACCGCCACACAATTGGCATCGAAAAACCGACGCGCTCGATTCCATATCGGCACAATGCCGTCTGAACTGCCGATATTGCCGACAATACCCTGCGTGCATAACGCTACCGGCTCGGGAAGCTCGACCGTGTCCATGTCACCGCAGATCACGGTGATGCGCTCCTGCAAGCCCAGCCGGGCGACCAGATCGGTCGCAGCGGATGCGGCTTCAGGCAGCACTTCAACCGCATACACGTGCCGGGCACCGGCTCGCAGAGCCAGTCGCGCCAGCAGTGCGTCTTTACCCGTGCCGATGTCGAGCACCACCTTACCCTGCGCATGATGCTCAAATGCGCGCTGATAGGCCGCCACCCTGATTTCATCCGCCGACATGAAGTCGTAAAGCAAAGCGTCGTAAACCTGATATTCGCCCAGCGATGGCCACAGCTCCACAGAACTGCCGCCTGCGCAGTCCGACGCCGATGGCACCACAAAAGCATGCAGCCGCTGCCCGCTATCTGTGCCGACAGCCACAACCGATGCGCTTGCAACCTGTGGGTGTGACTGGAGCGCAGCTTCGATGTCGGCAGGTTCTATCCGGTAACCGCGAAGTTTTATCTGCGCATCGTTGCGGCCCGCGAATTCCAATTCTCCGTCCGGCCGTCTGCGCGCCAAATCACCGCTGCGATAAAAAAGCCTTTCGCTGCCATCGCCGGGGTCCATGCGTACGAATCGTTCTGCGGTCAGTGCATCATCATGCAAATATCCGGCGCTCACGACCGTGCCGCCAATCAGCAACTCCCCCACCCCGACACCAGCAATCGGCTGCAGTGTTTCGGTATCCGCCAGCAACAGTTCCGCATCCGGTGTTACCGTGCCGAGCACCGCCGCCGACTGCCCGGCTCGCACCTCTGCTACGGCAACACGCCCCGCCGTTTCCGTGAGTGCGTAGGTATTTAATAACCGCGGCGGATTCATACGCCATTGCCGATAACAGGCATCCACATCATTCTGCGTCAGCGGTTCGCCGCTAAGCACGACCGTGCGTAACTCAGCCCAGGGCTCGAAAGCCGAAGATAACCACTGCCTCAGACCCGACGGCGTCAGGCTCAGCACACTTACCCGGTCGGCGCGCGCGCGGGCGCTCCAGGCCCACGGATTGCTCCGCTCAGAACGGGGGACGATAGCCAGTGCGGCGCCCGTGCTAAGCGCGCCCCAAACTTCCCATAGCGAAAATCCGAAGGCCGCAGAATGCATGGCGGACCAGCGGTCACCGGCATTGAAGCCCCATTGCTGCCGAATATTTGAAAGCAACCCGGCCACGTTACCGTGCGTCACCTTCACGCCGTTCGGGGTACCCGAAGAACCGGACGTAAACATCACGTAACACAAATCGCTTGCAGTCAGCTCGGTGGGATCGACATCGACATCGACATCGACATCATCAGGCCCATGCGCCTTAACAAGGTCGCCGTAAAATAATGTGCCGCCGTCGAAAGGAACGCATTGCACGTCGTCTCCACACAGCAGCATATTGGGTGCGGATTTTTTCAGCACAACCTGCTGCCGGTCGGCCGGCCAGGCAAGGTCGAGGGCGACCCATGCTGCACCGGCTCTCATGACTGCCAAAGTACATGCAATATGCTCAATCGAGGGTTCGAAACACAGCGCAACGAGGTCGCCCCGACCCACACCACGACGTCGAAGTGCGCTCGCAAGCTGCCTTGATTCGGTGGCAAGTTCGCCGTAACTGATTGTGCGTTCGCCCAGAATCAGCGCCACTGCATCGGGCGCAGAGTCGGCAGCCGCAAAAAATTGCTGATGCAACCAGCGCGTGCTCAAAGTCGCGCCTCCAGGCCAACGATCGGCGGATTGCTAAGGTATGCCTGCCAGTAAGCCTCACCGAACTCGGCAACACCCGCGGGCGACAACTCCAGCGACTTCCATTGCACATCATTGAACCCGGCACGCTGCAGCGCCGTTTCGTAGGTGTCGCGGGTAAAGTAATGCGCATCAAAACGGATCAACTGACGACCGGCAATCATGCTGTACTCGATCCGAGAGCCGTTCCGGCGCGGCAAGTCATACTTCTTGTTAAACCCGTATTGCGTATAGCCCGCATAATCCTGTTCAGGTTGTTCGGGATTTTCATTCAGGGCCACAAAGCGACCGCCCGGTAATAAACTCGCCGCTATGCTGTCGCACATGGATTGCAGCGCAGCCTCATCGTCCGCGTAATGCAACAAATAGGCGGCGCTGACCAGATTATATTGATCGTCCAGCCCAAGCTTCGCTACATCCGCACATATGTATTGGATGCCCAACGGGTCGCGTGCTTCGGTTGCCTGAGCCAGAGCTATCATTTCAGCTGAGATATCGACTGCGGTCACGTGGACAGCGCCGGCCTCGCGAATACGACGACTGTAGAAACCCTCGCCACAAGCCAGATCGAGAACACGGCAACCGTTAAGGTCGCCCACCAGGCGCATGAAGGTATAAGCCTCTATATGGGTGCGCACAGGTGAATCCTTGGTCTGCCGGTAGCCCTGGGCAATGTGATCGTATTGTGCGCTCATCGGTCGAGACCCTGACCGGTGCCCGGTTGCAAGCGGCCCCATTTGTCGACCAGGGCGATGCACTCCGCTTCCAGAATACCGCCGTGCAACGACGGGCCGCCCGACCGGGACTTCATTGAATCCAGAGAAATCTCGCTGCCGGTATAACGATGCATGGAGCTGATCGGAGCACCGAAATAAATATGCTTAATGCCTGCGTATTGGCTGGCCGAAAAACACATCAGGCACGGCTCTAACGTGACATAAAGGTCATAATCCGCAAGATTTAGCGATCGCGTGTCGCGACAATGATTACGCAGCAACATCATCTCTGCGTGCGCGGTGACATCCATTTCAGCAATTACCGCATTCGCGGCTCGGGCAACCACGCTGTCGCCCCGCACCAAACAGGCGCCCACTGGCGGGCCGCCGGCGGCAAAACTGCGCCGGGCCTGATCGAGTGCTGCGAGCATGAATTGCTCCCGCGCGATTTGCGCCGGATGCGCGGCGTTACTCATTCCCTGTACTTCCTCTGCGTTCCATATCGACCCGTGGCAACGCATAGAGTGATGCTGCCGGGTGGTTGTTTTAGCCAAATTGTATATTGACTTGCATCAATCCTGTAACCCGCGCCAATGCTATACTTCCGGGCTTTCGCCCCGCCCACGGCGGGTTTATGCAGCAAACAGGATTGTCCGAATGCAAACTATCAGCATCATTGGCGGCACCGGGGAACTTGGCGGCGGACTTGCCATGCGCTGGGCCAAAGCAGGCCTGCCGGTCATTATTGGCTCACGGGACGCGGCCCGCGCCGCCGTCGCAGCTGCTGAAATTAACCAAGCCGCAGGTAACGAACTTGCACGCGGCATGGACAATCTGGCGGCTGCGGAAGCCGGCGACATCGTTGTGCTAAGCGTCAAGTTCAGCCACCACAAAGCCACTTTGGAACAATTGCGACCGATGCTGAAAGGAAAAATAGTGGTCGACACGACAGTGCCGCTGGTACCGCCGAAAGTAACGCGCGTCCAATTGCCGCCCGAAGGCTCTGCGGCCGTTATCGCCCAGCAAACACTGGGCGAGGATTGCCGGGTAGTTTCCGCATTCCAGAATGTTTCTGCCGGTTCGTTAAAGCACGACACGGCAATCAAATCGCACGTGCTTGTTACCGGCGACGATCCGGAAGCGCGTGAGGCTGTCGTGGTGCTGGCCGAAGCGGCGGGCTATCGGGCATGGCATGCGGGTCCACTGGCAAACTCTGCCGCGAGTGAAGCGCTTACTTCGTTGCTGATTTTTTTAAACAAGAAATACAAGACTCATCATGCCGGGATAGCAATAACCGGCATTGGCGACGACTGAGCAAATCCAAAACGTATGGCCAGTAAACGGCTTGAAGTGCTCACCGTGCCCGGCATACCGCTGGTGCATGCGGGCGATGACATAGCTGCGCTGCTAGCGTCTGCGCTGCGTCAATCGGCAATGGAACTGATGGACGGCGATGTCGTCGTCGTGGCACAGAAACTGGTGTCGAAAGCCGAAGGCCGCACCCGCCGGCTTAGCGAAGTTGTTGCCGGTGATGCAGCCCGCGAACTGGCTGCCGCAACCGACAAAGAACCCGCCATGGTGCAACTCATTCTCGACGAATCCCGCGCTATTTTGCGGCATCGTCCTGGCGTGATTATTGCCGAGCACAATCTCGGCATGGTGCTGGCCAACGCCGGCATTGATCGGTCGAATGTAGACCGGGACCGCGATCTGGTTTTGCTTTTTCCCGAAAATCCCGATGAGTCGGCAAAGCGCCTTAAAGAATCTTGGCACGACAAGTTTGGCACCCATGTCGGGGTAATTATTGCGGACAGTGTCGGTCGCGCATGGCGCATGGGCACCACCGGCATGGCCATTGGCTGCGCCGGCGTTGAGGCCCTCAAAAACCTGCGCGGCCGTCAGGATATGTTCGGGCGTGTACTCGAGGTCAGCGAACATGCAGTTGCGGACTCGATTGCATCGACGGCAGAACTGCTAATGGGCGAAGCGGACGAGGCCACGCCCATCGTGATTGTAAGAGGGCTGACGGAAGGCACCTCGACCCAGACCTCCCGCACCCTCCTGCGCCGCGCCGACGAAGACATGTTCCGCTAAGGCGCGTGACGAACTCCGACCAGAAATTCACTGTACTTTCAGGTGGCGTGGGCGGCGCAAAACTGGTGCTGGGCCTGCGGGATATACTGGGTGCCGATGCGTTACAAGTGGTGGTTAACACCGGTGACGACTTCGAGCATATCGGTCTGCCCGTCTGCCCCGATATCGATACGCTCATATATACCCTGGCTGACCAGGCCAATCCCGAGACCGGCTGGGGCCGACGCGGTGAAAGCTGGCAATTTATGGATGCGCTCGCGGCGCTGGGCGGCGACACGTGGTTTCGTCTCGGCGATCGCGATTTGGGTACTCACGTGCGCAGGCGGGAATTACTGCAAAACGGCCTCACACTGAGCGCAGCAACGCTGGAAATCGCGCAGGCCATGGGGGTGCCCACCCTCGTTCACCCCATGAGCGATGTGCCCGTGCAAACCCTCATTGCGACAGCGGCGGGTGAAATAAGCTTTCAGGACTACTTCGTGCGCCTGCAGGCGCAGCCTGTAATCACCGGTATACGCTACCGCAGCGAATCGTCGGCAGCGCCCGGCCCGGGCGCGCTGCAGGCCTTGGCGGCCGAAGATCTGACGGGGATTATTATTGCTCCCTCCAACCCATGGCTGAGCATCGCGCCCATACTCTCGGTTGCCGAGCTGAAATCATCTATATTGTGCAACAAGGCACCTGTGATCGCGGTGTCGCCCATCGTTGACGGTCAGGCCATCAAAGGGCCGACCGCAAAATTAATGGACGAACTCGGTATCGGCGCGAGCGTAGTCGGCATAGCGGAGTATTATCACGATCTCATTGACGGACTCGTGATTGATCAAAAGGACAAACAACACAGGGCCATTATTGAAGGCATGGGCATTCAGGTCGCTGTAACAAATACAATAATGAATGATCTTCAGGACAAAACCCGACTGGCTCAGTTCGTCTGCGATTTCGCGATGAAGCTGGGAACGAAACCGGGAAAAACGCTAAGGCAATCGCAAGGGCAATCGGCATGACAATACAAACTTGCGCACTGGTTCCCGTTAAGGCGCCGGCACGGTCAAAATCTCGACTGTCGCCGGTGCTTGAGCAGGATGAGTGCGCCTGCCTGTCCATGGCCATGCTCAGCGACGTTATCGATGCACTGGCAGGAGCGGCAAGCGTGGACGAAGTGGTAGTCATTACCGCTGATGCAGATGTCGCGGCATTTGTGCGGCAAGCAGGACATCGTGTAATGCAGGATTGCAGTAACAACTTGTGTGGCGCACTGGACGCGGCTGCGCGACAGCTTGCCGCCGACGGCGTCAAGACCGTGCTGATCATTCCGGCCGACATACCCACCATCACATCCGCAGATGTGGACAATTTAATCCGCAAACACAAGGGCGGACTGAGCATCAGCCCCGCCATACGCGATGGCGGCACCAATGCGCTGGTGTGCACACCACCGGACGCTGTCGCTTTTTGCTATGGCAAAGACAGTGCTCGCAAGCACCTGAGACGCGCTGAGCGTGCCGGAATTGTTTCCTCGCGCCTGCCTGTACCGGCCTTCTTTCGTGATGTAGATTTGCCTGATGATTTGGTTTGGCTCAACAGCCAGCAATGTGCCCCACACACACTCGACTTTCTGCGGGAGTCCGGCATCAACGCCCGCCTGAAACCGGGGGTTTCCGGTACTCGCTTATGACGCGCACCGGCATACCTCAGCAACTCAGCAAACTGCCAATGCGCGCACTGCTGGACACCGCGTCAGGCCTGCGCGATCAGGGCTGGGGTCACCAGATTAGTTACTCACGCAAAGTGTTTATTCCGCTAACGGAATTGTGTCGTGATGTTTGTCATTACTGCACCTATGCGAAGACTCCCAGGCGCATCGCACAGCCCTATCTCAACCCCGATCAGGTGTTGAAAATTGCCAGGGCCGGGCAACTGCAGGGCTGCAAAGAGGCGCTGTTTACATTGGGCGATAAGCCCGAATTGCGTTATAGCGCGGCCCGCGATGCGCTGGCTGAGCTGGGTTATGCCAGCACCGTGGAATATCTGGCGGCCATGGCCAAACGGGTACTGGATGAAACGGGTTTACTGCCACACCTCAACCCGGGTGTACTGGACCCCGATGATTACCGGCTGTTGCGACCGGTCGCACCGTCGATGGGCATCATGCTGGAATCATCAGCGCAGCGACTCTGCGAGCGCGGCGGACCGCACTTCGGCTCGCCCGACAAATTGCCGCAGGTAAGGCTGAACGCAATTGCGAACGCCGGCAAAGCACGCATTCCGTTGACCACCGGCATTTTGATCGGCATTGGCGAAACCCGCGAGGAACGTCTCGAAAGCCTTCTGGCGATTGAAGCTCAGCATCAGCTTTACGGGCACATTCAGGAAATCATCATCCAGAACTTCGTCCCCAAGGCCGACACGCAAATGCGCGACGCGCCGGAGCCGGCATTTGAAGAATTGCTGTGGACCATCGCATCGGCACGCCTGATATTCGGGCCGGAAATGAGCATCCAGGTGCCCCCCAACCTGAATGCCGGCCGGCTGGAGCAATTACTGGCGGCAGGCATCAACGACTGGGGCGGCGTTTCACCGGTCACACCCGATCACGTTAACCCCGAATCCCCCTGGCCGGAACTTGAACGCCTCACCGCAGAAACTGCGGCAGCGGGATTTCAGCTGGTGGAACGCCTGACGGTCTATCCGAAATTTATAGACGAACGCGAGACGTGGCTTGACAAAACTCTGTTTCGCCCTGTGCTGAAGCACGCGGATGCTTGCGGCATGGCGCGTAATGATCACTGGTCAGCCGGCGATCAGCGGCAGACCGGGCCGGCGGCCAAAGACGGCGCTGCAGGTGCAGCTCACAGCCGCATAAGAGATTTAACGGCCAAAGCCCGTCAGGGTGAGCGCCTTAGCGAGGCCGAAATTAATGTGCTGTTCAGTGCTCGCGACGCCGATTTTGAGCACGTGTGCGAAGCCGCGAATGAACTGCGGCAGGAAGTGGTCGGCGACACGGTGACCTATGCCGTTAACCGCAACATTAATTACACCAACATGTGCACTTACCGTTGTCGTTTTTGCGCTTTCTCTCGCGGCAAGGCCCATCAGGATTTACGCGGCGAACCTTATTTACTGGACATGGACGAAATTGCGCGACGCACCGTTGAGGCGTGGGAACGCGGCGCGACCGAAGTGTGTCTGCAAGGCGGCATACACCCTTCATTTACGGGTAACACCTATCTTGAAATTTGTCGCACCGTAAAGGCCGCCGTTCCAAACATGCATGTGCATGCCTTTTCCGCGCTGGAAATCACGCATGGCGCAGCCACACTCAACATCGGCATCAGCGAGTTTCTCGCGATGCTGAAGGTAGCCGGTCTGGGTACCCTGCCCGGCACGGCCGCTGAAATTCTGGATGATCAGGTGCGCGCCCGTCTTTGTGCGGACAAAATCAACACGCAGCAATGGGTCGATGTTATGCGCGCCGCGCATGAACTGGAACTGCGCACGACATCCACGATCATGTTCGGCCACGTTGAGACACCCCTCAGCTGGGCGAAACATCTCCTGATATTGCGAGATCTGCAGGCCGATACCGGTGGCTTTACGGAATTTGTGCCGCTGCCGTTCGTGCACATGGAAGCACCCATGTTCCTGAAGGGCGAAGCGCGGCCAGGGCCGACCTACCGGGAAATGCTGCTCATGCATGCGGTCGCGCGTTTGACACTGCACCCGCATTTCGAAAACATCCAGACTTCCTGGGTCAAACTTGGCGAAGCAGGTACGCTGGCTTGCCTGAATGCGGGCGCGAATGATCTGGGCGGCACCCTGATGAACGAGTCTATCTCGCGGGCTGCAGGTGCCAGTTACGGCCAGGAGTTGCCCCCCGAAGAAATGGACAAACTGATCGGACTGGCCGGGCGACAAAGCCGTGTGCGCAACACACTTTACGGCAACGCGAACCCCGATCAGGTTAAGCGTGCCTATGGCGCAGCCCCGCTGCAGCCGCTCGTGAACCGGCCGGCCCGAGAACTCAAAGCCGCGTCATGACAGCGCTGAAAGTGCTCGCCGTGTGCCGGGGCACCGTACCGGCCTTTAATGTATACAGACCGGAAGTCGCGCAGCTAGCCGGTCTGCATGCAACCGACGGTGTGGAAGTCACGGTCATTACCAACGCCGACTCGGTTTGTGTTCCCTACTTTGCCGAGCAGGGAATACGGGTGATTACCGACCCCATGGATAAGAAGTTTTCATTGCGCTCCATACGCTGCATCCGCAATGAATTGCGCGCCGGCAACTATGACGTCATGTACCTCATCAATAACACGGCCATCTGTAACGGCGCGTTCGCAGCCATTGGCATGCCCGTCAAAGTCGTCGCGTATCGCGGCCAGACCGACAACACGCCCCGCTGGAGCCCGATCAGCTATCTGTCTGTTCTGCACCCGCGCATAGATATGGTGGTCTGCGTTGCCAATGCAGTCGAGAAATATGTTCGAGCACAACAGTGGAGCGACAATAAAGCCGTTACCGTCTACAAAGGGCATGATTTGGCCTGGTACCGGCAACCGGCAACCGACCTCTCGTTTCTGAATTTGCCGGACGACGCAATAACCGTGTCACTCGTCGCGGATCTCAGACCTCGCAAAGGATTGGATGTGCTTATTGCGGCCACCCACTACTTTACGGTGCCGAATATTCACATATTGCTAGTTGGGGGCCGACCGGAAGATCCGCAGGTACAGCAACACATTGCCGCCGCCGCCCACCCTGAACAGGTACATGCACTCGGCTATCGCACCGACGCTCCGGAGATATCGGCTGCCAGCGACTTCGTGGTGCTACCGCCGACCCGGCGCGAAGGACTGGCGCGCGCCATTCTGGAAGCCATGGCCTACAGTCGGGCTGCCGTCGTTACGGACACCGGCGGCAATGCTGAACTGGTGGCGGACGGCGAAACCGGATTGGTGGTGCCGGTGAGGGACCCCGAAGCGCTGGGCGCCGCTATTTCAAAACTCGCTGCCGATAAAGAACTCCGGGATCGGATGGGGTTGGCAGCGCGCCAGCGATTAGTTGATCATTTTTCGCTGGATCAGGGTGTGCGGGATCTGTTACGGGTGTTTAGGAAGCTCAGCAATTAGCAAATACCACCGGCCTTAAGCGGCCGGCTCCAGTGCATTCCATATTTCGGCCAGAACCTCGTGCATAAAATGAGTCTTGCCGGTCGCACGACCGAACAGACGGATGTTGCGAGCCAAGCCCTCGCAATGACCGGCAAGCGTAGCGCTATTACGCGCATATCCGGTCGTCGGAAGCGGGAATCCCTTCGGCGACGAAATAACTTTTTGATATGTTACGCGGTGATCAGGCCCCACGAGATTCATAGCGCGCATTTCGGTCAGCAACTGTTGCGAAAGATCCGGCCGGGTAACCGTTGCCTCATCGGACATGACTTCTACTGTGCAATTGTAAGGCGCACTCCCCCGATCTTTTGACCTCAAATTTGAATAAAACGTAGTGCGATAGGTAAGCCGCTGCGGATCGTGGCAGTAATAGAAATACAAATCGGTATTAAAGTTTCGGTCGAACACAAGATTCACAAGCGCGGTAGACCGGAACTGCGGCGGATTGATTCCCTGCGGGAAGGGACGACCCGCGGCTTTGAGCAGAAACGCGGGCGAGACCGTCCAGTACAGCTCATCTGTTTGCAGCGTGGTGCCGTTGGAAAGTTCGACCGACCGAACCGCTTGCCCATCAATATTTGCGCCGGTCACAGACGTGCCCGTCAATATTGTTACGTTCAGATCACGCAGACGGTTGAGCAGTGCATCTAGCCAGATATGCACACCCGCACTGGTTGGATAAAAATTCATCAGCGGGCTGATGCCATCATCCCAGGTCGTGAACCCAAGCTTGCCGTCCAGCACCGGATCTTTTTTCAGCTCACGGGTGCGCTCCCGATCAAAAAGTATAAAGCGCGAATAGCCGACCAGCGCCAGCGCAGCCGGTTCGAGCTGACTCAGTGGGCAGCCATAAAGCTTGCCCATAAGCGGCTCCAGAACTTCGTTGGTGATGGTTGGCCCATACTTGAGTTCGGCATGGGCGCGGGCGTTAGCCGCTGGCAACGCCTGATTTGAACTCAGCGCCAACAGCTCCTCCGCGGCTTTTTGGCGCAAGGAACCCGGCAGTTTTCGCAAATCAACAAACTGGCTGGTCGGATACAGCTCACCCCCAAAGTATCCACCCACCCGCAAACGATCAAGCCATTGCCAATCATCAGCCGTGAAATCACCAAACAGCAGCTCGTCGAGCCCTGCGATGCCCGTTTCCTTTAAAATGTGCGTGCCGTAGTCGAAAGGGACCCCGTCATCATTGTGAAAACTTTGCAGCAGGCCGCCACAGGTATCGGCAGCCTCAATGAGTGTGACATGGTTACCACGGCGCGCGAGGATAAGTGCCGTCACGATGCCGGCCAGGCCGCCGCCGACGACGGCCGTGCAATGGCTGGAAGTTTCACTCATGAAGCGAATTATAGCCCGGTAAACACCGGATGCCATGCAGACTGATACTCTCTAATCAATGATAAGCCTGCAAAACGCCCTGAAAGCGATTCTGAACGACGAATCGTCACGCCAGGCGATAGCCTGCATTCATGGCGCGGAACACATTACCTACGGGCAGCTCTTCCACCACGCTGCCCTGTTGCGTGATCAACTGGATGCCCCGCGCGGTAACCCTGTATTGGTGTGCGGGCATAAAGAACCTGCAATGCTGGCAGGCTTCCTCGCCTGCATCGCAGCCGGCCGCCCCTTTGTACCCATAGACCAGTCATTACCTGCAGGCAGAATCCGGCAAATTGCCGAGATAACCGAAGCGCGACACGCCATCATCTGCAACGATAAAGTTTCTGTTTCCGGGGTTCCATTAATTGATGGCAGCCTGCCCGATCAGTCTTCGCAGGACGCAGGAAATCAGGAGCCTGAAGACCTGTTCGACGACCCCGTGGCCGGCCTGGAAACTGTCTACATTATCTTTACCAGCGGCACGACCGGTGAACCCAAGGGCGTAAAAATACCCATGGAAGCACTCAATGATTTCTTAAACTGGACGGTCAACTCCCTTTTTCCCGCCCCACCGGTCAAAAAGGTCTGGATGAACCATGCCATTCTGTCATTTGATCTTTCGGTCTTCGAAGTATGGACATCGATGGCGACCGGCGGCACCGTCGTAGCTTTGGAGAGCGCCAGCAACCGCAATGTTCGCGCAGCCTTTCGCGACTTGTCAGACAACAACGTACAGCTTTGGGTTTCAACGCCGTCTTACGCCGATCTCTGCCTGCTTGATCCTCGATTTTCGAGCGAGACTCTTCCGACTATCGAAGATTTTGTTTTCTGCGGGGAAGTCTTAAGTCATGGGACAGCACAAGCAATTAAACGTCGCTTTCCGCAAGCCAGAGTATGGAACCTCTATGGCCCGACCGAAGCCACCTGCGCGACCACCGGGATGGAGATAACGGATGCAACGCTTGAAGCTCACACTGTGCTGCCGGTGGGGTGGGTCAAACCGGGCACACAAATACACCTCGACGCAGGTGAGATCGTGATCACCGGCCCAAATGTGAGCACGGGCTATATGAATCGCCCCGCAATGACCGCCGAAAAGTTCTTTACAACGGACAACTTGCGCAGTTATCGCACGGGCGATCGCGGCGAGTTCGATGAAGCCGGGACGCTGTTCTGCATTGGCCGGGCAGACTCGCAAATCAAGCTGAACGGCTATCGCATTGAATTGGGCGAAATAGAAAGCGCCATCCGCGCGCTTGACGGAATTGATGCTGTTGCGTGCGTAGATCTTCGAAAAGAAGGCAGGGTAACCGCCATCGTTTGCTGTTATTGCGGAATCGAACACGATGACGGCAGCCTGAAGCAATCGCTTGAGCTGATTTTGCCCCACTACATGATGCCATCGCGGTTTATGCGAATCAGCGAGCTACCACTTAGCATCAATAACAAAATTGACCGTCAGGCTATTCGCCGCCTTTTTAAGTGAGTTCAATCAGGTAATTGGCGTCTTCTTGCAGACGGGCCGCAATAAACTCATCGATACTCCCTGCTTCGTGAGCCAGCATCGGCAGGCGCTCACTGCCCACGCTGCGGGTTATGCCGGCGCCTATGGATTCCGCCTGTAAACGCTGCCAGGAATCGCGATAGGGGATGTCCAGATTTCTGACGAAATACGGCACCGGTGCAACCTCAATCTCGCCGTCGCTGCGTAGCACGCGGCCGTTGAATTCTTTAATGTATCGGTAACGAACACGGGCACGCTGTTCTGCGTGGTACACATAGGTAGACCCTTCCCACATGTTCACCCCGTACATTAAACAAGTGGCATTTGCCTTGCGCAGCTTGTCAAAAAAGCTGTTAGCACCGAAACAATCGGGATTGTCGACATGCAGAAAATGCCCGGCAGAAGGACCGAAGCCCGCTACAGAAAAAACGGGATGCGCGGATCGTTCCACACCCGCTTGATGCCAGAAGAATTCCGTCAGACTGCCGACGACCGACGGCGTTTCACGGGGGTCAAAAACTTCATCATTACAGGCCGAATAACTGAATGTGGGCATAAGCAAAGTACCGCTCTCACCCACAATTGCGCGCAGAGTATCCACGTGGCTGCGCAGCAGCGCCTCGGGCCCCTCCGACCTTAAAAGCGATCGCACGGCCGCAGGTATACCGAATCTGGCCACGTTACTGGCCACATAGACGGTACTACCCGGCACAATAAGGAGAGCCCGCGCCTGCTCAACTATCTCTTTAAGTATCAAAGATCTACGACCACTTCCGCCAAATCGCCCAACGTCTCTATCGCCTCACCCTGTTCGGGAGACATCTCGAAACCAAAGCAACCCTCAACTTCCAGCAAAAACCGCAGATGCTGAAAAGAATCCCACCCTTCGATATCACTAAAGCGACTGTCCGCTGACAATGGCTGCTCCACCGAGAACGGCTCCGACCGCAGCAGCGATTCTAACTGTGCAAAAACCCGGTTACCGGTCATGGGCTGGCACGCCCGCATGAAGAACTATTTCGTCGCGACAATCTGCCATGTTGCGTTTCCTTCGCCGGAACCCACATAAACCTGCTCCGCAATATGATCCAAAGAGAGAATTTTAAAACCCCCAAACAAATCCTGAATATGCTCATAGGATGAAAAATGCACCTGCCCGATTCCGGCGAACGTGCCCTCTGCAATATCCCCGCATGTAAAGGGGTCAACGCCCTTCTCACCCTGACGGTATCGGGCACTATCCGTGCTGTACCAGTCACAACCAATAAATACACCCGCATCACTAAGCGATGCCTTAATCATAGACAGACAACGACGAATCGCTGCCGTGTCATTGTGGGTAATTGCTGCTCTGTCGACAACCAAATCGAATGGGCCGTCAAAAATCAGACTGTCGGTAAAATCTCCAGCTGCAAGCTTGTCGGTGAGCTCGGGAAACCGGGCCTGCAGAGACCCCACTGCGGCCTGACTTCCCTCAACACCGTGATAATCAGCCCCGTACTCAAGAAAAAAAGGAATGTTCGCGCCAGCCCCACATCCCAGCTCAAGAACCCGGAATGAAGCATCTCTGTTTTTTAACGCGGTATGACGCAGGCAGCGTGACACCAGATTAGACCAGGGCCAAATCGATTGATGCTCGTTTCTTCTGTAAGCAGCATCCCATTTTGATGAGAAGCTCATATAGCACCTCGCAATTTTCAGCAGCTAATCGTTGGTTCTAAAAGAAGGATCGGTTTGGACGATACATGACGCCCGCTGTGCTCGCCGGCGGCAAGGGCCCAGCCTGACTGCGATAGCGACGCGCTACAGTAACAAGATGTTTATCCAGCAGCAGCGCCTGAGCTTCGCATGCATCTTCTATGCTCAAGCCTGTCAGAGCACATATTCGAAGCAAATCCGTCTCTCCATCGGCATAAGCCAAAAAATCCCAGACAGCGTAGAAAAGGTCCTTGGAAATAATCATCCCGCTATGGGTCGGATACAGATTCCGACGCCCTAGCTGCGGCTCACCTTTGTGAACTACCTGGGGAGTCAGATTGTATTCCAACCCCGTGATGATCGACTGCATGCATGCCAGACTTTCCTCCAATGCCTCGGGCGTAACAAAATCACAATTGTCGGCTGAATTATGGTACTCCGGAAAATCGCCAAACCGGCTACGCATAATGGAAACCATCGGAATTCCCAGGCCCGGCGAAGCATACTGGCGCTCGTCGGACCCCCTCGCCAGATAGGAATGCCGCTCAAAATTTGATGATCGCTGCCGCAATGCCAAACAGGCTACTTCATCGCTGAGGGTATTTCCCTTTGGCGTTGCCACACAGGACCAGGCACGATCATCGCCGACGCACGTGAGATTAAACGCCGCATATACCTTTTCACGCAGATGGCGCTCATGTTTCGCAATGTACGCAAGCGAGCCAATGGTTTCGGGTACAAAAACAATTCGATAAGTAAAATGGCGCTGCTCCAGCATGGCCAGCCAGCGCGCCAGAAAAATTGCCACAACAGGGCCGGATAATTCGTTATTCGCCAGCGAGGGATGACAAACGTAACAGGAAATCAATATTTCCCGGTCGGACTCACCGGGCAGCAGAATATCCGCAAAATTCATGACGCCGTCATCATCAAGTGAACTGTCAATCAAAACGTCATAAACTGCGTCATCGCCAAAAGATTCCAAATGCTCGAATAATTGATGGCTCAGACAAAACCCCCAGTCGCGCTGGTAGTAGGATGTCACATAAGGCACAACATCCTTTTGCTCTGGCAAGGTATGCAAATGGGGGCGCAGTTCCGCAAAAGAAATTCGACCTTTAAAAGGCATCGAATAACCGACGACATGAAGGTTAGATTGGCAGAAATCAATCACTTTTTCTCCATGACTGTTTTTGACCCACGCTTCCCGGATGGCCCATTCTTCGGGAACGGTCCAGTCAAACACCGGGGTGCCTGACGGCACTTCGTAAATCGACAAGCCGGGAAATTCACGTCGCAAGATCTTCAGAGTTTCTCGCACACCCGGGCCCGTCAAACTGCGACACAAGGGGAATAGCTCGACCAACAGACCATGCATATCGGCCGCAAGGGTCACTTTTGTCGTGGTGTCGCCCATGGTTCAATGCACCATACCACCGAAGCTGTTATTCAACTACTATCTCACGCCATGGGCTTTTTACACTTATTCTACTTAGTAGCAAAATTGCAAAGTACCCGGCTCGCATGAATTTCTATATCTGTTCAACCGTACGCCATTTTCTGTTTGCGCTACTGAAGGCATTGAGCGAGCCCGATGAACCCCACCACATACTTTTCTTTTCTGACTTTCAGGCGACTTCGCTGGACGCATGGGATCTTTCCGAATTGCCAGATAACATACGGGTGCATGAGGGCAATCGGCGGGAATTTCGAAATCACCTTAACCGGACCCTCCTTGGAAGGGCATTCTATTTTCTGGCGCTGCGTAATCTGATTGCGCCGGCCTTTCTGCAGCAAGCCTTTTTTGACACCCTGAAGCACCTGCATCCCACGATCGCGCAATCATATCGGGAAGCCAGACCGCGTAATTTATGGCTTTTTAATGAACGCAATAAAATGGCCCGGGTTTTCAGGCTCGTCAGCCAGGATTTCTTTCTTATCGAAGAAGGCAGTGGCAACTACCATTACTTCACCAAGAGTTTTTGGCGCTGGCCGGGAAGGATCTTGCTGGGCAGGCCTTTCAACAAGCTGTCCTTCGGCGAGGACAGACGCTGTCGAAAAATTCTCGTGAGTTATCCGGACAAGGTGCCGCCTTACGTTCGGGCCAAAGCTGAAAAACTTACTTTTCTGGATACGCCGGATTCGAAACAAAAAATCCGGAAAATGTTCGCAGACACCATCGACTTTGGAGCCACATCGGGGGCGGTCTTTGTGGCGACTTCGCCGCTGGACGAATTCGACGATATCAATAAAAAGCAAAAGCTGGCCCTGTATCAATGCATCGTTGCAACGCTGAAGAGCCTTGGTTTCGCCTCGGTACTGAAGCTACACCCCCGGGAGAATCCGTACGACTATGATGCGATGGCCGATTCGATATACATAGTGCCCGAGAAACTACCGCTGGAAGTGATTATCCTGCTTAGCGACGAACCGGTTACGATATTGTCTTTCTTCACGTCAGCCGGAATCGGCCTGGAGCCTTATTTCAACCTGGTAGAACTATGCGATCGTTCGGATAGCGAAGGTTACGAAATTAAGAAGCTTTACGAGTGGCTTGAGCACCCCGACCGACTGAAGGCGCTGGTAGCAAGCCGCATGGCCCGCTAAAGCGTCAAAGACTGCTCGCCAATACCTTCACTACTTCATCCTGCTGTTGTTCCGTCATGTGGTGAAACAATGGCAGGCTGATTGCTTGCTTGTAGTAGCGATCTGCCTCGGGCCAGGACCCGCGAATATCCTTTACGTCACGATAATACGGCTGCGTATGCAGGGGTATGTAATGCAGATTCACCCCTATACCGCCCGCGCGCAGTTGCTCGAAAACGCGACGGTGACCTGCGGCGCCAATGTCTTCGGCCGTACGAATGACGTAAAGATGCCGTGCAGAATAACTGTCAGGATGCTGCCAGGGCGTCTGCACCGGCAGATCACTCAGCAAACTGTCGTAGCGCTCCGCAAGCCGGTTGCGTTCTGCGACCCACGATTTCAGCCGGTTTAACTGACTCAAACCCAATGCCGCCTGCATCTCGGTCATCCGATAGTTATAGCCCAAGTCAATTTGCTGGTAATACCACGGGCCATCGGACTCATTCGTCATCTCCTCGCTGTCACGAGTCGTGCCATGACTGTTCAGGAGTCGCATACGATGCGCAAGTTTTTCGTCATTTGTAGTTACCGCACCGCCCTCACCCGTTGTCACGATCTTGACAGGGTGAAAACTGAACACAGCAATATCGCTGTAACGGCAATTGCCCACCGGCTCATCGCGGTATCGCGCACCGATGGCATGCGCTGCGTCTTCAATGATTGCAAAACCATATTCTTTCGACAGCGCGTGTATGGCTTCCATTTCGCAGGATTGTCCGCACAGGTGCACAGGAATGACCACCTTCGGTAAAGGCCTACCGGCTTCACGCACCTCACGCAGTTTTTGCTCCAGCGCCAGCGGGCTCATGTTGTAAGTGCGCGGATCAATATCGACAAAATCGACATCCGCGCCGCAATAGAGGGCGCAGTTTGCCGATGCCACGAAGGTTACGTCACTTGTCCAAACCGCATCGCCCGGACCGACACCCAGAGCGCGGCAAGCCAGATGCAGCGATGAGGTGGCCGAGTTACTAACCACACAATGCGCGGCGCCGGTCGCCTTACACAAAGCCTGCTCAAATTCCGGAACCCTGGGGCCCTGCGTCAGAAAATCGGACTGCAAAACCTCGACGACCGCATCGATATCTTGCCGGGATATAGCCTGTCTGCCGTAGGGAATCACGAGGGGATCATTCGGGGCATTTTTTCGCCGTCATAGTTCCGCAAGCTTGTCGAATTCCTGAATCTCTTTGATCGACAGGAAATGGTCATTATTACCAGAATGGTATTCAAAGCCCTGCTCGACCGGCTCGCCTGTCTCGCCCAGTTTATTCTTCGCATAATCCATATTAACGCCATGAAAGCGGATGGTCGGCTGCAGAACAAAGTGGTCATCAAATTCGAGCGTAAGGTGCGAGTCGTCGGCCGGACACATAATCTCGTGAAGTTTTTCCCCCGGACGGATGCCTATAACTTCTATAGGCATACCCGGGGCATAAGCCTCGGCCAGATCTGTGATTCTTATCGAAGGAATTTTTGGCACAAATATCTCGCCACCGTGCATGCGCTCAAAATCTTTGAGCACAAAATCCACGCCCTGCTGCAACGTAATCCAGAAGCGGGTCATGTCTGTGTGCGTTATCGGCAGTTTCTCTGCGCCCTCGGCAATGAGCTTTTTGAAAAACGGCACGACGGAGCCGCGCGAACCCACAACATTGCCATAGCGTACAACGGCGAAGCGGGTCCGGGAACTGCCTACCATGTTATTGGCAGCAACAAATAGCTTGTCCGATGCAAGTTTGCTCGCACCGTAAAGATTAATCGGGTTTGCAGCCTTGTCAGTGGAAAGTGCAATGACCTTTTCAACATTACAGGCAATGGCTGACCGGATGACATTTTCAGCCCCGTAAATATTGGTTTTGATGCATTCCATGGGGTTGTATTCAGCAGCCGGTACCTGCTTTAGAGCGGCCGCGTGGATAACGTAATCAATGCCGTTCATGGCTTGCAGCAGCCGGTCACTATCCCGGACGTCACCGATGAAATATCGCATGCAGGGAGCGCTGTACTCCTGCTGCATTTCAAATTGCTTTAATTCATCGCGGGAATAAATCACCAATCGCTTGGGCTTGAAACGCTCCAGCAGGGTCTTGGTGTATTTTTTTCCGAACGACCCCGTACCGCCGGTAATCAGGATAGATTTGCTACTGAACATTTGCGCCCCATGTTTACGCGCTATCTTTACGACCCGGGTGACTACCCGGATGGTTTACCACCCGGGGCGCCTCTGCAAGCCTTATTGTGCCGGCTCACAACCCCTGCCGACATCAGCGAACTGTACCTGTTTTGCCCACAGGCCACCACCAGACCCAGGCACCGCCGACGTGTAAATCACGCGTTGCCTCAGGGTAGAATACCTTGCCCGCAAACCCCAGACCACCAGAGGCAGGAATGGCATTCTCGGAAAGCTTCGCAATTGATGGCAAAAGAATCGGCACACACTGCCCGACCTATATCATTGCCGAGATGTCCGCGAATCACGGCAACGATCTGGGAAAGGCCAAAGAACTGGTCCATGCCGCCAAAGAATGCGGCGCGGATGCGATTAAATTGCAGACCTATACAGCTGACACCTTGACGCTGGATTGCCAGTCAACGCATTTCTATCTGCAAGAAGGCCCCTGGAAAGGTCAGTATATGCACGACCTCTACACCTACGCGATGACACCCTGGGAATGGCATGCGGAGCTAATGGAACTGGCGGGCAGCATTGGCCTGACCTGCTTTTCATCTCCATTTGACCCCACTTCAGTGGAGTTTCTGGAGGAACTGAATGCACCGGCTTACAAGATTGCATCGCCTGAGATAATTGAGCTGCCCCTGATTCGTCAGGTAGCCCAAACCGGCAAGCCGGTAATCATGTCGACCGGTAGCGCAACACTGGACGAGATCAGAGATGCCGTAGAGGCCGCTCAGGAGGCCGGCGCTACCGACATATGCCTGCTGAAGTGCACCGCAAGTTATCCGGCACCGCCCGAGTCAATGAACTTGCGGACGATTCCTCATATGCATGAGACTTTTAACTGCCCTGTCGGTTTATCGGATCACACCATGGGTTTTGCTGTTCCCGTGGCGTCCATAGCATTGGGTGCCTGCATGATCGAAAAGCATTTTGTCCTTGACCGCGAAGCTGAAACTGCTGACAGCTTTTTTTCGATGACGCCGGAAGAGTTTTCCACCATGACCGCGGCTATTCGGATCGCAGAAAAAGCGCTGGGAGGCATTGCTTATCCTGACAAAGCTCTCACGACTAGACGTACGCTTTACGCCGTCAGCGATATTCGCAAGGGCGAAACCTTGACAGCCGAAAATGTCCGCAGCCTGCGCCCGGGTGGTGGTATAGAACCCAAACGCATTGACGATGTACTCGGCAAAATCGCCAGCGACAATATTGTCCGGGGCACGCCGCTAACCGAAGACCTTATTGAAGGGTTCTGAACCCGGAACCGCCTGCCTTCTCTCCATGAGCCACTTAATTACATTGCGGCCCGCTGGTCCGGACGACGCGGAAATGCTGCTTGCCTGGCGAAATGACCCGCTTACACGGCAGGCAAGTCATCACAGCGAGGTGGTCACCCAGGACGAGCACCGCGCCTGGCTGCTTGCAAGCCTGAACAATCATGAACGGCAACTGCTTGTTGCAGAGATCGACGCTGTGCCGGTGGGAACGGTCAGGGCCGACCGGTCAGGCGAAGTCTGGGTGCTCTCGTGGACGGTTGCACCTGAGGCACGAGGCAAAGGCATTGCGCCCGAAATGGTTGCACTTGCGGCGGTTCAAATAGACGGACCGGTGCGAGCGGAAATAAAGCGCAACAACAGCGCTTCAATAAAGGCGGCGCTACACGCGGGAATGACTCTGCTGCGAGAGGAAGGCGATATACTGCACTACGAACGACCGCATGATGCCGCTTAACTATCAAGCTCACGAGGCAGGACAAGCAATGAAGCCACTACAAACGGAACGGGTCTATCTGCGCAAGCTGCAGGAAGAAGATGCCACCGAAACCTATGCAGGCTGGCTAAACGATCCTGACATTAACGAGTTTCTTGAAACACGCCATACCGAGCAAAACACGGAAACCTGCCGGGCCTTTATAAAACAGTGTAATGCAGACCCTGCCAGCCATTTATTTGGAATTTTTCTTCTGGAGAATGACAAACATATCGGCAATGGGAAGCTGGGCGCACTGAACCCGCATCACAAAACTGCCCAGCTAAGTTACTTCATCGGCGACAAGTCCGAGTGGCGCAAGGGCCTTGCCGAGGAAGCGCAATATGCCCTGCTCAGCTACGGCTTTAACGTGCTCAAGCTGGAGAGAATCGAGGGCGGCATCATCGAACTGAATCTGGCGGCATTGCGCGTGGCCCTTAAGAATGGCTTTTCTATCGATGGTTTTTTGCGTAAACACATGGAAGTAAATGGCCGCAGGGTAGGATGTTTCTGGGTCGGAATACTTAAGAATGAGCTTCCGGAACGCTAAGCGGCTGGCACTGGGAACCGTCCAGTTCGGCCTGCCTTATGGAGTCGCCAATCAGCAGGGGCAGGTATCCCCGGCCGAGGCAGCAGCGATCGTCGCTACGGCCGCGGATGCGGGGCTGGACACCCTTGATACCGCCATCAGCTACGGCGACAGCGAGAGCGTGCTCGGCCACATCGGGGTAAAGAGATGGTCCGTTGTCAGCAAGTTGCCGGCCATTCCCGATAGTGCACCGGATATCACTCAGTGGGTGAACGCGCAGTTGCACGCCTCATTGGATCGACTGCAAATAGAAAAGCTCAACGGCACTCTTTTGCACCGGCCAGAACAGCTCCTGAAGACACGGGGCGCTGCCATCTACGAAGCCTTGCTCGATGCCAAAGCAGCGGGGCTGACTCAGAAAATCGGTGTTTCGGTTTATGACCCGGCGGAACTGAATGCGTTGTGGTCGACCTATGGCGGCTTCGACCTGGTGCAGGCACCTCTTAACATTCTCGATCGACGATTAATAACCTCCGGGTGGCTGCAAAAACTGCAAGCTGAGGGTGTTGAACTGCACACCCGCTCAGCTTTCCTGCAGGGCCTGTTGCTGATGCCGGCGGCCGCACGCCCTGCACATTTCTCGCGCTGGGGTGAATTATTGAAGCGCTGGGATGCCTGGCTAACGGATAACAATGCCGACGCGCTTGAAGCATGCATCGCCTACCCCCTGTCACTCGATGCGGTCAGTAAAGTGGTGGTAGGCGTTGACTCGGTGGCCCAGCTTAACGAAATACTGAGGGCAGCCGCACCAGGCACTGCGCGCGACATCCCCGACGAGTTCGAGTGCGATGATTCACAACTGATTAATCCCGCCATGTGGCCATCGACATGAAGACTGTCGCAATTGTGCAGGCCCGCATGGGCTCCACCCGACTACCGAAAAAAGTGCTGCAAAAAATCGGCGGCGTGCCGCTGATCGAAGTGTTACTGACGCGACTGGCAGCATCACAAACTATTGATCAGATCGTTATTGCAACAGCGGCCACGCCCGGCAATCAAGAGCTGATAGAACACGTTCAGACCCTGGGCTACCAGTGCTACGCAGGCAGCGAACACGATGTGCTGGATCGCTATTATCAGGCGGCCCGTTTGTGCAACCCGGATATCGTCGTGCGGGTTACGGGCGACTGCCCGCTAATAGACCCGCAGGTAGTGGATGCGGTGATTGCCGAGTTCCGTGCAAGTGGCGCGGATTATTGTTCCAACGTTGCACCGCCGACATTTCCGGACGGACTGGACGTCGAAGTATTTAGCATGTCGACACTGTGGCGAACCTGGCAGGACACACAGCACGGCTACGACCGCGAACATGTCACCCCTTACATGCGTAATTCCGGCATCTTTTCAATGGCATCCTATGCGCATCCGGAAGATCTCTCCGGGCTGCGCTGGACCGTCGACGAAGCTGACGATCTCGAAGTTATCCGCCGGGTATTCGCACACTTTTCACCCCGCACGGACTTCGGCTGGCTTGAAGTGCTGAAGCTGCAGCAGGATTCGCCGCAGTTGTTTTCTGCCAACCGGGAAATAACCCGAAACGAAGGAGCCACGATGGGCACCGGTCAAAAACTCTGGAAACGCGCCAAGCAAATTATCCCGGGCGGCAACATGCTGTTGTCCAAACGCGCTGAAATGTTTCTGCCGGATCAGTGGCCGGCCTATTACAGCAAGGCGAAGGGTTGCCGCGTATGGGACATGGACGATAACGAATACATTGACATGTGCATCATGGGCATCGGCACCAATACGCTCGGCTACGGCCACCCGGAAGTGGATGCAGCGGTGATGAAAACCGTTGCCGCGGGCAATATGGCCACATTCAACTGTCCGGAAGAAGTCTGGCTGGCAGAAAAACTGATTGACATGCACCCGTGGGCCGATATGGCGCGCTTTACGCGCGGCGGCGGCGAAGCGAATGCCGTCGCCATACGCATCGCCCGCGCGGCCAGTGGCAAAGATAAAGTAGCCATCTGCGGCTACCATGGCTGGCACGACTGGTATTTGTCAGCCAACCTGAGCGATGACAAAAACCTCGATGGCCACCTGCTGCCCGGCCTCGAACCGCGTGGCGTGCCGCGCGAACTCAAGGGCAGTGTCTTGCCGTTTAATTACAATAATTTTGCCGAACTCGAAGCACTGGTTAATCAGCACGATATCGGCGTTATCAAGATGGAAGTGATCCGCAATGCGCAGCCAAAGGATGATTTTTTGCGCAAAGTGCGTGACCTGGCGACGGCACGCGGCATTGTACTGATGTTCGACGAATGTTCGTCAGGGTTTCGGCAAACTTTCGGTGGCATTCACAAACTGTATGACGTTGAACCGGATCTGGCGATGTTCGGCAAAACCCTCGGTAACGGCTACGCAATCAATGCCGTGATCGGACGCCGAGAAATCATGGAAGCGGCGCAAAGCACTTTCATTAGTAGCACCTTCTGGACGGAACGCATCGGCCCGAGCGCCGCCCTCAAGACCCTGGAAGTCATGGAGAAAGTCCGATCCTGGGAGCAGATCACGCAGATCGGTGAGAATATCAGCCACCGCTGGCAGGCGATGGCGCAAAAGCACGGGCTCGGCATCAGCACCAGTGGCATTCCAGCGTTCACGGCCTTCAGCTTCAATAGCGACCATGCGCTGGCGTATAAAACCCTGATCACGCAGGAAATGCTGGCCAAGGGCTATCTGGCGTCGAACACGGTTTATGCCTGCACGGAACACACCCCCGACATCGTCGACGGCTACTTTGAGGCGCTGGAACCGATATTCGCGCTGATTCGCGAATGCGAAGACGGCCGGGATGTCTACAAACTGCTGAACGGCCCGGTGTGCCACAGCGGCTTCAAGCGCCTGAACTGATGCCGGGCCATATGCAAGTAGCATTTCGCGTTGATGCTTCAGACACTATTGGTTCCGGCCACTTTATGCGCTGCCTGAGTCTGGCCGATGCACTCAGCAAACGCGGCACCGAGATTTGCTTTGTGTATCGCTTTTTGCCTGGCCACTTGCGCCAGAAGCTCACCGACCGGGGATTCGAATGCTTCGAGCTGGCGACTCCAGCCAACGCCGAGCCAGACAACCAAGGCAATAACGATCCCCCGCACGCCCGGTGGCTGGGTGTCAGCCAGCATAAGGATGTGGCGGATACGCTGGCCGCCCTGGCAGCGCGTTGCTTCGATTGGCTGGTGGTCGATCATTACGGTATTGACCATCGCTGGGAAACCGCGGTACGCGCTATCGCCCGGTGGATACTGGTGGTCGATGATCTGGCAGACCGCTTGCACGATTGCGATGCCCTGGTGGATCAGAATCTCTATGCACAAATGGACCAGCGTTATATGGGCAAAACACCGGCCCACTGCAAATTTTTTCTGGGGCCCCGGTATGCTTTCCTGCGCGAGGAATTTCACCAGCAGCGCGCATTGCTAACGCCGCGCTCGGGCAACGTAAACCGTATCCTCGTGTACTTTGGCGGTGTCGATGCAGATAACCACACGCTGGTGGCGATAAACGCTCTGCTCGATGCCGGTGTCGCGGATCGGCAAGTGGACGTGGTGATCGGCGCGCAGCATCCTGACCGGAAGAACATTCAGGATATCTGCACCAATCATGGCTTTGCCTGCCATGTGCAGAGTAACGAAATGGCCAAACTGATGGCAGATGCCGATCTGGCCATTGGCGCAGGTGGCATTTCGACGTTTGAAAGGCTATATCTAAGTCTGCCGGCAATTCTGCGTCCGATTGCTACGAACCAGGTCGAACAACTTGAGGTTTTGGCAGCATCCGGGCTGTGCCAGCTTTACGACAGCCCGGGTGAACTGCAGTCCAAACTGAAGCTGGCTTTCGAAAAGGGCCTCGATGCACCTGCGGACTGCGTTGCCGACGGCAATCAAGCCCTGACCGAATACATGATCAGTCAGGTGGCGCGCCAAACCGCTTCGAAGTAGCCCCCCGCGTCACGGTAATTTGCGGCGTAGCTGTCCTGCTCTGCCAGAAGCTCGTAGCTGTCCAGCATGGACTTGTACATCTCCAGCGTAATAGGATCCTGCACGCGCACCGTGCCGCTCGTTTTCTGCCCTCCCCGAATTTGCTGCAAATAGATCCAGCGCGCCTTGCCTTTCACAAACGACAAGTAGTTGCGCACCACATCGGGTTCCATTTCGCCAAAACTGGCCGCATTCCAGAACGCGTCAAACTTAAAGTCATTCAACAGCGGCATTTGCCAGTTGCCGAAGAAGTGCACCCGGCCCGCTTTGACTTCGGACAGGCTATTCCAGTCCAGCGTGGTTTCCGTCGTCACTATCTGATTACTGCCCAATGCGGCCGACAAATAATTCTCGCAAAGAAATACCTGACCGGGGAGGTCGAAACAGAGCACGGTTAACTCCGGATAAAGCTTCTTTAATACCTCAACCAGATAGCCCGATCCCGAGCCCAACTCCACCAGCACCGGGCTATTAGCAAAAGGAATAAATTGCTGTGCAAAGCAGTACCGAAGGTAATAACTGAGAAACGGCATGGTGTAGTCGCGGCCATCAACCACAAATGCTCCGGGCGGGCCACCGGCGAGCGAAGCACTTAATGAAGAAATGGGCCGCGCGCCGGTGAGCTGGCCGTAGATTTCGCAATGACGGTAAGCCATTTCCTCGATCTGTTCACGACTGGCTGAATACGGCGTGAGGTAGCGTTCCTTCAGGCCCAACAGACGCGACAGAAATCGTCGCAAAGGCGTATTCTTGCGATGATAAACCGCATCTGCAAAACCAAAAGCCCGCAAGACACGGTGTTTACCCGACCGCAGCTCATCAAAGTCAATCGTCCGGACCAGCTTCAACAATTCGTCTTCATAAGCGGCCCAGTACGAGGTGGCCTGAAACTCCAGCGGCGCTGCGCGGTAGGCGGCCAGCAACCTGGCAAAATGAGCATGATTCAACAGGGCAACTCCTCAAACACCTGATTTGGTAAGCTTAATCCATCTGCGGTGGCAATGGCTTACTTGCCGCCGCTTTCAAATTGACTGAATCCGGAAAACCTATGAGATCTGTAGCAGCAATACTAATAATGGCAGCCGTGCTGGTCGCGTGCGAGCCCGGCGGAAAGACAGTAACGACGGCGGATACCGCCGAACAAGCGGCACTAGAGCTTATCAAGCAGTGGGTGCGGGGCAACTATAACAACGTAGCCCAGTTTGAGGCTGACATGGCCGCCGAACTGCCCCCGGAGCAAACACATCGGCCCATGCATCAATTATTTGTGCCGATCGAAGCACCACTGCTGGACGGCTATATTGTTTATCAGCAATCATCAATGGACGGCTCGGAAAATCCGGCGCTGATTTTCAGGCACGGCCTGATGCAGTACCTGCCAGACCCCGATAGCGGATCGGTTATTCAGCGGGAGCTCTACTTTAAGGATGCCGAACCCTACAAGAATCTGCACCGCAACCCCGAACTGCTCGCTGACGTCACGCTGGAACAACTGACATGGAATGAAGGATGCGACTTCTTCCTGCGGGCCAACAATGCCGGCACCATGGTCAGCGGCCCCCTGCCGGCGGGTAAATGCGTGATGCTCAACAGCGGGACTCAACAAAAAATGTATGCCGACGACTACGTAGAAATCACGGCAATCGACTATCGGTTCAGGGGGCGTTATGTAGATGACGAAGGCAACGTAGTCTGGGGCACGTCGAGCGAAGAGCTGAATAGCATGACCCGTCAACCTGCGGGGGAATAAGTATTTTTTATGCGTCGTCGCGTTTCTGATAACGTGCGAATTCGCTGACAATCGCATCTGATCCCGCACGCACAACGTCGAGCTCGGTCCGCGCCTCCTCGGCCCGAACATGTTCCCGCAGGGTTTCCTCGGCGCGATTCGTGAGTTCGCGGCGCAGCTCATGAGTTTTCTTAACGGCGCCCTTGACCTCGTTGCGGAGGCTCGCTACTTCGTTGTTACGCTGGTCAAGCAACGCGTTGAGGTCGAGCACCGTAGCCATGCTCTGGTCGCATTCCTGCGTCTTGGTTTCTACCTGAACTGCATATTCTTCGAGTTGGCGCTTTGCCAGACGCAAGTCTGCTTCGAGCTGCCGAATCAAATGATCGCGACGGTCTTCGCTGGCCGCCGAACGTTTGCCGGACCTCAGTGCCAAACGCGTGAACACCACGCCTGCCAAAAAGGATCCCGAGGCAATGGCGATCAGCACATAATCCTGATTGAAACTTTGCCAATCCATAAATATTTCTCTCTATTGCATAATTTAAATCAGAAGCATGGCCGGAAATGCGAGCCAGTTCTCATTCCTTACAAGACTTTTATTAACTCTTTCAGATAGTTATTGTATTTTTGCCGATGCCGTTACACAGGCGGGCAGGCTCGGGTATTCTCGCAGCTCGAAATAGCGGAGTTTGTAGCGATGACCAATTCAACACGGCACACCCCAACAATGACCCGCCGCACATTCACGGGCTCGCTAGCACTGGCGAGTCTCGCTGCGCCGTTGAGCAGTATCGCGCGCGAGGATTTCCGGCGCACCCTGGATCTCGATAATCCGCATGACAATCTCACCGCGATGGTGAAAATGCGCGCCAGCCTCGAACCCGTGGACTGCCCGCACTGGTATTTCGGTACCATTTACGCTGTGCTGCCCGGCAAGGCACCGATCCCGATGGTCGATTACGAAGGCTCGGAGATCGACTATTACCAAAAACAGCCGGACGGCAGCTACCGAGCTTACAGCGCCACCGTCAGTTTTTTCCGCGACACCCGGACACGAAAGAGGCTGGATACTTTTGAGAACCCGGTGACAGGAAAAACCAATGTAGTGCGGCCAAATTCCATATCGGTTAAGGCGCACTACATCTACAGCGTCGACGGTGCAAAGCGTTCGGATGATACCCGGCCGTTCAGTGAATTACCGCCGCTTCAAGCGCAAACCAAGTGGACCGAATCGGGCCCTCATATCTGGTTAACCATGAACCGCCCCTACCCCGCCGGATTGCCAATGGGTGAAGATCAAACGGGGCGGGGCCTGCTGCGGGAACTGCACGACGCCAGCACTCCCAAGGTCTATACCACGGCCAACCCGACCTACATTGCACCGTGGTTAAGCTGGATGGATATGCAAGGCCACCCAGGCCACACCGTGTGGGCAGGGCCGGCACGAAAACTCGACAGCGTGACGGAATATCCGCGGGAATTGCTCGACTTTATGGAACAGCACTACCCGCAGAAACTGACAGCTAAACCCGGTTAGTCACTGACGGGCAACGCGTACGCGACAATGTAATCGCCCTTGGGCAACGGGCTCCAGGCGTGTCCGCCCGCCGAGACAACCACAAACTGACGACCATCGCGCTCATAGGTCATGGGCGTGGCATTTGCTGAAAACGGCGTATCCACCTGCCAAAGTTTTTCGCCGGTTTCGACGTCAAAGGCTCGGAAACGTTCATCATAAGACGCACCCATAAACACCACGCCACCGCCGGTTACGATCGCACCGCCCGAAAACGGACCGCCAAATTCCAGCGGTAACGGCAGCATGCCACCCGGCACCATTTTGTCGATGACACCAAACGGGCGCTCCCAAATGATTTCGCCCTTCTCGAGATCGACGGCCACTAATTTAGACCACGGCGGGGCTGTACAGGGCGACATGGACATTGACATCAACGGCCCGTGCTGCAAACCGTAATCGGCACCCTGTATAAAATCAGGCGGACCCATAGGCAGGCCAGCCATTTCGTTATCGGACGGTTCGATTTTCTCATTGGGGATCAACTTCACGTAGTAAGGCAATTGCGCCACGGGAGCCACAAGCAAATTGCGCGTCGGATCAAACGCCCCGCCACTCCAGTTCATGCCGCCACCAACCATCGGATACATGATGGTGCCCTGCTCTGTTATAGGTGTGTAGTAACCGGCGTAAGGGTTATCCGGATCGGGAACACCGTATCGCATGGACTCGATTTTCTTGCGACAATCATTACGATCCGCTGCCGCAAAACCCCATGCATCATCAGGTGTCAGTCCGACTTTCATGAGCGGCGGCGGAACCACGGGGAACGGCTGCGTGGGCGACAGCACGTCACCCGGCATGCCATCGGTGGGCACCGGCCGTTCGATCACCTCGTGGAAAGGTTCGCCGGTATCCCGGTGCAGAACAAAGACAACTCCCGTCTTTGTCAGCACCACGACCACAGGAATTTTCTTGCCGTCACGGGTGATGTCCACCAGCAATGGATGTGTAGGCACATCCCAGTCCCAGTTATCGTGATGCACTACCTGAAAGTGCCATACCAGCTCACCGGTACTCGCACGGATCGCCAGCACAGAATTAGCGTACAGGTTGTCACCCGGGCGCAACGCACCATAGTAATTTGGCGACGCCGATGCAGTCGGCGCAAACAAAAGATCACGTTTGGAATCCCAGGACATGGTGGTCCAGACGTTAGCTCCGCCGACCCCATCATTGGTTGCGCCCTCACCTTCCCGGATCAGTGTGTCAAAAGTCCACAGGTGTTTACCGGTGCGCACATCAAAACCACGAAGGGCGCCGTTCATGGAACTGACGCTCTTAAATTTGTTGGCCGTACCACCGATAATGATCACGTCATTCACTATCGCAACCGGCGACATAAGCTGCATGCCATCCAGCTGATCGGCGGGCTTAAGTTGAACAATCAGTGGCGTCACATCGAACTGCCCGCCCTGACCAAATCCTTCGCACGGTTGCCCGTCGCGAGAATCAATCGCAATCAGCCGCCGGTCATTGGTGGCCAGAATAATACGGTGTGCACAAGCTTCATTGGCAGCGCTTTCAGGATCGGACCAAGCGGTCACGCCGCGGCAATTAAAGCGGCCGGCTGCCCGATTGTCGGTATCCAGCTTGGGATCAAATACCCAGCGCTCCTCGCCGGTTACGGGATCCAGCGCAATTACACGATTAAAGGGTGTGCAGGTAACCAGATAACCGCCCGCCGCCTCGGAGAGCAATATCGGCGTTGCCTGATAACCGCTTTTTTCGATCAGATCAGGATGCAGTTCCTGCGCACCTGTACGGTAGTCCCAGGCCAGTTCCAGCTGCTGGACGTTGTCCCGATTTATCTGGGCCAACGGCGAATAACGACCGCCACCTTCTGCGCCGCCGTAATTGGGCCAATCCCCTTCACCAGCGACCGCCGCCCCAAGGCCCAGACATGTGCCCAGTATCAGGGCGCCAAAACGCCCAACAAGCAACGAAGAAATTACTGTGTGTTGTGACTGCATACCGTTTACTCAAACAATGCTGTTATGAACCTGAAAGTATAGCCATAATACGCCGCATGACTACCGTGGTAATAACAGGCAGCACCAAGGGTATTGGCCGAGGTCTGGCAGAGGAATGCGCACGCCGCGGCTATAACGCAGTGATATGTAGCCGCAATGCTGACGATGTCGCCAGAGCCGCTGAGGAGATCGCCCGGTCAGGTAATGGGCGCTGCAGCGGGATCGCCTGCGACAACACCGACAAGAGCCAATTACAGGCATTATGGGATCATGCTGTCGGTCAATATGGCAATGTGGATATATGGGTCAACAATGCCGGCGTGGCGACATCGCGGTACGCCGTGCATGAATTACCCGAAGATCTGACCCGAACGCTCATCGGCAGCAATTTGCTGGGCACTACTTTCGGTTCGCAGGTAGCCATCAATGGATTTCGTAATCAGGGTCACGGCGCCCTATACAACGTGCTTGGTGGCAGCTTCGACGGCAAGCGGCTGGTCCCCAACATGGGGGTCTACAGCTCTACCAAGGCAGGCATTCATTTGCTAACCCAATATCTGGTCGACGAAAACAAGGACACCGGTATCGTGATCGGCTCGATCAGTCCCGGCATGCTGATCACGGAAAACTGGTTTTCTGAACAACAACAGCTCAGCGATGATGAATGGCAAAAGATTCGCCCCATGCTCAACATACTTTGCGATCATGTGGAGACGGTCGCACCGTGGCTGATTGAACAAGTATTGGCCAATAAGCAAAGCGGCAAACGCATTGCCTGGCTGACCGGCGGACGAATTACGCGACGCATGTTCGCTGCCAAGGTGCTGCGGCGTCCGCGCGATCTGTTCAGCCGCTACGGCCTATAGACAATTTTGCGCCTGCAATTTATTGTTTTTTAATCAATTAGTCATATAACAGCCGGGCATAAGCGCAGGCAAAGATATTATTTTTTTCCCCCGCTGCAGGCGGTTAGGGTAGCTGCCCCGGCGCTTCCAACGGCCATTCATGCCGTTCGATGCGCAGCTTACTAATGTTGAGTCTCATGCCCCAGATTGTGATTGCCAATTCGCTTGCCGACGGCTTTGTGGTGTTTTTGACCGCATCGAACGGCTGGTCATCGCGCGTTCGGGATGCGACTGTTGCGCACGACGATGCAGATGCTGAGGTGCTGCTCCGTAGCGCGAAGGCGGCGGCCGAGAATAATCTCGTCATCGATCCGTATCTGATCGCCGTGGAACTCAAAGGCGATGCACCGGAACCCACCGAGTACCGCGAATACATCCGCGTTTTCGGACCCAGCGTAGCGATCCCGTCCGGTCAATAAAGCGACTATTCAATCCGCCAGATAAAACCTATGTACAAATACGATGAATTTGATTCCCGACTCGTCACCGAGCGGGCCGAACAGTTTCGCCGCCAGGTGAAGCGCCGCCTGAGCGGTGAACTCAGTGAAGACCAGTTCAAACCATTGCGGCTGATGAACGGTCTTTACCTGCAACTGCACGCTTATATGCTGCGGGTTAACGTGCCATATGGCATGTTGTCGTCAACGCAGATGCGTAAACTGGCGCACATTGCACGCAAATATGACCGTGGCTACGGCCACTTCACCACACGTCAGAACATTCAGTACAACTGGATACAGCTTGAACAAGTGCCGGACCTGCTTGCCGAACTCGCGCAGGTCGAGATGCATGCCATCCAGTCAAGCGGCAACTGCATTCGCAACGTCACTTCCGATCAATATGCCGGCGTTGCTGCAGATGAACTCGAGGACCCGCGCGTCTGGTGCGAGATTATTCGCCAGTGGTCTACGCTGCACCCTGAGTTTTCATTTTTGCCGCGCAAATTCAAAATTGCCGTAACGGGTTCGCCCAACGACCGTGCCGCTGTGCAGGTGCACGACATCGGATTGCGCATGCACCGCAATGACGACGGGCAAGCAGGCTTTGAGGTCATCGTCGGCGGCGGCCAGGGGCGCACGCCGCATATCGGCAAGACTATTCGCGAATGGCTCGAGCCTGAGCACTTGCTGTCTTATTTGGAAGCCATACTGCGCGTCTATAATCAGGATGGCCGGCGCGACAACATGTACAAATCGCGCATCAAAATACTGGTGCACGAGATCGGCGCAGACACATTCCGGGAACTTGTTGAAACCGAATGGGCTGAACTGCGCGACTCCGAATTGCGCCTGCCGCAATCAGAAATTGACCGCATCTCAGCCTGCTTCGCACCGCCCGATTATCCGCGCCGCGCGGATGCAAAAACCTTGCTCGACAGTCAAGCGGCGGCACGCCCTGATTTTGCTGCGTGGCTTCATTCCAATATCGCTGAGCACAAGGTTCCCGGCTACGCCATTGTCAATATTTCACTGAAAAGTCTGGCGGCTCCGCCCGGGGATATGACCGCTAAGCAAATGGTCGCAGCGGCAGATCTGGCGGACGAATACGGTTTCGGCGAACTGCGTGTTAATCATCGCCAGAACCTGGTATTGCCCGACGTGCCGCAGGAGCAATTGCTGGAACTATGGCAGAAGCTAAACACGCACGGTCTGGGCACGGCCAATATCGGCCACGTGTCCGATATTGTTGCCTGCCCTGGGCTGGACTACTGTTCGCTGGCCAACGCGCGCTCTATCCCGATCGCGCAAGAAATCAACGCCCGCTTTCAGGATCTGGATCGCGTGCACGACATCGGCGAACTGTCCATCAATATATCGGGCTGCATGAATGCCTGCGGGCATCACCATGTCGGCAATATCGGCATTCTCGGCGTCGATAAAAAGGGCAAAGAGTATTACCAATTCACGCTGGGTGGTTCCTCCGGTCGCGACGCGGCGCTGGGCGAGCGCACCGGTCGAGGCTTCCCGGCAGCGGAAGCCGTTGACGCCGTGGAATCCATCATCGCCACCTATCTGCGGCTGCGCGCCAGCGACGAACGCTTCGTCGACACTTACAGGCGCGTTGGCATGGAACCTTTTCAGGAGGCCCTCTATGGCGCTGCTTAAAGACGGCTTAGCCGCTGCCGACCCCTATATGGACGTCAGCGGTGCGGAAGCACCGGACTTTTCAGGCGCAGTGATCATCAGCCTGCCACAGTGGCATAAGCACAAAGCCGCACTGTCCGGGCGCGCCGACCCGCTGGGCATTGTTTTGGCCAGCGACGAAAAACCCGCGCTGATAAAGGATGATCTGGAGCACTTTTCTGTCATTGTGCTGCAGTTTCCGACCTTTCGCGACGGACGGGCATACAGCCATGCGCGCCTGTTGCGAGACCGCTACGGCTATACCGGCGAACTGCGCGCCACGGGCGAGATCCTGCTGGAACAATTGCATTACATGCAGCGTGTCGGTTTCAACAGTTTTTCCATTGACAGCCCCAACGCCGTGCGCGATTGGGAAATTGCCGGCGCCGACCTGAGTGTCTGGTATCAGCCCGCGAGTGACCAACGCGCCACCGCAACTTTGTTACGACACAAAACCGTACAAGATTAGCTGCCAATCCAGCCCGATCTTATCGCGGACCGACCGCGACAGGTTATTCGAAACGGGCCATCAGATCGGCGTCAATACCGTATTCATTGGCCATATCCCGCATGTGCTGACTGGTCACCGTGGCCGCGCCTTTCTTGGCCGCGAATTCCTCGACCTGCTCACACACCATTTTGCGCAACGCAACCGGCACTTCCATCAGCGCTGCCGTGCCTTGCTCGTCCCATGGCATGGTCATCTTGATTTTGCCGCCCTGCTGCCCGCCCGGCGGCTCTGCCAATTCATGCATAGTCATGTTTTCGGTGGTGCAATGGTAATAATAACGACGACTCTGATCGCCAAGACCCACTGGCAAATTCATGGCGGGAATACGTTCTGCGCGATCCATATCCGCCAGACCTTCGTCCATCACGATGGCTTCGATATTGGCGATGATGATGCCGCTGCTTTTCTCCAGATGAATGATCTGATCAACAGTACATTCGGCAATCTGCGGGCATTCTTCAATGCTCGGCGGCTTGACCTTGCGTGACGGAATCATCGTAAAACGCGTGTGATCCAGTTCGTTCACGCCTTCTGGCCAGAATCGGGCCGTCTCCATCATGTCGTCAAGATAATCAGCGGACGGGCAATTCACAACGAACTCGCCCGTTGCACAAATATTCTCAAAGGAATGCGACTCCTGGCGGAACCCGACAATCATGCGCGGGTTTTTTGCCATCACATCGTACTGCATGATGTGCGAATACGGTGCGGCGTTGACGCGCCCTTGTTTGTCCAGCGACGTGATAATCGTAATCAGCTTCGGAAACAGCCAGATATCCGAATACCAGAACGGGCGGATCTTAATTTCTTCTTTTTTACGTGCCATGGTCAGTCCTGAAGATTGGCGCCACTAACGGCAAGTCAAACTAACCGCTCGACAGTTCAACCGCAATATTGCGAGCCGATACGTTCACTACTCGGCGGGCTGCGGAGACCTCTCGCGCACATAGGTGTTAAAGGTCGAGTCGTTAGGCTGCCCCCATGAATCCAGCCCCGGCGGCTCAAGATAAGCGGCATGCTGCTGCATGGCTTTCTCCATGAACGCCGGCGGAATGTCATCGGGCGAACCGAGCTTGGCCATGTTGGCGCGGAAAAACATATGGCCCTCGGCCTGCCCCATGAGCATCCACGGATACCACGAACTGAGACGCGTCCAGGTACCACTGTAGGGAACCGAGGTCAGCTCAGGATTCTGCAAATCGGACGCCAGCACGGTGCGCTGAAACATTTCACTGATGCGCGTCATGGGCCCCGGCGACTCCACCGGCCATTCGTCGGGCTGCAATTCCGACGGCACTGACGCATGAATCTCAAAGGTAGAAAACACATAGTTACCGATGGTTCGCCAGCGCGCCGGAAACGGTATCGAAAGCTCTGTACCTTCGATGTCCATTTTCAGGATTGGTGCCGTTTCAGCATTGACAGTCATGTTATGCATCGGGAAGGTTTCAACCAGTTTGTCGTTCAAGGGGTTCTTCCATTCATCGATGTATTGACCGGTGCGAAGATCCTTGTAAAAAGCCAATTCGCGATTGAATACGCGAAAGCCCCCGCCATCGACGGGCTGACAGCGCATGGTGCCGATACCCTCAAGACCCAGTAACGGAATGATCTTGCTGGAGTCGCCCACCACTGAATACACCGTGCCTTCAAACCAGCCGGTGACAAAATTATCCGGGTTGGTGTCCCCGAAAATGCGCGTAAAATGCAGCAGGCTCTCGGTCGGGTCATTCAAATTCAGATTCAGTGGCGCCATACCCGATGCAGCCTGCGGCTTTTCCGCCGAGGGGCTGCCGCACGCGGCCAGCACACCCGCGCCTCCGGCAACAACACCCAAATTACGCAGCAAGTTTCTGCGGCTCATGATCTCCTGCGGATCCATATTGTTATTCATAGCGTCTGACACTCCGGCTCGGTTGCGACTTTCTCCAAGATTGACAGCATGCTGTCACATATGACAGGATGCTGTCAATAGTTCAGGACTGCACATGCCCAGAATCAACCGAAAACAGGCTTTAAGCGATCTTTCTGTAGAGGTTTTCCGCCTGACGGCCAGACTAAACACGCTAGGTGACCGGTTGGCGGGTCAAGCCGGATTGAGCACGGCGCGATGGCAACTGCTGGGGGCCATTGCCGGGAGTCCAGACGGCGAATCGGTCGCCAAGATTGCGCGCCGCATGGGGCTGCAACGACAAAGCGTGCAACGCACAGCAGACGCGCTCGCCGATGCTGGTTTTATCGAATACATTCCCAACCCCAACCATCGGCGCGCCAAGCTGGCAGTGCTGACCAAAGCCGGAGATAAGGCGCTGCAAACCCTGCATACGCTGCGCAACCATTGGGCTGACAGCATCAAAGACGAGCTGGAACTCGGGCGACTGATTGAGGCAACCAAAACACTTACAAGGCTGCGCGCTTTGCTTGACCGCGACAACAACGGAAAAGGATGAAATCGTGATAGCCTTCCATGAGAAACGGGCGGGAGGACGCAAACCGGTTCAGGAAATTGTTGCCGGTTTGTACGCCTGAGAATCTGCCAAATACCACGCCTACTCGGAGAAAGCATTTTTGGCCACCACATTGCTCGAACAAGTTGCCGCCGGCGATCAAAGCGCTGTCGGCAAAGTTCTCGATCAATACGGAGATCTGGTGTGGTCGCTGGCGCGCCGGTTTTTGGGCAACTCGCCTGAAGCCGAAGACGCCGTTCAGGATATTTTTATCGCGGTATGGTCAAGTGCCGACCGCTACAAACCCGAGCTGGCCAGCGAAGTCACCTTTATCGCCACCATCGCTCGCCGGCGATTGATTGACCGTCTGCGCAAAAACAGCCGCACACCGGATTCGGAAACCTATGATGAAAGTATTGCCAGTCAAAATCCTGATTCAGTCAACCGAATAACCGAAAATGTCGAAGTCCAGAACGTTGTCCGGGTTCTTAATGACATGCCGGCAGAGCATCGCGAGATACTTTCGCTTTCGGTCTATGAAGGCTACAGTCATTCAGAGATTGCCGATCGTCTCGATATCCCGCTCGGCACCGTCAAAACTCGCGTCCGGCGCGGACTGATTCACATACGCGAGCAACTCCGTCTGGAAGAGCGTGAAGCCAACGGAGGCGCATCATGAGCAAACAACGCAAGAGTGACCGCGCTCGCCTTGAGGAACTGCTTATTGAACAGGCGATTAATGGCCTGAGTGATGCGCAACAGGCGGAGCTGGACTATTTAGACGGCTCAACTCATCACGAAAATCCATACATGGAAACTGCCGCACTGATTCAGCTCGGGCTGGCGGTCATGGATCAATCCGCCCACGGCGCATCCGCCATGCCCAGCGCGCTGCGCAGCAGATTGCAACGCCTGTCAACCGGAAACTAGAAAGGATGCGCTAAGGCGAATGGCTTCTCGCAGGTCGGGGGCATAGGCATCCGCGCCAATCTCGCGGGCCAGTTCCGGGGCTTCATCAAAAAGCGCGCCACCCACCAGCACCTTCACCGGCCGCTGGCAGTGCGCCCGAATGTGCTTCACTGCTGCCGCTGCCTGGTCCGCCTGAGTCGTCAATGTGGCCGTCAACGAGACCACGGCCGCACTGTAAACATCCAGGGCATCCGGCAAATCCCGCACAGGAACATCGGCACCCAGAAAAATACTGCGCCAACCCGAGAGGTAATACAGATCGCTAAGTGCGCGCATCCCTATATCGTGGGCGTTACCCGCCACGCAAGCTGTCACAACCGTCGCGCCGTTCTCGGCTGCTCGCGGAGCAACATAGGCGATAATGGCCATGGTTTTTTGGGTAGTCATGGAAACCAGATGCTCTTCCGCAACGCTCACGTCGCCGGCATGCCATAAACGCCCTATCTCTTTCTGCGCAGCAAGCAATACATCGAGATAGGCGTGCTCGGCCGACAAGCCCTGCTCCACCGCCTGCACGATGCGGCGCGAAGCCAATGCGCCGTTCCCGTCCAGGATGTCCTGCAAATAGGTCAACGCCAGACGTCCGCACTCATTGTCAGGGTCCAGTCCCGAGACGTCCGGACCGGGCGCAGGTTTTTGCAATTCGCTGAGTGCGGCGTCCAAATAGCTTTGCACCGGTGTTGCTGCATTTGCCGGCAGGCTGTCGTTCAAAACTTCTTTCAGACACTGCAAACTCAACCCCAACAGTTGCTCGTCCTGCTTGCGCGCAGCAAAAGTTTTGCGCGACCAGACCACGCGCTCACTGAACAGGCGCGACTCGCCGGCACCCAGCGCCGAGGACAACTCAATCAAACGCTGGGTAAGATGATCCTTCCAGGCTTCACGAGCACCCGCCTGGCTATTCAGGCTCGCGGCCTTTTCGGTCAGTAACGAGGCTGCCAACCCGGCGTAACCGGAGGCGCTCCGACGAATTATTTCGGCAGCAAATTCATGTGTACCGGTCATTGCCCGCCCTTGTTATTAACTGGTCGCAATGCGTCCATGTGCCTTTCCAAAGCGGTTCACTGTCGCTGCAAACGAGAGCAACAACACCACCTCACCCGCATTACCGGGTGCCAGACCAAAGCCGCTCGGCGGAACCGATGCAGCAACAAACATAATAAGCGCACCGCTCATCAGCCACAGCCATCCGTGCCTTCTCCACAGCGCGATACCAAAAATCAGCGACACGAAATTACCGACGATGGACGGTATGGGCGGCCCTCCGCCGGTCGTCGCAAGCTGCCCCTCATAACAAAACATCGCGGGATTGACGTTCGTCGTATAACGCACTACACCATTAAAACAGGCCGGTTCGAGCTCAAGCCCGATCAAGTGCGCAAGTGAGCCTTCAATAATGCCGCCAATCACCAGTATCCATACCGTAATCTGCCACGCCCTGCTTGCCGCCCAGCGAACGCCTCCGGCGACTGCCATCTGCGTCACCGCAATCATCATGAATGGCGTAGCCAGTGCATGCAGGGCGAATCTCGGCCAGCTCAGTGCTTCCAATACGGGACCAACCCCAATTGTCGACCCAAGTGCAATAATGCCGTTGTCGTAAACCAGGCCGGCAGCAATCATGGCCACCAGTAACGCACCCGGCGCACGATACAATCGCGCCAGTCGCAAACACCAAATAAGCACCGCGAAGTGCACCAGAGCATAAACCGGGAAAAGATAGGCTGACATATCATGACGAGTATACCCAAAGCACTTGCCGTGTTCGCCACTCTGTTTTATCTGTCCGGCTGCTCCACCCTGCCTGACCAGCAAGCGGAACTGAGCACCGACCAGCCTACGGTATTGATTACCGGGGCAAACCGCGGCCTCGGGCTCGAATTTGCGCGGCAGTACGCCGATGCCGGCTGGAACGTTATTGCCACCTGCCGGAACCCTGCCGCGGCGGTAGACCTGAAAACTCTGGCGCTTCGCCACGACCGCGTGCGCATCGAGAGGATGGATGTCACAAGCGATGCGCAAGTTGCAGCTGTTGCAGAGAAATATGCACAGCAACCCATTGATGTTTTGCTGAACAACGCGGGCATATACGGGGATCTGGAGTCGCAAACGCTTGGGAGTTTTGATTACGATGAACTTAAGAAAGTGTTGGATGTGAACACCATCGGCTCGCTGCGAGTAAGTGTTGCCTTTCTGGAGCAGGTACTTGCCAGCCAGCAGAAGAAAATCATTAGTCTGGGCGGGGGCATGGGTACCCCCAGCATTGGCCGTATGTTCGGTGGCCACTATTTTATGAAAATGAGCAAAGCCGCTCACCTCAGCGCGATGGGCACTTTGGTGGCAGACCTGCAGCACACCGGCGTAATGATCGTCATGATTTCCCCCGGCCGGGTCGATACGCAGCTGATGCGTGATTCCGGTTGGACGGGTAAATCGACACCGGCCGAGACTGCGGCAGCGGCAGTGATTACACTGATCGGACGGCTGGAACCCGACATGAACGGACGTTTGATCATGTTTAACGGCAAAACCGTTCCTTGGTAGTGCACGATTGGTTAGTAAAGCATGACAACGACAGGCAATCGGCTAGAATACTTGCGACCGCGGGAAGCAAATTGAGGCGCTTATGCGTAACCCACTGATAGCCTTTTTACTGGCCGCCGTCATCGTTGTCGCCGGTTACTGGGCACTGAAGCGCGCCCCTGCTGAGATGGACGCGCAGGAGTTCAGTGCGGTTGGCGAACTGACGACTGACGGCAGCGCTGATGTGCTGCGCGTGACGAACGATGGCAATCTGCTATTACACACTAACATTGAAAGGCAAGCTATTGATGTTATTGATATAGCCTATCCCGAACAGCCTGAACATATTGGTCGAACCGCGCTGCCGGGGATGCCCACGGGATTGGCGATCAGCCGGGACGGACTATGGGCATTGGTCACGCTGGATTTTTCCCTCACCGGATCTGAGCCCGCAACCGCCCACCCGCGCGTCCCGGGCGGACTGGCTATTATCAGCCTGGCCAAACCCGCCACCCCCGAACTGACCGAGATTATTGGCGTAGGTCACCAACCTAGCAGCGTTGTTGCCGCCAGCTCGGGAGCCGATCTGGTTGCAGTTATTGCCATTGAAAACAGACCACAAATGGTACCTGTCGAGAGAACCGCAGACGATGCTGGGGTTGCAGCTGACACGAACGACGCACCCGAGTTCCTCGACATCAGCCTGCCCGGCAATGTGCAGGTAGTGACCTTTAACCCGACCCGGCAAAACAACTACCGGGTGGGCTCTGTCGATCTGAGCCCAGCTCGACTGACCGAGGCCAATCTGCAAAAACCAGACGATGCTCAGCCTGCGTTCGTAGCGCTTTCTCCGGATCAAAGCCTCGCTGCGGCCGCCCTGAGCGAGAACAGCGGGATCGAGATCTTTGATCCCTACTGGCTTGAGACCCGGCGCCTGTTCAGTACCGGCGAGCATAAGCCCTTGGCAGCCACCTTCACTTCCGATGGCAAAGTGCTGTTCAGCGCCGGCATATCGTCCACTTATCAATACAGCATAGCGGCGTGGACACTGGAGGGCGAGCCGGTCTGGCATGACACGGGCGGCTTGCGGCAAGCTGCTATCGAAAGCGGTTTCATCATTGCTGATCCCGCTGGCAGTGAGCCCTTGGCGATATCCGGCATAGCCATCGAAAAATTCGGCGCGACCGACTTTGCCTTCGTGCTGCCCGAGGACGACGCCTTCATTGCCATTTACGATGTTTCCGTTCCGCTTGCACCGAAGCTGGTTCAGCTTATTGGCACACTTGAGTCACCCACGGGCATAGTGCCCGTAGGTCGCCGTGGTTTGTTCGCGATAGCCGACAACGCGGGCGATATTCGACTATATCGCCATGCAGGCGCACCGGTAGAGCTGATAAATTCAAATTAATCAGTGGGTTAAATCGTTACAAATTGATACCAAATAACTCCATCCGGGCGCTATCGCAGCACGAATAACTTCCTGACACTTCACAATCAAGTGAACCCGATTGATACAGGAGTTTAAGCATGGAAATTATCGTATCCGTATTGGCCGTTGCTATTGCAGGAAGCTGCCTGATCGCATTACTGCTGGCTGACGCCCGGGAAGCGCGTAAAAATAAAGAGAAGAATAAGTGCTGATTTTTTTTAATCTGTTCTTTTTTAAGGCTGTCTGGGCAGCCAGTCTCGCCGGTGTGGTGTTTGGCTACGAATGGTCGGGGCTGGTCATGCTGACATTCTTTGTCGCCTGGCATGCTCGCAAGTCGCCAACCGCGCGGGCAGATTTCTTGCTGGCAGCCATCGCGATGAGTATCGGGCTGGTGCTTGACACCCTTTATATACGCGCTGGTTTAATTGTCTACGAGGGATCCACTCTCTGGCACAGCTTTGCCCCGCTCTGGATTCTGGGGCTGTGGGTCAATTTTGCATTAACCATGAATGGCTGCCTCGGCTGGTTACAACAACGACGCATGCTTGCCGGGTTACTGGCAGCTATTTGCGGCCCGGCATCCTATTATGGCGGCATTGCGTTAGGTACCGCCCGGGTTACGGGTGACCCCGCCATCCTGTTCATTGCTATTGGCCTTGCCTGGGCAGTCGCGGTGCCGCTGTTGTTAACCATGTCGGCGCATCTCGCGCTCACCTTTCATCCCGAACAATACAAGCCGCAGCACGGCACCGCCTGATAGTTGTTAGACTGCGCACTTCGAACCAAGAGTGCGCTAATGCGACCCCGGCACAATACTGAAGTTGCACTGGCCTACCAGGAGCTGCGACCCGAAGACATCATGGACGCCGTGGAGGCCGCCGGGTTCCGCTGCGACGGACGCCTGCTCGCGCTGAACAGCTATGAAAACCGCGTCTATCAGGTAGGCGTGGAAGACCACGTTAATATCGTTGCCAAGTTCTACCGGCCGGGTAGATGGAGCGATGCCGCGATTCTTGAAGAGCATGCATTCAGCATAGAGCTGGCAGACGACGAGCTTCCAGTGGTGCCGCCGCTGGACCGGGACGGCGTCACCCTTTTCCACCGCGATGAATTTCGCTTCGCCCTGTTTGAATGCCGCGGCGGCCGCGCCCCGGATCTGGATGATATGGAATTGCTCGCCCAGCTCGGCCGGCTGGTGGGGCGAATTCACATTCACGGCGAAACCCAACCGTTTATTAACAGGCCCTCGCTCGACGTAGACAGTTTCGGCCGTGAATCCGCCGCGTATCTTCTGGAGCATGACTTTATTCCGGACGATATTCGCGATGCATACCGCAGCCTCAGCACAGATTTGCTGACACAGGTTGAACATTGTTTCGACCGGGCGGGCAATCCGGAGTATCTGCGGCTGCACGGTGATTTTCATCCGGGCAACGTACTCGTAACGGAAGATCAGCTGCATATAGTCGATCTTGACGATGCGCGAATGGGTCCCGCGGTGCAGGACATATGGATGTTCCTGTCGGGCGACCGCAGCGAACAAACGCCGCAACTCAACGAAATTCTGGAAGGCTACACTCAGTTTCTTGAGTTCGATGCGCGCGAATTGCATCTGATAGAGGCGCTGCGCACGTTGCGCATCATGCACTATGCAGCCTGGCTGGCCCGACGCTGGGAGGATCCGGCATTCAAGCGCGCCTTCCCCTGGTTTGATTCCGGCCGCTACTGGGATGAACACGTATTGTCGCTGCGTGAACAACTCGCGTTGATGCAGGAAGAGCCGCTGGCGTGGTCGAACTGAGCCCGAACGCTCAGTCTACCGCCACATAGTCTGTGTATGCCGGCACCCACATTGCGGTTCGCACCCGGGCGGCTAACGCTTCAGGGGAAGCGTCCGTCAAATCGGCATCACCGTAACCTTCTGCCCCGGCCTGCTGCATCACTGCTACCGCAACATTGCTCGCCACATCACGCAACCTGTTGATCGCCGGAAACAACAAGCCTTTCGCTAACTCGGCTTCAGTCATGGAGTTCGCCAGCGCGTTGGCGGAAACGCTGATCATTCTGTCCGAGACTCGCAGCGCTCCGCTGAGCAGCACACCCAGGCCTATCCCGGGAAAAATAAACACGTTGTTGCCCTGCCCGATCTCAAATCGTCTGCCGTTAATTTCGACGGGTTCGAAGGGGCTACCGGTAGCCACCAGTGCTTGTCCGTCTGTCCAGCGCAGAATATCCTCAGGCACCGCTTCCGATATCGTGGTCGGATTGGAAAACGGCAGCACCACCGGGCGCTCCGTGTGCCGCGCCATTTCACGTATGATCGTTTCTGAAAATGCTCCGGCCTGACCGGAGGCGCCGATCAGCACCGTGGGCTTATAAGCAGCGACCACATCGGCCAGACTGCGCCGGGCGGGATCGTTCAGACCGATAGCGGCGGCCGCGTCAGCAGACCAGGCCATATCACGTTTGTAGGCATCCCGAATATCACGGTCGTCAACCAGCATGCCGCGACTGTCCAGCACCACCACCTGCGCCGCAATTCTTTTTTCATCCACCCCCTCCAGTTTAAGGCCCGCACGGATTTGCCGGCTGATACCCAGCCCGGCTGCACCCGCGCCGTAAATGACAATGCGCTGATCGGTCAGTGCGTCACCCCGCACGCGACACGCACTGTAAATACCTGCCAGCGCAACCGCACCGGTGCCCTGAATATCATCGTTGAACGATGGCACGCGATCACGAAAACGGTCGAGGATGCGCAGCGCGTTATCCTTGCTGAAATCTTCCCACTGCACCACCGCGCCCGGAAAGCACTCGGCCACGGCCACTACGAATTCTTCCAGTAGTTCCTCATAAGCACGACCGCGCAGACGCGCCTGACGCCAGCCAAGATACAGCGGATCATCGAGAAGTTTCTGATTGTCGGTGCCCACATCCAGACTGACGGGCAGAACCGAAGCCGGATGGATACCGGCACACGCCGTATACAACGCCAGCTTGCCGACCGATATCGCCATCCCGCCCGCGCCCTGATCGCCGATGCCCAGTATGGCCTCGTTGTCGGTCACAACCATTAAGGCGATATAGCGCTGGCTGGCTGCCTGTTGCAGAACATGCCGAATATGCCCTTTCATATCGGGCGTAATCCACAGACCCCGCCCGCGCTCAAATACTTGACTAAAATTTGCCGTCGCCAGGCCCACGGTCGGCGTATATACGATGGGCATAAACTCTTCGAGGTGTTCCCACAGAACGCGATGGAACAGGTGCTCGTTACGATCCTGCAAAGCCGCGAGGGCCACATATTTATCCAGCGGACGGCTGATACGGTGAATACGCGGGTACACCCGGCGTGCCTGTTCCTCGATGGAGTTGACCTGGGTGGGTAACAAACCTTCCAGCCCCAGCGCTACCCTCTCGCTGGCGGAAAATGCCGAGCTCTTGTTTAGCATCGGGTTCTGCACCAGGGCACTGCCACGAAGCTTAACGGGCAGCGCTTCCTGATAATTCCATGGAAATTTGAGTTTCAGCGCCATAAACAGTCCTTAACTTTTGGCGTCAGTGTACGCAGGAGCCCGTCCAAATAGAATCACCCCATGTGATTCGAGCCTGTGGCATGCTAGCGAACTTGAAACGCCTTACTGAAATTCGCATCGTCACCCATTGCGTGACCGACCTCGATGCAGAGATTGAAACCTGGTCGCGCTACTTTGGTTACACGCTGCAAGAACGCGGCCCATTGCCCGCCGACCTGTGCGCGGCCTGGGACGCCAAAGCCGAGGCGGGACGAAGCTGTGCGGTCATGGCCCCGTCCAGCAACGTGCCGGTATACATTCGCTTTGTCGAAACCGGCATACGCATCGGTTACTGGCCGCCGGTCACGTGGGGTTGGAATGCCACCGAAATTCTGGTGCAGGATCCGGATGCACTCGCTGCGCAGCTGAAAGATTCGCCCGTGCAGCGCTTTGGCGGTCCCGCCGATTTGTACCGTGGCGACAAGGCGCCGCGAGCCATCCAGACACTGGGCCCGTCCGGAGCAATGCTGTATTTCACGCGCTTGTTACCCGGCGGCAGCCGCTACGGACTGCACGGTGCCAAAGTGCCCGTAGACCGGATTTTCAACGTGGTACTGGGCGGCCCGTCGCTGGACGCGCTGCGTGATTTTTACCAAAACAAAATGGGCCTGCGTGTCGGTGATCCAATGGGCTTTACGATGACACTCGCTGCACAGGCCTGCGACGCCTCACCCGACACTGAGTTCCCGATCTGCGTGGCACCGCTGCGGGCCCGCCACTCCATCCTGGAGCTGGACGAATACCCTGAGAACTCGGCACCGCGTGACCGCGATCCCGGCTGCATACCCGGCGGGATGAGCATGGTCAGTTTTGACACGCCCTCGCTGGATGACTTCCCGCTGGCCTTCCGGGCGACACCGCGTGCGGTGCAGGCCTTTCCCTATAACGGTCGCCGCGTGGCCATTGTCGAAGGTCCGGCGGGCGAATGGCTGGAACTGATTGAAGCAGTCCCGTAACAGTTTAGCTACTTTCGGCAACGCGCTGTCAGCCTTCGGCTGCCAGCTTTTGCCGTGACTCCCGTTTGCGATCGCTTTCGGACAGATTCTTTTTGCGGATGCGGATACTGCGCGGCGTCACCTCAACCAGTTCATCGTCATCAATGAACTCTAATGCCTGCTCCAGCGAAAATCGTTCCGGCGGCGACAACACCAGGTTCTCATCGGTGCCGGCTGCCCTGATATTCGTGAGTTGCTTGGCCTTGGTGGGGTTCACGACCAGGTCATTACCGCGACTGTGAATGCCGATAACCATCCCCTCGTAGACCTCTTCGCCATGCCCCAGGAACAGGCGGCCGCGCTCCTGCAGGTTGAACAGTGCATATGCCAGCGCCTTGCCCTGCATGTTGGATACCAGCACGCCATTGATACGCTGACCAATCTCGGCAGGTATCGCCCGGTCGTACTTGTCAAATACGTTGTACAACAGACCGGTACCAGCAGTGGTGGTGAGGTATTCGGTGCGAAAGCCAATCAAGCCGCGCGCGGGAATGCGGTAATCAATGCGGATACGACCGCGGCCGTCCGCCTGCATGTTCTGCAGCTGCCCCTTGCGCCTGGCCAGTCGTTCCATGACACCGCCCTGAAACTCTTCCTCCATGTCAACCGTGAGCAGCTCCCACGGCTCACACTGCACGCCGTCGATTTCCTTGCGAATAACCTCGGGTCTTGAGACCGCCAGTTCAAAGCCTTCGCGCCGCATGTTTTCAATGAGCACCGACAGATGTAATTCGCCGCGGCCGGATACACGAAACTTGTCCGGGTCGCTGGTGTCCTCAACGCGCAACGCCACGTTGTGCTTCAACTCCTTCCCGAGACGCTCACGAATCTGACGACTGGTCAGAAACTTGCCTTCACGGCCCGCAAAAGGCGATTTGTTGACCTGGAAGGTCATGCTGATGGTCGGCTGATCAACCGTAAGCGGCGGCAGCGCTTCCGGATGTTCGCGATCACATAAAGTGTCGGAAATATCCAACTGCTCAAGACCGCTGAACATGACAATGTCACCTGCAGATGCGCTGTCAAGATTCACACGCTGCAAGCCGTTATAGCCATAGATCTCCAACACCCGTCCATTTCGGGTCCGAGCTTTCGGGCTTACAACAGAGACCGGTGTATTCGGCAGCAAGGAGCCACGACTCACGCGGCCGATGCCGATAACGCCCACGTAGGGATCATAATCCAGGCTCGACACCTGCAGTTGCAGCGGGCCCTCGGAATCTACCTGGGGCGGCTGAACATATTTAACAATCGCATCAAACAGCGGCCCCATATCGCCGGCACGCGCATTGCTGTCCGTTGATGCATAGCCGTTAAGGGCGGACGCATAGATAACCGGGAAATCCAGTTGCTCGTCGGTCGCCCCCAGCTTGTCAAACAGATCAAAAGTCTGGTCGAGCACCCAGTCGGGCCGCGCGCCATCACGATCAATTTTATTGATCACCACCACCGGCTTGAGGCCGGCCGCGAAGGCTTTTTGCGTCACGAAGCGCGTTTGCGGCATGGGGCCATCAACGGCATCGACCAACAACAGCACGCAATCAACCATGGACATAACGCGCTCCACCTCGCCACCGAAATCGGCGTGGCCCGGCGTATCGACAATGTTGATTCGGTAGTCGCCACGCACAATGGAGGTGTTCTTGGCCAGTATCGTAATGCCGCGCTCGCGCTCCAGGTCGTTGGAGTCCATCGCACGGTCCTGCAGTTCCACCCGATCGCCCAGCGTGCCGGACTGACGCAGCAACTGATCAACCAGGGTGGTCTTGCCATGATCAACGTGGGCGATGATGGCGATATTGCGGAGGTACTCGACAGAGGACATGGAAGCCAAACTTTATGAAACACCGGGGCCGGCGAGGCGCGGATTATAGGGCAATCGCTTGCCTAACACACCATGCGCTCTCAGAATAGCCGCCCATGAGCCTGGTCCGCGTAGATGAAATAACGCTGCAGTTTGGCGAACACGTCATATTGCAGGAAGCTTCGATGCAGATCGAAGCCGGAGAGCGCGTGTGCCTTATAGGACGAAACGGGGCCGGCAAGACCACCCTGTTCAAGATCCTGGCCGGCGAAATAGAAACGGACAGCGGTGAAATCGTCTATCAGTCCGGCATTGGCATCAGCCAACTGCGGCAAACCATGCCCGACGCCCTGCACCAGACCGTGCGCGAAAGCGTGGCCGAAGGGCTGGCGAAAATCAGCCTGCTGGTCGATGAGTATCGTCGCCGTGCCGCCGAAAATCCGGAGGGGCGCGCACTGGCGGAGTTGGAAAAGCTGCAGCAGCAAATTGAGGCACGCGGAGGCTGGAACGCGGACCAGCAGATCGACAAAATCGTCACCGAACTGGATCTGCCACCCGACAAACTTCTGGTTGAGCTGTCCGGCGGCTGGCGGCGTCGAGTTGCCCTGGCCAAAGCGCTGGTATCGCAACCCGACTTGCTGCTGCTCGACGAACCTACCAACCACCTCGACCTGACAACCATAAGCTGGCTGGAAGACCGGATCTACAACTGGACCGGAGCGGTGCTGTTTATCACGCACGACCGCTCTTTTTTGCAGCGGCTGGCAACCCGCATCATCGAACTCGACCGGCGCAAGCTGGTTAGCTGGGACTGTGACTACCGGTCGTACTTAACGCGACGCGAGCAGGCCATTCAGGCCGAGACCGACGCCAACAGCCGGTTCGATAAAAAGCTGGCCGAAGAAGAAGCCTGGATACGTCAGGGCATCAAGGCACGCCGCACACGCAATGAAGGTCGGGTCAGGTCGCTGGAAGCCATGCGTGAAGAACACAGCGCGCGTATCAAACGGGATCACGGTGCCCGCATTGCGATTGATGAGGCCGACGAGTCGGGGCGCAAAGTGGTGCGCATGAGAAACGTCAGTTACAGCTACGGCGACAATAGGGTCATCGACGGCCTGACACTCACTGTGCAGCGCGGCGAACGCATCGGCCTGGTGGGCAATAACGGTGTCGGCAAGAGCACCCTGCTGCGGCTGATGCTGGGCGAACTGGAACCGCAGTCGGGTACGGTAAAAATAGGCACCCATCTTGAGACTGCTTATTTTGACCAATTGCAGCGCGAGCTTGACCCGCACCGTTCGGTCGCGGATATCGTCGGCGACGGTCGCGACTACATCACAATCAACGGCAAGCAGCGACATGTGGTCGGTTACCTGCGGGGTTTCCTGTTTTCAGCCAAGCGGGCCATGTCGCCGGCCGGCATCTTGTCCGGCGGGGAACGCAACCGCGTGCTACTGGCCCGGCTGTTCACCCGCGCCAGTAATCTGCTGGTGCTCGACGAACCCACCAATGATCTGGACGTTGAGACGCTGGAAGTGCTGGAACAAAAACTGGTGGAGTATGCCGGCACGCTGATCGTCGTCAGTCATGATCGTATGTTTCTCGACAACGTGGCGACCAGCATTCTGGTGTTTGAAGACGACGGAAAGGTGCATCGTTACCCAGGCGGCTATGACGAGTGGCAGCAGCGCGGCCGCAAACTGGCCGAGATGGATGACCCGGACAAAGCAGCACGTAAGGCGGCCCGGGCCCAGGCGCGATCGCTCCGCCCGCAACAAACGCGAAAACTCAGCTACAAAGAGCAGCGCGAACTGAACGCACTGCCGCCGGAAATTGAAACGCTGGAGCAGCGTATTGCCGAGCTACAGGCCTTGTGCTCGTCAGCGGAATTCTATAGCCAGCCCTACGAACAAACCCAACGGGTACTTGACGACCTCACCGCAGCACAAGTCATGCTGGATGAAAAGACCGAACGCTGGGTGCGACTTGACGAGCTGCAACAGTCCTTCAGCGCCAAAAGCTGACGCGACACGAACCACCCTGTGCCATGCGGATGGTCGGGTTCAGTCGCCAGTATCTTCCAGGCTTTTATAAGCCATTGAACCTCTGCGTTTGCCGCCCCAGCGAACACCGGGTCGACCGTTGTACTCACGCAACGGTTCAAACTGAACCACCAGATTGCCCTTGCGGATACCCGCCGTTTGCTCTGCAGCGGTCAACTCGTCGTCCGTAGCCTCACGCAAACCGACAATGCGTCCACCCTTCCATGAACGCTGCGACTTTTGCTTGTGCAGCGCTACGTACTCGGCAGACTGTTCGTCCTGATCAAGTGTCCACAGCAGGCTTTCCAGATAGCCATTATTGGCCTGATTCAGCCCAGCGCCCTTTTCTATGAGGTGCAGAATCTTCACTACTTCCCTCCGGGTTTCACTGCACTGACAGTATTGCAGCCCGGCGGCGACAAGTCTTGACGCACCGTGTCATCCGGTGGCGGTTTTGTGCCAGACCAGACACTGGTTGTTGGCTGGCATGGCAATGTCAGCCTTTAGCCGCAGGCCTGCCATCCCCGCGAGTTCATTGATCCATTCAAAATCCCGCACGCCGCGCTCGGGGTCGGTCGACTTGAGCCATTCGTCAAACCGCGCGTTACTGGGTGCCGTAAAATCGCCGCGGTACTTAAAGGGCCCGTACACAATCAGCACGCCCGAACTGACAAGCAGCTTACCAACGCCGCGAAAAAAGCCTTCCGCTGCCGCCGTGCCCATAAAGTGCAAAGTGTTGGCGCTAAAGACCGCCGAAAACCCCGGCTGCGGCCATGTCGCACCCCGGACATCCAGTTCGACGACCGGTGCGACATTGGCTGTGCCCTCGGCTGCAACCCGCGCACGCAATCCGGACAAGTAGGTACCGGTATCACTGGGCTGCCAGCGCAGCGCCGGAAATTCCGCGGCAAAAAACACGGCATGCTGGCCCGTGCCGCTGCCGATCTCGAGAACGTCGCCAACCGCAGGCAAGTGCTCCCGCAGCACTTCAAGTATGGGACCCTTGTTACGCTCGCAGGCATCCGAGGAAGGCAAGGAGCGGTTGCCGGGGCCGTTCATCATCGACATGGCATTACTTTTCTGCGAACTTGGTGAACCATTAGCATAACGACTTCAGGACAAAATGCGTGAAACTTAAATTTCCTGGCCTGGTATTACTGCTCGTCCTGAATTGTGGCTCTGCAAGCGCAGACAGCCTCGGCATTGAGTTGTCAGGCGATCAGCCAAACGGCGCGCTGCCGCTATGGGAGCTGCGTTTCGCCGGCTATGGACGATACGGAGAGTCCTATCCCGCCGCCACCGATTCGCAGACCAATATCGTGCCATTGCCGTTCCCGATCTACCGCGGAAAGTTCCTGCGCATAGGCGATGAAACCGAGAAGCCTGTGCGCACCCGCATATTCAGGCGCGACCGCATTAAAATCGATCTGGATTTCGGGCTGAATTTTCCAGTCGACAGCGACGATGTCGACGCGCGCACCGGGATGCCCGATCTTGACCTGCTGGCCGAGGCCGGCCCTGAACTGGAACTGCAATTCAACCGGCAAGTATTTGGCGGCGACGCATTTTTCGCCTTGCAAGCCCGGGGTGCGGTCTCCATCGACGGCCTCAATCCGGACTGGCGCGGCATGGTTTTTTCTACGGAGTTTAAACACAAGCTCCCGCTCGGAAACGCCAGGACCGAATTGTTGACGCGCCTCACCCCAGAGTTTGCCAGCCGTGACTATATGGGGTTTTTCTATGACGTGGATGCGGCCTATGCAACCGCGGGCAGACCTGCCTACCGCGCCGAATCCGGCTATCTGGGCACCCGTTTGTCATTTGTGCTGAAACACGAATTCAGCGACACGGTGGAGGTGCGCACCGGCATCCGGTTCGGTTTTTACAGTGGCGCAGCGAATGACAACAGCCCACTGTTCACGAAGGAAACCACGAACGGCTTTTTCGCCGCCGTGTTGTGGAAATTCTGGGAAAGCAAACGTCGTTCGCAGGATTGACGGGCAAGCATTAGCGGCCCGGAAACTGCACCACGCCCGACAATGAATTCTTCTGGCCAATATTATTGCGGGCCACAATCTCTTTACTGATGACGCTGTACTTGATCACGTCTCCCGAGAAGAAATTGCCGACAATCACGTGCTCATTGTCGATACCGGGGGCCAGCGCGGCCCAGCCCATTCCGCCCAACACATGTGATTCCAGCACCGTACCGTTGTCCTGATCCATCACAATAAAGCCGAGATTTGTTGATATCAGTAGACGCCCGTCCGGACGCGCCACAAGCACCAGCACCATAGGCACGCCCGAATCGGGGCCCATCACAGCCAGATCCGGTAACTGCTTGTTGTTTTCGAGGTCAAACTGCATGACGCGATTGCCGTTCTCGGAGATATAGATCAGGCGCTTGCCTGCGTCGGCGAGCACCGTGCTGGTTACGGCCAGAAACGGCGGCATGGGATGATAGTCGGTCTCGTAGTGCGCGAGCTCCTTGCCGTCGCGACTGTACTTGAATACCCAGCCGTCACCGATCACGTCCCGACCGGGCAGCTTCCGAAACGTGGTTGTCAGGCTGCCACCCGCGCGATCGCTGGTGCCGGCAAGATGCTCACCAAAGTATAACGAACCGTCCGGCGCAAAACTGACGCTGCTAAAAGCCCTATCGGACCACTTGCGATAGGGTACCTGCTTTGCATCCGGCGTAAACTGAAATATCGCTGGCGTTAACTGGGCGAAACCCCATAAAGTTCCGTCAGCGTCGAAAGTCAGGCCGCCTATTTTATGGCGCGTACCTTCGACATAGAGCGCGCCTTTTAATTCCAGATTCTCGTCATACTGCAATAGTCGCCCGGTGCCTGCATGGTCGTCATCAGGGTCATCCATCAGCGTTGCCGCCACAAAAATATCGCCGCGTTCGAAGGGTGTTGCCGTCGACTCCGGCACTCCTGCCTTGGCCGGCAAGCTTGCTGCCCAGAAAATAACCGCCAGAAAACGAACCCGATTCATAATGCCACCCCTATGCTCATTACCGCCTTTGCACCGCGATACCGCCTGGCACACAACTGATGGCCGGCATGTCGCCGCTCTTACCGAATATCCAAATCAGGTTGCCAATAACTTGCTCCGATGCCTCGATGTCGCCGCTGCCGTCTTTGTCGCAATACCGCTGCTCAGCATTGCCGGCGCGGGTTAGCAATGCCGCACTTCTCAAAGACTGCAGTTCGGTCAGGCTTATGTCTTGATTGTTTTCCAACACCCCTTCGTCAGTGCCGGAAACGTTGTCAACCCCGGTAAGTGCCGCAACAAAATAATTTGCCCGCACAGCACCGTCAGCGTTCTTACCGACGACACTGCCGACTTCCTGACTGCCTGCCACTCGGCTGGCAATCCAGGTCTGCTCCACTGAACCGTTATTATTTCCTGCGATACCGCCGACTGCGGTGGCACCGCTGACTGTGCCGGCGGCATAGGCGTTGCGAATGCGGCTGTTGGAATTAAAGCCGACCAAAGCTCCGGCATTGATCTCTGTTCCGGAAACATCGCCTGACGCGAAACTGTTCTCGAGCAACGCATCCGTGTTGAGGCCTACCAGGCCGCCAATGTCCTTGCCGCCGGACACATTGCCCGTCGCATAGCTGCTAACCACACGACCGCGCGTATTTAAACCGACCAGACCTCCGGCACCGCGTCCGGCAGACACGTCGCCAGTGGCATAGCTGGCAAACATGGTCGCGTTCTGGTCTCCCACCAAACCGCCGACTGCCATCTGGCCGTTCACTTTTACATCGGCATGGCTGTAGGAAATATTTCCGGCGTTGGCCCCCACCAACCCGCCGATAGCAAACATCCCGTCTACGCTTCCGGTGGCATGACAGTTGTAAACCGTGCCGAAATTGGAGCCAACAACGGTACCGGTGCCAGCACGACCGCTGGTTTGCGCGTTGCGCAGCTCAATATTGCTGACAACCTTGCCTTTGGACACCACGCCGAACAAACCGACTCCACCCACCTCCGGTGCATCGATATGCAGGTTGCTTATGACATGACCTCGGCCATCGAAACTGCCCTTGAAACCGTACTTGTCGAGATCGTTCATGCAGTTTCCGGTGGGGCCACAATTGCCTATGGGCACAAAATTCTTCACCGTGGAAGCATCGATGTCACGCACCAGTTCATAATCCCGCGCCATCCTCTGACTCAGACTTAAACCTGTTTCGCCGCCGTCGCCGAGTGTCAGGATGGCCTGCAATTGCTCAATACTGCACACCTCATAGCGGCCGTCATCGTTGGTATCAAGCACAAATTCATCGGGGTTATCGGGGGCACCGTCAAAGCGGTCCGGCAAGCCGTCGCCATCACGATCGGTTATCGCTTCGCCGGTCGGGCAACGACCAACGTCAGGCAAAGTTGCGGCAACGGCGAGCACATCCGAACCGCCTTCGGCCAACAACGCTCCGGAGACCGTGGTAGCAGCCGCTACCTGCCCGCCCACGCTGGCCGCGCCATTACCAAGACCCTTGCGCGACGCAAACCAGGCGGCCAGATCACGCAAATCCTGATCGCTCTTGCCAACAACTGCTGCGCTCATAATGGCGTTGTCGCGAGTACGATCGCGATACTCAACCAAGGCGCTGAACAGGTAGGCTTCGTGCTGACCGGCTATGATTGGAAATGCTGGCGAAGGGCTATTGCCATCGGCGCCATGACAGGCCGCGCAATTGGGTGCCAACTGGCGGCCGCGCTCGGCTTCGCCCGTGAAAGTCGAATTCTGTGCGAAAGCGCTCACGGCAAGCGATATTGCTGTTAACGCCACGCCAAGCTGCGACAAGAACACGGTTCTTTCGAATTGCATATCGGCCTCCCCCGATCTGACGATTGAAGCTAACACTTGAAGCCGCTTCTGCCAATCCGGGCGAACAGGATACAAAAGCTATTTTGACCCTATATATCTGGCATGCATTTCAGCCAATCATCAAAGCGCTGGCTCAAGCCCACATTGACGGCTGGCGCAAAAGTGCTGTCCGCCTCAACCCCCGGCCAATGCTCGGGTAACCCCGCGAGCAAAAAAGCCAGTCCGGTGGCCGTCGCCTCGCGTACGCGGGCCCGTTGCACAACCAATCCATTCAGGTCGCTCAATCTTTGCAGCAACGGACTCACCGCAGCCAGCCCCCCGGTCGCAACGATGCGGCCGCCCGACCCGAGCTTTTTGTCGACCCGACGCAGATTTACCGTCAGAAGGAAAACAATGCTTTCCATCACCGCGACGATCTTTGCATCATCGTGGGCATCAACACACCGGTTATCTGCCGTCACAAATTCTGGTTCAACATCAACACGCCACCATGGCGACCCCAAACCGGCAACGCTGTTTATAAACAATGGCGGATCAGACACCGATTGCAGCCATATCGCCGAGTCGCGATGCAGACGCTCGCGGCTTATACCCAATTGCCCGGCAACCAGTGTCAATGCGCTGCCCGCGCCATTCACCGTACCCTCAATGACCGCAGTCGCATGGGCGGCATCCTGATACACCACACTGGCCAGCAGTCGCCCTGGATCCAACTGCGCGTCCTGCAGAATGCGCTGCAAAAATGCGCCGGTACCGATGTTGATATACGTCGTGTCTGCGGTTGGCATACCGAAGGCAAATAACGCAGCGGACTGGTCGCCGGTGACCACCGTCAGGGGTATGTTCCGCTCGGCAACGTTCAGCTCGCCCCAGTCATACCGGCTGGGCACGCATGGCGGCAGACAATCTCCGGGCATGCTGAACAAGTCAAGCAACTCAGCCGACCAGTTCCGATGGCTCCGGTCCCACAGTAACGTGCGGGAAGCATTGGCCGGATCTGCGTAACTGTTCTTACCGGCGGTGAGCCGCATGGCAAGAAAACTGGCCAAAGGGCCAAAGCGCAATCGACCGGCTACCCGCGCCTCTTCAACCGCAGGCAAATGCTCAAGACACCAACGCAATTTGCTAACGCCATAGTGCGGCGATAAGACCAGGCCGGTGATGTTATGCACGCGCTGCCAGTGCGATTCATAACCGGCCAGGTATTCAGCTGCGCGGGTATCCTGCCAGGACAAAACAGGCGAAAGCGCGGCGCCGGTCTGACTATCCCAACAGACAACACTGGATCGTTGAGTAGCCAGTCCCGCCGCAACTATTCTGTCGGCTCCGGCGCCGAGTTCGGAAAGCGCTTTGGCGGCCGACTGCAGCAATGTATTCACGAGCTCTGCAGGGTCGTGCTCAACACGGTCACCGTCGAGCCGGGTGACAACCGGATTGCTGGCGCTGGCATGCACCTGTCCGCCGCCATCAATCACCAGCGCCCGCGAGGAGTGCCCGCCCTGATCGAGACAAAGGTACAAAGGCGCGTTGTGACTAGTGGACGTCATGGTGGTGTCAGCGGCAGTTCGGTGGTACGGGCAACCGGTGTGCGCCGGGGCAATGACCCGCTAATGCGCTCCGCGACTTTCTCGGCAGTAGCGCGATAGGAGGTAAGTTTGCCGCCATAAACCGTCAGTACCTGCGGTTTGTCACGGCGATCGGTGTGCAAAACGGTTTCGCGCGAGCGATGAAAGGCATGCCCCTCGCCGCCGGGCAAGACTCGCAAGCCTGCCCATGACGCCAACAAATCCTGACGCCGTAAACCCTCCAGCGCTGGAAAATAGTGCGCTGCAACCCGGAGCAAATAACCCTCCTCACCGGGAAGCGGCACCACGTGATCCGGATTGCGGCAATAGCGTTTTTCTGTCGTGCCGATCACTATGCGCCCGTCGCGCGGCATGACAAACACCGCCCGCCCATCACGCGGGCTTTCAACGTAGTAAAAGTCGTTGCCCATTGCGCCGGGCACTTCTATATGAGTGCCCTGCACCAGCTCGACCGGCACCGTGGCTTGCGCCGGTGATACGCGCTCCAGCACGATGTTTGCCCACGGCCCCGCCGCATTGATCAACAGGCGGGTGCGACAGGTTCGTTCCATGTCGCCAATACGAAAATGCACCTCCGCGCCGTCACCCGTCAGCTCGGCAGCGATAAGCTCTGCAGGGCAACACAATTCCGCTCCCAGCGACTGCGCCGAACGCATGACGGCGCGGGTTAGTGCCGCGTCATCGGTACGCGCATCGGTGTAACGAAACACAGCCCGCAATCCATCACTGCGCAGGCCATCTAATGATGACCACTCCCGCCTGGGAACACTCTGAAATCGCGCATCTGCATCGCAGCCACTTAGCAGGTAATACAAACTAAGCCCGGTTCGCAACAACCATGGCGCACGACGCGTCTCCGCGTAAAGGGGCACGCAGAACGTCTGTAAGCGAACCAGCTCGGGTGCCAATCGCAACAGCAATGCCCGCTCATGCAGACTTTCACGAACCAGCCCGAATTCATAACTTTCCAGGTAACGCAGGCCGCCATGCACCAGCTTGCTCGACTTGCTGGACGTTCCTGCCGCAAGCCCTGCCTTCTCTAGCAGCAATACAGAGTGCCCGGCAGCGGCCACTGCCTGTGCGATACCGGTACCATTGATACCACCACCGACAACCACAACATCACTGTAAGCAGCCGTCACAATGCGCCGCGCGCCTCCAAAGCCGAATGCATTTCGACAAATTGCATGGTCTCGATATAGTTCATGCCCGCGGTGGCCAGTGCAATTGCTTTATCGGGGTCGACAATTTCATAGATGACCCATTGCCACGGACCCTGCCAAACTTTCGCGGGGTTAGCAGGCAATTTGTTAACGTTACAGAACAGGTATTCGGGCTGCATGTCGTCAACCTGTCGGTGAGCAGCCTGATTCCAGGTGCGGACAGCCCATCCGACCGGCGCATCGCAACGACGTCGCGACTCCAGCAATGCTTCCGCAACAAAGGAAATGATCACACATTGGGAGAGTACCGGTGCCAGTACCGGCAATACCGCATCAAACACCGCTGGCACGCCAAATCGACTCAGGCTTTGCCGCTTCAGTTCGACAAACGCTGTGACTCCTGGCCAGTCGGCCAGCAATTCAGCAGCCCGGCGAAGGTCGCAAATCGGGGTGCCCTCAAAGCGACTGCCAAAGCGGCCGGCCTCACCGACATCCAAAGCAACCACGTCAGCCATGTCGGTTGCATAAACGTCCGCTGAGTGCCCTGCTGTGCGAGCAAAGCTTTCATCGTGCAACAGAACAGGAACACGATCGCGGGTAAGCTGTACATCAAACTCTATATAACGTGCACCCGCAGCAACAGCAGCGCTTAGGGCAAGCTCGGTGTTTTCCGGATAACGGGCCGCGTATCCGCGATGAGCGACAAGCTTCACAGGCTTAAGCATCAGGGCCACCGTGACATAGAATGCGCGCAGATGCGTCCGCGCGGGGCTTATTGAACCGGTTCGTTTGGTGTAACCTAGTGTGTTAGAAAGCACACAATAATCAGCAATATATTAAGGAACGCTACAAACGATGTATATAAATTTCTGGTATCCGATCTGCACCACCGATGGGCTCAACGAAGAAAACCCGCAGCGGGTCGAAATGCTCGGCGTGCGGCTGGTCGCTTTTCGCGATGATTCTGGCAACGCGCATGTACTTGCCGACACCTGTATCCACCGCGGCGGATCGCTTGGCAAAGGCAAGGTTAAGGGCAACTGTGTAGCGTGCCCCTATCACGGATGGGAATTTAATGGTGACGGTGTTTGCACCAAAATTCCGTCCATGGGTGACAAGAAACCGCCAGCGCGCGCAAAGGTAGACAGTTACCCGGTGCAGGAAAAGTACGGCATTGTGTTTGCTTTTCTGGGCGATCTGCCCGAGGCGGAACGCCCGCCGTTACTGGAAGTGGACCTGATCGAAGATGAAGGCTGGCGCCTGAGCGGGCCGCTGGTCTTTGAAATCGAGGCTTATTACCAGCGCTCCATTGAAAATGGCATGGACCCCATTCACAACGAGTTCGTACACCCCTCTCAGGGTGCGCCCGCCGTAAACGAAGAGCGTTTTTCAGTAACCCGGAATAACTGGGGCTGCGAGTTTCTGGTTGAGTTCGGCGAGCTCACTGACACCGCATCCCATGACAAAGTTGTCGAGCGGGATACCACGGGCGAACTGAGCGCCGGTAGCCAGCATCTCGGCCCAAATCACCTGCTGACCGACATCAATATCCCCGGTGGCTATTGCTTTAAGCAATATTTTTACGAGGCACCGTTGTCGACCGGGCGCACGCGTATATTTTTTATCAACAACCGCAATAACAGTCTTGATGCCAAGTTTGATGACAGCATGAACGGGCAGTTCATGAAAGTAGCTAACGAAGATCGCGTAGTCATCGAAGGGCTGTATCCCAAACGCACGCCGGAAACACTGACCAAAGAACTTATGACGGCCGGCGATGCCGCCGTCGTGAGCTACCGCGAATACCTCGACAAATGGGACAAGAACGGCTGGGCCATAGATATCAAGAAAATGCGTGAGACCGAGGGCGACATCGCGTATGCGATACCGTGTCCGGCGCGGCGCGAGTCCGGAAACTGGATCCTTGATACGGTGCCGTTATTGCCGGCAACATCGTGAGCGCTGCCACACGATTAATGGGAGACGAACAAGCGTGTACATGAACTTCTGGTACCCGGTGTGTGCGAGCGACGAACTGCACGAAAAGCCTTTGCCGGTGACGCTGCTTGGGCTGAAGTTCGCGGCCTTCAGGGACACTAAGCAGCAGGCGCATCTGGTCAGCGACACCTGCATTCACCGCGGCGGTTCGCTCAGCAAAGGATGGGTTAAAGACGGGTGTATCGTATGCCCGTACCACGGTTGGGAATATTCGGGTGACGGACTGTGCGCACGCATCCCATCGCAGAAAAAAGGCAAGACGCCTGGACGTGCAAAAATTGATGCATATCCGACTGAAGAGCGCTACGGTCTTGTGTTTGCCTTCCTGGGAGACCTTCCGGAAAACGAACGACCACCGATATTCCCCATACCGGAATGGGGCCAGGACGGCTGGCGCGCTGGTGCGCCCGTATGGCGCGACATAAACTGTTATTACGAGCGGTCGGTCGAAAACGGCCTTGACCCCTATCACAATGAATTTGTACACCCTTCTCAGGGCTTGCCAAAAATCATCGCCGAATCCACGGTCGTAACCGAAATGGATTGGGGCACACACTTCATCGCGCACTTCGGCGAATTACGAAAAAAGGAATCGGGTGAGGACGAACTGGAAGCCGTTGTCGGGGAACTGCGAGCCGGATCGCTTTACCACGGCCCCAATACGCTGGTAACCGATATTCACTTCACCAGCGAAACGGCCTTTATCCAATATGGCTTCGAAGCACCCATTGACATGAATACCACCCGTCTGTTCCTGATCAACATGCGCAACTGCATGCTTGATCCCGAACTGGACGAGCGGGTGAAAGAGATTAACGCCCGGGTTGCTGATGAAGACACAGTCATACTCGAGAACCTGTGGCCGGTTCGCACCCCAAACACCACGACCAAAGAGCTATTGACCAGCGGCGATGAAATGGTGCTGCGCTATCGCGCACATTTGGGGGAATGGGCGAAAAAAGGCTGGCAACTGGATACTGCAGCCATGGCACAAAACGCCGGTGACGTGGCTTACGCCATACCTTGCCCGGCACGCCGCCATTCAAGCAACTGGATACTCGACGAGGCACCGCGCCTGTTCACGTAGGGTCTTTTTCGCCGCCCGCCACGTTCATGCTGGTATCAGTTTAGACGCATTCTTAGCTACGCGGCAAAAAAGCCGGGGAGCGGTTAGAATCAGCTGACGATCAAAATAGCGGAGGGGTAAGCATGCATACTGCAAGCGAAATTCTGCGCGAAAAAGGCAGTGACGTATGGTCCGTCGAGCCCGATGTCGCGATCATTGAAGCGCTGCGCACCATGGCCGAAAAAAGAGTCGGTGCATTACTGGTCATGGAAGGCGAAAAACTGGTTGGCATAGTCACCGAACGCGACTATGCCCGCAAGGTGGCATTGGAAGAGCGGTCGTCACGCCAGTCCAAGGTTCGGGAAATCATGTCAACTCGCGTGCTCTGTGCACGACCGGATCAAACCGTGCAGGAATGCATGGCACTGATGAGCGACAAGCGTGCCCGCCACCTGCCGGTGCTGGATCACAAGAAGATAGTTGGCGTGATATCTATTGGAGATCTGGTCAAAGCTATAATCGCCAAACAGCAGTTCGAGATCGAGCAACTGCAGCACTACATCAATCAGTAAACACAGTAGCCTCAGGCACCCCCATCAGGCTTGGGCCAGCCGATTTACGCCGCATTGCGGCATTTGCATATAGTTGAATCCAATCTGCGGCAACGGCGAATAACCTTAGGTGATGTTTGCCCCCAACCCTTTAGCCGCCAAAACACTGGAATCCAGCGCCATGGACCTGGCGGATGCTGCGTGCACGCTGTTTCTTGAGTCTGCTTTTAGTGGGCTTAACAACAATGGGCAACAGCCAACCAAAGAATTGCACGCAGAATGGTCACATCACTTCCGCCAGCGGGTGCTGGAACTGTCGGCCGCGCTAGCGGCGGGTGAATCAAGCCTGTTTACCTCCCGAGTGCGCTGGTCAAGGCAGGCAATGACGGCTCGCCTGCAATATAAAGTGCCGCTGGGAGAAACGCTCCACAGTCTACGGGCTGCCGTGCTCAACCAGTTACCGGGTGAACTTTCCACCGATGCGCTGGCCTGCATTGATCAGGCACTGCGAGAAAATCAGGATGATCTGCCGGCCATGCAGGTATCCCAGCTCGATCCTGCCAACCCCGAGCAACGGCTGGCCTTGCTGTATCTGCAGGATGCGCTGGAAGGCAACACGCGGCAAGCCATAGACACGGTGCTACAGGCTATCGATAACGGCCTTTCGCATGCGGATGCTATATGCCGCATTCTGCTTCCGGCGCAACAAGAAATCGGACACTTGTGGCACCTGGACCACGTCACCATCGCAGAAGAGCATCTGGTCACAACTACAACGCAAAGACTGATGGCCGTCATCGCAGACCGCGCTCCGACAATGCCGTCCAATGGGAAAACAGCGGTGGCTGCCTCGGTATCCGGCAACGTCCACGACATCGGAATACGTGCCATTACCTACCTGCTTGAACTCCATGGTTGGCGGGCTATTTACCTGGGATCGGATGTCCCGAGGAATGACCTACCCGCAGCAGTGCACTTTTATCATGCCGATATTGCTCTACTGTCGATCGCGCTGAGCTCGCAACTGCCAAAACTGCAGCAAAGTATTGCCACTATTCGGCAACACTGCGACGCTGATATCAAAATCATGGTGGGCGGAAATGCCTTTTTCGATGCACCGGGCGCATGGCAAAAAATCGGTGCTGACGCATATGCGACGGATGCCGAGTCAGCCCTGATGCAAGCCGACAGTCTTATAACGACCCCGGCAACAAGGCATTAGCCGGTGCTATCCAGAGGATAGCTAACCGGCTCGGTTGATGCCTCAGGCAGCTTGCCCGTCGGCAAGCACGTGTTCGAACGTCTGAATCAAGATTTCCGGCGGCTGTGCGCCGGAAATCCCATATTGATCATTAATAACGAAGAACGGAACGCCGCTTACGCCTCTGGCCTTCGCATGCTGAACCTGCTCCCGCACGCGAGCTTCATCAATGCCCTCGGCAAGTTTCCGCCGAATCTCATCCGCATCCATCCCCGCAGCACCCGCGATCTCTGCGAGCACCTCGTGGCTACCGATATTTGCGCAAGCTACATGGTGGGCATGAAACAGTTGCTCCGCTACGGCATCGGTGTCTATATCTGGATCTTCCGTTGCCCAAAGCATCAATACATGTGCAGACAACGTATTGGGCGACACAGCATCTGCACTGCTACCGAATTCGATACCCTCTTGCAGGCCAGTGTCGCGCATACTCGCTGCTATCTGTGCAGCACGCTCTTCACCAAATATTTCGCGGTAATGTTCAAGCTTGTTGCGCCCTTCACGCGGCATATCGGGGCTTAACTGAAACGGCGTCCAACTAAGCTCCACCTGCAAATCCGGACGCAGCGCGAGTGCTTTTTCGAGGCGTTTCTTGCCCACATAGCACCAGGGACAAACAAAATCAGAAACAACTTCTATACGCAGTGGCTTAGTCATGGCCGCGCCTCTCGATTAATACTTGCCTGAGCAAGATCCGCTTCAGTAAGATCATAAAACCGCAACAAAAATACAGAAACCAGCTGACAAATCACCGGTATCCAGATAAAGCCCAACTCTATCGCGAATACCGCTGATTCGCTTTGATCTGCTGCAGGATCCAAATCCTTATTGAAGCCCAGCGTGCTGAGCAGAAAACCGACAATAAAGGGTGCCAGCGCCATGCAGGCTTTTTCAACAAAGCTGAACGCGGCCGCCAGCACACCCTCGCGACGGCGCCCGGTCTGCTGATAATCCAGCGCAAAGGTGTCTATCAGCATTGATTGTCCGTACAAATGCGCGCCCGCTCCGAACATACCCAGCATGACGGCACGAGCAATCAGCAACGACTGCGGTTCGCCCGGTGAGGCGAACAACCACGTGAACACGACGGCGGCGAACCCGATTAACGACAGGAGATAGGCTGGCTTCTTGCCAATCTTCTTAGATGCCCAGTTGCATAAAGGCAGAAACGCAATGCTGACAATCGTCTGAATGCCGAAGATCATGAAGAATACTGAGCTTTCCAGCTTCAGCACGCTTTTGAAGAAAAACAACGCCGTCGTCAGGCTTGCAAAAACGCTCAGATAAATAGCGACCTTGGTGCCGATCAAAATCATTAGCGGACGATTCATCCGCAGCCAATTGAGATGCTGGCCCAGCGAAATATTTTCGTCGCCTGATTCCGCTTGTGTTTGTCGAGTGCGCGCAGTAAAGAAAAACGTTGCCAGCATGGATAGTGAAATAGCAAGGCCGAACCAGATTGAAGCCTGGCCATAGCCAGCCCTGTCGTCACCAAGACGTTCGGCGAATGCCGCAAACGCGATACCGGCGACATTCCCGAAGGTCATGAAAAACACCCGCCACGACATGATCTTGGTGCGTTCGTGATAATCCGTGGTCATCTCGGCCGGCATGGCCATGTAAGGAACCTGAAAGGCTGTGTAGGTAATCGCAAACAAAGCCAATGCCGCTGCCAAATAAAGGTAGGTGGCCTGATCGGACATATCCGGCACATTAAAAAGCAATGCGAAAGCGATACCGCACGCAAATGAAGAGCCCAACAACCACGGCCGTCGCCGCCCAAACCTTGAGCGCGTGCGATCACTCAATGCGCCGACCGGCGGATCGGTCAACACATCGACGATTTTGCCGCCGAATATAAGCGCGCCAACAATAAATGGATCCAGCTTGACCAGGGTCACAAGAAAAAACAGCAATGCCGCGGTTGGTGCGTTGAGCATTGTGGCCGTTGCCAAGGTGCCAAAGCCCCATCCGGCAGCAACACCAGTGGGCACCTTGTCGGTCGAGGCGACGGCAACGGGGCTTTGATCAGCAGTGGATATATTCATCAACAGGCATCATTTAACCGGACAAATTCCGAACGCATATCGTAGACCATGACCGCAAGGTGCGCAGCTATCGAGCCGGTATATTGACCGCCCCGGTTTATGAGCCATGATGCGATTTCTTTTTACAGGGGCGTAACGGGGGCACCCATGTCATCTTTGTTTCTTAATGGACTGCTAAGCCAGTCAGCGGCAGCAACAACAACGCTGGAACAACTCGCTGCACGACAAATCACCAAACCGCTGTTTGCCCCTGCCGGCGCCGGCGTCAGCCTGGACTTTGATAATCCTTACGACAACCTGTATGCCTTTGGAAAAATCTGGGCAGGCTATGATGAACCGCAAGTTGGCGGTTTTCATGGCTTGATGTACGGACGTATTGGTGACCACCGACTTATCCCCTTGTTCGGCTACACCGGCACCGGCGTAATGCAGTCCAAAATTGATGATGAAGGAAACATGTGGATACGCGGCAAAGAAACGGGTTACTTCACGGATTTGGCCAGCGGCGACATTCTCGAAACCTGGGATAACCCATGGACCGGCGAAACGGTTGATGTGGTCAATTTCTACAACCCCAACATGGGCGGCAAACTCACGGCAGAAATGCCCCGCTTTGCAATGGGTTCGGCAAAAGACGATGCCACGCTGATGAACGAGGGCACGCACAAGGAGCATTCGGGTGTAGTGCCCTTCATTCTGCCCTTCGACACATTCGGCGATGATTTGCTGCTCGCCTGGGACTACGCGCACGAGTACACCAACCCGGTCACCAAGGATAAGTGGCCCAAAGCCTGCACCGGCGACCGAATCAGCCCTTCTGAGCACTTTACTTTCAGCATGTCGCTCGATCAGATGATGGATCGCAGCGAGGCTTCAATTCGTTATATGGCAGGTTTTAGCCGGCTATCGCAATGGTGGCCATGGATGCGCATGGGAGAACACCAATACAAGGATGAAGTCTTGTTCGGCCGTATGTGGAGCCACAAAGGCCTGCCCGACTTCGGTGACGTGCCCCCCAAGGTGCTGGCCTACATTGAAAAACACGCGCCTGACTACCTCACTGTCCCGGATCACTGGCCGCAAGTCATGCCCAAAGGAACCTGGGAAGCATTCGCTGAGGAAGTTCCGCCCGAGTAGGCCACCCACATGGAACCGTCGCACAAATCCGCAGGGATAAAAATCGGCCCACTGTCATTCTCCCCGGGCATCACGCGCATCAATTTTGTCGCGCTGCTCGTTGCAGCCGTCGCGTCCAATACGCTGATGTCTTTCATAAACCTTATTCAGCCGTTATTGCTGGAAGAAATACTCCATATACCCGGCGATCGCCAGGGCACGGTAAGTGGCAATCTGACCTTTATAAGTGAGCTGTCCGCCCTGCTATTGCTGGGTTACTTTGGCGCCCTGTCCGACCGCACCGGCCGTCGCCCCATCGTTGTATTTGGCTTCGTGATGCTGGGTGTCGGCTATTTGCTTTATCCCTACATGCCGGACGAATACTACCTGTATGCCAGCCGGGCCGTTTTCGCAATTGGCGTGGCCGGCGTATCGGGCATGACTGCCACCATACTGAATGACTACCCGCAGGAGCGTTCACGCGGGAAAATGATGGCGGTCGGCGGCGTCGCCAGCGGCGCGGGCGGCATCATGATGATGCTCATAGCCCGGCTGCCTGCCAGCCTGGAAGCATCGGGAATGTCGACAGAGCAAGCACTGCAGGCCACGCTGGGATGCATGTTTGTTGCCTGCCTGCTGACAGCACTGTTCCTGCGCTATTTTCTAAGCGCTGTAAGGCCCGCAACGCAAAGTGAAAACCTGCCGTTACTAACCAAGCTCAAACTGGGGCTAACTGCCATGCGCCGACCCCGAATATCGGTTGCGTATGCATCGGCATTCGTGGCCCGCAGCGATTTCGTCGTGGTGGGTACATTTTTCTTCTTGTGGTATGTCCAGACTGCCTCCGAAGCTGGCATGAGCAGCGCTGACGCAACCGCACGCGCCGGACTGATATTTGCTGTCATGCAGATATCGGCCCTCTGCTCGGCACCTTTGGTGGGCATACTTATCGACCGTATTGATCGCCTGGTTGCGCTCGCAATATGCATGGGGGTGGTGGCTTTCGGTTATACCGGCATGGGGCTCATTGAAGACCCGCAGAGCCCGGTTATCTGGTTTGCCGCGATCGCTGTAGGCTTCGGCATGATGAGCGGTTTTCTTGCCTCGCAGGCGCTGGTTGGTGAAGCAGCGGATCCGGAAATTCGTGGTGCGACGATCGGTCTTTTTGGCCTCTGCGGCGCAATCGGCATTCTGTTTGTAACCAGCACCGGTGGATTCATCTATGATGAGTGGCTGCGCTCAGGGCCGTTTTTGCTGACCGGCGCCCTGGCAACACTGCTGACACTCGGCGCGTTGGTTGTCAAAAGTCGGGAAAAAGGGAACCTTAATAAATGAACAGCAAATTTGTCACGCATCTCGTAAATACCACCAGTCGGCGTGATGTCCTCAAAGCATCACTGGCGCTCGGTGCCGGAGCCGCTTTGCCGATGACCGCTATGGGCAAATCCGCTAAGACAAGCCTCAATTACGCAGACCCGTACGACAACCTTTATGCGTTCGGCAAAATATGGTCGGCCTATGATCAGACAATCATCGGCGCTTTTCACGGCCTGATGTACGTGCGCATTCCCGGCAAGCGCATGATTCCGGTATTCGGCTATACCGGCACCGGGGCGCTGCAGGCGAAAATCGACGACAAGGGCTTACTGTGGATTAAATCCAGAGAAACCGGTTACTTCACGGACCTCAAAACCGGCGACATCCTCGAAACATGGGACAACCCGTTCACCGGGAAAACGGTAGAGGTATACCACTTTTACAATGACGTACTGACCGGACAAGTGGGCACCGAAATTCCAAAGTTTTTTATGGGTGAAATGGGCGACGCACCGACTCTGATGAATGAAGGCAGTGTTTTCCCGGACAAAAACGGCAAGTACCCGTTCATCCTGCCGTTCCAGCAATACGGCGATGACATGATGCTGGCGTGGGACTACACCCACGATTACACCAACCCCGTAAATCCTGACGGCTGGCCACGATCATCAACCGGCCGGCGCATCACCCCCTCAGAACACTTCACTTTTCAGGTTAATAAATCTGAACTGGAAGATCGCAGCCTGCCAACATGCCGGATGACCGCCGGCTTTTCGCGCGTATCAGAATGCTGGCCATTCATGGAAATGGGCGGCACCGAATTCGCGGACGTCACCCTCTTCGGACGCATGCACAGCCACAAAGGGTTGCCGGGCTATCAGGAAGTACCGCCCAAGGTTTTAAACTACATTGAAAAACATGCACCCGAATTTCTGACCCTGCCGGATGAATGGGACATAGGCAACAAGCGTGTCGACACCTGGAAAGCCTATGCCCAAGACATAGCGCCGGAAAATCCGGACTACAAATGGGAGCCGAGCGACTTTAAGGTGCCATCGGGCAAAGGCGCACGCTAAGTTGGCAAATTATTCGATGTTGGCGTAGTAAGCGGCCAAATCCTCTATCAGCTCGTCCGTCAGAGTCATACTGAGGCCGTTCATATTCGGATCAGTGCGCGTACCGTCACGGTATGCACGCAGCTGCGCAGCCGTGTAGCCTGCTTTTTGCCCAGCCAGGTTCGGCCATAGCTCATTGGTGCTTACACCCTGCGGGCCATGACAACCGGCACACAAATTCTTTGCCATCTGAGCAGCGTCGGCATCAGCTGCCAAAACGGCGTTGGGGGACAATGACAACAGAGCAATCGCCAAAAAGATCAACTTGTTCACTTGCATTTCTCCAGAAAGTGTTTGGTCATGCCGTTGCAGTTGCTTTATTCAACACGGGCGAGGCACGCTTCTCATCCGCACAAATGGTGACAAGATCCCAGAGCAGAATAATTAGCCCCACTATGGTGACCACGCCCCAGACTTCTCGCCAGTACATGCCCTGCATGTACCAATGGGTACTTTGAGCGGCGAAGTATCCGGACCATGAGGATCCTTCCAGGGCTCGCTCCACAAAGGACTGCTCGTATCCCGAGATCAGCAGCGCCATGGTCATGCCGACCACACCCACGTTGAGCAAGGTAAATGACCACTTCCAGCGCCAGCCGGTAGCCAGCCCGGCACCCATGTGCACGTCACCGCGAGCTTTCTGTATCGCCAGGTAAATGACCGCGATAATGATCGTGGCATAGGCACCAAAAAATGCGAGGTGGCCATGTGATGACGTCCACTGTGTTCCGTGGGTATACAAATTAATCTGTGGTAGCGTGTGCATGAAGCCCCATACGCCGGCGCCAAAAAAATTGCCGAAGGCGTGGGCTATCAGCCATGCCAGTGCCGGATGGTTGGCGTTACGGAATTTATGAACCCCGGAATCGTAGACCGCATGCACCACCATAGCCACCAGCGGGATAGGTTCGAGCGCCGAAAAGAATCCACCGATGGTTAACCAGTACTCTGGCGTACCGATCCAGAAGTAATGATGCCCGAGACCCAGTATTCCAGAGCCGAACATCAGGGCAACCTCAATGTAGAGCCACGTGGTAACCACGACCCGACGCGCACCCAACGTCTTCATCAATCCCCAGGCCATGATGCAGCCCACCAGCACTTCCCAAGTGGCCTCCACCCACAGGTGAATCACCCACCACCACCAGTACTGATCCATTGAAATATTGGCGGTGTAGAACATGCCTGCAAGATACAGTCCTGCGAGCGCAACGAGGTCGAGCACCAATACGCCCGAAATGCCACTCCAACTACCCTTATTAAAGGTGGCAGCGATGTTGTAAAAGAACACCAACACGCAGGCAACGATACCGATGTCGGCCCAGCGCGGAGCTTCAATATACTCGCGACCCTCGTTAATAAACCAGATTGTTTCAATCTCGCCCGCCCCTGTTTGCACAAACAGGTAAACGAGCACCACGAGAGTGACCGCTAGGGTCAGCACCCAGAACGCCAGATTGGCCAGCTTCAGTCCAACCAGTTCCGTTCCCGCCTCTTCTTCAACCAGCCAGTAGACAGAACCAATGAAGCCGTAGAGCATCCAGACCACCATGGCATTGATGTGCACCATGCGATTAACGCTGAAATCAAGCCAGTTGTAGCCAAACTCCGGCATAACGTATTGCAGGCCGGCGAACAGGCCGAATAAACACTGCGCAACGAAGAGCACCATTGCAACCGCAAAATACTTGATCGCGAGCTGCTGGCCACCCGACAGACGGGTCATGCTGAACGTGCCTATAGCGATGCTGTTCATCGGTCACCCTCCTGAGCGATGGCTGGAAACCCGGCCGGAAATCCGGTCGTATCAATGGAGGACATCCACTTCAGAAAAGCCACAACTGCCCTGGCTTCTTCTTCGGTGATATCCAGATTGGGCATCTTGCGATTGGTGCCGTACCCCCGTGCATTGCTTTCGGGATCCATCAGGAATTTGACCATCATGGACTCTCGGACAGCTTCGTTACCCCACGCCGGATCCAGCCAGGACTTGGTCAGATCGGGCGCATAGTACGCACCGTTACCCAACAAGGTATGACAGTTAATGCAATTCTTGGCTTGCACGGTAAGCTTGCCATGGCTGACCATCTTAGCGGCTTCCTCTTCGGTCAGAACGGTTCCGAACAGCGGCGCTTCCTCGCCGATAACCGGTGCCTGAAAACCACGCTCCCTATCCATGCGGTAATAGATACGCTGGTTAATAACGCTGTACGCGGGCACACGCTCAGATCCCGCGGTAATAACTGCGACGGAGTCGAAGGTCAGAATAATCAGCACCACAAACATGCCGGCAGTGACCCAAATCGCCACCTTGCGCCAAACATCTTCCTGCGCCCAACGGGGTAAGTCACTCATGAAAGTTTCCTCGTGGCTGCCTGCCCGTTGGATTCGGACAAGTGGTGTTCGGACGAATGGTCTTCATCGGCATGCGTTCCTACGCAAAGACGCCAGATGGCCTGCGGCGCAAGGTAGTAGCCAACCAGCAGCAGCACAGCAAGCGCATTCCACACGCCGCTAAAGTCCAGACTGCGCGCAAGAATCAGCACGCCGACGACAAGCACCGCGTAGAACAAGTAGGACAGCCGGGTAAGATTACGATTACTGGCCATTTTGCTAATGGCGTAAACTGCCGCGTAGAGCGCGCCGGCCAGCACAACAAGAGCGCCGGCCATGGTGGCCAGCAAAATGCGATTCACTTCAAGCGCCTGTACCGCGTCCATCGCCACTATCCCCCCAGATAAAGCAACGTCATTACTGAACGAAGCGCTATCAGGCTAGCGAAGGCCCGCGGGAAGTGCTATCAGGATATATCCCTATGCGGCGCTATACGGCGCTAGTCCCCGCAGCGAAAACTTTGCGAGGTTTCGTTATGCTGCATCTGCTCACCCGGCACTACACTGATATTGGTATAACCCATATCGCTGAGAATGCCCTGCAGCACGGTCGCTCTGCGGCCCGAGCGGCAATAGGTGACGATCGAACGACCCTTGTCTGCCGGCAACAGATCTGCATACGCCGATACGGAGTCATAGGGCACATTGAGTGCGCCGGGAACATGACTGCTGTCATATTCCGATGGCGAACGGGCATCCAGAATGGTGTAGTCCTCAGGCGATGCCACAATGGCTTCGATAACTGCGCAATCCAGTGGTTGAGGCGCAGGCACGGATGCCGGACTGGGCACCGCACTTTCGGCGCTGAACAATGGCCCGGCCAGCAACGACAGCAGTCCAGCAGCCGCCGCGCCCCAAGCAAAACTTTTTTTGCAATTACCCATTTTTGCCGTGCCTCCGATCAAATGTGCGGCACGATGCCGCCGCTATTCTTAATATAGGCCTGAAATTCCGGCTGATCGCCGTATTTCTGCTGCATATTCAGGTCAGCCTGCCAGCTTTGATAGAGCATCAAGATCACAATATACACGGGGGTGGTCAGAACTGCCGCAACATTCCCCCACGCTCCCGATACAACACTGGCGCCCACCACGATTATGCCGAGCTGAACGACAATCTCGCCCACGAAGTTCGGATGCCGCCAGTGCTTATACAAGCCCGACCGTACAAAGGCATCCGGCTGAGCATTTTTAGCCGACTGCTTGTGCATATCCGCCACCGCTTCAAGAACCAGGCCCGCAAGAATAATAAGCGCGCCAACCAGCACTGCAGACGTCAGCGCACCCTGTTGCGCGGCTATATAGATACCGAACAAATGAAATGTGTAAACCACCGTGCACTGTAGCCACAGTATCGCCTGCACCGCGACGGGGGTGTTAGCATGATCCGCCCTGATTCTCGCCATGCGACTCGCGTAGGAATGGCCGCGCGTGCGCACCCAACTGAATGCAAACAAGCGCAGCCCGTAGGCTGCCATCAGGCCGCCAAGCAAATACCCGGCAAGTGTCTCGCCTGTCAGTGCAATCAATGAACCGTTCAACAAACACGCCAGAGAATAACTGTAATTAAACACGAACACGAAGCAGCGAAATACGAGCAGGCATACGACTGCCGACATGCCGAGCATCAGCCAGTTAACGGTCGTCCACATATCCGCCCGCAACCGCATGACAAAGACCGCAAGCAATATCAGCGCGCATACGGAGAAAAATGTACGCAAATGCTTACTCATGGAGCATCAAACCTTAAAAGTGGCGCGATCCCGCGCATCATTGCGGGTATTGGGGGGATAGTTCTCCCACTTATCGCGATAGTACGCCATGCGATGATCACCGTCGGCCTTGCGATTGAACGTCAGGTAAAGATTACGCCTTGCCGCGGCGGATAAATTGGCCGGTGAACCGTGTGGGACATAACAATCGAACAGCACCGCATCACCTGGCTGCGCTTCGACGACCTCGTAGTCACTTTCCGGCAAAAACGGAGGCTCATCCTCGCTCAAAACCTGCCACTCGGGCCCAAGCAACCGCAACTCATGCTGCTTGCTGCGGCGAAAACTGACCGCAGCATTGTCGATACGGTTTTCGTCCACGGCGATAAGCATGGTAACGAAGTAATCGGCATAGGCACCCCAGCCGGCCGCTTGATCCTGATGCAAAAGGTCGGAGCGACAGCCGGGCAATTTGTAGTTGGCTTTTTCTTTAAAAAGCTGCGGCTCGTCGCCCAACACCTCGGTCAGCGCACCCACGGCATCAGGCTTAAGCAACAGACGCGAGATCTGCGGGCTCTGATCGCCAAGCAAATATTCGGCTCTGACCAGCACCGTTTCACCGGTCGTGGGACTGGTCTCGAAGTACGTGGCTATTTCGTTCTCGGTGCCATCGGAATCCCACAACTGGTCCAGCCAGACCGACAATTGCTGTACTTCTTCCGGTGAATACAAATTGCGCAACACCACGTAGCCATGGGCTCGGAAATCCCCAAGCTGGTCTTCATTCAGTACCATCAATTATCTTCCTGACTAGTCGAATCTGTCGCTCGCACCAGCGGCTGCACCAACACCCAGGGCCGCACCACCACAGACCACATCAACGCATTTGCCTCCAACCATTCCAGCGCCTGTGCATCGCTGACCTGTCCGACACTGCCGTCCTTCATCCATGCGTCCACCTGATCCCCGTTGTCGCACGACATTTGCAACGCAACCTCGACGAGATCGAGCTTTGGCGATACTGCCACCGCCTTACCCTGAGCGAAAAACCGCTGCAACTCGCGCCAGGCAATTTTGGCGGTCTCGGCGTTGATTCGAGCCCGCTCTAACTGTTGGCGCTCGTCCACCGATACGTCAGCTCTGCGTCCAGGGCAAACCCGCCACTTTCCATCCGCTGATGCTGTTGCGGTGCTGCTGATCGTCAAGTTCGCCCTCAAAACCCTCCGCGACGTTGTAACAACGTTCATAACCGAGCTGAGTGCACTGCATTGCCGACATCTTGGAGCGTCCGCCCGACTGGCAAAGAAAATAGACCGGCGCGTCAACTGCTACGCCACGTTCATCAAGAGCAGCTTTCAGCTCCTCAACAAAGTTTTTATTCACACCCTGCATGGTGACCCACTGCAAGTAAATGGGTTCCCGGCCGATGGACGAAAGATCGGGCTTGCCAATTAACTGCCATTCCACTTGTGTGCGCACATCCACCAGAACGGCGGTCTCATCATTTGCCAGTGCATCCCAGGCTTCCTGACAACTGACATCGCCAGCGTATTCACCGGTCGGCATATTAAAAGGGGGTTTACTCGCCATTAACTTTTTCCTCTTGCTGAGATTTCAGCAGAAATGCGACCAACAGAATGATGCCTGTCAGTGTTGCCAGCACCACGAAGGACGATTGATAACCAACGACCCCACCGCCTCGGGACGCGGCCACGCCACCAACAATCGCGGCACCAAGCAATTGCCCAACCGCCAGAAAAACGGTTAACAGCCCTTGCGCCGAGGCGCGATCTTCGGCCTGTGCCTCGTTCAAAACAATGTAGCGCAGCGGTGCTCCGAGCAAACCCGCCAAACCAAAACCAGCAATGATGCCGCCTACAATAAACAGCGTGGTAGTCAGCTCAAGCAACGCATACATCAATACGCCTGTCAGCACGCACGCCAGACCAAGCTGCACAATCAGACGGGACCCTACCGAATGCAACATCTTGCCAACCAGCGGCGAAGCGACTGTCATTGCCAATACCGATGGCAACATCAGCCACGCGGCGGTGGATTCGGTCACGCCCAGTCCGGCAACTGCCAGCGCCGGAAAAAACACAGAGCTGCTTTCGACAGTGCCGATGCCCCCGGCAATAATCATGGTCAAACGAATCTGACCGGACTGAAAAAAACTTGGTTTAACAATCGGATCCTGTGCACGATTCTCCACCCGCCAGAATACGGGCAACAACACCGCCATCAACAGCAACCATGGCCAGACTTCCAGCGATGCGATACTGGCTGCCGGGTTGGAACTGTCAAAATTGGTCACCGCAACGGCAAGGCCAGCAAGCGCCAGGGACAGACTCAACGCACCGCGCCAATCAAACGCTTTTAGCTCGGTAGCACCCGCAGCAGGTAACAGTCGCCAGGCAAACAACAATATCAATGCGGCGATAGGCAGATTGATCAGGAATAGCCAGTGCCAGCTAAACTGCAGCAGAATGCCGCCTAACACCGGGCCAATCAAAAATGCCAGCCCAAACACCGCACCCATCAGGCCGAGTGCGCCACCGCGCTTCTCAACCGGGAAAGTGTCGCCAATGATTGCAGCGGCAACAGGAAAAATACCGCCTGCGCCAAAACCCTGGATTGCACGTCCGGCCAGCAGAAACTCGACAGACGGTGACACCACCAATAGCAGCGACCCGGCTGCAAAACCCGACACACTGAGCATGTAGATACTACGGCGACCGTAACGGTCTGACATCTTGGCGAGCAGCGGCGTGCCAACCAGCTGAAACAACACATAGATGTTGAACAACCAGGACAATTCACGGTTGTTCATGCCGAAATCGGTTTGCATGGCCGGCAAAGCCGGGCCAACGATTGCCAGATCCAGCGCGCCCATGAGCACGCCAACAAAAAGCAGCGCCAGCACTCTATTTAACTGACCGGATTCCATGAGCGAAGGATGCCCCGCTCGCCGCGACTTGGCAATACAACCCGCGAGAGTTTATTAGCCGGCGGCTGCCTTGCTGTTTGCCTTGGGCTTAGAAGAACTCGTCAAATGAACACGACCGCGTTTGCCCATGCGGCGCTGATTCATGTCAGCAACTATGACGTTGACTGCTTTACGCACTGCTTTCACACCACCCTGACGATAACCGGTGATCGTGTTGTGGCCCTGCACGATGGTGTACTTACACCAATACTTCCCGGCGCCCTCGGCGGGCGGCTCGACTGATTCAACGTTGCCCAAAGAAAAAGGCGGTGCTTCCTCGTGAAGAGGGATAGTTTTATCTGTCATTTTGGCTTGGTTGCCGACTCTGCGGACGGCTTAATCGTTAGTAGAAATGGCGTGGAACTTCGCGAAATGCGACCGAGAGATTGTATCAGCTGGACAAAAAATACACAATGCTGGCTATCATAAGCTTTTGTTTTTATTAGCTATTAACCCACCTGCACGTTCCGACACCTGTTGGCTCTTATATATCTTTTTGATATAAATGTCAGGCTCTTACTGCCTGACCCGCTTGAGCATTTCCCGCCCGCGCTGCACATGCAATTGCAGTCGGTCTGCAAACAGGCTGTCGCGCATACCGACCTGATCCCCGATCTCAAGTACCCGCGGCAAGTCTCCGTTAAAGCGCCCCCATTTCGGCGCGCCCGGAAAATTCGGATTGCCCGATCGGGCAAACTCGACCCAGTAGCGACTCATGAGTTTGCTAATCTCGCGATCGCGCTGACTGATTGACTCTATGTCCCCTTCCGCTTCCAGAGTCTGCATGACAAAAGCAATATCGTCAGCATGTGCCACGCCCGGCTGACGCGAGCGCCGATCGCTGGCCAGATAGGAAAGATAATAGCGATATACCGGCACGCCTGAGGCTTCCATATGCCGACCAACGTAATCGTTGCCGGAGTGAATAATTAAATCGCCAAAAATCGCATCCTCCAGCTCGGCACCTTGCAAGCCAGGATAAAATGTTTCTTTTTGCTCGGCAGTTAACAACCGGGCCGAAAACTCCGGCGAAAAACCGCCGCCGATCTTGCGTCCCAGGCTTGCTTCCCAACTGTTGCCACCGAAAAGATAATCCACGCGATGGTGCTTACCTTCGCGGAACAGCGTGGCGACATGGTCCGGCAGAACCCTCCCGTCAATAACGGGCGTGTAGCGCTCCTGGTCTGTCGTGACCGAAATAATTTCGTCCATCGATAGCGCCCGCAATTGCTGCATAACTGTAACCGCATCAGCTTCGTCCAGACCCGACACGCCCAGTGATCTCGCAAATTTCTCGCCGGCATTGTACGCAGGCGGCAAAAATCCGGCGCGCTTGTCCGGATATGCATCCGGCGCGAGTCCGGTGGAGGCGCTCTGCGCAATAGCTCTGTTAAAGAGGCCCGCTGCATCAGGCACCACCAGCAATGTGTTCACCATGTTAGCCCCGGCCGATTCACCGAATACAGTGACGTTAGACGGATCACCGCCAAATGCAGAAACGTTCTGTTTGACCCAGCGCAGGGCAGCTACCGTGTCCTGCAGACCGAAATTAACCGCAACCTCTTCCGGGTGCGCGGCGGTCAGCGCCGGATGCGCAATAAATCCAAAAACCGACAGACGATAATTAATTGTCACCAGCACCACGCCCTGCGCTGCCAGCGCCGCACTGTTGGTGCGCGGGACATTGCCTGATCCTACCGAAAACCCGCCGCCGTGGACCCAGACCATTACGGGTAATGGCTTACCCGGATTGATGTCGGGCGTCCATACATTGAGCGCCAGACAGTCTTCACTCATCGGTCGCTGTTTAAAATTCATTGTGTCAGTGTGCGGCTGTGCACAGTGCGGCGCATAGTTGGTCGCGTCACGATCGCCGGCCCATGCGACGGGCGGCTGAGGCGGACGCCAGCGCCAGTCACCGACCGGAGGCGCAGCGTAAGGAATGCCTTTAAAACTATAGACACCGTCAACCATTGCGCCGACCAGATTGCCAGTGCTAACGGCAACTCGCGGCGCCGTGTCGAGCACAGTGCAAGCCGACAGACCTACAACTGCTGCCAGCGCGCAAAGTAACCGTGTCGCTTTCATCAAAAAATTACCTTTTCATTGCCCGCTTCCCATGGCGGGTATTTGCGCATCGCTTGCGTAAACAATTCGGCTTCAATAAAACCGCTTAACCATTGAGGCAATCGCTCGTAGCCAGCTTCCTCAAACCACTCCCGGTCAACCGAAGCACACTGACGAATAAACGGGAAAATGGCTACGTCGACGAAGGATAAAGCATCGCCCATCAAGAACGAGTGAATTTGGAGACGGCTTTCCAATACGGCCAGAAATCGCTCGCATTGCAAGCGGGCGTCGTCACGAACCGCTGCCGCACCGTCTTGGGCGCCCGGATATTTATACCTGTCCAGCCAGATTTTAAAGTCATCATCGTTGGCGGCGACAAGGTCGTTTGCCTGCGTCGGATTCACATCAAGCCAGCTTTCCGGATCGCGCTGCGCCAACGCCCAGAGCATCACATCCAGGCTTTCGTCAATGACTTCATCCGCCCGGTCACCGTGCCGCACAACAAGCACCGGCACGGTGCCCTTGGGTGACGCCGCCAGCAATTCGGCAGGCTTGTTTGATAACACCACTTCCCGCAGTTCGCAGCGAACGCCCGCGTAGCGCAAAGCCATCCGCGCGCGCATGGCATAGGGACAACGGCGAAAACTGTATAAAATAGGCAATTCCGAAGACATCAGTTGATTATAGGGCCACGGGCCACACGACTTTCAAGTTACACATCGCAATGACTCAAACAAACACCAGTAAAACGCCTGCTAAAGCCTGTGTCGCGGCGTTGTATCGTTTCGTAGCGCTACCGGACTTTGCAACGCTGCAAGAACCGTTGCTTCATGAAATGCAGGCCCGCGAGATTCGCGGCACGCTGCTGCTGGCAGCGGAAGGCATTAACGGTACGATTGCGGGTCGAGAGGAGGATATCGACGGACTGCTGAAATGGCTGGCCCGGTACCCCCGCTTTGTTCAACGCCTGGCCGGTCTGGATGTGAAAAAGTCCTGGAGCGATGACGTTCCGTTTTTGCGGGCAAAAGTCAAACTAAAGAAAGAAATCGTCACATTGGGCATCTCCGATATTGATCCGAATGAATCAGTCGGCACCTATGTCCAGCCTAAAGACTGGAACAAGCTGATCAGCGACCCCGATGTTATTACGATCGATACGCGTAACGATTATGAAGTAAGAATAGGCAGTTTTCGCAACGCGATTAACCCCAACACGGAAAGCTTTCGTGACTTCCCTGCGTATGTTGAAAAGGAACTCAGCGATAAGAAAAACCGCAAAGTCGCAATGTACTGCACGGGTGGAATTCGCTGCGAAAAGTCCACCGCCTATTTAAAGAAGCTGGGTTTTGACGAGGTCTACCACTTGCAGGGAGGTATTCTTAAATACCTTGAAGAAGTGCCCGAAGACGAGTCACTTTGGGAGGGTGAATGCTTTGTATTTGATGAACGGGTCGCGGTCAATCACCGGCTGCAGCCCGGCCAGTACACGCAGTGCCATGCCTGTCGGGCACCACTGAACGCGGCTGACCTCGCCAGCGACTATTACGTGGCCGGCGAAAGCTGTCCTTACTGTCATGATGACACCAGCGAGGAGCAGCGTGCCCGGTTCAGGGAACGCCAGAAACAGATACAACTCGCAAAACAGCGCGGCGACCAGCATATAGGTGACAATATGACGAAAACGCGCCGCATGCGGCGAACGGAAAAGCTCGCCGCCAAGGAACGCCAGCGCCAACGTTCGGCAAAGACGGGCGACCGGCGCGTTTGAGCGAGTCCAACCTGCAAACAGCCTGCCGGCGGACATTCGTTTACAACATATTTAGTGGTATCTCTGAGCCACACACGCAATATCCGGCGATGGCCGGCTGACCACAGGATTAATCCATGAACAAGCTAAGAACCTATACATCCGCCCTGCTGGCTACCTGCCTGGCGCTGCCCGGGGTGCTCTTCGCCGGTGCCCACGGCGATGCCAAAGTATCAAAAGTCGAAGAACTCCCGGTTCGAAGCGGGGACTGGTCGGCGGCTGAGATAGCAAAGGGCCGCGAGCAGCTGGTTGCCGCATTCGATGCGGCGTGGATTCGTATCATCGCCAGTGGCCGCGATCAGGAAGTGCTCAAAACGGAGCCGGCGAACATGCCCGGCGTTTCGCAAAGCTACATGGTAAGGCTGGTGGATTGCCTGCCGCAGCCGGAAATTGCCCCTTGGCCGACAAAACCAGTCGGGATGTTTAAAGATATTCTGGAAACTGGAGTAATCCGGCAACTCGTACAGGGAGTGCCATCAACGCCGGCCAACACCGCCTGGTATTTTTCGGGCATCAGCCAGAAATATCAGGAAATGATTATTGACGAAATCAATAAGCACTACGACGTGGATTTAAAAGTTGAATCCGTGGTGCTGCCGCCGGGGCGCCTTCCCGCAACGTCGGTGCTGCTCGCCGGAAAAGTCGATTTTATTTCGCAACTGAATGCGCTGGGCGGTAATACTCAGGAAATGCGCCGACGCACATCGCGGCGGTTTAGCTGCACCATGAGCGCATCCAGCCAGTTCATCCACATACCGGAAAAATCGCAACTGGCTGAAGAGATCAACAGCCTTAACGATCTGATTGCGCGGCCCGATGTGCGCATCTGCGCCGGCCCACTGACTACACAGACGGCAAAAGCTTTTATGCCCAGGCATACGGTGCAAACCAAATATATCGATGACCTCACGGCTTGCGATAAGGCAATTAAGCAAGGCAAGCTGGATGTCATTGTCAATCCGCTGCATGACCTTTCGGTAGGCGGCATCGAAGGATACAAGTCGGTGCATACATTGATAGCCGCGGGCACTCCGCTGTGGGTGGCCGCCGAGGGCATCGAGTGCGAAGACGACGGCAATCCGCGCACCGAAGACGCTTGCCATAAAACGGATCCACTGTAAGCGTTCTTTAGGTAACCGTTCTTTTAGCCAGCAATAAAAAAGCCCGCTTTATGCGGGCTTTTTTCTCAGGCTGCTGCCGGTGGTAACTTGTACGCCGTTTCTTCAAAGGCGGGCAGACTCGACATGCGCTTGCGCCATGCCGCAAGATTCGGAAAATCCGTGTAATCAAACTTGTCCGCATTTGATGTCAGCGTGTATGCGGCCACTGCAAAATCTGCGACCGTCAGCGAACCCGTGATGTAATCGCGGCCTTCCAATTGACCGTTAAGCACGCGCAGCAAAGGCGCCAGATCTTCTTCGGTTTTGTCGCCGGTTTTCACGCCACCCATCATCGGCATTAGGTGTGCACTTTGCCAATGCAGCCAACGGTCCACATCAGCACGACCCTGGATATCCGTAGGCAAAGCCTTTGTTTCCGGGAACTTGCGAGCCAGGTACGTCAAAATAGCGTTCGACTCCCAAAGCACGAAATCTCCGTCCACCAGAACCGGCACTTTTTGCATCGGGTTGAGCGCCGTAAATTCGGGACCCTTGTGCTCCTGCCGCTTGAAATCCACCTGCCGTACATCGACGGGCAGATTAAAATGCTTGATAAAGGCCACAACCTTGCGGTTATTGGGCGTGATCGTAAATGCAATTAATTCCATGTCATTTTCCTCGCAAATCTTGTCGGCAGGAGCAGCGTGAACGTATTTGACTATTCGACCAATTCGCCGTTCCAGCGCACCGCACTGCCACTCTGCTCCATTGTAGCGCTGTCCAGAATGGCTATCATCCCTGCAACGCTGTCCTCCACCGCCACCGCATTGCTGGCCTCCTCCGGGGCTTCACCGTGAGTCAGCACCCGTCCGGGCATTAACGTCAGCACCTTGATGCCTTGACGCTTCCAGCGAATTGCCATCTCCATCTGCATTGCATCCAGCGCCGCTTTGGACGTCTTATACAGCGAAAACCCGGGCACAGGAATACCGTGTTTACCCGTACCGGTAGTCAACGCAGACATGATCTTCTTGTCGCCCAGTTTGACGTTCATATAAAAAGCCTCTGACACTTTCAGAGGACCCGCGACATTGGTCCGGAAAAAGCGATCGAACTCGCTGTAATCAATGGTCCCAACCATTTGCCCGCGATCCGGCCCGCGCATCAATCCGGCATTATTGATCAATATGTCGATAGGCTGATCAGCGTAGCTCGCGGCCAGTGCATCGATGCCCTCGTGATCCAGCAGATCAATGCGCTCTACCGCGATCTGTTTATTACCAGCAGCCAATGCATTTAACTCATCGGCCTGGTCGGGCGAGCGACAGGTAGCGATAACATTCCAGCCCGCAGCAGCATATTGCCTCACGAATTCAAAGCCGATGCCGCGATTCGCACCGGTAATCAGCACGGTCGGCGCCTCACTTCTAAATTCGGCAGCGAAACCCGCCTGCGCAACAAACAGCGATGCGAACAGCAGGACTTTAATTATTCTGATCATTACCTGACCCTCATGATATACGAATCTCGAAACCCGCTTTACTCAGCCGTTCGTGCCCATACGTGGTAATGCGCACCGTGTCTTCCATGTGCAACGAGCCCCAGCCCATTTCGGTATGTGGCATGTCCACGTTTACGACCATATCAGGCCGTAATACCTGATCGGGTTTTGTTTGCGGCTGAACCCCAAACGGCTTCGGATCGTCAGTGTGCTCCAGACCGACGCTGTGCACCACCGGATCACGAAAATTCTTCAGGCCGGCCTTGCGCACCGCATCTCCGACTGCAGCGCTCAGATCACTGTAACGTACACCGGGGCGCAGGTATTCTCGCGCCGTCTCCCAACCCGCCAGCAAATGAGCATGCCGCTTGCGCTGTTCCCGTGAGGGCTCGCCGACCACTGCACATCTACCAAAATCGCCGTGGTAATGCCGGTATTGCCCCAGCGCGTCGAAAAACACCGGTTCGCCCTGCCGTACATGGGTGGCCGGCAACTCGCCCACACCGCACATCAGGTAAACGCCGCGGCCACCCTGCTGCGCCATAGACATCATGTACATGTTTTCAAGCTCATCCCAGGTTGAACCATCCTGCATCGACTCGGCCGCCACCAGCAGCGCCATTTCGTTCACGTGCGCTGCCTGACGCAGGATTTCGATTTCGTCGGCCGACTTCACCAGGCGAATTTCGTTGAACAAGTTCGGGTTGTAGACACACTCGGAAGTATTAAGGCCCGCTTCCCTCAGCCAGCCGGCCGTGCGGGCATCGTCCACACCCAGACGCCCGCCCTCAAGCCCGGCTGCCTTGAGTGCACGGGACAACGCGAAAAAAGCATTCGGTGACATCTGTCCGCCGAGCCGCTCGATAATGGATCGCCAGCGCACTTCCAGCGGCGTGAACTCGGCTAACTCTGCTGTCATCCAGCCCGCGTAGTCAGCCCCGCGCGGCGTGCCGTCAGCAAAGCGCTGTTCCTCATCGCGCGGCCCCGAATAGGCATAGACGCTTTCCATCCATGTGCCCAGTCCCTTATCACCCTCGGTTTCCAAACGCCGGATTTCCAGCGCGGGCAGAATCAGCGCCGCCGGAGCCTGCGGGTCACGTGGATATAGGGCAAAATAGGCTCCGTCATAGCCGGTGGGCGTATTGAACAAACCCCAGTAACTGCTCAGGTAGTAACTGTTGACCGGCAGCTGCGCGACCAGCCCATCGAGATTCTCACGCTCCATCAGCTCGGCAGCGCGCTCTTTGTTCAGCAAAACGTCCATAGGGTTGTCTATACTTTAGTGAACCGCATCCAAATAATTGACAAAGGATAACACCATGATCCTGATAACCGGCGCCACCGGAAAGACCGGCGGAGAACTGGCCCGCCAACTTACACAGGCTGACGTGCCTTTCAGTGCAATAGCCCGCAGCCGAGAGAAAGCCGAAGCCCTGCTGGAGATGGAAGCCGACGTGGTGTTCGGCGACCTTTCCGACCGCGCGTTCCTGTCCGCCGCGATGGCCGGCATAGAAAAAGCCGTGTTGATCATGCCGAACGTGGAAGAGCAACTGGCCATCGAAAAACAATTCGTTGACGTGGCTGTCGAAGCGGGCGTACAGCACATCGTTTATCAGTCATCGCTGGAGTCTGTGCCAGGCTCGACCAACCCGATTACCAGCATCCACGTCGCCACCGAAGAGTATATAAAGGCTTCCGGCCTGGCCTGGACGATGATTCGCCCGGGTTTCTTTATGCAAACCTTTGCTGCATCGGCACCGCGCATCAAGGAAAGCGGCAACATCGTGCTGCCACTGGGTAGCGCCACCCTTTGTGTGACTGACCTGCGCGACGTCGCGGCCATCATGGCGAAGGTGCTGACCGAACCAGGACACGAAAACAAGAGCTACGATATTACCGGGCCGGAACTGATCACCATGCAAGAAGTCGCGGCCCGGTTCAGCAAAATACTGGGGCGTGAATACAAGTACGTCGATCTGCCGCTGGACGCCTTCAAAGGCGCCCTTAAAAACGCCGGATTTAATGACTGGCGCATCAACGCGGTAGCGGCGGAACTGAATTCCATTGCCAACGGCTCGCTGGATCACACCACGAATACGGTGCAGGAACTGCTGGGTCGCAAACCGCACTCCATCGACGACTTTGTCAGTGACAACGCCGCACTCTTTCGCTAGCGCCATGCAGGCATTTGAATTCCATGTGCGCCTGGCCGGACCCGCTGCCGCCCTGCTGGTTGCTTCCTGCGGATCGATGGATTCTGCACCACGCAACACATTCCGTGATTGCGCGGACTGCCCCGATATGGTGGTCTTACCGGCCGGCAGCTTTCTGATGGGAACTGCAGAAGATCAACGACTCATTGACCCGCGCACCGATAAGCCCGCAACCAATGACGGGCCGCAACATCTAGTAACCCTTGCCACATCGTTCGCGATCGGCAAAACGGAGGTAACGGTGCAACAGTTTGCGGCCTTTATAAATGACACAGGCTACGCCACCGTGGACCGCTGCATGGAGTTCAGCAAAACCAACTCCTTTGAAATACGCAAAGATATCAGCTGGGGCAATACTGGGTTTTCTCAATCGCCTGAACACCCCGTGGTCTGTGTTTCCTACTATGACGCCGCAGCCTACGCAGCGTGGCTAAGCGAGCGCACCGGAAAAACCTATCGCTTGCCAACCGAGGCGGAATGGGAATATGCGGCCCGCGCCGGCGACAGTGGCCCTTATTTCTGGGGCAATGAAACGGCAGATGCCTGCAAACACGCTAATGTGCGCAGCAGCGGTGCCGATGCCATCAGCGCACGCCAGGCCAGCGCGGACCGGGACGCAGGCTTTCCCTGCGATGACAATTTCAGGCATTCGTCGCCGGTCGCCAGCTTTGCCCCCAACGCGTTCGGGCTGTATGACGTCCAAGGCAATGCCTGGGAGTGGGTCAGCGACTGCAACCACAAAGACTACGAAGGTGCGCCCACAGACGGCAGCGCCTGGCTGGAAGAATCCGGCAAAGAATGCCGTTTCGGCATCATTCGCGGCGGTTCCTTTCTGAATCTTACGGAACGCTCCAGCGTTACGGTTCGGGCCGGGCGGCCACGCTCTGGCGCGGCGACCAACATGGGCTTTAGGGTTGCGATGGGTGGCGAAGCCACGCCCGACAGCGGCGAGATCCGCGGATTACCCGTCACCGACGGCAGCAATGACGATGCGGGCGCAGCACTGTTCGCCGACAATTGTGCCGCTTGCCATATTCACAGTGACGACTTCGAAGGTCTGTACGGAACCTCGCTGCAGGAACTGATGGGCACAATCAGAAACGGCGGCAACAATGTCATGAGCATGCCTGCCTTTGCCGATCGGCTTAGCGATGAAGAAATCGCTAAGCTGGCAGACTACCTCCGCCGCGTAAACAGCTGGCGCTGATGCAGGCCAACTAGCCCGCGTCGCTGTCGCCAACGGTTGTTACGCTGGCAATCGTGTCATCGTTAGTAACGGGCTCCATACCCTGCGAAACGATAAGGTCGAGAGCCTGAAAAAAGGCGTCGATAATAGGGCCGCTAAACTGTTCAGCTGCAACACCACCGTAAATAACTGTGCTGCCGTCCTGCACCAGCCGCTTGCGCCACGGCACCGACCAGTCGGTGTACTCGGCCGTGTCATAGACATCGTAGTCATCAAAGAATTCATAGTTCGCCATGTCATGATAAAACATGGTGTCCGTGTTCTCGGCAAAGAATTCCAGCGGAATATTCAGCACGTATTCGTAACCCTCGTCGATCGCCTGCCAGAAGGCCTCGTTAGTGGCCACGTATTTGTTGTCGGGATCGCTATGCGGATCGGCAAAGTGATCCTGTGACTGCACAATCTGCACACGCTCGTAGTTATAGTCCTGCATAACTTCGGCGGCTTTGGCCAGCGATCCCTCCACATACTCCGGGGACAATTTGATCCACGCCTCATTCGGCACGTTATCCCAGGGCATACCGTGCACCGACAAAACAAGTTTCAGTGATGACCCTCCGGGTATGGACTTGAGGTTGTCACGCAGTATCGCGGCATGCGTTTCATACATGACGTCGAACTTCGACAGCTGATCCGAAATAATGACTTTGATCGGCCGATTGCCATTCTGAGCCTGCCATTCATGCAAATTATGCATGGCATGCTTGAAGGCCCCGTTAAATTCCTCGTGATGCGAATAAACAGGCCGGGGTGCTGCAAGTATCAAGGTATCGATGCCTTCGTCCAGCAAATTGAACAAGGCCTCTCTAGCCATGGTCGGGTTGTCAGCCGTCACCCAGCGCCAAGGAATAGACCCGTACTTCTGCTCCAGCCTGGCCATTGCATTGGTGACAATGTACCGATTGCCGGCTTCATGCGGAACGCGCCCGTCATGGAAACCCTTGCCCGGCTCGTAATAGTAGTTGCGGGCCTTTACCGCGAGCTTTTGCGCCGGGGGCGCCATGCCCGATTCTTGCGCCTCGTAAAGAAACGCGCCGTGGCTCAAATGCTGGTTGCCGGGCGGCATCCAGGTCACCTCGCCAGCCTTGTACCGATCTATATAAGGGACGCCGTCTGCACCAACGTTGCTGCCGGTATGGTCAACCAGGTCGGCAGGTACAAATTCCTCGAACTCGTAAAAGCGATCAGGGTCCAGAAGAATTGTCCCTTTATCGATTTGCACCAATTCGCGAATTGGCCAGGGAATGTACTGATAGGACTTTTCCGCGTAGGTAATGAAATCTTCTTCGCGATAGTTTTCGGGCATCACCAGGTGAGATACGAATATGCCGATCCGGCCCTCGGGACGGGCATCCTGATTCTGGTAGTAAGCGTAGTAATCAGGGCCAACCAACTGTGGCGGCCGATTTGCATACATGGCATAACTCACCACGGTCGCAATGCCTATCACCAGCACCACCACAACCTGTTTCCATCGTTTCATTATTCGTCCGCCCTGAAATAATTGAGAGAACTCACCATGCCCTGCGTCGCCATCTGCCACGACCGCGCCCCAGACGGCGCACAAACGTTGCGCAAGAGCACGCGGACCACAATAGTATTGCCGGCCCGATGAGTATAGAAGGTTCACCCGGCTTCAAAGCAAGCCTCTACTGGAGTCCGGCTCTAGCCACGCAGGCGCATATGTATCGAGCCTCTATACAAGGGAGATTGCGAATTGCGGGAGGCCAAGCAGTCTGATAGCTTCGCGCTCTGATATTTTGCTGAGGAATTACCATGTCTGACCTTTCCCGCCGCGACCTGCTCAACACCATCGGTATGGGTGCCGCTTCTGTAGCCGCTCTTTCGGCAACCGGCTGCGCCACGGCCGGATCAGCAGCCAAAAAAGCGCCCGGCAATAACTCGATTACCGGCCCTTACCTGAACCTGCTGGAAAGCGCCGAAGACAACATGATTGCCTACGCCCGTCTGTCGGGAAATCTTGACAGCAGCAAGACCAAATACGGCTGGTACAAAGGCATGGTGTCGGCGGTAATGCCCGACAAAGCCGTTACCGACCTGTTCATGATGGAAGGTTTCTCATGTGCCCGGTTGCTGCCGAAAGAGGATGGCCCGGGTTATCACAAAGTATTGCGTGAAGTCGGCTTTTACCGCGAGCAGCGCTTCGGTCGGTCTGGCAAGATTATGCAAGAGTGGCGGAACCCTCTCACCAAAGAAACGGTCAACGTAGTACCGATTGCCAATGACCCGTTTAATTTTGACATCACCCCGTACTTCCCGGAGCCACCAAACTACGGCGGGCTGAATGCCGGCAAACCGTTCCCCAAGATTCCGTTCAAACTGCCTTGGGAAAAAGAGGTTTACAACAACAACGCACGGCTGGACACGCGCATTAATCTTTACTACCCGAATGCGTTGGATCCGGAAAAATGGCCGCGTGAATCGTCCGGAAAAATGAATCGCGTCACGGAAATTTTTCAGTACAACATTGACCTCGACGACCTTCAGGATTCGACGCAGACCACGACCAAGTACAATGGGGCCTGGATGCGAATCACGCCATGGCTGCCGTGGATGCTGATGGGGCAAACCCCCGGGCACATTGTTTACACCAGCTACATGGGCTCGGTAGACAGCCTCGATTTGCTGCCGGAAGATCTGGTTCTCGCGGCCGAGGCTATTGACCCCAAATTCCTGGAGGCGCCGACCACGGTGTATGGCCCGAGTTTGTCCTCGCTGGAACACTATGCCCTCGAGCAAACACCCGCGCCGGTTAAGGAGTAATCGCACCCTGTCAGGTTAAGGGTCATGGGCCGCTGGCGTCCGCCGCTACCTGCTTCTTCGCCGTATATCACGGCGGAGGGCTACGCGGCACTGGATGAAGAACGCAAAAACCTCTGGCAGAAGCGAGCGGTGGTCGTGAAGGCACTTGCTGCCGCCGCTGCCGAGGGCGACCGTTCAGAGAATGCGGAATATATATATCGCAAAAAAGAACTGGGCGGCATTGACCGGCGCATTCGCTACCTGCAAAAGCGGCTGCCCGCGCTCAAGGTTGTTCGCGAGTTCAGCCAACGCGACAAGGTCTTTTTTGGTGCATGGGTGAAACTGGAACAGGCCGACGGACAAGAGGTCGAATACCGCATCGTTGGCCCCGATGAAATCGATGCGGCGGAAGAGAACATAAGCATGGACTCGCCGCTGGCCAAAGCGCTCCTGAAACATGGCGTGGGTGATGAAATTCAGATCAAGCTGGCCGACAAAAAAATCAACTACTGCATCTCAGGCATTCGCTATCCCGGCTAAAAAGACAGGCTCACTCACCCCCAAGGACATGAGCATCACGGTTTTGCAAAAACCAGGATAAAGCGGTCGGTCTTACCGCGGATTTCTTTGTCAAACACCATTTTGGTGTGATCGTCATCGGGATTTCGCAGGGCCGGGTTGCTGGTAACAAAGTGGAAACCCGCGCCCACCGCATCTTCGCGCGCGTAGGCCTCTTCGATACGATGAATGGTCTGTGCAGCCGAACTGCCTGTGCCCTCCGCCGCCGCGTGATCCACGATAACCAGCCGACCGCCGGGCTTGAGTGCCGCCAGCACTTGCGCAAAGAACAGCCCGACATCCGTATCACCCCAACCACGCTCAGGGGCGCGGTAATACAAGTCGTGGTACGACATCACCATCAATGCTGCATCCAGCGTCTCAACACCCAACTGCAAATCGTCCACTTCGCTTTTTAATACAGTAATCGGGGGTCGGCTCTGCGCCACATAGCGCTCGTTCAACTGCTTTTCCACAAACTTGGCGTACGGGGTGTTGTTGTGAAGAATAACCTTGCCCTGCTTACCCACGACCCCGGCTATGAGTTCGGCGTAATAGCCGCCGCCACCCATGATATCGGCGACGGTATCGCCCGGCTCCAGTGCCAGCAACGACAATACAACTTCAGGCTTACTGCGCGCATCGCGCTCGCGCTGATCAGCGGGTCGCTCCGGGTTGGCAATGGCCGCAGCCACCGTATCAGTAACCTCAATCTCCGCGGCATTGCCGACAAACGGCAGGATCGACAGGCCTGCAACAACAACAGCTCGCCCAATGGTATTCAATGAATTCACAACTGCATCCTTGATCCGCATGCGATATGCACATTTGGCAAAACTTTACACAATTTGAAGGGCAGACGGCCATAGTAAGCAACGGCAAACCCTGACCCGATGTTTCAAGACTATAATTGCTGCATGGCAAAGTTAGTCCTGTTTAATAAGCCGTTCCGCGTGCTATCGCAGTTTCGCCCCAGTGGCGACAAGCAGACGCTTGCGGCTTTTTTTGATGACCAAAGCCTGCGCGTTGCGGGGCGACTGGATTTTGACTCGGAAGGACTGCTGCTGTTGACAGACGATGGCATGCTGGCGCAGCGCATCACCCACCCGAATTACAAAGCAGCAAAAACCTACTGGGCGCAGGTCGAAGGCTGCCCGGATGAGCACGCGCTGCGGCCCCTGCGCGACGGTATCGCCCTGAACGACGGGCCGACGCTACCTGCATCGGCTGAGCTTATTGATGAACCACCTGGGCTTTGGGCGCGCAACCCGCCGATCCGCTTCAGGGCACAAATCCCAACCCACTGGCTGTCGCTGACGCTGTCTGAGGGGCGCAACCGACAGGTACGGCGGATGACTGCGGCGATTGGCTTTCCCACCCTGCGCCTGATCCGCTGCCGGGTCGGCGACTGGCAGCTGAACTCGCTGCAGCCCGGCGAAAGTCAGCATTTAAGCGTGTGACTTCAAGCTGCAAGCGCGTTTGCAGGCTGCCAAAGTTTTTCGGAACTTTTCCCGGGCGGCCCGGTCAGAATCCGTGATCTCCACCGGTGCCGGAGACTCCCCCCTTAAGATACGGCATCGGAACTCCGGGCGGCGATGCGCAATGCATCGCCGCCTTCTTTATGGGCGGACCCGCCGGAGTCGTGACCGCTTGGCGGTCAATATGTTGTCCATGCGCAACTTTGGCAGACCCCGGCAAGCTGAGCATTGACAGGCCCCAAGCCGCAGCCGATGATAACTTTTAACAGAATACCGACGCCTCAAACCGTCTAATCGTTATAACCGAGTTATTCAGGGGATTCAGATGAAATACATTCGTGTTGCATTGCTGCCACGGGCCGGTCTGATATCGGCAACTGCTGGGCTGATATTGGGTGCCATGGCAAGCACTTCGGTCATCGCTGCGGATGGAGCACAGAAGCAGACGGACGAAGTTGTTGTGTTCGCCCGCAAGCGGTCTGAAAGCGTTAAAGACGTGCCCGCTTCCGTGGCGGTATTTACGGAAGACAACATCGAACGTTCGGATATCACGCGGGCCGGCGATATCGCCCTGCTGACTCCGGGCGTGTCCATGGTGGATGCCGCTGAAGTCGGCGACACGCAGGTTAATATTCGCGGCATGAACGGTGCGCGCGATGCCGAAAACAGCTACGCGCTGGTCATCGACGGCGTTACCTACACCAACCCGGCCGCATTGAACCGTGAATACGCCAATCTGCAACAGATTGAAGTTCTGAAAGGGCCGCAAGGCGCCATCTACGGTCGTAACGCATCGGCGGGTGCTTTTATTATCACCACCAAGCTGCCCGATGAAGGTCTGGAAGGTCAGGTTAAAGCCTCACTCGGCCAGAACGATACCTATTCAACCAGCGGTGTATACGGCGGACGAATCAGCGACAACCTGCTTGGCAGTTTGCAGGCGGAATATTTCAGCACCGACGGTTATTACAAGAACGATCTGCTGGGTCGTGACGACATTACCGACAATCAGGAAGTCTGGGCCATCGGCGGTCGGCTGCTGTTCGAACTCAGCGACGCGACCAGCATCGATGCCAAGCTGCGTTACGGCGAAGTGGACGCATCATCGATCACTTTCAATTCGGTGTTTCACGTGCCCGGCTTTGTCGGCCTGCTCGGCCCGGCTGCGGACGAGGACGTAAACGATCACCCGAACCGTTTTTACAGCAACATCGTGCACAACAACGATCAGGAATCTACAGAATTTTCCGTCAAGCTTGAGCATGAAATGGACTGGGCTTCGCTGACCGCATGGGGCCTCTACAGCGACATCGAGAACCAGCTGGGCGCGGATGGCACCAGCGCAGCCTTTGGCTTTTTCTTCGCCGACCCGGCCTGCGGCGCAACCACTGCCGCGAATGCCGGCTTCCCGATTAATGCGCCGCAGTTTATCGGCGCCACGCCGGCCGGTTCGGTATTCGGTGCTTACACCCCCACAACCTGCGACGGTACACAATATCAGCGCCGGTTCCAGAAGGATTACAGCTTTGAGGTGCGACTGACCTCCAACGGCGATGGCCCGATCCAGTGGATGGGCGGCTTGTACTACCTGAACATCGATCGTGAAGTCGCCGTGAATACCGGCCTGGATAACCTGAACGCACCGACCTATCGCGGCGCGAAAGTCATTCAACAACCGTACACCACCGATCCTTCCAACCCGACCGATCAGCTGGTCTGGGATCAGTTCGATACGGATGTGTATTCGGTGTTCGGGCAGGTGGCCTGGGATCTGAACGATTACATCACCGCGGATCTGGCTTTGCGCTATGACCGCGAAGAGCGCAAAGTGCAGAATCTGGTGCCCACCATTGCAGACGGCGCAATTTCCCAATTCATCAATCCTTGCGGCCCCGGCTTTACGCTGGGCGTGGATACCCCGCTGAATGCCGGTCTGTGTAACGGGCCCATTACGCCGAAAGAAAACGATTTCGACCAGTGGCAGCCCAAGTTCAGCATCAAGTGGGATGCCACCGACAACACCACGCTCTTCGCCAGCGCGGGCGTCGGCTTCCGTTCCGGCGGATTTAACAACCAGGGCAGCAAAGCCACGGTTGACACTTTCATCAACAACCGCCTGTTCAATGCGAACGACCTGATGGGCATGCCAACCGGACTGTGCGACCCGTCGGTTGCGGGCTGTGTAGCCAGCGGCCGCTCGCAAGTCGGCATCAAGGATGTCTACAAGAAAGAAACCAGTAACGCTTATGAAACCGGCTTCAAGTCGGTTCAGGCAGACGGTGCACTGCGCCTGGAAGGTGCGGCCTACTACACCAAGGTCAACCACATGCAATTCTTCGAATTCATCGTTGGGCCTTTCGGCTTGCTGCGCATCGTTGAAAACATCGATGAAGTTGAAATCAGGGGCTTTGAGCTGTCGGCCAACTGGGATGCTGCCGAATGGCTGGATCTTTATGCCGGCGTCAACGTGAACGACACCGAGATCAAGAAAAATGCGGCCCGCCCGGACACCATCGGCAACGATTCGCCCTACACCCCGCGGTACACCGGTAATTTGGGCGCATTCCTGAACTTCCCGATGGGTAACGGCATGGAGTTTTTCACCAATCTGAACATCGCTGCCATTGGCAAAACCTGGTTCCATGTAGTGCAGAATCAAACTCGACCGATTGGTTTCGAAGTTGACTTCGGCGTCGGCGGCCCCTTCACACCGGGCGATTACACCAAAACCGAACGCGATGCCTACGTGCTGGCTAACCTGCGCATGGGCGTGGAGTCCGATTCCTGGACAGCCGCCATTTGGGTGGACAACCTGACCAAGGAAGATTATCTGGAAGAAATCATTCCGGCGCCCGAGTTTGGCGGCAGCTTTATACACCCGGGCTCAGAGCGTCGGATCGGCGGTGACGTCACCTTCCGCTTCTGATCGCTGCTCTAATGCTCCATAAAAAACGCCGGCATTAGCCGGCGTTTTTTATGGCCAGGTCGCTGAACCGTTTAAAGCTCGGATTGTGCCTCAGGCCCGCTGCGATCGGGGCTCTTGGACAGTCGGGTGCACTCTCGCCACACCTTGTAAGAGGTCATCGGGATTTCTGGCAGAAAGCCCCCTAATGCGTCTGAAACCGCGGCCGCAATCGCCCCCCCGGCCACCACAATCGGACCCTCACCAACCTCTTTGGCACCAAAAGGTCCGTAGGGATCGTTGGTTTCAATCAGAAAATACTCCACCTCTGGCATTTCGTAGGCGCGCGGCATTTTGTACTCCAGGCGCGACGGGTTCAGGTACTGCCCGTCGTCCGTGACGCATTCTTCGAAGAGCACCTGGCTCATGGCAGAAAAAACCTGACCGTCAATTTGCCCTTCGACAGCCAGCGGGTTGATCGCCCGTCCACAGTCATGGGCCACCCAGACTTTCACCAGATCAACATCACCGGTTTCCGGATCCACCTCGACTTCAGCAACCTGCGCGCCAAAGGACCACGCCGCCGTGCCGTAATCCACCGGCGTGGTGTAGAAACCGCGACCCATTACGAACCGGCCTTCCTTGCTGTGCAGCGAGCCGAAAGACACCTTTGAAAACGGCAAACGCTGCTCGGGATTATCCTTGACGAAAATTTCACCGTTACGAAACACCAGCTGCTCCACATCTACTTCGAGTGCCGCTGCCGCATTCGTGGCTAACTGGTCACGAGCATCCTGAGCGGCGTTCTTGACCGCGTTACCGGTCATGATGGTGCCCCGCTGTGCAAAAGCACCCACATCCACGGGTGTGATATCAGTATCCCCCGCGACCACATGAATGTCGGTGGCCTTAATACCGAGCACCTCCGCAGCAATGATCGCCATGGTGGTATGCGTGCCCTGCCCCATGTCTGGGATACCGGTAAACACCGTAACCAGACCGTCTTCGCCTACCTTGACCATGGCCGCAGAAGTATCGTGCTTGAAAGCACCACGCGCACCGGCTGCCATGGAACCGATACCGACACCAATGCCCCGTAATTTGCCGTCGGGCGTAGGCGTAAGCTTGCCGTATTTGTCGTTCCAGCCTGAGGCATCGCGCACGGTTTCAATACACTCCTTAAGCCCACAGCTGGCAAAATGCTCGCCCGACATGCCGTGGTGACCCTCTTCAATCGCATTTTGCAGCAACATATCGATGGGGTCGCGGCCCAGGTATTTTGCAATGCGCAACAGCTGCTGCATAAGCCCGGCATTGGTGCCGATCATCATGCCACCGTGCCCGAGATAGTTGGGTCGCTGATTGGTCAGAACCACCTGGCGACGGAAGCGAATAGCGTCCAGATCCATGATCCAGGTCATACACAGGCCAACCATCCAGCCGAAGTAACCCAGTGCATGGCCCTGACCTCCGCCGTCCAACGTGGCATTCACGTCTATGGCCCGAACGCGCCCGTCCCTGTCCACGGCGGTGCGCAAAACGTACTGGTTATCACCGAGCGTACGACAGACCAGAAACTCTTCGTCACCGCTGGCGGCCACTTTGACGGGTCGTCTGGCCTTGCGCGACAGCAAGGCTGCAATGTAGTGATGCGGACGCACGGAACCGCGGCCAGAAAAAGCGCCACCGGTATGCAAATGCACAATACGCACCTGATTCACTGACAACTTGAATGCGCGGGCAAAAGAGTGCTGAAACAAATAAGAACTCTGTGTCGGCGTCCAGATTTCAAGCTTGTCAGGGCGAGTGAAATCCGCGACACAGGCATGAAACTCTGCAAACAGATTGTGCGTCGGACGGGAAACAAACTTATCCTCGAATACAAGATCGGCCTTGGCAAACGCATCCTCGACATCGCCGTAGGTGTCGGTGTTGTCCGACACGATATTGCCCGGCGCGCCCGGATCAACCTGAGGCGCATCGGGCTTCAGCGCTTCCCGAATGGTGGTGACGGACGGCAGAATTTCATATTCAACATCAATGAGTTCCAGCGCCCGCACGGCCGTCGCCTCGTCGATGGCGGCAACCGCGGCTAGCTCTTCGCCAATGTAGCGCGTTACTTCACCGCAGATGGCAGGTTCGTTCTGCGTGGCCCAGATACCCTTGGCATCAGGGGCTGTAATTACCGCGCGCACGCCCGGCAGTGCCTCCGCCTTTGATGTGTCCAACTTTGTGATACGCGCATGCTTGTGACGGCTGCGCAGAATCTTGCCGACCAGCATGCCGGGCAAATTGATGTCGGCGGTAAACTGCGCACGGCCGCTTACCTTTTCCGGCCCGTCCAGGCGCGGCCGACGCTGACCGATCACCGACAAATCAATGTCTGCGCGTTTAACGACCACTGCCTGACTCCGCGCCCTTGTTTATGCGCAACCGGAAATCGTTGCGAATCGCTTCCTTAACCTTGATGTGCCCGGTGCACCGGCACAACACACCCGCCATTCCCTCGTTGATCTGCGCCTCGGTAGGCTGCGGGTATTTATTCAGCAGTGCCTTGGCCGACATGATCACACCCGGCGTGCAAAATCCGCATTGCACAGCACCGAACTCCACGAACGCCTGCTGAATAGCATCGAGTTGCCCGTCAGCCTCAAGCCCCTCAATCGTGGTGACCGATTCGCCGTCCCATTCCAGTGCCGGCGTAAGACACGACAACACTGCCTCGCCGGCCGCATTATTGATAGTGCAAATACCACAGGAGCCGGTGTTACAACCGCTCTTGGTGCCCGTCAGTGCCATCTGGTTGCGAATCACATCGAGCAGGGTGTCTCTGTCGTCCACCGCGAACTCGCGCGTGTCGCCGTTAACTGTCAGGCTCATGATGTGTTTAGCCATATACGCTGATCTCCGTCAGACCCTCTCTCTGATTTTCACCAACGCGCGACGCACCAGCGTTTTCGCAATTTGCTTCTTGTACGTTGCGCGCCCGTAAAGGTTGGTTACCTCGCCCAGCTCATCACGCATCTGCTCGATAGCCTGTTCAATAGACGCGTCGCCGAGGCCGTCAGCCTCAATAACCCGCGCCGGCTCCACAAGCACTATCGGTGCAGACGAAATCGATCCGAGCACTATACGGATGTTTTCTGCCCGCTCACCCTGACCGCCGCAACGCACTGCGATTGCGCCCAGTGAAAAATCCATGCCTTTGCGCGGGGTGTACTTCATGAACAGGTTGCGATCCCGTGTTGCGGGAACTGTGATGTGCGTCAGCAACTCATCCGGCTGCAGATCCATGTGATCCATGCCGTCAGGCCGATAAAACTCCGCGATGGGCACTTCTCGCGATCCGCGCGCGCTCTGCACCGTCAGCATGGCATCCAGCGCCATCAGGGCGGGCGGTGTGTCGGCATTATTGATTGCATGACAATGCGTACTGCTCGGGATCACATGACAATGCTCGCAATCTGTCTTAAAGCAACCCTGCCGGCCCTGCCGCCACTCTTCCGAGTTGTTGGTAAACCAGCAACGCGTTTCCAGGCAAACGTTACCGCCGAGGGTGCCCATATTGCGCACTTGCGCCGATGCGACCGCGTCCAGCGCCTGCTTAAAGGCCGGGAAACGTGACTGGATGCGCGGGTCGTCCGCCAGATCAACCAGACGGCAAGCAGCCCCGATGCGCAGTCCGCCATCGTCCAGCTCTTCGATACGTTGCAATTCCGGCACCCGGCGCACGCTGACAAGGTGCTCGGGCTGAAAAAACTTCAACCGCATGTTGAATATCACGTCGGTGCCGCCGGCAATCAACTGGGCCTTTTCCAGACGCTCACCGCCGCCCGCCGTAAGGTCGCGCAGCATGATCAGGCACTGATCAAGGCTGACGGGTTTGAGGAGCGTGTGTTCGGGCAGCAGCATGCCCGTAGTTTAATGCTTTTCCGCTACCGCAATGCAGGCAGAACCTTCTCGCCCAGCATGCGGATGGAGTCGGCCGGGTCGTCCTGCAAGCCCAGCGCCAGTTCGGTAAAGCCGGCATCCTTGTACTTGCGCAGGTGCTCGATATGACGGTCCAGCGAGTCGGGCCCGCCGGCGCACGTCAGACCGTCCACCAGTTTCTGCACGATCTGGGGCGGCACACCTTCGATATTGCCGTGGCGCTCGCGAAACGCGGTCAAGAACGACCATTTCTTAGCCTGCACCAGCTTGATTTCGTCCTGCGTCAGAAACGGCGCAAGCCATTTGTCCTCGAGCCAGCCGCGAATCATCATTTCGCGCCGCGCTTCGGCAAATGATTCCTCCGCGTCCTCTTTTACGTGCCAGGCGACAAAATTATTCACCGCAAACGGGGGTGCGTTCGGGTCGCGCTCTGCCAACGCCTTGTTCAGATTTGGCATGGGCCAGTCGAACATTTCCGGCAACACGTCGCTCATTAATAACCCGTCTGCCACCTCGGTTGCCATTTTGATCATCTTCGGCCCGTTCGCACCGGCATAGATCTGCGGCGGACGCTGTGTCTTGTGTGTTGCCCACGACGTGCTGAAATACTTGGCCGAATACATCTCACCATCAAAATTAACGGTTTCAGTACCGCACGCTTTTTTAATGATTTGTATGGCTTCGCGCGTGCCCGTTATGCGTTTGCCGACCTTCGACTGCATCACACCCGGCCATTCACCGCCCGCACCTACCAACACGCACGCGCCCCCCGCGCATAACTCATTGAGGGTGAGCACTGCGTTGGCGATACGCAGCGGATGCATTTCGTAGGCGGATACAGCGGCCACGCCCACTTTCAGGCGGCTGGATGCCATGGCCAACGGTACCGCCGTCATAAACGCATCCGGCGCCCGTGCATAATTCTGCGCCCAGAGCGCACGAAACCCATAGTGCTCAGCCAGCAGCCCCAACTCCTTAAGCGCCTCGGGGCCGACTTTTGATTCTATGAACAGGTCTAGCTGCATGCTTCGCCTACCTCGCAACCAGGGTGGCTGATGCTTCGATGCGCGCACCATCTCGCATTACAGCCATGGACACGGTTTTGCCAGGCTCAAGCTTTTTCAGCAAATCGGTGTAGCCCTGCAAATTCGTCACCGGCTTGCCCGCGAGCTCAACCAACACGTCACCGGCTTGCAGCCCTGCCTGTTCACCCGGCGACCCTGGCACCAATGCCTCAATACGCACACCCTCGCCGTTAAAGGCGAAGTCAGGCACAGTTCCCAATGAAACACGTCGTTGTCCGCCCTCGCCGCGACCGGGACCGGCCGGTTTGGCATTGGGATCGATGGTATTGGTTAGTGGCTCGGGACGTTCGGCGAGATACACCGCGGCTTCTTTCGCCAGCACCGCTACTTTCACCAATCCGTCGCCGTCAACCTTATCCACCGTATCGCTGGGGCGATGATAGTTCAGCGACGCGCCACTGGAAATCTGCACGCCGGGAATGCCCTTGTCGATAAAGCTTTGCTGATCGGAGGACGCGAGATCGGTTGTAATAAGAGTGGATTGAATGCCGGCGGTAAAACCTATACCCCGGAATATATGCTGCCAGTCGGACGACGTGGAACCGCCGTAAACCTGGACCGGCTTGTCACCGAGCTGACCCACCGTATCCATGTTCAATACCGCGTTGACACCCGACAACTCATGCGGAGCCAGGGCTTCCACAAAATGTTTAGAGCCCAGCAAGCCGGCCTCTTCCCCGGTGAAGGCGACAAAGGCAACGGTGCGGCTGGGATTGGTTTCGGCCATCGCTTTGGCCAGCTCAATCAACACTGACACGCCACTGGCATTGTCGTCAGCACCGTAGTAGATGCCGTCGCCGGCATCGGCGCGCTCATCGGGCCAGCCGTGACCGAGGTGATCGTAGTGCGCACTGACCACCAGCATCTGGCCGCTCATCGACAATTCCTTTCCGGGCAAAATACCGACGATGTTGCGTACGTCGTGCGGCTGACCGTCCTCACCTTCTGCGACCCGAAACACCTGGGAATAGCTGCCGTTGTCGCCGCCGGGTTGCAGCCCGATCGCCTTAAACTGACTGACAATGTAATCGGCCGCCATTTCCAGACCCGGCGTACCCAGACCACGACCCGCCATCTCTTCGCCGGCCAGCACCTCAACGTGCTCCAGCAAGCGATCGCGGGAGAACACCGGCGGCAATTCTGCGAGAGCTTCCCGCTGCGGCGGACGCGCGGCTTGCAAGGCACCGTCAAAGCGAGCATTTTGATCGCGCAGATCAACCCGCAACGGTGAATCGGTCGCGGCCCATTCACCCTTCAGCATGTTGGCCGGCTCATCGCCCTCAAAGGCCAGATAGGAATACTTGCCGTAATGCGGCAACTTGCTGCCTATGCCCGGGAAGGCTGCCTCGGGGGCCACACTGATCCAGCCCACGGCTTTGGAAGCGTTTTGCGGATGACGGCGGATAATGACGGTTGAGTGATCCGGCTGCGATACGGCGGTACCGCCAATCAGCAGCGTATCCGCACCGATATCCACGTCCACGTCCGGGTCGCGCCCAAACAACTCAATCGCAAGTCGGTTGTCGCGCCCGAGTAACCAGACTCCTTTGTCGTCCGGCAGCGCGCTGACTTCGGCATCGGTAACCACCGTGATCGCGTGTGAACCGCTGCGCCACTGCTCCATCAAATCCCGATAGCGCTGCTGCTCCTCCGCAGAAGCACTGGCGGGCAATACAGCCAGAATTTCGGGATCCCCAAAAACCTGCCCGATCGAGGGTGCGGTTTCGCGCGGATCCAGTAAGCGGAACAGGTCAAACTCCGGATCCACTTCCACCAGCAAAGGCTTGCTCGTCACCTGAAACTCGAATTTCTGGTTCGCCGACCCGGCCTTGATGGTGAATTGTTCAAGTCCATTTTCGGTTGTCACATAAAGCGGGACGTCCAGCGTATACGCAGCACCGCTCTGTAACTGTTTGAGCACACCGCGCAGCCGGTAACCGCCCGAACGACTGCTTACGCGCACCTTGTCCAGCTGCAACGACGGTGCACCGGTCCACTCCACCCATTGCCGGAAAAACTCCTCATAGTCCTTCTCCGCGGTCGCCTCAAAGGCGGCACGCACATCGGCGAAACTGGCCTTGCGGCCCAGGTTGCTGCGGTAGAAACGCTGCAGCGCCTGGCGGAACAGGTCGTCGCCCAGTTCCCGACGCAGCATATGGAAGCCTATGGCAACCTTGCCGTACCCCACGGCTTCGGTTGCGGCGCTGTGCCGTGAGCGGAATTCCGTTAATGGAAAGTCCAGCCCCTCCTTAACGAAATCGCGGTATTTCTTGAGCGTGTCGCGGCGCCATTCCATGCCCGTGCCACGCAACTCCTGCATCAGGTGATCAGCCATATAAGCGGTCAGACCTTCGCACCAGTTACCGGTGCTGTAGTCGACGAAGACCGAATTGCCCCACCAGTTATGCAGCACCTCGTGGGGGTAAGAAGACGTAAGGATAAACGGGAACCGAATAATCTGCGGCCCAAGCAGCGTAAACGACGGCATCCCATAACCCGTCTCCCAGAAATTCTCGACCAGCGCAAACTTGCCGTAGGGGTATGGCCCGATCAGGTTGCGGTACATCTCCAGGTACTGTGCGGTCGCCGTTAGGTACTTCTGCGCAAGCGCGTCGTCTGCCTCACGCAAGTACACCTCCGCCGTGACCGCGCCGGCCGCTTCGTTGTAACGTTTCAGCGGGCCACCGACCAGGTAAATTTCATCAACCAGGCCTGCAGAATCCCACTGTGAACGTCCGTTCGCGTCGCGCGACACGCCATTGCCCTGACTGATTAAGTGCCAGCCTTCCGGGACATTGCTGTCCATTTCAAACCGGAACAACTCATCACTGAAATAGGGGTACCAAAGAGAACTGCCGGCCAGGTAAATACCTTCTTCATCCACAATGCCTGCTGTGGACCGAAATCCCCGGGTGTACTGCTCTTTCTCATCTCCGAGTGCAAAGTTCACTTCGCCCGCATACCGGAGTACGAATTCGGTTTGGTCATCCGGAACGGTAATCCGATAGCGCGCGACGTGGTTGGTTTCACTGAGATTGATGCTCGAGCCGTTGATGCCGCTAAAACTTTTTTCGCCGTTGTAGGGCAGCGACTCCACCGGGATATTGCTTTCGACAATCTTGACTGCATTGCTCAGGACAAACTCAGCGCTCTGACCCGCATAAGCTTCAGGCAGGTTTAAAGTCGCGCTGACATCCAGCTGGTGGGTCACCGGATCCATCTGCACCTTTAACGTGTATTTAATGTCGTCGTCAGCCAGCACGCCGCCAGAAGCCATCGTGGCCGCTAAAACAACCAAGCCACGCAACGCCCTATTCATTTTTATACTCACAATCTTTCTCCGCCAGTCGTGCGCTGACCGCGCACGTCGAACCCGTTCGATATTCGTTATTCTTTACCGCTGCTCTTTATAGCTCGCGCCGCACCGGAATTATCACTTCCTGTTCTTTGCCATCACGGCGAACCAACGCAGTGGCAACGTCGCCCCAGCGCCAGCCCGATACAATGCGACGAAGATCTACGCCTGACTCCACCGTTTCGCCGTTCAGGCTTAACAGCACGTCACCGACCTCTATGCCGGCCCTGTCGGCAATAGAACCGCCACTGCGCTGAATGATCTTGGTCGGCTCATCACCGAGCTTACCCATCAGTGACACGCCCAGTGACGGGTAGATTTCATAATCTGCTTTCGGCAATCCCCAGATGAAGTTGGCATAGGACGCCTGTACCGTTTTGATCGGAGCACCGGTATCGTCGTTGATTTGCACCGGAATCAACGATGCGATCTTGCCGTCATAGTACGGTGCAGTCTGGCGCTCGGCACCCAAACCGTAGGTAACGTGGCCGGAACCAATAAGCACCACCATGATGGCATCATCGCCGCCATTCTTCAGTAGCGCCTGCAGCGCGTTCCAGCCCATCGTTGCATCCCAGGTGGTTTGAGCACGCAACATGCCGTCAAGGCGTTCGTCACTCATATGCAGGGCGTCGTCCGGATCAAAAAAGCTGCGATACATGGCACGCTGCTCATCCGTGGGCGGCAATACCTGATGCGGAATATGCTCCGCTTCTTCGGGCGTCAGATCTTTAAAGCCTTTCTTGCGCACCGCCGAGACAACTTCGCGGGGCGTATTAACGCCGTACATACGGATGCCATGCTCGCGCGCGAAGACGAATATTTCGCGGTAGTACTCCCAGTTGTAACCCCAGTAGGTATACCACTCTGCTTTGTCTACAAACTCTTGCTCACTCTGATTGCCGTCAATCCACGCGTCGAGCGAGGCCTGTTGCGTATAGGGAAACATTTCCAGGCCGATCATGACTTCGCGGCCGGCTGCGTGCAGTGCCTGAATCGCCCTCAATTGGACGCGGTGATAATCAATATTGGTATGCGTCTCGCCAATAAAGAACAAGCCCACATCGCTGAGGCGTGCCGCCATTTCAGCCGGGGTTACCGTATTACCGGTCGCGGTATCAACTATACCGTCGAGCACCACATCGACGCTGCGATTCTTGCGATCAGGGTCGCCGATGGCGTGGTGCAAATCGGACTGCCCGGCAAACACCGTGCTGCCGACAAGAAGCAAACAGAAAACTAAAACCAATCGTTTGGCAATATACATAGACCTATACCGGATAATTGTTAATCGAAATTCGACAATCGAAATTCGTCAATCGGTTAAACAAAACCGCCCGTGGCATAAGCCACGGGCGGTCGGATACAGCAGGGTAAAACCGAGCGTAAGCTCAGCGGATTACCCGTTACTTGAACCGCCCACGCAGCGTTACACCAATCGTTCTGCGCTGCGGGTGCGAAGCCGTCAGACGCCACGGGAACAATGTGTCAAAGCCCTGGGTGCCGTCCGGCAACGCGTTGGTGAGGTATACATCGCGGAATGCCGATTCCACGGTGTCATCATCAAACAGGTTGTTGACCCACAGTTCAACGGTGTACTGATCCGCCTCAAGACCGGTGCGAAGGTTCGCGCGGAAGCGACCCGGAATGCGGGCCTGGTTCGGGAGACCCACGTACCAGCGCGACTGATAGTTCACGTCACCACGGGTATACCAGTCCCAATCGCTGTTGAACTGGGTTCTGAATGTGGCGTTGGCGTTGAACTGCAACTCCGGCTGACGTTGCAAGGTCTGTCCTTGCATGCTGCCGTTAGGTGCAAAACTCGGGAACGCGACAAAGCTCTCGACCTGGCCCTTGTTGAAACGGGCTCGGTTATAGGAGACGCCCACACCGCCGTCCAACTGATCGCTGAAGGTGTTGTTCACCAGCAACTCAAAGCCGGCAATTTTGGCATCGCCGATATTGCCGGATACACCTTCCGGCACAATGGCTTTACCGTCCACATCGGTCACGATCTGAGGCAGTACGATGTCCGACCAGTCGGAATAGTAAATAGCGCCGTCAATCAGTGTGGCACCATCATTTACGACAGTCTTGTAACCAACTTCATAGGTCACGATATCTTCCTGACCGAAGCGACGACTTTGAGTGACGCCGTCCACACACATCGGGCCCGGACAATCCGGGTCGGCATTGACGGTTTCCGGCGTAAAGTTTTCAATACCGCCTTCCTTTACACCCGTGGCAATCGCGGCATAGACAGTCGTCAATTCGTCGAGGTTGTAAGTCAAATCAGCCCGCCAGTTGAAGAAGTCATCATCGAATTCTTCACGCGAGGCCGAAGGACCGCTGATGGATTTTTCTTCGTAGTCCGTGTATCGACCCTGAAAACCGACGGTCAGGTCATCCTGAAGATCGTATTCGGTGCTGAAGAAACCGGCCAACTGCTCCGATTCGGATTTGTTGATGTAATCCAGCCCCGGCGGCGTCGCGGAGAAAATATCGGCGAAAATAAAGGCACCAAAGCCCGCAGAAATGCCAATTGCATTACTAACGCCCGGTATCGCGGGAATAAACTCAATACAGGGGCATAGATTCGGAGGCCCAAAGGGGAAAGCAAATTGCGCATCGCTGGGAATCGAATCAGGGCCCGCCCAAGCACCGAAGCCCTCAATTATCGGTGCCGTAGTCTTGGTATTGCGGAAGTAGGCGCCCACCGTATAGCGGAAGGCATTGTCTTCCGGGCTGGAAAACCGGAACTCCTGGCTAAAGTCTTCTAGCTTACTCTTGCCAGCCGACCCCTGTATGGCAGGAACTTGAAAACTGTCGATCTCATAAGTTTGTGTAGGACCAAACATAGGGCCCAGCACATTCGTCAGGTAAGCGAAAGTCGTACCCGACTTGCCGCGATCGGTGCTGGCCAGAATTTCGCCCTTGGTTTCGGAATAACCCGTCAAGGAACTGAGGGTACCGACGCCGATATCCCAGTTCAGGTTCAGGCTGGTGCGGAAGATTTCACGCACTTCGCCGGTTTCACCCACAGTCGTGGACAGATCGTTTTTGCCGACCGACGGAATGTTGCCGCAGTAGTTCAGCAAGCGATCCGGGTTTGCCGACATCGGGTCTGTCGGTGGATCAAGTTCCGGCTCGCAGTTCGCCGGAATCTGGCTTTGAGCCGGCGGGTCGATATGGTCATCCGACACATACATATTCAGCTGCGCATCAAATGTATCGCTCGGTGTAAAGAACAAGGAACCCGAAAGAATCTTGTATTTATGTCCGCCGATATCCTGATTAGCCGCAGAATTCTGGTTGTTGTAGGTACCGCCGAAATCGTCATACATCGCCGAGATACGACCGGAGAGCACGTCACCCACCATCGGACCGGAAATCGATGCCGAAATCAGGCGTTTGTCGTCAGTGCCCATGGTCACTTCGCCTTTGACCGCCAGCTCATCACCCGGCTTCGCGGTCACAAAGTTGACCGCGCCACTGAATGCATTGAAGCCAAAGTACGCCGGCTGCGGGCCACGTAACACTTCGATACGCTCAAAATCCAGAAAGCCGAAATTCAGCGCACTGGATACATAGATGCCGTCTACATACACCGGTGCATTCGGATTGCCGAATATATCCACCTGACTGACACCGCGAATCGTCGGCACCGACAAGTCCTCACCGAAATAATTCTGGAAGGACAAACCCGGAGTTACACTGGCCACATCACTGAGGTTAGTGATCTGCGCTTCCTCCAGTTGCTCGGCACTCAACGTCCTGATCGCGACAGCCACGTCGAGCACGCTTTCTTCGCTGCGCCGCGCCGTGGTGACCAGCTCCGGTGTGTTCTTAAGAATATCCGTCAGGCTGGTAGCGCCTGCAGCCTCCAAATCCTCGGAACTGACCCTGTCTACCGGCGAGGCACCGTCCCTTGCCGATCGGTGGCCGGCCGCCGACGCATTCAGCGCGACCAACAGCATCGCCGCTGCGCCTGTCAGCGCCGCCAGTTGTTTATGACCCAATGTGATCATTAGTTTTCCCCTTATGGCCCTCGCGGACCGCAAAATAACAAAGTCTGCTTACTCAGCAGCTTCTGGTGCTTCAATTCCCGGAACCGACCCCGTGTAGTTCTCCGGCCCCAGATTGAGTGACGAAACGTCCATCACCCACGTATACAAATTCGACATGAAGCCCGGACCTTCTGACCGCGCAAACAGCATCTTGGTGCCGTCCGGCGACAGCGACGGGAAGCCGTCAAAGCTGTCATTGAAAGTCAGCCGCTTGTTCGGCTCAATACCGGCCAGATCACCAAGGAAGATTTCCCAGTTGTTGTTTTCGATGATCCGCACGAACACGTAGTGACGACCGTCGGGTGCCGGGTAAGGCGCCCAGTTCATGTCGCGATCGAAGGTACGCGGCGTGGCTTCGCCTGTTTCAGCATCGACCGTGAACACCGTCATTGGCGTCGGACGTATTACACCGTATTCCGAGCGCTTCCAGGCACGGGTCAGGATGGTCTTGTTGTCGGGCAGATAGAAAGGCGCACCTTCCTGCCATTCCGGCGTAAAAGTCAGCTGCTGTTCGTCGGTGCCGTCAAAGCGCATCTTCCACAGATCCATGTTGCCGTCGATCTGGCGGCCGAAAACGATCCATTCACCGTCGGGTGAAATGGATACCTCAGCCTCGTAGTACTTGTTATTCGTCAGGCGCTTGATGTTGCCGCCGTCCAGATCGGACAAATACAGCTCACCACCCTGCGGGTAATCGTTGGAGTCGGACCAGTTGCCAATCGGCATGTCCAGATTGTCGCGAGTGGACGTCCAGACCAGCCCTTCCCCGTTCGGCCAGAAATAGGAACAAGCGTCCTGACCCTTGTCATTGATGCGCTTAATGTCTGTGCCCTGATCAGTAAACGTATAGGTCAGCGCACCCGAGTCGCGGCCTTCGGCACGCAATGCATCCGGATCCTGAGTCTGCGCGATAACGTGCAGGTTGTCAGGCGCGTAATACGCCTCTGCAGCCTTCGGGATATTCGGGATCTTCCAAGTCGGCAGTTCGTTTTCGTTCTGCGAAACTGCTGCAATAGCGGAAACCGCTGACTCGGCCGCAGCAGCAGCAGTGTCTGCTGCCTGCTCGCTCACTTTAGAAGTGTCACCGCAAGCGGCCAGTGTGAGTGCTGCTAATGCAACGCAAAAACCTGCACGTGCGGTTACACCGCCGTCATTATTTTCAAACATCAATATCCCCCGGACATTGTCGACAACGCGCTGTGGCGTTGCCGAGTGGCTGTAATTTTCATCTAAGGTAGCCCGCATACGCGTGCGAGTGTTTGACAGAATACGACTAATAATAAGCCTTATACAAGTCATAACTGCAGGAACATATGAAGCCCTCTTTATTTCCTGAGGTTATATACCGGCCGCTGACCAACCGGTTGACTGCAAATACTCCCGTAACGTCGTCAGCTGCGGCAGCTCTCGGCGCAAGGCCTCTACATCAGCGGTGTATCCCACTTCGTCATACCAGCGAAACAAGGGCCGCAGCGGTTTCGGCATGGCTGCCAGAAACTCGGCCAGAGGAAGTTGCCGGTAAGGGACAGGGCGCCCGAGGACTTCGCTGAAGATATCCACGTGTTGCTGCACCGTCATGCGATCGCCCGCGATATTAATCGCCTTGCCCTGCCAGCGCGCGGGCTTGTCGAAAGCCTCGCCGACAAACAACCCGATATCGCGTACGGCAATAAAGTGCAGCATGCGGTCGGGCGCGCGCGAGTCGGTAACGCCCGACTTAACGATGCTTTTCTTCAGGGTCTCGAAGTTTTCCATAAACGCGACAGGCCGAAACACGGTGTAAGGCAACCCGCTCTTCAGGATCGCTTTTTCCACTTCCATCTTGGCGCCGGGAATACCCTTGCCCGGTTCCGCAGCCGCACCTGAGCTATAGACAAGATGGCGCACGCCTGCTGCTTGGGCCGCGGCAATTACGTTCAGGCCTTCATCCAATTCGTTTGGTGAAAACCCGCTGTAAAAGAATACTTTGCGGATATCGCGCATGGCGACATCGAGCGAATCGCGATCACCATAGTCACCAGCGACGACTTCCACGCCTTTCGCGCCGAGGGACTGCGCCGCATCCGACTGCGGATTACGCGTCAGCGCCCGCACCCGGTAACCGCGCGCCAGCAATTCGTCCACGACCGCGCCGCCCTGCCGTCCCGTTGCCCCGCCGACCAGCACAGCTTCTGGTTCGTCGGTAATCGAGCAGGCCCCCATTAACAATCCCGCGGTAATGGCGAGCAACCATACTCTGAATTTCATATTCATAACGTAGAGGTTCATAACCTGCAGGCGCGAGGCCTGCGTATCAATCCATGTTAATAACAATTTTTCCAATATGGCTGCCATCACCCACGCGCTCGATAGCACCAGCCGCTTCTGCGAACGGATACTCGGCGCCTATCACCGGATGAATCTCATGTTGATGCAGAAATGCGACCATGTGTTCGAAGCCGTCACGATTACCCACTGCAACACCGTGTATATGTGCATTGCGTTCAATCAGATGAAACACGTTCAAACCCAGATCGATGCCACCAAAATATCCGATCACGTTTATGTGCCCGCCACGACGCAATGCTGCCACTGACTGGGCGAGGGTGCCGGTGCCCCCGACATCCAGCACGGCATGCACACCAAAACCATCAGCCAGTTCACGAGCCACTGCACCCCACTCTGGTTGCCGTGCATAATTAATGCCGTGATCAGCACCGAGTTGCAGCGCTTGCTCCAGCTTGGCGTCGTCACCGGAGGTCACGATCACCTTGGCGCCCAGTGCTTTGGCAAATTGCAGGCCGAACAGGCTAACGCCGCCGGTGCCCTGCACCAGTACCCAGTCGCCGGCGCCTATGGACGAATAGTTCACCAGCGCAGTCCATGCCGTGAGTCCGGCGCACGGCAGACAGGCTGCCTCAGCGGCACTCAGGTATTCCGGCACGCGAATAAGCTGGTGAGGCTTGTAGACCCCGTATTCACGCAGTACCCCAGGGGCCTCCAAACCGGACGAAACTCGGCGCTCATCGGCGAGCGCCTCGCCACTCAGCCATTCGGGGAAAAATAACGGACATACAAGATCGCCAATGGAGATCCCGTCGACGTCTTTACCCACCTCCTCCACAATGCCGGCACCGTCCGACACTGGCACGATGGGCAGCGGCTGATCGGGCGAAAAGGTACCGGCGATAATCTGCGCATCCCGCGAGTTGACGGCGGCGGCTGCAAATCTGACCAGCACTTCACCGCCCTTGGACATCCCCTTGGACATCCCCTTGGACATCCCCTTGGACATCCCCTTGAGCATCGGCTTGTCCAGCTCGGCCAGCTGCAAATTGTCGGCGCCGAAACGCGGCAAGATAATGGCTCGCATAATTTAGCTACCCGGCTTGAAACGAGTCAGAATAATGACGTTGCCCGCCACTGCCAATATCAGCCCGGCCATCAGATTGGCACTGACCTGCAAACCCTCCAGCGCCACCGAAAACCCCAGCGCCACCACCGGAATCATTACCGAAGCGTACCCCGCCCGCTCGAGCCCGATGCGTCCCAGCAAGGTCAGGTAGCAGCCAAAAGCAATCACCGAACCCACCACGGCAAGATACACCAATGACAGGCTGTAGGCCGGCGACGGATCAAATATAAACGGCTTACCCTTTAAAACAGCCAGGCCGGTATTGAGCAGCGCGCCGTAGAACATACCCCAGGCATTGGCCTGCATAACCGGAACGGCATTAAATTGCATCTTCTGTGCGGCAATGTTGCCAAAGGACGCTGACAAAGTGCCTAACAGCGAAAAAAACATCCCCACGAGAATTCGGTCGGTTAGTGACACGTGCTGAATCTGAGGCAGAAAAATAATCAGGATGCCAGCAATACCCAGAAAAGCGCCCGTATACATTTGCCGCGTTGCGCGACGGCCAAAGAATAATCGCGCGTTGATGATGTTCATCCAGATCATCGACGAAAACCCGATAGCGTTCAGGGCCGAGGTGATATAGACCTGCGCTTGATATGCAGCCAGGTAATTCAGGCCGAAGAGAAAGACACCCAGCAGTAAAAAATAGCGATGCTGCCCCCAACCAAACCGCAGCGAACGACCTGTCAGCAGACACCAGCCGATGGCCAGCGCTGCTGCGATCGCATAGCGATAGGCAAGCGATACCGACGGATCAACAACGCCCAGCTGGAAATCAATGGCGTACCAGGTTGAGCCCCAGATCAATACCGTGGCTGCGTATAAAAGGATATTTCCCATCAGCAGAGTCCGGCGCTAACAGCGCCTCACGACTGTCAGGCCGCGAACGCGGGCATCACGCGCTCGCCAATCAATCTGATCGATGCTTCAGGCTTGTCGTACAGACGCAATGAAATATCGGTGAGCCCCGCGACTTCGAATTTCTTTATGCGTTCAATTTCATGGTCGATATTCGAAATTGATGACGTTGCAGAACACTGATCAACCAGCCTGTCGAGAATATCTTTAGACACTGCTGTGATGTTTGGGTCACGCTTGTAAAACGCCTGATTAATCGCACCGATATTGTCGTAAACAATTTGCATTTCATCTTCGGGCAGAATGTCGTGATGGTAATACTGCGGCCAGGGTGTGGCGCGCATGGCCAGCCAGACGCGCGCCTCGGCACGCGCTTCTTCCTGATCCTCCTTTACATGCCATGCCCAGAAATTAAGCAGGCGAAAATCGGGGTCATGACGACCCATACTTGCATGTTCAGCCTTGATCACGTCATTCACGCGTTCCACATGGTGCGGTAAATGATCACCCAGATATATGCCCTGAGCGTACTTTGCGCTGGACTTGATCATCTGCGGCCCGCCGGCACACACAAACACATCCGGCGGTGGCTGACTAACCCACGACGAGTGGTAATACATGACGTTGTACATGCTGCCCTTGTACTGCACCGGCTCACCGGTCGCTGCCTGCTCGATAATCTCGGTGCATTCCCGCGCCGCAGTCAGGCGGCGCTCGGCCTTCATGCCCATCGCTGTCGACGTGCCGCCGTCGCCGGCACCGACGCCGATGTGCGCCCGGCCACCGGAAATCTCATTCAGGGTCAGCAGCGCATTGGCCATCTTGAGCGGGTGCAGCTCGTAAGGGGACACAGCAACCGGGCCCAGCTTTATTCTTTTGGTAGCCCGCGCCGCATCCACAAAATTTATGAACGGATCCCGCGAGTCATGCATATTGGATGACCATACGCCCTCCATGCCGTAGCTCTCTGCCAGCTGGGCCAACTCGGCAATACGCTCGGGCGGGTTATTGGCTTCAATAATGATGTGAAATTTCATTTAGAATCTCTCTAATTCGAACCGGGTTGCTCCCCGTATCGGTTGTCCACGGTACAGTATTTGATGGTATTTCGTTCATAATCGCACGACTTGTTCGACAGTGGAATCAGCATGGACTATCAAAGAATCACTTTAAAACCCATCTCCGGCTCGCTCGGTGCGATCGTTCACGGCATAAACATGGCGGAACCGCTGGACGATGAGTTGTATAACGAACTCAAGCAAGCACTGCTCGAAAATCTGGTGATCTTTTTGCCCGATCAGGAGGTCACACCCGATCAGCAAGTTGCCTTTGGGCGACGCTTTGGTGAACTGCACATACACCCGTTCATACCGCATCTCGAAGGCCACAAAGAAATCATTAACCTGAAAGTGGCGACCGGCAAAAAAGATACGCTGCGGCTCGCCAATCAGTGGCACCCCGACTTGAGCTACACCGACGACCCGCCGCTGGCGGCCATACTACGCGCAGTTACAATCCCCAGTCGCGGCGGCGATACCATGTGGGTCAACCTGTACAAAGCTTACGAAACTCTGTCGGAACCCATGCAGGAATTTTTATCCGGCCTGTCGGCGTGGCATGACGTAACCAAAACCTATCGGCGGCAAGACCTGCAAAAAGAAGGCGGCGCCGAGCTCTACTGGAATACCTTTAAGAAAGCACCGCCAACCTTGCAGCCGCTTGTGCAGGTACACCCTGAAACCGGACGAAAGTTGCTGTACATCAGTGAACTGACTACCACGCACATTGAAGGGCTCAACCCGGCCGAGAGCGATGCGCTGCTGCAAATGCTGTTTGACCACATCAACTGGAAAGAGCTGCAGTGCCGTTTTTACTGGAGCGTCAACACGGTGGCCATGTGGGACAACCGTTGCACCTGTCACTACGCCGTCCGCGACTACGATGAGCCGCGCGAAATGCACCGCGTTACGGTGCTTGGGAAAGTATTTAACTAGCCTGTTGAAACTGAGGGCTTGATGTTGGCATTCATCCTGAACAGATTTCCGGGGTCGTGGATGTTTTTTAAAGCCACCAGCCGGGAATAATTACCCAGATAATTGCGCTGCACATCGTCCTGACTTTCATCCATTAAGCTGTTCACATAAAAGCCATCGGTATAGTCCTGCACGGCCGCAAAATATTCGCGGCCCCAGTCGACATTGGCCTGCGTATGCTGCGGATCGTCCCAGGCTGCGCCGATCATCAGGTCGAACTCTCCGTAGCGATGGGCATAGGCCGTGGCATCTGCCGGCAAATCACGGATAGCCCCGCCTAACTGCGTCATCACAATGACCTGTTCCCGCTGCGGCGACGGTTCTACACGGGCAATCAGCTCATCGATGTATTCGGGAGCCAGTTCGGGCAAGTATCCGGACTTCATATAGTATTTTCTGCCCTTGGCGAGCTGTCGGTCATTCGAGGTTTGCAGCGATCGGTAGGATGCACGCTTCACCCCTTTGCGCACCGGATCACCAAACTCCAGCAACGGTCGTATGTGCTTCTCGCCTTTTCGCAGGTCGCCGGAATATGTCACGCTCATCACTGCAAAGCCCCGACCGTTGGGCAGCATGACAATATTGCCGCTCAACGATAATTCGCGATGCGCACGCGCGGAAAAATCGTTGACGAATTTCAGCACCTCGGCGGCCTCATCCAGCGGGTACATCATTGCACCGCCCAGAACCTCGTCATCAAACGGATGCAGTCGGTATTCAAACGAGGTGGCAACCCCGAAATTTCCGCCGCCACCGCGCAACCCCCAAAACAGCTCGGCATTTTCATCTTCGGCCGCGCGCAACAGCTTGCCGTCCGCAGTGACCACATCAACCGATAACAGGTTGTCGCTTGCCAGCCCGTGCTGACGGCACAAGCGACCGATACCGCCGCCCAGCGTGAGCCCGCCCGCACCGGTATGAGAAACCGTGCCCGACGTGGTCGCCAAACCCAGTGGAATGGTTTCATGGTCAAGATTCCGCAGCAACGCGCCGCCTTCAACACGCGCAACCCGACGCTGCCGGTCAACGTGCACGCCGTTCATATGCGTCAGGTCGATCATCAGGCCGCCGTCGCAGACCGATTTACCGGCAAGGCTGTGCCCGCCGCCGCGCACGGCCAGCAACAGGTTATGCTCCCGCGCAAAGTTAACCGCCTGCATCACGTCCGCCGGGCCGGAACTTTGCACAATCAAAGCTGGCTTGCGGTCGAACACGCCGTTCCAGATGCGTCGCGCGCTTTCGTAAGTGTCACCGCCCGGCAACAGCAGCGAGCCGTTCAGGGCACCGGCCAGTTCCTGGAGCTGCGCTTTGCCCAGCGATGTCGTGCCGCCACTCAACGTTACCGCGTCCACGGACGCTGGCAAGCGCGCGCCGGAACCGGCCGCGAACACTTGCTGCGGAAAAATCGCGGCCGATGCAGCTGAACCGATGAATTTACGTCTGTCGAATTTCACTTGAATTCCATGGCCTGTAAGTTGCTTAGTAAATACTACTCAATGAACGTTGCCTGTTGAAATTCTTCGAATTCGCGCTCGAAACTCAGCAAGCTCATGTCGGTCATGCGATCTACAAACAGCTTGCCGTCCAGATGATCGAATTCATGCTGGAACACCGTGGCCGAAAAGCCTTGCAACTCCAGCGACTGCGATTCGCCTGCCGCGTTGAGGTAATCAATACGCACGTGTTGCGGACGCTCTACAAAACCGCGCAGACCGGGCACCGACAGACACCCCTCCCAATACCCTGCGGTATTTGCATCAAGCACCCTGATCGTCGGGTTCACAAACACAGTCAAAGGCATGGGATCCAGTTCACCGTAGCGAGTTGGGCCGCCCGGTATTTCAATAATAGCGAGACGAATGCTTTCGCCCACCTGCGGTGCCGCAAGACCGATGCCGCCGTATTCATGCAGAGTGTCTACCATATCGCGCAATAACAGCGCGAACCCGGGGCTTGCCAACTCGGCGCTGGCGAGAGGCCGCGCAACCTGCCGCAGTACCGGGTTACCCATGTTCAGAATCTGGCGCACAGCCATAACGAGATTACCTATTCGACATTGGGAGCGACGGCTGACCCGACTCCCGTCTGCCTGACGGACCACTCCCAGAGTTGCTTGCGGGGCTCCAGTGCTTTTGCCAGATCCGACGTCGCTTTCACCTTTTCGTGCTCGAAATAGGTTGCGGTCGTCGTCTGCAGATCCGGATCCGTTGCCAGTTTGACATAGGTTTTAGCACTGCGCTGCGGGGTATTCCACCCGAACAAGGTGCCGGCACCGAACACGATTTTCGCACCCAACATGAACACGCCCGTCAGGTTGCGGTAAATCGACGTGTTGACGAAAAAGCCGGGCGAGATGGCGTTTATGGTCACCCCGCTGCCGGTCAGGCGCTCGGCCATCTCATACATAAAGTAAAGATTGCTCAGCTTCGCCCGGTGATAAGCCGTGAAAGAAGCGCTGTTCGACGGTTTGCTGTGATCTTTCCAGATCAGTTCGTTGTTGAGGTCATCGAAATCCAGACCGTCGCCGGCTTTATGCGCCTCGGACGATATCATGATGATGCGCGACGGAGTGCTTTGTTTCAGCAAATCAAGTAACAAGTGCGTTAGCAAAAAGTGCGCGAGGTGACAGGTCGCGACATGGTGTTCGTAACCCTCGGGTGTGACGCGCCTTACCGGATCGGTAATACCCGCATTACAAAAAAGCACATCAAGCCGCTCGTGGGCTTTTATGAGATTCGCGGCGAGCTCCCGCACCGCCCCCATGCAGGTCAACTCGCAAAAACAAAACTCGGCGCTGCCTGGCCCGGCGTTGATCTCGTCCCGCAAACGGGTGCCGGCCTCGCCTTCCCAATCGACAATGACTATGTGCGCGCCCATGGCACCCAGCATGCGTGCCGTCTCGCGACCCATGCCGCGGGCGCCGCCGGTGATCAGCACCGTCTTGCCACGCATGTCCTGTGTCATGCCTTGTTTTTCGTCATGTCTTGCGGTGCATCGAGTCGTCGCCTCGCTGCAACGGTGCCTGCCATTTGATCTCTGGGTCTATGGCATGAAAAATTCCGCCGATGGTGGCCGGGTCATCAAGACACTCCACAGCCAGGCGCCCGACGTCGGCGCGGTTGGCCACGCCCATGACGGTCTGATCGGACGTTTTTATAGCGGTGCCGCTGGCCGGGTCATTGGTGAGCCCGCCGGGGCGCAAAATCGTGGCATCAAGATCCGCCGCCATCAGGTATTCCTCAGCCACCTGTTTGGCCGCCAACACCTCCCCCAGCACTTCAATCACTTTGGGCGCAACCGCCACCCGACTGTCGCCGCAGCCTATGGCCGTAACCATTAAGACCCGGCGCACAGCGCTGTCACGCGCCGCATCCATAATGACCATCGCACCCTCGCGATCCGCGCGCCGCTCGACACCGCGCTCGCCACTCAGACTGATAATTACCGCGGAATAATTGCCGCCGGCAAACACCTGGCGGACGCTGTCGGGATCAAACACATCCACAAGCACCGTCGGCACGCCCGAATCTTTTAAGGGTTGTGTGTCGGAGCTCTCCCTGACGGCTACCGTCACGGGCGTGCCACGAGCTGCCAGGGTCTGCGCGGCGCCCAAACCAGTGCCGCTGGTGCCACCGAAAATCAACACGTGTTGCTTACTCATCATTACGCTCCTTATCACTCGAATCATCGGCGGTACTGAAACCGTACGACGGCTGCCCGGGCCGCAAGGTCAGTCCGCTCTGCACCCAGCGCGCATTAATACCGATCCGGTCTGCAGCGGTCTTTGTCCAACTGTAGGCCAGCGTCTTGCCGGTGGAATCCTCGCGAATCTTTAACGTCAGGATCGGCACGGTCGTGTTCTGATATGTCAGTTTGGCGAGCTGCACCGAGTAGCCGCTCGGCGAACCGTCTTTGGCCGGAATCGGCACGACCTGCCCTTCATTGTGGATCACAAAACGGCCGAAATTGTCGAGGTCGCCGGCGAAGCCCCACTCGCCGTCTGTCAGCGCCCAGTTGCCGTCATCCAGCGCCATGGCCGGCCCCGCCGAACTGACGCCCGCCCATCCGCTGTAGTACTGAACTTTGCGGTTCTTGTGATGAATGCCGGCTGCGTTGCCAAACACCCGGCTGCCGTCCTCAAAGAAAGCTTCGTCACGAATCCAGATTTCGTCCGCCGTCAGCCGCAAATCATCGGTGACAAATATGCGTTTACCGCTGCGCTCGGAAACAAGACTGCAGGCCTTGTCCTTCATATACCCATGGAAATAATCGGTTTCGAAAGTCCAGTAGACTTCGCAACCCGGCCTTTCCACCAGTTCATCTTTGCGCAAGCTGTTAAAAACACCGGGGTTTAGATGGGCGTCCGCATACTTGTCTTCATCGGCATAGGAATAGATGTCCAGGCGGATTGCATTCTCAACCGGGTCAAGCGAAAAACTGTACAACCGGCGGCGGTAGACGTTGGACGGATCGCCATCCATGTATTGCTGAACAAAAAAGGTGTGTTTGCCGACGGCCGGCGCATCCACACGGTAGAAAATATGGTGCAAATGCTCGTGCACCTGCTCCGCCTGGTCGAGCTTGTCCTGCCAGTGCTGCTCATGGTTATCGTATTCGCCGGGAAACCACTGCAGGAACAGGTTGAAGTCGTCCTCGAGGGAAACAACGGACTGGCCGGGCAATCCCGCGCACCCCCCGCTGAACATCAGCGGTAGCAACACCAGTAAATGGCGTGCCAATATAAGCCGGCCCGGAGCCCGCCCTGATCCAAAACCATTCATGCGATCGCTATCTCCTTTTCGTGCACTGGCAATGCATGGTAACGTGAAATCATCATGGAAAAACGGCTCTACTTTGTCCTCGGCGACGTGCTGGCCAACATCATTGTGGCTACCGTGGCCCTTGCGGTTAGCTCCACACTGCTTGGCGGCAATCTGGGCATGCTGCCGGGGATGCTGATCGGCATGTTTGTCGGCATGCTGATTGCGCTTATTCTCAGCATGGGCGTACTGGCACCATTACTGGGCATTATGGAGATCATGATGCCGTGCATGCTTGGCGGCATGATCGCCGGCATGTTGGGCGGAATGTGGGATTTGTCAGCCGCGCAGATTTTACAGTGGGGTGCTGCAACCGGATTAGGCACCCTTGTCCTTATCTATATTATGAATGCGTTGCTAACGGGGCCGCAGCAACTCAACCGGTGACCGTGCCAATGGATCTGATCACACAGGAAAAATGGGATCGCGCCGCGCGCAGTTTTGATTTGATGTCCGCTAACGGGCCGGAAAAGCGCTGGCGTCCGGCCAAGCTGAGCGTATTCTCGCGGATGCGTCCGGATGCGCGCATTCTGTTTCTTGCGCTGGGCACTGGCCTTGATATTGAAACCTTCCCCAAAGGATGCAATATCGCAGCGATAGACATCAGCCCCAAAATGATCGAAGCCGCGCGGGAACGCGTTGCGGGTTATGAAGGCACGCTGCGCGCCGAAGTTATGGACGTACACGACATGTCGTTCGCCGATAACAGCTTCGATCAGGTATTTACCTCCTGCACTTTTTGCTCGGTACCACGGCCCGTTGAAGGCCTCAAAGCTCTTTACAGGGTGCTCAAACCGGGTGGCGAACTGCACATGTTCGAGCACACCGGCAGCAAAATTTTTCCGTTCAACGTCATGATGACGCAAATGAGCCGGCTGGCCAGCCGTTTCGGCCCTGAGCTCGACCGGGACACGGTCGCCAACGTGCGGGCTGCGGGCTTTGAGGTCACCGAGGTCAACCACGTGTTTTTGGACACCGTGAAAACTATTCATGCCGTAAAACCGGCATAGCAGCGATTGCGTGTACAATCCGCGCGCATGACAACCAGCGCCCCGAATTACGGCTTAGGCAAAATCCTGCTTGCGATGGGCGTGGTGATTTTTGCCATCGGCCAGTCCCTGCTGTTTATTGTGGTCGCGCCAATGGCGCGCTCCATTGGCTTTAGCGAAGTCGAATTCGGTCTGGCCTTTTCACTCGCCAACGTATCGCTGATTTTTGCCGGACCGTTCTGGGGCAAAAAAAGCGACGTTATTGGCCGCAAGCCGGTATTCATCATCGGCCTGGCCGGCAGCGCGGTGGGTACGCTGGCCATGGCACTGACGCTGGGCTACGGCATGAACATCGCGGCTGCCGGCGGCAGTGCCGGATTGCTATTGCTGGCGATGGTGTTCGGTTCGCGCTTTCTTTACGGGCTGACCGCGTCGGGCATATACCCGTCCTCGTCAGCCTATATGGCCGATATCACCGGCTGGAATGACCGCGCCAAAGGCATGGCACTGATCGGCAGCGCCAACGCAATGGGCTCGATACTCGGGCCTGCCATCGGCGGCGGTCTGGCCTTCATGGGTGTGTTATTCCCCATGTACGCAGCCATTGCCCTGTCGATGCTGGCGGCCGTGGCAGCCACTGTCTGGCTGGTGGAGCCCGAGCAGCACAAAATCCGCAAGGCCGCGCCCAAGTCGGACAAGCCGCCACTCAAGTTTACCGATGCGCGCCTGGTTCCCTACATGATCATGTGGGCAGCGTTTTTTATTATTTTCATTGCGCTGAATTTCATCACCGCGTTTTACATTCAGGATCGCTACGGCATCACCGACCTTGATGACGTCATGCAAACCGCCGGCATCATGCTGGCCTGCATGGCAGTGGTCATTACCCTGGTGCAGGGTGTGTTGTTTCAGATCATCAAAATTTCGCCACATGTGCTGTTACGCCTGGCCGGCCCGACTTTTGCGCTGGCCGTGTTCACGATGGGTCTCGCGCCGAACCTGGTGGTGCTGGGTATCGGTTTTGGCATTCTCGGCGGCTCGTTTGCGTGTGCCACACCCGGCATTAACGGTTGCGCCAGCCTGAAAATGGAAGCTCATGAACAAGGTGCGGCGGCAGGCTATCTGGCCGCGGCCAATACCTCCGGCGCTATTCTGGGTCCGCTGGTGGGTTCTTCGCTGTATCAGATTGCGCCGAATGCACCAATGCTGGCCGGCGGCACCCTGATGATTTTCATCAGCATTTACGCCTTTACCATTCCGGCACCCGCGCAACAAGGCGAAAGCGCCTGAGGCAAAAGCCGGCACCGGGTCTGCGGGGCTAACGAAACCTTGGCAATACCTGTTCGGCAAACAGGCGTGTCTGCCTCACCATGCCGGCCTGCCGCTCACCGTGAGGGTGCGCAACGGGCGATCCGCCGAGCAGATACACGTGATCGAGACCAAGATCAATAATCCGCTGCAACCGGGAAGCGCATTTGTCCGGCGCGCCACAAATAGAAAACCACTCCACAAAGTCATCAGAGACTTCACCCGCGTGTTTGGCTTCTTCCTGCGCGTGGTGTTCCATGTCGTACTGATCCTGCATGTGCCGGGCGAGCTCCTTGAGCTGCGGCGGCAGATGTTCCAGCGGGGCGTTTTTCATACCGGCAAAATGCGCCACCATCCCGGCGATCATGCGTCCAATATTAATTGCGGTTTGCTCATCCTGATCGCACACCAGATTCACAAACGCGCCGATGCTGATACTGTCGCGATCACGACCGATTTTTTTCAGGTGTTCCGTGGCCGTGTTCAGCGCCCACTCTACGCGCTCCGGTGCGCTACCGACGGCAAAACTGATTCGATCACCGACCTCCACCGCCATCTGAATGGTTTTCGGACCGGTGCAGGCGATGTCAATCGGCACGGGTGCCACGTCTTCGCCCTTCAGCCAGCGCAACGCAGATTCGGTCTCTCCCCGCATGACCGTTTCGCCGCGCATGTACGCACGCACCGTCTCGACATATTCACGAAGTTGCCGGGTGGTGGCATTGCGCACGCCAATATGCGCCGCCGAGGAATCGCCGCGCCCGATCACGCAGATGGCCCGGCCGTCTGATTCCTGCTGAAGCGTCATCAGCGCGGTTGCGGTCACGGCCGCGTCGCGCGTCACCGGGTTGGTGACACCGGTGCCCAGATGCAATTGGTCGGTGCTGGCGCTGGCCAATGCGAGCTGGCCGTAAGGGTCCGGTGCTAGATTCTGGGTATCCGGACACAACAAATAATCGAATCCCATGGCCTCTATTTCGCGCGCCAGCATCTCGGTGTAGCCGGCGGAGGCTTCCATGACAATTCCGAATTCGGTCTGCTTTTTTGCGTTCATAGCCCAATCTGTCTGTTGCGGGAACACGCTTTGTAAGGCAGTTGGCCTGCGAGAGCATGCGGTGTAGCTTATGCGTTCGCCGGGCGGATAGAGAGAGTAACGCATGCGCATTGACCTGATCATTGAATCCAACAAGAGCGTCGAAGAATTCACGCGGCTTGGCCACATGGCTGAAGAGTACGGCCTGGGATGTATCTGGGTACCCAACAGCGCCAATGGCCGCGACCCTTTTGTGAGTTTTACGCCACTGGCAATGGACTCTCAGCGCATTGCAATGGGGCCGATGGCCATCAGCCCCTTCGAGCTGCACCCTATTAAGATGGGCGCATCGCTCCTGACCCTGAACGAAATTTCCGGCGGTCGGGCCGCCATTGTGGTGGGTGGGGGCGGGGGCGTCGCCGAAAATATCGGCCAGCGGCCCAAGACCGTCATTCAGCCGATGCGGGAGTGCATCGAAATACTCAACATGATGGCTGCCGGTGAAGCGGGTAAATACGCAGGGGATTTTTTTCCGGTGGCATGGCTGGATACCCGTTGGGTCACCCAGCCGCCACCGATGATCTATGCCGGCGCAAACGGCCCGAAAATGCTGGCGGCAGCTGCCGCGTATGCCGCGGGCATCATGGTGAGTGATTTTGTACCCAGCCGCATACCGCGCGTGCATCAGATCATTGACCCGATATTGCAGGCACGCGGCGTCGATCCTGCCACCTACCCGCTGAATAATTTCTGGGCATGGCACGTCAAAGAAGATCCGGTGGCCGCACGCGATGAATCAGCGATTTACCTGTGTGTACGCGGTACGATTTACGACGACTATCTTTATGATGTACTCGACGAAGACGAAGCAGCGATTGTTACCGCGCACATCGGCAGTTTTGCCAAGGCCTATTATCAGAAAAGCCCCCATATCGAGGGCGTACCTGTCGAGATTGTCGATAAAATCATTGCACAAGGCACCTCGGCGTCGTCACTGGAAAACATCGCGGTCGAAGTTGAGCGCTTCCGGGAATTCGAGCGCGCCGGTTTGCCGGAGATTTCCCTCAAAGTGTTTGGCGACCCGGAAACCGCCATTAAAAATATTGGCGAGCACATCGTCCCCGCATTGAGCTGATTTATATATGTAATTACATGTATAAGCGGTTATGATGCAACTCCGCCCGCCTTCGAGTTATATGCATGCCGGTCACTAAACACAGAACACAACGTATGGCTGCAGCGCTGCTGACCTCCGCGGCGATGCTCGGTAGCTTGGCGTTCTGGGCCACGCCCGACGCCCACGCCCAAGCCTTCGACCCCGCCGGCGTGGATTGGGAAAAACTCAGCAAAATCCCGATGCGCGATCTGTTCATCAAACAGTTCAATGAAAACTGTGCCGGATGTCACGGCGAAGACCTGCGCGGACTGACGCTCGGCCCGCCGCTGGTCGGGGCCGCGCTCAAAAACGGTGACAGCGTTAAGGAGATTGCCGAAAGCATTGCTGATGGTGCGCCGGGAACAGAAATGCCCGCATGGTCGGAAACGCTGGATGAAAATCAGATCTGGAATCTGGCGCTGTACGTCGCCGAACAACGCCAGGGCACGACGATTCTTGACAAGCGCGACGGCATGGCCGTGGAAATCCCAGAAACCGTCGTAACAACTGAAAAACACAACTTCCGTATAGAGGTTATTGCGAGAGACCTGGATGCCATGCCTTTCGGCATAGCGCCCTTACCGGATGGCCGCATACTGCTGACGGAACGCATGCGCGGTTTACGCATAATCAACAAGGATGGGACACGTTCGCCGTACATCCAGGGCACGCCCAAGACTTATGACGACGCCGGCAGTTTTCTGGGGCAGGTACAGGGCCTGGGCTGGATGCTCGACGTGGCGCTGCACCCCGATTACGCAGACAACGGCTGGATTTACCTGCACCACGCCGATCGCTGCAGTGAGTGCAATGCACTGAGCAAAAAGTCGGGCGGGCCGGTATCCATGAACCGCATTGTCCGCGGACGCATTAAGGACGGGCGCTGGACCGATGAACAAGTCATCTGGCAAGCGGATAAAAAGCATTACACCAACACCACTGACCTCGCTGCCGCCGGGCGCCTGGCCTTTGATGACAAGAACTTTCTGTATTTCAGCGTCGGTATGAAAGACACCCTCGACGTGATGGGTGTTCAAGATCTGGACAAGCCGTACGGAAAAGTTCATCGCGTCCACGACGACGGGCGCATTCCGGCGGATAACCCTTTCGTGGATGACCCCAATGCCATGCCCTCGATCTACACACTCGGACACCGCAGTGCTCAAGGTCTGGCGCTAAATCCAGGCACCGGCGAGATGTGGGAAAGCGAAATGGGGCCGCGCGGTGGCGACGAACTGAATCGCCTGGTCAAAGGCGGCAACTATGGCTGGCCCGTATTTACCAGCGGCATCAATTATGACGGTCGACCCGTAAAGCCGCCCAAAGGGCTTGTGCTGGCGGAAGCCGATGCAGAATTCCCGGTTGTTGAATGGACGCCGGCGATCGCAATATCGAACTTCCTGTTTTACGACGCCGGCGAGTTTCCGCAATGGCGCGGCGATATTATTGCCGGCACATTGCGAGCCACCGATTTATTGCGCCTTGAAGTAACGGACGGCCGCGTCACGCACACCGAGACACTGCTGAAAGACCTGGTGCGGTTTCGTGATATTGCACCGGGCCCTGGTGGCGAGCTTTACCTGCTGCTGGAAAACAAAGCGGGCTCCATGATCGTGCGTCTGGCGCCCGCGGATTAAATAACGCACAAAAAAACCGGGGCCAAAGCCCCGGTTTTTTTGTGCCAACAATGCTCAGGCAGCGCGCTCGATCTTCTTGCGCTCCTCGCGGCTCTTGATACGCGGCACCTCTTCAACCACCCAGTTGCCGGATGTCCGGCGTGCCGGGCTCGGGATCGCGAATGCCGTGTCCTTGCCGTTGCGTTCGTTAAAGGCTTTGACATCAATGCGCCACCCCATGTCATCGAACTTCTCCAGCCAGTCACGGTAAGCAACGATGGCCTTGTCCGCTGGCATCAGCACTTCCTTGGTCTTGCTCAGCGGTGTCATATCCGGATAGACCTCCTTCAGGATATCGATATCCTGCTTCGCAATCACCTTGTTGCGAGCGTGGATCGGACCGTTGTTCTTCGGGTCGAGCAGGAAGTTGCGCATATTCAGGAAGAAGATGCGGGTGAAGTTTTCGTCCACCGGCTGCTCGAAGAAGTACTGCCGGAACATCTTGTCTTCGGTGATGTTGATGTAGGTCGGCATGATGTTGGGGCCGTACGTGCCACCACCGGCGAACACATCGGAACGCTCGGTCTTCACGTTACCCCACGGGGTTTTCTTCCCCTGCGCCGTCGGGTGATCTTCCTGCGGCAGCGGCGGGGAATCAAAGCGGTGCATGAACCAGAAGCCCCAACCCTGACGGTGATCCTCGGTGTCATACTCATGCACCCGATAGGTCTCCCGGTTGATCGCGGTGAAACCGTGGGTGGGATGCACGAACTCGTTGTGGGCCGGATCCAGGCCGTTTTCGATGGAACGCTCGTAGTAGTACGGCACTTCAAGCACCAGCACTTCGTTGGCCGCCCAGCCTTCCTGACCGTACTCCTCGATCTCGAGCAGCGGCGGACGACTTTCTTCAGGCTCGTCGCCCAGGAATGCAAAGATGATGCCGTACTTTTCCTGCACCGGGTACGAGTCCACTTTGGCACGAGCCGGCGGCTTCTTGCCATAGCCAATCGAAGGTATGTTGACGCACTGTCCGTCGCCGTTGAATTCCCAGCCGTGGTAAGGACAGACCACGCAGCCGTTCACCATGCGCGGCACGGCCGGCCCGGCGGACCAGGCACCACCCAGCGAACCGCCGCGGTGCACACAGGTGTCGCTGAGGACGTGGGCTTCACCGTCTTCGTCGCGGAAAGCCACCAGGTTACAGCCCAGAACCTTGACCTTCTCGGGCTTGTCGTAACCCAGGTCTTCGCTGCGAAAAATCGGATACCAGAAATTGATGTACATACCTTTGCTCCCCGCAAATTCAACTATGGAAACTCGCGACCAGACTAGGCAGATGACTTAAGTCACTCAATCTGTACTTACCCCGGATGGCATCCGTAGATACCCGTATAGTGAACCGTCACAACACCGCCATTAGTCGGCTTCGTCGCCGGCAACCCCGTATTTGGCAATAAACTCATCGCCGGTCAGACGATCAAGACCCTCGGCAAAGCGATAGCCGGGCGGTTGGGCATCGACGTAGATCTCACCGACCAGGCGGAAATCTGAATCGTCGTCAAAGGACCCCACGGAGATGTAATAGTCATCGGTCGGCTTGAAGTGGAAGAACAGATGCGTGCCACAGTCGCCACAAAACCCGCGCTCAGCCCACTCTGACGATGCATAGCGTCGAACAAAATCGTCCCCACGCCAACTTACATCCTTCACTGCGGCCGCAAAAGCCGGACCACCGGCCCAGCGGCGACAGGTACCGCAATGACAAGCGTGGTGATGGAGAGTCGCCGCTGCAACCGTATAGCTCACCTTGCCACACAGACAACGGCCGGATTTTTCTGTGATTGTGTTAGTCATCAAAAAGTCTCGCTGAGCGAGCTCAACGCCCGCAATTAAATGGCCAGTTTTCAAATAAAGCTTGTGTTCGCTACCGCACAGACCGGCTATCGAGGCTAATTTAACCTGATCCTCAACAACAGATTAAAATGACAAATATCAGGCCAAGCAGGCCACAAGTTTAGCTAGGCCCGACAACTAAACATAACGTACTGTCGAAATTCACGTTTTGCATTGCCGTATCGCCAGTGAGTCTGCAGACCGTGTATTCTTAGCACAATTAAACGCTGTCTAGCTGCAGCACAATATAGTTTGAGACTCTTAGCAGAGAGCGCTAAACGCTCCTTCAACCGCGGAAACAACTGCATGATCATATTCCGACCCGCGCTGATCGCCGTCAGCACGCTATTCGCCTTGACGGCCGGTGCACAAATTCAGTTTGAAGACGTGTCAGAAGACGTGGGCATGGGTGCCGGCTTCACCGAGACGTGGGGCGGTTCGTGGGGCGATATCAATGGCGACAACTGGCCGGACTTGTTTAATCAGGGGCATCGTGAATACCCGCGCATGTTTCGCAACTCCGGCGAAGGCACCTTTGAGGATATTGCTTACGAAGTGGATCCGGGAAACTGGATAGACTTTCCGTTTGACGACAAACACGGTGCCTCGTGGGTCGATTTTGACAACGACGGCGATGATGACCTGCTGCTGAGCGTCAGTGCCACCGGGCCCGGACAATTTCTGGTCAACACCGACGGCAACGGCGGATTTGTCGATCGTGCGGTGGATGCCGACCTCGACGATGATAGTTCAGCCCGACTTGGCGTCTGGTTTGACTACAACAACGACGGTCACCTGGACGTCGCGCAGGGGCACACTAAAAACTCGTTCCTGCGTTATCGCGACCCGGACGATGCGACCAATCCCGATGTCGACTTTGATAACGGCGCGTGGGATGAAGACTGGTGCAAACAGGGCAAGCTCAACTACCACCAGTTGATGGATATCAACAACGACGGCCAGCTGGACATCCTTTGCATGCAGGAAGGCGTATTTCCGCTGGCAGCGTACGACTACTCCACCTACCCCTTTACAGACATCACCACGAGTTTCCCGACTGTTTCGCACGTGAACGACACGGTTGTTGCAGATTTTGACGGTGACCTGCGCACCGACATGATCATGACCCGCGGAGCCATTCGCCCTTCAGGCGCGGTGCTGGTCAACAGCAACCACATTGAAGCATGGCTGCGTAAAGACGACGCAGTGCCCGCCGGCAAGGGGTTCAGTTTTGAGAGCAACGGCCCCATCACGGTGTACATCGATCACAAAGGCATGTGCCTGCTCTGCGATCCGGACGTCTATAACATGGACCCGATCACCAACCCCAGCGAAACGCTGATTCCGTTCCCGGATGACAGCCCATTGGGCACCATGACGGTCGAATGGGTGCCGGCGCAAAACCACTGGCGCGTGACACTGATTGATACCGAAAAAAGTTTCCAGACCTATATTCGAATTGACACCGATGTGCCGGTCAGCAATCTCGTCGAAATCGACTTCGACGTGCCGGAAGCAGCCACCGAAACTGTGCATCTGGTTAACACGCCCGCTGGCTTTGTCCAGGACAACAACACGGGCCTGTTCACCCCCGACTGGTGCGTCAGTCTTGTGGCCGGTGACTTTGACAACGACATGGACCAGGACCTTTACCTGGTGTGTCGTCGCGGGCCATCCAACCTGACGAACCGCATGTATGAAAACCAGGGGGACGGCACGTTCATTGAGGTGCTCAATCACGGCGCGGAAGGCCCCGTGGGCACCGATGCCACAACGATCGGGCTGGGCGAAAGTGTCGTTACGGCTGATTACGACGTGGACGGCTTTTTGGACTTATACCTAACCAATGGCCTGCTGTACTACCCGATTAATAAAGGCGGGCCCGAGCAACTGTTCCGCAACAAAGGCAACAGCAATCACTGGCTGGAGATTGACTTGCAAGGGACCACGTCGAACCGTGACGGCATTGGTGCCAAAGTCTATGTCACGGCAGGCGGCATCACGCAGCTGCGCGAGCAGAACGGCGGCTATCACCGCTGGTCGCAGAACGATCGGCGTCTGCATATCGGTCTCGCCGGAAATGCCACCGCCGACGTCACCATTGAATGGCCGTCTGGCACCGTGGACAACTTCGTCGGTGTTGCCGCCGATCAGCTTTACAACGCCGTGGAAGGCGGCAGCATGACCCCGGCCGTGCTCGGCCCGCCGGTCCACACCGAACTGCAGCCGGGCGATGAGTGCGGCCAGCCGCCGTATCATCTTGATTATGGCCCCGTTGTGCTGCTATGGAAAAGCTGCGCCACCGGCGTCTGGTCAATTCGCATGAAAGGCGGTGCATCGAAAACCCTGCTGACCAACTCCGGGCAGATCCTCGCCGACGGGCCCTTCAGTGCCGTTGCCGGCTTCAACCTGAACGGTTCGGATGATCTTGACAACGCCACACCCGAGACACTGCTGTTCAGCGTGTCCACGTGGTTTGCCAATAACAAGGGTTTCAGTTTCAGCACCGCCGGGCAATCGACCGCTTGCCTGAGTTTTAACACGCAGGATATTCCCACGCTGATCGTGGGCGGTACAAAAAAGAAGATCGTCGGCGGCATCGATCTGGTCACCCTGATGAGCTGTGATGCCCCTCCGCCGCCGCCCAATCTGATCGAATGCGGCCCGCCGGATTTTGACAACGCGACCGAAAATGCCTTGTTTGCCTGGCGCGACTGCAACTTCCTGAGCACCTCGTCGGCTCGCTGGAACTTCGCCTTGTCCGCCGGCGGCGCGCCGTGGGGGCCGTATACCGGGCTGATCACCAGTGACTTCGTCATTGGCGCAACGGCCTTGGACATCGAGCCCAATGACACGCTCGACACCCTTCTGGGTGATTTCGATATCGACTTTACGCTGAATGTTGGCGGCACCGGTGTCGACAGCTTCCGGGTGGATGTGCCGGTCAGTTCCAAGACCTGTCTGCAGACCGATACGCTACCGGCTGGTACGCCCGTCTTACTCGGTAAAGACAAGCTCCCGTGGACGGACGACTTCGATCTGATGCAGGTTCAAACTGACTGCAATGTCAGTGTCGGCTGTCACTGATGCTTAGCCATGGGCTGACGCTGTTTATACGTGAGTGACTTCCACAGCCACTCAGCCGGCCCGAAACGGAAACGCGCAAGCCACCAGTTGCTGAATACGATTTGGACGATCCAGACACCGGCTACAACCATGTACAGGTAGTAGCCGGTGAACTGGCCGTACAAGCCCAGCCCCACCGTGTAAAACAACAACCCGCACAACACTGACTGCGCGAGGTAGTTGGTCAACGCCATGCGTCCGACAGCGGCAAGGTGCACGGCCAGCCAACTACCGGAGTAGAGCCGGCAAAACAACAAGATGGCTCCCAGGTGCCCCATCCCCATCGCCAGCCTTCGCACGTCGTAATGAATCAGGTTGCGGGCTTTCAGGACAAAATCAAAATCGGCTGCAATAAGTGCACTGGTTTCCCAAAGCGCCAGCGGCAAACCGATGGCATAAGCAACGACCGTCATGATGACGTAAGTTTGCGTGGTCGCGCGCATTTGCAGAATACCCGCGCGCAGCAGGGCCATGCCGATCAACATGGCGCCAAGCGAATCCAGCACCATGGATTTCAGCCCGACGACAATGAGCAACAGCAGACTGGTGAATAACTTGCTTTTTACGAATTCACCGAAGTCACCCCTGCCTAGTAAACGGATTTGCTCCGCCATTTTCTCGTCCATGACGGGATGCGCGCGGTTCTCTCGTGATTCGTAGTCTTTGCGGCGCTCTTCGCGCGCTTCAGTCTCGGCGGCATCCAACTCCGCTGTCGGCACGTTATTAGCCGAAGCGTACGCGGACAAGCCGAATTCCTGCTGCAATTCGATAGCTTCCTGCCAGTCCATAGCGCGCAGACCAGCCTGCGCAGCGAAAACCGCCAGCGCAACCATCACAAGCGTAGCGGGTCGGCAGCGCCGCAGCGGATACAACACCAGTCCGCACAGACCGTAGATAAAAATAATATCCGCGGGCCACAACAGTACAAATAAATCGAACAACCCGAACAGCATCAGAAAAAACAACCGGCGGTAATACAACCGCGCACTGCTGACACCGGGTGCACTCTCATCGAGGCGATTGACCATCAATAACATGCCGGCACCGAACAGCATTGAGAACAGCGCGCGCTGACTGCCCTCAAAAAAGGTGTGCATCACGCTCCAGGTCTGCACCGGGGCACCGCCCCAGTCGGCGACCAGCAACGGGTAATCGTAAAAAGCCTGCGGCCCGGCGAACGACCAGATGTTCATAATCAGGATGCCGAGCACCGCGAAACCGCGCGTGGTGTCGAGTGCGTGGATGCGTTCGGCCAGTGTGACCGGTGCAGCACCAGTCGGACGGTTGTCATCATTCATGGCGGATCAGTCTGCCAGATTTGCTATGGTGCGCATAGGCGATGCTGGCGTAACGTCGGCCACTATATCCGGTTGCTATATATGCAAGGGGGCAAAATGGAACACCAACAAGTAAGCACGTTCGTGGACGAAACGCAGCCGGAAAAACCGGAGCGTCGCGAAGCTTTGGGCCTGCTGCTGGCACTCGGCGGGCTCGGCGGTCTGTTTGCCGAGAGCACTCAAGCCGGCGGACATCAGGGCGGCGCGCCGCGCCCGGATATTCCCAGCTCCGCCCCAAAGGAAGTGTTTGACGCCATTGACGCCGTGCTGAATACCACCCGCGACATCTGGAACAGCCAGGATTTCGGTCGCCTTAAAGAAGTCTGGGACGCGAATGATCCGGAACCCTGGTATGTGCCGGAAGAAATTGAAACGCCTTTTTACTCATGGCCGGAACTGGAAAAGTACTGGAACCCGGGTCGCAAAGTACTGCAGGGCTTCCGCTGGGATTACAGCAACCTGCGAGTCAAACAACTGGCACCTGATCTTGCCCTGGCCATCTTTGATCACTTTTTTGAAATTCAGTTGATCTTCGGCCCGCAAGAACCCACCGCGGGTCAGGATCGCGTACTCACCCTGTTTCGCAAGACACCGGACGGCTGGCGCCACATTCTATATGCGCAATGCCCGCTCGGCCCCGAAAACTACGTGCGCATGCTGCGCCGGTCGCTGGTGCGACCGGACTTTGAGGAGTTCAAAGAAGGGCTTAAATAAGAGCCCGTGCCGGTCATCAGCTTGCCCGTGCAGACCGCCGACTGCGCTGCCGGGCCGGCGGCTTGTTGCCCTGATGCTGTTGCCCGCCGCCGCCCGAACCACCGCGACTGCGATTGTTATTGCGACTGTTGCTGCGACTATTATTACTCGAACGCCCATTAGGTGCCGATGCCGGTTTATCGCTCCAGTGCTCGGGCTCGTAACCGTCAAGAATTTCTTTTTTGATTTCGGTTTTTAACAAACTTTCAATCGCGCGCAGCAAATTCTGCTCGTCATGCGACACCAGCGACACGGCGTGACCATCGAGTCCGGCGCGCGCAGTGCGGCCAATACGATGCACGTAGTCTTCAGGCACGTTGGGCAATTCAAAGTTGACCACGTACGGCAACTTGTCGATGTCCAGACCGCGCGCGGCAATATCCGTCGCGACCAACACCCGCACTTTGCCGGCCTTAAAGTCGGCCAGTGCCTTGGTGCGGGCACCCTGCGACTTGTTGCCGTGAATGGCAACGGCGTTCAGGCCGTCTTTGCTTAACTGCGTGGCCAGTCGATTCGCCCCGTGCTTGGTGCGGGTAAACACCAGCACTTGCCGCCAGTTTTCTGCGCCTATCCGATGCGACAGCAACTCACGCTTGCGGGCTTTATCGACGGGATAAACCACCTGGCTGACACGTTCGGCGGTGGAGTTCTTTGGCGTCACCTGTACTTCTGCCGGATTTTTCAGCAGGTCGGCTGCCAGGCGACGAATCTCGTCGTTAAAAGTTGCCGAGAACAGCAGCGTTTGTCGCTTCTCGGGCAGCTCTTTGAATATTTTGCGCATGTCACGAATGAAGCCCATGTCGAGCATACGATCCGCTTCATCCAGCACCAGGATATCCACGCACGAAAGATCGACTGTGCGTTGGTTCAGGTGATCCAGCAAGCGACCGGGCGTGGCAACAACGATGTCAACGCCCTGACGCAATCGGGCTTTTTGCGGGTTGATACTGACACCGCCAAAAATCGTCAGTGACCGATAAGGCAAATGCCGCCCGTAGTCGCGCACGCTTTGCTGAACCTGTGCACACAATTCCCGGGTCGGGGTCAGTATTAGCACACGCGGGTAATCGCCGGGCTCGCCGGCGGCCTGCAAGCGCTGCAAAATAGGCAAGGTAAATCCGGCTGTTTTGCCGGTGCCGGTTTGGGCGCCTGCCAGCACATCGCGGGCCTGCAACACTAAAGGAATTGCCTGCGCCTGAATGGGTGTGGTTTCGCTATAGCCCTGTTCTTCAATTGCACGCAACAATTCGGCCGACAGGCCGAGGTCTTTAAATAACATGATGGTTTTGATTCCGTTTCGCCTGACCGGTCACTCTCGCGCAGAAATGCGCCGAGTTCATGTGCCGTTCGGTCCAGGCAAAATCTATTGAGAGAGTCCGAGAGCCGCGGAATTGCGGGTTCGGGACGCGGGTGCCGACCGATGGGCACCTAAGACGTGGGCGACTATACCACTAGATTTCGCCGCGCGCGCGTTTTTCCTTCATTAAATTGAAGTAGTCGATTTCGTCGAAGCGAGTGGTATTCCACGTTGCGGTCTCGAAGATCTCCGGGGTGTATTTCTGAAAGGCCGCCAGGACATTGGGTGGCAAGGCATCGAACCCGTCAATCTCGGTGCCGTAAGCGCGCGCCATTGAGCCGCCCGGCCGCCCTTCCATCTGCATCCACGAACTCCAGGCGACGAAATTCTGCAAATGAATGTTCGCCGGTGCAGAGTTCAGTTCAGGGTTCAGAATATCCTCCATACGCGAAGACAGGGTCTGCATGGAAATCCAGTTTGCCATTTTGCCGCTCGAGCGCTTGGGCCATTCTTCCGGACTGAACAAATTCGGAAACTGCGAAATCGCTTCCGTGGCCACGTAAAACCGTTCACCCATGACGTGCGACGTCAGCGGGATGGGCGCGAGACCGGGCGCCATCACACTGTCCGGCGAATAAACGCGATCTATGGGCCCGAGCACAAAATGAAACACCTCGATCTCTTCGTTGCTGTACGGGTTGACCCAGGTCTCGATCGGGTTATCGGTATCGAAATCGCAGTAATAGCCCACTTCCCAGTGCCGCAACTTATAAGTACCGCGCTCAAGCGGTTCCCATTCGTCGATGATGTAGTTGTTCATGGACAGCAAACGCCGCGCCTTTTCGCCCGGCACCTGACCGTAAAAATGAAAGCGCAAAAAAGAATGAATCTGCTCGTTCGCGACACTGCCGATCACCTTCTGCCGTGCAACAGACAGATCCACCGGATCATTCAGATCAAGCTGGAGCGGCGCGGGTTTATCGCCGCCATTGCTGCAGCCCGCCATCAAGCCGGTTGCACCGACTCCTGCCAGACCTGCCACAGCCTGACGCCGGGTCAGAGAAGAATTTTTAACCGCGGTCTTACTCATAGGTACTGTTCTCTTTTTGGTATGGGCGTTGATATATGGCGTTGATACATAAGCAGCATGCTGCAAACCAGCATAACAAGGAACCTATCCCGAATGCAGGGGTCTTAACCCCCGGACACCCGCAATGCGAAGGAAGGCTCGTTATGCGAAACATTGTTATGCAGAAAGGCTCCAATATACGCGCGTTATTGACGCTGAGTTCACTGCTTGGTTTTGCCGGGCTCGCACCCGCCGATGACAACCTGCCGCGACTCAGTAAGACAGAACTGGCAGACGTGGTCGCCCCCATAGCGCTCTACCCCGACGATCTGGTGGCCATCGTCCTGCCGGCCGCGAGCTATCCGCTGCAGCTGGTGCAGGCACAACGTACTCTGGACGACGATGGAAATCCCGATGCCGATTGGGATGAAGCCGTGGTCGCCGTCATGAACTACCCGGAAGTGGTTGAGTTCCTGAACGAAGATCTCGACTGGACTTACGGACTGGGACTGGCGTTCATCAATCAGGAAGCGGATGTTTTCGATGCCATTCAGAGCTTTCGCGCCGATGCACTGGCGGCAGGCAATCTGAAAAGTGACACCTACCAATCCGTGCGCGTTGATAACGACGGCAATATCCTGATCGAACCGCGCGCCAAAGACACGTTGTACGTGCCCTACTACGAGCCGCAGCGCGTGATCGTGCGCCATGTAGTGCCCGTGTATCACTATTACCCGATTGCGCGCCCGGTTTATTACTACCCCTATCCGGCCCGCTACTCGTTTAACGTGAGCCACTTTTACGGCGTGGGCACCTACTTCAGCATTGGCTGGCAATACCGCGGGCTGAACCTGTTCTATTCAAGCGGTCCGAGCCATCCCTATGCCGGCTACTACTACCCTGCCCGCTATACACCGCGACACTATTACTATGCCCCGCGCATTCGGCACCAGGTGGTCGTGAACCAGCGTCATCATTACCAACCCCGCTACAACAAACCGGTGAAACATCGCGCGAACTATTCGCGAAGTAACGCTGACCGCCGCCCGGCAAAACACCAGAACCGACCCGTGCGCACCCAGAAAGATTTTCGTCCGGCAAAGTACACGCCAAAGCGGAAGGCCGATGTGCGCCCGAATCAGCACAAGCAACTGGGAAAACCGCAACACCGGCTGGCACGCGGCAGCCTGAAAGACCAGCAGGCACGCAAACAGGCGAAATTCCGCGATCCGCGCAAGCAGGCCGAAAGCTTTGGCCGTAAAACAGCGAGGGCGCCCGTGGTCAGACAGGACAGTAATACCAAGGCGCAACAACCGCAGAGCCGGAAGCGCGTTGCGATCAATAACGGGAAAAGCGATAACGCAAAGAGAGCAGAAAGCCGACCGGCGCGACGCGATGCACGGCCGCAACGAGCCAACAATACCCGGCAGCAGGTCCGGCAGCAGCCGCGCCAGCGGGTTTCCGCGCGGGCACAAGACAGCGCCAGGTCATTTGGCAACCGCTCGCGTGCCGGGGTTCGCTAAACGCCGCTCCGAGTGCTTGTTCACAAAACTGTAAGACAGTTGTAAACCGGATGTAATGCGCAGCCTCTATGGTGCTTGTCATAACGACCAAGCACCTCCAGAGGAGACCCCGCATGCTTTTACACAACCGCTTCCGCCCTTTCGGCGCGCTTCTGGCTGGCGTTATCGCCGGCTTGGCTATCAACGTTGCATATGCCGATGGATTTGCAGTCGTCACGAATAACAATGACTCCGGTTCCGGCTCGCTGCGCGAGGCGCTGGAGGTGCAGCAGGCCAACGTTGTGTTTATTCCCCGGCGGATCGGCGATATCAATATCACCGATACTCTGGAATACAGCGCCACAAGTCCGCTGGTCATATTCGGTACCGGACAAAAGGTATCGACGCTGCATAACGTTACCCTCCTGGCGATCACGCAGGGTGCGGATCTGAACGTCAGCAACCTCAATTTCGCCGGGCCCGGCGGCTTCAGCATCCTGAATCGCGGTGATCAGGGCAGCATCCCCGCCGGCAAAGGCATCTTTGTGGACGTTCGCGATGACCAGACCGGCACCGTCAACGTGGTGCTCAATAAAGTTTCGGTCTTCGGTGTCGCGAACCATGGCATTCATATTTCCGACTGCAGCCTCGCCGATGACTGCGGCGGTGGCAGTAGCGGCGGCGGCGAAGGCTCCCCCGCATCCATCGCACTCATCTGCAATCAATGTCGTGTTGAAAACGCCGGCAACGGCAAATTCGATGCCGACGGTCTTCGCATAGACGACCGGGGCGACGGCGATATCTCGGCCTTTTTCAAAGACTCGACATTTACGCACGTGGGCGCCGACGGCGTTGAGCTGGATGAAGGCAATGACGGCAGTATTTTCCTCAAAACCGTGCGCACCGACTTCAGCGATAACGGCGGTTACTGTGACCCGGATATTCTCGGCCCGTTTGTCCCGACACCGGACGAAGCCGAGTTCGATGAATCGGAAATGGTGACCGTGGCGGAGATTCCGGGCCCGGTCACGGGCAGCCCGGACGATTCCTGCATTGAATACGCCGTTGACGAATACGACTCGGGCTTTGTAGAGGCTTATGAATTCGCCATAGACCTGGATGACGGCATAGATCTGGATGAAGCCGGCGAAGGTTCGCTGTGGGCCTCAATGATCAACACAACCATCAACGGCAACCTTGATGAAGGCGTGGACTTTGACGAAGCCGATGCCGGCGACATCGTTGCGAGCTTCGTGCGCACACGCGCCACGGGCAACAACGATGACGGCTTCAAGTTATCCGAAGAAGACGGCGGCAATGTCTACGGCGACGTACGACGCTCGCGCGCTGCCGACAACGGCGGCAAAGGCTTTGTATTTGAAGAAGCCGACGATGGCGACCTGACCGTCAGTGTTCGCGGCAGCAGCACCTCCAACAACGACGACAGCGATGACACCGGTATCGAGGCCGTGCAGGAAGACGACGGTGCCGGCACGCTGCGGGTGCGCAGCTCAAACATTGCCGACGGCATTGACCTTGATGGCGTCGAACAGATTTAGATCTTTAGCTTTCCCACGATAATAAAAAAACCTTACCCCCCCCATAACAACAATAATGAAAGCCCTCTCTGCCGCAGAGAGGGCCTTTTTTTTATTAATGGGGTCAGAGTAAACGCCCGCTATCACGCGAGCTCTTACTGACGTTTGGCCATCATCTCGCGCAGCCACTTGAGGAACTTCTCGAGCTCGACCGCATACTCCTCGACGTTTTTGCGGCAACCGGCATGCTCATTCAGTGCATCCCACCAGTCGGCAATGCGCCCGGTGCCTTCGGTCGGATCTTCGACTTCCGGAAACGACGCAAAAATATTCTGCTTCAGCATTACAATGAACGGTGCAAGCGCGCAGTCTCCCAAAGACGGCGTGTCGCCGGCGGCAAACGGACCGGGACCCATGAACGCTTCAATGTAATGAAACCCCTGAGCGAACAGCGCGGCCTGCTTATCAATCAGCACCTGATCCCTGTCAGGCCCCATGCGGTTAAGCGGCGTGTTGTGCGGTGCTATATACAAATCCGTCATGCGCGCAATCATCCGTGATTGCGCTTGCAGCACCGGGTCCGCCGGAATCATGGGCGGTTGCGGCTGCAATGCCTCGAGGTATTCGCAAATCACCGTCGATTCAGCAATGCATTCGCCACGATCAGTCACCAGTGCCGGGATCTTGCCGGTGGGATTGATAGACTTGTACTCGGGCGAACCCATGCCGCCGGGAGCGGGCTCCATGTCCAGTTGCATACCCTTCAGATCGGCGAACATCGCAACGCGTGCGACATAGGGTGACGCAATCGATCCGTACAATTTCATTTCAGTTGCCACTCCATAAATTTCACCATGCGCTCGGTAAAACCCTGCGGGTCTGTTTGCCGTATATCCAGTGCCTGCCGCGCTTCGGGGATACTGATCACCACTTCTTCGGCACGCCGAAGCATGGCCTCAATCACTTGCTCGGCGCACGCTTCGGCCGTCATACCAACGCCGTCTTCGCCCCACTCGTTACCACCCGCTTCAGAGCCATCGCCGGTCAGTGCGTGCTTGAACACATTACTGCGAACGCCGGCGATCACCAGCAAGGTCACGGCAATATTGTCCTTGAAGTGCTCAACGCGCAGCGTGTCGTACCAGCCGTGCAACGCGTGCTTGGCCGCGCAATAGCTGGTGTGCATGGGGACGGCGTGCTTGCCCGCTACTGACGATGTCACCACCATATGGCCGCTTTGCTGCTCAACCATCCGCGGCATGACCAGCTTGGTCAGCGCGATCGGCCCGAAAAAATCCACCTCCATAATGCGGCGGTCGACTTCCAGCGTGGTGTCTTTGGCAAGGCTGCGCTGACCGATACCGGCGTTATTGACCAGCACGTCAAGACGATCAAAGTCATTCAGAACTCTGGCGGCGGCGGCCTCCCGCCCCACCGCATCGGTGATATCAAAAGGCACCACCGTGACACTACCCGTGCCTTGCTTGCAGCCAGCCGCGACACGCTCAAGTTCGTCGGCGCGACGGCCCGAGAGAATCACATTGGCGCCTTCGCGATGAAACACGGTCGCCATGCCTTCGCCGACGCCGGAGGATGCGCCGGTTATCCAGATGGTTTGGTTTTCAAGCTGCATGATTATTCTTACTGTTTTCTACGCGCCGTGATCTGATGCGGGGGCCGCCTCAGACGGCTGAATCAAAATGCGGAATCACCCGTTCCTTGATGATCTTCAGCGAATCAAAAGGATCGTCAAACAATCGAATCGCCAGATCAGTGATGCCGCCCGCTTCCATTTGCTTGTAGCGCTCAATTTCGTGATCGAGATTGCTGAGATCGCCCGCCGAACAAACCTGATCAATAATCCGCTGCACTAAATCCGGCGGCATGCCTTTGATTTCACCACTGCCGGTAATGTCGGCCATCAGCATGTTCTGAAAATTGTCTTTAACAATCTGCGCTTCATCGGGTTCGAGCAAATGGTCAAGACCTATATAAGGGTGCAGCATTTCGGCTCTTGAAAAAAGCTTGCAGCGTGCCTCGTGCAGTGACTTCTCGCGATCTTCCTTAATGTGCCAGGCCCAGAAATTGCCAATACGGAAATCGCTCGCCGGATACTCTCGTTTGGCGAGCCCCGCATTGATGTCCGTCATCACCTCGGGCACCCGACCCGGCACTACATCGCCCACTTGTATACCGTCGGCTACGCGACCGCCCATGCGCAACATTTGCGGCCCCATCGAACAGGCATGAATCTGCGGGCGCGTGGCTTTCATGAACGTGGTCTTGAACGGCCGCGACATGCTGAAAATATCCCCGTGATAAGCAGGCCAGAAATCACCGCTGGTCACCCGGTAAATAATTTCCGCAGCTTCGCGCACGCCGCGCACGATGCGCATTTTCTTAAAGTCGAGATTTCTATCTCTGCGAATGAACAGCGCCATCGCGCCACCACCGCCGAGGCCCACCTGCGCCCGGCCGTTGGAGAGCTCGTTCAACGTTCCCAGTGCATACGCAATCTTCAGCGGATGCATTTCATACGGACTCAGTGCCAGTGGCCCGAGCCGAATATGATGGGTGGCCATGGCCGCCGGCACCAGCGCCATGAACGGGTCGTAAGCGTCACTGAGGTTGGAATTCCACAGGGTACGTACGCCCGCTTTTTCCGCTTCGACCGCAAACTCCGCAAGCTCCTGCGGGTGCATTTCATTACCGACAATCAGTTCTATATGCATGGCCGTAGAGTACAACTCATCCAATTCCCTCGTCCATGCGAATATTCCACTATGCATACAGACGATGAAATACTGATTTCACAAGGACTTGCCGGCAAACTTTGCCTGGCATGGTTGCTGCTGGTCGCACCGCTTGCCGGCTGCGCGGACAGCAACAAAGGCGATCAAGCGGCGACCGTCGACGATGGCGTCTACCAATACCGGCCCGCCACCCGGGACGGCATCGGCAAGCAATACATGGGCCGCGAGATCTCGTACGTCATGGGCCATCAGGGGGCGGGGTGGCTGGAACGGCCCAGCCGCGAGCGCGAAGAACGCACCGACCTGCTGCTGAGCAATTTGCCGATTCAGCCGGGCGACCAGGTTGCCGACATCGGCGCGGGCACCGGTTATTTCAGTTTGCCGATGGCCGCGCGGGTGGGCGAGACAGGCACGGTTTTCGCTGTCGATATTCAGCCGGAAATGTTGCAGATCATTGCGGATCGCAGCGAGCGTTCAGGTATTACAAACATAAAACGCGTGCTGGCCGACGTTGATGACCCTCGCCTGCCCGCCGATACACTTGATTTAGTGCTGTTTGTCGATGCGTATCATGAGTTTGAGTGGCCCCGCGAAGTGATGACCGGCGTTTTCCGCAGTCTGGTCAGCGGCGGCAAAGTGGTACTGATAGAATATCGAGCGGAGGATCCGTCCGTGCCCATCAAGCGGTTACACAAGATGTCCGAAGCGCAGGCACGCAAAGAACTGGAAGCTATCGGGCTAAAATTCACGGCGAACCTCGATTTTCTTCCGCAGCAGCACTTTCTGGTATTCGAAAAACCCTGAATGGAACACCACAACACCAAACTACTGCTGGCTCTATTGTTTACCGGCACGCTGATGGGTGCGCTGGATCTGGCGATCATCGGCCCGGCACTGCCGGTGATCCAGCTCGAATTCGATATGCAGCAGCGTCAGCTCGCGGGCCTGATTAATTCCTACACCCTGATGCAAATGCTGGGGGCGCTGCTCTTGGCAAAAATTGCCGACCGCACCGGCCCGCGCCGAATCTACATCATCAGCATATTGTTGTTTGCGACCGGGTCGCTGATGCTGATCGTCGCGGAGTCGACCTGGATGTTGTATGCCGGACGCGCCATGCAGGGCTTCGGGGCCGGCGGCATTTTCCCGGCCGCTGCAGCCGTTATCGGAGCGCGGCTCGCGCCCGCCGAGCGCGGTCAGGCATTGGGGATACTCGGCATGGTCTGGGGTGTGGCGTTTCTCGCCGGCCCGATACTCGGCGGTATCCTGTTGCGGTTTTCCTGGCACTGGCTGTTTGCGATTAATCTGCCCATCGCTGCGATACTCATTTTTGGCGCCATGAAAATGCTGCCCAATGACCGGCGCCAGGAACCCAAACCGTTCGACCTGCGCGGCATGCTCACGCTGATACTGGCACTCGGTGCGCTGATCATGGCAATTACCGGGCTGGACACCAATGCGATGCAAGACAGCATCTTCAGTTGGCGCGTCGGTGGCGGCATTGTCCTGATTGCCATGCTCACCGCAATATTCTGGCGCATCGAAAAACAGGCCCACGACCCGATTGTGCGGCCGGCGCTGTTTGCTTCATCGCAAATCACCAAGAGCTGCATCATTTCAACCGGCGTCAGCACCGTGCAAAGCGGCAGTATCTTTTTGCCCGCGCTGCTGGTCGCATCGCTCGGTATAGCGCCCGCGGATTCTGCATTGCTGCTGTTGCCCGGCGTGGTTGCTGCGACCACCGCCGCGCCGTTGTTTGGCCGGTTGATTAATGTCACCGGGACACGCTTTATCCTCGTGCTCGGGCAACTGCTGGTGCTGTGCTCGACACTGGTTTATGCCTTTGCCGATCTGACCGTGACCATCTTTCTGATGGCCAGCATCGTGGGCGGGATCGGTTCGGCCGGGCTGGTCGGCGCGCCGTTGCGATACATCATGCTCGCGGAGACCGGCAACCATGACCGCGCGGCAGCACAGGGGTTGCTCAGTGTATTTTCGTCGGTGGGGCGTCTGACCGGTGCTGCGCTAGTCGGTGCACTGGCCGCCTCCAAAGGCGGCGGCACTGTCGGCTATCAGGCGGCTTTCGGCGGGCTGGTCTTTATCGCGATGCTGGTTGCGCTCACGGCGATGACTTTAAAGTCAAAAACAGCCGAGCAAAGGGATATGGAAAACCCGCAGGAATCAGCGGCGACGTGATTTGCCTTTAGACTCGCCGCCCACGCGACTGATCTTCAGTTGCTGCCCGCACACCCAGACCTTTTTCAAATCCTTAAAAACTTCGCGCGGCATGCCCTTTGGCAAGTCGACAAAAGAATGCGTGGCCAGAATCTCGACTGCGCCGACATGCTTGCCATCGAGACCTGCTTCGTTGGCAATCGCGCCGACAATGTTGCCGGGTTTTACGCCGTGTTCCGCGCCGACTTCTATACGAAACCGCTCTGCATCGCTGGCGGGCAGCGCGCCCTGCTTATTTTTGCCGGGCCTGCTGCCGGGTTTGGGGCCGGATTTTGGACCTGATTTAGCGCCAGGTTTGGTACCGGCCTGATCAGCAGGCCGTGCCTTCGGACGCGCGGTTTTGCCGGCGGCTTCACGATCCTGCTGGCTCTGACGTTCGCGCCGCGTCGGGCCGCGTTCGCGCTGCGCCTTTTCCTCGGCGCGTTGCACCTGTTCTTTCTCGGGCGACATTAATAAGGGTTTATCGCCGCTGAGGAGTTTTGCCAATGCGGCGGCAATTTCCAGCGGCGGCACATCGTGTTCCTGCTGATACTGCTCCAGCAGCCCGCGCATAAATGCCAGTTCACCGGCAGCCAGTGTATCGCTGATTTGTTGTTTGAAATCCGCGATGCGCTTGTTGTTGACCGTCTCCATCGTCGGCATTTGCAGCTCGGTAATTTTCTGCCGCGTGGCGTGCTCAATCGCGCGCAACATGCGCCTTTCGCGCGGCGCGACAAACAAAATCGCATCGCCGCTGCGGCCGGCACGGCCGGTACGACCGATGCGATGAATGTACGCCTCGGTGTCGTTGGGGATGTCGTAATTGATCACCAGGCTGATTCGATCCACGTCCAGCCCGCGGGCCGCCACGTCGGTGGCCACCAAAATGTCGAGCTTGCGATTTTTCAGCCGCTCTACCATTTTCTCGCGATCTTTTTGCGCCATGTCGCCGTTCATCGCGGCCGCGGCATATCCGCGCGCTTCCAGCTTTTCAGCGAGCTGCGTGGTGGCGAGTTTGGTGCGCGCGAACATGAGAATCGCGTCGAACTCTTCAACTTCCAGTATGCGGGTTAACGCGTCAAGCTTGCGCGCGCCGCTCACCAACCAGTAACGCTGCCGGATGGTCTCGGCCGTCGCGGTTCTGGCCTGAATGGAGATTTCCTGGGGCTTGTTGAGATGCTTGCGCGCGATGCGCTCAATTTGTTTTGGCATGGTGGCCGAGAACAATGCCATCTGCCTTTTGGCCGGCGTCTGCTCAAGAATCCATTCGACTTCCTCGATAAAGCCCATGCGCAGCATCTCGTCAGCTTCGTCGAGCACCAGCGCCTGCAAACCGTCGAGCTTCAGGCGACCCTTGCGCATGTGGTCCATGACGCGTCCGGGCGTGCCCACAACCACGTGCACACCGCGTTCCAGTGCCCGCAGCTGACCGCCGTATTCGGTACCGCCATAAATTGGCAAGACATGAAAGCCTTCGATGTGCGCGGCATAGCGCTGAAACGCCTCGGCAACCTGGATAGCCAGCTCACGTGTTGGGGTCAGAGTCAATATTTGCACTTGCTTACTGGACACATCGAGCCGCGACAGCAGCGGCACCGCGAATGCTGCGGTCTTGCCGGTGCCGGTGGGCGCATGGCCGAGCAGATCCAGGCCTTTTAACAAATGCGGAATGGCCTGCGCCTGAATCGGCGACGGCGTTTCGTAACCGACTTCTTCCAGTGCTCGCAACAACGGCGCGGTGAGCTTGAGATCGCTAAAGCGGATGGGTTCGGCGGGCAGAGGTTGGGCCATGGGGAATCCTGATCAGGCGAAACGCGGGCAATGCGAGCCCGGGCGGGGCTGCATCATACGCTGGCGATGGACCCGTGTCAGATTAAGTTCGTCTGCTATTCTTGATGGATTGGCGGGGGTCGGAGTCAATACTCTGACCCCGATAGTTGGCTGCCGGAACCACGTTAGGGAACAACAAAAATGAACGATCTCTATACCAAACGGGGCGCACCGGTGGATCTGGATTCGGACAGCTTCCGCAAGCTCGGGCATGCGCTTATTGATCAGCTTGCTGATTTTTACGAGTCACTGCCCGATCGGCCGGTGACGGAAGCGATATCGCCTGCAGCCGTGCGTAAACTCATAGGCACCGGCGGATTACCCCTGGCCGGCAGTGATCCGCACCAACTGCTGAGCGAGACCACCGCACTTTTACAACAGCATTCACTGCACAACGGTCACCCGGCTTTTGCCGGCTACATCACCTCATCGGCAACGCCGCTGGGTGCGCTCGCTGATCTGCTCGCGGCCAGTGTGAATGCCAATGTCGGCAAATGGGATTTATCACCGGTCGCTGCAGAAATCGAGGCGCAAACGGTCCGCTGGCTAGCGGAATTGATTCGCTACCCGACCGATTGCGGCGGACTGATGGTCAGCGGCGGCAACATGGCCAATATTCTTGCACTGCTGACCGCGCGTAATGCCAAAGCCGACTGGGACGTGCGCACTGCCGGACATCACCGCGGCGCGCCACTGATGACTGTTTACTGTTCGCGCGAAACCCACACCTGGGTTGAGAAAGCCGCAGCCATTTCGGGACTCGGAACCCAAGCTGTGCGCTGGATTGATACGGATGACGAACAGCGTATTTGCATGGACGCACTAAAAACTCAGCTTGATAAAGATCGTGCCGATGGATGCCGGCCCTTCATGCTGATTGGCACTGCGGGCAGTGTCAGCACCGGCGCTGTGGATCCACTCGCCGCGCTGGCCGATTTTGCCGAACGCGAACAGCTCTGGTTTCATGTGGACGGCGCTTACGGTGCGCCGGCGGCAATGCTGGATGATGCCCCCGCCGATATGCGCGTGCTGGCGCGCGCCGACTCCGTTGCGCTGGATCCGCACAAATGGTTGTACAGCCCGATTGAGGCTGCCTGCACGCTGGTCAAGCAACGCCAGCATTTGCTGGATGCCTTCGCCTTTAAACCGCCCTACTACAACTTTGCCGAACATGCGGATGCCGGCGAAAACTATTACGAACTGGGCTTGCAGAACACCCGCGGCTTTCGCGCCCTCAAGGTCTGGCTCAGTCTGCGCCACGTCGGACGGCAGGGCTATCAGCAGATGATCGGTCAGAATATCCGGCTGGCGCGGCAGCTGTATACCCTTGCCAGCGCGCACCCGCAACTCGAAGCTCACAGCTGCAACCTGAGCATCTGCACCTTTCGCTTTGTGCCCGAAGACATGCGGGGTCAGAGTCCTTACTCCGACCCCACATATCTGAACACGCTTAACGAGGCCTTGCTGCTGGAACTGCAACAAAGCGGCGAAGCCTTCCTGTCGAATGCGGTTGTGAATGGCAACTATTTGCTGCGCGCCTGTGTGGTGAATTTTCGCACCACTGCAGAAGTGATTGCGAGCATCGCGGATCTCGTGGTCGAGACGGGGTTGCGGGTTGACGGACAACTGCGGAGCTAAACAACAGAACCATGGATCCCGTAACTCAGGGCGTTCTCGGCGCGAGCGTGCCGCAAGCCATCAGCCGGAAAAGGCATATCGTTGCCGCGACCGTGTTCGGGGCACTGTCGGGCATGGCACCCGATCTGGACAGCCTGATTCGCTCAGACACCGACCCGCTCTTGTACCTGGAATACCATCGCCAGTTCACGCACTCACTGATCTTTATTCCGGTGGGGGCGCTGATCTGCGCGCTGGCGTTTTACTACGTGTTCAGGCTATCGAAGCGCTGGCAAATCAGTTTCAAACTGACTTACCTGTTTTGCTTGCTCGGCTATGCCACTCACGGCTTGCTGGATTCGTGCACCAGTTACGGCACACAGCTGCTGTGGCCGTTCAGCAACGAACGATTCGCGTGGAACACCGTTTCGGTGGTGGACCCGTTGTTTAGTCTGCCCTTGTTACTGCTGGTTGTTGCTGCTTATCGAAAGCGCAGCCGCGGGTTTGGGCAAATCGCACTGTGCTGGGTCATCGCGTATCAGGGCCTGGGCTTTTACCAGCATTACCGAGTTCAAGCAGCTGGCACACAACTGGCGGCAGAGCGCGGCCATGTGCCGCTGCGGCTGGAGGTTAAACCAAGCTTTGGCAACATCCTGCTGTGGAAAGTCATCTATGAAATGCCGGACGGCTACTACACAGATGCCGTCAGGGCAGGGCCGGAGTTAACGGTTTACCCCGGCGAGTTTATTCCGCGACTGATTATTGAACGTGACTTACCGTGGCTGGACAAAAATTCACAGCAAGCCAAAGATCTGGAGCGCTTCGCGTGGTTTTCACGCGGCTATTTGTCGCTCGACCCCGTTAACCCGCTGCGGGTGACCGACATGCGTTACTCGCTGGTACCGAACGAAGCCAAAGGCATGTGGAGCATCTGGCTGGATCCGCGGGCAAACAATAACGCGCACGTTATCCTGAAGCAGGATCGGGATACCTCCGCACAGCGGCGCGAGAAGTTCGGGCGCATGTTGCGCAACCGGGTACTGCGGGAATCTATGGGGTCGGAGTAATTACTCTGACCCCATGGATCGTCTGCTATGCTTAAGCGCATGAGTGACCCACAAAATCGAAGTCTTGCCCTGTTCTGTGATTTTGAGAACATTGCCCTCGGCGTCCGCGATGCGAATGTCGATAAGTTCGACATCAACATTGTGCTCGAACGCTTGCTGGTAAAGGGCTCAATAGTTGTAAAGAAAGCCTACTGCGACTGGAACCGCTACACCGGGTTCAAAGCCGCAATGCACGAGGCCGCCTTTGAACTGATCGACATTCCACATGTTCGGCAGTCGGGAAAAAACTCCGCCGATATTCGCATGGTCGTGGATGCCCTTGACCTCTGCTACACCAAGGAGCATGTCGATACTTTCGTCATTATTAGTGGCGACTCTGATTTTTCACCGCTGGTAAGCAAGCTGAGGGAAAACGCCAAGACCGTCATTGGCGTAGGTGTGAAAAACTCCACTTCTGATTTGCTGATCAGAAATTGCGACGAGTTCATTTACTACGACGATCTGGTGCGAACCACCGCACCACGCAAAACGACTCGCAAACGCACCAAGAAAAAGACTGCTGCCAAGCCACCCAAGGCTGATAAAGCTCAGGAAGGCATTGACCTGGTGCTGCAGACAGCGGTCGCGCTTAATGCCGAACGCGGCAGCGGTGAAAAACTCTGGGGCTCAATGATCAAACAGGCGTTGAAACGCCGGCAACCGGGTTTCAATGAGAGTTACTATGGCTTTGCTTCCTTCAGCAACTTGCTGGAAGAGGCCCGCGACCGCGGCGCATTGGAACTGGAGATGGACGAAAAGTCCGGCGGTTACATCATCGGCGGTATTGAATAGTGGGTTCAACCGGTGGGGTCAGAGTAATGACTCTGACCCCACCGATTAAACTCACCGATTGGCGCTAAAGTCAGGCTACTCGCGCTGTGCCGCTGTGCAATTGTGAGCGCAGATACTCTTCGTAGGTGCCGCCAAAATCTATCACCCCGTTAGGCGTCAGCTCGATCACGCGGGTTGCCAGTGACGATACAAATTCCCGATCGTGGCTGATGAAGATCAAGGTTCCAGGATAATTTTCCAAGGCAAGATTCAGAGCTTCGATGGATTCCATGTCGAGATGATTCGTTGGCTCGTCCATCACCAATACATTCGGCTGCTGCAAAGCCAGTTTGCCGAACAACAAACGCCCTTCTTCACCGCCGGAAACGACTTTGACCGATTTCTCGCTGTCGTCACGCGAGAACAGCATGCGCCCCAGCGTGCTGCGCAGTAACTGCTCGTCCGAGCCCGGTGGCTGCCACTGCGTCATCCATTCAAACAGGCTCATATCCTGTTCGAAATCGGCTGCGTGATCCTGGGCAAAATACCCGGTCTTTGCGTTCTCGGCCCACTTTATTTCGCCGCTGTCGACTTCGAGTTCCTGCAAAAGGCAGCGCACCAGTGTGGTCTTGCCGATACCGTTCGGGCCAATGATCGCCACGCGCGCGCCGGCCTCAATCACGACATCCAGATTTTCAAACAACGGCTCATCGTCAAATGACTTCGTCAGGCCCTTGGCTTCGACCGCCAGACGCCGCAGCGGCTTCTCCTGTTCAAAACGTATAAACGGACTCACGCGGCTGGATGGCTTGATCTCTTCCAGCACGATTTTCTCCAGTTGCTTCGCCCGTGACGTCGCTTGACGCGCCTTGGATGCATTCGCCGAGAAACGACTGACAAAGGCCTGCAGTTCTGCACGTTTGGCTTTTTTCTTGGCATTGTCGGCGTACATGCGCTCGCGCACCTGCGTGGCCGCGATCATGTATTCATCGTAGTTGCCAGGGAACAACTGGATGCGGCCATAGTCGAGGTCCGCCATGTGGGTACAAACGCTGTTCAGAAAGTGACGGTCATGCGAAATGATGACCATGGTCGCCTTGCTTTGCACCAGAAACTCTTCCAGCCAGCGAATGGTGTTGATGTCGAGGTTGTTGGTGGGCTCGTCCAGCAACAATACGTCGGGATCGGAAAACAATGCCTGCGCCAGCAACACCCGCAACTTCCAACCCGGCGCGATGTTGCTCATCGGGCCGTCGTGCTGCTCCACCGGAATACCAATGTTCTCCAGCAACTCGCCGGCGCTTGATTCAGCCGAATAACCGTCCATTTCGGCAAACTCGATCTCGAGGTCCGCAACCCGCATCCCTTCCGCATCGCTCATCTCGGGCAGGGAGTACAAGCGATCGCGTTCCTGCGAAACCTGCCACAAGCGGGCATGACCCATCATCACCACGTCGAGTACGCGCACATCCTCATAGGCAAACTGATCCTGACGCAGTTGACCGATGCGGGCGTTCGGATCGGTTGATACATTGCCTGCTGTCGCTTCCAGCTCGCCCGCCAGAATTTTCATGAAAGTTGATTTACCGCAGCCGTTGGCGCCGATAAGGCCGTAACGATGACCGTTGCCAAAGCTAACGGAAACGCCTTCGAACAGTGGTTTAGCGCCGAACTGAATCGACAGATTAGAAGTGGATATCACGAGTGTGCACCGGGTTGGGGGGCGCGAATCATAACGATTTGTGGGGTCAGAGTCATTACTCCGACCCCACGATCAGCTGCTCAATCTCGTCCCTGAAGCGCGAATTGCCCAGCACCAGGCCTTTGTTGAGGGAATCGCGGATATCCTTGGTCACTCTGCCCGAAACCTCTTGCACAAAGAATCGCCGATAGGCGGCCCTTCTTTCCGCCGGCGTCTTGCCCAGGGCAAGATACTCCGGATGCGGCTGCCAGAGGCCAGCCCTCTTGCCGAATGCATGCGCACGGTAACTTGACCAGGTGTATTCGGCAGGATCCCGCGCCATGCCGGCGCGCACCGGATTGAGTTCGATATAGCGCTGACAGACCAGCAGATACTCGCGACTCTGTACGACGCTCGACTTGAACCGGCCCTCGAACAATGTTCCGCTGCGCCCGTAGCGATAGTTGAACCGCCGCACATAATAGCGACCGAGATATTGCATGCATCGCGAGATTGCATCGGCCGCAGGCGGTGTAACCAGCAAATGCACATGATTGGTCATGAAGACCCATGCGTGCACAGCGATTCCGTATTTCTCGGCCCCCTCGCGAAGCCAGTGGGCATATGCCTTTCGATCGGTATCGTCCGCGAAACAAGCCTGCCGGTTATTGCCGCGCTGAACCACATGCACCGGCAACCCGGGCGGACAACAACGACGCTTGCGCGGCATAGCAGACTCTCCGACCTAACAAGCCCGCATTCTTGCCGCGACTGCCGCATTCAGGCGACCCGCCTATCTCGCCAATTGTTAAGGTTTTACTCTGACCCCAGCAATGACTCTGACCCCAGCAATTCCTTGCGGCGGAGGGTTACGGCGGCGATCAGCAACAGTCCGTTCAGCAAGCCCATCATGAGAAAAGGCGCGGTTGGCCCGATTAGGTCGAAGGTGATGCCGCCGACCAGCGTGGCAAAGGCTATCCCGGCACTGCCCATGATGCTGAATACGCCGATGACGGTGCCGCGTATTCTGATGGGTGCATCCTGCCCGACCAGCACACCGGCGGCGATCAGCACGCTGATCTCGCCGATACCGAGCGCCATCGCCGTTGGAATGGCCATTGGCGAGAACGGATTCGCGAGCAAACCCATCCCGGTATAACCCAGCGTGGCGATTGCCAGGCCCAGCCCGAGCGCCGTCAGCCGGTTCAGTCGATCAGACAGCAACCCCATAAAATATGACCACAGCAGCGCCGAACCCTGCACGATTCCGAACAGTATGCCGGCCTTCTTCAACGACTCTGCCGTCGCAACACCGCCTGCGGTGCCGTATTGCACAACCCACAGCGATAGAAAGGTCGTGATGATTACCAGATCGCCGCGACCGATAAAGGCCGCGCCGTAAGCCACTGCCACGCGCGGGTTGTCCCGGGCAATTTTGAGCCCGGCGCCGAGCTTCGACCACACCGACACCTTGTCCGGGTCAATAGCTGTGACGCCCTTTTTCAAGCCGGCGTAAATCAGCAAGCCGGTCACCGTGCAAAATCCCGCGACTGTCCAGAAGGCGTAGCGACCGGCCAGCGACGCTTCAACGCCGCGGGCCACCAGCATGTCCGGCAGACGCGCGAAAAACAACGCCATGAACAACACGCCGAAGGCCGTACAAATGCTGTTGATAGCTACCCATTTGCCGCGCGATGCCTCTTGCACCGAATCCTGAATCACCGCACTCATCATAATGGGCGCTGCGGCGCAACCCATGGCAAAGATCATGCGATAGATAACTAACTGAGGTTCCGACGAAGCAAGCGGATACAAAAAGTAACTCAACGCGATCAGCGCAATACCGATGCCGAAAACGAGCCGCCGCCCGACGCGATCCGACCACGCGCCAAAGAAACCCACCACCATCAACTGGAAGATTTCAGCAGCGGCTGCAAGATTACCGGTGAACGTGCCCTGCCGAGCTTCGGGGATATGCAGAATCTCGGTCAGCACATACGGCTGCGCAAAACCCATGAAGGTGATCGCCGCAATTACACAAAAAGAAGCGAAGTTGACGGTGGCGAGATTACCGGCAGTGTAGCCAGGCATAAACCACAGCGGACCTATTTTTAAACCGGCAGGATCCGGCTGTGTCGAAGACGCTGACATTGGTTGAACAGTGCTCATGAATAATCCGTGGGGTCAGAGTAACAGGACATTGCGGCCCGATGGCAATATTTCCGGTTCGCTCAAACAGGGTAGAATCCCGGTCAAATCACGGAGGTATAGAACGCATGGGAAACACACGAAAAGACTGGGATGACGTCGGCGGCATCGGCCGCAACCCGGCAACGCACGTACACGGCCCCGACTGCAATCACGACCACCACGAGACGTTGGCTGCAGAGCCATTTCGTCGCGCCGACGCCAAACAGGGTCGTAATGACCCCTGCGCATGCGGCAGCGGCAAGAAGTACAAGAAGTGCCACGGCGCGGGCGGCTGAGGCCAGCCAACTTTGGAGAGCTGGGGTCGGAGTAACGACTCGAGAGCTGGGGTCGGAGTAACGACTCTGACCCCACGGATGGATTGACCTATCCCCCCGGAGGGGATATAAGTGGTGCTACGAAGTCAGCCTGAGTAGCCATTTATGTCCGCCTCTTCAGCCCATGCCCGCGCGGCGTCTGCGCCGGGAACACATTCGCATCAAAGCCACAGCGCGGTGGTGAATCGACTGAAACGCGCCGCCGGCCACCTGCAAAAAATCATCGCGATGATCGAAGACGGGCGTGAATGCCCCGAAGTCGCGCAGCAAATGCATGCCGTGGTTCGGGCGCTGGATAACGCCAAAGCCGTGTTTATCCACGATCACGTTGACCATTGTCTCGAGCAGGCCGTCGGGCCGGCGAATCGCGAACAACGCGCCACCATTTCGCAGTTCAAAGAAATCACCAAGTATTTGTAGCCCCAGGCTGCGGAAAAAATCTAATGTTCCGGAAAATTATTGACTGGCTAGGGTTTGGCGCACACGGACACAGTGCGGATCACCATGTGGGTCACGGCCATCATCACGGTGATGATAGCGAGGGCCACGGGCATACCCACGGTGTCATTGACCCGACCATTGCCACCACCGAGCGCGGCATCTGGGCGATCAAGTGGTCGTTCGTCATTCTCGCAATCACCGCCATGATGCAGATCGTGGTGGTCATTATTACCGGCAGCGTAGCGTTGTTCGCCGACACCATTCACAACATCGGCGATGCCGCGACTGCCATTCCGCTGTGGATCGCATTTCTGTTTGCGCGCAAGAAACCGAATGACCGGTTTACTTACGGCTACGGCAAAGTGGAAGACATCGCCGGTGTGATTATTGTCGGCCTGATTCTTTTTAGTGCGTTAGTTGCAGGGTGGGAATCCATCGACCGGCTGTTTAATCCGCGCGAAATCAATTTCCTGTGGGCGGTTGCCGTTGCCGGGATCGTGGGTTTTATCGGCAACGAAGTGGTGGCTGTGTTCCGGATTCGTGTCGGCCGCGAGATTCAAAGCGCAGCGCTGATTGCCGACGGTTATCACGCCCGTGTTGACGGACTTACCAGCCTGGCGGTCGTGCTCGGCGCAATTGGCGTCGGCCTGGGGTTCCCGCTGGCCGATCCGATTGTCGGCCTGATTATCACGGTGATGATTTTCGGAATAGTCTGGCAATCCACGCGCGCCGTGTTTACCCGCTTACTGGACGGTGTTGATACAAACATCACCGCCGAACTGCGCCACAGCATCGAGCACGTACCGGGTATCGTCGGCATCGATAACATCAGAGCGCGGTGGCTGGGCCATCGCCTGCACGCCGAAGCCGATATTGCGTTGCCGGACGGTGCGACGGTCGCCGAGGGCATCGAACTGACCCGGCAGCTGCGCGCCACCCTGAGTGCGCACTTGCCTGCTCTCACTTCGCTGCGTATTGGTTTCAGTGATCCTGTCACTGCGCATGAAAATGCGCATGAACACGGACACGCGCATCACGATCATTCACATCACGATCACGATGACCACAGCGACGGGCATAGCCACAAACATAACCATGGCGAACACTCGCATGACCACGGTGGCCACAAGCATCCGCACGATTAGCTAAGTTGTTCTATGCGCTGTAGAGATCGGCGCGGCGGTCGCGGAAAAATCCCCAGGCGCTGCGATGGGTGGTCAGAAAATCCAGGTCGAATGTGTGCACCAGCACGCCCTCCTCGTCCGCGCCGAAAGATGCCACCAGTTCGCCACGATGATCGGCAATAAAAGAATGGCCGTAAAAGGTCTGCGGGGCACCGAGCCCCGGCTCCGTGCCGATGCGATTCGCCGCGACCACCGGCACCACGTTCGACACCGCGTGTCCCTGCATGGCGCGCTGCCACGGTGCCGCGGTGTCGAGTGATGCATCGTGCGGTTCGGAACCAATCGCTGTCGGGAACATTAAAATGTCCGCGCCGCGCAGCATCAGTTGCCGCGCGGTTTCCGGGAACCACTGATCCCAGCAAATGCCCACGCCGATGTTGCCGAACTTCGTCGGCCACACTTTGAAGCCCGTGTCACCCGGACGGAAATAATATTTTTCCTGGTAACCGGGCCCGTCCGGAATATGGCTCTTGCGGTATACGCCCAAGATCTCGCCGCTGTCGTCGAGCATGACCACACTGTTATAAGTGTGCTGGCCGTCGCGCTCGAAGATCGATACCGGAATCGCCACGCCGAGTTTTTTGGCGACCGGCTGCAGCGCCGTCACGCACGGGTGCGTCGCGGCCGGGTACGCAAAGTCGAACCAGCGCTCATCCTGCGTGGTGCAGAAATACGGGCCCTGGAACAACTCCGACGGCAAGATCACCTGCGCACCCTGCTTGGCCGCCTGCTCGATGAAGCCGGCGGTGCGGGCGATGTTGTCCGCCATGTCCTCGCCGTAACCGGTCTGGATGGCGGCGACGGTGATTAGCCTTTTGCGTGCGCTCATGGGGGCAAGCTTAACCCAGCGGCTGCTGCTGGGTAATGCAATGAAAGGATCCGCCGCCGGTGAGCAGGTGGGTTGAAGGCAGACCCACCACCGCACGCCCCGGGAACAGCGGCTCGAGTGCCGCCACCGCGGCCTCGCCCAGCACGTCGTCGTAGGTCGGCACCAAAACGGTTTGGTTGCCAATAATAAAATTCATGTGCGAAGCCGGCACCACCTCACCGTCCGCGTTGCACACGCGGCCCGGCGACGGAACGCCGTGCACGGTCAACCCCATGTTGCGCAAAGCATCGGCCACCACCGCGTACAGCTCTGCATTCGGGTCATCCGCACCGCTCGCTGTCGGACACACCACGGCATCCGCGGCAACAAAGCGTGCAAGGTTGTCGATGTGACCGTCGGTGTGATCGTTCAGCAACCCGTCATCGAGCCAGAGTATGCGCTCGGCGTGCAGCGCGTCTTTTAACTGTTGTTCGGCGCGCGCCTGCGTCCAGCCCGGATTGCGGTTCGGGTTCAACACACACTGGCGCGTGGTGAGCACGGTGCCCGCACCGTTGTGCTCCAGCGCGCCGCCTTCGAGCACAAAGTCAAAGCGTTGAACACTCGTTCCGGCTGTTGCCGCAACCGCATCACCCACAGTGTCGTCATTGGGCAGATCGTACTTGCCGCCCCAGCCGTTGGTGCGAAAGCGCAAGGCCACGGTGCCGTTGTCGGTGCGCGCAAAGATCGGCCCGGTGTCGCGCAACCAGATGTCGCCGAAATCGGCCGGGATGATCTCGGCACTGTCGCCCAGTTCCATGGCCGCCGATGCGATCGCCTCGTCGCCGCAGGCAAGTATTTTTATTCTGTCCCCGGACGCGAGCGCGTGCACCATCGCCGCCACCTCGGCGCGCGCACCGGGAAGGTCGTCCAGCCACAAATCCTCGTGCGACGGCCACGCTGTCCAGATGGCCGCGTGCGGCGACCATTCGGCAGGAATGCAGGCGGGCTGTGTTGTTTTGGACATGGCGCGTGCTACGTGACGAGTCAATTTAAGGTGCGCGATTATACGCGATCAGCCGTCGCCGCCCTTCTTAAACCGTGTCAGCTGACGGCGTTCCTTATTACTCGGCTTGTGATCGCGGGGCCGGAAACCGGCGGCGATCCGGTCATGCGCCCGCGGTGGCGAGTGAACCGGCCAGTTCGCGCCGGCGCAGCCACACCGCGGCAATCAGCAACAATCCGTTCAGTATGCCCATCATCATAAACGGCGCCGACGGCCCGATCTGATCGAAGGTTATGCCGCCGACGAACGTGGCAAAGGTGATGCCGGCACTGCCCATGATGCTGAATACGCCGATGACCGTGCCGCGAATCCGGATCGGTGCGTCCTGCCCGACCAGCACACCGGAGGCAATCAGCACACTGATCTCTCCCATGCCGAGCACCATCGCGGTGGGTATGGCCAGACCGGAAAACGGGTCGTCAAGCAATCCCATGCCGCCGTAACCCAGCGTCGCAATGGACAGACCGACGACCAGCGCGGTCAGCCGGTTCATACGGTCCGAAATCAGCCCCATCGGATACGACCAGAGCAACGCCGTACCCTGCACGACGCCGAACAGCATGCCGGCTTTTTTCAGTGCCTCGGCGGTCGTGATGTCCTGGCCGGCGCCGTATTGCACGACCCACAGCGACAAAAAGGTGGTGATGATGACCAGATCGCCGCGACCGATGAACGCAGCGCCGTAAGCGACTGCAACGCGCGGGTTGTCCCGTGAAATCTGTATGCCTTCGCCCAGCTTCCTCCAGATCGACACCTTCTCCGGATCGGCCGCAGTCACACCCTTGCGCAGCCCGGCCATGATCAGCAAACCAGTCACCGTGCAAAAGCCCGCCACCGCCCAGAAGGCATAGCGCCCGGCCAGCGCCGGTTCATAACCTCGCGCCACCAGCAAGTCCGGCAGGCGTGCAAAAAACAGCGCCATGAACAACACGCCGAAGGCGGTGCAAATACTGTTAACGGCCAGCCACTTGCCGCGCGACACCTCCTGCGCCGAATCCTGCGTTACCGCGGCCATCATGACCGGTGCGGCCCCGCAACCGACGGCAAAGATCAGGCGGTAAGCCACCAGTTCGGTTTCGGAGGTGGCCAGTGGATATAAAAAATAACTTAGCGCGAACAGTGCGAAACCGATGCCGAACACCAGGCGCCGGCCGGTGCGATCCGACCACGCGCCGAAAAAGCCCACCACCAGCATCTGAAATATTTCCGCGCCGGCGGCCAGATTACCGGTGAACATGCCCTGCCGTTCTTCAGGTATCTGCAGAATCTCGGTGAGTATGTAAGGCTGGGCAAAACCCATGAAGGTCAGCGCGCAGATCGTGGAGAAGGACGCGAAGTTGGTGGTTAGCAGGTTGGTGACGGTGTAACCGGGGGTAAACCACAACGGCCCGAATTTCAGACCGGCGGGATCGGGAGTAACGGGAGTCGCTGCCATGGGGTCGAGTGCTCTCGGCTGAACCAATCAAACAGCCATATTCGCAGCCGCGCCGCCGCTGGCAACAAAAGTTGGACGCGAACGCCGCCCAGCAGTTACCAATGGTTAACCGTCGGTCAACAATCGCTGAACGTATATCGAATCGTTACGGTGCTGCCGTCAGCCCCGGCAGCGTAAAGGGATCGACGCGTGCGCCAGTGACTTTCATGCCCCAGTGCAGGTGCGGGCCGGTGACGCGACCGGTGGCACCGGCCAAGCCCAGCACGTCGCCGCGTTCCACGATTTGCCCTTCGTCCACCAGAATGTCGGACAGGTGCAGGTACATGCTCAGCACCCCCATGCCGTGATCGACGAACACGGCCTTGCCGTTGAAAAAGAAATCGCCGGTCAACACCACCTTGCCTCGATTCGTCGCGTGAATTTCAGTGCCGGTTGGCGCGGTCAGGTCGGCACCGGAATGCGGTGCGCGCGGCTGATCGTTGAACACGCGCCGATGGCCGAAGTTGCGGCCGCCGGTGACGCCGGGGATCGGCACGATAAAATCATCCGACCAATAGCGGGTGTCTGCCGTCGTCGCATACGCGGCATTAATCTGTTGACTGTCGCGCGCCGCCCGCGCCTGATCTTCTGCGCTCAATTCGACGTACTTCGGTTCTACTGTAAGACGGGTTGTCGGGTAGTCTTTGGGAGTGACGGTTAAATCTATTGCGCGGCGCTCTTTACGGTCGCCCGCGAACGTCAGCATGGCGTTTACGCGGTAAGCACCGGGCTTTAGGTCCAGATCCACACCGAGCAGCGCGAAATAACCCTCATCCGTGCGCGCCATGCTGACCGCCTGCGATTGCCAGAGTAACGACACCGCTTCCAGTTCCGGCTCATACGGAATATCCACCGTGACCGCCTGGCCCGGGTAACCACTCAGCAACAGTAACAGCGCAAAAATATTCATGATCTATGGGGTCAGAGTAACTGATCTATGGGGTCGGAGTAATTACTCTGACCCCATAGATCTCGTAACTCAAAAGCTAACGCGCGCGCCAACGTGCCACGAACGGCCGGGAAGTGGCGCGAACTCGGCAATCGATGAGGTGCTCTTGCGGGCATCTTCATCGGCTAGGTTGGTTCCGCGCATGAACAATTCCCACTCGGTCTTACCCACCGGAATCTTGTACATAAAGTTCGCATTGACCATGGTATAGGCATCGGTTTTATAGGAACTGATATCGTCCTGTTTAGCGTAGTAAATCACATCAAAACCCGCCGTCCAGTTGGCACGACCAAAGTCGAGATTGGCGCCCAAACGCCACGGCGGGATGCGCGGCAACTTGTCACCGTTGTCCAATTCGGCATTTACGGTATCGCCGAACAGCCGCAGGCTGTTGTCGAGCGTGTCAATTGACCACAGCGGAAAGGTAATTGCCGCTTCGGCACCCAGAAACTCGGCACTGTCCTGCGTATAGACGGCCACCGGCAGGTCGTCCTGCACGGCCCCGGTCAGGTTCTGATAAATATAATCCGAAAAATCATAGCGATAGACGGAGACGTCCCACTGCACATCACCCTCCGTGCGCCGCCAGCCCAGTTCGATGTTGGTCGCGTCTTCGGTCGTCGCGCTCCCTCCCGGGGTCGCAAGCAGCCCGATTTCGAACTGCCGGGTCGCGATATGAGCACCCTCCGAGTACAGCTCTTCCGAATTTGGATTGCGTTGGGTCTGCGACAGGTTGGCAATGAGCTCGCTGCCCCAGCCCGCGTCAGCGTTTGCGCCCAACGAAAATGACCACGCCGTATTGCTGTATTTCGCCATCGTTGCATTGTCATGCTCGAGATCTTCCACCCGCGCCCCGAACTGCAGCTGCCCCCAGGCGAAGTCCGCTTCTTCGAGCAGAAAAAGGCCGGTGGCCTTGGTTTCCGTTGGCGTGACGAACGCTTCCTCGCCGACAGCAGAAAACTCGCGGTCATCCAGCTGGATACCAAACGTGCCCCTTAACCCGGACAACCGACGGTGCACGCCTTCCAACCGCACTTGATACTGTTCGTTATCAAACGTCGTCGCCACCTCGCCGGACGGCTCTATTTCTTTGTGCTTGTAATCATTCATTCCCAACACAAAACGCGCCGATTCGAGCGCACCGCCGACAAACCCGTAATTGCCACGTATATCGGTGCGAACCTGCTCGAGGTCAATGAACGGCCCCTCGTAAGGATCCGGGGTCGGTGGCGGCGGACCGCCCGCGTCTTCTTCAGGCCCGGGCAAACCGTAGGTGGACTCGTAGACACTGACCGAGCCGCCAAGGTAACCCCGATTCCCGACCCACGAAAGGCCGCCCGCGAATCCATCGGTCTCACTGTAACTGTTGCGCAACACACCGCGGGGTTCATCGGCCGGCCGTTCGGCCGGATTTGCTGTCGCAAAACCAGCAATGTCCACGTTTTCCGTTTCACGCGTAAAACCGTCCACATGCCAGGCGAACGCGCCGACACCGCCGTCCAGACGACCGACCATTGCGCGCTCGTCGGCTGCTGTATCACCGCGGACTTCAATCGCTCCGGAAACAGGCTTTTCAACAGGCGTTTTGGGAATTCGACTGTCGACGACATTCACAATGCCACCCGCCGCCGTACTCCCGTATAACAAAGTCGCCGGCCCGCGAATCACTTCGATCTGATCGGCGAGCAACACCTCGATGGCGATCGCGTGATCCGGACTGACGTCGGACACATCCAGTGCCGATGCCGAATCGGTCAACATCGTTACGCGCGAACCGCTCAGGCCACGAATGATCGGCCGGCTCGCGGCAGGACCAAAGTAACTGCTGCTCAGGCCGAGTTCGTTCGCCAGCGTTTCGCCCAGCGTAGGCGCGTTCTTGCGCAACAGTTCATCGCCGCTCAGCACCTGGGTGGGCTGCAGCCAATCGGCTAAAGGTGCGGCAGTAACGGTGATTTCGTCAGTGGTTGTAGTGCTGCGGGCCGGGGTATCGGCCGATACGGCAGGTGCGCTGAATACAGCGAGACACGCTGCCATCGCAACTGGAGAGATTGTGTGCATGATTCCATTCTCTGTTCAATTTTTAAGCGCCGCACAACCTAATCGTCATTGACGATCCGGTTGTACGAGGTGTTTTAAAGCTGAATCAGAGAACGGGAGGCCCGCGATTGCGGACCGCAGAGACGGCGGCAGAACTAAAATCGATTAAGGGCAGCTTAATCCAGGACGATTGTGCGGCTGCTGGAATTACCGCAGCGGCGGAAGCGGCAAGCGCATCGCCAAAGGTGTGCTGCCCTAGGCAGATGGCGCAGTGCTCGCCCGGCGAATGCTCGGCGAGCACCTCGTGAGTGACCATAGCGAACTGAGCAAACATCGCCAACACCATCGCAACAGCGACGATGCGGCTATTCCTCAGTCTGCTAATAAGCACGGCCACGGAAAAAGATTAGCACAGATTTCGTCATTTACATTGAGAGGAATGGCGGGAGGATTGATGGGGTCAGAGTAACGACTCTGACCCCACTGATTGCAGGGTGACGGTAACAACGACGCCGGCGGCGTCGGGCCGGTTGCGGGCGACGACGCGTCCATGATGAAACGCGGCGATCAGGCGCACAATGGTCAGCCCCAACCCCAGATGCAAATTCTCGCCGCGCCCTTCGCGCACCGAGACCATCGACTCAAACAGTTCGTCGTCCATGCCGGCGGGCAACGGCGGGCCGTCATTCTCCACCGCCAACAACGCCGTGCCGTTCTCGCGCCACATTCGAAAACGAATGGCGCTGCCTTCGACACAAAAATCCCGCGCGTTATCCATCAGCTTGTCGAGCATCTGCGCAATCAACTCCGGACAACCGTCAAGCACGACGTCGCCGTCGGGCAGCTCCAGTTCAATTCGCTGCCCAGGCCAGGCGGATTGGTATCCGGCAACGATGTCGCGCGTCAATTCGCTCAGATCCAGCCGCTCCCGCTCGGCACTCTGGATGGCCTGCTCCACCCGGCTGGCCTCGCTGAGCGCGGTCAGAATGTGTGACAGCCGCTCGCTGCCGCCGCGCGCCCGCGCCACGTATGCCTGCGCCGCCGCGTTCAGTTCTTCATGCTGCAGGTTATCCAGCGAACTGCTGACCACCGCCAGCGGCGTGCGCAGTTCATGGGAGAGTTTGGACGCCAGCGACTGCAGGTAATCCGTGTAACCGCGCACCCGGCCGAGCAAACGCCCGAAGTTGCGGCCCAGCGTGCCGATTTCATCGCCCGCCGTTTGTTCCGGAAACGCGCGCAACTCGCGACCCTGCGGCTCCATCACGGTCATGACCTGCGCGCTTAAGCGTCGCACGCGCTGCGACAGCCAGGTCGCGTAGCCGACCAGCACCAGCACGATCAGCAGCGTCACCAGCGCGGCAATGCCGATCACGTTCACCAGCGTTGAACTGGTGCGCGACAACGAACCGCGGCTGCTGGTTTCCAGCACCGCGACACCCACCGGATTGCCGGCGCGATCGCTGATGCGCACCGCCGACGTCACGACGGCCGCGTCCGCCGGTTCGCTTGCGTAGTCACCGTCTTCCCGGCCGAGCACGTACCAGCCGGAAGCGCCGCCCGCCGGGGACGTCAGCGCACTGTCCACTTCCTGACGCAGCAGGCGCCCACCGGCCGGCGGCACGTATGGACGGCTTTCCTGCTGAAAGCTGACGACGCGTCGATACAGGTTTTCGAGCAACCAGAAAGCCGGCGGCCGGTCGATGCCCTGACGAAAATCCGCGCCGCCTTTGGACGCCCGTATCCAACCGTTTGCATCCACCAGCGTCACGTTCACGTTGCTGGAAAAATGCCGCAGACTGCTCTCGAGTAACTCGCTGCGCCGATACAGGTACGCGGGTTCGCCGGCGGCGTTCAAGGTACTCACTTCGGTCGCGGTGCTGGCGTCGTACACGCGCACCCCGAAATGCTCACCCAGCCAGCTGCGCGGCAACGACACCTCGACGCGATAGCCGTCGGCCTCGTCATGCCACCACGCCGCGTTGCCGTACTGCGCGATCAGCCGTTCACCCTGCAACCGCTCGGCGGTAAACGCGCCGGCAGCGCCCGGCGCCAGAAACAAGCGGCGCCGATCGTCCGACTCGCCCATCACCAGTTCGACGTGATCAAAGCCATCGTCGGCACGACTCGTCAGCCCGCGCTTGCGCAGTGACGGCCGGTTGAACTGCAGGTACACATACACGCGATCGCCGATCGCACTGAGGATGACGCGCGCCTCGGCCGCGGGGTCAGTGCCGGTGATGCGTAGTGCCTCGGTGTCGATATTCAGTTGCTCGTCGGGATAACCGTCGATCTCAAAACCGCGGTCGCGATCCGTAAACAGGTAAAGACTCTGCGCCCCCGGCACCTCGGCCGCGGGTTCAAGCGCGTTAACCAGGGCCGCCTGCCCTTCGATGTACGCGGCGACCGAACCGGCAAACTTGCCGAGCATGTCCTGCTCGCCGTCGCGCAGCGTGTTCTCCATCTCGGCCACGTACTCGCAGCCGGCCCACGGCAGCAGCAACGCCACCAGGCTCACCACCACCAGCTGCGCCCGCAACTTCACCCGGGATCGGCTCCCTGCCAGCTGTAGCCGGTGCCATAATGCACCCGCACCGGGTTGCAGTCGGGATCGACATCCCGGAAGGCTTTGCGAATGTGCTTTATATAAGAGCTGACGCTTTCGGGCTCGATGGTCTTGTCGGCCGCGTCCATGAGTTGTTCACGACTTTTGATGTGCCCCGGCCGCTGCGCCAGGCACTCGAGCATACGAAACTGCGTAAAGGTCAGCACAACCTCCCGGTCGCGCCACCACACCTGCATGCGATCCAGGTTCATGCGCAGCGGTGGCTGGTTGATCTCAGTGGGCGCCGGTGCGTCGGTGGCCATTAACGCGTCGAACATCTTAAAGAGGCTGTTGACCCGCGTGGTAATGATCGGCAGCGACAAGCGTTTCGACAGATAGTCGTTGGCACCGAGATTCAGCCCGATGATTTCGTCCAGCTCGCTGTCGAGCGCGGTCAGAAAAAGGATGGGCAATATCGGCGAGCGCACCCGCAACTCGCGGCACAACTCCCGACCGCCTTCAATGTCGTCGCCCAGCTGAATATCAATAATCGCCATGTCCGGCAGGGACTGCGCAAACGCCTGCTGCGCCGACGAGCGATCCGGATAAATGTCGACGGCGTAGTGCAGACGCTCGAGCGCAGCTTTGTAGTTCTGCGCCAGATCGGCTTCGTCCTCAATAATGGCGATACGCCGTGGCATGCGGTTCCTCCCGGGTCAGCGCCGTAAAAATAGCATCATTCCCGCATAAAAAACGGGGGAGCCAGGCTCCCCCGAAGTTCTCGCAGTCACGCGGCAATGCTGCATGGACAAGCTTCGCGACAATTCAGCGGGCGTCCGCCAGACTCAGGTCGTCGGCCGGCGGCAGCAGTGCGATGTCAACGCGGCGCTCCAGCGCGTAGCTGTCGAGATCATCGACGGCCGCGCTCGACAGACTCTCGCCGTAGGCAGCGGTATCGATGCGCGCGGCAGCCACGCCCTGCTGCTGCAGTAATTCCGCCACGCTGGCAACGCGCTCGGCCGACAACGCATCGTTGTAAGGCTCGTCACCGCGGGGGTCAGAGTAACCGCTGAGGCGCACGCGCAATTCCGGCTGCCGCTGCAGCAACTGCGCGAGTTGCTCGATGCGTTCGGCACTGTCGGCAGCCAGCGCTCCCTGTCCGGTGCGGAACAACACCTGCCATTGCAAAGTCTCGGCAGCCAGCCGCTGCAACTCGCTGACTTCGTGGCCGACGTTGGTGAGGCGCGCCTGCAGTTGATGGTTGGCAGATTGCAACTCGGCCAGTGAGGCCGTGGCCTGTTCGAGTGATGTTTGGTTTTCATAGCCGTCGATGACCCTGTTGCCGACCCAGTTGCCCGTCAGCATGCCGACGGCATAGCCCGCGGGACCGGCGAGCAAAGCCCCGGCGATGGCATGACTCAACGTGATGGCCGCGCGTGTGCCGTCATAGGCGTTGTTGTTGTCGGAAGTAGCGTCAGGTTGACGTTCCGGCCCCTGCGCCGCGCCGGCCCCGCTGCCGGCGAACATCATTGCGATCAAACCGGCGGCAGCCAGCCGCCTCATTGCGGGTCGTGTCGTTACTGTCTTCATGGTTGTGCTCCTGTGTGCATAGCGTGTGTCGAAGTGAACAAACGAGTGCCATGAAAACGCAGCAGTCGGGTGAAAGCGGGTACGAATTCGGGCAAAGCCGGGGCGGTTCACGTCATTGCCCGAATTCGCCCGAATTGTTCCCCGGGCCTGCCCGAGTCGGGGCGTTCAATGGCATGCGTGTTCAACAGCGTTGCCAACCCGACCCGGAGATTCGTTATGCACGCCATTAACCCGATCCATAAGCCCGTGACGTGGCTGCTCACCGCGGCACTGCAGGCTTTGCTGCTGCTGTGTCTGACCTTGCCGCTGAGTGCGGCACGCGCCCTGACCCTCGACGAAGTCGGTGCCGGCGAACTGTTATTCAAGCGCGGCACTGAATGGCAACCGTCGCTGCGACTTGGCACCCGCGTCGACATACAGGTCAGCGGCATGGTCGCGCGTGTCACCGTCGAACAGCGTTTTCAGAACCCGAATCCGGAATGGGCCGAAGGCAGCTACGTGTTTCCGCTGCCGGAAACCGCGGCCGTCGCGGAGATGCGCATCACCGTGGACGATCGCGTGATTGTTGGTGAGATACACGAAAAGCAGGCCGCGCAGCAGATCTACAACGATGCCAAAGCCGCCGGACAACGCGCGGCCCTGCTGGAACAAAACCAGCCGAATTTATTCCGCACGCGCGTCGCCAATCTCGGCCCCGACCAGGAGATCAGCGTCACGCTCGTGTACCTGGAAAAACTCGCTTACCAAAGCGGCGAGTTCAGCCTGCGCTTGCCGATGACCGTGACCGAGCGCTTTGACCCGTATACAGAGCTGCGGGCGAGCGGCGAAATGGCGCCGCTGGACAACGACGCCGAACCGCATTTCGCAGCCTCCAACGCACCGCGCAACCCGGTGCAAATCACCGCGCGCATCGATGCCGGCATGGCGCTGGCCGAAATCCGCAGCCCGTCGCACCCGGTGCACATCGAAGCGGCGCCCGTTTCACAAGCTTCTCAAGCGGAGACCACCGCGTACAACGTGGCGCTGGCCAACAACGTCGTGCCGATGGATCGCGACTTTGTGCTGCGCTGGCGGCCGACACCGGGCACCGCACCGCGGGCCGCGCTGTTTGCCGAGACCATTGATGACGCAACCTACGCCATGCTGATGGTGGTTCCGCCGGATGTCGGCCGCAGCACGCAGGGCCTCGGCCGCGAAGTGATTTTTGTTGTCGATACGTCGGGCTCCATGCAAGGCCAGTCCATCGAAGCTGCGCGGCAGGCACTCGGTTCGGCGCTGCGCACGCTGGAACGTGACGACCGCTTCAACATCATTGCGTTCGACGACCAGACGGTGAAACTGTTTAGTCAGGCACAGCTTGCCGCGGGCAGTTATTTGCAGGACGGCTGGGAATTTGTGAACCGCTTGCAGGCCGGCGGGGGCACCCGGATGGAACCGGCGCTGCGTGCGGCCCTCGACGGCCAGCCGGAGCTCGCCAAAGGCGCGGTGCGCCAGGTGATCTTTATTACCGACGGGGCCGTCGGTAATGGCGACGAACTGTTCCGGCTGATCGACCGCAAGCTCGGACAAAGCCGGCTGTTCACCGTCGGCATCGGCAGTGCGCCCAACAGTCACTTTATGCGCAAGGCTGCGCAGTTCGGACGCGGCAGTTTTACGTACATCGCGAACACCGCCGAAGCGCAGCACGAAATGACCGCGCTGTTCGACAAACTGGCCGCGCCGCAACTGAGCAACCTCAGTGTCAACTGGTCGGGCACGGCGGAGATGTTTCCGGCTCGCGTGCCGGACCTGTACGCCGGGGAACCGCTGGTGGTGACGGCGCAATTAACGGACAGTGCCGCACCGCTGCGCGTGAGCATTGCGGACGGCAACGACCAGTGGCGTGAAGAGCTGCGCCTGCCGTCGGTGACGGCGCATCCCGGCGTCGGCACATTATGGGCGCGCGACAAACTCGAAGCCCTTTACGATCAAATTACCGAGCACGGCGAATCCGATACCGTGCGCGATGCCATCGTCGCGATCGGCCTGCGCCATAAACTGGTCAGCCGCTACACCAGTTTCGTCGCGGTGGAACAAACACCCGTGCGCCCGGCTGAAGCGCCTGTGCTCAGCAGCCGCGTCCCCAATGCCCGGCCCGCCGGACAGGTGCTGGCACTGCCGCAAACCGATGCCGGCACGTACTCGAGCCTGCTGTTCGGCGCACTGAGCCTGCTGCTGGCGCTGGTTATCGCACGGTCGCGGGTGCAGGCATGAAACGCGAATTTCTGACGCTGGTCATGGCAGGACTCGTCGCGGTCGGACTCTGGCAATTCGGCAACGCGGGCGTCATTCAGGCCAAAGCCTGGCTGGCACCGAAACTGATTGAACGGGCCTGGCAACGCACACTGGATGAACGCAAACCGGTGCGCCCGTGGCCGTGGGCCGACACCTGGCCGGTGGCGCGCTTACAAGTGCCGGCACTGGGCATTGAACGCTACGTGCTGGCCGGTGCCAACGGCGGTTCACTGCCGTTCGGCCCCGGTCACGTCGACGGCAGCGCCCTGCCTGGCGACCCGGGCAGCGTGATCATTGCCGGCCACCGCGACACGCATTTCGGCTTTTTACGCGATGTGCGCCCCGGCGCACTGCTGCGCCTGACCGACATGTATGGCTACGAAACCGAGTTTGAAACCGTCACGCAGGAAATCGTCGATGCACGCCTGCACGGCATCAGCCCCCTGCAGAGCGGCTCCGAACTGGTACTGATCACCTGCGAACCCACCGACAACCTGCCCTTTCGCGGACCCTATAGGCTGGTGGTGGTAGCGACAGGCATTGCAGCGGGGCGGCTGGATGCGGGTGGGTCGGATGGTGCATAGTCGACGCAAGGCGCTGCGCCAATGACTACTCGTAAGGCAATTGTGATGGCAACCGGACCGACCCTGGCGGCATGACGACGGCAGATCACGACCCGCTGCAACCGATCGGTGTGGCCGGTGCCGGCCTGCCCGATGCTCCCCATCATGCCGATGCGACGTTGCGCGACGCGGGCATCGACCCGGACCGACTGTCGATTGCTTACTTCGGCGACCCTGCCCGCAAGTCGCCCGCCGTGCGCCCGCCGCTGGCGCTGCGTTTAGGGCTGGGGTTTGCACTGTGGGCCGGGCTGGCCCTGCTGAACCGGACAGCCATCGAGGTGCCCGCCTGGATCGAAGCACCGGCGGCGTTGCTGATCGGCCTGTTGATCCTGTCGGCGGCGTGTACCGCACTGGTCACCGCCAGCCAGCGGCTGGCCGCGCGGCTCGACTGGGATCATTACGTCGCCGGCACCGTGGCCGAAGTGTTGTCGACGCTGCCGGAACTGGTGGTGATCGGCTTTCTGGTGCCGGTGAGTCCGCCGACCGCGTTGATCATCGCACTGGTCACCATCTACAACAACGCGGTGGTGTTCAGCATCTATTCGTTCTTTCTGCCCAAAGACCGGCACGGCAAATTTCTGATGCCGCTGCCCATCACCAAAGCCGGCACACAAATCCTGGTCGCCGGCGCGGCCATGGGGCTGATACTCGGGCTGGTGATGATGGCCATGTCATTCAGCGATCACCCCAAGAATGCCTTCACGGCGCTGGACCTCAGCGCGGTCGGCATGCTTTTGCTCGGCATCTTCGGCGTCTACATCTACCGGCTGATGCACGGCTACGCGCGGGTCGAGGAAAGCGTGCGCGGCGCGCTGGCACTCACCGAGCAACAGATCGAAACCCGCCGGGCGCTGGTATACCGACCGGTCCACGAAAGCTCGTGGGGGCTGATTGCAGGCTATCTTGGCGTGGGCATGGTCGGTGCCGTGCTGGGCGGCGAACAGGTGGCGGAATTTGCGCGCATCTCCATTCAGGATTTTCAGTTCAACGCTATTGCCACTGCGCTGGTGCTGGCGATATTTGCCGGCATGAGCGAGTACATCATCCTCTGGGAATCGCACCGCAAGGGCGAATACGGCATCGCGCTGGCGAACAGTTTCGGCGGCATCACCCAGGTGATGTTCATGGTGTTGCCGTTCACGATGATCGCCATCGGTATTTACCAAAGCTGGATCAACCCGAATCACCCGGAACTGCCGCTGCTGTTTTCTTTCTCGAATATTTTGCTGCTGCTGTTTCTGTTCCCGATGCTGTTCGTGCTTATTGAACTGCTCGAAGAAGACCACACCCTGGACGTGCTCGACACCACGATCATGCTGGCGATCTTTCTGCTGCTGATTGCCCTGTTATTGGGTTACGGCGCGGTGTGAGCTGGGATTATTGGGGTCAGAGTAAACGGGGGGTCAGAGTTACAACTCTGACCCCCCGTTTACTCTGACCCCATTAATTCTTCGACACGTTTTCGCACCGGTTCACGGGCATCGCGTCGTGGTTGTTGAACCAGTCCAGGTAGGCGGTCGCCCCGTCGCGGCCGGATTCCACCAACGCTACTTTGGTGTCGTCATCAATGTCAAAGTCGGTGGTGCCCACGCCGAGTGAATCAATATAAACGGTGCGCTGCCAGTCGTCCGAGTGCAGGTGTTGATTGCCCTGCGCTTCCAGAACCGTCGTCACCAGCGCCTTGGCGTAATCAAAAAAATCCCCGATGTGTTTGCCCACCGGCGGCACGCCGTCACGAAAGGCTGCGATCTCGTCGCGGGTATCGAGCCGAAGACCCAGCGTCTGGCGGTTGTACACATACGGGTTGTGAGTCGCGGCAGCGTCGCCGGCCTGATCAACAAGTGCCGCATTTTCACCGGCGTAGTAATCGGTTTCGCGGGCGGCAATCTCACGCTCTGCCGGTGCAATGTAATGCAGCCGGTCGAACAGTTTGACCGGGTAATTGTCGAGCACACCGCCGTCCACCAGCACCTCGTCACGCGCGTTGCGAATGGCCGCAAAAAACAGCGGTATGGACATCGAGATACGCACCGCATCGGCCAGCATCATCGCCGGCGTGTGCTCCGGTGAATACACCTGCCCGAAACCGTTGCTCAGGTTGGTACCGTACACGTACAAATCCGGTCGACCGGCCGCCTGCAAATGACTGAAGGTGGCGCGCTCGTCACCGAGTTTTTCAGCCACGCGTTCCCGCAGCCAGTTGTGGATCGCATCGCCACGGTGCCAGCCGAACTGGTTGACCAGCCGGTTGGTGTCGCGCACCACGCCCCAGTCATCATCGAGAAAGGTGTTGAAATCGAGTGCCGCTAACAATCGCCGGGTTTCAGCATTGGAATAGCCGAGTGAGAACAACAACGCATTAATCGCACCGGCCGAGGTGCCACCGACCCGCACAACGTCACGCAGAATCCCGCGACGCTCCAGCACCTCCATCGCGCCGACGTAGGCGATCCCCTTGACGCCACCGCCTTCGAATACCAGGTTGCGGAACTGGTTGGGCATGGCCGCGCGCTATGGCCTGATGCGGCTAGCGCACAACAATGATCAGGTGCAGCACCAGCAACAACCCGCCCGTGGCGATCGCGGAACAACACACGGCCGAACACCAGCGCCTGAACAACGCCGATTCAGCGACATAATCATGATGCCCGATACCGGCCAGCACGGGCCAATCGCAGAGTTCGTTGTGTACCAAAAAGTGTTCGGCCAGAGTGTTTAACTCGCCGACGCGCTGGGCGGCTTCGTCGCGCGCCTCCGCAGGCGATAACCCCGCTGCCAACGCCTCATCGTGAATATCCTGATAATGATCCATGAGCTCATCAATGGTGCGTGTAACACGCCATGCCGGCATGCCGCCGGCCCGCAGAGCATTTGCCATCACTTGTTGTTGCTGCTTATCCATGGGCGATGTCTCCCAAAGCTGCCTGCACACCGGAACTGACGCGCGCCCATTCGCTTTCGAGTCGGGCGAGGCGTTTTTTGCCTTTCGCAGTCAAAGAATAATATACGCGGGTGCGACCGTTGTGCGCTCGCCGCTTGGCCCGCAAAGCACCGCTGCGCTCGAGGCCGTGTAAAAGAGGATAAACGACACCTTCACCGAGGCTGATCGCCTCGCCGGTGACCAGCCGGATATTTTTGACCAGCTCGTAACCGTACATCTGCTGTTGCGCCAGCAGCCTGAGTACCAGCAGTTCGGGTACCCCGCCCATAAAAAGTGGCCCGGTTCGTTCCATGTGCGTGAGCCTTAATAAGGATGTCGCCCCAAAATACCTCGCAATACGAGGCATGTCAATATATACCTCGTCACAAAAGGTATGTATGCTGATACCTCGCAATACGAGGTATATAGCCATGATCAAACGGTATACAACATCTCTAGGTGCGGCAGCGGGCGTGACGTTCACGCTGCTGCTTTTGATGCAAATCCTCATTGCCACCAACCCCAGTCCGATTGAAGAGACCGGCACGGTGATTACGCCGGTGCTGCATCAGATGATTGTGGACACGCCGGCGGAACCCGACGACGACCCTACTCCCCCGCCACCCGCTGAACCGCCACCGGCACGCCCGGTCACTGCCCAGCCGGACCCGGGTGCCTGGTCCGTCGGGCCGCGGATAACAACACCGCCGATTACCGGCCCCACGTTCACGATCGTTCCGAATGGCACAGCCACCCTGCTGGTGGCGACCACGCCACTGTACCCATCGCGCTTACTAAGCCGGGGGATCGAGGGCTACGTCATCGTGCGCTTCAACGTAACCACCGAAGGCACGGTGCAAGACGTGACGGTGCTGGAATCCAGTCATCCGGGATTCGAGAAAGCCGCTATTAATGCCGCCCTGAAAATGAAATACAAACCCGAGGTGGTCGACGGCACACCGCGGATGGTCCGCGACGTTATGTTCAAGTTCAGTTTTGATATCGAGGACAGCTAGCAAAAACAATTAACCCCTTTTGCCGGAGCCCGACGTTTATAGCTTTACGACCCCTGATACCGGGGCAAACAAGGAGAGCGTCATGAAAACCGCAACCGCAATGCTGGAACTGCTGGCCGACTATGTGTCCGCCACCCTTTTTCTGTCTGTCGCAGCACTGGTACTGGTCACCGGCTGTTTAAGCCAAACCGAAAACCGCGAGGAAGCCAACTATAGGGTTGCCCGACCCACCCCGGCCGACGAGATCGTGGTTACCACAAGCAAACGCGCGGGCAGCGCCGAGGAAGTCGCCCTGTACGCACCGCGCGCACAGGCGCTGGGCAGCCGCGCTCAGCAGGCGGATATGGCGCTTATGGACTATGAGCTTTACGCCGGTTCACTGCGCCAGCCATCGGAACCACTGAACCGCGAGAATTACGCCCACGATGAGCGCAATCCGGTAAAACGCGTCAGCGAAGAGCCGGTTTCGACCTTCAGCATCGACGTCGACACCGGCGCGTATGCGAACGTGCGGCGTATGCTGAATCACGGCTCACTGCCACCGCAAGATGCCGTGCGCGTCGAAGAGCTGATCAATTATTTTTCGTACAACTACAAACAGCCCGACAACATCGACACGCCCTTCAGCATCAACATGGAACTGGCCCCCACGCCGTGGAACGCCGACACCCATCTGCTGCAGATCGGCTTGCAGGGTTATCACATCGAAGCCGCCGAGCGCCCGGCGGCCAACCTGGTCTTTCTGCTTGATGTGTCGGGTTCGATGAGCGACCCCGACAAGTTGCCGCTGCTGAAACGTTCGTTCAGTTTGCTCACCCGGCAAATGACCGCCGCCGACCGGATTTCCATTGTGGTCTATGCGGGCGCCAGCGGAGTGGTGCTGGAACCCACCCCGGGCAATAAAAAGGCCACCATCCACGCCGCGCTGGATCGGCTGGCTGCCGGCGGCAGCACCAACGGCGCAGCGGGTATCGACCTCGCCTACCGGATGGCTCAGCAGGGCTTTATCAAGCACGGCATAAACCGCGTCGTGCTGGCCACCGACGGCGACTTTAACGTCGGCACCGTCAGTTTCGAGTCGCTGATCGACATGGTTGAGGAACGCCGCGAACAGGGCATTTCTCTCACCACGCTCGGCTTCGGCACCGGCAACTATAACGATCATTTGATGGAGCAACTGGCCAACAAAGGTAACGGCAACTACGCCTACATCGACAATCTCAATGAAGCCCGTAAAGTTCTGGTGGACGAGCTGAGCTCCACGCTGCAGACCATCGCCAAGGATGTAAAGATTCAGGTGGAATTCAATCCGCGTGTCGTCGCCGAGTACCGGCTGATCGGCTACGAGAATCGCATGCTGAGACGCGAGGATTTCAACAACGACCGCATTGACGCGGGTGAAATCGGCGCCGGCCACACAGTCACTGCGCTCTATGAAATCAGCCTGACCGGCAGCAAGGGCCAGCTGATGGATCCACTGCGCTACACCAACGAGACTGACAAAGCATCGTCAAAACACAACGCGGATGAAGTGGCTTTCGTTCGGCTGCGTTACAAAGACCCCGATGCTGACCGCAGCCAGTTGATTGAACGAGCCGTGACAAAGTCCGACATCGTTGACCTACGTCAGACCAGCGATGAACTGCGCTTCGCGGCCGCGGTGGCAGCGTTCGGCCAGCGGCTGCGAGGTGGCGAGTATCTGCAGGACTTTGGTTACGAGGACATTCGCCAGCTGGCTAACCATGCGCGCGGCAAGGACGAGCATGGCTATCGCGGTGAATTCATCGGCCTGGTAAACCTCGCCGACAGTTTGTCGGTGGGAGCCGACAACGCGTATGCTGCCGGAAATGGCCGCCGAATTGACTGACACCGCGTTGATGCTGCGTTATTGCGGCGGTGACATGAGCGCATTCGAAACACTGTACGCCCGTCATCGGGGCCCGCTGTTTCGTTTCGTGCTGCGCCAACTCAATAACCCGCAGCTCACCGAAGACGTGTTTCAGGAAATCTGGGCCAAGGTGATTCGCAGTCGCGCTCAGTACCGGCCGACTGCGAAGTTCACCACTTACCTGTACAGCATTGCGCGCAACAGCGTTATTGACCAGTACCGCAAGGCCGACCGCGCCGCCGACGTTTCGGTGCCGCAAGATGGCGACATGCCCGAGCCCGAGGCCACCACCGATGATCCGTTGCAAACGGCGCATCAGGCGGAACTCGGCGCAACACTAACCGCGGCATTACAAGCACTCCCGCAGGAACAGCTGGAAGCCTTTTTATTAAAGGAAGAAAGCGGCCTGAGTCTGGAAGAGATTGGCAGCGTGACCGGCGTCAGTCGCGAAACCGTAAAAAGCCGCTTACGGTATGCGTTGAACAAATTGCGCACTTGCCTGCCAACCCCCGCCGAGATAAGGATGGATGATTGAGAAGCTGTGATGGATAAGCACGACGATATTTCGAAGGCCTACAACCAGATGGACAAGCCGGAACCCGGCAAACATCTGGACAGCGCCATTCTGCGTGCCGCACGCGACGAGCTGCAGAAAGCGAAAAAAGACCAGCGCAGTGACTTCTGGCAGCAGTGGTTGCGCCCGCTGTCGACCGTCGCTGCGCTGGGTGTGTGCCTGGTCGTGGTGTTACAGGTCATGAACAACGCACCGGTCGCGCCCGGCGTGGAGAAGCTGGCAGGCGAGTCGGCAGCCACCGAGAGCGCGGATCTCGCCACGGTGCGACGTCCGGCAGCCAGCACGGTGGATGAAATAGTCGTGAACACTCGACGGCAAGCGGAAGCACTGCAGGAAGCACCGATGGCGGCGGCGCCGTCGTTTGCCGACGAGCTCGTCGTCGTGACAGCGCGAAAGGCAGACCCGGATCCGATTATGAATACCGAGCCGGCAGAAAACGCGCTGACGGCCTGGAATGACGGCACGCGGCCGGCGCCCGAGGTCTGGCTGGCCGGTATTGAAGCATGGGTCGGCGATATGGATCAGAACATCATCGATCAGGAACTGGCCAAACTGCAGCGGGCTTACCCGGACTTTATGGCGCAGGATGCTGACCGCATTTTAATGTATGAGAACCTGCCCACCGATGAAACCGCGCCAGCTGGAAGCCTCGATATGAAAACGATGCTAATGGAATTGCCCGAGGACACGGACGTAATCGCCAGCGCGTGGGCATGGGCAGCCGGCATCAATCAACTGGACGAAGACGGTGACGAGAAGCGCGCCGATGCCGAAGCGGAAAAGTACCTGCGGATTTATCCGGATCCTGCGCCGTAACACAGAGGCAGCTTGATACCGCGAACAGGTGATCGCAGCTATTTAGCTTTCGCCAGCCACGCATCCAGACGGTTGGCAAAGGCCATGCGATCACTCTGGCTCAGCGGTGGCGGGCCGCCACCCACCTCCACGCCGCTTGAGCGCATGGTGTCCATGAAATCACGCATGTTGAGACGTGCGCCGATGTCTTCGGCGGTGTGCAGTTCACCGCGGGGGCTGAGTGCCAGCCCGCCCTTTTCGATTGCTTCGGCGGCCAGTGGAATGTCAGCGGTAATAACCAAATCGCCGGCCGCCATGCGCTTCACAATTTCGTTGTCGGCAACGTCAAAACCGGAAGACACCTGCACAGTCTTGATAAACCGCGACCGCGGCACCCGTATAGCCTGGTTCGCCACCAACGTCACCAGCACCTGAGTGCGATCTGCTGCGCGAAACAGGATCTCCTTGATCACCACCGGACAGGCGTCGGCGTCGACCCAGATGCGTGCGTCTGCCATGCCTTAACGCCGTTAAGCAACCAGCTCGCCGGCCAGATGCTTCATAAACGTTGCTACACCCGAACCATTGGTGCGGTATTGAATCGACAGATTTGCAGTTGAGTTCACGAGAGCGCACCGAGCCGGACTGGAGGGGGCGCGAATAGTAGCAAACAATTGAAGGGGTCAGAGTAAAAACAGATATGCATATCGCTGTCCGGATCGCTAGGCGACGATGTGCGGAGGGAACTAATTTTTACTCTGACCCCAGCGATTCCAGCGAATCGTTGTCCTGTTCAAGCACGACAACGATGGGATTGTCGAGGTGCGAGTACATTGCACCGCTGCTTCCATCCACCATTGCGCCGATAAGTCCACCCAACAGAATATTCCCGGCCATACCCGCCTGACCGGCACCATCGATCTCTGCGTTTACCAGCACGCGCGCTGTCTTATAGCCCGGCATCTCGATGTCCAGCGCGAAATGGCTGCGCCGCTTCACTTCGATCTCACATGGCGTGACGCAAGTCCATCCAGTCGAGGCGCGCACATATGCGCCGCTGGGCACCGACTGAATGCCGAGCTGCTCTGCAGTGTCGCGCGTAATCGATGCGCATGCACTAAGCGCGACGGCGGGCAACAAAGGCGCTAGCAAGGCGAACTGCCGCATGGCGACAATCAATCGGCAGCAAACTCACCCCAAACGGCATAGTGCGGCTCAGTCGTCTCGATCGCGTAGCCGTACATTACGCCCACGGACTCAATGGGCGTCACGTTGATGATCTCGAAATCGCGCGCCACCAATTCGCGCTTCAACAATTCGTATGCCGTGTTGCTGACGTCCGTGGACGGCGACATAGTGCTCGGCCCGAACATTGCAGTGATGGTGCCGGTTTCATTACCGGCGACCTTCATGGGCTGGCCGGCCACATTGATCTTCTTGGCAGGCCCGGAAAGCCCGGAGCAATCCTGCGTAAGAGCGAACGGCTTCTTGCAACTCATGCCGACTGCAGACACCGATGGGTTCGTGCCGGCGTCGGCCACCCTGAGCGCGGGCTGCGACGCGCACCCGACTGTGACAACGGCAAGCACGGCTACTGCAAAAATTCTGACGTTCATGGAAACTCCCCTATGTTGACGATAACTCATCGGAAAACAATTCAGCCAATGCTTCGGCCACCATTTTGTCGGGCGCGGTGCGTGCACCTGAGGTACGCGTGGAGCTGGCCGTCGCGATCATCAGCCGGGTGGCCGGGTCGTAGATACGCACACTAAGCACCAGCAAGTACCAGGTAATATCCCACTGCCACTGCGCGTCATACTCGACAAGGTAATCCGTTTCAGCGGGCATGCGGTCAGCGAAACCGGAGCTCGTATCTGGACGATAGTAAGAAAGTTCCTTGCGCAGGAGCTCGTGCAAGCCATGGTCGTCTCGTTCTGTGAAGACGATGTAGTAGGCACCGCCGGGCTCAAGTCGCTCGCCGGGCACGACAAAGCCTGTGACGGAGGCCGAACACCCCGCGACAAGCGCACTCACTGCAGCGACAATTATCCCCCTAGCCTGCATGCACCCCCCTATAGTTGATTTGCACTTTATAGCAACTTTGGCAGGCAAAAACCCGAGCCACCGGCATGATAGGCGTCTTCTACGAAACACCAATGCTTGTCGCGCGGTTCTCAGAATACTGCTGAATAGGCGCGCGGCCTTAAGTTTACGTGCTGATCGACAGCCCCATCTAATCGAAAAACCGCGGGACTTCGCTTAAATTCAAAAACGCGGTACAACGAATAGGCAGCCGATCGTTCATGAGAAAACTCTACCTCATTCGCTGAGATCATGAACGGCTGATACTTGCCGGCGTTAGTGGTCTTTACCTCTATGAACAGCTCTGCGTCAGTTGCGCCATCGAATGAGCGGATATCGTAGCCGGCGCCGTCACCCCGATCCCGACTCGTCCACTCGACATCCGCAACCAAGTCCTGACGGCCCAGCGCGGTCAATCTAATTCGCTCCAAGTCGAGTACAAATGCTTCGCCTCGCTCACCTAATGCTCGGTTGCGATTCTCAAGTTCGGTAAAATTTACGAATCTTGGACATCGGTTGGATCTATCGTGCGCAACAGAGACCTGGCGAAGCTCCGGTGGATCAACAAATCGCTGCTGCCAGTCAAGAACCTCCGGAATGTCTGGGGCCTCCGAAACCAGCGCCTGCTCCAATCCGTTCAGTACCGTGGCTTCCCGCTCGAGCCACTCCAGAACCACTTGCTCCAGCAAGCCCTGATAGTTCCAGGCAGGCTTGTACCCCGGAATATAGAAGCGCCCTTCATTTACCAGGACAGCGCTTATGTTCTGGTGCTTGTACTCGATGGATCCTTCAGATCTGTTCTGCAGCTTCTGTTTAAGTAAACGGCGGTGTTGCGCCTTGTTATATGGTTCGCTGCACAGCTCCTGATGAAGCATCGCAAAATAATCCGCGACAATCGCTTCGCATTCGAGCTTGTCCCACGCCTTCATCACGATTGGCTGCGAATCAGATAGTCATTGCAACATTTGCAAAAAAACATTAGTCAACCGGCCAGTAGAGCTTGGCCAGCGGTAACAAAACCCTCGTCTCCGAGTCCATCTGCGCATAATGCTCGGTAATCGCGTCAACAAGCTGGTCGAGATCCATCAATTTCACCGGAATATTTGCACGCTCCGCTTCGTAGCGAGCCTCCCGGCTGAACCCTCCGGTGCTCACGTACAAACCCTTGTCTTCAGCATGACGCCCTCCAAGAAAGGATCGTATGGCCTGGGCCCCCATCGCTGTATTCGTGCGATGTTTGCATTCCACGACAATGCGAGGCTGCTCAAACCCAAACCCATCGGGGGATGCGAGGATATCCACGCCGCGATCCGCGCCGGGTGGCGAAACGCGAGTCTTGTACCCCATTGCCCGCAGCACGCCGGCAACCAGGTCCTGCAGTTCATAAGGGTCAAGCCGATTGATGCGATCTTTGATGAGCTCACGAGATTGCTCGCGAGTTTGCTCCAACAGGTCTTCGACCGTCTCGTCATCGACAACTGCATCCGCATCCGCTGCTGGTCGTTGACCGCTGGCGACACTGAGCATTTCCGCTTCGACTGGGTCAGGCACCAGAAACAATGTCGAAATTGCGCCTAGTGAATTCCTGGCCGACTGAGACAGCCTGTCCCGCGGCACCTCGGTTTTCCAGGTGACGCTACGCACCCGCGGCATATCTTCAATGCCCTCAGGGGCGTATCGCGGCGCAGAGGCGATTTCTCCGATCAGGTAAATGCGGCGCCCCGGGTCATACGTGGTGACCTGGTCACCAATATTGATCTCGTTCAGAAAACGCCATATCTGACCCGCCCAGTTGCTTGCCCGGTGTCGGCTTCCATCAGCCCCGGGACTATGGATTAGCAGTGCGGCGATATCATCTGCCGCAACGCCTGCATCAACTGGCCCGATAGCGGGCCACCCAATAGCGACACACTTCCGCTCTATGAAGTCGTTAAGATAAACGGCCTGTCGGCCCGCACGTACCATCCACATGGTCATTCTGGTCTAGCCTCCCCCAAATCCTCCGCAATCAGCCGCATCTGCTCCAGCGCCGACTCCAGGTCCTCCACAATCTCCGCCGCAATCACCCCCGGCGGTGGCAGGTTGTCCGAGTCCTCCAGCGATTCATCCTTCAGCCAGAAGATATCCAGGCTGGCTTTGTCGCGGGCGACGAGCTGGTCATAGTCATACGCCCGCCAGCGGCCCTGCGGGTTTTCCTCGCTCCAGGTGGGCTTGCGCTTCTTGGCGGTGTAGCACTTCACAAACTCATCCAGGTCTTGCCGCTGCAGCGGGTTGGTCTTGAGGGTGAAGTGTTTGTTGGTGCGCAGGTCGTAGATCCACAGCTTTTTGGTCCACGGTGTCTCAGAGGCGGCTTTCTTCTCAAAGAACACCACATTGGCCTTCACGCCCTGCGCGTAGAAGAGCCCCGTGGGCAGGCGCAGCAGGGTGTGCACGTCGCACTCGTGCAACAACTTGCGGCGGATGGTTTCGCCCGCCCCGCCCTCGAAGAGCACGTTGTCGGGCACCACCACGGCGGCGCGGCCGTTGATCTTCAGCAGCGTCTTGATGTGCTGCACAAAGTTGAGCTGTTTGTTGGAGGTGGTGGCCCAGAAATCGTCCCGCTCGTAGCTCTCCTTCTCCTTGGAGACCTTGCCGTCCTCGCCCACGATCGTGAACGCCCCTTTCTTGCCGAATGGCGGATTGGCTAGCACGATGTCGAAGCGGTCACCGGGGTCTGCGGCCAGCGAATCGGTGACCTTAACGGGTTCGGATTCCTGGCTGCCGATGCCGTGCAGGAGCAGGTTCATCGCGCAGAGCCGCGCGACCGACTGCACCAGCTCGATACCGCTAAAGGTACCGTCTTTGAGCTTTTTCTTCTGATCCCGGGTCAGGTTGGGGTCTTTAATCAGGTATTCGTGGGCCGCCAGCAGAAAGCCGCCGGTGCCGCAGGCCGGATCGCAGATGGTCTCGCCCGGCTGCGGGTTCACCACCTCCACCATGGCCGCAATCAACCCACGCGGCGTGAAATACTGCCCCGCACCGGACTTCGTGTCTTGGGCGTTCTTCTCCAAAAGCCCCTCGTAGGCATCGCCCTTCACGTCGGCCGACATCGTCGACCAGTTTTCCTTGTCGATCAGGTCAACAATCAGCCGCCGCAGCTTCGCCGGATCCTGAAACTTGCTCTGCGACTTGTTAAAGATCAGCCCCAGCATGCCCTTCTCATCACCCAGCGCTTCCAGCGTATGCCGGTAATGATCAAACAGCTCATCGCCGTCTTTCTTCAGGAGCGTCTGCCAGCCCCACTTTTCGGGCACGATGCTGGGCTGGTTATACGGTGCCTGCGTGCGTTCATCGGCCATCTTCAGGAACAGCAGATAGGTCAACTGCTCGACGTAGTCACTGAAATGCATGCCGTCTGCGAGCAGGACGTGGCAGTAGTTCCAGAGTTTTTGGGTGATATCTTGGCCTGTCATTTTGATTTCTTATCCCACGACTCTAGAACAAACAACGCGACCGTATGCGCGGCATGCACCGCCAGTCTCGCATGCCTACTTTCAATCTTGTATGTCTTTTTACCCGCTCCATGCGCCGTGCTCGCATGAGTTCGTAAGGCGCCAACACCATTTATCACCGACGCCAACCCACTCAATATCTCTTTCAAATCTCTATCTTCCAATTTACTCGGATCGAAATTGAGATCCTCCCGAACAACTGCCCAAGTAGGCCTCAAATCAAGCTTTCTGGGGGCTTCCAACCCCTCTTCCGCAATATAGATCTTGAAGATAGACTCCAATAGATTTCAGGCAGCAGAAAGAGACTCTCTTGGAGAAGCTTCTATATTCTGGACGGCTCGATCAAACTCCAACGATAAACTTTCAATATCTCTCTTTCTAATGTGTTCTTCGAGACTTATGCTCGGCCTAGCATGCGCCCCGGTAACTCTTCCTCCTTGAGTGTATTGAAGGTTGGCCTTCGCCAGCGCGGTTTTTAGCCTCTTTATTTGCGCTTCTCGCTTTTTCTCCGAACCATATGACTCGAAGATAAAATCTTCGTCCATATAGCCCTCAATAATTCCGCCAAGAACTGCTAGTGCATCGATATCTGGGTCTTGATTTACTCGGCGCAGCCAAGCAAGGGCTTTTGCATGCTTGCTCTCTTGTGGCGGATCGCCAGGGGCACCTGCGTACATAAACAAACTATCCAGCGTAGCATGCGTTTCCCATTCCGTAACAAGCTCCGCAACAGCAGCTATCACTGGTGCTGGGATAGTATTCTTCATCAATTCCAATTTACTGATTGCTCTATCATGGCCGCCATAAAGACAGTCATGAATAGAGCATTAATTGTTTGCTGTCATACCAAACATCGTTATTTGGCGAACCAATTAGATAGAAGCAGATCTCCTCCAATGAGGGGATCAAAAAGTCTCTTATAAGTGCTTCGCTTCCCGCATCCAATGCAGTATGAGTCAAATGTAGTTCAGTTTCCTTGTTATGAACGACCGCACATCTAACGGCATAAACCATACTCGCGAAATGATCAGCACATGCCCCATTATCCTGAAAATCCCCAAACCTAAACGGGCCGCCACCATTCGTAACACCCAACTCACTAAGAGAGCGCTCAAGGTCAGCAGTTGCTACTCCCGGCACAATATTATTCCACCGGTTCACAATGCGAGCGCTGAATGTCTCCGTCGGCGTCGCGTTAGCGGAAACAAAAGTCTTAAATAACGCTACTAGAGCGGGCCGTTCCGATTGTTTAACACTTGTATAAAGGCGCTGAAAATCGCGGATCGAAAACATATGCCCGGCTTTTTCTCGCTCGAGCTTTACGATTGGCAGCTTAAACATGAGGTTCTCAACGACATGGTAGATAACCAGATACTTCAACAACAGATCATCATGATTGTTGTACTCGCTCAATACATTAAGCACCTCATTCCATTGATGGTAGATATGCTCTAGCTGAAAAACATCTTTATCGACAACACTAATTGCGTGCCGGTAACGCACTGGCTTATGAACTGCGACGCCTGTCGCTAACACCAACACACGACAAAATGCATCAACTGCCTCGGCCGCTACCGGATCCGCCGTAGCTTTAACCATCGCAAAATGACAACCGGCTAATTCCTCTTTCTCATATAGAAGCGCTAGAAGGTGATACAGCAGCTCAGGAGAGATTGTTGACGCGTCCAACTCATCCGAAAACTGTCTCACATTGGTTTTATTGAGTATCACAGCTGACTGCGCTATGTCTCGTGTATTCTGATAAACAAACCACGATACTGGCAACTCAGAGGAAATTTCCCTTAGCTGAAAAACCGCCGCATCGACCTCATTTTCTTCAATGCTCTCAGCAACTGCGGCCATCTTCTCAACTAACAAAATATAGATGCGAAAAGAATCAATTAGGGCCGGCTGATAACCTTCAAACGCTGACGACAAGGCGCTGAGCGCGTCTCTAAGGAGATACCAGTCAGCATATACATCACGATTTGCTTTTGAACGAGCTAACTCAGGACCGACATTCCGAATTGCTTCAGTTAGCGTCGCAAATTTCTCTTGCTCGACTTCCTCCAAATCGGCAGCGAATGCGTTCGCTTCAGGCGAGTCAGACAATCGGGTTATAGCTGCTATTGGCCAATCATAAAGAAGTTCATGCTGCCTCATGATTCAGACACCCCAAACATATCCTGCCAATTGATTGGCTGCGGCTCCAAATCGGCCAATATATATTTGAAGGCCGAGAAAACTGCGGTTCGATTCACTGATCCAATATTTACCTTGCTCAGATCTAAACTATTTCTGGTGTCTTCGAAACTCGCCAACCTCAGCAAATCAGGCTGGGCTTCAAGTATATGTTGGAGCCGCTCCATGGTCCTTATCAGGTCCTCTTGCCTTTCGTCGGCGACAAACCCTATCGCACCAAAAAGCCCTGCAAGTGTCACTTCTCTCCCAAACCAAATTCGCCCACGCTCAGGATAGTGTTCTACAACTAACCTATCGACTCTTACCAAAAACCTCATTACTTCCGCGAGAAGCTCCGGAGTGACGAACTCGAGATCACCCTCATCCCTATCATCGTTCTGTATATTCTGAATGAGCGCGGTACTAGGAATTACTGGCGTTCCGGCGCCTAATGACAGCAATGCGCTAATAATATGTGCAAAGTGAAACGCACCGGCCTCCCTAGTCTTGCTGAATTGTGTAGAGCTAATTTCTTTTTCGCGACGAATCGTGAACTCCTCTCCAGCCTCTCGCTGGAGTTGCTCAAGGAGGTTAAGAAAAAGAAGCTCAAGCTGATGCCTAGTCTTAACCGCCTTATGCCCGGCGTTCAGCGTCAGCATCTTCTGAACTTCTTGCCGTGGCGATAAGTTCGCCCAAATCTCGAACCATTGACTGTTGCCAGTAAATGCACGCGTTAGGGCCTCTTCGCCCTCGGTATCCAAAAACTGCACCACAGCGCGCAAAATATTGGTGTTCGAGTCAAACTCACGCAAGCCTGCGGAGAACCGACGCGAAAACGTATATCTATTTAGTTCTAATAGCTCGGCAGAATTGTCTACATTGTCTACGCAAAACTGGATGGTTCTTCTTATGACATCTAGTCTGAAAGTACGCTGTAAGCCATCCAGAATTTTGAATCTATCAATTTCTAAACGACTATCATGTCTACGAAATGCGCCCTCTTCGATCACCAGAACAATCGGCGGGATATGGCGTCTATTCAATACAGTATCTACGAGACGATCTAGATAAACGTTGGTAACGATCTCTCGCTGCACATCGTACTCCCGATAGTTATTGGGGAGTCCGTCGACATAAGCATCAAGAGAAATCTTCGAGAGGAAGCACTGAGGCCCCCCTTCGTTTCTCTCATCTAGAATATCCGCAACAATCGTCATATTCGCATACTCTCAATTCCTAACCTCGTGATGCGGCAACGTCGCCGGTGAAACTATCTGCTAATACGGATTGGCGCAGCCGAGTAGCGCGTATGATGCCTTTCTCGACATATGATTCCAGGCTATCAATACGAGCCATTTCTACCTCTACTTGAGATCGAATCTCTATCTGCTCTTTGGTTGGTGGAAGCGGCACAGGCAATGAACTCAACATAGTCTTATTAATAGATGCCAAGTTGGTGGTTTGCTTCCCTCTAGCCATGAAGAATTTTTGGCCGAAACCATTGCCATACCACGAGATAAACATCGGCTCGATGGCTCTTTGCAAGATGGGCCGAGCCCTAAAAACATGATTCTGATAAACACAACGATCAATTTGGCCTTCCCAAACCCAGCCGCGACCCAACTTATCCCTATCGCCACCTTCGTTAAAAAGAACGTCGCCTGACTCTAAGAGTAGATCATCAATTTTTTCTGTGGGCACATCGATTTCTTTCATTTCATTGATATCAATCCAACCACGCTGCACATTCGCCACCCGAAGATATGGCAACGTGTCAAAGGAACTCGCTTTACGCTTGCTGTCCTTCGTGATGCCGCCCTTAATCTCGCAAACCTCATCCAGCCTAACTAAAATCCAGCTTTCAGGAATTTCTGACAGCGGTGCGGCTTTCTCAGCAGCCGGCTCCTTATATTTCTCCTTCCACTTATCGTTCTTCGGCTCTTTGCCTTTCGCCTTCATCTTGGCGAGCTCGGCTTCTTCCCATTTGGTGCGGCGTTCGGCGAGGATGCGTTCGAGGAGTTTGCTGGCGGGTTCGACGTCGGGGTTTTGCTTGCGCCATTCTTCGGTGAGTTTGCCTTCGATAGCGGCTTTGAGGACGGCGGCTTTGTAGCGCTTGAGGTTGGCTTTGACGCGCTTGAGACCAGCGACGGCTTCGTCGAGGCGGGAGAACTGTTTTTCGATTTCGGCGACCATCTTTTCCTGCTGTTCAGGAGGGGGCACAGGCAGCGGGATTTCCGAGATCGTTTTTGATGATAGGTGTTTAACCGTTACCGAAGACGTTTTCTCATTTATTGCCTTCAGATACCCGGGCAACGCGTAGTCGAGAAGCTTCGGGTGAAGTACATCCGAATTGAGTGTGATCCGACATACCCGTTGATTCAGCAATCCTGGGGAACCGCGCCAGCGCGCACAGTTGAAATCGCCGTCCATTCCAACCAGGAGATCGCCCGGCTGGACCATGTACTCAGGCTCGAATTCGCCTGTATAGAAGGTTTCGGTATCGACTTTAACGACATCGCGGATTCGGATGAGCGGCACGCCATCTTGCTTGCTAAATTTCGCTGACTTGAAGGCGAAGCCATTCTGAATATCAGCGATCTCTCCAAGCCTTACTCGTTCCCAAGACTCATGCTTGCCCAGCAACGGGTTATTGCTGTTCTCGACGATCTCATCAACTGATTCGGTAAGCGCCATAGTAATTAAGCCGCCAACCCTTCATTCAACTCATCCAGAATTACCGGCAGCTGTTCACCAAATAACTGATGCACCTTGCCCAGCCCACCCTCGCCCGAGAACGGCGCGTAATCGAAATCTTCGTTATCGATACTAAGATTCGCGGCAATGTGATCTCGAATCATCCCGAGCCACTTCTGCTGCTCCTTATTAAAGGTATTGCCGGCATTCTCCTGGCTGGCGAGCCAGGCTTTGTAGTTGGCGCTGACCCGTTCCGGGAATGGCACCAACTCGTTGTCTTCTTCCATGGCGAAGCGCACAAGGGAGACGAGATCCGTCAGTAAGCGCTTGCCGCCCGCGCCTTTGACCTTGCTCTTCTCGAGTGCTGCATAGGCTTCCCAAATCTGGGTGCGATTCATTAAGTACTTGGGCGCCCTGATGGCAGAGGACAGCTCCTTGAGGTGCTCGAAATTCAGACGTTCTCTATATGGGCGGTTGTAGAGAATCTGCAGCGCGGTGATCTCGTCTTTGTTTTCTTCGATAAATCGTTTGAATTTGTCGACCACCTCCGCGGCTTTCTCTTCATCGCCTTTCTTGAAGCCGGCCTCGAGGACTTCATCTTCGGTGATGATGTCGATGGTGATTTCGTTCTTCTGCCTAACAATGTCCAGCTGCTCGCGCACTTTCGGGTCATAGAAAGGCTTGACGGCCTTTTCGATGCTGGCCGCGCGGGCATCGGGGGCAAGGTCCGGGTTGAGGGCCTCCACGAGGTTCTTGCTGAGGTCGTGCAGGTCATAACCGTCGGTCAGCTCACGGATACTCTGCTCGTCTTCTTCCGTGGCGCGATGCCCCATGCGGGCCAGCCGACCGGCAATGGAACTGAGCACGTCTTCTTCTTTATTACCCAGCGAGATCGCCTGCATCAGTTTCTCGAACGAGACCGTGGGCTTTTTCTCCATGGGCTTGGAGTCGGTCATGTCCTGCTCGCAGACGCCGACGGCATCGACAATCACAAAATGATCCTTGGCCTCGGCATCCGGGGTGACGGCCTTGAGATCGTCCGGCTTGCAAACCCGCACGCCGCGGCCCTTCATCTGCTCGAAGAAGGCGCGGGATTTGACGGCGCGCATGAAGAAGACGATCTCCACCGGCTTGATGTCGGTGCCGGTGGCGATCATGTCCACGGTGACGGCAATGCGCGGGTTGTAGCTGTTGCGAAAGGCCTTGATCAGGTTCTTCGGGGTGTCGCCGGTGGTGCGGTAGGTGATCTTCTGGGCGAAGTCATTGCCCGCGGCAAACTCCTCGCGCAGCATAGCGACAATGTTTTCCGCGTGGTTGTCGTCCTTGGCGAAGATCAGGGTCTTGGGCACGTGCTCACGGCCCGGGTAGATCACTGGTAGGTTGCTCTTGAAGGTGCGGATGATCTTGCGAATCTGGTCGGGGGCGACGACATCGCGGTCGAGCTTATTGGGGTCGTAGTCGAAATCGTCGTCCAGCTTTTCCCAGCGCTTTTGGCGGGTTGCCCGGTCAAGCATGGGCACCTCGAAGCCCGCCTCGATGGTGGCGCCCTGCTCCGAGATGGCCGTGCGGATGCGGAACACATCGTAGTTCACGTTCACGCCGTCGGCCACCGCCTGCTCGTGGCCGTACTCCATCACCAGGTTCTGGTTGAAAAAGCCGAAGGTCTGCTTGCTGGGCGTGGCGGTGAGGCCGATTAAATAGGCGTCGAAGTACTCCAGCACCTGGGCCCAGAGGTTGTAGATGGAGCGGTGACATTCATCGGTGATGATGATGTCGAAGGATTCGATGGGGATGTTGGGGTTGTATTCGATTGGCGGCTGCTCTTTGAACACCTGCTCTAGGCCGGCAACCGAGGCTTCGTCATCGTCCTCGCTGATGGGGTTGTTGCTGAGCATGGAGTACAGCCGCTGGATGGTGCAGATGCAGACGCGGGCCGTGGTGTCGATGGTATTGCCCTGCAGGCGCTGAACGATGAATTCCTCGGTGAACTTGTAGTTGTTGTAGGGGGACTTGTACTGCTGGAACTCTTTTTCCGTTTGTTCGGCCAGGTTGCCGCGATCGACGAGGAACAGCACGCGGCGCGCACCGCCGAACTTGATCAGGCGGTAGATCTGGGTGATGGCGGTGTAGGTTTTGCCCGAACCGGTGGCCATTTGCAGCAGGGAGCGCGGGCGGTTGTCCTTGAGGGAGGCCTCGATGCCTTTGACCGCCTCGGCCTGCTTGCCCCACAGGCCCTCTTCGATGAGGGGCGGGAGGTTTTGCATGCGGGCGAGGAAGGTGCGGCCTTTGGGAATGTAGGTGCCCTCAGTGTCGGCAACCTGGGCAGCCTCGGCGGCGACGTCCAGCAGCGCGGCGAGGCCCGCCGGTTTGTGGAACGCAAAAACACGGCGCGAGCGCGGCTCAGGATCCATGTTGTTGGTGAACTGGGTTTCCTTGCCGGTGGATTCGTAAGCGAAAGGCAAAGGGCGGTTATGGGCCGGCAGGTCGTCGGAGAGGCCTTTGACGTATTTGTCCGACTGAATCTCAACACCCTTCAGGGTGTGGCCAACTTTCTTGGCCTCAATGACGCCGACGGCCTTTCCCTGCAAATACAGCAGATAGTCAACGTGACCGTGGCCCTGCTTAAGGGGAAACTCTCGGATCGCACAGGGTTTGGAAATATCATGAGCACCGTAATCACACACGAACCAGCCGGCGGCAGTAAGCAGCCGATCGATTTCCTCGCGGGCTTTGTCTTCCGGTCCGGCGGGGCTCATGTCAAAGACTCGCAAACATATCTACTAACAATATGAATAGGCCACACCATTTACCTAATGCGCAGCATGCCCTTTTTGTAATTTGGACCATATTGCAAGAAAATGAAAATAATCAGCATTCTTCAAGTGGCCATGCAACGGCTGCTCCGCATGATGCTTAAGACAAAGCGCCTGCAGGTTAGCCATTCTGCAGTCAAACTTTTGTCCATTACGATGATGCACATGGAGATATCGCTTCAACTTAATATCTGCCAATACGACACCGCATCGCTCACAGGACCAATTTACGGTTGCCTTGTAGTCTTCACTAATCTCCCGCCAATTCGTCGGATAGTCATCCAAAGGAGCGCTTCGGTCAGAATGGACAGGCCGGTGTTTTAAAAGAGCCTTCGGATAACGCGAAAAGTACTCTACGATAGAAAAAGACGAAAAAATACTATTCTTCATTGATTGAGACAGATTATGGCTGTAGCCATCAAACCGCAATTTGTCCAGGCAATTCTTGCATACGTCTAGCCCGACCTCCGATGTGCGCCACCCACTCGCATCTGACTTTTTACGAATCTGAAATAGGCCGTCATCGCGAGTCGCGATGACATACCTACCAAACCTTTCTTTTGCCCGCATGTCAGCCAAGGTGCTGCAATCTGCGACATGAAACTTGGGCATACTGTTCCAACTACCTCCGCCATAAACGGAAATATCCCTGATATGAACGAGCACCCGACTATTCTTGTATGCCAGTGTTCCATCGCTTAATGCACGAATTAGATCAAGAGACTGGACCTCTATGCCTTCTTTTTCCAAGAGGCGCTTTTCGTCTACAGAAAGATGGGTATTTGGCAATGGAAGCTCAAAAGACCCGAGCTGAATGGCTTGCATAGCTTCCCGAAGCTGGAGAAATGGAGCGAAGCCTGAAAAGTCAATGAGTCTCAAGGCTGAGTTATCTCCAATATCTTGGCTATTCGCTGTTCCGCGTTTGTCTTCACGCGGAACTCTACGCGTCGCGACGCCGCTTTGTCCTCAGCCCCTGCTTCGTCAGGCACTGGCCGAGAAAAAGACAGCCCATTGGCGGTGACATGATTCCTCAGCCATGGCAATGACTGCTGCACTTGGGGTAACTCAAGAATATACTCTAATGTCGAGCGCGTTCGATCTTGCGACAACTTCATATTGAAGAAATAAGACTCTTGCTCTGTTGAACACGAAGAGCAAACCGATGATGTATGCCCCTCAACTCTAACCTCCTCAATATCATTGAAGTATTTCGGTGAGGTAATTACAGATACATACCGAGGGAAGAAATCGCTTAAAATCTGCTGGAACTCGACCTTGACTTCGGCGCTACCTGTATCGAAGAGTATGTCCGGCTCCTTAAATCGGACTACCAGATCCGGGTATATTTCTGCCCCCCACCTATCTAAATCTCTCTCGAATTCCTGCTGCAAATCTTCATATAGCTGCTGCTTGAATTGATCATAAACAATAGCAACCTCTTTGATTTTATTAGTTTCGACTTCCACTATTGCTTTGTAAACAACGGCAATTATCAGAAATATCATCATCAGAACGGCCATAAGATCCGTCACCGATATCCATTGATCTTCTTCGTCGCGAAGATCTGCGGACTGCAGAAGTTCACTCATTTCACTACCTCGGCTATCTCGATGACTGCGCAATAGACAAGACCTCACGCAGTCGCTCCGTAAGTGGGGTATAGTCTGTTGCAAACTTCTCCGACAATGAAGACAACTGCCGGCCAAACATCTCCAAGGCCTTACTCAACTCTTCCTCCAGCGCTTCGTCCAATTCCGCAATTTGCTTCTTCGAAGTCTCAGAGATATCTTTTATGTGTCCGGACATCTCATTATTGACACTGGTGAGCGCAGCAATTGTCTGATCATTAGCATCCTTGACCGACCGGCTCAGCTGCTCGGCCAACTCGAGGATCTTATTTTCAATTTTTGGAAGACTGTCTTTGCTCGTCTGGAGCGCCGCAGAAAGATTCTTAATGTTTTCCTCAATAGATTTTCGTTGACTATCTAGGCTTGCTATTGTCAGCTCCAAATTTCTTGCTGTTTCTGAGAACTTTTCTGAATCGTTAATCAACTTCGCATAATCGCCAGTAGCGGACTTCATATTCTCTACCGTAACCTTCTGCTGCTCGATCATCTCCTGCATTTGCAGACGGTATGTCTCTTGCCAGTGTAAAATCTTTTCTACTGCGGCATTGAGCTGCTTGAAGTTTTCTCCGAATTGCTCGTTTATTTTGGCGTTGAAATCGCGGATAACCTCCTCCAATGCTTTAATCAGCGCTTCAGAGTTCGCTTCGGCCATTTCTTCCAAAAACTTTTCTAAAGAGCTTCCTACGTTATCGAGACGGTCATTACTATCCTGTCGCGCCAGCTTTAATTGACTTAGTAGGCTCCCGTCATCGCCGCCAGAAATCGATTGGTTTAGTTGCTTCATTTGCTCGGCCAAGTCACCAACTGTCGCGCCTACTAGTTTTGAGCCACTTTTAGAAGAAGCAATCAGTCCAAACAAATGGCGGAGTTTAATAACCAGCGCAAATAGCAGGCCGGTTATTGATGACCAGAACGAGGTCTTTAGGCCAGCGATTAGCCCAGGAATACTTCCCTGTATATCCTTTGTATCAAAAGCATTTAGACCAATGGCGATACCGAGGAAAGTGCCAAATATTCCGATACTCACTAAGGCTGTCGGCCCGTAATTAACTACGCCTCGCGAATACCCAAAAAGACTCAAATAGATCCCTAGAAGCGCCGTCATCGCGACAAATATTTGGGTTAGGCCCGGTAACGCCTCCCAAAGATCTATAAAAAACTCCACGGTACTCATCTCCCTAATATTATTCTTATCTGACCCGCCCCTTACGGCTCAGTCACTGCGATTCTAGTAATACGTGAAAATCCACCTCAATGCCAGCGATTTGCAATTTGTCCTTTCGCCGAGCGACTTTATGCCCCAACAGTCAGATCACATGTGGCAAAAGCTGGCGTGGCATTTGGCAAAGTTCCTTCAACTAAGGGACGAAGGGCCGATTTGTGTAAATGCATCTAAAATTGCCTAAATACAGCGCTCAAAGTGGCACTGCGATCTATAAATGTCCATAGGTCAAAAGCGGAGGGCAACTCGAAATGAAACCAGAGCTAGTGAATTTGATAGGTGACTTTTGGAGCACGGCAATTGCAGAAGCCTACAAAGCCGGAAAAATTACAACGGAGCGAAGCCTGCAAGCCTCGATCTATATGGAACTGCGACAAAGGCTCCCACTGCTGAATATTTTTGTCGAACCGGCTATAAACAATTTTGCAAGCTATAATTCCGGCTCAGCACCTGACCTGATAGTTTGTGACGAGAACAAGATACTTCTCGTCGCAGAACTAAAGTTCGTGCCACATAACTATCCACACTACCAACACGATATCGAAAAGCTTAAGGCTTTTTTCGATTCCAGATCATGCGCTGAATATAGACTTTCTATCGACCCAAAGACGGGACAATTCGCCGATAACACGCATCTTGCTACAGACCAAACAACATATGCCTTCTTTGTAGTTGGCAGGAGTGACTCCGCCGCGGTATACCGACAGGAAATAAAATCATTGCTGCGGACACCGAATTTCAGCCGGCAGTTTGCGCTATTCTATGGACGGGTTTTTCGCGAAATGAAGATAGAATTTGGAGTTGAGCTGGGAGAGTGACTTAAGGAATGAAAATCGGTACACAATACGAATAGCAATTATGCACGCCAAACCCATCTCATTTCTTGTAGTCAGTCCTTGGTCTAAGGCGCCTCCAAACTAAACCGCCGCCCGTCATCGTGCACCACTTCGGCTTCGGGCCAGCGCACGGCGGCCAGGCTGCAGACTAATTCGTCCTCATTGGCGGCCCGCTGCCCGGCACGCGCGCCCACACTGAAATCCACGCAATACACATTGTTGCGCTTACCCATCCAGTGATGCGGTTCGACGCCCTCAATCAAATCAGGGCCGTACTTGTCGGACAGAACGATTGAGGCATCTTTGAAACGGCGCCAGTAGTGACCGAAAACAACCGGTATGTCGGCATCGTACCGTTCCCACCATTTGACGCGACTCACCATGCGCCATCTGCCACCGGCCCAGAACGGCGCATCGGCGGTTTCTTCTTCGCCTGAGGTCAGAACTGAGATTGGATTATCCATCTGGCTGCGACGGTCGAGCTCGGCCTTAAACGGCATAAACTGCGCGTCCCAGTCCGGGTCGGCCAGGCGCGGACCGAACTGCGCCCACTCTTTTTTGACCTGGTTCATGAAACGCAACTCGGCCATCTTCTCGTACAGCTCGCGCTGGTAGTCCGCATACAGATCGGCAATGTGCCAATCCGGGCCGTTCAGTTCGCGCAACAATTCAACAGACGCGTCATTCCAGCAGGCATGCACGACGCGCAGGTCTTCCCGTTCCAATGCCAGAGGCAGGGTTTCCAGCCAGCGCGTGAGCTCCGCCTTGGCGGATCGCGTTATCTTCTGCATCGGGTGTTCGGTTTCTTTGTCGGGCGCCGTCCACCACGAATTGCCGTGCTTTTCATCATCGCGCAGCAGGTTCAGTTCATGGTTACCAATGATGCACTGCGCGTGACCGGCCTCAACCAACGCACGCACTTGGTTCAGCACCGCGGGGCTGTCCGGCCCGCGATCCACAAGATCGCCCACAAAGACCAAGCGCCGACCGTCCGGATGATCGCCCCTCTCGTCATAGCCCAGATGCGCCAACAAGGCATTGAGCGCATCGATCTCGCCATGGATATCACCGACGATATCTAGCGGGCCGTCAAACAACGTTCCAATCAATTGCATCCGGCTATTTTGCCCGCTCAATGCAACGTCCACGAACACGGCACATTCACCAGCAGCTGTTGCAGCACCGGTTCTGCTTCCTTACTGTGCAGCCAGTCTTCGACCCCGGGCTCGTGGCTGCGCAGGTTCAGCGCCACCAGTTGCCGCCAGGCTTCGACCGAGGCTGCGGGAATCGTGTGTTCCATATCGGCCTCCCGACAAAATTCTCTCTCTGGATTAAATATGGGGGCCGAACGGACGGTTTCAATGGCCGGTGGCGGCAGGTTGCTCAGACATCGGCCGGGTATAGACCGCTTTTTGCCTGTAACATTGGCGCCATGGACGTCAATGAAATTGCATCGGTGGCTGTCACGCTGTTTCTGATCATGGATCCGCTGGGCAACGCACCGGTATTCAATGCGGTTCTTGCGCGTCTTGCCCCGCGCCGGCGGGTGCCGGTTATTGCGCGCGAGCTGATCATCGCGCTGATTATCCTGCTGGGATTTCTGTTTGCCGGCAACGCCATCATGTTGTTTCTGGGCTTGTCACAGCCTTCGCTCAGCATCGCTGGTGGTGTTCTGCTGTTTATTATTTCGCTGCGAATGATTCTGCCCAACGGGGCAGAGAGCAGCGACGATGTCGAGACGGAAGACCCCTTTATAGTGCCGCTCGCAATGCCGCTGATCGCCGGGCCATCGACCATTGCCGTGTTGTTGCTGCTCAGCTCCAGCCAGCCCGGCAAACTGTTTCACTGGGTCATTGCGTTGTTCCTGGCCTGGCTCACCACCACTCTAATATTGGTGGCCTCACCCAAAATACTGGGCCTGATAGGGCCGCGCGGCTCACTTGCTTTGAAGCGGCTGATGGGCATGATACTGGTGATTCTGGCCACTCAGCTGTTGCTGAATGGCGTACGCGAATTTCTGCAAAGTCTGTAAAAGAGGCCGATATGATCACACTCAACTCGCTCACAAAATTTCTGGCCGTCGCCTTGTTCAGCATCTCGCTACAGACAGCCGCAGCAGAACGCACGGTGGGCGTGCTGTTTGTCGTGCACGGCGGCTCGGAGGAAAACGACCTCGGTAACACCTTCGACAACTCGCTGCAGTTCTTCCAGTACGACCCCAATAACGTGATCTATCAGCGCATCATGTGGAACCCGAAGATGTGGCCGATGGTTGTGCGTCAGGGCGACAGTCAGGATTACGCCAACGCCTCCACACAGTACAAGAAATATAAGTGGCAAAACGACCGTATCGGCGGTGCCGACCCGGCGCCAACCATCACTGACCGGCAGTTCGAGGAAATGACCCGTCGGCTCGATGCCATCGGCAAGGAACGCGGTATTCGTTTTGTTACCGATATCGCGCACTGGCTGGGATCACAAACTTACATCCACCGTCTTGCCTGGCCGCGCCACATGTATAACCCGCAGGTAAAAGGCGGTTCGCCACTCAATTACTGCGGCAGCGAAAAGGACGGCGGCCCCTGGGATCACTGCAGCCCCGAGCGCTATAACATCGACGGGCCCGGTGAACGGCTGCTGAAGCGCGGCGCGGAAGAGATCATCATGGTCGACCTCACCACCTCGGGCGTGCGCTTCTGGAAAACCTACGACGTCGTCAACATGACTCGCCTCATGGTGGCTGACTGGAACCAACGCAACGGCACGGCAGTGCCGGTGCGGTGGGTGAATGATCCGACGGATCTCATGCGCGAGAGCTACCCGACGGACCCGCCCAACTGGACACGTTCCGCGGGGATACCCAAGGTGAACCCGCAGACACCTCTCGAGGGGCGTCCGAATCCGCTCATCCAGGATTCGCTGCTGATCAATTCAATGGTGGACGGCATCGTTGCCGGCATGAACCCCGATGTGAAGCCCGCCAATACGGCCGTCCTGATCGTCAATCACTCCATTCGTGACGGCAATCAGGCTTACGACCCCAAGGTCGATGACACCGTACTCATGGACACGCTGGTCAAAGAGGAACTGCTGCGCCGTTTTCCCGACATGAAGGCCGACAATATTCTTGGCAGCTGGATGGGGCTAAAGGTGGAGAACCCGAACCTGCCGGATAGCAAGATGGGCGGCAAGAAGACCGAGCGCAGCCGCGAGATGCGTGGCGAAAGCCTGGGCAACGCGTGGCTTTATCTGAGCGACCGCGAACTGCCCGGCGGCGACCATCAGTATCGTTACTGGGAAGCGCTTGACCTGTTCCGGCAGCGCGAAGACGTCGACCACATCGTGGTCGCGTTCACGCAGATCGTGACCGACAGCGTGCTGAACCTGGTCGAGCTGCCCAACCAGATCGCCAAGGAAATCGGCTGGAAAACCTGGCTGCAGGCAAAGACGCTAGACCTCGAAACCTATCCGGAAGTCGGCCATCCGTTTGCCGACTACTGGGGCATCTGGATCGACCCGGTCTGCAAGGTGATCGACGGGCCGGAAGGCGCGACCGAGCCCTGCTGCCTTGATATGGGCGGTTGCAGCAGCCGCCAGCCTTATCCCCCGCTGCGCCAGACACCGCTTAACAAGGCTCGCGAGGATACCGATCCGTCACTGGCATTCGACGTATCGGCTTATGGCCTGCTGGGCTACGACCAGAGCAAGGGCCCGCCGAGCGACGACGGTCCGGTTCAGGAACAGTACGACGGTACCTGGCAACTGTGGCGACCCGCCAACGATGACCCGCGCATTGGCAAACTGCTCGCTACCCAGGTGGTTGGTCTGCTGGATGCAGAAAATCAGCAGGGAGCAGCACGATGAGTTCAGAAAAAACCCTTACCCGCCGCACCCTTTTAAAGAGTGCGGTATTCGTCGCACCGGCCGGCGTGATCGGCTGCACCACCCTATCGCCGGACGGTGAGCCGCTGGTGCAAGCAACGGACCCCGTCGCGCGGGCGGTGGGTTATTTCGCGAACACCGGCGATGTGCCCGCCGACCATCCGCTGGCGGCGACGCACAGCGTCGAGCAGAAATGCGCGAACTGCATCCACGGGCGCGGCAGCGCCGGGCCGGGCCGCATCGAGTGCCCCACCTTCCCGGGGCGCAGTGTTAGTGAGGATGGCTGGTGCAGCATCTGGGCGCCGCTCATTTGAGCGGCGTTGCTTATTCGGATCTTGCTGCCAGGTAGCTGGGCGGGCGGTATCCGGTGCGGCGGCGGACAAGAATTGCGCCGACCATCACGAGCAGGTTGATCGCGCCGACCATCACGAACGGTGCACCCGGCATCCACGCGTCGTAGATGAAGCCACCAATGAAGACTATGGCCAGCGTGCCGATCGAACCGCAGAAATTGAACAGCCCGACCACAACGCCGCGCACTTTCTCGGAGGCTTCCTGACCAATCACCGCGGCGCCGGAAAGAATGGCCGCCGACTCGCCCATGCCCAGCAGCAATGCAAAAGGAATGAAGACAAGTGCCAGCGGATCGGCCGAGAACCCCACCAACAGATAGGCTGTTCCTGCCAGCCCCATCGCGCTTGCCATCGCGGTGAGCCGGTCGACCTTATCGATAAACGCCCCCACAACCGGAGCAAATAACAGCTGCGCCAAACTTATCGTCCCGGCGAGCGCAGTAGCCGCGGCAATGGATTCCCCGAGGCTCAGGCCGGACAGCAGGCCGGCCTGCTTCGCCCACAAGGTGATGAACGTTGAAACAACCGCGAGATCACCGCGCGCGATAAAGGCTTCGCAACACGCAATCAGAATGCGCGGGTTCCCCCGTGCCACGCGGACGCCCTCCGACACCACTTCGCGCAGGGCCATGCGTTCTCGACTGGCACCCGGCTTGCCGGCCTTGAGCCCCCTGCCGAGAATGACGGCAGTGATAACAGCCAGCGCCGCGCCAAACCAGTACGTCAGCCGGCCTGACATCAGGGCATCGTAGCCCAGACTGTTCAGCAACCTTGGCAACTGTCCCAGCAGGACGGCCATGACAATGGCGCCCAGACCATTGCAGATGCCGGAAACGGCAAGCATCTTGCCGCGCGAACGTTCCTGCGGATAGTCCGCGAGTACCGTTGCCATCATTGATGTGATGCAAGCCGAACCCACGCCGTAAAACGCCCGCAGAATGCCGAGCTGCAACAGCGTCTCGGTGAGCGGCAGCAAAATCATGACCGCGCCGACCCAGAGAAAACCGACCACATAAATCGGGCGCCTGCCGATTCGGTCGGCGAGTGCGCCCAGCGGGCCCACCATCAGCATGAACGTGAATTCATACGGCAAGGCCAGCAGCGAAACCGCGCCGCCCTGCTCTTTCTCGGGGATACCAAGATTCGCAGTCAGCAGGTAATTCTGCATAGCGGCCAGGAACGCCAGCATGCCGATCGTGAAGAATGCCGCGTAGAAATAAGTGAGCGCGTTGCGTCGGCTGACGCCGGGGTTCAGCCAGACAGGGCCAAACTTAGCCGCATCGTCCGTGATAGCGGACGTCAGAATTTTCTCTGTCATGGCGCCGGCTGCAGGCTAGTCAGCCGGTAACTTCGTCATAGTATTCCGCAGCATGCTGAGGCAGCAGGTAGGGGAAGAGCTCCTTGTCACGCTCTTTCTTTCGGTTCAGCGTAAAAGTCATGCGGGAATCGATGCTCTCCCAGCGCTCAATGAGGAGAAACTCGGTCCCTTGCTCGCCTTCGGTTTCGGGCTTCGGTTGTTTGGCAATCTGCTCCGGCGTCATGCGCGACAGGATGGACTCCAGCATGGTGCCGGTGCGCGCCCTGAGAATGGTCCGGCTGATGAAGCCTTCTGCAGCCTCGTACTCGGCCTGCTGGCTCAGGTAGAACTGTTCGACCTTGTCTTCCATGCCTTCGCGAGCAGCAATACGCACAACTACAGTTTCCATTTTTTTCTCATGTTGCCGACGGGTTCAGGTTGGCGTGGCAGGAATTGACAATCGCTATTCTGCGGGCATCAGCGGTACCGGATCAAGCACCCAGTTGCCCGCCTCACGCCGGGCCGGGCTGGGAATCGCATACGCCACGTCGCCTTCGTTCTGCTGCATGGCCCGCTGGTCAATTCGCCAGCCCTTCTTTTCAAACTTTCTCAGCCACTCACGATAGCTGACGATAACGCCGTCAGAAGATGTCATCAGTTCTTTTGTCAGGTTATCGGGCGTGCGTACCGGGTAGAGTTTTTCAAGGACGCCAATATCTTCCTGCGCAATGCGCTTGTTTATTTCGATCACCTTGTCGTCCATTTCCGGCTCAAGGATGAAATTGCGCATGTTCACGAAGTAGATGCGGGTATGATTTTTGTCGACCGGCGCTTCAAAAAACACCTGCACAAAATTGCTGGCCGCGTTCACAAAAATCGACGTGACAAGTGTGTTCGGGCCGTGGTGCCACGAACCGGCGCTTAGCTCACCCGTTACGTTGCGATCTTTGGCGATCTGGGTGTTTTCCAGCACCGGGTCGCCGAAATCGGCCTTAAACCCGCCGCCCCAGTCATCGTTCCACGTGCGAAACGTTTCCTTGTGGATGGGCGGAAAGCCCTGTGCCGGATGCACGAACTGGTTGTGCACCGGGTCGAGGCCGTTCTCGACCGAGCGCTCGTAATAGCAGTTGACGTTGAGAATCACTAATTTGTTCGCGCGCCAGCCTTCGGCGCCAAACTCTTTAATGTTGTAGAGCTCGGGGCGCTCGTCTTCTGGCAAATCGCCGAGAAAGGCAAACACGATGCCGTAGCGTTCTTCCGTGGGATACGCATCCACCTTGGCACGCGCCGGTGGCTTGGCATCGCCCTCTGACGGTATGTGTGTGCAGCGACCGTCACCGGCAAACTGCCAGCCGTGGTAGGGGCATTCAACGCAGTCGCCCTTGATCTTGCCGGTACCGAGGGAACCGCCACGATGAATGCAGGTGTCGCTGAGAACATGCGGCTTGCCGTCGGAATCTCGAAATGCCACGAACCTGAGGCCCAACAGCTGAACCTGCAACGGCGCGTCGGCAGACAGCTCTTCCGCAGTGCAAACGGGGTACCAGAAATTGATATACATAGTCGAACCTGGAAATTATTGTCGGCGCAAAGCTAAACACCCGGCCGCAACGGTAGCAATCTCGGAAAACCGCAGCAATCCGCCGGCCCGATAGTAACTGCCTCATTCCGGACACGGGTAGAATCCGGCTCATTGTCTCCAAGGTGAACCATCATGGCATTGTGCAAACAGCGATTGTTAATGTGTTACGCAGCGCTCGTCTGGGGCCTGACAACAGCCGGGGAGCCCGCATCGCTTGACGTGTCGGCCAACCCCGATCACGCGGCCATGAAGGCGCAGCTGGAAGGCGTTATCGATGCCTACAATGCGGCCGATCCGGAGGCTTTCAAAGCGGCGTATACCGAGGATGCCTGGGTTATTTCGATGCGGCGCCCGATCAAGGCCTCGCGCGAGGAAATCGGCGCCGCCTTCACGCCGGGGATGTCGAACTACCGCTTCGAGACCACCCTGAATGTGCTTGACGTCGAAGTGCACGGTGACATTGCCTACATGATCGGTCGCAGCACACTGACGGGTGAACCGCGGGAAGGCGCCAGCGTGCCGGCCTTCATCGAGGAGCGCATCTACACAGCCATCTTCAAGCGCGAGGGTGACCAGTGGTTGATCCACCGGCACATGGAATCGACGTCGCCAATTGAAGGGTCGGATCTACCACAGTAGATAAAGCGTTAAACCCATCCCCTTCGCCACTGCCCGTCGTCTTTCAACTCACGCCAATCCAGCACCCGCTCTTTTTTGCTGTAGACCGCTTGCATCGTCACGGTCTGTGGATTGCCCTCGTCATCTTCGTGCACCTCGGTGACCAGAAAATGTTTCTCCCGGTTAACCGGCTTCGCTGCCGTCCATTTGGTGTGCAACAGTTTTTTCGGGCTAAGCAGGTTCACGTGCGAGGCATCAGCGCGGCCGGCTCATCCCGACAATTAACGTGCTACGCACGTAAAACGCTGGTCACGCCATACACCCTGCACACGCCCGCTTGAGCGCGGAACGCTCGCCCGGCAGTCCATGGGCGACGACTTAACGGGTTCATCGTTGCGCCAGTCGGACTTGTTGCAGGCTTTGGCGCTCTGCCAACCTGTACCCGAATATTGGCTACAGAACTGCGCCTGATCGCAGCCCGCCGCATCCACCGCCGCAAGTGGCGGCGTATCGGGGCAGGCATCCGTGCTGTTTGCCTCGCCATCACCGTCGTCGTCAACAAACTTCGGTATGGCCAGGCAAGTATTCAGTTCAACACCGAGATTGGCCTCGTTAACGATCGCTTCTTCGCACCGGGCTGCATAGTTGTCCGCATTATCCGGGTAAGGGTCGCAAACGTCGCCCACCATGTCGCCGTCTCTGTCCGCCTGATCGGGATTAGCGGTTGCCAGGCAGTTGTCGAACATGGTTTCCCATTCATCCCCGTCGATGTCATCGGTGTCGTTGCACGCATCCCCGACTCCGTTACCGTCGGCATCTGCCTGATCCGGGTTTACTGTCATGGCGCAGTTATCGAGCGCATCAGCCCATTCATCACCATCGCTGTCAAAAATGTCGTTACAGACATCGCCAGTGCCGTCACCATCAGCATCAGCCTGATCTGTATTGGCAATGCGCGGACAATTGTCCACATGGTTTAGCACACCATCATCATCGACATCTTTATTGCCTATACCGAACCCTTTAAAGGCGTGTACCCCGAAATCGGTGCCAACGATCAGCAGTGCCTGATCGCCGGAGCCGGTCGCAATCAGGCTGTTCCACAAGCCGACCTGATTGCCGAGTACCGGGCTGCGCCAAACAACCCGCTCTTCAAATATCCCCCAGAGGCCAACGGTATCGTCACAGGCGAATTGCACTGAGCCCGCCAGAGCCGCGGCTGTTGACACCTTGACGGTGCTCACCCTGTCGTCGCAGACCTTGCCGACTATTTCGCGCTGCAGGGTCTGCAGGTTGATTCTTGCCAGTTCGCCGGCTGCTGTACCCGCCCAGATGATTTTTTCCCCAGCCGCGTCTTCGCCGACCGCGAAGCCGCCGTAATCCATATCCGGCGTTTGCCGGTAAACCTTGGTACTGCCGTCGATAATAAAAATAGTGCCGAGTGAAGCAATGATGTCGGGGACAGCATCGCCCGTTATTTCAGCCGTCTCAACACCCGTATAGCCCACCGTGCCGGTATAGGCAAAAACAATACTGGACCATTCAGTGACAAAATTTCTGCCATTAACGATATGCAACTGCCGCCCCGCCAGTGCGGCTATATCCTCGTAGCCATCGCCGGTAAAATCCGCCAGCGCAATGCTGTAAACCTCCTCGCCGTTCATATTTCCGCTGCGTTTCAGCGTCTTGGTCAGGGCGTCAAACACTCTGATACCTTCACGCCAATAACCACCTGTTACGACCTCGTTTCTCCCGCCCCCGTCGATATCGCCAATGGCTACGTCGTTGTACTTATAGTAGCCGCCGCTTAGGCTCAGGTTAAAAGCGCTCCACTTTTCGCTAAAATCATCTACGCGAAACACGTGCATCGGTGTGTTATCGACCCAGGAAGTGCCGGAATATCGATCGCCCTCATAGGCAATGACGACCAGTTCTTCATCCGGATCGTCATCCACGTTGCCTAAAGCGATGGCTCGATAGGGGCCGCCCTCGTCAATGTTGACGAACTCCCGGGCCAGAGTCGCGATATCGTGAATCGAAAGAAAATCAGGTGCCGTTGAATTCGACCCTGCGCCCCAGATAACCTCTAGCTCGCCGTCATCATCTACGTCGGCCACCTCGATGCCCGGGGCACCGCTGCTTGGGTTCTTCAGCCGCCACAATTCCTGCAGAGTCAAACCATTGATAGCATGCACATAGCCATGTTGCTGATCGCCGTACAAGACATCCGGGTTGCCGTCAGCGTTTACATCCGCCAGCTTTAGCTGACTGATATTTATGTCGGTCGCGATCTGTCCGATCGGCGACTGCAGACGAGCATCCAGGATATCTATGTAATCCCAGCTACGGGAGACAACCAGTTCATCTACACCGTCGCCGTCAAGATCGCCGAGCTGTAACCATCGGCCGAGACTGAGGCCACTGAAATTCCACTGTTCGGCGTAGGTGGTGCCGTCGTATTCGAGCACCTGTCCTGCCACGTAGACGATTTCCAGTTGCGGGTCGTTATCGACATTTCCGATACGCATCTCCCTGCCACCCACCGGGATTTCACTTTCGACCGCTAGTGAAACAGGCGTCAGAAATGTCGTCTTATCCTCGGAGCTGACGACAATTTCCTTGATCCCGTCGTTGTCGCCATCGGCGTATTCAATGGAGAGGATTTCGCGAACACCTATCTCGACACTGCGCACGGCTGTAAGCGTTGCTCCATCGAACTCAACTAAACTGCCGTTCGAGTACCCAACGAAAATTCTTTGCTTGCCGTTAATCTGAAAAACATTGATCGCGTTAATGTCCACGCGGTCATCGCCCCAGTAGGGATTGTCATTGCTTGTAAAGACTATGTCGTATTCCCCTGACGAAGGGTTGTACCGCACCACATGCCAATTCTTGTTCTGACCAAAATTTCGCGACAGCGTGGCACCCAGCACAAGCTCCGTGGTGCCATCGCCGTCCAGATCCACAGCTTTGATACCGGTCTGCCCGAGATTGGACCCCCATACGGAATGCCTCCAGACCTGCGGCATATCGAGCAGATAGGTCTCGTCATCGTAAATTGAGCTGCTGGACAGCGTTACATGGGCAGCAGCTGCTTCGAGCGCAATGGAACCGTTCGCCAGCTCTTCCCGGGAGTAAACAATCCGCTCGCCGCTCGCGGTAACAACGACATTGCCGGCCGCATCGTACTCAACAAGACTATCGTCAGCCCAGACCGCTGCAGCCAGCAAGAGCGATACGCCTGATAAGTACGTAAAACGATTAACAACCGACATAATGACCGCTCCTGCTCGGATGAGGCGTTCAAGATCGATGCGATTGGAATTGCCGACTTGAAAATGCCGGTATTCGACCCCCAATACCCCAATCTCCCTGTCTTTCGATGCTATTAGCCACGCGCGGGGCTGTCAACGAACCGACACTCGACATAAGTTAAATGGGGGCTGCAGAATTAGACAGGGCCGTAGCTGACAACCTTAGGTTTTCTTGTTTATCGCCCGCACATAAATCGCACCGCACAACACCAGCGCATTAATCACACCCATCTGCAAAAACGGGGCACCGGGGGCAAACCAGTCGAACACACGCCCGCCGAGTGAGGTGGCAATCAAAATACCCAGCGCGCCACACAGCGCAAAACTGCCCAGCACGGCACCGCGCACTGCTGCCGGCGCGCTCTGCCCGATCAGTGCATTGCCTGCAATAATCGTGCTGCTCTCGCCCATGCCGAGCAGAATTGCCGGCAACAAGATCGCGTTCGAAAACGGATCCTGCATTAAACCGAAACTGCCGTAACCCACGGCTGCCAGGGTGAACGCCACAATCACGCCGGTGACGCGATTCACTTTGTCGAGGATGTAACCCATCACCATGGCCCACAGCAGCGCTGCGCCCTGGATCACGCCGACCAGCATGCCGCCGCGCTTGTACCCGTCTGCCATGCCAAGGCCCATGTCTTCGGCGGCTTGCTGCGTCCATAAAAACGTAAAGGTGCCCACCACCAGCACGTCGCCGCGCGCGGCAAACGCGGTGCCGTAAGCAAGTGCGACTTTGCTATTCTCACGCGCTGTTCTGAGCCCCGCAGCCACCAGTTGCAACAACGAATCGCGTTCCCGCGCCTCGGTGGGTTTGCCTTTGTTCAAACCGCCGGTAGCGACCAGAAACACCGCCGCGCAGGTGACCGTGCAACCCCAGAACAAATATTTCGCGATGTCGGCCTCAGCCATGCCGTCGGCAGCCATGCGCGCCGGCAACACACGCAACAACTGCGACACCACGAAGATACCGATGCCCTGCGTCAGGCTCGCCAGCGCCACCCACTTGCCGCGGCTGCGATCCTGCACGTAATCCATATTCACGATGGTGATGCTGGTGGCCACGATTGCCACACCGAACCCAAACACCGTGCGGTAGGCGTACATCTGGAAAACACTGTCCGCAAACGGATAAAACGCGTAACCCAGACCCAGCAGCGCGGTACCCAACATTACCAGCGGTCGCCGACCGACTTTATCGGCCGCCGCGCCAATGAAGGGCGTGCAGACTAAAACGATGATTTCCTGGTAGAACACCAGGTCGCCGCTTAACGTGCCCTGCACAGCCCGGTCGACACCCACCAATCGCAGCATGATCGGCTGCAGGAAACTCAGCGCGGCCATCATCGGCACCGCGATCATCGCGGTGAGAAAGTAACTGACGCCGTTGATCCGGGTGATGCCGGGCATCAGGAAGAACGGGCCCAGCTTGCGTTCGCCGGCGGCGACAGGCTTTTCAGACATCGGCCGAGTATAGGCGGCAGCCCTTCACACACCAAGCAATTTACACGGGGGCTTGCCGGTCGATGCCGGCCACTGTCTTTGACAAAAAGCCCTTGACTAAACCGACTAGTTGGTCTAGTCTGCGCTCCATGGCAAAAATTACCGCAAAACAGAAGGCTATAGAGGCCGCGCAGCAGCTGATGACCAGCAACGGTTATTCCGCCACCACGGTGGACGACATCATCAGCCTGGCCGGGGTTTCCAAGGGCAGCGTGTATCACGCGTTCAAATCGAAAGAGGAACTCGCGATCACAGCGCTTGAGGATTACGAGCGCAAGGGCTGGGCCATCGTCAGCAGCGGCGCGTATGTAAACATCGAGGATCCGGTCGAACGAGCCCTCGCGTTTGTTCAGCACGTCGAAAAGAAAGCGCCGGCGCTGTGGGAGCATGGTTGCCTGCTCGGCAGCATTTCGCTGGAAGTGGTCGACCGCCACCCTGCTTTGCACGACCGCATCGACGCGTTGTTCGAGGATTTTGAAAACAAACTCGCCGGCGTGTTCAGTCCGGCACTGAAAGCAGCGGGTGTGAGCAAGCCCAGTGGCAAGGCCATCGCGCGGCATCTGCTGGCCATAATTGAAGGCGGCATTATTACCGCCAAGTCGCATCGCCAACCGAAGTACCTGACCGAAGCAATCCGGCTTTTCCGGGATTACCTGAAAGGCATCCTCGGAGTTGATTAATTCGGGTTGTAAACATATTTAAGTAGGCTTTTTTTTGGCCGTGATACTAGACCGACTGGTCGGTCTATTTGTAAAGCAAGAGGTGAAATCATGAGTACGCAAACTTTGACAGCAACAACAAACCCCGCGACGACCGGATTTGCATCACGCGCGCTGGTCGCGACGTATGCACTGACTGCATATGCCATCGGCGCCGGCGCCCTCTTCTGGGTGCTGTTCGCTGCGGCCGGACTGGCCCCGCATGGCCTGACCAATCTGCAGGTAGGCAACCCGGTCGTGGCCATTGTGATTAACATCGGGCTGATCGTGGCCTTCGCCGTGCAGCACACCGTCATGGCACGGAGCTGGTTCAAGGAAGCGGCGCAGAAAATCATTCCGCAGCCGATCGAGCGCTCCACCTATGTGCTGGCGGCCGGCATCGCGATGGGTGCGCTGGTGTATTTCTGGCAGACGGTGCCGGGTGTCACCTGGATTGTGCAAACGCCTTGGGCGGTGGGCGTGTTGCGCAGCCTGTTTTTCATTGGGATCGCGTATGTGCTGGGCACGTCGTTCATCACCAACTACTTCGAGTTGTTCGGGCTGCGTCAGGCCTGGCTGTTTTGCATCGGTCAGGAGTACACGCCGGTGGCGTTCAAGCGGGCGTGGATGTACCGCTACAGCCGGCATCCGATGATGCTCGGCCTGCTGGTGGCCTTCTGGTCAACGCCGGAAATGTCGGCAACGCGCTTCGTGCTTGCGACTCTGCTGAGTGTCTACATCTTTATCGGCATTCAGTTTGAAGAACGCAGCCTGATTCAGGAATTTGGCGACACTTACCGTCAATACCAGAAGCAAATCGGCATGTTCTTCACGCTGCGGAAGTCGTAAGCAATGAGTGCGAAAACGGCATGGTTGACGTTTGTGGCAATGCTCGCCTTTGCAGGCAATTCATTGCTATGCCGGATTGCGCTGGGGAACGAACTGATCGATGCAGTTAGCTTTTCGACCATCCGGCTGGGCGCCGGCGCACTGTGCCTGGTATGCCTGTTGCTGCCGAACTGGCAGCAACAGGCAGCCGTCAAAACCAACTGGCGCACGGTGGTTGCGCTGTTCATATATATGGTGGCTTTCTCGTACGGCTACGTGTCCCTCAGTGCCGGTACCGGTGTGCTGATCCTGTTCGTGGCGGTTCAGCTGACGATGTTCAGCGCAGCCATTCGTCGCGGCGAGCGCTTTTCGCTTATCGCGTGGGCGGGGCTGGTGACCAGCGGCGGCGGAATCGTGTACCTGGTGTCGCCGGGTGTGACGTCGCCCGACCCACTGGGCACTTTGTGCATGCTAGTCGCCGGCATCGGCTGGGGAGTTTACTCGGTGATCGGCAGCGGCGGCCATGAACCGGGCGTGGCAACTGCGCGCAACTTTATCGGTGCCGTGCCGCTGGCGATCGGTGCACAACTGCTTTTTATTGACAGTGCCGCGGTGACACCACAAGGTGCGGTGCTTGCTGTCGTCAGCGGCGCGGTGACCTCGGCGGTGGGTTACATCATCTGGTACAAGGCCCTGCGCGAACTCAGCGTGGGGTTCGCAGCAGTGGTGCAATTTGCCGTGCCTATCCTGGTTGTAATCGGCGGAGCACTGCTGCTGGACGAGCCCTTAACCGTGCGTCTGGCCATTGCCAGCGCGCTGACCATTGGCGGCATCGCCGCGGTGTTGCGCGCGCGCCAACCCGCGGCTCACATTACCTCGCAGGTTACGGTGCCGTCCGCACCGAGATCCGACACCCGAAACTCCACGCCCATGTCTCTGGCGTAGGCTTCGAGCCGCGGGCGCGTCCACAGGTTGTGCACGTCGGCCTCGGTCATGTCCATCATGCCCATGCGCCTGCACGCCTCGATACTGGTTTTAAACGGTGATACCCAGGTGCGTTTACCCGGCTCGACTTTGGTATCCAGCACCAATTGGTAATGGCACTCGGTAATGTCGAACGTTGCTTCCAGTGCCAGCTCTTTGTTGCCGGTTTCCTCGATCAGTTTTCTGATGCGGAAGTTCACCGGTTCCATCATCTTGCGGTCGTGCTCCACGTATTCGTTAAGCAAACCGTTGTTCTTGGCAAACTGCATCGCGCCCAGATGCGCCAGCACCAGCGCACCGTTCACGTGGTGCTGATAGGGTTCGGTCTGACTGAGCGTCTTGATCACCATGCTCATGGCTTGTCCGAGCAAGGCCTCGCGGCCTTCGAAACCGCTGCCGTGATTCTCGCGCCAATGCGCGGGGCGCTTGATCTGCGGTGACGTCGCCGGCTGATCGGCATTGATGGGTTGCGCTTTGGCCATGACCTTACTCCTGTGTGTTTCAATCTTTGGCAAGGGTGCCTGATACCGGCATCAGTGCGCCGATGCCGTAATATAGCAAGATGCCGGTTCGATATTGCACAGCTTTGACCCTGACGCTGGTGGCGTTGTCCGCCGCGGCAAACGACTCTGACCCCAATTTATGTGCCAGCGCGCAGCGCCTGTTGATTAATGCCGGTGACGATTTACCAGTCATCGAACAACGCGGTGCGAGCAACGGTTTTCACACCATCCAGATGGGCATTGATCACGAAAAACAGGCCGCGATCATTGCGATGACCACCCACACCGCCCAGGTTGATGGCCAGGAACAGGCCACGTACATCGCCTGCAAGATGGTGGACAGAGATCGCGTGAATGACATGCTCGGGCTACAACTGCCCGGCCCCGACCGGCAATGCCGCGATGTCAATGAAGCCACGCTGCAAAGCGCGCTGGCCAAACTTACCCCGGCACAACGTGCGCGCTATCAAAGCGAAGGCCGGCAATTGCGGTTTGCCGACGATGCGCTGTTGGCCACCGGCGGCGAATGGCTGCCCGTCACCATGGACTTATATATAAGTGTCGCAGCGAACAATGACGTGACGGTGCGCGCGCCAAGCGTGCGCGTGCCGTGGAACCCGGTCGAGAAAAATTTCTATCAGGGCGTGCAGCACTGCAAGCTGATCAGTCTGGCCGCCATGCAACGCTGGGTAACCAAAGCGGCATTCGAGGCCGGCGCTGATTTGATTCCGCCCACGGACACGGCCTGCAATGCACCGCATTCGATGACCTCGACGGTCGGCAGTTGCCTGTTTTATTTTGCGCCCGCCGACAGCCTGTTCTGCCAGGATTACAGTGGCGCTGAATGGACGGCCGACGCCGCGCAGCAGGAATGCGCCAATCGACATGCCAGCAAGGACGCTTTGGCTGCGGCCAAAAACCGCTATGACGGCGCGGGTGGCGCGTTCAGTGACAAAGCCTGCAACCAACGCACGGACACGCCAGACATTGCGGGCACCTGCGTGTTTCACTGCAATGCCGGTGACGAAACGCTGTGGCATATTAGTGGCACGATTGATCCGCGCATGACGCGCGGCTGTGATCTGTTTATAGACGGGAGATAAGCGATGCACCGTTTCATGTTGCGAATATTGACCCCCCTGTTCCTGCTGCCGGGCGTGTTACTCGCTGGCGGACACACCGGCGCAGGCGCACCTGACAATGCTTTGAGCGACGACGAGCGCGCGGCATTAATCACATACTTTGAAGACTTTGTCGGCGGCATGGACGACAAATATTTCGGTCAGGTCGCTAACATGAATGACAACGCGGACGTCGAAGACCGCACTGCCGTCACCGAATACTCCGATTTTGACCTGCGCGTTGCCCGCGGCGACGTCATGGAAAAGGCCGGGCGCATGTTGTCCTTTGGCAAAAAACAATCACCGGGTCGCGGCGATGGCGTGCTGACGTGGGGGCGTTTTTATTCGCTCGACATGCACCCTAAAACACCGCTGGTCGGCATGTTGCACGCAACCATAGTCATGCAAACGTTTGCCGACGGTTCGGTGCAAACCGGCGGCTGGCTGGGCGTAATGCCCGGCACAAGACTTGAACCCGATCTGGCCTTGCTTAAAAAAGTTACCGACGACTACTTTGCCAAAGCCGGCAAAGACCCCACGCTGTATCGCAAACTGATCTGCAAAGGTACGGATGACACCGTAGCGGAGTTTCGTCGTCGGCCGGCTTGCTCCGGCGTCAGCTTTTACGGGCCGCCGGTGTACCGTGGCGACCCGGAAGCCAGCATCCGCTTTATCGCCGGCTTGTTTGACGCGTTCGTCGGCACTTACATGGACATCGTTCGCGAACGCGCCGATGACGCGTTCACCGCCGCCGATATCAAGGCACAGGATGACATGCGCCGGCGGTGGCTGATCGACCAGCTGTTCTCCGACCCTTTTGCCAGTGCCATCGTGCCGTTTGATGTGTGGAGCTTTGCGAACAACCCGCCGGTCATCAAGTTCTGATGCCGACGCCGGACTCGCTGCCAAACCACCCGTTCTGGAACTATTCGTTGCGGCTTTACGCGCAACCGGGCGTGAGCGACGCTTGTCTGCGACTGCAGGACGAGCACGGTCTGGACGTTAACCTGGTGTTGTTCTGCATCTGGTCAGGGCTGGCCGGGCCCGGACAAATCACGCCGGATGAACTGAACTCGGCCATTGCGCGTGCCGGGAACTGGCAGAAGAACGTGGTGGAACCCATCCGCAAAATTCGCCGCACCCTCAAGCATGATTCGCTCGGCGCCAGTGATGATCTGGTGCAGTATTTTCGCCCGCGCGCGCAAGCGCTCGAACTGGACGGTGAACACGTCGAGCAACTGATACTCGCATCACTGGTGCCGCTGGAACGTGGCAGGCAAGGTCGCGATGCTGCCCGGCATAATCTGCAGAACTACCTGGATCGCTGCGCCATCTGCGAAGGCAGTGAGGCGCTGGCGCTTGTTGAGATCGTGCTTGGTAAGGCGATGGGAGAATAAATGATGCTGAATGTATCCACCGGCCGTTTTATCTGGACCTTTCTGGTGGGCTTTTTTGTTTGCAGCAACCTGAACTGGGGCATCGCCGAGTTCTTTTTGAACGACTGGTCGGCGTCGCGGTTTGACGGGTTTCTGCGCTCGGGTGAGAACGCCGCTTCGGGTGCCGCCATTGCCCGCATGACTTTTGGCTTCATGATCCCTTTGTTTGTGTCGGCGTGGTGGTTTTCAACCACGGATAAACCCGCGGGCTGGGTGGCCCGTGCGATTTATACCGGCACGCTGGTCAGCGTCGCCGCGTTTTTTGGCACCTACACTTTTATATCCGGCTGGGGCAACGTGAACTGGTGGCCGCTGATGGTCACTGCCGCCTGCGACACGGTCAGCATTGTGCCGGGCACGCTGTTGATTGGCTGGTTACAGCAGCTCAATGCAAAGTCTGCGAACACGGCACATTAACCAGTAGCTGCTGCAATCACGTGCTACAAAGGCTCAGGCGGCCAAAGCATCGTCAATGACACAGGCTGCTCCGCTAAGCCATAAGGAAGGGTTTATGAAATCCCGAATCGCCGAATTACTGGAAGAAATCCGTGAGCGCGAGGAAGAACTCGAAACGCTCGTCAGAAAGCAACACACCTTGTTCTTCTACAAACTCGAAGACGGCAAAGTTCGCTTCGAGGAAGCCATACGAGAAGCGCAGAAAAAACTCAAAGTCGGCTCATTACGCTGGCTTTGGGAAAGTAATCCACGCAATGTGCTGTCTGCTCCGGTGATATACAGCATGATCATTCCGTTCGCGTTTCTTGACCTGTGCATCACTCTCTACCAGTGGCTGTGTTTTCCGCTGTATAAAATAGCCAAGGTCAAACGCGGTGATTACATTGCAATAGACCGGCATCACCTGCCCTACCTGAACAGTATCGAAAAACTCAACTGCACCTACTGTGGGTATATCAATGGACTGGTGGCTTACAGCCGCGAGATCGTGGCGCGCACCGAGCAGTACTGGTGCCCGATCAAACATGCGCACAAGGTGCTCGGCACGCATGATCGCTACGCGCAATTCGCTGAGTTCGGTGATGCAGAAGCGTATCAGGACGCCCTCGGCCGGCGGAACACCTAGCGCGAATAGTGCGCGCGATGCAGCTTGCGGTAAGCAATGACAGGCGCATCGCTGGGCAACAGTTTTTCTTCGCTGGCCGTTAACACGTCGCCCGGTATCTGGCTGGCGACAATCGGCCAGTCTTCACGAAACACCAGGTACTGCGAAAAGCGCGTGTAAAAATCCATCAGCCAGTTGATACCGGGCACCGGCAGTCGATACCAACTGCGCCCGTACACATAAGTGTGACTGTCATCCACCGGCACGAACACCAGCCCAAACATGAAGCGCGGCGCAAGCCGCAGCAACCAACGGTTCGGGTATAAAAACTCAAGGCTCTGATGCGGTTTGCCGTCCTGCATAAGGTGTGCACGAAAACCGCCGGGCACGTCTTCCATTTCGATAGCGGTCTGCCAGCCCTTCTTGAAACGACCGATGGTCGTCTTATGCACGAACGGCAGATGACTGAAGTCGCAGACGTTCTCAATGCAACGTGTGTAATGCGCATTCCACAATGTCGCGGCATCGCCGTGGCGCATCGGCAAGGTGTCGGGGTGCTGCGGCACGGCCGGATATTCACCGGTTGGCTGCGGCCCGCGCCAGATCCACAGGTAGCCATCCGCTTCGCGGACGGGAATGGTGGCGACACAAAGCTCATCGGGAATCGCAAAGTTCTGTTCCACCGGCACGCGCGTGCAACGCCCGTCAACGCCGAATTCCAGACCGTGAAACGGGCAGGCAATACTGTCACCCTGCACCGAGCCGAGACTCAGCGCGGCACCCCGATGCGGGCAACGATCGCGCATGCACACCGCTGTATCGCCGGCGCGCCAGAACACCAATCGCTCACCAAAGCGCACGCGACTGATGGGCTTGCGCCCCAGTTCCGTGGCATCCACTACCGGCCACCAGTTACCTTTGACGGGATTCATGCGGGCATTCTAGCGTTTTGTGCTCTTAAAGCATCCAACCCGCCCTTCCCGGCGAATCCTCAGTATGATCCGCGACTCGGAAATGTCTCCCTGCCCGCTCCCCAAGGACTAACCTCAACCCATGGATGAAGCAACGCGCCGCAAGGCGCTACTGGCCCTGCTGTTGTCCGGCGTGCTGATGGGCGCGCTGGACCTGGCCATCATCGGCCCCGCCCTGCCCGCCATTCAGGCGCAGTTCGGCATGGAAACCCGCGGCCTGGCGTGGCTGTTTAACTTGTATGTGCTAGGGCAACTCATAGGCACACCCATTCTGGCCAAGCTGTCGGATCGGCTCGGGCCGCGACCGGTCTACATCAGCAGCATCGCGTTATTCGCGTTCGGTTCCTTGTTAATGGTGCTGGGGCAAAATCCGTTGTGGCTGTTCATCGGTCGCGCGGTGCAGGGCTTTGGCGGCGCGGGTATCTTTCCGGTAGCGGTGAAAGTAATTGGCGACGTGTTTCCGCCGCAGCAACAAGGCGGCGCACTGGGTCTGCTCGGCGCGGTCTTCGGACTGGCGTTTCTGATCGGGCCGGTGCTCGGCGGTTTGCTACTGAATTACGGCTGGCAATGGCTGTTCCTGATTAACGTACCGATTGCGGCACTGCTCATTCTGGGAGCATGGCGACTGGTGCCCAAAGGGACGCTCGGCCAGGATCACAAAGCCTTCGACGGTCGCGGTGCGGTGACGTTGTCCGTTGCCCTGGCTGCGCTGGCCATTGCCGTCACGAACTTTGATGCCAGTGCGCCGCTGTCCAGCCTGCAAGCCACCGCCGTCTGGCCGTTCCTGCTAACGACCGCGATCTTTTTGCCAACCTTCTGGCAAATCGAAAAACGTGCGATTGATCCGATCATCCGGCCGGCCTTTTTCAAGCAATCGCAAATTGCGATTGCCACGACCATCTCGCTCGGGCTCGGCGCCATGCAGTCAGCTTCGGCGTTTTATCCGGCGCTGGCTGTCGCCGCGCTCGGCGTGACCGATGCGAACGCTGCGTGGCTGCTGTTACCCGGCATTCTGGTCACGACAGCGGCTTCGCCAACCGCCGGCATGCTGATCAACCGGCTCGGCGCCAAGGTACTGGTGGTGTTCGGCCTGAGCTTTATTGCAGGTGGGTACTTGCTGTACGGGCAACTCTCGCTGACCACGGCGTTGTTTATCACTGCCGGCTGTTTTGCCGGACTGGGTTTTGCAACCGCGCTCGGCGCACCGATACGCATCATCGTGCTGAACGAGGTTGCGCCCGGTGACCGCGGTGCTGCGCAAGGCTTGTTAAACGTGTCGATTAACATCGGCCAGCTGCTCGGTGCCGCGCTGGTGGGCGGCATGACCGCGTCGGTCGGTGGTGGCGCGCCCGGCTACCAGTTCAGTTACACGGTGATGGGCCTGATCACCGCCACGCTGGTGCTGCTGGCGGTCCGCCTGCGCTCCAAAGCCGCGCAGGATGAACTCAACCGCGAGGCTGCGCGAGCCTCTTAGCCCGCTTCAACTGCACCGCAGCAGTCGGTAACAAATTGCAACAATGCCGCTTGCCACAAATCCGTGTGCACGCCTGTAACGAAAACATAATCACAACCGGGAATACTGGGCAGCCATAACAAGGGGCTCGACAGAACGGTTCCCGGATTTGCAGGAGGTTGCAAATGAATACATACAGACGCTCGTTGATCGCTGCCGCTGGCGCGGCGACTCTGACCCCATTTATGAGAAGCTGGGGCGCGGAGCAGAATTTTCCGGCACGGGAAAGCAAACTGGTGCTCAGCAATTTCGTCAATGGCTACATGCACCCCGGTGCCGGCTGGCGCGGGTTCAGTGATCGGGTAATGGGCGGCATTTCGAATGCCGACCTGCAGGCTGCTGCGGTTGACGGCAAGAACTGCATTCGCCTGACGGGTAACGTAACCCGTGAAAGCAACGGCGGCTTTATCCAGATGGCGATGTATTTCGGTCGCAGTTATGACGAACTGGACGGCTCGGGTTACAAAGGCATCGAATTGCTGGTTTACGGTAACAACGAAGACTACAACCTGCATGTGCGCACCTCGGACTGCGGCTGGTACGACCAGTCGTATCGGACGACATTTTTTGCCGAGCCGCGCTGGCAGCGCATGCGTTTTCCGTGGGAGTCATTCACGGGTAACAGCATTGACGAACCCCTGGACAACGCCCGGCTGCAACGTATTGCTATTCTTGGCTGGATGCGGGAATTTCAGGCCGATGTGGCACTGGCCGAGATCGCCCTGTATTCCTGACGTCCGATACCAGCGGGCGCGCGGATTCGTGCGAAGATAAAGCATGTTTGAGCGCTTCCCGAACCAGTGGACACCGGTGCTGCCGCTGACCGCGATCACGGCCAATCCCATGCCCGTGGAGCTGGCCGGTGAAGCGCTGGTGCTGTTCAAAGACCGTGATGACCAATGGCATGCGCTGCGCGACTATTGTCCGCATCGCGGGGCTAAGCTTTCGCTCGGTGTGGTCACGGATGAAGGTCATCTGCGCTGCGGCTATCACGGCTGGCGATTCAACGGCGAAGGTGCCTGCCAGGCAGTGCCACTGAACTGCCTGAACGATGCAGCGCTCAAAAAAGTTCGTGCAACGGCATTACCGACGCGGCTGATCGCCGGAGCGATCTGGGTGTACACCGCCGCCGATCCCGATAACGCAAACGCACCCGAACCGCTATTGTCGGAATCCTTGCAGGGCGACCCGAATTTATTCGTGACCTACCACCAGGAATGGCAGGCGCACTGGACACGCGCGCAGGAAAATTTCATTGATTTTGCCCACCCGCCCTACCTGCACGAGCAAACCATCGGGGCATGGATGCACGACTACGCGGAACGTGGCGGTACCGCGCGCGTCGAAACCGAAGACACCGAATTCGGCCTGATTATGATGAGTTATGTGGGCAGCAGCACGTCGGGTTTTCAACTGCACTGGCATCGCCCCAACCTGTCCATTCTGCATTTCGGGCCGGTAGCGGAACGCTGGCTGCACGTGTTTTGCATTCCGGTTAACGAACACCACACCCGCGTGATGACGGTGCGAAGGGTGCGCAGTGCTGACGAAGTCGCCCGCCATGCACGCTACGCGAGCGGCACCGACCACCGGATTCTGGATGAAGACCGCGCCATTGTGGAATCGCAAAGCGGTGACGTGCTGAGCGACCCGGCTGAAATCTCCGTGGCCACCGACAAACCCACGCTGGTGTTTCGGGACTGGTATCGGGCCACGCTGGCCGACTACATCACGCCGTAAGCAAGCATCGCCTCGGCAACTTTTTCAAACCCGGCGATGTTTGCGCCCTTCAGATAATTCACGTAGTCATCGCTTTCGCGCCCGTGCCGCTCACAGCGTGCATGGATATCGGTCATGATCTGGCGTAACTGCCTGTTCAGCTCGTCACGGGTCCACGACATGCGAATACTGTTCTGGGTCATTTCCAGACCTGACACCGCCACGCCGCCGGCGTTGGCAGCCTTGCTCGGCGCAAATAAAATCTTTGCCTGCTGAAAGAGGTCAATGGCAGACTGCCGACTGGGCATGTTGGCGCCTTCGGAAACGCCGATGCAGCCGTTTTTTATCAGCATCGCGGCCTCTTCGGCGTTGAGTTCGTTTTGTGTTGCGCAAGGGAACGCCAGGTCGCAGGGCACCTTCCACGGGCGCTGCCCGGCGTGGTACTCGCAACCGAATTCATCGGCGTACTCTTGTATACGTCCGCGGCGCACGTCCTTGAGCTCACGCACCCAACGCAGTTTGTGGCAATCGATGCCCTGCGGGTCGTAAATAAAGCCGGACGAATCCGACAGGGTTACCGGTTTCGCACCCAGTTCGATCAATTTGTCGACCGCGTATTGCGCCACGTTACCCGAACCCGACACCACCGCTGTCTTGCCTTCGATGGTATCGCCGTGCGTGGCCAGCATGTCTTCCATCATGTAAACGGTGCCGTAGCCGGTTGCCTCCACGCGGATCTCGCTGCCGCCGAACGCCAGCCGCTTGCCGGTGATGACGCCGGTAAACTGGTTGGCCAGCCGCTTGTACTGACCAAACATGTAGCTTATCTCGCGCGGGCCGACGCCGATGTCGCCGGCCGGCACGTCAGTGTGCATGCCAATGTGCCGGTAGAGTTCGGTCATGAAGGCCTGGCAGAAACGCATCACCTCCCGGTCGGACTTGCCCTTGGGGTCAAAATCCGCCCCGCCCTTGCCGCCGCCGAGCGGCAGCCCGGTCAGCGAGTTCTTGAACGTCTGTTCGAAGGCAAGAAACTTCAGGATGCTCTGGTTCACGCTGGGGTGGAAACGGATGCCGCCTTTATACGGGCCAATCGCGTTGCAATGCTGCACCCGGTAACCGCGGTTGATTTGCACTTTGCCGTTGTCGTCTTCCCACACCACGCGAAAACTCACAATGCGATCGGGTTCGGTCAGCCGGCCGAAGATGGCCGCTTCCATGTACTCCGGATGATTGCGCAAATACGGCAGCACGTTGATACCCACCTCGTACACCGCCTGATGAAACTCTGTTTCACCCGGATTGCGCTGCTCCAGCCAGTGCATAAAACGCGGCACTATGTCGGGCTGATCTTTCTTGGTATGCCATATCGCCATCAGACTGCTCCCTTCGGTCGAGTAAACCAGGCCATCACCATAACAGCCAGTATCCAGCTAAAACCGTCCGAAAAGATCATCATCAATTGATACCCGTAGGGGAAGTCCGACCAGATGATGTCGGCGAAACGCGGGTACGCCGTGTAGGCAATCCCGAACATTGAACCGATCGCGACATGGCTCCAGTAATCGGTGGTGTGGCGATTGAGCAGCAGCATCGACAGGCCGATCAGCACACCGATGCAGATGCTGTTAAAGGTGCCAATCAGAATTTTTGTCACCGACGCTTCGGGAGAACCTTCGCGGGTGAAATAGACCGTTGCAACGGGACCGTTATTGCGCATCTGGCTGCGCACCTCATCGCTGTTGTACCGGCCGGGCAGAATATAAGTGCCGGTCTCGGGAAAATGCTCCAGCAATGCCTGACCTGCCGCCAGATCGTCGGCAGTTTCGGACATGGTGTAGTAAGGAATGGGCGAAACAACATAGAACAGCGTGCTCCACACCCACAGCACCAGCGCGACCAGCAACGAGCCTGCAAAAAACCTGACCATGATAAACACTCCCGCCATTGGCATTGATTAAGCGGCAAAACGCAGGCCGCCAGTGTAACGGCATTGCTTTACAATGACCTTATGCTCTCCCGACGCGGCTTTATTCTCTCTGGCACTGCCATCGGTGGCGGCCTCATTATCGGCTACGGCTTGCGAGCACTTGACGACGGTGATGCCGCCATTAAGTTCGCCGCGCAGGGCGCGCGCGCCGCGCCACTGAATGCCTGGCTAAAGATCGCCACCGACGGCACCGTGATTTGCGGGATACATCGAGCCGAGATGGGACAAGGCATTACCACCACGCTGTCCATGTTGCTGGCCGAAGAACTCGATGCCGACTGGAACACCGTGCGGTTTGAATTCGTGCCGGTTGATCGCGATTACTTTAACTTCGGCATGCTGCTGCGGGGGCAGCCGCTTGGCGATCCGGCCGCAAGCTGGCGCGCTGCGACCGGCACGTGGGCCATCCGGCAGGGTTTTCATGCGCTGGGCATGTCCATGACGATTTCCAGTTCCAGTACGGTTGACGCCTGGGACACTTTGCGCCCTGCCGGTGCTGCCGCCCGACACATGCTGATGCAGGCCGCCGCGGATCAATGGAAGGTCGACATCGAGCGGCTTGCTACCGAAAGCGGTTTTGTTATCGATCCGGCGAACAATCGCCGTCTGGGTTACGGCGAACTGGCGGAAGCAGCGAGTCACGAAACACCGCCCGATTCCGTCACGCTTAAGGATTCGTCCGCATATCGATTGATCGGCCATAACCCCCCGCGACTCGACACGCCCATGAAGGTGAACGGCAGTGCGCTGTTCGGCCTCGACATTGCCCTGCCCGACATGCTCTACGCGGCAGTCGTGCACAGCCCGGTTGCCGGGACAAACATAGCAAGCTTCGACGCCGACGTTGCACAAACCATGCCCGGCGTGCACGGTGTGTTTGAAGCCGGTGCACCGGGTTTCGTGAGGGCGGTTGCCGTGGTTGCCGATACATCGTGGCAGGCTCTGCAAGCGGCCAGCCGGGTGTCCGTCACACCGGGCGAACCGAGCAGCGCAGCCGCTAACAGCCATGCATTGAAAGTCGAATACCGCCGCATGCTGGACGAAGCATCGCCAGTGTACTTTACCGACACCGCTGCTGACGCAGCTGATAGCGATGCGCAACAACCGGACTTCGATACCCTGCTCGCTGCCGGTGCCGATGCCCTGGTGACCGCCGACTACGCCGTGCCCTTTCTCGCGCACGCCTGCATGGAACCGATGAACTGCACGGCCCTGTTTAAAGGCGACTCACTGGAAATCTGGGCACCGTCACAAGCCAACTCCATTGCCCGCGATGTTGCTGCCAAACTCGCCGGGTTGAGTAACGATCAAGTCCGCGTGCACACCACACTGATGGGCGGTGGTTTCGGACGGCGGGCCGAGATGGACTTTATCGAACAGGCTGTAGCCGTGGCCATGCGGGTGCCCGGCAGGCCGGTCAAACTATTCTGGTCACGCGAGCAGGACATACGACACGATGCCTACCGACCGGCTGCTATGTGCCGCTTTAAGGGCCAGCTTGATGACAATGGCAAGTTGCTTACCCTCGACTACACGCTGGTGACGCAGTCGGTCGTTGCCAGCTACGAAACCCGTACGCCCACGCCACGCGGCGGCACTGCGGCCACCGACAGTTCCGTGGTGGAAGCGATCAATCCGCCGATCTACCCCGTAGCCAACCTGCGGCTGGGGTTTATCCCGGCCGAACTGCACGTGCCCGCAGGCTACTGGCGCAGCGTCGCGCATTCGTGGACGACGTTTTTCATGGAGAGCTTTATTGATGAGCTGGCCATTACCGCAGGTCGCGACCCGCTGACGTTTAGGCGGCAACTGCTGAAAGATCAGCCCCGGCATCGCGCGGTACTGGACGCACTGGTGGCAGAGGTTGGCAAGACGTCCTCGAACGTCGGCTACGCCATTACCGAATCGCACGACACGGTGGTTGCCCATGCGGTCGAAGTGGCGGTTATCGATGGCCAGTTTGAACGCGTCAACCGCGTGGTTTGCGCCGTGGACTGTGGTCCGGTGGTGCATCCCGATAATGTAAAAGCCCAGATGGAAGGCTCCGTGGTTGATGGTTTATCAGCTGCCCTGTTTGGTTCGGTCGACTTCGCTGACGGCCGCGCCGTGCCGGGCAACTTTGATCGCTACCGGCGCATGCGCATGCACGAATGCCCAGCCATCGAAGTTCACCTGATTAACAGTTCGCACCCGCGACCCGGCGGTGTGGGTGAGCCCGGCGTGCCGGGCGTTGCACCGGCGCTATGCAACGCCATTTATGCCGCCACCGGCAAACGTATTCGCGACCTGCCGGTGCTTCAGGCAGCCTTGCCGGACATCGCTTTGTAAATAGAACTGCCCAGCGCCAGTAATACCGCCAGTGCGGACAATACGGTGGCCGCGCCCACCACTTCCGGCGTGGCCACCTGCTTACTCGCAACACCGTAGGCCGCCCACGCAATCACCAACACATAGGCCACGTCGCCTTTACGCAAAATCACGGCCGCACCGATAGCGCCGGCTATCGCCAGCTTCAGCAGAGTCCAGTCGAGAACTGCCAAGCCGGCGTTGTCCCAACCCATCGCGTATTGCACGCAACTGATGTTGGCGATAGTCGCCACGGTAATCCAGCCGGTATAGACACTGAAAGGCAAGCGCAGCAGCACCCACTCGGTTGCACTGGCGGGCGGGCCGGCTGCATCGAGCGCGCGATATATCTGCACCAGCGTTAGCAGAATTGCGACCATCAGAAATAACGACAGCCACAGCAAATCGTAGTGCCAGACAAAAATCCACGCCGCGTTAGCAATGCAGTTGGCGATAAACAGCCCGCTTATAGCGGCGATCCGCGCATTGTTGCGTTGCGCGGGCAATGCCTGCCAAATTACAAAGGCGGCGAGCAGCAAGTAGATCAGCCCCCAGATACCGAACGTAAAGCCCGCCGGCGTAAACAGTGTCGGGTACTTAGCAGAGATCTCGCCGGTGGTCTGCCCGCCGAGCGGCAACCCGTTCGCCATACCGTTGACAACAATCGTCAGCACAAATGCGGCAATCACACCGCCCCACTCTTTTACTGCGCGAGCATTCCTGGAACTGTTCATGGCAACCCCCCTTGTCATCACAACCCCTGATTAGCAAAAACAGCTTAACACGTAGCCCGACTGCGCAGATGTCGGCAGCCACCGACTTGGTGTAGGCTAGCTACCTGACAAGAATAACTTTGAGGATTCACCACCATGAAACTTTACGGCGCACTCGCCTCTCCCTACGTTGCACGTGTTTTATTGTTTGCGAAGCTCAAAGGCGTGGATCTGCCGCAGGCGGATATACCCGGTGGCAGTCCCAGCAAACCCGAATACCGCGCCTTCACCCCTATTGGCAAGATTCCGTCACTGGACGTGGACGGTCATTGCATCCCGGAATCGGAAGTAATTTGCGAATACCTCGAAGACGCCTTCCCGGAAAAATCCGGCTTGCCTGCAGGCGCACTCGGACGTGCACAGTCGCGCACCATATCGCGCATTGTTGACCTGTACATGGCACCAATTTCCAGTCAGCTGGCGCGTCAGATCAACCCCGCGAACCGCGATGCGGAAATTGTGGCGACCAATACCGAAGCGCTTGCCAAAGTCTGGACTTATCTGGATCACTTCATGGGTGACGGGCCGTTTTGCGTCGGCAATAAACCGACGCTGGGCGACTGCGCACTGGGGCCGCACATGGCCATGTTTAAAGTACTGGTGTTCTCTAACTTTGCCGAGATTCCCGATCCGACTGAGCAAGGCGGCCGCATTCAGACCTGGTGGGAAGCCATGCAGGGTCACGCCGATTGCAAGCCGCTGCTGGATGACTACAGCGCTGCTTTCGAAAAAATGATGGCCTACTTTCGTAAGTAGTTAAGCAGGACCGTGTTTCCGATCGGGGACGAAAACCCGCAACTCAGCGTACCGGTCGTTACGTATGCTTTGATCGCCCTGAACGTGACGGCCTGGGTGGCGCTGCAAAACCTCGGCGTCGGCCCGGGGCTGCTGACATCGGTGTGTCAGTTCGGGTTGATTCCGGCGGACTTGTTTAACACCGTTCCGCTCGGCAACTTCACCGACGCGCAGTCGCTGTGCCCGAGCAATGCCGGGCTGGGCTGGGCAAACCTGTTCACGTCCATGTTCATGCACGGTGGCTGGATGCACCTGATCGGCAACATGTGGTTTCTGTGGGTGTTCGGTGACAACGTTGAAGACTCGATGGGCCACGGCCGCTTTGCGATTTTCTACGTGCTCTGCGGGCTGTTCGCCGCGGCAGCGCAGGTGTTCAGCCAGCCCGACTCGGCGGTGCCCATGGTAGGTGCATCCGGTGCAATCGGCGGCGTCATGGGTGCGTACATCATGTTGTACCCGCGCGTGAAGGTCACGATGCTGTTGTTTCTTGTGCTCATCGTGACCACTTTTCGCGTGCCGGCGTTTGCAATGCTGGGCTACTGGATCGTGGTGCAGTTGCTCGGCGGGCTGTCATCTATCGGCCTTGATGGCGGCGGCACTGCGTTCTGGGCACATGTCGGCGGCTTCGTGGCCGGGGCAATACTGGTCTGGTGGTTTAAGGACAACGAACTGCTGCGCCATCACCCGCATCACGGGTGGTAGTTCACAGCGAAAAAGCAGGTACCCTGTTTAGATGTTGTTCAACACAAGGTAGATGCACCCGGTAAACATCGCCGCATACAGAGCTGCTGCTCCATAGTAATACCAAGGATCATAAGGTTCAGCCCGCAGGGCCGAGGCCATGACGAATGATCTAAAGTACGCACGCTTTTTCAACTTAGCTCTCAATTGGAAAACCGGTTCCTGAATAGGCCCGGAGATTTCAACTGTACTCCTATTAGTTGAACTACGTATGAAAATCGTCGAACTGCATTGCGGCTAAACAATTATCCCGGCCATGTTAAGCGCGTCTCTTCATTAGCTGATAAGTCAAGCTATATAGTTTTTGTGAAACCCGCACGCGAGTACTAAAGCGCGCATACTGGCGTCGAACAATAAAGAACGTTAATGCTATACAAGGACACCAACACATGAAAAACATTATTGAGACGGCACTTGAAGCCGGTCATTTTTCAACCCTGTTAAAGGCGCTTAAAGCCGCCAATCTTAAGGACACATTGAGAGGCGCAGGCCCTTTTACGGTATTTGCGCCAAATGACGCCGCATTTAAGAAGCTGCCACAAAAAGACCTGGAAGCGCTTCTAAAGGATGTTGTGAAATTAAAATCGATCCTTACCTACCACGTTGTCGACGGCAGTATCGCAGCCAAAGATATCAAAGCGGGTGAGCTGAAGACGCTTGAAAGCAGAAGCCTTGCGGCAGCCATAGTCGGTAACTCCGTTACGGTTAACGGTGCAAAGGTCGTTAAAGCGGACATTGCTACATCAAACGGCGTAATTCACGAAATTGATACAGTCGTCATGCCTAAAGGCGTGGAGCTGCCCAAAGCAGCGTAAATAACACCTGATCTTCGGCCCTGCGCGCGCGGGGCCGTTTTAACGGCCGACTCGGCCAAACCCGCAATTCAGGAATACCCTTTGTCACGCAGTCTTCCTCGTTCAGCGATTTATCTTTGTTGAGCCGGATCGCGGCTGGTACGTGCAGAATGACAACGTAAAGACGGCGCGTTTAAGCTACGCGTGGACAGCATTGCCGCATATGCGGCGGATGAGCCCTGAGTCCTGCTGCTAGTTGGCCCTGTCTTTGCGGCTGATGAAATACACCATCAACGCCAGTAACAAAACCACCGCATTGGCACATGCGACCAGCATGAACGGCGAAATCGACCCGTAGGTTCCGGACAGGATGCCGCCCACCTTGGCGATCATCAAAATACCAATGGCGCCGCACAAACTGAACAAGCCAATCACGGCGCCGCGACCTTTTTCCGGTGCTTCGGCGCCGATCAATGTCAGCGACGCGAGATTGGCCGAAATTTCACCCATACCCACCAGCACTGCTGAGAAATACATCGCTGACCCGAGCGGGTTTTCGACCAGGAACAGGGAAAAATAGCCGCCGCCTGCCAGGAACATCGCGATGGCCAAACCGATCACGCGATCAAAGCGATCCAGCAGCATGCCCATAAACGGCAGCCAGCAGCAAACCGGTGGACACGAACAGACAGACACCGGCCGCCGACCATATCCAGAGTTTGGCGGTTTGCACCGGATCGCCGCCGGTCATGTCGCTGAACACCGGCAGCAACAACCGCAACGGTGTTAGTAACAAAATAAAACCCAGACCGTTCAGCATGAAACAAACGGAAATCACTTTGCCTCGTGCTGTGTCGACCGCATAGTCGTTGGCCACTGACGGCAGCATCGCGGTGTTGCCCGCCAGGCCGATGGCAAAAAACATGCGGTACAGCGTCAGTTGATCTGCCGACGTGGCGGTCGGATAAAGCAAGTAGCCAAGGCCCAGAATGAGGAATGCACCCACCCATATCGGTTTGCGCCCAACCTTGTCAGACAGCGCACCCATCAGGCCGATGGTTAAGATCACCACCACCTCGGACAAAAACGTCAGATTGCCCGCCAGCGGCCCTTGCTCGTCGGCAGGAATATTCAGGACTTCGGTAAACAGGTAGGGTTGCGAGGCATTCACAAACCCCATCATCGCGATGCCAAAAAAGGAACCGAACAGCAACGTGGCAAAATTGAAGCCCGATATGTTCGGCGCAATGCGAATTTTCAGGAATTTGGGTCCGAGTGGGCGGCCTGCCTCGGGCGTCGCCGCGGATTCAGACATTCATCATTCTGCCGCCGGCTCGGGCCACCGATGCGGAATACGTACTATCTTGTCCAGGTCGTAACCGGCCGCCGCCGAAATATCCAACAGCTTCTGGTAGTCAGCGTCGCTGATGTCCGGCGAACGCGCCATGATCCAGATGTAGTCGCGGTTGGGCACGCCGATAATCGTGCTTGAGTAGTCGTCGGCAAGATACACGATCAGATAGGCGGATTTAAACGGCCACAAGAACTGCATGCGCCACTCAGCATTGGTCTCGGTGTTGTAGACAAAGCCGGTGGGATTAAAGCTTTTAACCGGGCCGTCGAAGCTGTCCTTGCGAAAACGGTAACGGGTATCAATCGAGCCGTCATCATTCAGGGCGTAGGACTCGACCGCATTGTGCGCGCCGGCTTCACTGGCAAAAAAGAAATCGATCGGGATGCTGCCGATCACGTACCAGTCACCCATGAACCGCGGCAGATCGATGGTCTTGTCGGTGGCCCGCAGCGCATCGGTGCTGCTGCAGCCGGTGGCCATCAGTGCGGGCAATACCAGCATCGCCAGGGCGGTCAGCGGGCTACGCAGACGCGGTACGAAGCTGAAAAGGCGTGCGGTTGAGGTCATGCAGATCTCCTTGGATAATGCCGAGTATAGAGAAGCCCGGCTGTTTTTACCCATATATCAGCAGGATATTCAGTAGGTAGAACTACGACTTCGCCGACCTGCGGGCAGATTATTAGGATAGCCACCATGCAAAATCTGAGCAGCAACACCAGCATCGCCGAGCTTGAGGCCCGCTCGCCGGCCATGCTGGCCGCACTGAAGTCCACCGGCATGTTCCGCGAAGGCGACAGCAGCGTCACCATCGGCGAATTGTGTCTGGATTTCGGCCTGCATCCGCAGATTATCCTGAACATGCTTGCGCGCGCGGGACAAAATGACCCGCCGCCGGACATCGATATCAGTGAACTTGAAAGCCTGTCGCTGCCGGAAATTGTCAGCCACGTGGAGGCCGCGCATCATCAAACGGCCCGTGAATCAATGCCGGGAACCGTCGCGCTGGTAAGACAGGTTGTGGCTGCGCACGCAGAACGCGACGCTCGCCTGCGCGAAGTTCAGACACTGTTTGAAAAGATGGCGACAGAACTTGAAGACCACATGATTCACGAAGAAGGTGCATTGTTCCCGATGTGCCGCGACATGTCCGAACTTGGCAGCATAAAGGCCACGCCGTGTGGTGATCGGGTGGGCGGGCCGATTCAGTGCATGACCAACGACCACAATCAGTCGAAACAGGAGCTGGCGCGTCTGTGCGAACTGACAGATGACTTCACAGCGCCTGCACATGCAGACGCGCAGTACACCGATATGTTGCAGCAACTAAAGGCCTTTGCCGACGACCTGACCCTGCATATTCACACAGAAGATCACCTTCTGTTCCCCAGAGCGCTGGAGATGCAGGCGTCGCTAAGAGAGCGTGGCCAGAATCCCTGACAAGAGTCGATGACTAGAGCCTGACACCGCGCTGACAACGCAGCCGGCGTTATTTGCCGCCCGGCTGGCCGATGGTATGAGCCACGTGCTGCTCAAAAGTATCCGTGCCGTAACCGGCCGCGCGCATGTCATAGCGCATGTAGTAATAGATGATTTTCAACAACTCGGAAAACTCGCCGACCTTTCTGAACAACAATCCCAGAACCCAGGTAATACGGATCATGCCGGTCATAGCCCATCCGGGAACGCTCAAAAACCGTGGCTCTTTACCTTGCGATTCAAAGATCATGGTAAGCGCATCTTTATAAGTGATGACGTTCCCGGGCACTTCCGGCCCGCCGATCACGAACACGCGGTTGCGACGCTCTTCGTTGCCGATACTGCCCACCATAAACTCGGCCAGATCTTCTTTGGAAATCGGGTTGTGGCAGGATTGCTCGCCACTGCCGATCAGAAAACCCGGCCGGCCTTTGGCGATCATTTTCTTTTGCGAATCAAACACCCAGAAATAAGCGGTTGGCCGGACGATGGTGTAGTCAATACCGGACCGCATTAACTCGTCTTCAAATTTCAGTTTGGCCAGCTGCAGCGGCAGTTCCGGCCGGCGCACGCATATGGCTGACAACAGAACAAACTCTTTGACACCGCTTTCCATTGCGGCATTCAGCACATTCAGTGTGGCCTGATAGTCAATCGCATCAAAATCCTTTGCCAGGCCAGAGTGACAGCCCAAACACGAAATCACCGCGTCAACATCGGTACCAATTGCCGCGCCGATAGAAGCCGGATCGGTCACATCGGCTTGCACGACTTCTGCGCCCTGCAACTTATCTGAGCCTTTGGCAGAGCGGGTAACCGCAATTACGCGGTGACCTTGCTTAACCGCTTCGGCAACAACTGCGCTACCGATGTAGCCGGTTGCACCGACAATGAGGATGGTTTTCTTGGCTTGTGTTTCGTTATTCATGGGTGCTGATTATTCTCTATTCCAGGGGGCTGGCTCAACCGGTGGCAGGTTCGGGATGCGCGGCATCGGATAGAAATCCGGCAAGCTTTCCACGCGCCGCAGCCACGCGGTGACTGCCGCGAAGTGCGAGGTATCCACGCCGCCCTCCCCGGCCAGCAGAATGTAAGGGTAGCAAGCCACATCCGCAACAGTCGGATGAGCGGCCGCCAGCCAGTCGCGATCATTCAGGTGGGCATCCATCAGCGCTAGCAGCTTGTAGCTGCGCGCGACCGCACCGTCATAATCACGCTGCCAGCGAAGCAGCTTGATCGCGCGGGCCAGCGTCATGCTGTTCTGGATTTCGTTGGCCGATACCGACAACCAGCGCATCACCTGCGCCAGCGCGCCAGGCTCGACGGGCAGCCATTGATCGGCGTTCTCGCCACCGTATTGCCGGGCCAGGTAGCACAGAATCGCCTGCGAATCGGTGTAGGTGCGACCGCCGTCAACCAGCACCGGAATCTGCCCGAACGGCGTCAGCGCTTTAAATTCCGGTAACAAATGCTCGCCTTTGGGGATGCTGACCGTCACTTCCTCGTAATCGAGTTTCAACAGGTGCAGCATAAGCTCCGCTTTGTAGGCATTGCCCGATCCGAGGCAGGTATAGAGTTGTAAAGACATGAATCAGACTACCCCTTTAACTGACGCTGCAGTTCTTCTATGCGCTCCAGCAACTCCAGCGCCAGTGCAGCGCCTGCCAGATTAACACCCAGATCTTCCTGCAAGCGGATTGCTGTTTGCGTGATTCGCACACTGGTGTAATGAAAACGTGGCGCCTCGGGCTCACCCCCCACGGGGTCAAGCACGCCCTCCGCCACCAGCTTTTCGATTAACGTCGTTTCCACGGAACAGGCTTCGCAAAGCTGGCTAAGGGTGATCTCGGTGTATTCGTCAAACACCTCACCGGTGACGCTGTCGCTGTCGTATTGGGTCATTGTTGATTCCTCACAGATCGGCTCGCGGATCAAAAGGCAGCTCTTCCGCCATGCGCTGGTAAATCTCTTTGGCCGCATCACTGTCGGCGGGCGGCTGTTGTATGTCGAGCACAGCGTACAGATTCCCCGGGATTTGTCCGGGCAAGCCTTTGCCCTTCAACCGCAATTTGCTGCCTTGCCGGGAATTCGCCGGTATTTTCAAATCCACGTTGCCGGTGGGCATCGGCACCGTAACTGTAGCCCCCAGCGCCGCTTCCCAGGGGGTGACGGGCAAAGTCAGGTAGACATCGGCACCTTCAACCCGATAGCGTTTTGCGGGACTGAAAGCTATTTCCAGAAACAGGTCGCCGGCCTTGCCGCTCCCAACCCCCGGCCCACCCTGTCCGGCCAGGCGAATTTTTTGCCCTTCCCGTATGCCCTTGGGAACTTTGATGTTGAGGGTTTTTTCCTTGGTCACCACGTGACCATCGGCAGTCACTTCGGGCACACGCAGAGTGATCGGCCGCTGCGCCCCGGTGTAGCTGTCGCGAAAATCGATGCTGATGCGTGCATGCCGGTCATCACCCCGCATGCTGAACTGTCCGCCCGCCGGCCGCCCACCGCGCTGCTGCGCAAATAATTCCTCGAAGAAATCGCTGTACTGTGCGCCGCCGAAACCACTTGCATAACCTCGACCGGCAGTGGCCCCTGCGCCGCTGAACTCAAAACCTTCGTCCCAGCCCGGCGGTGGCTGAAAATCCTGACCCGCCTTGTAGTTGGCGCCTAACTGATCGTAGGCGGCCCGTTTCTCCGGGTCTTTCAGAACCGCGTAGGCTTCACCGACCTCTTTGAATCGTTCTTCGGCATCGGACTCGGTACTGACATCCGGGTGATATTTGCGGGAAAGTTTTCGGTAAGCGCGCTTAATGTCGTCCTGCGTCGCATCGCGCGCCACGCCCATGACTTCGTAATAGTCTTTGAATTCCATCTGTAGTTGGAGCCTGATTTTGACGCCGTGGTCATTGCATAAAGGATCTGAGTATAACCGCGGCCTAATCGTATCGCTGCAGCCTGGCGCGCCGGTTCGTGACCTGCAAAAGATCGACCGTGTCGAGATAACGCTGCGCTGCCTTTGACGGCTTGGTCTGTGCATCCAGAAAAGCCGTGGAAATGGCGTTAAAGATAGCCAGCCCTTCATAATCAGGCTCGGCTTCCACCTCTTTTTGCACCAGCCCGCCAAAGTAGTGATCGCCGCCTTCCAGCAACAACTCGTAGCGCGGCACCTTGGCATCACTGGGCACAATCTCGCTCTGCGCTTCGGTGGCTGCGCCGCGCTCCCCCATCAACCCGTAGTCATCGGTGCCGGTGGCCATAAAGGTGGGCACGTTGCTGGCCATCCAGACATCTGCAGGCATCAGTCGCATCTTGCCGGGGTCGCTGATCAACACCAGCGCCGAATAGCGCTGCTCATCCGAGCGGATCAATTCGCCGTCGAAACCGGTTTTGAATTGCATGCCCGTGACCAGCATCGCCACTTGTGTGCCGATGGAATGCCCGGCCGCTATGTAATGATCGTGATCGATCTTGCCCGCAAGCGCGGGTGCCAGTTTCTGAATATCCGTTAGTTTATCCAGTACCAGCGACATATCGGCCACGCGCGACATCGTGACTTCCTGCATCACTGCATAACCGGTTGGCCTGACGCCGTAATTGGCATCCTTGTGCTGCGGGAGGATCACGACGTATCCCTGCGCCGCCCAATGACGTGCGATCAGATCGTAACGGTCGTTCGCTGCAAAGGTACCGTGCGATAAAACAATCAGCGGAAACGGACCGTCTGTCAGCGGATAGAAAATCCGCAGCGGCACCGGACGCTCATCGGCGGCCGCCAGTTGCAAGGTGTCGTCCACAGCCACATCAAACTCTGGGGAGCGACCCGGGTACAAGCCCTCAGCCGCATAACCTGCGGTAAACAGTAAACACAGCAACCAAAACCGCAAAATATTCACGCCACTTCTCCCGCTGCGTGCCCCGATGCCCAGGCCCATTGGAAATTAAAGCCCCCCAGATGACCGGTCACATCGACCACTTCGCCAATGCAATACAAACCGGGCACACGTTTACTTTCCATCGTGCGCGATGACAATTCATCGGTATCAATGCCGCCCAGTGTAACCTCAGCAGTGCGATAGCCTTCGGTTGCGGCCGGTGTAAGGCTCCAGCGATTCAGTTGATTGCCAACGCTGCGCAACAACCCGTCCGGTAACTCGCCGCAGCGGGTCTCGGCATGCTCCGCCCACCACAACGCCTGCAACTCCAGCACCAGAGCCCGTGGCAAGCGCTCGACCAGCACATTCCTTAACAACACTCTGGGCTGCTGCGCTTTGGCATTCAGCAACCACTTGGCTGCGTCGTGCCCGGGTAACAGATTTACGCACAAACGCTCGCCCGGCCGCCAGTAACTGGATATCTGCAAAGCCACCGGGCCGCTTATCCCGCGATGCGTAAACAACAGCGCTTCTGTAAATGAGACATCGCCGCATGTCATCATGGCCGGCAGACTCAATCCGGACAAGCGCCCTGTTAACGCCTGCATGGCACCGGTAAACGTGAACGGCACCAACCCGGCGCGGGTTTCGCGAACCTTCAGGCCAAACTGACGCGCCAGCCGGTAGCCAAAATCGGATGCACCCATTTTCGGGATGGATAAACCACCGGTTGCCAGCACCAATGACTCTGCAACGTAGCTGACCCCCGCGGTAACCACCTCGAACCGCTCATTCGTGTTCACGGCCGTGATGTCGACATCGGTGAAGATGTCGACTGCCGCCTGAGCACATTCTTTTTGCAGCATCGCCAGGATGTCTTTGGCGCTGTCGTCACAAAACAATTGCCCTAACGCTTTTTCGTGATACGCAACGCCATGCCGCTCAACCAGCGCAATAAAGTCCTGCTGGGTGTAGCGGCTGAGCGCCGATTTGCAAAAATGCGGGTTGGCCGAAATAAACCGGGCCGGCTCGCAATGCAGGTTGGTGAAATTGCAGCGCCCGCCCCCGGACATGAGAATTTTTTTGCCTATCTTATTGGAGCCTTCCAGCACCACCACACGCCGGCCGCGCTGACCGGCCGTGATTGCACACATCAGCCCGGCAGCACCGCCGCCGATGACGATGACGTCATATTGCGCAGCGATCATCGATCAAACGCACAGCACCAATCGCAATGGCAATCAGTCATCTTCGTCTTTCCATTCCCGAAGTCTGGATTTATCCACCTGCTTCCACTGCTCTTCGCTCTTTTTCATATACGAGCGCACTTTAGCCAGCACATAGACGGCAAAAACGATGAGCATCAATACGACAATCTGAAAGGTCGTGAGCATTGCGCTATACCCGTCCCGCCAGCCGCGAGCCGATACCCTTAAGCACTTCGACAAACAGCCACACAAACGCGATGGGCAGCAACACGGTTTGCAGCACAAAGATCACGATCAGGCTGATAATGTGCTCACTGGCGTCGGCGACACGATCGCTCAACTGCTTCAGCGTTTCACGCGGATCGACAGCGGCCAGCGTTTCGTCAATCAGCCCGCTGAATCGTTCCATCAGTGTGCGAGACCCGGACAGAGGCTCCGGCGCCTCGTCATTGATCTCGGTGATATCAGCCTGCACCCCGCGCAATGCCTCCAGCGCTGCTTGCTGTTCGGTGGCGAGAAAGCCTTCGAACACCAGATCCCCGCCCACGATCAAAGCCGGCAATGCAAAGCGCACAAAAATGGCGACCAGCAGAGCGCGCCGCGCCCACGGCATCGATGCCTGCAACCACGGCGACCACGTTGCCAGCACCAGCCACAGCGCGACCACAAACAACGCGATATCAAAACCGACGGTGGAGGAAATGCGCAGCAAAATATTCTGCAAGCCAATGGAACTGGCCGCGACCAGCATCACGCTGGAAAAACGCTCGACCAGATCGTTAATCGGATCCAGCACCTGACCCACCGACAGCACCACGCCGACACCCGCGGGCTCGAGTGCAAGCTCGGTGCCCTGCGCCGCCGAAATCGCGCCGTTCAATGCCCGCGCAGCGGCGAAGGTAACCAGTGCGCGTTTAAGGGAGTCGGCCGCAATTGCTTCACTGGGGCGGTCGACCACGCCGGTGAACGCCAGCACCACCGCCAGCAGCGCAGCCACCGTCCAGGCGCTTTTACGAACAGCAAATTTAGAACCCGTGTTCGATGTCATAGGCTGACATCATACCGCGGGCAGAGTAATACTGACTTCCAGACCGCTGCCGTCGGTGCGATTGCGGGCGGTAATGCAGCCACCGTGCAAGTTCACCGCACGGCGCGCGATTGCCAGCCCGATTCCTGCGCCCTGCCCGTGCGCGGAATTGGATGGCGCGGCAGTAAAAAATGCCTCGAATAACCGGTCGAGGTGCGCTTCGGGCGCGCCGGGCCCGTCATCGGCAACCGTAATCTGAATGCCGTCAGGCAGTGCCGCCAGCGTTACCGCCGTCAACTGGCTGGCATGCTGAACCGCATTGCGCACGACGTTATCGACGGCACTTTGCAGCAAGGCCGGATCGAGTTCGGCGGGCAGCGTTTCGGGCGCTTCCAGCGTCACGTCGCGCCCCAGCGCCTGCGCTTCGAAACGCGCGTTCGCCACCACCTCGCCGATCAATTCGGTAACGTCCACCGGTTCGCGCACAATACGCTCCATGCTTTCCAGCCGCGAGAATGCGAGTATCTGGCCGATCATATGATTAAGCGTCTGCGCTTCCTGCTCAATGCGCTCCAGATTCGGGTTGTCAGCATCGCCGGCTTGCTGCCGCAACAAGCCGGTTGCCGCCTGCAAGCGCGCCAGCGGCGAACGCAATTCATGCGACACCTCGCGCAACAAGCGCTGCTTCGATTCGAGCAAGGCCTGAATCTGTTCGGCCATGCGATCAAAGTCTTTGGCCAGAGCGCCGAACTCGTCCTTGCGTTGATTTACCGGCGCACCGACTCGCGCACTCAGATCACCGGCGGTAATGCGCTGACCGGTCTGGCGAAACACTTGTATGGGTCGCGTCAGGTAGCGCGCCAGCCAGAAACACGCCACGCCGCTCACCAGCACCAGCATCAGCGGAAACACCCGCCGCGCATTCGGCGACAGCATTCCGGGTGCACGCGGACGATCCAGACCCATAGCAATAAACAGGTAATCACCGCGCGGGCCGGTCAGCACTCGCGACCGAGCACCGAGACCCGGGCGAATATTGGGTCGCATGCCGGGCCGACGCTCACGCCGTAACTCGGGTTCGGCGCGAAACTCCGACGGCGGTCGCCGGAAACGACGCGGTAAGGGCTGGCCGAGCAGTTCATTGCCGTCGGGATCCACAATAAACATGGGTACGTTGAGGCTGGCCTGTTTCTGCCCAAGCCACTCACGCAATCCGGCTTCGCCTTCTTTATCCAGCGTGCGCTGCGCCTGTTCAGCCAATGCATCCAGCGACGCGAACAGCGCCTGCAGGCGGGAAGTCTCCACGTCGTCACGGGAGATCAGCGTGTTCACCGTCACGGTCGCTACCATGGTGAGCACGATCACCATCCAGAAGGCAATAAATATGCGCCAGTAGAGTCGGGACATCGCGCCTACCTAGCTGCCAGCAAATAGCCTTGCCCGCGTACCGTCTTGATACGCGGCTGGCCGTCGGCATCGGGCCCGAGTTTTTTGCGCAAGTTGGCAATGTGGGTATCCAGACTGCGATCGTAAGGCGTCAGTCGTCTGCCCAGCACGGTTTCTGATAGCACTTCTTTGCGCACGACATCACCCGCCGAGCGCACCAGCAGCTCAAGCATGCCGTACTCGGTTGCCGTCAGCGGCACAGGACTGCCCGCAACTTCCAGCGTCTGCGAGCCGGGTGTCAACACCAGGTCGGCAAATCGTAGCGGCTTGCTGCCGGTAGCGGCTGGTTGTCGCGCACGGCGCAATACGGCTTTAAGCCGCGCACTCAATTCACGCGGGTTAAAGGGTTTAGGTAAGTAGTCGTCCGCGCCGATTTCCAGACCAACGATGCGATCGGTTTCATCACCGCGTGCCGTCAGCATCAGCACCGGCACGTTGGAGTAACCACGAATCTCGCGCAAAGCGTCAAAGCCGTTCATTACGGGCATGGTGATGTCCATTACGACAGCATCGAAGGCTTCGGCGCGCACACGCTCCACGCCCTGCCGACCGTCGTGCACAGCAGTTACCTGAAACTGTTCCGCCGCCAGATAGTCGGCGAGCATGCTGCACAGCGCCCGATCATCGTCCACCAACAGCACGCGTGCGGTGCTCAGTGACGCATTCATATCGGCTGTCGACTCCAAGGGCATAACAGGATTCCACGGCATGCCGCGCACGGTTGCAAGCGAGCTTTGCAAATCTTTGCATTACTTGGCGCAAGCCTTGCACTACTTCGGTTGCAGACGCCTAGACTGGCTGTGAGCTTAGTCATAACGCTACATATACAGGAGCACGAACATGAACAGTTGCAACGAAATCAATGACACGGACGGTCGTTCAACAGAGCGCGCCTGTTCCCGCAAACAACGTCGCCACAGCAAAACGTTTCGCGCGATTGTGCTGGCCGGTGTGATCGCAACCGGCATCGGCTTGACGGCGGCATGGGCACAGGGGGCCGGGCCCGGCATGGGCGGCAGAGGTTTTGATATCGAGCGTATTGAACGCATGACCGACCGGATGACGGAGAAACTGGACCTGAGTGAGGAACAGCGTGCCTCTATACAAGCGATACTGGAGGCGAGCCGCGCTCAGGCGGAACCACTGCGGGCAGGACTTGCCGGCATGCGCGGGCAAATGCGCGAGTTTGTTACTGCCGAGGTATTCGACGAGCAGGCACTGCGCGCGCAGTTACAAGCCAATGCCACGACGATGACAGAACTCATGGTCATCGGTGCACGCACCATGCACGATGTGCGCGCGCAACTCACACCCGAGCAGCGCGCTGAAGCAGAGGCGATGATGGCGAAGTTTGGCGACCGTCGAGGCCACCGCGATGGCCGCAGGAAGGATGGGCACCGCGAGTAAATCTCCATGCACGAATCCGGCATCAAACAGCGCTAACTCCCCCATGCGCCCGGTGACGGCCCAGTGCAAACCCAGTGCAATCCCATTGCAACTCCAGTGCCGGCGGTACCGTAAAGGTGCCGCCGGTATTTTCTAGTTGAACTGAAGCCTCATTACTTTGCCAATCTGTTCCGCTTGCACATCCGCCACGCCGGCTTTGCCGGCGTAGTCTTGCCAGCGTCGCGCAACGTCCTGCACCTCGCCCACAATTGCTTTGGCACGCCCTCGTTGCATGGACGCACCTTTGGCCGCCGCCTCAAAATCGTCCATCACAAAATCATCGCGTTTGCCGTTGAGCGTCATTTGATGACTGGCCGTCCAGGCACCTGCCGGGTTGTAGCTGTAGGTCATATCGAAGGCGGGAGCAAGCGACCAGCGGCCCTGCTGATCCATTAAAAAAGCGATGTTCTTGACGTGATCGTCCTGATTGCGCGCCACGATGTTAAACACCATGCGGCGGAACTGCTGCTCCACCGCGCTCATCGGCAGATCCAGCTGTCGGATTACCAGCAACGCCTGTTCGTAACTGTATGCGCCGGCCTGATTGAAGTCGAAGTGCGCCATGGCACCCAGCGATTGCATGTGCAATTTTTTGCCATCGGGCAGGCGATCAAAACGCCGGGTCATAAAGTGGCGCCGCCCGTTTTCCTCAAACAAACGGCACTCGTTGATATCGATCCCGCAGTCGCGCGCCATGCCTGCATAGGCATATTCAATCGCGCCATACCCTTGCGGGTCGTCCAGCTCTTTATCCCGGTTGCCACGCACCCCGTCGAACTTCAGTAACCAGTATTCGAAGCCCTCGCCGGCCGCCACCTGACCGGACCGCACTTCGTTGGTTTCACGATTCCACGCGATCACAGCTTTGGCGCGCGCGCCACCGGCCGAGGTACCGACGCGCAGAATATCCATGAGCGCCTGTTCGCGATCCGCCCCAGCGAACGACACCTGCAGGTTCTCGCGCGCGGTTAGCACCTCGGATGCGAGTTCAACCAGCTTGTCAATTTGCACTTCCCGGGCGCGCGGCATTGTCGGCCCTATCAGCGGCGCAAATTCCAGCGCGCCCATACCACGGGTACCGGTGTAGCGCAGCCGCTCAACCGCGTTAAACGACGCCGGTTGCCGGCCCTGCGTGGCCAGCCACGAATTAATGAGCTCATTGCCGAACTTGTCCGGCAACGAATCAGCCAGCAATCCCGGCAAGCCGTAAAAGCTTTGTCGCGACAATTCCGGAAAGCGGTAAACGCGGCGGGCGCTGGCTTTGTTATGGGGCATAGTCAGCGGCGCTACCTGGATATTGCTTGCCGCGAAGGCAGGATCGTATTCAAACGCGGCAACGTCGGAACCGTCGGCGAGCGACACCGCCCCGATGGTGCGGCCCCAGAGTCTTACCTCGGCAAGCGTCATTACTCAGCCCATGACCACAGCGCATGATCGTCCGCGGCAACTTTCGAGCCCGATGCCCGCCGGCGAACTTTGCCCTTGCCCCTTAACAATTCCATCGGCCGGGGCCCGGCTGCGGGCAGCGCGTGTTCGAGGTTGGGCAGCAATTCCAGCACCCGCATAATCCGGATCAGATTCGACAACTGTGTCGAAGCACCCGCCTCGGCGCGCTCCACCGTGCGCTTGGACACCCCGGCCTGACGGGCCAGTTCGGCCTGAGTGAGCGACAGATCAAGGCGGTAACGGCTGAGGCGTTCGCCCAGCTCGGACAGAATGGCGTCATCGGACAGCAGTTTGTTGATTTCCATATTCGTCACTATTGGCGAGTTATAAATCCATATAAATATATTTCGTCTTTATTGGCGATTTATAAACTATGCGAAGGCGCCTGTCAATTCGCATACCATTGCTGCACTGTGTCTGCCAAACCCAACGCTGCCCCTGAACCGGCTTCCGGCCGCCGTGCGCTGACCCTGCTGGCGCTGATCGCGGCCGGCGAAGCCGCCTTCTTTCTGCCTTTTCTGCTGGCGCGCGTGTTCCGCCCCACCGTGCTCGACGTATTTAACATCACCAATCTCGAACTGGGCACAGCCTACGGCGTCTATGGCGCGGTCGCGATGCTTGCATATCTGGGTGGCGGGCCGCTGGCCGATCGTTTTGGCGCTCGCAATTTATTAACCATCGCACTGCTCACCACCGCGGCTGGCGGCACATTGCTGATGACAGTGCCGACGCTATCAACACTGATAATGCTGTATGCCTACTGGGGTGTAACGACGATCGCGTTATTCTGGGCGCCGCTTATTAAGGCAACGCGTCAGTGGGGCGGCATCAATGAACAAGGCGTCGCGTTCGGTTTGCTGGACGGCGGACGCGGGCTGCTCGCCGCCATCGTTGCATCGCTCATGGTGATGCTGTTTGCGCAGTTGCTGCCCACGGATCCTGTTACCGCCAGCCTCGCCCAGTTAAGTGCCGCACTCCGGCAGGTCATTGTGCTGCTGTTTGCGATGACCGTGTGCATGGCGCTGGCCCTGTGGTTGTTGTTGCCGGCTAGCCAATCGACACCTCAAGCCGAGCCTGGCACACCCGCGCGACTTAACCTGCAGGGGCTGCGGCGAGTGCTGCGCATGCCGACCGTCTGGCTGCAAGCCGTCATCATCTTGTGCGCCTATGTCGGGTTCAAAGCCGTGGACGATTTTTCGTTGTATGCCAACGAAGTGCTGGGCGTAAATCAGGTCGAAGCAGCCAACCTCGGCACACTGTCGCTCTGGGTGCGTCCCGTCGCAGCCGTCGCCGCCGGTTTCGCGGCGGATCGCCTGGGGGCGGGACGCATGACCATGCTGAGCTTTGCCGCGATGGCGTTGGGCGGCTCGGTATTGGCATCCGGCACAATAGCGGCGGGGGTCTACGGGTTGTTTTTGTTAAGCGTGGTGGGCACCAGTCTTGGCATCTACGCGCTGCGTGGGCTGTATTTTGCCATCATGCAGGAAGGCCGCGTGCCGCTTGCGGTGACCGGGAGTGCGGTTGGGCTGGTCTCGCTGATCGGCTACACACCGGACGTTTTTATGGGCCCGTTGATGGGTTTTCTGCTGGATCGTTCCCCGGGCGTCCTCGGACACCAGCATGTATTCATGGTGCTGACGGGTTTCGCAATGACAGGCTTAATAACCAGCGCGGTGTTTCACCGCATGACAAAGAGGCATTAATTCCCATGTGGCACTACACCGGACAACAACGCCCGGACTTCGCCATCGAGCCCGGCGAGCAGCAGGAATCCGTGTGGGACTATCCCCGCCCGCCAGCGATCGTGGATTGTGATCAGCACGTGCGGGTCAGCGCCGGCGACACGCTTATCGCCGAAACGCGGCGAGCAAAGCGCGTCTGCGAAACCGCCAGCCCGCCGACTTTCTACCTGCCGCCGCAAGACATACTTTTCGACAAACTTGTTACGGTGCCGGGTAGTTCGTATTGCGAATGGAAAGGCGAAGCACGCTACTGGGCTCTCGCGGATAATCCAGCAGAACCAGTTGGCTGGAGTTACCCTGACCCCAAAGCGGCCTTCACGGCACTGCGGGACTGGTTGTGTTTTTACCCCGGCCGATTGGAATGCCAGGTGGATGGTGAGCGGGTGCGGCCCCAGGAAGGCGGTTTTTATGGCGGCTGGGTGACCGACAATATTGTCGGGCCCTGGAAGGGTTCACCCGGCAGCGGCCACTGGTAAGCGCCCGCCAATTGCGTGAGTTCAGACTGGCGTGAGGTACTGCACCGAGAACCACCCGCGATTGTCCTGCCAGCACTCGCGCTGCTGCAACCCGGCTTGCCGACCGAGAGCAGCAAACTCGTCCGGATGGTATTTATAAGAACTCTCGGTATGAATCAATTCACCCGCAGCAAAATCAACCGAGTCGCTCGCCAGCGTAACGGTGTGATCCCGCTTGCAGCGCAGATGCATCTCAACACGACCGGCGGACTCGTTGTACAGTGCATGATGCTCGAAGTTTGCAGTAGAAAAATTGCCGTCCAGCTGGGCATTCAGGTGATCGAGGACGTTCAGGTTGAACGCAGCGGTTACGCCCTCGGCATCGTTGTATGCGGCGTGCAATACGTCAGTGTCTTTTTTGGTGTCCACACCGATCAACAGACCGCCATCACCGTTCATTAACGCGCGCATGCGGCGCATAAATTCAACCGCAGCAGCCGGTTCGAAATTGCCTACCGATGAACCGGGATAAAAGAACACGCGTTTGCCGTCGGGTATATCAATATCCAAAGTCAGCCCGACCGTGTGGTCGCAGACTTGCGGGGCAACCGGCAATTGCGGGAATCGTTCGCTCAGCGCCGCCGCGCTGCGAACGAGATGTTCTGCCGAAATATCCATCGGCACGTAAAGGTCAGGGGCGAGCTCCGGCAACAACCACGCAATCTTTTCGCACGAGCCGGCGCCGGGTTCGATCACCGTCGCCTCGGTACCGGCAGCCGCACATATGGCAGCGGCATGGTCCTGAAAAATCTGCCGCTCGACACGTGGCAGATAGTATTCATCAAGCTCGGTAATCGTATCGAACAACGCCGAGCCTGTTTCATCGTAAAAATACTTCGGCGCGATCCGCTTGGGTCGCTCACGCAGTCCGGCCAGCACTTCAGTCGCAACCGAATCTGAATTGAACCAAGCCTCGTTGGAGGAAGCGGATTGTGTCGCGTTAGTCATAACAGGTTTCAGAGGTCAGCAGCGAGGCGAATACCTGTGCATTGCCAGCGATCGGGGGGATAGAAAAAATTGCGGTAACTGGCGCGAACATGAAAAGCGTGGCTCATGCACGAACCGCCGCGTAACACCATCTGCCCGCTCATGAATTTGCCGTTGTATTCACCGACTGCGCCGGTGGGTGCCTTATAACCCGGATAAGGCAAATATGCGCTGTTAGTCCACTCCCAACAATCACCGTAGAGTTGCAACACGCGGCCGCCCTTGCCCTGCGCGGTTTGCGGATGCAATAGCCCGCTATCCACAAAGTTGCCTGCACAAGGCAACCCGGCGGCCACGCTCTCCCATTCTGCTTCGGTTGGCAAGCGATGGCCCGACCAGGCGGCGTAAGCCTGTGCCTCGAAATAACTCACGTGCGAGACGGGTGCGGCAGGATCCAGCGGCTGCAAACCATTGAGCGTGTACTCGAGCCACTGACCGTCAACACGCCCCCAGTAAAGGGGCTGCGTCCATCCCTGCTGTTGAACCTCGGCCCAACCATCCGATAACCAGTACTGCGGATCACGATAACCACCCTGTTCAATAAAGGCCAGGTACTCGGCATTTGTGACCAGCCGATTGCTCATGCGAAAAGGCTGTAGCAACACCTTGTGTCGTGGTCGCTCGTTATCAAAGCAAAAACCGCTATCGCTATTTTTATCATGGCCGACACAGACTTCGCCGCCTGCGCAATCAATGAATGTAAGTGGCAAAGGCTCTGCCCTTTGATCAGGGTCGAAACCACCCTCGCCATCTGATCGGTAGGCAGGCAACAAAGGGTTCTGAAACAGGTTGTATTTGATATCCGTCAGCAACAGCTCCTGGTGCTGTGCCTCGTGGTGCAGACCCAATTCAATACGGTCGAAGATCGCCCCGGCGCTGGCTGCTTGCGGATCGACCTCATCGATAAGTTCAAGCACGGCAACATCGACCTGATCACGATACGCTTGCACTTCGCCTAAGGCCGGGCGCGACAGCAGTCCGCGCTGTGCGCGGGGAAACTGCTCGCCAATACCGTTGTAATAGGAGTTGAACAACACGCCGTAACGGGGATCGACCGGCTGATAACCGACCGCAAAAGGCTCCAGCACGAATGCTTCAAAAAACCAGGCTGTGTGAGCGAGATGCCATTTCGCCGGACTGGTGTCTGGCATGGCCTGGAGGTTGCAGTCTTCGGGAGTCAGCCCTGCCACCATGGCGACAGTATGCGCGCGCACTTCGGTAAAACGACTCGACAAAGCGCGTTCGCAAACTGCTCGATCCTGTGGTTGCGCCATCGACATAGATTCGCTAACGATACGCGACCCGCGCGGATAATTCGACCGTACCGTCCGCACACCGCAACTGCATCAGGGCACCGCCGGCAGATAATTGCCGAACGGGATAACACGCGCTGCCAATAACCGACTCCCAGTAAGCCCCCAGTTGCACCGCCGCAGAGCCCGTTGCGCTGTCTTCCGGCTGACCGTACTGAGGCGCGAAGTACCGGAATACAATACCCTTCAGTGCAGGATCGCGGGCAGTAACTATCACCGCGCGCCGGGTAGCTGCCGAGAATGCGCCAAAGTTAGGCACTAACTTCAACACATCGTCCGGCGATGCCAGCTCTAGAATCAGGTAGTTATCAGCGCCACCCGCTTCCGCTGCAAGAAGCGGCGATACGCCCAGCAATTCTGGCGCAAAGGCCGGCGCATCACAGCGGGTTAATGGCGGCCGTTTGTAAACCAGCAGAATGTCCGCATCCGCCGCTCCGGCTCGCCGCGCCTGCCATTGTTGATGCTGATTAAAAAAATTCAGCTCAGGCAGATCCGGCTCCAATTTATTGAAGACATGCATCGCTGCCGCCAGCGCTCCATGGCCGCAGAAGCGAATCTCCCGGCCGGCCGGATCACAAACGTCTGCGCGATAACGCCCCGCCACGCCCGTGACAAAAACTGAAACGCAATTCGCTTTGGCGGCCGCGCCCAGCGGCTTGGCATGCGGCCCGACCGAATCGTCAGTCAGGTATTGCACGCAGGCCAGTCCGCCTGCAGCAGGCTCTTGATTGTGGCTCGCATGCATGCAGCACACGAATGCAGGCTGCGTCGCTCTATTCACGGTATGCATTCCATCTAAGCATAAGCCCTTATAACACTGGTCACTGTCTGCATCAGATGCTGACTAAACGACAACCTGAATCAGGTGTCTTGTAATTCAACACCAAAGGTGTAACGTTTCAGTTACATCAATCTTGGCATCAAGCCCCTGGGGAGGTCATTTTGAACAAGCACATAAGTTTAGCGCTGGCCATGACACTGGCCGTTGGCACCGTGAGCATTGCAGCGCCAACCGCCGGCTGGGCCGCTACGGACGAAATCACAGTGACGGTGCGTAAGCGCGCGGAAAACAAGCAAGACATTCCGATGTCCATTGAAGCGTTCACGGCCGAAGATCTAGAACGCAGAAACATGGTTGCCATCTCGGATCTCGCCGCCAGTACACCAGGCCTGAGTATTGAACAGCAGGGTTCGGGCGGTTTTGTTACGCCCGTGATTCGCGGTATGGCGCAAAATGTCATTAGCACCGACCTGAGTTACGACAACAACGTCGGTATATTTGTGAATGGCATCTACCAGTCCGGCCGCAACTCGGTAGATCTTGAACTCGTCGGCATCGACCGCGTAGAAGTTGCACGCGGCCCGCAAAGCGCTCTCTACGGTCGGTCATCCTTTGCCGGCGCGATTAACTATGTGTACTCGGTACCGCAGGATGAAGCCGAAGGCACCGTGACCGCCACCTTAGGCTCCGATGAAGATTACGGCGCTACCGTTGATCTCGGCGGCCCGCTGGTTGGTGACTCGCTTAGCGGACGGATTTCGCTCGGTTACCGCGAGTTTGACGGCACCGTCGGTAATCTGGCCGGTGGTGACAACCTGCAGGGCTACGAATCAACCGCCGGCGCCGCCGCTCTGGTGTTTACACCGAATGAACAGTTCACTGCGACCCTCAACATGCTATACAGCGATCGCACCAATGATCAGGATGCGCAGTTTCTTGTGCCGCTGAATTGCGGTGACAACGGCATGGGAACACCCACCTACCGCTGCGGCACGCTGGATGCACAGGGTGACGTGGACATCAGCGGCAACGGCTTCGCCGACGCAAAGGTCGAACAGTACTCGCTGAAACTCGAATTCGACACCGACTTGTTTACGGTTACCAGCGTTACCGGCATTACGAAGTCGGACTACAACACCGTGCTGGATCGCGATTACGGTTCGCTGGAACTGGGCACCGGCCTGACACTCGGGGTCTGCACACCGGTCGCGCCCGGTGTACCTTGCTTCGTGCCTACCGGAGGCTTCGATACGGGGGTGCAATCGTATGCCCACTCCGACTCCGAAACCGATGACTTCAGTCAGGAATTCCGCATTACATCGGCTGCCTCCGAGGGCCTTACCTGGATGCTCGGCGCCTTTTATTATGAATCCGACACCGAAACCAGAACAGCCGCCTCACTGGGCAACGACCAGCTGCTGCCTGGGACGACGTACACCGGCTTTTTCGCCCCGCCGTTTCTGGTTGCCGACCCGTTCACGCAATCTAACCCCTTCAACAATTTTGATGCCGACACAAGGGAGTGGTCGCTGTTCGCGCAGGCAGGCTTTGACATTACGGATGAGCTGAACTTCAACGCTGAAGGCCGCTACACCAACGAAGATAAAGAAACGCATATCACCTATAACTTGTTCCCAACGGATGAAACTTATAAGCGGTCGTATAGCTATTTCAGCCCGCGTCTGACTCTTTCTTACGAACCAAAAAACAACGAGAACCTGCTGATATACGCGAGTGCTGCCAAAGGTGTGCGCACCGGCGGCATCAACGGCGGCGTAACAGGCTGCAGCCCTTTTGGCGGGGCAGGCCCTGCCTGTAGCGCGGCTCAGGCCCGCGAACGCTTCTTCGATCCTGAAGAAAACTGGACGTATGAGATCGGCACGAAGAACACACTGCTTGATGGCGCCTTGCAGCTGAACACGGCCATTTACTACACCGACTGGACGGACATGCAGCTGCCTGAGTTGAATGCTGACGCTTTCGGCACCCACGTCACAAACGTGAACGGCGGCGCCGACATTTACGGTCTGGAGGTTGACGGTGCGTTTGCGCTATCCGAGATGGTGACCATAACCGGCGGCTACGGCTACACCAAGCCGGAATTCAAGAGCGGCACGCTTGACGGCTCAGTTGTATCGTCCTGCGGCACGGATGGATCGTTGTGCAACATAGTCATGACACCGGGCGGCCTGTTAGCGGCCGATGTCGGCGGCAATACACTGGGTCGGACAGCCGAGCATCAGCTGAACCTGGGCTTGCTGCTGGAAGGCCAGCTTGGCGACTCAGGTCTGAACTGGTATGCGCAAACGAACGTAAATTATCAAAGTGAAAACTTCGCCCGTTCCATTAATGCACTGGAGTATGGCGAACGCACACTGGTAGATCTGCGCGTTGCTGTGTATCAGGAAGCCTACGAAATTGCATTCTGGGCGAAGAATGTATTCGATGACGAATACGTTAACGCGCAAGCTTTGCAGCCTGGTCTGGATGGTAACCGGCGCATTGATGCTTATCAGGGCAACGGGCGTCGCTTCGGCGTAACCGGCACCTATCGCTTTTAGAAGCTAAGCCGCCATTTGCAATGCTATGCCCCGCACACCGTGATGTGTGCGGGGCATTTTTTCAGGAGAACACGATGTCAAAATACGAAGACATGTTCCTGGCCTCATCGAAGGCATATGACGATCAGGACTACGACAAAATGATGAGCTTTGTTGCCGATGACTATCAGTTCTACGGCATCACCGACGACGGCCCGAAGCTCCGCGCCAACGGCAAAGATCAGGCCACCGCCGCACTTAAAATGGTGCTGGAAAGCGATAGCTACGTTAAAGGCGAAGTAGACTTTCTGAAAGGCTTCGGCAATCTGGTGATTGCACTTGAGAAAGACCGGTTTCGCGAAGACGATCAGGTGGTCACGCGCAGCACTTTAGGCGTGTACGAATACCGTGGCAACAAACTGGTGCGCGCTTTTAGCTTCCCGGTTAAAGAGGAGTAACTACAGATTGCGTTCCAGAAACGCGGTGGTCTTTTCCCACGCATCCGCGGCAGCTTCAGGGTTGTACTCGGTGCCGCTGGGGTTAGAGAAAGCATGCTCCGCGTCACGGTAGATGTAGAACTCAAGATCCTTCTTCAACTCCGCCATGGAAGTGGCAAAGGCGTAGGCTTTTTTGGGCGGCACGATAAAATCATCGCCGGCAAAAATACCCAGCACGGGCATATCGAGCACGACAAGTTCTTCTTTATCGTCCGTAACTCCACCGTAGTAAATAATCGCAGCGTCGATATCATCATGAAAATTCAGCGCGGTGAGCAACGACCAGCGCCCACCCATGCACCAGCCGATCACGCCAATTTTGGTAGCTCCGACGCTTTTCAAATAAGCTATCGCGTCCTTGATATTGGCCAGCCCCGCCTCTTCGTTATTGCTTAGCGCGCGACTCATGCGCATCGCATCTTTGGGCTGCCCGGCTACGCTGCCGTTGTAAAGATCCACTGCCAATGTCATGTAGCCCTGCCCGGCAATTCGCTCCCCGGCACGACGTATGCTGTCGTCCAGCCCCCACCACTGATGAATCACAATAATTGCGGGCAGGTCGCCGGCAGCGTTATCCGGTTTTGCCAGCCAGCCGTTAAGCTGCTGACCGTCTACGGAGGTGTACTTGACTGCCTTGCCGCTCACCGGCTGCGCGGGCTCAGTCCAAGCCATTGGCGATGGAACCGGCGCGTCGTTGGCGTGCTCTTTTGCCATATTCGCCAGTTCTTGCTCAGCGGCTGTCGGCGTCATGGAACATGCCGACAATGCCATCGCCAGCATGGTCAGCCACACCGTTCCGCAAAGGGTTTTCGTCACCAATATATGCACGCTGTTTCTCCCGCTCATCAATTGCCTTCCTGCTAGTATGTTGGCTTTTCCTACCGCCGTCTAACCAACAACAAAATGCTGCTCTATCGTTTTATCGCCAACCGTTTTGCCGTTAACGCTATATTACCGCCAGCCGCGGCAATAGTGGCATTAGCGCTGCTGGCCCCACCTGCCCTGGCGGCCGAGGCATCTGCCGAACCGGTGAGCGAAGAGTTTGACGGTTTCAGTCTGTTTTTTGAAAACGACATATTGTTCCCGGAGCAGAATGAGGATCGCGACTACACCATGGGCGCGATTCTGCAATTCGATGGGGAATTCGTAAACAGCCGTCAACTGAACATCGTGCATGCGGGCCTGGACAGTCTGTTGGGCAGCGGCCGCTTGCATGACCGAATAGCAAACGGAGCCGGGTCTGCTTACGGTCTGCAAGTGGGTGTCACCGCCTACACTCCCGACCGGATTGAAGACCCGGAGCCGATTTACGATGACCGACCTTACTCATCGCTGCTGTTCGGCTTGACGCGGCGCCAAACAGTCGATGAGGGCAGTAATTTTGCTTTAACGTCGGAACTTTCAATTGGCTTACTCGGACTCAAGATCGCGGAAAATGTACAAACCTGGATACACGAGCGTATGCAGGATTTTCCGGGTGACGATCCGCAAACACCACGCGGCTGGGACAATCAGATATCGGATGGCGGCGAACTCACAGCCCGCTACCGGCTCGCGGGGCAATGGCTAATCAGTTGCACACGCCAGTTTGACCTGCAGGTTCACAGCGAGGGCAACATTGGCTATTACACCAATGCAGGAGCCGGCCTCAGCGCCCGCTTCGGCAAAATCATCTCGCCGTGGTGGAATTTTTCGGCGGCGCCGATCAAGGAATCCTCGCTACTCAGCAGTCAGCCCACGACCAACCCTCCGGGTAAATGTCCCTCGCGGGATTTAAGCAGCAAGTGGGAGCTTTACGGCTGGGCAGGTGCCGACGTGACTTACTGGCTCTACAACGTATTGCTGCAAGGTCAGTTTCGTGAAAGCCCCGTAACGATAAGCAGCAGCGACCTGGAACGTTCGATTGGCGACTACAAATACGGCCTTACCGGCGGCTTTGTGTCGGGTGATTTGTGGTGGAACCTGACTTACGCCAGAACGCGGCGCACGGCGGAATTCCAGGGTCCGAATCGGCGCAGCCACAGTTGGGGCGGAATCTATCTGAGCATCAGCAAGTCTTACTGAAAGACGAGGTTGGAAAATCCGCGACCCAAACGTCGTTGTCCTGCGGCCACGGTGACATCACTTCACGGTCACCGCCAAAAGTCCAAAGCTTCCCGTCACGCACTTCCAGCATAAAGTCACTCTTGCCGTCACGGCCGGGATTGTCTTCACAACCCCAGACGTTATTACTAATGAGCTGCCAGCCGTCCATGCGTTCGTTGCATCCCTTGGGATCCCAAAGCCACAAATCGTGCGCGAGGTATTGCCGTTTTGCCTTTGGGTCCGGCCCCTGAATATGCCCACCGATAATGACAACCAGGCCGTTGTGCGCAATGCCCTGCTGCCCGGTGCGCGGCGCCCACGGTGCATGACCGAGCAGTTGCCAGGTTGCGCCTTTGTCGTCTGACTTCCACACGTCGTTGCGCCGCCCCGGCCAGTTCGCCTGAATCACCGGATTATCATGATCACCGCCCATGAAATAGATCGTGTCATTCACATGCACTACCTGCATGCCGGCACGGCCCATGTCGTCGGGCAGCTGCGCGCGCAACTCCCACGTTTCACCCAAATCTTTGCTGACCCACAACTCGGGGTACAAAATTCGCCCGAAAGAATTTTGCCCGCCGCCGAATAAATAAATATCGCCGTCAATCACATGGGTGTGATGCCCGGCGCGCGGCGCCCACGGCGCATTCGCACACACTTGCTCCCAACTGCGCCCCTGATCCGCGGAGCGCCAGACATCGTTATAGAAGGTCATCAGACTTTGGCCGCCGGTCAGAATCAGGTGGCCATCCACCGCATCCACGTCAGGGTAACAGCGCTTGCCCCAGCCCGCCTTTTTTGACATGCACTCCCAGGTCACGCCATCGGCACTGCGCCAAGTGTCAGAGTAGACTTTAAACATGCCTTTGCGACCGCTGATGACATAGAAATAGCCGTCCATAACGGCACCGCGCGGCATCGCACGCACACCCCACGGCGCTGCATCGAGTAGTCTCTCCCAGTTCATAAGCCCATACTGCTGCGCCGTTAACGTCGTTATTTCGGGAAGTTTACTCTGACCCCACGGATAAAAAAAACAGCCGGCTTGCGCCGGCTGCGTGCCTGTTGGGGTACAGGCGGGGGGAGTCAAACAACTTGGAGATTAGTTATTACTGTTATGACGGGGGCAATATCACGGCATCGATCACATGAATAACACCATTGCTGGCAGCCACGTCCGCCGCTACAACGTTTGCGCCATTAATGGTGACACCCTTGTCGACGATGATCTGCACAGTTGAGCCCTGCAGCGTTTCCGCATTCACAGTGCCACTCAGATCCGCGGACATCACCTTGCCGGGAACCACGTGATAAAGCAGTACTGCCTGCAACTGGGCTTTATTTTCAGGTTTCAGCAAATTTTCGACTGTGCCTGCCGGCAGGGCGGCAAAGGCATCATCGGTCGGGGCAAACACTGTCAGGGGCCCTTCGCCTTTCAGCGCTCCGACCAGGTCTGCAGCCTTCACCGCTGCAACCAGCGTATTGAACGTACCGGCGCCCACTGCCACATCAACGATGTCACCCGGAGCTTGCTTGGCCGCCATATGGCCGCCAGCCTGAGCCAGGGTCGCAAATAACGTAAGCACGATCGCTGCTGACATTTCTTTTAGTAATTTTGGGAAACGCATATCATCACTCCGAACCATGAAAAGCAGACGGTATGGTCTGCATGTATAGTTGTTCGGCACAGAAACAGGTTTGGATTCGATTGCAGTGAAGATCAATGAAGAAAATATGTAACCCGCTGGTTTACTTGGCATGGGCTATAGTCGCCATCCTGCCCAACGCAATCTTTGCTGCACCTGCATATAATTTTGATCGCGTGCAGTTGCAGTCGGCGCTAGAAGACTTAAAGGCATGGCTCCCCGGCGAGTGGAACTCATACCCGCAGATCTGGTACGAACGTAACGTCACCCTGCCTGCCGAGGGGGAACACGAGCATTGGCATCGCACTTTCGCACTGATTGACGCGCCGCAAGTCGGTGACACCGTTTTTTACGGACAGGTCAATATTGGCGGGCCCGAAGGCCCGATCCTGGCGCGCTCGCAGGTGCTCTATAAAGCCGTGATTGACGAAGATGCGGGGGTAATCAGCATCAACGGGCAGCCCCTTGCCGAGCCCGAAAAGTTTGCCGACCTGCACCGGCAGCCCGAGCTCTGGAGCAAGGCGCGCATGCCGGACGAGGGGGCGATCAACTGCAGCTTTCTCTGGCGCCGTCATGGGCAGCAGCTGGTCGGTGTCCTGGATGCCAAGCGACCCGAAGGTCGCAAGCACGGTCCGGGCACGTGCTCCTATATTTCACGCAACGGTCAGGAATTTATTGCAGATGCAGAATGGGTTTTATCACCCGAGGAACTCTGGCTGTATGACACCAATCGCATCGGCGGGGTGCAGTTCGTAGGCAGGAAGGATCGCACGCATCTGCGGCTTTACCGCACAGCGCGCTATACCTGTGCAGTGGAAACGCCAACCGGCATGCAGACTTTCAGCGCGCATGACCGCGGCTTTGTCGCGGACTTCCAGGGCGCCAACGATCAGGCGATGAGCATAATGCTGTTACGCGCGCCCTACCCCACGGCGTCCGGTACTCTGGACGACACACTCCGCCTGAATTTGAACACCGCCAACAAACAAGCCGTGGCTAAGGCGCCGCCGCGGGCAGCGAGCATTCAGCTAAACAGCGGCGGCACAAACGTAACCTGCACACTCGACTAATCGGCTGTCAGGGGCAGGTATCGGGCGCAGCACGCACCATGGCCATCACGGCATCGAACTTGGCGATTTCAGCCGGCGTGGTCTGCATCGAATCGCCCGAAATGAAGGCGGCAAATACGGATGCGCCGTTCGCATCGAAAAAGATGACGCCGCGCGAAACCACATCGTCCTTTACCGGTATGGCGACCGCGTAGATTGACGCATACAGGTCGGGACGCAAATGCCCGCGCAACGGCTGACTGTATTCAATATTGAAATACTGACTCCGCTCGGATGGTTTGCCCGTGCCCACCCCGCTCAGGATTTCAAACACATTGGCTCCTTTCATGATCATGAACGTGGCTTGCTCCCATTCGTCCATGGCCGCCCATATTTCCCGAAAGGCCGCGCCGGTGGTGCCAGCCGCCTGCGCTTCATCCAGGGCACTGACAACCAGTGCCTCCGGCAAATTCAGGCGTATCGCCGCAATAGCCGGCTGCGTGCCGGGGTTTTCCGCAAAGTAGGTGCGGATCTGCGTTGTCTGCTCGCTGTTTGCACACATTGTTTCCGCGTATGCACCGCTGCAAACAAAGCCCGCCAGCAGTAATCCCACCCATGATCGTGTACTCGTCATCATCTCTACTCCCAATCAATCAGTGTGTAATTCAGTCAGCAGGTATTCGCGGTCGAACCGGGACTGCACCATACGCACCAACAGGCGATCCTCACCCGTAACCCACAGGTCTGTCGCGCCCATCAATCGAAAATGCGTGGTATTGAAGCTCCCTGCCGGCGTCTCGACGACCTCGTCACCCACAATTTCGACAGGCATAGCCACAAGCGTCCCGAGCATGGGCTTGTCCAGATCGGCGCTCGCCTCCACGCTGAACAGGTTGATGGCGGCACCTGTGGCGGGCAGCTTGTCGGCATACCAGAGGTGCCAGCCATCGGCAGACACGGGATGGGTACCGATGGAAAACTGCTCCGGCACTTCCAACACCTGCACATGCTCACCCGAGGGCCCGAAAGTACGCGCCGTTATCCGGTCACCATTGACGGTGAACAAGGTCTGCCCTTTGTAACCGTTTTCAACCCAGTACGAAACGTAGGCGCTGAGCGGTCGAAAGTTTCGCGCCGTGCGCAGCAGTACGCTGAATTGCGCATCTTTAGCAGCCAGATCATGCCAGATCATCATCGTCCGCGAACCGTCCGGATGCACGATCAGCTGAAACGCCTCTTCGCCGCGATCGGCGCCGTCGCTGATTGCTGTGTACTGATAATGGCCGCTAACCTTGCGAACAACGCTCGCGTTGCCGGACTCGTCGGCCAACAGCTGCAACGGCATCGTTAATGCCAAAAACAATAAAATTCGCTGCAGCATTGCTACTACAATACCTGCCACATGCATGATGACCTCTCTGCCAAGCAGTATTAAGCGTTGAGCGCGGTAAATCCTCTTTGCATATACTAACCTCATTATGAGTTGGCTCAGATGCAGCATGGCAACGTTGGTAGCGGGTCTTAGCTGCCTGATTTCCATGGCACACAGCGGCGAAATGGCACAAACAGCATTGATATTGGGCGGTACGGGTCGCCTTGGCGCACCGATCGCTGCCGAGCTGGTCGCTGCGGGCTACTCCGTCACGGTTTTCGCACGGCCCGATTCTGACCGGGCGCGACTGGCAGGTTTGCCGGTCAAGTACGCCATCGGAGACTTGCTGCACGCTGACAGTGTCGCGCAAGCGATTGACGATCAGTCATTCGACATTGTGGTAGACGCGTCGGCACGCGGACCTTACTCTGACCCCTTCTATATTGCTGTCATGGAAAATACGCTCGCTGCTGTGGATAAAAAGTCGGTAAAACAATTTATTTTGCACGGGTCCATCGGCGCAGGTAACAGTAAGCATGTGTTTAGCTCAGCCATGTACCAGCGCATGCGCGGCGTGATGGAAGAAAAAACCGCGGCCGAAGAATTATTAAAGGCCAGCGGTATTCCCTACACCATCATCCGTAACGGCGTGGTTAAGCTTGACGGCACACCTGCCACAGGCACTGCGGAACTGACTGAAGATTCGTCTGCAATGGGCAGTGTCACCCGTCCCGACCTGGCGGCGCTGACCTTGCGCTGCCTTGCAAATGCCGCGTGTATGAATAAAACTTTTCACGCCGTGGACCCAAGCTGGGTCGAAAATCCGGGTTATTGAACCGCAGTAATGGCCACCTCTGACAAAAACGATCCGCCCGTGAAGCCCGGTATCTGGAAAATGACATTGAGCGTGCTGGCATCCTTTGCCGGTATTCAAAGCAATCAGAATCATGACACCGACGAAGCGCATATCGAGAAAGTCGGCTTTATGCCCTATATCATTATCAGCGTGGTTATGACGATAGTGTTCGTGCTGCTGATCTACGGACTGGTGCAGCTCATCCTCTCAAACGCTTGATATTGTTGACTTTGACACCCTTTCCAAGTTGAAAAACCCGGTATTCGGCGAAACCGGATAGCACTTCCTGACGAATAGATACCTATAGTGGGATGCCAGCGCTCACGCGCCCGCATCTCAGGCAATACCGGATAACAGGAAAACCATGCCATTAGCCTCTTTGAAACGACTGCGGGTCGGCAGACCCACACTGATTTTGCTTGGGTCTATCGCTTTGGTCGTGCTGCTCATCGCCACGCGACCCAGCAAGGAACCGCGGCAGCGTCAGGAACGTGCCTGGACTGTCGAGGTGGTCAAGGCGGCCCCGCAGTCCGTCAGCCCGACGGTGGCCCTGTTCGGTCAGGTGCAGTCACCCCAGAACGCGGAACTCAGCGCCGGGGTCGAGGCAGTCGTTCTCGCCATGCCGGTGCGCGACGGCATATCCGTAGCTCCTGACGAACTGCTTTTGCGGCTGGACGACCGTGACGCAAAACTGGCACTGCAGCAAGCCGAGGCCGATCTGCGCGAAGCCAAAGCCCAGCAGAATTTCGCCCGCATACGCATCGACCGCGCCCGGCAGGCTTTCGAAAAGGAGCAGGAAGTACTGGAAATTTCCCGGCAACGTGCTGAACGCGCTGAGCAGCTATTCGGTGAAGGCTTGCTTTCAAAAGCAGATCTCGAAACCGCCGGGGAAAATCTGGCGCGCCAGCAACTCGCGGTCAATCTGGCCGAGCTGGCTAAAGAAGAGAACGCCGCCAAACTCCTTGAACTGGAGGCGCGCATTATGCGCATTACTGCTGCACGCGATGCGGCCGCGCTGGACCTGGAACGCACGCAGATTCGCGCGCCCTTCGCCGGCGTGATTTCCGATCTGCAGGTTTCGCAGGGCGACCGGGTTCGCGTCGGTGACCCGCTGATGCGGCTGCAGAACCCGGCTGCGATCGAGATACGCGCGCAGTTGCCGTCTCGCATCGCGCGCTCGTTGAGCGAAAGCATGCAGGAAGGCGCAACCATACCTGCTTTGATAGAGACCGACGGATTGCCGGTAGCCGGCGAATTGCTGCGCGTATCCGGACAGACGACCATCGGCTCCGGCGGAGTAGACAGCTTTATAGGCGTTAAGGCCGATCAGGGTATTTCGGGCCTGCGACTGGGCAGCACCGTCAGCGTCACGCTTGAGTTACCGCCGGTTAAGAATGTGATCACGGTTCCGGGCGAAGCCATTTACGGCAGCAATCAGCTCTACAAGGTATCCGACAATCGCATGGAAATGATTGAGGTGGAGCGAGTTGGTGAACGGGAATACAGCGACGGCAGAACTGAAGTGCTGGTGCGTGCACCGGCGCTCACTGCCAGCGACCGGATAATTATCACCAAACTCGCTAATGCGGCCAACGGCCTGCTTGTAGAAACGACACAGCCCGCAGACTCTGCTTCGGCTGCTGCACTGACCGAGAGCCAGATGGCCAAACCGGTTAGCAATAACTAGCACGCTATGCAGAACCTGATCCGCAGCTTTGTCCGCCATCCCGTTGCGCCGAATCTGGCGATGCTCGTGATGATTATTGCCGGCCTTTGGGCAACCTCCCAACTCACCCGCCAATTGCTGCCGGCCTTCGCTATTAATATTGTCACCGTATCGGTTGACTGGCCGGGTGCTTCGGCTCAGGACGTCGAAGGCTCGATTACTCAGTCCCTCGAAGACGCCCTGGTTGGCCTCGACGAGGTGCGCACCGTAACTTCCGCATCGCGCGATGCGCGCAGCAAAATAGACATCGAATACGCGGCTGGCACCGACATGGGTGCAGCGCTCGACGAGGTTAAAAACGCGGTAGCCCAGGTTCGCAACCTGCCGGAAACATCGGAAGAGCCGCAAGTCACGTTAGTGAATCGCAACGAGGGCGTGGCGCGCATAGTGCTTTCGGGGCCGGTGAAAGAGCAGCTGCGTCCTCTGGCCATTCAGTTTGAGCGGCAATTGCGTGCGCGCGGTCTGTCGCGTATTGACGTGGTTGGCCTGGCGAAACAGGAAATAAGTATTGAGGTAGCTGCCGAACAACTCAGCGAGCTCAATCTTTCCATCGAAGAAATAGCAGACGCCGTCGGCGCATCCAGCCGCAATACGCCCGCAGGCAGTGTCGGTTCGCGCGACATAGCGCGTCAGCTGCGCAGCCGCGATCAGGCGCGCACGGTAGCGGACTTTAATTCGCTGCCGGTCTATGCCGAAACCGGTGGCCGTCTGGTAACGCTGCAGGACATCGCAACGGTAAGTCGGCAAGCCATGGACGACGAAATCGAACTATACGCGGAAGGCAATCCTGCCATTGAAATCGTTGTCAATCGTGCCGAAACCGAAGACGCCATCACCGTCGCCGAAAAACTGAATGCATGGGTGGACGAGGCACGCGGACAGCTACCCCCCAACGTTCGACTCGACGTTTATGAGGAAGTTTGGCGGACGGTGGATCAGCGCATAGATCTGATGATCAACAATGCCGTCTCGGGCCTGGTGCTGGTGCTGGTGATTTTGTATGTATTCCTCAATGGTCGCGTCGCCTTCTGGGTGGCCGTCGGTATACCCGTATCCATATTCGCAGCGTTGATGGCGATGTATCTTTTCGGCGGCACCATCAACGTCATGACCTTGTTTGCTTTGATCATGACCTTCGGAATCATCGTTGATGATGCAATTGTGGTTAGTGAAGAGGCAGTAACCCGATTTAGCAACGGCGAAGGGCCGGCCAGTGCCGCGGAAAACGCCGCCCTGCAAATGTTCGCCCCCGTTACGGCTGCATCGCTGACAACCATCGCCGCTTTCGCCCCATTGCTGGCTATCGGCGGGCCTACCGGATCCATACTCTTCGCGATCCCGCTGGTGGTGATCTGTGTGGTGATTGCATCGCTGGTCGAGTGTTTTGTGGTTCTTCCTGGACACCTGCGCCACTCGCTCGTGGGTGTCGGTGAACATCAGCCGCCGGCATGGCGACGTGCAGTCGATGTGCATTTCAACCGGTTTCGCAGCGGCTTTTTCCGACGCAGGGTTACCTGGTGCATCGAGAATCGCCGCACCACACTGGCTATCGCCGTAGCCGGAATCCTGCTAACCATTGGCCTGCTTGCCGGCGGCCGCATCGGCTTTTCATTTTTTCCCCAGCCTGACGGCACAACCATAACGGCCAATGCGCGTTTCGTAGCCGGGTCCCCGCCAGAACGCATGGAGGGCTTTCTGCGGCAGGCCGTTACTGCGCTGCGTGAAGTCGAATCACAATCCGGCGAGCAGTTCATAAAACTCATCGTCGCTCGTCAGAACGAAAACAGTCAGGGCGAAAAAGGCAGTCACGTGGGGCAGATCACCGTTGAGCTAACCCAGCCCGATGTGCGCGGTGAATGGAGCAACCAGGCAATCATAAGGGCCTGGAAGCAACGCGTGGTGCTGCTACCTGGCATGGAATATTTTCTGATCAAATCCAGCCGCGGCGGCGTACCCGGTTCTGATATCGATATAGCCCTCAGCGGTTTGCCGGCAGAACAACTCAAACTGGCATCACTGGAACTGCAGGACAGCCTCGGCAACTTCGAAGGCCTGAGTGCCATCAAAGACGATCTGTCCTATGGCAAGGAACAGCTCATCTTCGAGCTGACCCCGACAGGTCGAGCACTGGGACTGAGCGCGGTATCACTGGCCAGCCAGTTGCGCACCAACTTTGAAGGCAAGCGGGTGCAGATATTTCAGGATAAGGGCGAAGAAGTTGAGGTACGACTGCGCCTTGCAGAACGCAATCGAGAATCACTGCGCTCACTGTCAACGTTGCCGATAGTTTTGGCTGACGGCACGACGGCAAGCCTCGCCAACGTTGCTCGACTCGCGTATGCGCGCGGCTTTGATGATCTTAAACACAATAACGGCCTGCTTGCCGTGCGAGTAACGGCGGACGTTGACTCCAGCGTCAACAACGCGAATGCGGTGCGCGCGATCGTCGCGAGAACTGTTATGCCGGAACTGCAGGCGCGGTACGGGTTCGACTGGAAATACCTGGGCAAAGCCGAAGAGCAATCGGAGTCAGTGGGCGGCATCGGGTTCGCACTGCCGCTGGCACTGTTGATGATTTACATTATTCTGGCCTGGGTGCTTGGCTCCTATCTATGGCCTGTCGCCGTGATGAGCGTTATTCCATTCGGCCTGATCGGGGCCATTTTCGGCCACTGGCTGCTGGGCTTCGATGTCACGATGATGTCCGTGTTCGGCTTTTTCGGCTTATCGGGGATCGTCATAAACGATTCGATTATCCTGACCGTCGCGTTCAAGAAGCTGCGCGATGAAGGTATGGGCGCCAAAGAGGCCGCCATCGCGGCAGCAGAACGGCGGCTGCGAGCAGTGTTGCTGACGTCTATAACCACCATCGTGGGCGTGCTCCCCTTACTGTTCGAGACTGCGCTGCAAGCTCAGTTTCTAAAGCCCATGGTCATATCACTGAGCTTCGGACTGCTGTTCGGCACGCTGATCGTATTACTGTTGTTGCCGGCCTTTTTGACAGGCATTGAGCTGCTGCGCAGTTTCGCCGCCCGCATCCGCAGTGATATCGAGCGCCTGTTGCCTGAGCCGATGACCGCGCTGGCCGCCGGCCGCGTTCGCCGGATGACTCAGACCGACCCGTCCGCTCCGCCTGATGCGCGACACATGAACCGCGACATATGAACCGCGACATATGAACAAGGACACCCGGTGAATACCAACGTCAGAACTGCCTATGAACTGGAGCGCCACTCGCACGAGATCGTCGAGCGCGCCTGCACAAAATTGCTCGCTGAGCATGCCGAGATTGGCCAGCGCTTTGGTGAAGATGCGCGCCTAGTCTGGACCGACCATCTGCATCAGCGATTGCTCGAGCTTTCGTCCGCCCTGTCAGCGGATGACCCCAACCTCTTTACCGACCGGCTGGCATGGTCGCGCGCTGCCATGAATGCTCGCGGTATAAGCTCGGACGACCTGGACAATTGCCTGGACGTGCTGAGGGCCGTGATTGCCGAGCACCTCGAAGATGAATCCGGTTCGCGCGTGTTGTCCTGCATCGATCAGGCCATCAGCTCGCTTGCCACACAGGGCAAACCGCTGGACCCGTTCCTTGACCCGGGCATCGAACTGGATCGACTGGCATTGCATTACATACAGACCGTGGTCGCAGGGAATGTGCTACCGGGCATGCAGCTTGTACTGGACGCAGTGGCTCACGGCGTCGCCGTGCAGGACGCGTTCATCCGGGTACTGCTGCCGGCACAAAAAGAAGTGGGTCGGTTGTGGCATTTGAATGAGTTGAGTGTTTCGGAAGAGCACCTGGTCAGCCAGACCACACAACGCCTCATGACCGCGCTGGCCAATCAGGCAGAGCGCAAAGCGGATAACGGATTGACAGCCATTGCAGGCGCCGTCGCCGGCAACATTCATGACATTGGTATACGCGCAATTGCTTACCTGCTTGAACTGGACGGCTGGCGCACGCTCTACCTGGGTTCCGATGTGCCGCAGGTGGAATTGCCCAACACGGTGGATGCCTATAAGGCGGACGTGCTGTTGCTGTCGGTTGCTTTGACCACGCAACTGCAAGCCACGTCCCGCGCGATCGAACTGGTGCGTCGGCAAAGTGTTTACCCGGTGAAAATACTTCTGGGTGGTAACGCACTTGCGGAACACCCGGGGTTGTGGCGGGAGATCGGTGCCGATGGCTATGCAGCCGATGCACAGTCTGCTCTGGACACGGCGCTGGAACTGGTAACGGGTCTCTAAATCTCCACAACCTTCTGGTAGCTGAAGTGGCCATTGCGCTCGCTGACGGTCAATGCGGTCGGGCCCGCAAAATGCGCGGCGATCAGGAAGGTGCGTCCGTCCGCAATGCGCTCTAACAAAGCCTGACGCGTCGCCTGAGCCTGCGTGCGATCTTGATCAAACTGACTGTTCCAGTCCGGCCGCTCTATCTGCACAGGATGGTGCATAACATCTCCGCTTACCACGGCACGATCGTCGCCTGATGTCACCTCGATCACCACATTGCCGGGCGAATGGCCGAACGCGGGCCGAAGCTGCACTCCGCCGAAGATTTCATGATCGGCCGCGACGATGTCAGCACGCCGCGCTGCCACCACAGGGGAAACACTGTCGTCCCAGGACTGCGAAAAAATATGCGTCGGATCTTCCTGCCGCACACGTTCCCAATGACGAAATTCGGGTTCAGCGAATAAATAGCGGGCGTTTGGAAAGGTCGGTACCCACTCGCCGCTTACGAGGCGCGTATTCCAACCCACATGATCGGCATGAAAATGGGTGCAGCACACGTAATCAATATCGGCCGGTGTCAGTTGCAATTGGGCCAGGCGCTGCATATACGGGAAAGACTGCTGATGCCAGCGCTGCAGCAGCGGCCGGTGCTTGTCATTGCCCACGCACGTATCCACCAGAACGACGCCTTGCGGCGTACGAAGCACAGTCGAATGGGATGACATGCGCAGCTGGCCAGTGGCCAGATTCATGAACTGTGCATCAGCGGCCGCCGCAGTAGCGCCAAATTCATCGCGCGGAACTGCATGCAACAGAAAGTCCAGCTCGACGTCGGACCACTGCCACTCCTGCACCGTCTGAATGCGGGTCCCGCCGGAAAGAGTCAGGTTAATGCCAGCCATGCGTGCATTATGCACAACATGCGGCGTTATGCGGGCTCGCGAAGCTCTTTCATCATGATGATCTTGCTGTCGCCGTCGGCATAGAAATCCCTGAGTTCTGCGACCTTCCTGAAACCGCAACGCTTATAGAAAGCGTGCGTAGGCCGATAGGCTGCGCGACCGGCAGTATCCAGGTACATGCGCGTGGCCCCGCCCTGCCGCGCTTCCCGCTCGACCCGCTCCAGCACATCGCGGCCCAACCCCTGAAGGCGGCAATCGGGGCTGACGGCTATCCAGTAAAGGTCGAAGCGTCCCGGTGCCCCCGGCACGGGACCAAAACAAGCGTACGCATCCAGCCGTCCGCGTGTTTCGGCAAACACAAACTGATAGCCGGCTTCGGCACCACTGTGGACGGTCGTAGCCACAAGCTCGGCCGCGACGCCCTGCTCCTCGGTCGAAAATACCCCTGCGCTCGCTACCAGTGCCCTGACGGCCTCAATATCACGGTGCCGAACCGCGGTGCGCCAGCGTCGTTTAGCCGGCTTGACTGCTCTGCTGCCCCGTTTGCGCGGCAATTGCTTTTCGGTGGCCGCCGCCAGCCCACGAAAAAATGCATACACATTTTTGCCCAGCGAACGCACCAGATAGCCGCCTTCCTGAACGACCAGGATCGGTGCTTCGGCGGCGCCCACCCGTTTGCCCAGTTCCAGAAAATCCTTAATCCGATTACTCCAGGTACCGGTGGGGTCGCCACGCGCCGTGTCCAGTCCCAACGCAACGACGAGATAATCCGGCGCGAAGTGCGCAACGCGTCGCAGAGCACGGTCCACCGCCGCCAGATACTCCTCCGGCGTTGTGTCCTCGGCCAGCGGGATGTTCAGGTTGTAACCCGCGCCGGCCCCGCGCCCGGTTTCGTCAGCAAAACCGGTGAAATACGGATAGGCAAATCGCGGATGTCCGTGCACTGACACCGTCAGTACATCGGCGCGCTCGTAGAAAATGTCCTGTTGACCGTTACCGTGGTGGTAGTCGACATCAAGGATTGCGACTTTGCCATAGCGACTCAGGTAGTTCGCAGCAATCGCCGCGTTGTTGAAATAACAAAAACCACCGAAGCTGGCCCGCTCTGCATGGTGCCCGGGCGGCCTGACCAGCGCGTAGGCAAGCGGCCGACCGTCTAAAACTTCTGCTGCCGCAGTCAGTGCACAATCGACAGCCTGACGCGCAGCGAGGTAGGCGCTCTCGTTGAGCGGCGTAAAGGTATCAATACAGTAGTAACCCGCCAACACGGTCTCGTCGCGTGGCGGCCGCGAGCTGTTCCGGATCGGAAACACATAGGGATAGATTGATTTTTTCTTTCCCGCCATCGTGCTGGCGCGCCGCAGGTAGTTCACCAGCCGGCTGTCATGCACCTCGCGAATGAAGCGGTCGGGATAACTGCGCGCTGGCAACCGCTCGAACAACCCGGATTTATTCAGCTCGCCGAGGATGGCGTTGACGCGAACCGGGGCCTCAACGTAGCCCCGCTCGTGCACGTGATGCAGATTGTGCTTGTCGTTCACCACTAATGCGACCTGCCGGGCAACGACCGGCGCGACCGCCTGCTTCGATCGGGTGACATACACCGGCTCGCGCAAAGCGACATTGCTGCGAATCGAGTCGGTTACCATTTTGATGTACTCGGGCGAACACAGATGCCCGTATTTGCGCTCCAGAATTTCTGTCACCACCTTGCGCAACGTCTTATACGCAGGCAATTCAGCTGCCCCCAGCGGATCGAACACCAGATAAGGGGGGTCAGAGTCACCGGGTTGCAACGGCGTTTCGTAGCGGGTGTTGGCCAGCGGCCGGGCACCGAAGCGCTCGTAGAATTTCAGTCTGGCCTCGTTCTGCTTGCGTACCTTGGCATCCGGGCTGAGCGCCGGATCATCCGGCAAACATTCCAGATATATGCCGTGCGCGCCGAGTGAATGCGCCACTTCCCGCAGGCGACTGTAAAGGCTGGCACCCACGCCGCGACCGGTGCGGCCGGGTGCTGCGGATATTAATTCCAGATAGCAGAAATTCAGCTGGGGCTCGTGCAATAACAGCGCCACGCCGAGAATCCGATCGCGCGCACCTTCGGCTACATAGAGCCGCGAGACAAAACGGTGTTGATACGGATCGCGCAGCTGATCGGGAAGCTTGTCGATATCGGCAGGATCCATACCAGGAAACTGTTCGCGCAAAATTCGCTGTGCTTCCTGCACCACCGTGTAGTTGGCCGGTGTAATGTCATCGGGGACACGGCGGATGTGAAACATTTATCGCCCTTTGTGAATGTTGAGCATGTGGTTGTTGAACATGGCTGCGGACACAATACGCTGCACCAGCTTCGGGAAAGTGATGCCGGCCGACTCGGCCGCAGCGGCAAAACCGGCGTCCGGGCTAAGACAGGGGTTGGCATTCACGTCGACCACCCAGGGTGTGCCCCGGTCGTCCACGCGAAAATCCACCCGCGCATAGCCGCGCAAACCAAACACTGACCAGATGCGCTGTGCCATGCTTGCCAGTTGCCCGGTCAGCGCAGCCTCTTCACCCTCGCGCAAAGTATGACGCTGAGTGCTGCGATAGACAGCCGACTCCGGCGCCCACTTGGCTTCGTAGTCGAGAATACGCGGACGATCCGACGGGAAATCCACGAAGCGTATTTCGGCAACCGGCAATACCTGTAACCCTTCACCGGCATCCAGCAAACTCACGTTGAACTCACGCCCGTCCACAAAGGCCTCGGCAAAAACCGCGTCCGGAGCGTCGGCCGCTGTCGCGTTGATGCATGCGACCGCCTCCGCGCCGCCCATAACGGATGCTGCCGTTATGCCGCAGGAACCGTCTTCACGACTGGGTTTGACGATGACCCGCTGTTCCACAGGTAACGAACCCTGAGACCACCAGTTGGGGGTGCGGACACCGGCAGCACGCAGCAACTCTTTGCAGCGTGGCTTGTCCGTGGTCAGCGCCAATGCCATTGAACCCGAGCCCGTAAACGGCATCCCGAAAGCTTCGAGCACCGCGACCGGCAGGTGCAACAACGCACCGCGGCCCGCCAACGATTCAACCAGGTTGAACACCACTGTTTGGGGCGCAGCGGCGTGCGGCTGCAGGTGTTGCAGAACACTCAGATCCAGGCCCAGGGCAAGTTCTCGTGTAGCGCATCCGGCTGCATGCAAGGCATCCGCAATGGCCGCAGCCTGCACCAAGGTGTCGGCATCATCGGGCTGCGGCAGGGACTCTTGCACACCGTGCAGAATGACGACCTCGGCCGGCACGCCGGGATTTCTGGTCATGCTGCTTGCGAGAGCTCCGCAGGTAGCCGCAAGCCACAACGCTCGAGCGCCGCACGCATGATGCGGGCAATCAGTGTGGTGTAGGGAATGCCCAGCATGCCCGCCATTATCGGCAGATCCGAGTGGTGCGGGTGTATGCCTGCCAGCGGGTTGATCTCCATAAACACCGGTTCGCCGTCAGCGTTGCAACGCAAGTCAGCACGCGCAACATCGCGGCAACTGAGCGCACGATAAGCGGACAGTGCCACTTCGGCCGCACGCCGGGCGGTCACGTCATCAACCAGTCGGTAGCTCACCAGCGATTCAAAATTTTCTTTATTGCGGTAACTGTATATACCGGCATCGGCCTGCTCGCCCAGCAACACTTCCATCACCGCTAAACTCTGCGCGTCAGTACCGTTACCGATAATGCCAACCGTAAATTCCCGGCCCGGGAGAAACGGCTCCACGATCACCGGCTGTCCAAAACGCTCAATCAGCATCCGACATGTCTGTTCCAGCTGCTCACGACTGGCAACCTTGCAGGCCGGTTCACAGCCCTTGCCGGTGCCTTCCGCGAGCGGCTTAACGAACAGCGGGAACTTCAGATGCGGATTTGCGACTATCTGCTTCGCCATGTCCTGCAATACGGCCAGATCAGTAACGACCGCGTGCGGGGTTACCGGCACGCCGGCGGCTGACACAATTGCCTTGGTGAGAGCCTTGTCCAGTGTCACGCCACAGGTCACGCTGTCCGACAAAATGCACGACTGGCCATAAGCTTCCAATAATGCCGGGACCTGCGCCTCGCGACCGCGGCCGCTGACACCTTCTGCGATATTGAACACGATATCCCAGCGGTCGCCGGCAACGAGCCGGCCGGCCAAGGCACGCACGTTACCCACCCGATCAACTTCGAAACCCAGCTGCTGCAAAGCGTCTGCCAACGCATCGATGGTTTCGATGGAATCAAACTCGGCGGTTGCTTCCTCGCTGTACCCCAGCGCACGGTAGTCGTCGCGCAGGTCGTACGTCAGTCCGACGCGCATGACTACAGCTCCGTCGCAAACGGATTAACGCCGGCACCCAGGGTGCCTTCGGGATCCGTGTAACGATAGACGTTACCTTCGAAGTTGCGCAGCAACAGATCGTCTCCGTCGCGGCCCGCCACATAGTTGGGCAACAACGGTATCTTGCCACCGCCGCCGGGAGCATCCACCACGAATTGGGGTACGGCATAGCCTGTTGTATGGCCACGCAGACCTTCAATCATTTCGATGCCCTTTTCCACAGGCGTACGAAAATGCGACGAACCGGTAATCGGGTCGCACTGATACAGGTAATAAGGACGCACACGACACTGCAGCAAGCGGTGATAAAGCTCTTTCAGAGTATCGACGTTGTCATTAATGCCTTTCAGCAACACCGTCTGGCTACCCAGCGGGACGCCGGCATCGGCAAGGCGATTAAAGGCCTCAACCGACTCGGCACTCAGCTCGTCAGGATGCGTAGCGTGCACACTCATCCAGATCGGACGATGCTTCTTGATCACGCGAATCAATGCAGAGTTCACGCGCATCGGCAACACCATCGGTACCTTGGTACCAATACGGATAAACTCGATGTGCGGAATTGCGCGCAGACGCGTCAGCAAATAGTCCAGCTTGTCTTCGCCCAGGGTCAGCGGGTCGCCGCCGGACAGCAACACGTCGCGCACTTCAGTGTGTTGTTCCAGATAGCTGAACGCAGCTTCCCACTCGCGAGGACGAAACTTGTATTCACCACCTGAATCGCCCACCGCACGCGAGCGCGTGCAGTAGCGGCAGTAGGTCGAACAGAAACCCGTCACCAGAAACAACACGCGATCCGGATAACGATGGATCAATCCGGGCACGGCTGCGTCATGATCTTCGCCTAAGGGATCTTCTGCTTCACCCGGTGTACGCAGGTACTCATCCATCACGGGAATATGCGTGCGACGCAGGGGATTGGCAGCATCGGCAAGGTTCATGCGCGATGCATAGTAAGGCGTTACACCCAGCGGCAATGAACCACTGTGGCGCGCAACCGCTTCACGCTCTTCGTCGGACAACTGAAACACGCGTTCCAGTTCCAACAAACTGCGAATTCGGTTACGGACCTGCCATTGCCAGTCGTTCCAGAGTCGGTCCGGAATACCGGGATAAAACTTTCGCCGAAACTCGCGCGTGTCTTTGCCGCAAGGAAAACGCGGCACAGACTTCGCCTTGGGTTTCGACATGGTCGAAACCGCGTGGGCAAGAGCTTTATTAGAAATTATGTTGGGGGAAATAGTCGCGAAGTCGCGACTGGGAGGTTCGGCTAGCTCCGAACCAGAGTCTAGGTTCATGGCGTATAAATAACCAATCAGTGGGCACCGGTAAGGGTGGCACCCAATCCCTTGTGACACCTGACCCGCTGCTGCGAATCACTGACACGATCGCGATATTAGGCCAATAAGTGAATTGCGCAAGTACCTGCAAGCACTTTTTTTAAATTATTTTTGCCCCCCAAAAACCGGCTTTTCTGGTCAGGCCGCCAGTGCCAGGCTGGCGAAACTCAATACAAAAAAGAACCCGCACATGTCGGTGACGGTGGTCAGAATGGGCCCGGAAGCTATAGCAGGATCCACCTTCAGGCTTTTGAGTATCAGCGGCAGGGTGCCGCCCAGCGACACGGCCACCACCGTATTCAGCGCCAGCGCCAGACCAATGACCGCCCCAAGCCAAAGCTCGCCTTTCCACAGCCAGGCGGCGCAGGCTATCAAGGTCCCGAGCGCCAGGCCGTTAAGCACACCCACCGACACCTCCTGCAACCAGACCCGGGCAACGTCAACCGGCCTCAGGATCCCCAGCGTAAGTTCGCGCATGCTGACGGCGACCGCCTGATTGCCCGAACAGCCGCTCATGTCGGAAACAATCGGCAGAAAGACTGCCAGGGCGATAACCGCCTGCAGAGTGTCCTGATACATGGCGATGACGCTAGCCGCCATCAAGTTAAGAAAAATATTGACGCTGAGCCACGACAAACGACGACCGGACCGGACAAACACCGGCATTGAACGCAACTCTTCACCGCCAACGATACCCTGACGCTTCAGGTTGTCCTCTTGCTCGCGTTCAGCCAGTGCTTCATAAAAAATCCGCCGACGCAGCACGCCCACCAACCGGTTTTTAAAATCCACCACAGGCACGACCACCTGATCGTGCTCTTCAAAAAAATCCGACAGGGCTATCAGGTCATCATCCTGTCGCACAGTGTCAACCGGCTCAATCAGTTCACCGAGTTGCTGCGTCGGCTCGACAAAAGCGATGTTCGACAACTTTACGCGCCCACGCAGAATGCCCGATGGGCGCGTAACGTAAATGCTTTGCACGGTATAGAGCGGCTCGTCGTTGTCCGCTGCTGCCAACTGGGCAATTACGTCACCAGCTTTAGACGTGCCGCGCACGGCAATAAACTCGGTGGACATCAGACCACCCGCCGTATCCGGGTCGAGGCTGATGAGTTGCCGCGCGTCTGCGGCATCCTCGTCATCCATGAACGAGAGAATACCTTCGAGGTCTTCTTCGTTGACTTCGCGCAGCAAATCCGCCGCGTCCTGGCTATTGAGCTCCCCGATAATTGACGCCGCTTGCTCGGGTGGAATGTCTTCGAGCAGATCCGCCGCGTACGACTCGGGCACGTCTTCAATCAGTTCCGCTGCAGCGTCGCTCGGCAACGCCCGCAGCAACTGAACCTGCTCTTCGTCACTCAGACGAAACCACGTGCGAACCACCTGACTGGATCGCAGGCTCTCCCACAGGTCGATCAGCCCCTCCTGATCACCGCCCCGCAACAACCCTCTTAGCTGCTCCCAGGGACGGGCGCCGTCGAATTCAGACCCCTGATCAGGATCTGCCAAAGGCGGCTTTGCGTCATGATTTGCCATAAATTTCTACCCTGACCGTATTGTCCCCCGCCGGTGCACGAACCGACGAACCGAACAAAAAAACTTCTGTAACCGCCATCTTGCACTGTCTGAGCGCAATTGGAAAACCCCGTTACGGAGTAGAATGCAGTGTCGCGCTTTTTCATTGTGGGTTATGCAACGTTTCTCCAAAAGCCCGGAGATTGATAAATCTCTGCGCCATTCGCTAAAAGATTCGGCTGCCTTTGCAGCCATGGCCGGCTTTGGCGAGACCTATATCTCCGCCTTTGGCCTGTTCCTGCAGGCCACCACCGCGCAAATCGGTTTGCTGGCATCGGCGCCGCCATTGCTCGCATCGGTGGCGCAGCTTCTGTCGGCCTGGCTGGGCAACCTCACAGGCCGTCGCCGACGCATTATTCTTGCCGGGGCAAGCCTGCAGGCAGTGATGTGGCCACCCCTGCTGGTGCTGCCGATCATCTTTCCGGAGCAGGCGATTCCGCTGTTGATCCTGTGTTCAATCCTCAGCCTGGTCGGTGCCAACCTCGCGGCACCGCAGTGGAGCAGCCTGATGGTGGAACTGGTCTCCGAGAGGCGGCGCGGCGAGTTCTTCGGAATGCGCACGCGCATAACCACGGCGGTGACCTTCTGCTCATTGATATTTGGCGGAATAATTCTGAATTACACCGCGGAGCTGAACCATACGCTCACCGGTTTCGCAATTGTGTTTATGGCTGCCGCGATAGCGCGATTCATTTCTGTATACCACCTGGCGAGAATGATCGACCCGCCGGTCAATACCACTGAGAGCGAACTCAGGCTGGACCGCGAATGGTTCAAACGGCTTTATCATTCCAACGCAGCACGCTTTTCGATCTTTTTCGCCCTGATGCAACTGGGCGTCGCCGTTTCCTCGCCGTACTTTACGGTGTTCATGCTGCGTGATCTTCAATTCTCTTATCTTGAATTCACCGTCATCATCGGCACAGCAGTACTGGCTCAGTTTTTGACCATGGCCCGCTGGGGACGGATCAGTGACGTGTTCGGTAATCGTCGCATCATCATGGCCGCCGGCACTCTCATCGTTACCTTGCCACTGTTGTGGATGGTCTCGAGTAACTTCTGGTACCTGCTGGTGGTTCAAACAGTCAGCGGCTTTGCATGGGCCGGCTACAGCCTTGCCTCCAGTAACTTTCTTTACGACCTCATGACACCGCGGCATCTCGCCAGTTATATGGCAACGCACAACGTACTGGCCGGCGTCGGCCTCTTCCTGGGGGCCGCGGCGGGCGGATACTTAGGCTCCGTCACGCCGGTGCAGGTCGAACTGGCCGGCGCAAGCTATAGCTGGATTAGCCCGTTATGGAGCGTGTTTGTCGTGTCGTCGCTGCTGCGCGGCCTGGTCATGTTATTTCTTATACCCAAACTCAAGGAAGCCAAGCGGGTAAGACCCATCGCGCTGCATAAACTGGTGTTTCGGGTAATACGCATCAACGCGCTGGCCGGCGTTGTATTTGATGCGATAACGCTCAGCAAAAAGAACCGCGATTAAGCCGGTGCACGAAAATCGAAGGTATTGCGATAGCGATCTAACACTGACCCCAAATTGATTTCGTTCAGGAATACCGAATAGGCCAGATAGCTGGTGAGAAAGCGCAAATCCGTTGCCCAGGGAGGCATGTAGCGCGGCTCAACGAGCAACCTGGCCTCGCTCAACATGCGCATGGCGCCCATATCGGCAAGATCAAACTTGCCAACGAACAACAGCCGAGTCAGCGATGGGTCACCCGCTTGCACTGCAGCGCGCAGGAAACTGTGCACCTCGAGCAATCCCTGCAGGTAGACCACGTCCTTGGTGAGTGGTGCGCCACCCGTAACTAACCCGCCGCGCACTACCCGGCGCGCATTCTCGAAGGCCTCGTATTCGTTTTCCGAAACATTCAGAAAGTAATCATAGAGCTGCAAAAAGTCGGCACCGTCGAGGGCCATCTGTATGGCGATAACGCGGTCGGCCAGGCGCTTGAGGCGCTGCGGATCCAGCGCGCCCGACAAAAACTCGGCGAACACCGCCAGACCTTCCTGCGTGCGGGCATTGCCCGGATGTGCTTCCCCAAGTATCGGAAAGCGTTTTTGCTGACCGCCGTTCTTGCCGGTTGCGATGTGCACCAGCGCCTCGTGCTGCAGCAGTTGGGTGGTGTCGAGATCGGAAAATATGGCGCTACCGCGCAACTTGATGATGTTTTTGCCAGCCGTCGCCTTGGCCGACAAATTCGGCACCACCTCGACACGCGGCGCATCGTCAGCGAAGTACTTTGGCAATTCGGCATCGAGGCGCGCCTTGACCTGCTGTGCCGAAAAATTCGGGCGCTGTCCGGCGAGCTTGGTTGAATCCTGAAATGCCCCCAACAAACCGTCCAGCCGGGTGGCCAGATCCAGCGCCGTGACCTTCCCGTCAGCCAGGGGCTTTTGCGGGTAGCCGTACAAGCGCATGGCCGGCTCGACCATGTCAGCGGTGCCCAGCCGTGACAGCAGCAGCGCGGTATCACCCACGGTATCAGCGAGACGTGTTAACCAGCGGTGCACCGGTGAGTCGCCGTTAATCAGTTTGCGCGCAGCCGCAACGGCATCCTGTGCAGGAGCCGGATCAACGGGCGTATAAACGGGGTTTGGCAGTTCACGCGCACCGGCGGCAAAAAATCTCTCAGCCAACTCCGGCGGCCACGCTGTCCGGCCTAATACCGGCAAGGTATCCTCTGCCGCATAGAGCAGTTCACCGGCGCGCACCAGCCGCGCCAGTTCGGCATCAGAAAAAATATCTTTCATGCCCTACGCCGAATCGCGTTTTGCAATGGGCGTATAGCTGCGATCCACCGCTCCGGTGTATATCTGCCGCGGACGGTCTATGCGTGATGTCGGGTTGGTGCGCACTTCGCGCCACTGCGCAATCCAGCCGGGAAGACGCCCGATCGCAAACATCACCGTGAACATATTGGTCGGTATGCCGATTGCGCGCATAATGATGCCGCTGTAGTAATCAACGTTCGGATACAAATTGCGCTCTATGAAGTAAGAGTCATTAAGGGCGACTTCTTCCAGACGCATAGCCATATCAAGCATCGGGTCGCTGATGCCGAGCTTGTCAAGCAACCGGTCACAGGCCTCCTTGATAATCCTGGCGCGCGGATCAAAATTTTTGTACACCCTGTGCCCGAAACCCATCAGCTTGGTTTTGGAATCCTTGTTTTTTACCGAGGCAACAAAATCCTCCAGCGACTGCCCGCTGTCGATAAGCTGCCTGAGCATTTCGATAACAGCCACGTTGGCACCACCGTGCAGCGGCCCCCATAGCGCGCAAACACCGGCTGCTACCGAGGCATGCAGGCTGGCCTGAGCCGAGCCCACCATGCGCACTGTCGACGTCGAACAGTTTTGCTCGTGATCGGCATGCAAAATAAACAGCCGGTCAAGCGCATCGATAATCACAGGGTCGCTGTCAAAAGGCTCAAACGGATTCGAGAACATCATGTGCAGGAAGTTGGCCGTGTAACGCAAATCGGCGCGTGGATAGTTCATTGCCCGGCCGGCCGATTTACGATAACTGGCCGCGGCAATGGTACGAATCTTGCTCATCAGGCGTGCGGCCTGTTTCATAAAATGAGCGTCATCATCGGCAGCGCTAAGGTCCGTTTCAAAGCAGCCCAGCACGTTTATCATCGCCGACAGAATCGCCATCGGCGGTGCATTCGGCGGGAAGCCTTCGAGGTGGTGCCGCATGTCTTCGTGAATAAACTGGTGCTTCGTCAATAACTGGCGAAACTCCGTCAACTGCGACGTGGTCGGCAACTCGCCGAAAATCAGCAGATACGAAGTCTCGATAAAATTGGAATGCGTCGCCAGCACTTCGATGGGGTAGCCACGGTATTCGAGCACACCCTTTTCGCCATCAATGTAAGTGATGCTGCTGGTACATGCGCCGGTATTCCCGTAGCCGCTGTCCAGCGTAATCGCGCCCGAAGCAGCGCGCAGACGGGAAATGTCGATACCCACTTCGTCTTTCGTGCCGACCACAAGCGGCAGCTCGTAGCTTTCCCCGCGGAGTGTCAGCGTGGCAGATTCACCCATAGTCTTTACCTTAAATGGTCGTTCGCCGGCCGGAACACAGTCCGACCTTAGCAGCCTTGGGCAACAGCGCCCGGACTGGCTTCCAAACGATATAACTATCTATTTTGATGTCAAGAAGTTTCGCATCGAGATACTTGCGCACCCGGCTGACATCAGGCCGATGAGCCGGGGCGCGCCCCGCCGCCGCAACATACATTAGACTTTGAAACGGCGCGTAGGCATATTTATATCCTGCTGATACATAGCAATGGATTGCACGCGTTGCAAAAGAGTGCCATGCCCCACTAATAAAATGTCCCACTATTAAAGCGAGTTTGTTCTTATGAATATACGTCACGCTGTTTTTACGCTTTCTATCTTTTCCGTCAGTGCATCGACGGCTCTGGCAGCGGCGCTGCCCGAAATTGTTTCCTATGCCGAAAGACGGTCATCCGACGTTCAGGATATTCCGGTCGCGGTCACCAGCTTTAACCCCAGCGACCTCGATCGTCGGCAGATTACCGGCACGCTTGATCTCATCAACAACGTACCGAACATGAGCGGCTCGCACAACGTGTCACTGGGCGGTTCAAATTCGTTCTTCCTGCGCGGCATCGGTAACGCCGAATCCATTGCAACGTTTGATGTGCCCATTGGTACTTACATTGACGAGATTTATATTTCACGGCAAAACCAGAACCAGATAGAGCTGTTTGACATCGAGAGCCTTGAGGCTCTGCGTGGTCCACAGGGAACACTGTTCGGTCGCAACACCACCGGCGGTGCCATTGTGGTGACTTCGCAAAAACCCACCGATGAGTTTTCTGCTTCCGTTGAAGGCGGCATCGGCAGTTACAGCCGCTATCACCTGAAAGGCGGCCTCAACCTGCCGATCTCGGACACACTGGCAGCCCGGTTTAATGCCTTTGTCATTGATGAAGACGGCTGGATGGACAGCGTCACGACCGGTGACACTTACAACGGTGAAGAGGCCTACGGCATGCGCGCCGCACTGCGCTTCACCCCCAACGATACCTGGACGTGGGACGGGTCTCTGCAGTATTCCGACACCGACTCACAGGCTGTGGGCACGGCTGCCTTTCCGGTCGGCTCACGCCTGCCGGAAACCGGCGACCTGACGCTCAACCAGACAGCGCTGTTTGATTGTGAAGGCCCCAAATCCGATGCCCTGGGAACCACGGCACCGACCTGTAGCTTCAACAAAATGGAATCGCTGTTGTTCGCATCCAACCTTGCGTACGATGCAGGTCCTTTCACGGTTAACTTCATCGTCGGCTACTACGACCTTGAGCAGAACTACGCGGCGGACTTTCTCGACAACTCACAGAATCTGCCCTTCGGCCCGGCATTTGGTGACACATACATCATTGCCAACAACGGCGAACACGATCAGTTAAGTGGTGAGCTGAAGATTACCGGCGATGCCAATGACGGCAGACTTCGTTATGTCGGCGGCTTGTTTTACATGGACGAAGACAACGAAACCAACTTCACCGACTGGGTAGGTACCAAACCCGGAATAGTCGCGTTCAACGTTCGCACACCGCTGAAGAACACCACCCAATCCTTGGCTGCCTATGGTCAGCTGGACTTTGACATTACGGATCAGCTAACCCTGCAGGCAGGCGGTCGCTGGACGGATGAAGAAAAAGATATCAGCATCAACAGTGTGCTGTCTTTTGTGCCGGTAACCGATGCCGACCTGATCGCCGCGGGCATACCGCTCGAGCAAAGTGAAGACAAATTTACCTACAAGCTGGGCGCACGCTATCAGTTTAACGAGGACACCATGGGCTACGTCTCGTACACCACCGGCTTCAAATCAGGTGGCTGGAATGCCCGCGGCAGCTCGGCTGCAGCGTTAGCTGCCTTTGGGCCGGAAGAAGTGGACTCAATTGAAGCCGGCCTCCGCTCCGAGTGGATGGACAACCGGTTGCGCACCAACCTGACGGTCTTTCAGGCCAAGTACGACGATATCCAGATCGCCACTGTTGAAGGTGCGCTGTTTATTACCACCAACGCGGGTGATTCCAAGATTAACGGCCTTGAGCTGGAAGTAACACTGGCCGCAACCGAAAACCTGACGGTGTTTGGCAACCTTGGTCTGATGGATGGCAAGTACACCCGCCTCTCGATGGGCGGCATGCTCGCGGGCATCGGGCCGGAACCGACGCGCACACCGAACAGTACCGCAATGATCGGCGCCGAATACGTGGTGCCGCAGTCGATATTGAACGGTGAAGTGTTCTTTGCCGGACAGGCTACCCGGTGGGCCGATTACTACATGGGCAACGATAATGCACCCGAGACCAAAATTGAGGCGCATACTTTGGCGAACGCTCAGGCAGGTTGGCGCAATGACAACTGGGAAGCCGTGATCGAATGCAAAAACTGTTTCGATGAAGAATGGTTCGGCACTAACCTTTTCAACGTGCTGTACACCGCCGATCCGGTGCGCTGGGGCCTCCGCGTAAAGCGTAGCTTCTAGGCCAAGAAGGAAGGCAGGCAATGCAGCCGGCCGTGCCCGTGGGCACGGCCGGCTTTTTCGTTTATTTTATCGTCAATAAGAAATTCAGCCGGGACATTAATGCCGTGTTAAAAAGTATTGTCATTGTCACCATTTCTGTTCTGAAGCTCGGTTCCGTCGAGCCGGCCTATCAGGAGTATCTGGAATACACGACCGTAGAGCGCGGTACCGTCGGTACAGGCCTCAGCGAGGTATGGAACACGCCGTCTATGACTGGCCGGAAGTACGTGCTCATGCAACCGGCAAGTGAAGCCGATGTTTACATTCGCTTTGTAGAGAACGCCCCGGTGCAGGGCTACGCGCCGCTGGCAACGCTGGGATGGAACGCAACCGAATTGCTGGTCACCGATCCCGATGCTCTGGCAGCCAGCTTTGCGGATACGCCTTTTGAAGTTGTCGGCCCGCCCGCGGATTTGTGGGATGCGCCGAATGCGCCGCGGGCCATGCAGGTAATCGGGCCGGGCGACGAGGTGCTCTACCTGACCCGCAACGGTGACTTCGCAACCTACACGGACGTTGACCGCCTGTTCATCATGGTTCTGGGCGGCAACTCGCTGGACTCGTTGAGCGATTTCTATGGCGAAAAGCTCGGGCTGTTGCTCGATAAGCCACTGCAACTGCCGGTCCCGTTCATGGCCGGCGCGCAGGGAGTTGCTGCGGATACGCTGTATCCGTTACGGGTCGCAATACTCTCCAAAGACTACCTGCTGGAACTGGATGAATACCCGGATACGGTGCCGCAGCGCCCTGTGCAGGCCGGCTATCTGCCGCCGGGCACCGCAATGGTCAGCTTTGAAGTCGCCGATCTGGACGCTCTGGACGTTGACTGGCGTTCAACGCCACAACCTGTAAATGAATTTCCATACAACGGGCGGCGCGTCGGGGTTACCATCGGGCCCGCCGGCGAATGGCTGGAACTGATCGAAACACCCGTCATCGTGGCCGACCCGGCAGGATAAGCAGCCATGCCTTACCTGCCCGGAGGCTGTGCACAACCCGATCCCGCTGAACTGCGGGCCTGGTGGGATAAACTTCGCCGCGAACCCGGCAATGCGTCGCTGCCGGATCATTACGAAGTGCGCTGGATCGGGCTGGACGATGAAACCACCGAGCAGGTTATCGAGTTAATTATTGCCGGCGATAAGACGGGCACGTTTACTTTGCCCTGGATTATTGAGCACACCAACACGTCGGCACCCGCGCCAGGCGACACGATTATCCTCGTCGACTTTGGCGGCCATCCGCGGCTGGTCGTGAGGCTGACAGACATAACAGAAGTTGCGTTTGGCGGGATTACGAACGAACACACGGCCATTGACGGCACACCGGTGCGCGATCTTGCCGTCTGGATTCCACTGCATACGCACTACTGGAATAACTTACTGCGGCCCTACGGGCTTACGGTCAGCGCCGACATGCCGGTGCTGGTGGAAAAATTTGAACTCTTGTGTAAAAACGCTACAACATGAATAAATCGAACTCACAACCCGCAGCAAAGGAAAACTACATCCTCGGTTACGGCGAGGGCGCCATGCAGTGGATGACGAGCCGCACTGCGGAAGTGCACGGTGCCTTCTTGCTGCCCTGGTTAAAGCCCGGCATGCGTCTGCTTGACTGTGGTTGCGGGCCTGGCACCCTGACGCTGGGCTTTGCCAAACGCGTGGCACCCGGCGAAACCATCGGCATAGATCGCGAAGCCAGCCAGTTCACTGCGACAGTAAATGCGGCGCAGCGCGAAAACATCGGCAATCTGCATTTTGTGACCGGCGATATTTACGAGTTGCCCTATGCCGATGAGAGCTTCGATGCCGTGTTCGCGTCAGCTGTGCTTGGCAGCGTATCGGATCCGCAACGGGTGGTTGCGGAAATGGCGCGCGTGCTTAAACCCGGCGGCATCATGGCGCTTAAAGAGTTCGATCATGGCGGCGATATCATCTGGCCGCTGTCACCGTTGCTGGAAAAAAGCGCGGAGCTTTACCACGGCCTGCGCAAGCACAACGGTCATGCTGAGGATTGCGGCCGCCGGCTAAGGGGCTGGGTGCATGCGGCCGGTTGCGATGTGCAGCACCTGAGGGGGTTCTTCGACCAGCAAGCCGGTCCTGACGAATTGCGGGTCTACATCGATCGCAACAACTACCTGATCAACGAAATACTCGGCCCGCAATACATAGAACTCGGCTGGTGCACGCAGGATGATCTGGCAGCTCAGGCCGCCGCCTGGGTGGAATTTGCTGCGAACCCGGCGGCGATATACCTCGCGTGCTGGTTTGAAGCTATCGGTATCAAGAGTTAGTCAATTGGCAAACCCACACGCAATACCGCTGGCCGAGCCCGCGCCTAATTTTCGCGCCGCGCTGACGCGCCATTTCGCTGTTTACGGGTATACCCGGCGAGCGGTTTCGCTCGTATGGGACACCAATCGCACATTGGCGATTACGCTTGCTGTGCTCACCCTCACCGCCGGCCTGCTGCCGGCAGGCATGGCCTGGGTGGGCAAATTGATTGTCGACGGCGTCGTAATGCAGATGGATCTGGTGCGTGGCGGCGGCACAGCGGAGTATGCGGCCGTACTCAAGCTGGTATTTCTCGAAGGCTGCATTATTGCGCTGCTTAATGTCGCGCAGCGTGGCATCAACGCCTGCCAGAGCTTGTTGCGTGCGCAACTCGGTTACCGCGTCAATGAGATGATTCTGGAGAAGGCGCTGACGCTGGACTTGTCGCAATTCGAAGATGCCGAGTTCTACGACAAGCTGTTGCGCGCACGCCGCGAGGCATCGAGCCGACCCCTAAGCCTGGTCATGCGCAGCTTCGCGCTGATGCAACAGCTGATCGCGCTGGTCAGCTTTGGCGTTCTGATCGCGCAGTTTTCTGTGTGGGCCATGGTGTTGCTGATTGTGGCGGGCTTGCCCGCCTTCGTCGCCGAAACCAAGTTCTCCGGCGATGCCTTCAGGCTGTTTCGGTTTCGTGCGCCGGAAGCGCGTGAGCAAAACTATCTCGAAATTGTAATGGCCCGCGAAGACCACGTGCAGGAGGTCAAGCTGTTCGGGCTTGGCCCGATGTTGCTGCAGCGATACCGCGACATATTCAACAAGGTTTATGGCGAAGATCGTGCGCTGACGCTGCGCCGTGAGGGCTGGGGGCTGGCCCTGTCTCTTATCGGCACAGTTGCCCTATACGGGGCCTACGCATGGATTGTTATCGCGGCCATCAACGTCACCATCACCATTGGTGAAATGACCATGTACCTGCTGTTGTTCCGCCAGGGACAAGGGGCGGTCTCGGCCGGGCTCGGTTCGATTGGCGGCATGTACGAAGACAATTTGTACCTGACTAACCTCTATGAGTATCTGGAGCAGGAACCCGTCACCATGGGCGGCGATGCCGTGTCGGGCCCACATCCCGAAGACGGCATTCGGTTTGAGCATGTAACGTTCAAGTATCCGGAATCTGCAACACCGACACTCAAAGACATCAGCCTGCATATAAAACCGGGTGAAAGCCTCGCGCTGGTAGGCGAAAACGGTGCCGGAAAATCCACCCTGATCAAATTATTGTGCGGCTTCTATACGCCGGACTCGGGGCGGGTCATGTTGCACGGTCGCGACGTTCGTGAGTGGGATCAGTCTGCCCTGCACCGCTGTATCGGTGTTATTTTTCAAGACTTCAACCGCTACCAGTTTACCGTCGGCGAAAACATCGGCGTCGGTGATGTATCGGATTATCGCGATAAGGACCGCTGGGACGATGCTGCCACCAAGGGGATGGCGAAGCCCTTTATTCAACGTCTGCGATGGGGCTTTGAAACTCAACTGGGGTCGTGGTTCAAAGGCGGCAAGGAGTTATCCACCGGTCAGTGGCAAAAGATTGCTTTGTCACGCGCATTTATGCGCAGCAAGGCCGACGTACTGGTGCTGGACGAACCCACCGCAGCCATGGATGCCGCTGCCGAAGCCGAGTTGTTTGAGTATTTTCGCGAACACACCGACGGTAAAATTGCCGTGCTGATTTCCCACCGGTTTTCCACGGTGCGTCAGGCAGACCGGATCGCGGTGCTTGAAGACGGCCGCATCATCGAGTGTGGTACGCACGAAGAATTGGTCGAACTCGACGGCATCTATGCAACCTTGTTTTTCCTGCAGGCCGAAGGTTACCGCTAACCGCAACCGACCACAGCCACACACCGCGCCGGAAGACAAACCCGGGTTGCAGAGACCGTCACAGTCGCGGTTGCCAGCCGCAATTGCCACACAGCAGCCTCCGCGGCAGCAGGCGCCAATACAAATTCCTGCCCGGCTTCGCTGGCATTTAGCAGCACGGCGAGGCGACCAGCCGGCGCTTGCGCCGCAGTTAGCACCATCGCAAAGGCTTGGGCGGCGTTCCAGTCCGCTTCGGCCATGGCCGCCCCGTCGGGCCGCAGCCACTCAATATCGGGCAGCCCCTCGGTGCCGGCAGCGGCCCCGTGTCGGTATTCACGCGGACGCAACAATGGCTCGCGGCGACGTAACGCCGCCCATTCGCTCAACTGCGTCACAAACGCAGGGTCTGTCTGCAATCCTGACCAGTCCAGCCAGGCAATTTCGTTGTCCTGCGCATAGGCATTGTTGTTGCCTTGCTGGGAATGACCGATGTCATCACCGCCAAGCAGCATCGGCGTGCCGCCGGATATCAGCAGGGTTGCCAGCATGTTCAGGCGCTGCTGACGTCGCAGAGCGTTGATCTCGCCATCATCGCTTAAGCCTTCGTGTCCGTAATTGCTGCTGTAGTTGTGAGCATGACCGTCACGGTTATGCTCGCCATTCGCGTCATTGTGGCGCCGCGAATAACTGACCACATCAGTCAGCGTAAATCCGTCGTGACTGGTAACAAAATTAATGCCCGCTTCCGGCCCGCGCCCCTTGTGTTCGAACAGTTCCGCGGAACCGTGCAGACATTTGGCGAACTCGCCCACGACCCCGACATCACCCCGCCAAAAACGCCGCACAGTGTCGCGATACCGATCATTCCATTCACCCCACCGGGCGCCGAAACGACCGAGCTGATAGCCCCCCGGACCGATATCCCAGGGCTCGGCAATCAGCTTTGCATCGGACAGCGCGGGACTGCTTTCAATCGCGTCTAGCAACGGGTGTGCCGCGCTAAAGCCGGTGGCGCTGCGACCCAGCACCGTGGCAAGGTCAAAGCGAAATCCGTCGACGCCCATCTCCTTGTGCCAGTATTCCAGGCTACTGAGCACCAGCGCCTGTACCTGCGGGTGATCAGCATTAAGCGTGTTGCCGCACCCCGTGTCGTTAACGTATGCGTGCGGCGCGTCGGGACTGCTACGGTAGTAGCTCTGGTTATCTATACCGCGAAACGTCAGCGTTGGACCGAACTCATCGGTTTCTGCCGTGTGGTTGTAAACCACGTCTAGCAGCACCTCCATTCCCGCGTCGTGGATGGCGTCGGTCATTGCCCGAAATTCAGCCACCGGGTTGTTGCCCGCATAACGTCCGGCGGGCGCAAAAAAATTAACGGTGTTGTATCCCCAATAGTTGCGCAAACCCCGCTCATGCAGAAAACGCTCGTCAATAAACGCATGCACCGGCAGGAGTTCAACACTGGTAATGCCCAGAGCGCGCAGATGCGCGAGTATCTGTCCGTTGCTGAGCCCGGCGAAGCGACCGCGTTCTGCGGCACTCAACCCGGGGTGACGCATGGTGTAGCCCCGAACGTTGATTTCGCAGATCACCGTGTCACGCCAGGGTATACGGGGCCGCTCTAGCGGTTGCCCGGAGACATCACCAGTGACCACGCTTTTCGGCACCCAGGGTGCGCTATCCCGTGTGCAGGGCTCAGCCCCATAAGGATTGCCGGCGGCATAACCCAAAACCGCATCATGCCATTGCAGATCGCCGTCCAGTTGCCGGGCGTAGGGATCGATCAATAACTTGTGCGCGTTGCACCGCAAACCTTCCGCAGGACGGTAAGGGCCGTGCACACGGTAACCGTAGCGCTGACCCGGCAAACAGCCGGGCACATGCCGTGACCAGATGCCGTCACCCACCAGCTCGAGGGTATGCCTCGCAACCTCGCGCCCATCGGGTGCGTAAAGGCAAAGCTCTACAGCTTCTGCCACCGCAGAGTACAGGCTGAAAATAACGCCGTCATCTACACAGCGTGCTCCCAGTCCGTTGGACGGCAATATCATCAAATCATAGGCGGCTTAGCGCCCGCCAAGCTCAATGGGTTCGAGTTTCCAGATGTCATTGTTGTAATCGCGCATGGTCCGGTCGGTCGAAAAACGGCCTGCTGATGCGGTATTCAGGATACTCATGCGCGTCCAGTTCGCACTATCCATATAGGCTTCGGCGACCCGATTTTGCGCGTCGACAAAACCGCGAAAATCGGCAGCGGTCATCCATACGTCATGCGGCGAGCGCACCGAGGCGATCACCGGGTCGAGAATGCCCGGCTCGAAACGGTTGAAATGGCCACACTCAAGCAACTTCATAACACGGGAAAAATCACTGTCATGTGCAATGATGGCGGTGGGATCATAGCCGTCTCGTGCCGCTTCAATTTCTTCAACAGTGAGACCGAACAGGAAAAAATTATCCGCGCCGACAGCTTCGCGAATTTCAACGTTGGCGCCGTCCAGGGTGCCAATCGTTAACGCACCGTTCATCATGAATTTCATGTTGCCGGTACCCGATGCCTCCTTGCCCGCCGTCGAAATCTGCTCGGACAAATCGGCGGCCGGACAAATCAGCTCCATCGCGGAAACGTTGTAATCCGGATAAAACACCAGCGCAAGGCGGCCCTGCATCGCGGGGTCTGTATTTATGACTGCCGCCACGTTGTTGATGAACTTTATGATGCTCTTGGCCATGGCGTAACCGGGCGCAGCTTTGCCGCCGATAATAATTGCCCGCGGCGGCAACTCATCGCCGTCGCCACGCCGGATGCGGTCATATAAATGAACCGCGTGCAGGACGTTCAACAGCTGCCTCTTGTATTCGTGAATACGTTTCACCTGCACATCAAACAACATGCCACAATCCAGACTGATGCCAGTGCAGCGTGCAATCTGGCGAGCCAACCTTTTCTTGTTGGTGTACTTTACATGCCGCCAGCGTTTCTGAAATTCGGTGTCACCGGCGTAAGGCGCAAGTGCTGCCAATTGCTCCAGATCGGTAGTCCAGCCGTCACCGATCTTCTCGGTGACGAGGGTTGCGAGCCCGGGATTACACGCGGCCAGCCAGCGACGCTGGGTTACCCCGTTGGTCTTGTTATTGAATTTATGCGGCCATAACTCCGCGAAATCCCGGAACAAGCCTTCGCGCAACAGGCGCGAGTGCAGCTCAGCCACGCCGTTCACCGAAAAACTGCCGACGATCGCCAGGTAGGCCATGCGCACCATTTGCGTTGGCCCTTCCTCGATAATCGACATGCGCGCGACCCGTTCGGAATCACCGGGCCAGCGGTCACCCACCGTCTTAATAAAGTGGGCGTTGATTTCAAGAATGATATCCAGCAACCGCGGCAGCAGGTTGCGGAACATATCGACCGACCATGCTTCGAGGGCCTCCGGCAGCAGTGTGTGGTTGGTGTAGGCCATGGTTCGACTGGTCACGGTCCATGCTTCAGACCACGTGAGCCCGTAATGATCCAGCAATAACCGCATCAGCTCGGGCACCGCAACAGCAGGATGGGTATCGTTAAGCTGCACACAACGTTTGTCGGCGAATTCGCTGAAATCGTCGCCATGGCGCTCTACCCACTCGCGCAACATGTCCTGCAGGCTGGCGGATGCCAGGAAATACTGCTGGCGCAGGCGCAACTCCTGACCGTTTTCCGTTTCTGCATTCGGGTACAACACCATGGTTATATTTTCTGCCGCATTCTTGGCAGCGACTGCATCGGCATAGCTCCCTGCATTGAACTCTTCCAGATCAAACTCGTCGGTGGCGACGGCCGACCAAAGGCGCAAGGTGTTAACAATGTCGTTCCGATAGCCGGGGACTGGCACATCGAAAGGCACCGCCAGCACATCGTGCGTATTGACCCAGCGATAACGGGCATGACCCGCGCCGTCCGTATAGGCCTCACTGTGGCCGCCGAAGCGAATGGTCTGTGCCAGCTGCAGCCGCTTGATTTCCCATGGGAAGCCGTCGAGCAGCCAGGAGTCGGGGGCTTCCACCTGCTGGCCGTTCTCAAGCCGTTGCCGGAACATGCCGTACTGATAGCGAATGCCGTAGCTGATAACCGGCAGACGCAGCGTTGCGCAGCTGTCCAGAAAACATGCCGCCAGCCGGCCAAGGCCGCCGTTGCCGAGACCGGCATCGTGTTCGCGGTCGTAAACGTCTTCCAGGTTGAGCCCCAGACGTTCCATGGCATCGTTCACCGCACCCTGCAAATCCAGATTCAGTAGTGCATTACGCAGCAAACGACCGAGCAGGAACTCAAGCGACAGGTAAGCCACCTGACGCCGGTCATCGCGCTCGACTGCCGCGCTGGTACGAGTCCAGCGCTCCGACAAACGATCACGCACAGCAAGTGCCAGCGACTGATAAATAAAGGGCTCACCGGTATTGATCACCCGCTGACCAAAACTGTGGCCAAAATAGTGCATGACATCACGCAACAGTGCATCGGTGGTCATTTCCAGCGGGGGCGTTTCCAGCAGCTCAATGCCGGGTGAGCCGCCCTTGCCGCCAGATCCGTTGCTTCCAGATCCGTTACTTCCATGAGCCGCGTCGGGCTGTACTTCCATTAATTACTCACTTTGCAAAGCGTTTTACCGAACTATTCAGGCTCGATTATAAGGGTCGCCAGCGGCGGTAGCGTGATCCACAGCGAACTTTGCTGGTTGTGCCATGGCGTCGGCTCGGTCTCCAGCAACGGTATGAAATCTGTGTCAGTTCCACCGTATTCACTGGCGTTGGTATTCAGCAAAACACGCCAGCGGCCGGCTCGCGGAACGCCGATACGGTAGTCGTGCCGCGGCACGGGGGTCAGGTTTACCACACATACCACAACCTGATCGTCATGACCCCTGCGCAACCACGACAGTACGCTGTTTTCACGGTCATTCCAGTCCAGCCAATCAAAGCCCTCCGGCGAAAAATCCTGCTGATAAAGCGCCGGACAATCCTGGTACAGCTTGTTCAGGTCGTGCAGCAACCTCTGCACACCAGCGTGCAAGGGATACTGCAACAAATGCCAGTCGAGCGAACGATCGTGATCCCATTCCGCCGACTGCGCAAACTCGCCACCCATAAACAACAACTTTTTGCCGGGGTGACAATACATGGCGCCGTAATATGCACGCAGATTAGCGAATCGCTGCCACTCATCGCCCGGCATGCGGCCCAGTAACGACCCTTTGCCGTGCACCACTTCGTCGTGTGACAACGGCAGGACAAAGTTTTCGTTAAAGGCGTATACCAGACCAAAAGTCATCTTGTCGTGATGATGCTTGCGATGCACGGGCTCCTCGCGCATATAGGACAAAGTGTCGTTCATCCAACCCATGTTCCACTTGTAGGTGAAACCCAGGCCACCGTTGTACACCGGTCGGGAAACGCCGGGCCAGGCAGTCGATTCTTCGGCAAAGGAAACGGCCTCGTAACGATGCACGGCCTGATTAAGCCGTTTCAGAAATTCAACGGCCTCCAGATTTTCGTTGCCGCCGTGCCGGTTCGGCAGCCACTCGCCGTCATTACGCGAATAATCCAGATACAGCATGGATGCCACGGCATCCACGCGCAATCCGTCAATATGAAATTCATTAATCCAATACAGCGCGCTGCCAATCAGGTAGTTGACGACTTCTGACCGGCCATAATTAAAAATCAGCGTGCCCCAATCAGCGTGCTCACCCTTGCGCGGGTCCGCGTGCTCATACAGCGCGGTTCCGTCGAAGCGGCGCAGCCCGTGCTCATCGCGGGGAAAATGTGCCGGCACCCAGTCCAGGATGACACCGATACCGGCCCGATGGCATTGATCGACAAAATAGCGAAAATCGTCAGGCTCGCCAAAGCGATGCGTGGGGGCATAGAGCCCGATTGGCTGATACCCCCATGAGCCGTCGAACGGGTGCTCCGTGACCGGCAATAATTCAATGTGCGTGTACCCCATGCTCACGACGTACTCGACCAGTTGCGTCGCCAGCTCGCGATAACTCAGGCGTCGGTTGTTGTCCTCCGGCATCCGGCGCCATGAACTCAGGTGCACCTCGTAGATAGCCATCGGCTGATCGAGGCGCGGCTGCTGTGTCCGCTGCGTCGCCCATGCACGGTCGCGCCAGCGATAGCGACTTTTATAAACCACCGATGCATTGCCTGGCGGCGGCTCAAAATAATGCGCATAAGGATCGGACTTAAGGGGCAGCTTATGCCCTCGCCCGTCGAGCAATTCAAACTTGTAGCGTTCGCCGTGGCCAATGCCGGGGATAAATATTTCCCAGATACCGTTACCCGGATGCAGCCGCATGACATGGCGGCGTCCATCCCAGTCATTAAACGCTCCGATAACGCTGACGCGCTTCGCATTCGGTGCCCAAACGGTGAAACGCGTGCCTGCAACTCCCTTGATGCGCAGGCATTGCGCGCCCAGCTTGTTGTAGATCAGTTCGTCCGAGCCCTCGCGCAACAGGTGCAAATCCAGCTCGCCCATGGTGCTGCCGAAGCGATACGGATCATCAACCTCGTATACCTCCCCCTGCTGCGGCGTAATTCGTAGTCGATAGCGGCGCAGACGAGGTGGCAACTCGGCGGCAAAGACCCCTTCGGGATGCACTCTGGACATCGAAGCGACCAGCTTGCCGCTTGCATCGATCAGCTCAACGCTGCGCGCCTGCGGCTGAAAGCTGCGCACCATTCGGGTATTGCCGACCCTGTGCGGACCCAGCACGGCGAAAGGATTCGCGTGTTCGCCGCTGACAAGGGCAGCCAACTCAGCCGGGTCAGTCATGGGCAGCATAGTCAGCTTCTTTGCCATCGGTATACATATCGCGAATATAGGCTTGCGCTGCTGCGCCCCAGGAAAAACGGGCTGCGGCAGCAGCCTGCCCGATCGAACGCCACCGTTGCGGCTGCGTCTCGCGCATCGTCAGCGCAGCATTGAACGCTTGCACGAACTCGCATGCCTGCACTTGCGGTGTCGCGCCGGCAAACACAAAACCGGTAACGCCGTTTTCAACGGTATCGCGCAAACCTCCAACACCGTGCACAACGCACGGCTGCCCGGCGCGCATGGCCAGCAGTTGACTGATACCGCAAGGCTCAAAACTGCTGGGCATTAAAAACAAATCGCCGCAGGCATACAAACAGTCCGCCAATGCCTCGTGATAGCCGTTGATAAACAGCGCGTTGCTGTGCCGTGCCAGCACCGTGGCCAATTGTTGTTCCAGTTGCGGGTCGCCACTGCCCAGCAATACAAACAACGAATCGTCGCCCAGACGTTCAAGGATGGCGTCAAGCGCCGTAAAATCAGTGTGGCAAGCAACGCGGTCATCAGCGACCCGCTCCAGAAACAGGCTTACTTTTTGCGCCGTTATGCGCCCGACGCTGGTCACAATCGTTCGCGGCCGACGGCGACCAAAGCGCCGCAGCACGATGTCGACAAGCGGTTCCACGGACAAAGCGCCGGGCAAGCTTTGCAAAACGCGCACCAGCGGCTGCCAGCCACGAATATGCTTTCCGCCGGGATACATGCAGCCGTTCAGGATACCGACCAGCTTGCCTGCCTCTGCCGCCGCCTGAGTATCACGCTCTAATCCTTCGCCCCCAAAAAAGCCCGTGGCCGGGTTGTCGGGCAAGCGTATTTCCCGCGCGTATGTGGGCGATACCGTATTCACGCCATCAGCAAGCCGTATGCCCAATGCCATCGGGTTAATGCAATTGCGGTAGCGCGGATCTTCGACCAACGCGCTGTCGTATGCCAAATCCGGATACCAGCTTTCCAGCGATGACGGGTCGTCACGCAATGGGCGAATGCCCTGCAATGCCAGGTTATGGATGGTATAGACGCAACGCAGTTTGCTCAGCAACCGATACTCCGGCGCACTTTGACGCAACAGCAATAGCAATGCGGCATGCCAGTCATGCAAATGCACGACGTCCGGCGCGCGGGTGGTCGGCTGTGTCAGGTAAGCGGCCACGGTTGCGCAAAAAAAGGCGAATTTGTGCGCATCGGATGCGAACGGCCGGTGCGGCCCGTCGTCGCAGTAAATTTTTCCGGGGCCCTGCGGCGACATCAACGGATGCTCCGCCACCGTGTGACGAATGTGCGGATTGTCGCCTGGCACAGAATAAAGCTGCACCTGCTCGATGCTGCCAGCAAAGCTCACGGCAACAGTCTGCAACTTCTGCGCACGGGGCAATTTGTGCAGAAAACCATAGGCCGGCGTCAGCACAGTGGTCGACCAGCCGGCTTCAGCCAGCGCGACCGGCAGGTCACGGACGACATCACCGATGCCGCCGACTTTGCCACCCGGAAGAGCCGCATTTTCCGCGGCAACGAACAACACGTGCTTCATCAACTGCTTCGCAACCCGGCTCAGCGCGTAAAGTGCAGTCGCTGGCCGAGCATATCCGGGGTGACCAGTGTGAGCCCTGAATCCGTGACGCGAAAACCTCGCGCCCGGTCATTGTCGGCATTGATACCTATTTGCGTGCCATTGGGGATGCGGGCACCGCGATCAACTATGGCACGCCTGATGTGACAGTTCTCGCCAATATCCACTTCCGGCAATATCACCGAATCCTCGACCAGACTGCGCGAATTGATGAAGCAGTTGTTGAAGATTACGGAACGCTGCACCCTTGCACCCGAGATCACACAACCGGCCGAGACCATGGAATTGATCGCCTCACCGCGACGATCCGGATCATCAAACACAAACTTTGCCGGCGGCGCCTGTGTCTGTCGCGTCATAATGGGCCATGTCTTGTCATACAAATCCAACTGCGGGGTAACACTGATCAGCTCCATGTTGGCCTGCCAGTATGCGTCAAGCGTCCCCACATCGCGCCAGTAGGCCGTGCCACCCGTGCGCATATCACGAAACGGATAAGCATAGACGCGATACTGATCGACAATGGACGGAATAATATTGCGGCCAAAATCGTGCTGCGAACCGGGCGTATCCGCGTCCTTGATTACCTGCTCAAAGAGAAAGCTGGTGTTGAATACGTAGTTGCCCATTGACGCCAGACACATTTCGGTTTGCCCGGGAATCGGGGTCGGGTTATCCGGTTTCTCCTCGAAGCCGATGACGCGGCCGTTTTCATCCACCGACATAACCCCGAGGGCACCGGCCGCCTCAGCTACCGGCACTTCAATGCAACACACGGTCATGTCCGCTTTCTGTTCAGCATGCGCCGCAAGCAGGGGACCGTAGTCCATTTTGTAAACGTGATCGCCGGCAAGAATCAGCACCAATTCCGGTTCATGAGTACGAATAATATCGAGATTCTGATATACGGCATCGGCCGTGCCGCGATACCACTCACCACCGATACGCTGTGACGCAGGCAAAATCTCTACAAACTCGTTGTAGTCAGATTGCGAGAACGACCAGCCGCGCACCACATGCCTGATCAGCGAATGCGCTTTGTACTGCGTCAATACGCCGATGCGCCGAATGCCGGAGTTAATACAATTAGACAGCGCGAAATCGATAATGCGCAGTTTGCCGCCAAAATACAGCGAGGGCTTGGCTCGCCACTTGGTGAGCTCATAAAGTCGCGAACCCTGACCGCCGGCCAGCACCAGCCCGAGCGTTCGCCGCGTCAGCCGGCTGACAAAACGCTGATCTTCTTTTGCCGACAGGTTCTCGGCTTCATTTTTTTGATCGGTTGTCATTACCCCTGCTCGATACACTTACCCGACGCGTCTCCCTCACCATATCGCGTATTCTCTCGCAGAGTTGCGATGTCAGCATTTCTGGCTGCAAACGCCAGCGCCAGTTACCCCCGGCGGTGCCCGGGGTGTTGAGGCGCGCGGCGGAATCCAGGCCGAGCAAATCCTGAACCGGCGCGATAACTGTCTGCACGGCGCTGCCCAGGGCGAGTTCCAGCAGCTTAACATGCGCGCTCTCCACCCCGCCGCCGACCCGGCCCAGCACCGCTGCGCGGGTTTGCTCAATCTCATCGAGCGGCCGCAAATCTTCGGGGCTGCCGGTGAGCCAGCCGATAACCGTGTCATTATCGTGCGTGCCCGTGTAGCAAATATTACAGCGGTCGATTGAGTCAATGTCGAACTCTGGATCAGCCAGCTCAAACTGCAGCACTTTCATGCCGGGGAAACCGTACTTCATGCGCAATGCGTCCACTGCGGGCGTGATAACGCCCAGATCCTCGGCCACAAGCGGCAACTTGCCCAATGCCGCCTGTGCCGCATCGAACAGGGCCTCGCGGGGCCCCGGCAACCAATGCCCCTCTCGCGCCGTGGGAGCATCGGCCGAAACTGCCCAGTAAGCCTCGAAGCCGCGGAAATGATCGATACGCAATTGATCTGTCATGCTGAGCGCATGCCTGAGACGCGCTATCCACCACGCATAATTTTGGTGGGCGTGATAATCCCAGTCATACACCGGATTACCCCACAGCTGGCCGTCTGCACTGAAATAGTCGGGCGGCACACCGGCAACCTGAATCGGACAACTCTCCTCATTTAGCATGAGTAATTCCGGATGCGCCCACGCATCAGCACTGTCAAGCGCGATATAAAACGGCATGTCGCCCAGCAAACTCACCCCGTGTTTGCCCGCGTAGGTTCTCAGCTGTACCCATTGCTGAGAAAAAATAAACTGCAACACCTTGACGTTAGCGAGCGCCACTGATTGCTCTGACTCGAGCGTTGCCAGCGCGTGCGGGTCGCGTTTCATGTACTCAGACGCCCACTCGTACCACGGCCGCTCGCCATGGTGTCTTTTAAGTACGCGATACAAAGCGTAGTCATGCAACCATGAATCGTCGTGCTGCTGCACAAAATTCCGGTATGCCAACTGCTGCCCGGCATCGGCCGAGCGAACAAAGCGCTCTGCCGCCAGCTGCAGCACGTCCTGCTTAAGCGGGATCAGCTGACCGAAATCCACCGTATCAGCCGGCAGCTTGCGCAGCGCTTTAACTTCCTTGTCCTTTAGCCAGCCGGCTCGCAGTAACTCTTCGATATCAATCAACAGTTCATTGCCCGCGAACGTTGATTGCAATTGATAAGGCGAGTCCCCGAACCCGGTGGGGCCGATCGGCAGAATCTGCCAAACCGTCAAACCCATTGATTCGAGGGCTAACACGAACCGTTTCGCGTTGTCGCCAAGCTCCCCGATCCCGTAATAGCCTGGCAATGAGGTGATATGCAGACAGGCACCCGCACGACGCTGCGGCTGCAGAATTCCTACGTCCATATAGGCATGCGCTTCCGTTCTTTCAAAAGGCGGTTAGCCTAGCACGGGAGCGCGTGTTTGGCTCAGGCAAACAACCGCGAGAAGTGCCGCCGATCGCGATGCTGCCAGTTACCGCGATGGTAGGCGTCGGATGCCAGCAGCGGCAGCACGCTGGTCGCCTCGGCATAGACCATTTGTTCTTTTACGGTATCCACTTTGCCCCATGAACAGGCTTCTTTAAGTGTCGAACTTGAGCACGCGCCATCGCGCACATCCGCCACTGTTATCTGGATCGCATACTTGTGCATGTCCACTTCTTTGCCGAGAATTTCAGCGCAGACGACCGTATCCTGAGCAAAATTCTTCGGCACACCGCCGCCGATCATCAGCAAACCGGTCTGACCTGCTGCTATTTTTACGTCGGTCAGTTCACGAAAATCGCGTATGGAATCCAGGGTCATGTACCGATCGGGGTTGTTGTGCTGGTGAAGGACCAAACCGAACCCGGCACTGGAATCCGTAAACGCCGGGCAGAATACCGGCACGTCGTGTTCGAAAGCCGTCTGCACCAGAGAGCCCGGCTTCTGCGCATGCGTCGTCAACCAGCGACCCATCTCGCGAATAAACTCGCGGGATGAATAAGGACGCGCCTCCAGCGAGTTCGCGATTTCACAGATCGCGTGATCGCAAGCCTGCAAATCCGACTCATCAATATATGTGTCGTAAATGCGATCGATGTAAAGGTCGCGAAGTTGCTTGTCATCTACTGCACCGGCAGCCTGATAGTGTTTGAAACCCAGCGCCTCGAAAAAATCCATATCAACAATGCTGGCGCCCGTTGCCACAACGGCATCCACCATGTTGTATTTAATGAGATCCGCGTACAACTGCATGCAACCACCGGCCGAAGTGCTGCCAGCTATGGTCAGGATTACCGAGCAATCCTTATCCGCAACCATCTCGTTGAAGATGCCCGTCGCACGCGCCAGATCGCGCGAAGTAAACGACATCTTCCCCATCGAATCGATAATCGGACGGGCATCAAAACGTGTGATATCGATGTGCTCGACCGTCTTGTCCAACAATGCGGCTTTGGGGTCGGATTGAAGTTTGGGTTCGGCCATGGTCTTAATCCCTGGTTTGCTCATCACTATACGCGGCTGATACCGACAGACGCAGTCCCGTCTGCAGAGGCTGGTTAAACAAGCTCAGCATAGGCTCATCCATCACTACGATTTCGTCGCGCTCACCAAACCCGTTAAAGTTTGTCCTCATGCTATCCGCATACGCGCCCAGTTGGCCAATCTCCAGATAATCGCCCTCGCGCATTCCGGCAGGCAAACTTAGCGGTCGCTTGATCGCATCGATACTGTCGCAGGTCGGGCCGTACAAACCAAATTCGGTATCGTAGTCCCCCGCAATCTCCTGCCCGTCACGAATGGCACGCACCGGATACGGAAAATCAAGATGCGCGGCATCGAACAGACTGCCATAGGCGCCGTCATTCAGGTACAACCATTCACGCTTGCGCAAAGTGACATTCAACAGCATGGAAGCCGATTCGGCCACCAGCGCCCGACCGGGTTCGCACATCAAGCGGCAGGTCTCACTGGTCAGGGTGCTGTTAAAGGCCTCGCTGATCACGTGGAAGTATTCGTCGAGCGGCCGTGGCTGCATGCCAGGATAGGCGGCCGGAAAACCTCCGCCGACATCAAGCGAATCAATGATCACGCCGGTATCGCGAATCAGGCTGTTCACGCGACTGATGGCACTGGCATAAGCCATCGGGTTCATGGCTTGTGACCCGACATGGAAACTAACGCCCAGCGCTGCTGCGCGCGTGCGCGCCGCAACGAGCAGCTCGGCCGCCTCATCCGGATGGGCTCCGAATTTCGCGTCCAGCGGGACACAACTGGTGCTGTTATCAACCGTAATACGCACATGCAACGACAAATCGTCGGCATAGCCACAGGCTGCAAAAATTTTCTCCAGCTCATCCATGCAATCGAGCGCAAAATCACGCACGCCGTAATCAAAATACATACGGCGGATATGATCGGGATGTTTAACCGGGTTCATGCAGTAGTGCCGGGCACCCGCAAAGCCTTTCACTAACTCCAGCTCGAACAGGGACGCGACATCGAAATGCCGAATACCCGCTTCATAGAGCGTATCCAGAATCAGTGGGGCAGGGTTTGCCTTGACGGCGTATAGCACGTCGCCAGGGAAATTTTGCAAAAACCAGCGAGCACTCCGCGCGGCCGTATGAGGCCGGTGACAGAGAACTGGATTAACGGGTTGTGCTGCTTTGAGATAGTCGCAGACCGACTCGAAGCTTTCCACGCATGGAACCTCCTGAGTTGCCGCTATTTTACGTTGCGGCGTTTAAGGACGGCGACGCCGCACCCTGGTGGGCGCGTTCTACCGAGAGGACGCGAATATATAGACGAAATAGACTTTGCGCTACTATTTTTTTTGCTTTTTTTGGATTTTTTTGCCGGCCCCGACAGCCGGCCTTCCGGTCAAAGTGACTAGCCAGTAAGCAAGCGGATTTTGCGCAGCCCAAGGGAGATAGCCTGTCGCTCCTGGGCCGACAGCGAGGCCAATTGTCGGTTCGCGACCCCCAGCCGAGCTTCGATGGCCTTATCGACCAGACTCCGGCCCTGATCCGTGAGCCTGACCAGTACGCCGCGCCGATCTTCCGGATCGGGATCCCGTTCGACCAATCCACGCTCTTCCAGCCTGTCTATCCGGTTGGTCATGGCACCGCTACTCAACAGCGACTCTTTGGCAAGCATGGTTGCGGGCAGCTGATAAGGCGCGCCCTGTCTGCGCAGCGCCGACAGCACGTCATACTCCCACATTCTCAGGTCCAGCGAGTCCAGCGCCTCATCTTCGGTGCGACGCAGCATTTTGGCCACGTCCTGCACCCTCGCTACCACGTCGAGCCCAGAGCAATCGAGCTCTGGACGCTGCTGAGACCACTGCTCCAGAAGCCTGTCTATACGGTCAATCATCGCCGAATGATAACCGTTTATTACTTTTATATCAAATTGCTTGACATCGAAATAATATCCGTATATATCGTAAATTAACTATTTTGATATCGAAGTACTTCCGGAGCCCTTATACATGGTTGCCCGCTTTTCAGAACTGCCCGCCCCCCGGGTTGGTCACGTCGACCCCACTCTCGGTGATGCCCACCTGCACGCCGATAATGCCTCCGCTCGCCTGGGCCTGCGCGGCCTGATGCTGCTTGAGCGGGCAAGTTCCCTCGACGGCGTCCGCCTCGGTGGGCGCGGCATACCCGGTATCAGCGGCATACCCTTGTATATAGAGCCCTCACAGTGCCGGAATCAGAGCGACACCTTTATCCGGGGTCGGGCTTTTGCGGTTATATGCAGCGACGGTTCTGTTTGTCTGCGCTTACCCAACGATGTCGCCGATGATCTGGTGCGCAATGGGCTGTGCCTAAAGGCCGGAAAAAACCTGCTGACCTGGCCAGTCACCAGCGAACGCCAACTGGAAGTGACCTGGCGAATTTTGTTACATGCCTATTGGAACGTTACCGGCACCCCGCGCAAGCAGGCTCGCCGGCTGTGGTCCGAATGGGTCATTCAAAACTAAACCCCCCTGTTAAATTGTTAACACGAGTATCTGGAGAACTCGACATGAACGACGAAGATGACTATTTGGATGATGATCTCGAAGGCAAATTCGATGACGGCCCCATAGACGAGCATGAATACGAAATTTCGGCGACCAGTAATCGGCCGATTAGCTGGCGTCGCATCGAAATGATGAAAGAAGACATGTGGCTTAAAGAACAGCTCGACGATATGTCTGATTGGGACGAGGGTTCGTTGAGATGAGCAAGCACAAACCACTCCCCCTGCATAAACGTAACTGGGACATGCTGGGCTCTTTGGATGATCAGGACGATGTAGATCGCTTTGAGAAGCTTTACCATCCGCCGCGCGAATTGAGGGAGGACAAGGCCTCCAAAGGCGGCCGCACACGCAGCAAGTTTCACCGACCAAGAGATAACTAAACAGCTCTGCGTAGGCCCGGGATTCATCGGCTGAGGCTATACTTGGCGGATGAAAACACTGAACCTATCTGCAGAAGAACTGCTCTCGACCACCCGCGCCGTTCGTCAACGGCTGGACTTTGGCAGGCACGTCAGTGAAGAGTTGATAAGGCAGTGCATTGAAATTGCATTGCAAGCGCCCACAGGCGGTAACACGCAAGGCTGGCATTTTGTCGCTGTCTTTGATCCGGAAAGGCGCTCGGCCATTGCCGAGCTTTACCGCAAAGGCTGGGCGATATACAAAGAAGCCAACGGTTCCGTATTTGACCTGGCCAGAAAAACCGGTGCGGGAACCCGCCGCAATCAGATGGTGCGCGTGGCGCGCTCGGCCGATTATCTGGCCGAGAATCTTGAGAAGGTGCCGGTACTCGTAATTCCATGCATTCCCGGCAGGGTAGAGAAGATGACCGGCCCCGCTGCCAGTGTCAGCATTGCAAGCGTTTACGGCTCAATTCTGCCGGCCACGTGGAGCTACATGCTCGCAGCGCGCAATCGCGGCCTGGGCACATGCTGGACAACCGTGCACCTGATGCACGAAGAAGCGGTCGCAGAAATACTCGGGATTCCCTACGCCGAGATTACCCAATGCGCACTGATCCCGACGGCCTATACGCTGGGAACAGACTTCAAACCAGCATTGCGCAAACCGCTCGACAATGTGTTGCACATCGACGCCTGGTAAACAGACGATTCGATTTCATCAAGTCGCCCGGTGAAAATGCCGGTCTGCGCGGCTGCGAGGGAATGCGGCCCTAGGCTGTTGTCGCCTGATTGTTTGAGCCGTATGTTTTAGTAATGTGCACACAGGCCAGCAATATCACAGCCGTAATAACGGGCTCGCCCACGTTGCCGACTATGCCGCCGGTTGGGCCGAAGGGCACAGCAAAAAACCCCAACGCTGCTACCGCTCCCAGAAAAAGCCATTTGTAGCCGATTTTCCACCACAGGTAGGCGCCAAACAGAATCGTCATGTTGCTTAGGGTAATCGCCGGTATAGGCGGAATTTTGGTGCCAATACCCACCTGCGCATCCGGCCCGCAGGCAGTGAACTCTGAGATATGGGTTGTGTAGCGCAAGGTGTCGGCAAAGCAGGAGGGGTAGAACGTGGCGTTATAAAACAGCCACAAATCGTGCCCCATAAAGTAGATCGCAAGCACGCAAAATGCACCCATCACCACTTTCGGCTGCGCCCACGCAAAACCTGCCTGCCTGGCCATAGAGCCAATTGCTATGAATGTGAAGGGCAGTAAAATGTAATGCCCTAGGAAGCGCACGGTATTGAGCCCCTTCAGCACAGCACCTTCGCCCAGAGTGCTGCCGATACCTATAGTCACGTTGTCAAACCACAGCAGATAAAGTGGCACCGTTGCAAGCCACAGGGCAGTGCTTGGATACTGCTTGTAAAGCCGCCATGCCCACAGCAACACACCGAAATCTATGACTGCAATGATGAGATAACCCACAGAAAACATAAGTACACCTTTAGAACTGTTCTTATAGAACCGGTTTTGCCCGCGGCGACGTCAAGGTTACCGCACCTGCTTTCCAGCATATCGCAGCGCCAGAATCGTCCAAGACCGATTGACTTGCGTGACCACTCTGGCATCAAGCGGTCACCACAAGAAAGTGCTGGCGCATAGTGCCCGGGTACCCTATAAACACGGGTTGGAATCACCGGAGCACGCCGCATGAACACCGTAAGAACGGGCATCCTGGTTGCCTGCTGCCTCGCCATTGTCCTGCCCGGCTGCAGCGTGCTGCGACCTGATTTTGAGCAACCCACGGTTACAATCAGCTCCTTCAGGCCTGTATTTGGCAACAGCGCGTTACCCAGTTTCGAGATTGGATTGCGCGTTGTAAATACGGGTGCGGCACCTCTCAAACTGCGCGGGGTTTCCTATACGGTTAACCTCGCCGGTCGAAAACTGGTTACCGGTGCCGGCAAAGACCTGCCCGTAATCGAGGGCTACAGCGAAGGAACCTTCACGCTGACAGCATCAGCCAGCCTGCTGGAAGGGCTGCGACTATTTAATGACCTGATCAACGAATCCGCCGACGACATCCCCTACGAAGTCGAAACCAAACTGGACGTGGGAACGTTCATGCCCCCGATCCGGGTGCGGGAATCAGGAAGGCTTTCCCTGACACCGGAAAAAAGCCCATAGCCGTTAGCCACACGCGCGCGCAAACTGCCGGTCAGCTTCACTTCTTCCCGGGCTTGATTTCGGTAATGCCCCAGTCCTCGAGCTTCTTCTCAAACGTCCAACGTGGGTGTATGCGGTCCAGATCGGCCAGATCGTCGTTGGATGCGAAGTCATATCCATTTCCCGCCGCGTTGTACCACTGTGAATAGCGCAACGGATACACAACTTCTTCTGTAAACAGCGTAATCATCTTCATGACCCACTGGGGAAACTGTTTGTACTTGAACTTTGTACCGTGCTTGTTGGTGCGCTCACAGATCGCAACCGCTTCGGCACCGGTCATGGCAGCTGAGGCAATAGAGAAATCCACGTTGCTAAACACTTCCGGATACTCGAATACCGTGCCACACCACTTACCGACATCGCGCACGTCCACCCAATTCACCAGGAAATCAGGTTCGTTGATGCCCGGCACACAATTTTCCTTGATCACGTTATTCGACATTGACGTGCTGCCCCGCTGATCAAGCTGGTTGGAATAATCAACACGATGCATGCCGTAGTAATAGGCGGGGCGATGGATACATGTAACGTTGATGCCCTGAGCACGTAAAAAGTTAGACGTCCGCAGACGCTGATCGATCCACCACGGGATCTGTGCCGCCGTATCCGCTATCCCGGTCACCTTATCAGTAGGAAAAACCAGCGTGATGACATGTTTAACGCTGGGATTTGCACGCAGCGCCTCAATCGACGCGCTAACCTGATTCATGAAAGCAATGCGTCCATTGACTGGATCGTTGCCGTGGTTGGTAATCTTACCGGCCTTAGCGCTGTTTGCAGTCATGTATAAGACCACGCCGTCACAATCCTTAAACGCTGCCGTGAGCTGCTCGGCCGAATACATATCAACGCCGGAGTGCAGCGTGAGCAAACCGGGCTGCTCGGCATCCATTTTTTCAAACAGTCGCTCCAGCTTGGCAGCCGCATGTGTTCCAGGAGTACGGTAGAGCGCTTTTACGCGGTACTTGCCGGTTTTGAGCAATTCGTCAACGACCGCATAGCACTCCCAACCGGTGGCAACCGTCACCGCGATTAGCGGCAATTCATGTAATGATCTGGCCGAACCAGAGTTACTCTCACGCTCAGCCTTTAGTTTTAGTACGGCATCAACAAGGCGCTTGTTTTTCCCCCGGATGGCCTGCTGCGCCATACGAACCGCTGTATCCCTGTCCATATCGCCTCCGCAATAGCTTTATTCGTGCCGCATTATGCCTCTAAAAATCACCGCGTGGCTGCGGTGTTACGCACTGTTACATACCCGGCTTACGGCCGGGATAACATCAGATGGCACGCGAATCATAAGCCCAATGAAGCAAGGCCTGACGCTGCCGGGGCCGGCAGTCCAGATCGCCGCATTCGCAATTTTTTCTTAGTTGCGCGATGTGCCGGCGCATATTTTTCCACCGTTGTATCTGACGATCATCGTCCGGGCAGCGACGTCCCGAGTAGTAGCGGCAATACCATTGAAACCAGCCACGTGGATCCTCCCAATATATCCAGCCCTTTTTGCGCCAATATGAAAGCGGCTTGGATGCGTTGACCCCGAAGAAATTCAGCTGAGGATCATGGCCATTGCCAGCTGGACTCAAGCGAGCCTTCCTGAACCAACTGTCAGGAAATTCGGCACGGCAATCGGTCATGTACTTGCCGCCGAATATTCCCAGCTCAAGGAGCTTCGCAGGACTAAGGTCGGGCTTGAATTCAGCGTGAAAATTTCTGCCTGCCGGCTCCGTACGCAAGTACTCATAGCCAGTCTGCATTCGATCGGCAACGACAACTCGCTTTGCATTCATTGCCTTGTCTTCATTACTGAGCCGCGAGCGCAGGCCCGGCTATGGCCTGCGCATAGGCAGGCAAGCCGCTGACCGAAACCATCACTTCATTGCGCCGCGTGAACGGCAGGCTGAACGGAGCGTTGTAAACCGCACGTTCCATTTTGCCCGTCGGGAGAACGTCGGCCGCCTGAAGGTGAGCTCTCAGTTTGCCTTCCTGACGGGAAAAACTCTGCTCTGTCCAGCGACTTGCAAAACTCTGCACGGCCATCAGCCGACCCGGCACTGCCCGAATGTAGACCCTCTCATCCACGGGCAACGGCGCAGTGTTGAGGTCATAAGCGCTGGGAAGCGTAAAAGACATCGTCCAACCCAGCGCTGACTGAGACTGCTGCACCGGCACCGTCATCGAAATTTTTTCACTGTTCGACATCGACGAAATCTCCGCGGCTGCAACCGGTACCGTCATGGAAATCTTCTGCTGACTGCGGTTCGCGCCGCTGATGTAGGCAAAGAGCCTTTTGAAGCCTTCCGCCCCGGCATCGCGATAGTTGTCCATACCCTGAATGGCCGTCTCGGCAACGAGATAGGGTTCATATTGCCGGTACTCCACATCACCATCGCTAAAAAGCACTGTGTAATCGGGTTGTTCATAACTCATAGCACTTTCTCCCGCCAGCAAGCCCATCGCGATCAATGCCGGTGCGGTTCGTTTCAGGCCCAAATAAGGGATTCGCATCACTCTTCTCCATGATCAAGTCTCTGATAGCCACCGATCTCTTGTGTGTAAAGGGTATTCGATCCGATGGAAGCAAAAGATTTCCCGATAGCTAAATCGTTACAAATTGATGCAAAATGCTGCGATGTCGCCCTTTCTGCTTTCCCAATTGTTCGCTGCAGCCTCGCTGATCACGGGTATGACCGCATTTCAGTTCCGACGACGCGAGCACATCCTGCGTGGGTGGTTTCTGGCAGCCTTGTTTGCCGCCGCCCATTTCTGGTTTCTGGATGCCTATGAGGCCTGTTTTCTGGTGCTCGCCACAGCAACACGACTGCTGGTGTCATCCTTCACGACTGACCACCGCCTGATGTATCTTTTTCTGGCTATAGCGCTGGGCGGCTTTGCACTGACCTATCAGTCGCCTGTCAGCTTGCTGGCACTGGCGGCAACGCTGGTTGGCACAGTGGGGAGCTTTCAACGGTCGGAAAAAACAGTGCGCTACACCATGATGACAACGGAAGTATTATGGGCCACGCACAATATTATCGTCTGGACACCCGTTGCGATTGCAATGGAAGTGATGTTTTTCTTAAGCAACCTCGCAGGCCTGCTGCGCCACCGAAAGGCCGTCGAAACCGCCCTCTAGCAATCTGCCTAAGCAGGCAGGTTAAGATTAGCTGTTACGATTATCCGCGTTCACTGATACACCGCCGGAGACAGTCATGAACAGAACTTTAGCGATCTCGAATACAATCACGCGCATTGGTGTGCTTGGCAGCCTGTTGGTGCTTGCCGCATGCGCCACTTCGCAACCCCGCACGGAAGTTACCCGGTTTCATCTGGGCGCACCTATTGCCGCAGAGCCTGTCATCGTGCGTGCAGCCGCCGGAGAAAACGCTGAAAGCCTTGAGTACCTGACCTATGCACAAGATGTTAGCGACGAACTCGCAGGGCTGGGATTTACGCCCGTTAGCGATGAAAGCGCTGACCTCGTCGCGGAAGTAGCAGTTCGACGTGGCTTGCGGCCGAAGGCACCAAAAAGCTCCGGGATGTCCATTGGCATCGGCGGCGGCTCCCGGGGCGGCAATGTCGGTATCGGCGGCGGCCTTAGCATTCCGATCGGCGGCTCCAAGGGCGACGACGTTTACGTCACCGAAATCAAGGTATCTTTGATACGCCTGTCCACCAAGGCCGTTGTATGGGAAGGCACTGCGGTTAATGAAATGACCGCGGCACCAGCAAACCCTGCTCAACTGATGCGCCAGATAACGGCAGACTTGTTTGCAGACTTCCCTGGTGAATCAGGAACAACGACGACAAGCAAACCGCAGTCCGAGGGCTAAACTCCGGACAATAGCTTGCTGCAAAGCTGATGCCCTTATTCAGCGAGCGGCGTCTCATCAGGCATCGCTTCAGGCGTCTCCCAGTCGCCGGTTTCACTTTGGTAAATGATGGTTATAAACATCGGCGCCTTTACGAAACCAATGCCCCACTCCGAATCAAGGTTCTGCAGCGGGGCAGCATTTATGATCTCTGCCAGCGTCTTGCCCCGATCAATCAGTTTGCGCACTTCAGCACGGGCAGTAATCAGCATGTCCCGCATGGCGATTAATCGCTGCCTGTCTGCTAGCGGCCCGTGGCCGGATACGACAATGGTGTCGGGGCCTGCCAGATCAATCATCGCTTGAGTCGCAGTAATTTGCCCCGCGATTGTGCCACCGCTCGCAACATCAATAAGCGGGTAGCCGCGATTGATAAATGCATCTCCGGTATGCAGCACGTCGGCATTGCGAAAGTAAAACAGCGCATCGCCGTCCGTGTGGGCATGCGGCACGTGTATAACATCAATCACATCACCATTAAGATAAAACGTCATGCGGTTATTAAAAGTAATGACCGGCAGATGCTCCGCCGAACGCGGTGCGGAACGCGCTTTGATCGCAAGATGGAACTGTGCTTCTGTAAGCCGCTTGCGCACGTTGTCATGCGCAATAATTACGGCACCGCGATCTGCGAGGTTGCCATTGCCGCCTGAGTGATCGCCGTGCCAATGGGTATTGAACACATAACGCACCGGCTGATCGCTCAGCACCTTAACCGCGTCAATTATGCGCGTCGTTTGCGGCGCAAACTGATCGTCAATGAGCGCCACGCCATCTGCGCCGACGGACACCAACACGTTTCCCGCCGGCTCCATCACCAGCATCGATAAATTGTCGCGCACCGCGACCGTTTCTATGGGACCTTCCATACGTCGCGCCTGCGCCTGCACCACCATGGGCAGGGCCAGAAGCATTACAGCCCATGGCCGTGCGAACCCGTAAATCGTTCTCATGATGATGCCCCTTCGGTAAATCGACTATAGACACATACCGCCATCAATGCGCAGCGTAGCACCCGTGACAAAAGTGCTGCGATCCGAAATCAGATAGACTGCCGCTTCTCCGGCATCATGCTCACAGTCACCAAAGCGCCCGATGTGATGCTTAGCGGCGCTTTTTTCCTCAATAGCCGGCATCGCATCGAACATCTGCCTGGATTTCTCGGTCTCAAACATGCCAAACAGCAACGTATTGATGCGTATGCCCTGACGTGAATACTCCAACGCTGCGGCCTGCGTCAGCCCTTCCACCGCGAGTTTAGACGCAATGTAGGGTGCCATGCGCATACCAGTATCGCGAGTCGCACCGGAGCTGATATTGATAATGGAATAGTTGTCACCCGTCTTGGCACCCTGTACCAGAAACTGCTGAATCGCATAGCGCATACCCAGGTATGTTCCGGTGATGTTGGTATTCATCACGTGCTGAAAGCTTTCCAGCGACTCATCGGCCAGCATCTGAAAATCACCGGGGGCAACAGCGTTATTGATCAATGCATCCAGACGACCGTAACTGTCAACAGCAAATTTCACCAGATTTCTGTTGTCAGACTCGCTGCATATATCCATTTGCATGTAAGCAACATTGTCAGGCTCACACCCGGCTGCTTCGCGCAGCCGCTCCAATGCCACTTTACCTGTGGAGGCATTGCGACTGGTGATCACAACGCGGGCTCCGTATTTGGCAAGGCGGGTTGCCATACCAAACCCGATACCCATGGTACCGCCCGTTACGATGACGACTTTGCCGTCAAGCTCCCTGCTATCTGCCATATTGTTCTCGATATAAAGGCCTGGTCGTTAACTGGCACGTTTTTCCTGCAACTCTTCCAGCAGTTTTACGGTGACGAAATTGATCCCGCGTTCCTTGGCCGCTTTTTCGGCGTTCTCAATAATCATTGGCTGCACAAACTCCGGCGCCTGTTCGACGCGTTTTCTGGCATCGCCCTCCCATTCCAGCGTGGCGTTAGTCAGCGGATCACGCGGCACAAGCGGTTCGGACAATGCATAATCCTTGGGGCGTGTAGGCTCGACGGCGGGGATATCTACATAGCTGATATCCCTCACGGACACTTCGCAGGATGCGCCCGGTGCCACTCGCGCCATAGCAGCGAAGACCCATCCCTCGGGATCCGCTTTGCGAGTCGGTGACGGAATGATACGCACACTCTTTTCGGGGTCACCCAGCGACTTGCGATCGAGCTGCCAGCCCTTGTCCCTCATCCGCTCCAGCAAGGTCCAGTAGGCCAGAGTGACCCTGTCCTCGTCATAGGTATAGATGCCGTCCGGACGCGGCCCTGTCAGCGCGCCAATGGGCCGTTGAGCTTCGGCAATGCGTTTATCCTGATGCACATTCTGCAAATTACGGCGCACGTGCTCGGCATCGAACTCCGGCTCGGGACGATAATTGCGAAAAAAGAAATAGCGCATCATGGTTCGGTTTTCGTCGATGGGCGTGGAAAACTCATAAAAGACATTGAACAGCCCGGAACCCATGCCGCCTATCTCCAGCTTGCCGCTCAACGTGAAGCCGGGCATGAAAAAGCGCAGGGTCGATTCAACGAAAGTATCTTTTTCGCGCATTTCGCTCCAGGCACCGGCACTCGGTGTGGTATTGGAACGATGCACCGAAGTAAAGCCGCCCTCGGTCAGGCTGATCACATGTTTGGGCGGCTGGATCGGATTTTCCTGACTCTTAAACGAGATGCCGTGGACGACCGGCAAATGCACCAGATCAAGGTTGGTAAACTTGGCAGTGTGGTAATCGGCCTCCCAGATTTCTTCGTGCATTGCTGCACGAAACTCGTTGTTGTCCCATTCAGGCATGTCGAATAGCGGCTCAGCGGCATCGGGTTCATCACCCAGACATACCCAGATAAGACCGTATTTTTCCTGCACCGCATAAGCGTCAATCTTTACACCCGGTGCCACAACCTTGGCCTCGTGGTCGCGCCGCGACGGAATGACCGTGCACTCGCCCTGGCCATTAAAGCGGTAGCCGTGAAACGGGCATGCCAGGGTGCCGTCTTTGTATAGGCATCCTTGTGCAAGCGATGCGCCCCTGTGCGGACATACGTTACTGATGCATTGGGCAACCCCGTCAGAATCGCGAAACAACACCAGGTCAGCACCCATGGCCCGAAACTTGACCGGTTCATTAGTGAGATCTTTGGCAAAAGCTGCCACATACCAGACATTTGTATACATGCTCTTCTCCCGCTCGTGATGCTCCCGGCAGTGGCCGGAATGCACCTTATTCAAATTGCAAATTTGCCTTGTGCACCACCGCCGTACTTTCTTCGGCGGTTAAGCCCAGCATGCGCAACACCAGTTCCTGATAGTCCGCACCGGCACAGGACGTTGCATTGCCGTTCAACATATCTTGCATAACAGCAAATGCACCTCCCCTGATCGCCAGGGCGACGATACGCGTGTTGCAAATAGCGAAACGCTGCTGCGCAACTCCAATTTCAATCATGCGTGGCAAGGGGTCTTTGTCACTGGAAATGACTAACTGCCGCAACGATTCACTACGCACAATGGTCCACGCGATGACCGGGTCATCATTAACAATCGCCAATGTGTGCCCAACGTTAATAGCGATAGCCTCGGCAGGATCATTTACCGAATCAAATACCGCCTGCTTGGCCTGCTTGTCGCGACGGAAGTAATCGGTCGTGATCTCTTTGGCGAGCGTCTCTTTGGAATCAAAGTGATTGTAAAAGGACGGCTGCGAAACACCGGCCTCGCGAACGATATCAAGCACGGAGGTTGACTCCACGCCCCGCTCGGCAAAGACCTTGCGGCCGCCATCCAGAAGTCGCTGCCGGGTGCGCGACCAGCGCGCGTCCGGCTGTTGCCTGGCGCTATTGGCTCTGACTTTGTCTGCGGCCCGATTCACCGGTTTATTTTGCAGACTACAAAATAATAGTCAAGCCGCTGGGAATCGTCTCTAAGCGGCGCAGTTGATGCATTCTGTGGCGTGCGGCAAGGCCTGCAGACGGCGCGCATCAATGTCCGAGCCGCATTTCGCGCAAACGCCGTACTGACCCGCCTCAAGGCGCCTTAACGAGGCGTTGATTTCAGCAATCTCCTGGGTAGCCTCGTTGGCAAGCGCATCGAGTACGTCTTTGTTCTCCAATTGCCCGGCCTGCTCTTTGGAATCTGCATCCAGTCCGCGAGCGATATCGGCCTTTATTTTTTCGACGCGTTGCATGAGCTCTGCCTTGAGCTGCTCCAGCTGCTCGCGCAGTCCGGCCGGTACATTGTTATTCATAATATGTTCTTCCTGATCTAGCCTGCATACTCAGCGATGCCCGCCAGACTGCGTTGCGGCTTCGCGAGACCTGTATCGATTTGCCCGACAATCTTGCCCGAATCCAGTTCCACTTTGGATGCCACGCCGGTAAAAATATTACTTGTAAAAACATGACGCTGATCAGCGGAAATCGTGATCATCGCGTAACCGTACTCGTCCAGCTCAATCGTACGCTGCGACCGACCCTGGCCGTCAATGAAATCAATAAAGCTGCCGCGCAACAGCAACAAGGTACCGTCATCGAGATAGTCCACGCCGGTAGTCCACTTACGCACATACCCTTCGCCGCCCGGATACGTTACCAGGTCGGGCAATTGCTCGCCTGCAACAACGTCATAACGCATCACCCGCATACCCAGATCCGTCATATACGTGTATGTACGCCCGTCAGGGTGCATGGCCGTATGAGTGATGCCATGAAAACCCGTCAGTGACGGCGACAGATCGGGGTCGTATTCGGTAACCTTGTTGAACTGCGCGTCAAAAACGCCGATGTTCCCGTAACCGACCACGTTGGTGCCTTCCAGACAGCGCATGTCGCCACCCTGGTAGGGCTTATCGCCATTAAGGTACTCGCCCAAATAGATATGTCCGTCTTTGCCGAAACAGACATTGCCCCAACCACGATCCCCAAAATCTACGTTCTCAAGTTGCCGGCCTTCAGGACTGACGCGCACTACCGTGTGTTCAAAACCGTCGAAACCCCATAATACGCCGTCCGGACCAAAACGCAGATTGACAACAAGATGGCTGGTGCCTTCGGTATACAAGGTTCCCTTCGGTACCATGTTTTTATCGAACTGCAGTATGCGACCATCGCCTGCATGATCATCGTCCGGGTCACATAAATAGGTGCAACCGAGAAAAATATCCCCGGGCGCAAAAGGTTTCATGGTGGACTGCTTGGTCATGGCACACTCCTCTGAGTTCTTTATTATGCGGCCACGCCTGCCGCCGCTATCGGGGAAAGCCGAAACGACGAGAAACCTGTGTCAGTGTTGGTCAGGTTGAAACACATAGAGGTGCCCGTTGACCCTAGCTAAACAGCACCGCCATCGCAAACACGGCAACGCCTGAGATGCTGCAAAGGGTAGCCAGACGCCGCAGCTTAGGCACCTGCCAGGCCAGCAGAAATCCGCTGGCAAGAATGGTAAACAACGATATTGCCAGCCCGGCGGCATAAAACTTGAATAGCTGGCCACCTTTGGCCTTATGCAGCTGCACCAGATTGCGATACCAGGTGGTTTCCTTAATTGTCAGTCTGGCGACCAGCGGATCCGCGGTTGGCTCAAGCTCGACATCCCGCTCGGAACCTGTCCACTCCAGCTTGTAAGAGGTGCCGCCTTTTTTCAGGCTCGCCCCACCGCTCGGCAGGGCAATTGAGCGCATCCTTAACTGACCCGCAACTATATCGCTCAAAACTTGCGCATTAGCAGTCAACGGCTCGGACAATTCAATATCATAGGCTTCTGATACGTAGTCGCCTTTAATACCCCACGTATAAAAGCCGCCGGTGACCAAAAACATCAGCGCCACGGGGAACATAAATGCTGCCAGCAATAAGTGTACTTTGGTGATGGTTGCGCGATTCATAATTACTCCTTAATCAATTCGGCACACGCTAGTTCGTCTGTTCAAAACTCATACTCCAGCATCCACCGCAGCGTCTGATCCGGGCTGTCGCTATCCAGCGCAAATATGAGTCCGGCTTCCCAACGCAGCTTTCTGGCTCCGGAAAAACGCACGGTGCCCAATGCGACAGGACCGATACCCTTAGCGGAATCACTGGAGTAGAGCTCCAGTGCCGGCTCGAAACCGGGCCGCGCCCGATAGCGCCATTGGGCCGCCAACGAAGTCTCGAATTCGTTGCTGATCCGACTACCCCATTCGTATATACCCGCAACATTGAGCGTTCCCGTCCAGCGACCAAACTCTTTTTCGAGTAACACTGCCGTTGAAAATTCGCGGGCACTGTTCTCTTGATTGACCTCAAGCTCAAACAACAAACCCCAGTCAACGGCATATTCACCCTGCTCGGTCAGCTGCCACTTAAGCTCCATCTCGTAGGCATCAAGCGAGAGACTGTGACCTTTTTCTTTGGAACCGATCACGTAGAGCTCGGCGAACCAGCGGTCGTTTAGAGAAGCACCAAAGCCCAAACGATGGATTTGCAACCCGTCCAACTGCATATCGTCATCATCGAGCCAACTGGACCGATATTCCAACTCGCGCTCCAGAGGCTGCACGTATGGGTGATAGACCTTATCTACCGCCAGGCCGTCGGCGAGTGACATGCCCGGGGCCGCCATCAGTAAATATGCCGCGAGATATCTCCGACTCATCCTGCACCTCCATGCGCGGGCATCTGCGCGCGACGCCGGACAATCTCACTCATGCACCACGCTATTGCGCCAAGAAGCAACATGGAACCCACATACGCACCAACCTGGAGGGCGGTCGGCGTGGCCTCATACCCGACCAATGCATACAGCAACTGCCCTGTCACCGACTGCTCGGATACCAGCCAGGTGCTGTCCCAAAGCGGGTATTGTGCCGGAAGCCAGTCCGCCTGAATGAGTAATAGCGTCGCCTGCGATGCCATGCCGGCTGCTACCAGCAGCAGCAATACGGCACCCGCCATTCGTGCGGTGCCGGTTTCCAGGTTAAGCAATAAGAAATAAAACACCGCGCCGACACTGACCCCAATGGCCGCGCCAATGGCACAACCCGCCAATACCGGTATACGGAGATTCTCCACGGCCAGAAAGCCGGACAGATAAATCATTATCTCTGAGCCTTCGCGCACGATAGCCAACGCAACGCAGAGGGTCATCAATACCGTGATCAATAAGGGCGGAGCCTTTCGCCCCTGCCGGTGAGCGAGAGACAGCCCGGCGATTACCGACAACGCAAGGTATATGGCAATTTGAAGAAATGCATTGATCAACTCCTGACCCACCCCTTCGAACTGCTCTGAGACAATGTCGATATTGAATCCGTATATAGCAGCACCCAACAGCCCTATACCCAATGACAAAAATACCCAACGACATGAGATTGTCAGCCTGCGCGACAATGCCATCAAAAGACTGAACAATAAGGCTGCCTCAAGCACCTCGCGCAAAACCAGAATAACCGAACTTAACAGCATGATGATTTATTCATTCCGCGATGACCCTGCCCTGCGCTGTCTTAGGGTTGAACTCGCCGAAAAAAGGATAGATGCCCGGTTTAAGCGGCCCGATAAAGATTACCGACTTCGCCCCACCCATGATGACCTTCTCGCGGTTCAACTCGTAACTTTCAAACTCTTCAGGGGTCGAGTCGCGGTTATAAACGATAAGCTTTACTTTCTGATCGGCCGGAACGGTGAACTCGGACGGAAAAAACAAATGATCGCGTATCTCGATTTCGAATACGGGCGCGGCAGCAAGCCCGCCACAGCTCCACATCAGACTCAATAACGGCAACATTTTCAAACATCTATGCACTACCGAGCTCCCGCCGTACCGTTTTCATGTCCGGCTTTTCCAGATCGGGAAACAAGACCGTCACAGCCAAACCCGTTGCAAAATTCGCATCGTGCAAAGCAATTTCTGCATGATGAATATCGACCACATGCTTCACAATCGCCAGCCCGATACCGCTGCCAACAACACCGGAATCATTATGCCTGCCATCGCCACGTACAAATCGCTCCAGTACCTTTTCGCGTTGGTCCGCAGGAATGCCGGGCCCGCTGTCTTCGACCGTGAGCGCCGTGACACCAGGGCGCCTTTCCACCGACACCTTTATGCTGCCGCCCGTGCCGCTGTACTTGCTGGCATTTTCCAGCAGGTTACTTAATAGTGTTTGCAGCGCGAACGTGTCGCCCTGCATCGTGGCCGTATCGCCAACCAGTTCAATGGTTTGCTGTCTTGCATCCAGTTGCGGGTATAAGTCGGCTATCACCTGACGGGCAAGACCCGCCAGGTCCAGCTGCACAAAGCTCGCCGCAAACTGCTCCGGAGCGGTGCGATACAACGTCAATACCTGCTCGACTGAGCGCTCCATACGTTCAACAGCAGCCTCCAGATTCCTGAGCTGAACATTGTCATCCGCAGAATCACGTAAAATATTGTGCACCTGCACCTTGAGAACGCTAATGGGCGTCCGAAGTTCATGTGCCGCATCAGCCGCAAATCGTTTCTCACGATCAAAGGCGGATTCCAGGCGACGCAACAGACCATTGATCGAATGAATCAGTCGTGCCAGTTCCTGCGGTGGCCGATCCTCACTGACAGGACTCAGATCGTCGCTGCGTTTGGCACTCATTTCATTGGCCAGATTTCGAAGCGGGTAAAGACCGCGCCCGACGATAAGCCAGATCAGCAACCCCACCAGTGGCAGGCCGAGGATAATCGGCAGAACGGATTCCAGAATGACTTTCTCGGCCAGTGCAAACCTCAGGTCGGCCCTCTCTGCGACTTGCACCCAGCGGTTTCCTGCGGCTTCATGACGACTGAAACTGCGCCACCGGTAACCACCGAAATTTTCGTCCGCAAAGCCTGGCCTGAGCGGCGCAATCGGATGATCCGGAGCCCCTGCGGACGACAGCAACAATTCGTCTCCGAACCAGACCTGAAAAACTATATTGCCATGCTCCATTAAAGGCGAGCGACCGGCATCAGTCTCGTCAATACTGGCTGCCGCCAAAACCGCCGCGACGTCCGCCAACTTGGTATCAAACAGCTTATCGGCCTCGGCCATGCTGGTCCGGTAACCGTGCAGTGTTGCCAGAAAGTTGATCAGCGTAATCGTCGCCAGCAGCACGACAACCAGAAAGCGACGAATCGATGTCACTTTTGCTTTACCGTGTAGCCGACACCCCGTACCGTTTCGATAAAGCCGGCACCGAGCTTTTTGCGCAATTGATGTATATGCACCTCCAGCGCATTGCTGGCAACTTCCTCGCCCCAACTATAGAGCCGATTCTCAAGACTGTCGCGGGTCTGAATGCGGCCTGCGTTTTCCATCAATGCCATCAGCAGCATGTATTCCCGTCGGGGCAACTCCACCGGGCGGCCACTTATTTCTACTTGCTTGGTGGCCGTGTTCAGACTGACATCGCCGATAACAATATTCGTATTGCTCGCAGTATTGATGCGACGACCCAGTGCGCGCAGTCGCGCAAGCAACTCTGCTATATCAAAGGGCTTGGGAAGGTAGTCGTCGGCTCCGCTGTCCAGGCCTGCGACTTTGTCTTCGACAGTATTTCGGGCGGTAAGCAACAGCACCGGCAACTCGGGATGATCCGGACGCATGCGGCGCAAAACCGTCAAACCGTCCATATCCGGCAGACCCAGATCAAGAATGACGATATCCGGGGGCTCAGCAGCTATAACATGCAGCGCGTCTCTGCCGTTTGCCACATGATTTATGGCAAAGCCCTCCTTACGAAGAGCCTCGAGAAGTCCAGCAGCTAAGTCCGCATCGTCTTCAACAAGAAGTATAGACATGCAGCAATTGTATAACCGGTTACCGCTGCCCTAGCTACCCATATCGGCGAGAATTTCCTTAATGGCCTGCTTACGCCCCTCATCTGCTATCTGGCGGCCAGGCCGAGGCGGAGCATTGAGCGCCAGGTCATAGTGCAGGCGAGCTTCATTATCGCGTTTTTGATCACGCAAATACTCTGCATAGAAGAAATTGCTTTCCAGGCCGTCCGGGTCAATTTCGAGCCCGCGGCGCAGAAACTCCTCAGCCTTTTTATCGTTACCAAAACCAACGGGCCAACCGGGAACACTGGAGTACAGCGTCCCCAGGCTGCTCAGCGCCGCGCCTGCCATAGCACGCTCATTGCGCTCCAATGCCTGCTCGAAATCTTGCTTTGCGGCTTTTGCGAGCTTCAACGCACCCAGTCCGCCTTTAGCCCCAGCGAAACTGGAGCGTATGATGCCGCTCCACACCCAAGCCTCGGCCTCATCACCGTGGGCTTCAGCATATGCATCAACATCTGTAACAAGCTGCTCAAATGCCGCTATCTGCGCATCGCCTTGCAAAATGAAATTGGTTTCATCCCAGCGTTGCTGGATATCGGTTAACGTCGGTGCCGCCATTACCGGCAACGTCGAAACCGAAAATATCAATATCAGAACATACTTAGTAACAGACAAAATTTTCTTTGAAACATACATGACGAGAGTCACCCCCTGACAGACTTTGCAGCAAAACTCTTAATAACCTGCAGTTGCTTGCCAAGTGCCGAATCAACGACGCTCGGCAGCAAGCTATTAACCCGAACAAACAGTTTCTCTGGCCACCCGAGGAAGAAGTCACCCTTGTTATCGCTTTCGAGAAGCTCCACCAGGCTATCCACAACCACCTGGGGAGGGTCCATGGCATTGCCCAGCTCTTCATTCAGGGCCACGACGGCAGCAGCATTCATGTCCGTGCGCGTAGCGCGTGGTGCCAGATAGCAGACTCTTATACGGGTGTCTGCCAGTTCACGGCGCAAAGCTTCGGTAAAACCCCGCAAGCCTGCCTTGCTGGCACAGTAAGCAGAAAACCCCGGGTAGCCGATCGCGCCGAAAGTCGAGCCGATGTTAACAATCGCCGCCTCGGGTGCAGTTTTCAGTAACGGCAGCAATGCCTGAGTCAACTGCATGGGAACACGAAGGTTTACGTCCAGCGCTAGTGCAATACGCGTTGTCGGCATGGCTTCAAACAGGCTGAAATCGCTGATTCCGGCGGCATTCACCAGAACGTCAACACTACCCTGAGCCCGGCAAGCATCAACGAGCGCCGTGAGGCCTTCCGGGGTGCACAGATTCGCCGCAACGATCGTGTGCTGCTCGCCCAGCTTTTCCTGCAGCCGCTGCAAACCGTCTTCGTTAAGGTCACTGAGCAACAACTTGCAGCCACGCTCAGCAAGCGCGCCCGCAATCAACGCGCCCATGCCCCCCGCAGCCCCGGTTAATACAACGGTTTTTCCGTCAAGCTTCAATCAGGCGGCTCCTTCGACAAGCCGGAGCGCATTCGCCTGCTCCGGCTGGACACTGCGCAGCACATCCCCAAAGAGGCGATAAAATACCTTGGCGCCATGCAAGATGACTCGCTGTTCCTCTCGGGATTCAATCGAGTTCATCAAACTTCTAAAAAATTTAACGTGCTCCTGATCCAGTGCTCCGTGAGACCGCAGGTAGCTGAAGGCGGCGTCGGGGAGTCCAAGGCTTTCCTGAATACTCGCTGCCGCCGCATCTGCCAACGCGATGCTGGTTCCCTCGAGTACCTGCACCATACCGAAAAAGCCGACAGGATTGCCGCGGTTAATGGTGTCATAGGCATACGCGACCATCACCTCGGTCGCAAGCGTCGGCGCCGAACAGCGAGCCGATTCGCGATCGTAGCCGCAGGCTGCTATGTCGTTAAGAATCCACTCCTGATGGCCACGCTCCTCGTCAATGTACTCAGCCAGAGCATCGCGCAACCATTCATGACTTTCCGGTAACCGGCTGCCCGCCGCCATCAGCAACGGCACAGTGTGTTTAACGTGGTGATAGGCCTGACACAAGTACGCCACATAGTGCTGCAGCGTGATGCGGCCGTTGAGACTGTCCGCGATAAGCGGTGCTTCGTTCAGGTATGCACGTTCTGCAGCCGTACTCTCCTGAATCTGGTCAAAAAAACTCACGGTGATTTATCTCTCGTTCGTGGTTAAAAACAACAGTTGGGTACATGGCCTCTATCAACTCCGCAAAATCGCGCGAAATGGCTGCGCGCCGGGGTCTGCCATTGGCGGTAAAATATCGGTTATCCAGCGCCGCACTGTCTGGTAAACGGCACCAGTTACGAACCTGCGCATAATCCGGAAGTGTCGCGTTGGCACCATCCACAACCGCCTGCACATCGACGTCGTCGATGCCCTGCGCAGCGCTTATCAACGCGCAACAGTAAGGCCGGCTGTCGCCGACGATTACGCATTTTGCTATTTCGGGGTGTCGTGATACTTCGCTTTCCGGCCATTCCGGCGAAATATTTCTGCCGAAGCTTGAAATCAGTACATTCTTCTTGCGACCGACAATGTGGCAAAAGCCGTGCTCGTCCACATGGCCCAGATCACCCGTGACGACTCGGCGTGCGTTCCAGGTTTCCGGTTGACCGAGATAGCCGAGAAAGGCATTCCCGTACAAAACGATCTCACCGTCCTCAACGCATAAGGTCAGGTGACTCAGGGGATAACCTGCGCTGCCGGGCTTGTCGTGTTCGGGAGTGTTCAGGCATGCCACGGATGCGACTTCGGATAACCCATAACCTTCATAGACCGCCAGCCCCAGGCTACGCGCTTCGGTAATCAGCGATGCCGACACCCGCGCGCCCCCCACTGCCGCAAAGGTCAGCTCGGCAGGCGGTTGCCATCCGTTGCGCAAAAAAGCCACCAGACCCAGCAGCATTTGGGGAAGTAAAATAATGCTGCCGGGCCGGTGACGATCGAGGGCCTTGGTTAACAGGGGGATGTTAAGGCCCGCGCTGCCCACAAAAACATCTTCGGATGCGGAAAGAACCGTGACCACACCACCCGAAAGCAGGGCGCTATATACGCCGCCCACATTTTCGAGCAAGGTGCTTAACGGCAACAGACACAGATGATGCGGCTTGCTTAGCCCCATCGCCCTCTGCAGGGCCATAGCCACTGTGAGTTGCTGCTCGGTTGAAAGGCAAACGCCTTTAGGTTGCCCCGTTGAACCCGATGTGAAGGTAATTTTACTGGTGCCGCCCGGCATCTCCGCACGGCCCGAACTGGCAATACCGCAGATGGATAATTGGCCGCAAGCCGGCAGTTCGGACACAGGGCCAATTTGCTTCGCCAGGGCATAGCCACGTTCGGGGTCGTCAGTAATGATCGCGTCAACGCCGGCTGTGCGTGCAGACGCGAGAAGCTGCGCGTCCGAAAAGAAGCCGGGCAGCGGAATAAGGCATATGTCGCCGGCCTGACATGCCAGATCCACTGCAATCCATTCGGCTGAATTTCTGGCCAGCAATGCCACTCTTTCAATATTGCGCGAGCACAGCAAGCTGCTGTAAGCATCAACAGACTTCAGCAACTCCGCGACGGATATTGAACGACCCCCTTCACGAATGATGGGGTCGTTTGCGGGTCGCTTTCGAATAATCGAAAGCAAATCAGCTATCACACAGCACCCCGGATTAAATTCCCGCGGTCTGCGCTTTTACCCGACAGCGCATTGAGTTCACGAACCAAAAAGTCGGTTTCTGCTTTAAACAACTCGGATGCGACTGCCTGCAGCGGTTGTCCACGAAAAACCTGCATGGTGCTGCGCACATCAACAGCCATTACCTTCGGGTTGCTGTCGTAATAAGTGCCCCAACTCGACGCAGCAGAACCCAATCGTTCGGGGTTGGCTTCACCGATTTCCATGACGCAGAAGTTGAGTTTATCGATAATGCGCGCGACCTGACGAGTTGCAGTAAAAACTGCGTAGTCGAAACCCGCACGGTACATCACGTTCGCCAAAACAATATAGAGCAGGAAACAGACACCGGGTCGCGTTGCGGCGAGATTACCGAGTTCAAAAATCTGTTCACGATAAACACGCGCGCCAGTGCGATCAGTCAGCATCGTCTCAACAGGCTGATCGAGATAGTTTTCGAGGAACAGCGTGCCCGTCTCTGCCGGACGTACGCCTGCGATGCTGCTGAGTCGACCTGAGCATTTCATGGTCAGAAGCAGCGGCATAAAAGAAGAAATCGTCGCGCCGTACGTACGCTCGAAACACTTCGCGATAGACTCTTCGGCACTGGCGCGTTCGGCCGCCCGTGCATCGAGAAAGCGGAATTCCGGTCGCACCTGTGTCAGGCGCCGCACTGCACGCGGCAACGCTGCGCCGGGGAACAGGCCGCCCGGCAGTGTCTGGCTTGCGCTTATCGAGATGTCCTGCATGTCGGTTGCCTCTTGGCATGCTCTTGGTTACAGGCTTATCCTGCCCACGCCGGCTTAAGGCAACCTTAAGCGATTAACTTATTGATTTATTTAATAAATTAATCGAGCTCAACCTCATCCGCGACCAGCAACCCACCGCTGGCCTGCCACCCCGCCTCGACCCTGCAACCGCCGCTGGTGGCCAGACAAGCGTCAATAGCCAGAAAGAACTGGGCGCGGCTCGTCGATACATCGTTCACTTCGTAATCCGTCGTGCCATCGGCCGTGGACACGCTCTTACCCAGTAATGTGAAACCAGGGTCTGCCGCCGCAGAGATGGTGCCCTTGAGTTTGTACTTATCCTCGCCGGCAATGCGCTCCAGCTGTGTTGCAATCAGGCGATTGCCATTCCACGACCCGCTTACTTTCAGGAAATCACCGGCCGCCAAATCGTTCAACGTGAACGGCCGACGCTTGTCGCGCTCATCCGACATGATCGTGCCGGCCGTGGTCGCTATCTCCACACCAAACACCGTAACCAGTCCGTCAGCAGGATCGACTGTATCAACAGTTGCCTCAATCAAAGCATCGCCTTCACGCTTAAACTCAACCTGGCTGGCGTTGAGTACACCTGCGCTATCAAATACTCCTTCGACTTCAATACGAACGTTGTCTGCCAAATCAGCTGCCATACCGCCGCTGTATTGAGTTTGACCATCCGTGCTAACAGCTATTCCTGAGACCAGAAAATCCTGCGCGCTCACAAAATTGGTGACCAGTCCTTCCACTTCGCCGCCATCACCGTCCTCGGCATCCAGAATATCGCCTCTGTAGGCGACTTCTGTCGCAATAATTTCGTTCGTCGCACCGAGCGCAGCACCGATAACGCGCACGCGATCACCATCGCGAATGATACCGCCGGGAAAGTCGTCGGTGATCATAACGCCTGAAATGTCCACCACCTGAGCACCAATACTCAATGCTCCGCTGGCGTTAATGGTCGCCATGCCGGTAAGTTGAATAACATACAAACCCGTCTCCAGATCAATCCGTGTCGCCCGAATTGCGCCCGCTGAATCCGACAGCCCGCTTACTTCAACCACATCGCCCGGGCTAATGCCGCTAAGGTCCGAAGGTGATATTCCTGTGCCGAATATGGTGTCGGCACTGACGATAACGACTTGCCCGAGAGCCACAAACTCGCCAGCCTGCAGGTCCACGGATGTCACCGGGCCTTTTAGATTACTCTCATAAACAACAGTCTTCGCCACGGGCGTTGCAGCCGATCCGGCAAGCTCAGCATCAACCAGAACGATCTGGCCAACCCTCAGTTCGCTTTCTGTCACAACCGTGCCATTGTCTGTAATCAGCGCGGCCGAGACATCGTAGCGTTCGCCATTCAGAACAATGCTGCCAAAGCCGTCTATAGGCCCGACGGAAGTCGTGCGTATACCACCCCGATCAATGCCGGCGGTCTGACTGCTTCCACCGCCACAGGAAACCACGAGCAATACCGCGACTATTGTTGCCAACATTGCAGAGGTTGGATTTTCTGTTCGCCGCATCATAATCACCGTTCGTTATCGTCACTGATCTGATAAATACCGACGCCCAGCCGCAGCGTTCGCTCACGACTTTTGCCGTCAGGTGACTTTTCATGACGAGCCAGCCACTGATCCGCTCGCTCCAGAAAACCCTGCGCCTCATCTTCAAGATATGCGCGAAAATCTTTAGCGGCTGACGCCCGTATGCTGATATTTGTTGCACGGCCTTCGAAACGCGTTGCGTCATCCGCTGTGATCTTTTGGGCAAGATTAAAGGCCAGACTATTGCCGACATCTGCAAGCACGCTGCCGGCGCGCAATACCGCATCCGGATCCTGCGAATCAGGCATGTAGTAGCGCGCGGTCGGAAACAATCTCCCGCCCTTGACTGAAGCAACAACGTTTACGCGCTGCAGCTCTTTGAGCATCGCGGTGAACGGGATATCGGGCGCATAACGCCTGCATAGCGCAGCGAAACTGCCCGCCTTGTCAGTCGCTTCCAGTGACAATGCCCGAGGCTTATCGTCGGCATCACAAAAATCCGGATCCGTATACCAGCCGCCCAAAACACGGGTTGCACCGCTCATGCGCTGCAGGGCTTCATGCTCATCAGTCATAGCGTCCCGAATCCGCTTAACTTCGTGCCGACTGATGCCGGTCAGGATCGCAATGCGTGAGGCGTTCGTCGGCCGACCGTATACACCGTAGTCCTGCCGCGCGACTTCAACATACGTCTGCTTGCAGACCTCAGCCGCTTCTTTAAATGTGACGCCATTTCGAATCATCACCCGAACCAAAGGACGCAACGCCAATCGCAGCGCGGATAAGGCAGCGTTTTTCAATTTATTGCTCACTTGCAGGGCGCTTCCCGTTAGTCGAGCGTCGCTCGCAGGTCACTGATCATAGCGAAAGTTGCCGGATCGCCCGACCACAACTGATAACGGCGGGAACCGGCCGCATCCTGCAACTGCACTGCAACATTCTGCGCCACAGCCATTTGCCGCAACTGATCACGGGATACCCTGAAGAATTTCGAGCGCAGACTGTCGACGGGGCCGCGGTAAGGCATTTGCCCGAGAGTTGGCTGCCTGTCGTCGGACAAGGTATTGGGCTGCCCGTCCAGCCAAACCACAATCGCATCGGCCGTCTCTTCCGTTGCGGATGTGACGTCATACTCCTCGGGCAGGCGATCTATTGTGCTCCATTCACCAATCCACAAGTAGTAACGAATTTCGCCCATCTGATTCACTTCGACCGGACCTGCATACAGATAGTCGCGCACATTGGCCGCGAGGCTGGGTTCTTCACGTGCAAACACTACCGGTGCACTCAAATGCGTTACCGTATTGACCGTTTTGGGATCCAGATAATCGACGGTGGTTACCTGCGGGCCAGAAACACCCAGGCAACCTGCAAGGGTCGTGGCCAGCAATAGGGCAGCGATCCTGGCAGTCACAATACTAGAAGTCATAGCGATAACCCGCGTACAGATACCAGGATGTTGAACTCTGCGAACCCGACGCCGTATCCAGGTTCGATAACCGTGTTCCGCCTTCCAGCTCCAGGCGCAAGCGACGTTGCATTTGATAGAACAACCTGATCGACGGAATAATCAGTATTTCGCTGGAATCCAGCCCCGAACTGTCACGATGTGCCAGGGTGAGACGTGGGTTGAAACGAAAATTGCGCGTTACCGGATAACGCGTGTCGGCGGAGAGACTGATCGTGCGTGTCGTGCTGCCATCGTGGTAACGCAATGAGAAGATTGAATTGTCGCCTTCTTTGAACAGGCTCGACCCAATCAGGCTGACATTATAAAAGTAGTCTGCCCCTAATCCCTCCAGGGCAGGCACGCCCCCCGAAGCCGTCGTGCCACCCAAATCGGACGCGGTCACGTCTGCGCTGATCTGAAATCGCTCGTACAACGGCCGGGAAAACCCCAACGTTATAGTTGTAAGATCAGCGGATCGATCTTCGGCCAGTTGACGGATTTCATCTTCGCTGAACAGCAATAACAATTCGTCGATGGTTTTGACAGGTTGCCCCGTCAGCGCGGTCTCCGTTAGCAGGAAAGGTGCCCGCCGATAGTCAAAGGTGGCGTTCAACGTGAGATCGTTGTCGAAACTCCAGTTACCGAATGCCACTGCATTGTTCAGTGTGCCGTAACCAATATCGTAATCAACGAGCGACACGAGAGAACGGTGATCATCGTAATATCGCAACTCACCGCCGATCGCCTGACGATTTTCGATGCCATCAACTTCCTGAGCATTGAAGTAAACCGATACATCAACCGTATCCCGTACATCGAATACGTCCAGACTGACGCCGTAAAACGACCGGTCCAGGCCACTGTCGTCGGACGCAGACCAGACGGGTTCACCGGCCATGACGTTCAGCTGATAGTCCGGATCAAAGCGCCACCCAACGTGCAAACCGTCAAAGCGCCCGAGCACGCCGCTGCCTCTCACGGTCTGCCGCCCTATCCGCCCGCTGATATGCGATTCGCTGTCCGCAATATCAGCGTACATATAATAAACACGGGTATCGTTACCGGTGCCCTCGAGTTCGCTCAACAAATCGTAAACGTTTCCCAAACTAACGCGGGTCGCAATATCAAAGCGCTTGCCGTCGCGGCGGCCGATAAAATCGACATCCGTCAGAACCGCGGACTGAATCACCTGAGAGCCCTGACCGGCAAAGTCACTTTCATCACGCCGATAGTATTGCGAGAGGCCACCGTAGAATTGCCACTCCGGTTCAGGCTCGGAGCTCGCGGATCCCACTGCCAATGCAGATCCACCGGCTGCGAGTACGACAGCATCAGCCTGGCGCCCATTGACCGGCTCGGCAAGCACCAAGGCCTCCAGCCGCTGCCGCACACGATCGGCACCCGGCGTGTCCGCATACAACTCTATATATCGCTGATACTCCGCAATAGCGAAACGCGGCTGACCATTGCGTTCGCGGGCGAGACCAATATATTCCAGCGCTTCCGGTGCAAAGCGTGTTGCACCTTCACGCAACACTTTTGCATAGAGATTGATCGCTGCTGCATAGTCGGATGCCTGCATCTTCTTTCGCGCATCGCCAAGCAACTCTTCCAGCCGCGCTTCCGACAACCCCGCCGCGTTTTTCCCCATGTCCGTGACGGTGGCCGCGTCGGCCGTCGTACTAACAGCCACGCGATTGGTGGCTGCAACTTCGAATTCGGTGGCCGGAACGCGCACCACCGTCGCCTGCGGGTACGCGCTTAGCAAACTTCGCAATGCCGCCTCGGCGCGTCCTTCGCTACTGAAGAACCCTATACGCAGGTGATGCCAGGTCTGTCGACCCACTACGGTGGACTTCGCGTAGACCTGTTTACCCTCGGGCAATGCGGTCACATCAGAAAGGCCCAGGGTCTCAGTTGAGGTCCCAAGGTTAATGGCAAAAGTACCGGCTGCCGCAGCCGTCCTGCTTGTTGTTCCTGTATCGGTTGCATCGGCATTTTCAACTGCCATGCGCCCCAGCGTTAACTGCACGGAGCGCAACCCCGTCGTCTGGGTAACGGCAACTTTGCGTGGCGCCTCGAAGCGCGCCGTTAAAAACAGGCGATCATTGCGTGAAGCAATCTCAACCTGATTGAGGCCCGCCTGCCTGCTGCCCTCGGGCAAACGCAATTCCAATACGGTCGAGGCTTCAGCAAGCTCATCGCACTCGCCTGCCACTGGCACAAACTCAACTTCCAGTTCGGTAGCGATGCCAGACGGGAAATGTTGCACGTAGCGTAAGGCGCAGGCAAAACGCACATCCAGCACATTTAATCCGTCGCGTTGAGCCAATCGCGCAATCCCCAGAGCCGCCGGCTGCGCTGCAACTGGCAATAGCGCCAGCAGCAGTAACGCGCTCCTCCTCACCCCAGCGCGCGTGCGGTTAATCAAAGCCACTTTGATTCACGCGATGCTCGGGCCCCGGTCGTGATTCCTTAATTACTGTCAGGGACGAGTTGGTGTATACGTGGCATGCACCTGAACAATCACGTAATTCACTTACAGTGTAATTCACACCCGGGTTCTCGTGTTTCTTGTGCGGCCCCGAACGGAAATCGTTCTGGTGACACCCGGCACAATCCGGCTGGAAAGCCGGTGATGGCCACGTGACTATTTCAGAATTGCCGCCGTGACAATCCGTGCAATCCAGATTGCGGCGATGGTCACCCGGGTATGCCGCCGACATGTGCGAGAAGTTCACCGGCAACCAGTTGTTAGTGTTGTGACAGGTGCCGCAGTCCTGCGAAGTCATAAAGTGACCAGGGTCTTCATCACCCGCGTGACAACTCGTGCACGTTGAGGTGATGTTCTGATGATCAAAAAACGCCGGCAGCCAGGCGTTGGTGAGGTGACACGCATCGCACTGCGCTTGCGTAACAATGTGCTGTGCCGGCTTGTCGTCGACATGACACATGTTGCAGGTACCCGGCTGAACCCCTAAATGGTCAAAGTTGGCTGGCAGCCAGGCGGTCGTCAGATGGCAAAGGTCGCACTCTTCCTGCGTGACCAGGTGCTGGGCCGACTTGTCGCCTGCATGGCATGTACTGCAGCTACCTGGCATGACGTTGGCATGATCAAAAGTCGCTGGCAGCCAGGCCGTGGTCAGGTGACAGGCATCGCACTCGGCCTGCGTAATAATGTGCTGCGCCGACTTGTCGCCTGCATGGCACGTGCTGCAAGTGCCCGGCATGACGTTGGCATGGTCAAAGGTCGCTGGCAGCCAGGCCGTGGTCAGGTGACAGGCATCGCACTCGGCCTGCGTAATAATGTGCTGCGCCGACTTGTCGCCTGCGTGACACGTGCTGCAAGTACCCGGCATCACGGTTGCGTGGTCAAAAAATGCGGGCAACCAGGCCGTGGTCAAATGGCACACATCGCACTGTTCCTGGGTAATCAGATGCTGTGCCGGCTTGTCATCCAGATGGCAGGTGTTACAGGTACCCGGCATAACGTTGGTGTGATCAAAAAATGCCGGCAACCAGGCGGTGGTCAAATGGCACACATCGCACTGTTCCTGCGTAACCAGATGCTGCGCGGGTTTATCCTGCAAATGACAGGTGTTGCATGTCCCCGGCATCACATTGGCATGATCGAAACCGGCGGGTAGCCATGCGAACGAGGTGTGGCAATTTTCGCAGTCTTCGTTGGTTACCGGGTGATCACTTGGCTTGCCGGAGGCCTGACTGCCGTTGTGACAACTCGAACAGCTGCCCAGCACCTGAAAATGATCCACGCGCCACACCGGAGCCCAGCTGTTTTCCTGATGGCAATCCTGACATTCTCCGGTGCTCGCGATATGGCCAGGTGGCAAGGGAGTGGCCTGCACCAACCCAGCCTGTGAATGGCAGTCGGTGCAGAGACGACTGGTGCCTTCGAAAACTCCGCCTACGTGGCAACTGCTGCAATCAACATTGCGATGCGCACCTTCCAGAGGCCAACCGGTCGTAAAATGATCGAAATCCGATTCAAACGGCGTTTGCGCCAGCGCCGAGGGCGAACTTACCGCCACAGCGATCAGCATCAGCGTTGCGCAGGCCCAGGCTCGTAATTCTGACTGAAAGCTCATCGCATATCCTCCGCGCCACGGAAAGTGGCAGTAATGTGGCAGCGACCGCAGTCCCTGCCGAACTCGCCGTTGTGAATGTCATCGCTACGATGGCAGTCAATGCAACGTGACGGCGTCGATGCGCCGATGGGCAGTGGCTCGGAATGACAGTCCTCGCACACCAGTTCAGCATGCGCACCGTCCAGCAAGAAGCCTGTACTCACATAGTGATCAAAGCGCCAGATATCCCAGCTTCTGGGGTTGTGACAGGTACCGCAGGCGACACCAAATACGCCGTCGTGCACATCCTCATCGCCATGGCAATCTATGCATTCAATACTGGCATCCTTAAATCGGGCCGTTTCGTGGCAGCCGTCGCACGACGCATCACGATGCTCGCCGAGCAACGGAAATGCGGTGAAATCGTGATCGAACAGGACGTCATCCAGCCACTCACGCTCGTTGTGGCAGGCGCCACAATCTTCGCCCAGCTGCAGGTCATGCGGATCATCATCCCGGTGACAGTCGATGCAAGCGGTACCCGGGGTTGATGTAATCACCGAGTCCACATGACAGGCTTCACAATCCAGTGGCGCATGGCTACCCAGCAGTGGGAAATCGGTCAGCGTGTCGTGGTCGAATCGATTTGCCGTCCAGCTGACTTCGTTGTGACACGAGGCACAATCGTCACCCAACAATCCCTTGTGCACATCTTCATCACGATGACAACCAATGCATGTAGATGGCGTATTCTCAAAGACCAGATTGGCATGACAATCAATGCACCCAGTTTCGTTGTGGGCACCCAGCAACGCGAAGCCGGATTCTGCCAGGTGATCAAAGCGCACTGTCACCCAGTCGTCTTCGACATGGCAACTGGCACAGTCTTCGCCCAAACCGCCTTTATGCACGTCATCATCACTATGGCACGCAATACAGGTTGACGGCGCTTCGCGAAACAAGGCGTCATCCTCATGACAATCGATACAGGCAACGTCAATGTGTGCTCCGCGTAAGAGAAAATCTGCAAACTTGTGCTGAAAATTCTTGTCATCGAACAGCACGATGTCAGCATCGCGCCCGATGTGATCCGTGTGGCAACCGGCGCAAGAACCATTAGTGACGTCTGGGTTCTTGCCATGAAAACCGCGCTTAACGTTGATGTCAGCGCCTACAGTTTGGTGACAATCAATACAGCGACTGTCCTGCTGCTCGCGCGAAAACGGAACGTGGCACGCGACGCACTCGGCCTCTATGTCGGCATGACCCTCGATAAGCTGCCCGGGCATCACCAGCTTCTCGATCTCCAGAGCGACCGCGGATGACATCGAACTCGCCATAATCGCAACAACCACGATGAGCTTTCTGGAGAGGACGCGCACGCTGGCATCAATACATGTGCACAGCGAGCACATGAAATATCGCCGTCAGTACCATCATGATAAAAAACGGCACGTGGATGACGTGCCATAAAGAAAACAGCTTTTCAAAAAAATTGAACTGCGCCACACGGCGAATCTGCGCGAGCCGGCTGGAAATGTACTTGCGGGTCGCTCGTCGCAAGCGTGAGCGATGCTCGCGAGCTACCGATGAGCTATTGGCAAGCGCATCAATATTCCGATACGCGACTCGACGCAATTGCCAGCTGACCCAGCGGGTCTTAATACCGAACCAGGCCGGCCATACCGCAGAAGCGCTCAGGGACTCGGGTTTCTTGAGCACCTGCTGGGCCAGCGCAGCTAGCTCTGCCCGCACTTCTCCCGTCAGACCGGGATTATGGGTATCGAACTGCTCGGACTCCTCAACCGTCGCAACCAGTTGCCGCAATGAGGTACTGCTGCCGTAGAGACCGTTGTGAATTTGTGCGTAGAAGTAACGCCCCACGACACCGCTGGCCGCAACCAGCAGAGTGCAATACAGAGCAACCTGCGAGTTAATGCCACCGGCCAGAAAATCAAAATTGCTGTGATACAGAATAATGACCGGCCCGATTATTCCAAGATTCATGTGCCACTTGAACCAATGGCGGGTGGCACCGAGGCGACGTAACAGCGGAATACGCTTGCGCACCGAATACATCAGCAAGGCCACCATCAGTGAACCGCCGATAATGCCCAGCCAGTAACCGAGACCGCTTTCGGCTGTAATGTCACGCGCATCGCGCCCAATCCAGCCGATCACCAGCGCGAAGAGTGTCAGCAAAGCACCCACAGGCAGCTGCAATCGCACAAAAAGTTTGCGCCAGTTAACGGCGGGCGCCGCCGCGTTATGCGAAATAGCCAGTTGCTCATCAATGGCAGGGGCGGGTCGTGACATGCAGGCTCCTCCTGAGTTTGGAACGACAGGCCGTTTTCTGAGATCAGATTGCTTGCAATACTAACTCATTTGGTTAATTTTGATACATATAAGTACTTTTTTGGGATACAGTTCCGTATGTTATGTAAAATTCGATACCGCGAACGGGTGGGCGCATGAGCGAACTCGCGTCGCCGATTCTGTACGTTGTTGTGGGCACACTGTTCCTGATGGTCTATCTGCGACGGTACCGGCACCGTGCCCGGGTTTCGCTGGAAACACGCGCCGATTCGATGGAGGCCGGGCTGACCGAACCTGCATCACTGCACCCGGTGATTGACCCGGCAAAGTGCATTGGCTGTCTGGCTTGTGCCGATGCCTGCCCCGAAATGCCGGCCCACACCGTCATTGGCATCGTGCACGGCAAAGCTGCGCTGGTGAGCCCCACAGACTGCATCGGCCACGGTGCGTGTCAGGCTGCCTGCCCCGTGGGTGCAATCGATCTGGTTTTTGGCACCGAAAAACGCGGTGTGGATATTCCAGCGGTGCAGCCGACATTCGAAACAAACGTCACGGGCATATACATCGCCGGCGAACTGGGCGGCATGGGGCTGATACGCAACGCGGTCGAACAGGGCCGGCAAGCGATTAGCAACCTTGCCAAGAGCCTGCGTGGAAACTGCGATCTGGACGTGCTGATAGTCGGGGCCGGTCCGGCGGGATTTTCAGCCTCGCTCGGCGCCATGGAGAAAAAGCTGCGATGCGTAACCGTGGAGCAGGACAGCCTGGGCGGCACTGTGGCACATTTCCCGCGTGGCAAGCTGGTGATGACCGCACCTGCAATTTTGCCGGTCGCAGGAAAAATGCGCTTCCGCGAAACTTCAAAAGAACGTCTGCTTGAATTCTGGCAAGGCGTTATGCAAACGACGGGCCTTAAAATAAACTTTGAAGAGCGCGTAGAGAGCATTGAACGCGATGCAAAAAGTTTCATTGTGCGCACAACCCGCACCGAGTACCGTCCCGAGAAAATTCTGTTATGTATTGGCCGTCGTGGCACGCCGAGAGCACTGGGTGTGCCGGGGGAAGAACTCCCCAAAGTTACTTATCGGCTGATTGATCCGGAGCAATACAAGAATCAGTCAGTGCTGGTGGTTGGCGGCGGCGACAGTGCATTGGAAGCTGCATGCACACTGGCCCAGGACAGCAGCATTCAGGTGACACTCTCCTATCGGTCGGAAGCATTCACCCGAGCCAAACAGAAAAATCGTCAGGCCGTGCAAAAGGCGCTTGATGAAGAGCGCTTGCGGCTTTTCCTTAACTCCAATGTTGTGCGCATAGAGCCCGAAAAGGTCACGCTCGATACCGCTCAGGGTGAGATTTGTTTCGCGAACGATGCGGTAATTATCAGTGCAGGCGGCATCCTCCCTACAGGATTCCTGCGTTCCGTAGGCATAGAAATCGAAACCAAGCACGGCACCCGGTAGCTTCGCGTTTACGTTAGAATCACTGAAACCGGCGCACTCATTTCGCAGGTGCCCGCCGCCTTGATCAGGGGTTCCCAATGCCAACTTGCTCTGCCACGGCCTTTACGCAAATATTTCACCGCGCAGTTTGCTTCTGCTGCGTGGTTGCCGCACTGGCACTATTAATACCGCAGTCAGCACACGCGGAATTTCATTTTCAGCGCAACGCAGAGGATGAAATAAGCGCGGCCGACAGACAACTTGCAGCGGAAATTACCGAGTTTCTTGATGAGTACGCTAAGGCGTACAACAATCAGGACTACCGCACGGTAAAAGCCATGTGGCTGGACGATGGCAATCCCATTTACATGGCCGAAGAAGTGCCTTTCCCTTTGTATGGCAAAAAGCGCCTGGATAACTACTTCAATCCCGTACCCGGTCGTCGCATTCTAGACGGCATTGACAATCGCTACTCACAGGTGCGCGCTAAGTACGTGGCCGCAAATATTGCGGTTGCGACGTACAGACTCGACTATGACATCAAGCTCGTGGGAATGAACGCCGCGCATGGCTGGGACCGAATCATGGCAGTATTCGTTGAAACCAGCGACGGCTGGAAGCTCTCGGCCTACGCCGAAGCACCGCAAGGTCCGGCGACCATGGTGCGCAAAATGATGAAGAAACATCCGGCTGAAACTGAGGACGAAAAAGCCGCCTATGCCACCACCAGCGCGACAATAAAGGCGCTCTCTGAAAAGGGAGTCAGTGAGGGCTTCGACGATTTTCTCGAAGCGCGTAAAGACATCGAACCCACACACTAGGCAAAATCATGCTGACAACTGCTTTGCTTGTAATACTGACGATTGTTGCCGGAGTGCTTTTGTTGGCCGCGTGGAATCAATACGACGTTCAGCGTCGCGGCAACGGGCCCAACTATGATCCTGCTGTACCGGTGTTGCGAACGCCTGATAGCCGATTCGACGCACTCACGGATTTGCCGTTCGCGCCGCACTATATTGACATTGAAGACCCGGACCTAGGCACGCTGCGGGTGCACTATCTGGACGAAGGCCCGCGTGACGGACACATTATTTTGCTGCTGCACGGTCAGGCGACGTGGAGCTATTCCTTTCGCAAAATGATCCCGATCTTTGTGGCCGCTGGCTATCGGGTCATTGCACCAGACTTTATTGGCTTCGGGCGCTCGGACAAACCGGCTGACTGGGAACAACATACTTTCCAGAAGCACGTCGACTGGCTGGACGCCACGCTTACCCAACTGCAAGTGCAAGGTTGCACTGCGTTTATGTTCGACTGGGGCGGCTACTTTGGGTTGCGTATCGCGGTGGACAAACCCCACATGTTTGCGCGACTGGTTCTGTGCACAACAGGCATGCCCCGCGCCCGAGGTATAGTGGGCGCACTTTGGGTCGCTGGCTGGCGGCGCATGACGTTGAAGGCCGACAGCTTTCCGATCAGTACAATGGTAAATAACATGACGGGCAACGAACTGGATGCGGCTACCCTCCGCGGCCTCGATGCGCCCTATCCTGAGGAACGTTATAAAGGCGGTCCGCGGCGCTTTCCACTGATGATTCCGGCCACTGTTCTAAATCCTGCAACCAGACCCAATCGCGCCGCATGGAACAAGTTAAAGAACTGGCACAAACCTGCCGTCATCTTGATCAGCGAAAGCATGGCACGCCGGGGATTTAAGCCCTCAGAATTTCAAAACCAGCTACCGGGCACCGCCGGGCAACCGCACACGCTGTATCCGGATACCGGGTTCTTCCTGATCGAAGATGCCCCCATAGAGTTGGCCGAGAAAACCCTGGAATTCATCGGCAACTCTTAGCGCTTCTCTTAGTGCTTCTCTTAGCTGCTTCAGGTGCGCAAGCCGTATACTGGATAGTATGTTCAGTCAGGTTGACTATTGGGGTCTGATCGCTGGCGTCGCGCTGTTCCTGTTCGCCATGGAACAAATCGAATCCGGCCTGAAAACCGTCGGTGGCCGGTCGCTCGCACAGTTCCTGAAACGCCAGTCCGGTAGGGGTGCCAATGCAGTGTTCGGTGGCATCATCGCCACGGCACTATTGCAAAGCAGTTCAGTGGTTGGCTTGCTGGTGCTGGCATTCACCGGAGCAGGTCTGCTGTCCCTGACGGCCGCCCTCGGAATCGTATTCGGGGCCAACCTGGGGACCACGCTCACCGGCTGGATCGTTGCGACGCTCGGATTCAAATTTGAAATTTACAAACTCAGCCTGCCTCTTATAGGCATCAGCGGACTGGGATTTGTTTTTTTTCAAGGGCGTTGGAAGCAGTATTGCAGGGCACTGCTCGGTCTCGGCTTGCTACTGCTGGGTTTGCAACTCATGAAAAGCAGCGTCGCGGCCATCGAACAACTGATTGATGTGAACGACCTTGCCGCACTCGCGCCATGGCAATACCTGTTGTTCGGCACAGTAGTTGCGGCAATTATTCAATCCAGTTCGGCAACCATCATGCTCACGCTTGCAGCGCTGCATGCCGGGGTTATTGATCTGCCAAATGCCGCCGCTACCGCCATCGGTGCGGATCTTGGAACGACCACGACACTGATCATCGGCGCCATGAACGGCTCAGCCACGCGCAAACAGGTTGCTGCTGGTCAGGTATTGTTTAACGTGACGACAGACCTCATCGCCTTTAGCCTGCGCGTACCCATTCTGATGTTTATCGCGTGGCTGGGCATAGCTGATCCGCTTTATTCACTGGTGGCCTTCCATAGCCTGTTTAATCTGCTCGGACTATGTCTCTTCATCCCCTTTACAGCGCCGTTCGCGCGCCTGCTACAGCATCTGTTTCCGGAGCCACGACATCGACATGCTGGTTATCTGCATGAGATTCAGGCCGAAGCTGCTGTTGATGCGGGAGAGCGCGAAACGTCGCTGCTTATCGCACATGCGCTGCAATTGCAGATGCGCGCATTCGAACCTCCGCTGCAGGTGCCTGCGGGGACTGGCCCGGTGCCGTTTCAACGTGACATCGACGAGCTGAGGGACCTGCCGTTTTCGCAGCTGTATCATTCCGCCAAAGAGCTGGAAGGCGAGTTGCTCGAGTTTGTCGTCCGACTGCAGGCCGACCGCCTGCAAAGCACCGAATCGGAGCGGCTGACCCTGCTGTTACGCGCCGCACGGGAAGCCATGCACAGCGCCAAGGCCGTTAAAGACATCCGTCACAACCTGACCGAATTGGCTGAATCCGGCACGACAGCCGAACAGCAGTTTTCGCAGCGATTCCGCGACTTGATGCAACAGCATCTAAGCGAGCTGTATGCCTTGCGCACTCAGGACACCGACACGATTGCTTTTGAAGATCTCGCTGCAGCACTGCAACGCGTGCAACAACGGCATGACACAGTGCAGGACGCTATTTATAGCGATGTACGCAACGATCGGATCGATGAGTCAACCGTGTCATCGCTGCTGAATGTCAACCGCGAGTTGCTGACCGCCGGCCGCAGTCTGGTACTCGCGCTTGGCAGCTATTACCTGGACGCAACCCGACAGAACGATCTGGAGCAGTTACCCACCTGAGTGGGATTTAAACGGCGGTCAAAACGGCAAAGGTTGCAACAAATTGAATTGATCGCCCTCGGCAGCAATATGCACTGGCGCGGCTAACTCATCGCGGATAACCCCTTGCAGCACCAATTGCGCATCCGGCTCGCCGTGCACCAGCACCAGCGGCGGTCGCTGCTCAAACTGATCGTACCAATTGACCAGAGCGCGCTGGCCGGCGTGCGCAGAAAGGCCACCGATGGTGTGGATGGCCGCCCGCACCGGGATCTCGTCGCCAAAAATTTTCAGCGTTTCGGCACCTTCAACCAGCTGACGTCCCGGCGTGCCTGCGGCCTGATAGCCGATGATAATGATGTTGCAAGCCTTGCGCCCAAGGTTGTGCTGCAAATGGTGGCGTATGCGACCGCCTGTGCACATGCCGCTGCCGGCAATAATAATGGCACCGGATTCTATAAGATGAATTGCGCGTGACTCGTCAGGTGTGCGCGTAAACTGCAGATTCGGCAAGGAATCCTGAATACTTCGGTTACTCCACAAGTCCTGAGCATCTTTGTCCAGCAGTTTTAAATTCTGTTCGTAAACCGATGTGGCATTAATTGCCAACGGGCTGTCGAGAAATATCTGCCAGTTCTTTAGGCCCGCCTCGTCAAAATTCCTCGCCATCCAGTAAAGCAATAACTGACTGCGCCCCACCGAGAAAGCGGGGATAAGAATGTTGCCCTTGCCGCGGCTTGCCAGCTCGGCGATAGCCTCCACTTCAGCTCGGGTCTCATCCCACGAGCGATGACCACGATCGCCGTAGGTGGACTCCATGAGCACAAGATCGGCCGTGGTTACCGTATCCGGGTTGCGCAGTACCGGCGCATCAGCGTGACCCAGGTCACCGCTGAATACCAGCTTGCGCGTTTCACTGCCTTCGGTAAGCCAGAGCTCGACAATGGCCGAGCCGAGAATATGCCCCGCATCACGAAAGCGCACGCGGATGGACGGCGTAACGTCAAACTTCTGGTGATAACGCATGGTCCGGAATTGCTTCATGGCCATATCCGCATCAGCTGCCGTGTACAGCGGTTCGATAGGCTCTTCGCCGGCGGCCTCGCGTTTGCGATTGATGCGCTCGGCTGCGTGTTCGTGAATGCTGGCTGAATCGCGCAACATGATGTCGCACAGTTGGGCTGTGGCATCCTGCGCATACACCGGCCCGGTATAACCGCGCTTCACCAGCAAGGGAATGCGGCCCGAATGATCGATATGCGCATGGCTCAAAACAACGGCATCGATGCGGCCGAGATCAAACGGAAAATCGTCATAATTCAGGTCTTCATCTTTGCGCCGCCCCTGAATCAGCCCGCAATCAAGCAAAATTCGATGATCCCCCGCCTGCACCAGATGGCAGGAACCTGTAACTCGACCGGCTGCACCCAGACATTGTACGTACATAGCTAATCCTGCCGGGCCTGGTCCGGCTCGAGATAATCACCGGTCTGCTCTATCCAGCCTTGTGATAAAACCCAGTCGCGAAAAACGTCGGCGTCCAGCGAGTCACCCATAATCACTTCATAGACCCCCTGCAAATCCGCAATTGTGAAGTGCTCGGACATCATATTCATGGCCAAATCGGATGTTTCGATACGTTCGCGCAGCGCGCGCAAAGCGGTTGCGAGTATGTCGTTGTGATCGCTGGCTAATGGCGGCACGGCGTCGACGGGATGCCACTCAGCGGCTGCGGCATCATCGCCGGCCTGCAACGTTACTGCGTGCTCCGGCACCAAGCCCAGATAAGCCACAGTGATTATGCGTTCGCGCGGATCACGATCCGGCGTACCAAACGTGTAAAACTGTTGCAGCTCTATACCGGATACACCGGTTTCTTCGGCAAGCTCGCGGTGCGCGGCAGCTTCCAGATCTTCATCGATGTCGATAAATCCTCCGGGGAAGGCCCATTGCCCTTTGGCCGGCTCCTTGCCGCGCTTGATCAACAACACGTGCAGACGGCCTTCGCGAACTGTAAAAACCGCAGTATCGGTTGTTACTGCGGGGTGTGGATATTCGTATTGATACATACGCGCTCTCTATTTCAACTCGTAATATAGGGTGCTTTGGCCAAATCGTATATAAATGAGGCGATAATACTTATAGAAGCACCAAATACTCAGAACCGCAGTGCTTCGCACATCAGAACTCATCAAATCGGGCTAATTGCATGTACATTAACTTCTGGTATCCCGTCTGCACCAGCGATGAGCTGGCCAACGACAAACCATTGCGAGCAACCATTCTGGGCCTAAATTTTGTGGCCTATCGAGACAGCGACGGCAAGGCTCATCTTTTGGCCGATACATGCGTGCATCGCGGTGGATCGCTCAGCAAGGGCAAAATTATTAGCGGTCGCATCGCCTGCCCTTATCATGGCTGGCAATTCGGCGGCGACGGTCGCTGCAGGCTGATTCCGGTGCTCGGCGAAGACGGCAAAATACCGGCCCGAGCCAAAGTTGACGCCTACCCGACCGAAGAACGCTACGGCATTGTTTTCGCCTTTCTGGGCGACGAACCGGAAGACAGCCGCGCACCGTTTTTCGCCATTAAAGAGTGGGGCCAGGAAGGCTGGCGTGCCAGCCCGCTGCGTATCATTGAGCTGGATGCCTATTTTGAGCGCTCCATAGAAAATGGGCTGGACCCGGTGCATAACGAATTCGTGCATGACAGTCAGGGCAACGTCCACTACAAACCCGAGTGCACCACCCTGGAAAGTCTGCCATGGGGAACCAAAGTGCACGTCACGATGGACCCGCCAAAACCAGGTACCACCCAACTGGAAAACCTGCGCGAAGACGATAAACCGGAGCACTTCGGTGCCTATTCATATCATCACGGCCCCAACGGCCTGGAGACCCGTATTAACTTGTCCAAGGACAACAGCTTCGTGCAGTACTTCTGGGAGCAGCCTGTGGATGCGGATCACACCCGCATTTTCTTTATTAATATGCGGAACTGCATGCTGGATCCGAAACATGACGAGCGCATCATGGACATCAACCTGATGGTCGCCGGCGAAGATGTAGGTATCGTCAATGAATTGCAGCCTAAACGCACGCCTGAGTCATCCGCAAAAGAGATACTGGTAATTGGCGACGAATGCGTCGGTCGCTACCGTGACTGCCTCAAAAGCTGGGAAAACAAGGGCTGGCGGATCGACATGAAATCCTTGCAAGAGAATCGCGGCGACATTGTTTACACTGTGCCCTGCCCGGCGCGGCGTACCGAGAAAAACTGGGTACTGGACTCCGTCCCCATCAGGAAATAATCATGAAAAGGTTTCTATCATTTGTACTGGCAATTCTGGTCACCATCGGCCTGCTGGGTTACGGCGTACTCAGCTACACTGCCGAAAAGAACCGGGCGATTCCCGGGCCGAACGCCGAGGCCGCGCTGGTTTCCGACGATGCCGTTGAGGTGAACTTCGATGACTGGCTGGTGATGCGGCCGAAGGGTGCCAGCCCGACCCGCGGCGTGATCGTCTACGCTGGCGCCAACTGCGATGTGCGCGGCTACGCGGAAATCATGCGCAGCATCGCTGCCGATGGCTACCTTGTCGTGGGCCCCACCTGGTTGTTCAATTTTTCGATCGTCGATGTGATGCTGCCCACCTCCAAGGTGGATCAGATCCAATCGGCATACCCCGAGATCAAAAACTGGGTGCTGATAGGTCACTCCATGGGCGGGGCAACCGCAGGGATTTACGCCCATGCCAACCCCGACAAGCTGGACGGTGTCATATTCTGGGATTCCTACACCCCCGATACCAGCAGCCTGGCCGATTCCACGCTGCCGGTGACCAACATCTTCCGTGCCACGCTGGACGGGGAGCCCCCGGAGAAGTTTAAGGAAATGTGGCATGTCTACCCGCCGCAGACCGTGCACGTGCCCATCAGGGGCGGCATACATATGTATTTCGGCGACTTTATCGGCGGGCCTTATAAAGAGCTCTGGGAGCCGAAAATCAGTAACTCCGAGCAGGTCAGCATCATCACCGCAGCCACCCTGGACAGTCTCGACGCAATGCAATAGCGCGCGATTTTAGCGCCTGAACAACAGCTTTTTGCCATTTATTGCTTAAAAACAACAAATTAAGTTATTGTTTTTTATAGCATTAAAAAATCTTCATCATTTTCCCCCAAATTGATATGGCAATACGCAACATCATCCCGTACGGTTCCGCGTGGTTATGTAATGTGCGTTAACACTAAAACAGGGGGACTTGTAATGAGTCACACTAAACTAAAGATCGGCCTGGGCCTCGCGGCTCTTATGGGGCTGTCTTCAGTGGCGCAAGCCGTTGATTACAGTATCAGTGGTCATGTCAATCAGATGATCCGCTATGTTGATGATTCGAACACCAACGACACGGATACACAGATCGTAGATAACGGCACCAATGCATCGCGCATAAGCCTGTCAGCCAGCGGCGAATTCGCCGGCATGGATGTCGAGGTGTATTCGCAATTCCGTTGGAATGCCAATAACTCAGCGACCACTTTTCCAGACCTGATGGGTTCCGGTGGTGGTTCATCAAGCAACAATCTGGATGCTGCCTATCTGGATATCGCCTTTAAACACGAACTGGGCACATTCTCGATCGGTCGTGGTGACGGCGCCGCGCGCTTCACGCAGCGTCAGGATCTCTCCGGTACAGAACTGGCCGACAACTTCGACGTACGTCGCTATTCCACCGGCGATGATATTCGCGTTGGCTTTGAAGGTCATCGCGGCAACCGCGTGCGTTACGATGCTCCGTCAATTGCAGGCTTCAACCTGTCACTCAGCGCCGACTCCGATGGCGCCACAGAAGTTGGCCTGACGTGGGATTCAGAAGCCGAAGCCTACTCCGAGTACATGGACGGTCTGCGCTGGATCGGTGCGATCGGCTATATCAACAACCCTGATGATAGCTTCGTTAGCACGGACGATCGTATTGCAGCATCTGTGTCAGCTTTGCTGGGCGGCACCAGCCTGACAGTGGGCTACGGTGAAGAGTCGTACGAAGGTACCGACCCCGACGCTGATGGCACGTACATCAAGCTGGGTCAGCGCTTCGGCAACCATGCCGTAAGCGTCAGCCTTGCCAACCTTGATGACGGCTTCGATGAAATAGATCAAACTTCAATTGGCTATCAGTACAACGGTGAAAGCGGCGTGGACGTTTATGCCAGCTATTCGATGGCGGACCCCGATGCCACACTTGCTGAAGATTGGGATCAGTTCATCGTCGGTACTCGCGTTCGTTTCTAAGCAGACAGACATCGCAGTACAAAAAATGCCCCGGAAAACCGGGGCATTTTTTTTCGTCAACAGAACCCTGAGACAGGGCCGCATCCTGAGCCCATCCTGAAGAGGGCTTTACAATAGTGATTTAAGCTGACAAGAATAAGGCCCACTCTCCCGATAGCGAAACCATCATGGAAAAGACTCAGGCAAGATCATCTATCCACTGGAAAAGCTCTTCCTTTGTAGTTGCGCTGGCGGCCGGTTTGATTGCCGCATGCGGCGGTGGCGGTGGTGGGGGCAGCGCTGGCCTCACCCGAGCTGACGCGACCGTGGTCATCGATCAAAACAATGCCATCGATCTGGTGCGCAATGCGGAGGACCCCAGCACTTTCGCAGAACGCATAATTCTGGGCCTTATAGTCAACGCTGCTGCTGTATCGAGCGCCAGCGTAATGGCCGGTCCAGCGAACGCTGACGATGGAGGAGCACTGGTCGCCACTGCAGCCAGTGCGGAGTACTGCAACGGCGGCGAAGCAGACGTTAACGAGTCCGGCCAGATGGTAATTTTTACATTCTTTAACTGCCAGGACTTTAACTACGTCAGCGCAAATCTAGGCACTGTGCAATTTGCGGGTACGCTCGATGGCACTTTGCGGATCGATGTTTCGGCTCTATCGTCAAGCGAAACCGATTTTCAGGCTACGATTACAATGACGAGTCTCTCGATTACGGACGCGAGCGGCACGGCATGGGGTAATGGATCACTGGAACTGGACTACCTCGAAACCGCTTCACGCACGATTGCCGACATCACCACAAGCGCATTCGACTTTGAGATTGATTCGGCAACGCGATCACTAACAGCGTACAGCTATTTCCAGGTAGCGGATGCTATTGAGCAAAGCGAAGAAAGTGATGGCGGTATAACCAGCTCGGATTTTGATTTTCTTGCCTATTTTGAAACGCCGGAGCCCTTCGTAACAGCCGCGGGCAACATCTGGCCGACTGCAGGACGGCGTGTCATATACGGTGCCAACCAGGCTCGCATTAGGGTAACGCCGCAAAGCGACGGCTTGAATGCCCTTATTGAGCTCGACCTGGATGCTACCGTCGGCTTCGAAACAAGCTGCACGTATAGCTGGGAAGAGTTGCTCGGCAACAACCCGATCATTGCCTGTGCGGACTAGCTCCCAATCCCTTTGCAACCGATGGATTTCTGAGCTTCCAGATGAAGCCGTCATAAAAGAAATGCAGTCCGCCAATCATGAACGCAATAAAGAAGATCCAGAATACCGGCAGAAATGATCGGAGAACAAACACCATGAGTATCATTAACGCATACACCGCGAAGAATCCGACGCGCCCGTAGGAACCGCGTGCCCAAGCCCCAACCCGACCGCCCCCCTCACCGGGCTTTTGATACTGCATAGCCAGATTGTGATTAACAATCACGTAGTACTCGTATGCATGGGCACCCACGTACCCCATGAATCCGGCAATCGGGTTGATAAGCATCACAACGAACAGTAAAGCTGTGGACAAAACGTAGAGCAGCTTGGCTGAATTGGACGGCCTTCGGAACTCCTGAAAGAGCCAGACGATTGCCAGACCCGCCACTGCAACGATCACTGCCGGCAGCAGCAGCTCGGCAACAGGCGCCAGCTTTGTCAGCATTTCCATGATGGTCATGTTCGGACCCTTAAAACCCAGATCCTTAGCCTTGTCGAGCAACTCAGGATCTACCGCGGCGTAGAGCACCACAAGGATCAGCCAGGAAAAAAACATGTATATTTCGACGCCGCCGCTATTCTGACCCACCTTGCGTCCGTATATGCGCGCAATGCCATAGCGCTGCATGAGCGTGTGTTCAGCGTTCCAAAGACCCGCGACAATGGCCAGCAGCAGCGGACTGATATTCATAAACACCAGTATGGCGACAGCGAAAATCAGCGGGCTCCATCTGAATATTTGTGGACGCAACGCGAAACGGCTCTGGTCGCCGTAGACAAGCAGAAGTGTCAAAGGTTGATGGGTAAATGAAAACAGGAAAATAGCAAGCATCAGCGTCAACAGCGCGTCGGGCGATGATTGGAGCGCCAATGCAAGCAACGCAAACGGCATCCAGCTGAACGCCATCATCACGTCCGTTTTCGCGCCACTAATCCAGCGAGCCTGAGGTCTGCGTGGCGAATCGCCGGGCGCATTGACCGCCGTTTGCACGGACTCACTCATCTTGCAGCCTCACCAACCGGATAACAGCGCATCGCTGCAGGCTGTATTCAAGGTGTATTGCGTCATATATCATTGTTTTTTATACACTTATTCCCTACTTCCTGCTTGGCCAGTCTGCGCAATGATAACGGCTCAATTAGAAGTGCTTTTCACCGGAGAGATTGCTAGTCTTAAAGCCACAAAGCCAGCCTGGCAAGGCTTTGTCAATCTGCAATTCAAAATGCTTAACAGTAGCTAGAGGATAATCACGATGTTATTTTACTGGAACAAACTGCTCAGTAGCCGCGCTGCTCGTCTGGTACTGCTTGCCGCAGGCGCAACGTTGTTTTTGACCGGATGTGAAGGTTACGAATCCATAATGGCGATGTAACCGTACATTTTTGTTACTACCACAAACTCGCCTCTAAAAATTATGCTAGTAAAGCCCGACACTTCGTCGGGCTTTTTTTCTGCCTTTTAGAAGTACACCCTGATCGATGTGAAATAGACATCCGTATCATCCCCATATTCACTTTCCGCATCTCCCGAAGATAGTTGTGCGCCCAGTCTCAAGTCCAAATTGGGAATGATGTTCCAGTTCACCGATGGCCCGAAAAACAGCCCCCCTTGGTCGACGTCGTAGATTACTAAACCGTCGAAACGAACCAGCGGAGTAAAATCATAGCCGAGCGCGGTAGCCACAAAATTGCTGTTCTTTGTTACGATCTCACCGTTAAAGCGGCGCCCGCGCGCCTCGATGATTTCGTCCGGTATGTTAGTGTCCCCCAGGCTTCCGCCGTTATAGAAATACTCCAATAGAAAGTAGACGCTGTTCGGCCAGGAATAATCCAGGCTCAGGACAATCTGGGAATAACCGGAGCCGTTGTCTGGCTTCCTGTAGGTTGCTTCCCCCCTGAACCCGGCATTGCCAATATTGCCGCCAAAGTCGACCCCCACCAACTCTGACTCGCGAATATCGCCGACCAACAGCCCGAAGTCATAACCGCCAACATTCGTGCCGAAACGTGCGCCAAGGCTGTCCAGTTCAGATTCCTGCCCCAGCGCGTAGACCAGTTCAATGCTACTCAGATTACCAATGAAGTACTCGGCGCTTAGGCCATCAATACCGTCACGTTGCGACTTATCGATTTGCAAAGGGCTGACGGGGTTGAAGACATCAGTTGGATTCCACAACCGGCCGGTGCCCCACGCAATGCGCTGCCGACCAGCCACTACGTTCAGATCCTCGGAGGTAAATTTCAGGAAGGCACGGTATACGCTTGCACGCCACACCAGATCTTCATTGTCGACCACCAGATTGTCCCAGTCCCAACGGGTGTTTGAATCCAGGTCGGAGTCCTTGACCAACTGGAAATCGTCGGTATCTATGATCGAACCGATCAAAAATTCATTGTCGATGACTGCCGTAGCAGCCACGAAGGAATTGAACCGGGCCCCGAAATCCAGCCGCAGGCGATTCAGGTCGCTCCAGTAGTCCTCGCGGCTGACAGGCGTCTCGGAGACTGTGCCGAGGCTCTGAAAGGAACCGCTGAAACTGAATTCAGCTTCGTCGGCCGCAATACCCACGAACGGAATCAGCAGCCCAACCAGCCCTATTATCGGTTTCATGCTATATCGCTGCTTCATACTTCCTCCAGCAGGGCGCCATCACGCATGCGAATGACCCGGGTAGTGCTGTCCATGACCATCGGGTCATGAGTCGATAGCAGAAAAGTGATTCCCAGCTCATCGTTGAGCCGGCGCATTGCATCCACCAGATTATGCCCGGTTTCCGAGTCCAGATTCGCTGTAGGCTCGTCTGCGAGCACTATCGACGGCCCCGTCGCTATCGCTCGTGCAACCGCGACGCGCTGCTGCTGCCCACCGGAAAGCTGGTTGGGTCGACGGTTTTCAAGGCCCTGCAACCCTACCGCCGCAAGCGTCTCGACTGCACGTTGCTGCGCCTCACCCGGACTTACTCCTTGCAACAACATGACGTATTCGACATTCTCGCGAGCACTCAACACCGGTATCAGATTGAACTCCTGGAATACAAAACCAATACTCGCAAGGCGCAGATCTGAGCGTTGTCGCTCACTCATGCCGGTAATATCCCGATCATCGATAAAAACCTTGCCGGCTGTCGGCATATCCAGGCCGCCAATAAGATTAAGCAGTGTTGTCTTACCTGAGCCTGATGGGCCAACCAGCGATACGAATTCGCCGCGCTTCACGCGCAAGTCTACATTCTTCAGAGCAGGTATCTCGATGCCGTTATTACTGTACAACTTGGTCAGGTTTTCGGTACGCAGACAGTACATCGGATAAGAATACTCAGAGAGAGCGGATCGCATCAGCCGGACTCAGCCTGGCCGCGCGCGCCGCCGGATAGATTGCCGCCAGAAGCGTGGTCAGGAAGGCGGCAAGCGCCGCGATAGCAATGCGGCCGGGGTGGATCGTCGGATAAATGATCGGCTTGAGGCTTGAAATAAGATCCATCGCACCCGACCAGCGCGAGAGGTCGATGCCACCAGCGCCCAGAAATCCGTTAATCACAATTCCCAGTATCACACCCAGCACAGCTCCCAGGACACCCAGACAAACGGCCTCCAACAGGACAAGACGGACTATCTGCGCAGGTCGGGTCCCCAGCGCCCGCATGATCCCAAACTCGCGGGTACGCTCCATAATCGACATGAGCATGGTGTTCAGAATACCGAGCGAGACGACTATCAGTATGATCACCAGCAATATATAGGTGAATACATTACTGAGCCCGATCATTTCCTTTGCCTGGGGCATCAGCTCGTCCCACTGCAGGATTTCGTATCCTGATCCAGCGAGTTCGGTGGCCAGAGCACCGGCCGTTGTGGCTACATCATTAGGACTGTCAAGAATAAGAACGGCCTCGGTCACTTTGTTGTCCATGGCGGCGAGGTCTTGGCCATCCGCAAGGCCGATTATCGCGAGACTGCCGTCGAGGTCGACAGCACCCAGACGAAATATACCCTGCAGCCTGAAAAGTTCCGCACCGATCGACCCGTCAGCGGCCTGCACCATCAGCACGATCTTTTCGCCCGGCCCGGCATTGAGGCGCTCCGCCATCTTATAACCCAGCAGGATTTGTCGATGCGCGTCTGCCTCGAAATAGCTTCCGATAGTGATGCGCTCCCGCAGTCCGTTGATCTGTGTTTCACGCACTGGATCGACCGCGCGAATCACCGCCACAGCTGAATTGCGTGCGGTCGACACCAATCCGTTGATATGAATCCGGGGCGTGACAGCTTCTACACCGGGTAGAACTTCAAGCCGGGCGGTCAGGTCATCGACATCGGAAATAGCCCTGTTGAGATTGCGCTCGTCACGATAATTCTCGGCAAACACGACAATGTGGCCCGTGTATACCCGCACCGAATTGGTAATCCACTGATCATGAAAACCGTTTGAAAGACCAAAAAAGACAATAATAGCGGCCAGCCCGGAAGCGATGGCTGCCAATGTAATGAACGTACGCCTTTGATTTCGCGTGATGTTACGCCATGCGATACGCAAAAACAGTGCCATATTCAGTTCTTGAGTTTGAGGTTTCTTAAAGAAAAGACTTTGTCATCTATCTTTGCGTCAATCTCCAGATCGAGCACTTCCATCACGGTCTGCCTGCCCTTTTCTCCGACAGGTTTCATCTCCCAATAGGTGGGTACTTCGCGGCCCCGAATCTCAACAATATTGTCGAAGCGCAGAACCCGAATGAGATCGCCGTCATCAGCATAGAACTCCTGACGCAACGGCATTGAATCGGATTGCCTTACCCAGGCAAGCAGCCGGCCCCAGACAACCGGCGCATCGGGTTTAGGAACAAGCTCGACTTTGTACGCCCGGAATCCTGAGACTGTTTCTTCGGCAACGATTTCATGGGAGTAGTCTGTAACGATACTCGAGGCCTTCACCAAATCGTCATTAGTGAAATCGCTGCCCATCCAGGGCTGAAACATCATTGAGGGAGGTATCTTCACAATACGCTCAACACGCGGCAAATAATTCCACATCTCGAGGCCAATCTTCAGCGTCACGATACCCGCTTCCTTTGCAGGTGACAGAATTTCTATAAAAGTTTTTTGTTCAATTCGATTCTCCCATGCATTCATTGTCAGCGTGCGCTGCCAGTCGGGATCCGTGATCGTCATGCGGTAAGAACCGAAACTCGAATCGCCACGGAGAAGCAAATCCATCTTACGGATGACTTCTTTGGCATCCACTTGTTCGGTTACCTCTGCCTCGGACGCGGGTAACGTTTTCGTTACACCCAGTAACAGACCAACAAGCAATACCATTGAAAATGAAACAATATTTTTCATGTTAGCAGTCTAGCGCAGAAAACCACTTCGGGGCGCCACTACCAGTCGCTTTCGTTTTTTCGCTAAGAACGCGGTTCTGAATGGCTCCACCAGCGCCTCGGTGAATGTGCCGTGTATCTGTGGCAGTGGTTTGCCGGTACCGTCGGCGAGACCAAAAACCAACTCTTCCCTCCCGGCAGGTATATAAAGAGAACCAAACATCCAATCCCAGATTGCCAGTACCTCGCCGTAGTTCTTGTTGAAATGCCTCGGATCAATCGAGTGGTGCACCTGATGCTGGGCAGGTGAGATAAAGATATGCTCAATAAGGCGCCCGTAGGACAACCAGATATGCGTGTGACGAAGATTGGCGCCGGCAACATTGAATACGTAGTAGAAAAGGTTGACCCCCAGGATGGTGGCAAAATCGATTCGGCCGATTACCAGCCCTAGCAGTAGTCCCTGTGTGACACCAACCAGAATGCCCCCGGTGAAAGCGACTATCAGGTTATAGACGGGGTGCTTTCGCGCCACGGTAAACGGGTTGAGCTGCTCCGCGCTATGATGAACAGCATGAAAGGGCCAGATGCGTTTCCACTGATGCGAGATACGGTGCACCCAATAGCCGTTGAAATCCGTCGCTATGAGCAAAATTGCGGCAACCAGAACAGGGCTCCAGGTGCTATCCGTTGAACTGTCTCCGGCCAGCGCGTTCTGCAGGGTTGCCGTGATGACAGGAGCGAAGCCAACAAGGGCAAAGAAACCGAACGCTCTCAGGATGCCCGACAGCAACATCAGCTTCACGTCTATCCAGATCGATGGGTTGGCATACACCTTACGGGGGAAAACCCAGCGCCAAAACCCGTCTCTCGACCGACGACGCCGATACAGGGCGGCGCAGATCAGCAACATGATCACGAAGCAGAATGGCGTAAGCCGACCGCTTGCGCCAAATATGAGCGCGGGTAAACCCTGTTGCAACTGGTCAAGCAGGGTTAACGGATCAAGCTTCAAAAGGTCTTTAGGCGCAATCTCCAAATTGTTGCTTCCCGATGTTTTTCACAATCTACTGAGATGCCCTACCTAACGGGTTCACTTTAGCAGCTAATCTACGCAGCGCATATGGTGCTCTCGATTTTTGAGGAGAATCTTGGCCTTATGCGCTATTATCAGGCGCACACCAATCGAGCACGCGGGGATTCGGCATGATGACTTTTAGAATGCTTTCAATTGTTGCAGTAACGGTCTTTGTCGTCGGCTGCGAGAGCATGGGCGTAAACCCGGACGCGTCAATCGGCCCGCCGGGGCGGGATGCGCGGGGAGGCGGTGTATTTACCGGCGCGGACGGCCGCTTTACGGGCGCAATAGAAGATGATGCTGAACGCGAGACCCGGGAAGCTGAGACCGGCGTCAATGACGAAGACTATCAGGCCTGGAAGTTAGAAAAGGAACGTGCCGAGTACGAAGCCTGGAAGGCCGAGCAGACCGGTCAGTAATCAGTCACCGAATTCGCCGTATAGCCTGTCCGCGATGGCCCGCACCTCTGCCTGAATGAGCTGGGGGTCCGGCGGCAACGTCTTTGCTCTGGCCAGACTTTTATCCAGTAACCGCTGGCCATTGATCCGCATAATGGGTCGAAGACCATCCCAGCGGAACAAGTTACCAATCGCCTGATCGGCCGTAAAACGCCGGTGGAATTCTTGCTTGACCGCATTGAGCGCCAGAATCTCGCTGTCGCTGTAGCTGCTCATTCGCACGACGGGATTGCTCTGATCAACCAGGGACGATGTTTCAATCGTTTCTTCCGGCACGCCCAGCCAGCCCATCACCACACTGACTGAACGATTCGGCCTGTTCGGCGCTATGGTTGCGCGTTCACCGCCACCGTGCTCAATAGCGCGAGCCACAAACTCCGCACAGAAAAACGCACTGTCGTCGTTGTAGTTGAAGTACCGGTCAAACGGTGTCTGGGCTGCAAGGTGATGACGGGCAAACTGGGCAACCTTAGCGCGGTCTGCACCTGCCGGCTCAAAGATCTCGGCATAAAAGTACCTATCCACGAAGCGCTCCAGCGGCACGCGCCTTACCATGCCCTCAATAGTTGACGTAGGCGGTACTTCCGGATCCAGATTCAGCGACGGATCGCCTGTCTCGTCATACACATAAGGCTCACCGTCATCAATCATGACAATACCCAGGTGAATGTAGGGGCTGAATTCCTGCGGCAGCAGCCCCAGCAGGATATCGGTCGGCGCTTTCGAGCCGGTCATGATGATCTGCCCGGATGCGAGCGGCGTATCGAAGTACTCACCCGATGGTTCTGCGAAGGCTTGATAGTTTGCAAAGGTTGCATCTTTGAAGCTTGTGCAACCGCTAACCAGCTCACCCAACAAGAACAATCCCAAAAGAGTTATGAGCGGTCTCATTCGCCCACGTCCTGACCAGACTCATCCTGACCACCACGATGGGCTCCGGTGACAAAGTTATTGGGCCGTTCACCGTCATAGCGCGAAAACTCGTCCTGCACCCTCTGCGGTATCGGAATACAGGCAGCGAGCAGTAACGTGAGCGACACTATTGCCAGCAGTCGCACAGCGGTGGTCTCAGGTAGCTGATGCGTCGTATATGGACTGAATCGTGCTGTCCAGCATGGCATTGAATTCGGCATCGGACTGCTGAGCAGACAAGCCCTCGGTCGTCGCCCGCGAAAAGCTCGCAATCATGCCGTGGTTCTGACTTAAGCGCCGGTTGGCTTCCTCTCTGGAATAACCGCCCGACAGCGCCACCATTCTGAGTAACTTGGGATGATCCAGGCACTCTTTGTAGAAATCGGCCTGCTCGGGCAACGTCAGCTTAAAGATCACGGGCGCATCGCCTTGCAACGCATCCAGATGCTTGAGCAATTCCTTTTTCAGGATGGCTTCGCACGCTGCCTTGTCGGGCGCGTTGATGTCCACTTCAGGCTCAATAATCGGGGTCAGCCCTTTGGCCAGAATTTGCTGCCCGATCTCAAATTGCTGGGCAACCACGGCGGCAATACCTTCTGGGTTGGCCGATTTAATTACCGATCGCATCTTGGTGCCAAAGACCGGTTGTGCACAGGCTTTATCGAGCAGCGCATCCAGATCAGGCATGGGCTTCATGAGCTGCACGCCATTTTTCTCATCAGCAAGGCCCTTGTCGACCTTGAGAAACGGCACAACTTTTTTTACTTCCCACAGATACGCTGCCGAGCTCTTGCCTTCGATATCCCGATCAAGGGTGTTCTCAAACAGGATAGCGCCAAGGATACGATCGCCGTTGAATGCCGGGCTGGTCACAATACGAGTGCGCATGGCATGCACCGCCGCGTACATCTCTTCCTCATTGCTATAAGCATCTTCATTGACACCATAGAGCTTGAGCGCTTTGGGCGTGCTGCCACCGCTCTGATCAAGCGCGGCGATAAAACCCTTTTGGGTACGAACTTTTTCGAATTGCTGTTCCAGGGTAGACATGGCGAACGTCCGCTCCTTATATTGTGTGTATTGTGATTTTCGGGATATGAACAGTTTAGCTGGCCACCCCGCGGGCACTTATATTAGCAGCCTTTTCATAGTGTGGTTTCCACAGGGTCAAGGTAACCGGCACAGCGACATTCAGCCAGAAAATAGCAAACATCAGCGTATAGAAAGCCTCGGTGGTCAATATCGAGTGTTCCACGTAGGCGATACCCATCACCACGAAGGCCAGTTCAGCGCGGCCCAGCATGCCGAAACCGATCATCATGCTCTCGTGAAAAGTGAAGCCCCCCGTATAGCGCGCCGCCAGGGCAGCCGATACGATTTGGGCCACGAACACAGCGCCCAGCAGCAGTGTGGTCTGCGGAATCACCGAAACCAGTATCTCCCAGTCGAAAACGATCTTGGTGCCGAGCTCGACAAAAAAAATAGGCCCTATCCATGAAAACGCAGCGTTCTCCACAACCTCTTTGGTGCGCGCATGCGAACTGCGAGCGCCCGCGTCGTCGAGCATAAAGTACTCTTCACTGAGGATCAGTCCGGCCATGTATGCCCCGACCGCGGGATGAAATCCAAATCGGTGCGCTACCAAACCCACCACCAGCGCGAACAGCAATACCTGCAGTATGGAATGCTCGCCGCCGTCCGCCGCGAGAAAATCACGCGCGCCATAGCGACCAATGACAGGAATGCGGCTCATCCAGCCGCCGCTGTGGTGAGGCAGCAACCAGATTCCCACCGCGGCGACCGCAGCAAAAAATGCCAATGCCTTAAGCACCGTGAATGAAATGGAAATCAGGCTGAACTCCGCCTCACCGGTCGCAATAGGCACCAGAATGGCGACCGCGGCCAGCGATGCAACATCGTCCAGCACCGCAGAGGTCATGATGCCGGTCGCGGCCGGGGTCTTGCTCAGCCCCAGGCTCTTTAACGACACCATGGTAAGTGAAACGGCCGTCGCCGTCATGGTGAGGCCGCACATAATGGATACGTTCAGATTATCCCAGTAATAGTCGGCGACCAGAAAAGCCACAGTAAATGGTGCCAGGGCACCAAACAACGCAATCCCCCAGCTGCGGCGAACACCCGAGATAAAATTGCGCGTGTTCTCCTCGAAACCGAGGGCAAACATAATCAGGATAATGCCCAGCTCCGCGAAGTAATGGATGAATATATTGGTCTCTTCCGGAAGCACTCCGATGTTGACCATCAATGCGCCAAACGCGAGAAAGTAGAGCACGGCGGTAAGCTTGGTTTTGCTGGCCAGCAGGCTGGCGAAAAAAACGCCTGCCCACATTATTGCCAGTTGCACCAGTGGATCTGTCATCGCTTAAGCAAGGTTTGCTATTTGTTCAGACAAAGGCCGGGCCGGTCGGCCGGCAGCGCGTTCAAACTGCGAGGTTACCTCGTAGACACCCTTCTCCATGCACTGAAAGCAACCCGACAGCATTTTTGCAACGTCTTCACCACGCGCAGCGATGCGCTCATCCTGCATAAATCGCGCAACATTGGCCTCCAGACTGATTGGCTCATAACGGACGTTCAGACCTAAAGCCTCACTCGCCAAGGCAACCAGCTCCGCCTGAGTGTGCAGTTCACCGAACAGGTTCACCGCCATGCCATCGCAGTGCTCAGTCACCGCAACTCTGGCCAACGCGAATCCAAGCTCTTCGATACTGATGTAGCCACACCGGCCCTCACCGGCGTTATTGCGGTATACGCCACCGTGCTCATGGGCATGTCTGATGTGCAGAAGATCTAGATCCAGATACAAACCGTTGCGGGCCACTACCCACTCAAGACCCGATTCCATCAGGAAGCGCTCGGTGTCGTTGTTCACGCGGTAGAACGGCTCAAAGTAAGTACCTTCCGCCAGTTCATTGCCGATTACACTGGTATAAATCAGTTTACGAACCCCGGCTTTCTTAGCTGCATTGATCACATCTCGGTGCATGGCCAACCGATCGCCACCGCCGGCTACCGGTGCAGATATCATAATCACCGTATCAATTTCTTCGAGTGCCGCTCGCATTTGTTCCGGCGACTGATAGTCGCCTACGCGTTTTTCAATACCTTTGACTGCAACCCGGGAAGGGTTTCGCGCAACCGCCACAACATTGTCATGCGGCACTCTGTGCTTCAGATGCTCCAATGTCACTGTGCCAAGCCGCCCACTGGCCGCGGTCACTGCGATTCTCATTGCCCTGTACTCATTTCAACGAAGCCTGTTTTCGGGTGTGGGCCCAAAATGCGCCTCTAACCTTATACCAAATCCCGGGTTTAATTCGCGCTTTTCGGTTGGCAGCTCTTTAGGCCATGACAAACCACCGACGTATTCCACGAACAACCACTCTCGCAAAAAACGGCGACGCAGTTTTAACTCCACACCGTAGTTCTGCAGCTTGACCGCATCCTCGGTTTCGCCACGGACGAAGGTACTGTAGGTGATCGCGCGGCGATCCGACAATGCCTGATACAGAGTCACCGTGGAGCCCCAGCGCATGCCGTTGACCAGAGGGTCCTGCGCCACGTTGCCAAAGTTCGACCAGCGCAGCAGTAAATTATTACTTATAGAACGATCCAGCTCCAAGGTCAGCGTTGAGCCAAAACGTTCATCCGACCGCCAATAAACCAGCGGCTGGACGCGAAACAAGGTTTTCTCATTCAGTTGCCAGCCATAGCGGTAACGCGCCTTGGCAAACGTCTCGACGGGCAGGCGCAGTTTTAAACCTAATCTGAAGCTGAAACCGCGTTCGAGGTTCCTGGACTTGTCATAGCCCACACCGGCAAACAACGCATCGTCGCCAGAATTATTGAGCGCTTCAACACCCTGCTCGGAGGGATCGGAACCACGCTCCTGAACGAAGCTGTCTTCAGATTCTTGAGAAATAAACACCGAGCCGCGCTCACGCATGGCGGGAAAAGCAAAGTTGGCGCGCAACCGAACACTAGAATCCAGCTTGTCTCTACGGTCGTAATAACCGCCCACGGAAAACCTACCGAAGGTATCGCCAGTCTTTTCATCGTACCTGGAATCGCCAAAAAAACCGTCAAACCAGGCAGCGGTGCCACACACCGTGCGGTACAAACCCACACGGCTACGATCGAGCCATGAGGGATATTGCGCATCAAACTGCCGACAAGGATCCACCAATTCGGTATCGGGCGCATTTTCCGCGGCTGGTGGCCCGGACTCTTTCGCGTCGTCAGCGACACTCACCTGAGCAAACGCCAGCAACACTGCAAGGCACGGTAACGCCCTTAACGACGCCGCGGACAAGACAGTTGGCATGGCAGCAAATTGCATCCCTTGCAGTGGTATTCCGTGACAAGGCAAGCTTAACATGCCGTTACGGTCGACCCTGAGATTTACATGCTATCGTGCTATCCCAAGGAGGGTGGTCATGCTGATCAACAACTGGTACGTCGCCTGCTCCGCCGAGGCGTTGGGCGACCAACCTAAGCGCATACAGATGCTATCGCACAGCTTTGTGCTGTTTCGTGACGAGAACGGCCGGCCGAACTGCCTCAGCGACCACTGTGTGCATCGCGGTGCACTACTGTCTCAGGGAACCTGTCATAACGGCATCCTGCAATGCCCGCAGCACGGTTGGAAGTTTAACGGGGCAGGCAAATGCACATTGATTCCTGCGGGCAGTAAAACACCCACGGAGCCCCCTAAACGAGCACGTGTGCCGTCTTATCCTGTCCAGGAAAAATACGGCCTGCTGTTTGTATTCCTCGGCGACCTGCAAGGGGATGAACGACCAGCGGTGCCCGATATCATGCCCGAATGGGATTCGGGAGACTGGCACAAGGGCATTATCACGCGGGAGAAAAATGTCAATTTCATCCGCATGTGTGAAAACTACAATGACCCCTGCCATGTGCACTACATCCATGAGTTTGCCAAATGGCTGCCCAAGGGGGTGAGCATCGTTGATCATGAACTCACTGATCGCTATGTACGCGCCTGGCATGCATCGCACAGCCCGGACGGTGATTACTCAGATTCGGCAGGACTGATGATGGAGTACAACGTCATCAGCTGCGTATCCCGCAATACCAATTATCAGCCGGGCTACCCGCCGCAAATTGTGACGGCTTACGTTACGCCTATCGACGAATACAACACGCGTATTTTTATGATTATTCTGATGCCGAAACATGAAATAACTGTGTTGGACGGTAGCCGTGTGCGAGGTGCGACCGCCGACGAGCACAAAGCCATGGTGGACATGACCCGCGAAACCGTCATGGACGAAGACTACGTGGTGTTAAAGAACACCCGGCCAGTTTTTGCGGCATCGGTCACCGAAGAATTGTTGGTAGATACGGACCGGACGCTCGTGCAGGTTCGAAAGATTACCGGTGAGTACGGCGACAAGTTCGGCACGGTGGATGTCAAAAGCCTGCGTGAACTGGAAGACACGCACATAACCGTCATTCCCTCGCCCGACCACAAAAATAACCCGAAAGGCTGGGTGCATCGCACCACGCCGATACTAGCCGCTCTCGACCAACCCTTCGCCCGGGCCGCCGGGAAAGTACCACGCTGAATTTTTGTCGTTTTCACGGCACTCAACGGCATAGATGGAGACGCGACCTTTCTCCTGCTCATCGAGCATTTGCTGCACATGATCAGCAACGAACTTTGCAGTCGCCTCCATACTGACGTTTGGCAACACACGTAACTGAATCAGCCCGCTTGCATCCATCTGCCTGAACAATTCCAGTTCAGGGTCATCCGCGTTGATCAGGCACGTATGGTCGAACATATGCTCAAGCCAGGCCTTCACCTGCTTAAGCCCGCCGAACTCCATTACAAAATGGGTTTCAGGCTCCAGCTCAGTGCATTCAAAGACGAAATAGAACGCACGCGAATATCCGTGTAAAAACTTGCAATGACCGCTATGGGCCGGCTGCCGATGGCAGCAGCTAAACCCGGTAAATCGTTTGGTACTTCTAAACACTCTGCTTGTGCCCCTGCTTTTTGTTCAATCCGGCCGTCTTGCCAGCCTCGACTGTATAGAATCCGCCACAATTCTGCGGCCGGATTATTACGTATTCCCTTGCGGCGGCGCTCCATAACCCTACGATATTCTATAAATAGTTGTTTTATATGACTATTTATAGCTCTGAGCGGTACAGCGGGCGGAATCGCGCCCACTCCCGGACCGCACCGATTGCAAACCGTTGAAATTCTTTATTACTTCCCGCAAACCGATTATTATTGCGCCCCCGGATGCTGGCGCGATCGCTCTCTCGCAACTGAACAGCGAGTTGAAGTGCCCAAAGCCGGCTAAAAATCCAACACTGCAATGTCGGCCGGCGCTCTCAGTTTTTGATCAGGGCGCCGTTTGCTCATGGAAAGAAGCCTTTATTAAAGGTGTTGGCCACAGACAACAGTATTTTTAATCTGGTATTACAGCCATGACGGACCTCAGCCTCTACAGAAACATCGGCATTTTCGCGCACGTTGACGCCGGCAAAACGACGACAACGGAACGCATCCTTAAGCTTACCGGTAAAATCCATAAGACCGGCGAAGTGCACGATGGTGAAGCCACCACTGACTTCATGGAGCAAGAACAGGAACGCGGCATTACCATTCAGTCCGCTGCAACCAGCTGTGAATGGGACGGCCATCGTCTGAACATTATTGACACACCCGGACACGTGGACTTCACCATTGAAGTCTATCGTTCACTGAAGGTGCTCGACGGCGGCGTGGGTGTGTTCTGCGGGTCTGGCGGTGTAGAACCGCAATCCGAGACAAACTGGCGTTACGCGAACGACTCTGAAGTTGCACGTATCATTTTCGTTAACAAACTCGATCGCATGGGCGCGGATTTTTACCGCGTTGTAGGCCAGATTAAAGACGTGCTTGCTGCTACTCCGTTGGTCATGGTGCTGCCGATTGGCATTGAAGATGACTTTTGCGGTGTGGTTGATTTACTCACGCGCAAAGCCTGGATATGGGACGACTCCGGCAACCCGGAAAATTACGAGATTGTCGATCCTCCGGAAGACATGGCCGCACAGATAGAGGAATGGCGGGAAAAACTTATCGAAACTGCCGTCGAGCAGGACGATGCTCTGCTGGAAGGATATCTTGAAGGCAAAGAGCCCTCCGTTGAAGATCTGGAACGTTGCATCCGCAAGGGCACCATCAATCTGGACTTCTTTCCGACCTTCTGTGGCTCTGCGTTCAAGAACAAGGGCGTACAGAATGTTCTGAATGCCGTGGTCAAATATTTGCCCAACCCTACAGAAGTTAAGCCGCAACCAGAGGTTGATCTGGAAGGCAATGAAACCGGTAAGTTTGCGATTGTTGATCCAAATGGCCCGCTGCGTGCGCTGGCGTTCAAAATCATGGACGACCGTTATGGCGCACTGACCTTCACCCGCATCTACTCGGGCAGAATCCAGAAAGGTGATAGCGTGCTCAATACTTTCACCGGTAAAACCGAGCGCATTGGTCGTATTGTTGAGATGCACGCAAACTCGCGTGAGGAACGTGACTCGGCACAGGCAGGCGATATTGTCGCGTTGCTGGGCATGAAAAACACTCGCACGGGCCACACCCTGGCCGATGAAAAGAATCCCGCTACGCTTGAGCCGATGATATTCCCGGATCCGGTTATCTCAATTGCAATCGCCGCCAAAGACAAAGCCGGTACCGAAAAAATGGGTATTGCGCTGGGCAAAATGATCGCCGAAGACCCCTCTTTCCAGGTCGAAACCGATCAGGAAACCGGCGAGTCCATCATGAAAGGCATGGGCGAACTGCATCTGGACATCAAAGTTGACATCCTCAAGCGCACCCACGGTATCGACGTAATAGTCGGTAAACCTCAGGTGGCTTATCGCGAGACTGTCACACAGACGGTGGATGACAGTTATACCCACAAGAAGCAGACCGGTGGTTCCGGTCAGTTCGGCAAGATTGATTACACCATCGAACCGATTGAACCAGGCGGAGCAAACTACGAGTTTGAATCCACGGTTACCGGCGGCAACGTGCCGCGTGAGTACTGGGGTGCCATTGATAAAGCGTTTGAAGGCATGATGAAAGCAGGCACTTTGGCCGGCTATCCGTTGGTGAACGTGAAGTTCACTTTGCGCGACGGCGCATTCCATGCGGTTGACTCGTCCACCATGGCGTTCGAAGCCGCAACGCGTAATGCCTATCGTCAATCAGTGCCGAAGGCTGCACCGCAACTGCTGGAACCCATTATGAAGATTGACGTGTTTACGCCTGAAGATCACGTCGGCGATGTCATTGGCGACCTTAATCGCCGTCGCGGGATGATCAAGGCTCAGGAAGCTGGCGCTACCGGTGTGCGAGTAAAGGCCGAAGCACCGCTTTCCGACATGTTTGGCTATATTGGTGATTTGCGTACCATGACTTCCGGTCGTGGGCAGTTCTCGATGGAGTTTTCGCATTACGCGCCGTGTCCGCGGAACGTGTCGGAACAAGTCATCGAAGAAACGAAGGCGCGCAAAGCCGCCAAGTAAAGCCAGTCAGCCACAGCTCTGATTAGCAATAAAAAAGCCGGCTGTTGCCGGCTTTTTTGTTAAATGCACTGCGGCAGCAGAGGCTTTGCTGGGCAGCGCGAAGGAAAATCCTCGCATAAACGTCTATTGTTTATAGGGAACGGCCACTGCTTGAGGGCTCATGGTCCAGCATATCGACAAAGCGATCGTACGCCAGATACTGAACGGCGACGAACAGGCATTCAGGAATATATTTGACGAATACTTTCCGCGCATGTATCGCTTTGCCAAATCAAGACTGAATGGGGATCACGAGGCAGCATGTGACGTTGTCCAGCAGGCCTTTTGCAACGGCATTGAGCGGCTTGATAGTTATCGAGGTGAGGCTGCTCTATACACCTGGTTTCATCAGATTTGCCGCAACACCCTTGTTGACTATTGTCGTGCAAAAAATATCCGCACACGCAATCTGGTGCCGATAGAGGATCAGGAAAATATCAGGGCGGTGCTGGAATCACTGGCTGCCCCAAGCACGGACCAACCAGAATTTAACGCAAACCGCAACGATATAGTGCGACTCATACAGGCCACTCTGGATGCTTTGCCAATTCATTATGGCGATGTTCTCGAACTGAAGTATGCGGAGGGTTGCAGCGTGCAGGAAATTTCCATAAAGCTGGGCATGAGTGAAAAAGCAGCTGAATCTACATTGACCCGGGCGCGAACGGCTTTTCGAACCGCATTTCAGGATATGGACGCACTGCAAGATGTTTTTGCTGCGGGCGATAGCCATAACAGATGAAGGACGTGAAGAGCTAGCAACCATGGGCAGCAAAAACACAGACAATCTTACTGACGCCACCGATCAGGATTTGGTCGCAACAGCCGTGCGGCTGGCGGGTCGTCGTGAAGTTCCCCCAGCGACTGACCGTGAGCGGATATTTGACGTGGCGGCGGCAACACTGCAACGTAAACTTGCCGGCAAAAGGCGGCGCCAAAGAACGCTTCTTGCGATCGCTGCATCGCTACTGCTGGCCGTCGCGATCAGTATCAGCCTGCCGCTCACCAGACTTAACCATGGCACCGTGAACGCGGAAGTTGACAGAGTCATCGGCACCCCCACTCTGCAAACTGAATTGGCTGCTGCGCCACGCCCGGTAAAGGAAGGCCTTTTGCTATCCCAGCACAGCCTGATTCGTACCGGCGAGTCTGGTCAATTAGGAATACTTCTGGTTAACGGTGTTTCAGTACGATTGTTCACCCATACGACTATACAGCTATTGGCAGACAACAGGCTGGAACTCCAGGAAGGAACGGTCTACGTAGATGCCGGCACCAATCCGGCCACCTCGATAGAAGTTGTGAGTGACGTTGGCGTCGCACGCGATATCGGCACACAATTTGAAATTCGTTATATCAACAGCGACTACCGGCTACGCATCCGCGAAGGCGAAGTCAGTCTAGCGACCAGTGACCGGAGCCTTCTTGCCGAAGCGGGCGAGGAATTAACGCTGGACAGTGTTGGATCAGCCCAGGTAAAACCATTTACCAGCAACGAGCAAGACTGGGCTTGGGCGGAAAATCTGGCTCCCGTGCCGAATTTGGACGGCAAACCATTGGTGATGCTGCTGGATTGGGTCAGTCGGGAAACGGGCCGAGCAATTGAGTATGCGACAAAGGAAACCGAATATCAGGCCGCGTCTACCTTGCTGCACGGATCAGTCAGCAAAATGAATCCTCTGGATACCCTTAGCGCCATGTTGTCGACAACTAACCTACGCTACCTTTTGCAGGAGGACGGTACAATACTCGTCTACCCGGAAGGATAAGTCGACTATGAAGGGCCGAGCTAGCCTTTTTGTGTGCGCGATTTTTTTTCTGCTCGGCTCCCCATTGTTGGCCGCAGAACTGCGGCTTGGCATGCGCCTTCCCGATGCTCTGGAAATTTTGCGGCGGGACGGTATGAATATCGTTTACAGCAGCGATCTGATTAAACCCGGTATGCGGGTAGATTACCTGCCCGACACAGCGGACAACGTGGAACTGTTGCGCGCGCTGCTGGCTCCCTGGAAACTCCAACTGCAAGAAGGACCGGAAGGATCGTTGCTGGTAGTCCGCCCGACAGAATACGTCGCAAACGCGGAGAAGGAAGGCCGTAAGACCGAAGCAAAAGCCAGCCCAAATGTGCCGGACGAACTTGTTGTGAGCGCCAGCCGTTATCAGTTTATCAGGCGGATGGGGCCGTCTATTTCCGGTTTCGATACCGCCGCCCTCGAATCGGAACCCGAAATCGGGGACGACCCGTTGCGGGCTCTGGCCAGGCTACCGGGCGCGACACGCAACGATTTCAGTGCGCGCACCAATGCACGCGGTGGAAGCACCGGCGAAAACCTGATCCTGCTGGACGGCATGCGTCTCTACGACCCATTTCACCTCAAAGGATTCAAGGGTTTGTTCAGCGCCATTGACTCGAGACTGATCGAATCAATGGAAGTCTATATGGGCGGATACCCAGCGCAGTATGGCGACAGCATGAGCAGTGTTGCAGACATCCGCAGCATCAATCCTGCCGAACCGTTTTATGGCGAGCTTACGGCCAGCTTCTTCAATTTGTCTGCCTTGCTCGCCGGCAACAGTGACAACGCAGACACCGGCTGGCTGCTATCTGCGCGACGCGGCAACCTGGATCAGGTCCTTAATGCATTCAACCCCAAACTCGGCGATCCCCGTTATTTTGAAGTCTTTGGCCGAGTCAATCACAAACTGTCTGAAAAGCTGCAATTAACTGGCAATGTAATGGTATCCAAAGACAATATACGAATAGCGGATACTGATCAGGAGGAATTCGCGGACGGTAACTACCGTGATGAGTACTACTGGCTGCGCGCAGACATTAGTCCGCATCAAAGGCTCGAAGGACACGTAACGGTCAGTCAGGCAAAGCTTTCAAGCTTCCGGGCGGGGACCGTTGATAAAGAAGGCGCGGCCACTGGCGTGCTGAATGAGGATAATACCTTCAGGATAAATACTTTTTCGACCGACTGGTTGTGGTCGGCTACTTCGGGAACGCGTCTGGGTATAGGGGCCGAATACCGGGATGAAAGCGGCCGATACGACTATCGAGACAACGCCACTTTTGAGTTGTTGTTTTTAACTCCCGGAGCGCCAGATCAAGTATCCCGTGCAAATGCGCGCAAAGCAAAATACGCGGGACACTATCTCGGCGCATGGGTCAACTTACAGCAACCAATATCCGAAAAACTCACGGCTGAAACGGGCATACGCTGGCAAAGGGAAGGTCTGAGCCCATCGCAAGACAGCGCCTTTGATCCGCGACTAACCTTGCGCTATGACTTCACTGAGCGAACCGTTGGCCGGATGAGTGTCGGACGCTACAGTCAGGCACAAACAGTCAATGAACTTGACTATGCCGACGGAGCGGAAAGCTTCGACAATATTCAAAAGGCGGATCAGTATATTCTGAGTATCGAGCATGAATTGGACAATGGCATATCACTGCGGGCAGAAGCCTATGACAAACATTACCGAAACTTGCGGCCGCGCTTCGAAAACTTTCTCGATACATACACATTACTTCCCCAACTTTGGCCCGATCGCGTAGAAGTCGATGCAACAAGAGCCCGGGCCAAAGGTATGGAGTTGTCGCTCAGCAACCAACGCACCGAATCGTTGAGCTGGTGGCTGAACTACAGTTTCGCATCGGTCAAAGATGACTACGAAGACAGACATGAAAACCGCACCTGGGATAAGCGACATGAGCTGGGTGCCGGGCTCGCCTGGCAGCTGGCTAGCTGGGAGTTCAGCCTGGCCGGCGTGTGGCGTTCGGGGTGGCGCACTACGCAAACCAACCTTCAGTCAACGATGCCGATCCCGCTGGTAGCCACCGGGCCGCGAAATGCGGAAAAACTGGGCACCTATAAACGTATTGACGCCCGAGCCGCCAGAGAATTCCCGCTATCCGGCGGAGAAACGCTCACTGTATTCTTGGAAATCTATAACCTTGCTAACCATCCCAATGAGTGTTGCGTGCAGTACGAGTACACCGATGAGACAGGTACGTTTGACTACTTAGCGGATAACGAAGATCAAGTCCCCTTCTTTCCATCACTGGGATTTATCTGGCAGTTCTAGCCACTCCCGAAGGATTTCTCCGCCCCCATCGTCTAATTCAATTGACGAACCGGAAACTATCCACCATAGGGGTAAATAACCATGTATATAAAGAACAGGCTCGCCGCTGCGCAATACGTCGCGGCAGCGTTTCTGGCCATAGGCTTCCTGACCGCCAGTAACGCAAATGCAACCTCACCCTGCGACCATTCCACACGGGATATGCGCAGGGCCTGTCAGTTCGATGTGCGCGACAACTTCGTGCAAAGCTTTGCGAGCTGTCGGCACATTAGCGATGCGACGGAACGTGAGCAGTGCTTTGCCGATGCCGCCGAGGAGCGGGATGAGGGCATGGACGTCTGCTTCGAGCAACGTGATGCCCGGCATGAGGCTTGTGCGGCTCTGAGCGAACAGCGCTATGACCCGGATCCTTTGCTCGATCCGGCGCTGACCTTCATCGACCCCGATGATGTACCGAGCGTTTATCCGCCCAATCCTTACGTTTCCGTAGAGGCGGGACACACCTTTGTGCTCGGCACCAATGACGGCGAGGAAATCGTAGTTGTGCACGTTACCGACGAGTCAAGAGAAATTCTGGGAGCCAAATGCCGCGTAGTACTCGATCTCGTATTCGAGGTCAGTGAAGACAACGGTGAGTACGAATACGAAATTGTCGAGAGCACCGACGACTGGTTTGCGCAGACCAGCAATGGGGACGTGGTTTACTGCGGAGAAATTGCCCGCAACTTCGAGGACGGGATCCTCCGCGATCTGGATGGCTCCTTTGAGGCTGGCATGGACAGCGCTAAATCCGGCTTTCTGCTTAAAGCCATGCCAGTAGCAGGTGACATACACAGGCAGGAGTTCGCAATTGGCGAAGCCGAAGACATCGTTCAGTACCTGGATACCGCGACCAGCCCGACGGAGGCCGAAGGCGGCGAGAACAGCACCTTCCCATGCGCTGACCAATGCCTAAAAACCTTTGACTTCGCAGCGCTTGGCCCACATGCGACCGAACACAAATACTACCTGCCAGGAATTGGCTTTGTGCTGGCGGTCGCCATGGAGGACGGGGAGATAACCGGCGAACGTGAGGAACTGATTTGTGTGGGCGAGTCCCCCGACATTCTCGAAGATGCTGCCTGTGGAATTGATGACCCGGATGCTCTCTTTGAGGAACTTTGCAAGAACGCTCCGGACGCATTTTGCGACTTATAGCGTTTAGCAAGTACCCATGCAAAACTGGCCGGCTATATAGCCGGCCTTTTTTTTAGCGGCCGGAAATCCGCCCTGCCGCCACGAAATGATCGCTGTAGGGGGGTTGCGTCAGGCTGGCCACTTCGACGCGTTTGCCGCTTGATGGCGCGTGCACAAAGCGCCCGTCGCCCAGATAAATGCCCACATGCGAAATGCCGCGATCAAAGTTAAAGAACAGCAAATCGCCCTCACGGGCATCCTTCAGGCGCAAAGGCTGGCTGGCACTGTATTGAGCCTGCGATGTACGCGGTGCATGCAACCCTGCTTTCTTGTAGGAATACTGCACCAGCCCGCTGCAATCGAAACCCCGCGGAGTAGACCCACCCCATTGGTAGGGCACACCGATCATTTCCCGGGCAACTGCAGCAGCTCTGGCATGGTCAGGACTGGATGCTGTGTAGAACGGTTGCGAATCCTGCCAGCGTAAAGCATTGGCGCAGCCGCTCAGGTTCAAAATCACCGTCGCTGCGAACACCGCGCGAGTGACGACATTGTGTGGGCCCGCCATCGTCACATCGTCACTCCCCGCTGTTGCCGAAACTCCAGCGCAACGATACTTGGAGCTGACTCTCATTCGTCTTGCGCGGTAACCCGTTCAAGCTCCAGAAACAAATATCGGTCTGGCAATGCGTACTGCGTATCTGCAGCCACTCCGCGCCGACCCGCCAGTTTTTTTGCACCTGATAAAGCCACGCGAGCATCGCCACATTGCCTTTGTCCTGATTGGTAATGGACATCGGATCATTGAATGGCTGCAAATCGAACCATTCGTAGCGAAATGAAAAACGATGCTTACCGAACGCGCGCGTCAGCATTAAATAGGAGGCATCAAAGTCGACGTCCTGCACGTGCCAGAGACCCAGGTCAGGGCCCATCAATGTGCTGCCGCCGATCCACTGGCCGAGCAAGCCAACCTTCCAGGGCAGCGCCGCCTGCACGGCAACATGATCAAACCAGGTTCGCCACGCATAGTCTGCACCTGACTTGGCCTCCGGGTCGGCGTGGTTATCGTAGTGGTGAGCCTTAACAAGAACCTTTCGGGTAAGTTGCCACTGCGCCCCCACGTAAAAACCCGGCCGATTGTCGATTTCCTTGAACGGTTTAGACTTGGGTATTGGCTCGCCACTAGGATCCCACGGTGCGATGGTCGACACGGTTGGCATCGGCACTGAACTGAATATGCCGGTCTGCCGGTCGTGCGCCGCCCAGCCATGCCATGTCAGGGTGGCGCCGACGGGGTCGTTGAATCCGAATACAGCCCCCTCAAGCACGAGTTGCTGATCCTTTAGCCCGGGCAGGTCGTTTACGATGCGCACTTCGGCGCCGATGGTACGCAGTTCTTCGCCTATCCATGAGTTAATCGCCGAACTCGACAATGCATAAGGGCTGCTCCAGCCCGCCGCCGTGTTCTCGACGGACAGCCGGGGATAAAAAGCACCGATACGACTGCGGAACCGCCAGGCACTGCGTGGGATCGGCCGCCATTCCAGGAAGGCTTCCAGCACATCAATCTTCTCAGCCACATCGTTGTTGGCGTTCAGAGACACTTTGCCGGACCATGTCGGCGACAACCTCCCCGTGTAATCAACAAAAACGCGATTCAGCCGTATACCGTCGTGCTGCTCGTCAAAACGCAGCTTGCCCGCACCGCCGCGCAACCACGATGCCAGGTCGCTGTCACTGGCGTAGAACGACGCATCAACAGCTCCTTCGATGCGATGAGTATCAGTGGTATTTGCCAGCGCTGCGATGCCCGAGAGACACAGTGACAGGCCGACAGCAAATATCGACCAGCGCTGCATCAGTACTCGTCCCACGACAATGAACTGTCGGCAATGCTTGCTGTCCCGGTTTGCAGGACATTAACGGCCAACTGTAAAGGGCTATCACCTGTAGCCCCTTCGATATCGCCCACCTTCGCGATCAGCACATTGCCGTTAGCGAGGTCCGGCGACCATACGCGGACAGGGGCATCGACGGTAAGCTTTGCAGCCCAGGCAATCTCGGCCATGCCGTCATGATCGGTCACTGCAAAGTGTGGCGAATCCACAACCAGAATATAGCCGAGCATGGAGTCGTGAATATTGCATCCCAGTGTAACCAATCCCGCATGATCGAAATGCACGCTGGGTTTCGCCTCGCCCTTGTACAGCGGCAACTCGAAACTGTTTGGATTGGCAAACGAATAAACGTGATGGCTAACCGAATCGCGGTTCGGAAAATCAATGCGCGTCCCGGTCTGCACCACCGTGATGCGCGGCACAAACTGCTTGTCTATCTGATCGACTATGGCCGCTGTGTCCGGCGAGGCGAGACCGCTGTCGATGACCTCCAGATATACAACTGCATCGGGTACGGGTAAACCCGCCGCATCGATCACCTGCACCTTCCCGGTGACACCGGCATAGGTCTGGCAGGCCACAAGCAAACTCAATAGCAGGGCTTTACTTTTGTTTAACACGATCATCCGCGCCCGTAATCGCAACAAGTATCCGAAAAATAGGCATTTTTGCGGTTTGGGGACGTGACCGACTTCACGTAATTCGGCGCGACGGACCCGTAGTATCTATGAGGTGTGAAATCAGACTGGTGACGGCCCGTCTATGCGAAGCCTGCGCGTCAAAATTCTCGCAACCGCAGCATTACTGATAATGCTGAGCCAGATCGGTACCGTTTCGGCGGTGCTGTTTACGGCCAACAGTGACGTGTCCGAGCGTGCCGAAACCGCGCTGATTGCCGGCACCGAAGTACTGTCCAATGCCACCGCCAGCCGTGCCGATCAGCTCGGGAATACCGTCCGGGCGCTGGCATCCGACTATGGCTTTAAGCAAGCGGTGGGTACAGGCGAAACGGAAACCGTTCGCTCCGCCTTGCAAAATCACGCAAACCGGGCGGGCGCAGATATTGCGTTTATTATCGACCTCAACGACCAGTTGCTTGCTGCGAGCGGGCAGGTCGATGGCACCGTCGCACTCAACAATTCAAACACTACAGGGCACGCCTTTGCAGAAAATAATCATCGCCTGTACGTCAGCGGCAATGAGGCGTATGAGATTTTTACAGTGCCGGTTAACGCGCCCCTGCCAGTTGCATGGCTTTCGATGGGGTTCAGGCTGGATGACGCTTTCGCGCACGACCTGCACAAACTGACCGGCCTGGAAGTCACGCTGATAAGCAATGTCGCTGGCGATGAAACGGTCGTGGCCACGTCCATTCCGAACCTGGACAAGGCCAGCCTGCTCATAGCCAGCAATAAACATGCCGGAAACCGGGCGCCCGTCACCGTCGAGATTGGCGGGATTGAGCACATCGCGATAGTGGCGCCATTTATTAATCAGACAAGCGACGTGCGCGTGATGGTTACAAAATCACTGGCCGAGGCCATGGCGCCCTATGCGTTGCTTAAACAGGCATCGTTTGTTCTGGGCACGTTACCCCTGCTGGCAGCTTTATTCGGCGCGGTTATGCTGTCGCGCGCACTCACCCACCCCATAAACCGGCTTATGGAGGCCGCCAGACGCATACAGTCAGGCGACTACGGTGTGCCAGTTGAAATACGCTCCGGAGACGAACTGCGCGAGTTCGGCAGCGCTTTCAACGCCATGCAATCGGAAATTGCGGCCCGCGAACAGCGTATCGCTCATCAGGCACGCCACGATTCAACGACTGGGCTGCATAACAGGGAATACGCACTGGATCAGCTGGCTCCTATGATAGCTTCCGCCCGCACTGCCGGGGACACCATTGGCCTGATGGTTGTCCGGCTGGGTGCCCTGGGAGAACTCAGCGGCTCGCTTGGTAATGACACGGCGGCGGCATACCTTAACGAAGTCGCGCATCGCCTGCGCCGGTTCATCGGCCCCGACTATATCCTCGCGCGGCTTGAGAACGACGATTTTCTTATAGCCCTCACCGAAAGCGACTTCGTGCAAGTAAGAGAAGTGGCCGAAGACCTGATCAGCCAACTCGGCACCGCTATCCGGTTGTCGTCCATCAACATCAATGTAAAACCGGTGATTGGCATCGCACTGTTCCCCGACCATGCACACGATGCTGAAGAACTGCTCTTGCGTGCAACCATCGCCCGCAACGAAGCACAAAGTGAGAGCAGGTCGCTGCGCCTATATCACGAGGGCGATCAGGAAAAGCGGGTGCGCAACCTGAACCTTCTGCAGGATCTGAAGCGTGCCGCTCAGGAAAATGAGCTGCAACTGCACTATCAACCGAAGATTGCGTTGCACGACGTGTCGGTATGCGGCGTCGAAGCACTGGTCAGGTGGCAACACCCGGAATATGGCTGGCTGCCCCCCGGCGAATTCATACCGCTGATAGAGAAATCAGGAAACATACTGATACTGACACGCTGGGTCATCGAGCAGTCAGGCAGGCAACTCGCGATCTGGGACAGCGAAGGACTGGACCTCAGTATCGCGGTCAACCTGTCGGCAAACGACCTGCTCGACGAAGAATTGCCATGGTTCTTCATGGACGTGGTGCGAAAACATCAGTTAAACCCCAAACGTCTGGTTCTGGAAATAACGGAAGAAGCCATGGTCGAGGATTTCGGCAAAGCAAATTCGGCTTTGGAACGCTTACATGACCTCGGCCTGACGATATCAATCGACGACTTCGGGACGGGGTACTCGTCGCTCTCGCAGCTGAAAAAACTGCCCGTACAGGAACTCAAAATAGACCGCAGCTTTATCGCCGGCCTGCCTTCCGATCCGGCTGACACCGCCATCGTTTCCGCGTCAGTGACCCTTGCGCATCAACTGGGGCTGAAAATCGTTGCTGAAGGCGTGACGAATGGCGAAGCTCTGCGCTGGCTCCGGGAAAATGGCGTTGACCGGGCGCAGGGCTTCTACTGGAGCAAGCCTATCCCGGCCGATGAATTCAATGAATGGTTGCGCAACTTCAGTGGCGGCGAGACCGTTCAGGTTAAGCCCCTGCAACTCGTCTAAAGTAAATTCCACTCCCAAGGCAGCGGGTTTTTGCTATGGTGCTCCGTCAGCCAGAATTGGGGCATCCGATTTGTCCAACCAACAGAACTCTGCGCAATCGCGAAGCGGTCGGCCGGAAGGCCTGCTACCGATATCTACTTACATCGGCTACGGCGTCGGCCAGATTGGCGGACAAATTCTGCGCGACACCCCCACCCTGTTGCTGCCGATGTATCTCGCCACCGTACTCGGGCTGGATACGGGCCTGTCGGCACTGGCCATATTGATTGCCAAAATCTGGGTGGTTGCAGCCGATCCCATTGCAGGCATGGTATCGGATAAAACCAATACGCCCTGGGGTCGGCGGCGCCCGTTTATTCTGGCCGGCGGCCTGCTGTCTGCCCTGAGTTTCATTGCGCTGTTTTTCGCGCCGGCATCCGATGATCAGTTCACGCTGTTCATCTATATTACGGGCGTATATCTCGTGATGAATACCGGCTATTCACTGTTCTCCGTGCCGTATCTGACCATGGCCTCGGAAATGTCAGAAAACCCGGACGAACGCACGACGATTCTTTCATTTCGGAATGCCTGCCTCGCTATCGGCCTGATAATCGGCGGCGCGCTCGCGCCCAAAATCGTGGCATGGGTAAGTGCTGAATCAGGGGGTACCGCGCGCGCCGGATATGAATTGATGGCACTGATCGTGGGTGGTGTCATCGCGGCATCAACCGTGTGGTTGTTCTTCGGGACTGCAAACGCGCCCGGCAAAGCGCAATCGGAGAAAACCCTGCCATTGATGGAGCAGTTTAAGGTGGCCTGGGCGAACAAACCATTCGTGATACTAATCGCGGCCAACATTGTGCAGTACATAAGTGCCGGAATCGGTTATGCAGGCGGATTGCTTTTCTTTGCCTATGCGCTGGATCTCGGTGTCGGCGCTTACAGTGTGTTTCCGATCTGGATGTTTATTATTTGCGGCGCGTCGATCGCCTCAATGCCCGGCCTGGTCTGGGCAGCTGCCCGTTTCGGCAAAATGCCGGTATACAAGTGGTGTCTCGTTATCTATGCAGCATTGATTCAGGCGTATTTTCTTGCCGACAAAGACTCGCTATGGATCGTCTGGCTTATTGCTGCCGGCATTGGCGTGTTTAACGGCGGCTTTATCCTGATGTCCTTCTCGGTGCTCACCGATACCATCACATATGATCGCGTCCGGTCGGGGGTTAGCCGTGAAGGCGTTCTGTCTTCAGTTTATTCGGCGGTGGATAAAATCGGCAATGCCCTGGGATCGGCCATATTGCTGGCATTTCTATCTATCGTCGGCTTTGTTGAATCCAATGACGGCAGTCTGCCCGAACAATCTGACAGGGTGGTGCAATGGATTGCCATTGCCTATGTGCTTGCCCCGGCGCTGTTGCATGTCAGCAGTATTCTTATACTGAATCGATACAAACTTGTACCGGATGACCTTAAGGAAATGCCTTAACTGTTTGAAGCAAAAGAAATTCACCTTAAAACGAAACTTTTGCCGTGGCCACAGGTCACAACAAGCAGTTCCACCCTTTATATAAAACATGCAATATGTGCATGTACGTATTATTCAAGCAGTCTAACGGAGACTCAATTATGTCGAAGCAAGTTCGTAAACCCCTGAGCATCGCTCTTGGCACAGCCATTGTTGCCAGCCTGGGCGCATCCGGAATCGCAAACGCAAGTGCCGACACAGATGCTGATCTGTTTTCCATGGAAAAACTGAACAGCGGTTACCTGATGGCTGGCGCCCACGAAAAAGAAGGCAGCTGCGGTGAAGGTAAGTGCGGCGATGACAAGAAAGACGGCGAAGGTAGCTGTGGTGAAGATAAAGGCGGCGAAGGCAGCTGCGGCGGAGATAAAGGCGGCGAAGGTAGCTGCGGTAGCTCTTAAGCGCTTGCTTTAGCGTCTTGACGCCATATGCAACATCTCCGAGCCCCGCTACTGCGCAGTCTTTACTGCGTGGAGCGGGGCTCGGTTTACGTCGACCCCTGCTTGATGAGTTGCTTGAACAGAAGCCTGACAGTATCGGCTTCGTTGAAGTTGCGCCGGAAAACTGGATCGGCGTAGGCGGCAGCTACGGCAAGCGTTTTCGTGAAGCGCTGGAAACATACCCGCTAGCCTGTCACGGCCTTTCCCTGTCGCTTGGCAGCCCCACCCCACTGGACGAAGTATTCCTGAAACAACTTAAGCGTTTTTTTGATGAACACAACGCAGTGTTGTATTCGGAGCATCTGAGCTATTGCAGCGACGCCGGGCACCTTTACGACCTGATGCCCATACCCTTCACGAAAGCGGCTGTTAAACACGTGGCAGATCGCGTAAACCGCATCCAGGACATTATTGATCGGCCCCTGATAGTCGAAAATGTCTCTTACTACGCCGCCCCGGCGCAGGAAATGACAGAACTGGAATTTCTTAACGAAGTGCTCGAAGCGGCAGATTGCCAACTGTTGCTTGACGTCAACAATATTTACGTTAACAGCATCAACCACCGTTATGACGCTGAAACTTTTTTAAATGGGATACCCGCAAAGCGGGTAGCCTACTTCCACATGGCGGGGCACTACGTGGAAGCGGAAGACCTGCGCATTGATACTCACGGTGCGCCGGTTATTGACCCCGTATGGGCATTGCTGGATAAAGCCTATGCGCGCTTTGGCGCCCTGCCGACGCTGCTCGAGCGCGATTTCAATCTTCCGCCATTGACCGAGTTACTTGATGAGGTCGCGCAGATCAAGTCGCTGCAGGCCCCGTACCTCGCTGATAATGCACGCACGGCGAATGGCTGACATAGCAGACAATCAGGAAGCCTTGCACCGGCGGCAATACGAATTTGCCGCTCACCTGCGCGACCCTCAGCTAAATCCTGCGCCGGCGGATGTTGAAGATCGCCGCATGAAAATTTACCGCGAGTTGTTTTTCAACAATGTAAACCGATTTCTGGGAGGGAACTTTCCTGTCACGGTAAAGATTCTCGGCGAAGACGGCTGGGCAGCGCTGGTGCGTGACTACTACCGCGACCATATCAGTCACTCACCTTTGTTTCCCGACATGCCGCGAGAATTCTTAAGTTATCTTGCCGAAGAACGAGTGCAAAACCCGCACGCGGAAAATGACCCCCCGTATTTGTATGAACTCGCTCATTACGAATGGGTGGAATCCGGTTTGTCACTGGCCGCCGACCCGGAGCCTCGCGAGGGTGTTGATCCTGATGGCGACCTGCTGGAGCAGCCACCGGTTTTGCGGCAACCCGCGTGGCTGCTGGCATACAACTACGCTGTCAACGAAATAGGCCCGGATAACCAACCCGATGCACCGGCTGATCAGCCGCTGCACTATCTGGTCATGCGCAATGCCGATGACAAGGTGGAATTCATCAAGTTCAATATCGTCAGCGCGCGTTTGTACGAGCTGCTACATGCCGATGGCCAGCTGACAGGCCGGGCCGCCTTGGAAATTATCGCAACCGAGCTACAACACAACGATCCTGACGCAGTGCTGGCAAGTGGTCAGCGTATCCTCGAGCAGTGGCGCGCAGCCGACATTATTGTCGGTACATCAGCCACCCGATAAGGGCAGATATCTTCATGATCACATGGCTGAACAAACTGCAGGATCTGCTGGACGCAACACGTGCGGTGGACTGGCTGGCACCCCTGACCCTGCGACTTTACCTCGCGCCGGTGTTCTGGGTCGCCGGCATGAACAAGCTCAACGGTTTTGAAAACACCGTGGCCTGGTTTGGTAATCCGGACTGGGGGCTGGGCCTGCCGTTCCCGACGCTGATGGCCGGCATGGCCACCGGTGCAGAAATTATCGGCGCGGTATGCCTGCTGCTGGGCTTGGCTGTGCGGTGGGCGAGCATCCCCCTGTTAACCACCATGGCTGTCGCCGCGCTCACCAGCCATCTCGAAAATGGTTGGCAGGCTATTGCCGACCCGATGAGCCCATTCCCACCGGCCGACATTGAGGGCGCGATGGACCGATTAAGCAAGGCCAAGAGCCTGCTAAAAGAACACGGCAATTACGACTGGCTCACCGAAAGCGGCAACTTCGTTATTTCCAACAACGGTATTGAGTGGGCCGTAACCTACTTCGTGATGTTGTTACCGCTGTTATTTTTAGGCGGCGGAAAATACGTCAGTCTGGATTACTGGGTGGCACAAAAATTCCGCTTTAACTAACAAGCCAGCGCCGGAAAACCCCTATTGATCGATCCGCGGCCTAATCAGTATCGGCCAGTACACCCAGCCGTACAGGATGAACAGTAACAACCAGACGCTGGCCGCGGTTTCCACGGTGTATAGGTAAGCGCCGCCGAAGAACGGGCCACTCAACCGGATCAGCACGGTGATCATCCACAACACGTATATTGCGACCGTGATGCGCGCGGCTCGCAGCGGCCGACCGGTATGACCGAGCGAAACCCGGGTGGTCATCGCCAGAATCATGCCTACAATCGCCCCTATGGTCAGCGCATGCAATGCCACCGTCGCCATGTATCCGCCAAACACCGATATCCCGACCAGCAAATAACCCAGCGGAAACCAGGCATAAGCGACATGCATTACAAATAGCAGCGGTTCACGAACCGTGTGCTGCCCCGACCAGCGGGCCAGCCGCAGCGCATGCGCTGCGGCCGCCAGCAATGCGATGGCCCCGCTGAGCGGGTTAACCGGCGCCAAGGTTACGGCAACTCCGGTTGCCACAGTCAGGATCAGCGCCGCAATATCCACAAGCGGCACAATACGCGGCAAATCGCTCTCAGCATGGCCCTGTGCGCGCATCCAGTTGGCGGTAAAACTTGGAACAACCCGACCGCCAACAAGGGCAACAATGATCAGGACGGTATGCACACCAAGCAGAATCGAAATACGTTCCAGGCCGGGTGACAGGGCCTCGCCTGCGTGGAACAGCAGGTTCAATCCACCCAGCAACGCAATCATTACGACCAGCGGGGCGTTACGCCAGTTACCCCCACGCAGCACTTCGCGACCGAAGAAGTACACGAACAAACACGGGAACAGCATATCAAGTATGCCAACCCACTCCGCGGGCCACGCACCGAAGTAAATATTCCCAACGCGCCCCAGTAACCAGGCAGCCACCAGCAGCGCCAGCTCCACGCCGCGCACCGGATCACGACCCGTCCAGTTAGCCACTGCTGTCAAAGCAAAACCGGCGAGTATTGCGTAGACAAAACCGAACACCATTTCATGCGCATGCCATTGGTAAGTGTCAGGGTGTCCAACGAGGGGGCCGTAACCCAAAAGCGCGAGTGACCAGATTGAGATGATGAGAAAAGCAAACAGCGTGCCGCAGAGAAAAAAGATGCGGAACGCGTAACTCAGCAGAATTTTGATGAATTCAGGCACGGTCAGGAACATTAAACCAGAAAGCCTTAATCAAAGGGCTTTTGAGTTTCTTGCGCAGGGCAAATAAGCCAACCTCGTAAGCTTCCAGATCGGGCCTGACCTTCAATACCCTGACCTTATCGACCAGCGGACTGTTGTCGAGCACGATCTGCGGAACCACGCCAACGCCGAAACCCAGACTGACCATGCTGACAATTGCCTCGTTGCCTGCCACCTGTGCGTATATATACGGAAGCACACCCAACTGCGCGAACCATCTATCCACACGGGTGCGCGCCAACCCGCGTTCCGACAAAATCATCGGCGTTGCAGCCCACTTGTCAGGGTCAGGCCTGCGCGCTTCTAATTGATGGTGCGCATCCGTGGCGGCCACGAACACGAGTGGCGAAGTTGCGATCGGCTTGAATGCCATATTCATCGGCATGACATCCGGACGTGCGCCAATGGCTATGTCCTCATCGCCGGACAACACGCTTTGCATCGCATACTCGGGATCGCCGGTATGCAGCTTTATTTCTATACGAGGGTGCTCAATGCGAAACCGGCTCAGCAACTCGAACAAAAAGCTGTAGCTGGCCGTAACCGAGCAATACATGCGAACAGCACCGTGCAGTTCGCCCGATTCCTCCTGCAACCGGTGACGGATGACATCCCACTGCACCAGCGCGTCACGCGCATAATCGAGAAACACTCTGCCTGGTGCGGTCAGGGCGACTGAGCGGTTGTCCCGCTCGAAAAGTACCACCCCCAGCTCGTCTTCCAACTGTCTTATGCTGCGACTAAGCGCCGACGCACTGATATGGCTAATCTCGCTGGCACGGCCGAAATGCAGCGTCTGGGCCAGACTCACAAACTGTTGCAACTGGCGGTTGTCCATCGCGATATTATTGCATATTCCGGCATACTATATTGCATATATTTCGTTTTACGCAATGCTCGGCGGGTCGTATAGTCCGCATCCCGGGCTCGGCGGTGTGCGCCATACCGGGCACATCAACCCCTACAAGGAAATAACAATGAAGGTTTTTTACGACAAAGATTGCGATCTGGACATTATCAAGGGCAAGAAAGTTGCCGTCATCGGTTACGGCTCCCAAGGTCACGCCCACGCATGCAACCTGAATGACTCGGGTGTTGATGTTGTAGTCGGCTTGCGCGCCGACTCCTCGTCGCGCGCCAAGGCCAAGGCTCACGGCCTGCGGGTTGATGACGTACCGGCGGCTGTCGCGTCCGCTGATCTGGTCATGATCCTGACGCCCGATGAATTTCAGCGCCAGCTTTATCAGCATGAAATTGAACCGAACATCAAGCAGGGCGCAACACTGGCCTTTGCCCACGGTTTCGCCATTCTCTACAAAGAGATCGAGCCCCGTGCCGACCTGGACGTCATTATGATCGCGCCCAAAGCGCCCGGTCATACCGTGCGCTCCGAATATACCCTCGGTCGCGGTATCCCGGACCTGATCGCGGTCGCACAGGATGCCTCCGGTTCCGCCAAAGCGACGGCTTTGTCATATGCATCCGCCATTGGAGGCGGTCGTACCGGCATTATTGAGACCACCTTTAAAGACGAATGCGAAACCGACCTGTTCGGCGAACAGTCGGTACTCTGCGGCGGCTGTGTAGAACTGGTTAAGGCCGGGTTTGAAACACTGACAGAGGCCGGCTATCCGGCCGAAATGGCTTACTTTGAGTGCCTGCATGAACTGAAGCTGATTGTGGATCTGATGTATGAAGGCGGCATCGCCAACATGAACTACTCAATTTCCAATAATGCCGAGTTTGGCGAATACGTGACCGGTCCGCGCGTCATTAACGACGAATCACGTGCTGCCATGCGCGAGGCACTGGCCAATATTCAGAACGGCACATATGCCAAACGCTTCATCGCCGAAGGCGCAGCCGGGTATCCGGAGATGGAAGCCGCGCGCGCCGCTAATGCAGCTCACCCGATTGAAAAGGTGGGCGCAGAGTTGCGCGCCATGATGCCCTGGATTGCTGCGAACAAGATCATTGATAAAACCAGAAACTAGCGGTAACAGGCCTCGCGGCACAGCGTGGACAACAAAAAGGCCGGCACTTGCCGGCCTTTTTGTTTGCTGTCAGCCTCCACGAATGCCCGCCGTTATTACTATGCTCACCCTGGCACTCATGCTGTTTAGTGGCAGCCAGGCGCATGCCAATGATCTGGAAAACCTTTCGCTAGAGGGTGGCACTTTTCTAATCGACTGGCGCGACGAGTTTTCGTCGGCAGAGAAACAAAAAATGCGCGACTGGCTGCGCCACATGGGCAACGTTGTCACGTCACTGCACGGCACATGGCCGCGCGAACGCATCAGGATCGCACTTAAGAAATACAACAGCTCCAGCGCCGTGGTGTTTGGCCGGGTACTGCGTCAACGCCCGGAAGGAATTCTGTTCTATGTCAATCCCGCCAGGCCGGCACAAGAGTTTATTAGCAGCTGGACGTCCTATCATGAGTTTGGCCACTTGTTTATTCCCTATCCGGGGCGCGCCGATGTCTGGTTTTCGGAAGGATTGGCAAGTTATTACCAAAACATCCTGCAACTGCGCGCCGGTGTACTGACCAGTACGGAAGTCCGCGCCCGTTACGAAGCTGCTTTCGACCGCGGTGACAAGGACGACAGACACGCCGACCTGACCCTTGGGGAGCTGAGCGAGGATATGCGTAACCGAGGTGCGTTCATGCGGGTGTACTGGAGCGGCGCTTTGTACTTTATGGAAGCGGATCTTGCATTGAGGAGCCTGCCCCGGCCGATGACACTGGATGATGTGCTGCGCGACTACAATGCCTGCTGTCTACCGGAAGGCGAAACACGAAGTGGTCGTTCGCTGGCCGCGACCTTTGATCGCTTGTCCGGCACTACGCTGTTCACCGAACTTTATAACAAGTACGAAAACTCGCACGCAATGCCCGCGTGGCAAACAGTGTTGAAACAAGCCGGCGAAGCCGGACTTCTTGCCGCCCCGCTCTCCGAGACTGCTGTAAAATAGCCCGCCCGAAAACAAGGAAATTGCAAAATGATTCTGCTCACGGGCATAACTGGAAACAATGGCGGGGCCACTGCAACCGCATTGCTGAAACGCGGCGTGAAGTTTCGCGCTCTGGTTCGGGACAAAGAAAAGGCAGCCGAATGGGCGGAAAAAGGTGTGGAGCTGATCCAGGGAGATTTAAACGATCCCGAATCGGTCGCTACAGCGCTCGAGGGCTGTGACACAGCGGTGCTGATTTTGTCCAACGGTCAGGATCAGGAACGGCTGGAAGTGAGCTTTATCAATACGGCAAAAAAATGCGGTGTTGACCATCTGGTTAAATTGTCCTCACCCGAGGCGGTGCCGGGTACAACCAGCCCGACGCCCCTGGCGCATCTGGCAGCAGAAAAGGCACTGAAAGAGTCGGGCATGCATTGGACTCTGGTGCGGCCCGCATTTTTTATGCAAAACCTCACCGGCTCGATCATGGGTGCCAAAGCGTCAGGCAAGATTTCCATGCCCATGGGCAACGGGACCGTTGCGCTGACAGATTGTGGCGACAGCGGTGAGTTTATCGCCATGGTGCTGACCACGGACCGCGACGAACACTACGGCAAGTGCTACGACATCACCGGCCCGGATGAGCCGTTTACCTTTGATGAAATTGCCAAAGTCATCGGCGAGGTTCTTGGTCGCGAGGTTGTTTACGAAGACTGCGACCCCAAAGCTTTTCAGGAAGCCATTCGTCCTTTTGTCAGCAGCGACTGGCATTCCGATGCGGTTGCCATTCTGTTTGCAAAAATTGCCGATGGCACCACGCCGGGCATCAAGACCACTACGTTTCAGGACATGATGGGTCGGCCGGGTACATCGTTTAAGGAATACGTGAAGAAAATCGCCGGCTAAAGGCATGCCTTGTTACTTGTCAGGCACGTGCAGGGCAAAGGCATACACGCTGAGGATCACAAAGGCGACCAGTCCCACTTGCATGGGGAATACATGGGACACGCGCTCATACATCAATGAACCCAGCAGCGGCCCGGCCGACATACCAAGAATGGGTGCTGCAGAAAACAGGCCGCCCAGCGCGCCCTGCTCATGTGGCTCTACCATCAGGCTGGCTCCCCCGGTAATGCCCGGGTTGGATAAAGCCAGCGCAATGCCAAACAGCCCGAAACTCAACCACACCATGTAAAGATTCTCTGCCACCAGCAACACGCCCATGGCCAGAGCAAAAGCAGGCAACCCTAATCGCAACATAGTCCGTGGTGTGATTTTCATCGTCTGTATAACAACCAACTGAAAGAAGGTCGCCATCAGCGCCATGGCCATCAGCGCACTTGCCGTGGCCTGAGCAATTTTATCGCTGCCTTCGATGCCTATTTGATCTGCAAGATAAAATGCGATGATCACCTGGATCATGGTGAAGAACATCCAGAAGCAGAAAAACAAAAACAGAAATGCACGCACACGTGAATCAAACAGCGACAGCTTTTTCGTCGCTTGACCTTGGGGCGCAGCGTGTCGCCGCGGCTCTTTGAGCACCACTGCGAGGGTAACGAGCGCGACTAACGCCAGCGTCACGGCCACGTACATGGGGAATATCACACTGACAAAAGCCAGCGCACCTCCCAACACCGGGCCGATAATGGTGCCGATGCCGGACGTCATGCCCAGCAGCGCCATACCACGCGCGCGATTCTCGCGGCTGGTGGTGTCTGCTATGTAGCCAGATGCTGCGGGGTTTATCGCGGATGCGAGCGATGCGTAGACAAAGCGCGCCAGCAGGATCACACCGAACAGCACCCAAGGCTCCGGAGAACCGCGCACGCCCCACTCCAGCGCCAGAGCCACGCCGGTGGTGCCCAACGCATAGCCGAACAGCCCGAGCAGCAATGTGGGCTTGCGGCCCGCGTGATCGCTTCGCCTGCCCCAGAAGATGGCGGATAACGCCAACACCAGGCTGGATGCCGACATGATGAATCCATACTGTGAAAGCGTCAGACCTATTTCCTTAACCAGAGGCGGAAACACGATAAACAATATTGACTGCCCGATTCCGTAAGTAACCAGACCGAAAAGCAGAAGCACTTTGTCCGCAGTCATGTAGGGCTGTTCAGAATCGTTCTCGGTCATAGCTATGTTGACTCGTTATATTCAGGTCGGAGGAATCGAACTGACTGTCGGCTTTGGTTCTTGACAGTAGGGTAGCACCAAGGTTTATCGTAGCGTTAACGGAGAAATAAAATGCTTAAGACATCGACAATGAAGCCTTTTGATAAAGGCGATATTTTTCTGGGCTGCAGCTACCTGAATGACCCGAACGACGACCACAAAGGCGAGGGTCGCATTCTGCAGTTCGACAGAGACTGGCGGCCGAAAGGCACGCTGTATACCGCTGGCACAACCTACCTGATCGTGGGCTGCAACTTTGGTCCGGATGGCACCTTGTGGGGCTTTGACAGCCAGGGCCACGCGGTTGTCCGTGTGGCCCCCGATGGCATCGCAATGGAGACCTGGGAAACAGACCGCGGCTTCGGCAGCGTCAACTTCGACGCCGAAGGTAATTTCTATCTGGGTGAGTATTTTATTGACGGCGAGATCTGGCACGGGACGACCGCAAAGAAGGCGCCGGATGGCAAGCTGGGGGACGGCAACATCTACAAGTACAGCCCCGATCTGGAACTGTTAAAAGTTTTTGAAGTGGAGACCGCACCGGAATTCACGGGCTTCAAGGGTGTCACACACAGCACCATGCATCCATCAGGGGAGTTCATCACCTACACCACCGAAACTTCACGACGCCTGATGAGATACGACCACGTCAATGACAGGCAATTGGATGATTTTGACAGCTATCCCGACGCTGACCCTAACGACAGGGAAGACAAACGCTGGTTTATTGCCCCGCACTACATGGATGATGGCCGCTTGCTGTGCACGGCGTCGGACGGGCTGCGGTTGTATGACGAAGCAGGCCATCTCACGCTGACGGTGGCGCTCCCCGGCTACGGCTGGGCGCAATGCTGCCCGGATGTTGATCCGCGCTACGCGATGGCCGCCAATATCTGGAACGGCTTGGCGGCCCGGATAGATCTGGATAAGGGTAAGCTGGTTGAAACCATTGATTCGGGCTTTACCGCTCCGTTCCGCTCGCTGGCGGGCCTCGCGGTCTACAGATAAGTAAAGGCAGTGCCAAGGATTCACCGGTGAACAAACTCGCTATATTTCTGTTTATGCTCGGTTTGCCGGCCTTGAGCGGCGCGGTAGGCGAGCACACGGGCGGCCCCATCGAAAAGCCCATTCGCGAGTATCGCGAACTTAGCGCTGACGAAGCGACCATACAGGCGGTACTCGACAGATACGGCGATGCGATGGAGCAGAAATCGGTAGAGTTAATGGAGCAAGCCGTTATTCCCGGCGACTTTTCAACGATAGAAAGCGGCTACCCGAACTGGACGTGGGAAGATTTCCGCGACAACCACTTGCTGCTGGAAATGGATGCGTTCACCGACGTCAACTACGACATCGCCCTTATTGGCGGAGAATTTCAGGGCTCGCTGGGCTTCGCGGTCTACAAGTACACTGCTTCCGGAAAAGCACAGGGAACCCCCGTCAGTATCAGCGGGCTGGGGACGGCCATCCTGGAAAAGACGGAGGCCGGCTGGCGCATACATCACCTGCACACATCAGCACCGCGGGCACAACTGGAACAAGCTGAAGACCGCGACAAGCATTAAAAAACGCGACAACACAATCAACTTCACCCGGCTAATCCAGCACCGGTTCGCCACCCTTTGGATGCAGCCTTATATGGCGGCCTATCCACAGGAAGGCCACCACCCCTAGCACAATGTTCGACGTTGCCGAGGCCATGAAGATACCGTTGAGGCCAAACAACCATTGCCCGAGAAATGCCAGCGGCAAAAACAGCAGCAATGCCCGCGACATGGAAATCATCAGCCCCGGCAACGGAAAACCCACCCCGTTAAATGCTGCGCAGGCCGACATTACCATACCGTAACCGCCGTAACTGACGGCCATAATCCAAAGGTATTGATTGGCAACCGTTCGAATTGCTTCCGTTTCGCTAAACGCCCTTACCAGATACGGCGCTGCGAAAATCATTACCAGCGCCAGACAAAGACCGTACTTGACACAAAAACGCCCGATAACGCGGCGCGCTTCTTCGAGGCGGTCGAATTTTCGCGCGGCATAGTTTTGCCCCATGAACGGCGATGTCACCGCGGACAGTGCGTAAAAAGCTATTAAGGCGAGTGGCTCAATCCGCGCGCCAACGCCGAAGCCGGCAACCGCATCAACGCCATAGCCGGCAATCAACGCCACCGCAATGCCGTTGGCAATCGGCACAATGGCATTCGTCATCATGGCCGGCAACCCGATGTGCAACATAAGCCGCCAGGAATTCATGATGTTGGCGAAGCGGGTAAACGGGGTAGCGAAAATCCTGAGCTTGAAATGCAGGTACAACAAGGTACCGGTTAGCACCAGCAGATTGGCAATCAGCGTTGCCAGCGCCGCGCCTGCGATTTCGAGGCGCGGAAACCCAAGCAATCCGAAAATAAACAGTGGGTCGAGAATTGCATTGATGACAGCCCCGGCGGTAATGATCTTACCCTCGAGCAACGTATTGCCGCGTGCCCGAATGGCTGAACAACACGTCCAGGTAATAGCGGATGCCGGCGCGGACCAATACCAGATACCCATGTAGTCATGGATAAACGGCATGACATCCTCGGTCGCGCCAAGCAATCGAAACGCCGGCCCGATGCTCAGCAGCCCGGTGATGCATAAAGCAAAACTGACCAATCCCGAGAGACCAGCAGTATCTGTCGTTTGCCGGCGCGCGCCTTCAACATCGTTGCTACCAATAGCACGCGAAATACACGAAGCCGCACCTGCTTCGAAGCCAATAATAATACTGCTGAGTAACCAGATAACCGGGAAAGTAAAACTGATTGCGGCCAACGGCAAATCACCCAGCTGCGATACAAACAGCAGATCAACCGCGTCGAACGATACGATCGCCACCAATCCCAAGCCCATGGGTATGGCCTGGCGACGCAGGTGCGGACCTACCGGCCCCTTAGTCAGATCGGTCGACAATGCCTGGACCTCAGAAAAGCGCACGGAACGTGCGCGGGAAAGATCGCTATTCTGCCAGACCCGCTAAAGAAACGGCACAAAATCAGGAGGTGGCTAACCGCTGCCGGCTGGTAGGTTCAGGTTGACCTGCTAAACTAAGCGAGCCGTTGATAACACCGCAAGGATTCCGCCATGACGGATCAGGAAACACCCGTTCAACACATAAAATCAACCGCCGCTCACGAATTCACTGCGATGAGTTTCGTATGGCGGTTTTTATTCAGCCTGACGCTGGTGCTGGCAACCTACAATCCCACCGGGTATTCGTACTACGAATGGGCTAGCGCAGCGCTCGGTGCAAGTGAGTTCGGTGCCGTGCAATTCTTTTTCGGCGTTGTGCTTCTGGTTGGCTGGATTATTCTGTGGGTCGCAACATGGCGGGCGCTCGAACTACTCGGCGTCGTTCTGGCTGCCGTTACTATTGCGGCACTGGTCTGGCTGCTGATTGATCTCGGGCTGCTCGATACCGATGGCGCTGCAGCGATTCGCTGGATTGCACTGGTGAGCCTCGCCCTGCTGCTAAGCATCGGGCTATCCTGGTCGCACGTGTGGCGACGTCTTACCGGGCAATTCGAGGTCGACGAAGACTGACTAGCGGTAGCGACGACGTTTACAGAAATCGACTTCGCACACATTGCACCGCGCATCGGCCGTGCAGATGTTGCCCCGTTTCGCATCGCTGAATACCGCCAAAAGCTTATTCAATGCCGCCGGCGATTCGCCGCTGCGTTCTGCCATTTCATCGATACTCTCCGACACCTCGTCAGCGGTCGGCAAGACATGCCGCCAACCCAAACGACCGGGACCCAGAACCGTGGCCAGCAAGTCGGGATCGCCGCCGGCATCGGGCGCAGCATCCACGTCGACATCGTTCCTGGCAAGCGTGTTACGAATCTGCTGCACCAGTTCAGCGGGCTTTAACCAGGCCTGATTGGGTCGAAACCAATAGTACGCCTGGGCCATGCCGCCGCCGACGGCCGGCGGTAAGGATTCAAAATACTCTATTGCCGCAAAGCGCTCCTGCAATTCCGGCGCGAAAAAGGTCTTGATATCTTCGCGGTCAACCCGGGTCGGGCCGTACTCGCCGTTCGGCTGACCCGGAAACAGCGGATGCCAGTGCAGCAATACGAATTCTCCGGCATCACCCACTGCCTGCAACACAACCTCGCGGTACTTTGAATAACGCACCGGATCCATGTTATGCAACAGTCCATGATCAAGCACCAGGTCGTAGCTGTGCGGGGGCTGCCATGCGGTGATATCCGCCTCGACCGGCGTAACCGTAACGCCCGCCTCTTCTGCGCGCTTACATGTGAATTCAAGGGCCTTGGGCACAAAATCCAGACTGGTGACGTCCCACCCCTGCTGCGCGAGGAACACCGAATCCGTGCCCGCACCGCAGCCGATATCGAGCGCACGACCCGGCGGGCGGCGCCGGCATATTTCTGCGAGAAACAATGTCGGCTCATCGTGCGCCCAGGGCAGGTCTTCCCAGCTTGATGCCCATTCATAGGTATTCACAAAGGTGTCTTTTTCGTGGGTGCTCATGCGCTTTTCTCTTTGTAATTCGCGGGCCCACAAGGGCCGTGGCTTTGCTAAGCTGTGCCGTCAGGCAGCCGCCAAAACATGCTACCCGAACATGGCAATTTTCAGGAGTCATCATCATGCCACTCACCCCACTCAAGCGTCTATTTTCGATTGTCCCGCTGACCGCAATTGCTCTGCTGGCGGCTGCACTACCCACCCAAACCGCTCTGGCCGGCGGACACACGGGCGGCGCTGCGCCCGATCGACTGTTCGACCCTGCCAAACGTAGCGAACTCCGCGGCACGGTTCTGGTAACGGGCGCTAATCGCGGTATCGGCTTAGCGCTGGCCAAAAACTATGCCGAGCGTGGCTGGACCGTCATAGCCACTGCGCGAAGCCCGGGCAATGCCGACGAACTGAATGCGCTCGCCGCAACTAACGACAATGTGACGGTGGAGCGCATGGACCTGCTCGATCACGCCAGCATTGATGCACTGGCCGCAAAGCTGCGCGATGTGCCGATTGATGTGCTGCTCAACAACGCAGCAATCATGGGCGACGCCGCTGTGCAGGATTTCGGCAAGTACGATTACGAGGAAATGGCCAAGGTATTCGCGGTCAACGTGGCCGGAACCTTAAAAATGACCGAGGCCTTTGTGGATCATGTGGCCGCCAGCGACCAGAAAAAGATTGTGGGAATCACCAGCGTGCAAGGCTCTATCGCGTCGCTGCGCGATCCGCTGATACCCTTCTACAAAATGAGTAAAACGGCATTAAACATGGGCATGAGTTCGGTGGCGAAGATCGTTAAGCGCAAGAAAATTACCATCGCCCTCATTTCGCCAGGCGCGGTTGACACGCGCATGATGAACGCGGCACTCGAGCATGCGAACTATCAGGGCAAAAGCTTCATGATTACGACCGCTGAAAGTGCGGAAGCCGTTATTAATGTTATCGATCAATACGAACGCAAACACAGCGGCATGTTTTTGGCCCACACCGGTGAAGTATTACCCTGGTGACGCTCAGTGATCGTGGCCGTGCTTATGACCGTGCGAGTGGCCATGCGAGTGACCATGTGAATGACCGTGTGAATGGCCGTGATCGTGTGAATGACCCTTGTCGTGCGTATGACTATGGTCAGGCTTCTTGGGTGCGTGACTGTGACCGGCATCGTGCGCATGCTCGGCGTGAGGCGTTGCCGAATCAAATGTATGTGCAAATTTGGGCCCGGTGAACGGCTTTTTCGGGGTGTCATCCGAGTTGCGCCAGCCTTTGCCTTTCAAATGAAATGCCGGCGCGGACAACAGTTTTTTTAATGCCGGCTCGCCGCACTGGGGGCAATCGGTTAACGCGTCAGCACCCAGCTTTTGCAAAATGTCAAAAGCATGGCCGCAGGCTTCGCACTGGTAATCAAATATTGGCACGACAATCTCTTTTTCTAACAGCCCTAAGGGGCCAATAAGGGGGCCGACAAGCCGCTTGCATCCGGGTCGCGAAGCATAGCAGTTTGTGTAAAGTTGTTGCCATCCCGCCCACCCAAATAGCGAGAGGACCATGCTCAAAACCCTTCTGAAAGGCCTGCTGGCGCTGTTCATCCTCGGCGTTGCGGTGCTGGCAATCTGGTACCGGATTGACGGAATTCCGGCCCCGCAAGCCGCCGACTACATGACGGGCGAAGGCTACCGAAGCGCCGAAACCGATGACGGTAGCCTGGTGTTTACCCCCGCTGAGCCCACCGGGCGGGGCCTGGTCATTATGCACGGCGCCCTTATACAGCCCCGCAGTTATGCCAAGACAGCGGCGTGGTTCGCAGCCCGTGGCTACACCGTTTACGTCCCCTATGGCCCCGGGCGCATGTCTATTGCTTTGGCAAACAGCATGAGTGAGCGACTCAGCGAATTCGCCGTCGGTGAATGGTATTTCATCGGCCATTCAATGGGCGGGATGGCAAGCCTGGAATCAATCGGTGCTGGCGACCTGAAGGTGCGGGCGGTTGCACTTTGGGCAGCGGCCATGCCGGTAGCGCATCGAGACTTTGAAACTCCCCTGCTATTTATTCGGGGTGATAATGACGGCCTGCTGCCGCCCGAACGCTTCGCACAGGTTCAGGCGAATCTGCCAGCGCGCACGGAGTTCGTCACGCTGCCCGGCGCCAACCACAAGAACTTTGCGCTTTATTCGCACCAGTTCTTTGATAACGATGCCACTATAGATTGGGACGAACAGATCGACTTCGCAAATCAGACCACGGCTGCGTTTTTTCGTCGCTATTGGCAGACACCGACCGGTGAAAACTAAAGTCAGCGAACCTTAGCTCATGCCTTGCGCGGCGGTAGCCCGGTGTGCTGAGTGAGCATGTCGCCGCGCTTGCCCTTTTTGCGCCGGTTGTGGGCCGCACTGGAATTTTTTCGACGTGGCGCTTTGTAACCGCGACTACCCTCATCGGGTTGCTGCGCCGGAATAAGGTGCGTTTCATCATCACCGATAAGATCAGCCCTGCCCATGCGTTCAAGCGCGTCGCGTAACAACGGCCAATTCACCGGATCGTGATAGCGCAAAAACGCTTTGTGCAATCGCCGTTGCGCCGGAGTTTTGACGGTATCCACGCTTCCGGTTTTGTAACCCACTCTATGTAAAGGGTTTTTCCCAGAGTGATACATTGCCGTAGCAGTCGCCATCGGCGACGGATAAAAAGCCTGCACCTGATCGGCCCGGAATCCGTTCTGCTTGAGCCACAGCGCCAGGTTCAGCATGTCCTCGTCGCTGGTTCCCGGGTGCGCGGCTATAAAGTACGGGATGAGGTATTGCTCTTTGCCGGCCTCGGCGGAAAACTTATCGAACATGTCCTTGAATCGATCATAGGTGCCGATTCCGGGCTTGAGCATTTTTGACAGCGGCCCGTCCTCGGTATGCTCCGGCGCGATTTTCAAGTACCCGCCAACGTGGTGCGAAACCAGTTCTCTCACATACTCCGGGTCTTCAACCGCCAGGTCGTAACGCACCCCACTGCCGATCAACACCTTCTTGATGCCTGGGATCGAACGGGCGTCTTTATAAAGCTGCGTTAGTGCGGAATGGTCCGTGTTGAGGTTCTTGCATATGCCCGGATGTACACAGCTAGGGCGACGGCAGGCAGCTTCGATGGTGCGACTCTTGCAAGCCAGACGGTACATGTTTGCAGTGGGGCCGCCCAGGTCGGAAATAACCCCCGTAAAGCCCGGAACCCGATCGCGTATTTGCTCGACCTCATTGAGAATGGACTCGGCGGAGCGACTTTGAATAATGCGCCCTTCGTGCTCGGTTATAGAGCAAAAAGTACAGCCGCCAAAACAACCGCGCATAATGTTGACCGAAAACCGGATCATTTCCCACGCCGGTACCTTGGCATCACCGTAATCCGGATGGGGCACACGCGCGAATGGCAGCCCGTAGACGTAATCCATCTCCTCGGTGCTGAGCGGCACGGGCGGAGGGTTTAACCACACGTCCACATCGCCATGCTTCTGCACCAGAGCGCGGGCATTACCCGGATTAGTCTCCAAATGCAGTACCCGGCTTGCGTGGGAGTAAAGCACCTTGTCATTTTTAATTTTTTCAAAAGATGGCAGGCGGATAACCGTGCGGCTGCGGTTGAGCCTGGCGGGTCTGGATTCAGCCAACGGCGCATCACGCCGCTGCTTCTCCTCGCCGCTCATTTCCCTGACGTTGACGTATGGATTGACCACCTTATCGACACGGCCGGGCCGGTCTACCCGGGATGAATCAATTTCCATCCAGCGCGGCGGCGTATCTTTGCGGATGAATGCCGTTCCGCGAATGTCAGTAATGCGTTCCAGACGATCCCCGCGGGCCAGCCGATGCGCTATTTCCACAACGGCGCGCTCGGCGTTGCCATACACGAGCAAATCTGCTGCCGCATCCAGCAGAATGGAGTGGCGAATACTGTCCTGCCAATAGTCGTAGTGCGCAATGCGCCGCAGCGATGCCTCGATGCCGCCCAGCACCACCGGCACACCGGGAAATGCCTCGCGACAACGCTGGGAATAGACGATTGAACAACGATCAGGCCGGCTGCCGCCTTCCCCACCCGGCGTGTACGCATCGTCGGAACGCATTTTGCGATCGGCGGTATAGCGATTAATCATGGAATCCATGTTGCCCGCAGCCACGCCGAAGAACAGATTAGGCGCACCCAGAGCCTTGAAGGGCTCGGCCGATTGCCAATCGGGCTGCGCAATAATACCCACCCTGAATCCCTGATCTTCGAGTAGCCGGCCGATCAGCGCCATGCCAAAAGACGGGTGATCCACATAGGCGTCGCCGGTCACGATAATGACATCGCAGGAATCCCAGCCCAGTGCATCCATCTGCGCACGCGAGGTGGGCAGAAATTCGGCCTTGCCGTAGCATTCTGCCCAGTACTTGGCGTAACTGAACAAGCGCTGACGCGGCGCCGGGATGGCAGGTATTGCGGACATAGGCGGGGTAGTAAGACTATGAAGAACGCCATTCTAGCCGTTGGCGGCCGCGGACGGGTAAAGACGCTCAGTTATAGTGAATGGCGCAATGCAGCGCCTGAGAGCACCACAGCTAACGTGTCAAAAGGAATGTTCTGTGAGGCCGTTTACCAACCGGCGCGACAGAAGTTAAACGCGTGAACGGCGCCCGAACAAGCCTGTCACGCCCAGAGCTGACAGCAATAGCCAGACTGCCGCAGGTAGCGGGATAACCGTAACTTCAAGACCGACCAGCTGCTGCTTTTTCTGGATCCAGGCCTGCTCGCCGACGCCTTCATTCAAGGTCGTTGCGCTAAGGTTATTCTGGATTTGTGCATAGACTACCGAGTCGGAACCCCAGCCGCCAACGCTGCTGAGATCAATGCTGGTTCCGCTGGACCAGTTCGTGGTGGCGTTCTGCACGGTCAACCCGGCCACGTTAAAGGTGCTTTCGGTCGTGCAAGGAAAAATACCACAAGACGTCGTGCCGCTGGTCAACTGCAACCGGCCGCTGGCGGTTACCGAAGCCCCGGCGCCATCAAGGAAATAGTCGCCGGCCTCAGCCAGGGCGAAATCCGTGATCGTGTAGTTCGGCGTAAGTACCTCAACCGTGATGTTGAGGGTTTCCGACAGCGGAACCACACCCTCACCGTTATTGGATTCGGCGCGGAAGTTGGTCGGCAGGAAGAAGATGCTGTTGCCGACGGTCATGGCCGTGCCATAAAGCGTGGAATCGTCGTAGGTGAATTTGACGTCATCACCAAACACCACCGCCGCTGAAGCAGACGCGGTGAAAAAACTCATAAGGGCGACGAGCAGCAGGTGCTTATATGGAGACATGTGGTTCACTTTTTCGTTATTGGCTTTATGACTGGTACTTAAAAACCGTGCCCATCTGGGGTTTTAAACACCCGCAGCTTCCTCGAAGGCACGTCTAAAGCATAGGGATTGCAGGGGTCCGAGGCAAGGCAAATCGGCAAAAAACGCAGCTCGGGGAGTGCCCGACTTATGTAAAAAACTGCCGGTCAAAAACAGCTGAAAACGTTGCTGGGAAAGGGTTTCAGGCCACTGTCCGACTGCCGAACAACGCGTTCCCAAACCAGCGCAGCAGCAAAACGGTCAGAAAAACCAGGAACGAGCCTATGTACATGATCACCGGCAATCCGCCCAGATTCGAAATGAGCCCCGGGTTAAGTGCGTAAAACCCGATCATCACGGCCAAGATGGGCGCCGCTACGAGTAGTTTGCCGCGGGCACTCAGCCCCAAACCGTGCAGCTGCGTAATCAGGAAAATGGCCATACCGCCGAACAAAAACTGCGACCAGATCTGATCCTGCCCCGGTGATAAAACAAAGGCCGCCACCAACGCGCCGTGCACGACAAAGATGGTTTCCAGCGTCATGGTCCAAACACGGTTCACGTGAAAACGCGTAAAAAACAAGCTGCTCTGGAGCAACAACAGAAACATATACGCGAAACCCGCAAGGTGCCCCGGAGTCGTTTCAACCGGGTGATACCAGAAGGTGTAAATAATTGCCCAGGAAATGTAATAACCGTGATAGCGACGCAACGTGTCACCCACGCCCGTCATAAAGCCCACCTTTTTGCCAAAAAACAGGCCACGGCGGTTGTTTTCCATGACCAGAATAAGGAACAGCATCAGAGTTACCGAACCCATTGACGTGGCTTCGTGCACATCCTGCGCTAAACCGTCATAAAAATATTTGGTCTGTGCAATATGCAGCAATATAAAGAATGCATTAACGCCCAGCGCCCAAATATTGAACGTGTGCAAGCCGAACACATAGCGAGGCTTGGCCTGCTTGGCGTGATAGATCAAAAACCAGATTGATACAATATGCGCTGTGTAGGGAATCCAGGCAGACAGTCGAGTAATAACGGTCGCATCACGAAGCTGCCAGTAATACCACCAGTTACCCTTGTCCGGCACGAACATACTGGAATCGCTGTAGGGCGCAAACGCCAGAATTGCTCCCATAACCAGCGCGCAAAAAAGCAGCCCCCACCAGAACCTGAAGGGCAAAATTCTTTCAGCTGAACTCTGAGCTTTAGTGACCGAAGCGACTGTCGCCGAAACGGCCTCCTGACTGGCGGCCACGTAAATATCCTCTGTCTATCACTACAACGTTACTGAATTCGGCAGCCAACGCCATACGGATTCTCCGCCTTACCGCCTTTTTGCGCTGATGGCTGGCCGCTTGTCCGCCTGACGGGCCACGACCGGGCCTGCTGCACTCGCACAGTGCCTATTTCAGCGCGGGCACCACGTGCCTGCCTATCAGCTCGATAGCGGCTGCCGGGTCATCGTGAACGCGCAGAGCGATTTCAGTAAGGCCAGCCTGCTCAAAATCCCTCAATGTGCCGATGGCAGCGTCAATGGCATCGAGACCGCCCACAAAAGAAATATTGCTCAGCATTTTTTGAACCAGTTCGTCCGGCACCCCCGGAAATTCATCGCTACCCTGCCGCCATGCGCGCAAAAACACGTCAAAGTTATCGCGCATGAGTTGCAGCTCTTCCGGGGTCAGGAACGGTGCAAAATATTGTTCGCCTAAATAACCGCGCAAGATTAATTCACGGCGGGCTTCACTCCAGGAGGCATCCGCATCTTCCTTGATATGCCAGGCCCAGAAGTTGCTGATACGAAAAGAATCACGCGAGCGCCCCGCTGCATCCAGAGCGGCATAAATTTCATCAATGCGCTGGCGCATCAGCGGTACGCAAAAATCGCTGGTCATCAGACCGTCAGCCTGGGCAACCGCCAGCCGCATACTCTGCGGATAATTTGATGCCACGTAAATTTGCGGAGCGGGGTCGACCATCCAGGGCAGGTTGTAATTCCATGTGGTGTAGAACTTGCCCTGACGGTTACGACGATTGTCGCGCGACACCCCCCGCACAATATCGAGACATTCGCGCAGGTGACCAATCATGTGGTCACGCTCCATTCCCATCGCCTGTATCACGCCGCCCCCGCCGCCAATACAGATCATGGCGCGCCCGCCACTCAGCTCATTCAAGGTTTGCAGGGCGTTGGAAATTTTCAAAGGGTGAAGTTCATACGGGCTGACGGCCAACGGACCGAGGCGCACTTTGCCGGTTTCCGCGGCAGCCAGAGTGAGGGTCATAAAAGGGTCACGTCCGTCGGCATAGCTGCTCGACCAAACGCCCCTGATGCCATAGCTTTCCGCCAGACGACTGAGCTCCGTGGCTGTGCGGGGCTCAGCAAACTCATTCAGTATGATGTCAATATCCACTTCGTTTCTCGCGGGTCATGTGCTGCATGCCACGAAAATTCATCAGGTGGCGGAACTTCGGCGAACCCAGCTCTCCAGTATTAATTTCCGTGACAAAGGTGCGCGCAACGTCCGCAGCGACTGCATCCATTTTCTTGAAGCCAGTGCAAACCTGCCTATACGAGGAAGAATCCCAGGGTACAGGCAAAGCCGCCGGCCCAGGACAACGACCGTAGCAAGCCGTTATCCAGAATATAGAACGCGCCATGGGCGATGCGGAACAACATGAAAAAGCCGGCAAGAATATCCACGACCATCTGCTCGGACCCGGTCAGATGGGCAACGATGACACCCGCCACGAACGGCGGGAATGCCTCGTATGAATTTTGCTGCGCCCAGTCGGCTCGTTTGGCGCGACCCTCTAATTTCGCCAGCCATGCTCTGGGTTGGCTGTTGTCGTAACCCGAAGCACCGGCCTTGGCAAATCCTGCCCAAATTAATGGCAGGAACATGGCAAGGGGAATACACCAAAACGCGAATGTCATTTCCATGCTCGTGAAGTTCATAGCTAAATCACCTTTGACTAAGTTGCGCGATCAACGCTTCTTCGCGCGATTACTGAGAACATGACGGGCGACCAGCAATACGCCGAGCGAAAGCGAAACAATCGAAAACAACAACTCATCCATAATTCCGGAATGGAAACCGAGCCACTCCCTGAGCAATTGTCGAAGCATCAGCAGCCCCAGATTTGCCATCACCACCATGAGCGCCAAGGTAAGAACCCATACGCTCCAGCGGGCCAAGCTACCAAATCGGTCACGCATTTTCGGCGCTACATTCATTCGCAGCCGAACGATGGCGTACAAAATGCATGCCAGCAACACGCCCAACACAATATCAACCAGCCAATGCATTAGGCAGCGCCAAAATGAACTGACACTCAGTCTTACTCGTCTTTACTTTTTGACTTGTTTTTCTCAGCGTCTTTCTTATCGCTACGATATATAGCGTAGAAGCAGCCCAGACCCACCAGCACCGCGAATACGGAAACCACAATCTCCATAAGAACCTCCTCAGCGAACCGATTTCATGCTAGCACAAGCGCTGGCAGGTGTTTACGGCTTGAGCTCACTCGGACACAATAGAGTCCTCAGGAAAAGAGGTTATTCAGTCATGCAACCTGTAGTCCGTGCTTCCCGCCTTATCGCAAGCTTTGCCGCAATGGCTTTCGCGTCACCACTGCTCGCCGCAGACATGGAATCACCCATGGAATTAACCATGGAATTGCCTGATCCGACCAGCGGCGAATACTGCCAGCTGGCTCAACAGGTGCTGGCGAGCACCGACATGGCGGGCACTATTACCGTGTTCGACAACATGCCGGATTACAGGTCGTCCAAACCCGCTCCAGATCCGCTGATGATTTATCAAGTGGTTACGTACGATGAGAAGCGCCCCATCGCGGTGTCCTGCAAGGTAAAGGCTGCTGATCATCTGCGCGCAACCTACGGTGAAGATGCTGCCGGGGAACAACAGATCTGCTCGGTCATGACCCGCATGGCACTCAATCAGGCAATTCGCGAACTCGATGCTGAGAACCCGCCCGAAGCGGTCGCGCAAGCGCGCACTTTCATTGTTGATGACAATGAACCCTTCATTACGGGTCAGAGTTATCTGCAGGATTTCGAGCTGAGTTACCGCGACCCTGAAGGCAATGTGCACCTGCAAAGCCCGGGTTTGCAAACGAATTGGGACGACTGGTTACTCTGGATTATGCCGAACCGCGTGCGCGGTCAGACATATTGTCACCTGCCAACGGTCACCTATATCAAGGCTCTGGCCACTGGTGCAATTGAACCTGGGACTCTAATTACCACGACGGACGATGCGCCGACCGTGCCGCAAAACTGAGATCAGTGGTGCTCCGGCATCGTGGCAACAAAATCAGGCTCTGAGAAAGTGACGTCACGCATGCCCCATGTGTAGTCACCTTCGATCGCCATAAATCCGATTAATACCAGCAAGGCGCTCGGCGGCAATAAAATGGCGGTAATCAATGCCATCTTTTCCCACATCATGTGCATGAAAATGGCAATGATGAAGCCGGCCTTAAGGAACATAAACAGCAGTATTAATCCCCAACGCAGGTAACCCTGAAAACCGACGTAGTCCACCATGTAGGACAGGGCGCTAAGCACAAACAGTAGCCCCCATATCCACAGATATATTTTAATCGGATGTTGTTGCCCTTCTGCTTCAGACATCGCTCAGCTCCTGACCCTGGTTATCGGAAAAAGTCACCAGAGATAGAAAAACGCAAAAATGAATACCCAGACAAGATCCACAAAGTGCCAGTAGAGCCCCGCGATCTCGACCGTTTCATAACTGCCCGACTTGTCGTAATCGCCGCGCCGAACACGGTTAGCGATTACTAGCAAGTAAATCACCCCGGCCGACACGTGCATGCCGTGAAACCCGGTAATCATGAAAAATGCAGCACCGAACTGCGGCGCACCCATGGGGTTGCCCCACGGCCGCACACCTTCGTCAACAATCAGCTTGGTCCACTCGAAGGCCTGCATACTAACGAAAGTCACGCCCAGCAACGCGGTGGCTAACATTAATAAAACGGTAACTTTCTTATTTCTCCGGTAACCGTAATTAACGGCCATAGCCATGGTGCCGCTGCTGGTAATCAAAACAAACGTCATGATTGCGATCAGGATCAGCGGGATAGGATCGCCACCAAAACTCAGCGCAAAAACTTCGCTTACTGGGGGCCAAGGAATCTGCGCGGTAATGCGCACGTGCATATAGCCGACAAGAAAGCAGCTAAAAATAAAAGTGTCGCTGAGGAGAAAGATCCACATCATGGCCTTTCCCCAAGGGGCGTGGAACGTCTGCTTCTCGGCAGACCAGTCCTCTACGACACTGCCCCACCGGCTCGCGGTAGCCTCACCTGCAACTGCAGCGCTGGACATCAGAACAACTCCTTAGGTCAACAGCAACAACGTGAAGAACACGTACCAGACCAGCAACAAAAAGTGCCAGTACGTCGTGCACAACTCCACGCTCAATCGTATGCGTTTAACTTCAATTCCCTGCCAGGCACGCGCAGCAGCTCGCGCCCAAACGACCAATCCGCCGAATAAATGCAGGGCATGAATACCGGTCAGCAACATAAAAAATGCGGTAGCCGGGCTTTGCACCGCATACAAACCCGATTCACGGAGTATTCCCCAGGCCGCAAACTGACCCACGAGAAACGCGATGCTTAAAGCGCCCGCCAGCGTCAATGCATACCGCACGCCCCGGATATCGCCGGACAATGCGGACTTACGCGCGAAGTGCATGCACACACTTGCCAGCACCAGGGCAACCGAGTTAATCCACAGCAAACCCGGATCAGAGATGGCCTCCCAATCTGGCTGATGCATACGCATGCGATAACCGACGGCAAACAGAAAGAAAATGCTGGTCAGCACCGCTATAAAAAGCGCGAGTGCTGTCTTAGCGGCCGGTTCGGGACCCGTATTCATGTCGACGCCGTCGCCCGCAGCGCTGGGTGTCAGCCAACTTTTTTCCGCCAGCTTGCCGAGAATACTCATGCGCACCTCGCCCACTGAGCAGCCCGGCTAACCATTCGGGTGCTCCGGATCAAAACCTTCGGCACCCGGCGCGGCCGGTTCATCCTGCGAGATAAAGTCTTTGGCAGCGCCCGGAACACTGTAGTCGTAGGCCCAGCGATATACCGTTGGCAAGCTTGGACCCCAGTTGCCGTGTTTAGGCGGATGCTGCGGAGTACGCCACTCCAGCGTGGTTGCGCCCCAAGGGTTGGGATCCGACTTCTTGCCACGCAAGCTCATGAACATGTTCACAAAGAAGAGAATCTGGGCAGCGGCAACGAACAGCGCTGAATAGGTAATACCCACGTTCATCGCCTGCGCCGACTCCGGAATAAATTCGGTGGGGCCGTAACTGAAGTATCGTCGCGGCACACCGAGAATGCCCAGATAGTGCATCGGCAAATAAATCGAGTACGCACCAAGGAAGGTAAACCAGAAATGCCATTTACCCATGGTCTCGTTGTACATCTTGCCGGTGATTTTGGGGTACCAGTGATAAATTGCCGCAAACACAACCAGCACCGGCGAGACGCCCATTACCATGTGGAAGTGCCCCACCACAAAATAGGTATCCGATAGTGGCAGGTCGACCACCACGTTACCCAGGAACAGACCTGTCAGACCGCCATGAATAAAGGTGAAAATAAACCCGATACAGAAGAGCATCGGTACGCGGAGGTGAATATCGCCTTCGTAAAGAGTCAGCACCCAGTTGTAGACTTTTATGGCGGTCGGCACCGCAATAATCAGCGTGGTAGTGGCAAAGAAAAACCCAAAGTAAGGGTCCATACCGCTGACGTACATGTGATGCGCCCAGACAATGAAGCTCAGCCCGCCAATTGCGACAATCGCCCAGACCATCTGCCGGTAGCCGAAAATGTTCTTGCGCGCATGACACGCCAGGATGTCAGAAACCAACCCGAAAGCCGGCAACGCAACAATGTAGACCTCGGGATGACCGAAGAACCAGAACAAGTGCTGGAACAATATCGGGCTGCCACCCTCATGGTCGTTCTGCATGCCCGCCTCCAGCACAGCAGGCATAAAGAAGCTGGTACCAATAGTTGCGTCCAGCGTCATCATGATGGCGCTGACCAATAAAGCCGGGAACGCCAGCAAACCCAGGATTGTCGCGATAAAAATGCCCCACACCGACAGCGGCATACGCATCAGTGTCATGCCTTTGCACCGAGCCTGCAGAACCGTTGTCACATAGTTCAGGCCGCCCATGGTGAACGCAACAATAAACACGCCCAGGGACACGAGCATCAAAATAATGCCCCAACTGGAGCCCGGCGTTCCCTGCATCACCGCTTGCGGCGGATATAAGGTCCATCCCGCTCCGGTTGGCCCTCCCGGCACAAAAAAACTGGTCAGCAAAATAATGACGGACAGCAGATATACCCAGTAACTGAGCATATTCATAAACGGGAAAACCATGTCGCGGGAGCCGCACATCAACGGAATAAGGTAGTTGCCAAAACCACCCAGGAACAGCGCCGTCAGCAGATAAATCACCATAATCATGCCGTGAATGGTGACGAACTGATAATAGTCCTGAGGGGCGATGAAGGAGAACGAATCAGGAAAGGCAAGCTGCAAGCGCATCATGCCGGACAATAAAAGCGCAATTACACCGACAAAGATCGCAGTCAGAGAGTATTGAATCGCGATTACCTTGTGGTCCTGGCTCCAAACGTATTTGGTGATGAAAGTATGTGGATCATGTAATTCATGCTCATGATCCCTATCCGCGATCGCAACATATGCCATCTTTATGCCCCCTTATTCGAAACGTCGACCGGCGTTTGCATCCGCCAGCTGCGTTTGACCCAGTGTGTTCATGTACGCCACCAGGTCATTAATCTCTGCTTCCTCGTTTAACATCTGCGCCATCTGCGCCATCTGGCGGCCGTAGCGATCATCGGGATTGGCGCCGCGCAAGCCGTCCCGGAAATTGCGCAGCTGGTTGGCGGTGTACCAGTCACTCATGCCCGCTGCGCGCGGCGCATTCATCGCCCAGATACCCTGCCCCTGGGCACCGTGGCAGTTCACGCAGGTTTGATAGAGGTCACGCCCCCGATCGACATTACCTTCGATAGTCGCTACAACCGGAACATCAGGCAATGTGCCTATATAAGCCACCACGTTATCAATTGCGGCTTCGTTCACCAGCGTCATCGCCATCCCGCGCATCTGCATACCTAACGCATCGGCCGGATCAGAGCCGCGCACTCCCGACTTGTAGTGTTGCAACTGACGCTTGAGATACCAGCTATCCAAACCGGTCAGCTTCGGTGCGTTCAAAGCAGGGTTGCCCTCGCCGTTTTGTCCATGGCACGCAGCGCAAGCCATGTAGGACATTTTGCCGGCTTCAGCATCGGGCTCAGCACGCGCCAGAACTTCGGCATAAGTTGGATAACTGCCCAGCCAGTCTTCAAAATCTGCTTGCTGCTCAACGACAACCTCACCGCGCATGGTGTGATGCGCCATGCCGCAAAGTTCTTCGCACATAATTTCGTACGAGCCTTCCACGGTCGGGATGAACCACTGGTACGTCACCATGCCCGGCACCAAATCCATCTTGGTGCGGAATTGAGGAACCGCGAAGTTGTGCAGAACGTCTTTAGAACGCAGCAATACCTTTACCGGACGGTCAATCGGCAAATGCATCTCGGGGCTATAGACAAGTACGTCATCAGCGCCGGCCGGATCATCCGGATCCATGCCGAACGGATTTGCAACGCTGATCAGTCGTGGATCTACATCGCCAAAATCGCCGTCGTTGCCCGGGTAACGGAAAGTCCAGTGCCACTGCTGACCGACCGCTTCGACTTCCATTGCATCGTCGGGAACCGTTACCACATCGCCCCATACGATAAGCCCGGGCGCCAGCATGGCAACTACACCAACGGTCGTAATCCCGGTGAGCCAGATCTCCAGCTTTTTATTCTCAGGTTCGTAATGCGCCTTGCGGCCTTTCTTATGCCTGAAGTTGAGCACACACCAGGCCAGAAAGAGGTTGAGCAACACAAACACAATGCCGGTCACCCAGAATGTAATGTCGACAGTGGTGTCGATCATGTTCCAGTTCGAAGCGATGGGCGTAAACCACCAGGGACTGGCGAAGTGAAATATCAGAGACCCTATGACCAGCAGAACCACTACAATCGCTACGAACATTCCGAACTCCCCCTAAAACGTTCTTAGTCAGTCACCGTCGCGAAGCAGCGTCTTATGAAACCGCGGACGTGTTCCGCCGTGTCCCCCGTTTACGCCTTACTACCGCGAATGGGTTGACGAAATGCTGATCGCTGCCCACATGCAGAGCCCTGGAATGCTTTTCGGCCATCATCTTCTTGATGGTGTCTTCCTGATCACGACGCGCATAGATAAGGAGCAGGTATTTGCCTGCATCAATATCTTCCATAAAGCGTTTTAATTTCTGATTCTCGTTGTGAACACCAAACAGCCCGCCTTCCCACGCGCCAAACAGCGTGGCAACAGCGATAACTATTAAGTAGACATAGGCGGGAATATTGGAGCCGAAAGGCTCAAAGAACATCATCAGGGCGGCGCCGATCACGCCAATAATAAAACCAAGATTAGCCCCGATAAAACCGTCCCTAACCAGATCCAGCGTTTCAAGATAGTTGCTGGAATGAAGCTGCTTCCTCTTAAGCCCGGCTTCATCTTTACTCACTATGTGGAGAAACCAGTCATCCACTCCTGCATCATGCAGGTTCTCGGAGATCCGGTGTGTCTCGTTAAGGGTTGGCGCGAGATAGTACAAACATTTCATCACATTGCCCTTCCGTAGTTAGTGGTATCGGTTTTTAAATTGCTTCTTGCTGACGTTTTATCCCTTTGCTTTCATCCGTGAACGGGTTGATTAATCAATGAAACGGTTATGCAGTAATACTATTGGCGGTTGCTGCGTCACAGCAAAAAAGCTAATAGGTACAAATACTTACGTTACCGAGTGTCGCACAGTTTTATCGCGTTTTGCAGGTGCAGCGCAAATACGCTCAGAACCTATTGGCCGCGCGGGTTTGGAAAGTCTGGACTCAGTCAAGAAAGGCGCGGATGCGCTCTTCGACGGCCGGATGAGTCCTCAGCAAACTGAGTTCATCGGGTCGGGCTGCCGATTGCTCGGCAATACGGGACATGATGCTGACAAAAATAGCGTTAGGTTTACCAGTTGCTTGCAAGTATTCCCTTGCGACCGCATCGGCCGCGTACTCAAATTCACGTGAATAACTGGCCTCAACGAGTACTTTAGGAATCGCTGCCGCCAAACTGCCTACCGCGGCAACGTCGCCGCTAATAACAACGATCAGGCCGGCAAACAATGAGTTTTGCAAAAGGTTGCGGACGGTGTGCCGGTTTCGCACATGTCCCACTTCATGAGCCATGATAACGCGCAGTTCGTCGGTGCTTGTCGCCAGACGCACCAGATCATCCGTAAAAATTATCGTGCCTGACGGAAAAGCATAAGCGTTCGCCCCCAGGTTCTTGCCACTGCGAAATTGCAGTGAGTAGTATCCGTCGCCCCCGACCACTCGCGTCACCTCTTCCATCGCAGCGCGTATACGCTGCCGCCGCTCCGGGTTGAGCGTGCTCGGCGCAAACACGGTACGATCCATTACCTGCAAGCCTTGCTGCGTAAGAATCAAATCAATATCCCGGGGGAGCCGATAGGCCACTTGTTTGGCCAATGCCGGAACACCTATTGCGTAGACTGACCACCCGAATGCCACTGTCAGTAGCAACGTCGCAGCAATAAAATACCAGCGAGACTCCAGGCTATATTGCCATTGCCGTTTCCCGCTTCGACTTTGCACGGCATCAAAAAACGCCGCTGCGTCGTCGACCTCAAGGCGGGCATTTCCCGGCAACTGAACCACAGCCGGTTGCCCGCTGATTCTCGGCTGAATGTTTAGCTGATTTAAACGATACCGTGAAGACGTGCCCAATTCGCGAACCGTCATAAGTCCGGAGTCCGAAAAAGCAACCGTAACGGCACGGCGCGCCGCCGAGCGACCGTCATAAAAGAATGCGCGTAACTCGCTCACAAACCGATATCCACGTCAAACACACTGCCCACTTCTTCGCCGACCGATGACATATCAGCGACCGGTCGCCCTGCCACGGTGTGCAAAACGTCACTGTGCTCAATCCACGTGCCGTTCACCAAATACCGAGTGACACGCATTTGCGCCCAAGGAAGCAGCAAACCAAATGAGCAAATGATGGCAATAAAATTAATCAGGTATAACATCAGCAGCCGATTCAGACTCCAGTCACAACCCAGGGTGCACGGTGATTCACCCTCATCGGCGCTACCGATCGAACTCGCTTTCAAAGTCGGGCTCAGCGTTGCCGCAGAAACGAACTGCGCAATAATGAGATACGCGGCCAGCGCCAAAATAATACGCGGCACCCATTCCACAAGCTGCGAATAACTTCCCGTTGTCAGCTGCAGACTGGCGAGCACGTTGAAAGCAAAATTGAACAGCGGAAAGATGATGATGGAGCTGGCGACAAATGCCATTAAGTACGCCCAGAAAAAGTCCCAGATCACCGGCTTCATATTGAAGCGCAAATTGCCGTAATACGTATGACTGATAACGAAGCGATTGCGCAAAAAGTGCGCCACCGGGGCGCCGATACCGAAGGTGCCGACCGCCAGCAGACCGGCGAAAAAAACCATCTGGAACGCTTCCCAGTAAGCAGGGATAAAACCGAAGCGCACGCCGCGAAACGAGGTATTACGCATACTAAACATACGTGACCGGACGATAACCCACGGGATGAAGACGGCAATGAGCGTGCCAATGACCGGCATGAACGCCGGCGCAAACGCCCGCACAGCCAGCACCAGCAACAACAGGGCTACGGCAATCAGTCGGCCACGCAGGATGGCGACAGGATTTGCATGGTAATCGAAACGCCCTTCCTGCAACCGGGTGTGGCCATAGACATAGCGCCGGCGGCGCACCTTGGCCCAGGCAGAGTACACGCCGAGGGTGAGGACCGTCAGCAACACATTGACTATCCAGATGCGGAAGTAGTCGCGCGCCTGCCCCGAAAACTGAAAATAAACCCGGGACGTTTCATTCGCTGTCACAGCCTCACTGGCCATGCATCATCCGTCGCAGCACACCATCTTTGGCCACGTAATGATGCCAAAGTGCGGCACCTGCATGAGCCGCCAGCAGAACAGCGCCCACTCGCCAGCAGTAGCGATGAATAATCGCAAAAAATTCATAATTGAAAGTCGCATCTTCGGCAACCTGCGGCACCAGACGCGGCATGGAGTCAAAGCCAAAGAAAAATATCGGGAACTCCCCTTCGTAAGCCGACAACGAGGCCCAACCAGTGAGTGGGTAGACAAATAACAAGACGTATAGAAACGCGTGCGTTGCGCGGGCAAGCCAGCGCTGCGGACGACTCAGCGTCGCGGGCAAGTCCGGCGTGGTGTTGACCGCGCGCCAGGCAAGCCGCAGACAGACCAGCCCCAGGACCAAAAAACCGATGGTGTGATGCGCATTGGAAGTACGCATCACCCACGTGTCATCACCCCACGTCTCGGTATAAGCCTCATAGACTTCCACCATCCAGAACCCCAGCGGAATCTGTATAACGATCATGCCCAGCATGACCCAGTGAAAGGCGCGTGCGAGGCTGCCCCAGCTGTTTGCGGTATTAAATCTGGCCATTGGCTGCGTGCATCCATCCACACTGCGACGATAGGCCGCAATGATACTGGAAATCGGCCTGCATACTGAGCCAGAATCATTGCCTTTCCGCAACCCACCTCAGGTCAACTCAACATGTCAGACAAGCAACCGAAATCAGCACCGTCAATTGATCGTCGTGAATTTCTCGCTGCCACCACCGGGCTGGCCGCTCTCACGGCGGGTTGCGCAAGCACAGCGGGTGGCGCTTCCATAGCCGAGCGTAGTTCGACGGCCAGACCGATGCCGCCCTACGACTCGATTCGCGACTGGGTAGCCGCGCTGGACGCGAACGGGCTGCTGCTGCGGATTCCGGAAGTGGATCAGGATAATTTTGAGGCCACCGGCCTGGTGTTCCGCATGGGCGATATGTACGGTCCGTACCGGTCGCCCGGACTGCTGTTCGAAAAAATCAAAGTTGATGGCAAGTGGATGGACGGCCCCTTGCTCGGCAACATGCAGATGCACTGGCACACTGACAGTATTGCCTTTGGGCTCGATACCGAGCCCATGGAGTATTACGACAGCTATCGCGAAGTTAAGCAGCTCATGCATGAAATGCTGGCGGCTAATAAAGGTCGTTACCCCGAGATTCCACCGAGTGTGGTTGCGCGCGATCAGGCACCCTGCAAAGAAATTACCCTGGAAGGCGACGATATTGATCTGACTCGCTTTCCTTTCGTACAAACCAATCCAAACGATGACGGCCGCTACTGCAACACCGCATCCATCTTTACCAGCGACCCGAAAATGGGCGCCAACTTTGGCACATACCGCTGCGCGCTGCGTGGCCCGCGCAAACTGGGCTTCAACCCCGAACCCAATCAGACAGGCTACAAAATGATGATGGCCGCCAAAGAACGCGGCGAAAAAACTGCGCCGATAACTTTGGTACTGGGACAGGATCCCATCGTGTGGATGATCAGCGGCACTAAAGTGGCGCTGCGCTTCGGGCCCAAACCCGTGGACGAGTTGGCTATCGCCGGCGGCTTCAGGGGCAAGGCCCTCGAAGTGGTCAAGAGTGACACCAATGACATGCTGATTCCGGCGCACGCGGAATTTGTTATCGAAGGCGAAGTACCGCTGGACGATGCGTCGATGGAACCGGAAGGCCCCTTCGGTGAAATGTTCGGATACATGGGCGCGAGGAAGGAGACCAACTTTGTCATCAATGTAAAGCGCGTCACCCATCGCAAGAACCCCTGGCTGATGAACGCATTCACCGGCATGGGTCGCGGCATGCTGACCGCGCCCATGGATGCGCTCTACGAGGTTTTCCTGAAGCGCAACGTGCCTAATATTGTCGAGTACACCAATCCGCAGTGGGCGATGGGCACCGTGGTTTTAAGCATTAACAAAAAGGAAGCTTTCGAGGGCCTCAAAGCCGGCGAATCCATTGCGAAGACCAACCCCATTGCCAAGGTCGTGATTGTCGTTGACGACGACGTCAACATTCTCGACTCAAACGATGTGATGGCAGCCATCGGTGCGCGCTGGCAGCCGTATCCGGCATCGAAGATTCTGGAAAAAGCGCCGGGGCTGTTTACCGATCCCAGCCAGGTTATCTACGCTCAAACCAGCAAGATCGTCATTGACGCTACGCGCCAGATCGAAGCAGAAGGCGGCCAGAAAGTGTTCCCGATGAGCAATCGTGAACACCTCAGCCAAGGCGCGCCGCAGGTCTGGGACCGGGTAGACGAGAAGTTCGGCGACCTGCTGAAAAACTGGAAGCGGGTTTAAGGAACGGTTTACGCCTTTTGGTTTTTGAGGGCGAGATTGCTGAGCCGTTGCATCTCGCTCACCGACACGAAACCCAGCACCGTAAGGGCGACCGTGCGCCACAGCTTTGGCTTGTGGCCAAACCTCATAAATTGCTTCTCGAACTCAAATATCAGCCGCACCAATAGGACGCAGAACACCAGCACCTCTATCAAGCCAATTCGAAAAATCATCGCGAACACTTCTGGCGTTGGCGTTGCCCACGCGGGCATTGCAACAACCACCAGGAACCAGAAGACGGGGTGGAACAGCGCAATAATCTTATAGTTGCGCTCCGCCGATGTCAGGCGTGATTGTTCATCGGGCGCAATGTTGTTGCCGCAGGCCGCCCTGAATTCGCGGCTTATCTTCCACGGCCATATATGAATCATAAGCCCACCCGATATACAGATCGTCGTATACACCCAACCCGGTCGCCTGTATTTCATCTCTGATACACAAAAAATCGCTAGAACGTCTCGCCATATTCGTAATATAAATTCGCCCTGAACTGCAGCCCTATTTTATCCGAGGGTTCGCCGACATTTTTGTCGCCGAATATTCCGGTACCCGAAAGTTCAGACTCGCCCATAGTCAGGTATCTCGAGCCGGCGGCGATGGAAAAGCTGCTGGCACCTTGCCTATCGACAATTTCGGTCGTCATGAATTGCGTTTCCACAATATTTGCATCAACCGAAAACGGCCCCAGACCGGCACTGACGCCTATCCTGCCTTTGAATCCTTGTACAAGTGCTTTTTGATTAAAGCTTTCGTACTTTCCGACGCGAATATCGGCATCGCTGAAGCTAGCGTTCGGATCATAACTTAAGCCCAACCCGACAGCGCCAACCCGGTATTTATAGAAGGGTTGTCCGCTTTTGTGATCGCTTCCCACGGTAAAGCCGACCACAATCAGATTTACTTCAAGCGAGTCCTCCCCGTTGGGATCAACGTACCGGTACGGATTGTTATTTGCATAGGCATAGCGATTGAAACCCGATGGATTCTCGGGGCGGAAGCCCGCCGGATCGGTGCCCATAAACCGCGCAAAAAAGGGGTTGTAGTAACGTCCTTGCATGTAAATTAGGCTGGTTTGCGGGTCATAAACATGGCCGGTAAAGCCGATGGGACTGTTTAGCGAATTCAAATAGCTTTCCGTGCTTCTGATGCTGCTGCCAAAAGGCAGATAAACTGCACGCCACTTCACACTACCAGTAGCGTCGGTGGCCATTACCGGGGAGCCAAGCACATCGGGGTGGTAGTAAGTGATACCCGTAAAGGCCCAAGCACTCGAAGACATGCAGCAAAGCAAAAAGACGCTTATAGCTTTCATGGGTGACACCCCTGTGTGCAAGCAGAATCCATGCGCCCGACCAGTTCTACACCGAGGTAGACAAATTCGCTGATCTCGCCGCCCTTGTCGCAGCTGTTTACGTAAGCAAGCTTGCCCTCTTTGTTGTATACGCTGTAGGCAACTCCGTCGGTGTCCTCCGATATCGTTCGTCGTCCGTTCCCGTCATACGTGTAACTCAGACCGGGCAACTGGGACACGCCGGTGAGCTGTGAAGCGGCGTTGTAGATGAAGCGGAACGTATCACTGCCGGTCACGTTGCCGGCCGCGTCATGGCCGACCTCAACACGATAGGTTTGACTCGCGAGCACGGACTCGAGACGGTTCATGGAGTCGTAGCTATATTCAAGGTCACGACCATCAATCGTGCTGGTGAGAATATTGTCGGTGGCATCATAGCCAACATCACCTCGACCAAACATGTTGGTCACGCTCACCAGCCGGCTTAAGCCATCGTACTTCATGGTCGCACCCTGGCCCGCATCCAGCTGATCGGTAATGCGCAGCATATTGCCCACATTGTCGTACGAGTAGAGCTGCCCGCTTAACAGACTTTGATCCATACCGACGAAAAGCCTTTCCCGCGGCATCTGTCGTCTATTCTGCCGAAAGTTTGCTGACACTCCGTTGCCGTACTGAATCGCGCGTATGGCGTTGTTGGGCCAGTACTCAGCACTTTGTACAACGTCGCCTGCACGCCGTGGCCGACCGAAACCGTCGGGGTCATAGTCAACCGCGGCACCGGATGGGTATGTCAGCGTTTGCAGATTGCCGAGCGCATCGTAGCTGTATGTAAACTCCGCCGTGGTATCGGGCAGAACTATGGCCTCTGAGACCAACCGATCGGCATCGTCATATTGATACGCCCAGCGCGTCGCTTCGTTTTCGATAGTCTGGAGGCGCCCCGCGGCATCGTAGTGATAGTAGATGTCATCTTTGTCCCCGGCGTAATCAACCGACGCCACGCGATTCAGCCCGTCATAGCGAAAACGTATTGCGGGGCCGGCACCGACCTTGGTCGAGACCCGGTTACCCCTGTCGTCATATTCATGCAGGGTAACGCCGGTCTCGGGGTGATGCTCCTCGAGCAGCCGTGGGTGCGAATAGACAAACTCGCGAATCCACGCGGCGCCACCAACCTCGCCCTGCTCGACCGACTCGATATTGCCATTGGCATCAATGCGCATCGAGGTATGACGGAAACTGGCAGCACCAGCGCCGTCAGCCCCAGTGATCTGTTCGATTACCCGGGCAAGATGGTCGAATCGCGGCTGGCCAACCGCAGCGTATTCGAAACCCGCCTGATAACCCTCCTCATCAGTGCGCACGAAACCGTTATAGAGATGTCCGACGGCCTGAAAATAATCACCGCTGTTACAACGCCATGAATAGCAGTACGCGATAGAGCGACCGGTAACAGAATTGGTTTCAGACACCGGTCTGCCCAGTGCGTCGTATGCAAAATATGTACCGTCAGGGTTTGCGGAAGACGACCATGCAAAGGGATACGACCTGAACGCCGTTTTGCCATTCTCGTCGTACAGCCAGGTCAGCGCCCGTGCGGCATCGCTTTCGGTCACGTCGGCGTAATCGCGAAGCAATATCCCGCGACCAAAGCCGTCAATACTCACCACACGCTGACGACTGCCTTGTGTCGTCACAATCTCAGCCACGTCACCCGAATCATTTTTCTGATACTCAATGGCTATAGCTGCCGTGTCAGGTTCACTCACCGAAACAGGCCGGCCGAGAAAATCGCGTTCGTAGACAGTCCTATGACCCAGACCATCTTCCGCCCAGACAACTTGACCCAGATCATTAATCGAGCGGGCGATTGTTTGTACAACTCCCGTCAATGGATTTACCGGATGTGACTCAAACTGCGGTTTGCCGCGATGATAATCATCATAGGTTGCCCGGTACGAAAGGCCTTCATTGGTCCAGGTTTCGGCACGCAGATTGCCGGTTGAGTCGTACTCATAGTTGGTAAGCACACCACCGTCCGACAGAGACTTTACGAGCCCCTTAGAGCGGTAAGTGCGGCGGACCTCGTACCCATCCGAGGACTGAACGCTCGGCAGACCGATAATCCAGTAGAAAGAATCGTGGTGCCACTCATAGTCGCGCCGTTCTTCGCGCAGGTGTTCGGGGGCCAGAACATCAATTCCCTGCTCATGCACGGTCAACGGAAAGGCGTATTCATCGAACTCTGCAGCGTTCGTATAAGTTGCATAATGCAACGGTTCCGTTGAAGTATGCCAATCAACAACTTCGGTACGACTCAGCGGAATCGGACGGATTTGCGCCAGAACCAGCGTCGGCCAGCCCAACCAGTTGCCGCTGTAGTATTGCCTTCCGATAAATGGCAGCAGGGCATAGTCGTAAAGGGTCTCGCGAAACAATGTGCCGTCGGATGTTCGCCGTACCAAATGACTTTTAAGCTGCCCCATGATTTCGTCATAGTCGGTTGGCGCCGTATCGGGCCAGCTGTGCTGCCCCGGGTACTTGGCAATGCGAAACTCGTAGGTGCCCAGGCCTTCATAGAACTCGTAAACATCTTGCCGGTCGCCCGGCCCGGTCACGGTGCTTCTTTCTATATGATTCGAAAACATGTAGTCATAGCGCCACTCGGCGGGCGGCACATCTCGGCCCGACGTATGCCGCTTGGACAGACGCGGCGCCGGCGAATTGGTGTTCTGCAGCACGGGATGATAGCCGTTTGCATATTCGTAGCTGACGGTGCCACCGGACGGCAATTTGACCGACTCAAGCAGAAACTCGAAGTTTCCCCACGCTAACTGGATATTTACCGAGTAAAGGTCGGGATTGTAGCGGTACTGGGTGCGCTCACCGCCAGGGAGCGTGACTTGATGCAACACCGGAAGGTCTTCACCCGGCCCCAGATTAATCGGCCTGCAGCCAACTTCAAGGATGTAGAAATCAGCAAAATCACAATAGTCGTATTGGATTGTGTGAATCTCACCGTCAGCATGCACGTTCACTTTGCTGATCAATGAAAGCGGGCTGCCCTTTACATCGACCCCCAGAATAGAGCCGGGATAGTACTCCAGTGACACCAGACGACCATCGGATGCCTCGATACGCGTGAGCAGATCCGTGCCGCCGGCCCCCAAATCGTATTGATAGTCGATGCGGTTGCCATGAACATCCTCGATTCTGGAAATGCCCATCTCTATCCAGCCCCCGGCACTGCCCAGCGCATACTCGCCCGGCACCATGTACTGAATGAAGTCGAAGGTGTATGTCACGCCCTTGGGCGATACGACTTCGAAGCCGCCCCACAGACGATCGGCGCTGGCAGCCAGACACCGGGCAATCCAGTTGTCGGTGGTGACGTACTGGGCAGTAAAGGGAAAATGATCCGCAGATGCGGCCTTCTCCAACAGCAATTTCGACCCTTCGCCGGGGATATGCAGCATCAGCGGCGCCGCGAACAAAATGCCCGCCTTGGCCTGGCCGTTCAATGAGCCAACCACGTATTCATCAATCAGGTTTCCGGCATTCGCACACAGGTTGGTGGTGCCGAAACCCATACGCGCATAAAGGTTGTTCCAGGCGGCAGAAAAAGTATCAATCGTCGCACTGGCCGGGTCATACGGCCCACGCCAGGGCGACGTGGGAATCTGCAACCGCGGCACGCCAAAGTACCAGTGCCCCATATCCGATGGCGTATGGGATAAGCGGTTAAATGACCGACTGATAACCATATCCAGCCCGCCGTTACCGGGTATGACGTAGTCTTCGACTTCCCAGCTTAGCCCGAGTGTTCGCAGATCAATATGTTCCCCGGCTATACCACCGACCTCGTGCGCCGTATGCGTCGGATCGTAGCGATCGAATATTTCAAAACGAGAAATATCCTGCTGTGCGGCAGCCGTTGATGCCAGCGCGGCCAGCAGCGGAACCACCAGACTCAATATCAACCTCATAAACCCAACCTCGCACACCCTTAAGAAGCAAGGTCACAAGGTTGTCAGTCGAAATCACTTCTAGCGCCCGCAGAATCAGGCCGCAGCGACTTGATTCGCTGACGAAGGGTTTTTCTGCGCGGTTAGGACAAAAATCGTTTTGAGATTGGAGCGGGTGACGGGAATCGAACCCGCGTCTTCAGCTTGGGAAGCTGAGGCCCTACCATTAGACGACACCCGCTAATTGACAGTTTCAATAGTGTACTCACACGATTCTATGGTTACCAATGGTTTGATGGTAGAGGTTAGGTGTTACTCGCAATGAAAACCCGACTCTTGG
>JAUHYQ010000002.1 GCA_030426355.1 Gammaproteobacteria bacterium
CCTGCGACAGCGGTGCGCCTATCCCGCGTTCTGGGTCTGGCGGCAGCTGGGACGCAGGGCACTGCGAGGCTTTCGCCGGCGCCTGCAGTCCGGCGCTGCGGCGAACGATCAGGCCTTGATCAGCATCCTGACCGCGGCCCAAGACACCGACATTGGCCTCCGCTTCGGTTTTGCCAGTATGCTGGCGAAGGATGACCCCGTGGCCGCGTTCCACCGGCGTGTGCCGGTGCGCGATTACAGTGATCACGCCGCCGATATTGAGGCAATTGCGAACGGCAAATCGGACGTACTGTTCGCCGGTAGGCCGGGCATGTTTGTTGCTACTTCCGGCACCAGCAGCGATCCCAAATTATTGCCAACGAATTCGGCGCAGCAGCAACAGGCGTTGCGCCACATCGCCCTGCTGACACCTGCGATGCGTTGGGAGGTGGCGCCGAAGCTGCGGCTGACTCAGCGCAGTATTAACCTGATGTTAGCGAGCAGCTCGACGAACAAGTTACCGGGCGGCATATTGCTGGGGATGTCGAGCGGCGGGGGGTTGCGCAAAGTCCTGGGTGCCGCGCCGTTCATCTGGACATCCCCCGCGGAAATTTTTGAATTGCAGGATCACGCAACGGCGTTGTATCTGCACGCGTTGTTTGGATTGCGTGACGTGTCCGCCGGTTGTATCGAAGCCGTTTTCGGTACCCATATCGTCAGCTGGGTCGCGATGCTGATCGCGCGTCAGGATGATCTTGTAAACGATCTCGCCAGTGGCACCGTCAATGTGTCGTTGCCGTTATCAGATGCCCAGCGCAGGAAGCTGGATGCAGAGTTACAACCTGATATGGCGCGGGCGTCGCAGGTGCGTGACGCATTTGCGGCAGGCGAGAAAGGACTGTTAGCACGGCTGTGGCCGGAGTTACGCGTGCTCAGTACCGCGGTAAGCGGTGGCTTTGCGGTGAGTTTGCCGAGATTGCGTTGGCTCGCCGGTGAGCAGGTGCACATCTGCGGCACCTGTTACGGTGCCACGGAATGCATGGTGGGTGTAAACCTGTGGCCCTCGCTGCATGAGCGCTATGCGTTGTCGCCCGGCGCTGCCTACTTTGAATTTTTGCCGCTGAACGATGTTGTATCGCTTCCGCTGACGCTTGCCGACGTGCGCGTGGGCGATTGCTATGAACTGGTGGTGACCACGTTCGCCGGACTTTATCGTTACCGCCTGGGCGACGTGGTGCGGATATGCGATCGCATCGGCGATACGCCGGTGTTCGAATTTGATCATCGGTTGGGGGATGTCATGGACCTGGTCGGCGAAAAAACCACCCAGCAACATACCCAAACCGTTGTTGCCCTGTTGGCCGAGCAATGTTTCGGGTCTGCCGGCGCGATCAGCAATTACACGGTGGCCGGCGACTTTTCGGTGACGCCCTATCGTTACAGGGTGTATTTGGAGTTAGCCGACGAAGCGTTGGCGGAACGCGCCGATTGCGTCAGGCTGGCGGAGTTGTTCGATGCAGAGCTGCAACGTGTCAACCTGTCTTACCGCACTCTTGCACGCGCCAATCAGCGGCTGGGGCTGCCGGAAGTCCGCCTGGTTCGCCGGGGGACCTTTGCCCGCCTTGAGGAACAAAGTTTCCGCAGCAAGGCAGGCATCAGCCGCAATCAGATTAAAACGCCACGGGCCATAAAAGACCCGTCACAGATCAGCTTGCTGGATGAGCGCACACTCGCGATGTCCGGTCAGCGTCAAAATTCGCCTCAGACTTCGCCTGAGGCTGCGCCTTAATCTTCGCCGAGAAAACTCCGCAGCTGATCCGAACGTGATGGATGGCGAAGTTTACGCAAGGCCTTGGCTTCGATCTGACGAATACGCTCACGAGTGACGTCAAACTGTTTGCCGACTTCCTCGAGGGTGTGATCGGTATTCATCTCGATGCCGAAGCGCATGCGTAACACCTTGGCTTCCCGCGGTGTCAGGCCAGCGAGCACTTGCCCGGTTGATTCCTTGAGGCTGGATGCCGTTGCCGAATCAATCGGCGACGATACGGTCGTGTCTTCGATGAAATCGCCCAGATGGGAATCTTCGTCGTCACCAATGGGCGTTTCCATGGAAATCGGCTCTTTGGCAATCTTGAGTACCTTGCGCACCTTGTCTTCCGACATTTCCATGCGCTCTGCCAGTTCTTCCGGCAGCGGCTCGCGACCCATTTCCTGCAGCATCTGACGCGAAATGCGGTTCAGCTTGTTAATGGTTTCGATCATGTGCACCGGTATGCGAATAGTCCGAGCCTGATCCGCGATGGAGCGCGTGATGGCCTGGCGTATCCACCAGGTCGCGTAGGTAGAAAACTTGTAGCCACGACGGTATTCAAACTTGTCGACGGCCTTCATCAAGCCAATGTTGCCTTCCTGAATAAGGTCGAGGAACTGCAGGCCGCGGTTGGTGTATTTCTTGGCAATCGAAATGACCAGTCGCAAGTTGGCTTCAACCATTTCTTTCTTGGCGCGCCGTGCCTTCGCTTCGCCAATGGACATTTTGCGGTTCACGTCCTTAATTTGCGCGATGCTCATGCCGGTTTGTTCTTCGATGGCGATCAGCTTTTTCTGAGCCCGGACAATTTCGGGCTTCATTTTTGCCAGGATGGACGAATATTTGCGCTTGGCGCGTATGTGCTTTTCTACCCAGTTGAGGTTGGTTTCATTCTTTGGAAAGCTGGCAATGAAGTCTTTCCGTGCCATGCCCGCATCGCGCACACAGATGATCATGATCTGTCTTTCGTGCTCGCGGATAGACTGGATGGTCGCACGCAGGTTGTTGCCCAGCGCATCAAACAATTTGGGCGCCAGTAACAGCTCAGCCACTTCGGCAGTGATCTTGGCCTGAGCGGTTTGATAGGCCTTGGATGTCCGACCGTCTTTTGCTGCCACGCTCAACATGCGCTTATGGCGGCGCGACAACGATTTCATGCGCTGATCAGCTTCGGCCGGATCGGGGCCGGTGTCTTCCGCTTTTTCGGCGTCTTTCTCTTCCTGAGTTTTGGCGTTCGGCTGTGCGATCACATCCGGGGCATTCGGGTCGGTAAAGCCTGTCAGGATATCGGATAGCCTGCCTTCGCCGGCTTTAACGGCTTCGTAGGCTTCGAACATGTAATCAAAAGTGGGCGGGAACAAGGTCAACGCGGCCTTAACCTGGTTGAGGCCTTTTTCAATTCGTTTGGCGATCCGGATCTCGCCTTCCCGAGTAAGCAACTCGACGGTTCCCATTTCGCGCATATACATACGCACCGGATCGGTTGTGCGACCAAACTCGGAATCGACGGTGGCAATAGCTTCTTCGGCTTCGCCTGCGGTGTCTTCATCGGTAACGGCGTTATCGGAAAGGACCAGTGAATCGGCATCGGGGGCTTTTTCGTATACCGTGATGCCCATGTCGTTAATCATGTTAACGATGTCTTCGATCTGTTCCGGATCGACGATATCGTTCGGCAAGTGATCGTTAACTTCGGTATAGGTCAGGTAGCCCTGTTCCTTACCACGCGCAATCAGCATTTTTAACTGAGATTTCTGCGATTTCTGCGACTCATTGGACTTCGCGGGTGCGGTCTTTTTCGCTGCAGCGGCTGTTTTTTGTGGTTTCACTACGTCAGACCTCGGAGAACGACATAAACGGGCAATTATACAAATCTGGCAAAATATTAACCAGCAAAGTTCCCTGCGTTTGGGGGTGCATTATGCCCGGAGTCAGGCCGCGGCGCCTCAGCTGCTGCGGCTGTGCAGCTCGGCCAGGCGGCTCTGCAGCCCCCGCATTTCCTGCTTTTCATCGGCCGAAAGCCCGAGCGCGGCTTTCCGGGTCAGGTCGGCAAAGCGTTTTTCCAGCTCCTGGCGCAGCACCGCCTCCAGAGTTTCCTGCAATTCCGCCTGCCAGTTTGAGTCCGGTTCAAGGTGCAGATCCGTGACCAGCAGGCTGGCCAGATGACTGCCGCCGTCGGGGTGGCTGGCAAACTCTTCTGCCAGCCGCGCTGATTTACTGCCGGGGTTTTCCTGCGCCGCTGCCAGCAGATCCGTCAGCAGTGCGATGCCGGGATTGGGTAAGTCGAACAAGCCGTCGGGGACCGTGATCGTCGCAGCGGCCGACGGTTGTTGCAGCACCAGGCATACGGCGCGGCGTATCAGCGAGTTGCGGCCTTCGCCGGTTCGCACCCGTTGCTGCGGCGCTGGCATGCGATTACGCGTTGGTTGCGCATTGCCTGTGAGTAATTCGCCAAGGCGTTTGGCGCTTAACCCCACCTCGCCGGCCAGACGGTCCAGCAGCAAATCCCGAAAAACGCCTTCGGGAATGGCACCGATGAGCGGTCTGGCAAGTTCCGCCAGACGCGCCTGACCATCAAGACTGTTGAGATCCGTTTCAGCCTTGAGGTTGTCGATCAGGTACTCTGAAAGTGGCTGGCTGCCGGCCAGTCGCGCTTCAAATTCAGCGGCTCCACCCTCGCGCACCACCGAGTCCGGGTCTTCGCCGTCGGCGAGGAATAAGAATCGCACCTGACGACCCTCGCGCAATTCAGGCAGGGTGAGTTGCAGGGCGCGCCACGCAGCCTTGCGACCGGCTGCATCGCCATCAAAACAGAACACGATTTCGCGTGTGACCCGAAACAATCGCTGCAGATGCTCGGTGGTTGTGGCGGTGCCCAGCGTGGCCACAGCGTTGTGAATACCGTGGCAAGCCAGCGCAACAACGTCCATGTAACCTTCGACTACCAGCAAGCGCTCGGGATTGCGAATGGCCTGACGCGCTTCGTACAACCCATATAATTCGCGACCCTTATGAAACACCGGCGTTTCCGGCGAATTCAGGTATTTGGGTTCGGTGTTGTCCATAACCCGGCCGCCAAAGCCGACCACGCGCCCGCGGCTGTCGCGAATCGGGAACATGATGCGGTCGCGGAAGCGGTCGTAGACGCGCTTGTCTTCGTTGCGTATCAGCAGGCCGGCCTTAAGCAGATTTTCGCGCCGGTCATCCGATGTGCCGAGTTTTCTGAGCAAAAAGTCCCATCCCGCCGGTGCATAGCCCATGCCAAATTCGGCCGCTACGCGACCGTTCAGGCCGCGTTGCTTTAAGTAGTCCACCGCTGCGGGAGTGTCGCGCAACTGGTCACGAAACAAGTCAGCCGCTGCCGCGAGCAGGTCGAGCAGGGGTGCGCTGGGGGAGACGGGCGCTGCATTGCCTGCATTTTCGCGCGGGACTTCCAGTCCGTAGAAAGAAGCCAGTTCTTCAATGGCTTCGACGAACTCCAGGCGATCGTGTTCCATCAGGAAGCCGACGACGGTACCGTGAGCACCGCAACCAAAGCAGTGATAGAAACCTTTTTCCGGGCTGACGGTGAATGACGGCGTTTTTTCGCCATGAAACGGGCAACAGGCTTTGTATTCCCGGCCGGCTTTTTTTAACTGGATCCGGTTCGAAAGGATTTCGACGATATCCGCCCGGTCGACCAGATCGTTAATGAAATCCTGAGGTATGCGCCCTGCCATGCGGCATTCTAGGCAGACAGTCGGGCCTTGACCAGCGCGCTCAGCGTGCCCATGTCGGCGCGGCCCTGGGCTTTGGCCTTGATTGCGCCCATGACTTTGCCCATGTCCTGCATGCCGCTCGCACCCGAGGCGGCAATGGCCGCATCGACCAGTGCCGCGATTTCCTCTGCGGAGAGCTGTTCCGGCAAATAGGTTTTCAGGATATCGGCTTCTTGCAGTTCTGCTGCGGCGCGATCCTGACGGTCGGCATCGGCGAACTGTTTGGCGGAGTCGTTGCGTTGTTTAACCAGCTTTTCGATAACAGCCAGCACGTCTTGATCCGAAAGTTCAGCTCGCGCTTCGATTTCGCGGGTTTGAATAGCCGCGAGCAGCATCCGTATTACACTGAGTTGCTGCTTATCGCCCGCCTTCATGGCGGCTTTCATATCGGACTGAATTTGTGTTTTAAGGCTCAGGGCTAAAACTAGTAGAGTCGCTGACGGCGATTGGTTTCGCGGGAGGTTTTCTTGAGCTGGCGCTTAACAGCGGCTGCTTTTTTGCGCTTACGTTCCTGGGTTGGTTTTTCGTAGAACTCGCGACGACGAAGTTCTGACAGGATGCCGGCTTTTTCACAGGCGCGCTTGAAGCGTCGCAGGGCTGCGTCGAAATGCTCGTTTTCTCTGACTTTTACACTTGGCAAAACGGGTGTTCCTTCTCCGGTGAGGGAGCGAAAAAAACCGGCTCATCCGCCGGCAGGCCGCGTAATATACCCTCGCAAGTGGCGGATTGCAAAGCACAGGAGCATATGCGTTTGAGGGTTCTGGGGATAGAAACCAGCTGTGACGAGACCGGTGTCGCTGTCTATGACGCAACGCAAGGTTTACTGGCTCACGAGGTCTACAGCCAGGTGAAGCTGCATGCGCGCTATGGCGGCGTGGTGCCCGAGCTGGCCTCGCGCGATCATGTGCGCAAGCTGCTGCCGCTGGTGCGGGCAACGCTGGACGAGGCCGGTCTGAGCCCCGCAGAGCTTGACGGTGTGGCTTATACGGCCGGTCCCGGGCTGATTGGTGCGTTGCTGGTGGGCAGTACCGTGGCGGAAGGTCTGGCCATGGGCTGGGAGATTCCGGCGATCCCTGTGCATCATCTCGAGGCTCATCTGCTCGCTGCCATGCTCGAAGATCCCGCGCCGCAGTTTCCGTTTGTCGCCTTGCTGGTTTCCGGTGGCCACACCATGCTGGTCGACGTGGCGAGTCCGGGCTGTTACCGCGTGCTGGGTCAGACTCTGGATGACGCAGCGGGCGAGGCCTTCGACAAAACCGCCAAACTGCTGGGATTGCCGTATCCCGGCGGCGCCGCATTGGCGCAGTTAGCCACGCGCGGTGCCAGCGGGCGTTTTGATTTTCCCCGCCCTATGTTGAAGAAACCGGGTCTGGATTTCAGTTTCAGCGGCCTGAAAACGGCGGTCATGATGGTGGTGCGGGAACGCGAGGCCAGCGCCGACGGCCTGACGGAATCTGATCGGGCCGACATTGCGAAAAGCTTTGAAGAGGCCGTGGTGGACACGCTGGTGGCAAAATCGATGCGGGCACTCAAAACGGCCGGTCGTGACGCATTGATAATTGCCGGGGGCGTGGGTGCCAACCGTTCGTTGCGTGACGTGTTGCGGCAGGAAGCTGCGGCGCGCGGTGCGCAGGTATTCTATCCGCGGCCCGAGTTGTGCACCGATAACGGCGCGATGGTCGCGTACGCCGGGTTGCTCAGATTGCAGGCGGGGCATGTTTCGGACGGCAACGTGCAGGCCCAGCCGCGCTGGGAGCTCGACAGTTTGATGCCGATGCGGGGAGTTGCTTAAGTGGATATTGTGTTTGTGCGTGAGCTGCGGTTTAAGACCGTGATCGGCTGCTGGGACTGGGAGCGGCAAATTGAACAGGAAGTCAGTATCGACCTTGATATGGCATGGGACACTCGTCCGGCTGCTGAAACAGAAGATCTGCAGCATGCGCTGGACTACAAGGCGGTTTCCAAGCGTGTGATGGCTGTCGTGCGCGAGCGTCAGTTCGAACTGGTGGAGACTGCAGCGAACGAGGTGGCCGCGCTCATAATGAACGAGTTTTCGGTACCGTGGTTGCGGGTTGCGTTCAGTAAACCCCGCGCAGTGACAGGGTCCGCCGCCGTGGGCGTGGTGATTGAGCGGGGTCGTCGTGACTAGCGCGCTGCCGGCTGAAGTGGAAGTTTTTGTCAGTATTGGCAGTAATGTCCGGCCGCAAGAGAACCTGCGTCTGGCGCACGAAGAACTGTCGAACACCTACGGCGAGCTGCAAACTTCGCGTGTCTATCGCAGCGAAGCGGTCGGGTTTGAGGGTGACGATTTCCTGAACATGGTGGTGGGCTTTCATACCCGCGAAAAACCGCAGGCGTTGCTGGATCATATTGAAGAGTTGCATACGGCAGCGAAACGGGTACGCACGGATAACCGATTCAGTCCGCGTACTCTGGACATAGACTTGCTGTTATACGGGCAATTGGTCAATCAGCGGCTGAAAATCCCGCATCACGATATTGATCGTTACGCTTTTGTGGCCGGCCCGTTGGCCGAATTGGCGCCCGCGCTGGAGCACCCGGTCAGCGGTAAAACCATGGCAGAATTGTGGCGCGATTTTGATCGCTCGGCATGTCCACTCGAGTGTGTTGACATCGGGCTGAACTGATACGGATGAGTTAGCGTTTTTACCAGCCGATGCTGCGGCCACCGTCCACCGGAATAATCTGCCCCGTGATGTAGGGTGCATCCTTAACCAGAAACAACACCGTGCGCGCGATGTCGCCGGGCTCGCCCATGCGCGCCAGCGGAATTTGTCGCAGGATGGATTGTTCGGCCTGCTCGGACATGCCTTCTTCGGGCCACAGTATGGCGCCGGGTGATACGCCGTTGACGCGGATGTCGGGCGCCAGATCCTTAGCCAGTGAGCGGGTCAGCATGGCCAGACCCGCTTTTGCCGGGCCGTAAACCGGGTGGTTTTTTAGCGGTCGCTGGGCGTGTATATCAATGATGTTGATGATCTGGCCGCCCGTGCGTCGCAGATGAGGCATCGCTGCCTGCGCCAGAAACAGCGGAGCTTTCAGATTGGTTCCCAGCAGATCGTCCCAATGCGCTTCGGTCACCTCGGCAAGCGGTGTCGGGTAAAAAGTTGACGCATTGTTAATCAGCACATCCAGTTGGCCGGTTTGCCGGACAATATCGTCAACAAAGTTTTTCAGGGTGGCGGTTTGGCGGAGATCGGCCTGCGCGACTATGGCCGAATTTCTGCGCGCGCTATTCATCGCCGCAACCAGGGCCTCTGCCTCGCCGGCCGAAGAACCGTAATGCACCGCAATATTCGCGCCGTGACCGTGCAGTGTGCGCGCAAGCGCGGCACCGATGCGTCGCGCGGCACCGGTAATGAGCACCCACTGGCCGCTCAGTGCAGGCCCATTGCGAGCGGACTCATCAAGTTCTGATTGCGAAGTGTTCACGCCAGTAGGTTCTCCGATGAGGGCGACTTGCCGGTCAGTATGCGACGGTTCGGTCCCGTCGCAAGGCGTGTAAGATTAACTCAGCATGCAGCATTCACCAATTCTTCCCTGTATCTCTAACCTATGTCTCTAAATTCTCTGCCTGAGCCGGATGCCGATGCGCGTGCGCACAGTGCTCGCCTGACCGAGGTTATTCGTGAGCGTATCGCGGCGGCCGGCGGCTGGATCGATTTTGCCGACTACATGCGGGCGGCTCTGTACGAGCCGGGTCTGGGATACTACAGTGCGGGCGCGCACAAGTTTGGCGCGCGCGGTGATTTTGTCACTGCGCCCGAGCTGTCGCCGCTGTTTTCCCGTTGCGTGGCTGGTCAATGTGCACAAGTGCTTGCAGCAACCGGCGGCGACACCGTGCTTGAACTGGGCGCCGGTACCGGGCGCATGGCGGCGGACATGTTGCTGGAGTTTGAGCGTCTGGGACACATACCGTCGCAGTATTGCGTCCTGGAGACCAGTGCGGATTTGCGCGCCCGACAGCAAGCCACGCTGGCCTCGTTGCCCGCCGAACTGGCCGACCGCGTGCGCTGGCTTGACCGTCTGCCAGAGAGCCCGTTACGCGGTGTCATTGTCGGCAACGAAGTAGCGGATGCGTTGCCGGTGCAGCGCTTTGTCGCACATCGCGGCACGGTTTTTGAGTTGGGCGTGAGCGAGAAGGATGGCGTATTTGCCGATGCAGCGCGACCGGCGGATACTGAACTTGCCAACTTTGTCAGCAGTCTGCAGGTGGGGGACGACGATGCCTACTGCTCAGAACGTAACCGGCAACTCGGTGCCTGGGTCGCGTCGCTGAGTGATGCTTTGGCTGCGGGCATGATCATGCTGTTTGATTACGGCTTCAGCCGCCGCGAATACTATTTGCCCGAGCGTCGCAGCGGCACGCTGCGCTGTTACTACCGGCACCGGGCGCATGAAAATCCCTATTTCTGGCCCGGTTTGCAGGACATCACCGCGTGGGTTGATTTCACGGCCCTGGCCGAAGCGGCAATGAGTGCGGAGCTGGCCGTAGCGGGCTACACCACGCAAGCGCAGTTTCTGCTGGCGGCAGGCATTGAAGACCATGTCGCGCAGGCATACACCGGCGACCTTAAGGGGCAGGTCGAACTGGCGAACGGTCTGCGCAAGTTGATACTTCCCGGGGAAATGGGTGACGCCATTAAAGTAATGGCACTCACCCGCAATGAGACCAACGTGCCGGACGGTTTCGACGGTCGTGATATGTGTGCGGGGCTTTAAGCGAAACGCATAAACGCGAACCAGCCCAGCATCGAGAACGCGAGGGTCAATTTGATGATTGCGCCCGCCAGCAGGCCCAGGGTGGCCCCCAGACCCGACCAGCCTGCCTCGCGCCAATGACGGCGATTATAAAGTTCACCCAGCACCGCGCCGGTAAACGGCCCAAACAATATGCCGGGCAAGCCGAAAAAAATACCCACGAATGCGCCTGCGGCAGCGCCGAACATTGCCTGTCGCGACGCGTTGAAACGTTTGGCACCCAGCAAGCCGGCGACAATGTCGACGACATAGGTGAGCAAGGACAACAGGGCGAATACCGTTAACGTTGCAGCGCCCACGTACTCGAAGTTATCAGCCCAAGCGGCAACCACCAGGCCAAGAAATAACAGCGGCGGGCCGGGCAGGGCAGGCAGCGCCAGGCCTGCGATGCCGATACACACCAGAAAGATGGCGAGCGCCCAGAGGGCGATGGTGGCAGTCACTAGCCGGGCGGCCGGTCGCGCAGATTCAGTCTGGCTATGGCTTCTACTCGGGCGGCACGCAGCGCCGCCCCAAAAGCTTCGCCGCTGACCCCGGTGGCTTGAATCGTGTGGCTGTCGACAGTGCATGCTGCTCTGTACGCGGCTCTGAATTTATCGGCCTGCGGATAATCGCTATCCTGCCAGCCAGCGCGTCCGCGCGCGTCCGCCTCGCATGTCAGCAAAAACTCTTCGAAGCGTTCGGGTCGCCGAAACGCATCCGTCGCTTCCAGCACTTTCAAAAAAGTGTCCGGGCGGAGTTGGCCGGCGCGATGCACATCGGTATGGAACCGGCAGGCCTGCAGCCCCAGGTCACGGCAGTGATTAGGAATAGCCAGCCGTTCGCACAACTCACGAATCAGCTTCAGGCCGCGTTTTTCGTGGCCGCGGTGCGACGGCCAGTGCTGTGGGTCCGTGGTGCCTTTGCCAAGGTCATGCACCAGACCTGCAAAGCGCACGGCGACTGAGTCGGTCATGCGTGCGGCCATTTCTACGACCATTAGCACATGCGTGCCGGTGTCGATTTCGGGATGCCATTTTTCCGGTTGCGGTACGCCGAACAGTCGATCAACTTCCGGGAAAATAATGGCCAGAGCATTGCATTCTCGCAGCGTAGCAAAGTACACATCGGGCCTTGAGGTTCGCAGGGCTTTTTCCGTTTCCTGCCAGACTCGTTCGGGAGTCAGGGCGCTGAGTTCTCCGTCAGCCACGATATGGCGCATCAGTTGCAGGGTAGCGGGCGCGATAGTGAAACCGAATTCATGCAGGCTTGCAGCAAACCGTGCAACGCGCAGTACGCGCAGCGGGTCTTCGCGAAAGGCATCGGAAACATGCCGCAGCACCCGGTCGCGGATATCCTGCTGGCCGTTGTATGGGTCCACCAGGGTGCCGTCCGCGCGCTCCGCAATGGCGTTTACGGTCAGATCGCGGCGCTGCAAATCCTCCTCGAGTGTTACATCCGCGCCTGCGTAAACGTCAAAGCCGTGATATCCGGAACCGGTTTTGGTTTCAGTTCTGGCCAGCGCGTATTCTTCCCCGCTGTCCGGATGCAGGAACACCGGAAAGTTCTTACCGACCTTGCGGTAGCCCTGATCTTCGAGCAGCGCAGGGGTGCCGCCGACGACCACCCAGTCTTTTTCCCTGACCGGGCGGCCTAGCAGCTTGTCGCGTATCGCCCCGCCAACCAGATAAACATCCATGTGCTCATTGTGGTCTAGCGGATTACTCGCAGCAACACGCGTGTGCCGCGCACGATGCGTATGCCCAGTACATTCTGGTCTTTGGCGAATTCGCTCAGTTGGGCAACGCTTTCCACGTTGCGGTTATTGAGCTGCACAATAATGTCACCTTGCTCCAGGCCGGCAAACTCGGCCGGACTGCCGCTGGCAACGCTGTCGACCTGTACACCCTTGCCTTTGTAGGCTTGCGTATTGTCGTAATTGGAAAACTCGGCACCCGCAAGTCGAGGATGGATGTCTTCTGCCTGCACCGCCGCAGTGTTGTCGCGACTGCCCAGTACGGCCGTAAATTTCTTCATTTTGCCGTCACGCAGAACCTTGAGTTTGACTGTATCGCCGGTACGCTTGAGCCCGATGGTGTTGCGCAAATCGGAAGCACCACTGATTTCTTCGCCATCCACTTCGACGATGACATCGCCAGGCGCAACGCCGGCTTTTTCAGCTGCCGAGTCGGGAAACACTTCCTGCACCAGTGCGCCTTTGTATGTGTCCGTCTCTATGCCCAGCGCTTCGGCGGTCTCCGCGGTCAGGTCGCCGATGCTGACGCCAAGCAGGCCGCGACGGACTTCGCCGAACTCAAGAATCTGTTCCATGATGGACTTGGCGATATTCACCGGAATGGCAAAGCCAATGCCGATATTGCCGCCGCTCTGGCTGTAAATCATGGAGTTAATACCGACCAGTTCGCCTTTCAGGTTCACCAATGCGCCGCCGGAATTGCCAGGGTTGATGGAGGCGTCGGTTTGAATAAAGTCAGAGTAGCCGTTGCGGTTTACTTCCTGGCGCCCGAGCGCGCTGACAATGCCCGATGTCACGGTGTGCCGCAGACCGAAAGGATTACCGATGGCAAGCACGAAATCACCGACCCGCAGCGCGTCGGAATCACCGAGGCGCATTTGTGTCAGGTTTTCAGGATTCTCGATCTGCAGCACGGCGATATCCGTTCCTTCATCCGACCCGATCACTGTGGCTTTTAAAATACGGTCGTCCTTCAGGTATATCTCGATATCGTCCGCGCCGTTTACAACATGATGGTTAGTCAGGATATGGCCTTTTTCAGCATCCACGATGACGCCGGAACCGGCTGAACTGACTTCGCGCTGTCGTTCCTGGCCGCCTTCAGGTACGCCGAAAAAGCGCCGGAAAAAAGGGTCTTCCATGAGGGGATTGGTCGGTGCCGACACAGTGGCGCGGGTGCGGATATTCACGACGGCGGGTGAGGTTTTATCCACCAGCGGTGCAAGACTGGGCACCTCCTTGCCGTTGATGTCGCCGGGAAGTGCGGCTACGGCTGATCCGGAAAAACTGAGGAGGATGACAAGCAGCGCGCCGGCGAGACCGGACAGTTTTGAGTTAAGCATATTATTTGAGGATCCCAGAATATTCTTGGCAGAAATTATACCCGCGCGGGCATGGCTCTATAACCGACAACGCCGGCAGCAGGAAGTTTCCTGCCGCCGGCGTTATTGTCCCACCGAACCGCATTCCCATCGGGTTAACTAGGCTTGTTTGACCGCGATCTTTTTAGGCGCAAGTTCGGCATGTTTGGGGATCGTAACTTCCAGAACGCCGTGCCGTGTTTCTGCCACGATGTCTTCACCGTTGGCGGTGTCAGGCAGCGCGAAACGTCGCAGGAAGCTGCCGCGCACCCGCTCATAGCGTTTGTAGCCGCCGGTCTCTGTGGTCGTTTCTGCCGCGCGCTGACCCTGGATGGTCAAAACGCCGTTTTCCATGGTGACGTCGATGTCGTCGGGTTTAACGCCCGGCAAGTCGGCGGTTAACAGGTAGCGGTCGGCTTCTTCGCGTATATCTACCGCCGGTGTCCAGTCAGCCACCGCGGCGGTCTCGCGCCCTGCCAGGTTGTCAAAATCCAGACTGCCCAAATCGTCATTGAGAAGGCGATTGAGCAATCCGAGGCCGCGGTAGCGCGGTTCGTATCGTGCAATGTTCATATCCTTACTCCTTGGTTAACAGATATTTACGGCAGCTTCACTGCCGGATGAAAGGAAAATGGGGTCGCCGCGTCTATTTTCAAGCTGACCCGCTGTGGATAAGTTGTGGAAAAGCTATGCAAGAGGTGGGGATGAGCAAACACAAGATATAGTGGTTTGAGAAATCGAAAAAATGTTCATATTGCGGTGCGTTTAGGGCCGCATAAGGGACACAGGAACGAATGTAACTTATTGAAAAATATTGTTAAGTATAAAAATTGACCATTCCTCAAAGCGCTTGACAGGCCTCCGGCAGAGGCATAACCTACTTTGCGTCTGACACAACATCTAGTGTTGGCATTTTTACGGGAAAGTCGTCGGATAGCTTCCAAAAGCACTAAATTCGCCGCATTACAGCACCATATATATCAGGCCGTTATTATGGCCGTTACTCGTTGGGGGAGTGGAAGTCAGTAATGAAAATCGCAGCGCGAAAGGAATCAGCCGCGGGAACGGCCATTGAGTTTCAGGATGCTTCAGTCGACATATGGGATAAAAAGTATCGTCTGAAGTCCAAGCAGGGCAAGGTGATCGATGAAACCATGGATGACACCTATGCCCGTGTTGCGCGTGCACTTGCCGATGTGGAAAGCGAAGAGACACGCGAACAATGGTTCGAGGCCTTTTTGTGGGCTTTGCGTAACGGCGCGATACCGGCCGGCAGAATTATTTCCAATGCCGGGGCGCAAGATCACAAACCGGCCACGTCGACGATTAATTGCACCGTGTCGGGCAGTATCCGTGACTCCATGCACGATATTCTCGATAAGGTGCATGAAGCCGGCCTGACTCTTAAAGCCGGTTGCGGCATCGGTTACGAATTTTCCACGTTACGCCCCAAGGGTGCCTATGTTTCCGGCGCCGGTGCGTACACGTCAGGCCCGCTGTCGTTTATGGATATCTACGACAAGATGTGTTTCACCGTGTCGTCGGCGGGTGGTCGGCGGGGTGCGCAGATGGGCACCTTCGATGTGGGCCATCCTGACGTTATTGATTTCGTTAAAGCCAAGCGCGAGGACGGCCGGCTCCGCCAGTTTAATTTGTCCCTGCTGGTGACCAATGAATTCATGCAGGCGGTGGCGAACCAGGAAGACTGGACGCTGGCGTTCCCCGTGGACGAAAAAGAAGTGCGGCAAGACGGTCTGGATTTAACCGACCCTGCGCAGATTGTCTGGCGCGACTGGCCGATAGAGGAAAATTACGTCACCGATGAAAGCGGTCGCGTTGCGTGCCGGGTTTTCAAAACCATGCCCGCGCAGCGGCTGTGGAATCTGATCATGACGTCAACCTATGACTTTGCCGAACCGGGCTTTGTGTTGATTGATCACGTCAACGAGATGAACAACAACTGGTTTGACGAAACCATTCGCGCCACCAACCCTTGTGGTGAGCAACCGCTGCCGCCCTACGGGTCTTGTCTGCTCGGTTCCGTGAACCTGACGCGTTTTGTGCGTGAGCCATTCACCGAAGGCGCGTATTTCGACTGGGAGGAGTTCCGCGAAGTGGTCGGCGTCTTCACCCGCATGCTCGACAACGTGGTGGAAATCAACGGCCTGCCGCTGCAGGGGCAGCGCGATGAAATTTTGCGCAAGCGCCGGCACGGTATGGGGTTTTTAGGGCTGGGGTCATCGCTGACCATGTTGCGCCTCAGATACGGTTCGAAAGAGTCGGTGAATTTCACCGAGATGGTGGCTCGCGAACTTGCAGTGGCGGGTTGGCAAACCGCCCTGGAACTTGCGCGCGAAAAAGGCCCCGCGCCGATCATGCTGGAAGACTTTAGCGTTACAGCAAAAATGTTGCGGCAGCGCCCGGAGATGGTTGCCGATGGCTGGAAAGTCGGTGACGTCATCAAGGGCAAAGAGCTGCATGGACGCTACAGCCGCTACATGCAGCGGGTTGCAGAAGTAGAGCCGGAGCTCGTGCAGCAGATCATCCAGGAAGGCGCACGCTTTACTCACCACAGTTCAATCGCGCCCACCGGCACGATTTCATTGTCGCTGGCCAACAACGTCAGTAATGGCATTGAGCCGAGCTTTGCACACCACTACTTCCGCAATGTCATTCGTGAAGGGCGCAAAACAAAAGAGAAGGTAGGCGTGTTTTCGTATGAGCTGCTGGCCTATCGCCAACTCATTAACCCGTCCGCCATGCCGGTTTCGGAAGACGCGAGCACCGCGTTGCCGGATTACTTTATTACCGCGGAAGACATTTCACCCCGCGAGCACGTGGATATTCAGGCGGCAGCGCAGAAATGGGTTGATTCATCCATTTCGAAAACAGCTAACGTGCCCACTGCGTTTCCGTACGATGAGTTCAAAGATATCTATATGTATGCCTACGAGCAGGGGCTGAAAGGCTGCACCACCTTCCGCTTTAACCCGGAGGCTTTTCAGGGCGTGCTGGTTAAAGAGAAAGATCTCGAGAACACGCGTTATACCTTCGTGCTGGAAGACGGCTCGGAGGTCACGCTGGCAGGCAATGAAGAGGTGGAGTACGACGGCGAAACCCACACTGCTGCCAATCTGTTTGACGCGCTTAAAGAAGGTTATTACGGCAAGTTCTAGCTTTCTGCGGTTCGTTATCAACAGCACAAGATCAATACAGGATTCGACATGTCCAAACTGAAAATCACCAAAAAAATCGTTGACTACCGCGTCGGCGAAGCGGAACAGGCACCGGCTGAGACGGTCGCCGCGCCTGCGATACAGCCGCCCAAAGTGGATGCCCGTGTAGCCGATGCGGAATCGGGCAGCGCGTCTATACACAACAAGGTCGTGCGCATGCACGAAAAGCTGGATCGCCCGGAAATGTTGCGCGGTTCTACTTACAAGGTAAAGACGCCGGTTGACGATCACGCCATGTACGTGACCATTAACGATATCGTTTTAAACATTGGCACCGAGCACGAAAGCCAGCGTCCGTTTGAGATTTTCGTCAATTCCAAAAATCTTGATCACTACCAGTGGATTGTGGCGCTGACTCGCATCATGTCGGCAGTGTTCCGTAAAGGTGGCGACGTGACTTTCGTGGTTGACGAGCTAAAGGCGGTGTTTGATCCGCGCGGTGGCTATTGGAAGCCTGGCGGTAAGTACATGCCGTCCATCATCGCGGAACTGGGGCACATAGTAGAAAAGCATCTGCAGTACATCGGCATGTTGCCGCAGGATAACCTCGACGATCACCAGAAGCAGCTGATCGAGAAAAAGCGTCGGGAGTACGAAGAGTCACGCAAGCAGAAAGATCTGCTGATTAAGAACGAACCGGCTGCTGCTAAGGCGAGCGACGTGATTGAAGGCGCCCAGTTGTGCGGCAAATGCCACGATCGTTCGGTGGTGTTGATGGATGGCTGCATGACGTGTCTGTCATGCGGTGACAGTAAGTGCGGTTGAGGCTTACTTAGTAGGCTTACCTAGGCAGAGCCCAGCGTGCCGCGGCGACTGCCGTTGCGCTTACTGCCGCCGTCAGGGCCATAGAGCGTGCTGTCCATGCCTTCGTTGCGAAGCAATGCGAGTGTTTGCTCAATGTACTTGTGTTGCCAGCGAATGAGCATGCCGTTGCGCTCATTCTTTTGTTTGCAACCGTGCGCCAACTTCGCAAGGTTTTCCCAACGTAAACGGATCTCCGGATTGACAGAGATATCACTGGCATCGGGCAGCAATGTCGCCCGCTCCGCGCCGATGCGCCGGGCTGTCTCGATGCATTGCAGTTTGAGCTGGCTGGCAGCGGTTAAGGCTTCAGCGTCCCGTGCTTCCAGGGCGCTGTGTTCGGAGTCGAGCACCGTCATCACCGCCTCGAGAGCGCTGATTTCCTGATCCAGTATTTGGCTTGCTGTGTTGACGTCGACGGAGGTGGGCTGCATATCCGATGCCATCAGGACAGATCCTGCTCCATTTGCATTAGTTTGCGTGCAATCGCGTTGCCGTCAACCTGATAGTCGCCCGATTCAACCCGTTCGCGCAGCGCATCAACCTTGCCCTGATCCACTTCGGGAAGCTCCGCAAGATTAGCTTCGATGCGTTTTAGCCGGACAGCCGTATCCGTCAGCGCTACTGCATCGGTGCGGGTGCTTTCCTCGCCGCCAGCAGAACGCGCAGATTCACTTTGCTCAGTGCGCTTCACGCCCGCTGATCGGGAACTTGAAACGGGCAGTTCGGTTCTGCCGTATCCGTTAATCTTGTCAGCCATTAAACATAATCCTCCGTACGCAATTTTATTCTTGGTTTTCGTACTTTATATATCGGCTTACAACACCCGAACTTTAGGCGAGTTTGGCCCAAAATTCAGTGAAGCAGTACCTCTACAGTCTTTCCTGAACGCACCACCCCTTCTACTTTTCGGCCCGATTCACGATTTTCTACCGTGATTATGTCACCTGCCAGACCGTCCTCGAGCGCGACACCCGCCATCCGCACATTCAGGGCGCCGGCCCGCGCCTCCAGCACCACGTCCTGGCCGCGCTCTATCAGCGGCGGCGCAACGATCACACCGGGCGTGATGACGTCGCCCTCCGAAAGGTCGCGTTTCAGCCGGTAACCTGCAGCCTGTGCCGGCTTAAGCATGAAACCCCGGGCCTGCTCGGTAACACTGCGTTCCGCCAAAATCATGTCGCCCTCGGTCAGCATCCGGCCGCGCTGCAGCGGCCCGGCGGCAACCAGCACCCGCTGCCAGACCTGCAGATTGACCGGCACGTATATCTTCCACGGTTGCGAGCCGGTGCAGCGAACCTCTGCGGTCACGCGTGTCTTGCGGCCAACGTCATAAGGCAACTCGGCACTCAGCGGGACGTCGCACTTAGCCAGTCGCAAGCGGCTATCGAGATCCTGTGCCACCGCTTCGACACGTCCTGCCGACACAGCCATCCGCTTTGCAGCTGCGGCTTCAGCGACTCGCTGGATATCATCGTGGTCATGTCCCGCCAGCGCCGGCGTGGCCCATATCACGGTCACCAGCATCATTATCGGACGCGCGCTAAGCAAGCGCTTACATGCCAAGAAATTGCCCTTATTAGTCATCTTTTCTATAGATGCAAATTTCATGCCGCGAGTTCCGGCGCTCGGCAGCCCGGGTTCCGGTCAAATTGGTTGCCGAGCGGCAAAGGATGGCTATCCGGTTGCCGCCAGGGCGGAAGATTTCTGCCGCAGGGGGTCGGTCGTCCGCATGAACAAAGGCTTTCAGAGAGCTGGCACGGCTTTTGCATTTTGTTGTTCACAGCGGTTGAGCAATAGAAGCGGCCGCCCGCAACAGGACTACACGGAATTCGAAATGCCTCTCGACATTAACAGCGTATTTGATACTCACGCCAAGTCTCTGGCGCTCGGCAGTCAGCGAATTGAATTGCTGGCCGCAAATATTGCGAATGCCGATACGCCGAACTATCTGGCACGGGATATTGATTTTAAGAGCGCCATGGCAGCAGAGCGGTCTGCGACCGTCAGCATTGCCAGCACCCATGCCGGCCATATCAACCCCGCCCGGCAGGGTGGCGGTCCGGCTACGGTGCTGTACCGGAATCCCGATCAGCCGGCACAGGATGGCAACACCGTCGATGCCCAGCGAGAAAAGGCAGCGGTGGCGGAAACAGCGCTGCGCTATCAGACCAGCCTCAGCTTTCTGAACATGCGCATCCGTGGACTGAAGCTTGCGATTACCGGAGGACGATAAGCCATGTCTCTGATGAAAATATTTGATGTCAGCGGTTCAGCCATGGCCGCGCAGACCATCCGCATGAACACGGTGGCCAGTAACCTGGCCAATGCAAGCACCGCAGCCGGCCGGCCGGAAGATGCTTATCGCGCACGCAACCCGGTGTTTGAAACGGTATTTAATTCGGCGTTCGATCCTGCCAACGCCGGTGTGCGGGTGACCGACATTGCCGAGAGCACCGCTGAGCCCCAGCGCGTTTACAAGCCCGGCCATGCATCGGCGGATGAAGACGGATACATCTACATGTCCAACGTCAACACCGTGGACGAACTGGTCAACATGATTTCTGCTTCGCGCTCTTACCAGTCCAGCGTCGAGGTATTGAACACGTCCAAGGAATTACTGATGCGGACCTTATCGCTCGGTCAGTAAGCATTGGTTAGTAAGAGCTTAGGAGTAACAGACAATGATTAACCCCATCGGTGGCGAGCTCGATCTCAGTCAATTTGCCGTGCCGACCTCGCAGCAGGAGGCGCAGCGGACCACGTTGGGCCAGGAGGACTTTCTGGCGCTGATGGTGACGCAGCTGCGCAACCAGGATCCGTTTCAGCCCATGGAGAACGGTGAGTTCCTCGGTCAGATGGCTCAGTTCAGCACGGTTTCAGGCATCGGCGACATGAGTTCATCACTTGGGCAGCTGGCAGAATCCCTTTACGCCAGCCAGGCATTGCAGGCTTCGTCCATGATCGGCAAGTCGGTGTTGACCGAAGGCAATATGGGGCGACTGGCCGAAGATGAGCCGGTCACCGGTGCTGTTGATCTGCCGTTTTCTACCAGCACGGCATTTGTTCGCATCACCGCGCCCAATGGACAAATCCTGCGCGAGTTGTCGTTGGGGAACCGCGGCGCCGGCCTGGTCAATTTTGAGTGGGACGGTGTGATGGCTGACGGCAGTCAGGCTCCAGCTGGCGAGTATTTTATTTCGGCCGGTTACACCGATTCAGGCAAAGAAGTTGCGCTGAGCACACTGGTGTCAACCAAGGTCGCAAGCGTTTCGCTGTCCGGCGGCGGGGCAAATACCAGAATTACCACGGAAGCAGGACAGGAGATCAGCCTGTCGCAAATCAGGGCGGTCATGTAGCCGGTCAGCATCTGACAGCTTGTTATCTGATCGACGCAAGGCATCAAGGAGAGAAACCATGTCGTTCCAAATCGCACTTACCGGACTCAACGCAGCATCAACTGATCTGACGGTGACGTCCAACAACATTTCAAATGCTAATACCACGGGATTCAAACGTTCGCGTGCGGAATTTTCCGACGTGTTTGCAGGCGATGCATCTGGCATTGGTGCCGGTGTGCGCCTTGTTAACGTCCGTCAGGAAAATAGTCAGGGCAACGTAGAAATTACCGAAAGGCAGCTTGACCTTGCTGTCAGCGGCGAAGGTTACCTCGTGCTGAGCGACGGCGGAGCGTTACTGTACTCGCGGGTGGGCTCTATGGGTATCGATTCCAACGGTTACGTGCAGAACTCGCAGGGCGAACGGCTGCAGATTTATCCGCCGACCGCCACGGGTGGTTTTAACACCGGTTCGCTGCAGGATTTCAGGCTTACAGTGGACGTAAACCCGCCGCAGCCCAGCACATTGGTAGAGATGGCTGTTAACCTGCCGGCAAACGCCACGCCGCCGGCAGCGGCGCCGTTTGATTTGACGGACCCCGACACCTTTAACCACAGCACCTCGACCATTGTTTACGACTCGCTGGGTGTGGCTCATACCGCAACGTACTATTTTGTGAACAGTGCGCCGGGAGCCTGGGATGTGGCGCAGAGCATTGACGGGACACAGGTAGGCACCTTGCAGCCGGTGACTTTCGACGCCAACGGCGCGCTGGCCACGCCTCCTGCCGGTAGCGTGTCGTTTGGCGCTTACGTGCCGACCAACGGCGCCAACCCGCTCACTGCTGATCTGGATCTGTTGCAAACCACACAATACGGCGAGAACTTTGTCGTCAACGCAATTAATCCTGACGGTCGCGCTGCCGGTCGACTGGTCAACGTGGAGATTGATCAGTCAGGCGTGGTGTTCGCGCGCTACTCAAACGGCCAGTCCACCAGCCTGGGCAAAATCGCTGTAGCCACGTTCGCGAACCCGGAAGGCCTGACCAAGGCCAGCGACATTTCCTATCAGGAGAGTTTTGCTTCGGGTACTGCGCTGCGGGGCGAAGCGGGCACCTCCAACTTCGGGATTATTCAGTCGGGAGCACTTGAGTCATCAAACGTCGACCTGACGGCTGAACTGGTGAACATGATCACGGCGCAGCGCTTGTTCCAGGCCAATGCCCAGGTTATTTCCACTATGGATGCGGTAACCCAGACGATTATCAATATTCGTTAGTGGCTATTCGTAAACGTTAACGCACAGATTGGTGGCACGGCATGGATAAGTCGATATACGTTGCAATGACAGGAGCGCGAGCTGCAATGCAGTCGCAGGCGGTAATCGCGCACAACCTTGCCAACAGCAACAGTACCGGCTTCCGTGCCGTGCGCCAGTCACTTGGCAGCGCGCCAATTGTCGGGCCGGGCTTTGAGAGTCGCATAAACGCTGTAGCCAAGCCCGAGTCATGGGATGCGACCAGCGGCGAGCTGATTATTACTGACGGCGAACTGGATATCGCTGTGCAGGGTGATGGCTGGATAGCCGTGCAGGATGCGAACGGCGAAGAAGCCTACACGCGCGCAGGCAATATGCACCTCACACCCAGTGGTGTATTGGAAACGGCCGAAGGGCATGTGGTTCTCGGGACAGCCGGCCCTATAACCCTGCCGGCTTACTCCGAATTGACCATCAAGGGTGATGGCCGAATTTCGATTGTCCCGCAAGGCCAGACCGCCGACACCGTTGCGGAAGTAAATACCATCAAGCTGGTAAACCCGCCGCGGGAAGAAGTTGTGCGTTTTGATGATGGTTTGTTCCGCCTGAAAGATGGCGGTTCAGCCGATGCCGATCCGACGGTACGAATTTTGTCGGGGCAGCTGGAAGGTTCCAACGTCAATACTACGGAAACACTGGTCGACATGATTGCCGCCGCCCGCCATTACGAGTTGCACGTACGTGCGATGAGTAATGCAGAACAGAACGATCAGGCAGTCACCAATTTGATGAGAATGTCCGGCTAGTTAGCGATTTTCAGGAGTTATTAAGTCATGCAGTCACTATGGATAGCAAAAACCGGTCTTGATGCGCAGCAGACGCGCATGGCGGTGGTCTCCAACAATCTCGCTAACGTCAATACGGTCGGTTTTAAACGCGGCCGGGCGGTGTTTGAGGATCTGCTGTATCAGAATATTCAACAGGCCGGTGCAAGCACCTCTCAGGATACTGAGGATCCGACCGGTCTTACGCTGGGTGCCGGTGTGCGGATCGTTTCTACTGAAAAACATTTTTCTCAGGGCGGCCGTGTTGATACCGGTGATTCGCTGGACCTGATGATCGAAGGGCGTGGTTTTTTTCAGATACTGCTTCCTGACGGCAACCAGGCTTACACACGCGATGGTTCTTTTCAGGTGGATTCGGACGGCCGCATGGTGACATCCAACGGTTACGAAGTGCAGCCCGCTATCACAATTCCCGACGGCGTGATTTCCATGCGGGTGTCGCGCGACGGTCTGGTTGAGGCAACGCTGGCGGGTCAGACCAACCCTGCGGTACTGGGCTCCATACAGATTGCCGATTTTATTAACCCCAGCGGCCTGACGCCGCGCGGCCAGAATCTGTATGTGGAATCCAAGGCCAGCGGTACTCCGCAGATCAGCACGCCGGGGCTTGATGGTCTGGGCGAGTTGTCACAGGGCGCGCTGGAAACGTCCAATGTCAACGTTGTTGAAGAGCTGGTCAGCATGATCGAGACGCAGCGCGCTTACGAAATGAACTCCAAGTCCATTTCGGTCAGCGACCAGATGCTGCAATACCTGAACAACAACCTGTAATCGGGCTGAACTGAGATGATAAAAATTGTCGCGCGAATCGCATCGGTGTTGGCTGCCGCGTTATTTATGCAGGCCTGCAGCACTGTGGTCGGTCCGCGTCCTGGCGATATGCCGCCCGCGTTACCGAACCAGCCGGTCATGCCGGTCGGGAGTTCCGGCAGCAATTTTCACCCGGGCACGGCCATGGTTTTGTTCGGTGATGTGCGCGCGAGGCATGTGGGCGACACATTAACTGTAGTTCTGACGGAACAGACGAGCGCATCGAAAAACGCAAACACAGCCTTTGCCAAGAGCAGTGATTTTGACTCCGGGATACCGCTATTTGCCGGCAAGTCGGTGACGTTGAACGGCGATAATATTCTCGAGAATTCATGGGAAACCGATCAGAATTTTGACGGCTCGGGTTCGAGCTCGCAAAGCAATAGTCTTAGCGGCGATATCACCGTGACCGTTCACGAGGTGTATCCCAATGGTAATTTGCTGGTGCGCGGTGAAAAGTGGATTGAGCTCAACCGCGGCACAGAATACGTGAGGGTATCGGGCATTGTCCGCCCTTACGATGTCAGCACTGCAAACACCGTATCCTCGAGTCAGCTCGCCGATGCGCGTATTACTTACAGCGGAAAAGGCGAGCTGGCTGACGCTAATCGCCCGGGTGCAATTACCCGGTTCTTCAATAAACTGTGGCCACTGTGAGCACCGTCATGCGCTCGACACTTCGCTCGATACTTATAGGGTTCTTAGCAATATTGGTTGTTACACAGCCAGCTCAGGCCGAGCGCATTAAGGATATCGCCACCGTTGCCGGAGTGCGCAGCAACCAGTTGGTGGGTTACGGCCTGGTGGTGGGTCTGGATGGCACGGGCGACCGCACCACGCAGGCGCCGTTTACCACGCAGAGTCTGCTTAACGCGTTGAAGCAACTAGGCGTCACCTTGCCGCCCGGCACGAGTTTACAGCTGAAAAACGTTGCCGCGGTTGCCGTGCATGCGGAATTGCCCCCATTCGCGAAACCGGGGCAAACGATCGACGTGACGGTGTCCTCCATAGCGAACGCCGCCAGCCTGCGCGGCGGAACCTTGTTGTTGACACAACTTAAAGGTGTAAACGGCCAGGTTTTCGCGATCGCGCAGGGCAACGTTGTTGCCGGCGGGCTGTCAGAATCGGGTGGCGACGGTTCCAGCGTGACCATTGGCGTGCCGAGTGTCGCTTATGTCCCCAACGGTGCGACAGTCGAAGTGGCTGCGCCCAATACTTTTGGCAACGAGAATTTTCTGACGCTGAACCTCAACCGTCCGGATTTCACGACTGCTTCGCGTCTGTCGCAAACCATCAATGCACTGCTGGGCCAGGGCACGGCGCAGGCATTGGACCCAATGTCCGTGCGGATGGTGGCACCGCCCAGCGCGGCAGCTCAAACTTCGTTTCTTTCGGTCATAGAAAATATTGAGGTGGAGCCCGGTGAGGCGGCCGCCAAAGTGATCGTGAATTCACGCACGGGTACTGTGGTGATCAGTAAGCATGTGCGCGTGATGTCGGCCGCTGTGTCACACGGATCGCTGGTCGTGCGAATCAGCGAAGATTTTGATGTCAGTCAGCCGGATGCGCCTTACCAGGTGAATCCACAGGGGCAAACAGTGGTAACGCCTGACAGCGAGATTGAAATTGGTTCAAATGCCGGCGAAATGTTTTTGTTTCAGCCCGGTGTGGATTTAAATGACATCATTACGGCCGTCAATCAGGTTGGCGCATCGCCCGCTGATATTTACGCCATACTCTCAGCATTGCGTGCGGCGGGTGCCTTGCGTGCCGAACTGGTCGTGATTTAGAGCGATGTCTCCTGCAACTGTCATCTGACGAGGAAGAGAGATGACCGATAACGTGTCTATGTACAGTGATTTTAGCGGGCTGGCTCGCCTGCGCGAGGAGGCCAGGGATAAATCGCCCGAGGCTGCGCGCGAAGCGGCGCAGCAGTTTGAGGCCTTGTTTGTGCAGATGATGCTGCAAAGCATGCGATCCGCCAGCGCCGTGTTGGGTGAGGAGCGGGATACCACGTACGAGGAAATGTTTGACAAGCAAATCGCACTGGAACTTACTCGTGGCAAGGGTTTGGGCATTGCAGATCTGCTTATGAAGCAGTTGGCTTTTGAGGGCAGTGAGGGTGCCACACCGGTCGACGAGGGTGCTTTTCTGGGCATTTCTCCCGAGGCTTTCCGGGCTGCGGTGGATAACGTCGGGCGATCTTCCGAGCGGCGCGACTGGCAGCCGGCAGGCCGCGACGAGTTTGTGCGCGATTTATTGCCGCATGCCGAGCAGGCCGCAGAGAAACTGGGCGTTGATCCGCGCGTACTGGTTGCACAAGCTGCGCTGGAAACCGGTTGGGGGCAACACGTTATTCGCGATGGCGGCGGCATGAGCAGCAACAACCTGTTCGGCATCAAGGCCACCGGTAAGTGGAAAGGTCAGCACCTGAGCATTCCGACGCTCGAATACAAGGATGGGGTAGCCCAGCGGCATCGCGAAAATTTCCGTGTTTACGACGACCTTGCTGAAGGGTTTGCGGATTACGTAAATCTGATATCGGGCAGTAAGCGCTACACCGATGCCATGAACCAGGCAGCCGACCCCGAGGCTTATCTGGATGCATTGCAGGAAGCAGGCTATGCCACGGATCCCAATTACGCCAACAAGATCAAGGCAATTTTATACGGCCCGGATTTGGGTGAATACGTGGAGCAGGTAAAGAATTCCACCTGATTTGCCGATAAGGCTAAAACCCGCGGCTAAATACGCACGGATGCAGGGCTTTAAGGATTAAGAATGGCCGGTTTTGTAACCAACGCATTGTCTGGACTGCTTGCCGCGCAACGCGCGCTGCAAACCACCAGCAGCAATATCGCCAACGCGACTACCGAAGGGTACACGCGTCAGCGGGTTGTGCAGGTGCAGGGGCCGGTTATTGGTTCCGGCAACATTCAGTTTGGTTACGGAACCCAGGTTACGGGCGTGGAGCGCATCTATGACCAGTTGCTTGCGAACCAGCTGACCGGCGCCAAAACTGCGCAGCACAAGAGCCAGATCCTGAATCAATATGCCTTGCGTCTTGAAGGCTATCTGGGCGATACCGAGACGGGCATTTCCAGTGGCTTGCAGTCGTTTTACCAGCAACTGAACACCATCTCCAACGACCCGACATCGTCGGTAAATCGTCAGCAATTGCTGGCTGAAGCGGAAGCGCTGGCGCAGCGTTTTCGCCAAATGGGTAAACAGCTGGATTCGCTGGACAACGAAATTAATCAGCGTTTGCGTAGCGCGGTGCAGGTGGTCAATGACGATTTGACGGCGATCGCGCGTCTGAACGGCGAGATCGTTGCCGACGGCAGCAGGGTTGCCAGTGCATTGCTGGATGAGCGACAGATGCTGATCGATCGGGTCGCGAGTCAGGTCGATATACAAACGGTGGCGCAGCCGGACGGCAGCGTAAACCTGATGATGACTAACGGTCAGCCGTTGGTGCTGAGCGTGAACACGTTCCGCCTTGCCGTGACTCCTGACGAGTTTGATCCGACGCGTTTGCAGTTAGCGCACACGGATGGCACTACAACCACCGTTGTCTCGCGCAAGGTGTCGGGCGGCGAAATCGGCGGCATGCTGAGCTTTCGCGAGGAAATGCTGGATCCAACGCGCCGCGAGCTGGGGCAGATTGCGCTGGGTATCACCGAAACCTTTAACCGGCAAAACCGCCTGGGGCTGGACCAGAACGGCAATCTGGGTGGCGATATGTTCGATACCATCGCGCCAACAGTTCTGTCGTCTTCAGAGAATGCGGGTACAGCCACCGCAACGGCCGTTTTTACCGATGCAAGCAGTGCTGAACCGCGCGATTACAAAATGCGCTATGACGGTGTTGCATGGAACTTTGCCGACGCCAACAGCGGCGCGCCGCTGACTGCAACCGGCACCGGCACTGTCGGCAATCCCTTTGTCATCGACGGGATGGAAATTGTTATCGGCGGTGGTGCCGCAGTGAGTGGCGATGAATTTCGTGTGCGGCCTATGGCCCGTGCGGCATCGGACGTCAGCGTGGTCATGCTTGACGCCCGCGAGATTGCTGCCGCCGGCCTGCTGGAAACTTCAGATTTATTGGCGAATATTGGCAGCGCCACGGTGGGTGGTGCCGTTGTCGACGATGTTAATAACCCGTCGCTGCTTGATCCGATTACCGTGATATTTGATGACCCGCCCAGCACCTATGTGCTCGTTAATTCTTTCGGGCCCGTTTCGGGGTCACTCCCCTATACCAGTGGCGGCAATATATCGGCCAACGGTTGGACTGTGCAAATCAACGGCCAGCCTGCAGCAGGTGATGCGTTCGCTATTCGCAAAGGCGTTGCCGGTAGCGGCAACAACAGCAATGCTATTGCATTGGCAGCTCAATTCTCGGCAGGGTTTTTTAACGCCGGTCGGGATTCGGTGCAGGAACTTAGTGCACAACTGACGACCAGTGTTGGCTCCTACGCTGCCCGCAGCAGTTCGGAACTCGATGTGCAGTCTGCCATCCGTCAGCAAATGGAACTGGACGTTGAGTCTGTAGCGGGCGTGAACCTGGAAGAGGAGGCCGTCAATATGTTGCGCTATCAGGAGGCCTATCTGGCAGCCAGTAAAATGATCAGCGTATCGAATGACTTGTTTCAATCAATCATCAACGCCATTCGGTAATGTGGCGAGCGGATAGATAAAGTAATGCGGGTTTCGAGCAAAAGTATTCAGATGCAGTGGCTGGCAGTGTTGGCACAGCAGCAGTCTGATGTGGCTCGCCTGCAGCAGCAGGTGAGCACCGGGCGACGCATTAACAGTGCGGCTGACGATCCGGTCGGCGCCGCGCAAATGACACTTTTTCAGCAGGGCATAGACCGCATACAAACATACTCCGCCAACGCGGACACTGCAGAGCGGCGGCTAAGTCTGGAAGAATCCAGCCTGAATCAGGTGACCGACGTATTGCAACGCGCCCGCGAGCTGGCGGTACAGGCGGGTGGCGCTTCGGCATTAACGGACGAAGCGCGCCAGTCGATCGCCAACGAGATAAAGGAACTGCGCGCCAGCTTGGTGGATATTGCCAATACCCAGGATGGCGAAGGGCGTTACCTGTTCGCCGGCAATGCGGTGCAATCCCGACCATTTGCTATAAGTGGCAATGCCGTGAATTATGCAGGTGATCAGGGCGTGCGCATGCAGCGCATTTCAGATGATCGACTGATTCAGGAGAATGACTCCGGCGATGACGTGTTTAATGCAATTCGCAATGGCAACGGTGTTTTTTCGGTCAGCAACAGCGCGGCAAACAACGGCAACATGAACTTTACAGCGGCGACGGTAACGGATCCGGCCGCATGGGTTGTAGGTGATTACTTGATAGCGTTTACGTCAGCGACTGAGTACGTGGTTGTGGAGTCTGGGGTTACAATCGCGTCGAGAAGTGGCTATGTGCCTGGCAGCAGCATTGAGTTCAACGGCATTTCCATTGATTTCGAGGGAGAGCCCGCTGCAAACGATTTGTTTTTTGCCAGAGCAAGCCGCAACCAAAGCGTGTTCACCACGCTTGACAATCTCGTTGGTACACTGGAATCCAGTATCAATAATCCGTCCGACCGTGCGCAGTTTCAAACCGGCCTGAACAATTCGCTCATGGATCTCGAGCAGTCGCTAACGCATATTAACGATGTTCGCAGCGATGTAGGCGCGCGGCTCAAAGCCATTGATTCACAGCGCAGCGTTAATGATGAGGTTGCCTACCAGCTGGAAACCAGCCTTTCTAAGGTTCGCGATCTGGATTACGCCAGCGCCATTGCCGATCTGCAGCTGCGGTTGCTGAGCCTGGAAACGGCCCAGAAATCATACGCCCAGACCCAGCGAACCTCGTTGTTCGACTTTATATAGGTTTCATGATTAATCCCGCCGCCGCTTTTTGTGGCGCGCAAACCACTGGTTACCGCGTTGTCGCGACGCAAAATAAGCCGCCAGAAGCCTTGCTGCTGGCGGCTTTTCCTATTTTGTGCGGCGCGCCTCATTTTCCGGCCAATTTTCTCTCAGCTTCCCCTCAAGTTTCCCTTCGACCCAGCCGATAAACACTTTGCAACGCTTAAACAGGTTCCTTTTTCGGGCGCGTCAGGATGGCAACCCCGGCTGCAGGGATCGGTAGAAGCAAGGTATTTGTAAGGAGACAAAATCATGCCTGCTATTATTAACACTAACGTGCTGTCACTGAATGCCCAGCGCAATTTGACGCGCTCGGACAGTCAGTTGGCCACATCCCTGCAGCGTCTCTCATCCGGCTTACGTATTAACAGTGCCAAGGATGACGCCGCTGGCCTCGCTATTGCTAACCGTTTTACGACTCAGATACGTGGTCTGAATCAGGCGGTTCGTAATGCTAACGACGGTATCTCACTGGCCCAGACGGCTGAGTCTGCGCTGGATGAGTTGACCAATAACCTGCAGCGTATTCGTGAGCTGGCTGTACAGTCTGCCAACGCCACGAACTCTGCATCTGACCGTGCCGCGCTGAATCAGGAAGTTTCGCAGCGTCTGGCTGAGGTTGATCGAATCGCATCGCAGACGTCGTTTAACGGCCAGAAAGTTCTGGACGGCACCTTTGGTGCTGCGCAGTTCCAGGTTGGCGCCAACGTCGGTGAAACCATTACGGTAAACCTGACTACAGGTGTTCGTTCCGACCAGATCGGTCAGATCGCTACAGACACTGCGACGGTGAATGCCGGTGCACTGACTGACGGTTCGCTGAACATTGCGGTTGGTTCCGGTACCGGTGTGGATATCGGTGCTTCGGCAGCCGGCACACTGGCGGGTCAGGATTCCGACAGTGCTTTCGCCAAGCTGAACGCCATTAACGCTGCCGGTATCGGCGGTCTGACGGCTACTGCGACCAACTCGCAGGCTGCGACCTTCTCGGCGATCGGTACAGACGGCACCAACGACGTGACTTACAACCTGACCATTAACGGTGAGGCTATCTTCACGAACTTCGTGCTGAATGCTACTGCCGGTGACACGCTGTCGGCTGCCGATGTGGCTGCACAGATCAACCTGCAGTCAACCCAGACGGGTGTTTCTGCTTCGGTATCGGGTACTACCCTGACGCTGCTGGCGAGTGACGGTCGTAACATCTTGATCGATTCGCAGAGCATCGCAGGTACGGGTGCGACGGGTACCGGTGTGGGCCAGACTGTGGGCAGCAACCTTTACGGTAGCGTGACCCTCAGCGCGGCTGAGAATATCACGGTCGACGACACTGGCAACCTGCTTGGTTTCGGTGCCGGTCCGCAGTCGATTGCTGTAGACAGCAGCACGGTGTCCCAGGCTGACGTGCTGACGGTCGCCGGTGCGGAGAACACGATCCAACGTGTCGACGCAGCGCTGACTACAGTGTCGGACTATCGCAGCATTCTGGGTTCCATCCAGAGTCGCTTCGAGTCAACCATTTCCAACCTGACAACGGTGTCCGAGAACTTGCAGGCTGCACGTAGCCGAATTGTCGATGCCGACTTTGCTGCTGAAACGGCTGCCCTTACTAAGGCGCAGATTCTGCAGCAGGCTGGTATAGCCGTGCTGGCTCAGGCCAACGCCGCACCGCAGGTGGTGCTGGGTCTGTTGCAGTAGGCTGACGCTTAAAACGGCCGGTGGCCGGTCTTTTCTGACCGGCCGCCTGGCTCGTAAAGCGAAGCGACTTGTTGGCAACCCGAGAGACAGCGAGCTGAAGCATGGACGCTCTGACTCTTAACGCGCAAATTCAATTGCTGGCGCCCAAGGCCAAAAGCCCGGCGCAGTCTGCCGTTGCGCCCGCGGAAAGCGGCAAGGTAGTTCCGGGCAGTGGCAAAGCACCGCCGCCCAAAGCTCCGGAAATCAATATTCCGGAAATCGATATTCAACAGGCTGTGGCCCAAATCCAGGATTTCATCGCCAGCAGTGAGCGTGATCTCTCGTTTCGGGTGGATGATGCGACAGGCCGCACGGTAGTTAGCGTTTACGGTGGCAGCGGAGAGCTGATTCGTCAGTATCCGTCAGAAGAAATACTAAAAATAGCCGCGACTTTGCAGGAACAGGGACTGAATCTCATCGATCAATCTGTCTGATGGCACGGATCTTGCTTTGCCTGAAGATGATGAGTGAGAGTGTGATGAGTCCCGAAATGTATCAAACGGTTTCCCTTGTTTTGCCCATAGCCGAAGTTCCGGCTGTTTGCGTGTTCCCATGGTAAGCGCACCCGGCATCGGATCCGGTCTTGATATTAATGGTTTGGTTCAGCAGCTGGTTGCTGCCGAACGGCAACCGGTTGCCAATCGCATTAATCTGGCCGAAGCGCGCACCAACAGCGAGTTGTCCGCGTTGGGCAAACTGAAAAGTGCGATCAGCTCGTTTCAGAGCGCGTTGGAAGCGCTTAAGGACATCGATAACTTCCAAAAACGCACGGTCAGTCAGGACAATGACGAGCTGATCGCCGTGACTGCGGATTCCAGTGCGGTCAAAGGCAGCTACGATATTGAAGTAGTGCTGCTGGCCAGCGCTCACAAATTGGCCTCCCTGCCATACCCGGACACCATTACTCCGATTGGTACCGGTACGCTGACCATCACGGTCGACGGCGCAGCGATGGCCGTCAATATTGTTGATGGTGCAAACACGCTTGAGGATATTCGCGACGCCATAAATGATTCGCCCGATAACCCCGGTGTTCAGGCCACGTTAATCACGTCCGATGATGGCTCACGGTTGGTAGTCAGCGCATCCGAAACGGGCGCCAGCAGCCAGATTACAATTTCGAGTAGCGGCGGCGATGGCATGCTGGCGGGGTTTGAATATGATCCGCTGTCCGGCACCAACCCGATGACCGAGAAAGAGGTCGCAGCTAATTCGGTGGCGTTGATCGACGGTTATGCGGTTACCACTTCAGGAAACAATATTGACGGGGCGATTGAAGGGCTTTCGATTTCGCTGCTGGCCGCCGAGATCGGCACCAAAACCAATGTGACTATTGGCTTCGATGACAGCGCTGCCAACGCGGCCCTTTCGACATTTGTTAATGCGTACAACGGGTTGGCCAAGACGATCGACGAGGTCACCGCCTATGATGCGGAATCCGGCGTGGCCGGCGCGCTGCTGGGCGATTCCATTGTGCGTGATCTGAAGGATTCACTGCGCCGGGAACTGAATTCGGTGGTGGCTATAGACGGCTCACCGTTTTCAATGCTGCTCGATATCGGCATCACCAGTGATTTGAACGGCAAGCTGGAAATTGATTCAGCCAAGTCAGCCGAAGCCATCAGGCAGGATTTCGATGCCGTAGGACAATTGTTCGCCGACGAGACTAACGGCATCGCGGTGCGTCTGGATGCGTTCATTGCCGGCTTGCTGGAAGACAGCGGCACTATTGGTCAGCGCGAGGAGCGACTGGGCAGTCGTCTGGAAAGTCTGACCGAACAGCGTGAGCGCCTTGATGACCGCATGCTTAGAGTGGAAGAGCGCTATTTCAAGCAATTTCAGGCTCTGGACACTTTGCTGGCCCAGTTCCAGTCAACCAGCTCTTTTCTGACCAGCCAGTTGGCAAATCTACCTACACCACGGGCAAATACTAACTCATGAGCAAAATACAAAACCCATTGGGGCACTACTCGACTGTCAATGCCTACGGTGCAGCGGAAGCAGACAACAGCCTGGATTTAATTCTCAGCATGATGCGCGGTGCGCAGGATCGTATCGCCAGCGCGCGCGGGCACATGGAAAGAAAAGAGACCCAGAAAAAGGGTGAGCACATTCGCAAAGCGATCGCACTCATTGATGGATTGCGCGGGTCGCTGAATATGGATGCTGGTGGCGAGATAGCCACCAATCTCGATGCGTTGTATGACTACATGAACCGGCGGTTAGCCGAAGCCAATGCGCTGAACGATGTTGCCGTGCTTAACGAAGTGTCTGCCCTGTTGGCTGAAATCCGCGATGCCTGGGAGCAGGTGATGCAGCAGGCGGCTGCAACCAACCCGGCCTGACGAAATTGATGACAACCCTGGACAACATTATTGATCTGACCGTGCGCGTAGAGGATTGCGTTGATGCAGGTGACTGGGTCGAGGCGGCCGCGTTGGATGTGCAGCGGGTCGAGGTGATCGGGCAGTACCTGAATGAAGTCGGCGACGGTCCGGGGCGCGCAGCGGCGGCTCAACTGCTGCGCGAGTTGCTGGCGCGCAACGAGCTGGCGATGCGCAAAGTGCAGGTGATGCGAGAACTGATTGTGGAAAAGACCACCCAGTTGCGGGCATCCGAAGCAGCACTTAAGGCCTATGTCAGCCATTCGTCCGCCAATCAGGCCGGGTTGGGGTAGCCCAGAACGGCGATAGCGCGCCAATTTCCTGACAGATTGGGCGAGTTACCAATATTCTGTCGCTGCGCTGCCGCCAACAGACTGGCGCGGCCCCGCTGAAACCGCGGCCCTTGTGGCAAGGGGCCTCTGGCACGTTTCTTGCTTCCAGACTCTTGAGTCCGAATCTCAAGAGCGCTCATGGATAGAGACGTTTCGCCCGAGCAAGACCTGAAAGCACTGAAGCAGGCTTTCGATATCTTTAACCAGGTATCGGGCCAGCTCGGCAGTTCGTGGCGCGACCTTGAGTTGCAGGTCAGCCGGTTGCAGGAGCAACTGGAGACCGCGCGTGACGAGCGACGTCTGGAGGCCGAGCGCAACGAACGGCTGGTCAGGCGTCTTGGCACGGTGCTGGAAACTTTGCCCGGTGGGCTGGTCGTGCTGGACGATCAAAATCGCGTGAACGAAGTCAACAGTGTCGCGCGCGCAATGTTTGGTGAACCCCTCGAAGGCATGGCCTGGGCGGATATTGCGGAACGTTGCTTTACCGGGCGCAGTAGCGGCCAAGGTGATTTTCTGCTGGCCGACGGCCGCCGCTTATCCCTCGCGCAGCGCAGCCTGGACGCGGACAAAGACGGTGCCTCGGCACCCGGGCGCATATTGCTGTTCAGTGATATCACCGAGCAACGCAAAATAGAAAACCTGTTTGAGCGGCATCGGCGGCTGGCATCCATGGGTGAGATGGCCGCAGCTCTGGCGCACCAGGTACGCACACCCTTGTCATCCGCCTTGTTGTATGCCTCCAACGCGACGCGTGCGGATCTTACCGATGCTTATCGTATGGGCCTGCTCGACAAGTCCATCGTCTGTTTGCGTGATCTTGAGCAACTCGTGAGCGATATGCTGAGTTTTGCGCGCGGTGCGAGCTACGTGGACGCCAGCTTTACCCTGGATCAGCTCCTTGCTGCTGTGGGCACGTCGGTCGGTCCGGTGCTGGGCGACAAGCAGTCAATGACCATTGCGACGGCCCCGCGTGCGCTGACCCTGAACGGCAACCGCGAGGCACTCGCCGGTGCGGTGATAAATCTGGTCCGCAACGCGCTGCAGGCAGCGGGCGATCAGGCGCATGTGACGGTGAGCGCCAGCGTGGAAGGCAATGCGGTGCGCATCAGCGTTAGCGACAACGGTCCGGGCGTTGCTCAAGAGCAAGTGGAAAAAATCTTCGAGCCGTTTGTAAGCCTGCGTTCGGACGGCACCGGTCTGGGCCTGGCCGTGGTGCGTTCGGTTGCCAAAGCGCATGGCGGCGACGTGAGTCTCGCGGCGAACAGCACAGAGGGTGCAACGTTTGTGCTGACGCTGCCTTTGCAACGTGAGGCCGACGGCGACGGGGCGAGTTCTGCCAGCCCGGTCAGTAATCTGCAGCAACGCCCGGAAGCCACCAAGGGAGAGGCGGCATGACGCGACAAACCGTATTGCTGGTGGAAGACGACACCAACCTGCGGCAGGCACTCGCAGAGACGCTGACCCTGGCGGATTACGATGTGCTGACTGCCGTGGACGGTTCCACTGCGCTGGCCGCGATGGAGCGGGCACCGGTTTCAGCGGTGGTTACCGACTATCAGATGCAGCCGATGGACGGTTGCGAATTGCTGGGCAGGATTCGTGATGAGCGGCCGGATCTGCCGGTGTTGCTGATGACCGCGCACGGTACCGTCGAGCACGCCGTGGAGGCCATGATGGCCGGCGCCTCCGACTACATCGTCAAGCCGTTTGATGCGCAGGCATTGAGCGACAAGCTGCGCAAAATAATGCCGCCGTTGCGGGTGGAAGGCGGCATGGTGGCCGAAGATCCGGTCACGCGGCAGTTACTGCAGATGGTGGACAAGCTGGCGGCCAGCGATGCGACGGTATTGCTGGCCGGCGAAAGCGGGGTTGGCAAAGAGGTTTTTGCACGCTATATCCATGAGCACTCGAATCGTGCGGCCGGGCCCTTTGTTGCAATTAACTGTGCAGCGATACCCGAGAACATGCTGGAAGCGATGTTGTTCGGGCACGAAAAAGGCGCATTCACCGGCGCACACGCCAGTCGCCCGGGGAAATTTGAGCAGGCGCAGGGCGGCACATTGCTGCTCGACGAAATATCTGAAATGGCGCTCGATTTGCAGGCCAAGCTGTTGCGCGTGTTGCAGGAAAAGGAAGTGGAGCGTATTGGCGGGCAGGGTGCCATCCCCCTGAATGTGCGCATCGTAGCAACCACTAACCGGGATTTGCATGCCCATGTCAGCAACGGCAAGTTCCGTGAGGATCTTTACTACCGTTTGAGTGTGTTTCCGCTGAAATTGCCGCCGCTGCGCGAGCGCCGCGGGGATATCGTGCCATTGGCAGAACTGTTTCTTAACGACGCCTGTGCGGGCAAGCGACCGGCACCCCGCATCAGCGATGCGGCACGGGCCAGTCTGCGAGCTTACAACTTTCCCGGGAATGTGCGCGAATTGCAAAACCTTATGCAACGCGCGGTCATTTTGTGCGGTGGACATTGCATAGACGACCACGATCTGCATTTTGAGGCACCGTTCGTCCGACCAACCAGCACAGAGGTTGCAGCATCTGCCGCACGAGGCGCACAGGATTTCGAGAAAAACCTGCAGGACGGCCTGCAGACGGCGGAAGGCCAGATGATCATTGAGGCGTTGCGAGCGGTGGACGGCAACCGTAAACGCGCCGCCGAGGATCTGGGCATCAGTCCCCGCACATTGCGTTACAAGTTGGCGCGCCTGCGTGATGCCGGCTACGACATTCCCGGTCGGGCCGGTTAGCGACCAGAACAGTTATCGAGAAATTGATACGAGAAGTTGATTTATGAGCAGTCCCGAAATTAACAGTGTATTGGCACAAATGAGAGTTCTGGCTCAGGACCTGCATGCTACCGATCTGTCGCCGGCTCAACCCCAGGCGACGGATGGGCCGGGGTTTTCTCAGGCCATGCAGGAAGCTCTTGCAAGCGTGAATACGCAACAGTCGCAAGCTGCTGATTTAGTGAATCGGTTTGAGACCGGGGTCGGAGATACCAGTGTGGCCGAAGTCATGGTGGCAATGCAGAAGGCCAGTGTTTCGTTCCAGGCGATGACGGAAGTGCGGAACCGTCTCGTGGAAGCGTATCGCGAAATCATGAGCATGCCTCTTTAGTGGGTGAGCACAAGTAATGGCAACTAACCAGAGTCCCTTGGCCAGTCTTGGCAACATACTTGGCAGCCGACAGATGATGTTGCTGTTTGGTTTGTCGCTGAGTATCGCTATTGGCGTAACGGCGGCATTCTGGTTGCGGGAGCCGAGTTACGAATTGCTCTACAGCAATCTGTCGGATCGCGATGCCGGCGCGGTGATGGATGCACTGCGGGCAGAAAATACCCCTTATCGGCTTAAAAACGGCGCGCTGATGGTGCCATCCAAGGATGTCTATGCGGCGCGCCTGCGGCTGTCGTCACAGGGTTTGCCGCGCGGCACGGGCTTCGGGCTGGAGATCATCGAAGGCGAAAGCAGCTTTTCCACAAGCCAGTTCATGGAAAATGCGCGCTACCACCACGCTCTGGAAACGGAGCTGGGGAGAACCATCAGTTACCTGCAACCGGTGCAAAGCGCCCGCGTGCATCTGGCTTTGCCAAAGCCCACGGTGTTTCTGCGCAAAAGCAACAAGCCCAGCGCCTCGGTTTTTCTGGATTTATTTCCAGGTCGCGTGCTGGAAGCACCGCAGGTTAATTCCATTGTGCATTTGGTCGCTTCGAGCATCCCCGAGTTGGAAGCGTCACATGTCACGGTTGTAGATCAGCGAGGCACATTACTCAATTCGCCGGATGCGGACGACACTGCCGCCCTGAGCAGTCGTGAGTTCGCATACGTGGAGCGCGTTCAGAGTGCTTATCAGGAGCGCATCGTGAACTTGCTTACGCCGATGATGGGGCCAGGGCGCGTCAAGGCAACGGTGAATGCCGATATCGACTTTACGGCGCGAGAAGAAACCCGGGAGTTATACGATCCGGCCAATACGGTGGTGCGCAGCGAACAGGTGAGTGAGGATACGCAGCGCGGTGGCGCTAACCCGGGTCAGGGGATTCCCGGTGCGCTGAGCAATCAGCCTCCCGTGACGCCGGCGCAGGATGCAGCGGGCGGGGCGGCAGCGGAGGCCAACGGTCAGGCCAGCACCCCAACTCGTGTGTCGGTACAAAGTACCCGCAATTTCGAAGTTGATCGTCAGCTCAGTCATACCAAAGAGCCGGCTAACAGCCTGCGGCGATTGTCCGTTGCCGTGCTGATCGACGACATCAGCGATGTGGATGAAAAGGGTAAGCCGCTAACCCGACCGCTTGAAGAATCGGAGTTGGCGGAAGTCGAAAATCTGGTGCGCGGAGCAGTTGGGTTTAGTGAAGCGCGCGGCGACACTATCAGCATCACGAACGTGTCGTTTTACGAAGGTCCGGCAGTCGCGCCGCCGGAAGCGCCCGGTTTTATGAGTCAACCGCTGGTGCGCGACATTGTGACTCAGTTGCCGGCTGTCGCGCTTCTGCTGGTGGTGGCTCTGGGAGTTATCAGGCCGATAGTGATTGCGTTGAGCAAAGGCGGCGGCGCTGGTGGCCTGGCTTCAGCATCTGGCGGGAAGTCACTGCCGCAGGGCGTCGGCGGCGCGCCGGCGGCCGATGCCGCCCCGGCACCGCTGACCTTCGACGACAAGGTTAATGTGGCCAAGCAGTTGGCAAGCAAAGATCCGGAGCGTGTAGCGCAGGTGGTCCGCGCGTGGGTACAGGATAGCTAGGGCTGCGTAAATGAGTGGTGTTGAGCAGGCAGCAATTTTCCTCATGTCTCTTGGCGAGCAAGAGGCATCCGAAGTTCTGAAGCACATGTCAGTCGGTGAGGTGCAGCGACTGGGCAAGGCCATGGCTTCCATGAAAAAGATCACGCGCGATCAGGCCGACAGCGCACTAAAAAGTTTTACCGATAATGTGGTTACCGATGCACCGCTGACCGGCGGCTCGCCCAAGTTTCTACGCAAGTTGCTCACCAGTTCGCTGGGCGCCGATCGCGCCGAGCAAATGCTCGATCGGTTGATGGACGGCGCCGAGCGCGGCCTCGATTCGCTGCAGCTCATGAATGCCAAAGAAATCGCGGACGTGATCTACACCGAGCATCCGCAGGTTGTGGCGATTGTCCTGGCGGGGCTGGAGCCGGAAAAATCTGCTGAAGTGCTGGCGCTTATGCCTAGATCTCGCAGCACCGACATAGTGAGGCGGATAGCTTTACTTAAAGAGGTGCCCCACGACTCAATCGAAGAGCTCGACAATCTGCTGCAGCAGCGGGTGACTTCCAGCAGTGCGTCACGCGTGGCGCAAATGGGCGGCATTCGTTGTGTCGCCAGCATCATGAACGCGGTCGAAAAATCGGTCGAGGAAAAAATATTCGAGCAACTTGATCAGCAGGATGCGCCGCTTAGCCAGGAAATTCAGGACAACATGTTTGTCTTCGAGAGCCTCGTGGATGTGGATGATCGCGGCATGCAGATGCTGGCCCGCGAAGTCACGACCGATCAGCTGATCGTTGCGCTTAAGGGCGCCGATGAGGCGTTGCAGAACAAGTTTTTCAGCAACATGTCGAAGCGCGCGGGCGAAATGCTCAAGTCAGATCTGGAGGCCAAAGGTCCGGTACGTCTGGCCGAAGTGGAAGAAGCCCAGAAAGAGATTGTCAGCATTGCGCGTCGGCTGGCCGATGAAGGTACGCTGATTCTGGGTAACGACGCGAATGACTTCATCTAGTCGCATCATTCGCAGCGAGCAGGTCACCAGCGAAGTTGTTAACTGGAGCGCACCGCAGGTCGAAGAATTAATTCGGTCAGCCCCTCCGTCGCGTGAGGCACCTGCAATTGATCCGGCGCTGATTCGTGAACAGGCGCGCCAAGAGGGTTTCGAGCAGGGGCGAGCTGAAGGCATTGCTGCGGGTCGCGCGGAACTGGTTCAGCGTGCTGACGTGTTGCGGAAGGTCATGGAGAGCATGGCTCGTCCGTTGCAAGCCCTTGAGCACCAGTTCGAAGAAGAGGTCCTTAGCCTGATTACAACGATCGCGCGTCAGTTGGTGCGGCGGGAATTGCATCACGAGCCATCTCAGATTATCAGCATTATTCGCGAAGGCCTGGCTGCGTTGCCGTCCGGGTCGGTGGGCGTTCGGGTGCGCCTGCATCCCGCCGATGCTGAAGTCGTGCGAGAGCTGCTGCAGGCAGATGAAGGCGGTCGTGGCTGGGAGATTGAAACTGACCCCCTTATGGAACAGGGGGGTTGTCAGATTGTTTCGGAGACCGCACAAATAGACGGTCGCCTGGATACGCGACTGAGTCGCCTGGTCGCCACCATGCTGGAGGATGAACGTGCTGCCCGCGAATGAGCAGCAGGTAGCCGAATTTGTTCTGAATCGACCGGCCCGCTGGACAGACAGACTAAACCGCTTGCGCGAAAGCGTCAGTGATCCCGGCATTGTTGTTGAGGGAAAACTGGCGCGCGCGGCCGGGATGGCCCTTGAAGCGGTGGGTTGCGTGGTTGCTGTGGGTGGCCGTTGCATGATCGAGGGCCTTGACGGCGCTCAGGTAGAAGCCGAGGTCGTGGGTTTTGCGGGCGATCGCTTGTACCTGATGCCCACCGGCGAGCTTCGCGGCGTAAGTCCGAATGCACGCGTCATACCGGCGCGCACGGCATCGCAGGTTAAGGTCGGGCCCGAAATGCTGGGGCGCGTGGTTGATGGCGCCGGCAGGCCGCTCGACGGTCGTGGCCCGCTGTTATGCGACGATCCGGTCTCGCTTGAGGGTTCGGCCGTAAACCCGTTATCGCGCGAGCCCATCAGCGAGCCGCTGGATGTGGGCGTAAGGGCGATCAATGCGTTGCTCACCGCCGGACGCGGGCAGCGACTGGGTCTGTTTGCCGGCAGCGGTATTGGCAAAAGCAGTTTGCTGGCCATGATGACGCGTTTTACCAATGCCGATGTCATTGTCGTCGGCCTGGTCGGTGAGCGTGGCCGTGAAGTCAAAGAGTTTGTTGAGGACAATCTCGGCGAGGAGGGTTTGCGCCGGTCCGTGGTGGTCGCAACGCCCGCCGATTGTTCTCCGCTCATGCGGATACACGGAGCCTGGCTGGCGACCAGTGTGGCCGAGTATTTTCGCGATCAGGGCAAAGACGTGTTGTTGTTGATGGATTCCCTGACGCGCTTTGCGCAGGCGCAACGCGAGATCGGCCTGGCGATCGGCGAACCACCCGCGACCAAGGGTTATCCTCCGTCTGTTTTCGCGCGCTTGCCACAGCTGGTTGAACGGGCCGGCGCAGGCGTCAGGGGTCAGGGCTCTATAACCGCTTTTTACACGGTGCTTGCCGAGGGTGATGACGAACACGATCCTATTGTTGATGCCGCGCGTGCAATCCTCGACGGCCATGTCATGCTGTCGCGGCGCATCGCGGAAGAGGGCATATATCCGCCTATTGATATCGAGACATCCGTAAGTCGCTCGATGCCCCGCGTAACCAGTCCGCAGCATCAGGCCTGGGCGCAGGCGTTCCGGGAAATCTATTCATACTATGTAAGACACCGGGATTTGATTACAGTGGGAGCCTATCAGTCCGGATCCGATCCGCGACTCGACAAGGCAATCGCGATGTGGCCGGCCATAGAAGATTTTCTCAGCCAGTCCATGCATGAGGATGTCGGGCTGCAGTCCAGTATTGATGAGCTTGCAGCTTTGGCTGCACAGATAACAAGAGGCAAGGATGCGTAAAAAAAGAAATCTTGATTCACTGGAGACACTTGCACACGGCAAGGAAAGCCGCTGGCGTCGGCATGTCTCTAGCCAGCTAAGTAAGCTGCAGACAGAAGAACAGCGGTTATCGCAGCTGCATGAGTATGTTCAGGAGTACAACGCGCCGTTAACTGAACGACGCGGCAGTCAGAGCATCATGGCGATGCGCAGTCAGCGGCAATTCATGGATCGTCTGAAGGATGCAGTAAAGCGCCAGAGTCAGACCGTTGCCGAGAAGAGAGCGCTTGCTGAGCAGGGAATACAACGCTGGAAGCACGAACGCTCGAAGCGTTTGGCAATACAGAATTATTCGGCTCGTCAGCGCGAAGCCGAAGATCGACAGCGTGAACGCCGCGATCAGGCCACCCTGGACGAAGTCGGTCGCAACCTGTTTCTGGGGCGATATAAGTAGTTACGATCTGGCACATAACTTGCTTTGTATACCTTTGGTGAGCAAAGCAGCGGGATAACCGTGTCCGATCCATCAGCACAACCGGCGTTGTTACCGGGTGCTGCCATGCAGGCAGCGTTCGCGGGCACGCGTGGCTTGGCTGCCCCAAATGATCCGCGACAGGCAGTGGGTGCCGACACTAAAGGCGTTGCCAGCCAAGGGTTTCAGGGACATTTGCGGGCTTTGCTGCGGGGTTCGGCCGCAGTCGATGCGCCGTCGGAGGCCGCCGCAGCAGCGTTCTTGATGGCACCGTTTGCCGTCGCCTCGCCGCAGACTGTTGCTGCAGCCAATGCCGATGCTGCGGCCGTGGCAGAAAACGCAGCGGCAAAGGCCCTGAATGCGGGCGGCAAAAACTTGCCGACAACCGGCAATGGCTTGCCGTTTTCGTCGGCATTTCTGGCGACGTCTGCGGGCTCCGGTTCTCTCGCTGGGGCTACTGCTCCCGACGATATTGCGACCGTGTTGCGTCACTTGCCTCCATCCACGGTGCCTTCCGACGGCGCTGACGGTACCGCAACGCCGGCAGTTCGGAATGGCGGTGATGCACAGGCGGTTGACGGCGGGGAAAGCCGGTTGGGTCTGAAGCCGGAATGGCAGGCGACCAGTCTTGAGCAACGGTATGCGGCGGAGTCCTTGCTGGCAGCGGTACGTGGCAGTGCAAATCAGCAGGCGGCAGATCAACCTTTGGGCTATGGCGGGGCGGGCTCATCCGGCACCGGGCTGGCAGGCTTGCCGCCCGTAGCAGCGGAGCGTGTCAGTGATGTCATGCGTCGACTGAATCTGCAGCGTCCGGCTGCGCCCGGCTTACAGGCGGCGGCAACGGCGGATGTTGACGGAGAAGCCAATATACAGAGCATCGCCGATTTTTTTGCAGGCAAGGGGGATACGCCGCGCACCCCTGCACTGGCTGATACGGCCGCCACGCAATTCAGTTTGCACGGTCGGTCGGCCGATTTGATTCCGACAACCGGGTCGCCAACGGTATCGGCCGAAAGCGTATTGCGTGATCTGCAGAATATGGCGCCAATGAGGCCGCAAACAGGTGACGGGCCAAACGGCTGGTCGGCTGGTCTAGGGCAGCGGTTGCTCATGATGGCTGAGAGCGGCATCGAGGTTGCTCGGTTGCGTCTGAACCCGGCTCATTTGGGGCCGCTTGAAATTCATGTCAATGTGGAGGACGAGCGTGCCCAGGTGTGGTTCGGCGCTTCACACAGCGCAACCCGGGATGCGCTGGAGGCGGCGTTGCCCCGATTGCGCGAAATGTTTGCAGCACAAGGACTTGAGCTGACGCATGCGGATGTGCGTGATCACGGCGGGCAACGCGAGGGTACCCGCGCTGGTCAGCAAACCGATGGTCCCCGGGTGCTGGCAGCGACCACTGATCGCAGTCAGGCTCTTTCGGGTTTCGGCGACGGGGTTTCGGCCTGGGGTCGGGGGGCTGATTCGGGCTCACTGGATATTTACGTCTAGCCAATTTATTGACTCGCCGGCCTAAGCCAAGCCAAGCCTTTGGCAGCTGCGCTATCGACGCTTTGGCGGCGCACTTTAACCCTCTGAAAAATAAGCATTAAAAGCTGACTCCGCTGGTTGGCATGAGTCTTGCTAGATAAGTGGGAGATTTCTAGCTGGAACATCCGGAAGCAGAGCTATGGCAGAAGAAACTGAGGCCCCCGAGCAGGCCACGGCCGCGAAATCAGGCGGCGGCATGGTTGGCAAGATCGTCAACGCAGTCGGCATCCTGGTGTTGGTCATCGCCGGCAATATTGCAACGAACATTATTGTCCGTGACTTCATGCCCGATTTGGCACCGGGCGCGGCGCCCGCTGTGGTTGTGGATGACGCGGATGTTGACGCGGCTGCCGAGGACGAGCCCAAGGGCCCGCCTATATACCTCGCGCTGGATCCGCCGCTGGTGGCCAGTATCGATGACGGTGAGTCGATCCGCTTTGTGCAAATCACCGTCGAGGTGATGTCGCGCAAACAGTCCGTTCTTGATGCAGTGGTCAACCATACGCCGGTAATCCGCAATAACCTTTTGATGTTGCTGGGGCGCAAGACCGTTCCCGAATTAGCCAGCAGCGATGGCAAGGAAAAACTGCGTCAGGATGCCTTGCAGGAAGTGCAGTCAGTGCTGGAGACAATGGGGCCGCTGAAACCTGACGAGCCCATGGGTGAGCTTGAGGATTTGTATTTCACTTCCTTCGTCGTGCAGTGATTTTGAACTATTGGTTCTGAAACAGGTATGGAATCAGACGAGGTTCTGACAGGAGAAGAATCGGAAGCTTTGCGCGATAGCGCGGCAACCGATGACAGTTCGCCGTCGGCTGACGCCGGCGGCGTTCGTGCACTCGACCCCGATCATTGGGAGCGTGTATTCCGGGATCGCGCGCCGGCACTGGAATCCATCGCGGAGCGGATGGTCAGTCGTTTCCGGCTGTCCGGAAGAAAGTATTTTCGACGGTCGGTGGAAGTCACTACCGAACCCCCCAAGGTGGTGCGCTGGGGTTATTACCTGCGCGGTCTTCCGATTCCGGCCAGTCTGCACGAGCTGGAGGTCAGGCCGCTGGGATTGCGCGGGGTGGTCTCAACCAACTCGCAGTTTATTTTCACCCTGGTGGACTTTTTTTTCGGCGGTGATGGCAAGGCCGATCGCCCGCCGGATTTCGTAGAACACACAGCGATGGAAGAGCGCATGGTGCGACGCTTTATCGAGGTTCTGGTAACGGATATGGAAGAGTCGTGGCGACCTTTGGTGGATCTCGATTTTGTGCTTGGCAGATCAGAGAACAATCCGCTGTTTCTTTCCATCGCTGCGGATTCCGACTCCATGTCGATTACGCCATTTACGTTTCATGTCGCCGGGCGTGAGTTAACGCTCGATATCGCTTTGCCGTCAGCACTCATCGAGCCGATGCAGCTGGTCGGCAAAGACTCGGGGAATGGTACGGGTAAGGCAGGCGTGTGGCGCAGCCATATTCGCGAAGATGTACAGGATGCCGAGGTGACGCTGCGGGCGGTGTTGGCAGAAACCGAGGTGAGTCTGCGGGACTTAACGATGGCCATGCCAGGTGATGTTATCCCCATCGAGAAACCCGGCGTGATCAGGTTGTTGGCAGGCGATCAGCCTGTTTTGGAAGGATCGTTCGGCATTATCAGGGACGTGAACGCAGTCAAGGTAACCAGTCAGGTTCGCCGGGACAGAGCAGGAGAACGCAATGGTTGAGTCCAATACAACGGACACGGGAACGGGCGACAAGCCGGCAGCAGCAGGGCAGGAGGGCAAGGGCTTTAAGGCGCCGGCCTTCGAGGAGTTGCCGGCGGACGCTGCTTCCAAGGGTCGTTCAACAGAGCCGGATATCGACGTCATTCTGGACGTGCCGGTGACGCTGTCGCTGGAAGTCGGGCGGGCCAAGATGAGTGTGGGCGATTTGCTGCGCCTCAATCAGGGCGCTGTAGTGGAGTTGGATCGCAAAGCGGGGGACCCGCTGGATGTGCTGGTTAACGGTGCGCTGGTGGCGCGCGGCGAAATTGTTGTGGTGAACGACAAATTTGGTATCCGCCTGACTGAAGTTGTTTCGCAGACAAAGAAAGGTAAGGCACTTGCCTGACGAGATAATGCGTGCGCCGACTGCTGCCAGGATGCTCCCCTTGCTGGTTATCGCAACCGGATTTTGGGCAGGGTTGTGCCTTGGTGAAGAACTCCCGACGCAGAGTGGCGACGAAAACCCGCAACTGAATGCGGTTATTGAAACAGCGCAGCCCGCAGCACCTGCCACCGCTATCGTTCCGGGCAGTGAGCTTGACAGCATGACCGCTCCATTGCTGCGCATGGTATTGAGCCTGGCGCTGGTACTGGGGCTGGTGGCCGCATTCGCCTGGCTGGCGAAGCGGTTTCGGGGCGGGCAGATGCAGGGCGGTTTGATACAGATTGTGAGTGGTCTGTCGCTCGGCCCAAAAGATCGTGTGGTGTTGTTGCGAGTGGGTCACGAGGAAGTGCTCGTGGGGTTGAGTCCGTCAGGCATGCGCGCGCTGCATGTCATGGACAAACCGGCATCGGCTGCCGGCTTTTCGTTGAGCATGGCTGCGCAGAATAAACCGGCTTCAAAGCCGGCCGGGTCTGACAAGGCCGCACTGGAATAGTTCTGATGAAATACTTCGCATGGATCGCGTTGTTGTTAGTGGTGGGGGACGCTGCGTTTGCGCAGCAAACCGGCATACCCGCCATCTCCATACTTGAGGAAGCTAATGGCGGGCGTACCTGGTCGGTGAGCCTGCAGATTTTGCTCATCATGACCGCCTTGACGTTGCTGCCGTCGCTGGTGCTCGCAACGACCTCTTTCACGCGGATCATTATTGTGCTTGCCATTTTGCGTCAGGCCTTAGGTATGCCCCAGACACCGCCCAATAATGTGCTGGTGGGTCTGGCTCTGTTTCTGAGCCTTTTCATCATGAGCCCGGTGCTGACGCAGGTGTATGACGATGCAGTCGGTCCGTACATGGAAGGAGTCATGGAGATCGATCAGGCTGCCATGAACGCACAAAAGCCCATGCGTGAGTTCATGCTCGGACAGACCCGCGAGCCGGATATCGCGATGTTTTCCGGGCTCGCCGGTTATGAGGGCTTTGAATCCGCGGATGACATACCGCTGACCGTGCTGATGCCGAGTTTCTTGACCAGTGAGCTGAAGACCGCTTTCCAGATTGGCTTTCTGACTTTTATACCGTTTTTGATTATTGATCTCGTGGTATCGAGCGTGCTGATGTCCATGGGCATGATGATGTTGTCGCCCATGCTGATATCGCTGCCATTCAAGATCATGTTGTTTGTGCTGGTCGATGGCTGGACCCTGCTAATGGGTACGCTCGCCTCCAGTTTTTCAATTCTTTGAATCCGTTTGTCGGATTTATTTGCTGTATCTCGGGAGCTAAAGCGATGACACCTGAAACCGTTCTTACTGTTGCGCGTGAATCACTCACGGTGGCTACCTTGCTCGCGGCGCCGTTATTGCTGAGTGCGCTGGCTACCGGCGTATTTATTGGTGTGCTGCAAGCCGCCACGCAGATCAACGAAATGACGTTGAGTTTTATTCCGAAGTTGCTGGTATTGGTGATCACGCTGGTGGTAGCCGGGCCCTGGATGTTGCAGCTCATTACCAAGTACACACAGGCGTTGTTTGCCGCGATACCTGGGATGGTGGGCTAAGCAAGCAGGTATGGCAACGCTACCGGAACTCGCCGATCTGATCATGACCGTTATGTGGGGCATGCTCCGCGTGACGGGCGTGGCATTGATTGCGCCGGTCCTCGGCTCGGTGATGGTGCCGGTGCGTATTCGGGTTCTGATTGGAGTTGCGCTGGCCATCGCCATGATCCCGCTGTTAGGCGAATTGCCGCAGTACTCGCCGCTGAGTGTGGTGGGTATATTCACCGTAGTGCGAGAGATCGGTATTGGCATGGCCATGGGTTTCGTACTGCGGCTGGCAGTTGACGCGGCGCTGATTGCTGGGCAAGTGGTGTCCATGGGCATGGGTCTGGCGTTCGCTACGGTGGTTGATCCGAACAGCGGCGGTGTGCCGCTGCTGGGTCGTTTTTATGTCGTTATTGCGACCTTGTTGTTGCTGGCAACCAATGCACACCTGATGCTCATCGAAGTACTGGGCTCCAGCTACAGCTACATGCCTATCGGGGCATCTAATTTTGGGATTCCCGGCATTGCGGCTATCGCGGGTTTTGGTTCCGTCATGTTTGCGGGTGCCATACAACTGGCATTGCCGTCTGTTATCGCCATTCTTATGGTGAACATATCGTTTGGCGTGATCAGCCGTGCTGCACCGACGCTGAATTTATTCGCGGTTGGTTTCCCGGTTGCCATTTTGATGGGGTTTGTCGTGCTGGTACTTAGCATTGCAAACCAGGGGCTGTTTTGGGAAGGGCAAACCAATCAGGCATTCGACATGTTGGGCAAGCTGTTGGGTGCGAACTAGGTCATGGCCGAACAGCAGTTTCAGGAACGCACCGAACAAGCAACACCGAAGCGCAAAGAAGAGGCGCGTCGTAAGGGTCAGGTTGCCCGGTCCCGTGAGTTGAATATGGCGGCCGTGATGATTGGTGGGGCTGTGGTCACATTTATTTCCGGGCCGTCGGTTGCCGGGGCCATGATTGCCCTAATGCGCAACAGCCTGACGCTGAGCCCGGCGCAGATCGAAAGGCCGGCGGCTATGGTCGCCGCGCTGTCCGAATCTGTGTGGAGTGCTTTGATTGCATTGGCGCCGATGCTGGTCACGCTAATGGTTGCGGCGATTGCCGGCGGTATTGCCATCGGAGGTTGGGCTTTTAGCGCGCAGTCCTTGCAGCCTAAGCTGAGCAAGCTTGACCCTATCAAAGGGTTAAAGAGGGTATTCGGGCTAAAAGGGCTCGTCGAAGTTGCCAAGGCTATCGGCAAAGCGGGCCTAGTCGGACTGGCCGCATTCGCGGTTCTTTATACGGCTGCTGGCGATATCCTCGAGCTCAGCATTGTGCCGTTTAGTCAGGCTGTTGCCGAATCCAGCACCTTGATGATGACCGTATTCCTGGCCGGGTGTCTGTCATTACTGGTAATCGCGGCCTTTGATGTGCCGTTCCAGCTCTGGAATCATGCCAAGGAACTGCGGATGACCCGCAAGGAAGTGCAGGACGAGCTGAAAGAGACTGAAGGTCGCCCTGAGGTTCGCAATAAAATTCGCGCCTTGCAGCAAGAAGTGGCCAATCGCCGCATGTTGCGCGATGTTCCCGATGCCGACGTCATTATCACCAACCCGACCCACTTTTCGGTGGCTATTCGGTACGACGAGGGGAACATGAATGCCCCCGTCGTTGTGGCAAAGGGTGTGGATCATATGGCGGCAAAGATTCGCGAAATTGGCGAGTTGCATAAAGTGACAATTTTTGAAGCGCCGCCGCTGGCGCGGGCCATTTTCTGGACCACGGAAGTAGGCCAGGCCATCCCCGAGAAGCTTTACGTTGCTGTTGCGCAGGTGCTGACCTATGTATTGCGGCTCAAAGCCTATAACAACGGTGTTGCCGGCTATCCCGACAGGCCCCAGGTGAAGGTATCCGATGATTTCCCGACGGACCTTAACGGGCGCTTTGCGGGGCGGCAGCTCGACGATGACGAGATGGAATAGCTAAGTGAACGCGATCGCAACCAGGGTTTCGGCATTCGCGCGTTCGGGCATCGCACTCCCCGTCGGACTGCTGGCCATGTTGTCCATGATTGTGCTGCCGCTGCCAGCCATCATGCTGGACGCATTGTTTACCTTTAACATATGTATATCGCTGGTTGTCATTCTTGCCGTCATCTACGTGCTGAGGCCGCTGGATCTTGCGGCGTTCCCCACCATCCTGTTGATCGCCACCTTGTTGCGATTGGCCCTGAACGTGGCGTCCACCCGAATCGTGCTGCTGGAAGGTCATACCGGAACCGATGCGGCCGGAAAGGTGATCGAGGCATTCGGTGAATTTGTCATCGGTGGCAACTACGCAGTGGGTCTGGTGGTATTCGCGATTCTGGTGATTATCAACTTCGTGGTGGTGACCAAGGGTGCGGGCCGCGTGTCTGAAGTGAGCGCCCGCTTTACGTTGGATGCCATGCCCGGCAAGCAAATGGCGATTGACGCCGACCTGAACGCGGGCATTATCAGCCAGGCCGAGGCCATTGAAAGACGCAATGAAATCCGCACCGAGGCGGATTTCTACGGTTCCATGGACGGCGCCAGCAAATTCGTTAAAGGCGATGCTGTCGCAGGCATTCTGATCCTCTTTATTAACCTGCTGGGTGGAATTGTTATCGGCGTGGCCCAGCACGATCTGGATTTTTCGACGGCCGCTGAAACTTACGCGTTACTGACCATCGGTGACGGACTGGTTGCACAGATTCCGTCATTGTTGCTGGCGACCTCCGTGGCCGTGATCGTAACCCGTATGTCGAAGTCGGAAGATATGGGCGCGCAGCTTGCGTCACAATTGCTTGGCGACAAACGAGTATTGAGGGTTGCAGCGGGAATTCTCGCGGTGCTGGGGTTGATCCCCGGTATGCCGAACATGGCCTTTTTGCTGATGGCCGCGGTGTGCGCCACAGTCGCCTGGTTTGCATCGCGTGAGGTGCCAGATGATGACGCACAGGAGCAGCAGGATGAATTACCGGATCCGTCTGCTGCTGCCAAGCCTCGTGAGTTGAGTTGGGACGACGTGGGTGAAGCAGACGTTATTGCGCTCGACGTCGGCTATCGGCTGATCCCTCTGGTTGATCAGGAACAAAACGGCGAGTTAATGCGGCGTATCAAGGGTGTGCGCAAACGCCTGTCGGCGGAACTCGGCTTTCTGGTGCCTCCCGTGCGTATTCGTGACGACCTTGATCTGAGTGCCAACGGCTATCGCATCAGTTTAAACGGTTCTGCACTGGCTACCGGTGAAGTCGTGCTGGATCGTGAATTGGCCATCAATCCGGGACACATTGATCAGCGGGTTGAAGGGTTGCCGACAAAAGAACCGGCGTTCGGGCTTGATGCGGTCTGGATTGATCCGCTGCAGCACGATACAGCCCAGTCCATGGGCTATACCGTGGTCGACGTTTCTACGGTTGTCGCCACACACCTGAGCAAAGTGCTGCAAGACAATGCGCAGGAGCTGTTTGGCCATCAGGAAGCGCAAGAGATGCTGGATCGTCTCGGACAGCATTCACCTAAACTGGTAGAAGAACTGGTGCCCAAGACTTTGCCGCTGAGTGTCATTGTCCGGGTGATGCAGGATTTGCTGCGCGATCAGGTGCCGGTCAGCAATATGCGAGCGATCTGCCAGGCACTCGCCGAGCACGGTCGCAGCACGCAGGATCCGGATGCATTGGTCGCCGCTGTGCGGGTCGCGCTGGGCCGCACCCTGGTGCAGCGCGCCAGTCCCGATGCCGGCGAGCTGCCAGTGATCACGCTGGATCCTCAGCTTGAGCAGATTCTTAAAGAAGCCGTGACCGGTGGCGATGATGCAGGCATTGAACCGGGGCTGGCGGAGCAGGTGCAGAGGCGACTGGCAGAAACTGCGCAGAAGCAGGAGATCGCAGGCGAGCCTGCGGTACTGCTGGTGTCGCCGGCCCTGCGTCCGTGGCTGTCCCGTTTCTTGAGGTTTGCAGTGCCGAATTTGAAAGTCCTTGCTTACAACGAAGTGCCCGACAGTAAGCGGGTGAAGCTGGTTGCCGCAGTCGGCGCCTGATGATTATCCGGTGTCGGGCGTATTGAGGAAGCAGTTATGAACATCAGACGATTTGAAGCTCAGGATATGCGTCATGCCATGAACCTGATTCGTGCGGAATTGGGCGAAGACGCGGTTATTCTTGAATCCGCCAGAACCGCCGATGGCATAGAGGTAACGGCCGCTATCGACTTTGATCCGGCACTTTATATAAAGCCCGAACAACCGCGTTCCGATTTGTATCCGCCGACGACAGTCAGCAGGCGCTCTGAAGGTGCCAGCAGCGAGCGGCTGCGCATGGACATGGAGGACATGGAGCGTCCCATCAGCAGCTATGAAGCGGCGGCGGCCGGAACGGTCGGTGCCGGCAATCGCCGCGGCACGGCCAGCAATCTGCCGCCCGAGGCGCATGCCGTGTTTACGCCCGAAGACGATTCGGTGCGCTGCATGCTGGAGGCGAGATTGTCACGTCTCATCTGGGACGACATGCGCAGCCGGAACCCGGTAGCCGCGAACATCATGCGCAATCTCAGTCGCCTGGGTTTGACGCCTGATGTCGTGGAGCAGGTGATGGCCCGTGCGGGCGACGTCAGCAAACTGGAAAACAGTTGGTCAGGGCCGCTGAAATGGCTGAAAGAAAGTATTCCGGTCACGCCTTCTGACCTGGTAATGCACGGTGGCATGTTTGCCGTGGCCGGGCCAACCGGTGTTGGCAAGACCACCACCATTGCGAAGCTGGCAGCACGGTATGCATTGCGCAACGGCATCAAGGATATTGCGTTGGTCAGTGCCGACAATTATCGCATTGGCGCGCGCGAGCAGCTGGAAACCTTCGCACGGATTATCAATGTGCCGGTATACAGCGTGCCCGACGCAGCCAAACTCGACGATACGCTCGCCGGCCTCGAGAACAAAAGGTTGGTATTGATTGATACCGCGGGGATGGGCCAGCGTGATGAACGCATGGCAGATCAATTGCTGAGTCTGCGCAGAGCGGCCGCCGATATCTCCCTGCTGTTGGCATTGCCTGCCAATGCACAAACGGAAACAAATCAGGAAATTATTGACGTATTTGCCGCTGCTAAGCCGGAAGCAGCCATCCTGACCAAGGTGGACGAAGCCACTTCGCTCGGGGGTGCACTGTCCGCGCTGATTCGTGCTGACTTGCCGTTGGCATACATTTGCGACGGCCAGCGAGTGCCGGAAGACCTGCATCTGGCGGTGCAGAGTGTGGGGTGGCTGGTAAAGCAGGCTATGGATTGCATGCGCGACCATGCGGCCCGCATCGGCAAGGACGAGATGGCACAACGTTTTGCAAAGGTGGCCGTGAATGCTTGATGTTGGAAAGCAACGTGCCGATCAGGCGCAGGGGTTGCGCAGCCTGGCCGCCAAACGCCCGGTGAAAGTCATCGCAGTCAGCGGAGGCAAGGGCGGGGTGGGCAAAACCAATGTTTGTGCCAATCTCGCGGTGGCACTGGCAGCCATGGGGCGACGGGTTATGGTGCTGGATGCTGATCTGGGACTGGCCAACATTGATGTTTTGTACGGTTTGCAGCCACGCGCGACACTTGCTGATGTTGTGCGCGGCGACTGCGCTCTGGAAGACATTATTTTGAATGGCCCGCATGGCGTGCGTGTCGTTCCCGGTGCTTCCGGCCTGACGGAGATGGCGGAACTGGATGCGGCTGCGCTGGCGGGCATTGTGCACAGCTTTAGCGATATACATGACGACCTGGATGTTTTGTTGATTGATACCGCGCCTGGCATTGCCGCTGACGTGCTGAGATTTTCGGAAGCGGCGCATGAAGTACTTGTGGTCGTGCGTGACGAACCCACGTCGATTACGGACGCATACGCGGTTGTGAAGGTGCTGAGCTGCGAACGTGACGTGCAGCGTTTCCGCATTGTAACCAATATGACGCGCGGTTCGGGTGACGGTGTGGCCCTGTACAACAAGCTGTCGCGGGTTACGGATCGGTTTTTAAACGTTTCGTTGCATCATACCGGCAGCATTCCCTACGATGAGCGCGTCGGCCGCGCTGTGCAAATGCAGACGCCGTTTATGACAGCGTATCCAGCCAGTATGGCGGCGCTGTCTATGCGTAAGCTAGCGGAGCGGGCTGATAGCTGGGAAGTCCCGGCTCAGGCACGCGGCAACATCGAATTTTTTCTTGAGCGACTGGTGGGGCTGAAACCGGCAGTCATGAAAGCAGGTTAACGAGCTGTTGGCGATGACTCTGGCGGGCGAGTATGAAATTTCGGGAAAATTATCGGCCGATGATCTGGTCGAGCAGTACGCCCCGCTGGTCAAGAAAGTGGCATTGCATTTGCTGGCCAGATTGCCAAGCGGCACGGAACTGGACGACCTTATTCAGGTGGGACTCATTGCGTTGCTCGAGGCAGCGCGCAACTATTCGCCGGCAAAAGGCGCGAGCTTTGAAACGTATGCCCGAATTCGTTTACGCGGTGCGATGCTTGACGAGGTGCGCAGTTCTGACTGGGTGCCGCGTTCTGTTTACAAAAAGCAGCGCGACCTTATCGCCGCAACTCAGGCAGTTGAAAATCGCAATGGTTTCGAGGCCAGCCCTGCCGAAGTTGCGGAGGAGATGGGTGTCGGGCTGGATGAGTACCACGAGATATTGGCGGACGCTTCTACCGCACGGTTTTTTAGTTTGAATCAAATGATGGATGACACTGAATTCGACCCCGAAACGTCTGCCGGCAAGCTGGAAAACCCGACCGACAAATTGCAGAAGTCGGAATTTCTCGCCTCGGTGGCACAGGCCATCAAAGAGCTACCGGAGCGTGAAGCGATGGTGATGTCGCTTTACTACGTTGAAGAACTCAACCTGAAGGAAGTGGGTGCAGTGTTGGGCGTTAGTGAATCCAGAGTGTCCCAGATACATTCCCAGGCGGTGGTGCGTTTGCGTGCCCGACTTGGGGAGGAGTGGGGAATAACTGATAGCGAGGACTTTTAGCAATGGTTAACGAAAATTTGGAGCTCTTTATATATGGGCTTTGCGCCGCAGCGGGTGCCGGGTTGTTCATTGCTGTACTTGCATTGGCGGCGGCTCAGCGAGCACGCCGGCGGTTACGCAATTTCGAGGCATCATTAACGAGCCTTGAACAGGCGATGAAGTCAGCGGCCAATATCTTCGCCGAAAGCGATATGCGTATGAACGCCGCCTGTGAGCAGATTAATCAGCTTACCGTTCGGCAAGGTACGTTGGATGCAGCAACCGGGCAGGCCGGCTTTAAGCAGGCGATTGCGCTGAGCCGACGCGGTGCCAGTCTGACCGAGTTAATGGACACCTGCGGTGTCAGTCAGGGCGAGGCCCGCCTGATCCAAACCATGTACGGTCACCGGGACGGATCCGGTGCATCCGGCGCGCCGGAGCCTCGCCAGGCAAGGACAGCGCTGGCCAGCTGAGGTTTTAGCGATCCGAGTCACATTTTTTGGTCTTTGCCGCCGAAAATGTGACTTGCAGCAGGGTCTGAATTTCCGCAACTCGATACGTTACGTTCAATGGTGCTGCAAGGCGCCATTGCCGGTCCGGGGTCTTTGGGGGCTAAGCCGCCGGGTAGGAACGTATTTACGAGGCGTGGAAATGAAAGAATTGTCCGGTGATCTTCTCGATCAACTGAAGAAGTGTAAGAACCTGCCGACCTTACCGAAGGCCGCAATGCGCATTATTGATGTCGCGCAGCGTCCGGAAATAGACATGGGCATGGTCGCGGATGCGGTGAGCGCAGATCCCGCTATTGCTGCGAAAGTGATGCGTATCGCAAACTCCGCGTTGTACGCGCGGCGTCGCGAGAGCACAAACCTGCGTCAGGCACTGATCACTCTGGGGTTGAATGCCACGCTAACCCTCGCCTTGAGCTTCACGCTGGTCAACAAATTACGCCAAGACCCGGTCAAGGGTTTCGACTTTAACGAATTCTGGAAACGTTCGATTCTGGCCGGTTCCTGGGCTCGAATTCTTGCGAGCGAAGTCGAACTGGTCGGTGCCGAAGAGGTGTTCCTGGTTTCCTTGCTGCAAGACATCGGTATGCTGGCCATTGATCGCGTTGCGCCGCAGGTCTATGCGGACATTTCGCCGTTTTCAATGGATCACAACCGACTGGCACAGCACGAGACCAACGTGATTGAGGCCAACCATTGCGAAGTGGGTGCATGGTTGATGAGGGACTGGCACATGCCTGAAGTTCTGGTCGAAGTTGTTGCCAACAGTCATGATTGCAGCGCTGCGAACGTTGACGAGAAAATTCGCGACCTGGTCAAGATAACCGCTTTGTCCGGCTTACTGGCGGACAGTTGTGCAAACGCATCGGGGGCCAGCAGCATGACCGCCGTGGCTCGGCACGCCGCTGAGCAACTTAATATACAGCCCGCGCGTCTGTCAGAGTTGTACGACATGCTGATGGAACAGATTCCCGAAGCAGAGTCGGTCTTCGAGATGGATCTTATGGAGGAAGAGGAAATTCAGTCCCTGATGGAAACGGCCCACGAAACCCTTCTGATCCGGAACCTGAATGTGTTTTCGCAGGCGGCCGAGCTGGTTGAGCGCGCTGAGTCATTACAGAGCGAAAACAAGGCTCTGAAAAAGGCAAACCGCGTGGATCAGCTGACCGGTGCCTATAACCGCCGCCATTTTGAAGACGCGCTGAACGAGGAATTTGAGTTCGCTGCCAAGCACGGATCTACACTCAGCATGATTTTCGTCGATATCGATTTGTTTAAGGAAACCAACGATACCTACGGCCATCTGGCCGGTGACAAAGTGCTGCAGCGCGTGGCGACATTGCTTAAAGACACGGTCCGCGGCACGGATATAGTTGCCCGCTACGGTGGTGATGAATTCGTGATCATTTTACCAGGTACAAATATGGACCGCACAGCTCTGGTGGCCGGCCGAATCGTGAACGACGCCCGTGCTCTCAGCATCGAAACTGACGCAGGTGAGAAAATCGATATCACGCTATCGTTGGGTACGGCTACTCAGGACACAGAAAACAACTTTAAAAGTGCTGCCGGCCTGATTCGGGCTGCGGACTCTGCGCTGTACGACTCCAAGCGCAAGGGCCGTGACTGCCATACGGCGTATGATGCCAGAGCGGTGGCCTGATTCAGCTGCAGTCCAGCGCTATACCGAAGCGCTTCATTTTCTCGGACAAGGTAGTGCGGCGAATTTGCAGCCGCTCGGCCGCGTGCGCGACGATGCCACCGGCTTCAGCAAGTGCCGCATCTATCAGTGCGATCTCAATGCTTTCCAGATACTCTTTTAGGGACATGCCGTTGCAGGCGGCGATAACGTCGCGGGGTGCCATCGCCCCGGCCATCACATTGTCTGAGTTTCCGGCATGGGCCGGCGTTGCTTCATAGTTTCCGCTGTAGCGTTGTGGCAGCAATCGGTGATCGACTTTGCCGCCCGGATACAAAATGCACAGCCTTTCCATCAGGTTGGAAAGTTCCCGCACGTTACCCGGCCATTCGTGCATGCTGAGTGCGCGCAGTGCATTGTCGGTTAGCTGAACCGGTTCCAGGCCGTTCGCGGCACATCGTTTCAGGCTGCTTTCGGCCAGCTCCTGCAAATCCTCGAGGCGCTCCCGCAACGGCGGCAGTTCAATGGGAAAGACGTTAAGGCGATAGAACAGATCTTCGCGGAATTTTTTTTCTGCAATCGCTTCTTCCAGATTGCGATGCGTTGCCGCGATTATGCGCACATCAACGGGATGACTCTGATTGCTTCCAACGCGTTCAAAAACACGTTCCTGCAGCACACGCAGCAACTTGACCTGCATGGCCAGGCTCATGTCGCCGATTTCATCAAGAAACAAGGTGCCGCCGTCAGCGGCTTCGAAGCGACCGATGCGGGCTGATACCGCGCCGGTAAAAGCGCCTTTTTCGTGTCCGAAAAGTTCGCTCTCCATGAGCTCGGCAGGAATTGCGCCGCAGTTAACGGGGACAAACGGCATATCTTTTCGCGGTGATAATTCATGAATGGCGCGTGCTGTCCATTCCTTGCCGGTCCCCGACTCGCCCGTTATCAATACGTTGGCGTTAAAGCCGGCGACCTGTTCAACCAGCCGGCGCACCATGACCATTTTCCGGCTGTGGCCGGTGGGGAAGTAAACCAGATTGCGTTTGGTTGCCGACATATCATCGGCGGGGTTCGCGCTCACTGGCAGTACTAAAGGTTCGCCTTGTCCGCTCATGAGCGAATCCCAGCAGTAGCAGCGGTAATATCGGTGCTTAGGGCAGGATTCGTGTGAATGTGTTTATGTGGGGGAGGGGGAGGCGGTTGCTGCTTATCAGCAACAGGCAGCGGAAAATAAAACAACCCGTCCAGCGGCCATCCTTGGTCGTGCAGTGGCATTGCGGTATTCCCCCGTGGTCAACGCCGTCTATTTATCTATATGGTCTAAAAAGCCCATATAGAGCACGAATCTGCAGTCACTTGCTTTTTTATATTTATTATTTAGTTAAGCAGCTTTCGTATAAAAACTCCTTGCTTTATGGGTTCAAAATATACCGGTGAGGCTGCTGTGGTGCAATAGTTTTTCTAAATTTTTTAGGCATTTATTGACGATTTGGATAGCTCCCGCAAATTTGCATTCGCTTGCTGCCCTGCGACAGGCAGTTTGTCATATTGTGAACCCGTTCTCTAAATCCTGTCGATAGCGCCACTAGTATTGACCTCAATGGGCATAACCCCCGATTTGTGCAGGAGATCGGGGCTATTTTATTGATAAGGAACGGATACATGGACGTGGATGCTGTATTGGAAAAAGAAGGCGACGTAATCGCTGCAGGTCAGAATTCGAGTGCGAAGGCATTTGCTTTTGTGCAGAAAGTGGCTGCTGATCTGAGCGCCGATGACGATCTGGAATTACCCGGTTTTCCTGAAGTGGTGATCAAGCTGCAGAAGGCTCTGGGCGATGAAAACGGGTCGCTTAAAGAAGTCTCCCGAATAATCAATTCTGAGCCGGCGCTGGCTGCGCGCTTGATGCAGCTGGCCAACTCGGCTGCGTTTCGCCAGACCACCGATCCGGTCGGCGAGTTGCGCACTGCGGTGACCATGCTCGGTTTGAACATCGTGCGCGCCACAGCCACCAACTTTGCCATGCAGCAGATGCAGCAGCAGGACTGGCTGAAGCCTTTGCATCCGGAGTTACAAAAAATCTGGATGTCCAGCAACAAAGTCGCGGCTACGGCTTACACCGTCTCTAAACAGCTGGAGGCCATGCAGCCTGACAAGGCCATGCTGGCCGGATTGTTCCACCAGCTTGGTCGCCTGTACCTGCTGACCGTCGCGCATCGTGACGATACCGGTCTGATCAATGACCCTGCATGGGGCTCCATCGTAAGCGACTGGCACCCGACTATAACCAAGGCGATTCTTGACAGCTGGGGCTTGCCCGAGGACGTTACCTATGCCACCGAGAGTCAGGATGCCGTGTCTGACGGTCAGACTGGCAACCTGGATCGTCTGTCACTGGTCGTATCGGCATCGAAATACTATGCCGAACAGGAGTCGGGTGGCGATATGCTGGCCGCCGAAGAACTGCTGGGCCATGTGAATTTTTCCGGCAAGTCATTCAGCCAGATTGTTAATAGCCATCGCGACGAAATTGATCAGATGATCACGACCATCTCCTAGGAGATGGTCGCGGTTTGGGCCGACTGCTTTGGTGATACGCCGGTTTGGTTACGCTCAGTGTGGTTATACCAAAGCGTCGAAAACGGACCCCAATGCTTCGTTGGCACGTTTGAGTGCTGCCGCAGAGGCATCCACGCCGTTGCTGTATTCAAGGGCTTGTACAGCCGATACGGCGTGGTCAACAGCTTCGGCACCGTCTACACTGGCATGCGCCACCTGCTGGCTGACTTCGCTAAGGCCATTCAGGTTGTGACGTATACCGGCGAGTGCAACCGGAAAGCTGCTGGTTATCGAGGACATAACACGTGCTCCGCGCAAAACAACTTGCACGATAGCAATGTGTGATCCCGGCGTCGGCGAACCGGGTCGCATATATGCCGCTTGCGGCGATATTCTGACAAATAACTACACAGTTTGGGTATCCGATTCGAATGTCTGAAGGATGGCACTACCGATGGCACGCATTGCAGCTTTCGCGCTGAAACCGCTCATGCTGGCGGCGGCATTACTGGTGACGATACCGGGCTTCACTTCCGGCCCGGGCCCAGGCCATAAAGCGGGCGCGGAAAAGGTACTGCGACAGGTTAAGCTGATCGTTGAACCCGAGCGTTTACTGGCGTCGAATACGCGCCTCAACCGTCTGGACCAGCAAGAGTTGCAGGGTGGCGAGCAGTATCTGCGTCACGCCGAGTCCGAAGCCGCCATTGTGGTGGCAACCAACCAGCGCATTTTGGCCTACGGCCCCGTTATTGGCTGGCGCAGCATTCAGCTGCTTCCCGGCGAGACTATCGAGTCTTTGCAGGCTGAAGATTACGCGGTTTTCATAATCACCAATCTGCGCTATCTCAATTTCAATGCCGATACCGGCCTGTGGGGCCGTGAGCAGCGTGCCGGCGGCTCATAAATTGCATTTCAATTGCGATTCGGCCGCAATCCTTATGTCAACTTGTGAATCAGTTCTCAGTTGCGAATTCCCCCTGACGGTAGATTAAGCAAACACGAATCAGCATCCGGCAGGGCGGCCGGAGTCTGAGGTCTAAAGAGCGGTGCGCGCATCGGTTCTCTTGACCGGTAATTTGCAGGGCTCGTTTTTGGAGCCAAGGGAACGCGGAACACATAATGGATTTGGCAACACTGATAGGCCTGCTGGCCGGCATCCTGATTATCATCGCGGCGATGATCGTCGGTTCTTCAATCGGCATCTTTGTCAACATTCCCAGTATCCTGATCGTGGTCGGCGGTACTGCTGCCGCGACGCTGATGAAATTCACGCTACGCGATTGCGTTTACGCACTCAAAGTCGGCGTCAAGCTGTCCTTTTTGAACACCAATAACGAACCGCGTGCGCTTATCGAGCGCATCATGGATTTGGCCGACAAGGCGCGTAAAGGTGGCCTGCTGGTTCTGGAGGAGGAAGAGATCGACAATCCGTTCCTCAAACGCGGCGTGCAGCTGGGGGTCGACGGTTACGATCCTGAGCTGGTTAAAAAGCTGCTGCAGAACGAAATGGATTTCGCGGTCGAGCGCCAGGAGCTTTCGCAGAGCATTTTCAAAGGTATAGGCGATGCTGCCCCGGCTTTTGGCATGGTCGGCACCCTGGTGGGTCTGGTGCAGATGTTGAGCAACATGAGCGACCCGAGTTCGATCGGTCCGTCCATGGCAGTTGCGTTGCTCACGACACTTTACGGCGCCATTATCGCAAATTTAATAGCCATACCGATTGCCGACAAGATCGGCCTGCGCACCGCCGAGGTCATGAAGATTAAGGGCCTGCTTATAGCCGGCGTCGGGGGCATTCTGGATGGTGATTCGCCGCGCATCATTGAAGACGTGATGAAGAGCTATCTGGCCGATGACCACGACGTTGCGCTCAATGCTGAGGCGCAGCCCGAGGCAGGGTAAAGGATATGCCCAAGGCCAAGGCACAAAGTTCAGGTGCGCCGGCATGGATGGCGACCTTTGCCGATCTCATGGCGCTGATGATGTGCTTCTTCGTGCTGTTGTTTTCGTTCTCCCAGATTGACGAGAGCAAGTACCGTTTAATGGTTGAATCGATGTCGAAGGGTTTTGGCGGACAAAAAGTGCAATTGCAAACCCCGTCTACGCCCTCGGCCTCGCTGTCATCACCCAGTTCTATTAATTCACCTTTCAGTCAGTTTCAGGCGCCATCGAGAAGTTCGCGCTCGCGCTCACGGATACAGACTTCTGAGTCTGCCTCGGCCACGGCCAGAAAGGTCAAGCTGGTCATGAAGGACGATATCGCTGACGGCAAGGTTGCAGTGGAAACCATGGGCAATACCGTTCTGATTCGTCTTCCCGAAGAGGTGGCGTTTCCACCGGGCAGCGACATCGTGTCGGCACAGATTTCGGAGATTATTGATCGTTTAGCGCCGGTCATGCGCGCAACGACCGGAACCATCATGGTGACGGGGCATACCGATGATCGGCCAATTTCCTCCAGCGAGTTTGAGTCAAACTGGGAGTTGTCTGCCGATCGTGCTGTGGCGGTCATTCACCAGATCGTCAAGCAGACGGGCTTGGATGAGTCGCGGTTCGCGGCTGTGGGTAACGGCTCCACTAAGCCTATCGCACCCAACGATACCCCGGAAAACCGGGCCAAGAATCGGCGCGTGGAAATCAGCATTGTTGAAGAGCAGAAGTGACATGACGGTCGGTGAGTCAGCCGGGTTAGGTGGTGTAGGCTGCAGCCCAACGCGCCGCCGGGCTTATGCGTTGCTCAATGGCAATGCTGACGGTGATGCCGCCAGTCGACTGATTACCGGCCTTGTCGTCTGCCTGATCGTGCTCAATGTGCTGGCGGTAATTCTGGAATCCAATACGTACATTTATGAGCGGTTTGCGCCGTATTTTGGTGTTTTTGAGGTGTTTTCCGTCGTCGTCTTTACGGTCGAGTATTTCGCCCGGCTGTGGATAGCTCCGGAATACCCCAAACTGAAAAATTTATCAGGCTTGAAAGCGCGACTCCGGTACGCGACCAAGCCAATGGCATTAATCGATTTGCTCGCTATTGCACCGTTTTACCTGTCGCTGTTCTTCGCTATTGATCTGCGGTACCTGCGGCTGTTCCGCTTGTTGCGTCTAATTAAGTTATCGCACTATTTCGATGGCTTAAGCATGTTCCTGACAGTGCTGGGACGCGAGATCGGGGCCATTGCAGGTGCGATCCTGACTTTGATGGTATTGATCATTATTTCCGCTTGCCTGATGTTTTCGCTGGAAAACACCGTTCAGCCGGGCCAGTTCGACAGCGTCGCCCAGGCTATCTGGTGGTCGGTGGTTACCCTCACCACAGTAGGCTACGGCGATATCGTACCGGTCACATTCCTCGGCAAGCTGGTGGCGATGGTTATCATGTTGCTTGGCGTCTGCACGATGGCGCTGCCGGCCGGTATCCTTGCGGCAAAGTTCACTGAAGAGCTGCAATCGCGGCGTGAATACATGAACATGAAGGTCAACGATGCCTTTCGGGACGGTATTCTGGACGCCGGTGAGCAGGCGGATCTGTCCGACTTGCAGGCCAGATTGAATTTGCCGCCCGAAGTGTTCGAACGATTGCTGGCCAGCCATCTCATGGCTCGTCAGCACGCCAAATATTGTCCGCACTGCGGCGAAAATCTGCGCCTGCCCTGATCATTCCGCCTGATGAATTGTCTGCCTTGCTGGCGGATGCGATGCTGTTGTTATTCCGCTAGTATGTGCAGCCCGGCAGAAGCTTAGCGCGCAGCGTGGCTGACCCCGATCTGGCAAAAGAGGCTTTCAAGGAATAACCATGACAATCAAATTTGAAACCAAGATCGATTTTATGAACCCGATCTGGAACCGTGATGCGTGGTCGCGCATGCAGGGCGACCTGAACCCGGAGAACCAAAAGATTACCGACACCCGCGGTATCGTACTGGGCGTTAAGCCGGGCGAGGCAGTGAAAGAGCTGTGTGGCTTCGAAGCCTTTCTCGCCACCCGTCTCGTGCCGCAGGAAGACGGCACCATTCGTCGGCTTAACCGCGAAGTGATTTTTTACACCAATCCGCGCACCGGCGAGATTATTGAAAGCTGGACGAATCCCTGGACGGGTGAAGAATGCAGGGTGGTGCAGGTCGCCAATGATCCCTTCAATTACACCATCAGCGAGTGGCTGATTCTGGCTCCAGAAGATTTCAAGAGCGCGGATCCCGAAAAGGCCAAGCCCCGCAAACTGCCGCTGATTTTCCCGTGGCAGCAGTTTGGGCCGGATTTGCTCGGCCTGTCGACTGACATGCATCTGTATTACCCCAACTCGCTTGATCCCAAAAAGTTTGTGCGCGAATCATCCGGGCCGATGGTGCAGGTATCCGAAATGATGCGTTACAACGTCAGCCGCAAGGATCTTGAAAATCCGGAGCTGACATCGGTGCAATACTCCGGCACATGGGCGCGCATCACTCCCTGGTTGCCCTGGATGCTGATGGGTACCGAAGCCGGTCATGTGGTTTATAACGGCGCAATGTGCAGCAGCCCGACGACGGATATTATTTCGCCGCAGGCGCTGGAATACGCCAAGCAGAACTATCCGCAGTTCTTGTCGGCACCCACCGAAGATTACGGTCCGAGTCATTCGAGCCTGGAAATCTATGCACGCACACAGGAGCCGGCTCCGCCCAGAGCTGCATAAAGCCGGGCTTATTTATTAAGTCGCGAACTAACGGGCCCTGCGGGGCCCGTTTTTATATCCGTGGGCAATTGTCCCGACGCGGGGCTGCGGCCGTGTTTGCTGCCTGTGCTAACATCGCTGCGACATAAACGGTGGGCGTTGCATGAGTCTGTTCGTACCCGATTTTTCTCAGCTAAATGTTCTGGTGATCGGAGATTTGATGCTGGATCAGTACTGGTTCGGCCCCACCTCCCGTATCTCTCCGGAGGCACCGGTTCCGGTAGTGCGTGTGCAACGCCATGAGTCGCGGGCGGGCGGTGCTGCGAACGTGGCTGTGAACCTCAACAGTCTCGGTGTGCGCACGGTATGCAGCGGGGTGGTTGGCCAAGATGCCAACGGTGCTGAACTGCGCGAGTTGCTCGAAGCTGCCGGTATCAGCGCAGCGTTTACCGAATCGAGCCAGCCGACCATTACTAAATTGCGCGTGTTGAGTCGCAATCAGCAGCTCATTCGTCTGGATACCGAAGAGCAGCTTGCCGCAGATGCCAGCGACGCGCTGGTGGCAGAGGCAGCAACGCATATTTCTGCTGCACAGGTCTGTGTGTTATCGGATTACGCCAAGGGCAGCCTGGCGTCCGTAGGCACCCTGATTCGGCAATGCAATGCCGCAGGTGTCCCCGTGCTCGTAGATCCCAAGGGTGTCGATTTTGCACGTTACCGGGGTGCGACTTTGCTGACACCGAATCTTGCCGAGTTTGAAGCGGTGGCGGGTGTTGCTACCGACGATGCGGACCTCGTCCGTCGCGCCCGCGAGTTGTGCGAACAGCTCGACCTGAGCGCGCTGGTGGTGACACTAAGTGAACGTGGCATGCTGGTGGTAAGCAGCAGCGGTGACAGGATTCTGCCGGCGCGTGCACGGCAGGTGTTCGATGTAACGGGCGCGGGGGATACGGTTATTGCGACACTGGCCGCCGGCATGGGCGCGGGGCTTGATGTTGAAGCGGCGGCGGGTCTTGCCAACCTGGCGGCTAGCCTGGTGGTCGCCAAGATCGGGGCAGCGTCGGTAACGCCACTGGAGTTAAACCTTGCACTGCACGAGCACGGCGAAGGCGGTCGCGGATTATTAACCCGCGAACAGGCGTTAGCCGTCACTCGCGAAGCACGCCAGCGGGGTGAACGCCTGGTGATGACCAACGGGTGTTTTGACATTCTGCACAAAGGCCACGTGGCTTATCTGCAAGAGGCGAAAGCACGCGGTGATCGACTCTTGGTGGCCGTGAACACGGACGAGTCGGTGGCCAGGCTCAAGGGGCCGGAGCGCCCGATCAACACTCTGGAGGATCGCATGGCGGTTCTGGCCGGATTGGCCTCAGTTGATTGGGTGGTGCCTTTCGCAGAAGAGACGCCTGCTGACCTGATCGGCGAGATACTGCCCGACGTGCTCGTCAAAGGCGGCGATTACCAGGCCGATGCCATTGCCGGAGCAAAGGCTGTCCTTGCCAATGGCGGCAGTGTCGAAGTGCTGCGCTTCCATGAGGGCCGCTCCACCAGCGCCATCGTTAACAGTATCCGTTCGCGGGATCCCGGCACCGCCTGAGGTCGCCGTCCGGCAACCGATGCATTACATCCTGAGGATTCTTTACATTGTCGGTACCTATCTGCTGGTGCCCTTAGTGCTCTTACATCTTTTCTTGAAGGGATTGCGAAACCGGGCTTACTGGCAACGCATCGGTGAGCGTTTCGGTTTTTACAAACAGTCCACCGCCAGCGATGTGATCTGGGTGCACGCAGTCTCAATGGGGGAAGTGCAGGCCGCTGCCGCGTTGATCAGGGCATTGCTGGAGCGCTATCCCGGGCAAGAGATTCTGGTTACAACGGCCACGCCCACCGGGTCAGACAGGGTGCGGGCCATATTCGGTGAGCGGGTTCTGCACTGTTACGCGCCGCTCGACCTGGGTTGGTCAGTCAAACGTTTTTTTGTGCATTTCCAACCGCGACTGGCGATCATTCTGGAAACCGAGTTGTGGCCCAACCTGTTCCGTCAATGCGGCGATCGCAAAGTTCCGTTGGTACTTGCCAGTGCCCGCTTATCGCCCAAGTCAATTAATCGTTACCGTGCGCTGGTCAGTCTTTTTAAAGAAACGCTCTCGCACGGAGTGGTGATCGCAGCGCAAACGCCGGCCGATGCCGAACGGTTCTTGTCGCTGGGCGTGGCGCCGGAGCGCACGCATGTCACAGGGAATATCAAATTCGATTTTGACGTGCCGGCGGGAGTGCAACAGCAGGGTTTGGCATTGCGCGCCGAATACGCCGGGGGCCGGCCTGTATGGATTGCCGCCAGCACACACGCCGGCGAGGAGGAAATTGCCTTGCAGGCGCATAGCCTGGTGCAACGCCGATTTGCGAATGCCTTACTGGTGCTGGTGCCGCGTCATCCGGAGCGGTTTGACGGTGTAGCCAGCCTGATTCACAACCGCAATATGCAGTTTGTCCGACGCAGTACGGGTGACGTTTGTACTCCCGCTACCGAGGTATTACTCGGCGACACCATGGGCGAGCTCATGGTGTTCTATGCCGCTGCGGACGTTGCTTTCGTGGGCGGCAGCATTGCCCGCATCGGTGGCCACAACCTGCTGGAACCGGCCGCGCTAAAGCTGCCGTTTGTTACCGGGCCGCACACCTACAACGCGCTCGATATCGCGGAATTGTTTCATAACAACAATATAGCTCCGGTAGTGCACGACGCAGAGGAACTCGCTGCTCAAGTTATTCGATTACTCGATAACCCTGCGGAGCGAGCGCTGATAGGGACACGCGCCGAAGCGCTGATTAATGAGAGTCGCGGTGCGTTGGCGCGCTTGCTGGTATTGCTTGAGCCGTTACTCGCCGGATGAGCGATTCGCTGCTGCGGCCGCAGGCTGCGCGGCTAACCAATTGTTGATGTCTGCCACGTCTGCTGCATTCAGCGTGCCTGCGGCTTGTTTAAGTTTCAGCACATTGACAAGGTAATCGTATTTGGAGCGCGCGTACTGGGTTTCAGCTTTAAATAGCGATTCGCGCGCGTTCAGCACGTCAACCGTCGTACGCGTGCCAACATCATAACCGGCTTCGGTCGCTTCCAGCGCCGTCTGGTTGGATTCTACCGAGCGGGCCAAGGCCCTTACTCGGGAAATTTCGGCGATGACACCCAGATAGGCATCACGCGCTTCGCGCTCCGTACTGCGGGCGACTTTTTCGTAGTTTTCACGCGCCGCGCGATGACGATAGACGTTTTCCTGCACGGCCGCAGATGTGCCGCCGCCTTCAAATATCGGCAGTGAAAAGTTAATGCCCACTTGTTTCTGGTCTTGGTCGTTAGCAGACGTGCCGGTTCCAAGTACGCCCGTATTGTCGGTGATTGTGCCGTCTGAATTAAAGTTACCGATCTGTGCTGTCAGCCCCAGCGTTGGCAGGTGCCCGGCGCGCGAAATTCTTACGTTTTCGCGCGATATATCGGTGCTGATCTTTGACGATTCCAGGGCCGCATTTTGCTGCAGCGCTACGTCCACCCAATCTTGTTCAACCTGCGGATCAGGGGGAATCAGCGGAAACTCTTCACCCGGAGTGGCCAGCACGCTGGGGTATTCGCCGGTGATCTCACGAAGTGCCTCTTTAGCAGATGCCAGTGAGCGTCGCGCGGCTATTTCGAGCGCGACCGCGTCATCGTATGCGGCCTGAGATTCTTTGACGTCGGTAATCGCGATCAGCCCTACTTCAAAACGTCGATTAGCCTGCTCAAGTTGTCGGCCTATGGCTTCTTTTGCGGCTTGTTCAGAAGCGAGTGAGTCCTGTGCTGCCAGCACGTTGAAATAGGCTTCGGCGACCCGAACGATCAGATCTTGTTGGGCGACCTGGTAATCCGCTTCTGCCCGTGCAGATTCCAGGTTCGAGCGCTTATATATTCTCCATGCATCAGAGTTGAACAGCGCCTGATTAAGCGATACCGACCATCTTTTTATGTCGTCGTCGGTTTTCTGATCAACGGTTCGCAAATCAGCGCCTAATTGTTGCGTGAATATCCCGTCGGAGACACTGTTGGTGTAATTAGCATCAAGGGTCACTTGTGGCAATAAGCTTGCGCGAGCTTGTGGCCGAGACTGTTGCTCTGCCATCATGTTCGCTTCCGCTTCACGTATGGCCGGATCGTTGCGTTGCGCTTTTTGATAAATTTCCGCCAGATTTTCACTTTGCGCGAGGCCAGGTAGCAGCAACGCAGAGGACAAAGCGACAAGACAAATGAATCCTTTCATATTTTTCTGACCGGATGGGGTAGACGAGCGGGCTGATGATTTCATGCGCGAATAATACTAAAACTCACGGTCGCGCAGGCAATCGGATTTGTATCAGTTTGTATCTGGTGGCACCTAAAACGTGAAAACCGGTTTCTCGGAGAGGTTTTCCAGTCGTGCAACCACGGTTTCAAACAGCCGGGTTCGGCTGTATTGGTCGCCTGAGCGCCTGATAGCTTCAATTTCCATGTTCGGAGCAGTGCCGATTGGCAGGATCAGCAGCCCATCGTCGGCGAGCCATTCAGGGAGTCGCGGATCCAGCTCCGGCAGCGACCCGGTCAGCAGAATGCGGTCAAACTGTCGATCCGGGGTATAGGTATTGAAATCAGCGGTCAACAAATCGGTGTTGCTGATGCGGGCGAGTGCCAGCGCTGTCTGGGCGTGATTGGTGAGCTGCTCATGGCAGTCGATGGCGGTCACGTGTTTGCTGAGGGCCGCTATACACGCGGTGAGATAACCGCTGCCGGTGCCCACGACTAACACAGAATGCGCGTCATCGAGCTCCAGTGCCTGCAGCAACCGGCCTTCAAGTATGGGCTTAAGCATGTGTTGCCCTTGTGGCAGCGGGATTTCAGTATCGGCAAACGCCAGATCGCGGTATTGCTCCGGGACAAATTCCTCACGCTTTACTTTGCCCAGTGTGCTCAGTACCTGCTCATCCAGGACATTCCAGGGTCGGATCTGGTGATTGATCATCCAGCCGCGGGTCTGTTCGATATTCATTGCAATCCTAGTAATTCGTGCGCTTATTAAGGCTCAGCGGTGCGGAAGATTACACCAACCTGCGCGCTTCGCAAGCCGGATTATGGTGAATGGCGCGTAAGGGGGGCCGGGCCTTCCTGTATTCTTTACGGACGCTGGAGAAAGCGGCTCTAACCGGTTTGAGACGCAGGCATTTTCGTGCCCAAAACAAGAACAATAAGACCACGCAGAAGAGCAGGATGCCACTATTTTTGTCAACGATCATTTCCGCATCGAGGCGACTCGCGTATAGCCGCCGGCCTGACCTTGTCCGGTGGTCGGGGGTTGCCGCGTGATCGAGTACCTGCCGGCACTGATTGCGGGGTTGGTGGCCATCGCGTTTGCGCTGGCGTGGTGGCTGACGCGCGCGCGTTTGCGCGCGCAGCAAGGCGGCGTTCGGAAGCTGTTCAATGAAGTTGTCGAGGTTGCGGAAAATTCCAGTTTCGGACGACGCATAGAGTCCTTCGATGATCAGGATTTACATCGGCTGGGCGAAAGTATCAATCAACTTTTCGAAACCCTGCACGCCAGGGATGCGCAGGCGCGTCAGCGCGAGGAGTTGTTCAAGGATCTGGCGAACGTTATGCCCGAGGTTGTGCTGGTGCACAGCGACACCATTCTGTTTGCCAACGCCGAGGCGGGCAATTTGCTGGGCGTAAAGCCCGAAGAACTCATCGGCCGCGACGTCACGGATCTGGTTCGTCCCGCATACCGCAAGCTGGCACGCAAAGTTATTAACCAGCAGTTAGATGGCAAGAAAAAAGGCGTGCGTTACGAGTTGCAACTGATCGACGGCGAGGAGCGCACGCGCTGGGCCGAGGCCACCGGCATGCGCATTCGTTATCGGGGTCGTCCGGTTGTGCTGACGGTTGCGCGCGATATCACCTATCGCAAAAGCGTGGAGTCGGCGCTCGGCCGCGGCCGCCAGCAGGCGCAAATTACCCTGGAGTCACTGGGCGAAGGCGTGATCACCACCGATGTCGATGGCGTCATTGACTACATGAATGAGGCGGCAGAGAAGCTGACGGGTCAGTCTCGGCAGCAATCGATCGGGCAGGCATTTTCGAAAGTCGTGAAACTGGTTGATGAAACCGACCGCCGCGATCTGGGCGATCCGGTTAGCCGCTGTCTGGCGCAAAAACATCGCGTTGCCATGGGTCGCCGGGCGTTACTGATGCAGAACGGTGGCAGCAGCGAAATATCCATCGATGCGGCAGCGGCGCCCATTATTGCGCCCGACCGCAGTATTACGGGCGCCGTTGTGATCATGCGCGATGTTGGTGAGTTGCGGGGAATGACTCGCGAGATGAGTTATCAGGCATCGCATGATGCATTAACCGGCCTGATCAATCGGCGCGAATTCGAGCGACAGGTAAACATTGCCATTGAGGCATCCCGGTCGGAAGGTGCCCAGCACGTGCTGTGCTATATGGATCTTGATCGCTTCAAAGTAGTCAACGACACCAGCGGGCATGCTGCCGGGGATAATTTGCTGCGGGAAATCGCCGGATTGTTGCGCAAACATGTGCGTGATTCCGATGTGGTGGCCCGCCAGGGGGGCGATGAATTCGGCATGTTGCTGGTGGGTTGTCCTCTGGACAAAGCGCGACAAATTGCGGAAGACGTTTGCCGGGCAGTGCGCGACTATCGTTTTGTCTGGCAGGATCGAATTTTTGAAATCGGCATCAGCATCGGTTTAGTCGAAATCAGCGGCAATAATGTCACCCTGGAAGACATGCTGAGCGCGGCCGATTCGGCTTGTTACGTGGCCAAACAGGAAGGTCGCGGGCGAGTGCACGTTTATTCGGCACGGGATGAAGCAGCGGCCCGGCAACGCGGCGAAATTCATTGGCTGCGCAAATTGCAGTCGGCTATCCGCGAGGAACGATTTGAGTTGCACGTGCAGCCGATTATTTCCGTCGCGGGCCGCATTCCGCGCGGCCCTGCGGTCGAAGTGCTGCTGCGCATGCGTGACGAAGACGGTGGCGGCCTGGTTGCGCCGGGCGACTTTATCCCGGCGGCAGAGCGCTATCAGTTGATTGGTGCGCTGGATCGCTGGGTGGTGCAAACCACGCTCGCATCGGTCGTGAGCGGGGGCATACGGCTGCCCGATGAACGCAGTGTTGCTATCAATATTTCCGGCCAGACGATGTCCGAGGACGGCTTTCTGGATTTTGTGGTCGAAGCTTTGGATCATTCCGGCGTAAATCCTGAACAGATTTGTTTTGAGGTTAGTGAGGGTGATGTGTTGCGCGATCTGGATCATGCCCGGCGCTTTATCGGTGTACTTCATGGCATGGGCTGTACCTTTAGCCTGGATGATTTCGGCAGCGACGTCGGTTCTCTGTCGAGCCTCAAGAGTCTGGGGATCGATTTTCTCAAGCTCGATGGTTCGTGCACCCGCAATCTGGCTGTCGACAGCGTCAGCCATGAACTGGTGTCGGCGGTGACGAGGCTTTCACGTGCGGTCGGCTTTAAGGTGGTTGCAGAACAAGTCGAAGACGAAGCCGGCTTCGACGGTTTACGTGATCTGGGCGTGAATTTCATTCAGGGCAACTTTATCGAAGCACCTCATGCGATCAGGCACCACTAGTTGCGGCAAAGCTCTTTGGCACATCCCCAAAAATAACGCCTAAATAACAGTTCGGGGTGGCCTGCCTCCCAGATATTGTTGTTTTCCGAATCGTTAAGGCGTTTCTATTGTGCGTGGATCTATTCCAGTATCCATTAAGTTGTATGGCGCTATTGCTGCTTCGTTTGCGGCTATGTTTGCCGGTGCACCGGTTGTAGCAGAGTCCGCCGGGATTGATGCATCAGCGCCGTTAGAGCATCAGGTTGAAGTGAAGCTGGTGCAGGCTGCCCCCGGGCTTGACGGCGAAGATCTCTACATCGCCAATTGCTCCCACTGGTCAGGTGGCCAATCCGATATCCGGGCAGCATTGCGTCCGCCGCCGGACTGTGCGGCCGGCCATAGCCTTTGGTCCTGTAGGGCTCGGTGGCATCTTTTCCACACCAGGGCGTCATCACGGCAGGTGGCGTCGGATGCCGCTGGAGATAGTCGCTGAAGTCATACACCTCTAAATTTATGGCCATCCAGCAATCGTCGGGGCTGCTGTGCCGTGAGAGTTCTTCCTGGCTGAAGCGCCGCTCTGCATCCGGAAGGTCTTCCCTTGCCAGTTGTGCAAAAGCCCAGATGGACAGCACGCTGCCCCAGAAAGCAGAGAAGGCAAAGAACATGAATCGATTCATAGCAGATCGAACTCCTCTGTGGCGACAGAAGAGCGTGGAATACCCGCAGCGCTGGCCAGCTTCAGGGCCAGATCGATAAGCGGTTGCGGCCCGCAAACCAGCAGCCGCCGCTGAGCGAGATCCGGTATGCGGTATTCCAGGAACGTGCGGGACAGGGGCCCTTCTTCCGCAAAGTAATGGGCATGCATGCGCAGGCCATCCACCGCGGCCACGATAGTGACAAGTTCCTCCTCAAAATAGGCTCGGGAAGGATCGTTGGCGCAATAGATGATGTGCGCATCGATTCCTCTGCCCGCTAGTGCGAGCGAGCGCGCTGCGGAAACGAAGGGGGTCATCCCGATACCGCCGCCGATCCAGACGGCGGGTTCAGCGGAAGCCAAGGGCAGGAATTGCCCGTATGGCCCTTCGATGGCGGCCAGACTACCCGCTTTCACGGTCATCAGCGCCCGGGTCGCATCACCGAGATCCTTGATGGCGATGCGAAGATCCGCTTCGCTGGGCGCGCTCGACAGGGTATAGGGATGTTCCTCACTACGACCTGAAGTGAGCTCCGGATCGAATGGCGTCAGGTAGACGAACTGTCCCGGCTCATAGTCGAGACGGGGTCCCTGCAGGGTCAGTTCAACAACCCCATCGGTCAGGGGTGCCACGGCAGTGATGGTGTAGGCACGCCGGCCAAGCAGGCGGGAGAACAGCAGCCGCCAGCACAGTGCCGCTGCCGCCATACCGCCGAGCCCCAGCCACAAAACATATCCGGCCGGCATCGGCAGCAGCGTGGCAAGTGATAAAGCATGCAGGATGCCGAGCAGCGCAGCTGCTCCGGAGAGCCGGTGCAGCATTTTCCAGTGCCGGTAATCGGGTTTCCCGAAAAAAGCGAAGGTAGGCGCCAGGAACGCCATCATCGCGATCAGCCCCGCCCAGCCGGCCCAGATCATCCAGTGGCTGAAAGCGGGGGTGAGTACTGCAAGCACTGCGGCGGGACCATCAGGGGCGCGGGCCAATGCGGCGAGCAGCGGATGAAGCAGGAGCGCAACAAAACTCGCCGCGCCAAGCCAGTGGTGAATACGCCACAGCCGCAGCAATCCGCCAAAGGGAATATCCCACCGGGGCACGCGAATGCTGAGTATCAGTGCCAGCAGCAACCAATGCAGACCGGCAATGCCGATAACTTGTCCGGCAATTCTCCAGCCGGTTTGCTGACCTGCGTCCGGCCATGCCGATAACAGTGCCCAGATCGGGGGCGGCAATGCGGCTGCCAGCAACAAGCCGGCTGCTACCCAGCTTGTTAAGGTATGTTTCACCGTATGGTCCACTCCCCTCACTGCAAAAACCTGTGGGCAGGGATCATTCTCGACAATGGGATCCGGGCGTGCAAGCAGATTCGCAGGTACTGCCGGCTCCGCTTTGGACAACCGGTGCATAAAAAAAGCCCGGCACATGGCCGGGCTTTTTTTGGTTTCGAAGAACGTCGCTGCTACAAGAACTTCAGCAGTATGCCGCCGTACTGTACGAAGAACGGTACGAAGACGAGCGACAGAATGGCCGACAACTTGATCAGGATGTTCAAGCTTGGGCCGGACGTGTCTTTCAGCGGATCGCCCACCGTGTCGCCAACCACCGCTGCCTTGTGATTCTCAGTGCCCTTGCCACCGAGATTGCCAGCTTCAATGTACTTCTTCGCGTTGTCCCATGCGCCGCCAGAGTTCGATGCCGAGATCGCGAAAACGCCGCCGGCGACCAGCGAGCCAGCCAGCAGTCCGGCCGTGGCCTGGATGCCGAACAGGAATCCGGTGACGAGCGGTGCACCCATGATAAGAATTCCCGGGGCAACCATTTCGCGAACGGCTGCTTTAGTCGAGATCGCGACGCACTGCGCGTAGTCGGGTTCACCGGTGCCTTCCATGATGCCTGGAATTTCGCGGAACTGACGCCGCACTTCCTCGATCATCTTGAACGCGGCCGAGCCGACTGACTTCATCGTCATTGCCATGAATAGTGCCGGCAGTACGGCGCCGATGAACAGGCCGCTGAAGACCATCGGGTCGAGCAGGTTGATTGAGCCGAGCAGATCCGAGGTCGGATCCTGTTCTTTCAGCAGCAGATCGGCACGGGTCAGGAACGCGGCGAACAGCGCGAGCGACGTCAGAATGGCAGCGCCGATCGCGAAGCCCTTGCCGATGGCGGCGGTGGTGTTACCGGCCGAGTCCAGGACGTCGGTGCGCTCGCGCACGTGTTCGGGCATGCCGGCCATCTCGGCGATTCCGCCGGCGTTGTCAGCCACCGGGCCGTAGGCGTCGATCGTTAACGCAATAACCAGCGTACCCAGCATGCCGAGCGAGGCAATGGCCACACCGTACATGCCGGCCAGCATCCACGGAATGTAGATGGCAAGGCCGATCGCGAGATAAGGACCGACGGCGCTCTTGTACCCGAGTGCCAGTCCGAAAATGATGTTGGTCGCGGTACCGGTCTGACATGACTCGGCCACTTCACGAACGGGGCTATATACATCTGACGTGTAGTACTCGGTGAGCAGGCCCACGACGAGGCCGGCGATCAGTCCGGTCAAAAAGCACAGGTATACCCCTAGGGAGGTGTACCCGACGCCGTTGATTATGAATTCCGCCGGCACCAGCAGGTCGGTTACGAAGTACATGACGGCTGCCATGATGACGCTCGATATGATCAGCATTTTTTTCAGCGCCGGACCCACCTGGGCTTCGGTGTTGACGCGCACCATCAGCAGCGTGACCAGGCTGACCGGAATGCCGATGGCCGAGATGACAATCGGATACAGCAGTGCATCGACGTTGCCGCCGAAGGCAATGGCGCTGATGACCATGGCGGCACAGGTGCTCTCTGCACAGGAGCCGAAGAGGTCGGCGCCCATGCCGGCGACGTCACCGACGTTGTCGCCAACGTTGTCAGCGATAACCGCCGGGTTACGTGGATCGTCTTCCGGAATTCCCGCCTCGACCTTGCCAACAAGGTCGGCGCCAACATCGGCGGCTTTGGTAAAGATGCCGCCGCCCACGCGCGCGAACAACGCAATGGAGGAACCGCCGAGACCGAAGCCGGCAATGACTTCCATCAATACGTGCGATGGCAGATCGTCAGGCAGTACAAATTTGAGACCCAGGTAAATCAGCAGCAGGCCGAGTGAGGCCAGGCTGACCAGTGCGAAGCCCATAACGGCGCCGGAGTGCAGCGCGAGATTAAACGCGCTGGAGAGCGACTGGTTGGCCGAGACCGTCGTGCGAACGTTGCCCGCGGTCGCGATCTTCATGCCAATGTAGCCACTGGCGATCGAGATGATCGCACCGAAAATGAACGCGACGGCCGTGTAGATGCCTTCATTGACGTTCGCGGTGTGGTGATCATCGATCAGCAGCGCGATGACGATGCCAAACAGGACCATGAAGATGGCCATGAACTTGTATTCCTGCTTGAGGAACGCCATGGCTCCTTCGGCTATTGCAGAATGAATCTTGCGTAGTTTGGCGCGCGTGTCGGCATCTTCGACACCCATATCGACCGCAACACGGTTGACCGAGCGCGAGTAGTAAAAGGCTACAGCGAGTCCGAAAATGGACAGGGCCAGGATAATCGCAACTGACATGGTGATTGTTACTCCGAAAATTAGGGTCTTACGAGGTGGTAAGGCCTCAGAAGGCCCACGCAACCTACCTTAGCTTAAATTCCTTGTCCAGCTTACGTTTGACCGGCACGTTCTTCAGTTCAACGTATACCGGCAGTCCGTCCTTATAGGGCGGATAGTCTTCGCCCTTTATAAGAGGCTCCAGATAGCGACGACAGGCCGCTGTGATGCCAAACCCGTCTTTGGTAATAAAGTTCTTGGGCATCATTTTCTCTTTGTTGGCGACCTTGCTCAGCGGGGCTTTGCCAATGCTCCATCGGTAGGGCTTGTCGGATTTGCGCACGATGGCCGGCATGACCGAATTTTCGCCTGCCAGCGCCATTTCCACGGCGGCTTTGCCGACGGCATAGGCCTGCTCTACATCGGTTTTCGACGCAATGTGCCGCGCGGAGCGTTGCAAGTAGTCGGCCAGTGCATAGTGATACTTGAAGCCCAGTTCATCGCGCACCATCTGTGCGACCACCTGTGCCACGCCGCCCAGTTGCTTGTGGCCAAAAGCGTCGGTGGTGCCGGCATCGGCCAGGAAGGTGCCATCTTTGTAGGCGGCGCCCTCACTGACGACCACGACGCAGTATTCGTTTTTCGCCACGCATTCTTTTACTCGTTGCAGAAAGGCTCGCTTGTCAAACGGTACTTCGGGAAACAATATGATGTGTGGTGCCTCGTCCGGGCCTTTGCCGGCTAGTCCCCCTGCAGCGGCGATCCAACCGGCATGGCGACCCATCACTTCCAGCACAAACACTTTGGTCGATGTGCGGGCCATGGAAGCGACGTCAAGTGCCGCCTCTTTGGTGGACACGGCAATGTATTTGGCAACCGAGCCAAAGCCGGGGCAGGTGTCGGTGATGGGCAAATCGTTGTCCACGGTTTTCGGAACATGAATGGCCTGCACCGGGAAGCCCATCTTTTTGGACAGCTGCGAAACTTTGTAGCAGGTGTCCGCGGAATCGCCGCCACCGTTGTAGAAAAAATAGCCGATGTTATGCGCCCTGAAGACTTCCATCAGCCTTTCATACTCGGCACGGTTTTCTTCGAGGCCTTTAAGTTTGTAGCGGGCAGAGCCAAATGCGCCGCCGGGCGTATGTCTCAGGCCGGCGATTGTTTTCGTGCTTTCGCGACTGGTGTCGATCATGTCCTCGGTCAATGCCCCGATGATGCCGTTGCGCCCGGCATAGACCTTGCCGATCTTGTCCTTATGCTTGCGCGCCGTTTCAATGACACCACAGGCGCTCGCGTTGATGACGGCGGTGACACCACCGGACTGGGCATAAAAGGCATTTTTTCTGGCTGCGGCCATGCAACGATTTCCTGTTGAATTGTCGGAGGTGCAACGATTGTTGCCGCCGCATACTGCCCGACAGCGGCCCGGCCTACAAGTGGCTGCCGTTGACCTGCATGGTTGCAGACGTTAGCTTACGCGGCATCACAATCCACTGATTACTGGGCTTGAAAGCATGCGCATCGTATTTTTGGGGGCGCCGGGATCCGGCAAAGGTACACAGGCCAAGCGCCTTATGGAGGAGCATGGGCTGCCGCAGGTTTCTACCGGGGACCTCTTAAGGGCAGCGGTCGCAGCCGATACCGCGCTGGGTCGGCGGGCCAAGGCCGCAATGGATGCCGGCGAACTGGTCACCGATGACATCGTGCTGGGCATTATTGCCGAGCGGTTGGCGCAGGACGATTGCAGCGGCGGGTTTATCCTTGACGGTTATCCGCGCAATCTCCAGCAGGCCCGTGATCTCGAGCCCGTGCTTGCGGAAATCGGACAAAGCCTCGACAGCGCGGTGTTGCTGGACGTTGATATGGATATTCTGATGAAGCGGCTGACCGGGCGTCGGACTTGCTCGCTGACTGGCAAGCTGCTCAACGTCTATTATTCGCCACAGGAAGAACTGGATGCCTGCACCCAGGCCGGCGGTGAACTCGTGCAGCGCGCCGATGACAATGAAGAAACCATTGGCAATCGTCTGAAGGTATACCGCGAGCAGACCGAGCCGCTGATCGATTTCTACCGTGATGCGGGGTTACTCAAAACCGTCGCAGGCGAGGGCAGTATTGACGAGATTTATGCGCGCCTGAAACGCACGCTCGGTATGTCCTGAGTGTATTTGTATTATCAGGTCAGGTTTGCAAGCGTAGCCTGAAGGGTCTTGCCGATTATTTCGTAACGCCAGCCTGACAATATGCGGGTGCCGGTTTCGCCGCGCATCAACGCGTTGATATCTCGTCGGCTGGCCAGCACTTCAGCCGGAATCTGCAGTTCTTCGGCCTTGGCCCGCACACGTTTTGCGAGCTCCGAGCTTTGTTTGCTATCGCGATCGCGGTCAGGGATTTCCTGGCGGAATTCTTCGGGCCGGGTCGAATAATCCGCGTTGCCCTGGGCTACCGCTGCCAGCAGGTCCGTCGCTTGCCGGTTCGCCAGCCCTGCGGGCACATCCCGGACGGCGGCCAGGCTGTCGGCATCCGGCGGATTTGCCGCAGCAATAGCCACCAACGCTTTATCGTCCATAATCCATTTACGCGGTTTGTCCAGTGTCACGGCACGTTGTTCGCGCCATGCGGACAGTCGTCGGGCGCGCGCTTGTTGTTCCGCGGGCATGAACGGGATGCTTTTGACCCGTTGCCAGGCATTCTCGATGTCCGGCTGGTAAAAGCGTACATCGCACAATGCCGCACTGTCTTCGATGGCCCACTGATAGCGGCCCAGTGACTGCAGGCGATCGCGCAACACCTGGTGCATGCCGCCCAGGTAGACCACGTCTTTGGCGGCATAGTCGAGTTGCTCGTGGGTCAGTGGTCGACGGGTCCAGTCGGTGCGCGTTTGCTCCTTGCTCAGACTGACACTGGCGAGTTCTGCGACCAGCCCCGCGTAGCCAATCTGGGGCTGATAGCCCAATAATGCCGCGCACAGTTGCGTATCGACAAGATTCTGCACGATTGCCTGGCGATGGAACCACATCACTTCGAGGTCCTGCGTTGCCGAATGCATGATGACAGTCCTTTCGGGATCAAACAGTAGCTCCCAGAAGCGGTCGAAGTTCAAATCGGCGAGCGGATCCACGCACACAGCGGTGTCGCCCGCTGCGATTTGCACCAGCCCCAGTTGCGGGGCGTAGGTGCGAGTGCGCACAAACTCGGTATCCAGCCCGATCAAGTCACAGCCGGCGACGGTATCGCACAGCAGGTTGAGATCAGTCTGTTGTTCAATGAGCAGGGGGAGGGTTGGCATAGCGCCGCAGTGTAGTGGATGATGTCGGCATGCACATCCATATTCTGGGTATTTGCGGCACATTCATGGGCGGAATTGCGGCCATCGCCCGCGCTGCCGGCCATACGGTGACCGGCAGCGATAAGGGCGTGTACCCGCCGATGAGCGATCAACTCAAGGCATTGGGCATCGAGCTTGTTGACGGCTTCGAACCCGGGCAGCTTGATTGCGACCCTGATCTCGTGGTGGTGGGCAATGTCATGAGTCGTGGCATGCCGGTAGTTGAAGAAATGCTTAATCGTGGCATGCCGTATACCTCAGGCCCAGCATGGCTGGCAGAGCATGTGCTGAAGGATCGTCACGTCGTGGCGGTGTCCGGCACGCATGGCAAGACGACGACCGCAAGTATGACTGCATGGTTGCTTGAGTATGCAGGACTGGACCCGGGCTTTTTGATCGGTGGCGTGCCCGCTAATTTTGGCACCACCGCGCGGCTCGGCAGTGGCAAGCATTTCGTGATTGAAGCCGACGAATACGACACCGCTTTTTTCGACAAGCGCGCCAAGTTTCTGCACTACGGGCCGCGGACACTGGTGATCAATAACCTCGAGTTCGATCACGCCGATATTTACAAGGACATGGACGCAATTCTGTGGCAGTTTCATCAAATGCTGCGGATCTTGCCCGGTAATGGCCGAGTGATTATTAATGCCGGCGAAAAGCAAATTGCCCGGTTGCTGGATATGGGTTGCTGGACCGGGCGCGAAAGTTATAGCGGCAGAGCCGATGTTGCTGCGGACGTTCATGTCAGCTATGTGGACGGCGGGCTCGAATTGCAACTCGCTAACGGCGACGCGACCACATGTGCCCTGGCGTTGCCGGGGTTGCACAATTGCGAGAACGCCGCTGCGGCGCTGCTTGCTGCGCGCCATGCCGGCGTTCCATTGCATCTGGGAATGCAGGGAATGCAGGAATTTCGCGGCGTCAAACGCCGTCTGGAATTGCGGGGCAGTATTGGCGATGTGCGAATTTACGACGATTTCGCGCACCACCCCACTGCCATAAAACGCACTCTCGAAGCTGTGCGGGAAACCTCCAGGGGCAGTGTGTTCGCTGTTATAGAGCCGCGGTCCAACAGTATGAAGCTGGGCGCTCACCGCGCTGAGCTGGCTGATTCACTGCAGTCGGCTGACCGGGTGTGGGCATTTCAACCCAGGGATCTGCCTTGGAGTTTGCGGGATGAACTCGCAGGCCTCAATGAATGCGTCGTGGCTGACGATGTCGATACCCTGGTCGCGGATATTTGTGTTGCCGTTAAGCCGGGTGACGACGTGGTGGTGATGAGTAATGGTGCCTTCGGCGGTATTCACGACAAGCTGTGCGCATTGCTGGCTGATCGTCGCGGCTGACGTTGACCTGCCCTGCGGTTGTGCGCATCATGGGTGCCATTCATCGTTGCAGACGATGAAACAGTGACTATGATGAACGTCCCGTTATTCCCCCTCAATACCGTGCTTTTCCCCGGCGGCCCGTTGCCGCTGCGGGTGTTTGAAGCGCGCTATATCGATATGGTCAGCGATTGCATGAAAGGCGATAAGCCTTTCGGCGTGTTGCTGTTGTCCAGTGGCAGTGAAGTGAGCGGGGCAGTGGGTGGCCAGCCGGCTGCCAGTGTGGCCGCGGTTGGGACGCTGGCAAAAATTGTCGACTGGTATCAGGGGACAGACGGTTTGCTGGGCATTACTGCGCTCGGAACCGATCGATTCCGCTTGCGCACGGCGCAACGTCAGGCCGACGGCCTGAATATTGGCGAGGTTGAGTTACTGCCTGCCGAAGAGTGTGTGCCTGTGCCCGAAGAGTTTGCCGACTGGTCTGCGTTGCTGCGGGGTGTGCTGGACGATTTGGGCAAACTGTACGAAGCAACCGACCGTCGCTACGATGATGCCTCGTGGTTAAGCTTCCGCTTCGCGGAAATTCTCCCTATAGAGATGCAAATACGACAGCAATTGCTCGAATTGACGGATCCGATTGAGCGGCTGCAATTATTGCGCCCCTTGCTGAGACAGGTGCGGGAGGTTCAGTCGCAATGAAAACATGGATGTGTCTTATTTGCGGATACGTTTACGATGAGTCTATGGGTGATCCGGACAGCGGTATTGCGCCAGGCACGCTGTGGCAGGATGTACCGCTGTCGTGGCGTTGTCCCGATTGCGGTGCCGGCAAGGAAGACTTCGAGATGATCGAGGTCTGATAAAACAGATACAACACGTGAAGTTCTAGAAGTCGTCGTCATCCAGTTGCCGTGATGCAACACCCGCTGTGTCGAGCATGGCCAGCACACTGTCGTCGCCAATCAGGTGCATGGCGCCTACCACAACCAGATGGGTGCCCGGCTTGTCCAGCAATGCGCGAATGGGGGCTACCCAGTTTTTGTTTCGCTGCACCAGTATGGCGTCGTAAAGGTTTGGCACGTCCTGCAGTTCTTTGAGCAGAAAACGCTCCAGTGCTTCCGTGTCGCCGTCCGTCCATGCATTCACGATGGCATCAATATCATTCTGCACGGTCGCGGCGTCTTCGAGTGATTGCATCAGAAAGGTATTTTGTTCTTTCGGGTCCAGACGATCGAGGAAGCCCAATTGCTGCTCGATGGTTTCGAGCCCGGCCAGCGTCTTGTTTTCGGCTAGCGCCTTTCGCGTCAGCATGGTTTCGATGCCCCATGCAGGGTCGAAACCGAGTTGCACCATTCGCAGCTGGGTTATTGAAAGGGCGGTAAACCACGGCTCAAACTGCTCGAACATCGGCAGCGGAATGTTGAGTTGTTGTGCCAGCTTGTTCGCGGCCTGATAGTTGTCGTCGCCAACCAACTCGCGCAGGCTGCGACCTTGCGGATCGATACTGATCGCGGCGATGGTGCCCTGCGTAGCGACCGGATCCATCGTGCTCATGTCAATTTCCATGGTGATGGTGTCGGCCAGCTGATATGCCTCTTCCATACCCTTGCGCAGCGGGTAATCAGTTGGGCGCAGGAAGTGCACGGATCCCATCACCAGTACCCGACTGCCGGAGCTCTCCAGTTCCCAGAGCGGCAGGGGTTTGGACCATGCCGGAAGCGCGCCAAGTACGAGCGCAATCAATGCAGGTATACGCGACACGGTGCGGAGCTTCAGGATAGCCATACCACTTCGGTTTCGATGGAGCCGTCAGGGTGAAGTTCTATCCACCGGTAAGCCGGTGGTCGGGAGTCCATCATAAACACGTCGCTGTCGGGAAGAAACTGCGATCCCGTGGATGGCGTGCTCAGCATCAGAACATCGTTGCGCAGCGTCTCAAATGCCTGATGCACGTGTCCCCACGCTACGGCACGGATATTGGGGAAACGGTCGACAATTTCGAAGAACTCATCACTGTTGCGCAGCCCCAGGCCGTCCAGCCAGCGACAACCGGTCGGCAGCGGGTGATGATGCAAGCCGACCAGAACATGGTCGTCCGGATGTTTTGCCAGCGTGGATTCCAGTATTTTCAGCTGGTTGGCTTCGAGTCGTCCGCCATCATCCCAGCGTACTGCCGAATTGAGCATGATCAGTCGCCAGCCTCCGTAAGCGTGGGTGCCGCAAAAGTGGAACGGTGCCTTGCTCAGCGTCTCGGCCATGATGCGTGGCGAGTCGTGGTTGCCCGGTATGCAGTGCACAGGAACATTCAGTTTGCCTATGGCATTACGGAAGCGCTCATAGCCCTGCCGGGTTTCATCCTGCACCAGATCACCGGTGGCAATAATGGCATCGGCCTTGCGTGCATCGATCGATACCCGATTGATGACTGCCGTAAACGATTCATAGGTATTAAGGCCGCGCATCATTGCTTCCCGATGCGCATGCAGATGCGGATCGGTGAGATGCAGTATTCGCACGGGCCGGGTCATTTGCGCATCTTATCGCAGCAATCCAGGCGATCACGTGGCCTGAGTCACAACTCGGCCCGCCTCTGGCGCGGTGGATCTGTCCGGCGAATACGCTAGTAGCGGTAGTGATCCGGCTTGTAGGGGCCTTCGACCTTGACGCCGATGTATTTCGCCTGATCTTCGGTCAACGTGGTGAGGTGAACACCCAGCTGCTTAAGATGCAGACGTGCCACTTTTTCGTCGAGGTGCTTAGGCAGGACGTAAACTTTGTTCTGATATTCGTCCGGTTTCTTCCATAATTCGATTTGCGCCATCACCTGGTTGGTGAACGAGTTCGACATCACAAAACTGGGGTGTCCGGTCGCGCACCCAAGGTTCACCAGCCGTCCTTCCGCCAACAGAATAATCCGTTTGCCATCCGGGAAGATGACATGATCCACTTGCGGCTTAATGTTTTCCCATTTGTATTGCTTCAGCTTGGCAACTTCGATTTCGTTGTCGAAGTGGCCGATGTTGCAAACAATAGCCTGATTTTTCATGGCGGCCATGTGCTCATGTGTGATCACATTAAAGTTGCCGGTGGTGGTCACGAAGATGTTGGCCTGAGGTGCTGCCTCGTCCATGGTGACGATGCGGAAACCTTCCATGGCAGCCTGTAATGCGCAGATGGGGTCGATTTCTGTAATCCACACGGTTGCGCCGAGACCTTTAAGGGATTGCGCGCAACCTTTGCCAACGTCGCCGTAGCCGGCGATAACGGCAATCTTTCCGGCAATCATGACGTCGGTGGCGCGCTTGATGCCATCGACCAGCGATTCGCGGCAGCCGTAAAGGTTGTCGAATTTTGATTTCGTTACCGAGTCGTTCACATTGATGGCGGGGAATGGCAGGTCGCCTGCTTCCTGCATCTGGTAAAGACGCTGCACGCCGGTAGTGGTCTCTTCAGTAACGCCGCCGATGGCATCGCGGCGGGTGGTGTACCAGCCGGGGTTGTTGTCCAGCCTCTGTTTGATGGACTTGAACAAGGCCACTTCTTCGTCACTGCCGGGGTTGTCCAGAATGCTGGGGTCCTGCTCCGCTTTCGCGCCCAGGATCAGCAGCAAGGTGGCATCACCACCGTCGTCGAGAATACGGTTGGGTGCGCCGCCATCGGCCCATTCCATGGCCCGGTGCGTGTATTCCCAGTATTCATCCAGCGTTTCACCCTTGTAGGCGAAAACGGGCACGCCGGCAGCAGCAATGGCTGCTGCCGCATGATCTTGTGTAGAAAAAATATTGCAGGATACCCAGCGCACTTCCGCGCCAAGGTCCACCAGCGTTTCGATCAATACTGCGGTCTGGATAGTCATGTGCAGCGACCCCATGATGCGGGCTCCCTGCAAGGGCTTTTGCCCCGCGTACTCCGTCCGCAACTGCATCAGTCCCGGCATTTCAGTTTCCGCGATAGCAATTTCGCGGCGACCCCACTCAGCCAGTGACAGGTCTGCTACATGAAAATCGTCGTTCAGCGCGACGGCGGCTTCTGTGCTCATTATTTTGCTTGCTCCGTTGTGCCGCCGGCATGCTGCCGAACGGCGGTGTAATTTTTCGGTTTAATCAGGCGGCGGCGTCGATTTTGAGTTGCTCAGCCTTGTCGGTTTTTTCCCATCCAAAGCCCTCGTTATCACGGCCGAAGTGGCCGTAAGCAGCGGTAGCCCGGTACTGCGGCTTAATCAGATCCAGCATTTCACGAATGCCGTAGGGTGTCAGGTCAAAATGCTGCCGCACCAGAGCCGTGAGCTGGTCTGCCGACAGTTTGCCGGTGCCGAAGTCTTCGACCGTGATGGACGTCGGTTCCGCCACGCCAATGGCATAGGACACCTGCACTTCGCAGCGCTCCGCCAGACCGGCGGCAACAATGTTCTTGGCGACGTACCGAGCGGCATATGCAGCCGAACGGTCTACTTTGGACGGATCCTTTCCGGAAAACGCCCCGCCGCCGTGCCGGGCCATACCGCCGTAAGTATCCACAATGATTTTTCGTCCGGTAAGGCCGCAGTCGCCGACCGGGCCGCCGATCACAAAGTTGCCGGTCGGATTAATGTGGTACTTGGTCTTATCGGTAAGCCATTCGGCAGGCAGGATGGGTTTAATAATGCATTCCATCACTGCTTCTTGCAGGTCGCTGAGACTGATATCAGGGTTGTGCTGCGTGGACAGCACAACCGCATCAATCGCAACGGGCTTGTCATTTTCATACACCAGCGTGACCTGGCTCTTGGCATCCGGGCGTAACCAGGGCAGCTCACCCGATTTACGAACTTCGGCCTGCTTTTTGACCAAGAGGTGCGACAGCTGAATGGCGGCGGGCATCAGTACATCCGTCTCGTTGGTTGCGTAACCAAACATCAGGCCCTGATCGCCGGCACCCTGTAACCGCGGATCGCCACGATCCACACCCTGGGCGATGTCGGGCGATTGTGCCCCAATGGCATTCAGCACCGCACACGATGCGCCGTCAAACCCCATGTCAGAGCTGTTGTAGCCAATATCCAGCACGGTATCGCGGATGGTTTTTTCGGCATCGATCACGGCGTTTGCGGTCACCTCGCCAGCCACCAGCACGAAGCCGGTTTTGACCAGTGTCTCGACTGCCACGCGGCAATTCGGATCTTGCTTCAGGTATTCATCCAGAATGGCATCGGAAATCTGATCCGACATCTTGTCGGGATGTCCTTCGGAAACCGACTCGGACGTGAACTGGAATCTATTTGTCATGTTGTTTACTCGAAAAAGCTGTAAGCCGCGTCGATGGGCAGCGTCGTTTATATGTGATGCGGGCGCAGGATTATACCCATAAGGCGTGCCATGCGGTTGCCGCTGTGTGGGCCTCAGTGCGTTTCCGGGGCTTTGACGGCAATCACCCCTGCGTGTTCGCGGCCTTTGGCGTGCTTGGTCGCGCCTGATAGAAAAGCCGCGCTGAGGATGCTGAACCCGGCGGCCGTGCAGACGCGGGCCAGAATGTCCGGATCCAGCGGATTGATAAAGGCCGGATGACCCGAAGGATCCGTCCCCGCGGGCAACAGCGCCGCGTAGTCATCAACCTTGCCCGGCCAGAGCTCGCCAGCCGCTTTGCGGCGCTCGTAGCGGTCCGCATAGGTGTACCAGGGGCCGACGTAGGGCGTGTCAGCAACCAGGTAGAGCCGTCCGCCGGGCATCAGCCAGTTGTGCATTTTTGCAACTGTTTGTTCGATGTCGGGTCCGTCCAGAAAGTGCAGGACCCGGGCGGCGAGAATGGCCGCAAAATGGCCGTGTTCAAAATCCACCCCCGGTAAGGCACCCGGCACGGTGCGTAGGCGAGCTTGGTATTCCGGCGGAACGCGTTGCCGGAGAATCTCCAGATGTCGCGGCTCAATGTCACTGGCGCACACTCGCGCGCCCTCGGTCAGGGCGGCCAGCGTCGCGACACCGTATGCGCAGCCGATGTCGAGCACCTCATGGCCCTGCTGGCCGACACTGCCGGCGTAGACGGCAAAGTCCTGCGAGTAATCGTCCAGTCCTTCGGTCATCCAGCCCGTCTTGTTGAGCGTCGGTATTAAGCCTTCGACCGGTGACTCGGGCAGCAAATTGTCGTGTTTTGACATGATTGGGATTTTGCTCAGATATTCTGCCTGAAGCCGAGAATAGCCGGTTTCGGCTGTCTTCGGGTGTGGAAAGGGTGGCCATTTTACACTTGAACGGCTCACCGCATTTGCCCCCGCGCGGCGCTTGGGTGAAAATGCGCAGCCCTGCCACCCCGAATGATCGAGGCGGTACGTGACCAATAACCATAAGCACTAATCGAAGAATATTCATGGCTTCTACTACTCAGTCGGTTGCATCGCAGCCTGGCCGCCGCGAGCTGGCAAACGCCATTCGCGCGCTTTCCATGGACGCTGTTCAGGCCGCGAATTCGGGTCATCCCGGCGCGCCCATGGGTATGGCGGATATTGCAGAAGTGCTGTGGAATGATTATCTGAAACACAATCCGGCAAATCCGCGCTGGGTTGATCGCGATCGTTTTGTGTTATCGAACGGCCACGGTTCAATGCTGCTGTATTCCTTGCTGCATCTGAGCGGGTATCCGCTGAGCATTGAAGAGCTTAAGAATTTTCGCCAGCTCGGAGCGATAACTGCAGGGCATCCCGAGTACGAGCCCGACATTGGTATTGAGACCACTACCGGCCCGCTGGGTCAGGGCGTTACCAATGCCGTGGGCATGGCGTTGGCTGAGAAATTGCTGGCTGCACACTTTAACCGACCTGGCTTCGACGTAGTGGACCATCGTACCTGGGTGTTTCTGGGCGACGGGTGCCTCATGGAAGGCATCTCGCACGAAGCCTGCTCGCTGGCCGGCACTCTGGGGCTGGGCAAGCTCATGTGTTTTTATGACGACAACGGCATTTCTATTGATGGGGACGTGCACGGCTGGTTCGCTGATGACACTCCGGGTCGTTTCGAAGCCTACGGCTGGCAGGTGGTGCGCGATGTTGACGGTCACGACGCGGCGGCCATTGCTGCAGCTATTGAGCAGGGCATTGCCAATACGATTCAGCCCACCCTGATTTGCTGTAAAACCATCATCGGCTTTGGCGCGCCGAATAAACAAGGCTCCGAGGCTACTCACGGTGCGCCGCTGGGCGCGGACGAAATTGCGGCGGCGCGAGAATACCTGCATTGGCCGCATGCCCCGTTTGAAATCCCGGCTGACATCGCCGATGCCTGGAATGGGCACGTCAAAGGCAGCCAGTCAGAGTCGGCCTGGCAGGCTTTATATAACAGCTACTCGGCGCAGCATCCGGAGCTGGCTGAAGAACTGCGGCGTCGGCTGGCAGGTGAATTACCGGTGAACTGGGAAAGCGAAGCCCAGGCTGCAATCACGACGATTGCGCAAAACGACAAGGCACTGGCCACGCGCAAGGATTCACAGGTTGCACTGAACGCCTATGCTCCGCTGCTGCCCGAAATGGTCGGTGGGTCCGCCGATCTTACCGGCTCAAATCTGACCAAACATGACGGCTCGGTCGCGATTACGCCGCAGTCGGCTGACGGCAACTACATTTATTACGGTGTCAGAGAATTCGCCATGGCGGCGATCATGAATGGCATCACATTGCATGGCGGTTTTATCCCCTATGGCGGCACCTTTCTGACGTTCTCGGACTACGCGCGCAACGCGTTGCGCATGGCCGCGCTTATGAAAATCCAGAATATTCTGGTTTTCACCCACGACTCTATAGGGCTGGGTGAAGACGGCCCGACGCACCAGCCCGTGGAACATGTCGAAAGTCTGCGCATCATGCCCAATATGGAGGTGTGGCGCCCGTGCGACGGCGTGGAAACGGCGGTTGCATGGAAGTGCGCGATAGAAAGGCGGGACGGCCCGACCAGCCTGGTGCTGAGTCGCCAGAGCCTGGCGCGCCAGTCGCGCAGCGCGAAGCAGATCAGCGATATTGTGCGCGGCGCTTACGTGTTGCGGGCCGCGGACGACCCGCAGGCTTTGCTGATAGCAACCGGCTCGGAAGTCGAATTAATGATGCAGGCTGCTGCAGAACTGGAAACTCAGGGAATTCGCGCACAGGTCGTGTCTATGCCGTGCGTGTCCCGGTTTGCAGCGCAGGATGCTGATTACCACGATGCCGTTTTGCCGCCTCAGGTCAGTTGTCGGGTGGCCGCCGAGGCAGGCGTCGAAAACGGCTGGTTGCCGATTGTGGGCCCCGGGGGCAGCGTTATCTCCATCGATCATTACGGGGAGTCTGCGCCGGCTGAACAATTGTTTGAGAAGTACGGTTTTACCACTGAGCGAGTGGTCGAAACCGTGCGTGAATTGCTTGCTGAGGAGTAACAAAGCATGACCATCAAAGTTGCCATCAATGGCTATGGCCGAATCGGCCGCAACGTGCTGCGGGCCCTGTTCGAGAGCGGCCGAAATGGCGAGATCGACATTGTTGCGATTAACGATCTCGGCGATGCCAATACCAATGCGCACCTGACCAAGTACGACACTGCGCACGGGCGATTTCCTTTTGATGTCAGTGTCGAAGGCGATGAGATGATTGTCGGCGGTGACCGCATCAAGGTGCTGGCGCAACGCGACCCCGGCAAGCTGCCCTGGGCGGAGCTGGGCGTTGACGTGGTGCTGGAATGCACCGGGTTTTTTGCCAGCAAGGAAAAGGCGCAGCCGCATATTAATGCCGGCGCCAAGAAAGTGCTGATTTCCGCACCCGCGGGCAAGGACGTCGATGCCACGGTGGTCTACGGAGTTAATCACGATGTGCTAAAGGCCAGCGATACCGTTGTTTCGAATGCTTCGTGCACGACCAACTGTCTGGCGCCGCTGGTGAAACCGCTGCATGAAAAGATCGGTGTTGAGAAAGGCATCATGACCACTATCCATGCCTACACCAACGATCAGGTGCTGACCGATGTGTATCACTCGGATCTGCGTCGGGCGCGTTCCGCTACCATGTCCATGATTCCCACCAAAACCGGCGCGGCGGCAGCGGTCGGTCTGGTATTGCCCGAACTCGACGGCAAGCTAGACGGTTTTGCGATGCGTGTTCCGACTATTAATGTCTCGGTGGTCGACCTCACGTTTACCGCTTCGCGCGACACCACGGTTGACGAGGTGCACTCGATTCTGCGGGCAGCCGCAGACGGCCCGCTCAAGGGTATTCTTGATTACAGCGACGGGCCGCTTGTGTCTATCGACTTTAATCATAATCCGGCATCGTCATCCTACGATGCGACGTTGACTAAAGTGATGGGCGGCAATCTGGTTAAGGTGTGTTCCTGGTACGACAACGAGTGGGGTTTCTCCAATCGCATGCTGGACACCATGCTGGCCATGATGAAAGCCAAATAATGAAAGCGTTGCGCATGACCGATCTGGATCTTGCCGGCAAGCGAGTCATGATTCGGTTTGACTTTAACGTGCCCGTCATGGACGGACACGTTACCAGCGATGCACGAATGCGGGCCGCGTTGCCGACGATTGAGCATGCGCTGAAAGCGGGTGCGGCAGTTATTTTGTTGTCGCATCTGGGTCGTCCGACCGAGGGTAATTATGAAGAGCAGTTTTCGCTTGGGCCTATTGCGCGGCATTTGAGCGTGATGATTGGCAAGGACGTGCGTCTGGTCGACAACTGGCTTGATGGCGTCGATGTCGGGCCTGGCCAGATCGTTTTGTGCGAAAACGTTCGCTTCAACGTTGGCGAAAAGAAAAACGATGCGGCTCTGGCAAAGCGCATGGCTGCGTTGTGCGACGTGTTTGTAATGGATGCTTTTGGCACCGCGCACCGCGCGGAGGCCAGCACCTGCGGTGTGGCGGAATACGCAACTGTGGCATGCGCCGGGCCGCTGCTGGTGGAAGAAATGGAAGCGCTGGGTAAGGCGCTTGAGAATCCTGCCCGGCCGATGGTCGCCATTGTCGGTGGTTCAAAAGTCAGCACCAAGTTGACCGTGCTGGAGGCGCTGGCTGACAAAGTGGATCAGCTTATTGTCGGGGGCGGCATTGCTAACACATTTATTGCTGCAGCCGGTTTTCCGGTCGGCAAGTCGCTGTATGAAAAAGAGATGGTGGGTCAGGCTGCCAGATTGCTGGAGAAAGCATCGATACCTCTGCCCGAGGACGTGGTGGTCGCTGAGGAATTCAGTGCGAATGCGGTTGCAACGGTAAAGGTTATCGCCGATACCAGCGATAACGAACTGATTCTCGATATCGGCCCACGCACGGCCGAGAGTTACGCAAAATTGCTGGCCGATGCCGGTACGGTTGTCTGGAACGGCCCTGTTGGCGTGTTTGAAATTGATCAGTTTGGCGAGGGAACTCGCCGGGTGGCCGAAGCCGTGGCTGACAGCCGGGCGTTTTCTATTGCCGGCGGCGGCGACACGCTTGCCGCGCTGGACAAATACGGATTGAGCGACAAGATGTCCTACATCTCCACCGGTGGCGGTGCATTTCTGGAGTTGTTGGAAGGCAAAAAATTGCCCGCCATTGCCGCGCTGGAAGCGCGGGCTGTCGCAGCATAGTTCCGGCGGCGCGCAAGGCGCTATGTGATAATGCCGGTCGTTAGTTTCGCGATTATTACTTTCTAAGTGAGCGTTTAAATATGCGTCGTACCAAGATCATCGCAACGCTGGGCCCAGCTACCGACGATCCGGTAGTTTTAAGAAAACTGATTGAGGCTGGCACGGACGTTGTGCGAATTAATTTTTCGCACGGTGACTGGTCGGCCGCATCGAAACGCATTGCAACTGTGCGAGAAGTTTCAGCCATTGTCGGGCGTTACGTCGCCATATTGGGCGACCTTCAAGGTCCGAAAATTCGCATTCGAAGTTTCGCAAACGGGCCGGTCATGCTCGTTGAAGGCCAGCAATTCATTCTGGATTCCGCCCTCGGTCGGGATGCCGGCACTGCAGAAGCGGTTGGTGTCGCCTATGAAGGCCTGGCCGGTGATCTTCATCCCGGCGATACGCTGCTGCTAGATGACGGCAAGTTGACGATGGTTGTTGAGCGCGTTGAAGGCACTCGCATCTTGTGCAAAGTCAAAGTGGGCGGTGAACTCGATAATCAGAAGGGTATTAACAAACATGGCGGTGGATTGTCCGCGCCTGCCCTTACCGATAAGGATCGCGAAGACATCAAGTCTGCTGCGGAAGCGGGCGTCGACTGGCTCGCCGTTTCTTTTGTGCGTGATGCTGCCGATATGAATGAAGCGCGGGAACTGTTGCGCGATGCCGGAGGGCACGGGCATCTGGTAGCAAAGATCGAGCGCGCCGAAGCAGTTGACAACCTGGATGCCATTATCGATGCCAGCGATGCCGTAATGGTTGCCCGCGGCGACCTCGCCGTCGAAACCGGTTACGCGGGCCTTACGGGCCTGCAGAAACGCATCATCAAGCAGGCACGCAATCGCCATAAAATTGCCATTACGGCCACTCAGATGATGGAGTCGATGATTTACAGCCAGATGCCGACTCGCGCTGAAGTGTCTGATGTTGCGAATGCCGTGATGGACGGTACTGACGCAGTCATGTTATCAGCCGAATCGGCTGTGGGCGATTATCCGGTGAGGGCCGTGGAGGTCATGTCTGACGTTTGCATCGGGGCCGAAGCCTACCGTTTGCCAAGCAGTCGATCGCGTCGGCAGGATGAGCATTTCACGTATGTGGATCAGGCCATTGCCATGTCCGTGATGTATGCGGCCAATCATATGGATGTGCACGCAATTATTGCGCTTACAGAATCCGGATCCACTGCATTGTGGATGTCGAGGATTCGTTCAGACATCCCGATTTTTGCTTTTACCCGCCACGAGGCCACATTGCGACGCGTTGCTTTGTATCGCGGCGTGTATCCGGTAAATTTTGATTCCACCACCAGTACGGGCGCGCAGCTATACGCTGATTTGTTCGCCAAACTGTTGGATCACAAGTATGCTCGCGAAGGTGATTTGCTTATTTTTACCAAGGGCGAAATGACCGGGGTATCGGGTGGCACCAACGCCATGACCATTTTGCGCGTAACTGGCAAGTAGCGCCTGTTACTGGTGCAGGCTGCAAAAGTTAAAGGATCCATTCTTATGAAAGCCCAACGTTTTTTCGGTGCGTTTAGCGCACTGTTTGTTGTTTTAGCGCTAACCGGCTGTGGTTCACTGGCTGTCTCGGGTGCGCCCGCAGAGCCGCTGGTGGTTGTTGCCGGAGCAACGGGTGGAACTGGCCGGGCGCTGGTCAGCAATCTGCAGGATCAAGGCTACCGGGTAAGGGCTTTCGTCCGGGATGCAGACAAGGCGCGCGTTGTGCTCGGCGATGTCGTTGAGTATGCAGAGGGCGATGTCCGCGATATCGAGACTATTGTTGCCGCGCTGAAGGGAGCTGACTACCTTGTTTCATCCATTGGTTCGAGTCGTTCAGATCCGGCCAACAATCCGGAGGCCGTCGATTTTGGTGGCGTTAAGAATCTGGCTGACGCGGCGGCTCAGGCTGGCCTGAGCCAATTTGTACTGGTTTCATCGTCGGGCGTTACTCACGACGATCATTTTCTCAACAAGGTGATGGATAACGTCCTTAAATGGAAGTTTCAGGGCGAAGAAGCGGTGCGGGCGAGCGGTGTGCCATACACCATTGTGCGTCCCGGTGGCCTTGTCAATGCGCCCGGCGGGAATCACCAGTTGACGTTTGCACAGGGCGATACAACGTCGGGCACTATTGCTCGTGAGGATGTGGCGCTGATCTGTATTGCTGCACTTGGTAATCAGTTCGCGCTCGGCAAGACCTTTGAGACTTTCAGTACCGAACAACCTGGCGTAAACAACTGGGATGAGAAATTCGCCGCTTTGGATGCGGATTAGATCCCTAACTTTACTGAGCGTCAAAATCTATGAATCAGCGACAACCGCATTTACTGGCTCGTCTTATGAAATCTGCTTCTAAAATCGAGCCGAACGAGCTTCGTTCCGTGCTGTTGTCCTTCCTTTTTGTGTTCACGCTAATGTCTGCCTGGTACATCCTGCGGCCTGTGCGCGATGCCATGGCGAGCGACTGGACGGATACCGAGCTTAGCTTCCTTTGGAATATCAACTTTTTTGTAAGCATCGCAGTGGTTGCAGTTTATGGCTTCGCGGTTTCACATTTAAAGTTCAAGAATTTGGTGCCCAGTGTTTACGCATTTTTTGGGCTGAGTTTCGTAGTATTTTATTTCGCAGCCAGCGGCAGCGATGACCGGGTGCTGGTTGATAAAGTCTTTTATGTCTGGGTCAGCGTATTTAGCTTGTTCCATGTTTCTGTGTTCTGGAGCTTTATGTCCGACCTGTTTACCAAGGAGCAATCGAACCGTCTGTTTGCGTTTATCGCAGCCGGCTCAAGCGCCGGGGCATTAGTAGGGCCGCTGATTCCGGCCCTGTTTGCCGAGAACTTGGGCACCGATAAGCTCATGTTGATTGCCTCTGTCGCATTGATTGTGCCAATCGCTCTGGTGTTGTACCTGGAGCGGCTCAAGGTTGTGGATTTGCACAACGAATCAGTTCAGGCTGATTTACGGGCTGCAAAAATTGGCGGGAATCCTTTTGCCGGTTTCAAGATGTTTGTCAGCAACCCCTATTTGTTAGCCATCGGGGCGTTCATTCTGCTGTATACGGCTATCGGTTCTTTTGTGTATTTCGAACAGAAAAATCTGCTGGAAGAATTCAGCCGAGCCGAACGTACCGAGATTCTTGCGCGCGTCGACCTGGTTGTGAACATACTTACTTTTGCTATCGGCATGTTTGCGACCAGTCGAATAGTCACGCGTTTCGGTATGCCCGCGACCTTGGCCATGGTGCCCGTATTTATTGTTGCAGGGTTGTTTATTCTGGCTTTCGCGCCCATCCTGATAGTGGTATTGGCACTGCAGGTCGCACGCCGGGCCGGAAACTATGCGATAACCCGACCGGCCCGCGAGATGTTGTTCACGGCCGTTGATCGGGAGACGCGTTTTAAAGCCAAACCGGTAATAGATATTGTGGTATATCGCGGGGGCGACGCGATTAGCAGTATCGCCTTTGCCGGTCTGACCGATGGCATTGGGCTCGGTTTGGCAGCTATGGCAGCTGTAGGCGGGGTTATCGCCGCTGTATGGGCCGCCGTGGGTGTCTATTTGGGCCGGATGTTTGGCCGGCTTGAAGCGGCTGGATCGAATGCACGGGAAACCTGAGGATAGAGAATCCGCACCGAGTGAGTCAGCAAGAGCGAAATAATACGGCAGGTTGGTCGGGCGACCGTACCAATGCCCTGGTGCTGCCGGGCGGCGGAGCACGAGGCGCTTATCAGGTTGGCGTATTAAGGGCTGCAGCTGAGTTGCTACCGCGACGCACTCCCAGTCCGTTCCGCGTGCTTAGCGGTACTTCCGCTGGCGCCATCAATACGACAGTTCTGGCCAGTCGCGCCCGGCTGTTTCATGTTGGCGTTGCAGAGCTGGAGTATGTCTGGCGTAATTTTCAGTCAAGCCACGTGTTTAAAACGGATGCGTTGACGCTGTCGCGCAATAGCCTGCACTGGTTGTTGACGTTGGTAACGGGTGGCCTTGGTCGTCAGAATCCATTGGCACTACTCGACAACGACCCGTTACGCCAATTATTAAAGAGACGCATCAACTTCGCCGCTATCCAGAAGTCTATTGATGCGGGTTATATCGATTCACTGTCCGTCACCGCCGCCGGCTATACCTCCGCCCGCTCGGTCTCGTTTTATCAGGGCACACCGAACGCCGTGCCATGGCACAGGGTGCGCCGTGTGGGCAGACGCGAAGACATTGGCCTTGAGCATCTGATGGCAAGTATCGCGGTGCCCATTGTCTTTCCTTCGGTGCGTCTGGGTTTGGAATATTTTGGCGATGGCGCCATGCGTCAGGCCACCCCGTTATCGCCCGCCGTGCATTTGGGCGCCGACCGCATATTGGTTATCGGCGTACGTAACGAAGTCATGGATACGCCCTCTATGGATGAGGAAGAGGTGGCCTATCCAAGTTTAGGCCGCGTGGCCGGCTACGTTCTGGATGCCCTGTTCATGGACGGTTTGTCAGCTGATCTCGAGCGGATGGCGCGCATCAACACCATGCTTAGTCAGATGTCCGGAGCAAGTCTGGAGGGTGATGAAGGGCCGCTGCGCACCATTGAAGCATTTGTGATGTTGCCTTCCGAAGACGTCCGCGAGATTGCCGCCCGGCATGTGCACGAAATGCCCAAAGCAGTCCGTATGCTGCTTGGGGGACTTGGTGCAATGAACAAGGGAGGTATGCAACTCGCCAGCTATCTGCTGTTCGAGTCCGGTTACACGCGCGAGCTCATTGAATTGGGCTACAACGACGCTATGAAGCGCGGTGAAGAATTACTCGGATTTTTGCAGGGTGAGCCTATGGATTCGCCGTCCGGAATCTACGGCTGGAGCGACCTGAGCTCTGAATACACCGTGCGGTTAAAAGCGCTTAATATTTCAGGCTCGGAATAAAGCATTCGTTAGTGTGTGGTCTTGCTTCCGTTTGTGCGCAGTTGATTGTGCCGGAGCAACACGCCGTCGCGCGATTTTCTGAGCTCGGCGGCGATGCGCTCTGCAAGATACACCGAGCGATGCTGTCCACCGGTGCAGCCGATGGCTGCCGTCAGGTAGTTTCGATTGTGTTCGGTGTATTCAGGAATGCGGTTGTTCAGAAAACCCAGAATATCTGCGTACATCTTGTCGGTAATGTCGCTTTTACTTAGAAACTCGACTATTTCCGGGTCTTTGCCGTTTTTGCCGCGCAACTCTGGTTCCCAATAGGGATTGGGCAAACACCGCACATCAAATACGAAGTCTGCATCGTACGGAACACCGTGTTTGAAACCGAAGGACTCTATTTGTATAGAGAGCTGGCGTTGGTCATTGCCCAACCGGCTACGCAGCGTTTCCCGCAACTCGTGAATGCTGGTCTGAGTGGTGTCTATCACCAGCCCCGCCGAATAAATTATCGGGCCCAGTAAGTCGCGTTCTTCGGAAATCGCATCCTGCAAACTCATGGATTGTGATCGCAACGGGTGTCGGCGGCGTGTTTCCCTGTAGCGTTCCAGCAGCACCTGATCTTCTGCGTGCAGAAACAGCACTTCGCACTGAACGCCACGTTCTTCCAGTGAACTCAGCAGGTCGGGCAGTGACTGGAGGTCCGCGGCACGATTGCGGGCATCAACTCCCACGGCCATGTTGTCGTAAAGCGCATCCTGAGCTTCAATGGTCTGACTGATCAGCCCTTCAAGCAAAGCGGCCGGAACGTTGTCAATGCAATAGAAGCCCATGTCTTCCAATGCATCCAGAGCGACCGACTTGCCGGAGCCAGACAAGCCGCTGACGATAATCAATCGCATATCAGGAGTAGTTGCGTTTGTCGCTATCGCGGGCGTGGTGGTCAGTAATCTTTTCTTTGTGTTTTCTTATTTGACGGTCCAGTTTGTCTGTCAGCGAATCAATGGCAGCATACATATCGTCCTCCACTGAATGCGCATGCAGGCTATTCCCGCTGACGTGAATGGTGGCTTCCGCGCGGTGTTCAAGTTTTTCAACGGTGAGTACGCACTGAACATCGGTGACGTTCTCGAAATGACGCTCAATGCGGGAAAATTTTTCGTGCAGATAGTCGCGCAGTGACGGTGTGAGCTCGATATGGTGTCCCGAAAGATTGATTTGCATCGTAATACGGCTCCTTTGTGATTATTCAGTGGTGAGCTGGGGATTCGCGACGTTCATTGGACGGCGCAATATTCATAGCTTCCCGGTATTTTGCCACGGTCCGCCGAGCAACCTTAATGCCTTCATCCCCCAGCAATTTGGTGATTTTGCTGTCGCTCAGCGGTTTGGCCGGATTTTCCTGTCCAATCAATCGCTTGATACGTGCCCGTATGGCGGTTGATGATTGCGCATCGCCATCGTCACTGGCCAGCTGGCTGGAGAAAAAGTAACGGAATTCAAATACGCCCCGTGGGGTGTGCATGAACTTATTGGTGGTCACCCGCGAAATAGTGCTTTCATGCATTTGCAGCATTTCGGCAATATCTTTGAGGATCATAGGTTTCATTGATTCTTCGCCGCGGTCCAGAAAATCCGCTTGTCTCTCTACTATGGACATCGCAACCTTAAGCAAGGTTTCATGGCGTATCTCCAAACTCCGGATTAACCAGCGTGCCTCCTGCAACTGGGTGCGCAAGGTCGAGTGTTCGCCGTTGCCGCGCAACAAGTCTGCATAGGCCTGATTGACTTTAATTTGTGGGGATCCGCCCCGGTTTACCTCCACTATCCAGCGGCCGTCTTGCTTGCGCACATAGACGTCGGGGATGACGTATTGAGCGGTGCTGGCCTGAATTGTAGAGCCGGGCCTGGGATGGCAGGATTTGATGAGCATCACAGCCAGATCGATCTCTTCTTCCGATGCGCCCAGTTTGCGGCGTAATCCCGCAAGGTCGCGATCAGCGAGCAGGGCGAGGTCATTTTCCGCGATTTGAATGGCAAGTGCGCGGGCCGGTTCGGCCGGATCCAGCTGCTGCAGCTGAATACTGATGCATTCTCCGGGGTCGCGGCCGCCCACGCCGGCGGGGTCAAGCTGCTGCACACGCTTGAGTACCGCTTCAAGCTCCTGCAATTCCACCCCCGTGTCGGCCGGTAGTGTCTCCAAGATGCCCGGCAGGCTTTCGGTCAGGTAGCCATCGTCATTGATGTAATCCACGATGGTCTCGCCAATGGCGGCCTCGCGTGGCGAAAAGTCGTCCATCTGCAGTTGCCACAGCAAATGTTCATGCAATGACTGGCCGCTGGTGTCGGGGAGGTCGATCTGTGGCAGCTGGCCTGCCGGTGCGTTGTCGCCCTTGCGGCCGGAACCGTAGATATCCTCCCAATCGCCTTGCTCTATATCTTCGCCGGCGACCACCTCGGCAGTTTCGCCCTGTTCGGATTGCTGGGGGGGGTCGACTGGCTCATCCTGCTCAAGCATCAAATTGGTTTCGAGCGCTTCTTCGAGCTGGGTGTTCAGGTCGAGTACCGGCAGCTGCAGCAGACGAATCGCCTGCTGTAGCTGTGGCGTCATGGTCAGGCTCTGACCAAGTTTAAGCTGCAGCGATAGTTTTGCCATATTCTACGAGGTCTTCCTGACCTCCGATCATTATTCCACGCGCATCATTCGCGAGACTGAGCAGTGCGTCAGAGTTCGAAATCCTTGCCCAGATAGACTTCACGCACATGCTGGTTTTCCAGAATTTCGCCCGGTGCGCCTGATGCGATTACCGCTCCCTGGTTAACAATATAGGCGCGGCTGCAAATTCCAAGTGTTTCTCTCACATTATGATCGGTTATCAAGACGCCGATGTTACGTTTGGACAGGTGCTTGATAATGCGTTGTATATCCAGAATCGAGATAGGGTCCACGCCCGCAAACGGTTCATCCAGCAGAATAAATCGAGGTTCTATGGCCAGCGCCCGGGCAATCTCCACCCGCCGCCTTTCGCCGCCTGAGAGCGCAACGCCAAGGCTGTTGCGCAAGTGTCCGATGTGCAGTTCTTCCAGGAGTTCCTCCAGCAGCCGTTCCCGATCCGCCCGGTCAAGCTCTTCCCTTGTTTCAAGAATTGCCATGATGTTCTTGGCGACGGTAAGTTTGCGGAAAATGGAAGCCTCCTGCGGCAGATAACCGACCCCGTGGCGGGCACGCATGTACATTGGCATGGCGGTCAGGTCTTTACCGTCAAGAATCACGCGACCGCCGTCGGCACTGATCAACCCCACTACCATGTAAAAGGCGGTGGTCTTGCCGGCACCGTTCGGCCCGAGCAGACCGACGACTTCCCCGCTTTGGATCTCAAAGCTGATGTTCTTGACGACTTCCCTGAGTTTAAATCGCTTGCGCAGGGCTTCGGCACTAAGAATACTCACTGGCTTTGCGGTGCTCCTTCACTCCGGGCGGGCGGTTCTATCAGGATTCTAACCGGGCCGCTGTCGCCGGCACCGGCGGTCAGGCGGCCGAGTTTCAGGTCATAGGAGATCAAGTCACCGGAGACCGCATTGCTGCCATCGCTGAACCGTGCATCGCCAGTGAGCTTAAGTGTTTCGGACTGCATGTCGTATTGAATTTCGTTGGCGGCGCCGCTATTGACGGTTTGCTTGTCAATTGATGGCTGCTCGAAGCTGGCCGGTGACCCCGTCAGCGTCGCTTCAAGCAGTTCATGATCGCGGAAGCTGAGTACGGCGCTGTCGCATTGCAGACGGGTGTTGTCGGCTTCGAACACGACGTTGCCGGTAAAGGTCCAGACGCCTTCGGTAAAATCGAGTTTATCGGTTTCCGCGACATCCGCGCGTATTCCCACGTTGCCCTGATCAAGGCGCAGGCCTCGAAATACCAGACGTCCGGAGGTGTAGTCGAAATCAGATGATTCCGCATCAATCATGATCGGCATATCCGGTTGCGGCACGATCGGCTGCTGGCCGAAGGCATCCGTCAGGCATAAAGCCAGCAGGCTAGAGATCAGCACACGTTTTGGGTTGGTAGCCATAAATGTCAGGGGATGAATTTGCCGTTCACATTGGATAACAGCTTGAGGTGATTGACCTTAAAATCTGCCTGCATGCCTGTCGCATTCAGCTGCCGCTGGTTGTAGGTGAGGCGGACGCGATTATCAGTTGATGCGCGCATTGTGGCGGGCTCAATATCCAGAGTCTGCGTATTGATTACCGTCTGATTCGGCGCCGCCTCGCCGGAAACTGCGACTACATTGCCTGCCAACTCGATAATTCGGGCCCCCTCGGGTATGCGACCGCGATCGGCGCGCACCTTCCATGGCAACCCGTCCGGCGCGCCATAGTTCATGACGATTTCGGTAAGTTCAATGCTGTTGTCATCGCTAACTTGCTGGGCGCGCCGCGTGGTCAGTTTATAGAGAACCCGACCATCGTTGGCAGTACCGGTTAATTCGGCCGCATCGAGGTAATAGGCAAGCTGCAGCAACGGAACCTCCTCTGTTGCTTCGCTATCCTTCTCGTTAACCGCCAGAAAGCTGGTAATCGCTGCGCCTGCCGCCAGCATTAATATAGATATCACCGTGCGGGGCTCAGGGGTGTCCATCGCGGGTATTAACGTCTCGCACTCAGCAACAAATCACAAACTTCCCGAACTGCACCGCGACCTCCGGCCTTCTGTGTATGCCAGTCAGCAACTGCATCAAGATCCTGATGCGCATCTGCAACAGCAATCGCCAGACCGGCTGCCTGCAGACATTCGATATCCGGCGTGTCATCACCTACGCAGGCAGTGGCCGCAGCGGTCAATTCAAGCTTTTTCAGCAGCTCGTTAAACACCTCAATTTTTTTCGACACCCCCAGATGCACATGCTTGATGCCGAGGTCAGCAGCGCGTTTTTCTACGGCTACGCAACTGCGACCGGAAATAATGGCCACTTCGATGCCGGCATCGAGAACCTGTCGAATCCCACAGCCATCGCGCACATGAAATACTTTAAATTCGCGGCCATCGGCATCCAGTTGGATGCGGCCGTCAGTCATGACGCCGTCCACGTCCAGCACCAGCAGTGCTATTCCACCAGCCTGCTGCCGCACTTTTTCCATATCTACTTTCTTATACACCACGGTTTTTCCTCGCGCGCTTACACTACACCGGCGCGAAACAAGTCGTGAATGTTGAGCGCGCCCACCACCTTATTATTGCCGTCAACCACAAGCAGCGCATTGATTTTGTTTTGTTCCAGAATGTGGACGGCCTCCGCCGCCAGCATTTCGGGTGCCGCCGTCTTTCCGCCTTTGGTCATTAACTCGGCCATGGTGGCGGAGCGTATGTCTACATCCCGATCGAGCGCTCGCCGCAGGTCGCCATCGGTGAACACACCCAGAAGCGCCCCGTCGTCCGCGCATATGGCCGTCATGCCTAACCCTTTGCCGGTCATTTCCAGCATGCCTTGTGACAGGCTGGCGCCGGCATCCACGCGCGGTATTTCGTTGCCGGTGTGCATCAAATCCGACACCCGCAACAAAAGTTTGCGCCCCAATGTGCCGCCGGGGTGAGAGAGCGCAAAGTCTTCCTGAGTGAACCCACGCGCCTCCAGCAACGCAATGGCCAGTGCATCGCCCATGGCCAGGGCCACGCTGGTACTGGCTGTCGGCGCAAGGTTTAGCGGACATGCTTCTTCGCTGATCGACAAGTCCAGTGAAATCTGAGATGCATCTGCCAGCGTGGACGCTTTATTGCCGGTGAGCGTAATCAGTTTAATGCCCTGACGCTTAAGCAGTGGCAGCAGGGTGATGATCTCAGTAGTTTCTCCCGAATTCGAGAGAGCAATAACCACATCGTCACGAGTGATCATGCCAAAGTCGCCGTGGCTGGCTTCGGCAGGATGCACAAAAAAAGCGGGCGTTCCGGTGCTGGCGAGCGTGGCGGCTATTTTGCCGGCGATGTGACCGGACTTGCCCATACCGGTTACCACGACGCGTCCCGTACAACTCAGGCACAGCAGGCAGGCCTGCTCGAATTCCGCACCGATGCGGGGAATCAACTCCTGAATAGATCGCGCTTCAATCTCCAGCACACGCCGGGCTGCAGCACCCATGTCTGTGTGTACGGGCGATTTGTTCATGCTGCATTTCTCCGTTGATTACAGTGCGGTACCTATCAGGTAACCCTGATAGCTCAGGAAACCCGCCAGCAGGGCAAGCCCCATGGTTCTCCCGATGCCGGGACTGCCAAATGGATTGTACGTTAATCGCAGCAGAGCCACCGTAAACACGAGCATTACCGGGTAGTGCAAAGTGATAACGGACGCGTCGAGCGGGCCGGGCCCCGCAATACCAGCGGCACCGATGACCGCGAGCAGGTTAAAAACATTTGAGCCAATAATGTTTCCGACCGCCAGCCCGGTTTCACCGCGCGCCGCGCTAACGACCGAAACCGCGAGTTCCGGCAGGCTAGTGCCGACCGCAATAACGGTAAGACCAATAATCAGGTCGGATACCCCGAAAGTTCTGGCCAGACTTTCCGCGCCGGACACCAGCAGTTCGGCGCCTGCTAGCAGAGTGATAAAGCCGATCAGCAAAATGCCCGAAGCCTTAAGCCCGGGCATTTGTGGCGGTAACTCCACCCCGGCCTGCCTCATAACCGGATCATCCGGTCGCAGACGCTGGCCAGTGCGACTTACCCAGTAGAGAAAAAGCATCAGGCCGGCGAGCAGAATGACCCCGTCGTAAAAATTCAGGGCACCATCCAGGAATAACGCACCTGCCCCCAGGCTGACGGCGAGCAACACGATAAGTTCATGGCGCAGCGCGGCCGAAAGTTCGTGGCTTACAGGCTTGACCAGCGTCGATGCACCGAGCACCAGCCCGACGTTCGCAATATTGGAACCCAGGGCGTTGCCAACGGCCATTCCGGTCAGGCCCTCGCGCGCGGCAGAGATTGACACCATGACTTCTGGGGCAGAGGTGGCGAAGGCGACGACCGTGAGGCCAATGACCACGGGGGCGACACCAAGCAGTCGCGCAATAGCGCCGGCGCCCGCGGAGAAGCGATCGGCCCCCCAAATGAGCAATACGAAGCCGATGAGCGTAGAAAGTACGTCGAGTAACATTGTGCTGAATGAGTGATGCCGATGAGTAACGGTGCACAATGATAACCGCAACTGCGTAGAGACACAGTTCATTTATCTCTACAATAAGCCGGCCAACTTCAGGAACGATCGTTAAAGTAATGAAAGCTAGCGAAATCGAACAACTTATTGCGGCTGGTCTGCCGGGCTGTCAGGTGCAGGTGCTGAGCGACGACGATACGCATTTTGAAGCAATCGTGGTGAGCGCCGATTTTGATGGCAAACGACCTCTGCAGAGGCATCAGATGGTCTATAAGACGCTGGGCCCGCACATGGGCGGCGACATTCATGCGCTGTCGATTAAGGCGCTCACTCCCGCGGAGCAGGGTGGCGGCGCCTGACGCGGCCCCCGGCACATGGAGAAACTGGCGATTAGGGGCGGTCACGCCCTGTGCGGTGAAACGGTCATTTCCGGCGCGAAAAACGCCACCCTGCCTATTCTGGCCGGTGCCTTGCTGTCAGACGGTAAAGTGCGGATCGCAAACGTGCCGCACTTGCGGGATGTGACAACGATGGTGCAGTTGCTGGGCCGTATGGGTGTCGATGTATTGGTGCATGATTCGATGGAGGTCGAGGTGGATGCGTCCACCATCAGCGATTTCAGCGCACCGTATGATTTGGTGAAAACCATGCGGGCATCCATCCTGGTGCTTGGCCCGCTGCTGGCGCGCTTCGGCGCGGCAGATGTGTCCTTGCCGGGGGGTTGCGCCATCGGTGCACGCCCGGTTGATTTGCACGTTAAAGGCTTGCGTGCTCTCGGTGCCGATATCGAAATTAAAGACGGTTATATCCGCGCGCGCGCCGAAAAATTAAAAGGCGCGCATGTGTTTTTTGATGCGGTGTCCGTGACCGGAACCGAGAACATACTGATGGCTGCGGTATTGGCCGAGGGCGAAACGGTGCTGGAGAATGCGGCCCGTGAACCCGAAGTGATCGACCTCGCCAATTTTCTGATTTCCATGGGCGCGCAGATTACCGGCGCCGGCAGCAACCGAATCATTGTGCAGGGTGTCGGAAGTCTTTCGGGCACCAGCTATCGCGTGTTGCCCGACCGAATTGAGGCAGGAACATTCCTTGTTGCGGCAGCTATCACCGGTGGCAAGGTGCGCTTGCGTAAAGTAGTGCCGCTGCATCTGGAGGCGATTATTCAGAAACTGCGGCAAGCCGGTGCTGGTATCGAAGCCGGGGATGACTGGGTAGAACTCGATATGCGTGGTCGGAAATTGCAGGCCGTTGATATCACCACCGACCCGTACCCAGGCTTTCCGACCGATATGCAGGCTCAGTTTGTGGCTCTTAACAGTGTTGCAGCGGGGACCGGAGCTGTTACTGAAACCATTTTTGAAAACCGGTTTATGCATGTGCCCGAGTTGCAGCGTATGGGCGCCGATATTGGCTTGCAGGGCCACACCGCGATTGTTCGTGGGGTAAAGCAGTTACGAGCTGCGCCCGTTATGGCGACTGACCTCAGGGCATCGGCCGGTTTGGTGTTGGCGGCTTTGGTCGCGGACGGGGAGACTGTAGTGGATCGTATCTATCACATTGATCGTGGCTACGAGTGCATCGAAGAAAAACTGCGTAATATCGGCGCGGATATCCGGCGGCTGGCCTGATCGCTAAGCCTTTATGCGCCTTGTGCCGGTAGGCAACGCTGATTCGCCCTGTGTATAATCCACGCCCCGGGCACCGGCTTGGCCGTTCGCATGCCCGATTCTGACTAAATTAATGTATGGATACTGACTGCCAGTCTGACGACTCTTGCTACGTGCAAAGGGTTAGGCGGAGGTCGGATATTGACAAGACGAATGGTGGGGACACCTTATGAGCGAAGATAACGGTCTTAGCCGAAGACGTTTTCTGACAGTAGCGACCAGTATTACCGGCGCAGTGGGCGCGGTCGCAGCCGCTGTACCTTTTCTTTCTTCATGGCAGCCCAGTGCAAGAGCACGTGCGTTGGGCGCACCCGTTGAAGTGGATCTGAGCAAACTGGAACCGGGTTCTATGATGCGTGTTATATGGCGCGGTAACCCGGTATCGATTTTGCGCCGTTCCGAAACCATGCTTAAGCTGCTGGCCGGTGAAAAAGCCGACTTGCGTGATCCGGATTCCGACGTACTGGATCAGCAGCCGGAATACGCACGTAACGCAACGCGTTCGATCAAGCCGGAGTTTCTCATTGTTATCAGCAACTGTACGCATCTGGGCTGTGTTCCGGTCAACCGCTTCGAGGTGGCACCTGCTGATCTGGGCCCTGACTGGGTAGGTGGTTTTTTCTGCCCGTGCCACGGTTCGAAGTTTGATCTGGCCGGTCGTGTTTACGCAGGCGTGCCTGCGCCGACCAATCTTAAGGTGCCGCCGCACCGCTACTTGGGGGATAAGACCCTTTTAATTGGTGAAGACGCGGAGGTGGCAGCGTGAGTAATGCACCGGCAAATGCGGTACCTGAGGGCGCAGGCCGCGGGACGCGGTTATTGGCATGGATAGACGCACGTTTTCCGCTCAGCAAAATGATGCGCGAGCATGCCACCGAATATTACGCTGGCAAGAACTTCAACATCTGGTATGTATTTGGCGTACTGGCCATGGTGGTGCTGATTATTCAGCTCATCACCGGCATCTTCCTCACGATGAACTATAAGCCATCGGCCGAGGATGCTTTCGCCTCGGTCGAGTACATCATGCGTGACGTTGAGTGGGGCTGGTTAATCCGTTATCTGCATTCCACGGGCGCATCGGCATTTTTTATCGTGGTATACCTGCATATGTTCCGGGCCATGCTTTACGGATCCTACAAAAAGCCCAGAGAGTTGTTGTGGCTTATTGGCATGGTGATCTATGTGGCGTTGATGGCCGAAGCCTTTATGGGGTATTTGCTCCCCTGGGGGCAGATGTCCTACTGGGGCGCACAGGTCATTATCTCGCTGTTCGGCGCCCTGCCGGTAATAGGCGATCCGCTTGTCGAATGGATACGCGGCGACTACAACATTTCGGATATCACGCTGAATCGCTTTTTTGCGCTGCACGTGATTGCGGTGCCGCTGGCTCTGGTGATGCTGGTTGTAATGCACATTCTGGCGTTGCATGAAACGGGGTCTAACAACCCGGACGGTATCGAGATCAAAGAGAACAAGGGCCCTGACGGCATTCCTGTCGACGGGATTGCTTTTCACCCTTTTTACACGGCCAAGGATCTGGTTGCGATCATCGTGTTCCTGATTCTGTTCCTGGGCGTGGTTTTCTTCGCTCCGGAAATGGGCGGATACTTCCTTGAGCATGCCAATTTTGAGCCTGCAAACTCGCTTAAGACGCCGGAGCATATCGCCCCTGTTTGGTACTTCACGCCGTTCTACGCCATCCTGCGTGCCGTGCCGGATAAGTTGGGCGGCGTCATATTAATGGGTGGTGCGATTATCGTGCTGTTCCTGTTGCCCTGGTTAGACCGCAGCCCGGTGAAATCAATTCGCTACCGTGGATGGGGTTACAAGGGCGCGCTGGCCGTGTTTGCGGTGTCTTTTGTGGTTCTGGGGTATCTGGGTATGCAGCCTCCTACGGATACCTACACGCTCATAGCGCGAGTCTGCACGATTTTGTATTTCGGCTTTTTCATTTACCTATATATCTATACCGGTTCCGAGCAGGGCAAGCCTGTTCCGGATCGTTTGACGTACCACGGTTGAGCGGGGGATAAGCAACATGATTATTAGAGTCAAGCATATTCCTGCCGTTTTGCTTTCCACCGTTATCGGCCTGTCCATGCCCATGGTGGCGAATGCTGCAGGCGGTGGTTTTGCGCTCGAAGCTGCCGGTAATGACGTTGCTGATATTGCATCACTGCAGCGCGGGGCGCGTAATTTTGTGAATTACTGCATGGGTTGTCACTCGGCCAAGTACATTCGCTTCAGCAAGCTGCAGGAGACGCTGCGGCTGACGGATGAGCAGATTCAGGAAAATCTGATGTTTGCTGCCAGCAAGGTGGACGAGACCATGAGAGTCGCCATGCCGGCCGCCGATGCAGCGCGCTGGTTCGGGCAAGTACCGCCCGACCTCACGTTGGTCGCCCGCAGTCGCGGCACCGCTTGGGTGTATACATTTCTGAAGTCGTTTTACTTGGACGAAAAAGCAGCGACCGGCACAAATAACCTGGTGTTTCCCAATGCCAGCATGCCGCATGTGTTGTGGGAGTTGCAGGGATTGCAGTCGGCAACTTTTCATACCAGCACCAATGAAGAAACCGGCGAGATTACGGAGCATTTCGGTGACCCGGCCTATTTTGAAAGCCTGGAGCAGGTAGCCACGGGCAGCCTCTCGCCGGAAGAGTATGATCAGTTTGTTCGTGACATCGTGAACTTTCTGGACTGGGCGGGTACGCCCGAGCAATTAGAACGCCGCACCCTGGGCATCTGGGTTCTGATTTTCCTGTTGGTATTCCTGATCTTTGCGTACCTGCTTAAGGTCGAAATCTGGAAGGACGTGAAATGACGCTTTTTTCAAACCCGACTTGTTTTCAAAGTCATCGTGCTCGTTTAGTGATGGCTGAGAAAAGCATCAGTATTGATGTAGTCGATGTGGATGGCGTAAGTCTTCCGGAAGATTTGCTCGATCTCAATCCTTATCACAGCGTGCCTACGCTGGTTGACCGCGATCTCGTGCTGTATGACTCCCGCGTCATTATTGAGTATCTTGATGAGCGTTTCCCCCACCCGCCGTTAATGCCTGTCGACCCGGTCACTCGGGCACAGTTTCGGTTGGCGCTTTTCCGTATTGAGAAAGACTGGTACTCACAGGCAGAGCTAATTGAAAGCGCAGTGGATAAGCGCGCTGCAACCCGCGCTCGCAAAGTGTTGACGGAAAGTATTGTGGCCAGTGCGCAGGTATTCGCCATGAAAAGATATTTTCTCAGCGATGAGTTCTCGCTTGTTGATTGCAGTATCGCGCCTATTTTATGGCGTCTGCCGGTCTACGGAATTGAGCTGGATGCGTCGGCCACACCGGTGCGGAAATATATGGACGACGTCTTCAGGCGGCCTTCTTTTCGCCGCAGCCTGACTGAGCTTGAGCAGGAAATGCGCCAGTAGAGCCTGGTGCACGCGAACTGTGAGCGATGTTCTGACACCTTCCCGGCCTTATCTTCTGCGTGCCATGCACGAGTGGATGAGCGATAACGGCCAAACACCGCTGCTTATTGTGGATGCTTCTGGCGACGGGGTTTTAGTACCAACGGAATCTGTTGAAGATGATCATATTGTCCTTAATGTGTCGTGGTCAGCTACGCGTAATTTGCAGCTTGGTAACGAATTAATCACATTTGAGGCGCGCTTTTCGGGTAAACCTCATGCGGTGAGCGTTCCGATAGGCGCTATAAAGGGCATATACGCTCGCGAGTCAGGGCAGGGCATGATGTTTCAGGACGATATAGTCGCTGCGGATAAAAAGCCCGCGCGCCCCGGCCTTCGAGTGGTCAAGTAGGAGCGTCTTCGCTCAGCCAGAGCTCGGCATCTTCGATGCTTTCAAACGCACGGTAGTTCATCCCACGATTGCGCGCCACTGCTTCAAAGTCGCGAGCGATATGCAGTTGCTCTGGCGTGGTTACGCACGCCAGTCGATGAAACCGAAACACCAGCATGTCTTCGAGCAATTTGTCGCCTATACCCATGAGGTCGAAAATATTTCCAACCGTATAAACCAGCTGACGCTCGTCCATCAGAACCCGATGGATATTTTCACGATCACATCGCTCCGCCAGTTCAGCGGAAAAATTTTGCGCCTCGGTATTGCCGGCCGAACCGGGCTTATGGGTGACCAGCAAATACTTGTCCCGAACCTCAATGTTCGGTGTCAGTGCCATATCAGGACAACTCCACATCAATGATCGCGCAAAGGGCGTGGATAATCAGCAAATGGACTTCCTGAATTCTGGCAGTGCGGTCAGCCGGCACCCGGAGTTCGATGTCCAAATCATTCATCACGGCAGCGATTGCGCCACCGTTGCGGCCGGTCAGTGCGATGACTGTCATGCGACGTTCATGCGCAGCTTTAATCGCCTCCAACACGTTGGCTGAATTGCCCGATGTGGAAATGGCCAGCAGGATGTCGCCGTTATCCCCCAGTGCCATGACCTGTTTGGCGAATATCGCATCGTAACTGTAGTCATTGGCAATGGATGTTAGAGTCGACGTATCTGTGGTCAGTGCGATCGCCGCCAATGGTGGCCGTTCTGCCTCGAACCTGTTCAGCAGTTCAGCGGAAAAATGCTGTGCGTCTGCCGCTGATCCGCCATTACCGCAGCTAAGCACTTTGCCGCCGGCTTTCAGGCAACTGCATAGCAATGAAGCTGCGGTCGCAATCCGGGTTTGCAAGGCTTCGAGAGATTTTTGCTTCACAGCAACACTGTCGTTGAAGTGTTGCGCGATGAGTTTTTCAGAATCCACGGCGAGAATATACACCAAGGTGAGTCGCTAGGTTAATGATTAGTAGCAGTCGTCCGCGCAGAATGCGCGTTTGCGCCAATCGATAACCGGTGCATGGAGTGGGCCAGATAGAGCGAGCACGTCGAAACGTATAGGGAATCGCGCCAGTGCTTTATGTCGTTGCAGATAAAGTCGCGTGGCGCGAAAAAGTTTTTGTCTTTTTTGCCGGGTGATTGAAAGTAGCGGGCCGCCATGGCTGTTTCTGGCACGATACCGGACTTCAACGATCACCAGGCACCCGCCGTCGAGCATGATCAGATCCAGTTCGCCCATTTTGCAGCGAAAATTGGACTGTATGTGCTGCAGACCGTGTGCTTCCAGCCAGTCACGCGCCAGCCGTTCGCCGGCACTACCGTGTTGCAGGTGCCGAGCGACCACTCACAAGCACTTCATTGCTGTGACAGCACGACCTCGGCATCCTGCGTGAGTCCGCGCCGGGTGTCAGGCAACGTTCTGGCCTTGCCGCGTTCAAAGCGTGCCCAGCCTAATTCGCGATGAATAATGCCGGTCGAATCGGTGCTTAATTTTCCGGTCATGCCGTTCATTGACATACGGTTGCGCGCCGTACGCGCGTTAAGCCGGGCCGTCAGGTGGTAGCTGTCGTAGCCCATCGCGTAAAAGCGTGCCAGCTTTATCGGGCGACTGCCCCAATGCCTGACCAGTGCTGCTTTATGCTCGATCACCATAGGCGTGGGGTTGAGCAGCCACGGTGCGTCAGGAAAAAACAGGCCGTTAAGGTCGCTGTTGTCATTTGACTCTGGTTCGTATACATCCGACGTCGCATAGGTTGGTATTTCGCCTGCATAGTGAAAACGAAGCTGCGGCTTTATTTGTTTGGCTGCCTTTGCTCTGCTCGCTAAAAATATAAAGTCTACGTCTTGCCGGCGTCGCGGCTCAAATTCGAGTTTTTTGCGGAGATTTGCAGCCAGTCGGTCGCGACGGGCATAACTTTCGTCGAGCAATAAAGTTCGGGTTATGGTGGCCGAGAAGTCGGTGGCGGTGGGGACATAACCGCTTGCCGACAACAACTTGCCACGCCGGTTTTGCAGCTCTTCTTCAAAGGCAGCCAGCACGCGACGGCCCCACTCGGAGTCTTCAACCAGCGCCACGGCGTTTACAAGGCCGTCATCAGTGGCGCGAATCGCCGCCGCCCGCGCTTCGTCTTCGGGCGACAACGCAAACTGGTAGAGCAAGTCGGGCACAGGGGTGTCTGCCGGCACAGTATTTAAGGCCAGTGTAGGGATGTCGCTTATTAATGGTGCAATTTCCGCTACTTGCGGTTTGAGCAGCGGCCCGATGATAAATGCGGCACCATCCAGGGTAGCGCGCTTGAATGCTTCTGCAGCGCCATCGCGGGCGGTGTCATAGAGCCGCACATCGGGTCGCGTGGTATCGGATCCGAGTTCAAAATGAGCCGCCAGGTATCCGTCCCTTATCGCTTCGCCGTAAGCTTGTTGTTTGCCCGTCAAAGGCAGCAGCAAAGCGACCTGTGGCGGGTAGGTGGACAAGGTTTGCAGGCCGGGCAATACGTCTGATCTCAGCAGGTCCCCGGCCGGGTGCGCGGGGTTGGCGACGCGCCACTGATCAAGCGCCGTGTAGAGCGCTTTTAGCGAGCCGCGATCCCTAAATGCGATGTGGCCCAGCTGCAGCCAGCCGGTCAAAACCGGGTCGCCATTGCGCGCCACCGGGTTGGTCGGGATGGTGCTTCCTGTTTCCTGCAGTCCGGTCCAGATAAGGCGGCGGTTGGCTGCAATTTCATTCGCTCCGGACAACACCGCCTCGCGCGACAGCAGCGTAGCTACGGCCGCTTCGGCTCTGCCGAGTTGAAAGAGCGCTTCGGAGCGCAGCAGCAGAATTTTGCTAGCCGCGCTTTGCCGGTCGGTGCTTGATACCTTGTTTAACGCCTCCAGCGCCGCAGCCGGTTCGTTGCGCGCAAGCCGCAATTCAGCAACGACTTCGGCCCAGACCGTCAGGTTGTCCGGTTCGATGGTCGCGCCCGCCTGTTCAAGAACTCTTTCGGTGCCGTCCAGATCGTTTGCCTGATAAAGTTCGCCGGCGGCAAAAATCAGGTAGCGTTGCCGTTGCGAGCCCGTGGCTGTAATGGCCAAATCGAGGTAGCTGCGGCTTGCCGCAACGTGATCCCCGCGGTTGGACAGATCTCTTGCGGCGACTGCTGCGTCAGTAGAGTCCTTTTGCAGGGGTGTGCAGGCAACGGTAAGCAAACTGCCGAGTAACACCAGGGTGGTTATGCGCAGGGCGGCTCGAAAAGTACCAAGTGCCGGCTGTGTTAACGTGCGACTGATCTCGTGCATATGATTCTGATGACTTCTGGAAGAGCTGATTGAGTGAACACCGGCAGTGGAACTTTGTTTGTCGTCGCCACGCCCATCGGCAATTTGGATGATATCAGTGTTCGGGCGCGGGCTGTGCTGGCGGCGGTCAGTCTGGTCGCAGCCGAAGATACACGCCGGACGGGCAAGCTGCTGGAATTGTTGGGTATTCGTAACCGCATGCTGTCGTGCCATGAGCACAATGAGCGCGAGCGCTTGCCCGAGATTCTCGCAGTGCTGGAAAGCGGCAATGACGTTGCGCTGGTTAGTGATGCCGGTACGCCGCTATTCAGCGATCCCGGTTATCGATTGGTGGCTGCTGCTGCCGAGCGAGGTTTGACGGTCAGCCCCGTCCCGGGTTGCAGTGCGCTGACAGCAGCTGTATCAGTGGCCGGTTTGCCGACCTCAGCGTTGCTGTTTGCGGGCTTTTTACCGGCAGCCAGCGCACCGCGCACTGCGCGGCTAAAGCAACTTGCGGGCTGCGCCGAGACCCTTGTGCTGTTTGAGTCCGTGCACCGGATTGGCGACACGCTAAGAGACTTGATTGCGTTATTTGGCGAGGATCGGGCGGGGGTCGCGGCACGTGAATTAACCAAGCTTCACGAAACGGTTTACCGTGGCACATTGGCCGAGGTTCTCATGCAGGTCGATGCCGACCCCGGGGGATCCAAAGGCGAATATACGCTGGTTATTGCCGGTGCCGCCGAGGTTCCGGTTGGCAAGCCTGAGTTGGATAGAGCCCTGCAGGTGTTGCTGGGCTATCTTGGCGTGCGCCAGGCGGCAGAAGCGGCCGCCAAACTGCTCGGGGTGCGCAAAAATGAAGCCTACAAGCGGGCGCTAGAGCTCCGTGAGTCGTCAGATAGCGACTATTAGCAGGCTGCCTTGCGACGGAAGACCTTCTTGCTCCTGCTTCGCAAAGTCGCTGCGAGGGTCTTCCCCCGCCCGGCAGCTTGGTAAGGCAATCTAATGAGGCGATGCGAGCCGGGGCGTCGTTGAGGCGAGTTGGGGTTCCGAGCTGAAAGGACGCCCCGGCTCACAGCGCCAGTTAGTGGCTGCGGATTGCGGCCAGCGCGCGATAAGGCTAGAGTCGCCCCCGGAGTCGGCCAGGCAATCGCTCGCGCAAGCGGGAGGAAAGTCCGGGCTCCGGACGGGCAGAGTGCCAGGTAACACCTGGGGGGCGCGAGCCTACGGAAAGTGCCACAGAAAACAAACCGCCCCGTTTTGCGGGGTAAGGGTGAAAAGGTGCGGTAAGAGCGCACCGCGCGGGTGGTAACACGCCGCGGCACGGTAAACCCCACTCGGAGCAAGACCAAATAGGGAAGCATGTACCTCGCCCGCGGGTGCTTCCGGGTAGGTCGCTTGAGGCCGCCGGTGACGGCGGTCCCAGATGAATGATTGCTCTCGACAGAACCCGGCTTATCGGCCGACTCCTTTTTCTCTTGCGTGCCCCTGTGATGGCGGCAACCCGCACAACCGCGCGATCAGGTAGCTCCGCAGCAACGGCACAGCCGCTGCGGCGGTGGCGCCAATTGTTGCGCTACTTTCGAATAAGCCTCGATAAACTTCTGATTTATCAGCTTTGCAACCCGCTTTTCATTCTGCGATACCACCGCTAAGTATCTGTCAGACAAGAATTAATCACGGGATGTTGTTGACACCCGGCGGTTGCCCTCCCTATAGTGTGCTGAAGTAGTAAAAAAGTGGCAAAAAGTGGGAGGAAATGGGCGTTAGCTCCTTCGCAACATGTTTCGTGGACCTTCAAAGATCACCCTTGATAGCAAAGGGAGGATGGCGATTCCGACTCGATATCGCGAGTCGATCGCTGCCCGTTGTGAAGGCCAGTTTGTGGCGACTATCGACCGTGACCCCTGCCTTCTGCTTTATCCGCTGCCTGATTGGGAAGATGTCGAACGCAGGTTGATGCGTTTGCCGGCAAATAAACCGGCGGTGCGTGCTTTTCAGCGCCGCATGGTGGGCCATGCAGTGGAAATGGAGATGGACAGCCACGGGCGGATTCTGATCTCGAAGGAGTTGCGCGAAATAGCCGGACTGGATCGCCAGGCGATGCTGATCGGGCAGGGCAACAAGTTCGAGTTGTGGGACGAAGGGCGTTGGAACCAGTGGATGGAAACGAGCGGCGACGGCTTGGCGGAATTGCCGGAAGAACTCGAAGACATTCAGTTGTAAGGACCGCTTCCCGGTTTTCCGGGTTACGGGGGCGAGGAAGCAGCGGGTTGCACCGCGGAGTACGCGAATGACTGCCGGGGAAGACCAGCACGTTTCGGTACTGAAAAATGCGGTACTGGAGCAGCTGGCGATACGGGCAGACGGGACGTACATCGACGGCACTTTCGGGCGCGGCGGGCACAGCAAAGCAATCCTCGATCAACTGGGTTCGGGCGGCCGGTTATTGGTGGTGGATCGTGATCCACTGGCGTTGCAGGCGGCGGCCGGGTTGGCAGAGCTGGACTGTCGCGTGACGGCAGTGGCGGGAAGTTTCGGAGAAATCGATGCGATTGCGGCAGCGCAGGGAGTGCTCGGCAAAGTGGACGGCATTGTCCTCGACCTGGGTGTTTCCTCGCCGCAACTTGATGATGCCGAACGGGGTTTCAGTTTCATGCATGACGGCCCGCTCGATATGCGCATGGATCCGACGAGTGGCGTATCCGCCGAAGAGTGGATTAACGATGCCGCCGAAAGAGATATGGCCGGGGTTATAGCCCGCTATGGAGAGGAACGTGACGCGCGAAGGATCGCGCGGGCCATTTGTGACGCACGAAAGCAACAAAGGATATGCCGAACGCGACAACTGGCGGATCTGATAGAGGCCGTCAAGCCGCGGCGGGGGAAGGGAAAGCATCCGGCCACGAAAACGTTTCAGGCGGTGCGCATACATATTAATAACGAGCTCGGCGAATTGCAGTCTTTTCTCGACAAAGTATTGACCGTGCTGAAGGTGGATGGACGGTTGTGCGTAATAAGTTTCCATTCACTCGAAGACCGATTAGTGAAACGGTTTTTGCGCGATCGTTCACGCGTTGATCCGGCGCTGGCCCGCATGCCGGTGGTGCCGGACTCTGCTCTTCCTGTAATGGCTTTGCCAGCGGCTGCAATGCGGCCTGACGCCGATGAAATTGCTGCGAATCCGCGCTCACGCAGTGCGGTTTTGCGAGTGGGTGTCAGGCAACGATGAATGTGGAGCGTAGACAGATACTAGGAGTGGCCGCTCTGGCGCTGGCGGTGGTTCTTTCTGCTATCGCATCCATTTATGCACGTCATGAAGCACGCCGTCAGTTTGTGCTGTTGCAGAAACTGACCGTGCAAAGGGATGAACTTGCTGTCGAGTGGGGCAGATTGCAAATAGAGCAGAGCGCCTGGTCGACACATGCGCGTGTTGAGGAACTGGCGCGAAAGAAAATGAGTATGCGCATGCCCTCTGCGGAGGAAATTCGGGTGATTCGGAAATGAGCAGACTTGAGTTCGGTCGGCGCGACCGTCAGCTAATATTTTCCGGGCGCAGCAATTTCGCGTTAGCCTTAATGGCGCTGGGCGCACTGGTACTAGTGGGGCGCGCGGTGCAGTTACAAATTGTTGATCAGGATTTTCTCAACAGTCAGGCGGCGAAGCGCCAACTCAGAACCGTTGAGCTTGGTGCACATCGGGGCAATATTACTGATCGCAATGGCGAGGCGCTGGCGGTCAGTGCGCCAGTGGACAGCATCACGGTTGATCCGGGTGAATTACTCGCGGCTACCGAACAGATACCTGAACTGGCGCGTCTTCTGCGCGTCGATCGCGAGCAGTTGAGTGCTCAGCTTAGCCGCAACGCGCAGCGGAATTTTCTGTATCTCAAGCGGCATATGAATCCTGCGGATGCGGCCCTTATTGCGCAGGCCAACATTGCCGGTGTGAGTCTGAAGCGCGAATACCATCGCTACTATCCTGCGGGAGAAGTCACTGGGCATCTGATCGGGTTTACCGATATTGATGATGTCGGCCAGGAAGGCATCGAGCTTGCATTTGACCATCGCCTGGCAGATCGGCCCGGTAAAAAACGAGTGCTGATTGATCGATTTGGCCGCATGGTCGATGACGTCGAGCGCATTAAAGCGCCCGAACCGGGTCAGGACATCGTTACCAGCATCGATCTGCGCATACAGTATCTCGCCTACCGCGAGTTGAAAAAGGCGGTGCAACAGAACAAAGCTAAAAGCGGTTCTGCCGTAGTCGTGGACGTGCTAACCGGCGAAGTATTGGCGCTGGTGAATCAACCCAGCTACAACCCCAATGTGCGGGCGCAATTACAGGCGAACCGCTATCGGAATCGCGCCATTACCGACATTTTTGAACCGGGTTCCAGCCTCAAGCCGCTGGTGATTGCGGCAGCGCTGGAGTCGGGAAATTACAAGGCGAACAGTCGCATTGACACCAGTCCCGGTTACGTACAAGTAGGCGTAAAGAAAATCGAGGACAGTGAAAATCTCGGTCGTATTGGACTCGGTACCATTCTGGCAAAATCCAGTAACGTCGGTGCCACAAAAATTGCCATGTCGCTGGAACCTGAGCAATTGTGGAAAGTATTGTCGGATTTTGGCCTCGGCAGGCCGACTGATAGCGGTTTCCCGGGCGAATCGGCCGGGTTGTTAAGCCACTTCAGCAACTGGCGTGCCATCAGTCAGGCAACGCTGGCCTATGGATACGGGCTGTCGGTGACGCCACTGCAATTGGCCCAGGCTTACGCGGTGATCGGCGCAGGGGGCGTGCAGCGCCCGGTGTCCTTGTTGCGCCTGAATCAACCAGCTATACCGCGCCGGGTTATCAGTGCTCAGTCTGCCAATGCCGTGCTCGGCCTTATGGAAGAAGTTATCGGGCCTGACGGTACCGGGTATCGCGCGGCTGTGCCGGGTTACCGGGTCGCGGGAAAAACGGGCACGACGCAGAAATTCACAACTGGTGGATATTCGGAAAATCGCTATACCGCGGTATTCGCCGGTGTGGCGCCGGCCAGCAACCCTCGCCTCGCTGTGGTGGTCGTGGTCGACGAGCCAAACAACGGCGAGTATTACGGCGGCAAGGTAGCGGCGCCGGTCTTTTCAAGTATTGTGGCCGGCGCGTCGCGAATACTGGCGATACCGCCGGACGATTTGCACGGGCAGGCCGGCTCGCTGACCGTGGCGGCGAGCAAATGATGGCCCACCAGACGGCAGTACGCCTGGATGAATTGTTTGGCAATGCTGATCCGGCACTGTCAGGTATTCGTGTGCGCGACGTGACAACGCATAGCGGTCGGGTCGTTCCCGGAGGTTTGTTTCTGGCTTGCCGCGGCTACAAGCGTCACGGTCTGGAATTCCTCGCCAGTGCGCTGCAGGCAAAACCTGCAGCAGTAGCCTGGGAACCCGATGCCGAGTTGCGTGAACCGGAATTGCCGGCTGGCGTTTTAGGCATAAAAGTTGACGGACTGGCGGACCGGGTTGGCGATATCGCGGATCGGTTTTTTGCCAGGCCGTCTGCGCAGCTCCAGATAACCGGCATTACCGGAACCAACGGCAAGACCACCACGGCATGGCTGGTAAGCCGCGCCATGGGCATTCTGGGCCGCACAACGGCATACATGGGCACGTTGGGTTACGGCATAGGAGACAAGCTCAGCGATACGCAGCTGACGACGCCGGCGTGCATCACCGTGCATCGCCGACTGCGTGAACTGGCCGACCAGGGTGCCGAGTGTGTGGTCATGGAAGTGTCATCACACGGCCTTGATCAGGGCCGCATTGACGGGGTGCGGATGCAGACGGCTGCATTTACTAACTTGAGTCGGGACCATCTGGATTACCACGGTGACATGCAGCGATACGCGCAGGCGAAAGCTGCGTTATTTGACCTGCCCGACCTGAAAAATGCTGTGATCAATGTAGGCGATGAGCAGGGTGCGGCGATGGCGGCGCGCCTTGATCCGGCCGTGACGTTGATCAGCGTGGCGATGAGCCGCACTGCCAATGCAGGGCTCACCGGCGAAGTTGTGGCAACCGGCCCCGCGGGGTTGCTTATTCAACTGCGCGGTGAGTATGGCGACACCGAGTTACGCAGCCCAATGTGGGGAGCCTTCAATGCCGAGAATTTATTGGTGTCGGTTGGCATCCTGATCGCTCACGGATTTGAGTTGCATGCAGCAGCCTCAGCACTGGAGCAATGTGTGGCGCCGCCGGGGCGCATGCAGGTGATTCGTGCGTTGGGCCGCCCCACGGCCATTATCGATTTCGCGCATACGCCGGATGCGTTGCAAAAGGCTTTGCTGTCGGCTCGTGAGCATAGCAATGGCAAATTATGGCTGGTATTCGGCTGCGGCGGTGACCGCGATCGCGGCAAGCGGGCGGAGATGGGTGTAACGGCGGCACGCTTTGCCGATCGGGTGGTGGTAACGACCGACAACCCGCGGCATGAAAGTCCTCAGCAGATAGTCGATGACATATGCAGCGGCATGCCGGACAACGACAACGTGAGTGTTGAGCCGGATCGTCGCAGGGCCATTCGTATGTCACTTGATGCCGCGGCGGTCGATGACGTCGTTCTGATTGCTGGTAAGGGCAGTGAGGATTACCAGATTATTGGTGACGACCGTGTCCCGTTGTCCGACATCGTGATTGCGGCAGAGCATCTGCGGGGGTTGTCAGCATGATGACCAATTTGTCTGCTTTGAGTGCGACAGTCGGTGGTCAGCTTCATGGTGCGGATGCTGATTTTTCGGCAGTCAGCACGGACACGCGTTCGTTGCAGCCCGGCGACGTTTTTTTTGCCTTGCGCGGCGAACGTTTCGATGCCATCGAATTTGTGACGCAGGCTGCTGAGCATGGCGCCGCGGGTGCGGTCGTGGAGAAGAAAGTACCGGTCGAGCTGCCTCAGGTTCAAGTTCCGGATACGCGCGTGGCATTGCGCGAATTTGCTCGTGCGTGGCGCACGAAGCTTGATCCCCAGCTGATCGGGATCACAGGCAGCAACGGCAAAACCACAACAAAAGAACTCACCGCCGGAATTTGCAGGGCGGCGTTCGGCGAAGATGCGGTACTGGCTACCAAGGGTAATCTGAACAACGAAATCGGGCTGCCTCTTACGCTCTTAAAGCTGCGCGCCAATCACCGTGTTGCGGTGGTAGAAATGGGTGCAAGTCACCCCGGCGATATCGCATTGCTGGCGAATATCGCATTGCCAGACGTTGCACTGATTACCAATGTCGCTCGCGCGCACATAGAAGGTTTTGGCAGCGTAGAGGTCGTTGCGCAAACCAAAGGCGAAATGCTGGATTCGCTTGACGGATCTGACAACAACAAGAAAACCGCCGTGTTAAACCGCGACGATCCGTTTTTTAGCAGCCTGAGTGCGCGCGCCGGTGCGGTACGTCAGTTAAGTTTCGGTCTGTCGACCGGGGCTGATTTCCACGCCGATAATATTCAGGCGGTCGTGCGCAAGGGGCGTCCCGGGTTTGCTTTCGACCTGCACAGTCCCTCAGGCGACGTTGCTGTGGTGCTGCCGCTTGCGGGACGCCACAACATCATGAATGCACTCGCAGCAGCGGCGGCCGCAGTGGCGGTCGGGGCGCAGCTGGAGCATGTCCGTGCCGGCCTCGCCCTGGCACAAAGCGTGCCCGGCAGGTTGCGCGCTTTTCGCAGCGTTAGCGGAGCTGTCATCTTTGATGACAGCTATAACGCGAACCCCGACTCGGTGGCCGCGGCCATTGCTGCAATGGCGGAATTCAAGGGCAAGCCCTGGTTAGTGCTCGGCGACATGGGCGAACTCGGCGACGATGCGGTGGCCCTCCACCGGCAAACCGGTCAGTTGGCGCGGGAGTCCGGAGCGGAGGCACTGCTCTGCGTGGGGCATCTGGGAAAAGAAATCGGAGCCGGTTTCGGACCTGGCGCTCGCTGGTTTGAGTCACTTAGTGAGCTGGAAAGTGCGGTTCGCGATGAATTGCTGCCCGGTCGTAACGTGCTGATCAAAGGTTCCCGCTTTATGCAGATGGACAAATTGGTGGCCTCGCTGGAAGAGGATGTCAGACAGGCTGCCGCGGCGGCCGAGCAGGGGGGTCAATAATTCCATGTTGCTATATCTGGCCGATTATCTGACGCAGCTGTATTCCGGTTTTAATGCGTTCACCTATATAACGCTGCGCGCGATCATGAGCGCTCTGACCGCGCTGGTTATGTCCTTCGTGCTGGGCCCGGTAGTAATTCGCCGTCTTATAACCCGACAAATTGGCCAGACAGTGCGCAAGGACGGGCCCGAAAGTCATTTGCCGAAAACCGGCACACCCACAATGGGCGGCGCATTGATCCTCGCGGCTATTGTTATCAGCACATTGCTGTGGGGCGACCTGACCAGTGCTTACGTCTGGATAGTTATCGGCGTGACGGTTTCATTCGGACTGATTGGCTGGGTGGACGACTATCGCAAGCTCGTGATGCGAGATCCTGAAGGCATGCCGGCACGGTGGAAATTTCTGTCGCAGTCAGTGGTGGGTCTGGTCGCAGCCGTCCTGCTGTACCGGATGGCGGACACGCCGGTGGAAACAGCATTGTTGATTCCCTATTTTAAAGACCTGGCCATACCCCTTGGTGCGGGCTTCATGGTGCTGACGTATCTGGTCATTGTGGGCACCAGCAACGCGGTGAACCTTACCGACGGTCTGGACGGTCTTGCGGTGATGCCGTCGGTGCTGGTTGGCGGCGCACTGGGGATTTTTGCCTACGCGGCGGGCAACGTTATTTTTGCGAACTATCTGGGCATTCCTTACGTGGCCGGCGCCGGCGAGATGATGGTGTTTTGCGCCGCCCTGTGTGGAGCAGGATTGGGTTTTCTGTGGTTCAACACCTATCCGGCACAAGTTTTTATGGGAGACATTGGAGCGCTGGCGCTGGGCGCTGCGCTGGGCACCGTGGCGGTGATCGTGCGTCAGGAACTGGTGCTTGCCATCATGGGCGGTCTGTTTGTCATTGAAACCGTGTCGGTCATCATTCAGGTTGCGTCCTTCAAGCTGACCGGCAAGCGGGTATTTCGCATGGCACCCCTGCACCATCACTATGAGCTGAAGGGGTGGGCCGAGCCCAAAGTCATTGTCAGGTTCTGGATTATTACAGTCATTCTCGTGCTGGTGGGACTCGCCAGCCTGAAGTTGCGGTAGCGGAGGGAGCTACGGGAATGGATGCCGGGCACCAACAGCTGTCAATTAATCGCAAATTGCTCGTTGTGGGCATGGGCGTTACCGGTGTTTCCGTAGCAGCTTGGTGTGCACGCAACCGGATTGAGGCAGTTTTTGTTGACAGTCGCGAACAGCCGCCGGGGCTAAACGATATCCGCAGCCTGCTGCCCAATGCGGAGATACGTTGTGGAGATTTGCCGCACGCTATTCCGGCAGGCGTATCGGAAATAATCGTTTCGCCAGGGCTGCCGCTGGATTTGCCCGTGCTGGACTTTGCCCGTGACACGGGTGTGCCGGTACGGAGCGATATCGATTTATTTTTCAGCGAGTGCATGCATCCGGTAATTGGCATTACCGGTTCAAATGGCAAGAGCACCGTGACCAGCCTGGTCGGGCAGATGCTGCGCGCCTGCGGCATCAAAGCCGCGGCAGGAGGAAATCTCGGCGATGCTGCATTAAATCTGCTGACCACCGATGCCGAAGTTTTTGTGCTTGAGCTCTCCAGCTTCCAGTTGGAGCGCAGCGGCGCATTGCCCCTGCATGCAGCGGTTGTTCTGAACCTGTCCGCCGATCATCTGGATCACCATGGTGATATGCCCGCTTACGGACATGCCAAGGCGCGTATTTATCAAAAGTGCAAAGTTGCGGTGATTAATCGTGATGAACCCGAAGCGGCTGCCGGCGCAGAGTCGTGCGAGCAGCAGGTGGGTTTCACATTGGGTACACCCTCCCCCAGGGATTGGGGGGTCGTCTGCAAAGACGACGGGCAATGGATTGCCCGGGGTTCTTTTGCGGTGATGCCGGTGGCGAGTCTGCAGATTGCAGGCCGGCATAACCTCGCGAACGCACTGGCTGCGTTTGCTCTCGCCGATACGTTGGAACTACCACTCGACGGCTTGGTCGCGGGTGCGCAGGTGTTCTCCGGGCTGCCACATCGGATGCAGCGGGTTGCAAGTGAAGACGGAATCATATGGATAGACGATTCCAAAGCGACCAATGAAGCCGCTGCTCTGGCCAGTATCGACTCGATCGAAGGCCGGCTGGTGTTGATTGCAGGAGGAGATGCCAAGGGTGCAGAGCTAAAGGAGCTAGCTCGTCGTTTAGAGGACAGGGACGTCCTCGTTATTTTGCTGGGTAAAGACCGCGATTTATTTATAAAGCGGCTGACCGGCGTATGCGACACGCTGTCCGCAAGCAGCATGGACGATGCGGTTGCACTCGCGGCAAAACATGCACACCCGGGTGATTCGGTATTGCTCGCACCTGCCTGCAGCAGCCTGGACATGTTTGCAAATTATGCGGAGCGCGGAGATCGCTTTGCTGCTGCCGTTGCCGGAGTGCAAAAATGAGCGCCCGGGCCAACGTTCAATTACGTGACATGAACTGGGGCTTGCTGGCCCTGATGCTGGTGCTGTTGAGCATCGGTCTGATCATGCTGACTTCGGCATCGATCTCCATCGCCGAAAATTCCATGGGCCGGCCGTTTTACTACCTGATGCAGCAATTGATCGCGGTGCTGATCGGTCTGGCCCTCGCAACTGTTGTCATCAGCACGCCGACAGAGTACTGGGAGAAACTCGGGCCGTTGTTGTTGATTGCTGCGGTAGCCTTGCTGGCGGCGGTTCTGATCCCCGGGCTTGGTCGTGAGGTGAACGGCTCCACGCGCTGGATCAGTCTGGGCGGAGTCAATCTGCAGGTCTCGGAGCCGGCCAGATTGATGGTATTGATGTACATGGCAGGCTACGCCGTTCGGCATCGGGATACGCTGCACACCGGTTTCCGCGAGGTTGCTAAGCCGATGATCGTGATGGCCGTCGTCGGCGGGCTGCTATTGGCAGAGCCGGATTTCGGCGCAACCTTTGTCATGCTTACGATTGTTCTGGCGGTGTTATTTGTTGCCGGGGCACCGCTACGCTATTTCTTTTTAATGTGCGCGGTGGTGGTGGCCGGGCTGATTTCGCTGGCGCTGGCCTCGCCCTATCGGTTTAAACGTATCACCGGCTTTACGGACCCTTTTGCCGATCCCTACAACTCAGGCTTTCAATTGGTTCAGTCACTCATTGCGATCGGCAGTGGCGAGTGGTTCGGTGCCGGGCTTGGCAACAGCGTGCAAAAGTTGTTTTTCCTGCCCGAGGCGCATACCGATTTTGTATTTGCGGTGTTCGCGGAAGAGTTTGGGGTGTTGGGCACCGTTGTGTTGATTGGCCTGTTTGCAACGCTGGTATGGCGTGCGGTTGGCATAGCTAAGGCGGCGGCAGTGGGCGATCGCTTTTATCAGGCTTATCTTGCCTTCGGTATTGCTGTGTGGCTTGGCTCGCAGGTCTTCATCAATATCGGCGTCAACATGGGCGTGTTGCCGACCAAGGGGCTGACTTTACCGCTGGTGAGTTACGGCCGCAGCAGCTTGATTGTCACGCTGGCGGCACTGGCCCTGCTATTGCGTATAGACCTCGAGAATCGCGCCAAAGTGGTGTCTACCCGGAGCAGGACTAAAAACCGGAGGCGCAATCGATGAGAAATGCTCCGGTATTGATTATGGCGGGCGGTACCGGTGGCCATGTATTTCCGGCGCTCGCCGTGGCGCGCCGATTGCGCGACAAAGGCCGCGCAGTGATATGGCTCGGCAGCCCGCGCGGTATCGAGAACCGGCTCATACCCGATGCCGGTATCCCGCTGGAACGGGTGCGGGTTTCCGGGTTGCGTGGTAAGGGCCTGCTCAGTTGGTTGCTGGCGCCCTTCAAATTGCTGATCGCTCTTTGGGATGCCTTGCGTGTTGTTCGCACTGTGCGTCCCGGAGTCGTGTTGGGGATGGGTGGCTTTGCCGCCGGTCCTGGGGGGTTGGCGGCATGGTTGCTCGGCCGGCCGCTCGTTATTCATGAGCAGAACGCCGCCGCCGGTCTCACGAATCGTCTTCTGGCTGGGCTTGCCCGGGAGGTGCTGCAGGCATTCCCGGGCAGTTTTTCCCGCCGCGTTCATGCGCGTACCATCGGCAATCCGGTGCGCGACGATATCCTGCGGATTCCGGTCCCAGGTTCCCGCATGGCGGGTCGTGCGGGGCCGCTGAGGTTGTTGGTGATTGGCGGTAGCCAGGGTGCACTGGCGCTCAATCAATCGGTAGCGGGCGCAGTCAGCCTGTTGCGCGAACCGACGAACGTTGCTGTTCGTCATCAGTCGGGAGAGGCGACATTCGATGCGGCCGTTGCAGCCTACCGCGAGAGCGGTGTGGACGTCGAGGTGACGAAATTTATCGACGATATGGCAGCGGCTTATGAATGGGCCGATGTGATTGTGTGCCGTTCGGGCGCGCTAACGGTTTCTGAAGTTGCTGCGGCAGGTTTGGGGTCGGTGCTGATCCCGTTTCCGGCAGCGGTAGACGATCATCAGACACTCAATGCACATTATTTGGTAGATGCGGGTGCCGCTGTGCTGATACCGCAAAGTGAGTTGACGCCCGAGCGGCTGGCACACGAATTGCAGCACTACCTGGATGACCGTAATCTGGTTATTCAGCAAGCGAACCGGGCACGTGAACTGGCGAAGCCCGCCGCGACGGATGAATTGGTCGCTGCTTGCCTGGCGGCAGAGGTGGCTGCATGAAAGATCGTATGCGCAAAATTACCCGGATCCATCTGATTGGCATCGGCGGTGTCGGGATGGGCGGAATAGCGGAGGTGTTGCTCAATCTGGGTTATGAAGTGCAGGGGTCCGACCTGCGCGAGTCCAGAGTTACGCAGCGGTTATCAGCGCAGGGCGCAAAGATATTTATCGGCCACGACGCTGCTTACATACAAGGTGTGGACGTGGTGGTGGTTTCCAGTGCCATCGATACCGGCAATCCGGAGGCGGATGCGGCACGCAAGATGCGTATTCCGGTCGTGCGTCGCGCCGAAATGCTCGCCGAGCTCATGCGGTTTCGTCACGGGATAGCCGTCGCCGGTACGCACGGCAAAACCACTACAACCAGCCTGATTGCCAGTGTTCTTGCCGAAGCGGGAGAAGATCCGACATTCGTCATCGGCGGACGGTTGGTCAGTGCCGATTCCAACGCGCGCCTGGGAGCCGGCCAATATCTGGTTGCCGAAGCGGATGAGAGCGATGCCTCGTTTACTCATTTGCAGCCGATGTTGGCAGTGGTTACCAATATTGATTTCGATCACATGGAGACGTACAACGGCGACCCGAAACGTTTGTATGCGAGTTTTATCGAGTTCTTGCACAATTTGCCCTTTTACGGGCTGGCGATTGTCTGCGCTGATGATGCCGGTGTGCAGCAGATTCTGCCGAAACTGAAGCGCGCCACACTGACTTATGGTGTTGCGCCGGACGCTGATGTGCGTGCCGTGCAAATAACACGCAGCGGCACGGTTTCACACGTGTCCATCGCGCGACCGGGGAAAACAGAATTGCTGGAACTCGCATTGGGCATACCGGGTCATCACAACGTGCTGAATGCGCTGGCAGCAGTCGCGGTCGCGCACGAACTTGAGCTGGACGACAAAGCCGTGCAAAAAGCGTTGGCCACCTTCGAGGGTATAGATCGGCGTCTGCAAGTGAATGGCGAACACATGATCGCCGCCAAACGCATTTTATTTGTTGATGATTACGGTCATCACCCGACTGAAATTTCAGCAACGCTGGATGCAGTGCGCCAGGGGTGGCCAAATCGGCGCATCGTTGTGGTGTTCCAGCCGCATCGGTATTCACGCACACGCGATCTGATGGACGATTTTGCGGATGTGTTAAGCCATGCCGATCGGCTGTTTGTCACTGAAGTGTATGCGGCGGGTGAAAAGCCCATTGCTGCGGCCGACGGCCGTTCGGTGTGTCGTGCGGTGCGCACGCGCGGACAAGTGGAACCGGTCTTTGTTGCCGATCTGAAGCGCTTGGCTGAAGACCTCGCGCCGGTGCTGGAGGACAACGATCTGGTGCTCACGCTGGGTGCGGGGAGCATCGGCGCGGCAGCACTGGAATTGCCGCAGCAGTTGGGCGGCCAGAAGGTGGCAGTGCGGTGATGACAGCTATTCCCGACAACATGGCTGGTCACAAGGCTTCGGTTTTGGCATGCCAGCGTGTCAATGAACCAATGGCCAGGCACACGTCATGGCGCGCCGGTGGTTCGGCTGATTTGTTTTTCCGTCCGTCCAGCCGCGAGGAACTGGTTTCCTGTCTGCAGGCATTGCCCGCAGAGTTACCGATCACTTTTATCGGTCTTGGCAGCAATGTGCTGGTGAGAGACGGCGGCATACGCGGTGCCGTGATCGCGGCGCAGGATGCCCTGGGGGACTGCAGGCAGCTGGGTGACGGGCGTATTTACGCAGGCGCAGGTTTGGCATGCACGGTATTTGCCCGTCAGTGCGTGCGATTGAAGCTGGGGCCCGCAGAATTTTTTGCCGGCATTCCCGGCACCATTGGCGGGGCTCTGAAAATGAACGCGGGTGCCTTCGGTGGAGAAACCTGGGATCAGGTCGAATCGGTTGACGTGATCAACCGGAAGGGTGATATCACGACCCGGCAGCCCGGGGAATACGCGGTGAGATACCGGCACACGGAGTTAATTGGCAGAAGCGCGGAAGAATGGTTCATCGGTGCCGTGTTTCGCTTTGCTACGGACTTCGATACCAGCATGGAAAAGATGCGCAGCCTGGTGAATCAACGCAAGGAGACGCAACCGCTGGGTCTACCCAGTTGCGGCTCGGTGTTTCGCAATCCGCCGGGTGATCATGCCGCGCGGCTTATTGAAGCAGCCGGGCTCAAAGGTTTCGCACTAGGCGGCGCCGTAGTCTCGGAAAAGCATGCAAATTTTATTATCAATACCGGCTCGGCAACTGCCGCTGATATTGAAGCGCTGATTGAGCATGTGCAGGCCGAGGTAAAGGCTCGGTATGGCGTTGAACTGCAGCGCGAAGTGCACATTATGGGTGAACCGTTGCCGCCACCGCGCGCAGGAAAGTTGTCGTGAGTGGCCAATATCCAAAAATCACCAACGCCAGTGATTTTGGAAAGGTCGCCGTGTTAATGGGCGGCACCTCTGCCGAGCGCGAGATTTCCTTGCTCACCGGCGAAGCGGTTTTGGCCGCGCTGAAAGAACGTGGAGTGGATGCGCACCGGGTCGATGCGATCGGCAATTTCTGGCAGGAACTGATTGCGGCCCGCTACGACCGGGTATGGATTGCACTGCACGGACGCGGCGGGGAGGACGGCACCGTCCAGGGCTTGCTCGAATATCTGGGGATTCCGTATACGGGCAGCGGTGTGCTGGGGTCGGCCCTGGCCATGGACAAGGTGCGAACCAAACAAATACTGCAGGCATCCGGTTTGCCCACGCCTGCCTGGGTGACGCCCACCAGCAGCGCCGAGCTGAGCGCGGCTGCCGCAACCCTGGGGTTGCCGCTGATTGTCAAACCGGCGCTGGAGGGTTCCAGTATCGGCATGTCCCGGGTTGAGCACACGGCCGAGCTGGAATCGGCGTGGCATAAAGCTCGCGCCGCCGATTCAACGGTGCTGGCCGAGTCGTGCGTCACGGGCGGCGAATACACCGCAGCCATTTTGAAAGAAACCGTGCTGCCGATCATACAGATAGAAGTGGCAGGCACCTTCTACGACTATCAGGCCAAGTACTTCAGTGACGAGACCCGCTATCACTGCCCCTGCGATTTATCACCCGATGAAGAGCAGCGTATGGCGCAGCTGGCGCTGCAGGCGTTCCGGGCCGTGGGTGCCCGTGGCTGGGGCCGAGTGGATTTCATGCGCGATGCGGCGACAGGTCAGCCTCTTATATTAGAGGTCAATACGGTGCCCGGCATGACCAGTCACAGTCTGGTGCCTATGGCCGCTGAGGCTGCCGGCATCGACTTTGGCGGCCTGGTCTGGCGCATCCTGGAAACCGCGTTTGTTGCAGAGGCTGATGCCGGGGGGGCCAGCGATGCTGCGTAGACGCGCCAACCGTCGCAAGTCGGCACCCCGTTCGCGGCAGAAGTTCCGCTGGCCAAGCTTGCCGCGCATCAATTGGGGGTTGCTGGCAAATGTCTGTCTGTTGGCAGTTTTTTCGGTTCTGACGTACTACGGGACTTTATGGTTAATGGATAGACCTATAAACTCCGTGCGTATAGAAGGGCGCTTCGAACGGGTGACTGCAATGCAGGTCGAAGCAGCCCTGTCACCGTATCTGGACAAAGGGTTTTTGAGTCTGAATATCGGTGATGCGCAGCGTGCGGTGGCACGCTTGCCCTGGGTGGAAAGGGCCAGCATCAGAAGGAGCTGGCCGGCAGCGCTGAACGTGGCCGTGACGGAAGAGCGGGCGGCAGCGCGGTGGGGCGATAACGGGTTATTGAATGTTTACGGGGAGTTGTTCGTCCGGGAAGCAAAGCACGTGCCGGCAGAGTTGCCGCGCCTGCGTGGTCCTGACGGTACCGAACTACAGGTGGCGAAGCGCTATTTCGATTTGGATGCACGTTTGCAGCAGCGCGGCTTGAAGGCCGTGTCGCTGAGTGTTGATGCCCGCGGTTCGTGGGAGCTGGGCTTGAGCAACGGGCTGCAAGTGCGTCTGGGTGCGGTCGACATTGATGGTCGTGCAGCGCGTTTCTTTGTTGCGCTGGACAACGTGCTCGCACCAATAGGCGATCAAGTTCACTACGTCGACATGCGTTACACGAATGGTTTCGCAGTGGGCTGGAAAGCTCAGGCTGAAATGCGCATGGCCCGATTGGGAGAGGCAGCAGCGAATGGCTGGTAAGACCGATAAAGAACTGGTCGTTGCGCTGGACATTGGTACGTCCAAAATAGTCGCTATAGTTGGCGAGGTGCAGGAAGACCGCGAACTCGAAGTCATTGGTTTCGGTTCGCACCCGTCGCGCGGCTTGAAAAAAGGCGTGGTCAACAACATTGAGGCCACCGTTAATTCCATCCAGCGTGCGGTGGAAGAAGCCGAGTTGATGGCCGGTTGCGACATTCAGTCCGTATACACCGGAATCGCGGGGAGCCATATTCGCAGTCTGAATTCTCACGGCATCGTGGGTATCCGGGATCGTGAAGTGGGGCCCGGCGACGTGGATCGCGTGATTGAAGCTGCCCGCGCCGTGCCTATTCCGGCAGATCAGCGCATTCTGCATGTGTTGCCGCAGGAGTTCATCATTGACGGACAGGACGGCATCCGCGACCCGATTGGCATGAGCGGTGTGCGGCTGGAAGCGCGCGTGCACATGGTGACCGGTGCCGCCTCGGCCGCGCAGAACATCGTCAAGTGTGTGCAGCGCTGCGGTCTGGAAGTCGAAGATATCGTGCTCGAGCAGTTGGCTTCCAGCTATGCCGTGCTGACGGAAGATGAAAAAGAACTGGGTGTCTGCCTGGTTGATATCGGCGGCGGCACAACCGACATTGCAGTCTTCCACGAGGGTGCTATCAAACACACCGCTGTGATTCCTATAGCGGGCGATCAGGTGACGAATGACATTGCGATCTCCCTGCGCACGCCGACGCAGTATGCCGAAGAGATCAAAATCAAGTACGCGTGCGCTTTATCGCAACTGGCAAACCGCGACGAAACCATCGAGGTGCCCAGTGTGGGCGATCGTCCGCCGCGCCGGCTTGCCCGGCAGACGCTGGGCGAGGTCGTGGAGCCACGCTACGAAGAATTGTTTCAGTTGATTGCGAATGAATTGAGGCGCAGTAACTTTGAAGAGCTTATTGCTGCCGGCATCGTGCTGACGGGCGGCAGTTCAAAAATGGAAGGGGCGGTGGAGCTTGCTGAAGAAGTTTTCCACATGCCAGTGCGGTTGGGTATGCCGCAGTACGTAAAAGGTTTGGGTGAAGTAGTACGTAATCCGATTCACGCCACGGGAGTGGGCATTCTTTTATACGCCAGAGATAAGGCTGAAGGAGGTGTCGACACGGCGGTGCGGGGAGGATTGCGGGAAGTTTGGTCGCGAATGAGATCCTGGTTTCAGGGTAATAACTAGATACATATATCCACTTAAGGATGAGGAGTGAAGGCAATGTTTGAACTCATGGATGCGTACAGCCAAAGCGCTGTTATTAAAGTTGTCGGTGTCGGTGGTGGCGGCGGAAATGCCGTGAAGCACATGGCCTCGTGCGGCATAGAAGGCGTGGATTTCATCTGCGCGAATACTGATCGGCAGGCGTTATTGAGCGCCGATGTGAAAACCACGTTGCAGATCGGCTGCAATATCACCAAGGGCCTTGGCGCCGGTGCCAGTCCCGATATTGGCTATAAAGCCGCGATGGAAGATCGGGATCGATTGCAGGAGTTGATCGAAGGTGCTGACATGCTGTTCATTACCGCCGGTCTGGGTGGCGGTACGGGCACAGGTGCGGCACCGGTGATTGCGCAGATTGCCAAAGAGCTCGGTATTCTGACTGTTGCGGTCGTGACCAAGCCCTTCGACATGGAGGGTGGCAAGCGCATGCAGATTGCGGACGACGGTCTCGTCGAATTGGCCAAGAGCGTGGATTCGCTGATCACGATTCCGAACCAGAAGCTGCTGTCTGTTCTGGGCCCCGATGTCACGTTGCTTGACGCATTCAAGTCGGCCAATGAGGTATTGCAGGGGGCTGTGCAGGGTATTGCCGAGCTGATCACCCGCGAAGGCCTCATCAACGTTGACTTCGCTGATGTTCGTACCGTGATGTCCGAGATGGGTATGGCGATGATGGGCACCGGCGTCGCATCCGGTGAGGATCGTGCCCGTGAAGCAGCCGAAGCGGCTGTTTCCAGCCCGCTGCTGGAAGACATTAATCTTTCCGGCGCCAACGGCATTCTCGTTAATGTGACGGCTGGCGAAGACCTGTCCATTGGCGAGTTCGCGATTATTGGCGACACGGTAAAGGAATACGCTTCGGATGATGCCACCGTGGTTATTGGGACCGTGATTGACCCGACGATGAACAACACCATTCGAGTAACGGTGGTGGCGACCGGATTGGGCAAGGGTATTGTCGGTTCCGTGCAGCGCGACGGCAGAATTGAGCCGCTGCAGGCAACTGCCCGCACGGCACCCGCTCAGCCGGAAGTGCCGCTGACGGCGTCCGGAACCCCCGATTACGGCGATCTGGACGTGCCCCCGGGCATTCGCGGGCGTCAGAAAGCGGTCGGTCATGACGTAGTGGATTTACAGGAAGACCTTGATTTACTTGATATTCCTGCATTTTTGCGCCGCCAGGCGGACTGAATTTGGGGGTTGTTTTGTTGCGACTTCGGGCATTGCTGTGGTACTTTGCGCCGCGGTGACTGCCCCTATGTGCGCGTGGCTGCCAAAAAGTGGATTAGCAGCCAACAACTTACAGGGTAAACCTATGTTGTGAGGTTAACTCGGATGCGGTAAATGGGGTACCCGAAACCGGGCGGTTTTGGGCACACCGCCAACTAACGGAACGATTGGATGGAATTCGACTCCATAAACTGGAGGCGAGCTTGCTTATGCTGAAACAGCGGACACTTAAAAATGCGATCAGAGCCACGGGCGTGGGTCTGCATACCGGGCGAAAGGTTTTTATGACTTTGCGGCCGGCGGCGGACAACACGGGTATCGTGTTTCGTCGCGTTGATCTGGATCCGCCGGTTGATATTCCTGCGGATAGCAAAATTGTTGGCGAGACCATGCTGGGCACCACCCTTATCAAGGGTGATGTTAAAGTCGCGACCGTTGAGCATCTGATGTCAGCTTTTGCAGGTTTAGGTATCGACAATGCCTATGTGGATCTGAGCGCACCCGAAGTACCTATCATGGACGGCAGTGCTGCACCTTTTGTATTTTTGTTGCAGTCTGCAGGCGTGACCGAACAGACATCACCCAAAAAGTTCTTGCGGATTCTCAAGCCTGTTCGCGTAGAACAGGGCGACAAGTGGGCTGAGTTTCGGCCCTACGACGGGTTCCGCGTTAATTTCCGCATTGATTTTGAGCACCCGGTGTTTAAAACTCATCTGCAATCGTCGTCTGTTGATTTCTCGACCACCTCATTCCTGCGAGAAGTCAGCCGCGCGCGCACGTTTGGTTTTCTGCGTGACATAGAAATGCTGCGTTCCAAGCGTTTGGCGCTGGGCGGCAGTATCGACAACGCCATCGTGCTGGATGACTTCCGGGTATTGAACGAAGGCGGCCTTCGCTACGAAGATGAGTTTGTACGCCACAAGATACTGGACGCAATCGGTGATCTTTATCTAGCCGGTCACAGCCTGGTAGGCGAGTACACTGGGTACAAGTCCGGTCACGAACTGAACAATATGCTGTTGCGTGAGCTTTGGGCCCGAACTGATGCTTGGGAAGAAGTGACGTTTTCCACGGCGGGCGATGCGCCAATTTGCTACAAGGCCGCGACCAGCTTTGCTTAGCACATTGCTATAATCCTCATTTGAAGCCCGCCTTGCGCGGGCTTTTTTCTGCAACAGCGTTTAGCCCGCGACGCGGACTTTAACCGCGGTTGCAGACGCACCGAAGTCGGTGCAAAGCGCCAGCAATTTCGGAGCCTCAAAACGGAGCCGCGAGGCCCATTCGGGGTTTGCGGCGATCACAATCAGGGTGCCGTCGTCGTGCACGTTGCAGTGCATGATGCCGTTGCTTAGGGGTTCGCCCAGATTGTTGCGCATATGCTGGCTGAGGTCGGAACGCAGGCGGGCGGCCACGGCCAGTTTCGCCAATCCCGTGTCATCAGCCGCTATCAGGTCTGACAACGACTTAGCCTTATCTTTTGACATAATTTCTCGAAAATTCGGTCAATTCCGTGACCAGTTCCTTGTTGTAGAAGGCCTTTCTGCCTATTCTAGCCCCGCGATAAGGGCAAACGCGCTGAAAGGCGCGGACGCAAAGCTACCGATCTAAGGGCCATCCCCTGTGAATTTGAGGGGTTCCTATGATAGCGGGGTTACCGACAATGATGGCAAACAACGCATTGACGACCGTATTTTGTGCGCGCTGCGGGCGTCAAATTTATCTATTAAAAGGGTTTTCCGCCCAACGTTGTTGTTTGCCTGCGGAGGATGTACGGCGGATATGAAACTGATTATATTGCATCGCGGCTCGCGAGCTGCGCGCTGTCTCGATTTTGCATCGGGTCAGGGTTGGTTTGCGGCGCTGGCCGTGGTGTTGACGATGGCCGTCGCGGTTACAGGTGGCTATCTGGCGGGACGCGGCAACATGTCCGGGCCCGGGCTTGAAGATCTGTCTGCGTTGCGCGCCGATCTACTCCGCCAACGCAATGAGCTGGCAGCCATGCGCATTTCTGCTGACGAGCACATTGATGCGCTGGCGTTGCGTATGGGCGAGCTCAATGCCCACGTTATCCGCCTGAATGCGCTCGGCAGTCGCCTGACCGGCATGGCCGACCTCGAAGACGGTGAATTTGATTTTGAGAATGCCCCGGCATTGGGTGGCCCTGCCGAGTTGTCGGAACCGGCGACCGGCGATGGACAGCTACCGAATTTGCTGGCCGATCTGCAGTCTCTCGACAACACGCTGGATCAGCAGTTGCAGCAGCTTACTGCCCTGGAAAGTCTGATGCTCGACCGCAAGTTGTCAGATCGGGCGCAGCCGCGAGGCCGCCCGATAAAAACCGGTTGGTTATCGTCTTACTTTGGCAAGCGCGCCGACCCTGTGAGCGGCAAGTCGTCATGGCATAAAGGCGTGGATTTCGCCGGCAAACGCGGGGCCCCGGTCATTGCGGTCAGTGACGGTGTCGTCAGTTTCTCCGGTGACCGTTACGGTTACGGCAATATGGTGGAAATCCGGCACGGTAACGGCTATGTCACCCGTTACGCGCACAATCAGGAGAACGTGGTGGCTGTTGGCGACAAAGTTTCGCAAGGGCAGACGATCGCCCTGATTGGCTCTACGGGCCGATCCACCGGTCCGCACGTGCACTTTGAAGTGCATCGCAATGGCCAGCCGGTAGACCCGGCCAAGTACATTCGCGGCCGCTAGGTCTCGCCGGCCCGCTAGCCCCCCCTGCGGCTCCCTCGCAGAACTGCACTGTGTAGCGCTCCGCAACCAGGCTGCATCTGCGCCGGGCGGTCTCCCCGCATAGCCGTAGGGCTTTAACATGAGTAAAATGCGCGCTTTCGCCCGTTTATCAGCCTGCCGTGAGCAGCGTCGGCGGGCCCGTATTGGCTACCCTGACAAGGTTCAGGGACAGCCCGGGATACAACACTAGATGGCAAATATATTTGCGCGGCTGTTTGGTAGCCGCAACCAGCGCATACTGCGCGGCTATTCGAAATTAGTCGCAGCGGCCAACGGGCACGAAGCCGCGTTCAAGGCGCTGTCCGATGCCGACTTGCGAGCCAAGACCGACGAATTTCGCGAGCGGCTCGCAGCCGGTGAAACGGTCGACTCGCTTATTCCCGAGGCGTTCGCCGCTGTTCGGGAAAGCTCTTCCCGCACGTTGGGTCTGCGGCATTACGACGAGCAAATGATGGGTGCGCTTACCTTGCATGAAGGCCGCATTGCAGAAATGCGCACCGGTGAGGGTAAGACCCTGGTAGCCACCTTGCCCGCTTATCTGAACGCACTGGGCGGCGACAGCGTCCATATCGTCACGGTCAACGATTATCTGGCCAGCCGTGATGCGGAATGGATGAAGCCCGTCTATGAATTTCTCGGCATGACTGTTGGCGTTATCTCCGCGGGTCAGAGTAAGCAGGAAAAGAAGTCCGCCTACCTTTGCGACATCGTCTACGGAACCAATAATGAGTTTGGTTTCGACTATTTGCGCGACAACCTCGAATACATACCCGAGGCACAGGTTCAGCGGCGTCTGGCATTCGCCATTGTTGACGAGGTTGACTCCATTCTGATCGACGAAGCACGCACACCGTTGATTATTTCCGGCCCGGCGGATGACAGCACGGACGTCTATGTGCAAATCAACAAGCTTATTCCCAAATTGAAGCGACAGTACGGTGATGACAATGCAGCTCGCAACCGGGAAATCAGTGCTACCAAGGTCTCGGTGACTGATCACAACAACAACGAGTTGGGCACGATGCCATTAAGCGATGCCATTGAGGCTGCTGCCGCAGCCGGTTTCGACCTTGTGCAGCTGGATCCGAACGCGAGCGTACCGCCTTGTCGGTTCTCGGAGTCCGGCGATTATTCTGTCGATGAAAAAGTTAAACAGGCATTTTTGACCGAGGCTGGCCACGAGCACGTTGAGCGGTTGCTGATTCAGGAAGGTTTATTGCAGGCAGGCGGGAGTTTGTACGACGCCGGCAATATCCGGTTAATGCAGCTTATATCGTCGGCTTTAAGAGCCCATGCGTGTTTTAGCAAGGATGTTGAATATATCGTCAGCAACGGTGAGGTGGTCATCGTGGATGAATTCACCGGGCGCACAATGCCGGGCCGCCGCTGGTCAGATGGATTGCATCAGGCGGTTGAGGCAAAAGAGGGGGTGACAGTCAAGGAAGAGAATCAGACTGTTGCGTCAATTACCTTCCAGAATTACTTCCGCATGTATGACAAGCTGGCGGGTATGACCGGTACGGCAGATACCGAGGCATTCGAGTTTCAATCCATATACGGCCTCGAGGTTGTCGTTTTGCCCACGCACCGTCCGATGGTTCGTGATGATCAGCCGGACCTGGTATACCTGACCCAGCGCGACAAATTTCTGGCGATTATCGAAGATATTAAAGATTGCGTGGAACGTAAGCAGCCCGTGCTGGTTGGTACCACGTCGATTGAAGCATCGGAATTGCTTTCCGGGGAACTCAAGAAAGCTAATATTCAGCATGAAGTGCTGAACGCCAAACAGCACGAGCGTGAAGCCCATATTGTTGCGGAAGCAGGTCGACCCGCGGCGGTAACCATTGCGACCAACATGGCCGGCCGAGGCACCGATATTGTATTGGGTGGCAGCCTGGAGACCGAGTTAGCCGCGCTTGATCCTGATAGCGATGAGGCTGCGATAGCAGCGCATCGTCAGGACTGGGCGAATCGTCACCAGCAGGTTCTGGAAAGTGGCGGGTTGCATATCATCGGTACCGAAAGGCACGAATCACGACGCATTGATAATCAGTTGCGCGGGCGTTCCGGGCGTCAGGGTGATCCAGGTTCCAGCCGCTTTTATTTGTCAATGGAAGACAATCTGATGCGCATCTTTGGCGACCCGGAGCGCACCAAATCGCTGCTTTCCCGCGTGGGTATGCGTGAAGGCGAAGCGATCGAAAGCGGTCTGCTGACGCGGCAGATCGAACGCGCCCAGCGCAAGGTGGAAGCGCACAACTTCGATGCGCGCAAGCAACTCCTGGAATACGATGACGTCGCCAATGATCAACGTACCGTTATCTATCAGCAGCGAAATGAGCTGATGCAGGCGGAGGATATCGGCGACTCCGTTGCCGGCATCCGTGTTGAAGTCGTGAACGCCGTGATCGATGATTATATTCCCGCGCAGAGCATGGAGGAGCAGTGGGATATACCCGGTCTGACGCACGCGTTGGAACGAGAATTTGCGTTCAAGGGCGACATCGCTGCATGGCTGGAGCAAGAGGGCGTGTCCGAGGACGATATCCGTGAGCGGGTACTGGCTCAGATCGAGGCAGATTACGAGGCAAAGACCTCGCGGGTTGGTGCCGAAGTCATGCGCATGATTGAAAAGGAGTACATGCTCAAGTTTCTTGATATGTACTGGCGCGAGCATCTTGCCGGCCTGGACTACCTGCGACAGGGGATCGGCCTAAGGAGTTATGCCCAGAAAAATCCCAAACAGGAATACAAGCGTGAAGCTTTCGAAATGTTTGGCGGCATGCTCGACCGGGTTAAGCAAAATCTGATCCGCTTTTTGTCTCTGGTTGAGGTGCGTGGCGAGGAAGATATCAAAGCCGCCCAGCAGCGCCCGGCCGCAGAAAAAATGCAGTATCAACATGCGGAAGCTTCAGCGCTGGGAGCGGCTCGGCAGGCGGCGCCGTCGCCGGGTCCGGTGGCAAAACCGGGCGGCGGACCGGCACAGCAGCAGGTACCGGTAGAACCGTTTGTGCGCGATGTGCCCAAGGTAGGGCGCAATGAATCATGTCCGTGCGGTTCGGGCAAAAAATACAAGCACTGCCACGGTAAGCTTTCCTGACGGATCTATCCGGCGTGGCCCCGAGTCAGATCCATGTTGCTGCCGGCGTTATCAGAGACGACAGCGGCAACGTACTCATTGCTCAGCGCCCGGCCGGCAAGTCGATGGCGGGGGCGTGGGAATTTCCGGGTGGCAAAATAAACAGCGGCGAGCAGCCGCTGCACGGGCTGGCTCGCGAATTGCGCGAAGAACTCGGGATACACCTGAAAGTTGCGCGGCACCTGGTTCGCTACCACCACGACTATCCCCGGCAGCGCGTGCACCTGTATGTCTGGATCGTGGAAGCGTGGGACGGCGTTCCTGCCAGCCTGGAGGGGCAGGCGCTGAAATGGCTGCAACCAGCACGGTTAATGGCTGAAGGGCTGCTGCCGGCGGATCTGATAATCGCCAAATTGCTGCAGGCCCGGGCCGCGGTTAACGAGGCTTTGGTTGAACCGGCACTGCGTTAGCAGATTGTCAGCTCGAACCCGATGTCCTCCATGCTTTGCGTTGGCCGGGCTTCCCCCATATGCCACTGCATAAAACGAACCGAGAATCGATGCTGGCTGCCGCTTATTTCGGGATACAGTTCTGTGCCTTCGGGTAAAGTGATTCTTATAAGACCGTTGATCGTTTCTCGATTCATGGAATGCTGATAAACGCCGGCGGTTGCAATGCGCTTGCTCGGTTGTTTGCTGTTCCGAATAATCCATAGCAGACCCATCACTGCATCGCACAGTGGGCGAACGACTTCCAGCCATGCCGCCACGTCGTGCCTGCGGCGCTCAATATCCTGTCGCAGCCAGTGCGTGTACTCCGGAATATCAAACGCGCACGTGCCGCCCGGAATGCTACTGCGATGTCGGATTGCATTGAGAAACTCGTTGTCCTTGAGGGCCTGCAAATACTTGGGGCCTATCGCGCTCAGATTGCCGCGTAGCTCCTGCAGTTTGCGGGTGACGCTCCGCAGGCGCGTGGCATCAATATCCTGAGCCTGCTGCAAGCGTTCCAGCACATAAAGCTGCCGCTCCAGTTCCTTTAGTACATCCCCGCGCACATCGCCGCGCGACAGGATCGCGACAATATCAAGCAGGCCGTCAATGGCATTGCGGCTGGCCCAGGCCGAGTCTTTCTCGGCCTGATAGCACAATTGCCGATACAAAAATTCCAGGCGCAGAAAAGTGCGCATCCGCTCATTAAGCGGTTGCTCATATAAAGGTAATGCGGCCCCCGCAGATTGGGGTGCGGATATTTCGGCTGCCTGAGTCATCCCGGTGATTGTCTACGAGACACCGGATTACCGCAAACAAGTCATCGGATTGGACAGCGACTCAGTGCTTTGGGGAAGGCGGGTCTGCGGCCAGGCGCAGATACTGCGCATGCAGGGCTGCTACGGCATCCCTCAGCTGGTCAAATGTGCCGTTGTTGTCGATAACGTCGTCTGCAGCCCCGAGACGCGTCGCGCGATCGGCCTGCTGACTGATGATTCGTCTGGCATCGGGGGCGGTCAATTCGTCGCGTTCCATGAGCCTTTGAAGCTGAAGTTCCGGTTCAATATCTACAACAGCGACGCGATCCACCAGATCAGCAAAACGGGTCTCAACCAGCAACGGGACCACCAGAATTACGTACGGACACTCTGTGGCTGTTGCGCTGTCAGCCTTTAGCAGACTGCGGGCGCGAATTAGCGGATGCAAAATGGCTTCCAGAGCGGCTTTGTTTTCGGGCGCGGAAAAAATCAGCTCACGCATTTTTTTGCGGTCCAGACCGCCGTCTGGCAGCAGCACGCCGGCGCCAAAATGATTCACGATGTCTTGCAGCCCGCTTTCGCCCGGTTCGACCACTTCTCTTGCAATCACATCTGTATCGACAACGCAGGCACCATGACCGGCGAACAGATCTGCAACGGCTGATTTGCCGCTGGCAATCCCTCCTGTCAAACCCACTCTGAACACCGCTACAGCCCGGCGAAGTCGAGATAAGTCGTTACCAGTTGTTCACCCCATAACAGCGTGATTAAACCGGCACCGGCCAGATAAGGGCCGAAGGGAATCGGAATCTGCCGATCACGACCGAGCACGGCGATCATTGCGAGACCGGTGATCGCCCCGACCGCGGCGGACAGCAGAATCACGACAGGCAACTGCTGATAGCCGAGCCACGCACCGAGCGCTGCCAGCAGTTTGAAGTCGCCGTAGCCCATCCCTTCTTTTCCGGTGGCCAGTTTGAATAACCAGTAGATGCTCCACAGGCTCAGATAGCCAGCCGCGGCACCCAGCACACTGGATCGCAAATCCGGCAGGGGCAGGTCATAGGCCGGCCCGATAGCGCTGAACAGCAGGCCTGACCAGAGCAGCAGATAAGTAAGGCTGTCGGGTAGCAGTTGGTGATCCAGATCGATCACCGTCAGTGCGATCAGGCACCATATAAACAGCAGCGCTGTCAGTCCAGCCAGGCCGGTGCCAAATTGCCAGATCATCGCTCCTGACAGCAGCCCCGTCAGTAGCTCTATTAAAGGGTAGCGGCCGGAAATAGGAGTCTTGCATGCTGCACAATGCCCGCGCAGCAATAGCCAGCTGATAACCGGAATGTTCTGCCAGGCTTTAATCTGGGTTTCGCAGGCAGGGCAGCGCGAACGCGGTGTGAACAGGTTAAACGCAGTGTCTTCGTTCGTCGGCTGGTCGGCTGACGGGGCATCGTCGAGCAGTTCACGACACTGCTGCCGCCAGTCACGCTCCATCATGAGGGGAAGACGGTAAATGACGACGTTGAGAAAGCTGCCTACCAGCAACCCGAGTACGATGCCTCCGGCGATGCCCAGCATAGGTATATCCGTAGTGTCCTAAGCAGGCTATATCTTAATAGATGAACAGGTGTATCGGGTATAAACCCTAGATCACCGCACCCATCTTGAAGATCGGCAGATACATTGCGACTACCAGACCACCGACCAGCACACCCAGAATCGACATGATCATCGGTTCCAGCAGGCTGCTCAGGCTGTCAACGGCATTGTCCACGTCTTCTTCGAAGAAGTCGGCAACCTTGGCTGACATGTCGTCGAGCGAACCGGATTCTTCACCCACGGCAATCATCTGAATCACCATGTTGGGGAACAGCCCGGTGTTTTCCATACATTGCTGCAGTCTTGTTCCTGTGGCGACTTCGTCACGAATTTCGAGGGTTGCGACTTCGTAAACGATATTGCCGGTGGCACCGGCGACCGACTCAAGGCCTTCGACCAGCGGTACACCGGCAGCGAACATGGTCGACAACGTCCGTGCAAAGCGCGCGATCGCTGATTTTTCCAGAATCGGCCCCAAAATCGGCAGTTTCAGCATGACGCGATCCTGCATCATGCGCAGTTTCTTGCTGCGCTTGTACATGTACAGGTAGCTGCCGATGATGCCGGCGATGATCATTGCCAGCACAATGCCCTCGGCGCGGACAAATTGCGACAGGTTAATAACCATGCGGGTAAAGCCGGGCAGGTCGGCGCCAAAGCCCTGGAACAGGTTTTCAAACTCGGGAATCACGAAAATCAGCAAAATTGTGGTGACAATCGTTGCCACGACCAAAACGGCAGCTGGGTAGAACAGCGCCTTCTTGATCTTCTTTTTGATGGCTTCGGTCTTTTCTTTGTAAGTGGCAATCTTGTCGAGCAGCGTCTCCAGCGCACCGGCTTGCTCACCGGCAGTGACAAGATTGACAAACAGGTCGTCAAAATACAGCGGGTGCCGCGCCAGCGCGTCGGCCAGGCTGGTGCCGCCTTCAACGTCGGCCTTGATGGCCAGAATCAGTTTCTGCATGGCCGGGTTGTCGTGCCCCGTGCCCACGATGTCGAACGCCTGCACCAACGGAATGCCCGCGGCGAGCATGGTGGCGAGCTGACGACTGAATATTGCGATATCGGCAGGCGTGACTGTGCCTTTTTTCTGAAACAGTGTGGACTGTTTACGGACTTTCTTGGCCACGACACCCTTGCGCCGCAGTTCTGCGCGCACCGCGGACTCGCTGGCACCCAGCGACTTGCCGCGAACCTTTTTGCCGTTGCTGTCTACACCTTCCCACTGGAAGGGTGTTTCCTTAATGGCGATGCTTTGAGCCATGATAATTGCCTACACCTGTGTATTAACCAATGGTGACCCGGTTCACTTCTTCGAGACCGATGAGACCCTGTTTGACCTTCTCCAGACCCGCGCGGCGCAAGTCCCAGTAACCTTCTTTTTCCGCCTGCTCGGCGATGTCCTGAGCATTGCCGCCCCGCATGATGATGTGAGCGGTCTCGTCCGAGACGCTCATTACCTGAAAAATGCCCAACCGGCCTTTGTAGCCCGAATCGCACGAGCTACAGCCCACCGGGCCGTAAATCGTTAAACCCGCGTCTAAATCTTCCTGCTTGAAACCCTCAGCGAGCAGCGCAGCCTCAGGGATGTCTTTGACCTCTTTGCACTTGTCGCAGAGTTTGCGTGCCAGCCGCTGTGCAATGATCAACTTGACGGAAGTTGCAATCGCGTACGGTTTGATACCCATGTCAACCAGACGAGTTAGGGTCGTCGGCGCGTCATTGGTGTGCAGTGTGGACAGCACAAGGTGACCCGTTTGGGCAGCCTTGATGGCTATCTCGCCTGTCTCCAGATCACGAATCTCACCCACCATGATCACGTCCGGATCCTGACGCAGGAAGGCTTTCAGAGCGCTCGCGAACGTCAGCCCCACCTTGGGATTGACGTTGACCTGATTAACACCGGGCAGGTTGATTTCGGCCGGATCCTCGGCGGTGGAAATATTCCGTTCTTCGGTGTTGAGTATGTTCAGGCCCGTGTAAAGTGAAACGGTTTTACCGCTACCGGTCGGGCCTGTAACCAGAATCATTCCGTACGGTTGCGCCAGCATGTCGAGGTAGAGCTTTTTCTGCTGCTCTTCGTAGCCCAGAGCATCAATGCCGAGTTTGGCACTGCTGGGGTCGAGGATACGCAGCACGATTTTCTCACCGAACAACGTCGGACAGGTATTCACACGAAAGTCGATAGCACGTGACTTCGACAGCTTCATCTTGATGCGGCCGTCTTGAGGAACGCGTCGTTCCGCAATGTCGAGACGGGCCATGACTTTTACGCGGGCACACACCTTGTAGGCCAGCTGCACCGGCGGTTGCGCCACCGTCCGCAGCACGCCGTCCAGACGTGTGCGCACCCGGTAGGTCTTTTCGTACGGTTCAAAGTGTATATCCGAGCAGCCTTTCTTGATGGCATCCAGCAACACTTTATTAACAAATTTCACGACCGGCGCATCGTCGATGTCGCTGTCTTTGTCTTCTTCGAATTCATCGCCACCCGAGACTTCCAGACCTTCCAGGTCGAAGTCATCGTCTGCCAGATCCTGCATTGAGGTATCAACCGCCTCAAGCGCACGTGCTACATAGTCTTCCAGCTTTTTCTGTTCGACAATTACCGGGTCAATGCGATAGCCGGACTGGAACTTGATGTCGTCCATGGCCTGCAGGTTGGTGGGGTCGGACACGCCAAGGAACAAACGTTTGCCGCGCAATACCAGCGGCAGTACGCGGTGTTTCTGAATGAGTTTCGAGTCGACGGACTTGATAACGTCAACGTCCATTTCGTAAGCATTGAGGTCAAACAGCGGCACGCCGAATTCATGCGATGCTGCTACCGCAACCGCCTGCGGATCTGCCAGCCCTTTGTCGACCAGATGTGCAACCAGCGAACCGTCCGACTCCGAGGCCGCTGTCAATGCATCGTCGATGGCATCTTCCGCCACAATACCGTCCTGAACCAGGCGTCGTGGCAGACCGGTCAATGCTTTATTTGTCGCGCTTACAGCCATGTTTCGTCCTTGAAAATAACCCCTGAAGTCAGCGAACCGTTATTACATAGTCCGGATGACGGTTTAACAGTATGTACCGAATATTAGGCCTTATTGAGGCGCTGAATCGGACGTGTTTCACAGTTTCCAACAGTGATCCAAATCTATTTTGATAAACGGGAAAGGCCCGCGCTGCGGGCCTTTCAGGAATTTGTCTGCGTCTATAATCGACACGTGGCCGGAAGGTAGCGATCATCAATGGTGGTCGCTGCATAACTGGCTGCGTTGCCGCCACCGGATGTGCCCATGGGGCCAACTGCTCCGTTGGGCACGGGTTCGCTCCCGCACCGCCATACCACAGCTCCGGTGGGGGTTTCATACGGAGTCAAATACAGCGTTTGGTTGGCAATGGTCTGGTTTGCGCGATTACCGAACATGACTTCCAGTCGACCGTTGTTCACATCCACTGATTGAACGTAGCTGCCCTGCGTGCTGTTTGCATTTGCAGTCAGGCCTGCTTCGACACGGTTGGCCGGTGCTTCACCGTTATTCTGGAACGCTTCCACTACGGTTACTTTGGCGTTACTCGCCATCAGGACGCCTTCGCTCACCTGCGCCCGAATCGTGTAGGTCTGGTAAGCGCCCATCGCAACCGAAGCCAGGATTCCGAGGATGGCCACGACGATCATCAATTCGATCAGCGTGAAGCCTGCCTGGCTTTCCGTGGTGCTCAATGATTGTTTCTTCCATGCGCCCAACATTTCTGAAACTCCGTATTAGATTCTGTGGTTATGTCTTGATTGCCCGGGGCGAAAAAAGAGGGGGCAAGCCCCCTCTTTTTTCGTTAGAGCATGACTTACGTCGTACCCTCGAGCCTTAGGCCTTACAGGCGACAGGCAGCTGGCACGAAACGTGGGTCCATACCCGCACTCGGTGCGATGTAGGCAGCCGCGTTACCACCACCAGACGTACCCATTACTGCCAGGCCAGCCGGAGCAGCTGCATAACCGCAGCGCCAGACAACCGAACCGTCAGCAGTTTCATAGGGAGTCAGTGAAATGGTTTCAGGAATGATTTCCTGGTTGGCGTCATTACCAAAACGAATGGTGATGGTGCCGTTGGTTACGTTGACCTGATCAACATACTTACCAGACGTATCACCAGCATTGGCGCTCATGCCGGCTGCAGTACGGTTAGCCGGTGCTTCACCGTTATTCAGGAAGCTTTCAGCAACCGCAGCTTTAGCAGCAGCAGCCAGCGTCATGCCTTCAGAAACCTGGGCACGGATGGTGTAATCCTGATAAGCAGGAATAGCGATGGCGGCGAGGATGCCGATGATGGCAACAACGATCATCAATTCGATGAGCGTGAAACCTTTTTGCAATGTTTTCATGAGATATCTCCGTTAAAACAACAATAATTTTTGCAAAAACAAAAAAGCCAGAAGTAGAGGCTGCAGTAGTTATTGCAAAGGGCGTGCCAACTCATGGAGAAGTGGCGGAGGATATTTCGTAAGTCAATGATTTTTAATGCGTTAAAGGGTGTTGTGCGAGCATGTCTGTGCTTGCTGCAAGCACCGAAAAGCGAGGCCAGACGAACCGTTCGCGTCACATGTTGACGCGTAGCGTCACATCGTTATTGCTTATGCCGCTTTATGTGAAGTAACGACGTGGATGGGTTCTCGCAGCTGGATAATGGTGCTATTCGATACCGAGCTTTTCTATCCGGTAACGCAACGCGCGCAGCGTGAGGCCCAGTTTTTTTGCCGCGGCCGTCTTGTTATAGCGCGTTGCTTCCAGCGCTTTAACAATGGCCTCGCGCTCCACGTTCTCTAATTGATCGCCCAGATCGGGTGCGGCGGCGGCCTTGGGATCGGCGGTGCCATGTTTTACCAATATGTCATCTGCGGTAATCAACTGGTTTTCACACAGGGTAACGGCGCGCTCCAGAATGTTTTCGAGTTCCCGCACGTTGCCGGGAAAGCCGTAAGCGGCAAGCTTGTCACGGGCGCGTGAGTCCAGCGTAGGTGCCGGCATTTGCATCTGGCCGGCCAGTCGCCGCAGTATCTGATCTGCCAGCAGGAAGACATCGTTGCCCCGGGCTCGCAGCGGCGGCACCTTGAGTTCGATGACGTTGATGCGGTAGTAGAGGTCCTCACGAAACTCGCTCCCTTTAACCAGCGCTTCAAGGTTTTTGTGGCTGGCGCTGAGAATGCGCACATCCAGAGCCGTTTCATCCGCCGCGCCGACCGGCCGGACTTTCTTTTCCTGAATGACCCGCAGCAGCTTCACCTGCATGTGCAGCGGCAGATCGGCGATTTCATCGAGAAACAGGGTGCCACCCTCGGCGCTCTGAAACAGCCCCTGTTTGTCGCTAACCGCGCCGGTGAACGCGCCTTTTTTATGTCCAAACAGCTCGCTTTCCATCAGCTCTGAGGGAATGGCGCCGCAGTTGACCGGGACGAAGGGACGATCCTGACGCGAACCCTGTTCGTGAATCATCCGTGCGACCAGTTCCTTGCCGGTGCCTGATTCGCCGCTGATGAATACCGGCGCCTGGCTGCGGGCAACTTTGGCGATCATGCGGCGCACATTCTCCAGCGCTGCCGATTCGCCCGTCAGACTGACTTTGCTATCGCCATTGCCGGTGGTGGCAAGACGCAGAGCGCTGTCAACCAGTTTGCGCAGATCCTGCAAGTCGACCGGCTTGGAAATGAAATCGAATGCCCCGTACTTAAGTGCCTTTACGGCAGTTTCGACATTGCCGTGGGCAGTGATGACGGCCACGGGGGTGCGCAGGCCTTTGGTTTGCATCCAGCGCACCAGTTCCAGTCCGTCACCGTCTGGCAGCCGCATGTCGGTAAGGCAGAGGTCGTAATCCCTTTTGGCCAGCTTGTTGCGGGCAGTCGCCACATCGCCGCAGGTGTCTGCTTCGATATCCATGCGTTCCAGGGTAATGGCAAGCAGTTCGCAGATGTCGGGCTCGTCGTCGACGATCAAGGCCAGCGGCTTATTCAATTCTGTGCCTCCCAACGGGTGGGTACTGGAAGGTTGGCGTGGCTGTTCAATTCTGTGCCTCCCATCGGGTTGGATCCGCGAATACGATTTGAAAAATACTGCCGCCAGTGTCGCGCGGCCGATAGCGAAGATTAGCGCGATTGCGCTCGCAAAGTTCGCGGCACACATACAGCCCCAGGCCGGTACCGCCCGTCCGTCCGGTGGCGAAGGGTTCGAACACCGAGTCCTGCATATCGTCGGGAATGCCCGGGCCGTGGTCGGCAATTTCCAGAAACGGTCGGCCGTTATTGGGTAGCCTGCCGAAACTGATTTCCACCGCGATGCCGCCGGCCGCTTCACTGGCATATTTGAGAGCGTTTTCGCACAGGTTCCAGGTCACCTGATGCAGGTGACTCGGATCCATGCGCACATCGACATCGTCACCGGTCGCTATGCTCAGCTGGCCCTCAAATAATTCCAGGGTGGACTCGAATTCCTTGACGAAATCGGCGATCCACGGGCGTAAATGCATGATCTCGGGTTTTACTACGTCCTTACGCGACAGCTGCAGAATATTTTCGATGATCTCGCTGACCCGCGCCGAATTGGTTCGGATTATTTCGATAAAGCGCTGATCCTGCTCACTGACCTGCGCGGACTCACTGAGCAGCTGGGCCGCATGGCTCAGCGCGCCCACCGGGTTGCGTATTTCATGGGCGATGCTGGCGCTGAGGCGACCCAGCGCCGCCAGCTTGGATTGCTGCACTTTCTCGGCCAGCAGGCTGGCATCTTCCAGAAACACCAGCACCGCGCCTTGATTACCGTCGTTCCCCAGCGGTGCGAAATGGGCATTGATCACCGCGTTGCCATCATCCGAGACGAACTGCGGCAGGTCTCGAGCGAGATCAATCTCATTGGCACGCCATTTTTTTAGCAAGGCCGACACTTCGGATGACACGGTTTTCAGGCTGCTGCCCGATTTCAGTTTGGGTGTTGCGAGAATTTCTATCGCGGCCTGATTGATCAGGCGTATCTGGTTGCGCTCATCGATGACAATAATCGCCTCGCGCAACGTCTGAATTATGTAGTCGTTGAGTTGCGCAAGGTTTTCAAGGTCTATGCCGCGTTGCCGGGCCAGGCTCTCCGTTTCGCTGATCCGCCGGAGCAGTGGCTGTAAGGCGACGATAATGGCCAGCATCATCGCGCCGACGATGCCGGCCTGCAGAAAATCGGAAGCCGGGGATACGCCGTCGTTGTAGCTGATGGTTTGTTCCAGCAAGACCATCAGAGCGGCGATGGCCGCTGCAAAATAACTGCGTTCCCTTGGCAGGGTCATGCCGCTGGCGGCGACGAAAACCACCAACAATCCTTCGATGCCGGATCCCACGCCGCCGCTGGCATGAACTATCAGGGTAATACAGCTGATATCGAGCAGTAGCTGTAACCAGGCTATGCCCTGTGTGGGCCAGCCCTTGCCGCGCAGCAGAAACCCAATAATGAGCGCCCCGATGCTGTATGCACCCACGGTCAGGCTAAACAAGGCGGAATAGCGCGGGGCCAGAAAGCCAAGATCGGCGGGCAGCAGAACCAGAATCACCAGCGCAGCCGCCAACAGCAGGCGGAAACCGCCTACCAGCGTCAGGATTCGCCGGTTCAGATCCGGTTCGCCCGCTGCAAGGTCAGCTTGCCGGGCAGAACTTTGGGTTGCGTCAACCAAGTTGTGTGCGTCCACCAGGACATCGAAAGCCGCAGTTATTGTAACAACACGCGGCCGTTATCGGGGCACGACTGGATCACAGCCTGATCGAGTCGGAACCGGATTGGTCACACGGGTGGAGATCCCCGCCTATATATCTGCGATTATCCCTGCGGATATCTTGCCGTTGCGGGTTTAACTGTGGCGGTCTTTCGCGGACAATAGCGCTCTCGCGCCACCGTGCCAGCTAACGGCACGTACTGGAACGCAACCCCAATTCAGGATTTGTCGAATGAATTTGCATGAGTTTCAGGCCAAGGGCCTGTTCGCTAAATACGGTATACCCGTGACCAAGGGTGAAGTGGCCGATTCGCCCATAACAGCGCGCGCCGCGGCGGCTTCGCTGGGCGGGGAATTGTGGGTGGTGAAAGCCCAGGTGCACGCCGGTGGCCGGGGCAAGGCGGGCGGTGTCAAGCTGGCGCGCAGCCCGGAAGAAGTCGAACGTGCTGCAGCCGAAATGCTCGGCCAGCGCTTGATTACCAAGCAGACCGGGAGCGAGGGTCTGCCGATTAATCAGGTGTTTGTGGAGGCTGGCAGCACAATTGAGCGCGAACTCTATCTCAGTATGGTGGTGGATCGCGCCAGCGAACGCGTTGCTTTTATGGCCTCCGAGGCGGGCGGTATGGACATCGAGGAGGTTGCCGCCAAGACACCCGAAAAAATCTTTACCGTCAGCATCAACCCGGGTGCCGGTCTGCAGCCTTATCAGGTTCGCAAGCTGGGCTTTGGTATGAACCTCACGGCGTCGCAGATGAAGCAGTTTGTGAATATATGTAATGGCTTGTATCGGCTGTTCGTGGAATGCGACCTGAGTCTGCTCGAAATCAACCCACTTATCGTCAACGGTGACGGTAACCTGATGGCACTGGATGCCAAAATCAACATCGACAGCAATGCTTTATATAGGCAACCTGAACTGTTTGCTATGCGGGACATCACACAAGAGGATGAAATGGAGGCCAAGGCGGCCGCCCATGATCTGAACTATGTGTCGCTCGACGGGAATATAGCGTGCATGGTTAACGGTGCCGGTCTGGCGATGGCGACTATGGATCTGATCAAGTTGCACGGTGGTCAGCCCGCAAACTTTCTGGATGTCGGCGGCGGCGCCACGCCGGAACGGGTATCGGAAGCGTTCAAATTGATCCTGTCGAATACTTCGGTGACTGCGATCCTGGTCAATATATTCGGCGGCATTGTCCGCTGTGATTTAATCGCCGAGGGCATTATTCAGGCGGTACGTGAAGTCAATGTCAGTGTGCCGGTGGTAGCGCGCCTCGAGGGCACCAACGTTGAGAAGGGCAAGGCTCTTCTGGCAGATAGTGGCCTGGATATTATGGCTGCCGACGATCTGACCGACGCCGCGCAGAAAGTTGTCGCGGCAGCAAGCTGAATACAGAACGGATTAGCAATTAATGAGCATTCTCGTAAATAAGAATTCACGCATCGTCGTGCAGGGTCTGACAGGACGTCAGGGTACGTTTCACGCTGAGCAATGTATTGAATATGGAACCAATATCGTCGCCGGCGTTACACCGGGGCGCGGTGGCGAGACGCATCTGGACCGGCCTGTGTTTAACTCCACCCACGAGGCAGTCAGTCAGGAGGGAGCAGACGTCAGCATGATTTACGTGCCGGCTGCGTTTGCCGCCGATGCGATACTCGAGGCGGCTGATGCCGGTATTAAAGTTATCGTTTGCATCACCGAGGGTATCCCGGTGCAGGACATGGTGAGGGTTAAGCAGGGCTTGCGCGACTACCAGTGTCGCCTGATCGGCCCCAATTGCCCGGGCATTATTACTCCGGGTGAGGCCAAGATCGGCATCATGCCCGGCTTTATTCATAAACCCGGACGCATCGGTGTTATTTCCCGCTCCGGCACGCTCACTTATGAGGCGGTGTATCAGACCACCAACAATGGCCTAGGCCAGTCGACGTGCGTGGGTATCGGCGGTGACCCGGTGCGCGGCATGAACTTTATTGATTGTCTGGAGCTCTTTGAGCAGGACCCTGTCACCGAAGGCATCATCATGGTGGGTGAAATTGGCGGTACCGACGAAGAAAAGGCCGCTGCCTATATAAAGGAGCATGTCAGCAAGCCGGTGGTTTCCTACATCGCGGGCGTTACCGCGCCTCCGGGCAAGCGCATGGGCCATGCCGGTGCCATTATTTCCGGCGGCGAAGGCACCGCGGATGCCAAGTTTGCCGCGTTGGAAGCGGCAAACGTTCGCACCGTAAGGTCGCCTGCCGAACTCGGCAGCGCGATGCAGGAACAGCTCGGCCGCTGAGCACTGTTGCGGCGCTCACAGCGTAACCGTCATGACCGATAAGCTGCGTATTTGCCTGGCCCAGATCAACCTGACGGTTGGCGATGTCGAGGGCAATGCCGAGCGCATTGCCGCGGAGATCGACCTTGCACGCGCACAGCATTCGGCTGATCTGGTGGTGTTCCCTGAGTTGGCGCTGTGCGGCTATCCTCCCGAAGACCTGTTGTTTCATTCCGGATTGCAAAAGCGGGTGCTCGATGCCTTAGAGATGTTGCAGTCAAGAGCGACGGGCATTTCGGTTGTAGTGGGTTTCCCGGAGTTTGACGGCGAGCGTATTTACAATTCGGCGGCATGGCTGCAAGACGGAGATCTCTGCGGCATATACCGCAAACGATGTCTGCCCAACTACGGTGTGTTCGACGAGGCGCGATATTTCACCGCCGGGACCGATGCACTGGTGCAGAGCATTGCCGGCGTGCGGGTCGGCGTTACGATTTGCGAGGACAACTGGGAAAGTTCAGTCGCTGCAGCCGATGCGGTCGAAGCCGGTGCCGACGTTATTGTTTCGATTAACGGTTCCCCGTTTGAAGTCGGCAAACAGCAAATGCGCGAGAGCAGGTTGGCCGAACGGGCCCGGGAGCTGGCCGTTCCGTTCGTTTACCAGAACATGGTGGGCGGTCAGGACGAACTTGTCTTTGACGGCGGATCCTGCGTGATCGATGGCCAGGGAAACACGGTCATGCGATGCCCGCCGTTTGCGGAGGGATTGTTCGATGTCCAATTCGAGCGCCGTCGATCTGCCCTGCTACCGCTGGCCAATGTACCGGACGAGTTGCCGGCCAACGACGAGCTCGTTTATACCGCGATTGTCACGGGTATACGCGACTACGTAACCAAAAACGGTTTCGGCGGCGTCGTGCTGGGGTTATCCGGTGGTGTCGATTCGGCGCTGTGTCTGGCACTCGCGGTTGATGCGTTGGGTGCCGAGGCTGTTCAGGCAGTCATGATGCCCTATCACTACACGTCGCCGATGAGTATAGAAGACGCGCGGCAGCAGGCCGATGCGTTGGGGGTGGCGTATCAGGTGTTGCCGATCGCGGATATGGTGGAAGTTATCACCGCGACGTTGCACCCCATGTTGGGCGGCATGCCTGCTGACACGACTGAAGAAAATGTTCAGGCCCGGTGTCGCGGCCTGCTGTTGATGGCGATTTCCAACAAGACGCATCGTATTGTGTTGACCACCGGCAACAAGAGTGAAATGGCCGTGGGTTATGCCACGCTGTATGGCGATATGGCGGGCGGGTTTGCGCCCATCAAGGATTGCACCAAAACTCTGGTCTACCGACTGGCGCGTTACCGCAATGGTTTGTCGCCGGCTATTCCGGAGCGGGTTATTGCGCGTGAGCCGAGTGCCGAGTTGCGCCCTGATCAGAAAGACAGTGATTCCCTGCCGCCCTATGAAGTGCTGGATCCGATACTCGATGCGTTAATGATCGAGGATTTATCGGTGGACGATATTGCGGCACGCGGTTTTGATCGCGAACTCGTGGGCCGAATTCTGGATATGGTCCGGCGCAATGAATACAAACGGCGTCAATCACCGCCGGGTGTGCGTATCAGCGGCCGTGCATTTGGTCGCGATTGGCGATATCCGATTACGTCAGGCTACGGTCGCCGCAGCTAGACAGTCTTACTACCAGAATTTATACCAAGGGTCGTCATCTGCGTTGGTGACGGGTCGCAGCGGCTCTATGTTCGGATAGTTTTGTTTCATTACCCGCTCTGCATCCTGCGCCAGATCGTACATACCCAGCTTGCGGTATGACTCCACCATTATCTGCATGGTTTGCGGTGTGGTGGGTGCGCCGTCGTATACCTGCAGCGTGTAGTTGGCACGACTTAATGCGGCCGCGTAAGCACCGCGGTCAAGGTAGAATCGTGCGACATGGTTCTCGTGCTCAGCCACGCGATTGCGCAAAAAGATCATTCGCTGGCGGGCATCGGGGGCGTAGATGCTGTCCGGGAATCGCCGCAGAAGTTCTGCAAATGCCGAGTAAGCGTCGCGCGCGTCTTTCGGCGGCCTCTTGCTCAGGTCGACCCGGAACAATCGATGGAAGTAGCCTTTTTCTCCCGAGAACAGGGCCATGCCGCGCATATACAAGGTGTAGTCCACCCGCGGATGTGTCGGGTTCTCGCGCTCGAACTGCTCGGCTGCATCAATGACCGATTCGGGTTCCTGATTGCGAAAATGCGCGTAAATAATATCCAGTTGGCCCTGACGCGCCTGATTGCTGAACGGAAAGCGTGCTTCCAGCGTTTCGTAGTAGCGGATTGCGTTATTGAAATCGCCGTTATCCAGCGCCTGTCTGGCTTTGTCGTAAAACACTTGCGCACCGGACTCGGTGGTTTCAGTGTCATCCTTTTTAAACAGGCAGCCCGACACCAGCAATGCGGCGCATATGCTGATCAGCGCCGCACGGGTCAGGCGCAAACTGGCAAAATGTCGTGATGCGGGCATATGATTCGAAGTGCGTCCAGTCGAGCGGAGCGCAAGTATAGCCCAACCCCGAGATTTCATGGACACCTCTACCTTAAACGCAATCATTCCAGAAACCTGTGACGGCAAACGTTTTGACCAGGCGCTGGCGGAGATGTTCCCGGATTATTCACGTTCCCGGTTGCAGGGGTGGATTCGCGGCGGGCGCGCATTGCTGGACGGTGCCGAGGCGCAGCCGCGAGTGCGGGTGGTCACGGGCCAGGCAGTGGAAGTGCGGCCCGAGCTTGAGCAGCTTGTCGACGATGCTTCCGAGGCGATGGCGCTGGATATCGTCTATGCGGATGAACACGTTCTGGTGATTAACAAGCCGGCCGGCCTCGTGGTGCACCCGGGTGCGGGAAACCCGGCGGGTACCTTGCTGAATGGCTTGCTGCATCTGGCACCGGAGCTCGCCGTGTTGCCGCGCGCCGGGATCTTGCACCGTCTGGACAAAGACACCAGTGGCCTGTTGTTGGTGACTCGCTCGGTCGCTGCTCAGACACAGCTGACCCGCGATCTCGAGCAGCGGCTGATTAGGCGCGAATACAGAGCGCTTTGTCAGGATCGCTTAACGGCGGGAGGCACGGTTGACGCACCGGTCGGACGGCATCGCGTGCACCGCACCCGGATGGCGGTAACCAATGCCGGGCGCCCTGCCGTCACTCATTATCGAGTGCTGCACCGTTTTGATGCCCACACGTTTATTGCGGTGCGACTGGAGACAGGGCGGACCCATCAGATTCGCGTGCATATGGCGCACGTGCATCACCCTTTGATTGGTGATCCGGTTTACGGAGGGCGTCTGCGCTTGCCGAAAGGTGCTGGCGAAACGGTACACAGCGCATTACAGGCCTTCCGCCGGCAGGCTTTGCATGCCAGTGACCTTGGTTTTGTTCATCCGGTCAGTGGTGAGCAGATGCAGTTTCATGCGCCGCTGCCGGAAGACATGCTGGTTTTGCTGAATACCCTGGCTGAGAATCAAAGGCTCAACTTCGATGCGATGCAATGGCCATGAATAAAGCAGAGCGAGCGTTTTTGTATCCTGACTGGGCCGCTCATCCCGCCGTGCGCGCCCTGAGTACTGTGCGCGGCGGCGGCACTGGCTACGGTGATTTTAATCTGGCTGCTCATGTCGGTGATGACGATACCCGCGTCCGCGAAAATCGCGTCATGTTGCGCCAGCAGGCCCGATTGCCGTCATCACCACGGTGGTTAACGCAAGTGCACGGGCCGCTGGTGGTTAATGCGGATGATGCCGACGAGTCGGTCGAAGCCGACGGTTCGTGGACCTGCACACGCGGCGTGGTGTGTGCGGTGCTTACCGCCGACTGCCTGCCCGTGTTGTTCAGTGATCGCAACGGGTTTGCGGTTGCGGTCGCGCATGCCGGCTGGCGGGGTTTGTGCTCAGGCGTGCTTGAGCTGACCGCGCAGCGCTTTTTCCAGCTGGATGTTCCGCCGGAGGATGTGTTGGTCTGGCTGGGGCCGGCCATCGGCCCGGCGTCCTATGAAGTGGACGAGAATGTGCGTGATGCATTTTTGCAGCGGGAGCCGAACTGCGCCGGCAGTTTCTTGCAAACCTCAACCGGCCACTGGCAGTTTGACCTCTACGACGCGGCCACCACGGTACTGGCAGCGCAAGGCGTAACAAATATCAGTGGTGGTGATTTCTGCACGTACAGGGACATACGATTCAATTCTTATAGGCGCGATCCGCATTGCGGGCGGCAAGCGACGCTGATCTGGCTCGACGAATCTTAGCGGCATAGGCGGTCTCTGTGAGCCGGCTACTCGTCTTGCTCTGCTGCGCGAAGTCGCTGCGCCGAGCACCTGGCTCACAGAGACCTTAAGTTTTGAGCTAACATTCCGGCAAGCAAGAGTAACGAGGCCTAATGAATGAAACCAACACGCGCCTACACCAATGGAAACTTCGGTCAGATTCACTATTGTTCGCTGGGTGAGGGTAAGCCCTTGGTGCTAATGCATCAGTCGCCCACCTGCATGGTGCAGTTCGACAAAGTCTGGCAGTTGTTGGCGGACCGTGGCTATCGGGTGATCGGCATCGACTTGCCGGGCTTCGGCGGATCGGATGGCCCCGCGGAGCTTCCGACTATTTCTGATTACGCGCATATTGTGCCGGCCGTGCTCGATGCACTGGGCATCGACCAGGCTGACATACTCGGTCATCACACCGGTGCCATCGTCGCCACCGAAGCAGTGCTTCAGTACCCGGAGCGGTTTTCACGGTTTGTGCTAAACGGCCCGTTGCCGCTTTCGGATGATGAGCGTGCTTATTTCAAACAAAGCCTGGCGCAGGAAAAAGAATGGTATCCCAAAGAAGACGGCAGCCATCTTGCCGCACAGTGGCAGTTCCGCATCGCTGCGCAGCCGGGATGGACGGATCTGGAGGCCATTCACCGGCATGTGGTGGCGGGCGCAGCGGCGTGGCCTGATGCATGGTTCGCACACGATGCGGTGATGTCATACGACCATGGCGAGGCCATGAAGAAGCTCGCGCTCCCTTGCCTGGTTTTCAGCAACACCGGGGACGCCATTCACGACATCGCAAAACGCACCATGGAGCTAAGGCCCGACTTTGACTACGCCGAGATCGAAGGGGGCACCTTCGATATCATTGATGAGCAGCCCGAGGCATGGGTGGATGCGGTGGTTGCGTGGCTGGACAATTAGCCCGGCCGGCGACGGCTCTTGAAGTGATGTAAATCAACGTTTTGCATTGACGAGGATCAATGCCCGGGCGCTAGCGGCGGGGCGGATTTCTGCTATAGTTCTTATCCGAATTTATTACTTCGACAACAAGATATTAAGAGGGAAGCATGCCCAACCCGATCCCGCATAAAATCCCGGCCGCTACCAAGGCATGGGTTAAGAAAGAGATCAAGAACATGCGCGAGCTGCATAAGAAGATCGCGAAAGAAATGAATGTTGATCTGGCCCCAAAGCGTGCCAAGTGGTACGACGAGTTTCTGGAACGTATTCAGCGTCCGGGGCGGGGTTTCAATGTGCACTTTGAAACTCGCCGCGTGATCCCTGATGAGGAGATGCCCAAGAAGCCGCGTCGCAAAGACAGGGTTGTCTGGTAATCAGCTGCAGGGGCTCTAGGGCCGCTGCAAGCAATAGCAAGAATAAACTTTCTAGGAGTTAATCATGGCGCGCAAGCACATCGAGCCATTTGTTGATACGGATGTTCCGTTCAAAAAAATGACGCTGCCCGGCTTTAAAAAGGGTATGCACTACAAGATGCTCAGTATCGACGAAGATACCGGCGCTTGTACGATGACGGTTAAGTTCGATGCGGGATATCGCATGCCACCGGGTATGAGTTATACCGAATGGGAAATGCAGATACTGTCGGGTTCGATCAAGTATGGCGATGAGGTGCATACGGCAGGCTACTATTTTCGTGTGCCTGCAGGCGTTCACCTTCCGGAAATGCATGTGCCACGTGGTGCGACGGCTCTGCTCATGTATAACTTTGCCGAGCCCAGCTTTGTCGAGTCAGATGAAGATCATCATCTGGCATTCCGCGACCAACTTACCATTGTTGACTCGTATGACGGCATTCAGTGGATGGGCGGCAACGGCGGCATGATTTATCCGGCTGTTGCCCCGGGCTGTTTGCTGAAAGTGCTGAAGTACGATCCTTTGACTGAAGCGCTGACTTTCCTTTACAGCATGACCGCTCGTTTCTGGCAGGACAATATTTCTTACCATGATTGCGCGGAAGAGGGTTATCACATCTGGGGTAACTCTCATATGATGCAGTTTGGTGACCTGCCGACCGGTGGTTATTTCTGGCGTCCACCGTGGATTAACCACGGTGCATTCTCAAGTGAGTTGGGTATTCTTGGCTTCGGTCGGACCGACAGCAAGTTGCACAACTATTTCCACTTCAATCCGTGGACAACACCGGAAGAAAACCGTGAGCGTGCTGCTGCGCAGCTGGCGCGCACGAAACCGGATTTGTTTAGATGGGCGGTGTCCAAAGACGGGCACAATCACCCGCACGACTTCGAGCATCCGGATTGGAAGAAAAATTCGGAGTACATCTAAGTACTTCGGGCGATTAGCCACAACCCCGCCCGGAAGGGCGGGGTTTTTTAGTTTGAAAATGCCGGTTCTGCCGGCGTTGCTGTGTATGCGGGGCGAATAGTCGAGCCGCATAGCCATGTATATCGAGAATAGGTGAGCCTCATGGCAGGTCCTTTGGCAGGCGTAAAAATACTGGAGTTAACAGCCGTGGTGCTGGGCCCGTGGGCCTGCCAGATCCTTGCGGATATGGGTGCCGAGGTCATAAAGATCGAGCCGCCTTACGGCGATAGTAACCGCAGTCTGGGTGCTTCGCGTAATCCGGGCATGGCTGCGCTCTATCTGACTTGTAATCGGAACAAGCGCAGTCTGATGCTCGATTTAAAGAAGCCGGGCGCGCGTGAGGCCGTCATGAAAATCGCCAGGGACGTTGACATTGTAATCCACAACAATCGTCCGCAGGTGATGACCAAGCTTGGTCTCGAGTACAAAGATTTTAAGGAAGTAAACGACAGGATTATCTATTGCGGCACTTATGGATATGGCAAGGACGGCCCTTACGGCGAGAAGGGCGCTCTGGACGACTCCATTCAGGCGATCAGCGGAATTGCATGGCTGACCAATATGGTTTTAGGCGAGCCGCGTTATCTGCCCACCATAGTTTGCGATAAAACAACCGCACTAAACGTCGTGTATGCGGTTACCGCCGCGTTGTACAGTCGGGAGAAAACGGGTCAGGGGCAGGAGATCGAAGTGCCCATGTTCGAGAGCATGGTGTACTACAACATGGCCGAGCATTTGTGGGGGCAAACGTTCGACCCGGCTATAGGTACAGCAGGCTACAAGCGCCTGATGAGCTATCACCGCAAGCCATACAAGACCAAAGACGGTTACATCGCTATTCTCCCGTATCTTGATGCTCACTGGCACAAGTTCTGCACGTTGGCCGGTCGCGAAGACTTGCTTGACGACGCGCGCTTTGCAACGCTGGCTGACCGGGTCGCAAATATTGACGACACGTATGAGGAGACCGCCAAGACCATGGTTCACCGCACGACGCAGGAGTGGCTGGACATGTTCGGTGCAACCAGTGTGCCCACCAATGCGGTAAACACTTTGGACGGCATCATTGATGACCCGCATCTGAAGGAGGTGGGTTTCTGGCAGGAACTCGATCACCCGACCGAGGGCAAACTGCGTATGACGCGGTTCCCGGTTAATTTTTCGGGCACACCGGCGGAAAACCGCCGGCACCAGCCGGTCCTTGGCGAGCACAGCACCGAAATCCTTTTGGAAGCCGGGCTATCGCAGCAAGAGATCGACGCAATGGTCGCAGCAGGGGTGACCCGGCAGGTCTGAGCTTTATCCCTGGATGCCGTATATTCGCAGCACGTTATCCCGCATCAATTTGCGGCGTGCTTCCGGTTTCAGCCCCAGTGCATCGATATCTTCCACCGTGCGCTTGAACGGCAAGACCGGAAAGTCGGTTCCAAAAATGACTTTGTCCTGTCCGAAAGAATTGATGTAGTGCGTGAATTCTTTGGGCCAATACTTCGGACGGTGGGCGTCGCAGCCGATGTAAACGTTTTTGTGTTTCCATGCCATGGCAATCATTTCTTCTACCCATGGGATGCCCACGTGTATGCCAATTAATTTGAGCTCGGGAAAGTCGCACGCGATCTGGTCCAGAGTGATGGGTTTTGCCGGGCTGATACACGGATAGTCAGGGTTGTAGACCATGGATTGCCCGACTTGCATCTGAATGGGTACGCCCAGCTCCCAGCACTTTGCATAGAACGGGTACACCTTGGCATGGCGGGGGTCCATCTCGAACCAGTGCGGATAAAAGTGCGCGCCGATGAATCCCATGTTGGTGACAGCATCTTCGAAGGCTTTCACACCGTTCATGCCCATTGTCGGGTCTATTCCGGCAAGGCCGTACAGGCGGTCAGGGTATTGTTCACAGGCCCGGGCCACTATTTCGTAAGGCATGTGGTAGCAACCGGGCAGGCCAATGCGGCCACTATAGGCCGCAATCAGGAATGCTTTTTCAATACCCGCGTCGTCAAGAATTTCTATCAGCTGGTCAATCTCAATTGGGTCGCCAGAGCTGGATTTTGAATTCATTTTCCCCTGGAAAAAATCGTCGCCCCATCCGGGTCGTTGCTGCAGGGCTTCCTGATTCCAGATATTGACCACCGCGTCGATGGCTTTGTAGTCGTAGTCAGACATCATTTTGTTCCTGATTTAATTAGTGTTTTTTTTCTGCGGTGCCGGTGCAGGGGCTGGAACCATAGCAGAGAATCCGGCTTGTATAAACGGGTCTGGCGCTGGTGTAAATGAGTTCCGGCCGCCGCGGGCTTTCGGCCGCCGCGCATATCGTCTATATTCATTTCCGGCCTTAGGGGTGGCTCGTGTGAGCCTGAGATTCCGGTATTCGGAAAACCCTCGGAACCTGATCCGGTTAGTACCGGCGTAGGAATAGGACAGACCTTACTCCCGCTCGTTCTAAGCCGGGTCTCTAAGTAACTACTAGAGATCCGATCATGAATAAACACCCGTTAGTATTTTGGACAGGGCTGTTGCTGGCATTCGTTGCTTATGCAGACAGTATTCCGGACGAGCTCGTTGTCTCCGGCTATCGACCTGCAAATAGTCGGGAACTGGGCACCAGTATCAGCGTCATCGATAACCAGAGCGTTGCGCTCGCTACGGTGTCGGGTTTTGAGCAGGTGGTGCAGTTGGTGCCCAATATGAATTTTTCGGGCGAGGCATCACGCGCCCGGTATTTTCAATTGCGCGGTGTCGGCGAGCGCGAACAATATGAGGGTGCACCAAACCCATCGGTAGGGTTTGTCGTTGACGATATTGACCTTTCCGGAATCGGTGGTGTCGCGTCGACTTTCGATATAAGGCAGGTGGAAGTACTGCGCGGGCCCCAAAGTGCGCGCTACGGATCCAGCGCGCTGGCCGGCATGATCTACATGCAGACCGAGCAGCCCGATGATGCATTTTCGCTGCACGGTGAACTTACCGGCGGGAGTGACGATACGCGGGCCATCAGTTTGGCCGTTGGAGGGGGTTTGACCGACCGGCTTGCCGGGCGACTGGCAATTCATCGCTATCAGGACAGCGGTTTCCGCGACAATCTCTATCTCGGTCGTGACGATACCAATGGGCGCGATGAGCTCACCGTAAGAGGTAAATTGAACTGGGATATTCGTGATGGCTGGAGTGCTTTGTTGACGGTGCTGTTGGCCGACTTCGACAATGGCTACGATGCCTGGTCCCTGCGCAACAACGACAAGGTTTGGTCAGATCAGCCGGGCCGCGACGAACAGAATACCCAGGCAGCTTCTCTGCGCATAAGGGGGCCGTTGCACGACAGTATGGACTTGGTCAGCATTACCACGGTCGCGGATTCCGATATTGTTTTCGGATTCGATTCCGATTGGGCAAATCCCACAACGTTTCTACCGGCGTATCAAATTGCCTATAGCTCGAACAGTTTGCGAGAACGAAAAACCTGGAGTCAGGAATGGCGCCTGGTTTCGCGTACCCCGTCGGTGCTTGCCGGGCATGCGACGGACTGGACTGTGGGCCTTTTTCTGCAGCGTCTGCAGGAAGACAACGATCTGACTGATCCGGGCAACTACGTTGATTTTGATCCTTTATCCTGTCCGTTACCGGGGTGCAGCGGACGACGTGAAGTTTCAAGTCAATACGAGGCCGACACCTTCGCAATTTTCGGCTCAACCGAAACCCGGCTGGGAGAGCGCTGGTCGTTGTCTTTGGGTATGCGCGTCGAGCGCTGGGATGCGGAATATTTTGATCGTTGGTTCGACAATAATTTGTTTGATATTAATTTCAATCCAATCCCCGTTGATGGGAACAATGCGTTCCGCCCGACGGAAACAATGCTGGGTGGTCATGTCTCAATCAGCTATGACTGGAGTGGCGACTTGCGGGCCTATGCGCGCTTGGCCCGCGGTTTTAAGGCCGGTGGCTTCAACCCGTCGCTGGCCGCTTTTGTTCGAGCCGGTGTTACGGGGCCTTACGGCGGCGAGCTGGTGCCCTACACGCCCGAATATTCCTGGAATTACGAGCTTGGTTTGAAGGGCGTATGGATGGACGGCGACTTGAATGCAGATCTGAATATCTTTTACATGGATCGCGACGATGCGCAGCTCAGCCAGTCCGATCAGCTCGACAACCCGTCATCGTTTATCTATGTCACGGCCAACGGGGCCGCTGAGAGCTATGGGCTGGAGGCCGATGCACAGCTGCGGTTGTCCGACTCGCTCGAGCTGCACGCCACCCTCGGTTTGTTAAGAACCGAGATTCGTGACTGGCAAGTTCGGCCCAGCGTGGAAGGGCGCGATCTTGCGCATGCGCCCAGATTCACTAGCAATCTCGGTATAACCTGGACGCACCCGCGGGACTGGTATGTGCGTGCTGATATTCGCACGGTCGGGTCGTATTTCTTTGATATCAGTCACGATCAGAAGTCCCATCGCTACCGTCTGGTGAATCTTCGTGTCGGCAAAGACTGGACGCACTGGTCCGCGTCACTCTGGGGGCGCAATATATTTGATCGCAAGTATGCGACCCGCGGATTCTATTTCGTCAATGAGCCGCCGTATACGCAGCCGCCGGTGAAGTACACCAAGTTTGGCGATCCCCGGCAGATTGGCCTGACGGTGAAGTATCGTTATTGAGATAGTGAGATTTTCTCCGGAGGTTAAACATGAAAATATCGGTTGATATCAGTATGTACCCACTTCAGGCCGACTATAAGCCAGTTATTAAGGCCTTCATTCGCAAACTGCGGGATTGCGATGGTTTAACAACGGTCACCAATCAGATGAGCACCCAGATAAACGGCGAATTTGAGGCCGTTACCGAAGCGCTCAACCAGTGTATAGGTGAAAGCATGGCTGCACAGAACAAAGTCATTTTTGTCGCACGGTATATAAATGCTGATCTCGATATAGAACGTCTGCCCGACATTGGCTGAGTTGTTTTTATCTCTGCAGGACGTGATCTTCGCCGTGTCGGCATGGGAGTTTGCAGCTGTGGTGCTGGCGATAGCCTACCTGGTGCTGGCTATCCGTCAGAGTCTGGCATGCTGGGGCGCCGCAATCGGCAGTGCTGGCATATACACGGTGCTCATGTTCAATGCAGGCCTCTACATGGAGTCTTTGTTGCAGCTCTTCTATATAGCGATGGCATTCTACGGTTGGCGACACTGGGCCGCCGGTGACGACAGTAATGCGCCGCTGCCGGTCACGGACTGGCCGCTGGCATTCCATATTCTGCCACTGTTGGCGATTATGGTGCTGAGCCTGGCGAGCGGATACCTGCTGGAAAATTTCTCGACCGCGGCGTTTCCCTACGTGGATTCATTCACGACATGGGGTGCAATTGTCACGACGTGGATGGTGGCGCGCAAAGTACTGCAAAACTGGCATTACTGGTTTGTCATCGACAGTGTATCGGTGTACCTGTATACGCAGCGAGGCCTGTATCTGACCGCACTGCTGTTCGTCGCTTATTTGCTGCTGATTGTTATCGGCTATCGTGCCTGGCGCAGGTCTTTACAGGAGCGCTATGCGTGAGCCTTTAAAGCTGATGGGGAAAGCGGCAAACGAAATGCCCGAACTGGCGGGCATCCGGGTGGAACGCAAGCTTTCAGCCGGGCCTTTGAGCGATAAATGGCTAATTGCGAGCGATGCCGGGCAATGGGTGCTGCGCAAAGACAAGCCGCTGGCGGCGCGTTTGCATCTTGATCGATATGCCGAGGCCAGAGTGCTAAACACGCTGGCGGCAAGTGGCTGGTGCAGCAAAGCCTTGTGGAGTGATGTGCAGCAAGGAGTCCTGGTTGTGCCCTATGTGTCCGGGCGCGTTTGGACTAACGAGGATGTGCAGCAGTCGGGCCAACTGGAGCGACTGGCCATGTTGTTGAGCCGCTTGCACAGCAGTGCTGCGCAACTGCCGCCGTTTGGGTTGATTGAACGCGTGCATAACTATGCGCGGTTTATCGGCACATCGGCCGCAGAGCAGTGCGCGCAGGATATTGGCCATATGTTGATGGAGGTAAGCGATTCCGGACGTATCGCGGTTTGTCATAATGATCCTGTTGCGGGCAATGTCGTGGATGACGGTGAGCTGCATCTAATTGATTTTGAATTTGCTGCCGCAGGCGACCCGCTGTTCGATCTCGCCGCGGTTATTGAACACCATCGCCTGCCGCTGGACAGGGTCCAATTGCTTGTTGACGCATACTGTCAGGCAGGCGGAGGCTGTGACATGCGGCAATTGGAACAATGGCGCATGATTTATGGTCAGACTGTGAGTCTCTGGTGCCAGGTTGTGGCTGCCTGATCACCAAAAACTAAAACAATAACGACGGAACGCCGCTTTGAACGTTTTGCTTAAACGACTGGCCCTGTATCTGCATACCCTGCGTTGGTTGCAGCTCCGCCAATTGATATGGCAAGTTTACCGGCGCATTCGGCCTGTCATTGCCACGCCCCAAGTCAGTGCAGAAGCATGTCGTCAGCGGATAGCTGCAACCGGCTTCACCTTGGGGCCGCAGCCGCGACAATGCGAACTGCGCTTCCTGAATATCAGCAGTCCGGCTGAACCTGAGCGTATCGACTGGCACCCCGCTGAACGCTCACGCCTGTGGCGCTACAACCTGCACTATTTTGATTATTTGCACTGGGATTCGATTCCCGAGAATTACAAAGTTGCCTACATTGATAGCTGGATCGCGGTCAATCCTCAGGGCACCGCAGATGCCTGGGAGCCTTATACGCTGTCATTGCGGGTGGTGAACTGGATCAAGTTCTTTAATGCCCGCAGGGCCGTTCCCGAAGTGTGGCAGCAAAGCCTGATCAACCAGGTGTATTGGCTGCAGCATAATCTGGAGCATCACATACTCGCCAATCACTACTACAAAAATGCCAAGGCACTGTTGTTTGCGGGAGTCTGGTTTGAAGGTCGGCACGGTGCGGAATTTTTGCGACGCGGGCTGCAGTTGCTCGTGGATCAGACGCGGGAGCAGGTGTTGCAAGACGGCGGTCACTATGAAAGATCCCCCATGTATCACTGCATCGTGCTGGAAGATTGTCTGGATGTGTTGAACCTCATGCGGGGTTCGCCGGAGCTGTTTGCCGATGCAGAAGTGGCAATATTTACTGATGCGGCATCGCGCATGTTGCGCTTTGCCGACGAAGTGCGCGGTGCAGACGGTAGGATCCCGCTGTTCAATGATGCCGCATTTGGTATTGCCGCTGAGCCCGCCGATTTGCTGGACTATGGCGCCCGCCTGATTGGCTTCATGCCCAGCGCGCCATCGCTTCAGCCATCGACGATTCGTTACCCGCAAAGCGGCTACTACGGTTATCGTCATCACAACGACAGTCTGATTATTGATTGCGGCAATTTAGGCCCTGATTATCAGCCCGGTCACGCGCATTGCGACATGCTGAGTTTCGAACTCTGTATTGATGGCCGGCGCATTGTGGTTGATTCGGGAGTGCACGGTTACGACGATGACGAAACCCGTCACTACCTGCGCAGCACGGCTGCTCACAACACCGTCACGCTGGATAACGCGGAACAGTCGGAGATCTGGGGAACCTTTCGCGTTGCTCGCCGGGCCAGGCCCCTGAATCCGGGTATTACCGATTTTCTCGAGGGCACACAGACCTTTTCCGGCGGCCATGACGGCTTTTGCAGGTTACCGCAGCGCGCCCGCCACTGGCGGACGGTTGTCAGCAATCTTGCAGGCCACTGGGATATCGTCGATGAAGTCCGGGGCAAAGGAGCAGGCGTTGTGCATGCCTATCTGCATTTCGCGCCAGGTCTCGTCGTGCGGCCTGTCAGGGAGCACGGCTATGCCATTGTGCGAGGGAACACGGTCCTGGCGCACGTATGGCCGGATAAGGGTTGCGATACCGAAATTGTGGACTGCTATGTGGCCTTCGAGTTTGGTCGCAGGGAGAATGCTGTGGGGTTGCACATGTTGCGCCGAGGCAAGCTGCCCCTGAGGTTGAGCTATCGCATTGAGAAGGCCGATTAAGTGCATGGTTGACATAAGCAATTTCGGGCATGGCAATGTGGTCAGGTGTGACCTGAAAGCTAGTTTGCAAGGGGATACGGCTTATAATCCCAAGCTTTTGCCGGGTTCATGTTGGCCCGGTTGTCGGCGCCGAGTTGGGGTCGGCCGGCAGTGATTGCGGTTACTAACACCAAACGGTAAGAGAAATTGGGAACGAGAAATTGAATGAGCACGGCTAATGAAAACGAGGGTACCGAACCGGCCGGCAACGCCAGCCGACTGAACTGGGCCTCACTGCTGCCGGCAATACTGGTTTTGGCTGCCCTGCTTTACGCCTATCGCGACGGCCTGTCTTTAATGGTTACATGGTGGGAGCGGGAAGAATACAACCATGGCTATCTCATCCCGGCCGTTGCCGCCTATCTGTTGTTGCTGCGCGCCGATGCATTCTCTAAGGCAACGATTGCGGGAAGTCCCAGCGGTTTTATTGTCGTGTTGCTCGCGGCTGCGGGTTTAATTCTTGGCGAGCTAAGTGCGGTCTACACCATTATTCAGTATTCCTTTTTGCTCGCCCTGGTAGGCGTCCTGATCGTAGCCATTGGCTGGAGCGGAATTAAAATAATATGGGCACCGGTCTTCTACCTGTTCTTCATGATTCCGCTGCCAAATTTTCTCTATAACAACCTGTCGGCGGAATTGCAGCTGATCTCTTCTGATATTGGTGTTGCTGTGTTGCGCCTGGCCGGGATATCCGTGTTTCTGGAGGGCAACGTCATTGATCTCGGTACCTTCCAGTTGCAGGTAGCCGAGGCTTGCAGTGGCTTGCGATACTTGTTTCCGCTTACCAGTTTCGGCTTTCTACTCGCTTACCTGTATCGCGGCCCGGTCTGGCAGAAGCTGATCATTTTTCTGTCGACCGTGCCGATCACAGTGTTCATGAACAGCTTCCGGATTGGGGTGATCGGCATTCTGGTGGAATACTATGGTATCGCCATGGCACGCGGTTTTCTGCATGACTTTGAAGGCTGGATCGTGTTCATGGCCTGTGTCGGTGTGCTGTTTGCCGAAATGTGGGTATTTGCGTTATTCAGCCGGCGTCGCTTCGTTGATGTGTTTGAAGTGGATGTTCCGCCGCTTAGCGAGTTGCTGGCGTTTTTTCCGCGCCGGACATCCTATGTACCTGCAGCATCCATCGTTGCCGTTATGCTGGTTGCCGGCTACACGGCCACCACATTTCAGGCCCGCGAGGAAGTTGTTCCCCCTCGGGAAGAATTAAGCACCTTCCCGTTGGTACTCGATGAGTGGAAAGGACGGGAAAAGTCCATTGAGCGTGTGTTTCTTGATGAACTCAAGCTAGACGATTACCTGATGGCCAATTATGGGCGGTCTGACGACCCGGTCCCTGTGGAATTTTATGTGGCGTATTACGATTCGCAGCGCAAGGGCGCATCTGTTCATTCGCCACGCGCCTGTTTGCCGGGCGGAGGCTGGAAAATCGAAGCGTTTGATCAGCATCAGATTGACAATGTCGGACCGGACGGATCCTCCGTGCGGGTCAACCGTGTACTTATAAAGTTGGGCACTAGTCGCCAGCTGGTTTATTACTGGTTCCAGCAACGCGGCCGAAACCTGACTAACGAATATCTGGTCAAGTGGTACATCTTCTGGGATTCGCTTACCAAGAATCGCACTGACGGGGCGATGGTTCGGCTGGTTACGCCTGTGCCCGAAGGCATGGATCTGGCCGAAGCGGACCAGCGCATGGAGAAGTTTTTGCGCAAAGTGGATCCGTTACTGGCCTATTATGTGCCCCGCGGCCTCGAAGACTCGTAGCGAGTCGCAACGGATAATGGGCTTGGCATGACTGGCACCAAAACGGTTCATCTTATTGCGGCTGCGCGACCAAACTTCATGAAAGTTGCGCCGCTATACCATGCGTTGGTCGCGGACGGCGGTTTTGACGTGAAGCTGGTGCATACCGGTCAGCACTATGACGAGAACATGTCACAGGCTTTTTTCGATGATCTGGGGCTCCCGAAGCCGCATTATTATCTGGAAGTGGGCAGCGGTACTCACGCCCAGCAGACCGGCAAGGTCATGATGCGTTACGAAGAGACCGCCATGGCCCAACGGCCTGACATTACCGTGGTTGTCGGCGACGTTAATTCGACTGCCGCCGTCGCTATGGTCTGTGCCAAGTTGCATATACCGGTGGTTCATCTGGAGGCGGGCCTTCGCAGTGGTGACAGAACCATGCCCGAGGAAATTAACCGGTTGGTCACCGATGCCATATCCGATCTGCTCTGGACCCCTTCGCCGGACGGCGATGAAAATCTTCTCAGGGAAGGCGTGCCGGCGGCTCGCATTGTGCGTGTTGGCAATATCATGCTGGACTCTTTCGAAATGCAGCGCGAGCGAATTTCTGCGGATGATTCAGTAACGCGGTTGGGTTTAACACGCGGGGAATACGGCGTCGTCACTTTGCATCGTCCGGCTAACGTGGATGGCTTTGCGGCACTGGATTTGCTGACGACCCAATTGATAGCGGCGGCCGAGATGGTGCCGCTGGTGTTTCCCGTGCATCCGCGCACCCGCGGTTCCTTGCAGCAGCACAAGTTGCTTGACCGGCTGGAGGCATGCCCCGGTATTGCATTGACCGACCCGCTCGGATACATACAGTTTATGGGCGTGGTGACGGGCGCCATGCTCGTTATAACCGACTCCGGTGGTTTGCAGGAAGAGACCACGTATCTGGATATACCCTGCATTACGCTGCGGCCAAATACAGAGCGGCCCATAACCATCAGTGAGGGAACAAATCGATTGGCGCAGCCCGCAGAATTATCCGCCAATGTCAGAAAAGTCATTCAGGGCGAATGGCCGTCGGGTCGCAGACCCGAATATTGGGATGGCAACACCGCGTTACGTTGCGTTGCCAGCCTTAAAGCATATCTTGCGAACGCTTGAAAAACTGTCAGGAAGTCAAATAAGTCATGAATACAAGAAATTCTTTGAATACCGGAATTGTCAACTGCCCCGCAGCCCTGTCGCGCTGGTTAAAGCTGTTCGCTGTCGCTGCCGCATTTGTCGCAATTACCGGTTGTGAGCCACAGGAAGAGCGCGTCGCCAATTACGTTGCCAGCGCCGAGCAGTTTTTCGATGAGGATAATCTGATCAAAGCAGAGCTGGAGGCCAAGAACGCTCTGCAGATTGAGCCCAAGAACGCGGATGCGCGGTATTTGCTGGCGCGTATCGCTCTCAGCAAAGGGGAGTTCAACAATGTGGTCGGGAATCTACTTATCGCGATTGAATCCCGCCCGGATTTTGTCGAGGCGAGGTCCCAGCTTGGCACAATATACGTTCAGGCCGGCATGCCAGAATCTGCCGAAGAACAGTTGCTTGAGTTGGAACAGATTGCTCCGGACCATACAGAAACACGCCTGCTCAGGGCCCGTTTCCTGGCCAACAAGGGTGAACTTGAGCAGGCTGTCGTGGAGCTTAGAGCAGCCATCAGCGCAGAACCGGACAATATCGTTGCCAGAGGTGTTTTGGCGAGCCTGTTATCAGCCACCGACATTGAAGAAGCTTTGGTTGTCGTCGATGAGGCTATTGCCACGACCGAAGCCAATACTAATTCAGTGGAAAACGGCGCATTGCGGTTGCTGAAGATCGATATCTTGACCAAAGCGGCGAGGAGCAAAGAGGCCGAGGCTGCTTACCGATCGCTGATCAGCAATTTCCCCGACGAAAGTGACTACCGCTTTATGTTAGCGAAATTCCTTGCCGATGAGGGCCGACTCGATGACGTCGATGATGTGCTGATGGATGCTGTAGAGCATGATCCGTCAAACCAACAGGCAAAATTGTCACTGATACAGTTCATTTCGGCAACGCAGGGTGTTGAACAGGGTGTCTCGAAGCTCAAAGAGTTTCTGGAGCAGGATCCATCGGCTACAGATTTACGAATGCTATTGGCGGATCAGTATCTGAAGGATGGTGCTACCGAGAGCGCCACAGTCGAGTTTCAGAAAGTTGTGGAAGCCGAGGGCAATGAAGATGCGGGCCTGGCAGCAAGAACCCGAATCGCCGGCATTTATATTGCAAAAGGCGAACTGGAGGCGGGTAAGACCATTGTCGAGGATGTTCTGGCTCTTGATCCCCTGAATGCGAACGCCAACTATCTAAAAGGCATGCTCAATTTCGGGGATGGCAACTGGAAGGGCGCCGTGGCTGATTTGCGCACCGCGTTGCGCGAAGAGCCAAATAACGCACGCGCCCAGTGGTTACTGGCGCGCACGCATGTCAGAGCCGGCGACCTTCTGCTAGCTGAAGAGGCGTACCGTAATTTGCTGCGAATTGCGCCCGTCAACGGGCGCGCATCGCTTGAACTGGCCCGATTGCTGGTCGATCTAAAGCAGTTGGACAGGGCCAGGGAGTTGTTATCCGGGCAAATCGGGTTGATGCCGCAAGATGTGGAACTGTCCCGCGCTCTGATTGGCGTGCTGGTTGAAATGGAGCGCTATGACTATGCCATAGCCGAGGCCAAACGCTTTGGTGCCATTGAAGGCAATGAGGCCATAGGTAATTACTTTGTCGGCGGAATTTATCAGGCAAGCGGCGAGTTGGACAAGGCATCCGATGCGTTTCGTGCGGCGTTGAAAGACCGACCGGATGCGCGTGAACCTCTGCAAGGGCTGGTTGCCAGTCTGGCTGCACAGGGCAAAGTGGCTGAGGCACGCAATTATCTTGAGGATCTTACCCGGCAGTATCCGGAGAACCTGTTCATCAAGACGCTGCTCGGTCAGGTGATGGCTGTCGCAGGGGACACGGGCGCGGCCCGTGAGATTTTTGAAACCGCGCTGAGTAATCAGTCCGACTGGTTGCCGGCTTATGCTGCATTGGCCAGCCTGGATTCAGACAATCCTCAGGCGCAGATTGACCTATACCAGCGTGGCTTGCAGGCATCCCCGGGTAATCAGCAAATGGCACTTTTGCTGGGTTCGGCCTACGAAAAAAGCGGTGAGATTGAGAAGGCGATCACTACTTATGAGGAGGCTTTGGCTGCAAATCCCGATATGCCCATTGTTGCCAACAATCTGGCCGCACTGCTGTGCGACTATCGTCAGGATCGTGCCAGTTTCGAGCGTGCGCTGGAATTGGCTCGTCAGTTTGAAAGTCTGGATCAGCCACTACTGCTGGATACCCTGGGCTGGGTCTACTACCGTCTCAATGACTACGATAAGGCGCAGCGCTTTTTGGAGCGGGCGGTCGAGGGTGAGCCCAATGTCCCGGTGCTCAGGTATCATCTGGGCATGCTTTATCAGGCTCAGAATAAAAAGCAATTGGCTACAGAGCAATTGCGCGCCGCTACGGATAACCCGGATGTGCAATACCCGGGCCGCGATGTGGCAGCAAAGGCGCTGGCTGATTTAACGGGAGGCAATTGATGTCGACTGAAGCAGCTGCCGGAGTGGGTGGGTCTGCAGGCTCACTGCTTGAGCAGTTGTCTGCCGTTGTGGGCAACAAGCACCTGTTGACCGACGACGAGTCGCGATTGTTTTACTCCACTGATGTGTTCCGTCGTGCCGATGTATTGGCGACGGCGGTCGTACAGCCGGGCACCGTCGAGGAGCTTTGCGAAGTGGTGCGTTTGTGTGCTGCCGCGAAATGCAGCATGGTTGCGCGCGGCGGCGGGGCGTCTTATACCGACGGTTATCTGGCGATTAGGGAACCTACCGTCTGTATCGACACAGGACGTCTCAAACGGATCGATATCAACGCCGAGGACATGTATGTCACGGCTGAAGTCGGGGTGACCTGGGAAGAGCTCTATCGGGCGCTTAAGGCACAGGGTTTGCGCACGCCTTTTTGGGGCCCGTTTTCCGGAAAGGTGGCGACCATCGGCGGATCCGCGTCATCTCATGCAGTCAATTACGGTTCTGGACAGTACGGAGTTTCGGCGGAGTCGGTGACGGGCATGGACGTTGTGCTCGCAAGCGGGGAATTGTTATCGACGGGTTCCGGTGGTGGCACGAATGCATCGTCTTTTTTTCGTTTCTACGGGCCTGACCTTACGGGGTTATTTGCCGGAGACGCAGGCGCACTCGGCATAAAGGCGCGCGTGAGCATGCGGCTAATGAAACGTCCGGAGGGCTTCGCCGCCTGTTCTTTCGGCTTCCCCGACGGTGAAAGTGCATTGACGGCCATGATGGAAGTTGCCCGCTTGGGCGCAATTGCACAATGTTTTGGCCTTGATCCCCGCCAACAGAAAACGGCATTGACGCAAATGGAGTCGACGGATCCTATTGATGCGGCTAAATCCGTAATGCGGTCTGCCCGCAATCCCTTTGACGGGTTGTTGCAGCTAATGAAAATGGCATTAGCAGGCAGAAGCTTCCTTAAAAAGGCAAATTACTCGGCACACTTTTCGGCCGAGGGCGTGACCGACGGCGAAGCCAAAGCCAAGATTGCCCAGGTGCGAAAGATTGCAAGTAAATACGGCGCCGAAGTTGCCAATTCCATACCGACATTCTTTAACGCTGAGCCTTTTATGCCCTTGACCCCGATATTGGGGCCAGGCGGCGAGCGCTGGAAGCCCACACACGGTGTCCTGCCCTTTTCGAAGGTGCTAAAGCATCATGCCGAAATAGAAGCCATGTTGGGTGAGTACCGCGAGCGCATGAATCGGCACGGAGTGCACTTGACGCGTATGTTGATGCCTTTCAGCACCAATGCCTTTATATACGAGCCCACATTCCTCTGGAAGGATGCACGTTCGGTGTATCACGAAAGAATGTATCCGCCGGAATTGCTACCTGGCAAGCCCGTACATGAAGACAATCCCGAGGGCAGGGCGCTGCTAAAGGAAATCAAGCAGCGCATACAAGAACTTTGCACTCAGAACGGTGCTTGCCACATGCAGATTGGCAAGGATTATCCTTTCCTGGCAACGCGTAAACCGGAAACTGCCGCATTGATTCGCCAGCTCAAAACCACCCTTGACCCTGAAGGCTTGATGAATCCGGGGGCTCTGGGACTGGACTAGCCAGACGCCCGCCAGATTCAGTTGAGCCGCTCGGCGGCAGGTATTTCTCGAAAAAACAGCTCTTCGGATTGACTCTGCTGCGAAGCAGTCTCTGTTTGCAAGCTGATACGTATGAGCTCTTGCGACAGGCTGAGTATGCGGAGCGTTTGTTGGGTTGCCTGACGAGCGGACATTTTTCGAACGGACGCTTTCGCTGCCGATTCGTGGGGCAGCGGGTCTGCCGCGCTCATGGCTTCTCGCAAGCGGCGGAAGTCGGGACGTAACTGCGCGGGTAGTTCGCTAATCCCAATATCCTCCAGCTCGGTGATCCACGCTTGCGCAAGGCGCTGTTTTACTGGCTCAGCACCCATGCAAAGTTTTACAGCAGCAAGAAAACGATCGGTAATCTGACGCATGGCAGGCCCTTTAGTTATTTTTGTTATTTGGCCGATTGTGTGCCCCGCAGGGCGTGTAGACAGTTACCATTATGTAAAATAATGAGATTAAATCAAGGCTTAGCTGAAAGCCTTGTGCAGCAGCACTTTGGCGCCGCAACTTCAGACTATAATGGCCGCCGCTCGGGCATTGTGGGGTGCGCCCGGGGGGTGACTGTTTTTTTACGGGTAAAGCATGACTGAAACATCGGAAAGCGCGGGCCTTGATTTTATTCGTCAGGGCATTGTTGATTGGCTGAAAAAGGCGCCGGACGGTGCCCAGGTAGTTACCCGTTTTCCTCCGGAGCCTAACGGATACCTGCATATTGGCCATGCAAAGGCCATTTGTCTGAATTTCGGTATCAGCGAAGAGTATGGTGGGCCGTGCTTTCTGCGATTCGACGATACCAATCCATTGAAAGAAGATCAGGCCTACGCAGACGCCATTGTCAAAGATGTGCACTGGTTGGGGTTTGATTGGGGCGACCGGCTTACCCATGCTTCCGACTACTATCCGCATTTCTATGATTGCGCTTTGCAACTGATTCACGCGGGCAAGGCTTATGTCGATAGCCTCAATGGCGACGAAATTCGCGAATATCGAGGTACGTTAAAGGAGCCTGGAAGGAACAGCCCTTACCGTGACCGATCTGTCGAAGAAAGTCTGGAGCTTTTTGCAGCCATGCGAGCCGGTGACTTTGCCGACGGAGAGGTGTGCCTGCGGGCCCGTATTGACATGGCTTCGCCGAACATCAATATGCGCGATCCTATTCTGTATCGGATTCGCAAGGCCGCGCATCAGCGCACAGGAGACGAATGGTGCATTTACCCCATGTACGATTTTGCGCACCCCATCTCGGATGCGCTCGAGGGTATTACCCACTCGCTCTGTACTCTGGAGTTCGAGGATCATCGCCCGCTCTATAACTGGGTAATTGACAATCTCGACTTCGAAGCCCGGCCGCGGCAAATCGAGTTTTCGCGATTGAATCTGGCGTACACCATCACGAGCAAGCGCAAACTGTTGCAGCTTATAGAAGAGGGCGTGGTGGCCGGATGGGATGACCCGCGGATGCCAACGCTTGCCGGGATGAGGAGGCGCGGCTATACGCCCGCTGCGATCCGCGATTTTTGTGGCCGCGTAGGCATTACCAAGAAAGAAAACATCATCCAGATGGGTGTACTGGAGAATTCCGTGCGCGAAGATTTAGGCGAATCTGCGCATCGGGTTATGGCCGTGCTGGATCCGCTTAAGGTTACGTTAACCAACTGGCCCGGCGACAAGGTGGAAATGCATACCGCGCAGAATCACCCTGCTTATCCTGAAATGGGTGAGCGCGAGATTCCATTGACGCGGGAAATATATATCGAGCGGGATGACTTCATGGAAGATCCGCCGCGTAAATTTTTTCGTCTTCGTCCCGGCGGTGAGGTCAGGCTGCGCTACGGATACATTATCAAGTGCGAGCAAGTAATCAAAGACGACAACGGTAATATCATCGAACTGCTGTGCAGTTACGATCCTGACACCCGTAGCGGTGGTGACAATCAGCGTAAAGTTAAAGGCACCATCCACTGGGTTTCGGCTACCGAGTCATTGCCGGCCGAAGTCCGGTTGTATGATCGACTGTTCTCTGTGCCTCGCCCCGATGCGGACAGCTCTGGCCGCGATTTTCGTGAATTCCTGAACCCGGATTCATTGCAAGTTATGCACGGTTGCAGGGTAGAAGCATCACTGGCCAGTGCCGATGATGCCGCTGTTCAGTTTGAGCGCACGGGTTACTTTGTGCGCGATCCTCTGGATTCGCGTGCCAATAAGCTCGTATTCAATCGTGTCGTAACACTGCGGGATTCGTGGGCAAAACTCGAAAAGCAGGATGTCGCTCAGGCCTGAGCTGCAACATCCTCTTTGTGGGTCCAGCTGCGTGCCCAGTATATAAACGGTGTGTCGATGATGGCGATGGCCACTTTGAAGCCGTATTTGACTGCGCCCAGCGCCAGTGCCGTGTCCAGTTCCACGACCCCCCACCAGACAACGAAGGAATAAATGAGCGTGTCCGCTGCCTGCGACACGAGGGTGGAAAGGTTATTTCGCAACCACAGGTGTTTGCCAGCCGTGGCTCGTTTTATGCGGTGAAACAGCCATACGTCAAGACTTTGGCTAAGCAGGTAGGCAAGCAGCGAGCCAAAGACGAAACGAGGCGTAAAGTCTAGAATGGTTTCAAACGATGTTTGTATGCGTCGCGAGAATTCTGCCGTTTCGGGGTGGGTGGACGGCTCAAATAGTAATGCCACACTGAGCATCAGCACGATGATGCAACTCACTCCAAACCCGATCAATACCGCCTTGCCGGCTTCAGCACGACCGTAACGCTCGCTCATCAGGTCGGTGGCAAAGAATATGCTGGAATAGAAAATGACGCCCAGGGTGGTTTGAAAACCCAGTATGGTCGTCAGTTTCGGGCCTTGCAGATTGGCCAGCAGTATCGACAGCACAATGCAGCCGAGCAGCCCTTCTTTGCCAAACAAGCGGTACATCACCACTGTCAGCCCCAGGTCCAGCATCAGCGTGCATACCCAAAGCAAGTCTTGATTCGAGCTAAGGTGCTCCGCTAAGGCACTTGGCAGCATTGGCAACGATGGCCTGACTTAAGTGGCCGTAACACCCTGACGCTGTTGTTTGATGCGGTGGCGCCGCTCGCGTAGCTTTCTTGATACATTCGCCTGCAACATTAGCAGCGCGGGTGTGAGCAGCAGAGTCAGGATGGTGGCAAATGCGAGTCCGCCCACAATGCCAACTGCCATTTGTCGCCACCATTGGGTACTCGGGCCGCCGGTATAAATCTCCCGCGCGAATATATCAACGTTTAGTGCCATTGCCATTGGCATCAGGCCCAGTATGGTTGTGACGGTAGTCAACATTACCGGCCGCATGCGCTGCGCACAGGTGCGCATTATGGTCTCTTTCGATGTTTCGAACTTGTCGCGCAATTGATTATAGGTATCAATTAATACGATATTGTTATTAACCACAATACCAGCGAGCGCAATCGTGCCAATACCGCTGTTAATAAGGCTGAACGTCTGGCCGGTCACCAGCAGCCCCAACAGCACGCCGCCGGTGGAAAAAACCACGGCCGTCAGAATTAAAAGTGCCTGGAAGATGCTATTAAACTGAGTAACCAGAATCATGGCCATCAGGGCCAAAGCGAGCCCGAACGCATTGCGCAGGAAGATCATCGTCTCCTCCTGGTTCTGCGCGCTGCCCTTGACCCGGAAGTTTACTGACGGGTCTATGCCAAGTTCGGGGACACGAGCCATGAGCTGATCAAGCACGGGACGAACCAACGTGCCGGGTTCGAGATCAGACTGCACCAGCAACGTGCGGCGCATATCCGTGCGCATGATGGTTCGCGTCGCATCGCCGGCCTCCCGCGTGACGAAGGTGCCGATAGGCACGCTGCCTTGCTGCGTAGGAATGCGCAGTTGGCCCAACTGGTCAAGACTGCGATTGTCGCGCGGGAAGCGCACGCGGATGTCGATTTCGGAGTCTGAATCATCCGGCCGGTACTCGCCGACCTTGATGCCGTTCGTGACTAACTGAATGATGGTGCCCACCAGAGTCACATCCGCGCCGAAGCGCGCCGCTTCGGCGCGGTCTACCGTCAATTCCCATTCGATACCGGGCATCGGGCTGGTGTCTTCGGCATTAATAACACCCGGAATTTCCTGCAGCGCCTCGCGCAAGCGCACAGCAGCGTCTTGCAGAGCATCTCGATCAATAGCAGACAGCTCGATGTTGATGGGTTTGCCTTCTTGTTCACCACCTTGCTGAGTGCGAGTCTCGATATAAACCCCACCTATATCGCTGGTGCGTTCACGAATATCCGCCAGGATCTCTTTGGCCGGCCGGCGATCCCGCCAGTTGACGAAATTGAGGCGTACCGAACCAATCATGTCTGGCGCGGCTCCGCGACCTGTAGCGCCACTCTTGACGTAGGCATAGCGAATGCCTTCGATCCCGTAAATTCTGTTTTCTACCTGTCTGACGATGCGATCTTTTTCGTCCACCGACATGTCACCACGGGCACGAATATCCACACTGGCGGCGCTCGGTTCGACTTTCGGAAACATCTCGATACCCTTGCCGAACATGCCATAGGCGACAAATAACCCCACGAGAGTCAGCAGGACAGCGGTAAGAGTCGCCACCGGGCGATCAAGTACCTTCTTCAGTACTCCCAGATATCTGCCAGTGAATCCGCCAATAGAGTCTAGATCGCCGTCTTCAGCCGCCAGCAGGTCACGGCGAATTTTCTCATTGAAAAGGCCGGGTCGGCCGAACGTTGAACCCAGTGTTGGCACGAAAATCAGCGCCATCAGCAACGAGGCGGAGAGAATATAGATGAGTGTCAGTGGCATCATCTCCATAAATTTGCCGGTAAAGCCGGGCCACATGACCAATGGCAGAAATGCTGCCAGCGTTGTTGCGGTTGAGGCGATAATCGGCCACGCCATTCGTTGCGCCGCTTCTGTGTAAGCCCGGCGACGATGGAGGCCTTCGGCCATACGCCGGTCCGCCAGCTCGGTGACGACGATAGCGCCGTCAACCAGCATGCCCACAGCGATAATTAATGCAAAATGCACCACCATGTTGAGAGTTGAGCCCGTTATGCTCAGCATGAAGAATGTAATGCAGAACGAACCGGGAATCGCAACGCCAACAAGCGCAGCATTCCGTATGCCCAGGATGCCGATAAGTACAACAAACACAAGCACAACCGCGGTGATTACGTTATTGAACAGGGCATCCATATTTTTTCGGATGTGGTACGACTTGTCGGCCGAATAGGTCAGGCTTACGCCCGGTGGCCATACTTCTGCTGATTTGCTGACGATCTCTTTGACCTGATCGATGGTGTGCAATGCATTGGATTTGCCGCGCTTAACAACTTCAATGGCCACTGCGGGCTGACCGTTAATGCGGGCATATCCCTCCGGGTCTTTATAGGTTCGCCGGACGGTTGCAATATCCTTGAAGCGCACCACGCGGCCTTCCTTAACCTTGATTGGCAGGTTAAGTACGTCTTCCGGTTCCTGAATTACGCCAGGAACCTTGATAGCGAAACGACCCTGCTCACCTTGTACCGCGCCGGCCGCGACAAGACGGTTGTTGCTGTCAACAAAGTTGAGTACGTCATTTGGGGAGAGGTTGTAGCTGTCCATCAGCAGGGGGTCGATGATGACTTCCAGCAGTTCCTCGCGCAGGCCGACGACATTGACTTCCATAACGCCTTCCAGGCCGGCAATTTCATCGCGCAGTTGCTGCGCCAGTCGGTTCAGTACCCGTTCCGGGGCATCACCACCAAGCAGCATGACCAGCATGGGGTTGAATCGCGAGAATTTGACCTGCATGACGCGCGGCTCTTCTGCAGTCGCCGGCAGCTTGGCCTTGGCGAGATCAACTTTCTCCCGCACGTCATTCAAAGCCTTGGTGACGTTTGCTTCAGGTTCGAACTCCAGAGTAATGGTGGCGCGGTTCTCGGCGCCTGAGGAGACCATCTCTTTAACGCCCTCAACTGCCTGCAGTTCCTGCTCCAGGGGGCGTGCCAGCAGTCGTTCGGCATCTTCAGGTGCAACGCCCTCCAGAAACACCTCTACAAAAATAAAGGGTACTTCGACTTCGGGCTCGGACTCTTTGGGGATGTTGTTGTATGAAATCGCACCCGCCAAGATGATAACGACCAGCGCGATTAATACCGTCCGACTTCGGCTGTTGGCGGCTTCAATAATGTTCATCATCGCAGCGATTCCGCCGCCAGTGCAGTCTCGGATTTGTCGCGGGGATTGATGATCTCAACACGCTGGCCAGGTCGCACAAAGCCCTGACCTACCGTAATCACGGTTGCCGTATCTCCCAGACCGGATACCCAGACGCCGTTGGTGCCCGATTTTTCTATTTTTACCGGCACGAAGCGAGCCGTTTGGGTCGAGTCCACGACCATCACGCCAATCTCGCCGTCCGGGTTAAGTGAAAGTGCGGCCGGCGACATCGGGTAGGCAAGCACCTCGCCGCTATCGAGCAATATTTCCGCAGTTACGCCCGCCGGTATTGCGCCATCGGTATTGTCAATTTCCATCTCTATGCCAAACGTGCGGGTCTCCCGGTCAGCAACCTGGGATATGTACCTTACTTTACCGACCACGTCATGGCCGGTAACCAGTCGTGCGGACGCTTTGTCGCCAATATGAATATTGGCAATTTCCTGTTCAGCCAACGTGCCGGTGACAATCAAGGTGAGGTTGTCAACGAATGTCGCGACCTGATCGCCCGAGCGCACAAAATCGCCCGCTTCAACCTCGCGTTCCTGCAGCACGCCATCAAACGGTGCGCGAATGATGCGATTGTCCAGATCAAGACGAGCGCGCAACAGATCTGCTCGAGCTGATTCCAGTTTCGCCAGTGTTTCAGCAATTTGGGTTTCCGAGACATAGCCGTCGGCCTGCAGTGTGATTTGCCCCTTGTAAGCCGTTTCGTGTTCACGAACGCTGGCCTCTGACTGCCTTACTCGGGCCTCACGATCGCGCATATCCAGGGTCAGAATAGGCTGGCCTTTCTTGAGCAGTTTGCCGCGCGGCGCGTTGACGGACTCAACGCGGCCCTCGGTTTCTGCGGCAATTGTTATTTCGCGCGCAGGCGCTGTGCGCCCGTTAACGCTCACAGTTCGCGTAATAACCTCGGCATCCAGAGTTTCGACCTGAACGGATACAATGCCGGCTTCGTTGCTGCTCGCGGCCTTGATCTGGGATGCCTCATCGGTGTGCACCGGATCGGTAAAAAGCATGCCAGAGGCCATCCAGACCGCCAGCCCCATGAAGACAATAACCGCAAGTATCCACGGCTTATTTGATATTGTTGTTTTGATGTTCATTTATCCGTTCGCTGCCCATTTGCAATTCGTCAATGCGTCTTCTTGCGGCTCTGACTCCGGAGCCGGTGTCAGCATATGACGATGTGACTCAATGTATTCAGCGGCGGCCTGAGCAATCACGGCACCAAAGCCCGCTACGAAGGATGCGCCGGCGGTTTTACTGCCGGCCATTTCCTGATGCTCTATATAGCGCACCGTTTCGCGAAGTTGCTCGACGTGGTCATCAAGCACCTCGGCCAAACGATTGTCATCCATCAAGTCGGCGAAGTAGATCATGGCCAGAAACTCCGACCGCAGCTTGTGTTGGGGTTCGGTTCGATTCAAGGCATCAATGAAAGCGCGTTCACCGGCTTTTGTAATGCTGTAAACCTTGCGGTCTGGTTTGCCAACCTGAGGAATTTCTTCGCAGTTCACCAGTCCTTTTGCCGCGAGGTCGGCCAGCGCCGGATATATCGAGCCGTAGCCGGCTGGGAAGAAGTGCTTGAATGAAGTTCCAAAAGTCTTTTTCAAGTCGTAGCCGCATGCTGGGCGCACGCTGAGCAGTCCAAGACACAGTGTTTTAACGTCCATAATCACCAAACATGTTGCAATACAACGAGTTAGTAAATCAGCCCGATATATATCAGGCTGAGGAAGATGAATCTTAGGGGATGGTTTTGCGCTCATCCACCGACCCGATCACCCTCGCGGGACCGTGAGAGCCTGAAAAGCCTGGCCGGTGAAGGCTCGGAGAAGGGCTAAGTCACGGAATAACAAAACATTAGTACTATCGGGTCGAGGTATGGCTGCGTGGGGGTAACAGTCTGTAACTTTTTGTAACGCCGGGAGCCCGGATTATGAGCACGCTGCCGGTGCCGGCAGGCGCAGTCTACTGAGCTGACAGTGCGACGCTCTGGGTCAGCTCAAAGCGGTCGGTGGTCTGATAGGACTCGCTGGCCTGATTGTCGCAAACGCGATTGCGGCCTTCTTCTTTAGCTGCGTAGCAGGCGGCGTCGGCGGCCTTCAGCATGCTTGTGGCGGTGTGTTCGCCAACCAGGCCATACGAAACACCGATGCTTGCTTGTACTGAGTAATAGCGGCCTTCGTATTCCACGCGTAGGTTTTCAATTTGCGAGCGAATCTGCTCAGCGATTTCCAGCGCGCGTTGCTGCGGGCAGCCCTCCAGTATGACGGCGAACTCGTCGCCGCCGACGCGCGCGGCGGTATCCGCGTCGCGCGTATTGCGCCGTATGATTTCGCCGACGTTGCGGAGGATCAAATCGCCGGCCGCATGACCGCCGCTGTCGTTCACCTCTTTAAACAAGTCGAGATCAATGAATATCAGCGAGTAGTCGTCGTCGGCGCGACGGTTGTCAGCAGTTAGCTTGCGCAACCGACGGTTAAACTCGCCGTGGTTGACCAGGTTCACCAGCGAATCATGCGTCGCGCGATGATGCAGTTCACGTGTCAGGTCCGCATTTTTCACCTGCAATTCCAGCAGGCTGACGACGTTCTTGCGTGCTTCCCCGGCCGCCCGAATCAGGGCCAGTGCGAACAGTGTTACGAGCAACGCCATGACATTGCCGTGCGAGCCTTCAGACCACCACATTTGCAGAGCGAACGGCGCCAGTGTGGGGACGATAAAAAACGGAAAGGCGCCCGGTACCGGTGCGTAAGCGGATACCGCCCCCGCGGATATGCCTGCCAGTACGAGCGCCAGATAAGCCTGGTGCAAAACGGATTCTGAGGGAAACACAAATGCTGCTAGGCCGCCCCAAACCACTCCGGCCAGAAAGGTCGCACCCGAATAGCCGCGCTTCCAGCGCATAAACATTACAGCGGTTTTTTCGCTTCGACCGTACTGTTGCTGCATCATGAGCCGCAGCAAAGTCAGGGTGGACAGCGAGCCCAGCCAGAGGATGAGGGTCTGACTGTCAGCTACCGGCCACAACAGTACGACGATCACAAAAGCAGTGAAAATACTGGTTGCCAGAGCGGCGGTCAGGTTTTCAAAAGCGATACGCAGCTGTTCGCCCTCGGTCCAAGCAGGGCCTGCTGCAAGGTCTCTAAGGGTACCTACCTGGGTATCGTCAGCGCGTGTGTTTGGCATGGTGCGTGGAGGGCTTATGACCAATCCGCACTCTCGCACTCCGTACGCATCATTACCGTGAAACCCGACACATTACGGGATCCGCGGGAGAACTTCAGGAGCGCGGCGGATCGGCCTCAAAGGCCTCAGTCGCTTTGGTGGTGCGGGTTTCAGGTGGAGGTGCCCGGTCATCGTCCAGTACTATCCGCCAAGCAGGCGATTCCAGATCGTCAAACTGCCCGGACCGCACCGCCCAAAAGAATGCTGCAACCGCGATAAGCAGCAGCACCAGGCCTAAAGGGATCAGCAGGTAAATGATATTCACAGCGGCAGCCTTAAGGAAGCGCTGGCTTACTGCAGCACGCGGAGGCGACAGAGCTTGCGGGCGCGGCGGGCACAGCCGCGGCAGTGATCCTGCCCAGCCGCAGGGCGTTCAACATCACAATCAGGGAACTTAACGACATACCCAACGCGGCCATCCACGGTTCAATGCTACCGGTAACGGCCAGCGGTATCGCAAGCACATTGTATGCCAGCGCCCATAGCAGGTTTTGTTTCACAATGCGCATGGTTTTGCGGGCAACCAGAAAGACGTGATCCAGCCCCTGCAATTGTTCGCCCAGCCATACGCAGTCTGCAGAGTGTTGTGCAATGGCCGAGCCGCTCCCCATGGCGATCGAAACGTTAGCGCCGGCCAATACCGGTGAATCGTTAATGCCATCGCCCACTGCGGCGACGTTTTGCTGTTGCGACTGTAATTGGCGCAACAACTTTAATTTATCTTCCGGCAGCATGGCGGCATGGCATGCCGACAGGTGCAGGCGGGTGGCCAGAGCATTGACCGGTCGCGGCTGGTCGCCGCTCGCCAGCGTGGTATTTATACCGATATCGGCCAGACTGCGAATAACCGCAGCGGCACCTGCGCGCAGGTTCTCGGCGATATCGAACCGTGCAACAAGCCCGTGTTCATCTGCCAGGTAAACCTGACGATTATCGCTTTCCTCGATCAATGCCGAGAGGTTTTCACGCCGTGTATTCTGACACGCGAAATCAAGATGGCCGATACGGTACTCACGATTGTCTATCCAGCCGCACAACCCGCCGCCCGGCACGACAGTGATGCGGCGTGCATGCGTATCAAGTGCTGCATGCGCGCGAAAGGCGCGTGCAATGGGATGGCCCGATGACGACTCCAATGCCGCAGCAATACCCAATGCAGACTCACAGGTGACGCCAGTGCGCGTAACTACCGTGTCGATACTGAGCCGGTTATCCGTGAGGGTGCCGGTTTTATCAAAAATAATATGGTTGATGTGTGCCAATCGCTGCAGGGCGCCGGCGCGGCGCACCAGAAAGCCATCCCTTGCGAGTCGGCTGGTAGCCACTGTGAATGCCGCCGGCGTGGCCAGTGCCAGTGCGCAGGGGCAGGTTACCACCAACACACTTAGCACGATCTCGAAAGCACGGGAAGGCTCTATTTGCCACCATACAAAGCCAGTCATAATGGCCACGAAAATTATCGCAGCCACGAAAACCGAAGCGATGCGGTCAGTCAATTCGACCAGCGGCGGACGCTCGCGGCCTGCTTGAGTGACCAGCCGACCGATTTGCGCCAGTACGGTGTCGGGGCCTGTTTTGCGCACCTTCATGGTCACGGCATCGCCGCTATTCAGTGTGCCGGCGATGACAGCATCACCGCGTTGCCGGGCAATCGACATCGACTCTCCTGTCAGCATGGATTCGTCGACTCTGGCGCTGTCGCTGCAGAGTACGCCGTCGGCAGGAAACGCTACGCCAGCGGGAACCAGCACTTCATCGTCGGTTTCCAGTTCCATGACGCCGACTTCTTCCTGACCGCTCGCGGTTACGCGTAAAGCCGTGCAGGGAAGTTGCTGCGCCAGAGCGTGCGTCAGATCTAAAGCTCGATGACGACCCGCGGCCTCCAGATAGCGTGTACCGGATAGGAAGAATACGAACATGGTCGCGGAGTCGAAATACACCTCGCCGGTGCCCGCATAGGTGTTCCAGATGCTGGCCAGCCATGCGCCGCCGATAGCGAGTGCCACGGGCAGATCCATTCCCGGCCGCAGTTGCTGCAGGGATCGCCAGGCACCCTGAAAAAACGGTGCGCCGGAGTAGATGACTATCGGAGTTGCAACCAGCAGGCTGATAAGGCGCAGAAAATATTCGATTTCCGGATCCATGCCCTGAAACGCTCCGGCATACATTGCTACGGCGTAACTGGTGACCTGCATCATGCCGAGGCCGGCAACCAGCAAGCGACGCAGGGCGACGCGACGCTGCTCTTCGGCGGCATCCTGTGTGGCTTTGCTGGTGAAGGGCATGGGCCGGTATTTGAGTTCCGCAATGGCGCGCAGCAGCTCCGCCAAGCGCACTTGCTTCGGATCCCATTGCAATTGGCCCCGCGTGGTTAGCGGATTAACTTCGATGGAAATAACGCCCGGTATTTTGCTGAGAGCCGTTTCAATCGACCATGTGCACGCAGCGCAGGTAACACCGTGCACCAGCAAATCAGCGACCAAAGTACCGTCTTCCATCTGACGCACAAATTCCTGCATCACGGCAGGACGTTCAAAACTGGCCCAGTTTTGCACCGGCGTGGTCTTTAGTGAGCAGCTGTCAGTCATGGCTGCGCGTTTCGGCGGACGGAGTCGCCGGGGCAAGGGTTCGTTCGATGAGTTCCGGTGGATTGGTTGCCGCCAGAAAGAGCAGGGCGACGCTGGACACAACGGTGAAGGCAAGTACGCCAAGCACTATCCACATAGTTGGTTGCTGATGCCAGGCATTGCCCGGGTGCGATATTTCAGCTTGCTCGTTGCTCATGCTTTTATTGGCCCTATGTGATCAGCAAACCATCATTCTATCGGAAGGAAAAAGCGTGATTTCGATTCTGCCGTAATATCGGCAGCATTTTCCGATTGCACGGTAAAGCTGATGGCATGTCCGCCTTCAGGAGCGACATCAGGGTCAGCGTGCACCCGGGCCGCAATAGTGGTCAAATCGCCTGCCCTGACGGTGAAACGCCGTGTGGCATCATCGACAATCAGCCCCGGCAGGCCGCTTACGCTGAGTGTCACCTGATGGTCACGGTCGCTCTTGTTGGTAAGGCGCAGCGTATAGACGTTTTCAATATTGCCGTCAGAAAGTTCGCGGTACAGCGCATTTCTGTCGCGCATAACGTCCAGGCGCAGTTCCTGACGATTGCTCAGCGCCGCCGCAAGGCCCAGCAGCAGTACAAGCAGCAAAGCCCCGTATATTGCCGTGCGGGGCCTGAGAATGCGGCTCTTGTTGCCTGCCAGCGCATTTTCCGTGGTATAGCGCACCAGCCCCCGCGGGTAGCCCATTTTGTCCATGACGCTGTCGCAGGCATCCACGCACGCTGCGCAGGCGATGCATTCGTATTGCAGGCCTTCGCGTATATCAATTCCCGTGGGACAGACTTGAACGCACAAGGTGCAGTCTATGCAGTCGCCCAGCTCACGGCCGCCCTTGCCATTTTTCCTGCTGCGGCTGCCGCGCGGCTCGCCGCGTAACGTGTCGTAGGAAACAATCAGGCTGTCGCGGTCGAACATGGCGCTCTGGAAACGCGCATAGGGGCACATGTACTTGCAAACCTGTTCCCGCATGAAGCCGGCGTTGCCATAGGTCGCAAAGCTGTAAAACAATATCCAGAATGTTTCCCAACCACCCGTACTGAAGCTGATAATTTCCGGTGCGAGTTCACGAACCGGGGTGAAATAGCCGACGAATATAAACCCCGTCCACAAAGCGAAACTGATCCACAATACTTGCTTGGCGCCTTTGCGCAGAATTTTTTCGGCGGTCCACGGGGCTTTATCAAGCTTGATACGTTTCGAGCGATTACCTTCGGCAAGGCGCTCCATCCAGACAAAGGCATTGGTCCACACTGTCTGCGGGCATGCATAGCCGCACCAAAGGCGCCCTGCCAGCGCGGTTACAAAAAACAGCCCGACGCCCGCGATGATTAAAAGCCAGGCCATGTAGATGAAGTCTTGTGGCCAGAATGTCAGCCCAAAAATATAGAAACGGCGGGCGGGGAGATCAAACAATACAGCCTGACGATCGTCCCATGTAAACCAGGGCAATACATAGTAAAGCCCCAGCAACAAGATCGTGCTGGCTGATCGTAGCCGGTCGAAGCGACCGTCAACTTCTCGCGCGTGAATTTTCTCGGCGGAGACGTAGAGTCCTTGTTGTGCGTCCATGGGTGTCTCGGTTGCCTGTTTTAGCGGCGTGGTTCGCGGGGAGTTCCGTCTCGTCGGCGTGAGGTACGTATCAGAAAGACCGAGAGCAGGCTGGAAAGCCCGCAGATGATCCAGAAAAAGAAAAAGCCAATGGCGTATCCCGCTTCAATCGGGAAATCCATCAACGGCGTCGTGATGGCATCCAGCTCAACCGGGTCAACATGACCAAAAAAGATGCCCGTGGCTATGCAGGCCATCAGGAAAGAGCCCCAGGCAATAGCTGCAATATCCTGCGCGCGTCGTGACCAGCGCCGCCATGCACGCGGCGCATCTTCGGGCAGGCCTTGCGTATTTTTGCCAACTCCCGTGGTCATACCTCATCACCTGTTTAAAGCGCCGAACTGACCGCTGGTATTAGCGACTCATGCTCAGCACATAAGCGGCTACCAGTCTTACGCGATCTTCACCCAACAAATCAATATGAGCGGGCATTTCATTGGTCTTGCCGCCCATTATGATGCCCTTCATGTCGGCAGTGCTGTCGCCGTGCAGCCAAATATCATCGCGCAGATTAGGCCCTCCCAGAGCCTGATTGCCTTCGGCGTTCAGTCCGTGGCAGCCAATACAGCCCGACGTCATGAATTTCTGCTTGCCGGCTGCTGCCTCAGCGCTGTCCGGGTTATCGCTGCGCAGAAATGCAATGATGGCATCGGCACCGTCATCACCGACGACCGCGCCCATCGGCGCCATGATGCCCGTCCGGCCATTCGCAATGGTCGCATACACGGTCTCCGGATTGCCGCCGTAAAGCCAGTCATTGTCCGTCAGGTCGGGGAACCCCTTGGCGCCTCGTCCGTCCGAGCCATGGCAAGCAGCGCAAACGTTCAAGAACACGTTACGACCAATGCTAAGCGCGGCCTCATTGCTGCTTAGCTCCATCAGATTCTGATCACGAAAGGCCGCGTAAACATCGTCAAGTTTTTCAGCGCTGGCGGCCATTTCGTTCTCATACTGGCCGTATTGCGACCACCCGAGGGTACCTGAAAAGTTACCAAAACCCGGATAGAGAATCAGGTATGCGATCGTGAAAATGATCGTCAGATAAAACGTATTCAGCCACCACTTTGGCAGCGGGTTATTGTTCTCCTTTAGATCGCCATCCCAGGTATGTCCCGTGGACAGATCACCTTCGGCTTGTTCATCGGTGCGCATGTGCATGGTCCACCAGATCAGCCAGCCGCAGCCGCCGACATTGATAATGACCAGCACGATGACAAATATGCTCCACGAAGTGCTCATGATTATTTTGCTCCTCCGTTAACACCCGGAATACGCCCCGAGCTTTCCCGGGCATCGTTTTCAAGGGGCAGATTGGCGGCTTCTTCAAAGTCGTCCTTTCGGCGTGCGCTCCAGGCCCACCAGACAACGCCTATAAAAGCGACAAACATAATTAATGTATACAGTCCTCTGAGAAATCCGGCATCCATGTCATTGCCCCCGCGTTTTTATCGCCATGCCCAGATTTTGCAGGTATGCGATCAGTGCTTGCAGTTCGGTTTTGCCATCTACCGCGGCCGTCGCGCCTGCAACGTCATCATCGGTATATGGAACACCGAGCGTTTTCATTCCCGCCATCTTGATCGGGGTGCGGCTGGCATCGATTTCCGCCTCCGCCAGCCACGGATAAGAAGGCATATTGGATTCAGGCACCACATCCCGTGGATTCATGAGATGTACGCGATGCCATTCATCGGAGTAGCGACCGCCCACCCGAGCCAGATCCGGTCCGGTGCGTTTGGAGCCAAACTGAAAGGGATGATCCCAAACGGTTTCCCCGGCTTCCGAGTATGGCCCATAGCGCTCGGTCTCTGCGCGGAAGGGGCGAACCATCTGCGAATGGCAGTTGTAGCAGCCTTCGCGAATGTAAATATCGCGACCTTCCAGTTCCAGGGCCGTGTAAGGACGCATGCCTTCCACCGGATCCGATGCAGTTCGTGACAGCATCAGCGGAATGATTTCTGCCAGGCCGCCCAGGCTGATGACAACAATGATGAGGATGGCCATCAAGCCGATATTTTTTTCAACGATATCGTGTTTCATATTCATCCCCTCCTTAAGCCGGATCAGCGACGGGCACGGGTGCCGGCGTTTTTGACTCGGCCACTGTCTTCCAGACGTTGTAGGCCATGATCAATGCGCCCGCCAGGAACAACGTGCCCCCCACAAGTCTGATGGCGTAGAAGGGATAGGTGGCTTTGAGACTTTCGACAAACGTGTAAGTCAGTGTGCCGTCCTCGTTCACAGCGCGCCACATCAGCCCTTGCATGACGCCTGCCATCCACATTGAGGCGATATACAAGACGGTGCCAATGGTGGAAGTCCAGAAATGCGTGTCAATGAGCTTAATGCTGTACATGGATTCGCGTCCCAGCACGCGAGGCAGGAGTGCGTAGATGCAGCCCATGGAAATCATCGCCACCCAGCCAAGCGCCCCGGAGTGCACATGCCCGATGGTCCAGTCAGTGTAGTGAGACAGCGCGTTGACCGTCTTGATCGACATCATCGGCCCTTCAAAAGTGGACATGCCATAGAAGGACAAACTGACGATCATGAACTTGAGGATAGGGTCGGTGCGTAACTTATGCCACGCGCCGGAAAGGGTCATGATGCCGTTGATCATGCCGCCCCAACTCGGTGCAAACAGAACCAGCGAGAACACCATGCCCAATGATTGGGCCCAGTCCGGCAAGGTTGTGTAGTGCAGGTGATGCGGGCCGGCCCACATATAGACGGAGATCAACGCCCAGAAATGCACCACTGACAGGCGGTACGAAAACACGGGTCGACCCGCCTGTTTGGGCACAAAGTAATACATCATGCCGAGGAAACCGGCAGTCAGAAAGAAGCCCACGGCGTTGTGCCCGTACCACCACTGCACCATGGCATCCACCACGCCGGAATATACCGAATAGGATTTCATCATGCCCACCGGCAGTGCCAGCGAGTTAACGATGTGCAGTACCGCGACCGTGAGGATAAACGCGCCGAAAAACCAGTTAGCCACGTATATATGCTTGATACGACGTTTCATGATGGTGCCAAAGAACACCACTGCATAGGCCACCCAAACCACCGCGATCAATATATCGATGGGCCATTCCAGTTCGGCGTATTCTTTGCTTGACGTGATGCCCAGTGGCAAGGTGATCGCAGCCAGTACGATCACGAGGTTCCAGCCCCAGAAAGTGAATGCTGCCAGTCCATCACTGAACAGTCGTGCGTGACAGGTGCGTTGCACGACGTAGTACGAAGTAGCGAAGAGTGCCGAACCGCCGAAGGCGAAAATGACCGCATTGGTGTGCAACGGACGCAGACGTCCGAAGGACAGCCAGGGCAGATCGAATCCGAGCTGCGGCCACATTAGCTGGGCGGCAATAAAAACACCCACCGCCATACCGACAATGGCCCATACAACCGTCATGATCGCAAACTTGCGCACTACGTCATCGTTATAGGTCTGTGATTTGTCCATCCCTTTTCCCCGTGTTGATAGCCGGCTTTGCACCCCAAAGTCGACGTTATTTCACGCTGTTTTTCAAGCGCGGATTGTCCCCTGCGGCTGCACTGCCGCGTAATAGGTAGATGTGCCTACGGTGCGGCCGTGTAATTCTACGTACTCGGCTTGCCAGCGCGAAATTGGTACCATAGGCGAAGTTTGAATCGCATCTACTTTGAGGAAACACGAATGAGAAACAGTCACCTGAGTCGCAGACGTTTTCTGCGTAATCTGGCTATTGCCGGTCCTGCCGGTTCCCTGCTGATGACGAACCCGGCTCTATCGCAGGACTTGCCGCACGTGGCGGCGGATGATCCGCAGGGAATGGCGCTGCAGTACGTTGAAGACGCGACAACGTCGAAGGCGCCCAATTACAAGGCGGGCCAGACTTGCGCAAACTGCAATTTCATTCAAGGTGCTGACGGCGATGCATACCGTCCTTGTCAGTTGTTCCCTGGTAAGTCAGTGTCCGCCGGTGGTTGGTGTATCTCATGGGTGGCCAAGCCGTCCTGAAGGTCTTCGGCATCGCCGGCTTTAAAAATGCCGGCAAAACCACACTGGTTGTTGATCTGATTCGCGAGTTAAAGTCGCGGGGTTTGCGCGTTGCGACAATAAAGCACGCGCATCACGATTTTGATATTGACCAGCCGGGTAAAGACAGCCATCAGCACCGCAGCGCCGGCGCCGCCGAAGTCATTGTGGTTTCGGCTCGGCGCTGGGCGCAGATACGCGAGCTGGAAGATCAGCCCGAGCCGGCACTAGAGGAATTGCTCGAACAACTGAGCGCAGTGGACGTTGTGCTGGTAGAGGGGTACAAACACGGCACGCATCCGAAGCTGGAGTTGCGTCGCGCAGGCATGAACAGCCCGGAGCTGGCGGGTTCGGATCCGGCCATTAAGGGTATTGTCAGCGACTACCCCATTGAAGGGGCTGTGGTTCCGGTGATGGACAGAGCGGATGTGGCAGCCATCGCCGACTTTATCCTGGTCTCCGCGTAAGCGCTTTTGGCGATATCCGGACGGAGAAATCAGCTATTCCGCCGAGCGTTAAACTCGCGCATGAATTCCGCGTTTACCATCGTGACGCCTTGAGCCTTGGCTTCTTTAATAATGCCTTTTAGCGCTACACCGATAAATGCCTTGGGTACGTCCACCAGCAATTTGCAGGCTTCTTCCTCGAAGCGCACGTCGGGATCGAGTTTATTCGCCTGATAGTAAATCGCCTGATGTTCCAGCCCCGGTGGATTGGGCACCGGCACCGCAAAAGGTTTGTTGTGTGAGGAAAAGAAAAATCGCCGGGCCGAATCGTTGTGGCGGAAGCCGTATGAGATCGGCATGTTCGGGAATTCCTTTTGCTCGATCAGGCGTTTTTCAAAGCTTTCCTTGAGCAGGACATTCTTCACCTTCAGGCACCAGAAATTCTCGGAAGCAATGGGGTCAGTTTCGCGGTGCGGCGTGTAGTGAAATTCGCCATCCAGTTCGCACTCGAACACCTGAAAGGCATCGTTGATCAGCATGGGGAATTCCGGGTCGTTCGCATATTCATCCGATTGTGTTCGCACCATTTCGAACGGTATGTCCTGCATCTTTTCTTCGGGCTCCAGGCCCGGGTAGCCCAGAGCGACGATCGGCTTCAGCCAGCTTTTTTTGAACTCGACAAAATGCAGTGCGGCCTTACTGCCGCGTCTCAGGTTTGTCGATGTATTGGAGCCCGCCCGCGATACCACCATCATGGAAGGCTCTTCGATCAGGTCAAACGGAAAACACAAGGAATGCGGTCCGATAGACGTTACACCTTTCTCATTGATCGTGGTAATGAGCGCAAAAGGCATGGGAAAAAATGCCGTGGATTGGTAGAAATTGTCTTTGGGGTGCAGGCGTTTGAACCGTTCACCGCGGACATTATGCGGGCGACGGAGGCCGTCAAAAACTGCAAACAGATTGAACAGACTCACGATACTGACCTTCGCTAAATGGCCGACAGTTTAATGGCCGGCACTTTTGCAAGCCTATTGGTGCTTTCCCTTATATTTTGGGCAACACGTGTTTACCGAGCAGCTTCAGGCTGTCCATGGGGTCATCGAACAGCCGCAAGCCGAGCTCTGTTAAGCCCGTATTTGAGAATGCCCTGATCCGCTCGACCTCTCGGTCAATCGCGCTCAGGTCGCCCCATGAGGTCATGCCATCCAGCAGTTTGGTGGCCGTTTCTTCGGGGATATTCGGGATATCCCCGTCCCGTTTCCAGAATGCCTGCAGAAAGCTGTTCCAGTTGGCAATGATTAGTTCGACCTCTTCGTCGCTGTCCACGTGCGGACGAATTTCGTGTGCGTATTTTGCGGCGATGGCGCCGCGCCATATCAATTCGTTCTTGCCTTCAATGCGCGATAGTTCTTTGTCTTCTTTTACATGCCAGGCCCAGAAGTTATTCAGGTGAAAGTTGTCATGTGGCCATTCGCGTTTAGCAAAGCCTTTTTCAAGGTTTTCGATGGCGTGCGGCATCATGTCAACAGTGTAGTCAGATAAGAAGACACCGTCGGCCAGGCGCGCGCCAGCCCGGATCATCATCGGGCCACTGCAGCACCCATATATAAAGAATGGGTCGTTGTCCTGATCCCAGGTGATCTGAAAAGGGCGGGTCACTTGAAATATTTCGCCGTCATACTGAAAGGTCAACTTCCCGCTGCGCGAAAGATTGAGAATTTCGATGCATTCGATCAGGCCGCGAACCTTGCGATCGGGCATGCGCGCCAGCGTTACCGGGTCTTTGACGGGCCAGACCGGGCCGTCTTTATGGATGCGCCAGCCGATCGCGCCCAGCACGCCGCCGCCGCCGCTGATTGACACCATCGCCCGGCCATTGGAGTGCTGGTTGAGCGTGTGCGTTGCATTGGCCATCTTCAGCGGGTGAAGTTCCCAGGGGGTGATGGCCATGATGCCCAGTTTTATTTTCGAAGTGGCCGCTGCTGCAGGCATCAGCGCCATAAAGCAGTCGTAATTTTGATGATAGTTAGACGTCCAGATTGCGCGCACACCGAGTTTTTCGGCTTCGACCGCGAGTTCTGCGACTTCGGCAGGGCTGACGTTGCATTCCAGAATGATGTCAATGTCCATATTTGCCGTATCCTAACCGAATGATTTCACCTATTGCTCATATTGTGGTCGGTGTTGCCGACATGGGGCCGGTCAGAAAGCTTTGGCAGCAGCATTTTGGCCTGGTTGAGCAGGCCAGCCGCCGCGGGCCTGACCCGGACTTGTCGCGCTGCTGGAATCTTCCGGACAACGCTATTGCGGAGCAGTTGCTGCTCCGTACGCCGGGGGCTCGCTCCGGATGGCTGCATTTCGTGCGGTTTAACCAGCCGGGCGCGCCAGTGCGGCTGGGTGCCGCCACGACGGACCGGTGCCCTAAAAATCTCGATGTGAACTGCACAGACATGGTGGAGCGACGTAAAACGCTGGCGGCCGACGGTTACGTGTTCAGATCAGCGATCAACGAATACGTTGTCGGCGAGTTGTCGGCGCGGGAGGTACAGTTTAGCGGGCACGACGATACGAACATTGTATTGATTGAGGTGGACAACTGGCCTATGAAGTTGTCCGTACAACACTACGGTGGAGTGTCCTCCCTGGTGGTGGTTGTGGACGACACTGCGGCGGAGGCGGATTTCTACCGTTGCCTGTTCGGTCACGAACAGCTAATGCATCATCGTATTTCGGGTAAAGCCATCGAGGATACGGTGGGTTTGCCGCCCGGTGCCGCGCTCGACATGAGGTTAATGGGTAACCCCGATGACTATTATGGCCGGGTGGAGTTAATAGCCTACGAAGGTGCGCGCGGTGCAGACTTGTTTCCCCTTGCGCGCCCGCCGGCGCTGGGCACCCTGCGGTGTCGCTTTGCGGTTGATGATCCGGATGCTGTAATGCGGCAAGCTGAGCTGATGGGTTGCGTCGCGATCGACCATGGCATGGTGGACTGTCTGTACGGCCGCAGCCGATTGCTGCAGATTCAATCGCCGGCCGGTTTTACGGTCGAGGCGTTTACTTGTGTGTGAGCGATTCAATCCGGCCGCAAGTGAGCCTGCCAGTGAGCCTGCAAGGGAGAATAATCGGCCGGGTGCAGGTACAATCCGCGCCCTCCCAACAGCATTATTTAAGCTTTCATGAGTAACCCTTCACCGACTGCTGCCGCGGGCAACAATAAGGACAGGCTTATTTTGCTTGCCGGCCTGATTACCTACGGGGTCGGGCAGACTTTGCTTATCGTGATCTTCGGGCCGATGGCGCGTGAGCTGGGACTTAGCGATGTGCAGTTTGGTGCACTGATTTCTTCGTCCAATCTGGTTATTATTTTTTCATCGCCGCGTTGGGGCCTGGCCAGCAACAACCTGGGTCGTCGCGCGGTTTTCGTCATCGGGTTGCTGGGTTTCGCCGCAGGTTACGCTGGCTTTGCTTTCGGTATTCAGGGTGGGCTATGGGGATGGCTCGGCTCGTCGCCGCTGCTGGGACTGACTTTTGCGACCCCGCTGTTCTTGCTGTTGCTGGGAGCCCGCCTGCTCTACGGCGTGTTTGCTGGTGCTGTCCAACCCGCTGCATCGGCCTACATTGCCGATACCACGGATCGTGCGTCGCGTGCCAAGGGCATGGCGCTGGTCGCGGCCTCGGGCGGTCTGGGCAGCATACTCGGGCCGGTGGTGGGCGGCTTGCTGGCTGAAATTCATCCATTGGCGCCGTTTTACGTGGTGGCTGCTTTTGCTGTTCTGGTGGCCATCTGGGCAAAGGCCCAGCTGGTGGAGCCGCAGAAACATCAGGTACCCGATAGTGGTCCCAAGATGAAATTTACCGACCGGCGGGTATTGCCCTACTTGTACGGATGGTTCGTGATTTTCCTGGTGTTCACCGGCATACAGACAGTCACTGCCTTTTTTGTCGAGGATCGGATCGGCATTAGCGGCGAGCAGGCAATCATCCGCATTACCAGCACGGCGGTTTTCTGCATGGCTATTGTGACGGTTATCGTTCAGATTGGTGTTATGCAGCTGGTGAAACTGCAACCACGAACACTGTTGCGTTATTCCCTGATCTTGTTTGGCTTTTCAATCTGGATCCTGTCACAGGCCCAGACCTTGCCGTTGCTGTTTATTTCCTATGCGCTAATGGGTCTTACCGCCAGTTTTGCCATGCCGAGCCTGAGTGCGGCTGCCAGCCTGAGTGTGGAGGCGCATGAGCAGGGTGCTGCTGCCGGATTGATAACGGCTGCGCCGGCAGTGGGAATGATATTCGGCCCGTTTTTGGCGGCGGTTTTTTACAATCAGAATGCGCTATTGCCGATGTACATCGGCGGTGCGCTGATGGTATTGAGCGGCGTTGCTTTCTGGTTTGTTAATACGCCAATTGCACCTGACAACTAAGCACCGGCCGTTCTGGCCCCGGTGCATTGCGATGCGTGCGATCAGTCGTGGGCAATAAGCGGTGCAATCTTTATAACGCTGCCCGCGGTCAGTCTGTCAGCGTCAGCGTTGGCAATTGCCCAGCAATTGGCTTTCATTAGCGGGCTTATTTTGAAAGATTCCTGACCGGGCAGAATCTCGGCGATCAATTTGCCCGTGTTGTCGGTACGTGCGTTTGCCTTGGCAAAGAACATAAGGCCAGCCTTTTTGCGGACATCCTCGGCAAGCACAGCGGAGGCATATTGCTCGGGTTGCTGACCGCTCATTTGACGCATCGCAGGCACCACGAAAAAGCGCAGGCCCACGGCGACTGCTATAGGATTTCCGGGCAGGCCGAATACGAGTGTGCCGTTGGGCAGCCGCGCAAACAGTATGGGTTTTCCCGGGCGAATCGCCACGCGATGGAAAAGTATGTCAGCACCCAGTTGTTCGAGCGCCGTCGGCACAAAGTCCATGCGCCCAGCTGATACGCCGCCTGTGGTGAGGATAATGTCGGTTTTGTCCTGCAGGTTTTGCACACGTTCGATAAGTTCATCGGCCGAGTCGCCGGTGCGGTATACCCCTGCGCTGGCCGCACCTACTGAGGCGATAGCCGCTTCCAGATAAGGGCCGTTAGAATCATGAATCTTGCCCGGCTCAAGTAATTTATTGGTATCGGTGAGTTCATTGCCGGTGGTAATGGCAGCGACACGCGCCGGCATGCGCACCTGAATCTCGCGCACTCCCGTGGCGGCCAGACCCATAATCTGGTTGGCTTGTATGAGTTGTCCGGCACCCAGCAGCGCATCGCCTTTGGCGAAATCCTCACCGGCGCAGCGCAGGTTCCGTCCGGCGTTAACTTGCTGGTGCAGTTGTATTGCGACCGGTTTGCCGGTCGGATCGCGCTTTATTTCGACCTGCTCGACCGGAATAACACCATCGTAGCCAGCGGGTATTGGTGCGCCTGTCATGATTTCCCATGCCGTGCGTGGTTCGTTCTGATCCCCGCCGGGGGTTTCGCCAGCCATAACCATGCCGATGACTCGCATGGTAATCGGATTGGCCGGCGTCGCACCGTTCGTGTCACCGGAGTGCACTGCAAAACCGTCCATTGCGGAATTGTCGAACGGCGGTACCGCGCTCGGGCAGGGCAAATCTGCGGCAATTACCGTTCCCGCTGCTTCGGACAGGGCGACACTAACCACTGGCAGCGGTGCAGCTGTTGAAGCGATGATGCCTAGGGCCTGTCCGTAATTGATCATGGGTATCCTGTACGTTGATAATTATCATCACCCGGCTGGCGGGCAATCACTAATCTGACACTCTAATGAACAGCGATGCAAACAAGTTGGATCATCAGCTAAGCGCGCCCGTTAGCGTAGCGGTTATTGGTGTCGAGAGTCTCGACACCTCGCTGGCATTTTATTCCGAAACACTGGGGCTGGAAGTAGCGGAGACCAGCACCTGGCAGGGCGCAGATTTTGAGCGCTACTGGCACCTGCCGTCAGGCTCCAGTGCACGTTGCGCCTTTCTTGGTTACGGCCCCGATCCGGTGGGGCGGATTCAGCTCATGGAGTTCGATGCGCCTCAAAGAAAGCGAATTCGGCAGAAAGGTATCAAACGTGCAACCGGGCTGTTTAATCTGAATATTTACACCAGCGATGTGAAGCGGGACTACGAGCAGCTTCGTGCGCAGGGTTTTGAATTCTGGAATGCGCCCAACAACATCAATTTTGGCCCCGCGGTGGGTGAGGCAACTGAACTGGCGTTCGAGGGGCCTGACGGAGTTGTTATCAATCTGGTCGAGTTAGTAACGCAAGACCCAAAGACCATGATCGGGCACTTGTATCACTTTGTTAATAGCTACGGCCGCACGCCAACCGGCTTTACGCCCGTGGTCACGACCGCACACACAGTGTCTGATATGCAGAAAGCGCTGGCTTTCTACTACGGCCCGCTGGGCATGAAGTTGTTCTCCGATTCAATACTTGAGGGCGAGGCCAGTAATCGCGCGGTTAATCTGCCGGCCGAGTCACGCACCCACAGTGTGTTGGTTCAGGGCGGTCATGAGTACGGCAAGATTGCTCTGGCGGCGCCACTTAATTATGAGGTGCCGAGCCTGGTGCCAGACGCGGAGGCACCGAATATAGGCTACCTCGCACAGTCATTTCAGGTAAGTGACAGTGATGCGGCAGCAGTTGCGTGTGCTGCATTGGGTGCAGCCGAATATTCGACACTTGTTGAACTTGATTTGCCGGGTCGCGGGCGCTGCAGAACCACGCTGGTCCGCAACCCCGGCAGCGGTGCGTTACAGGAATTGTTTGAGGTTATATAAGCGCGTGGGGTCTCCCGCGTGTAGTCAGGAGAATTGGCAATGAGATTGGCAGTCATACTTTGGGGTATCCCGCAGGCTATGCGCGCTTGTGCTGCGATTTTCCCCAAATTTAAAGAGCGCCTGAAAGAGCGCGACTGCATTGCGCAGTTTGCGCTAAAGGATCAGCGGGACAAAGGGCGCTGGATCCAGTTGAAAGACGGCCGCATTTCGACCGGCGCCGGTGTGCATGCGAATCCCGATTTCACTATTTTTTTCAAGAACGCGAAGATTGCAGCGGATTTTCTGACACCACCGTTTAATCAACTTGAACGCATTCACGCTGCCAAGAACTTCATGATCACCATGGCGGGCCCGGACGATCTGATCGTCTGGTTCATGCACCTCGTTGCCAGTATGGAGTCCTACACCTGGACCAGCGGCACCGACATGGGTAACGGCGTAACGCGTTACACCAACGGCACCAACGGGGGGCCGATTTTTGTCTACGTCAAGGATGGCAAAATTCTGCGCACGACGTCGATGGACTTCGACGGCAGCGATCCCGGCTCGTTCACTATCAAGGCCCGTGGCAAGACCTTTAAGCCTCCGCGCAAAACGACTCTGGCAGCTCATGGGGCCTGCCAGAAATCTATGGTGTACTCGAAAAACCGCATCCTGAAGCCGATGAAGCGCGTTGACTTCGATCCGCATGGCGACCGGAATATCCAGAACCGCGGCAAGTCCGAGTTTGTCGAAATCAGCTGGGAAGAAGCCCTCGACATCGTGTCCGGCGAGATCAAGCGCTGCAAGAAAGTCGGGCCCGGTGCCATTCTGGTTGCCAACGGTTCGCATCACCAGTGGGGCAACCTCGGCCATTATCTGTCGGCCTTTAACCGCTTCTGGAATCTGATTGGTGTCAGCAAATTGATGCACAGTCCGGACAGCTGGGAAGGCTGGTTCTGGGGTGCGCAACATCATTGGGGCAACAGCATGCGGTTGGGTGCGGCCGAACCTTACGGCACCGTGGAGGATTGTTTGCAAGAGGCCGAGATGATCGTCTTCTGGTCAAGCGACCCGGATGCCACCTACGGTTTCGAGGGCACCCAGCGGCGTCGCTGGGCCAAGGAACTCGGCATAAAGATGGTGCACATTGATCCCTACCTGAACCATACGGCTGCGCATCTGGGTGGTAAGTGGATCTCGCCTAAGCCGGGTACCGACACGGCTTTTGCTCAGGCACTGACGTACATCTGGATTACCGAAGGCACTTACGACAAGGAATTCGTCGAAAAGCGCACCACCGGATTTGATGAATGGAAAGCACACGTACTTGGTGAAGACGATGGCATTCCTAAAACGCCGGAATGGCAGGAAGGCGAAACCGGCGTTCCGGCGCGGGATTGCCGCGCGCTGGCGCGCGAGTGGGCCAGCAAGAAAACTTACCTCGGTGTCGGCGGCTGGGGCTGCGGAATTGGTGGGGCCTGTCGCGGGCCGACGGGTGCGCAGTGGGCGCGCATGATGACCATCCTGGCGGCTATGCAGGGCATCGGTAAACCCGGTTCGAATATGGGTAACCTGCAGTTCGGCGCACCGGTAGACATGAACTTTTATTTCCCGGGGTATGCCGAGGGCAGCATGTCGGGTGACCTGGCTTACAGCGCCAACTCCACCAACAACTACCAGCGCATGCCGCATATTGTGACCATGAGTTCGGTCAAGCAGGTGATCCCGCGGATGTGGTTACCGGAAGCCATTATGGGCAAGCCCAAACTGGGTTATGTGACCGCAGTCGATTCCGTCGTCGGGCAGTTTTTTCCGATTGGTTATCCGTCGCCGGGCCATGTGCCGGTAGAAATGATTTACAAGTATGGCAGTTCGTCGTTCGGCACCATGGTGGAGTCAAATCGTTGGGTGCGCATGTATCAGCATGAGAGCCTCAAGTTTGTTGTCAACCAATCGGTGTGGTGGGAAGGCGAGACTAAATATGCTGATGTTATCCTGCCGGCCTGCACAGTATTCGAACGCTGGGATTTGGGTGAGTGGTATAACGTCGGCCCGGGATATGTTCATCACATGTACTCGATGAACAACCATCGTGTGATTTCACTGCAGCACAAGTGCATTGAGCCGCTGGGCGAGTCTAAATCCGACTACGATATTTTCCTCGCGATTGCCGAGAAGCTTGATCTTGGTGCCGTGTACTCCGAGGGAGGTAACTCCGAACTTGAGTGGTGCAAACGTGCCTATGAGTCATCGGATTGCGCCAAGGACATGTCCTGGCGGCAGTTCCTGAAAAAAGGTTATTACGTCGTAAAGCCGGAGCCTGAAGGGTCCCGTGCGCCGGTTGGCCTGCGCTGGTTTTACGAGGGGCGCAAGAAAGATGTGCCTGAGCCATACCCATTACCGTCCGACTATGTTGATAAGTATGCGGAAGGTTTACAGACGCCGTCCGGTAAGTATGAGTTTGTGCCCACAACGCTGAAGCGTTTTGATGATCCTGAGCGTCCGCCGGTTAACAAGTACATGCGGACGTTTGAGAATTCAGAAAACGAACCGGAGATAGCCGCCAAGTATCCGCTGCAGTTGTTGTCACCACATTCGCGTTATCCGTTTCATCTGATGGGTGACGACGAGGGTTGTTTCCTGCGCGATATTCGCGAGCACCGGGTAAAGGTAGGCGATCATTATTACCTTACCTGCCGTATCAGCCCTGCCGATGCCGAGGCGCGCGGCATCAAGGATGACGACCTGATTCGTCTCTGGAATGATCGTGGCTCGGTGGTCTGTGCGGCACAGGTTACCGACCGGTTGCGTCCGGGTGTGATCAGCGCGCCCACCGCGTCTTCCGAGTACCGGCCTGCGGGCGAGCCGGGCAAGTCAACCGATCTGGGCGGCTGCATCAACATACTGAACACCAGTAAGCCGATTACCACCAAGAGCCATGGTATCCGGCCTAACACCACGCTTATTGAGGTCGAAAAGTGGACAGGCGTTGATACCTGGAAACCGGTCGAGTCCAGTCAGGAGGTGGCGTAATCATGGTCAGTAAATGGAACATGATTGTTGATGTTGAGCGCTGCAATAACTGCCGGGCCTGTTTTCTGGCAGTTAAAGATGAGCACACTGGAAACGATTTCCCGGACTACGCTGCAGAACAGCCGCCCATGGGTGCCAACTGGCTGGATATTGAGCGCAAAGAGCGCGGCAGGTATCCGATAGTTGATGCGCACTTCATGCCGGTTATGTGCAACCACTGCGACGATGCCCCGTGCATGAAAGTGGCCAAAGACGGCGCGATTAGAAAGCGCGATGACGGTATTGTGATTATCGATCCCGTCAAAGCCAAAGGGCAGAAAGAAATTGTTGATGCCTGTCCGTACGGGGCTGTGTCGTGGAACGAAGAACTGCAGTTGCCGCAGGCCTGGATTTTCGACGCCCATCTGCTGGATTCCGGCTGGAATAAGACGCGCGCCGAGCAGTGTTGTCCCACGGATGTATTTAAGTCGGTAAAGGTGGAAGACGCGCAAATGCAGAAAATGGCTGCCGACGAAGGGTTGGAAGTATTGCAGCCTGAGCTTGGCACCAAGCCGCGCGTGTACTACAAGAACATGCACTTCTTTAATCGGTGTTTTGTGGGCGGATCCGTCATTGCAACAGTTGACGGTGTCGAAGAATGCGCTGCAGATGCCGAGATTATTTTGCAGCAGGATGGCGGCGAACTCGCGCGCGCAACGACCGACACCTTCGGTGAGTTTAAAATCGACAAGCTCAAACCCAACAGTGGGTCATATCAGCTGGAAATAATTGGCACCGCAGGAAAGTTGTCCCAAACCTTCGAGCTTGGTGCCGAGAGCCTCTACTTAGGCGAATTGCGATTGGTCTGATGCGCCTCGATAAATGGTTGTGGGCCGCGCGCTTTTTCAAGACGCGAAGCCTGGCCAAAGGCGCCATTGATGGTGGCAAAGTGCATTGCGCGGGGCAGCGTGTTAAGACCTCTAAGGAAATCGCTGTTGGCGATATGCTCACCATTCGTCAAGGATACGAACAAAAGGAAGTCCGTATTCTGGCGCTAAGTGATCAGCGGCGTGGTGCGGCCGAAGCGGCCTTGCTCTACCAGGAAACCGCCGCCAGCAAGGCGAGTCGGGAATCGCGCACCGCACAGCGCAAGGCCGGAGCAGGAGGGTTCATACCCGGCGACCACAAGCCGACTAAGAAAGAGCGTCGGCAAATGCAAAAACTCAGAGGTACCTGATGAGTCGGTGGCTTGCAGCCTGAATTGAAGCCGATCAGGCAAGCGACCAGACAATTGTTATGCCGCCCACCAGCCATGCATACCAGGCAAAAATATAAAAGCGCTGGGTGCGCAGTAGCCAGACGAACGCTGCCAGTGCCAGCAACCCGCTGATAAGCGCCGCAATCGAGCCGAAGGTAATGTCGCTAATTAGCGCCTGATCGACACCGCGAAGATCAGGGAGCAACAGTACCCCGGCACCCGCCATGGCAATCATCCCCAGCATGAATGAAAACTCCGCAGCGGCCAGCGGGTTTAGCCCGAGCGCCAGGCCCGCGGCAACGGTCGAGCCGCTGCGTGAGATGCCCGGTAGAATGGCAATGGCTTGCACACATCCGATGAGCAATGCGCTTTTCCAGGTGGGCTCATCGTCGCCGTGATGTCTGATCGTGTAGCGCGTGGTCCATACTACGAAGCCCGTGACAACGAGGCAGATACCCACCACCAACAAAGAGTCGAATTGCGCTTCGATCCAGCCCCGCAATGTTAGCGCGACCGCGACAGCGGGCATTGTGCCGAGAATCAGTTTCCCCACGTACTCCAGTGCCCGTCGGTCGCGGGACAGGGTGCCAATGGCCAGTTTTGCCACGCCACGTCGGTAGAAAATCAAAATGGCAACCAGCGTCGCGATGTGAACCGCAACTTCGAAAACAATTCCCTGCCCGAACGTTGTGCCAAGGATTTCCTGGGCGAGCACCAGATGACCTGAACTGGACACCGGCAGAAACTCTGTCAGTCCCTGCACTATGCCCAGCAAAATTGAGTCAATAATCTCTTCCATTGATTTTCCGGCAAGACATCCGATATGCGCATCGTTGTGCGCGTTCTGCCGCCCGACCGCACGATTTCTGTCAGGCGATTTTCGTCAGGTATTCTTTCAGCGATGTTCCTGGCCGGCCCATCATTTCCTGAAACGTGTTGGTTTTTACTCCAGGCGTTTCACCGCTGGCAATCTCTGCGAACAGGCGTGCTACAGCATCCGAGTGCCAATCGTTCCGATGGAAAGGACGAATGGCTTCCTGAAAAGCATGCGGGTCGCAATCATCGTACTCAACATTCTGGCCGATAACTTCGCCGATAATTTTTGCGATGTCGTTAAAGTCCATTACCGGGTCGGGCCCGGTAATGTTGTAACACTGGCCATAATGCCGGGCAGGATTGTCGTCCGTCAGCACATGCGCTATGAACGCACCGGCGTCAGCGCAATCGGTCAGTGCAACCGTGCCATTGCCCATCGGCATGGAAAGCTTGCCGCTGGCTTTGCATGCGGCGGGTGAACTGCGAAAGTTCTGCATAAAGAAACTCGGCCGCACAAAGGTCCAGTTCATGCCCGAAGCCATAATGGCATCTTCGGCAGCAATATGCGCCAGCGGGATTGGGCTGGTGGTGCCCCGGATCGCTTCAGGCGACGATAGCTTCAGTATCCACGCAAGGCCTGCCTGCCTGGCAGTCTCGATAAATGACAACTCCAGGCGTTGCTGATCCTCGCCGTTTGGCAGGATCAAGACGGCCCGATCCACGCCTTGCAGCGCGGCTTTTACTGATTCAGGGTCTTCCAGATCACCTTTTACAAGTTCGACGCCCTTGGCCGACCAATCTCTGGCTTTGTTCAGGTCACGGACCAGAGCCCTGAACTGCACACCTTTTTCCAGCAATGCGTTGGCGGTTGCACCGCCGTTATTGCCCGTTATACCCGTCAGCAAAATCATCAAACCATGTCCTTCGTCAGCAGAAAGCTGCGGAATCAGGCGTTAGCCTTCCGCGCCAATTTTGGGTCGGCCATTGTACACGCAAACCATGCGGTGCGGAGCGCTGGCTGGCATGGCAACCGCGGGGTCGTTGCAGTAAAATCCTGCGCTCCCGTCATGTCTTAGCGAAGCCCGCTAAAGGATAGGGCTATCGCATGAGCGCGCCAAGCCAACAGCCAACCAAGCAGTCATCGGCAACAGCTTCATCGGCAAGTTCTGGCTCTGCCGAACGCCGGGTCAATCTGCTGCGTGAACCCGCCGAAACTGCTCCGGCGCGGTGCCTCATGTACGCAATATTTTCAGATATCGTGGCATCGCCTTTCGATACTGATGCCGTTGTCGCGCGCGATGCGATTCAGTTTAGTGAAATCAGGCTGCCTTACACGCTGGCTAACCCTGATGAGTACGTGAATGCGTGGCGTGATCGCGATATTGGTGCATTGAAAACCGAGTACAGCGGGCTGTTTGAAGTGGGCAGCGACGGCCCCCCGGTGCCAATACGCGAAGATTTACATCGCAACCAGCCTGCCGGCGTGCGTGAAGACATCGTGCGTTTTTACGACTATTTCGGTTATGGACTTGCCGAAAAGTTTGCCTGGGCGCCGGACCATTTGTCTGTTGAGCTCGAATTCATGCACTTTTTGGCGTACAAGGAGTCGGAGTGCGATGTTGACCATGCCGTTTCCTTTCAGCTTGCGCAACTTGATTTTGCCGAACGTCATCTCGTTGTCTGGGTGTCGGAGTTGGCTCAGCGAATCGTGGATCGCCAGCCGGAAGCCTTATATGCCAAATTGGTAGCCTCTTTGAGTGAGTTCGTCGTAAAGGATTTTGAATGGCAGCGCTCAACCATTGAGCTAACACAGTAAGTCGACAAATTCGTTGAGATGGAATAGGCGAGGATTCATGCAGCAAACAGAACAAACCGCAGTTAGTGGCGCACCTTCATGGCCAAATCCAGTGATCGCCTGGTTCGGTGTTGCCGTTCTGGTCCTTGCGTTTGTATTCTCGATTGCTGATCGCATAATCATCGGGCTCCTGGTTGATCCGATCATGGCCGATCTCGGGCTGAGTGATACCGATATGGGCCTTATGATGGGCCTCTATTTCGCCCTGTTTTATGCCTTGATGGGATTGCCTATTGGCAGGATGGCAGACAAGTTCAGCCGTCGAACCATTATTGGCTGCGGCATTTTTCTCTGGAGCATCATGACCGCACTGTGCGGGCTGGCGCGCTCCTTCTGGGAGCTTTTTCTTGCCCGGGTCGGTGTGGGCGTAGGCCAGGCGACCTTGTCTCCCGCCGCATACTCAATGATCGCGGACTATTTTCCGCGTGAGAAGCTGGGCCGCGCGCTCGGTGTCTACCAGTCAGGTGCATTCTTCGGGGTGGGGCTGGCGCTTATTTTCGGCGGGCTCGCCATTCGATTTGCGGCGACGTCCGACGATATCAGCCTGCCGCTGGTGGGTGTTATAGCGCCATGGCAACTGGCGTTTATTGCGGTCGGCTTGCCCGGCGTGCTGGTGGCCGCGATGATGTTTTTGGTGCGGGAGCCAGTGCGGCAGGGCGTTCTGCCGGCGCAGGCCGATGAAATCAGTTTGGGCCAGGCCGTGGATTTCGCCTGGTCACGCAAGCGAGTATTTCTGGCGCATTACACCGGTTTTGCGTTGCTGGCCTTGCCGATGACAACGCTGGCGACCTGGGTGCCAACCTATTTCATCCGTGTGGTGGGGCTTACGCCGCCTGAGACCGGTTTGCAGCTCGGCCTTATTGTGCTGATTTGTTCGCCGATAGGCGTGATCAGCGGCGGGTGGCTGGCCGACACGCTGTTAAAGAACGGCCGCAAAGACGCGCCGTTGCGTGTCGCGGTAATGGCTGCGGTGTTCATGATTCCGTTGAGTGCGCTAGCCACCAGTATCAGCAGCCCTTCACTGGCGCTGCTGGTGGCTGCGCCGTTTGCATTTGGTGCCAGTATTTCGATGGGATTGGCGCCCACAGCCTTGCAGCTGGTCACACCCAATCGTTTGCGCGGGCAGATTTCGGCAGCATGGATGTTATTTCTGAATATCATCACCGCGGGCCTTGGCCCTACGGCAGTTGGTTGGATAAATGATTCAGTTTTCGGTGATCCGATGGCTGTGGGCATGTCTATTGCGGCAGTCAATACAGTTTCTGTTATCGTCGGCGGCCTCATACTTTTTGTAACACTTAAACCTTTTCGTCTTGCTGTCGAACAGCAGGAAGCTCGTTAACACACTGGAGTTGTGCGATGAAATTTCCCCGCTATTTAGTTGCCATTGTGCTTACAGGCGCATTGTTTATCGGTGCTTGCAGCCACGAAGGCGGTGGTTCGATTGCCGTGGTTGATTTGGGAAAGATTGCGCGGGAGACGGGTCAGGACGAGGTCATTCGTCAGCGGGCCGAGGAAGGCCAGCTGGTATTGAACACACAGCTGCAACAATTGGCTGCAAAGCTTGACGCCGATATCAACGCCGAACGGGAAAAGGCGGGATTGCAGCCAGGCATGGCGCCTACCCAAGACGATGCCCCCCGATTTCAGCAAATGAATGCGGACGCCCGACAGCAGCTCATGCAAGCGCAGCAGCAGGCGCAACAACAGGCGCAGCAGCTGCAGACTGATCTGGTAGTCGAATTCCGCGATGCACTCATGCCCATGGCAAGCGAGATCGCGCGTCAACAAGGGGCAAGCGTGATTCTGTCCAAAGACGCTTACGTATTCTGGGCAGCTGAGGCGGCTGATATTTCAGATGCCGTCATCGCCGCGTGGATTGCCGAGAATGGCCCGTCCTCGGCAGCTGACCCGGCAGCCTCTGCCACTGCGCCGGCAGAAGAGCCGGCACCCGCCGCCGAGGGCGCTGCCGAATAACGGATAGACTTGCCTGCGCCGGCTCAGGAGCAAATTCGGTCGATTTCATCCAGCTGCGCTGCGGTCAGCTCAACGTTGCCCGCCGCGACGTTCTGCACCAGTTGCTCGGGTTTGGTTACCCCTGCGATAACGGTTGCAACGTAAGGACGATTGGTCAGACCGCCGACCGCGAGATCAAGGATGCTGTGTCCGATGCTTTCCGCGTAGCCGATCAGTGCTTCAACTTTGTCCAATTTATCGTCGGTCTTGAAGGCACCGCCCCACTTAGCGAGGCGTGAGCCTTCCGGATCATTTTGTCCTTTACGATACTTTCCGGTCAGCAAACCGCTTTCCAACGGGAAGTAAGGGATGATCGAAACGTTTGCCTTCTCTGCAACCGGAACCAGATCTTGCTCTATCCCGCGGGTCAGGAGGCTATACCAGTTTTGTGCCGATACGTATTTGCTTGTACCGATTTTATCGGCGACATCGAGGGACTCCTGTAATTGATCGCCCGTCATGTTTGAACAGCCGATGAAACGTACTTTGCCTTGCTGCACCAGTTCCTCAAGGGCGCGCAGTGTTTCTTCGGCTGGCGTGTTTACGTCCGGGAAGTGGTACTGATAGAGATCAAGATAGTCGGTGCCCAGATCTTTCAGGCTTTTTTCTACACACTCCATGATGTAGTTTCGGGTGCCGCCGCCCTCCACACTGCCGCCACGGCCCCCCGATGCTGCGCCAAATTTGGTGGTCAGAACAATATCTTTACGTCGCGCACCGAGCGCTTTGCCGACGAATTGTTCCGATGTGCCAGGAGGTGCGCCGTAAATATTCGCTGTATCAAAGAAATTAACGCCCTGATCGAGCGCGGTATCAATAATGGCGGTCGTGGTGTCCTGATCGCACATGGAGCCGAACATCATGCAGCCAACCCCGACGACCGATACCTCCAGGTCGGAATGACCAAGTTTCTTATATTTCATTTTTTTGAGTTTCCATGTTTGAAGTTTGCTGGGTTGAAGTGTGTTGCTTGGTTGGTAGTGCGTGTCGGGTGGTTAGCAGCAGCAGCGCGCCGGTCATTAAGACCAGATTCATAATGCCCATCATCAAGAATGGCGCAGTGCGGCCCACGCCGTCAAAAAGCTGGCCACCCAGGCCCGTCGTCACCAGTATACCCAGACCGCCGAGCAGGCCGAAAACACCGACGATGGACCCACGGTATTGTCCTCGTGCTTCCTGTCCGAGCAATGCTCCGACCGAGACGATTACGCTGGTTTCGCCCATCCCCAGGATCAGGCCCGCGCAAAGAGTTGATGAGCTGAGCGGATCTGTAAACAGTACCTTGAATACATCGCCCGGAGAATTGATCGGGCCGAATGGGTCGCCGACCATGCTCATCATGATGTAGCCACTGCCGGCGATGGCGAGACCCAGCGCCACGGCTTGCAAACGCGTGAGCCAGTCAGAAATGAACCCCATGACGGGCGCCCACAGGAGCGCACATAACTGGATGATGCCAAACATCGGCCCTGCGATTGCCAGTGCGGCGCCGGTCGACATGCCCCTGTCCAGCCCTTCCTGCACGAGCCAGAGGGAAAAGAAAGTGCCGATTACGGCAAAATCGCCCCGGCCGATAAAGGCACCCCCATAGGCAATTGCCAGTCGAGGGTTTTTCATCCCGATCTTGATGCCCTGAAAAAACTGCTTCACGACGGGATCCTTGGATCTTTCGCGGTTGCCGCCGCGAAAAAGCCACTTGTAGAGCACAACGCTCACAACCAGACAAATTGCCGCGATTGTCCAGAATGAATATCGCCCTGCCTCGAGAGTGTTCGCGCCATTGCCCTGATAAAACAATGGCAATTTGGATAACAAGAACGACATCGCAAGTATGCCAAGCCCGTTGAACACGCTGGTGGCTCCCAGCCAGCGCCCCCGCGAGCGCTCCTGAATGTAATCTACAATGCAGGCGCTGAGCATGACTGCGACGCCTGCCACGCCAACGGCGAATAACGCCCGTGCCGCATACAGTTGAGCCACGGAGGCCATCAGCGGGTAGATTGCATAAGCCACGGCGACAATAATGAAGCCGACTGCATACACGGGTGGCCTTCCGAATTTGTCCGACGTGGCCCCGACAAAACCGGCAAAGGCAATAAAAATCATTTCCTGAAATGCGTGCAGGTTGCCGGTAAGCGCGCCTTGTTCGCTCTCGGGGATCTTTAGCAGTTCATTCAATACATAGGGCTGCATAAAGCTCATAAAGCTGACCATGGCCATGGTGCCAAATGCGGCAAAGAACATGGTGCTAAGATTGATTCCGGTTACGCCAGGCGTAAACCACAGCGGCCCCAGCCGGAGCGTCTTCTCGTCATTCATGGGTCGATGGTTATCCCGTTTTGATTCGGTTAAGGGCTTCCTGAGTCGCTGCTGAAACCGGTGCCGCCATTGAGCCGGCAACGGCGTCAATAAGGTTATTCACAAACAGCGCCGCGTTAACGTCAAAGGTGTTGCCCGCCGATTGGCGCAACTTCTCACGATCTGCCAGCGAATGGATTATTTGCTCAAAGGCAAGGCCGAAACGCTGCCCTACCAATGGTTGAGGGACATCGTCATCGAGTGCCTGATGCAGCAGTCCGATCGTATCGGCCAGTCCGCCACTGTGTTCCTGCTGCCAAAGTTCTATCAGGTCAAGCTGCGGATGGCCCATGGCCTGAGCCATGAAGCGAATGTAGTTACCGCCGCTGTCGTCCGCATCAATCTCCGCAACGATGGGTTGCACAATGGCCTCCACCAGTGCCCGCACATCCTGTTCCCGTCCGTCAGCCTTCACTTGCTGCAATTGCGCAATACGACGCCGGTTTACGCTCTCCATGCGGTGCTGATAGATGGAAAGAATAAGCGCGCTTTTGGATCCGAAATGGTAGTGGGCAGCCGATGAGTTCTTCTGACCCGCTGCGACATTGATTTGTCGCAGCGATACACCGTCGATACCTGCTTCAGCAAACAGCTTTTCTGCCGCCAGAATAAGCTGGCGACGCGTGGTTTCGCGACTGGCACTCTGGTTCGCCGATGCGCTCGCCATGCCTGACTTAACTCAGTTCCGATGGCGGCCGGAATACACGGGCAAAGTACTCAGCCAGATCGGTGCTGATTTCTTCCGTCGTGGCGTTGCCAATACCCGCCAGGTTTTGCGCCAGCTGCTTTTTGATGTCCAGCTGCATCTGACGGGCTATTTGGATACGCTGCGCCTGCGGTGAGCCGGCGCCGTGCATAGACTCGGTCAGGTAGCCAACGGCGTTGCGCCCCATGGTCATGTTCTCGATCAGCCGAAGGATGCGCATGCGATTTTCGGTTGATACGTCGTCACGGCCTTGCAGATATTTCTTAATCATGGGCCCGATTTCGGGGTGGTTATAGTCCTGTTCCGACGGCAGCGTTACCATCAAACCGCCGGCAAGATCCTGGGCAAGCCTGCCGATCTCGTAAGGCATGCGGGTGACGTGGTGTTTGCAAACATTGGCTATCATGTCATCGTTGATGTAATTGCCGGATGCGGTTTTGGTGGCCTGATAGCTGCTGGCAATGCCCGTGCTATAGATGGTTTCGTTGAGATGCGTCATCTCAACCAGTTTGTCTTTGATATGTGATGCTTTATCGGCGCCGTTGTATTCGGCAATCGTCGCCGCCGCGCCGATCAGCACGTCGCCCACTCCGGACTTACATACATAGCTGCGGCGGTGATAACAGGTGAAGCGTTCGACCAGCATGGCAGCAAATTCATGTTCGCCATTCATGAATATGTATTCGTTCGGAATAAATACGTTATCGAGCACAATCATGGCTTCCTGACCCGCAAACTGCTGGTTGCCTGCATCCAGACCGTTGCCTTCCATGCTGCGCGTATCGCACGATTGTCGGCCGTAAATGTAGGTTATGCCTGGCGCGTCGACCGGAAATGCGCCGACGATCGCGTAGTCCCTATCGGCCTCGCCCAGCCGTATGGTTGGCATGATAACGATCCAGTGCGAGTTTACGCAGCCCGTCTGGTGTGCTTTTGCGCCACTGACGTAAACGCCATCCTCGGTGCGTTTAGTTACCCGCACATACAAGTCAGGGTCGCTTTGCTGGTGCGGCGCTTTACTGCGGTCGCCTTTAACGTCGGTCATTGCGCCGCCTATCACGTGTCCGGCCGACTGGCTCATCGCGACAAAGTTGTTGAAGCGTTCGTGGTAATTGCCGCCATGGGCAGCATCGATTTCGCAGGTTACGGAGTGCAGGGCATTAAAGGCATCCATCCCCACGCAGCGCTGAAAACAGGTACCGGTCAGTTGTCCCAGGCGGCGCTGCATTTTATTTTGCAGCACCAGGTCTTCCGGACTCTGGGCGATGTGCAGGAACCGGTTAACGCGCCCGCCCGTATAGGGCGATAGGGCCGTGGCCAGTTCCGGGTTGCTCTGCGCCAGATCGTAGGTCTTTGCGACGGCATTGATGGAAGGGCGGATGATCGGGTGATCAACCGGTTCAGCGATACGCTCTCCGAACAGGTATACCGCCAGGTTACGGCCACGAAGGCTGTCGATGTATTCTGCGCCGGTGCGGATCATCACCGGTGTAGTTGCGGAGGGGGCCTGATCGGGCATATCGGGTTGCTTCTGCCTGGTGGGTTATTACGGTGCAGTGGGCGCAAGTTTTGATTCACGTGATTTAATCGCGATTCTAGCACGTGGGAAGCCCCGGATTAGCAATAACGGCTGTTAGCAGGTGGCAGGCCGTCCGGCATGCGGTTTCATTTGCTGCTGCCGGGGGAAAGGCAGCCCAACAAAAAAGCCCCGATCATGATGGATCGGGGCTTTATGCATGCAGGCAAATATTTTCTTTGTGCCGAGCGGACCTAGTCGCCGAAGCGGTAGACGAGTTCGATACCGTAGGCGCGGCCGAAGGCGGGGGAAACTGAGTTCATTTCCGGCCCTGTTCCTGGGTTGAAATTGTTAACACCCCAATAGGGTGGCGCGCCTACTGCAGGTATACCTACCGGTCCGCCCGCGTTATTCAGTTCAAACCCGTTTGCCCATGTGGGGCCAGTGATCACAGGGAAACCAAAAATACCCGTCGGCGTAGTGTCGTCCAGAATATTGTTGACGTAGGCCGTAATTGTCCAGTCTGCAGATTCCAGCCCCAGCCTGCCGTTCCAGCGTTTACGGTTTTGGAATTTGGTAAAATTGTTGGATTCAGCATAGCGGTCGGTTTCCAGCACAAAGTCGGTGCGTGCAAACCACTCCAGTGTTTCAGGGCCGTCCAGCAAGTTCAGTGTTACTTCATTGCCGTAGTTCAGGCCGAAAATGAAGGAATGCTTGGGTGATCCTGGCAGACGCAGCCCTTTGGAGTTATTTGCCGATTCGTCGTAAATGAGTTCGCCGTTTTCGTCGCGCTGTGGCAGCCCGTTCGGCGCTAGTAACAGTCCCACGCCGGTAAATTGCGCCAGTCCTTCACTGTTATATTCTCTGAACGTGTTATTCGCCAAGCCCCAAGAAAACTGGCCGGTCAGGTTTTCTGTGAAAATAAAGCTGGTTTCCAGTTCGGCGCCCCATACCTTACTTTTGCCAGAGTTCACGTTGATCTGTGTGAGCGTGCCGCCAATTAAGACATTCTCTGACACCGCCTGATTAGTCCAGTTGATATAGAACACCGAGAGGTTTGCGGTAAGACGACGATCCAAAAAGCTTTGCTTTGTGCCCAATTCATATGTCCAGGCTTTTTCCGGTTTGATGATAGTGCGCCCATTGTCGGGTTTGTTGAATTCGTCAATAGAAGAGCATGGGTCTGCCGTTGTGCGGAAATAGGCCAGCACAAATTCTGCGGGTTTGTCGCCCTTGGCAGCAAGTGCGTAATATGTGGCAGTCTCTTCCGGCTGATAGGTCAGCGTAAAGCGCGGAGACAAAGCTTTAACAGTGCTTTCGCCCCTGTTCGTTAATCCAAAGTTTGGGCTGGAAATGTCTGCACATGCTACGCCCGCATCAATATCGCGATCTTCTTTAGCCCAGCGCGCTTCAGTGGCAAAGATCAATTCATCATTAATGTCGTATTCCAGCGATCCAAATACCGCGTAATTCTTAATATTCTGCGTTAAAGGCTTGGCTGTGAACTGTGCCTGTCCCGGGCCGGGGAAACGGCGCTGGAAGCTCTCGCGATCCTGTTCAAAATAGTTCACGCCAAACATGCCTCTTAATGGGGCATCCACAGGACTTTCTACCCGTGATTCGAAGCTGTAATCTTCCCACTTGGCTTTCTCCATCATGTGAAATAAGCCAGTATTCAGAATGGGTCGGCGCTCGGTACGGTCCAGATCATAAACCTGATCGAAGTCATCATTGTTGTAGGCAATTCGTGACAGCCAGGTCCAGTCGCCATAATCCTGTTCCCATTGTGTTAGCAGTCGCGTCGTGCTCCGTCGCGTTCCGGGTTGGGCCGGTGCTGCTATGCAGTCGAGTCCGGAGCCGCCAAGGCAAGTCGGGTTAAACGACGGGTTACCCAGCGACTGGGCATAGTTAATACCGTCATAGAAGTCCGGCAGGTTGTACCTCGCCTCGCGTCGCGCACCTTCCATGGGCAGGGTATAGGCGATGCCGGGCGTGAAACCGGGAACCGGCGGAAACAAAAAGCCCGGCTCATAAAGTTCTGCCCCATTTGAGCCAACATTGAAAGACGGGTTGCTCGGGTTGAACGGGTTGGCAGCAAAGTAGCTGACACGGTCTGGATCGAGCGTGCCGCAGAAGGCGCCCGCTGAGGTCGTGAACCAGACTTCATCCGAGTTATCCTCCGTACCCGGATTGCCGATGGTTGGCAGGTAACAGTTCAGTTCACCGGTTTCCTGTATGAGCTGCACATAATGATCGTCATTACCCTTGGTGAAGCTGGCCTTGAAGGTGACTTCCGTTTCGTCGGTGGGTGTCCACAGGAATTTCAGTGCCACGTCCTTGGTATCGGTGCCGCCAAGATGCGAGTTGTCACCCCGGGTGGGGGCTGTTAGTGGCGCTGCCAGATGTATGGGCGCCTGACCCAGTTTGAGGCTGTTACGATATTCGCCACCGTAAGTATCCCAGGAGGCCGACGCAAAATAGTAGAGGGTGTCCTGAATTGCGGGGCCGCTGGCCCAGCCGCTCACGGTTGCTGAATCAAAACTACCGACGCTGGATTTGACCTGACCGGTGAATTCATTGGTGGGTTTGCGCGTTACGTAGTTGACGGCGCCGGCAAAGGTGGCCCGACCGAACTGCGCGGACTGCGGGCCGCGCAGAATTTCTACCCGTGCAATTGGGCCCAGCGTGAGGGTCTGAATACTGCCGGATACAAAGGCACCGTCAACAAAGTATGACGCATTAGGTGCGGCGCCCGTGGAAGGCGCAGACTGGCCGCGGATGGTCGGGCGATCCAGCCGACGACCGACCTGTCTTTCGGTGTTGAAGTTGGGCGTAAGTAGTGCGACATCTTCGTTGTCGAAAGCACCGACTTCTTCAAGTTTTTCGGACGTGAATGCGGTAATGGACAGCGGTACATCCTGCAGGGACTCTTCGCGTTTACGCGCCGTAACGACAATTTCGTCTGCTGAAAGCTTTGACTTGGCTTTCTTGGGCTCGTCTTCGGTCACCGTATCCTCATCCGCACCCATGGCATTCGTGAGGGTCAAAACGAGAGTGAAGGTCGCGAGCAGCGCGAACCGGTTAAGTTCCTTAAGCACGATATTTCCCCCGTTTGGCTCGTAATGCGACGGCCAAACAACTTAATTGGTTATGGTGTAAACAGCCTGAATCATACAGATATCAAGCCGTTGCGCATACTAGCTATTCGCCAGCGGGGGGACAATATTGCGAATAAAAGCTTTAGAAACAGTTGGTTGCAAATTCGATAGGCTAGCTGACCTTGGAAAGCTTGCGCTCGTCTCGATTAGCGACCAGCGGAATGGACTCGATCACCCAGTTTTTTGACGTGCGCCGCGCCGGTGATGGGATCGCAAACGCAGTGTCTTTGCCATTGCGGCGGTTGAACTCCTCGAGGTCAATGCGCCAGCCGGCATTGTCGAATTTCTCAAGCCATTCCCGGTAAGCAACGATGGCTTTGTCAGCCGGCATCAGCACTTCCTTGGTGTTGCTGATGGGAGTTTGGGTTGGATAAACATGACCCATGATGTCTATATCCTGCTTCGCAATCTCTTTGTTGCGCGCGTGAATAGGCCCGTCGTGTTTGGGGTCCAGCATAAAGTTGCGCATGTTCAGGAAGAAGATGCGGGTGCGCGTTTCATCAACCGGTTGCTCGAAGAAGTACTGACGGAAGCCCATGTCCGGTGAAGGGTTAATGTAAGTTGCCACAGTGTTCGGGCCGTAGGTTCCGCTGCCCGCCCAAAGATCGCCCGCTTCCGTGCGTGTGTCGCCCCAGTTCTCTTTCTTCAGCGGGGGTGCTTCAAAGCGATGCATGAACCACATGCCCCAGCCTTGCATATGATCCTCTACATCGTAGTCGCGCACGTGGTAAGTGTCGCGATTCATGGCGGTAAAGCCGTGGGTGGGATGCACAAACTCGTTATGCGCCGGGTCAAGAGCGTTTTCAATGGAACGTTCGTAGTAATAGTCGATGTCCAGAACCAGCACGCTATTGGCGCGCCATTTAGGATCGTCATATTCCTCGACATTCAGCAGCGGCGGGCGCTCTTCTTCAGGCAGGTCACCAAGAAACGCGAAAACGATGCCGTATCTTTCCTCGGTCGGATACGCATCGACTTTTGCACGCGCCGGCGGTTTGGTGCCGTAGCCGATGGAGGGAATGTTTTTGCACTCGCCGTCTGCGCCAAATTCCCATCCGTGGTAGGGGCATACAACGCAGTTGTTTACCAGGCGCGGCACAGCCGGGCCCGCCGACCATGCGCCGCCCAGTGAGCCGCCGCGATGCACGCAGGTATCGCTCAGCACCGCTGCGGTCCCATCCTCACTGCGAAAGGCCACCAGGTTGACGCCCAGCACCTTGACCTTCTCGGGCTTGTCCATAGAGAGGTCTTCGCTGCGGATGATCGGATACCAGAAATTGATGTACATGCTTATCTCCTCAGGACGCGCACAAGGTTAACGTGGCGCAAGTTTGAGGGCTGATATTCCGGATGCAGTGGTTCAGGGTCTATGCGTATAGATACTTATTCGTAGCGCAGCGCTTCGATTGGATCGAGTCCAGCTGCCTTGCGGGCCGGCAGCAGGCCGAAAATCAGGCCAACACCTGCACTGAACCCGAATGCCAACAGTATGGCTGAAACGGACAATGGCGTGGACCATCCTGCCAGGGATGCCATCAACATCGCGGCGCTTGCGCCCAGGGCAATGCCGATCGCACCGCCAACCAGGCACAGTGCCATGGCTTCAATCAGAAATTGCAGCAGAATGTTTGTGCGCGTCGCGCCGAGCGCCTTGCGGATACCGATCTCGCGGGTTCTTTCCGTGACAGTTACCAGCATGATGTTCATGATGCCGATGCCGCCAACTATCAGGCTTATTCCCGCAATGCCGGCCAACAGGTAAGAGAATATTTCCGCCGCTTCCTGCTGCATGGACAAAAATTGTTTACTGTCGCTCAGAGTGAAGTCATTTTTGCCCCCGGGAATGATCTGATGTTCCCGACGCATGACGCGCTCTACATCAATAATTGCGATGTCCATGGGCACGTCAGGACTAATTTGCACGCCAATGGAGTTAAGGTCTTTATTGCCGGTTAGGCGGGCTTGCGCGGTATTGAGCGGAACCCAGACGTATTCATCCCGGTTGCCGAACCCGATCGTGCCCTTGGGTTCAAATATGCCAATGATCTTGAACGATGTGCCCTTGATAAGCAGATCCTGGCCGATGATCATTTCCGGTGCTGTTTCTAGTGAGCCGGGGAGGTCGCCACCAATGACCGCAACACGTTCCTTGGCCTGATTTTCCGCCCTGGTGAACATGCGGCCATACATCAATTCATATTTTTGCACGCTATCGTAATTGGGGGTCGTGCCCACTACCGTAACAGTGCGGTTCTTGTTACCCATCTTGATGGGAATCTGTCCGGAAGTCTCGGGTACGACTGCGGTAGCCGCTTCTACATCGCGCTCAATAGCAGCAGCGTCGTCCAGATTCAGCTTGATGTCGCCCTTTTCGACTCCGCGAAACAAGTGTGAACCCGATCGCACAGACAGGATATTGCCGCCCAGATTTTCCAGTTGCTCATTCACAGCCCTTTGCGCACCGGTGCCCAACGCGACCATGGCGATCACGGCGGCAACACCGATAATGATGCCCAGCATGGTCAGTACCGCGCGAAAAAAATTCGCCCGGATAGACTGCAGTGCGACGATGATCATTTCCCAGCCGAGCATTTTCGTTCTCTCACAAAGTTAATGCGACAAATCAGTTGCGGGATCTCATGCCAGGCATTCCGATGGCGCCGCCCATCCATTTCTTGAAACGGTCTTGCGACATGATCAGATCAGAACTGGGCAGCAACAAGATTTGATCGCCATCGGTTACCCCGGATACCACTTCACTGTAATCAAGGTCGGTCAAACCCGCGACTATATTTTTAGCCACCGGTTCGCCATCTTGCAGCACGAACAGCCAGTATGTACCACCAAACTGATAGCCCTGACCGGTCGGTCCCTGAGCTGCCGCGGGCCTTCCGGTGCGCGTGCCTGACGGACGTCGAGCACCCTCCGGTCGAGCACCCTCCGGTCGAGCACCCTCCGGCCGGGCAGGTCGGGTAGTGGCGGGCCGCCCGCCAGCCTGATTTTCGGCCGCGCCAGCGCCAGCAGCTTCACTCGCGCCTGAAACCATGTCGGGCACATCCATGCCACTGCTGCGCAATTGTTCCCGAATGACGCTTTCATCCATGTCCATGAACATCGCTGCGGCGCTAATATCGCGTGGTGTTCGCAGCGCGATTGTCGGAACGGCGGCGACCCCGTAGCGACTGGCGATATCCACGTGAACCTCAGCGTTCATGCCGGGTTTCAGCAGACGGCTTTCGTTATCAATAGTGATAATAACGGCAAACAGCGTGACAGCTTCTTCATCCTCGGCTTTGGGTTCAACTTTCAGCACGGTACCTGCAAAAGGTTGGTTGGGATAGGCGGCGACGGTCACTCTCGCATTCTGACCAGGCAGGATTTTGCCGATATCGGTTTCATCAACCAGCGCGCGCACCTGTACCGAGCGTAAATCCGCCATGGTTAATAGCACCGTGCCGCCGCCTACGTCCTGGGTGGGTGACGAAATAACCTGGCCGACTTCCACAGTACGGGAAATAACGGTGCCCTTGATGGGAGCCCGTACTTCAGTGTCGTCGAGCGCAATGCGTGCATTTTCTACCGCAACTTCAGAGCGCACAACTTCAGCCTTGGCGTTTGCATATTCCAGAATGCTTTGTTCGAAATCGACTTCGTTCAATGTGCGTGACTTGAACAATGACTCCGCGCGGTCGCGCTGGGTCTTTGCAATGTCGCGTCGTGCCCGGGCAGCTTCAAGTTCAGCAACTGCCTGTGACAGCGCATTTCGCGGTGTGCGTTTGTCAATTTGTACCAGCAGGTCATTGGCATTGACCACGCTGCCGGTTTCTGCAGCCATCTCCAGAACTTCGCCGGATGCCTTGGATTTCAGCTCCACTGTGGTTACCGGTTCAATAATTCCTGCCGCCTGCACCGCGACAACAATATCGCGGGTGACCACGTCGGCAACGTTCCAAGTGCGCTCGGTGCTTTCCTGAGCGCAACCTCCAATCATGGCCATGATTACCAGAATAATACTTGCTTTAGCTTTCACTGCACTGCTTCCCGAGATAGGTTGGACTTGCCCGTGTCGATAGCGATCTGGCCATCGAGCAAGTGTATTTGTCGTTGCGCATGTTCCGCGATATCGGCTTCATGCGTTACCAAAATAATAGTCTGGCCCGCCGCGTGAAGCTGATCGAACAGCGCCATGATTTCATGGCCGGTTTTGGAGTCGAGATTGCCGGTCGGTTCATCTGCCAGCAGTATGCTTGGTTCGGTAACCAGAGCACGGGCGACCGCAACACGCTGCCTCTGTCCTCCCGACATTTCGCCGGGTTTGTGATATGCGCGCTCCGTAAGTCCGACCTGCTGCAAGGCCTTTTCCGCACGCGCAAGTCGCTCAGTTCTTTTTAACCCGGTATATATAAGTGGCAGCTCTACATTATGCAGGGCGGTAGCGCGTGCCAGCAGGTTAAAAGTTTGAAAGACGAAACCGATCTCACGGTTGCGGATACGGGCAAGTTGGGTATCGGACATACCGGCTGTCTCTGTGCCGTTCAGCGCGTAGCTGCCGCCGCTGGGGCTGTCGAGACAGCCAATCATGTTCATCAGGGTGGTTTTCCCCGAACCGGAAGGGCCCATTATCGCCACATATTCATTAGGGAAGATATCAAGATCCACACTGCGCAGGGCTTCAATAGTGGTGTCACCCATCTGGTATCTGCGGCTGAGGTCGCGGATTCGAATAAGCGACGGATTTTGCTTTGCTGTGTTCATTAGCTTCTTATTTTCTCACCGATCAGGCCTGCGATTTGTAGCAATTTGTATCAGGTCGGAATATGTACAGTTGACAGCGGCGGGAGGCTGCGCGAAATGGCCGGTTCTGTATTTCTAGCCGCCGATACCGCGGCTGTTAAGCCACTGCGACACACGCAGGAGTCGGCTGGATAGATGGGCTTTACGCCAATTCCCGGCTGCAAATTTGTTGGCTTCGGCAAAGGTGGGGTAAATATGCACCGTGCCGAGAATTTTGCTCAGGCCCAGGCCATTGCGCATCGCCAGCGCGTATTCGCTCATGATGTCGGCAGCGTGCGGCCCGACGATGGTTACTCCCAGTATCTTGTCATTGCCCGGGGGTGTCAGCACGCGCACGAAACCTTTGGCATCGCCGTCTGCAATGGCACGGTCCAGGTCATCGATACCGTACTCGGTAAGTTCGTAGCCAATGTTTTGAGCCCTGGCCTGCTGTTCGTTGATGCCCAAGCTGGCCACTTCGGGATCACAGAATACCGCGCGCGGAATTACTGTGTAGTCGACGCGGAACTTCCACCACCGTCCGAACAGGGCATTCATAGCTGCGTACCACGCCTGATGGGCGGCTGCATGGGTCAGTTGCCACGGCCCGGCAACGTCGCCGCACGCATATATGTTCGGGTAAACAGTTTGCAACGATTCGTTGACTGCCACCGTGCCGTTACTGTTAATTTCAATGCCCAGCTGTTCCAGGTTGAGGCCCGCAGTATTGCCGCGTCGTCCGGCCGCGATCAGAATTGCGTCGAACGGTATGCTGAGTTCACCCGCGGGCGTTTCGCATACCGCGACCGTGTCGCTGGCATTCTTTTCAAAACGAACGATTTTGATGCCAGTCAGAACACGAATTCCGTCGTCGGCAAACGCACGTTCGAGTTCCTCCGATACGGCTGCGTCTTCCGCTGCAAGCAGTCGTGGCAACATTTCGGCCACGGTAACTTGTGAGCCCAGACGCGAGAAGGCCTGCGACAATTCGCAGCCAATGGCACCGCCGCCCATCACCAGTAAGCGCGGCGGCAGTGTTTTCAGCGCCCATAAGCTTTCCGATGTCAGGTAGTCAATTTGGTCAATGCCGGGAATGGGCGGCACCGCCGGACTTCCACCCGAAGCAATGACAATGCTTCGGGCCGCAATCACGCGTTTTTCCCCACCAAGATCCACTTCCACTTCCCAGGGTGAAAGGAGTTTCGCGCTGCCTGCAACGCAATCGACACCCAGTTTTGTGTAGCGCTCAACTGAATCGTGCGGTTCGATCGTGCGGATTATCCGCTCCACACGTTGCATAACCGCCCCAAAGTCTATTTCGGCCCCCTGTGTGTGCAGGCCAAATTCGGCTGCACGGTTTATGTGCGATGCGATGCGCGAAGAGCGAATCAAAGCTTTGCTGGGTATGCAGCCGGTGTTGAGGCAATCACCACCCATTTTTTCCCGCTCGATCAGTATTACTTTGGCTTTTGCGGCGGCTGCTATATAGGCCGTAACCAGACCCGCCGAACCTGCGCCTATAACGACGAGATTAGCGTCGAACTTTTCGGGCTTTGAATACGGCCGGTATAGCCGTGCTAACTGATAACGGTTAACCAAAAAGCGCATGAGCAGCGGAAACAGACCCACCAGAATAAAAGAGCCCAGCAGGGCAGGTGATAAGATGCCGCGCAGCGATTCGACCTGACTTAACTGGGTGCCGGCATTCACGTACACCAGCGTGGCCGGTAGCATGCCGATTTGACTGACAATGTAATAGGTGAGCGTCTTGATGCGGGTTAGGCCCATCACCATGTTTATTGCGAAAAACGGCAGCACGGGTACCAGACGCAGCGTGAACAAATAGAAGGTGCCGTCCTTTTCTATGCCTTGATTAACGCGACCTGCGAAGCCTCTGAAGCGTTGTTCTACGTAATCTCTGAGCAGGTAGCGTGACAACAGGAAAGCGAGGGTTGCTCCGCAGGAGCTCGCAAAAGAGACGACAACACTCCCTTGGAACAATCCGAAAAGCGCGCCGCCGATCAGAGTCATGACCGCTGCGCCGGGAATGTTCACTGCGGTTACCAGCACGTAAACCGAAAAATACGCTGCCAGCGCGAATACCGGTCGGCTGGAAACCCAGGCATCTATGTCTGCCTGACGAGTCTTGAAATTTTCCAGCGTAATAAAGCTGTGCAGGTCGAGCCAGACGCCTATTGCGATCAAAACGGCGATCAGTGCCAGCCACAATAGCCTGCTTTTGGTCATGGGAGCAGTTTCGCGGTGGTGAAAATCGCGTTCAGGCGCCTGACGCGATATCTAGTTGTGCTGCTTCACCATCGGGTTCCACCAGCGGAATGGCATCCAGTACCCAGCCCTTGTGTTCGCGGCGCGCTGGCGACGGGATGGCATAGGCAACTTTTTTCTCATTGCGCTTTACGGTTTCCGTGTCGATGCGCCAGCCTCTGGCCTCCCACTCTCTGAGGCGCTCCCTGTATTTGCCTATGCACAAGTCGGCGGGCATGAACATTTCCTTATCGTTGGTTTCCGGCGTTTCCACAGGCTGAAGCTGCAGTAATACATCGCGGTCCTGAACGATTGTGTACATGTTGCGATCCATCATGCGCTGGTCATGTTCCGGCTCGATGAGAAAGTTGCGTTCGTTAATCAGGAAAATTCTCACATTGTGCTCATCCACCGGGCACTCGAAAGCATACTGATGGATATGCATATGTTCGCTGGGGTGGATAAAAGTCCACAGGCTTGCCGCGCCTTCGTGTCCTGTTCCGGCCCACATCTTGGCGACCACATCTCGACCAGAGGCCTCCCGCATTTTTTCCTCCGGTAACGGAGGGGCCTCCAACCATCCGCCAAAGCCGGTGCCCCATTCTGTCGATTCAGGTATCACTTCGGGTGTGAAATAGTCTTCGCGCTGACCTTTAAAGCCGTGTGTATCATGCACGAACTCATTGTGTGCCGGGTCAATGCCGTTTTCCATTGAGCGCTGGAAACTGAAATTGAATTCGAACGCTTGCGTGGTGTGCCGCCATCCGTCCTGCCCCCATTCTTTAATCTCCATGATCGGTGGGCGCTGGCCTTCTGGCAGGTCGCCCAGAAAGCAAAATACCAGTCCGTAGCGTTCTTCCACGGGATAGGCGTCGATGCGGGTACGTCCCGGAATATTCGGGTTCGGCCCCAGCGAAGGGATGGCAACACAATTGCCGTTGCCGTCAAATCGCCAGCCGTGATAAGGGCATTGTATGCAGTCGTCTTTAACTATACCGAGCCCCAGCGAGCCGCCGCGGTGGGTGCACGTGTTGCTCAGGCAGTGTGCTACGCCCTCGGAGTCGCGCCATAACACGAAGTCCTGACCCAGCATCCGCAATTTAAGTGGTTGTTCCGTGATGTGGGTGGATTGCTCGGCGGGGTACCAGAAGTTGATATACATGACTCGGCCTCAGCACAGCTAGTGTGCAATCGCGACAATTAGAGTTAGATTCTGCATCAATTGGCGGCTAGGATAAACGTCAAATAGGGGATAAATTGAATGAGTTGGTCTGAATTCGGCAAGCGTTTCGCGCGAAAAACAGGGGCGCGCGAACTCATGGAAGATCTGGGTGATGCGCTGGCCAGCGACCGTGATATCTGCATGTTGGGTGGCGGTAATCCCGCACACATTCCTGAAATTGAAGCGCTATTTACAGCCGAGATCGAGCGCATCCTGGGTGATGAGCGCGAATACCGACGCATGTTCGCCAACTATCCTTCGCCGGCTGGCGAGGAACGTTTTCGGTCAGCGCTCGCCGACTTATTTAGCCGCGAATATGGCTGGAATGTCTCAGCAAAGAATATTGCCCTGACGAGTGGAAGTCAGGCCGGCTTTTTTATCCTGTTTAATTTGCTAGCTGGCCAGCATCCCGACGGGACGTTCAAAAAAATTCTGTTGCCGGTAACGCCTGAATACATTGGTTATCAGAATCTTGGCTTAAAAGAGGGTATGTTGAGCGCGCTGAAACCCAGTATTCAGGAACTTGGGGATCATCTTTTTAAATATCGTCTCGATGTAGAGAATTTGCAGATAGGCGATGATATCGCTGCCCTGTGTGTCTCCCGGCCGACCAATCCCACGGGAAACGTGCTGACCGACGCCGAGATGCAGCAGCTTATGCGCGCGGCGCAAGAAGCCAACGTGCCGTTTATTGTCGACAATGCCTATGGCATGCCGTTTCCGCGCATCCTGTTTACCGAAGCACAACCGTTCTGGAATGAGAACGTAATTATGTGTATGAGCATGTCAAAGTTGGGGCTGCCGGGTATACGCACCGGGGTAATAGTTGCAAACGAAGCCACGATTGATGCCATCAGCAGTGTTAACTCGGTGCTTAGCCTTTCAGTGCCTAGCGTAGGCGCAGTATTGCTGCATGACCTTGTCGCCAGCGGACGCATTCTGGACGTCAGTGAAAATATTATTCGACCTTACTATCAGGCGAAGATGGAGCGTGCCCTGGAGTGTGTGCATGAATATTTTGCCGGTCTCGATTATCGCGTCCACAAGCCAGAGGGGGCGCTGTTTCTGTGGTTATGGTTTCCCGGCTTGCCTATCACCAGTAACGAGCTTTATCTGCGACTGCGCGCCAGGGATGTGCTGGTATTGTCAGGTCACAACTTCTTTCCCGGCTTGCAGGAAGAATGGACGCATCGAGATGAATGCATACGCATGACGTATTCACAGGATGATGGCATGGTGCGCCGGGGTATCGCGGCTATTGCTGAAGAAGTGCGGCGTGCTTACGAATAAATTCCCCGAGTATCCGAAAACCCTTTTCGTGACCGCTATTTTTTCGCCAGACTAAACCGATTCCCCGCTGATTGCCTTTGGGCAGTGGTTTGGTTTTTACCCGGGTGCCTTTGAGCAGGCCTGAGTTGATGGCCATCTCGGGAATGAATGTGACGCCAAGATCGGCATCAACCATCTCGATCAGCGTTAGCAAGCTGCTTGCCGAAAAACGGTTTACCGTATCAAGGTTCTTGATATTGCATGCATCCAGCGCGTGATCGCGCAGACAATGGCCGTCTTGAAGCAACAGTATGCTGGGGCTTGTCAATCGATTGACTCGGAAATTCTCCGGATCCACGTGCTTGGTATTGCGGCAGTAGGCCAGATGAAAGGGGTCATCGAAAAGTTTCATCGTTTCGGCATTGCGCAGCGCCCAGGGAAGTGCGAGCAGCACAACATCTACCGACCCGTCGGCGAGACTCTCCTCGAGCGTGGCGGTCTGTTCCTCCACGAGGTAAAGCTCAAGTTCGGCATGTTCGCGCCGCAGCGAGGGGATAATTCGGGGCAGGAGAAAAGGCGCGATGGTCGGGATCACACCCAGCACCAGCTTGCCTGTCAACGGTTTGCCATCGGATCCGGCGAGATCAAGCAGCGATTCGGCATCCTGGACGCAGAGCCGCGCCTGTACCGCCACCTCACGGCCCGTATTGGTAATAACCACCGAACGATTGGTGCGGTCAACCAGGCACGCACCCAGAGTTTCTTCGAGTTCGCGGATGGCGTGGCTGAAGGCAGATTGCGACACGAAACAGGCTGCCGCGGCGCGGCCAAAATGCTCATGCTCGTTGAGCGCCAGAAAGTACTGCAGTTGTTTGAGGCTGGGAAGGTTGCGCATTAGACAATCGAAAAAATAGCATAAAGTTACACAAAAATACCATTTCTCATTAATAAAGCAATAGCTTAATGTTGGTCTTCATTAGTTAAATGATTTCCCTCGAAGGAGGTTAAGTGATGCTTAAGTCTATGGAAGGTAAGCGAGTGCCATCGGTCACATTTAAGACCCGTGAGGGTGCCGACTGGGTCGAAGTTTCAACCGATGAAATATTCTCAGGTCGTTCGGTGGTGGTGTTCTCGCTGCCGGGTGCCTTCACACCCACATGCTCCTCTACGCATGTCCCTCGATACAACGAATTGTCCAAGGTCTTTGCTGCTAATGGCATCGACGAAGTGGTCTGCATTTCGGTGAACGATGCATTCGTGATGAACGAATGGAAAGTGGATCAGCATGCCGACAATGTTCGCTTTATACCGGATGGCTGCGGAGAATTTACCGCGGGTATGGGCATGCTGGTAAACAAGGATGATCTGGGCTTCGGTATGCGCTCGTGGCGCTATTCAATGCTCGTGCGCGACGGTGTTGTGGAGAAAATGTTTATTGAGCCGGAAGTGGAGGGCGACCCGTTTGAAGTATCAGATGCCGAGACCATGCTCCACTACATCAACCCAAAGGCCGAGCTGCCACTCGATGTGGTGGTGTTTAGTCGCGAAGGCTGCGGTTATTGTGTCAACGCCAAGGCTATGCTGCGTGAGGCTGGCATCGATTACTCCGAGCTTGTGCTGAATAAGGATTTTCGCGGTAGCGTCTTAAGGGCGGTGTCGGGTGAGGGCACGGTGCCACAGGTATTTGTGAACGGCGAGCACATTGGTGGTAGTGATGATCTGGCGAAGTGGCTGGAACATCGGAGGGCTGCCTGAACGGTTAAAGCTTGAGCAAATATAGCCCAGCCCGTATTCTCGCCGTCTTAGCTTCGGGAGTTTTATATGGGTGACCAGAAAATAATGTTTGTATTCCCCGGTCAAGGGTCGCAGTACGCCGGCATGGGCAGTGACTTGTGCGCTGAGTTCCCCAGAGCCGCGCAGATATACGAGGAAGCGAACGACGTTCTCGGTTTTGATATCACTGCTTTATCTCACAACGGTCCGGAAGATGAGCTGGGCCTTACCAGGAATACGCAGCCAGCACTGCTAACCCACCAAATCGCGTGTTTTGAGGTATTCCGCGAACTTACCGGCGGCAGCGTAACAGCGGGGCTGGCGGCCGGGCATAGCCTCGGCGAATACACCGCGCTGGTGGCTGCTGGCGTGATCAGTTTTGCCGATGGTCTGCGGCTGGTGCGCAAGCGCGGCGAGCTCATGGGTCAGCACGGTGAGGGCGGCATGCTCGCTCTGGGTTTGACGCTCGAAGAAGCCGGACCGTTGGCCGACCGTTTCTATTGTCAGGTTGCAAGTTGCAACCTGCCGCAGCAGACGGTGGTGGGCGGCACCGACGCCGATTTGGACAAACTTGAGGCCGCTTTGCCGGAATTGTTTCCGCGCAAACGTGCTACTCGCCTGAAAACCGAAGGCGCTTTTCATACCTACCTGATGGTCACAGCCGCACGTGAATTCAGAGCCGTACTGGACAGCGTCGTGTTCGGCTCGGCGGATTTTGCGGTGTTATCCAATTACACCGGGCTTGAACATGGGGCGGATCCGGATTCAATCCGTACCCGTCTGTTCTTCCAGTTGTTTAATCCGGTGAACTGGGTGGGCTGTATGAAAACAGCTGCCGCCGCCGGCGTAACCCGCTTTATAGAATTTGGCGGCGGTATTGGCTCGGAGGAAGGCCCTGAGGGTAAAAAGCCAAACTTGCAGAGCATCATCAATAAAAATCTGCGTGCACTCGAGCACGAAGCGGACTACGTGGCCGCTATCAATGCCAGCGGTTTAAAAGCTTTGGTTGCCTAGATTGTGTCGGTCTGTCGTGGAATGCTCTTCCTGCGTCAAGCAAAATCTGCCGCCGGGATCCAGACTGTAACGGATAGCCCGCCGCCTTTGCTGCGGTCTGCATGAACGCGGCCGCCATGGCGCTCAACAACGCGCTTAACGATGGCCAGACCCAATCCCGTGCCGTTAGAGTCATTTCCGACGCGCACATACGGTTCAAATATGCGCTCCAACTGCTCGGACGGCACACCTGGGCCGCTGTCGCTAAAGGTGACTCGTATATCCGCGTGCCTGCCTTCCGGATCGCCGCTTTCTTCACGACACGCATCTACTTCAACCGTGGATCCGGCCGGCGCATAACGAATAGCGTTTCGCAGTATATTTTCAAAGGCGCTGTTCAGCATATCTTTATCGCACACTACCTCAAGATTGCGCTCGGCTTTCAGGTGCAGCGTACATTTGGCCGATTGCGCTTCAAGTTCTTCCAGATCAATTAATTCTCGAAGCAGTCTGTCCACCCGCACAAGCCGTATGTTCATGCGGGCAGAGCTGTCCAGCGCCGAGTATCGAAGTATTTCGCCGATCACCTTGTTCATCTGAGCAATTTCGTGGTCGACCCGCCGCTGTTCGTCTTCATTCAGTCGGTTGCGTGCGGCGGCGAGGGCTAGTGCAGCCTGCAAGCGCGTCAGTGGCGAGCGCAGTTCGTGAGACAGTTCGCGCATCAGTCGTTCCCGCCCCTGAATTAGCGTATTCAGGTGTTCAGCCATGCCGTTGAAATCGTCAGCCAGTTGGCCGAGCTCATCGTTACGCCGTGCGATGCTTTCCGGAACGCGCGCATTGATATCCCCCGCAGCGAGATTGCGCACGGCCTGTTGCAGTTCGCCGATCGGGCGGCCAATCCGTCCGGCGATTAGCCAGGCAATGCTGGCGATAACCAATAGCGCTACGGCAATCAGCCCCAGTGCCGTAGCGATACTCCCGAACAGCGTAATATTACTTGGAACGACCAGAAACGAGTACACGGTGCCATCGGGAGCAACCAATTCAGGCGTCACCCTAACGGGACGGAAGTTATCTTCGTGTTGAAGGGCCGCTTCTGCTGATGCGACCACGAAATCTTTGTATGCGCCGGGCACTGGCCGGCCCAGCATGTCATCGCCAGCGGAATCCATAATATAAAGTGTTGCGTCGTCGGGTATGGTCGCTTCTGTGCGCAGCCAGTGCCGCAGCCCCTCGCGACCTTCTGACTTCAGGATGCGCGCCGCTTCATCACCGATCTCACTGTTACGGGCCTCCAGATAACCCGTCAATTCCCAGGAGGCGACCGACGCAAATACCAGCGCTCCGATTAACACGAAGGCCGTCAGTGCCGCACCAATGTAGACAGCCATGCGTACATACAGTGCCGGGTAACGGAAGCGATTCAAGGTGCTTCAGCATCCATGTCAAATACGTAACCGTGGCCCCGCAGACTGCGGATGCAGTTGCCCGCGAAGCCCGCATCGGCCAGTTTTTTTCGCATTTTGCTGATCAGAGTATCGATACTGCGATCGTAAGCTTCGAGCGGTCTGTTCAGCGCAAGCTCCGTCAGGTGCGCGCGGGACAAGACCTCACCCGATCGCTGCATAAGTTGCTCCAGCACACGCAGTTCTGCAGCGGTCAGTTTGACTTCTGTGTCATCAAGGAAAAGCTTGCGCCGTTTTCGGTCCAGCACCATGGCGCCTGCGGTTAGCGTCTCAAGCGGTTGCCCGGTTGGAATCGAACGTCGCAACACGTTGTGCACGCGGGCTGCCAACTCCATCGGGTTGAAGGGTTTCGGAATATAGTCGTCTGCACCGCTGACGAGACCGTGGATTCTTTCCGATTCGTCGCCGCGCGCAGTCAGCATGATGACCGGCAGATCAAAATCTCGTCGCAGTCGTTTAAGTACTTCGAAACCGTCTATACCGGGCAACATGACATCAAGTATCAGCAGATCCGGCGGTAACTCATGCACCTGCTGCAGGGCAGCTTCACCGTCGGTCGCAATGCCCACGGCGTAACCTTCCAGCTCAAGTATTTCCACCAGCATGCCCGCCAGATCCCGGTCATCATCGACGATAAGTAAGCGTGGCGTGGGTTTGACCATATTTATAGCGTATAGCAGTGAGGCGGCTAAAGCACCTTGTTAACCGTCTGTTAACGCACGTGAGAGGCAATATTTCATAGTATTAGCGCAATCTGGACAGGAGTTTTTGGGCTATGAGTGCAAGTACTGAAGGTGCCCGCAGCGGCAACGCGCTAAGTGATTTTCTTTCCCGGCCACCATGGCCGGGTTTGTTGGCTTTCATTCTGGTTCTCATTGTTCAGGGTGCCGGTCACACGGTCATGATCGTGATGGAAGAAGTATGGCCGGGTGAACACTATGTTTACGAGTCCGCTTTCGCAATGGGTCTGGTCGGCTTTTTCATGTTGTTTTTCGGCATGCGCAGCGAAAAAGAAGTTTTTGCCACCTGGATGGGTTTCTGGGCCGGCACGTTTATGTGGACCGGATGGGTAGAATTCGCTTTCGTCTGGAACGCGAATTTCCTTGGTGTTCCGGATCTGATGGACCCAAGCATGCCCGGCGAAATTGCCACCAAGGCTGAATACCTGGTCATGATGTCATCCATCGGCGTGCTGGGCGCGACGTTGGCCTATTTTCTGATCAACCCTGAAACCAAGTGCAATTTTTTCCTGTGGATTCAACGGCGCTTCAAGTTGAAAGTTGCCAAGCCAACCAAGGGGCATAAACGGAATTTTGCTGCCATTACCGCGCTCGAGACCATTTATGTCGTTTGGTTTTGCTATGTATTGCTGTTGTTTTTGTATAACGAGGACATTGCCGGTGAAAAGTCAAATGCCGCGTACGTGTTCTTTTTTCTGAATACCATTTGGGCGGTCTATCTGTTGCAGCGGCTGGTGCGCTTCTGGAAAGTGACAACAGCAGTTCGATACGCGATTCCCACTGCCATCATTACCTGGAATACAGTTGAGCTGTTGGGTCGATGGAACGTGTTCATCTCTTTCTGGGAAAAGCCGCAGGAGTACTGGCTGGAGATGACCCTGTTTATCCTGGCTATCATCATCGCGGCTGTGCTGGCAGTTAAAACGCCTGCCCATAGAAAGGCGGAACTGTCGCGAGAGGCGTCGCTCTGAGCTTTATGCCGTCGCCTTAATTGGCTTTGATAAGGCCCGCAGCCGCACGGCTGCGGGCCTTTTTGCTGCGCAGCCATTTTCCATAATGTGAGCTGTCGCACGGTTCTCAGTTGCCAGTTTAGCTACTTTGAAACTGCATTATTTCGATGCGCTTTGGCTCGTTATGCAGTGTAGAGGTGATCGCGATGGCAGAGTGTGCAGACCTTGATTCAGTAGTCAGCTACGAGTTGATGAATCGCGTGACCGACTTGCTGATTTGCAGCCGTTGTTTTCGCCGCAACGTGCGTAAACCCATTCGCACTGTATTGTCGAAACTCCACAAGCCGATGCCCGTGTGTGATGAGTGCAGTGGCCGGATCAAACCCGGCCATGTCGCAAAGGTAGTCAGTTTCGACTAGAGGGCGCCTGCTAACTGTATAGGTGTCGCCTAAGCTACACCTGTTCCAGTTCCACCAGTGTCCCGCAGAAATCTTTCGGGTGCAAAAACAGTACCGGCTTGTTGTGAGCGCCGTTTTTTGGTTCGCCGTCACCCAAAATGCGCGCACCAGCGCCGACCAGTTTGTTGCGCGCAGCAAAGATATCTTCAACCTCGTAACACACATGGTGCATTCCGCCGGCAGGATTTTTTTCCAGAAACCTGGCGATGGGAGAGTTCTCGCCCAAAGGCAGCAATAGTTCAATTTTGGTGTTCGGCAATTCAACGAATACCGTGGTTACGCCGTGATCGGGTAAATCCATGGGCTCCGAGACGGTAGCCCCCAGAATGTCGCGATAGGTTGCCACCGCTTTTTCCAGATCGGGCACAACAATGGCTACGTGATTCAGTTTTCCAATCATTTGATAAATAATTCCATGAGTTCGTCCGCAGCAGTAGTGGGTGAAATTTTGCTTTCTCTGACTGCCTGTTCCAATTCTGCTACCCGTGCTGCTACATCCGGTGTCGCACGCAGCCGCTCTACCAGGCCGTTGCGAATCTCACTCCACATCCAGTTAATCGCTTGTTCGGCACGTTTTCGGGCTACCAGCCCCTTGCCTCCCCGCATGGCCTGATATTCCTCGACAATTTTCCACACCTCCACGGTGCGCTCGCCATTCAGGGCCGACATGGCTTCAACAGGTACCTGCCAGCCGTCGGCGCGGTGTGCCATAAACATCATGGCCTTGCGGTAGTCAGCGACCGATTGTTCTGCCGGTATGGCCAGGTTGCCGTCGGCTTTGTTTACCAGTATTAAATCGGCGAGTTCAACGATGCCACGTTTAATGCCCTGCAGTTCATCGCCACCTGCGGGTAACAGCAGTAGCAAAAACATATCCGTCATGCGTGACACGGTGGTTTCCGATTGTCCTACACCGACTGTTTCAACAAGCACCACATCGAAGCCGGCAGCCTCGACTGCCAGCATGGTTTCGCGCGTGCGGCGGGCAACACCACCGAGGGTCTCGCCGGCGGGCGACGGTCTTATGAAAGCTTCCGTCCGCCGGGACAAATACTCCATGCGGGTTTTGTCGCCAAGTATGGAGCCGCCACTGACAGCCGATGTCGGGTCAACTGCCAATACAGCGACTTTATGGCCTTCATCAATGAGGTAATTGCCGAGACTTTCTATAAAGGTGGATTTACCAACTCCGGGCACACCGGAGATGCCGACCCGAATCGATTTACCTGCGTGTGGTACCAGTTCTTCCAGCAGCAGACGCGCCGGTGCACGGTCTTGCGGCCGACGAGACTCAATCAGCGTAATTGCGCGTGCCAATGCGCGGCGGTCGCCGCCAAGTACATCCTTCGCGAGCAGTTGTGCATCGCTGTCGGTCATAACTACTCAAATTCCAGTATCGGTTGGTCAACGACAAGGCTGTCGCCCTGTTCGGCCAATACCTTGGCAATAACCACGTCACTCTCGGCGCGCAGGCTGTTCTCCATTTTCATGGCTTCGACTACGGCCAGTTCTTCCCCGGCCTTTATTTCATCGCCGACCTTAACTTTGAGTTTAACCAGCAGGCCCGGCATCGGTGACATCAGGAATTTTGATAAGTCCGGCGGCACTTTCTCGATCATGTGTCGGTTTAATTCCGCAGCGCGCGGCGTGCAGATCATGACGTCAATCTGTGCGCCGCGACGGTATAGACGAATTCCGGCCCGCAATTTATCTTGCTGAAAGATCACTTTCTGCCCGTTAATGGTGGCGCGCACCAGTGGCTCGCCTGCAGCCCAGTCACTTATGACTGCATAGCGTTGATCGCCGATTGTGACCTCATAGCCATGCTCGATAGCGACCACACTGAGCGGAGTTTCCTCGCGGTTTATTACCGCTACCCAGTTTGATGGGACCCGCCGCTCGTGACTGGGAACCTGTCCTGTCAGCAATGCCGCACGGTTCATCAAATGCATGTTGATAGCTGCTGCGGTGGCAATCGCGAGGGCAGGATTCTCCTGTGGCACATCGGCAGCCGAGAAACCTTCGGGGTATTCTTCGGCAATAAAGTTCGTCGTCAAACGCCCTTCAATGAAGCGCGGATGCACAATTAAGGCGTTCAAAAAGCTGATATTGTGAGAGACGCCGCGAATATAGTAAGAGTCGAGCGCATCACCCATATGCGCCAGAGCTTCATTGCGATCAGCTCCCCATGTGATGAGTTTGGCTATCATCGGGTCGTAATACATTGAGACTTCGCTGCCTTCCTCGATGCCGGTGTCGACGCGGACATTTTCTGATTCTTCGGGCGCGATGTAACGCGACAAGCGGCCGATGGATGGCATGAAGTTGCGGAACGGATCTTCGGCATAAACACGTGTTTCGATCGCCCAGCCATTCAATTGCACGTCTTTCTGTTTGAGCGTCAGTTTTTCACCGTAGGCGATTTTGATCATCCACTCCACAAGATCCTGGCCGGTGACTAACTCCGTGACGGGGTGCTCGACCTGCAGCCGCGTATTCATCTCCAGAAAGTAAAAATTGCGTTGCGCATCGACGATGAATTCGACCGTACCGGCTGATTTGTAGTCCACCGCTTTCGCAAGCATCACCGCCTGTTCGCCCATGGCCTTGCGTGTTTTTTCATCCAGAAAAGGCGAGGGCGCTTCTTCAATCACTTTTTGATGACGACGCTGGATAGAGCACTCGCGCTCGCCCAGATAGATGACGTTGCCATGAGAGTCGGCCAAAACCTGAATCTCGATGTGCCGCGGTTCTTCGATGAATTTTTCGGCGAACACGCGGTCGTCGCCAAAGCTGGACCGGGCCTCGTTCTGCGCGCGTTCAAAGCCGTCGCGGCATTCTTCGTCATTCCAGACCACGCGCATGCCTTTGCCGCCGCCGCCGGCACTGGCTTTTAGCATCACCGGATAGCCAATCTCGCGCGCGATTTTGACCGCATGATCGGGGCCGTTGATGACATCGGTATAGCCGGGCACAGTGCTGACACCGGCCTCGTCGGCCAGTTTTTTGGAGGTAATTTTGTCGCCCATTGCAGTGATGGCTTTGCTGCCTGGGCCTATAAACGCTATGCCGGCTTTATCCAGTGCCGCTGTAAAACTTTCGTTTTCCGACAGAAAGCCATAGCCGGGGTGCACCGCTTGTGCGCCGGTTTGCTTGCATGCGTCTATGATGCGCTCAGCGAGCAGATAGCTTTCCGCCGAGGGTGCGGCTCCGATGTGCACCGCCTCGTCAGCCATGCGCACGTGCAAAGCGTCTTTGTCGGCGTCTGAATATACAGCCACCGTTTTAATGCCCATTTTGCGGGCAGTCTTGATAACGCGGCAGGCAATTTCACCGCGGTTGGCAATAAGAATCTTGTCAAACATCTTTCCGATAGCCTTTAAAGGGGGATGTTGCCGTGCTTGCGCCACGGGTTTTCCAGTTCTTTGTTTGCGAGCATGCGCAGGGAACGTGCAACCCGTGCGCGGGTATTGCGCGGCAAGATCACATCATCGACATAGCCCCGGGCGCTGGCGATGAAGGGGTTTGCAAATTTTTCCTGATACTGCGCGGTGCGTGCCTTGATCTTTTCAGGGTCACCGATATCACCGCGAAAAATGATTTCTACCGCACCTTTGGAACCCATTACCGCGATCTCGGCGCTGGGCCAGGCGTAGTTAACATCGCCGCGCAGGTGTTTAGAGGCCATCACGTCGTAGGCACCACCATAGGCCTTGCGTGTAATCAGCGTTACTTTGGGCACCGTGGCTTCTGCATAGGCGTACAGAAGTTTGGCGCCGTGTTTAATGATGCCGCCGTACTCCTGTGAGGTGCCTGGCATAAAACCGGGAACATCGACCAGGGTCAGCACCGGAATGTTAAAGGCATCGGCGAAGCGGATGAAGCGCGCGGCTTTGCGTGATGCGTCAACATCCAGACATCCGGCAAGCACGGTAGGCTGGTTAGCGATTACCGCGACGGACTGGCCTTCAATACGTATGAAACCAATGACAATGTTCGGCGCATAATCAGGTTGAATTTCAAAAAAATCGTACTCGTCAGCGATTTTTACGATCAATTCTTTGATGTCGTAAGGCTTGGCCGGATCATTTGGTATCAGTGAATCCAGCGAAGGTTCGACGCGGGTAGCGGGATCTTCACTTGGCCACACCGGCGCCTTTTCCCGATTGCTGGACGGGATGAAATTAATAAAGCGACGGGTAAGCATCAGGGCTTCTATGTCGTTTTCAAACGCGAGATCGGCCACGCCCGATTTAGTGTTGTGCGTTATGGCGCCGCCGAGCTGCTCTGCGGTGACTTCTTCATGGGTCACCGTTTTAACCACGTCGGGGCCTGTCACGAACATGTAAGAGCTGTCCTTCACCATAAAGATGAAATCCGTAATGGCCGGCGAGTAGACCGCGCCACCCGCGCATGGACCCATAATCAGCGAAATTTGCGGCACGACACCCGAAGCGAGAACGTTTTGCTGAAATACATCAGCATAGCCGCCAAGTGACGCGACACCTTCCTGAATACGAGCTCCGCCGGAATCGTTGAGGCCGATAATAGGTGCGCCCACCTTCATTGCCTGCTTCATGATTTTGCAGATCTTCTCGGCATGCGATTCCGACAGAGAACCCCCAAAGACCGTGAAGTCCTGGCTGTAGACAAACACCAGTCGACCACTGACCGTGCCGTAACCCACGATGACTCCGTCGCCGGGAATCTTGGTGTCGGCCATGCCAAAGTCCGTGCAGCGATGTTCCTTGAACATGTCCCATTCCTCGAAACTGCCTTCGTCCAACAGCAGTTCAATGCGTTCGCGGGCCGTCAACTTGCCTTTGGCATGCTGTTTGTCGATACGGGCCTGTCCGCCGCCCAACCGGGCTGCAGCGCGCTTTTGTTCAAGTTGTTCGATAATTTCCTGCATGGCTGGTCTTAACCCTCTGTGAGTTAGCCTTTTAGTATCCGTTATTGAGCGCCGCATTGGAATGCGCGGCGCCGAAAGCTTGTCAGGCCGCGGTGCGCCTGCGGATGATGTCCAGAACCTCGCCAGCTGCCTCGGGGATATTGGTGCCCGGGCCGTAGATAGCGGCGACTCCTGCCTGTTTTAACATCGCATAGTCTTTTGGCGGAATAACCCCGCCGCATACCACGATGATGTCATCGGCACCCTGAGATTTCAGCTCCGCAATCAGTTGCGGAACCAGCGTCTTATGCCCCGCTGCCTGGGACGAGATGCCCACGACGTGCACGTCGTTCTCGATGGCATGCCGCGCCGCCTCTTCAGGGGTTTGGAACAGCGGCCCTATGTCAACATCAAAACCGATGTCGGCGAAAGCAGTTGCAATCACCTTGGCACCGCGGTCGTGCCCGTCCTGGCCTAGTTTGACCACGAGAATGCGTGGCCGCCGACCACGTTCCTGTTCGAACAGCTCGACATTTTTCTGTATGTCCATGAAGTTTTCGTCTCCTTCATAGGCTGAACCGTAAACGCCGGTGATGGATTGGATCACGGCTTTGTGTCGACCCCATGATTTTTCCAGTGCATCCGAGATTTCGCCAACGCTCGCGCGGGCGCGAGCGGCGTCTGTGGCCAGTGCCAGCAGATTGCCCTTGCCGCTTTCCGCCGCGGCCGTCAGTGCATCCAGCGCTGCAGTGCACGCGGCAGCATCGCGATTTGCGCGAACCTTCTTGAGGCGCTCAATTTGTGAATCGCGAACCGCTGTGTTGTCGATGTCCAACACGTCAACGTCCGGTTCGCTTTTCAGGCGATATTTGTTGACCCCTACAATCACTTCTTCGCCGCGATCGATTTTGGCCTGACGCAGTGCTGCGGATTGTTCAATGCGCATTTTCGGCAGGCCCGATTCCACGGCTTTGGTCATGCCGCCCAGCGCTTCGACTTCGTCGATCAGTTTGCGCGCCTCTTTAACCAGTTCGGCGGTCAGGCTTTCGACATAGTACGAACCGGCCAGCGGATCCACGACTTTGGTAATGCCGGTCTCTTCCTGCAGCACCAGCTGCGTATTGCGTGCGATGCGAGCGGAAAACTCGGTGGGTAGTGCCAGCGCCTCGTCAAAGGAATTCGTGTGCAATGACTGGGTGCCGCCCAAAGCCGCGGCCATGGCTTCCACCGTCGTGCGAATCACGTTGTTATAGGGGTCTCTGGACGTCAGGCTGACGCCCGAGGTCTGGCAGTGGGTGCGCAGCATCCGCGAACGCGGATCTTTGGGCTGGAACAGTTCTTCCATCAGCTCGGCCCACAGCAGCCGCGCAGCCCGCAGCTTGGCGGCCTCCATAAAGAAATTCATACCGATGGCAAAGAAAAACGATAAACGCGGTGCGAACTTGTCAACGTCCATGCCCTTGGCTAGCGCTGCGCGGACATACTCGATGCCGTCTGCAAGGGTGTAGCCCAGTTCCTGCACACACGTCGCGCCTGCTTCCTGCATGTGATACCCCGATATGGAGATCGAGTTGAAGCGGGGCATGTTGTGCGCGGTGTAGTCGATGATATCGGCCACAATCCGCATCGACGGTTGCGGCGGATATATATAAGTATTGCGCACCATAAATTCCTTGAGAATATCGTTCTGCAAGGTGCCGGCAAGCTGGTCAGGCGTCACGCCTTGCTCTTCGGCCGCGACAATGTACATGGCCATGATGGGCAGCACAGCGCCGTTCATGGTCATGGACACCGACATTTTGTCGAGCGGAATGGCATCGAAGAGAATCTTCATGTCTTCCACGGTGTCGATGGCTACGCCCGCTTTACCGACGTCTCCCACAACACGAGGATGATCCGAGTCGAAGCCGCGGTGAGTTGCCAGATCGAATGCTACCGACAGGCCGGTTTGCCCCGCGGCGAGATTCTTGCGGTAAAACGCATTGGATTCTTCGGCGGTGGAAAAACCGGCGTATTGCCGCACGGTCCAGGGACGGCCGGCATACATGGTGGCTCGAGGCCCGCGAACAAAAGGCGCAAAGCCGGGAAGATTGTTGATGTGCTCAAGGTGTTGCAGATCTTCTGCCGAATACATCGGTTTAACGGCGATGCCCTCGGGAGTCTCCCAGATCAGATCTTCCGGCGGTCGCCCTTTCAGTTCTTTTTCCGCCAGTTCGCGCCACTGTTCCGGCGATTGTTTTTTACTGTCTGTCATCCGTATCAGGTCCTTATTGCGTCGTGCAGCGCGATGACGCGAAGCGCGTCATCCACATGCAATTGTTCTACCAGCTGTCCTCGCACAACAGTCACGCCGCGCTGTTCAGCGCGTGCTGTTTGCCATGCGGTAACGATTTCCCGCGCCAGTTCCACTTGCTCTTCGGTGACGCCAAAATAAGCGTTGGCAATCTCAATTTGCCGCGGGTGGATCAGTGATTTGCCGTCTAACCCGAGTTCGCGACCCTGCTCGCAGGCTCGCCGAAAGCCCTCGGTGTCGTCCAGTGCGAGATGGACGCCGTCAATTATATCAACACCGTGGGCCCGCGCGGCTAATACGCTGTGGCCGAGTGCATGCATTAGCCCCAAACGCTCGCCCAGCGAGCTTACCCTCAGGTCTCTGGCAAGATCCGATGTGCCCATTACGACGACTTTAAGCCGCGGCTGATCAGCCATAATCCGGTCCAGGTCGAGCACGCCGCGGGGTGTTTCAGCCATGATCCAGAGGTTCATGCCGGACGGCGCACCGGCATCGTCGAGCCGCTCAAGCGCAATTTTCAAGCTATCGGCAGCTTCAACTTTTGGTAACAGCACGGCTGTCGCTCCGCTACTGGCAGCAGCGGTGATGTCATCCGGCCCCCATTGTGTTGCAAGCTCGTTTATCCGAATGATGACCTCGCTGTCCCCGTAACCGCCTTGCCGGCATGCGGCAACCACATTATCGCGAGCCTGATTCTTAGCTTCGGGGGCGACGGCATCCTCGAGGTCGAAGATGAAGGCATCCGCCGACAAATCCCGCGCCTTCTGCAACGCACGCATATTGCTGCCAGGAACATAAAGCACGGAGCGGCGCGGGCGAACTGAAGCAGTTTTCATTGCGGGGCTGCCTCGCTAGCGGCGTTCACGAAAATATTTGCGTACGTTTCTCGCAACACATTCTTCTGTACTTTGCCCATACTATTGCGTGGCAGGGATTCAACTGCCAGCAAACGCTTGGGAAGCTTATACCCGGCCAGACGCGGGCGCAGCGTATCGATCAGCAATGCCTCATTGATATCGGCTGAAGTAGTAGCAGTCACCACCGCAACAACGGCTTCGCCAAAATCGGGGTGGGGCACACCGATCACGGCCGATTCTTCGATTTCCGGGAGCTCGTTGAGCAGGTTCTCAATCTCTTTCGGGTAAACATTCAGCCCGCCGGAGATAACCATGTCTTTGCTGCGGCCCACGATGGTCACATAGCCATCGGCAGCAATGTTCGCCAAATCTCCCGTTCTGAAAAATCCGTCGTTGGTGAATTCTTGCGCCGATTCCGCGCGCATGCGCCAATACCCGGAAAAAACATTAGGCCCCTTGACCTGCAGGTGGCCGACTTCGCCGTATGGCAGCTCGGCATCATTCTCATCCACCACGCGTAATTCGACGCCTGGCAACGCAAGCCCCACGCTTCCGGGGCGGCGCTCTCCATCAAGCGGATTTGCCGTATTCATACTGGTTTCGGTCATGCCGTAGCGCTCGAGAATGCGGTGCCCTGTGCGGCGCTCAAATTCCTCGAAGGTATTGGTCAGCAGAGGTGCCGACCCGGAAATGAACAAGCGCATGTTGGCGCACAGTTCAGCATCAAAGCGTTTCTCGCCAAGCAGACGGGTATAGAAGGTAGGTACACCCATCATCACGGTGCAGTCGGGCAAAGCCCGGATGATCTCATCGGTATCGAAGCGGGGCAGGTAACGCATGGCAGCGCCACTCATTAGCGCGCAGCCAACGGCAACAAACAGGCCGTGTGCGTGATAGACGGGCAGGGCGTGCAGGAGTACGTCTTGTCGGCTGAAACCCCAGCAATCAATCAGCGTTCGGGTGTTGGCTACAAGGTTGCCATGACTGAGTTTGGCCCCTTTAGGTACGCCGGTTGTGCCCGATGAGTAAAGCAAAACCGCCGTGTCCGATGCGGCACGGTCGCGCGTACGAAATGCCGGCGGAGTTTCAGCAATGGCGTCGATCAGGGAGCCGCGACCGTTGGCATCCAGTGTCATTACGGCTGTGCCGCTCTGGTTTACCAGCTCTTCAAAGAGTTGTTGCTTGCCTGGATCGCAGACGATCACGGACGGTTTGGCGTTGCTGACAAAATACACGAGTTCGTCGAACTGATAGTCCATGTTGAGTGGATGAAAGACGAAGCCGCCGCGCAAGCAGGCCAGGTATAGCCAAACAGCCTCCGGCGTTTTCTCTACCTGCACGGTTACCCGGTCGCCCGCTTTCAGCCCCAGGTCCGAGAGGCAGCGTGCCATCCGGCCCGAGTCGTCGAGCGCATCGGCATAGCTATACTGTGCGCCGGCCGCGGTAGTTAGCAGTGTTTGCCCGGGATCGTCCGGGAAATTCGCCAGAAAAAAATCAAACAGGTTGTGGTTTTTGGTTTTCAAGGTTAGCTCGCTGACCCTAGCGCGGCATTGTAGCGAAATGCCGCGATTTAGGCTGTACCGACCGGTGAGGCCGTTGGGCGGCGCTTAGGCGCGGTTTTCTGCGGGTCAACTTCCGGGCGCGATGCTGGTAGAGTCGGCAACCATTCAACCCGGCTGTGGCCGGATCCGCAGTGTTCTTGTCCGGTGAGCTGTCTATGAGTTTTATCGATTTTTTCCGTCGTCACCCGAACACCATTGACGAGGCGTTCATTGAAAGCCCCATGCGGGACAACTGGTATCAGGCATCGTCCTATTACCCATCGCCGTTTGCGCTGATAACGACGGTCGATGAAAACGGTGATACCAATATTGGCCCCTATCAGCTTACTTTCCCTTTTGAAGTGATCAAGGGACGTTCTTTTATGCTCTGCAGTCGGCAGAATTCCAACACCGATCGGCACCTGAAACGAACACAGGTTTGTGCGCTCAACTACGTCGAATACGACAAGAAGTGGCTCAAGAAAATCGTCGATCTGGGATATCCGGGTCAGGCTACTGCGGACAAAATGAAAGATAGTCCGTTCACTTTGATTGACAGTCCTTCACCAGGTCGCGAAGCCGATGGCAAACGTTTCCCCAAGATACTCAAGGAAGCGTTTCAGGTGTATGAATGTGTGGTTGATGTTGCTCAACCGGTTCGCGATGATGGCAATACGCCTGAGTATTTTGTGCTGCGCATCGAAAAGATTCTGATGAAAGAGACCTGGGCGAAAAATCTGGCCAACGGGGCGACCCGACTGCCTAACGTTCCGCTCGCTTACGGTTTTCGCGATGGGGCGCGGTTCTGGTTTGCCCAGCACAAGAAGCCGTTCTGGTTCCCCACGCCTACCGACCGGGGTCCGAAGGAAGAGTCCGTGCTTTATGAGGCCAATCGACTGGATCCGGATGTCAGGTTTACGCGCGAGGCCTGCAAGCAGCTCACCAGCATCCCCAAGCCATTTATTAAAACGGCGCTAAAAGGGATTATCAAGCGCGCCAAGGAAGACGGCGTTTCAGAGGTGGATATTGACTACGTTAAGAAGCTGAATGACGAGCGTTGAGTTTTCAACAGGCACACAGATGAATTGTTAAATCCCGAATATTGCAGGTAATAAAAAGGTATAAGAAACCCAGAGTATGAGCATCAGTGGCAAGCCAACGCGAACAAAGTCACCAAATGTATAGTTGCCCGCACTCATGACCAGCACGTTCGTTTTATAAGCCATTGGCGTCACGAAACTTAAATTTGCCCCAAATAACACTGCAAGCACAAAAGTTTCCGGTGGCGCATTGAGCTGGTTGGCAATGCTGAATGCGATAGGCGTGCCGATAACGGCCGCAGCATTGTTTGATACGACATTGGTCAGTATCGCCATCAGCAGTATTAGGGCGCTCAGCACAACGATCGGCTTGGCACCCGCCATCACAAACAAGAAGACCTGCGCGATGTACTCTGTGCCCCCTGTCTGAGTGAGCGCGGAGCCCAGTGCCAGGCTGACTACCACGATCATGATGACCGGAATGCTGAGCGCATCGCCGACATCGCGCCAGTCTATGCAGCGCGTAAAAAGCATGACTAACGCTCCGCATACAGCGCTCGACGCAATGGGCAGTATGCCGAAAGCGGCAACTGCAACAACGCCGATAAGGGTAAGTATCGCTATCCAGCCTTTGCCGCTTTCGGGCACCGGCTGCCGCTCGTCCAGCACCAGCAACGACCTGACCTCTTTGACCTCATCAATATCTGACGATTTGCCTTGTACCAGCAAAATGTCACCGGACTGAATACTGGTTCCCGAAATACCTTTTGCTAACGATCGGAGCGATTGATTGGCACGGTGTATCGCCAGTACATCTATGCCATATGAGTCGGCAAAGTGGGACTGTGCCAGTGAGAGCCCCAATAGCGGCGAATTATCCATCACGACAATTTGCGCTATCTCCAGGTTTTCATCCTGATCTGCATCATCGTCTGACAGCATGCCCTTCTTAGTGGCACTTTCAAGCAGCGCGGTCCCCAGCCTGGATTCCAGATCCTTGATGATGCTTGCCGGAGCGCAACCGGTAATTTTATCGCCCGCTTCCAGTGCCACATCGGGCAGCGGTACTATGCCTGAGCCCGCATTGCGCTCGCGGCGCCGTCTCAGCCGCAGTATGTCGACTTCGCCATCAGCTATCGCATGGATATCGGCAATCGTCTTGCCAATCACATCGCTGTCTTCGTTAACGCTCATTTGAAAAATGAATTCCCGCTCTACCGGGTTCTTCACGTTTTTGCCCGTGGGCTTGAGTAATCGCGGGGCCACAAGCCACAGATAAACGAGGCCTATCAGGCCCGCAAGGGCACCGGGGAGCACAAAATCGAACATACCGAATCGTTGCAGCCCGAGATCTGCTGCAACCGCAACGACTAGCAGGTTCGTAGAGGTGCCTATGGTGGTGCACGTGCCGCCCAGAAGCGTCGAAAAGTTCATCGGCATGAGCCATGGTGCAGCGGAATCATTGTTGCGCACGGCCACCGCGGAAAGAATGGGAATTAATAACACCACGATGGGCGTGTTGTTGATGAACGCGCTGCCTACCGCGCCAAAAAACAGCGTTAATAGCATGGAGAGCATTGGAGCTCGTCGCCAAAGCTTTGCGATACCCCGGCCCAGTGGAACCAGGGCACCGGTGGCCACCAGCCCTTGGCCGCAAACCATGAGCCCCGCCACGGCGACAAGCGCTTCGTGGCCAAAGCCCGAAAACAACGATGTGGGTTCAAGTGCTTCGTTGCCGACGGCAAACGGAAACAACTCAAAATAAACGATAAGCACCGCGAGCACGGTTAAACATGATGTCTCGAGTGGAATGCGATCCCGCGAAAACAGGAATAAGGCGAACAGTGTCACCAGCATTACTATCGCTGCATGCGTGTTGGGTATCTCGGGCATCGCCGTATTATCGCCGGCGTTAGCCCTTGTCGTTTCTGGAGTCGAGAATTTGCGCCGGGCCGGCCACGGCCGGATCCGGTTTGTCGCGGTTAATGCCGAGCTGAGTGGCTGCCTTATCCAGGGCTTTTTCGTCCAGTTTACCGTCGTCAACCAGGGTTGCCAGCGCCGTATAGGCGATGTGCGGCGCGCTGACCTCGAAGTGATCGCGCAAATCCGGGCGTGACTCGGAAACGCCGTAGCCATCCGTGCCGAGTACGGCATAGCGACCGGGTATCCATTGTGCAATGCCCAGCGGCAGGGCTTTCATGTAATCGCTTGCGGCCACAAAGACACCGCTGCAGCCTTCCAGCAGTTGTTCCACGCAGGCTTTTTCGTCCCTGCGTTGCAGCCGGTTTCGCCGTTCGACAGCCAGGCCATCACGGGTCAGCTCGCTATAACTCGTGACACTCCATATATCGGTTGCGATACCGGCTTTCTCCAGCAGGGCAGCTGCTCCCAACACTTGTTGCATGATACTGCCACTGCCAAACAGATTGACTTTGCGGCCGTTTTTTTCGTCCAGAGATGACGCACGGAACAGGTACATGCCTTTCACGATGCCGGCGGTAATTGCATCCCGACGTTCTTCGGGCATGGGAGGCATGACGTAGTTTTCGTTGTAAACCGTGATGTAGTAAAAAAGTTCTTCTTGCTTGTCGTACATGCGATCGATGCCGTCACGAACGATAACCGCCAATTCATACCCAAACGCCGGGTCATAACTTTTCATGTTGGGCACGGTGCTGGCCAGCACATGCGAATGCCCGTCTTCATGTTGCAGGCCTTCGCCATTCAGCGTAGTGCGCCCGGCGGTCCCGCCCAGAAGAAAGCCGCGGCACAACATGTCACCGCATGACCAGATCATGTCGCCGACGCGTTGAAACCCAAATACCGAGTAGAAAATATAAAACGGTATGGTCGGGATGCCATGAATGGAATAGGCCGTTCCGGCAGCCTGAAAAGATGCCATGGCACCGGTTTCGCAGATACCTTCCTGCAGAATCTGGCCGTCCTGAGCCTCACGGTAGGGCATCAGCGTGGACTGATCCACCGGCTTGTACTTTTGCCCTTCAAAAGAATAGATTCCGGCTTTGCGGAACAAGCCTTCCATGCCAAAGGTACGCGCCTCATCCGGCACTATGGGCACTACGTATTTGCCAATCTGCTTGTCGGTCAGCAATTTCGAAAGCATGCGTACGAAGGCCATGGTGGTTGAGACTTCACGCTCGCCTGAACCTTTTAATTGCTCGGCAAACACCTCAATGGGCGGGGCGGGCAGCGACGGACAGTCACTGCGGCGTTGCGGCCAGTTGCCGCCCAGCACCGTGCGTCGTTGCCGCAGGTACTTGATCTCCGGGCTGTCATCTTCCGGAATATAGAACTCGGCCGCCGCTGCCTGCTCCTCTGTTAGCGGAATGCCCAGGCGCTTGGCAGCTGCGATGCGTTCCGCTGCGGACAGATCTTTTTTCTGGTGAACAATATTGGAACCTTCATGGCCTTCCATGCCGTAGCCCTTGATGGACTTGATGAGTATTGCCGTTGGCTTGCCGTTAGATTCGAAGGCCTTCTTGAAGGCTGCATATATCTTGCGTTGATCATGCCCGCCGCGTTTAATCGCACGAATCTCTTCATCTGAAAGCAGTTGCATGATTTCGGCGAGTTTGGGATCGCCGTTGTTCCAGTGCTCGCGAACTTCCGGCCCGCTGGAAACGGAGTACATCTGGTAATCGCCATCGACCACCTCGTCCATCCGCGCCTGCATGATGCCTTCACGATCGCGCGCGAACAGCACGTCCCATTCGCCGCTCCATATTACCTTGATGACGTTCCAGCCGGCGCCGCGGAAGCTACGCTCCAGTTCCTGGATGATTTTGCCGTTGCCGCGCACGGGCCCGTCCAGACGTTGCAGGTTGCAGTTGACTGCGATAATGAGGTTGTCGAGATTCTCGCGCGCAGCAATATTGATCGTGCCCAGCACTTCGGGTTCGTCCGATTCGCCGTCACCCAGAAATGCAAAAACCTTGCCGCCGTTATTAGGTTTGAGCCCCCGGTTTTCCAGATATTTTGCGAAGCGTGCCTGATAGATTGCAGCAGGGGTGGACAGCCCCATCGATGCACAGGGCATTTGCCAGTAATCCGGCATATTACGCGGATGCGGATAAGATGACAGACCGCCGTGCTCTTGCAACTCGCGACGAAAGTTTTTGATCCGTTCGCGTTTCAGATTGCCGTCAAGTAATGAGCGTGCGTAAATGCCGGGCGATGCATGCGCCTGAACGCTCACCAGGTCGCCGCCGTAGTCTTCGCTGCGCAAGCGAAAGAAGTGATTCAATCCGACTTCAATCATGGTTGCTGCAGATGCATAAGTGCCGATATGCCCACCGACACCGGTGCCGCTGTCGAAGCCTTGCAGTACCATGGCCATTGCATTCCAGCGCAGAATATTTTCCAGTCGTTGCTCAATCTGGATATCGCCTGGATAAGCCGGTTGCTCCTGCAGCGGAATTGTATTCCGGTAGGGCGTGTTCAGGACAGCATCGTTTACGACGACATTTACGTCCGTAAGGTAGTCACGCAGCGCACGAAAAATAGTCTTGGCCCGGTCCGGGCCTTCGGCTTGCAACAGCGACTCCATCGACTCCAGCCATTCGGCCAGTTCAATGTCGCCAGTTTTGTGGAAGTTCGGGTTGGACGCCATGATATAGAAGGTTTCCGGGCTGCAGTGACGGACCCTGATTCTAACGAATCCGCGTTATACTGTCCCGCTAGTGAGCATAAAAGAGAGCGACCGTGAACCGCAGTAACAGTACCCCCGAGGTGGTCGAGCCGTTATACACCCCGGAAGTCGAGCGCAGCACCGCGCCGGTCTATGAGCGTCTGAAGGATGTCATTCCGGAGGTGGAGTGGGCCGTGCATGCGCCCTACATCGCCGAGATCAACCGGCTGAAGAAGGAATTGAACGCGGTATTGCTGGTGCATAACTACCAGACGCCCGAGATTTATCACGGTGTGGCCGATTTCGTGGGTGATTCGCTGGCGCTGGCGCGCAAAGCCACCGAGGTCGATGCGGACATAATTGTGCAGTGTGGTGTGCACTTTATGGCCGAAACGACCAAGCTGCTAAACCCCGACAAGACGGTGCTGATACCGGATCTCGGCGCCGGATGTTCGCTCGCGGCATCCATAACAGGTGCCGATGTGCGGCGGATGCGCGAACAGCATCCGGGGGTGCCCGTGGTGAGTTACGTAAATACCACCGCCGAAGTAAAGGCCGAAACGGATGTGTGCTGCACTTCGGCGAACGCGGTTCAGGTGGTTGAGTCGCTGGGTGTCGATAAGGTGATTTTCACGCCGGACGGTTATCTTGCGCAATACGTCGCAACCCAAACAGATGTGGAGATTATTTATTGGGAGGGCGCTTGTGAAGTGCACGAGCGCTTTACCGGTCAGGAACTTCGTGACTACCGACAGTCGTATCCGGGAATACGTGTAATCGCACACCCGGAATGCCCGCCTGATGTACTGAACGAAGCTGATTTCGTTGGCTCGACTTCGGGCATGATCAATTACGTTGGTCAGGAGCGGCCGAAGCAAATTGTGATGATCACGGAGTGCTCGATGAGTGACAACGTGGCTGTTGAATACCCAGAGGTGGACTTTATCCGCCCCTGCAACCTGTGCCCGCACATGAAGACCATCTCGTTGCCAAAAATTCTCAATTCGCTGCGCTACACGCAGCATAAAGTTGAAATTGATCCCGCCGTTGCGGCGCGCGCCCGTCGCTCGGTTGAGCGCATGCTTGAGATCGGGCGCTAGGCTACCTCGGTAGCCAGGTTTGCAGCGTTCGCATCGGCTCGCCGGTTTAAGACGTTTTCATGGATAAGCAAAACCGGGTACTGGTAGTCGGGGGTGGTGCCGCCGGGCTTAGCGCAGCGTTGCGTCTGGGCGATGCGGGTATCCCTGTGCTGCTTTTCGCCAAGCGAGCGCTGCAGGAAAGTTCCAGTGCTTATGCTCAGGGCGGTATCGCTGCAGTTATGACCGCCAGCGACACCGTGGAGTCGCATGTGCAAGACACGCTGGTGGCCGGCGCAGGGCTGTGCGAACGCGCGGCCGTAGAATTTATTGCTTCACAAGCAGCGGAATCGATTCAGTGGTTGCTCGAGCGCGGTGTGGGCTTTACGCGTGACGGCGAAAGCCACGAGTTGCACCTCACCCGGGAAGGCGGTCATTCCGAACGACGTATTGTGCATGCCAGTGATGCGACCGGTGCCGAGGTCATGCGTGCGTTGGAGCGCCAGGTGCGCGCCAATCCGTTAATTGAAGTTAATGATCATTGTATCGCTGTAGATCTGCTCACCGCTGCCAAGCTCGGGATCCCCGGAGATAACCGTGTACTCGGAGTGTATGCCCTCGACATCAGATCAGGCGCGGTAAAAACCTTCGCGGCTAGCGCTGTAGTGCTAGCCACAGGAGGGGCATCAAAAGCCTATCTGTATACCAGTAATCCTGATACTTCGACGGGCGACGGCATCGCCATGGCATGGCGTGCAGGATGTCGCGTGGCGAACATGGAATTTATGCAGTTCCATCCGACCTGCCTCTACCATCCTCAAGCCAAGTCTTTTCTGATCTCTGAAGCGGTGCGCGGCGAAGGCGGCTTGCTGCTGCTGCCGAACGGTGAAAGATTTATGGATGCTCATGATGAGCGCGGCGAACTGGCGCCGCGCGATATCGTCGCGCGCGCTATTGACTACGAGATGAAACGCGGTGGCTACGATTCTGTATATCTTGATATCAGTCATCAGCCCGCAGACTTTATAAAAGAGCACTTTCCGAATATTTCAGCGCGCTGTGCCGAGTTCGGTTTCGATATGACGGCCCAGCCATTGCCGGTCGTGCCGGCGGCGCACTATACGTGCGGCGGCGTTATGACCGACTTGTCTGCCCGCACCGATATTTTGGGGCTCTATGCGGCCGGGGAGTGCGCCTACACGGGATTACACGGCGCAAACCGGCTGGCCAGCAACTCCTTACTGGAGTGTCTGGTCATGGCTGCGGCGGCCAGCGACCATATTATTACTAGCCGGGCACACGAGCGAAAGTCGGTGGTGGCCTTGCCGGAATGGGACGAGAGTCAGGTTAGCGATCCGGATGAGCAGATCGTGGTGACGCATAACTGGGATGAGCTTCGCCGGGCGATGTGGGATTACGTGGGTATTGTAAGAACCAACAAGCGATTGGAGCGTGCACAACACCGCGTGCGTTTGTTGCAGGAAGAAATTCGCGATTACTACAGTAATTTCCGTATCGACAATAACTTGATCGAGCTGCGTAACCTGGTCACGGTTGCAGAATTGATCATCGAAAGCGCATTACGACGCAAGGAAAGCCGGGGGTTGCACTACACGCAGGATTTCCCCGATGCGCTGCCGGGCGAGGGTGTCCCCACGGTAATGGATCCCGCCGACTGAAGCGGGCCGACGTCGACCTGATCGGCATGCTAAGCCGGCGTCAGCCCGTTCTTATGGAAGAGTTCCGCCAGCGGCTCCAGTTGTGCCGCATAGTTTTTCCAACGCGTCAGTGCGTTGATGTAAAGCGGCTGGCGCACCTGCGCAGAGCTTGCCGTGGCGACGGGTGATGCATTGCGCTCAAAGTTCAGGCAGGCGTCCTGCCATTCAAGCCCACAATAATCGATCAATATGCGCGACTGGGTTTCCTGATCCAGCACAAGGTCTTCATAGTGGACAGTGTGAATGCGCCCTGGAAAGATGCCGTCCCAGTGCTGCATCAGTCGATCAAACATCAGGTAGTAGCGCCCGCAGTCGAGCAGCTCGTAGGAGTAATCGTAAAAGGGATTCCCGAGGGCGAAAAGCTGCCTGAAGTTGCTAAGGCAACTGTCCATGGGATTGCGACGCACGCAGATCACCTTTGCGTCCGGAAGCGCCTGCAGAATCAACCCTGTGTAAAGAAAGTTGTGGGGCCACTTATCCACCAAATACGGGCTGCCATCGGTATAGGTTGCCGCTGCGGCCAGATAGTGTCGGCCGAATTCCTTGGTGTTAATGCTTGGCATGGCGCGGACAGTCTGCAAATCGAGCGTTGCCGGACCTTTGTAGCCGCCCATCAATCGTGCCAGCCGCGGAATATGCGTTAATTCTCCCGCCGAAAATACGTCGGAGTGGCTGCTGATAATGCGCTCAGTCAGCGTCGTGCCGGTACGCGGTAAGCCAACGACAAATATCGGTTGGGGAGCAGCATTTTTGCGCTCGGCTGCGGGCATTGGGGCAGAAAATATCTCTAGCAGCGCGTCAAATATGGCGGCATCGTCCGCCGAGTCATAGCTGTGCTGTTCGCGCCACGCGCCGTTGACCTCGGTGAGCGTCGCAAACGCAGCGCTGTAATTGCCGCAGTCATCCAGTTCCTTGGCAAGTGCGTAGCCAAGATACATGCGGTCATGGATATCACCGGAGAATTTACGCAAGTGTTGCTGCAGTTCTTGAATATGGTTGTTGGCATCCGATTGCCGCTCGAGGTTGGCTAACGCAAAACGAACTTTGTGTAGTTTCGGGTTAAGTTTGAGTGCTGCTTCGAAAGCCGTGCGGGCACCGGCAAAATCGCCCGTGAATTTCAGCGAGGTGCCGAGATTATTCAGGAAATCCGCGTTGTCCGGGTTGCGTTTTACGGCGATGCTGAAAGTTTGCGCAGCCAGTTCATGCCGCGTCGCGTGACTGAAAACCACGCCGATGGTATCCAGTGACAGGGCGTCTTGCGGATTCAGTGCCAGAGCCTGTTGCGCGGCTTCTAGTGCTTCTGCTACCCGCCCGGCCATGGTGAGGGCGCGGGACAGCTGGGCGAAATACTTTGCATTCTCGCTGTCGGCGCGAGTGGCCGCGAGTAAATCCTCAATGGCATCTCGTGGCCGACCGGAGTCCAGCTTTTCAATGCCGCTGCGAAAGTGAGCTTCGGCGGAGGTGTTAATGACGTGAATCCCGCGCAATCATGATCAATGCGTGACGATAGCACAGCGGCGGCCCCTGATAAGGAGCCGCCGCCGGGGACTTTCAAATTTTTATGTTGTTACTTGAAGCGGTAGCGCAGGTCGAGACCGATGGTGCGGGGCGTCAGCACATTACGGTAATAACGGCGCAGGGCAAAGTCATTGGCAGAGCCGTCCGTGCCAATATAGCTCTGGTCATCACGCACACCGGTGACGGCAAATTTATCAAACAGGTTGTTTGCAAACAGTGTGGCTTGCCAGGTGTCATTACTCACACCAACAGACGCGTGATGAACCGCAAAGCCGCTAAGGGTTTCGCCACCACTTAATGACGTGGTTACATCTCCCTGCACCGCGACCATCCACTCGGCTGCCAGGTCCAGTCCGTTGCTCAATTGCGAGTTATAGCCGAGGCCGAAATTCAAGGTCTCTTCAGGAAATCCAGGTAGTCGGGCGTGATAATCGGGCCCTGCGGAAGTGATTTTCCCTTCTGTGAGCGTAACGCCGGCGTTTAGCTGCCAGTGGTCACTTAAATTGGCCTGCAGCTCGATTTCCACGCCGTCAGTGCGCGCCTTGCCTGCGTTGGTGGTTACCGGGAAGCCAATGAACTCGTCGATCTGAATGTCCGTCCAGTCTATCCAGAATGCAGCGGCATTTAGGTTGAGCGCGCCTTCGCCTAGCGTGCTGTGCAGGCCGACTTCGTAGTTGTTGGCTTTTTCCGGTTTCACAAAACGAAGTTCATCGGGTACGAACGCCCCGGGGTTAATGCCCCCCAAGCTGATGCCCTGAGAAAACAGGGCATAGATCAGGGCATCATCACCGACGCGAATGTCGCTACTTAGTTTGAATATTATGTCATCGCCACTGTCACCGCCGGGGTCGCATACGGGCGCCGGGTCGAACAGGGTAAATTGCAAGCAGTTCGTGAGTTCATCATCAACATCAAACCAACGGGCGCCGGCGAGCACATGCCAGTTTTCGGTAATTTTGTAGCCGAGTTCGCCGAACACCGCGAGCTCTTTAAGGTCTCGCGTGACATCGATATAAGTAACCTGACCGTTGGCCAGCGGCGGCCCGAAAAGATCGAAATTCGGCGCAAACTCGTTGCTGCCCTGCTGTAAATCCTGATCCTGATAATACAAGCCGAGGATATAGTCGATACGACTGCCTTCGTCTTTTGATACCAGTCGAATTTCCTGCGTCAGCGTCTTATCGTCCGTGGAATCTTCCGTATAAGCTGAAAAGGCCGGAAAATCGCCATAGCCGTATAGAAGTAACAGGTCAGTCTGATCCCGGGTGCCTTCCTGATCGAAAGTGTTGTAGGAAGTGCTTGAAACTAATTCTGCGCTGCCCAGATCAACATTTAACTCAAGATTAAAGATGTTGTTATCGCGTTCATTCGTTTCCAGAAATCGCAGGCCCGAGGCGTAGTCGCCGATATCCAGCGGCATCATCGTTCCCGGATTCGTAATGACGGCCATGCTGTCGCGCGAGTTAACCTGATTACCTCCGCTCTCGTTGCGCTGGAATACGTAGTTTAGGGTAGCGCTAAAACTGTCGCTGATATTCCACAGCAGCGACGTGCGTAGAGAAGTGGTTTGCTCGTCATTGGTGTCTTTTTCATAGCGCAGGTCGTCAGGGGTGCAACCGGGATCGCTGAAGAACGGTTCCGGGCACGAGACGCCCGGTTGATTGACCACATAAGGCTGGTCAATAAAGCCCGGAGTATTCATGTAGGCCAATACCGCACGAAGCGCAAATACATCCTCAATGATCGGCACATTAATCACTGCATCAACGTCATACCCAAAGTCATCGCTTTCAGACATGTCGAAGCCACGCACGTGGCCATCAACCGTCAATTCGTCAGTCTGCGGTTTATTCGCCACAAAACGGACCGTGCCACCCAGTGAGCGACTGCCGTACAAAGTGCCCTGAGGCCCGCGCAGTACTTCCACGCGCGCCAGGTCGACAGGCGCGAGATTGATATAGACGGGTGTTTCGCCAAAATACGTGCTGACACGGTCGCCCTGAGTGTTGCGCAACAGCTCCGGGGCCATGATGGCGCTGGCGTTGAGCCCACGAATAATCAGCTGGTTTGCTTCACGTGAACCCTGATCGACCTGGCTCAGGCCGGGCACCCAGCGGGCGATGTCGGACAGATTGCGCACCTGCAGGTTCTCGATGGTTTCACCACCGAGCGCGGATATGCTGTAGGGGACTTCCTGAATGGCTGTATCCCGGCGCGTCGCCGAAACCACGATCTCCGGGGTAGCCGCCGCAGCCATATCTAGCCCCACGAAACTTCCCAGTGCGGTCGCAACCGCTGCCGTCACCGGCTTTACCCTGACGGATACAGCTCTGATTCGAGCCTTTTTCGAACGCATGATTGTTCCCTCAACCTTTCCGCTATCCATGTCTGGCCACAGTGACATAAAGTCCTTGCAAGTCAATCAATTGCATCGCATTCCTGAGATTGACGACATATGTGCTAACCTGCTGAAAACAAAGTAAAAACCGTGTCGGCTCGCTCATGTAGCCGCAGAATGGGTGTGCGGTGGTTCGCATTTTCGAAAATGTACCCGGAAAAATTTTTGAAACCGAAGCAAACGTCGGGGCGAAAACACTTCCACAAGCGCGGCACAGCGCGGAATAACACGGAGAACGGTTGTAATGGTTGGTACAGGGTTTAGATACTTGGTTTTCGCAGCGGCAGCAGCGCTATTTTCGTCGATGGCGCTTGCTCACGACGGCACCACGTTGCCTTACGGCTCCTTTCTTTCCGGTCTGACCCACCCGGTTCTGGGCGCTGACCACTTTCTGGCGATGTTGAGTGTCGGCATCGTCAGTGCGCAGATGGGCGGCAGAGCCATCTGGACTGTACCTGCGACTTTTGTATTGGTCATGGCTCTCGGTGGCGTGCTCGGCTGGTTGGATGTCGGGCTTACTGCACTGGAGGCGGGTATTGCTTTTTCGGTACTGGCGCTAGGTACGGTCATTGCTGCCGACAAAGTGCTGCCGGTACCGCTCGTGATGAGTGCAGTCGGGATATTCGCGGTATTCCACGGTTACGCTCACGGTGCGGAAATGCCGGTGGTCGCGCAACCGGTGACTTATGCGCTTGGTTTCATGAGCGGTACCGCTTTTCTGCATTTGGCCGGTGTGCTCATTGGTGATATTTCGCAGCACTATGCGCTGGGCAAAATTATATTGCGTATCAGTGGTGCTGCCATAGCGGCGCTCGGCGGATTCTTTTTAGTCGGAGCAGCCTGATGTCAGACATGAAAACGGATGACCCCGATAAGATCGATCCTCTGTCGCTCTACCGCAGCGAAGGGGGCTATGAAAAAATAATGAGCTGGTATGACTCCGTGGTTGCCAAGATTGAGGCGCCGGTGCAGTCGCACTATGTCGATACCCGCTATGGAAAAACACATATGCTGGCTGCGGGCTCCGCTGATGCTGAGCCGCTGCTGTTAATTCCGGGCGCCGCCGGCAGCGCGCCCTTGTTTCGCCGCGCGATTCCCTATTTGAGCAAGAATTTCCGCGTCTACGCGCTGGATGTCGTAGGCGGTCCGGGCCGCAGCGCACCGAACCCGCTGAGTTACTCCGATAGCAGTTATGTGCATTGGCTGTGCGATGTACTTGATGGCCTGCATCTGCATTCGGCGCATATAGCCGGGCAAAGTGCCGGTGGCGGACTCGCGATGAAATTTGGTGTTGAGCAGCCCGACAGAGCACGCAGTGTGATCATGTTTGGTCCTACAGGCCTCTCGAGGGCGCGGCTGCCGGTAAAAATATGGGTCACCAAGGTGATGACCAAGCGCAGCGCGAATGCGCTCGAAGAAGACCTCACCGCAAAATCGATTCGACCGGAACGGACCGGAGGATCATTCGGCACCTACGACAGGGAGCTGGCGCGATCTATGGCTCTTTGCACCAAGCATTTTCGGCTGGATCGATCGTTGGGTATATTCGATGAAGACCGACAGCGTATTAATGTCATGAAGGGCATTGGCGTGCTTAAGAAGTTTTTTCTGGCTGAACCCAAAAGCTGGCAGGCATCGCTTAAGGTGCCGGCACTGTTGATTTTCGGGGAGCATGAGTTATCGCTGAATCCCTACAAGATTTGCGCCAAGGTAGAAAAAGTCATTCCCGGCATCGAAACCGCGGTAATCAAACACGCGGGTCACGGCGCCATTTTTGATCAGCCTGAGAAGGTCGCCCAGATGATGGAACGGTTTGTTGCAAGACAAGCGCCGAAAAACGCCGGGTCCCACGCCGACGTATCCAAATTTTTGTTGCGAGCAAGCTGCGATGCCTAACAAGACCAAACTTTTATTCTGGGAATTGGGTTGTGTGCTGTGGATATGTTTCGCAGGTTCTTCGCTGCATTTTGCATTTGAGCTTAGCGATTACTGGACACCGATGGCATTCATTGCCGCAGTAAACGAAAGTGTCTGGGAGCATCTCAAAATATATTTCTGGCCGGGCCTGCTCTATACCCTGGTGCAATACACGTATACGCGAGGTCAGGCGAACAATTACTGGCTAGGTAAAGTGGTAGCACTCGGCACCACGCCGGTGCTTATCACCGCTATGTATCACGCCTACATTGCCTTTGTTACATCCACGGGTGCCCAGACGTCGGTAGGCGCCATATTAATGATCATGCTATTGGGTGTGCTGGGTGGTCAGTTGTGCAGTTGGCGAATTCTGTGCAGCCCGCCGGCAGTATGGGCATCGCCGCGTTACGTAGTAACGGGTTACGCGGCCCTGGTAACGATGTTCTCGTTGTTTACTTTTTTCCCGCCCAAATTGTTCTTGTTCGAGAACTACCTCTGTTATCAGTACACCAATGAGTACGGCATTCTCGATGACTACAAGCCCTACCGCATGTTCCGCAAACCGGATGAAGCCGAGCAGGGCGGCAACAGCATCTGGTATTGCCAGACCGGTAAAGCCTCATAACCCTATGAAATAAAAAGCAATCTAAAGCGCAGCACGCCTTCCGAAGTGTGACGCGATGCGCTTTATGTAACAGGGTGCCTTGTTAGACTCTGGGGGTTACTGCGGAAACCCTTTCTATACAATGACATCCACCGACATTAGTGGCGTCTCGACAGAGGTGCCAGAGAGCGTCAGCAAAGCCATCGAAGATTTCGGGCTGGGTGAACTCAGTTTGTTGGAAGTCCGCGAGTGCATCACTCTCGCGCTTGAAGAAGACCCGTCCCTCGCAGAGCCAATACACGAGGCTCTTGACGACGAGCTTAAGTCCCGCCATTTAACCATCGCTGACTACGGTGAGCTCGTTGGTGTAGTGGGCGCGGTGGTTTCAGAAAACATCCCCACAGAATTTTCAGAAGAAACGCCGGATGAGTCGGGTGTTTACCGGGTCGTTGAAGAGGGCACGCTGGTGCCAACCGACCTGAGCGAATGGCCGGAATTTCAGGCTCACGTGGCAGCGAGTGAAGTGTCGTCCGAGCAGAACGAGCACACCCGGCCTTTCGGTGATCAACCGGTTGAGGCCAAGGCGCGCTCAGTAGCGACTGGCTCGGTCTTACGCGCGCGGTTTCGTCTCGATGAAGAGGTCGCGCACGGTGCGATGGGAGTCGTTTACAGGGCCACAGATTTAATGAAACTTGAGGCCGGCGCCGACGACCCGCAGCTCGCCGTCAAGCTCGTCAGCCCCGAAATCGCGGGTGACAAAAAAACCTTACGCGCGTTTCAGAACGAGGTTGCAAACACACAGCACTTGTCTCACCCAAACATTATCAGGGTCTTTGAGCTTGACCTGGATGGTGACCAGCACTTTATTACAATGGAGTGGCTTGAAGGTCAGTCATTGGCTTTGCTGCTCGACAGCAGTCGGGGTTCCGCACTCCAGCCTACTCAGACCTACGCGATTATCGAGCAACTATGTGATGCCCTGATTTATGCGCATGAACACAACGTTGTGCATGCTGACGTAAAGCCAGGCAATGTCTTTCTCGTTGATACGGGCGAGGTGAAGTTGATCGATTTTGGAATAGCGCACCGCTATGGCGAGACGACCCATTCACCTGCAATCGTTTCTGACGCCGTTGCGTTGACACCCGCTTATGCGAGTTGCGAGCGCCTCGAAGAGCAGTCGCCCACCGCGCAGGATGATTTGTTTTCACTGGCATGTCTGATCTACAGACTTTTGGCGGGCCGACGGGTGTTCGGCCCCCTTACCGCTCTTGAAGCCGAGCAACAGGGCGCCGTTCCCGTGCGGATAGGCGGTATGGATGACCGTCGCTGGATTGCACTGTCGAAGGCGCTGGCTTTCCGGCGTTCCGAGCGCCAGGCCAGCATAAAAGAATTTGCCGAAGAGTTTGGCAGACGCAGTCATGTTCGCGAGGCCGTTGCGGACGTAATAGCACCCAAGGTTACCGATGACACGGCTCGCTTGCCGGCTCTCGACCCTGCGTCGGTCACTGTGGTTGACGATCTTGATTTGCCTGCCAATCTGGAAGTGGATTTCCAGCTGGACGAAGACGACGCCGATGCGCCTGAGCCAGAGTTGTCGGGCATTTTCGAAGAAGCTGCATTGCGCGGTGAGACGGAAGACATCGTGTTGTCCTCGGAGCCGGAGCCGGTTCCTCAGCCTTTTGTATTACCTTTGACTGAAAATTTGCAAGGGGCGGCGCGACCGGTCAAGGTCGCCGTCAAGACTAAGTTGGCGCGGGCACCAGGGGTTGTGCGCGGCCTGAGCTCGCAGCAGCAGCGTCTGGCAGGCGGTGTGTTGGCAGCAGCTGTTGTGGTTGCACTAGCCGCTGTATTCTTTGGCAGTGCCGACGAGGAAGCGATACCGCGGGTAGTCAAAACCCCCGGGCTGGAGCAGTCGCCGCCCGCCATCGAACAAACTTTCGCCAAAGCGCCGGTCATCGAAGCGCCACTGGATGAATCGCCGGTGGTTGACCAGTCCGTAGCCGAGCAGCCCCAGCCGGTTGTGGCCGAAGTTGCTGAAGAAGTTGTCGAGCAACCCGAGCCAGTCGTGGCCAAAGTTGCTGAAGAAGTTGTCGAGCAGCCCGAGCCGGTCGTGGCCGAAGTTGTTGAAGAAGTTGTCGAGCGACCCGAGCCGGTCGTCGCCGAAGTTGCTGAAGAAATTGTCGAGCAACCCGAGCCGGCTCCGGTAGGCATTGTCGCCGCGGTCGAGGCGGCCAGTGCTGATACAGCCACTGTCAATGCAGGTATGATCGAGAATCCGGTTGCAGTTGACGTGGTTGCAGACGAACCTGCTGCAGAACAACCAATTATTGATCAGCCGATTGCAGAAGGGTCGTCGGAAGAGGGACCAATTATCGAGGAGCCGGTTGCACAGGAACTGGCTGCCGCCGCACCGCCGCCGCCCGATTCGGTTGCATTGTCGGAACTGGAATTTGTTGAATATGCTGAGCCGAAGTTCCCCCGGTCAGGATCCAGCCGCCGTTACGATGGCTGGGTGGACGTGAATTTTCAGGTTCGTGCTGACGGTCACCCGCGCTTTATAGAGGTCGTCGGGTCAAACCTGCCCGGTAAGTTTGAAGCAGCCTCCATCGAAGCGGTTCAGCAGTGGCGTTTTGTGCCCTATGTCCATGAGGGCACTCCGATTGCGGTCAATAGCGCTGTGCGCTTGCGTTTCGCCAACTAAAACGACTATCTTTGGCGCCCCAATCCTGAGTCCGGCGTTTCGTCCGACTCTAGCCAGAGGACGCTACATTGGATATCGATATTATTCTCGAACCCGATCTGACACCCCGGCAGATCAAAGAGCTCGGGTTGGTGGCCGAACGTTACGGTATACGTGCGCTGTGGACTTCCAATTACTTTGCCCACTGGGACGCTTTTCTGAGCCTGGCTCCGCTGGCGCTTGAAACCAAAAATATTCTGATGGGGCCGCTGGCGGTCAGCCCCTTTGAAATGCATCCGCTCAAAATCGCGAACTCGCTGCTGACGCTTAACGAACTGTCGGGCGGCCGTGCGCAAATCGCTATGGGTGCCGGTGAAGGTAATCTCGAAGCCATGGCGCTGAAAAAGCCACAGAAGGTCGTGTTGGCTATTCGCGAAGCTATTGAGATCGTGCGCGCGGCCGGTCGCGGTGGCCTCGCCCAAGGTTACGATGGCGAGGTTTTCAACGTGAACCTGCCGTGTGCCTACCCATGGCTAACGCAAGCGCCGCCGCGCGTTTATGGTACCGCGTATCGACCCATGATGATGCGCATGGAGGCACGCGTTGCGGACGGTTGCTATATCGGCTGCACGCCGCCCGAAGTTGCGGAAGCGGCAATGGCACACGTCCGCACGGGCATCGAGCGCCGTGATGAACCCGCTGACGATTTTCGCGTCAACACTTTCTGGGGCTGGCACATCAAGCAAGACGCCGATGCGGCCTACGCCGAGTCGATTCGTGAGTTGCCCTGGCGGGCGCGGTTGCTCGACCCCGAAATGATCAACATGTACCTGAACGACGAAGAGAACACGATCGTGCAGAAGTACAAGCAAGAGTATGTAGATTTCTATTTTGACCCGTCCAAAAAGGTCAAAAATATTCCGGTGGAGATTTCCCGTAAGCTGGCCGAAGGGCTGACTTCCACCGGTGGTCTGGACGCAATTGATCGCGAAATTGAGCGCTACAAGTTGTTTGCTAAAGCAGGTCTGACGGAAGTCGCCCTGCGACTGCACGGTGAACCCATGGATGCACTGAAAATTATCGGCGAACAGGTTGTGCCGGCGCTTAAAGACTGCTGAGTCGTCTGCTAAACGGCATTGCATCGAAAGCGATACTGACGCGTGGTGCCGTTGATCTGAACGGCAAGGTGCGATGCCACAACCAGCTCGGAAAGATGACTAACCGTCCGGGAGCGGGTTCTATGCGCCGAATGGCCGGCTTTATCAGGCATGGTATTCGGGCCGGCGGTTGGCCGAATTCCAGCCACCCAGCCTGGGCGCCTTCAGCCTTCATGCCGGGCGGTAATGCTGCGTAGTAGACCGCACTTAGCCAACCGAGCGGATGCATGTGCGGAGCCTGCTGTCCGCCCGCGTGAATCAGGGTGCCCCATGCGCGCAAAGTCCAATCAGGGGCGGCAGGGAGCATCACCGGATGATCAATCAGCCCGCGTTTTAAATAGGTCTCGGCCGCTAAAGCAACCGTCGAGTCGGCCAGAGATGCAAATGCGCGCATTGCGGGCGTGCCTTGTAGATTCAGTTCGCCGGTTTGTTGTCCTCCGGTGGTGGCTTTGCTGACCGGGTTGCTCACCAGCGAGGGATCATTCTGTATTTCGGCTGCGAGTGTCGCATGAAATTCGTCGGCTGATGCAAAGCCGTCAGGGGCTGGCAGGTCAAAAATCTGAATCAGCTGTTCGCTGTTAACCAGGTATTCGGCCTCATGCTGGCGTCCGGCATTCAGCAATGCCTGCGCGTAGCTACCCACCACCAGTCGTTCGGTGGGGTGTTCTGCCAGAAAGCTTTCTGCAAGCCGCAGTGCCTCGTCGTGATTGTTCTGTCCACTCAGGCAGGTCACCAGGTCGCTCACTGCGCGCGCGTTATCGGGGTTAATTTCTGCGGCCCGCTGCAGCCAACTTACCGCGCTCCGGGTATCCGCCAGTTCGATGCAGCAGAGCGCCAGATTGACCAGTGCCATGTCGTCAGCCGGATTGTTTTCCAGCGCGCGCTGCAAAGCCAGCGTAGCGTCTGCATACCGTCCGGCATCAATCAGCACGGCAGCGCGAGCAGAATGGCTGCCGCGTTGGCCACCGGAATGTTTGACCGCTGTATCGGCCTCGTCCAGTGCGGCCGCCGCGTCGCCGCGTTCTGCCAGCGCCTTGGCGAGGTTGCCGCGCACTTCGACTTCGGTAGCGTCCTGAGCAAGTACTTCACGATAGATATCAATTGCCGCATTCAGATGGCCGCGGTGCTGCAGTAACGCTCCAAGGTTCGTCAGTACATCGATCGCGTTGGGTGCGAGCGCCAGAGCCGCCCGAAAAGCTTCTTCCGCCCGCTGTAAGTCTCCGGCCATCATCAGGGTGAGGGCGATTTCGGCTTGCGGTTCTGCATTGGACGGTTGCTGTCCGGCAGCTTTTTTCAGCAGCTGTAACGCCAGATCCACATCACCCCGTTCCCGAGCGAGCATGCCGCGCAGACGCAGCGCCTGCGCATTATTCGGATCCAGTTCCAGTGCGCGCGCGTAGTGCAGTTCTGCGTCGTAGGTCCGGCCGTCCTGATGGCAGCGCATTGCTGCTTGCAGCGACTCTCTTGCGGAATTATTGCCCCGACTTGTCATGCTGAATAAATTACCGTTTGTGACTATTGAGTTACGTGGTTAAAGTGAATTGCCAGAATAGAGGTTTATGGATGACACAAGCAACAGAACAACAAGTGGCCAACTTCGGTAAGGCCATGTTTGAGCGTCTTGTTCAGGAGTTGAATGCGACTCCTGATGACAGTTTCGCGCACATGGCAGAAATCCGGAATCTTGCCGGTGATGTGACCGGATTTGCGCATGTCTATACCTCGGATCGTGTGCGCAGATTGGCGCATTTGTCGATCGATATCATGCCGGGTATGCGTTACTTCAATATTTTTGCGTGCCCGCGCGATGACCTTGATGCGCCGCGTTTTCTGCACGAAGGAATGCTCTCAACCCGCGGCAGCCAGATTTCCACCGATATTTTTCACAGCGTGGATATGGAAAGCAGCGTTAAGGATATTCTGGCGAAAACGGCCGGGTTGACCGAGATTTACGATGAAGCCAAAGCTTCAGGTATTAATTTTGTTCCATCACGTTGGGCTCACATGCGAATTTTCTGTTCACCGCACTTTTTGTGTGCCTTCGGAGCGGATGGCTCAGAGTTACCCAGAATTGCTGAATTCAGTGATCGCTACCTGACTGAGTGGTTGCAGCTCGTTGTGGCAGCCAGACCAGTTGCTGCGGCCGAGGCTGAACAGCGTCGTCAGCGTCGCATACACATGTCGAACATGATGGTGGAACTTGACCCCGACCGTCATATGGTGGTGCAGGTGTACGGCGAAGCAACCGTGCAGGCTATTGAAGAAGCCTGCATGTATTAGTGCGGTTATGCGTGCAGGAATTCGCCGGCGATTTCCTCGGATACCGTCCACAATTGTGCTGCCTGCGCATCGTCGAGCATGCGCGGGTCGGGCATGACGGGATTGCAGTCCGCAAAGTAATAGCCGCTGTATCCAGCCAGTACAGGTGCTGTCGCAACGTATGTCTGGGTTGCCGCCCCGGCTTCGAGTGATTTCATAAAAGTCCAGCCTATCAATTCAGCGGCAACCAGCTGCCACTTGGGAAAATGGCGTCCGAGATTAGTGTTAATAACACCCGGGTGCACGCAATTGGCGGTTGCGTTGGTGCCGCTCAGGCGTCTTGCCAGTTCGCGGGTAAACAGGCCATTAGCGAGTTTCGATTGCCCGTACATTTTCATCGGACGGTAATCGCGTTCGCCTGACAAGTTGTCGAACTCGATGCCGGCATCCGGTGCGGCCGAATGGCCGCTGCTGCTCAGTATCACGAAGCGCCCCTGTTCGGCTGCAATTGCCTGATCCGTCAGATAGCTCGCTAATGTGAAGTGACCGATGTGATTCACAAAAAATTGTCGCTCGATGCCATTGACCTGCTCGAGTTCCGGCAGTGACATGATGCCGGCATTAAGAATCACAATGTCCAGGGGCATGCCCATGGCGCGCACGGCGCGCCCGCAGTCGGCTACGGATTGCAATTCACTGAGTTCGCAAGCCACGGGTGTAGCGGTTCCCGTCATGGCGGCGCAAGCAGTTTCTGCTTTTTCCAGGGTGCGGGCTGCGCCGATAACGTGCACACCGCGTTGCGTTAGCACACGCATGGTTTCGAGCCCCAGGCCCGAGTTACAGCCGGTAATAAAGGCGGTCTTGCCGCGCAGGTCGAGGCCCTCGGTAACTTCCATGGCCGTGGAGTCGCGCCCAAAAGGGCTAACCGGAACCCCTGCCGGGCGTTCATCGGTTTGAGCATCGGGATTGGAGCAGCCACCGGCGACAGTGGCAGCAACGACGCCGGTGGTGCCGGCTATGAACTGGCGGCGGCTCAGGCTTTGGTTTGCTGTTTCAGGCATCACGATTTGCTCCGGCAAAACCAAGCTAGCTTGGTTTAAGTTGTTCAACCCACCCCGACTCTATCAGATAGAGATGCAGCAGTCGGGTCGGGCCGCTGAATTCGATGTTGTGCAGGTTTACGCTCTCGCAATTCTCCGGGACCGACACCCAATCTGGCGCCAGCCCTACCGAGTCGAGATGCGAGCGAAAGTCCATAATTGACATGGGCTGCACATAGACACGAACCGTGTCGCCATAGAGGCGGCCGGTTGCTTCCAGCAGGCCGCCGGAAGAATCCACGTAGAACTGTTCGGACAGCAACATCGCAAAAGTTGAAACGCCCATCACAAAGCGGATAGGAAAACGCGAGTAGCGCCTCAGGTAGTCGGTGAGTTTGTAGCTTTGCCGAAGGCGGGTAACCATTACCCATTCCTCTTGGGAAATAAGTTCACGCAGGTGCCTTAGGTTTTTGTCTTCGTCGCTGCCCATGGTTGCATGGACGCTGCTGATGCTGAACTCTGTAACTTTAAGCGGCGGCTTTTCGAGATCGGGCACCTCTTTTTGCAGCGAGGCTTCAGCGGTGGCGAAGGTTGCCGAATCGATCACCGACGAGTATCGGGTCGATGTTCGTTTGATAATCATGGCCCGCTTTCGGGCAACAGCATTGGGCGGTACCTGTTTGCCATCTCTGCCGAACAGCACGGCTTCTGCCAGATGGTTGCGGATCATCGCCATGCCGATTTTTGCCGGGTCTACATCTTCGAAGGCGGGGCCGTTCAGATCGGCAACGTCAACTTCAAGTCGGCCTTCGTTAAGGTTATCGCCCAGTCCGTCCAGACCCTGCACGGGTCCTTCGGGCGCTATAAAGGCGGCGTAAATAAGATTGACGCCCAGTACCCCGACAGCTTCCTGTTGTGCCAGAGCGTTGTCGTCCATCATATTGATGTGCAGAATAATGGTGTTGGGTTGCCCACCCGGTTCGGTCTGAAAACGCAAGCCGACCCAGCCATGACACTCGTTGGTTCCTGAGTAATTGCGTGCGGCAACCGTGTTGCAGAAAGCAAAGAAGCGCGTATCACTGCCGCGTGTTTCGCTCAGACGGCGTATGAGCAGGGAATATTCTTTATCCAGCATCGCCTCGACACGTTCGCGCGATACGTAGCGAGACGATTTGCCGTAAATTTCATCGCTAACCAGCATGTCGTAAGCCGACATGGTTTTGGCAACGCTGCCTGCCGCACCGCCCACACGGAAGTACCAGCGCGCGACTTCCTGAGCAGCGCCGATCTCCGCTATGGTGCCGTATATGCGGTCGTCCAGATTAATGGCCAGAGCTTTCTGGTGGGTATCCTGTGAGTATTTCTGCATTTCCGAGTGTCATCCTGAGGGTGCCGCTGTCGCAAGGATACGCAATCCCGTCTGCCGCGTCTGCATGGCAGTGGTAGATTTTGGTTCCGATTGGGGTAGAATTTTTCCGCTGAACTAAGCGGCTGTTTTGCCGGTCGTAATCATGTGCCGCGTGCAATATGATGGGAGAGCCATGATGAATCGCCTTTTTATTTTGTCCCTTGCGGGTTGTGTTTTGCTGGTCAATTCGGGCTATAGCAAGGATAAGTATCCGGATGCCACAGCCGATGGCCTGATGCGCGCTGAAAGCAAGAAGCTAGACGCAGTTTATTGGCAGCCGGAGGCGACCCTGACGGGCTATAGCAAGATTATGCTTGCAGAGTGCCAGGTCTCGTTCCGCAAGAACTGGCAACGAGACCAGAACCGCGATCGCCGTTCGACTGATCGTGTCAGCAAAGAAGACATGGAAAGAATCCGGGCGGATGTGGCTGAGCGATTCAATGAAGTATTTGCAGAAGAATTGCAGAGCGAGGGTGCCTTCGAAATCGTTGATGTGGCCGGAGATGACGTATTGTTATTGCGGCCGGAGATTGTTGATTTGGATGTATTCGCGCCGGACATCAGTACACCCGGGCGCACCCGAACGTTCACAACTTCAGCAGGGCGTATGACATTGAAGATGGATCTGGTGGATTCAACGACCGAGGCAGTGATTGGCCGGGTTATTGATCGTCGCAGGGCGCGTGAGGATTCGCAGCCGCGTGTTACCAACAGCGTAACCAACCGGGTAGAAATGGACCGAATCGTGCGTCGCTGGGCAAGAATATTGCGCGATGCCCTCGGCGAAGAATCAGCCAGTTCGCCACGGTGATCATTAGAATTAACGTTTTCCGCAAGATCATACTCCTGTATGCATGACGCGCCGGTGCCCGGCACGGCGTGTTTTGGCCCGATAAGGTTGGCGCCGGGGGTACGTGCGGGCAACGTCCTCACTTATCTGTATATCGCATTCGCGGGCGTTGCTCTGACAAGTTTCGTCAGCGTGATCATGCCGTACATCCTGAACGTCAACGTCGGTTTGCCCATGAGCGAGCAGGGGCGCGTGGCCGGCGACCTGGTGTTCTACGGTGAGTTTGTGTTGATCGTGATGAGCGGCATATTCGGCGCCTGGTCCGACCGGTTTGGTCGCCGCGCCATTCTAATCACCGGGTTGCTGATTCTTGCCGCCGGCTACGTTGTGTTGGGTATGGCCGGCAGTGTCGCCGAGCTCATCGCCGTGCGCCTGTTTATCACCATCGGCATCGCCGGGGTCGGAGTAATGGTTTCGGCCATACAGGTGGACTATCCTGCCGAAGAGTCGCGCGGCAAGCTGGTGGGCTTCGCGGGCATAGCAATCGGCCTGGGCGCAGTGATGATCGGGGTATTGTTTACACGCTTTCCCGACATGTATGTGCAAGCAGGGTACAGCGATACCGATGCCAGCCTGATGACCATGCTGACAATGACCGCCTTTTGTATTTTTACGGCGCTTATTGCGCGTATCGGGCTTGTTGGCGGTAGACCGTCGCACGCACCTGCGCAGACCTCGGCCAGGCAACTTATTGCGAAAGGTATAAGAGCGGCGCGCAGCAATCGGCGTGTTTTGCTTTCGTACGCCTGCGCTTTTGTTGGTCGCGCGGATCTGGTTGTCGTGGGTACTTTTTATTCTCTTTGGTTAACCCAGGCAGGTATTGAGTCCGGGTTGTCGGCAGAAGATGCGGCGAAAATGGCAGGAGGCATGTTTGCCCTGGTGATGACCGCGGCGCTACTGTGGGCTCCCGTGATGGGCTGGCTTAATGATCGGCTGGATCGCACCCTGGTGATGGTCATCGCCCTGTTGCTTGCCTTAATTGGCTATTGTGGTATGGGTCTCATCGCCGACCCATTGGGTGGATGGATGTACCCGGCCAGCGTCGTGTTGGGCATAGGCCAGATCAGCGTTACTCTGGCAAGCCAAACGCTGCTGGGCCAGGAATCGCCCCGCGAACTTCGCGGCGCCGTGGTCGGAACTTTCTCGATGTTCGGTGCCGGCGGTATTTTATTTGTGACCGTGGTTGGCGGCCGTTTATATGACGCGTTCTCCCCCGACGCGCCATTCATCATGATCGGATTGCTAAATGGCCTGCTTGGAGTATTTGGTTATTCCCTGTACAGGGCTGATCGAAAGTAGTTTTCGTTTAACTTCGGCGCCCGAAGAACCCCAACAAACCCATCGCTGAGCCAAACAGCCATACCGCAGCAGGCACCGGCACCACGGTTGCCGTGAAGAGCCAGTCACTGGCTTCGATGTGGCTGCTGTCGCTGTGATTTAGCCAGCCCCATCCCACGTAGCCATCCGGTCCGCAATTATCCACGCCACAGTTGAGCCTATGATTGTCAATGTTGTTGAAGTAGAACTCCATTTCCTGTTCGAGACTAATCACATCGCCATTAGTCACAAAAATGCTGCCGTCATTGGCGGTAAACAGCGCTTTGAGTGTGCCGTTGTTCGACAACGGAGCCTCCGGATCAACGACCACATCCAGCAATGGTGGAGTGCCATCGTCCACGGCCACATTTGCAGTGTAGGTAAAATCGATTTCCCACAGCCCTTGCAGATTGGCGTCGTAGCCTGCGCCAGTATCCAGACCGCCGTATGACGTGCCGTATATGTGAACGGTTGCGGCAACAGTATCCAGCGTCATTTGCATGTTGCTGGAGGCGTGGTCGAAGTCAAAAGTCCACTCATCGTTTGAATTGAGAGTGTAAAGGCCGTCGAGTCGCAGCCCGTAATCCGGCGGGCTGACTTGGCCGTCCGGGTGACTGCCCAGAACGAACTGAATAACGGTGGCGTGCGCGGTGGATGCAATCAGTCCGGATAGAACAAGCCCGGCCAGAAATGTGCGGCGAAATATGCTTAACATGATAATGACCTCTTCTGGTACTTTTGGTCAGTTGTGATACAGCGGTTTCCTCGATGATCAATTTGCTGTGGAATGCTGCTCTTGTAAAGCACGACAACAGGCGGACTGATCATGCCCTTAAATAATAAGTATTAAAAACAAAAGGCTATAGGACTTGTCCGACAGTTTTTGTGAAATATTGGTCGGCCATGTCTATCTTGCTATTGCGCAATATTGCTTGCCGTACCGACTTGCAAACACCCATCCATGCGCGTAACTTCCCAGCTCGATGGCGCTCCCGTCAGGGGGTTAAAAGGGAACGCGGTGAGGGTGTGAAATCCCGACTCCGCGACTGTACCCGCAACTGTAATCGGTACGTTTTGCGTCTCTAGACCACTGGAGTTATCTCTGGGAAGGCCGACGCGGAATTTCACGCCGTAAGTCAGGAAACCTGCCATCAAGTCGTCCATCGCTGATACGGGGCTATATCGGTTGAGCGGATTATCCGTAGCGACGGCATTGTTATTGGGTCGTTAAGTACGAATTAATTGCTTTGTACTAACCTCGGCAATGCTGCTTTTGCACTCGCGACCCCAATGCTTTGTTTACAGAACTGTGCGGAGTTGACGGATGCGATCCCTTAAAAGCCTGATTTGCGCAACTGATGTTGTATGCGGCGGTTAGGCCTGCAGCGCAAGGTAAGGCCACTGCTGCCATGGCTGTTGGTGTTTTGCATGGTTGCCACCGGCCCCGCTGCCGCTGTGCCGACTGCCGTTTCGACAGATTTTTGTGCCGATCAATATTTGCTGGCGCTGGCAGACCGTTCACAAATACTTGCAGTATCTCCCGATGCCGAGGCGCCGTTTTCGCACATGGCCGCGCAGGCTGGCGGTATTCGTAAACTGGCTGCCGGCGCTGAGGAATTGGCGGCGCTTCAGCCTGACTATGTCGTCACGTCGTGGGGCTGGTCAGCCCACAATCGGGGTTTGCCCGAGCGTCTGGGGGCAAAGTTCGTGCAAGTGCAGTTTGGTACAACGCCCGATGTTATTGCCGCTAACCTGCGACACGTGGGCGGGATCCTGGGCCGTGAATCGCAGGCTGAAAAAATAGTCGCTGAAATGTTCCAGCGCCTGCAGGATATCGAGACGCGCGTTGATCGGCGGGTCGGGATGCCACCTCTTAGGGGCATGTACATTACGCCCAGCGGGACGACCAGCGGGGCGGGAACCCTGATCGACGAAATCATTACTCGTGCCGGCCTTGTCAACGCTGTGGCGGAAAGGGGTTACAGCGGATGGCAGCAGATGCAACTGGAGGATCTGGTGGTGAACCCGCCGGATCTGTTCGTTGCCAGTTTTTTCGAACTCAACAGCGCGCAGACTGACAATTGGAACATCGCAAGACACAGCGTTATGCAGCGCTTGCTGGAAGACCGGCCCGTTATTCTGGTGCCGTCCAATAAGCTTTCCTGTACGGCATGGTATTTCGTGGATGCCGTTGAAATGCTGATTAATGAAGTCGATCAGGCGCAGAAACTCAGTCCGGAGCAACTCCGGGCCGGCGGATTGCGCTAACCGGAAGCTGAGTGATGTGGGGTAATCCTGAAAGTTTTGCGCGTACATCGGCGGTGGTGGTGTGCCTGTTTGGGTTGACTGTCGCTGTTGGCCTGGCGTCGCTGCTTATTGGTTTCGTCGCCCTGGATGCAACTGCCGTGATGGAAGCATTGTTTGGGGTCGGCCCGGAATCGACGCAAATGATCGTGTCCGAAATTCGATTGCCGCGCACCCTGATGGGTGTGCTCGCCGGCGGCGCGTTGGGGATGTCCGGAGCAGCGTTACAGGGCTTGTTCCGCAACCCGTTGGCCGACCCCGGCATCATTGGTATTTCTGCCAGTGCGGGACTGGGCGCGGTGGCAACACTGCATTTCGGACTTGCCCCCGATTTTGCATTAGCGGTGCCGTTGATGGCGATGGCAACGGCATCGGTATCGACGCTGATCCTGTTCGTTGTAGCCATGCGTGACAGCAGCGCGCTGACCTTGATTCTGGTCGGTATTGGTGTAAGCAGCCTGGCGGTGGCGTTCACATCACTGGTGATAAATTTTTCGAGCAACCCCTTTGCACTTAATGACATGGTGCTATGGCTGTTGGGCAGTCTGGCCAACCGCAGTTTCACGGACATTGCTTTATCCGCGCCTTTCATTGTGACCGGTCTTTTGCTGATGTACGCCAGCGCAGGCGGACTCAGGGTGTTGAGCCTCGGTGAGGCCGTGGCCGAGAGTATGGGAGTGAGTCAGCGAAAGTTGCGCGGTCTTATCGTATTGGGGAGTTCGATGGCAGTGGGAGCAAGTGTTGCAGTGTGCGGCACTATTGGTTTTGTCGGACTGGTGGCGCCGCACATGGTGCGGCCTTTTCTGGGCAACGATCCGGCGCGCATACTCTGGCCCAGTGCCTTTGCGGGGGCGATATTGGTAACGTTCGCTGACATCCTCGTGCGCACATTTTCCAGCGGCCAGGAGTTAAAATTGGGGGTTCTCACATCGTTAGTGGGTGCGCCGTTTTTTCTGTTTCTGGTCGTGAAAACCCGGCGCATGATGCGATGAGTATTGCGGTAACAAACTTGTCGGTGAGCCTGAGTGGTCAGCCCATATTATTGAACGCCGAACTGGAACTGCGCAGAGGAGAGTTGCTGGGCCTGATCGGCCCCAACGGCTCGGGCAAGAGCACCTTGATTCGCGCCATGCTGGGTTTGCAAAAGGGTGACGGCGGGCAGATCACCATCGATGAGCTCGACCGTGATGCATACGGTCGGCGTGAGCTGGCTCGTCTTGTTGCCTATTTGCCCCAGGATCACACGGTGCATTGGCCGCTCAGTGTTGAAGCGACAGTCGCATTGGGGCGCGAGCCGCATCTGGGCCCTTTTGGTAAGCGCAGTAAGGCAGACTGGCAGATCGTCGAGCATGTGATGCACGACATGGACATCACCGCGTTCAAAGGGCGTTCCGTGCGCACACTGTCGGCGGGGGAGCGCGCCAGAGTTCTGCTGGCACGAGCCATCGCTGTGCAGGCGCCCTATTTGCTGGCGGATGAACCCACGGCGGCGCTGGATCCGCGCCACCAGCTTACCGTGATGAAACTGCTGCACGGGCTTACCCGGCAGGGTGTCGGGACACTGGTGGTTGTGCACGATCTGCCCCTCGCCGCACAGTTTTGTGATCGCGTATGTCTGTTGCATGAGGGGCGTATTATGGCGGCGGGTCGGCCGGCTGATGTTCTGAACGATGACAATATTGCAGCGGCCTATGGCGTTGAAACCGTGCGCATTCGTGTTGGCGATGCCTCCCTGATCGTGCCTGTGGGTGTTAAAGTGCCCTGAATGTTGTGGGGCGCTGCGGACGCGCCGGGAATTCATAAGCAAGGTGCGAACATAATGTCGTCGCAGACCATCGGCTGGCGGGAGTGGGTAGAACTGCCCGACCTCGGTATTCAGCGAATCAAGGCCAAAATAGATACGGGTGCGAGAACGTCTGCCTTACACGCGTTTAGCGTGGAAACCTATGCGGGTGAAGACGGTGCCGAGTGGGTGAGGTTTGGTATGCATCCTCGCCAGGATTCCACCGAATTAGAAGTGTATTGCAACGCGCCGGTCGCGGATCGTCGCATGGTGCGCGATTCGGGCGGACACCAGACGGAACGGGTTGTTATAGCGACTGCACTGGTGCTTGCCGGGCAAAGGCTGCAGGCCGAGGTCACACTGACTGATCGCGATGACATGCTGTTTCGCATGTTGCTGGGCCGAACTGCGATGCGGGGTAGATTTATCGTTGACCCCGGACGGTCATTCCTTGCGTCTAAAGTTTCCCGGCCCATCACCAAAAAGGGCAGCGCAAAATAGCCATGCAAGAACAACCGATCACAAACACGAGTGCACCCGGGCAGAAGGCCATCGAAATCGGTGGTGTTGAGGTGCGACCAGGAGAAAGAGTTTGTATCGATCTGCCCGTGGCCGATCTGTATACCCATGCATCGCTCAATATGCCGGTACAGGTTGTTAATGGGCGGCGGCGCGGGCCAACACTGTTTGTATCTGCAGCCATTCACGGCGATGAGTTGAATGGCGTGGAAATCATTCGGCGTTTGTTAAGGCAAAAGGTATTGGCGCGACTCAGGGGCTGTTTAATCGCGGTGCCCATTGTCAACGTGCATGGGTTTCTCGATCAGTCCCGCTACCTTCCCGACAGGCGCGACCTCAATCGTTCCTTTCCGGGTAGCGCAAAAGGCTCGGTGGCGGCGCGACTGGCGCATACGTTTTCTGTGCAGATAGTCGCGCAGGCTGATTACGGTATCGATATCCATACAGGCGCACTGCATCGTTCGAATTTGCCGCAAATTCGAGGTTGCCTGGATGACCCTGAGACACTCAGGCTTGCGCGAGCATTTAATGTACCTGTGCTTATAAATGCCGCTGTTCGCGATGGCTCTCTGCGCGGGCATGCGGCAGCGCAAGGCATCCCCACACTGCTGTATGAGGCGGGCGAAGCGCTGCGTTTCGATGAAGTGGGAATTCGCGGCGGTCTTCGGGGCGTAATGAATGTAATGCGCGAACTCGGTATGCTGCCTGCAAAGAAAACCGGAAAAAGCCCAATAGAGCCGCTACTGGCCAAATCCAGCAGTTGGGTGCGGGCAAGCGTCAGCGGCATTGTCCGGTCAAAATCCAAGCTGGGGCAGCGCGTCTCCAAAGATCAGCCGCTGGTGGTTATCAGCGATCCGTTTGGAGAAACAGAACACACGGTTGCCGCACCACACGCGGGGATCATTATTGGCAAGTCAAACTTGCCTTTAGCACATGAGGGAGATGCATTGGTGCACATAGCACGATTCGACAGCGTCGCCCTGGCCAGTGACACGGTGGAAGAATTTCAAACGGAAATTCTGCCGACACGGCCTGTAGATTTTGAGGAGTCATTATGAAGATCGGTATTCTGTCGACGAGTAAGAGCCTTTACTCTACCAAGCGACTGGTGGAGGCATGCGTTAAAAAGGGCCATGAAGCGCAAGTTATTAATCATAAGCGTTGTTACATGAACATCGCGTCACATAACCCCAGCGTGCATTACAACGGCATTGTGTTGTCGGGTTTTGACGCCATTATTCCGCGTATTGGTGCTTCCGTTACCTTTTACGGAGCCGCCGTGGTTCGGCAGTTTGAGATGATGGGTGTGTATTCGGTGAATGAGTCGGTGGCCATTACGCGTTCTCGCGACAAGCTGCGCGCGCTGCAGTTGCTGGCGCGCAAGGGAATCGGCCTGCCGGTGACGGGCTACGCCAATTCTCCGGGTGATACAGCCGACTTGCTGGAGCTGGTAAACGGTGCCCCGGTCGTCATCAAGTTACTCGAGGGTACGCAAGGTGTCGGCGTGGTGCTGGCGGAAACGCGCCAGGCAGCGGAAAGCGTGATTGAGGCGTTCCGCGGGCTGAACGCTAACTTTCTGGTGCAGGAATTCGTTAAAGAGGCGGGTGGTGCCGATATCCGTTGTTTTGTTATTGGCGGCAAGGTCGTGGCAGCGATGAAGCGTCAGGGCCGAGAGGGCGAGTTTCGGTCTAATCTCCACCGCGGCGGCTCCGCTGAACTGGTAAAGCTAACGCCTGAAGAACGTTCCACGGCGGTGCGTGCTTCGAAAATACTCGGCCTGAATGTTGCTGGTGTTGATTTGTTGCGCTCGAATCACGGGCCCGTTGTGATGGAGGTGAATTCCTCACCCGGTTTGGAGGGTATAGAGACGGCAACAGGCAGAGACGTTGCCGGCATGATTGTCGAATTTATCGAGAAGAACGCCAGACCGGGCAAAACACGTACGCGAGGTACCGGTTGATGCTGGAGATTTTTGTCGGACTGATCGCGCTGGCCGGCCTGACAATCGCAGTCATTTATAACACTCGCTACCGCAACCATCCGTGGGATATCTATTACCCCAGGCTCGCCTGGATGCGCGGCGGGATGTATTTTTGTGCCTGCTATACCTTGTCCTACCTGAGTGGGGCGATGGAGCTTATCGTCAGCAGCCCGGTGTTCACGGCGGAGCAGCTGGCCAATCCGAACTGGGTGATTTTTACCTTGGGCGTAGGCGCGTTCATCCTGGTCGCGTATGCCGGGGTCTGGAGCTACTTCACGCCGGTATTCGAGAGGCAAAAAAACGTGTTTGTTTCGGCGTTGTTTGGAATGCTATGGGGGTCAAGCTCCGGACAGCTTTTTCTGTCGGTCTGGGTTGCAGCAGGGCACCTGCCCATGCCTGCATGGGGCGCGTCAGTGGTGGCTTTTCTGGTGCTCGCGGCGTACCAGCCAAACTGGCACAACATATACTGGGATCATTACATCGCGCCCGAGCATGACACGCCGATGACGCAGGTCATCAAGGCCACCTGCTGTCACATACCCAACCTTGCGTTGTTGCTGACCTATCTGACGTTATACGAGAATTACCTGATTTTCGTCATGGCGCAGGTTGTCGCATGCACATCGGCGGCCATTGGCATGCGATTCCCACCCCCGTGGGCTGCGCCCAGCAAGCTGAATTATGCAGTCCGAACCGATGCGCGCATTCCGCGCTGCACAGGTTACATACCAGCCGACCCCAAGTCTGACCCCTATACACCGTTCTATCCTGGTTGGAGGCCTGCCGACTAGCCTCTGCTGCTGGCCTGCTTTTAATTACCAAAGTCGAACGTATGTCTACAGCCACGTCACGAAGGCTCAACCGCATAGATGCATTGCGTGGCGGTGCGATCATTGCAATGGTGTTATTTCACTTCTTTTTTGATCTGAGTTTCCTGGGTTTCACCGACTCCGACTTTTATAACGACCCGTTCTGGTTGCATGCGCGCACGGTGATTCTTTCCAGTTTTCTGTTTCTGGTTGGCGTCAGCTTGTGGCTTGCCAATCGTGAGGGCATCGATCCGGTGCGCGTGCTAAAGCGTTTTGGCGTGCTGATCGGCTGTGCGTTGTTGATTAGTGCAGCAACGTTGTGGATGGTGGGCGATCGTTTTGTTTTTTTTGGTGTGATTCATTTTATAGCGCTCGCCAATTTGCTGGGGTTGCTGTTTGTGAATGCCGGCAAACTGAACCTCGTCGTGGGCGCGGTTTTTTTGATCCTGGGCAACCTGGCAGAATTCAGTTGGTTCGATAATCCGGGCTGGCGCTGGATCGGTTTGATGACCTTCAAGCCATTAACCAACGACTATGTGCCGTTGTTGCCCTGGTTCGGTCTGGTATTGATTGGCCTGTATGCGGCACCGCGGGTGCTCGCCTGGGCCAGAAAATCGCCGACAGGCAAAGTTTCCGGCGTTGAATCAGCATTGGCGGGTATGGGCCGACACAGTTTGCTCATTTACATGTTGCACCAGCCGTTATTAGTAGGGGTTCTGTTGCTATTCCAATAGGCCCTCAGTGCGGACGCTTGTCGCGAATGGCTGCCAATTGTTCACGAATGGATTTTGCAGGCCGGCCGGTGACGTATGCAAAATCCGGGCTAACCTCGAACAACCCGTGTGCGATGCACTCAAAGCATCCGACCAGCATGGTTATGACGTCTTCACCCCGTTTTACGTAGTCCGGCATGGCATGAAATTTTTCCAGGCATTGTTCAATGGAAATATTCTGGTACACGACATGGGTGCCGAACACGTCATTTGCAATGCTGACCAGTTCAGCCTGGGTCAGGTTTTCGGATATCAAATTGACGGTTTCGTTGGCAAACTGATCGCCGCATACGAGCGCAGCAAGTGCGATGCCCAGTTCCGCTACCGATATGTAGCCACAGCGTCCGCTGCCGGCATTGGTGCGGTAAATTCCGTCGCCGTCAGCAGCGCGCCGAATATGCGCGAGATCAAGATCCACATACAGACCGTTACGCGCGATAACCCAGGTCATGCCCGAGTTCTTTATAAGCGCCTCCGTGGCACGGCCCACTTGTTGGGTTGGCCAGTACAACATCCGGTGATCGGCGTCGGCGCCAATTACGCTGGTATAAACAATTTTTCGGACTCCGGCTGCGCGAGCCGCATGGATAGCCCGGGTATGTTGGGCGAGGCGGTCGGTGTTCGGAACGATCGGTGCCGAAATCATAAGCAACGTATCCACACCGGTCAGCGCGGCTGCCATTTCCGTCTCGTTGTCATAGTCTCCCGGTCTAACAGCAACTTTTGCGTCGTTGAAAGTCTCCGGGTTTCGAACCACCGCTACCAGGTTTTTGCCGCCGGTTAAGGCAATAAGCTCGGCAAGGACGGCCCGGCCAAGAAGGCCGGACGCTGCAGTCACCGCGATCCTTTTTGTGTGCATGTCGCCGATTCTTTCAGAATCTCAGGCCATATCAAGTGCGACGGTGTGCGCGCATTAAACCATAGGCTCTATAATCGCCTGCATAGTCCGGGCCGGAGAGTCATGTGTATAAAAAATTGCTGCTGCTTTGTTTGTTGCCATTTGCTTTACAGGCGCAGGACTGGCCGGTGTGGGGTGGCAGCCCTTCGGGCACCCGCTACAGCGAACTTAATCAGATCAATCAGGATAACGTGGATGACCTAGAGATAGCCTGGCAAATTCAGACGGGTGCACTGGCCAAACACGGTGTCGAGGCCGGCATCATGGCCGGTTTCCAGGCCAATCCCATACTCACTCCGCCAGCAGCCGGGCAGTCACTGGTGTTGTGCACGCCGTTTAATGAAATCCTGGCATTGGATCCGACGACCGGCAAAAAACGCTGGGAGTTTGATGCGAAATTGGGTCCGGGCGGTTACGGCAGCGATGCCGATCCGGATGGGCTGAAAAGTCCGCAATTTATCAAATGCCGGGGCGTGTCTTTCTGGCGCGATGAATTGGCCCGTGACGACGACGCGGCCTGCGTCAATCGTATTTTGGCGGCCACCAATGATTTGCGTTTGATTGCGCTGGATGCGGTGACCGGGGAATTGTGCGAAGGGTTCGGTAACGGTGGCATTGCGAACGTGGAGCCGCTGTATATGCAGAAGCAGCCAACGTGGCGGCACGAGGTCCGGTTTTACAATCCACCGGTCATTGCCGGCGATCTGATGATTACCACCAGTTCCGTGCGCGATAATCATCGCTGGAATGCACCCGCCGGCACTACCCGCGCTTTTTCAGTGCGCACGGGCGACTTGGTCTGGGAGTGGGATCCGGTGCCGCGTTCCGCAGCAGACCCTCAGTACAAAAACTGGAATCCGGATGCCGCTCGAGAGACGGGCGGGGCGCAGGCGTGGGGCATGCTCAGCGTGGATGCCGAGCGTGATCTGGTTTTTCTGCCGACCTCGGGGCCGTCGCCGGATTTTTACGGTGGCACGCGGCCGGGTAATAACGACTACGCCGATTCAATTGTTGCTCTGCGGGCCTCGACCGGCGAATACGTCTGGCATTTTCAGACCGTGCATCACGACGTCTGGGATTACGACAACGCCGCACAACCCGTGCTGGTGGATTTGGTCAAAGACGGCAAGCCATTTCCGGCAGTGGTGCAGGGTACCAAGACCGGCATGCTGTACATTTTTCACCGCGAAACCGGCGAGCCCTTTTTTGCAATCGAAGAGCGCCCGGTGCCGACCGACGGTGTTCCCGGCGAGCAGCTTTCGCCGACGCAGCCCTTTCCGGTCAAACCGCCTCCGCTGGTGCCGCATGACTTTAGCTGGGATGACGAGTTCTGGCTGAACTTTGGCAGTTGTGCGGACAAGTATGCTGACGCGCGCATCGGTCCGATTTTTACGCCGCCGAGTCTTGAAGGAACGCTGGTAGTGCCATCAACTGCCGGGGGCATTAACTGGGGCTCAGCCGCGATACACGAGCCCACCAATACTTTGGTGACCAGCGTGCTGAATCTGCAGCATTTTGTGCAACTGATCCCCAATGAGGAGGTCGTTGACGGGCCGGCAGACGCGGGTGCGAATAATATGAATTTGGCAGCACCCTTGCTGGGTACTCCCTACCACCTGTTGCAGGGGCCTGCCATGTCGCCGCGAATGACCCCGTGTAATGCGCCCCCGTATGCCAAGCTGGTGGCAGTCGATCTGCAACAGGGTGAAATCAGGTGGGAAGTAACACTGGGAGATCTCAGCAAGTTTTTGCCGCTGGGTTTGCCGATCAAGTGGGGTGCACCGAGTTTTAGCGGCGGGATTGTCACGGCCGGCGGCGTGATTTTCATCGGGGCAACTGCCGACAACGGCTTCCGGGCCTTTTCACTGGATGACGGCGAGGAGCTGTGGCGCGTGCGCCTGCCGAAGAGCAGTTTCGCCCATCCCATGACCTACCAAATACAGGGAAAACAATACGTTGTGGTTGTTTCCGGTGGACATCCGTTTGTTGATCAGGACCCGGGTGACTGGGTGACGGCCTTCGCATTGCCTGAATAGCCCGCGGGCAAACCACCGGCACCGGGGCCAGCCGCTTGTGCGGCGCAATATTTATCGCTTAGATTAGAGCTTGCTGCGCGCGACTATTTGCGCGGAAGCAGGCAGGGACGCCACACAATAATTATGCAAATTCTGGAGAAGCGTCTCATGCGGTTGCGTCGGTTGAAAATCCCTGTATTGGTAGTTGTCGCGTTAAGTAGTTTCTGGGTGTTTTCGCTGCCAGCCCGCGCCGACCTCACGGTGGCACCGGCATCCCCTCAGGTCGGCTATTGCACATTTTTCGGATTTGGCTCGCTGCTTGACCCGTTTGACCCGGGTAACCCGGGAAAGACGCGGCCGTGGGGCCCTTACGGTGCGCTTGTTTATCGCAACCTCCCGGCTTTTGACCTCGCAGTCGGGGATATTCTGGCTTTTGATCTGGGCGCCGTAAACGAAGTGCCGCCGGCAGTGGACATTGCGATGGCCGTTGGTATGGATCCGGTCAGCAATAACTACAGCGATCCGGCCGCACCGTTTACGCATATTGTCAGCAATACGCAGACCCCGATGAGCTCCGGGAACACGGTCATCGGCGACTACGAAATCGAGTACACCGTCGAACAGCCCTACAGCTTCCCTGGAGGCACGCTGTTCATCCGCATCTCCAACCCGACCGCCGCCTATCAGGCCGACAACACCTGCACACAGGTTAATGTATACGGCGATTTAGGTGACGCTAACGATTTTTTTGTGCGGCGCTATCTGGGGTCCTCCACCGATTATCCGTGGACCGGAGCGCTCTCGTTCAATAACGGTGTTACGGCCTTTCGCATCATCAACGACCCGCAGATCATTGCTGATCTCGGCGTCAGCATCAGCGGCCCGCCGTCGGTGCTGATCGATACCGACTACAGTTATACCGTCGAGTACATCAACAATGGCCCGGAAGACGCGACGGCAGTTGAGGTGGTCATTGCCACGCCGGCCGATATCATTTTCGACAGTGTTACACCGCCCGGCGCGAACTGCACAGCCGACAGCACCTTCGGTGCGACGGTTACCTGCGCCATCGGTGATCTCGCCAACGGCGCAGGCGGCACCATAACGGTCAACGTGACTTCGCCGATGACGGCACTCGACCGCACCGAGGCGACGGCCACTATCGACGGCGGGCCCGAGGAAGACGACGATGCCGGCAACGACAGCGACACCGCCGTGGTGTTCGTAAATGCGCTGGAGATCGAGATCGAGGATTCGCGCTTCCCGAATTTCGATCGCAACATCGATTTTCTGCCAGCCAAGCCGGGCGATACTGACCCGCAAACTTTCACCGTGCGTAACGACAGCCCGAATCCGGTCGGCATCACGGTGTTCGATGCACCCGCTGCGCCCTTCATGCTGACTGACCCGAATAACTGCGAAGCCAACGGTGTCGCGGGTGGCAACACCTGCACCTTCAATGTGGCGTTCATGCCCACCGCGGTCGGCAGCTACAGCGACTCGGTCATTCTGGATTTCACCCCGGGCGGCCAGACGGAAATCACGCTCTCGGGTAACGGCGTGCCGGCGATGGCCGATCTGTCATTGAGTAAGACGGCCAACGTGACCTCGGTGACGCCGGGCGCTCCGGGTTCGGGCGGTAACCTCGCCACTTACACCCTGACGGTGGAAAACCTGGGCCCCGACGATGCCGAGGCCGTGGTGACCGACATGCTGCCGTCAGGTGTCACTGTCAACGGCACGCCGCCGATGAATTACGACCCGGGCACCGGTGTCTGGGATGTCGGCACGGTAGCATTCAGCGATATGGTCGGTGCCGACAACACGGTGAGCCTGGATATCCCGGTGCTGGTGGGTGCCGGCGTGCCATCGTGTTTGATAAATACCGCCACCGTTGCAGTTGCGCCCGGTAGTAACACCGAGGACTCGAATGCCGCAAACGACAGTGCGGAGTTGATTCTGGCTGCGCCCGAGTGCGCCGACCTCGTGCTGGAAGCACTGCTTTCGGACGAGGTAACCGTTGACCTGGGTTCACTGAACTTTGTCGATATCACGCTCGAACTCAAGGTCACCAATAACGGGCCATCGGATTTGCAGGCGGTCACGCTGGATGCGTCGAGTTCAGGTCCCGGAGGACCCGGTTTCGAGTTTGTTGCCGGTGCGTGCACCGAGGTGTCCAGCCTGAACAATATCGATACCGACGTTACACGCTGCGGCTTCATTCCGCCGCAAGGCAATCTCGGTGCGCTTGACAGCGGCCAGACCAAAAGCGCCTTTCTACGGATCCGCCTGTATCAAGCCGGTGACACCCTCGAAGTTGATTACGGCTTCACGGCAGAATTCGGGTTTGACGATCGGGTGCCTGCCGATAACGACGTCGCTGCGGTGTTCGTCGCCGTACCCCCAGCCTCGCGCGATGCTTCGCTGGGTGGATCGGGCTGCTTCATCGCCACGGCCGCGTATGGTTCCTACCTGCAGCCGGAAGTGCAGGTGCTGCGCGACTTCCGTGACCGCTACCTGCTGACCAACGCGCCGGGCCGGGCCTTCGTCGAGTGGTACTATCGCACCTCGCCGCCTTATGCGGATTTGATTGCCGCTAACGACTGGCTGCGTGCGCTGGCACGTGCCGGGTTGACGCCGCTGGTGTATGGCATCAAGTACCCCTGGGCGATACTCGGTTTGGCCATGCTGCTGTTATTGACCGGCACCGCGCGTGGAGCACGGCGGGCCAAACCATAGCAATAAAGCAATAGAACGGTGGGGTGCAGCGATGAAAAAGCGGCTTGTCTTGAGTTTCCTCGTTGCGCAGCTTTTTTGCGCGGCAATAGTATGGGCGGAGTCGCTAACACTCGAAGACGTGGCGGCGCTCAAGCGTGTTACGGCAGCGCGCATGAGTCCGGCGGGGGATCGAGTTGCTTACTTGCTGCAAGTGCCCCGCAAGCTTTACGAGCACGATGACGGCAAGCCTTATCACGAGTTACACGTCACTGATCTCGAAGGAAACTCCCGGCCGTATGTTACCGGCGACATCGATATTACGGACTTGGCGTGGTCGGCGGACGGGCAAGCGGTTTATTTTCTGGCGAAACGAGACCCTGAGGCGGATTTTAATTCGCTGCATCGGATCAGTCTTGCCGGCGGTGAAGCCGAGCCAATCTTTACGCACCTGAATGACATCAACCGGATTTACCCGGCATCGGACGGTGTCCGGCTGGCATTCACCGCGTCCGGTGCGCCGCCCGAGAAAGTTAAGGAGCTCGCGGAGAAAGGTTTCAAGGCCTTGGTGTACGAAGAGTCGGTATTGCCGGTAACGGTCTGGATGCTGAATCTGCAGTCGTTGAATGCCGTGGCGCATGACTTGCCAGGATCCGCGTCGGATTTCGCGTGGTCATCCGACGGTTCGCGCTACGCCGTGGCATTGGCACCATCGCCGTTGGTGGATGATTCGTTTACCTCACGCGATATCTACGTCGTCGACAGTATGAAAGGCGCGGTGCAGAGCAGGCTGGGGTCAATCGGCAAGCTGGGTGCGTTTGCGTTTTCGCCGGATGGGGACCATGTCGCCTACGTGGGCAGCGTGAATGTGAACGATCCGCGCGAAGGGCGGTTGTATGCTGTGTCATCATCGGGCGGTATGCGTCGTGAAATTGTTCCTGACTATCTCGGGCACGTTCATCAATTGCTGTGGGCCGAAGATGCGCAGGTCCGGTGGATCGGTTACCGCGGCGTTTACACCGATTGGGCGACCGCAGATATCACCGACCCGAGGCCTATTGGCCAAGCGCCGCAGCGAGGGCCGATTATCCGGTTTGTGGACGGCCATCCCGGTCAGGACAAGGCGGTGGCCATTGCCGATACACCGGAGCATCCGGGCGAATTGTATTTGCTGAGTGACGGTGCCGATCCGGTTCGACTCACGGACTCCAATCCGTGGCTGGCCGACCGGGCACTGGCGCGTCAGGAAGTGATCACCTACAAAGCACGTGACGGTCTGGAAGTGGAAGCGTTGCTGATTACCCCGGCAGCCAGTAAGCGCGGCGGTAATCCGCTTATTGTCGTGGCGCATGGCGGGCCCGAGTCGAATTATTCCAACGGTTGGTTAACGTGGTACAGCGCGCCGGGGCAGGTTTTTGCGGCAAATGGCTATGCGGTTGTCTACCCTAATTATCGCGGTAGCACCGGGCGTGGCGTTGCGTTCTCCAAGCTCGATCAGCACGACTATGCCGAGGAAGAGTTCAACGATCTGGTGGATGCCAAACGACATCTCGTGAAACAAGGGCTGGTTGATGCAAAGCGCGTGGGCATTACCGGCGGTTCGTACGGTGGCTATGCAAGCATGTGGAGTGCCAGCGCGCTGAGCGAAGAGTACGCGGCAGCGGTTGCTTTTGTAGGTATTTCCGACCAGATTTCCAAGTTCGGAACCGGCGACATACCGTATGAAATGTATAACGCGCACTCGCTGGCGTGGCCGTGGGAGGACTGGTTGTGGATGCTTAAGCGCAGCCCGATCTACCATGCCGACAAAACGCGAACACCGTTGCTGATTATGGCGGGAGACAAGGATCCGCGCGTCAGCCCGAGTCAGTCGCTGGAAATGTACCGCTATGTGAAATTGCGCACCGATACCCCGGTCCGACTGGTGTTTTATCCGGAAGAAGGCCACGGCAATGAAAAGTCGGCCGCGCAGTATGACTATTCACTGCGTTTGTGGCGCTGGATGGAGCACTACCTCAACGGGCCCGGTGGCGAGCCACCGCCCTATGAAATCGATCATGCATCGCGTCTGGAGCCAGAGCAACAAGCCGACGAGTAGGCAAAGCTGGATCACCGGCAAAGCATAAAAAAAGGCCCTCGCATCGAGGGCCTTTTTGTTGCGCAACGATCGTAATGTTACGCTCAATTTGTATCGTGTTACATCAAGTCAAAGCGATCCAGCGTCATGACCTTTGTCCAGGCGTTGACGAAATCGGTTATGAACTTTTTATTGCCGTCGTTGGCTGCATACACTTCGGCAATCGCGCGCAGCTCGGCGTGCGAACCAAATACCAGGTCAACCGGTGTCGCCGTCCATTTGACTTTGCCCGTATTGCGATCAAAGCCCTGGTAAATGCCTTCTGCTTTTGCCGATTTTTCCCAGCGCGTGGACATGTCCAGCAAGTTGACAAAGAAAGTATTGCTAAGAGTGCCCGGTTGCTCCGTCAGAATGCCGTGCGCTGAACCGCCGCTATTGGCATTCAGCGAGCGCAGACCGCCAACCAGAACCGTCATTTCCGGCACGGTCAATGTCAGCAGGTTCGCGCGCTCGACCAGCATGTCTGCCGGTGAACGCCCGTTGCCATCGGCAAAGTAATTGCGGAAGCCGTCGGCCTTTGGCTCGAGCACCGCGAACGAATTAACGTCCGTCTGTGCCTGAGTTGCATCGGTGCGTCCCGGGGTAAAGGGCACTTGCACTGGAGTGCCGGCGTTTTTAGCTGCCTGTTCCACGGCTGCTGCGCCCGCCAAAACGATCAGGTCTGCAAGCGATACCCTTTTTCCGCCGGCCTGAGCACGGTTGAAATTGCTCTGGATGCCCTCGAGTTTCTTCAGCACCTTTGCAAGTTCTTGCGGATTGTTGGCGGCCCAGTCTTTTTGCGGTGCCAGTCGGATGCGAGCGCCGTTCGCACCACCGCGCATGTCGGTGCCGCGATAGGATGCGGCCGAAGCCCAGGCCGTTCTGACCAGCTCAGGAATGGACAAGCCGGACTTAAGTACTTCCGCTTTTAATTTTGCGATGTCTGCATCGTTAATGAGCGGATGATCTACGGCGGGTACCGGATCCTGCCAGATCAAGGTTTCATCCGGCACGTCCGCACCGACGTAGCGCGTGCGCGGACCCATGTCACGATGAGTCAACTTGAACCAGGCTTTGGCAAACGCGAGATCGAATTCCGCGGGATTGGCCTGAAAGCGCTTGGCTATTTCGCGATAGACCGGATCAAATTTTAGCGACAGATCGGTCGTGAACATGATCGGTGCATGTCGCTTGTTTGGGTCAAACGCATCCGGCACCAGCGTTGAAGCCGCGCCGTTGGCCGGGATCCACTGCGTTGCGCCGGCGGGGCTCTTGGTTTGAACCCAGTCGTAGGTGAACAGGTTGGTCAGGTACTGGTTGGTCCAGAACGTCGGGCTGCCGGTCCACGCACCTTCCAGACCGCTGGTAATGGTGTCGGCACCTTTGCCACTGCCGCATTTGTTTTCCCAGCCGAAACCTTGCTTCTCGATGTCTGCGGCTGCCGGCTCCGGGCCTATGCAGTCTGCCGGTTTGGCGCCGTGTGCTTTACCGAAGGTATGTCCGCCGGCAATCAGTGCCACGACTTCTTCGTCGTTCATGGCCATGCGGCCAAAGGTGTCGCGAATATCCTTGGCTGCCGCCAGCGGATCCGAGTTGCCGTTTGGCCCCTCCGGGTTCACGTAGATAAGACCCATTTGCACGGCGGCAAGCGGGTTGTCGAGTTCGCGCTCGCCGCTGTAACGCTCATCGGCCAGCCATTCTTTCTCCGGGCCCCAAAATACGGTTTCCGCTTCCCAGTCATCTTCGCGACCACCGGCGAAACCAAAGGTCTTAAAGCCCATCGATTCAAGTGCGACATTGCCGGTCAGCACCATTAGGTCGGCCCAGGAAATACTGCGGCCATACTTTTGTTTGACGGGCCACAGCAAGCGCCGCGCTTTGTCCAGGTTGGCATTATCCGGCCAGCTGTTCAGCGGTTCGAATCGCTGCTGGCCACCGGCTGCACCGCCGCGTCCATCCGCTATTCGATAGACACCGGCACTGTGCCAGGCCATGCGAATAAAAAACGGACCGTAGTGACCGTAGTCGGCCGGCCACCAGTCCTGCGAGTCTTTCATCAACGCTTCGATGTCATTCTTGACGGCGTTGATATCCAGCTTGGCAAATTCTGTGGCGTAGTTGAAGTCATCGCCCAGCGGGTTTGATTCTGCCGAGTGCTGACGCAGTGGCGTCAGGTCGACTCGGTCGGGCCACCAAAACTGATTCGACTTTGGCATGTCCGATTGTGCTGCTTTCAGCAACGTCATGGGTGACAGGGCGACTGCAACTGCGACAAATAGCGCGAGTGTGCGTGTGGTGCGTGAGGCTTGTCTTTGCGACAGGCAGGAACTCAGGGTTTTCATTCAGGTACTCCTCCGTAGACAGCATGTTATGCCAAATTAGCGGCCAGAAGGGCCACCTGTAAAATGAATTAAAACGATTATAATGAGCGAAAAAATGGTACGATTGTGCGGCCAAGCCCCGCCACGGATAGGCGTTGGTTAATCGTTGACTGCACTGTCTATGGGCTTTGCTGTGTTGCGAGCGAAGCGGGCGAGATCGGCGTTAAAGCGCATCGGGTGCTCAACAAAAGGCATGTGCCCGGTGGCCTCGTAAATCTCCAGACGGGCATCAGGCATGCCCTGCATGAGTTCGGCAATGCCCTCCGGCGTGGCGGTGCGTTCGGCATCACCCATCAGAAAAAGTACCGGCAATGTCAGCTTGCCGACCAGATCCGAGTTGTCGAGCTTGCGTGTCATCATCGCAGTGCGGGCGTAGGGTGGCAGGGCAAGTACGGCTGCGACCTCCCGGTCGCGGATTTCCTGCGCCACCGGCGCTTGTATCATGCCGTCCACGAAACTGCGGGCGGCTGCCAGGCGTTCGCCGGCATCGCCCGACATGGATAGCGGCCCGAGTCGCGCGAATTCTGCCGCGGTTTTTTTATCAGGGGGCGGAAAGGGTTGCATGCCGCCGGTGCTGCCGACAAAAATTATGCCCCCCAGCGGCCCGGCGGACCGATGCCGGACGAAGTCCATGGTGACATGTCCGCCCATCGACCAGGCGACGATAACGGGTTTGTCGAGCTTCGTGGCTGCAATGACCGCAGCAATGTCGTCGGCCCAGATTTGCGAGTCCGCGTAGCTGGCCGAATCCCAGGGCTTAGCCGAGTTGCCATGCCCGCGCAGGTCGAGCGCCACCAGATGAAATTGATCGGCCAGCGAGGATTCCAGTTGTTGCCGCCAACTGCTGCTGCTGAGCGACCAGCCGTGTATAAAAAGTATTCCCGGCGCGGTGCGCGGGCCGGCCTCGACAATTTGCAGCGGCAAGCCGCCGGAACCGTTCACCGTGCTGTAGCTCAATTCACCGGCTATAACCGGGTTAGCCAGCAGCCACAACAGTGCAACTAAATACCGCATTTGCGCTGCATGAGGTGTTCGTCCATGCGTCCGGACAGAAAGTCGTCGATATCCGAGGCGAATTGTGCCGGCTCTTCTATATAAGCATAGTGCCCCAGGCCCGGATACTTTTTGACAAAATTAGGCGCGTTGCTTAGCCAGCTCGAAAACACATCGGCCTCGAGATGAAACACGGTCTGATTATCAAGGCCCCAGGCGACCAGCGTCGGCGCCTGCACTTTCGACAGCACCTGCTGCGGGTCGCCGGTTCTGAAGTTGGCAAACAGCAGCGCACCTTCTTCTTCCAGCCCTTGCCGCCTGTTCATGTCAAAGGTCATGTTGACCAGCCATTCGGGTGGTTCATGCGGCTCGATAAAGTTGATATCGAGCGTGTCTCGCACCGTGTCACGCGTTTGATAACGTTTGGCCCACCATCGGGTCAGCCAGTTGCCTCTCAGCCGGTTCGGGTCGGTCAAAGCATTTCGCGGCATGCCCGCCGAATTGATCAGGATCAGTCGGCTGATTTTTTCGGGAAAACGTGATGCGTAGTTAAAAGCAACAATACCGCCTGATGACGTGCCAACGAGCGCGAATTGTTGCACCCCTAACTTCTGCGTCAGTTCATCGACCAGTTCGACGTTTCGGTCGAAGGAGTAGCGATCATTGGGTTCGCGCCCGGTCAGCCCCGCTGTCAGAAAATCCAGCCGGATGACACGGTATTTTTTGGTCAGATCATCGACAACCGCATCCCAGCTTCGCAAATTCATAAAAGAAGCGTGCGCTATCACAATAACGGGGCCGGAGCCTTCATCCATGTAATGTGTGCGCACACCGCCCAGTTCCATGAAGCGGGAATTGGGTGTGCCATACATGGCTTCGAGCTCGTCCATGCTGAGCTTCGGCGGCTGCGGGTACAGCAAGGCGGCCGCTAAGGCCAGGGCGCATAGTCCGGTAATTGCAAGCAACAGTTCTTTAGTAGCGAAGGCTGCCTGGCTTGGAAAGAGCGTCGCCAGTGACCCGAAGCGGTTCACTGGCGACGTTTTGGAGCGTTGCATTGATTCTTGGTGGTCTTACGGTTTCATCTTATACGTAACCGTCAGAGCGAGCTGCCGGCCGTTGCCCAGAATAACGGTAGTCGGCCGGGAGAAATCATTCAGCTGCGGCTGACGAATCTGTGACGTGACATAGCCTTCGTCAAAGATGTTTTTGCCCCACACTGCAATATCCCAGCGATCGTTCTGCACGCCAAAGCGCGCGTTTACCAGTTCGCGACTTTCAACCCACTGGCGGTTGGCCGAGCGGGTGGGGGAGCCGCCGCGTTTGATGTAGTCGGCACGGGCGTACCAGTCCCAATCCTGTGAAAGCTGTCGGCTCATGTCCAAATACAGGTTCAGCTGGTTCTTCACCGTGCGACCCAGCTGATTACCGCTGACGTCCGTCGAACACAATCCCGGACAAACGCTGGTCAGCGACAGGTCAACAACACCGCTGTCGAATTCGGGATCCGCGTGTGCGAAGCCACCGCCGACGGCTAACCAGTCGGTGACAGCGTAGCTGGCCTGCAACTCGATACCTTTGGAGGTGGCCGAGCCGGTGTTGCGAACGATGGCGGTCACGAAGAGCGGATCCTGCGATGCTCCGCTGATCTGCAGGTCTTTCCAGTCAATGTAGTAGACGGCAACGTCGTACTGCAGGCGCCCGTCAGCCAGTTGACCCTTGGAACCCACTTCGTAGGTCGTGTTTTCTTCTTCATCGAAGAAGGCTTCGTCCGGGAACATCGCCGAGTAGTTGGCGTTAAAGCCACCGGACTTGGTGCCCTTGGCGACGGAACCGTACAGCATAATGTCTTCATTCAGGTCGTAATCGTAAGTAATGCGCGGCGTGAAATACGACCAGTCGTTGCTCTGCAGGCCGCTGCCCGGAACGCCGAAGGACAGCACGCCGTCAACTTCCTTGTCTTCCTTGGTGTAGCGAGCTTCAACAGACAGGCGGCCGGCGGCACCAAAATCCCACTGGCCGCGACCGAAAAGAGCCCATACGTCCGTTTTGCCCTGATCCAAGCCGGCCAGCTGATTCGGCACCAGGGGGTTGAGAGTGAACACCGAATTCAGGTAAACGCCGAAGAAGCCTGGCGCAGCGATAGTCTCGGTCGGCCCCAGAGGCGGCAGGTTTGCTGTGTTGGACAGCGTGTTGGCGGTGGTGGATTCAAAATCTTCCGTCGTCCAGAACGCACCGGCCAGCCAGCTGAAGTTGCCGCTGTCGCCGTTCAGACGGAATTCCTGGCTGATGGCCTTGTCATCCGTTGTGTTGAAGAACAGCAGGTTCAGGTTTTTGGTGCCCGGCACCATCATGTCCACAGTGTTGTAGGTCACGCCGTTGGAGTTGGCATCGTAGTCGGTTACGGCATCCCATTGTGCGTCGCTGTATGACGTCAAGCTGGTTAACGAGAGGTTGTCGTTAATGTCATAGACCAGTTCAAGGGCCAGCAGCGTAGATTGCGTTTCGGCGCCCTTGCCATTCGGGTCAACGTCGACATCATCACGGTGCTGCAATTCGCCGCAGTAGTAGTTAGCGCCGCCGAAGCCGTTGTCGCCGCAATTGTTGACGGCGTTATAAATACCGGCTGAGTCGATGTCTTTATCGGTGTAAAAGGCCATCAGCGTGCCGGAGAAGTTGTCGCTGAACTCTAACGCCAGTTTGCCCATGATTGAGTTGCTGTCATAGCCGCCCAGGTTATCGCTGCTGGCAACGTTGTTGACCGTGCCGTCGAACTCGCGGTGAGAGAAGGCCAGCGTACCGCTCGCGGTATCGGAAAGCGGCCCGGACAATCGGAATCGGCCTTCATAGTATTCGTCGGAACCCGCGGACGCAGTCAGATCGAGTTCGGCTTCGTCGGAGGGGGCTGCAGTGACGTAGTTGATGGTGCCGGCGAAAGTGCTGCGCCCGTAAAGTGCGCTCTGCGGGCCTTTGACAACTTCAACTCGAGCCAGGTCGAGTAATTCCAGGTCGATGTTGTTGCGTGAGGGTAGGTAAACCCCGTCCAGAAACATGCCGACGTTGTTTTCGCGTCCTTGTGTGTTGGATTGAGCCAACCCACGAATGACGGGCGTTGATAAAGCGCCGACGTTAAAATCCAGAAACGTCAAACCCGGCGTCAGCAAGGCAACATCGCTGAGTTGCTGAACCGTAGAATTCTTAAGTGTATTTGCGGTCAACGCTGTAACGGACAGTGGAACGTCGGACAGCTGTTCTTCCGTTTTTCGCACTGTAACCGTGATTTCATCCGCACTTAGGGCGGTAATCGCGATGGGTGTTTCCCGTACATTTTCTGCTGCAAATACCGGAGCGCTTAATGCTCCCAAGGTGGCTACCGCGAGTGCGGCGCAAATTGACTTCGACATTTTTCCAACCCCCAGGTTATTCGTCTAAGTTACTGCACACTTAACATATGCTTAACCCCAACCCATTGTCAATACGTCAACCTGTTGTCAAGTTAGGCGCGATTGCTGTAAATTGCAGAGCTCCAATGGGGCAAACGGGTTTCGCCGCATTGCAGTAGGGTGAGTCCATATGAGCAAGCAAGCAGTCAACACCATCGGCGACGCGAAATCCCAAGCGGAGTGGAAGTATGTGCGCGCTTTTCAGGATTTTGTCGGCGAGCTCTTTCGCCTGAATACCCTGTATCTGAGCATAGCCGACAAGTACGTTCAGGATACCAATGTCACAACCAGTGAATGGCGGGTAATCGCGAGCATGCAGTTCGGCGATTCGAAGACCGTGCCACAGGTGGCGCGATTTGTAGGGATTAGTCGACAGGCAGTCCGTCTAACCGTGCAAAAACTGAAATCCAAGGGGTTTGTCCGGCTGGATGCCAACCCCGATCACCGGCGGTCGCCACTGGTTTCGCTGACCCCGGCGGGCCGTGAACTTATGAGCTCGTTAACGGACATTCAGATTCAGCTGACCCACCTGTTTACCGACGGCTTGCAGCTGGATATTGCGTCGATTGACGAATTAACCAGACAGCTTGGCACACTTCGCGAGCAGGCAGAGGGCGTTGAGGAAAAATGATAGCCGAATACTCATTAACCAGTTAGCGGGTATTCTGCATGCCGCGTCAGTCAGTGTCGTCGCAAGTCAGATGTACTAAGAAGAGCTCTTAAGGGCGCTGCGAATTTCAGTGTACCGTTCCTCAATATGGGCGTTCATTGATTTGGCGCCAGCATCATCGAGCGGAAATATATAAAAATCGCTGCGGCGCAAGCCTGCAAGTATAAGCTTTGCCGTCATGTTCGGGTCTTGTCCCCACGCACTCATTCTGTCTTTTGATATCGAGGTACCGGGTCGCGGGCCACCGAATCTTTTTTGTCGAAAACTTGTTGAGTTCCACGCGTTGGTGTTAACGACACCTGGGCAGACCACGCTAACATTGATGCCGTCCGGCGCCAGATCCTTTCGCATCGCATCCGACAGGCCAACGATCGCATGCTTTGTTCCAGCATAAGCCGATGGCGTAACGGGGCCGATCTTTGGTACGGCCACACCAAATCCCGATGATACGTTGACGATATGAGCGATTTCTGATTCCGTCGCTGCGACCTTTAGCAGTGGCACAAAATGGCGAACCATGTGGCACATTCCAAATACGTTTACCGAAAAAAGCCACTCCACATCGCTTGCGCTTGTTTCATGCAACCTAGTGATCAAGTTAACGCCCGCGACGTTAAAAAGCAGGTTGATCTTCCCAAAGACTTCCTCGATGTGGTTAGCGAGGCCAATTACTTTCGCTTCGCTGGAGATGTCGCACTCCATCGCAATAGCCTGTGCGCCCAGATCCCGGATTACGTTTGCCACTTCCTCGGCTGGTTGTCGGCGCTGGTCCACAATAACTATGCTTAGCGTGTTTCTCTCGGAGAGTGGGCTAGCGCTGGCAAGCTCAATCGCGAGACTTCGCGCAATTCCGCTTGCAGCGCCTGTGACCACAATGACGCTGCCTGATATCGGGTAGTTGCGCGGCATAGAATATGATGCCCGAGGCTCAGGCATTTCGGCCAGGGACCACCTGTGTCTCTTGCTGGTCGGCAAGCCAGATCTGGCGAGGGGCATAGCCGTATTTACGGTTCAGGTGTTCCGTAAAAACAATCCGCTCCGGGTCGATGCGTGCAAGCTGCACTCGCGGGGCTTCGATAAGTGGCCGACCTACTTCCGATGATGATGCCTGCCATTTGAATATCTTCATGCCGTGCTGCCAATCTGGCGTGTCTACATCCAGCAGCGTAGCCTTCCCAAATATTTGGCAGCCCATCACACAGGCCCAGCCGGCCATGGGATTGGCAATGGCAATTGAAACACGCGGGTCGCGGCGTATGGCCCATATCTTTGGGCTTTTTGGTTGGGGAAGGATATACAACTGCAAGCCGTCGATATAGTACTCAACAGGACTGACGATCGGTGAGCCGTCCTTTTTTACGGTTGCCAGATAAGCAATATTTGTTAGGGTTAGAACGCGTTCAATACGTTTTTCCAGCTCATCACGCGGCATCGCCGCCGTTGGCCAAGGCTCCTGTTCTAACCAAGGGTGTGCGAGACTCATTGATTAGCGCTCCACTTCATGAAGTTAACCATCTGCTTTGTGAATGCGACCGGGTCTTCGGCCGCCAGTTGTGCCACCTTAAGAGTGGGTTCAATGCAGATTTTGACCTCCTGTTCTCTGGAAACTATGGCATCTGCAACTCGCGCACCACATTCTTCCGGCAGGATCTGCAGTTTGCCTCCCCCATAATCGTTGCGGCCAAATTCCTCACCACTCGAAGTTAAAGCATGTTTTGCGATATTGCTGGGAATGCCGGCAATAACAAGTATCGTTACGGCTATGTTGTCTTCGTAGTGCTCGACACGCAGCGTGTCGTAGAAGCCGTGCAGCGCGTGCTTAGCAGCACAGTATGTTGTACGGAACGGAACAGCATGTTTGCCGGCAACCGATGAGGTCACCATGAAATGACCTGACTGCTGTTCAATAAACCGGGGGAGCACCAGTTTTGTCAGCGCTATCGGGCCAAAGAAATCAACCTCCATGATCCGGCGGTCGACTTCCAGATCGGTGTCTTTTGCCAGCGACCGCTGCGAAATACCAGCGTTGTTGATCAGTACATCAAGCTGATCGAATTTCCCCAGTACCTCGTTGGCGGCCGCCTTGCGTTCATTTGGGTCGGTAATATCAAACGCTGCGAGGTGGATCAGTCCGGGGCCGTCGGGCATTTTGCCTACAGCGGTTTCCAGTTCATCAGCATCTTTGCCTGACATGATGATATTGGCCCCTTCGCGCCGAAAGACTCTGGCCATGCCTTCGCCCACGCCGGATGATGCCCCGGTTACCCAAATGGTTTTTCCCGCTAGCTTCATGGGTCTTTTCTCCGTTTCTTATGGCTATTTCTGACTTTTTTGGCGCAGGCTGATAATTCTCTTACCAGGCGATCGTTCTGCCCGTGTAGTCGCGGTAGCTTCCGCTATCTGACATCGTCAGTGAATCAATCAAAGGGCGCAGGGAGCTAACACTTTCCTCAATGCCGACGCCGGCATTTCCCCACGCATCCATTCGCGTCTTAACCGCCCCGGGGCAAAACAGTGCCGCAATGATGTCGCGGTCTCTTAGCTGCTTGGCTATGACGGTAGTGGCTTTATTTAAAGCCGTTTTGCTGGTTCCGTAAGCAATAGCCGGCAAGCAGCGTTCCACAATGGAGCCCACATTGCTCGTAATGTTGACGATCTTTTTTTGCTCACTTGCAGCCACATTGTCGACCAAAACCTCCGCCAGCTTAATTGGCGCAAAGGTATTCGTCTCAATGACCTGTTGCCAGACGCTGTAATCAATTGAACCGAAATGTTGTCTGTGAATATTTTCAGCAATGGGTACCGGGCCGATAATGCCTGCATTGTTCAACAGCACATCAATCGGGATGTTCTTATATTGATCACCGAGCGCATCGATGGCCGCGTGATCGCAGATATCCAGTTTCTCAACGGCGATTGCAGGATTCTCCTTAGCCAATGCCTGCAGTTCGTCCGCTTTTTCGGGAGTGCGGCAGCAGGCAATTACTTCCCAGCCATCCGCTGCGTACTGACGCACAAACTCAAGTCCGATTCCCTGGTTCGCGCCAGTAACTAAAATGATAGACATATATATGCTTCCTGTTGGCAATAGTCGTTCAAAACCCCTGCAGGCCTTCATCAAGTGGCGTGCCGAAGGAATTCATTGCCATGGCAACGAGTGTGTACTGCCCGACCGCAAAAACAATATCCATCATCTGTTGATCATCGTATGCCTCGGCCAGCTCCGCCCATGTGGCATCACCGATTTTTTGATGAGCGTGCAATTCTTCGGCCGCTCGCAACAGGGCCGCTTCAACTGGCATCCAGCCGGATGCCGCGGACCCTTCCTTGCAGCGATCAATTTCTTGTTCGGTCATGTCGGCTTTCTGGGCAATCAGCCGATGTTGGGCCCATTCGTACTCGGCCTGGCAGAGCCAGGCAGTCCGGAGAATCAGCAATTCTCGCTCCCGGGCAGGCAGCGTGGATGTTGGCCCGAGTACGTGTGCACTGAGTTGGCCAACTCGCCTCGACGCTTCAGGGTGGCGTGCCAGCGTGCCGGCCAGGTTGTAGAAGCCGCCTTTGCGATACGCGCCCTCAAGCTGTTGCCGCTGTTTATCGGTCCACTCATTTTCCAACAGCGGTGGGATTCTGTTCTGACTCGGTTTCATATAATTAAATTACGTCGGTTGTGTGGTTACGGCATCTGTTTTTCGCAGGCGGAAAAAAAGTATCACTGTGCCAAGAGCGACTGCTGCGTTCATGGTGCTCATCATTAAGAACGTAGCGTCGGGGCCAAAGGCGTCGAATAGCCAGCCGCCAACAAATGTCAGAACAACTATTCCGAGCGATCCGGCGAAGCCAAACGTACCGAAAACCACGCCTCTACTTTCTACGGGAGCTACCTGACCGACTAAAGTGCCGGCGCTGATCACCACGCTGGCCTCGCCGGCACCCGCCAGAATCGCCGCCGCTATCATTGCACCCGCAAGAGGGTCGTCGACAAGCGACAGGCTCATATAGCCCGCGCTGGCCAGCGTGAACGCAAGTCCAATTGCAATCAGGCGTGGCACCTTATCCAGAATCATGCCCATAAAGAGCGGCCATATCAGTGCCGCGCCCGACGTGATGCCGAATACCATTCCCGCCCGCGCGATAGCTTCACTCGGCGACATGCCGGCAGCAATTCCGCTTTGCGAGACCCAGAGCGACATAAACGCGGTAATAATCACCAGATCGCCTTTTGACGCAAAGGCCGTCACATAGCTCAACGCGATGAGAGGCCGTTCTCGGGCCAGCGTAAGTCCTTTCAGTGCGAGCCGTGGAAGGCTCATGCGGTTGCCTGATGTTCTTGCACCCGGCCCCTGCAGTCCCCGGTGCATCAATACTGCCATTAGCAGGGCTACCGCGGCGCAGCCCCAGAAGGTGATCCGCAGGGCGAGCGCTTCATCGAACCCTTGTTCGCCAAGAACCCGGGGTAATTTCGATACCCCGACCGCCATCGTGATTATGCCAAGCCCATTTATTATGGCTACAATACCTAACCATCGGCCACGAAACTTGTCGTCGATGTATTCGGCCAGACACGTAGAAAGCATCACAGTCGAGACCGTTGCGCCAAAAGCATAGAGAATACGAAGCGCAACCAACTGATACTCGCTTGTAGCCATCGGGTAGGCAGCGAGTCCCGCTGACAGCATGACCAGACCTGTGACATAAACCCGGCGTCGGCCCACGCGGTCCGACCAGGCGCCGATCAATCCGGAGATCGCTATCTGAACAGTTTCTTGTACGGTTATAAGCAAGCCCGATAAAGTGCCTTGCCGGGCAGTAGGGATACCCAGTACTTCGAAAAGATACGGGTTCATAAAATTAAGGAACGTTACGAGGCCAATGGTCCAGAAGGTGGCAAACAGGATTGTTTGGGCATTGCTTCGAGTAACGCCCTCGGCCATGACAAATGGACCAATGTGATCACGGTTTACGAATTGGGCGGACGTTGCCACGCTTTACCACTCCAGAAGTTGAGCATCGCGATAAAATCCGCCACTGGGCCCGGTATTATCAAGCGTTGCGGCCCAGACAATACCTTTGGCGCCCTCGGATACGGTGCGAGCTCCAAGCTCTTCCATCCTCGGAAATGTGGCTGTAAAGCCCGGGCAGACTGCATTGACTTTAATTCCGGCTTCGTGAAGTTCATCCGAGAACCTTGCCGTAAGAGCGTTTAGTGCGGCTTTTGCAATGCCGTAGGCCGGTGGTGCCTTCGATTTTCCGGTAAGCCCAAGCAGCGGGTCACTGTGCAAGCCGGCACTGCTGGAGACATTCACGATGCGCGCGTGACCACTCTTTCGAAGGAGAGGAATGGCTGCCTGAGTTATGCGCCAGGTTCCCAACAGGGTAACCTCTATGATCTGCCGGGCACCATCAAGGTCAGCAGTTGATGGCGGTGCCATGTTACGACCCGCGCTCCCGGTTGCATTATTAACCAATATATCGAGCTTACCGTGCTGATTGCCTATGACCTCGATGATGCTTCTTACGCTCTCTGCGTTTGAAATATCAAGCGCGTGACCGGTTACGTCCAGCCCCTCATCGCGCAGTGTTGATGCCAGTGCCTCGGCTTTACCGGAGTCTCGTGCGGTCAAAAAAACTGCCATCCCGAGTTGGCCAAGTTGACGACAGACCTCGAATCCAATGCCTTGGGCGCGACTGCAGCCGGTTACAAGGGCAACACGATGTGCATTACTCAATTCGATTGCTCCCGGCACTTGAAGCGGGGGCAGTTATAGCAATTAGCCTCGCATATATCTGCAATCAGCTTTCTGAATGCGGGACGAACCTTGTCTTCCTTATCTGCAAATACACTTTTATAGGTTGCCGGATGCGTGCAGGCTTCGATGTAAGTGTTCATTTTCCAGCCGTCGGGCTTGCGTGTTAAGACCGCGAAACCAGGGTCGGTGCCGCTGGCCGCCGGGCCCATGATTGCCTTTATGTCCCACTCTGCATCGAATGCCACCACGGCTATGTTTGGGGCAACCAGTTTCGCGCGTATATTTACAAAGTTGTACCACAGGGCGACGATGAGCTGTTTCTTGCGCTCTGGCGACCAATAGTCGATGAGTTCTTCCCAAGTGGTGAAGACATCAACACCTCGCCCATCGGGATGGTTGCTATCTTTTGTTCTTTCCATGGGTCGATAGTAGGGAGCGTCATTGGTATCCCACATGTCGATAAGTGACGAGTAGTTGTCCTGATCGTTCCAGCGCGCTGTGTATTCAGCAAAAAACGCTTCCATTTCTCGTTGCAGATCGGTCATCTTGTGCTCTTTTATGGTTTCAATAAAAACGGCGTGATGGTGCTGGACTAGCTTCCTAGTTGAGCTTTGCAGATGCAGCGATTTGGGCGTTCAGAGCATCCCTGAACCATTGCCATAGTTCTCTACTTTTCTCAATGCTTCTCATTTCCCGGTTTTGCGTTGTGAGACCTGTTACAAACACAGCAACCGCGTTTACCGCCATCTTCAGCTGATCACGATCAACCTTGGTAACAAAAGAGCGATTCAGGTTCCCGCTCTGCTTATCCATAATACGTTCAAACGAATCCCGCCTTGCTTTAATGTAGGTATCGTTAAACATGAGCCTTGGGTAAAGCTCTGAAATAATTCGCAATGATTTGGGGTCTTTGAGCAAACGCTCGAATATCACGTACTCTACCTCGTCGAGATACTCGTTAAAGGTTGTCGGTCGTCCGGAGCCTAGAACCCCGAATACATTCATGCTCGCCTTTTTGTAGGCCGCCATAACGACATCGGGCATTTTTGCAAAGTGGTGGTAGAGCCCTCCTTTGCTTAGGCCCGCCCGGTCCGCCAGTGCTGCGGACGTTAGTGCGTCATAGCCACCTTCTGCAATCAGTTCACACGCGGCGTCAATGATCAGCGCGCGGGTGCGAGCGGCCGAGATCGTCTGCTTGTTGGGAGTCCGTTCCCGTTCTGTGTTGCTTGATAAATCCATAAAGTTGTAAATTCCATATTGCCGACCGACCGGTCGGTCTGTATAATCGCGCTTTCGCCAGGTCGGGTCAAGTGGCTTGTTCCATTCTTTATTTAGCTAACTGAACACGGCGATTGCATTAGGGGTATTGAACATGAGCATTATCAGGTTCCGATGTATCAGCCTTGCGGCGGCGACAATCCTGGCTATTTTGGGAGCCGCACCCGGCGCGCATGCGGAATCCAGCGGTTTCGTGACGGGGACCGAAAAGATCGGTGAGGGTGTGTATGTCTTCCGCTATGGCATCCATCGCAGTCTGTTTGTGGTGTCAGAAGAGGGCGTGATCGTTACCGACCCACTAAACGCTGCGGCCGCCAAAATTTATCGGCAAGAGATCGCAAAGATCACCGCCGCCCCTGTCACGCATGTGATTTATTCGCACTCCCATTGGGATCGGGTTGCCGGCGGTCAAGTCTTCAAGGACGAGGGTGCGCGCTTCATTATGCAGGAAGCTTGCGCGGCAAATCTGTTGGAGGTTAATGCCCGGACGCCGCTTGCTGTTCCCGATATTGTGCCACCCGACGAGACGTTTTCGGCACGACTGAGTTTAACTTCCGGTGATCAGGGAATAGAGCTTTTCGACTTTGGCCCGAGCCATGACAAGTGTCACGCTGTCATGTATCTGCCCGCGCTTAATGCGCTATTCATCCCCGAGCTTATAAGCACTCTTGGCGCCTCGCTACCCGTGGAAGACATCACGCTTGGGACTTACGAGTTATCCAACATCGTTGCCTATTTCAAGTCAGTAGAGAGTCTGGCTGAAGAGCAAGGCGTTACAACGCTGATTATCGGTCATGCGCGCGAGTTACTGGTGAACGGCGAATTGCGTCTCGAACCTGCAACCGGGCCAGTTGTATTGCTGAAGGAACAGCGCGAATTCTGGGAATTTTCGCTGGGCTATATGGGCGAGCTGGTTGGCAAGGGTGCTCAGTCGATGTTCCTGGCGCGAATCATTCGCTACGAGAAATTCGAAAACTATGTCGGTTACGACAAAGAAGCCGTTTTCATGATGTTTAGAAGAATGATCACCTGGTTTGCGACCGGTTAGGAGAGTTGCCATGAATAAATACACTGCCGCCGCAATAGCTGTTGCTTCTTTTTTCTTTGTTAGTTCCGCCTATAGTGCCGAATGGGATAAGAAGACGGCTGAAAATTGGGAGATCACATCAGGTACAGAAGAATGGGAGATGACCCCCGGTATTTCCTATTTTCCCCGCTATAAAGTCGAAAAGATTTCTGAGCACGTCTATACATTCCGCGAAGGTTTCTACCGCAGTATTTTTCTTGTTACCGGTGATGGGGTCATTGTTACCGATCCCTTGAGCGTTGCGGCCGGCAAACGAATGCTCAAAGAGATTGAGAAAATCACTGACGAGCCAATCAAGTATGTCGTTTACAGTCACTCACATTGGGATCACGTCGCGGGTGGGCAGCCATTCAAAGATAAAGGGGCGCAGTTCATTTCGCAGGAGCGCTGCCTGATAAATTTTGAGACCCGTCCGAATCCTGACGTGGTAATGCCCGACATCACGTTTAAGGATAGCTATACGCTCAAGCTTGGGGCGGTCACTCTGGAAATGCACTATTTCGGGCCGACCCACGATATTTGCTTATCTGTCGGTGTCATTGAACCGGAAAACATTTTGTGGGCGGTTGACGTGGCACCACCAACGGGTGGAAACCTGTTGCCATTCAATCCCACCATGGCCGATGTCTACATGTACAACATGGTGCCATTTTTCAGGACGGTCGAAAATTTTGTCAAAGAGAGAGGTATTAAGGTGCTGATGGGCGGCCATGCGCATTTCCAGCGCATAGATCCACCAATGAAGGGCTTGATGCCCGGCGTCCTGATGGACGGCACGCTGGGTCCGCCAGACTCCATAACTCGCCGAAAAATATTTTGGGAAAGAGCCAACGAGTATGTCGCCGAGGAAATCGAAGCGGGTACACCGATGGATGAAATCCCGGCAAAACTTTCCGGGCAACGAGCGCTAGCTGATCTTGTCAGCGACTACGATGAAGCACTGGCGAAAGTGCTGTTTACCCGAATTGTTCACATGTTTCGGACCGGGCAGTAGCTTTCATACGGGCACCCCTGAAAAGATGTCAAGCTCAGCCAAATTTGCCGTTCTGCTTCTTCTAATCGGTGTTCAGGCATCCGGGTGTGTTGGTGCTTTCAAATCGCAAACTGCTGATCTCGTCATCAGCGGAGCGCAAATAATACTTCCTGACGGAAGGGTTTCGAGAAACAGCAGTCTGGTCATCTCTAATGGGGCGATTACTTCGATAGAAGAAGAGGGCATGGCTGTGAACGCTCGTCGTCGAATCGATGCTGGTGGCAGGTTTGTCTTGCCCGGTTTTATAGACACGCATGTTCATCTCCTTTTCCAGTCGGGCGCTAAAGATCAAGAGTCACTCGATATCTGGGTCGAGGAAGGGCTTCAGGATTTGCTCAATGCATACCTGGCTGCCGGAATCACCAGCATCATGTCGATGGGGGACTACTACCCAACGATTGTTGACGTTCGCGACTCCATCTCAGGTGGGGAGCTGAGGGGGCCGCGTGCATTTATCGTTGGGCCTGTGTTTACAGCCCCCAACGGTCATCCGGCCGGCACACTGTGCGGTAAAAGCGATTGGTGCAGACAGTCTCTGGCCGCCGAGGTACAAGACCCTGAAGTCGCGCGACAACGGGTTCGCGAACTGGCCGAGGCCGGTGTTGACGGTATTAAGGTGGCCTACAGCGGTAGCGGGCCGTTTCCAAAGATAGCGGATGCCGTTTTCGTTGCGATTACTGAGGAAGCGGAAGCACAGGGTCTCCGCGTGTATGTGCATTCCACTTCACCGGGTGATTTTCTGCAGGCCAGAACAATGGGCGCTAACAGGTTTGCGCATACGCCCGCCATGGGCGCATTCCCTGATTCCGATTCGATGCTATCGGCAATGGCCGGGTTGCCGGTATCAACATCGCCCGGTGTGCCAAAGCGCGACGCTTTTGCGGCTCAGCGTGCTGCCAATATTCGCCAGCTAGTCACATGGGGTGCTCTGACGGTATTCGGCACCGATTTGCCAGGTAAAGCGCCGGCCGATGCTTTGGCATTTGAAGTCGAATCTTTGCAGGCGGTGCTTACCGCGCAGGAAATTATCGCCTCGTTAACGGCGAATGCTGCCTTGTTCGCGGGCGCAGAAGAGTGGCTGGGCAAAGTCGCTGTTGGTTACACCGCAGATTTGGTTGTGGTGGATGGTAATCCACTGGAAGACATACAAGCTTTGGCTGCTGTTGTGATGGTTTTTAAGAATGGCGAGCTTGTTGTGGATACAAGCCCTGATCAATGAATCAAGATAGTTGGAGATGATCAAAATGAAAATGGAAAAACGTTTTTTTAATGCTCTTGCCGGCTCATTAACTTTGTTCCTGCTATCAAGCAGTGTATTTGCGGTTGGTCATGTCACCAAGGATGGAAAGCCCAACTACGCGCCGTTTTTCCCCTATGTCCACCGCACCAACATTGTGGTGGCCGATATTGACCGGTCGCTGAAAATCTATCGCGACATACTGGGTTTCAAGGTGGCTTTCAAAGTGCCGATTCGATCAGCCGGAATTGTTCATGAAACCTTCGGGCTGGACGACGATGTAAAAGCGCGTATCGCGATGCTTTCGATGGGCGAGAAAGACGCGTTGGGCCGGGTTCAAAGGCCGATAGGCTTGTCGGAGGTGCCGGGCTACGAGGCTCCTGAACGAGGTATATACGAATCGGCGTTGATCATTGAGATCGACCCAAAGGATGACATTAAGGAACTCTATGACCGGCTCAGTGCGGAAGGGCTGGAAATGGGTGAGTTGATGGATCTGCCAATACCGCCACGCACGGAATTTCCATTTACCGATTACGACGGTCATCGAATCATCATCATGCAGCTGCCGCTGGTGGAATAGAAATGATCAGGCTGAAATTGTTGTTTTCAAAAATTATTGTCGGTAGCTGGATTGCGTTGTTTTGTATGGCGTTGTTTTCTCCTGCGTATGCGGAAATGACGGAACTGGAAAAGAAAGCCGCATCGACGCTGCCCTTTTTCCTGAAAATTCCGCCCTATGAAACTGAGAATCTGGGAGATGGGCTGTACTCATTTCGCTGGGGCGCTTATCGCAATATATTTTTGGTCACCGATGACGGGGTGATCGTCACTGATCCCATGGGTGTCGATTCTGCCGGTGTTTTCCGTGACGAGATTGCCAAGATTACGGATCAGCCGGTGAAGTACGTCGTCTATTCGCAATCGCACTGGGATCACGCGACTGGCGCAGGAATCTTTAAAGACGAGGGCGCTAAAATTATTGCGCACGAAAAGTGTGCGGCAAATATAGCGGAGCGGCCGAACGAGGGGCTGCTGCCTCCCGACATTACTTTTTCTGAAAATTACAGCGTCGAGCTCGGCGGCGAGAGTCTGGATCTCTACTACTTTGGTCCGGCCGATGACAATTGCGGCATCGTTATCGTGCCGAGTGTGAGGCCGATACTCTATGTCACGGACACCCTGAATCCGGCAACCAGCCAGACCATCCCCTGGAATCCGCAGGTTCCTGATCTCTACCCCTACAACGTAATCTCGTTTACTAGATCAGTTGAGAAGTTGGGTGCTGAGCGCGGCCTGACGGAATACATTGGTGGTCATGTGACGTTCATGCAGGGGGCCGACCGGAAGGTGGCGGCCTATCCAAGCGTGGGCCCGTTTGAGCAAATCACGGAAAAGCGCGAACTGTATGAGCGGCTTTTTGCGGCAGTCGAATCAGAGTGGCGCAAGGGCACGCCGGAAGCCGATATTCCGCAGGCGATAGTTGATCAAGGCCAGTTCCGTGACTTGGACCTGTATTCGGACATAAATTTATGGATGTTTACGCGCAAGATCGCTGCGTATTACGCAGGGCAAGCGCCCGAACCACAGCCTTATGACGTAGAAGTCGTTATCGAGCCAATAACAGAAGGGCTCTATGCATTTCGGGCGGGCGGTATACGTAGCTTTTTTATGGTCGGTGACGACGGCGTTCTGGTGGTCGATCCTGTTTCTGCCAATGTGGCAGGCGCACTGCGGGCAAAAATAGCCGCCATTACGGACAAACCCGTATCGCATGTCGTCTACTCGCACTCGCTGAATCAAAGGGCGATTGGCGGTCAGATATACAAAGATGAAGGCGCTCGTTTTGTTGCGCACGAAAATTGTGCGGCTAACTTTGCCGATATTCCTCGCAGAGATATTGTGCAACCCGACGATGTGTTTTCGTCGAACTACAGTGTTTCTCTCGGCAGTCGCAGCCTCGATCTTTACTATCTTGGGCATCACTACGACTGCAGCATTGTAATGATCACTCGGCCAGACAATTACCTGTTTGTGGTTGGGACGGTAAGCCCGCCCGAGGTTGCAATACCCGCAGATGCCAGCCTGCTCAATATTGATGTGTACAACCTGCCCACTTTTCTGAGTGCGCTAGAGAATCTGGCCCGCGAGGAAGGCGTGACAATGATGATCGCTGATCAGGTTGTAACGTTTACGGGGGCCGACGGAAACGAAGTTGTCTTCGGCCCGACTGGCTCGGCAGCGGTTATCGGGGGGCAGAAAGAGTTTTGGGAGGATCTGTTCCGCGATGTGCGTAAGGCGCATGAAGACGGGATCGGCGGCTCAAGGGTGGGCCGTTACATTGATCATGAGCCTTACCAGCATTTGCGGGGGTACGACAAAAATGTCTTTCCCTGGGTCGCGCGTCGCTCCATGTCCGTCATCTTCACAGGCAAATAACATGGCCATCGCAAAATCGTTTCGGTCACTGGCGGCTTTGGTGTTGTGCGTTCTGGCGTTGACAACAACTGCTTGTGCAACGGAATACCGGGTTGCAGTGCTCGCAAAGGGCTCGCCGTTGAGAGGCTCGCAGGGCCTCGCATTGGGGCCGGACGGTGCGCTTTATGTCGGCGCCATATCCGGGCAGACCATTTATAAAGTTGATGTGGCAACCCGCGCAGTCGAGATTGTTGTGGAACCCCCGCTCGGTGGCGCGGACGATCTCGCTGTTGCTGCTGACGGCACCATTGTCTGGACGGCGATCGGTGACAGCGCGGTGCGTATTCGTCACCCGGATGGTCGCGTAAACGATCTGGCACAGGGGTTGTTGGCTGTCAACGGTATCAACTTCGGGCCTGATGGCCGGTTGTTTGTCACGCAGTTGTTTCCGCCCAGCAAGCTGTTTGAGATTGATCTTGATGGCATAGAACCGCCGAAATTCATCATGGAAGTGCCGGGCGGTCTGAACGGTTTTGAAATCGATGACGACTACATCCTTTACGGACCGCTGTCGGACTTTGGTACGGCTGTCCGTATAGATCTGAATACCAAGCAACAAACCGTCATCGGTAGTGGCATGGTGACGGCTATCTCGGCAAATCTTTTGCCCGATAAAAGCGTCGTTGTCCTGGGGTACAGCACGGGTAAGGTATTTCGCATTTATCCCGGTAACCCGGAGCCCGAGTTGTTGGTGCAGTTAGAGGGCCCGCTCGACAATCATGCCATTGCCGAGAGCGGGCTGATTTATGTGTCACGCACCGCTGACGGGGAGATTGTTGAGATCAACCCGGATACCACTGCTGTTCGGGTGGTCATACCGGGCGGCTTTACCGGGCCTGGCGGCATATCGACTGTTAACGTCGATGGTAAAGAACAACTACTGGTAGCCGATCTCACCGGCAATCGTTTTGTGGATACCAAGAGCGGTGCGGTAAGCCGTGTGGAAAATTTTCACAGTTTTTTGCCTCGGGCAGCACGCGAATACATGGGCGGCGCTTCGGCGGGTATCACAGGTACTTGGCTCTACAGCACCAATGCGATGATCAATGCCGTGCACGTCATTGACCTCGAGACCGGCAAACCGGAGCACACCTACAAGAATGTATTCAGCCCTTACGACCTGGCGGTAACGGCCAGCGGTGAGGTTATCGTGGCTGAATTCGGGTTGGGCCGCCTGTTGCGTCTTTCTCGTACCGCGGAAGGCAAGCACAAGAAATCAGTTTTAGCCAAAGGCCTGAAGGGGCCTGTGGGCGTTGCGCTGCTGGGCACAACGGACGTTCTCGTAACCGAAACCTATACCGGTGTCTTGTCTCAGGTTTCGCTGGCTGATGGCACTGTGACAAGGCTGTTGGAAGGTCTTGAGCAGCCTGAAGGGCTGGCCGTGACGGACGACGGAAAAGTCATCGTGGCGGAAGTGGGGGCTCAGCGATTGATTCAATTTGATCCGCAATCCGGAACCACAGAGACGCTGGTTGAGAACTTGCCCATAGGCGCAACGCTTTGGCGAACGCCGGCGCCGGCATTCTTACTTACTGATGTCGCTATCGGCAGAAACGGCGACATTTACCTAACGGCCGATCGTACCAACGATGTGCTGAAGATAAGTCGTTCAGACTAGGAATTGACCAAGTGCGCATAGATCTGATTTTGGAATCGAATATGTCTCCGGATCGTATTGCCGAGCTGGGCAAGCTGGCCGAGGAAAACGGCATCGGGGCGATATGGGTCTCCGGCATGCTGGATGGGCGCGATCCATTCGCTGTTTTTACCAAGCTGGCAATGGAAACCGACCGCATCAGGATGGGGCCGATTGCCGTGAGTCCGTTTGAGCTGCACCCGCTCATGATGGCCAAGTCACTGCTGACTTTGAATGAGTACGCGAACGGTCGCGCTCAGATGGTGATTGGTGGTGGCGGCGGCACGGCTACCGCTATGAACATGAAAATGGATCGACGCGTCCGGCGGGTTCGGGAGGCGCTGGAAATTATTGAGCTCGCTGGTGAGACCGGGCAAGTGGACTACGAAGGCGAAATATTTCAGGTACGCAATTACAAAACGCCCTGGGCCAAAAGCCAACCGCCGCGCGTCCACATCGGTGCCAACGGCCCGAAGATGATTGAGATGGCAGCGAAATACGCAAAGCAAATGATGCTAAGCGATAAGACCATTCAGCAGGTAGCCGAAGCTAAGCAACGGATTACCGAGACACGCGTGGCCGCCGCGCTGCCGGCAGAGCCGTTCCGACTGACCAATTTCTGGGCATGGCATGTCAAGCAAGATCGCGACGAGGCTGTTCGGGAAGCCCGCATATGGTTGGCATTGCGTGGCGTCTTGTTACGGAAGAACCATGTTTATTTTATGAGTCCCGAGGACTGCGACATCGTTGATGAGGCTCGTCCAAGGTTTTTCGAGGCTCTCGCGCGCCGTTCGCCTGATATTAAGGATGTGCCTGAACGAATTGTCAATTTGCTAATTGACAATCTTACTAGCTGTGCGTCCGTGGACGGGTTGGACAAGGAGATTGATCGCCTCAAAGCCTTTGAGAAAGCAGGTCAAACTGAAATCGCACTGCGCATCTATGACAAGCCCGAAGAAACCATCCGAATTCTCGGTGAACGTGTAATTCCGGCGTTTGCTTAGCCGGCCAATATGTGACGAATAAAAAAATTACTAAAGTTAGGGGATAGAACAATGGGGATTGTAAGAATTGTTTTTGGGGCAAGCGCAATTTCTGCTGCGTTGTCGTTGTTTGCGTCGGCATACGGCCAGACGCTCGATGAAGTGACAGTCACAGCCCGAAAGACGACAGAAAACCTGCAGGAAGTGCCGATTGCAGTGACTGCTGTGGGCGCCGAGGAGATCGACCGGCTGGGGATCAAAGGCATTGCCGACCTGGCCGGTCAGGACTCCAGTATTCAGTTTGATCAGGGTTTTTCTGCCTCAGATACGCGCGTAACCATTCGCGGCTTATCGCCCTCGCGAGGGCGTCCCAATGCGGCAACGCTGGTTGATGGCATCGACATTTCCTCGGAAGCGGTGAACAACCCCGGCGGAACGGTACTCATCGATCCGCGTCTCATCGATGTGGAGCGCATAGAAATTGTTAAAGGACCGCAAAGCGCCCTGTATGGGCGCAGCGCCTTTGCCGGAGCGATTCAATATATAACTAAAGACCCCGACGATGTTTTTGGCGGGGGTGTGTTTCTTGACTATAACCACGAGGGCGATGCAGAGATACGCGGCAATGTGAGCATTCCACTCTCCGACACGGTTGGCATGCGCATCAATGGACTGGCATGGAGTGAGGACGGCTACTACAAAAATTCGACGACCGGCGGCAAGCTTGGCGACGGTAATGGCACCGGCATTTCCCTGACGTTTAAGTGGGAACCCACGGACAGCTTTAGCGCTAAATGGCGTAGCGATTACACTGACGATGAAAACGGTCAGGCTGCTCAAGCTGGTTTGAATGACCGAAACACCCTTTATGATCTTGGTACCAGTGGTGGTATCGGCGGTGTCGACTCGGAAGGTCGTTCCGTAAGCAATCTGGTGCCAATCAGTAATGCATGTAACGTCATGCCTGGGCCACTCGGCAGCTATGATTGCGGGCCTGGCCAGGCGCTGGATCAATACCTGCGCGATGTGCCGGGTGCCGGACCGAGCTCTTCATTTATCTACGGTGCATTCGGCAATACCTATCCCGATGGTTTCGGTCTTTACGATGTCACTGACCCGTATATTCGCAATATCTACAACCAGCAGTTTGTCAGCATCTTTACCGGCGCCATACCGGACGGCGATGAACTGCAGGCTCGCCTGATGCCTGATTACCGGAAAAGCAACGACCCACGCAACGCGGTGGATTTTAAGGGCAGCACCCGTCAGGTTTTCCGCAACTCTCTGGTCATGCAGTGGGAGATAAGTGATGCCCTGCTGGCCAGCTCATACACGGGCTATACCGATGCCAAAGTGACATCTGAGCAGGATTCCGGCAAATACTATGTGGATGAGTGCCGACCGGGTGCTGACCAGCTGGGCAAGATCCCCGAACTGCAACAACAGAATGACTGCACCGGCGGTGATGGAATCCACGACGGTGGCACCGTGTTGGCTCAGGACAATCGGAATGAGACCACACAACTCAGCCAGGAGTTTCGTCTGGCATGGGATATTAACGACAGCGTCAAGCTAACCCAAGGGCTGCAGTACTGGCGTGAACGGGTAACGCAACTGCAATTGACGCAAACTACGGTTACTGGAGATGCGTTCTGTTTTCTGAATTCTACCAACCCGGCATTGGGCACCCCCTATGATTTTGCTTTCGGGCCATTGGGGCCAAATTTCCAGTGTGGCCTGACAACGGTTCCTGCGGCTTACTTTGCGAGCAAGACATTCGCGGCTTTTGGCGATCCGGTGGAACAACATCGCTCGACCGATCACTATTCGTGGTATGGCAACTTGCAGTGGAATATCACAGACAAGTTTCGAACCACGTTGGAGGCCCGCTTTACCCGCGAAGACAACTCGGTAAGCGGGCCAGCCATGCATCCCTGTGTAAATGGCTTGTCTCAGGATTATCTCGATAATCCTGATGATCCGGATTCCGGGTTTGTTTCACCTTTCCGCGATGCCTATACCGGTTTCGCGCTGTGCCAAAACTATCTGACCAACCCATTTGATGGGGGCGCTTTCTGGAACTCGCCGGGTGAAACCAACCTGCCAGCGGTAGGCGCTATCGTCCTTGACCCGAATTCGCCCAGTTGGACCGGTGGGCCCATGAGCGGCCGCATTGACAGCCCGAGCTCGTCGGTTATTTGTGGCTTCAACGGACGCTGCGACCGACTTGAGTTCGCGCCCGGAGGATCGCCGGGCAATCCTGGTTCTTTCAATGTATTCGGCTATGGCCTGGCTAACAGCACACAACAAACTCTCAGCAATAGGCAAAATTACTGGGCCCCGAAGGCCACGTTTGAGTATTTCTGGAACGATGACGTCATGACGTACTTCTCATGGTCACGTGGCATAAAGCCCGGCGGCTTCAGCTTGCTCTCCGTTGCTGCTTTTGGCTTGGATGCCAATGGGGACGGCCGCTACGATGAAGTCAGTTTTGACTCTGAGCGTCTTGACGTTTGGGAATTCGGCGCCAAGACCACGCTTATGGACGGTCGTCTGCGACTAAACGGCGCAGTTTTCTATCAGGACTTCAAAGATAAGCAAGTGAATGTTCGCGAAGTTGTTGGGAACACCACCGGTCCGCGTATCAGAAATATCGATGGCTCTGAGGTCAAAGGTCTGGAACTGGATGTCAGCTTCCAGGCTACAGATAATTTGCGTCTTTCCGGCGGCTACACTTATCTGAAGAGCAAGTTCACCGACTATCGGATACTGTCCCAAAGCGCGGCCGATATAGCCAGGGTTGAATTGGGCCCGGGCAATGGTTGTGACGGCTTGTTTACTGCACCAGATGGAGATGTTTTCTGCTGGCTGAACTACAACGGCAATGAACTCGAGCGTGTGCCACGGCATGCTTTCTTACTCGACATCAACTACACCAACAACTTGTTCGATACCGGTATGGAATGGTTTGGTCTGGTTAATTTCCGCTATCAGGATTCACGCTGGCTCGAATCATTTAACGTGGTCGAATTGCCGGCATACACCCGGACCAACGTCAGCGCCGGTGTTCTTGCCGATAGCTGGGATTTGCAGTTCTATATCGACAACATATTCGACGATGACACGGTGACGTCGGCAGCGGGGTTACCGGGGTTCGCCACGAGTCAGTGGCGTTTTGGCATAGCGGATGGTTCTGTCATTGGTCCTGTGGTGCCAGCCTCTTCGGCTGCGTACTTGCCGAATCCCCGAATAATCGGTGCGCGCTTCAACTGGCGGTTTGGTGGCTAGCCGCGGACGGAGTACCAAGCAGGCTATGAAGCCATTAACCGGCGTCGTCAACACGACGTACTCATATGAATGTCTGCCGCGAGACCGGCTGGGTTCCGTACGATCAGCATGAAGCGTTAAGATAGGGTTGGTACTACAATCAGGGCGCTGCTATGGAAACTTACATCATTACGTTGTTCGCCAAGTTTGGCGAAGAAGAAGCGGTTACGAAAATTTATGCCGAGCAGGAAGAGGGAATGCGCAAGGCCAAAGGTTATCTGGGCCGGAAGATCTGGCGCGCGCGCGACGGCGCCATGAAAGAAGTCGTTCGGCCGCTGCTGTCCGACGAGGATAAGGCTCGGATGGATGCCTCCAAGGGGCCGCCGGGCGTGCATTTCGTTATTCTGGAGCAGTGGGAAACGGCCGAAGACAAAGCGGTGTTTTCACGCAGTCTTGAGGCGGGTCGCGCCAAGGAATTGGTGCCGCGTTTGTTGCCGCAGCACACGCACGAGTTTTACGAGGACGTGACGCCCTGATCGTATATTTAGCGTCGATGCAGTCATTGTATCCGGGAAATTTGGTCAGCTTACTGCGGTACTCAGGAATGCTCGGCCGGGCGCTGTCAGCCGCACGTAAATTGCCGACGCCATTACCACGATGTTCATGACGCCCAGTACGATAAACGGTGCGCGCGGGTCTACGGTGTCAAACAAAGTTCCGCCGACGCCACTAATAATAAGAATGCCCATTGCTCCTGCGACACTGAATGCACCGATGATCGCGCCGCGTTTTTCGGCCGGGGCCTCTTTGCCAATCAGTGTTGTTGAGCCCAGCAGAGCCGCAACCTGTCCCAGGCCCAGCAGTAAAAAGAACGGGATATTCGCCTTATCCAGGGGGTTATCGACAAACAGCAGCATGCAATAACTCACCGCGGCCAGTCCCATGCAACAGGCCAGCGCGGTTAGCCTATGTACGCGATCAATCAGCAGAATGGCAGCGATTGCGCCCAACAAACCGGCAGACTGGGCGATAACAAACGGAATTCGGCCGGCATCGATGGCGGCAGCGGTTTCCATGCCGCTGTCCACGGCTACAACTTTCCCCCACAGCACCAGAAACGTGCCCACAACCACCAGATCACCGCGCGCAACAAATGCTGATGCGTAGGCGACCGCGATGCGCGGATTGTCTCGTGCCGCATTGATCGCCGAGCTGAAGAGTTCGCGTGCCTTCGGGCGCTCGCCCACGTCCGGTGGCGGCCCGGACTTGAGGCCGCAGCTGACAATCGCTGCAGACAGCACGCACAGCCCGGCCACTGTGAACAGTGTCAGCTGACCGGCCACGAAGTTATCGTAACCAAAGCCCACCAATACGTTGGGCAGCTTGGCCAGCAGCAAGGCCGACGTCACGATACCGAGCCCGTTAAACATGCCCGTCAGGCCGACCATGCGACCACGATGCTCGGGAATAACGTAGTCCGCGATAATGGTGGCCAGCATGCCGGTAACACCGGCGAGGCCGAGAGAATAGATGACGCGGATGGCTGCCAGCTCGTTCACCGAAGTGGCGAGCGGGAACAGCGCATAGCTTAAGCCCAGGGAAAGGAATCCGGTTGCGTAAATGATGCGTCGGCCTATACGGTCGGACAGCACACCCAGCGGCGTAAAAATCGCCAGCAGTACGATTTCGGTATAAACATTCAGCCGTCCGACCACGGCACCCTGTTGATCAATGGGTACGCCGATGCTTTCGCTCAATACATAGGGTGTGCCAAAGGCATCAAAGGTGGCGAGCGCGATGCTGACAAACGCAGCATACATAAGCACGACCATATTCAGCGTTGATATGCCGGGCTGAGTCCCGATAAAGCCAAACCTGCCGGTTCCCGGTCGCGTAACGTCCATACGTTTTTCTCTTGGTAGTTAATCGAGCCGCATAGCCGCCGGGCATTGACTCTATGTCAGGTAGTTCGCTCATTATGGGTGAACCGGATTCATTTGGTTAAACAATCGTTGCCTGCAGGGGAGGCGGGTGGCTCGGGGATGCTACACTGGCGTTTTATCGCCAGAGGCAAGGGTTTCATGCGGAAAAGTAACTCGATCCGGAGTGCGGTGCTGGTTATGGCAACGCTGCTGGTTAGCGCTTGCGCGAGTGGGCCGAGCACTTCCATAGTCAGGGCAGAGCGGTTGGCAGATATTCCTGATGCGCCCTACCGAAATGTTCTGGTGGTGGGCGTGGCCAACGATCAGGACAATGCGCGGCGTTTTGAGAACGCGCTGGCAGAAAATCTGATTAAGGGCGGCACTATTGCCACCGCCGGGTCGGCTGCGGGCATGGGTGCCGATATAACAGCCGCAGCCGTGCGCAGCGCGGCGAGGCAGGTGCAGGCGAATGCGGTTATTGTCACCAGTGTGAAACAAGCCGATGTCGAGGCCGTGGTGAACAAGGGGCAGACCGACGTGCGCGCGGAACGCAAGGACGGCAACCTCGCCAATTTTTTTCGCTACGACTACAAGGAGATCACGGCTCCGGTCGAAGTCGTGACCGAGTACGATGTTCTGCTGGAGACAAAAGTTTACGACGCCGCAAGCGGTGAAATCGTCTATGTCATCGAATCAAGAACTATCAAGGCCGAAACTCCGTTCGAAGTCGTGATGGGTGAAAGCAAGGCGATCGCAGACAAGCTCCAAAGGGACTCGATTGTTAAGTAAGGGCTTTTAGAGGTGATTACGATTAACACAGCGACTGCAGTGCTAAAAGGTTTAGGTGTCTCTATAGGGGCAGCTTCGATATTGGCCGGCTGTTCCGGGCCGGTGCGGCTAAGTAGCGAGTGGCAACCCAATGCTGATCGCAATCAGTCATTCGAGCGGGTTTTGGTTGTAGGGCTCAGCCCGAATGCCGGCGTGCGTTGTGATTTTGAGTCGTTCATGATGAACCAGCTTCGTGCCACGATCGAAGCAAAGTCCAGTTGCCTGTTGATGAAAACCACCGAGCCCCTGACGCGCGAAAGTATCGAGCGAGTAATCGGTGAATACCAACCCGATGCCGTGCTTACAACTTCGCTCGTGCATTCTGCTGTTGGCGCCGAAGAGGGCGGCAGTCGCGATACCCGCGGTGCTGCTTATTACAAGGCTACCGATACAGGTTATGCCGATCCGTTCTATGGCCCTTATGGTGGTTACGGCTACGGCGGGGGCTACGGCGCCTGGGGTGTGCCCGTGGTGTATGTCGAGTTTGAAACCGCCCCGGTGGTGACGAGTGTCGAGGGCGAAGTCACGATACTCAGTATGTTGTATGCAACCCGTGACGCATCGTTAGTGTATGAAGTGACCACCACCGCCAAGGATCTGCGGTCGCGTGATGATGCCTTGGCAAAAGTTACCGGCCCGATTGCGGAACGCCTGCGCCGTGATGGCGTGGTTAAGGAATAGATTGATTGTAGCGAGCGGAAGCAGGCCACGGTCTTTGGTGCCGTTTGACCGCGTTGAGGCCCATTCTGTACTATCCCACTCTTAAGAAAGGCTCTCGCGAGCAGCCCTTTCGGGTGCTGTGAGCACATAATTAGAAGCCTGAAATAACTCGGGGGATACGGGGGATGTCGGAGGCCTCAAATTCGGCCGGCGACGCGGAACAGGTAAACGGGCTGGCCCGCTTGCTGATCACCACGCTGATTGCCATTTTGCTGGGTGCCGGTGAGGAGATATTTGATCCTTTCGGTCTCGACTCGCAGAGTGACCGGCTCTCCGCGAATATATTCAATGCCATTACGTCACCGTTCTATGGCAAAGCTTGGACAGAGACGCTTGATATTGCATCCGGCGATCGAACGGAAGCCAAAGAAGCCACAGAATTTGCGAGTCGCTTCGGGCAATCAAATATCAGGGTAATCCTGATTGATGACTCTTATCTTGAGGCGACCAATAAACAGTGGCCGCTCAATCCGCGGGACTATCGACGTATATTACGCAAGCTTGTTGATGCGGGTTCAGCAGCCGTGTTTGTCGATATCTATTTTCGCCAGGATAACGAGCAGCGTCGTGCACAAATCTCGAGTCTGTTCCGCGACTCCACCTGTCTGGCTGCCGAGTCTGCGTGTTCGACCGTAGATGAAAACTGGAGTTGCGGTGCTGGCGACGGCGTGCAGCCGTGCAAAAATCCCTCCTCTGCCGGCGGCACGAAGATTATTTTCGCCGGCACCCTGCAGGACCCGGTGCCGAGCATTGCGGGTCAGCAGCCGCCGGATACGGCGCTTGCAGCCATGTTTAGCGATCAGAATATTTATCAATTGCAGGACACCGCGATCAACGGTGTTACCTACGATACGGCCGCGTGGGCTCTTTACAAAGCCTGGTGCAAACGCTCGCCCGATTGCGACGCCGCCACGCTTGGCGACTTCCCGACCAATTCGATGTACCTGCATTGGGGCTATGCGCCCGGCAGCGTGATGACCGATATCGAGGATTTTGGCGGGTCAGCCTGTCGGCCGCAGGCAGCGAGCCTGCCTGGTCGCTTCCTACAGAGCCTGCGTATCTTTGGGTGGAACCTTGTGCGGGGATTCAATGACGCACGTATTGCACCCTGCCCGTACCATACGCAAATCAAGTTACAGCTGTTCAATAATCTTTCGCAGGCTGAACTTAAGCAACTGTTTGGCGGCAAGGTTGTTTTGCTAGGTGCTTCGCTGCAGAATTTTCCGGACTACCAGTGGTCACCCATTCATGACTATATTCCGGGGGTTTTCTGGCATGCGATGGCAACCGACAATCTTATGGAATTTGGTCAGCGGTATCGCAAGGATCCGGATGAGTTTGCAAGCAACAACTTCGAAGCTCTCGGTATTGCCTTCATTCTGAGTTTGCATGCTTTTATTACCTGGATTATTCAGCGTAAGAGCTGGGTCAGTGACACTTCTCAACTAACCGACGCCGAGCGCGAGCAGCAGGAATGGTCGGAGATCAAGCTGGATCTCATGCACGGATTGCTAACGATTTCAGTGATCGCTGCCGTTGTGCTGTGGTTTACCGGCCTGCGCAACTGGTCGCCGGCAAACTGGATTGGTTTCGCGATGCTGATGTTGTTGATCGATTACAAGCCGGTGAGTTCGCTCGGCAAGTTTTGCTGGCGGATTTATCCGACGGCGCGACTCAGTAGTCGCATGTTCAGTTTCTGGGTATTTAAGGTGCTTGCCGGCTTCACGGTACTGCTGGCCATGATCCCGGCCTTTTTGTTGTTCATTGCGCCACATGCCCTGCTGCTGGGGCGTATCGTGGACGATGTGACCGGCAGCTATTTGTTCATGGCCATTTATGTGGTCATCATCGCAACATGTTTCACAGTCATAGTGAGGGAGACATCATCATGAGGAAGTTCATTCTGAGTATCGCTTTGCTGGCTGCTCCGGCGGTGTTTGCCGACACCGGCCGTTTTATTGTCGATATTACCGCCAAGCCGCTTTACGTTTATAACGCTGCGGGTGACGAGATCGGCACGCTTAAGCCAGCCGACGTAAAGAAAAATTTCACGGCTATTCCGGGCAGCGACAGTTCCGGACTCGCTATTGTAGAGGAGAATTCCGACGAGGGTTTGTTGCAAGTCAACCTGAACGAATACCCCGAACCGGTCTGGCTTGAAACGATGTCGGTCAAGATCTGGCCGAGTGCACGCCTTAAGTGCCCTGAAGCGACAACCGGTCGCGCGGAGGTTGAGCAGGCAGGCATGACCATAGGTTTTGGCGACCGTTGCGAACCTGAATCAGAGTAATGGCATCTGGTTGGCGCCGTTTGCGCGCCATCGGGAGTACAACAATGAATAAGAAACTCTCATTAGTTCTTCTGGGCGCATTGCTCGTGACGCAGGTGCAGGCTAAAGGGCTTTACATCAAAGATAAAGCTGTTCAGAAGAGTGTCTATTACACGGGCACGACGGGTGCCGCGAAGCTTGCGCCGGTCAAGAGCCGGGAGTGGATTCAGCGTTATCAGGGGGACATGGCCGACCTCGCGATCCGGGATTACGGCTTTGTGATCGAGCATGATGAACTGAACAGCCTTATCTATGGCATTGCCAACCGGCTGCTCGAACACTGGCCGGGCACCGTTCCGCCGGTGGCGCTGTTTGTGCAAGGTGATGGTTCGCCGCTGTTGTACGGAGCTGCGACCACGTACTCCAAGGAAATATTTATCCGTTATGGCGTATTGCTGCATGCCTCATCGGAAGATGAGCTTGCGGCAGTAATCGCGCATGAGCTCGCGCATGTGCTCCTCGAACATGGCAAAGCACTCGACTATAAGAAGAGTATGAATTCGATGCTGGCGCTGGCCGAGGATGCCAGTCAGCTTTATGCGACCGCTGATGCGCTGCGCATGGACAGCGAGACGCGAAAAATTTCACTTGATCCGTCCATTGAGAAAAACCTGAAGCGAACGGCAGAGCAAAAGGTTGTCGCGGATCAGCTCTACAGCAGTGTGCACGCGACGATCTACAGTCGCGGCAATGAACAGGATGCTGACAAACTTGCTCTCGATTTGCTAATCGCTGCGGGTTACGCGCCGCTTGGGCTGAAGACCAGTCTCGAGCGGATGGCGGCATCGCACGATCTGTCGACCGAGGTCTCGTCATTCTTCGAGACCAGCAGTAAGCAGTTCCTGCTCGATTCCACAGCCGCGATTCAGCAATACACCGATGAAAATGGTATTCAAAGCGATCAGCTGAAAGACTTCATGAGTCAATCCAAGGAATCGCTCAAGGATTCAGTCGTGGCGTTTGGCAAGAACGCACTGGTGAAATTCACGGCCAAGTCGCATCCGGTTCCGGAGAAGCGCGTACAAAAGATGACGAATTATCTGTACGACGAATATCCGCGAAAGGTAAGGAGCCGTAAGCCGGATGAAATGTCGGCTGATGCATTCCGCGCCGGTGCTATCGGCAAACTCATCGCGGACTATAGCGAGGCGAATCAGGCTATTGAGCTTGTCGGTATCGGTGATTTGCCGGCCGCACAGGAGCAACTGTCGGCGGCATTGACCGTGGCCACGAACGCTGAACCTTATCCCGCTTATGCGGCGTTTATGGTGGGACGTGCCACGAACGATGTGGCAGGCGCGCTGAAGCCGGTAAAGAGTGTCAATCCTGACGGGCTGATTCCCGTGTTTGCCGGCGTTGAGATAGCGGATGTGCTGGCCCGCAGTGGTGAGATGACTCGGCTCGACAACCTGGTCACGCGTCATGAATCCGTGTACGGGCCGATCAACGATTACCTGCCGGCCAAAATCAGCCTCGCAAAAGCGGCGGATGATGCCGCGCGGGTACAGCAGCTGGCATTGGAGTGCTACGGTGCTGCGCGTGCCGACAGCCCGCTCGCCAATCGTTGTGCCGAAGTGTCAGGTGTTGAACGACCCGAAAAGGCGGCGGGGAACGCGGCGGGGAACCCGCTAAGCGGTGTGACCAATATGTTTAAGCCTAAGTAGCTGCCCATGGCCTGGCAAGACGTATTAAACAAGCCGGAAACATCCGGTGGCCGCATTTTTGCGCTGTTTATACAAGCGTTGATCGTGTTGTCGCTCGTCGCGTTTTCGGTTGAGACGTTGCCGGACATTGCGTCGTCAACCCGACGCTGGCTGCGTTATTTCGAGGTTGCAACTGTCGCCATCTTTACGGTTGAGTATCTGTTGCGGATTCTTGCGGCTGAGCGGCCGATGCGCTTTATTTTCAGCTTTTTCGGATTTATCGATCTGGCAGCCATATTGCCGTTCTACTTCGCAACGGGCCTCGATTTGCGTGCCATACGCGGCTTTCGTCTGTTGCGCCTGTTTCGTATTTTTAAACTCGTACGCTACAGCGAGGCCGTCGCACGCTATCATCGTGCGTTTGTTTTGAGTCGTGAAGAGCTCGTGTTGTTCGGCAGCGCATCAGCCATTATTGTGTTCATTGCTGCAGTGGGCATCTACTACTTTGAAAATCCGGTTCAGCCGGACGTGTTTTCGTCCGTGTTCAGCAGCCTGTGGTGGGCAGTGGTAACACTTACAACAGTTGGTTATGGCGACATGGTGCCGCAGACGCTAGGCGGACGGCTGTTTACCCTGGTGATTCTGATTGTGGGTATTGGTCTCGTGGCAGTGCCGACAGCGGTGCTTTCAGGCGCTTTGGCGAAAGCGCGCGACGAGGAAAGTCTGTGACCCATGCTCAAAGAGCTGTTACCAGCTCTGCTTGTTGTTTTGATCCGCTGCCGAGGGTGTCATGGATTCAGTCTGGCTACTGATTGCGCTGGCTTTCGGGCTGGTTGCGCAGCAACTGCGTTTGCCGCCGCTGGTGGGCTTTTTGCTCGCTGGCTTCGTGCTTAACGCGTTCGGTGAGGAGGGCGGTGAACTGCTCGAGTTGGCCAGTCGGTACGGTGTGTACCTGCTGTTGTTCACTATCGGCCTCAAGCTGCGGCTAAAAGATTTATTAGAGCCCGCAATCGGCGGCGGCGCGCTGTCGCACATGGCCATCATTGTGGCATTGCTTACCGGTAGCTTTTTGCTGCTGGGCGCAGCCGGCCTGGCATTTTTTGCCGGTGACAGCTGGCTGAGCGCAGCAATTGCCGCTTTTGCCCTCAGTTTTAGCAGTACCGTATTTGCAGTCAAAATCTTCGAAGAGCGCGGGGAGACGCGAACCCGGCACGCCGTGATTGCGATTGGTATTCTGATCGTGCAGGACATCCTCGCGGTCGTATTCTTATTGTTCGCGGCACAGCAGATGCCGACACTCTGGGCCTTACTGCTGCTCGCTTTGCCGTTGGCGCGACCCCTTGTGAATCCAATACTCAAGCTCGCCGGCCATGGCGAAGTGCTGGTGCTTTTCGGTCTGGCTATGGCGGCGTTGGGCGCTGAGCTGTTTGGCGCGGTCGGGGTTAAGCCGGATATCGGCGTGCTGGTGTTCGGCTTGCTGCTCGCCGGACATGAGAAATCTGTCGAGCTGTCGAAAGCTCTGCTGGGTTTCAAGGATTTCTTTTTGCTGGGGTTTTTCCTGTCAATAGGATTTATTGGTCTGCCTGATTGGCAGGACGTGGCACTCATGACCGCGCTGGTCGTAGTTCTGCTACCCGTCAAGACACTGCTTTTTTTCTGGTTACTCACGCGATTCAATATTGGCGCCCGCACGTCCATGCTGGCAGCGATAAGCCTGGGGTGTTTCAGCGAATTTGGTCTGATTGTGGCCAACGAAGGTTATCGGCTGAATCTGCTCAGCGGTGACTGGCTGGTGTTGCTTGCGGTTTCCACGGCAGTGAGTTTTGCGCTGGCATCCGTCGTGAATGCACGCGCGCACGAATTGTATGAGCGTTTTGAAAAGGTATTGTGCGGCTTTGAGACCAAACGCTTCCGCGACAACGCCGTTCCACCGGAGTTTGGTGACGCGGAGGTGCTGATTGCGGGCATGGGCCGTGTTGGTCGCGGCGCATATCGGACGATGCGCGACAGTTACCGGATGAAGGTTTGCGGCATTGATACCGACGCGAACAAGCGCGAAATCTTAAAGGGGATGGGTTTCGATGTGCTGCGCGGTGACGCGGAAGACGTCGATTTCTGGCGGCAGGTTATCGATTCAAGGGTACGACTCGTGCTGCTGGCCCTGCCGACTCATCAGGACATGCTCAAGGCCACCCGATTGTTGCGAAAATACGGATTCAACGGCCGGATCGGCGCCGTCAGTCGTTACGAAGATGATCGGGTAGAGTTAGAACAAGCCGGCGTTGACGCCGCCTACAATTACTATCAGGAGGTCGGTACCGGTTTCGCCGATCATATGCAGCGCGAAATCCGGGACGAAGAGCCTGCTGCTATGTCGTGATCGGTCTCGGTACTGGTCAGTATGACTGACTGTCTAGTAAATGTGATCGCGCGCCTGGTCTGCACTGTGGTTTCCGCTCACCACCGCATCCATCTCTGCGACGATCAGCTGCAACTTTTCGGCGCTGAGTTCGCCTGGCCAGAAGGTAAGAATTTCGCCATCGGGTAAAACGAATACCGTGAACGGCAGAGCAATGAAATCCTCGGCGAAAGATTCAGCAATGATCGAGGCTTCATATTCGCCATACAGGTTCGGGTAGGTGATGCCGGTCTGCGAGATGAATCGTTTGACATCAATCAGGTTGTCCATAGCAACGCCAATTACCTGGAGGCTGCCGTCGCTGCGCTGATCCTGCAATTGCTGTAGCAAAGGCATCTCGTGCCGGCATGGCGGGCACCACGTGGCCCAGAAGTTGATGACCAATGATTTGCCTGACCACTCCATGATCGATCTTGGCTTGTTATCAAGATCAGGCAGGCTAAAGTCGAACAGGTATTCAGCCGTCGCGGGTGATTCGGGCCTGTTCTGCTGGTAGGACTGCCAGCCCCACCATCCGGCCAGCCCACAGCTCAGTAAGATCACAAGTAGGAGTAATGTACGCATTATTAAGAACTACTCGCCGGTGTGTGCGGCTAAGATACATAGACGCGCGTAATATTGTCCATCATTAGGAGTTTATTGAATTGAATCAACCCAAATTAATAACAGGCTTGATTTATGTGGGCGTTATTGCCGTGTTGCTCAGCGCTTGCAGTTCTGAGCAGGGAACGACTGCTGCGACCACGTTTACCGGGCTGACTTCACCGACCGCACCCGGCAGTCTCGGGCCGCATCTTGCGGTAACAACGGATGATACGGTCGTGATGAGCTGGCTGGAACCTGCCGACAACAGTGGCTACGCCCTCAGGTATTCGCTTTTGCAGGCTGATGAATGGTCTGCACCGACGACCGTTGCAACCGGTGACGACTGGTTCGTGAACGCTTCTGATTTTCCGTCAGTTGTGCCGATCTCTGCACAACAGTGGGCTGCGCATTGGTTGGTAAAGCGCCCGGGCGGCAACTATGCATATGACGTTGCTCTGGCGATCTCGGCTGACGGTGGTAAGAGCTGGACGGCGCCGATCACGCCCCACACGGACAATACGGCTACGGAGCACGGCTTTGTTACATTGTTTCCCTGGTTGGATGCCCTCGGAGCTGTCTGGCTCGACGGGCGGTACATGACTCCGGATGCTGGTGATGTATCGGATTCGGACGGTCAGGGTGATGGACACGGGGATGGCAATGACAAGGGTGCCATGACCCTGCGATTCGCCCGGCTCGGGTACGACGGTAAGGCGCTGGACGACGGCGAGATTGACAATCTTGTGTGTGATTGCTGTCAGACGGATGTTGCGATGACAGCCGAAGGCCCTGTCGTTGTCTACAGGGATCGAACCGTCGATGAAATCAGGGACATTTCAGTTGCCCGCTATGTAAACGGCGGTTGGACCGCGCCGGTCACGGTGTCCGATGATCAATGGCGCATTCCCGCATGCCCCGTTAACGGTCCGACAATTACGGCGAACGGCGAGAACGTGGTCGTCGCGTGGTACGGCGCCCCCAATCGGGAATCTCGTATCAAGCTCGCCTGGTCGCGTGATAGCGGCCAGACATTTACCACGCCGGTTGTGATTGATGACAGCAGTGTAAGAGGGCGCGTGGATGTGGCGCTGCTGTCCGACGGTTCAGCCGCTATTAGCTGGGTTGCCAAGACCGACGGCGACAACGGTCAATTGCGCATGCGCACGGTGACGAGCGCTGGTGACATGGGCTCGATCGAGGTCGTCACCGAAGGCACCTACTCGCGCAGCGCAGGGTTTCCACAAATGGTCAGAGCGGGCAATCGCCTGGTGTTTGCATGGCCGGAGCACGGTGAAACCCGGCAAGTGAAAACCGCTTTCAGACAATAGTGTCTTTAATGTTCTTATTGGTTGCGCACATTGCCGTACTTGGCTATTGGCTCGGTTCCGAGTTTGTCATTAATTCCACGTATCGCTTTGTTTGCTACCGTGTTGATCTGGACCTTAAGGCCCGTTCGCGATTGATGGAACACGTTATGGATGTCGACCAGCATGTGCGTTACGCGCTGGTGCTGCAAACCTGCCTCGGAATCGCACTGGCGGCATTATTCGGTTATGTGCCCGGTGCGAATGCTACGGCTATCGGGGTTGGAATTGCAGGGTTGCTCTGGCTGGGTTACGTCGAGTTGGTCCACCAACTACGCCATCACAGGTGCGGGAAGTTACTGGCGCAAGTCGATCGCGCAATGCGCTATGTACTAATCGTCGTGCTGCTAATTTTGGCAGTTGGGGGGTTCTCCGCGGCATTGTCTATTCCTGACTGGTTGCGCTGGAAACTGGCTTTGTTTGCGGGGGTCATGTTGTGCGGTGTCGCCATCCGATTCGCATTGATGGCGCATTTTTCGACATGGGCAAAGATGCAAAAGGACGGCGCAACGGCGGAACACAATGCGGTTATTCAACGAACTTATGTGCGTGCCACCGGCATCTTGCTGTTGTTGTGGTTATTCATCGCTGGCATTGTTGTATTGAGTATCATTAAGCCCCTATGACTCCTGCTGCGCTTATCTCTGAACTTCGTAACATTGCTGGTGAAGCAGCGGTTGCCGACGATACCGACACGCTGGCTTTAATGGGTGCCGATGCGCACACAGCAGGCTGTTTACCGGTCGTTGTGATCAGACCGGACAGTCCGGCAGCTCTGTCGAAGTGCGTGGCATTAGCAACCGGTAACGGTTACTCCGTCGCCCCGCGCGGCGGCGGGCTGAGTTATACCGGCGGATATATCCCTCAAAACGACAGCACGATGGTAGTGGATACATCCGGACTGAATCGCATTCTTGCTATCAATGAGCAGGACATGACGATAACCGTCGAGTGTGGCGTAACGTGGGCGCAAATATATGCAGCGTTGGAACCGCTCGGGTTGCGCTTGCCGTTCTTTGGGACTTTTTCCGGTGCGGGTGCAACGGTTGGCGGCGGGCTGAGTCACGGTGCCTTGTTCTTTGGTTCGGCCCGCTATGGCGCGGCTGCCGACATCGTTGTGAGCCTGGACGTCGTGTTGGCCAATGGCCAGATATTGAAAACCGGGCAGGCCTCATTGGAGGCACCCAATATACCGGTATTTCGTTCATTCGGCCCCGATCTGACCGGCTTATTTGTGCATGACGGCGGTACGCTTGGAATCAAGTCATCGGCGACGTTGCGGCTTATCGTAAAGCCCACTCACACCGAGTTCGCGAGTTTCGCATTTAAAGATGTGGTATCAGCCAGTCAGGCATTGAGCGAGATTGCCAGGCACGATCTTCCCGAAGAGATATTTGTGCTTGACCCTGCCGAGACAGACGATCTGCAAATTGATTTTGAATCGATGGCTCGTTCGGCGACCGCGGTGGGTAAAGCGGCGGCCGGGCCGCTGCAATCGTTGCGCCGGCTCCTTTCGTTGGCCAAAGCAGGTACGCATGTCATACCGAAAGGCCATTACTCGCTGCATATGACGATGGGTGGTCGACAAGCAGCTGCGGTGATGGATGACTTACGACGCGCACGCAAGATCGCCGAACAATTCGGGGGGGTCAGAGTAACGCCCAGTATCCCCATGGTCGCGCGCGCAGATTTGTTTGCCAATCTCAACGGTATTGTGAAACCCAGTGGTTCGCGCTGGGCTGCGGTGAACGCCAAGCTGGCGCATTCGCGATCCGTGCCATTGATCAAGGCCGCGGAGGCCATGCTGGATTCCTTTGCTGCACGGATGGCCGAACACGGCGTTACTTGTACCCGGCTGGTATCGGCAGTTTTTAATCATTGTTTCAGCTATGAACTGGTGTTTCATTGGCATGACGAGTGGTTGCCGATTCATCGGGCCGCTGCAGACCCTGACTATTTGCAGAAGATTATTGAACCGGCGGCAAACCATGAAGCGCGCGCATTGGTCGACGAGCTGCGGCAGGCGACCGTGCAGTTGTTCGCTGAATTCGGGGCTGCGTCTAACCAAATCGGCAGAACCTACCCGTACCTTTCGGTTATGCGACCGGTGCCGGTGGCGTTGTTAAAAACAATCAAACAGCACCTTGATCCGGATAACCTGATGAACCCAGGTGTCTTGGAATTTTAGGCGCTGGAACCCATTGCATATTGAGAACTCATCATGGAAAAACTCTATACGATTATTTGTCATGACAAACCAGATGTGACACCTGTACGCAAGCAAAAGCTCCTCGAACATCTGGCGCATATCGAAAAAGTGATGAATGAGATTGCAGTCGCGGGCCCGCTCTATGACGAAGAAGAGAATTTTGTGGGTTCTTTACTCGTCGTAAAGGCCGATACGGCTGCCGCAGCCCGTGAATTTCTGGAGCAAGACCCCTACTATCAAGCCGGCATCTGGAAGGGCATAGAGATTCGTCGCCTCAGCAGTGTTGCCGGTGAGTGGGTTGGCGGCAAGACATGGTAAGTATCACTTGGCCATGACGACAGAATGATCGATCGATATTCGGTATTATCGCTTCGAGCCTGAAAATTTAGCCCAATTGCCATGGGGGTGCTGAGATGATCAAGCCTTGGCGTGCGACCTGTATGCAGGTGTATTGCAATCTCGTCAACAGCGCGAGCGATCGTGCCGAGGCGATGGTGATCATGAACCGCTCGATCGACCGTTGGATTGAGCTCTTGCGAGGGGTAGCGCGGCAGGGGCCACCGCAACTCGCACTGTTTCCGGAATTTGCACTGACAGGGTTTCCGCTCACCGAAAGCGCCGCCGAGTGGCTCGACAAGGCGTGTATCGATATCCCGGGCCCGGAAACCGAGCGTCTGCAGCGCGAGGCGCAGAACCTGAAAATCTGGATTGGCGCGAATGCCTACGAGCGTGATGCAAGCTGGCCGGGCCGTTATTTCAACTGCTGCTTTTTGATCAGCCCTTCCGGTGACATCGTGCTGAAGTACCGTCGCATCAATACTGTTTTTACAGCGTCCCCGCACGACTTCATGGAAGAGTACCTGGAGCGTTACGGCATCGAAGGTACGTTTCCGGTCGCCAAAACAGAACTCGGCAATATCGCCATGATGCCTTGCGGCGAGATCATGTACCCCGAAGCCGCGCGCATGTTCATGCTGCGCGGTGCCGAAGTACTGCTGCACCCGACCTCGGATCACGGTGCATCGGACATGTGGAGTTGGGAATCTGCGAAGAAGACCCGCGCGTCGGAAAACATGATGTACCTGATCTCGGCCAACCAGACCGGGCTGATCGGCGGCCAGTTGCCGCAGGGCCAGACCGCGGGCCATTCGAAAATCTACGATTGGGACGGGCGCATACTCTCTAATACCGGCAGCCCGGGCGAGTCCACCGTGTGCTCCGACTGGATTGACGTTGAGGCACTGCGCCGCGTGCGTTCGCTGCCCGGATCCGGCAACCGGCTGCTGCGTCAGCGTCTGGACATCTACCGGCCGTTGTACAACCAGACGACGCTCTACCCGCCGAACAGTTTTGCCGATGTACCGATGGATTCGCGCGAGCGCATTCTGGAAGTGCAGCGGCAGGCTTTCGACAACCTGGTAAGAGCAGGCGTGATTACACCGCCGGCAGATTATTCAGGCGAATAGTGTGCTGACCCGGCGCGAACTGCTGTTGTCGGTCGGGGCGATGGCCCTGCCGCTGTCGGTTGCAGCGCATGGCGCTACGCGTTTGGGTATATTGCAGAGCCGGTCGCCGTTTATGGATGAACACGACCTGCGCGGAGCGCGCGCACGCGCGTTCGCTGCCTACCGTGTGCTGCTCCGGCGCAGCGTGGAACAACATGGCCCGCTCGACTGGCTGGCGGGCGGCGCGTTTCCGTTCTCCGGACCGGGGCCGTTTCGGGCTCTTGAACGCGTGGCACTTACCGAACGAAGCGAAGAAGTGCGATGGCTTGCCTCTTTCGCGCGAAACCATGGCTTGCAGCTGTCTCTTGGAGCCTGGTGGTCAGAGCCCGGCCAAACAGTCGTGCCGCGACTGCTGATATTTGATCGCGACGGTGGGTATGAGGTACGCCACCTGCATTTGACGGCTGCGATCACAGGGTTGCATTTCGAACTGCCGCAACGCCGTGAAGTATCGCCGGGCGACCTGGCCGCGATGTGCCGGCAGCGGCGCAGCTGCGGCGTTCGAATCGAGATGCTGTCCGGGCCGCCTGCGCCGCCGGGCGCAGCTTCGACCTCAGCCGGAAGTTTCATTGTCGGGCCGGATGGCGTCGTGCTGGCCAAAGCCGACGGACACACCGAGGCTTGCCTGGTGGCGACGGTGTAGACAACTACTAATGGGTCAGGTTGAGTAGATTTCAATCTCCAGCCCATATTTGCGAGCCATCGCCTAGGCGCTTTGCTGATTGATCCAGTCGACAGCAGCGACCTGAGCGGCCTCGGCCTCTTGCGCAGAGATCTTGTTGCGCATCATAGAGAGATTTTCATTCGCATTGGGTTCGCCCTGCATGCTCGCTAGCAACCAAAGGCGATAGCGTTCGGCGTTGCCACCTTCTGTTCGAGCGCGCAACGCTTCAAAATTTTCTGTTGTTTTCATATCGGCAGTGTATGCGCAGCGCCATCAACGTGGGCTCAGAAGTCATTGAGCGAACGCTTACTTTTCGCGCGCTTTTTCACAGAGGCCGCCACTGCTTTGGGTCGAGTGTTCGCGAGCGGCACGCCCGCCTTGACCGCTGTCTTAACGGCTGCAAGACGTTTCTGGCTGTAGGCGATTTTCTGCGTCCTGCTGGCAATGGCTCGATCAACCCGCTCCAGAGCCGCTTCAGCTGACAAGTCGCCCGCTTCCAGCCGCTCGAGCAGGGCTTCTTTCTGTTCTTCAAGTTGGGCAAGGGTGGGCATGGCGATATTATGAATGAGGCGTCGGCAGAATTGCCAATGAGGAAAGGAGGGTGGTGCAAATTCATTAGGCATTGTGCCTGCCCATATATATGTGCCTTGGTTGAGTTTCTGATTGACCGTTTGCTATGCTGCGCTAGCGCTTTGGGAAAAGTCTAAATGAGAAAAACAATAGTACTTGCGCTTTTATTGACCTTGTCCTCGGTTAATGCCGACGATCTTGAATGCGACGGATGCGTTCACGCTGAAGATATCCGCGGTCAGGCCGTTACCACTCAGAAGCTCAGAAAAGGAGCGGTTACCGAGGGCAAGCTGGCGCCCGAGGTTCAGCGCAAATTAAATGGACTGGTGGTGACCGACGGAGTGGGGCGAAAGCTGCCCATAGAGTTGGGCTATGTCGGTTCGGATATGGCTCAGGGCTACTACCGACTGGACGATGGCGGCATTGTGCCCATTAGTATTTCACGGTGGTTGCCGGATCAGCCTCATCAGATTTTTGGGGTTCCCTGGCCAGGTTACTCAGCAATTACGCCTGGTTACCCACCGGGGCCAGCCATATTTTTTACCGGCGCGGGTTGTACCGGCAGACCTTTCATGGCGAGCTACTTTGATCAAATCGCACGCCCTCTATTTCCATTGATTTTGATGGTTGATCCGGCGGCTCCTAACCGATCCAGGCTGGTGTTTCGCATTGGCGAACGAGTGAATGAGCAATTAGACGCGGTGTCGCGTCTGGATAGTTACTACGGGTGTACCGAAATCGATCCTGACAGCCCTTATCCGTATTTGTCGGACAACGATATTGCGCGAATTCAGTACGGTAATGGGGCCCTTCTTGAGCCTGAGTTTATTGATATAACTCTGGTAACCTCGTTCGCCTGGATTCCACCACTGACCATCTCGACACAGTAAAGCTGTTTGCTCAGGCTCTCTTAGGGAGTTGTCCGGAGATGTCTTGTCGGTCATGTGACCTCACCGTGACCACAGCAATCTGCCAGACACACCAAACCAGCATTCAAAGCCTAAGTATCTGAACAGATTGATCGGGGTGAGAGGATTTGAACCTCCGGCCCCTGCCTCCCGAAACCGTTCAACACCTGAGGAGCCTTACCCGAACAGGGTGTCAGAGCCGCTGGATCGATACTTTCCACGCCGGCGAGTGAGCGTGCTGTGACTGGAATATTCCGTTTGGTATGCTATTCAGGCGCTTTGGGAGGGCGCCTAATGAGAACAGCAATATTCTTGATGCTTCTTGCTGCGGCTTCCGCCATTGTCGCCGACGACCTTCAGTGCAACGGCTGTGTGCATACCGATGATATTCGCAATCAGGCGGTAACGACGCAAAAGATCCAGAAGGGTGCAGTCACCGAGGGCAAGCTTGCGCCCAAAGTTCTTCACAAAATGAAACGGCCGATAGTGAGAGACGGCGTGGGACGGGAGTTGCCGTTTTATGTGCTTGAAGTGTCCGGCCAGTTCTCTAACTTTGGCGTTGGCGGCTTGTATACCCTTGATACTGGAGAAGTATTTCCGCTGATCGTTACGGGCAGTGACTTTTCGTTGCAGAGTCATCTGTCTTGGGTATATTTCGATGGGCCGGATTGCACTGGCAACGGGTTCTTCGGTCCTCAAGTTAATGAAAGCACTCTGTATAAGGCAGGTATCATTCGGGACCCTCTGCCGTCACGGCGTTCATTCAGGGTATATCGCCTAGGGCAGCAAGTGGCGGTTACGCCAACGCTTTTGTCAGTGGTGCAAAACGGCAGTGAATGCGTTGAAATTATTTCGGTGTTATTTCCAGGGTACTGGGTAAATGTGTTTGAGGCGGTCAAAGGTGAGCTTATAAAGTGGCAGCCACCCTATAGGGTTGAAGTGCCGTGATTGCGCAAACCGCTCCCTTCGGTCTCCGGACGCCTGGCTTCCCCAGCCACTTGTGCCTAGGGCGTTATATGGCAACCAAATTGTTGGTAATTTCAAGCATTGCGCTGGGCATTCTAGGTTGTACAACCACAAAACCCATGGTTCCGCGGGCTGCACCAGAGATCCCATTGGCGACTCAACCAGAAAAGTGCCGCAACTTCCCAAGTCCGTGGTACCCAGACGCTGCCGAGGCTGTGAGGCAGGAAGGTTGGGTGCACATAGAATATGGGGTAACCGCTAGCGATCGAGTTGTGAACGCAACAATTGTTGACTCAAGCCCGCAAGGAGTTTTTGAGGCAGCGGTACTTAAAGCTATCGAATTGAGCAACGAGGGCAAGCCAGAGGCTGATGCGATTCCCGTGGTCTCTGGCTGTCAACTAGCTGTCCGATTTCGGCTTGTAGAGCCTCAATTGAAGTATGCAAGTGATTTGGCTAAGTATGAAGAGTCTCAGAAGAACTGGCGGCCTACCTTCAGGGCCCAGCCATTCTATCCACGGCAAGAAATGGAACGAGGACGAGTTGGCTGCGTAATGGTGGGCCGCTATGTAGGTTCAGATGGGCGCGTTATGGATATAGAAGTCATAAAGCAGTGGCCGAAGTCGACGCACTTTGCCAAGGCTGCAATAAAAGCTGTTGCACAGTTTCATTTTGAACCGATCAATGCAAATAGATCGCCTTCGTGGGATGCTCACACTATTACCTTTGGTATAGATGGAATAAAGCCGGCTGGGGAGGATCTCAGTGCGAAGTGCGCCATATAACCAGTTGGGGCAAAGGGCTCGCTTCGCGAGCGAGACGTCTGGCTTCGCTAGCCGTCCCAGCTCAAGGCGTTAGATGGCATTATGAAGCGACCAGGTGGATTCACGTTTCTGTCCCTTGTTATGGGCTGGCTGGCGATCGCCGGTCTCGCAAACGGGGGCTTGATGGTCAGCGGCTCTTTTGGCCAACTTCCCATTGTTTTAGGAATTCTAGCTGTCGGCTATGGTATCGCAGCGGGGTTCAGTGCGATTTTCCTTTGGCGCTTTATGGAATCTGCCATTGCTGCGCTTCGTAGTTGGATGGCAATATGTCTTCTCTTCATGATTACATTCGCATATAGCTTCAGCAGCATGTTCATGGGTGCCGAAATCGGTTTGGCTGGTTTCCTACTAGTTACAGGTATTCTTTTCTTCCTTTTGGATAGATATGTGCGCGGGAAGTTTGATGTTGCCCCCTAACAAGTTGGGGCAAACCACTCGCTGTGCTCGTTGGACGCCATGCTTCGCGTGCTGCCTGTGCCGGGGGTATTAAGCAGGCCTATTATGGAAACCCTGCTTCAGCCAGAGACAAAATACCCTCGCCTATACAGCGAGTGGCAGGTTGGGTTCAGCGTAGTGCTTGCCGGACCACTTGCCGGTGGCTGGCTTCTTCGACGTAACTTTCAGGAGTTGGGCGAAACCACAAGGGCACGAAACGCTCTTATCGCATCTCTGGCAATCACAGTCGCCCTTGCTTTACTGCCACTGCCGACCGACGTATCGCCAAATATCGTCTCGATACCAATAGCACTCGGCTTTCTGTTCGCATACAAAAAGCTTATGGGCTCTCGTTACGAGGATGAACTGGAAAGAGGCGGTGTGAAGCAGGGCTTCTGGAAAACGTTCGGGGTCGCGGTCTTCAGTATTCCATTCACAGTCGCGATTGTTATTTTCGTGATGCTGCTGATACCGGTTCCGCCTATAAACAATGTTAGGTATGAGAACAATTTTATTTACTACGAGCAAAACGCAAAGCGAGAAGACGCTGAAGCGCTTGCCAATATGCTACGAAGACTCGATGTCCTCAGCGCCCAATCAGAATGGGCGATTACACTCTCTTTCCCTCGCTTTGCTCCGGACAGAGTGATTATCGAATTTCCCGTTGCCGAAGCGCCTGAGAAGAACAGCGAGATGGATCAAGCATTCAAATTTCTTCAGGGCAACCTAGCTTCTACGTTATATTCTGACAAGAGCGAAGTATGGATATCGCTAACAGATCCGTTTGGGTTTCATCTGGTGCGTATACCGAATGACGATTCGGCTTAATCAGCTCGGGCATTTGCTCGCTGACTTTCGCCGGATGCCCGACTCACTCTGCCGCCAACTAGGGCATTAGTTTTTTATGATCCGCTTGCCAGTACTTGTTGCGTTAATGCTCATGGTTGGTCGCAGCTCTGCTGAGCCGCTGTCTGTAGATTCAGTTCTGCATATTTCGGACCTGCGTCAAGTCACCATTTCAATGGATGGAAGCAAGTTGGCCATGATCCGTCGCGTTGATAAAGATGATTATTCTTTGTTGGTGTTGGATGTTGATCAAGATTACAAGGTCCTTCAGTTGTTGCAGGAGAATTCAAGTGATAAGTTGCTCGAAGTAACCTGGCTCAGTGAAGATCGATTTGCATTGGCAATTCAGAAGTCAAAGATGCTGGGCTGGGGCCGTGCCCGCTACAATCGGCTGGCCATTATGAATGCCGATGGTAGCGGGGCTGTCGGTGCGCTCACAAATCATCCGGGCATTCGCAACAATAACGACCTTACGCAGATCGCAAGTGTGCTTTGGGGCAAGCCGGACTCTATATTGCTATTTGCCAACGATCCGTATCTGAGTTTGTATAAAGTCGATATTGAATCGGGCGATGCGGAGAGGGTTGTAGAGGGCAGAAGAAATACAGTTTATTGGTCCGTTGATGACAACGGTAACCCAATACTTCGTTTTGATTACGATACCGCCTCGGGAGACATTCAGGTTTTCGCGCAGGAGGCGGGTGCTAGTGAGTGGAAAAAAATTGTTGATCGAAACTCCACTGATGAGGAAATCGAAGCTGCACTATTGGGCGGATCCGGCGAAGATGAAGAAATACTAATGCTGCATAGAAAGGACGATGATGATTATTATTCTCTTTATCAGTATGACCCGGTAAACGATAGTTTTGGCGAGAAAATATTTGCGGTAGACGGTCTGGATCTTGTTGAGGTAATAAAAACGGGTGTAACCGGCACTGTAATAGGGGTCAAGTATGTCGACGACTATGTTCGTTACCATTACTTTTCCGAAGGCCTGCAGGCGGTGCAAGCGCAGCTAGAGAATATTTTCCCGATGTCGGAGGTGGCTCTGCTCGATGCATCGGAATGGTTGGATCGTTTTCTGGTATTGGTGAGTAATTCGAAGCATCCGGGGGTCTACTATTTGTATGACCGCTGGACAGAGAAAGCGACAAGATTAGGTGAGCTCATCCCCGGTTTGGAGGAGGCGACGACTACCGTTACCGAGAGGATTTCCTATGAATCTATAGACGGATTGACGATTCATGGCTACCTGACATACCCCAATCAAGCGGATGTGTCGTCACTACCATTAATTGTTCATCCTCATGATGGGCCTGCAAGAAGGGACTCAGCCGATTTCGATCCGTTTGTTCAGTTCTGGGCGAGCCGAGGCTATGTGGTTTTTCAACCAAATTTTCGCGGTTCGGTTGGCTATGGAAAAAGTTTTCGCGAGGCCGGTCGCCGGCAGTGGGGGCTGGGCATGGTGTCTGACATAGCCGCAGGTGTTCACGCAATAGGCACCGCCAGAAAGGCAGATATCTCGCGTGTGTGTGCCGTTGGGGTTGGATTTGGCGGCTATATATCATTAATGCTGGAGGCCTCGACCAACCTTCTGGATTGCGTTGTAAGTATTGATGCCTATACCGATTTGCCTGGCTGGTTAGAGAGTCGCATTAGCAACGCTAGTCAAGAGAACATTGATCGAATTCGTGAGAGTACAGCCGAGTTGGTTGGCGACTACGAGAGAGACCGGGATTTTTTGCGCAGCCAGTCCCCCATCTATCTTGTCGATAAGTTCTCGGCCCCGGTGCTGCTTATGCATAGGGATTCAAATACCTATGTTCCGGAACGTCATAGTAAGCAGCTGCATAAAGCCCTCAGGAAGGCGGGTGTCGATAGCGAATATCAGAAAATCAAAACCAGCAGGTTAAAGAATCGACCGCTGAAGCCCGCGGAAATCGTATTGAAGAAAACCGAAAAGTTTTTTGCTCGACATTTGACGAAATAGCGGGCTCAAGGAAAGAAAAATCATCGAAGCCATGAACCCGACATGCACGCCCTAAGCATTTGAAAATATTGGTCGGGGTGAGAGGATTTGAACCTCCGGCCCCTGCCTCCCGAAACCGTTTAACACCGGAGGAGCCTTACCCGAACAGGGTGTCAGGGTTGCGGGGTCGATGATTTGCTCTCCGGTGAGTGACCGTGCCGCGACCGGAGTCCTAGAGAAATACGTGTTCCGTGATGGGGGTTGGTGCCAATAGTTTTTGGCGGGAGAAAAGCCCTTATGTGTAAACAGAAAGGGCTGTTTGGTATGCTGATCGGGCGTTTTGGGGGGGCGTCATAAAGAAGTGTGACGCTAGGCTTTGTAAGGGGGGTGTTATGGGTAGAGTGCTGAAAGCGTGCGCGCTTTTCTTGACGCGTTTTGTCTGCGCAATTTTCCTGTCGGTCGCGGTTGTTTTGGCCGCTATGAGTGCAGCGACTGTCATGGGTCTTGCGGGCGGGCTTGGTGTTTTTAAACTTTCGGCTTTGGGCGGAAGCATAATGCTTGTTATTTTCCTCGTCTGCTTTGCGTCAAAAAACACAAAGCGCACACGAGCGTTGGTGGCGCTGAAAACTATAGGGGTTTGTGTCGCTCTTGTTGTTGTTTGGTGGATTCTCGATCCGCCCCGTGCCTTACCCAATGATCCCGAGCAAGCAGCAGCCCTAATGGTTGGCGAATTTGGTGGTTCGAGCATGCTTGCTTCTATGCTGATCTATTCGGCTGCTCTGATCCTGCCTATCTTGTGGTTGCCGTCTCTGTCAATCAGAGGCAAGACCCCGGTGCCGAACGGGCTTTATAGATTCGAGAAGTTCATGATTGGTTATGGTGTCTTTATGATGGCATTTGGATATTTTACTTTTGACACCATAATGCAGGGGTTTTTTCGAGGCTCACCTCTAATGACAGAAGAGATGCTCATGCGAATGCCTGTCTCGCCTCTATATAGCTTTGTCTTTAGTGCTATATTTTTCGTGGTGTCAGTTGCGGCTCTCACACGCATTCGTTTAATAATCATGCGTCCGTTTTTCTTGATTTGGGCGATCCTTATGGTTCCCGGAACACTTATAAATTTTGTCGTCTTGGCCATTCCAGCATGGATGGTTGTGGTGAATATATTGAGCGTCGCTTTCTTGATCTACTGCGTATATCTGCTCTACCGTCCGGAAATAGGAACGTGGGTAAGAGAGGCGAAGGCAGAGTTTGAGGCTAATCGTATCAGCGCTACGCCGGTGTCTTGAGTTGATGTGGAAGGCCTATGCTAGGCGTGCTGGGCGCAGATACTCGATTTCGCGTTCCGCCTGTGCCTAGGGCGTTAAACAGTCATGCGCCAACCCGTATTTGCTCTTAGTCTGGGACTTGGCCTTCTCGGCTGTACTGCGCCAGCTAATATGGAATTGTTGGGAGAACCCATCTATACCGTGGGCGACTCGGAAGTAAGGCGAGAAGACTTCGTGGTGTATGGAAGGCTACTGAAGGAAGTTCTTGTTGCGCCAACCGATGTTTATGCCAGTTCGTTCGGTCACGCATACTGCATGGCTGAAGAAGTAACTTATGAGATCAAACACTATATTCAAGGTAGCGGCCCGCCGATTATCGAGTTTACCCAGAACCTGGTTGATTACTGCACGCCTTTGGCTGAGGAGATCGGATTTGAGGAGTCAATCCTGTTCTTCTCGAAAAATAAGTGGCGAGGTATATGGTCGACTGGGACGGCAAGGATTTTTAAAGACGATGGTCAACGGCGTATAGTTTTGCCAGCTGATATTGAGAGGTTTTCCAGCCTCGATAACTTTAAGCTATTACTAAGTGACTATGACGAACCGGTAGAAATAGCCTTTTCGAGACAACTTGAGGCATGGAAATTTAGTGAATCCCTTAAGGAGCTCGGCGTGATTAGTGAAAGGCCCAGCCAGAATGAGGAAGACAAAGACTTTCTATTGTTGAACCTGCATAAGTATATTGATCTTGAAGATCTGCTACGAAATAACTTCTAACCAGTTGGGGCATTACGCACGCTTCGCGTGCCGGACGTCTGGATTCGCCAGCCGCCCGTGCCTAGGGCGTTAAGTGGCAATGCAACTTCAGAACTTCGGACATCTGCTCTGCCTTATTTTTCTAGTCGGGTGCAATCACGATGGGGGATCCGAGAACTCCGAAGAACCTGCGCCATTTTCCGTGGGTTCTGTGAGATCGACTGATCTAACCTATCTGCCGCTCGATGAGAAGTTCAATAGCTGGCTCATCTCCACCGTCGGCCAATCGCAGCAAATAATGCTCAAGGTCAAGGAAGAGCTGAACCCGGGCGGCTTCAATGATCTGGCATTGTGGGCGATGGCCGTTCGCAAAACTATCGACCAAGGCGGGACTGTTTTCTACGATGAGGCTGAAATTAAGATTTTCCCCAACTACATCCCACGAGATGATATTTGTTGTGTCAATAGCAGGCCGTTCAGTGACTTCGATAACGCTGATGCCGCATACGTTGCCGTAGGCGGTTTTATTAACTTTACTGGAAGTAACAAGCAGGCATCCTTTGATCTGGATTTTCAGAAGGAGACCTCTGTTGGAAGCGGGGTTCTCGAAGGGCCAATCGTGAAGGTTGAAGGTTGTTGGAGTATAGCCGGCGAAGGGGGCGTATCGGGGTGCGAAATCGGTCAGTTCTAGAGCCACCTAACCAGTTGGGGCATTTCGCTTGCTCCGTTCGCCGGATGTCTGACTTCGCTGGTTGGCTGCGCCTAGCACGCGTCTTGATGCGTCTGCTGTTCGGGGCGATGGCACTGTTGCTGTTTTCGCCCGCGAACGTTCTCGCTGCGGAAGTGGATGTTTACCGTTGGACAGACGAGTCCGGGCAGGTTCATTTCAGCGATCAAAAGCCCGCTGACACTGAAGCCAACAAGGTCGTGGTTGAATCAAAACAGCGATTCACCGAAGACATCAATGCCCAGCTTGATAGAACGGCGAAGTCCGAGTTTTACGCTGAACGGCGTGCCGACCGTCGGCGGTTAAAGAAAGAATCACGAGAAAGGGCGGAGCGGCTCGAGTGGCAGAGCAAAGAATCCGATTGCATGCGATCGCGACGCCGATACTACGTTGTTACTGAGCAAATGCCGATATACGTCGATGAGGTGGGAGAGTATCGCGTAGGGTGGGGAAATGATCCGTATACGGGCGCACGTAAATGGGTACCCGACAGAGACAGAGATGCTGTTGCCGAAAGCGTGTGGAAGGAGATCGAACAGTTTTGCCGGGAGCCGGACGATCCTGAGGCGCAAGAGGAAGCGATTTGGCGTCAGGACGTGGATGAAACTTGCGATATTGAAACCGCATTTCTAAAAGAATTGAGCCAAGAGAGTGCCAAGAACACAGAGGAAAGGATAGAGCGTCAACGCCTGCTTGCAGAGTCTGTTTGCGCGTTGAAGCCGTAAGTCATGTTGAAACGAAGATCGCGAATTGATTGAATGCAGCAAAATGATAGAAGATGCTTTATGCGTGATCTGTCTGAGGCGACACAGACCTTCGTAGGTGACACGTCCCGCCCATAGCGCACACAAACTGCACCTGCCAATACTTCCCACGCTTCCTATAAGACGCCACTACGATCTCCGAACGAGCCTAAGTCTCCGGATGAGATTAATCCGCTCAGTATTTTGGAGCAGCTTGCGTTTCATTGGCGTGCCGGCGAATGTGATGCAGGGCAATGCTGGGACGACTAAGAAAATGGGCGTTTTTAACCCTTAGTGAACAATCCGCAGGGATAGCAGTTTTACATAAACTTGCCATTGCCTATAGGGCGATATCCAGTCTGCTATATTCCCACTATTGGAATAGAACTCTTCAGAGCCTTAGGTGAGGTGGGGTAAATCCTACCGAGGATATATCGTGCATTAGGGGAAAGCGATATGAAAACACATACTGCAGCTTGGTTTTTCGGTTCAGCTTTAGCTGGTCTCGGTTGGATGCGACGTTGCAATACATCCTGATCTAACCCCGCAAGAATAAACCTCGCCAAGTGCGATTCCGATAACAGGGAGATTAATGAGATGCGCCATACAGGGTCGCGACACCAAATCTTAAAGCCACATTTTTTGGCGCTAATTGGTTGTGTATTATTTCTGCAGTCCCCAATGGGGTTTTCCGCATCTGATCAGCAAGTCGGTGCCGAAGGTACTTTCGGCGCGAACGGAATCGCTGGTGATCCCGGAACATCTGGCCTCGACGGCGGCAGTGGCGGTGATGCCAGTGCATCATCAAGCACGGTCAATACAGACGCCAACAACACCGCTGATGCTGATGGTGGCGATGGCGGCTTCGGCGGCAATGGCGGAATCGGCAGTCCGGCCGGCGCTGACGGTGGCGACGGCGGCGATGCGGGTAACGGTGGTGATGCGACAGCGACGGCTAGCACCGAGGTGTTAGCTGGCAGTGCTGTCAGCAACGCGAGTGCCAACGGTGGCAACGGTGGCTTCGGAGGCACGGGTGGTAGTGCAATCGGTGGGGGGGTCAGCGGTACTGGTGGCACTGGTGGAAAGGGCGGTGATGGAACTGCGCTCAGCACAACTATTTCTAACACTTTGGGCGGCGAAGCTGCTGTCGCCTATGCGGGCGGTCGTGGGGGAACTGGCGGCCGTTCCAATTTTGGCACTAGCGGTGCCGGCGGCGACGCGTCTGCAACTGCTACCGCAGATGCAATCGATAACTCGGTGGTTGGCGCCCAGGCAACGGCCTATGGGGGCAACGGGGGGTATTCGAGCGTTGCTAACGGTGCTGCGGGTGGCAGTGCCGTGGCCGTCGCGACCGGATCTAATAACGGTACCAAGCAAGTCAACATTGATGCGCATGCTTACGGCGGCAATGGCGGTACAGCGACCGGCGCAGGCTTTCGAGGTGGCGACGGCGGGTTGGCGACGGCCACCGCCTCAGGCAGTTCAGCGTTGTCATACGAACTTGATGTATTTGCGTCGATAACCGGCGGCAATGGTGGCTACGGTAGCGCCGGTGCAAATGGCGGCGACGGCGCGAACGCAATTATGAACAACGCCGTATCCGCTACCGGGAACAGTTATCGCCTTGTCCAGCAGGCCAGCGCCGGCGACGGCGGAAGTAGCCAGGGTGGTATTGCAGGCGTCGGTGGTTCTGCGTCGTCCATCCTTAACGTCAATAGTCAGGATAGTTTTGTTGATATTTACCTCGGCGCCTATGGCGGTGACGGCGGCACCAGTTTTAACTCGGGCAACGACGGGCAAGATGGCGCCGCAGGTTTTGTATCCGGAACGGTCGTCGCCAGCGACAGGGCAGATCTGGATGCCACCGTCCAAGGCGGAAGAGGCGGCGCCAGTTCGGACGGTAATGCTGGTAATGGCGGTGCAGCACAGACCGGTGTGCTAAGCGCAAGTGCAGAAAATATATATATGGAGTTGCGGTCGCTCGGCGGCCACGGCGGAGATGCGGGAGGAATTGGTGATGGCGGTAACGGTGCAGATGTGCTGCTCGATAACGCTATTACAGGTAGCGCAACCGACACTCTCTTCTTGACGCAGTCTGCTGAGGCCGGCGACGGAGGTGATACAGAGGCAGGTGTTGCCGGGAGGGGCGGTAATGGGTTCAGTCGACTCGCTGTCACAGGTAGTTTCTCCCAACTTCGTCTGAATACAGATGCACACGGTGGCCATGGCGGTGACGCCAGGGGCGCTGGTGCAAAAGCATCTGTGGGAGGCACTGCCAGTGCGGTTAGTGATGCGGAGAATTCCGCAGGCGGTGCGTTTGCTTTTGCAGACGCCTGGGCCAGCGGCGCTAGCGGGGTCAACACTGGGGCCAATGGGATTGCCGGCAGTGACGCAAGCACTGACGCTCGAGCAGAAGCATCTGGCGGAACAGGTCCGGCGAGGGCCGGCGCGAGGGCCTATGGCGGTTACGGTGGCGGCGGGCAGGTTACTGGAGGTATGGGCGGTAATGGCACTGCCAGTGCAATTGCACTGGGATCCGGTGCAGACTTTGCCGAAGCCAACGCGTTCGCCATCGGCGGCGGCGGCGGCGAAACTTATACGGGAACAGGTGGGGTCGGCGGCAACGGCGTTGCATACGCACGCGCTGAAAACAGTGGCAGCGCGGCAGTTACAGCAATAGCCGAAGCACGCGGTGGTGAGGATATACATGCAACTGCTGCTATACCAACAACCGGCGGTAACGCGGCCGCTTCGGCTGAGGGGATATCGACAGGTGACGGGCATGTTCAGGTAACCGCAATTCAGATCGGCGGTTCAGCGGGCGAGGATCGTTACGGCATTCCTAGCTCCGTGGCCGGCACATCCACAACAATTAGTGATGCTGTCACCGGCTCGACGTCCGGTTTGCTTGAATTAACGCAATCTGCAGTCGGTGGCAACGGTTCGGAGACTTCCGATGCGCAGGCTGGGGCTGGTGGTATAGCAACCTCAAGCCTGACTCACACTGATGCTGGCGCCAGCGAGGTTCGCGCAGTGACTAACGCGACAGGTGGTGCCGGAGGCGATTCATTCAGTGGGGTGCCAAGTTCCATTGGCGGTGTCGGTGGCAATGCCTACGCTACGACGAGTCTTGTGACCAGTGGAATCGCGGTGGCCAGAGGCAACGCAATTGGTGGCGATGGCGGGGCATATACAAATAATCCTGGTGTCGGTGGGGATGGCGGCGACGCCAGCTCAAATGTTGTCTCAACGAGCACCGGGGGAATCGCACGTGCTTATAGCAGCGCGATTGGCGGTGATGGTTATTCGTCGGCACTGGACGGCGCGGCTACTTCGTCGGCTAGTGCTTTCGCCGAGAATAGTAATCAGGCTTATGCCAATGCGACGGCTAGAGGTTTAAGCGGATCTGCCACCGCACAGGCAACCACGAACGGTGGTGTTGTTCGAAGCGTTTCCGCGAGGGCAAGCGCGTCGATTCCTGCGGGCGTTGCTAACATGCCTACTGCTAACGCTACGGCGCAGGCTGTTGTTGATGGTTTCGTGACCCAGAATTTTCAAGGCAGCCAAGCGCTTGCCAGTGCCTCGCCGCCCGATGGGTTGTTAGATTTTGTAGCGGGCCAAAACTCTGGTTTCGCTGCAACACGAGAACAAATTGGCGAGTCCATATTGCACGGATTTCTTGGCGCGTCGCAGCCCAATCAGGGTTTAGGTGCAAGTGAAATTTTCTTCGGTGAAGTGAACCTGAGTATAGAGCGAATTAGCGCGGCAGATGAGCTTTTGCTACTTAGTTTGTATGACCCCCGCCTATTTGGCAGCGGTTTTGAAAGCATGGAGTTCTCGGTATTTCAGGAAGGTGTCGAAATTCTTGATCTACAGTTTAGTGATGCCAGCACAGCCTTCGCCTTTTTCGACGACAATACACTGGAGCTTGGGATGCTAAATACCGGGCTCGATGATGTGCTCGATCTGCGAATTGAAATGCAGACGAAGATTTTGGGCGCGAATGATGGCTTCTTCAGTAATTTCATAGTTAGCACGACAGTTGTGCCATTGCCGCCCGCGATATGGATGATGTTTTCAGCTCTGGCAATGCTGGGGGCTTTTCGTCCCAGACCTTCATAGGAGCAAACAGGTCCGTCTAAGCATCGTTCTAAACTAATAAAACTGTCGTCTAACGGTAGGACCTCATTCAAATTACTGAGGCTTCAATTTATGTCGACTAGCAATTTGTCCGATTACGACAAGCCTAGATTGAGCCTATGGAATTCAACTGCTACGGTGGGCTTGCGCAACAATAGGGAGGCACAGATTGTGCGAATTTCAGCGACGGTGAGTTTTTGTAGTCTTATTCTCATCGTCCAATGCAGCGACTATTGACTTTGAGTCATTACAGACGCAATCAGTCGGCATCATTTATAACGGTGTCGCCTATAGCGAGGATGGCATAGTTGTGTCATCTTCTGGAGGTGTTTGGGCAGCGGAGGAAGGCTGGCAATCAGGGAGAGGCAGTAGCAACGGTACGACCACTGCGATCTTCTTGAACAATCGAAATGATGCAACGCCCGCCGTTTTTGATGCCAATCTAGTCAGTGGAGAAAACTTCTCTTTGGAGGCTGTTGATTTAGGGGAGACTTTGCAAAATGGGGGACTTTGCGTTTGCGGTTGCAGCACAGCAGATTGATGTGACCGGGTTTTTAGCCGGTGGCGGAATAGTCTCCACTACGTTGTATCTGGATTTACTTGCAGATGGTCAGGGTGGCGTTGATGATTTCCAAACATTTGTTTTTGGCTCTGAGTGGACCTATCTCGAGTCGGTGGAATTCGTAGCTACAGGGCCGGCCAATATCTACGGCACTCGATTCGCTGTCGACAATTTGGTGTTGAACGTTGTGCCAATACCAGCAGCGGTCTATCTATTTGGTTCCGCTCTTCTAGGCCTCAGCTGGATGCGAAGGAAAGCGTAGCTTCGTCAGAAACGATTCAAGAGACCCCGCTCCGAGCGGTGTTTTCTTTATCCGATACTGTGACCTCACCGTGACCACAGCAATCTGCCAGACACACCAAACCAGCATTTGAAGATCGCTGAGGTTCTAAACGACAGGCGCATACCAACGCCCTGGGAGGTCGATGGCATATGAGTCAGGTGAGACGAGTCCAAGAACGACCAACGGTATTATGACAAGGCCGAATTGAGGCCCCTAGTCTGGATTTGCTACGCTGTATTTGACCGTTCACCCGGGAGGTTTTTCGTGCATAAATTGCTGTCTTTGATTTTCCTTATCGGGTATTCGATCAGCGCCTATTCTGCGGGCATCACTGCCATCGGGTTTGTTATGAGTGATGGCTCAACCGTAAGTAGTGCAAGGCCGGTCGCTGTCTCAAATGGAGGCGTAGTAGCCGTTCGGACTGCGGATAATGTTGTCGGCTACAACTCGGCAATGTGGACGCAGTCGGGCGGATTGGAGATATTTCTGACGCCCAGTTATACCAACTACGGTCCCAATGACATCTCAAGCGACGGGTCTACGATTGTTGGGCGTGGAAGATACCCAAACACGCAAGGATACAGTTGGAGAAACGGTTCCGGGACGACGATATTGACCGGCCTTAGAAGCTCTCCACACGCTGTTTCGGCTGACGGAAGCGTAGTAGCAGGAACTGTCGGGGGCGAGGCAGCGATCTGGGTAAATGGTGTCGAGCAAACTATCGGCTTCCTTCCTGGAGGTGATCAAAGTCATGGGCATCTTATTTCTGCAGATGGGTCAGTCGTTGCTGGAACGGGCAGAGCCGCTGGAGGCGTATTTACCACATTCGTGTGGACAGCCGCTAACGGAATGATCGACTTGAATCTTGGGCCGGGTATTGGGAGTCACACTGTTTCCGGCATGTCTTCCGACGGGTCAATGATTGTTGGGGGAGTGGGTAACATCCCGTATCTCTGGACAAACGGAGTGTCTGCTCCGTTGGGTTTCCAAGGTGGAGTGGACGGCATGTCTGGAGACGGCTCAATGATCGTGGGGAAGACTAACGACGGGGTAATCCTGTGGACACAGGAAGATGGAGCTGTTTTGTTAGCAGACTACCTAACTGCCAACGGTGCCGACTTGACGGGTTGGAATCTCATGAACATCTACGACATTTCTGAAAACGGTCAGTGGGTCGTGGGTGATGGGAACTATAACGGCATCAGGCAGGGGTTCATTGCCAGTTTGACAGTAGTGCCAGTTCCCGCAGCCGTCTACCTATTCGGCTCAGCTCTCCTCGGACTTGGCTGGATGCGTCGAAGAGCTTGACCCGCCCGAACTCACAGTAGGAAACAGACCCTGCTCCGGCAGGGTTTTCTATTAGTGCCCCCCATGGAAGGGAAGAGACCATCTCCCTCTCCAGAATCGGCCTGTGGATGTGACCTCACCGTGACCACACCATCCTGCCAGACGCACCAAACCTGCATTCGAAGCCTAAGTATCTGAAAATAATGGTCGGGGTGAGAGGATTTGAACCTCCGGCCCCTGCCTCCCGAAGACAGTGCTCTACCAGGCTGAGCTACACCCCGACTTTTCCTGAAATGCCGCCGGACGGGACGCCGGCGGGGGCGTAACTTTAGCCCAAGCGCCAGGGGCTGTCGAGGCTGCAAGGCTTGAAACTTTAGGCTCTGGACCCCATCTAAAGACCGTGTATTCTGGTATTTCCCGCCGGTTAGGGCGGCTTGAGAAACGGGCTCTAAAACTATGCTGAGAATTCTGCTTTTCCTGGCGACCAACGTCGCCATTATGGTTGTCATCGCGGTGATGTTCCAGCTGCTGGGTATCGAGGGCGTGCTGGAATCCAACGGTGTGGATCTCAACCTGCAGGCCCTGCTGGTGATGTCCGCAATAATCGGCTTCAGCGGTTCAATCATTTCTCTGCTGATATCGAAATGGATGGCCAAGCGCAGCATGGGTGTGCGGGTTATCGATCCGCAGAATCCCGGTGGTGAAACCGAGCGCTGGCTGTATTCAGTTGTGCAATTGCAGGCGCAGCGCGCCAACATCGGCATGCCCGAGGTCGGTATATTCGATTCGCCCGACCCGAACGCTTTTGCGACCGGTGCGAACAAGAACAACGCGCTGGTTGCCGTCAGTACCGGCTTGCTGAGTTCGATGCAGAAAGGCGAGGTGGAAGCCGTTCTCGCGCATGAAGTCAGTCACGTCGCCAACGGCGACATGATCACGATGGCATTGGTGCAGGGCGTGGTGAACACCTTCGTTGTGTTCCTGTCTCGGCTGGTGGGCTTTTTTGTTGATCGCGTCATCCTTAAGAATGAGCGCGGTCTCGGCATCGGTTATTTCATCAGTTCGATTGTCGCGCAGATTGTGCTGGGCTTTCTTGCCAGCGCGATTGTCATGTGGTTTTCGCGGCGTCGCGAATACCGCGCCGATGCAGGCGGTGCAAGCCTCGCCGGGCGTGGCAACATGATCGGCGCGTTGCGGGCCTTGCAGCGCGGTGCCGGCGAGTCGGTGTTGCCGGAACAGATGGCGGCTTTCGGTATACACGGCAGCAAAGGCGGGTTGCGTGCTCTGTTTATGAGCCATCCGCCGCTGGAAGAGCGCATTGCTGCGCTTGAAGCTGCGCGTATCGGTTAATTAGTTTGCCGGGTGGCACCGCCCGGCCTTGAGCAGGCTCATCGCCGTCTCCTTGCCGGCACGCGCGTATTCTGGGGCCGAGCTGACTGACGGCTGGCCCCCGCGTTTCGCGCGCGGCTCGCGCGGTTGAGGCTCGAGCGGTCGAGATTGCGGCTTGCCGCTGCCTGCCGCGCGTTATCTCGGTCACCCGGCGACGCGCGGTCCTGCGCGGCCGAGGCTGGCTGCTCCCGATTCCACTGCCCGTTCTGCCGCGTCTCCCACTGGTTGTCGACCTGGCGCGCCACGTTGCCGTTGCGGTCAGCAAACACGTTGTTTTCGCGACTTGCTGCCGGGCGCGCTTGCTTCAGATCTCTGGCAGCCGTTGCCCGGTCCGCATTGCGACTGCGGTTTTCCGGACGGTTGTAGAGATTCGAGCGGGACCGGTCGAGGTTGATATTCGAGTCGCGGTCGATGCGGTTCTTCACCTTGGTGCGGTTGCCAATATTCACGTTGTTGCCGATGTTGATGTCGCCTGTGTTAATGACGACCGGGCCGCGATAACCGCCGCCGTACCAGCCACCGCAGCAACCCCAGGGACGGTATGCGCCTCCATAGCCGCCGCCCCAGCTGATGCCGAAGGAAAAGAAGCCGTTCGACCAGCTCATGCCGAAATTCCAGCCTGTCCAGGGGTTATAGCCGACATGTAAACCCCATGTAGGCGGGCGCGGATAGTAATACCGGCCGTAGTACGGGGGGTAATACCAGCCGGTGCCGTAGACCGGCACGCCGTAGTAGGGGAACGACCACAGGTAGCCGGGTGTATAGCCGACATAGACAACTTCCGGCGTTGATTCGTAAATGTGGACGTACGTAGTGTTGTAGACGGGCGAGCTCGGCGGGATTTTCCCGATCTCCTCGGCAGGGATCGAGTCGGCCACCGCCCAGGGTCCCGTCGCTGCGGTCGATGTGAACCACACGCCATTGTCCACGGCATAGAAACGATCGTCGATCTCCAGTACCTGCGCGCCTGTATTCACGGCATAGGCCACCTTCGTACCTGGAATGTCTTCGAATTTCGGCGCGCCGTCATACTCGACGGTCAGTGTGGCTTCATCCCGCCTGATTGCTGTGGTCTGAGGAATCTGCGCGTCAAGCATTGCCTCCTCTGCTTCTTCCGTGCCGGCTACCGAAGCGCGCAGGCCGCCAATATCGGACTCAGGCGGTATGTTGGCAAAACTCGCCGGCAACTCATCGGCGCGCACGAAAGTCCATGGACCGTCCTGCGACTTTGACCGATACCAGCGCCCCGACAACAAAATGTACATGTTGTTTGTCGCGAGCTCCCTGAGCCATGGCGTTTCAGTGTTCTGCACATAGAGCAAGTCACCACCCGCCAAGGACTGCCAGTCGGGCCGGCCCTGGGTAACGACCAGTTCAGTTGGCTTGTTCACCGCGACGATTGCCGGCGGGGCATCGGGCTGGGGCTCGCTGCTCTCTGCAGCTTTGACCATTTCCGCCAGGTCGCGAGGTGGCAAGTTCGTCGGTGTCCAAGGGCCAAGCGGGTCATTTGCCTGGTACCAGAATTTGCCACTCGACAGCCAGTGCTCACTGCTGCGCTGCTTGCGCACGATGACAAACGGCGTGTTCAGGACGCGCTCGTAGTCGCTGCCCTCAACTTCTGAGTAGCGGGGCTCGCCGTCATAGAAGAGCAGAACAGCGAGGACGTCGCGAAACAAAATGTCGGGCGGGTCGCTCTTCAGATCTTCGAGGCTCTTTTGCTCGGTCTGGGCCGATTCCAGACTCGCGGTGAGCCGTTCCATCGAGATCTCGAAACCGTTGCCCGGCATGGCGGCTTCGACCATCACCGTGAAACGTTGCTCATCGGCATCACGCGACTCCGGCCAGCGCACGTTGGTTACTTTCAGGTCCCGAATCAGTGCGACGCCCGTGTCGCGATCTGTATCGATCCTCGACTCGAACCACAATGCGCCGAAGATGGGTTCTTCGCGACCCTTGAGCTCGAGTGACATGGCAGCACGACCTTTCAGTACGTTGCCGTCCAGGCTCTCAGGCTGCGGTTGGTATACGATGATCGTGCCTTCGTCGGCCGTCACTTCCTGCGGCCAGTCGATCGCATGGGCGCTGGCAGTTAATCCGCAAATTGCGAACGTGATGGCTAAACGGGAAAACCAGGACAGTTTTCTGTTTTCAAATTGATGTCGCATTTTTTTGCTCTCTTGATAACCAGTGCGCGTTTGGCATTGCAAAATTATAACTCCGGAGCTGAACTGATGTGCCTGTCGATCCACAGATTGGCCAGATTGGGCATTCAGCATAATCGGCTCTAGAATGGGTTGAAATTGGCAACGCCCGTTTGGTTACCAGCCGGGTGCCCGGGCGTTCAAAGTAGCCAATACATTTAAGGAGTTCGACATGCGTAATCAAGTAATGAAAAGCGGCTTGTATGCACTGGTGTTGTCGGCCGTTGCGCTACCTGTCTGGGCAGTACCTACTACGAATACCTGTATGGATACGTTGGAGCGGTTTCGCAAACTGGAGGAAACCAGCAGTTTTCTGAGTCAGGCAGTTGGCTACGCTATTTTGCCGACCATCGGAAAGGGCGGGATCGTTGTCGGTGGCGCCTACGGTGAAGGATGCGTATTTAAGGGCGGTCAGCGCACGGGTGCGGTCAAGATGGGCCAGGCCACCATCGGTTTCCAGTTCGGTGGGCAGGCTTACAGCCAGTTAATCATTTTCAAGACGCAGGACGCCTATGACTCCTTTACTTCGGGTTCTTTTGAGTTCGGTGCCGATGCGTCGGCGGTGGCCCTCACTTACGGTGCTCAGGCCGGTGCCGGTACCAAAGGAGCCTCGGCAAGTGCCAACGAAACATCCGGCGGTGCGCAGTGGTATCGCGGCATGGCGGTGTTCACACTGGCGAAAGGCGGCCTGATGTATGAGGCGTCCATTGGTGGGCAGAAATACGAATTTATGCCGGGCGAGTAGCCCCTACAGTGTTCTTTAGTAGCTGCGCGCGACGGCGAAGCGTGCGAGCGCGATCAGCGACTCTTTGTATTCTGAATCCGGCACCGGCTCCAGGGCATCGATAGCACCGCCGGCAAACTCCTGCGCGCGACGTGCCGTGTAAGCCAGCGCGCCGGTGGACTTGATGGTTGTGACGATACGGTCGATGTTTTCCAGCCCGCCTTCCTCGACAGCCGTTCTGATCATCCGCTGATCTTCTGCCGGTGCGTGGCGCAGTGCATGAATCAGCGGCAGGGTGGGCTTGCCTTCGGCGAGGTCGTCGCCGATGTTTTTGCCCAGCTGTTCGCTGGTGGAATCGTAGTCCAGGGCGTCATCAACCAGCTGAAACGCGGTGCCGAGTTTGCGGCCATAGTCGGCCAGCGCATCTTCCACATTGCGTGTCTGGCCGGCCAGGATAGCGCCTATCAACGTACCGGCTTCGAACAATTTAGCTGTTTTGCGCTGAATCACATCGAGGTACTGCTTTTCGGTGGTATCCGGATCGTTGCAATTCATCAGTTGCAACACTTCGCCTTCGGCAATGGTGTTGGTTGCATCGGCAAGCACGTCCATGACGCGCATCTGGCCGACCCGCACCATCAGCTGAAATGCCCGCGAATAGAGAAAGTCGCCAACCAGCACACTGGCCTGATTGCCGAACACGGTGTTGGCCGTGTCCTGACCGCGACGCAGCGCTGAATCGTCTACCACGTCATCGTGCAGCAGGGTGGCGGTGTGTATGAATTCCACGATCACCGCAGCCAGCACGTGTTTGTCACCTTGATAGCCACAGGCCTTTGCAGCCAGCAACACCAGTAACGGTCGCAGCCGCTTACCGCCGCTATTAATAATGTAGTGAGCCACGCTGTTTACGAGGGCGACATCGCTGCTCAGGTTGGACATGATCTCGCGATTCACGGCCGGCCAGTCATCACCGAGCTGGGCACGCACGGTTTCTATATCAAAGCTTGGGCTGGCTGGCTTTACGAGTTCCATGAGCCACATGATAATGCCAATGATGTGTCTATCGGCAAAAAAAGTTCGGCGTGTGCGTCGCTTTACTATCCTGTTGTGCCTGTTCGCCGGCCCGGTTGCGGCTTTCAACAGCAAACTGCACCAGGTCGTCGGCTATATCGCCGCAGCGAGCGCCTGTGAGGCCACGCTTGATGCCGTAACAGAGCTCGACGGTGAGCGTGATCTGGCGGCAGCGGGGGTTTGGGCTGACGAGATTCGTGCTTATGCGCACATGGATTTTGCCAAGCGCTGGCATTACATCAATGTTCCCGACGAGATCACTGTGGCGGAATTTCTGTCGAACAGTCGCAGGCGTCGCGGTGGCGACGTGCTGTATGCGATCGATCACTTCGCAGGTCTGCTCGGCAACGCATCGGCGGATAAGCTTGACCGCGCTCAGGCCTATCGTTTTCTGGTGCATTTTGTCGCCGACGTGCATCAGCCGTTGCATGTGGGGCGGTCAAGCGATCAAGGCGGGAACAAGGTGGTCGTTTTTGCGGGCGACCGGCGCACTAATTTGCACAGCTATTGGGACGGTTTTGAGCTAAGCGGATCCATCGACGATCCCCGCGAATACGCCGATTATTTGGTGCGGCGTTATGAGAACGGGGAGGGCAATACCGAGTTGGACGTGGGTGGCGATCCGATCGACTGGGCGCAGGAGTCCAAGAATTTGCGGCCCCGGATCTACGCTTTTGGCAGCAAGCGGTCGTCAGGGCAAGTTACTCTGACCCCAGAATATAGAGAGAAAGCCTTATATATCATGAATTTGCGTGTGTACCAGGCGGGTCGGCGCCTGGCCGATGTGCTGGACGGTATCTTCTGCACGAAAGGTGTTAACCGTTGATTTGGTTGCCGTAAATCATTAGAATTCCCGCTCTTTTCCGGGGGCTGAGCCCCTGATCTGATTAATTCCATTGCGGAGCAACGCATGTACGCCGTATTTAAGACGGGCGGGAAACAGTACCGTGCCGCCAAGGGCGATAAGCTGAAAATCGAAAAGCTCGATGCTGCCGAAGGCGACAGCGTTGCGTTTGACGAAGTGATGCTGGTCGGTGAAGGCGCAGACGTAAAGGTCGGCGCGCCACTGGTTGCCGGCGGTAAAGTTGAAGCGAAAGTTTTGGCTCAGGCCAAAGACAAGAAAGTTGACGTGATCAAGTTCCGCCGCCGGCAGAACTATCGCCGCACGCGCGGCCACCGTCAGCACTTTACGCTGGTCGAGATCACCGGTATCTCTGGCTAGGCGTAACGAGACGATTAAGGATTATCTGAGATGGCACATAAAAAGGCAGCAGGTAGTACGCGTAACGGGCGTGATTCAGAATCAAAACGCCTGGGCGTTAAAAAGTTTGGCGGACAGGCCGTATTGGCAGGCAACATTTTAGTGCGCCAGCGCGGTACTAAAATGCACCCCGGCACCAACGTTGGTTTGGGTCGTGATCACACGTTGTTTGCTAAAGCCAATGGCCGTGTGCAGTTCGAACGCAAGGGTCGTCACAACCGGATGTTTGTAAACGTGGTTGATGCCTGATTAAGGCACAATCCGAACCACCGGATAATAACAACTAAAACGAAAACCAATAAAAACAGCCAGAAGACTAACAAGAATCACTAAAAAGCCCCGCTCTGCGGGGCTTTTTTTTTTTTTTAAATAACGCCTGGGTTTCAGGCAGCGTAGCCAAGGCTCAGGCAACCGATTTAAGCGCCATCCCCGGGCCCACCGGATACCAGTCACCCTGAATCGCCACCCGATGATTGCAGCGATACTGCGGTTGAAAGTCCGGCAGGATCAGGTGCTGGGTGGAGCGGTTATCCCATATCACCAGCGTGCCCGTTCTGGGCCAGTGCAGGCGTACCTGAAAGATCGGCTTCTTCAGGTGATTGATCAAAAATTCCAGCAACATCTTGCCTTCATCCTCGGGTATGCCGTTGATGCGTGTCGTGACCATCTCGTTGACGAAAATAGATTTGCGGCCGGACTCCGGATGCACGCTGATCACCGGGTGCTCTACCGGCGGATAGTGCTCTTCAATCGTTACGCGCATCTTGTGATCCGGGTTGCCCCAGGAGTTCAGGCCAAAGCGTGCGGCCAGATCGTGCACGGCTGTCAGTCCGTCGAGCATTTGCTGCAACGGCTTGGACAAGGCTGCGTAAGCGGCCTCGGTGTTGATCCAGATTGTGTCGCCACCGGCGGGTGGCATGTCCACGCCATACAGCAGTGAACACTTGGACGGGCTTTTCTTAAAGGTGTCATCGGCATGCATGTTGACATCACCACCGACCCTGGCCTGGTTGGTGTATTCCTGCTTTTTGACTTCCGGCTGCTCTTCAAGGCGTGGAATGGTGCCGCCCATCTGTACGTCGCCGAAAATTTTAGCCACGGCAGTGTGTTGTGCCGGGGTGAGGTTCAGGTCATGGATAAACAGCACGTGAAAGTGCACCAGTGCTTGCTGCAATTCCCGGGCAGCGACATCGCTGACGGGTTGCGTCAGGTCCAGCCCTTCAATGGTGGCGCCCAGTGCTGCACCCACCGGGCGGGCCGTAAAACTGGAAAAATCAGGATCCTGACGGACGGCGGAAAATTCGTAGGTCATGGCGGTGTCCTCTGATGCCCGTAACCGGCAATGCCGCCATTCTACGCACCGGCTTAATTAAAGCAAGTGATTTATTTTATTGTTGCACCGCAGCCTGACCTTTGCTGCTCTTTCGCTTACTGGCCGAATACGATGTTCAGGGAACTCGGTTCGGCCACCAGATCACGGCCGTATACGTGGATAGTGATCGCGCGGCGCTGGGTGTCATTACCGATGCGGTGAACATCGTCGATGCCGGGCCGCACCGTAGCCAGATCGCCACTTTGCAGGCGCATTTTCATTTTGCTGTGCAAGCCCATCGCGCCGTTGTCGTTGTAGCTGACATCGTAGTTTTCGCAAAAGGGATTCCCTTCGAAAACGCCAACCGCGCCCCACGCCGTATGGCCGTGTATGGGTGTGACCTGACCCGGAAGCCAGACCAGCGCAAGTACCGTGCAGTTTCCGTCCGGCGATGCATAGAGCAGATGGCGTTTGTAATTTTCGTTATCACCCTGTTTGTGCACGGGTGCCAGCAACGCCGCATCACAAACGTAACCGCGCAGCGCCGCTTTGGCGGCGGCCGCGGCACCGTGTCCGGTGCAAGTGTTCAGCGTATCCTGTAAAGTCGCGGCCAGTTCCGCGAGCAGCGGAGTGGTGCCGGGTTGCAGGCCGTATTGTGCAACCCCCGAGACCCCGGCAATCTTCGCTGCCGGGTTGCCGGGAAACGGTGTCACGTTGTCGCGCTGTGTTTTATCCAGCATGTCGCAGCCCTCGTTGGCTTGACCGGGCGGCGCAGCCTGGGAGCCCACGCCGACGAATCCATTCTGTTGCAGATGCAACCATTCTAGGTTCAGGGCGGCGAAAAATGTTCGCGAAGTGGGCTGCAATTCTCGAGCATAATAGAAATATTTGCCAAAAAGACGTTAAAAAGAGCAAAATTAGCGCATGGATAGTAAAGATAAGAGAATTCTGGAGTTGCTGCAGGAAAATGCCCTGTACACCGCTGCAGAGCTTGCCGACGCGGTAGGGCTGACCACCACGCCTTGCTGGCGCCGTATTCAGAAGCTTGAGGAGCAGGGCTATATCAAGGCCCGGGTGGCACTGCTGGATCGGCGCAAAATGAATGTCGGGGTCACGGTGTTTGTCAGTGTGCGCACCGCGCAGCATTCCCGCGAGTGGATGGATGCCTTTCTCAAGGCGATCAATGAAACGCAGGAAATTGTCGAAGCGCATCGGTTAAGCGGTTCAACGGATTACCTGTTGCGTATCGTGGTGCCTAGCATTGAGGAATATGATCGCCTGTATCAGCGCTTGATACGGGAACTGGATTTTCTGGATCTCAGCTCAAGTTTTTCCATGGAAGAATTGAAGTCAACCACCTCCATCCCGGTCAGGCACGCGTGAGACAGCCATGAAGTTTGTTGATGAAGTCACGGTTCGCGTGCAGGCTGGCAACGGCGGCAATGGCTGTGCGAGTTTTCGCCGCGAAAAATACATCCCCCGCGGTGGACCGGACGGTGGTGACGGCGGTGACGGCGGCAATGTTTTTCTGGTGGGTCGCGCAGGCCTGAACACGCTGGCCGACTTTCGCGTTGCGCGGCGGTTCCGGGCCGGCAATGGCCAGCCCGGCATGGGCCGCAATTGCACCGGCAAGAGTGGTGCGGATTTATTGATTGATGTGCCGCTGGGAACGCGTATCACCGAGGATGAAACCGGCGAAGTGTTGGGTGAGGTCACGGCGGACGGCGAGCGCCTGCTGGTTGCCGCAGCGGGATATGGCGGTAAAGGCAACACGCGCTTTAAAAGCAGTACCAATCAGGCACCGCGCAAGACGACACCGGGTACGCCCGGTGAAAAGCGCGTACTGCAGCTTGAGCTGACGGTGCTGGCTGACGTGGGGTTGCTGGGCCTGCCGAACGCGGGTAAATCCACGCTTATCAGCGCTGTGTCTGCGGCCCGTCCGAAAGTGGCCGACTATCCGTTTACAACCCTGTATCCGAACCTGGGTGTCGTAGCGGTAGAGACGCATCGCAGTTTTGTAATGGCCGATATTCCGGGATTGATTGAAGGCGCCGCCGATGGCGCCGGGCTCGGTACACGGTTTCTGAAGCATCTCAGTCGCACCAACATTCTGCTGCACATCGTGGATGCGGCCCCGCCGCCCGGTACCGATGATGCCGCAGCAGGTGCACGCTCTATTGTTGCGGAACTGGAGCGCTTCAGTCCCGAGCTTGCTCGCCGTGAACGCTGGCTGGTGTTGAATAAACTGGATTTGTTGGGTGACGCGGCCGATACAGAGGCCGAAAGAATTGTCAGCGCGCTGAACTGGCAGGGCAGGGTTTACCGGATCAGCGCATTGCGCCGCGAGGGCACTCGCCAGCTGGTTGGCGACATCATGACGCGGCTTGAAGATATCGCGCGCGAAAGCGCGGTCGATTCAGATTAGTTGCCGACGCTTTTTACGCGGGCGTTCAGTCGGCTCTTGGCGCGAGCTGCTTTGTTCTTGTGCACCAGGCCCTTGTTCACCATGGTGTCGATCATTGGCACGGCAGCTTTATAAGCACTTCCCGCGGCATCAGCACTGCCTTCCTGAATGGCTTTGAGTACGGCTTTGACGGCGGTGCGCATGCGCGAGCGCAGTGCAACGTTATGCTGACGACGCACTTCTGCCTGACGGGCGCGTTTGGCTGATTGTTTTGAATTTGCCACGTATTTTCCTCTGCTGATGGCGCCGGGTCTGGAACCCTTGAAAGGCGCGCATTCTGGTCATTTGGGGCGCGGATGTCAATAGAAACAGGCTGTTGGCGCCCTCGGTCGCATGCACGCCGGGCCCCGAGCCGTTATTTGGCGCGATTTTGCGGGCAAAGGCGGCTAGACTGTCGCCGCGGTGCGCTATTAACACTTATATAAGGTAATGCAAGGCGGGTGAGTAAAGACGGCGACGTAACGGAACCGGCTGCGGAGGCAGCGGGAGGGCATTCCGCGCGAGGCTTGCTGCAGTCCACGGCGGTGGTGGCCGCCATGACCCTGTTGTCGCGGGTGCTGGGGCTGGTGCGCGATGTGGTTTACGCGCGCTTTTTCGGCGCCGGGCTGCTGATGGATGCTTTTTTCGTGGCATTCAAGATTCCCAATATTTTCCGGCGATTTTTCGCTGAAGGGGCGTTTTCGCAGTCCTTTGTCCCGGTGTTCGCCGAATATGAGCAGCAACGCGAACATGCTGAAGTCAAGGAGCTGGTAGACAAGGTCGCGGGTACGCTCGGGATCGTGCTGTTTGTGTTTACAGCCATTGGGGTGATTGCCGCACCCGTGCTCATCGGTATGGCGGGCGTCGGTTGGTTGCTGAACCCTGAGCCGGACTCTGCTGAAAAATATGCCCTGGCCGTGGACATGCTGCGGTTTACGTTCCCTTATCTGTTATTCATTTCGCTAACCGCGCTGGCCGGCGCAATTCTGAATACCTACCGACGTTTTGCTATCGCTGCGTTTGTGCCCGTGTTGCTCAACGTGGTGCTGATCAGTGTCGCAGCATTTGTGGCACCCGGATTTCCGAATCCCGGCATCGTGCTGGCTGCCGGCGTATTCGTCGCGGGCGTGTTGCAGCTGTTATTTATGCTGCCTGCGCTTGCTCGTGTGCGCATGTTACCGAAGCCGAAATGGGGGTGGCGGGATGAGGGCGTTCAGCGTGTTGCAAAATTAATGCTGCCTGCGATCTTCGGTTCATCCGTGGCCCAGATCAATATTCTATTTGATACCTTGCTGGCTTCATTCCTGGTGACGGGCAGTATCAGCTGGCTGTATTACTCGGATCGTCTAATGGAGTTTCCGCTGGGTGTGTTTGGCATTGCGTTGGCGACCGTCATTCTGCCGAACCTGTCGCGCGAACATGCGGCGAGTTCTAACGACGGTTTCGCGGCTATGCTGGATTGGGCTCTGCGCGTGGTCATCGTAATTGCTTTACCCGCTGCGGTTGGGTTGTTCATGCTGGCCAAACCGGCGTTGATCACCATCTTTTATGGTGGCCGGTTTACCGAGGACGATGTAGCCATGGCGAGTGTCAGTCTAATGGCTTATTCCTTTGGGTTGCTGGGTTTCATTCTCGTTAAAGTGCTGGCGCCGGGCTTTTTCGCACGGCAGGATACCCGCACACCTGTGCGTATCGGTATCACCGCGCTGCTCGCTAACATGGTGTTAAACGTCGTATTCGTGGTGCCGTGGCTGATGACGGGCACGCCAGGTGCGCATGCCGGGCTGGCGCTCGCCACATCGGTCAGCTCCTTTCTGAACGCGGCGCTGCTATATCGTGCCTTGCGTCGTGACGGCGTTGTCACGCATGCGCCGGGTTGGGGCAGGTTTTTGTTGCAGGTTGGTCTTGCTGCCACGGTCATGGCGATGTTGCTGAACTATTTCGTACCTGCGCCCGTGCGTTGGCTGGAAGCCGAACTGCTGACGAGCATTATCTGGTTAAGCACCGCAGTGCTGGGTGGCGGACTTGCTTACGCCGGGGTGCTGTTCGCAACGGGCATGCGTTTTAGCACCTTGCAACTTGCGCGCTCGTCCCGTGTGACAACGAACTCCAACGAGGAGGCAGGGTAGGTCGGATGCGTTTAATTCGTAACCCGCAGGCGGTAATTCCAGAGCTTCAGCTGGGGTGCGTGGCAACCATCGGTGCGTTTGACGGGCTGCACCTCGGTCACCGGCGCATCCTGCGGCGCGTGCGCGAAATTGCGGCTGAGCGCGGGTTGCCTGCACTGGCCTTTTCGTTCGACCCCACGCCCAAGGAGTTCTTTAGTCGGGGCGCAAAACCTGCGCGGCTCATGCGCTTTCGCGAAAAGTTTGAGGCGCTGGATGAGTTGGGCATGGACGTGTTTTTTTGCCCGCGCTTTAATGCGGCGATGGCCCGTATGTCGCCGGATGAATTTATTGAAAAGCTGTTGATAGGTATCTTGCGGGTCAAGCACATTGTCGTCGGTGATGACTTTCGTTTTGCGCACCAGCGTGCCGGCTCCGTGGAGAACCTGCGGGCCCGCGCTACGGAGCTTGGTTATTCGGTTGAGAAGGTCGGCAGCGTTCTGGAGGGTAATCAGCGCGTATCAAGTTCGGCGGTGCGCGAATTACTCGAGGCGGGCCGTTGCGACGAGGCCGCTCAGCTGCTGGGTCAGCCCTACCGTATGTCCGGCCAGGTGGTCGAAGGCGAAAAACTCGGGCGCACGCTCGGCATGCCGACCGCCAACGTGAGGTTGAAGCGCTCGCAAAGCCCGGTGCAAGGTATATTTGCGGTGCGAGTGGGCGGACTGACGGACAGTTGGCTGAATGGCGTGGCGAGTATTGGTACGCGGCCAACGGTCGGCGGCACCGAGCCACTTCTCGAGGTGCACATTTTCGATTTCGACAGGGATATTTACGGCGCGCATATACAGGTAGAATTCCTCGCCAAATTGCGTGATGAAGAACGCTTCCCGGATGTTGATGCCCTGACCCGGCAGATGTTTAAGGATGCCGAGCATGCTCGTGCCATCCTTGGAGCCTGATTTACCCGCGATAACCGCGATCCGGTGTCATACATCGCCACTCATTCAAGACTAAAGACGAGCAGTACACTGGCACTAACCCAGCAATGACCCAGCAATGACAGATTACAAAGACAGTTTAAACCTTCCGCAAACGGACTTTCCCATGCGCGCCAATCTCGCCCAGCGTGAGCCGCCAATGCTCAAGCGGTGGCTGGATGACGATTTATACGGGCGTTTGCGCGAGCGTGCCCGCGGCCGCAAACCTTTTGTGCTGGTGGACGGCCCGCCGTATGCCAACGGCCAGATTCACCTGGGCCACGCAGTCAACAAGATTCTTAAAGATATTGTCGTCAAGTCGCGGGGATTAATGGGCTATGACGCGCCCTACATACCCGGTTGGGATTGCCATGGCCTGCCGATCGAACTGCAGGTGGAAAAGAAAAAAGGCAAAGTTGGCAAGAAGCTCAATGCGCGAGAATTCAGGCAGGCGTGTCGCGAATACGCGCTGCGGCAAGTTGACAGTCAGCGTGAAGATTTCAAGCGCCTCGGTGTATTGGGTGATTGGGACAACCCTTACCTGACGATGGATCCGGCTTTCGAGGCCGCGCAAATACGCGGCTTTGCCAAAATCATCGACAACGGGCACTTGCAACGCGGCTACAAGCCGGTGCACTGGTGTCTCGACTGCGGTTCGGCGCTGGCCGAAGCCGAAGTCGAATATCAGGACAAATCGTCGTACGCCATCGATGTGCGCTTTGAGGTCATCAATACCGAAGAGTTATTCGAGCGGGTTGGCACTAGTCTGGCAGCGCTGGGCCGCGAAGTCGGACTGCGCGCCTCGGTGCCGATCTGGACAACCACCGCCTGGACCTTGCCGGCCAATCAGGCCGTGGCGCTGGGCCCCGATATCGCGTATGTCCTGACCGAAGTTGTGATTAACGAACAGCGTGAACTGCTGGTGCTTGCGGAAGGTCTGGCCGAAGCAGCGCTGACGCGCTACGGGGCAACCGGCAGCGAGGTGCTGGCCGAGTTTTCCGGCTCGCTGTTGCATGGGCTGTTGTTGCAGCACCCGTTCTACGACCGGCAGGTACCCGTGATTAATGCTGACTTTGTCACGTTGGATGCAGGTACCGGGGCTGTTCATATTGCGCCCGGACATGGTCAGGATGACTTTGCCGCAGGCGTGGCCAACGACTTGCCCCTGGAGAATCCGGTGGACGCAAACGGCGTATACCTGCCGTCAACGGCATTGTTCGCCGGCAAACACATCAACGTCGCCGGCAAGGAAATCGCCGGATTACTGGAAGAAAACGGCATGCTGTTGCGTTCCGTGGGCTTTAATCACAGTTATCCGCACTGTTGGCGGCACAAAACGCCGCTGATTTTTCGCGCCACGCCGCAGTGGTTTGTGAGCCTTGATCAAAACGCTTTGCGTCGCGATGCGATGGAGGCCATCCGCGAAGTAAAGTGGATTCCGGGGTGGGGTCAGCAGCGCATTGAAACGATGGTGGAGGGCAGGCCGGACTGGTGTGTGTCACGTCAGCGCACGTGGGGCGTGCCTATTCCACTGCTGGTGCACAAGGAAACCGGTGACCTGCATCCCGATACGCTGCCATTGTTGCAACAGGTGGCCGATCGCGTGGCCGAGCAGAGCATTGATGGCTGGTTTGAGCTGGATATCGCCGAGTTAATAAGCGACGCCGACGCATACGACAAAGTGGTCGACACCATGGATGTATGGATGGACTCCGGCATGGTGCACCACTATCTGGCTGAGCACCGTGATGAGATTCCGCAACAAGCGGATCTGTATCTGGAAGGTTCCGACCAGCATCGCGGCTGGTTCCAGAGCTCCCTGCTGACGTCCGTCGCAATGTATGGTGATGCGCCCTACCGGCAATGCATGACGCACGGTTTTACCATTGATGAGAAAGGACACAAGATGTCCAAGTCACTTGGGAATACAATTGCGCCTCAACAGGTCGTCAACAATCTGGGTGCTGATATTTTGCGGTTGTGGGTTGCGGCCACAGATTACAGCGGTGAGATGAGTGCGTCTGACGAGATTCTCAAACGCGTGGCTGATTCATACCGGCGCATGCGCAACACGGCTCGCTTTTTGTTGGGCAATCTGCACGGCTTTAATCCGGTAACGGACAGCGTACCGCTGGATCAGATGGCCGATCTTGATCGCTGGGCCGTGCAACGTGCGGCAAACCTGCACAATAAGCTGCTGAAAGCATACGAGGAATACGCTTTTCATCGTGTTTATCAGGATCTGCACAACTTTTGTGTGGTGGATATGGGTTCTTTTTACCTTGATATCCTCAAAGATCGTTTGTACACCACCGGGCGTGATTCGCAGCCACGTCGGTCGGCTCAGACAGCGATGTACCGGATTATTGAGTACATGGTGCGCTGGCTGGCACCCGTGCTGAGTTTTACTGCCGAAGAAATCTGGCAGGAATTGCCGGGCAAGCGTGACGACTCGGTGTTCTTCGCCTTGTTCGCGGAAGTTGAGTCGGACAAGAAGAGCGTTGCGACAGAGATTGACTGGGCCGCACTGACAGAGGTGCGCGAAACGGTGGCGCGTGCTCTGGAAGCGCTGCGCGACGAAGGCACCATTGGCTCTGCACTTGAGGCCACCGTAATGGTCTATGCTGGTGGCGCGCTTCAGCAGACGCTGCAGCAGCTTGGTGATGAATTACGCTTTGTGTTTATAACCTCGGAAGCCGGGGTGGCCCCGTTGGCCGATGCGCCCGCAGACGCCGTTGCTGGTGACGGCTACAAAGTATCGGTGGGCGTCAGCGAACACGAGAAATGCATTCGCTGCTGGCATCGCCGCGCCGACGTCGGCAGTTCGCCCGAGCACCCGGAGATTTGCGGGCGTTGCGTGGGCAATGTCACGGGCCCTGGCGAACAGCGCACTTATGCCTGACGCGATGACGACCGAAGCGAAAACACAACGTGCGGGCAGACGGTCACTGCGATGGTTGTGGCTAACCGCACCGTTGATTGTGATTGATCAGATCACCAAGTGGATGGTGACGGCTAATCTGAACGAGTATGACCGCATTAATTTGCTGCCCATACTCGATCTGGTGCGATTTCATAACACCGGCGCCGCCTTCAGCTTGCTGGCCGACGCGGGCGGTTGGCAGCACTGGTTTTTTCTCGGCATCGCGGTCGCAGTCAGTGTCGGTATTCTCTGGTATCAGTGGGTATTGCCGGCGCGGGGTTGCAGAACTCTGGCGACCGGGCTGGCGCTGATACTGGCAGGTGCCGTCGGTAATCTGATTGACCGGGTGATGTTCGGTTACGTGGTTGATTTCATCTTTTTTTACTACGAACAGTGGTCTTGGCCTGCGTTCAATGTGGCCGACAGTGCGATCACAATCGGTGTCGTGCTGGTATTGTTCGACAGCTTTTTCCTGGAGCGGCGGCGCATAGCGGCGAACCAATCGGCAGCCTGAACCGTTGGTGCGTAGTCAGCTTTTATCAGGCCGCGTAGCGTACCAATGCGTCGGCATTGCCGGCGTTTCCACACCCACGCAAGGCGCCGTGCACGTCTCGCGACAAATATAGAAACCCTGACGGTGATGACTGAGCGCCCCGCGGGGGCCGCGGGCAGTCACGCGAATTTCGTAGTCGATGCGTTCGCCGGGTGTGGGGTCGAGTAACGGACAGTGGGCCGTCGTCACCCGATGATGCAATTCAGCCTGCGCCGTACCGTCCTGATACTGAACGTCCGGCAGCGTAACGCTGCCACTGCCGGGTAATAAGGCCGGGTTATCTCGCACCGCCTGCAGCGTGTCTGCCGTGGTTGCAGCAGCAAGCCTAAAGGTGCTTTGCGCGGCAACCAGGGAGGCAAGTAAGCGCGTGTTGGCAACCGACGTGCGTGCCGCCGACACAGCGACAGCCGTGAGTACTGTCAGCAGGCCGAGCGCAAGCGGCAAAGCGGAGCCTGATTGAGGGCTGCGTTTAACCAGCTGCATTGCGCAAATAAAACTGCCGACGCGCGGTCACGCGCCGGAACCCGTCATCCCCGACACCGCCCTCACGCAGCGCCGATCGAACCCGTAATTCGATCTGCACCATCAGTACCGGATCAGCGGATATATTTTCATTCACCCATGCGTCAACCAGGTGATCAGCATCGCTATCAATGCCCAGTTGAACCTGCATGTTTTCGACACCCGGAATAATTTCGTGGTTCTGTACTGCGCCGTTGGGCATGAGCGTCTGCCGGCGCAGCGACGGTTGTCCGGGCAGAGAAGACGCGCGATCGACGTACCAGCCATGCATTTGTAGCACCGGCGCATCGCTGAAAGGGTCGTGATGGCGCACAATCAAGCCGTCGCTGCCGATTTGTGCAGCATTGAATACCGGGCAGGGCAGGCCAGCCAGGTTGTTGACGATTTCTACCGGCTGATCAATGGCCAGGGCCCAGCCACTGACGTCTGCGCCGCCGCACTGCGCGGTGACGGGCGTGAACGGTGCGGCAAGCGGGGCGACGCCTGTATAGCCGGCCAGCAATACGTCGTCGCCAATGGCCTGCATGGCGAAGGCCATGCGTTCTTCCAGGCTGGCGACAGACTCGACCGTGCGCCATGCGCTGATGGCCATGGTAAACATGTGTATTGCGCCAGCCGTAATCACGAGCCCGATTGTCATCGCGACCATTAGCTCAATGAGCGTGAAGCCACCACTTTGCGTCGGGGTTCGCAATTGTGATGCCTGCAGCAGATCGGCTTGTTCCCCGTCGTCGGCGGTCGTGCGCAGCGTGCGAAGTTGTTGCAGGTCGGCGTTCCGGCCCGCGATACTGCGTGTGAGTAAACTCATGACCGCGAGCATGCTGATCGACACAATCACAAGAGTCACCAGCGCCTCGACCAGCGACACACCGCGTTGCGACGTTGTTTTGATGCGGCAATGCATGTTGTCAAACATCCCGACAAGTCAGCGGGCGACCGGCACTGTCGAGCTCGCTAACGCGCGGTTTGCCGGTGTAACTGACAATAATGGCGCGTGCGCCGGTCAACGCCTGCGGATTGCAAAAAACCAGCGTGCCATTGGTTGATCGGCGGCCGAACGGCCGCAATACAAATGTCTGGCGATTGGCTTGAACCCTGAGTCCGTGCATGGGTTCCGCAGCGCTCACCCGGGCATCCGCCGCGGGCTGCGAAGCACCGGGGCTGTCGGTTCGGAAGGCCAGCCAGCCGGACTCCCAGGGCGCTTGTGCATCGCAGCGAATACCGTCTCGGGTCGGGCAGATCAGCACTTCGTCACCCGATATCAGCGCGCGCGAACGTGCGTCATAAATGGCATGTATGAGGTTATTTATATTGGTATTCATGTCGATGCGCGCACGCAATCGTTGCATGGCGCCGACAGACATCACCGTCAAGATCGCGATAACGGTTAAGGTCAGTAGAAACTCCAGCAAGGTGTATCCGGATGTAAAAAATCGCTGTGGGAAAGGTGACATGTGGTAATTTTCTAAATATACCGAATTGTTCACCAGTCGGTTTTATGATCAAAACAGCCTGAAATACTTTCGGGTCAGCAATTGCGTTGCGGAAATTGCAGCGACTAAAATTGTTATACACATACATGCTTGGGGGAGTGTGGTGGAAGAAAAAAATAATATAGAAGAACGCTTGCGTGCCACCGGAGTTAAGCCAACCAGTCAGAGACTCGAGATAGGCGCGCTGCTGCTGGCTCACCCGCAGCACATGTCGGCTGATCAGATACTCGGTCAGCTGCAAAAGAATGGCAGCAGGGTTTCCAAGGCGACTGTTTACAACACATTAAAATTATTTACCGAAAACGGTTTGGTGCGCGAGGTGTCGGTGGATTCGACGCGTCAGTTTTACGATTCCACCACGGGCCATCATCATCATTTTTACAATGTTGATTCCGGCCAGCTTACGGATATCGACCCGGCGGATCTGCAGTTCAGCCGCCTGCCGCAGTTGCCCGAGGGTACGGAGGCTCAGGACGTGGAAGTTATCGTGCGGGTGCGCAACAAGGCCTGAGCGGGGCCGTTGCCCGGCGCGAAGTCTGCCCCTATACTGCGCCCCGGTCGTTCTGACCGGTGGCCAAAGCCCGTGCCGGAATAGCTCAGTCGGTAGAGCAACGCATTCGTAATGCGTAGGTCCGCGGTTCGAATCCGCGTTCCGGCACCATATTCATGGCCTCGAGCGGCTATGTCCCTGGAAGAAGCTTTATGCATTACACGACTGTTAACCTTGCCGCGAACGGGTCGCAAGAGATTATCAACCTCTATACGAAGGTGTTCTCTGCATCCGAGGGGCCGGATGCGGGCGTTGCCATTGGCCGGTTGGTGGCCGACCTGATCGACACTACCGGGGATACGGACATCCTGGGTTTTATAGCGGTGCTGGAAGAGAAAATAGTCGGTTGTATATTTTTTACCCGGCTGACGCTTACAAGTGAGAGAACCGCGTTCATCCTGTCTCCGGTTGCCGTTGCCACCGATCAGCAGGGGAAAGGCATCGGTCAGGAGCTTATTCGTTTTGGTCTTGAACATCTGAAAGCCTTGCCGGTGGAGCTGGTGTTTACCTATGGTGATCCCGCCTTTTACTCTAAAGTCGGTTTTCAGCAAATCAGCGAAGACGTTGTCAAAGCACCGCTAACGCTTACTCAGCCGGAAGGCTGGCTTGCGCAGTCGCTGCGAAATGGCATGATCGATATGCATGGCGAGTCATCCCAATGCGTGGAAGCGTTAAACAAGCAGGAATACTGGTAAAGCATTCTTAAAGATGAATTCTTATGACTGTAATGCGTAAACCCTTAGTCTGGGTGCTAATGGGCGGTTTTCTCGTTATATCAGTCGTTTACTGGCAAGACCCTTGGTTGTGGCGCAACTACGTGCGTTTCTTTTCCAGTGGCGACCCCGTTAACGTAGAGATTCTGATTCCGGATGAGGGTATTCGCGGTGACGGATCGTTCGTGTTGCCGGTGGCGACACCCGCTGCGCGCACGATTCCTGTGGAAACCTTTGCAGCGATGCATGATTACGCAGAAGAGTATGGCACCCATGCACTGATCACGGTGCACAACGGCATCATTCAGGATGAGTGGTACGCCGATCACTGGCAGGCTGATCAACTTACCCAATCGCAATCCATGCACAAGTCGTTGATGGGCGTATTTGTGGGCATCGCGATTGAAGACGGCATGATCGATTCCGTTGATGAGCCGGTGGGCAAGTGGATCACCGAGTGGGCTAACGATTCGCGTGGTGAAATTACGTTGCGCAATCTCATGGTGATGAGTTCCGGTTTGGGTCAGTACGAGTTTTCACTGAACCCGTTTGATGACGGCGTAAAATGGCTGAATTCCGGGCGATCCATTGAGGCGATATTGCGCACGCCACTGGCGGACTGGGAGCAGGGCAGCCAGTGGGACTACAACAACATCAATTCTGAACTGTTGGGCATGGTGCTGGAACGCGCCTACGGCAAACGCTACTCCGAGCTGCTGCGCGACAAGCTCTGGGCCCCGATGGGCGGTGATCGTGCCAGGGTGCATACGGATTCGCCCGGTGGCCGAGCCTACACATCGTGTTGTCTGGCGGCACCGGCGATGGACTGGGTGCGGGTGGGCATGATGTTGCTGAACAAAGGCGAGGTGAACGGCCACCGCGTGGTGTCGGAGCAATGGATTGAAGAGATGATCCAGCCGTCACAGGCGGCTTCGTTTTACGGCTATCAGGTGTGGTTGGGCGCGGGGACTCCGCCGTTGGGCATGGACGGCTATGGCGAGGGGCGCGGCTCCAGCGGGGCGATAGTGACTGAACCTTTTGCGGCACAGGATACGTGGATGACCTGGGGGCGTGGCCAGCAGCACGTGTATATCGTGCCCTCGGAAAATCTTATCGTGGTACGTTTAGGGCCGGCTTTGGGGCGTGAGCCCATTAAACCCGGCTATGATGTGCCCAGGCTGATTAATCTCGCAGTGCGGGGATTGCACAAACAGGAAATGGCAGGAGAACAATAATGCTCAAATTGGGAAAACTATTGCTGCTTGCGAGCAGTGCTCTGATGGCAGTGCCTGCGGCTCAGGCATTCGACCTGAACACACCTGAGGGTCAGGTGCGGGCATTTCGTCGTATGCAGTGTTCGGAAATTGATGAAAAGCCGATTACTTATGGCTGGCGTGGCAAGGCTTTCAGTCGTGTGGAAGGTGAAGCCGACCGGGTATTGTTTAAAGTCGAAGGCATGAACATCCGTCACTGCGTGACTGTAAATGACCCCGAAAAAGGCAAGGGTTTCCGGTTGATCACCCGTGAAATTCTGTTGTATCTCGATCCCGAAACGGGCGAGGTATTGCGCACCTGGAAGAATCCCTGGACGGGGAAAATGAACCAGGTGCTGCATGTGGCGAACGACCCGGTTAACAATCGCGAACCCGTGTTTCCCGGGTTTTCCATGCCTTACCAGATCAGCGGTAATAATTGGTGGGTTACATCAACCGTGCCATTGTTCTACAGCAATCCGTTGGGTGGCGACTATCAGCCCTACATCGGCGGCACTTATCACGCCACGGAGATGTTTAACTTCTTCGGCGACGTGGAAAGCCTGACCAGCGATAAAACCGATTCGGCGGAAGTCGCGGTCGGTTGGGCGCGCATGTCCAATTGGTTACCCTGGATGGAAATGGGTAGTCGTCAGGGGCTCATTTATATGCATACCGCCGGGCGCAAGCTTAGCAGCTATGACGAGTTGCCAGCGGTGATCAAAGACGAGATTGCCAAGAACTATCCCAAGTATCAGACACCGCCACCGGCCGATGACAATCGGCGGAACGAGACAAGCTGGACGTACTTTAAGAAGATGGTGGAATCGGGCGAGTTCAAGGGCAGTTCAGAGGCTCCGAAGGGCGGGCATTAATCGTATCGCCTGAAACCTCAATAAAGCCCGCGCGACGAAGCTAACGACGCGCGGGCTTTTTTTGTGGGTGATGGACCTATTTGTTAATGCTGAACAGCGTGTCCGGTAACTCGGTGTTCAGGGTGGCCGAAGTCCAGTTAATATCGGTGGTCTTAATGCCATCGTAGTACAGGCGTACCCGGCCGGGTTGCACGAAACCCGACTCCAGCGCGTAGTGATCGGAATAAACGCGGTGATGCCAGCCACGCGGCGTTTGCCAGCCGACATAGCGCAGCATGTAATCACGCTTGTCGACACCCACCAGCGTAGTGCCCCCGACCGGATCAATCACCTGCACAAAATAAGTGGCATTGCCTTCCACCTGATCGTCCGGCATTTTGACCAGGTTGAATGCCTCATCAAGCGCGAACCGTACCGCGCTGAAACCAAAGCTTGAAGCCGCGAGTTTTTCGGCCTGCTCTGCCGCCATGGGGCCATTCTGGTCGTACATGCGTTCGCCGTCGTAGCTGATTGTGAACATCAGGCGATCTTTAATGTATGCATCGAGTCGGAACTTGCCGGTGTTGGTGTGCGCGTCCGGCAATTCGCGGGGATAAACGCGGCGCATCTCATAGCGATCGGCATAGGTGCCGTCACCGGCTCTGTACAGCGTCGCATTGCCCGTCATGATGTTGGTGTCGGCGAAGCGCCATGCGTCACCACCCGCTGCTGCCGTGGCTCGCTCCATTATTTCATATGCAGTTGGATTGCTATCCTCGGCGGCAACAGCCGAGAAGCAAAATACAAATAACGCTATGCTTGCGGATATCAGTCTAGTCATTGTTGAGCCCCTTGCCATGAAGATCAGTATAACGAATCTGTCGGTTGCCTTTTGCATGATAGCGTTTGTCAGTTCCGTCTCCGCCGCGCCGGTTGCGGAGGAGGACAGGGTCGATATTGATTTGCGCCGTACCACGCTGATTGTGTCGGACATTGAGAATTCGCTGCGCTTTTATCGCGATGCACTGGGCATGAAGGTGATCTATGACAACATGATCCGCACGCCGCGCTCGGCCAAAACCGATGCCGAGGCCGATATTTCGCGGCGACTGGTGTTTGTGCGCGCCAATGACGATCTCGTGGGTATTGTCGGTTTGCTGGAGTACACCAAACCCAGAAAAAAAGTGCGCGCACCAGAGCCGGAAGCCTTTGCTACCGGCAGCGCGGTTCTGCTTTTTAACACCAAGAACGTCGAGGCACGCTTTGCGGCTGCCAGCCAGGTGCCCGGTGTCGAAGTGCTGGATCCGCCCACGGACGTTAGCTATCCGTCGTATGACGGCGAGAGCGTCATCAATGTGCGGGTCAGCACACTGCGTGACCCCGACGGGTTTCTGGTGGAGCTCAACCAGCTGCTGAGTGAACTCGATAACTAATTGCGCTCAGGCGGGCTGCATGCCATCGGGTTTAACTAAACCCGGTTTGTTTTTAGCGACCGCTTAGCGGTTGATGAGTGGTGCCTCGACCAGCAGCACTTCCACGTCGGCCACGCCGTTGCGCAATTGTTTGGCCTCGGCATATTCGGCTGAGTTCCAGAAACCCAGAGCAGCCTCTTTGTTAGGCCATTCCGATATAACAACGGATCCGCCATTTTCAAGGCTGCCTTCCAGCAGATCCGCACCCGGCGCACGCAGCACGTATTTGCCACCGTGTTGTTCGACCAACTTGCTGGCTGCGGGGGCATAACCACTGATGAATTTTTCACGGTCGTGGATGCGGGCGTAAATGATCATATAAGCAGACATGCGTGATTCCTTGCATTCATTCGGTGGGTCGCATTGTATAATCTGCCGTTCTGTCCGGTCAGCCTTTATGCTCGTCCGGAGCTATCTGTCGGAGTCATACATTGCTTTGTTATATGCGCACAGTGCGGCGTGCAGTCAGTTCATTGGCGTCGGTTCTGGTCCTGATTGTTTCATTGTTGTTAATAAGCGCCTGCGATTCAGCCCCTGAAGAGGGCGGCATGGGCATGATGGGCGGTCGCGGGCCGGTGCCGGTGGTGAGCGTGCCGGTTGGATCAGAAACTTTCACGGATAGCTTTTCTGCTTTGGGGAACATCCGCGCCAACGAAGCCGTAGATATCCGTTCGCGAATTTCGAGTGTGGTCACCGCAATTCACTTTGAGGAAGGCCAGCTGGTTAAGCAGGGTGATCTGTTGGTCGAGTTGGATAACCGCGAGGTCAAGGCGGAGTTGGCTGTCGCACAGGCCTCCTACGACAAAGTTAAAAGTCAGTACGAACGCAGCAAGTCATTGCGGGCCACGCAGGTTGTTTCCGCTGCAGAACTGGATGAATTGGCAGCTGATGTGCGTAAAGCGGAAGCCGATGTTACGGTTGCACGAACGCGGCTTGATCATTGTTCTATTCGTGCACCTATCAGTGGTGTGGTGGGGCTGCGGCATATCAGCCTGGGCAGTCTGGTCAGTACCGAGACCATGATTACGACACTGGACGATCTGTCAAAGGTGCGCCTCGATTTCGGCGTGCCTGAGATGTTTCTCGCGACGATACGCGAGGGCATGACGGTGAGCGCAGTGACCGGCGTCTATCCAGATAATGAATTTATTGGCTCCGTCGTCAGTATCGATTCGCGGGTGGATGCAGTGACGCGGTCAGTAACGGTGGTCGCAGAGTTGGCGAACGAGGATGGCTTGTTAAAGCCCGGCATGTTCATGAACGTCGCCTTGCAACGTTCGCGGGATAACGTGGTGATGATCCCGGAAGAAGCGCTGGCACCGCGTTCGGGTCGGCAATATGTATATGTGGTTGAGGACGGTGTGGCCACCGAAAAAGAAGTCAGTCTTGGCGTGCGTACGCCGGGCCGGGTCGAAATCACCACCGGGCTGGTTCCCGGTGAGACGGTGGTTATTGAGGGTGTGCAGAAACTCCGCAGCGGGAGCCCGGTTGTAGAAGCCGGCCAGTGAGGGTGTTGTCATGGTAATTTCAGAACTGTCAGTCAAGCGGCCTGTGTTCGCCATGGTGATGAGCCTTGCGCTTGTCATTCTGGGCTTGCTTGCGCAACGCGGCCTGGCCGTTCGTGAATTTCCGGCAGTCAGTGCGCCCATTGTCTCGGTGCAAACCGATTACCGCGGGGCCTCTGCAGAGGTGATCGAACGGCGTATAACGCAGATTATTGAAAACGAAATCGCGGGTATTTCAGGGGTCGAGAAACTGACATCCACCAGCATGGACGAACGGTCACAAATCACCGTTGAGTTCAGTCTGGATCGCGACCTGGACGGTGCCGTGAATGACGTGCGAGAGCGTGTCGCCCTGGTGTCCAAACGCATGCCCGAAGAAGCGGATCCACCGCTCATCATGAAGCAGGATGCCGGCATGGACGCCACCATGTATATCGACTTGTCCAGCGATAAGCGCTCGCTCATGGAGATAACGGACTTCGTCGAACGCAATATGGTCGACAGGCTGTCGGTGCTTGACGGCGTCTCGACCATACGGGTCAGCGGGTCGCGGGTATTGTCTGTGCGTATCTGGCTGGACAGGGAAGCGCTCGCGGCGCGGGGCCTTACCGTGCAGGATGTTGAAGACCTGCTCCGACGGGAGAACGTCGAGTTGCCCGCCGGGCGTATCGAGTCGGTTGAACGCGAGTTCACACTGCGCACCGATGCGGCGCTGCGCACTCCGGAGGATTTCGCCGGGCTGGTACTGCAGCGGGACAACACCTTTGTAACGCGGCTTGGCGACGTCGCCGATGTGCGCCTTGAGCCGGAAAGCACGCGTTTGCTGGCGCGATCGGATGGCATGCCGGGGCTCAGCCTGGGTGTGGTGCCGCAATCGCAGGCCAATATTCTGGCGGTCAATCAGGCAGTATTGGCCGAAATCGACAACATGCGCGACAGCGTGCCGTCGGACATCAAGATAGATGTCAACGTGGATTTTTCGGTGTTCATCCGCGAGTCCATGGGCGAAGTGGTAAAGGCCCTGGTGTTTGCCCTGTTTATGGTTCTCATTGTTATTTTTGCGTTTCTCGGTTCGGTGCGGGCGACTGTTATTCCTGCTATCACTATTCCGGTGGCGATTATCTCGACCTTCATCGTTATGGCCGTGATGGATTACTCGATAAATACGCTCACTTTATTGGGCCTGGTGCTGGCGATTGGTCTGGTGGTGGATGATGCCATCGTGGTGCTCGAAAACATTGTGCGCCGCATGGAGCTCGGTGAGCCACCGCTGATTGCCGCTATTAACGGCAGTCAGGAGATCGGGTTTGCGGTGATAGCGACGACCGTGGTGCTGGTGGCGGTCTTTATTCCTATTTCGTTCATGCCGGGCAACGTTGGTCGTTTGTTTGCCGAGTTCGGTATTTCGCTGGCCGCAGCGGTGGCTTTTTCCAGTTTTGTTGCGCTGACTCTGGTGCCGATGATGGCGTCGAAGTTTTTCTCCCATGGCATTGAGCGCAAAAAGGTGGCGATCCTTATTGACCGGTTTTTCAACTGGATCAAAACGCGTTACCGCAAGTTATTAGTCCGGGTGGTGGCCACGCCCCTGGTGTCGCTGGTTGTAATCGCCGTGCTCGGGTTGGCAAGTTTCGGCATGTTTAAGGTGTTACCTGAAGAATATGCGCCGGTCGAAGACCGCGGGATGATGTTTTTGTGGATGCGTGCGCCGGAGGGTTCCAGTCTGGACTACATGGATCGGCAAGTACGAATCATGGAGGACATCGCGATTCCCTATGTTGACAAAGGTTACGGCAAGCGTGTGCTGGTGCGTTCAGGTATGGGTGGCGGTGGCGGAGACGTCAACACGGCGTTTGCTTACATGCCGCTGATGCCCTGGAGCGAGCGCGACAAGAGCGCGCAGGAAATTGCCGACGAATTGCGTGCCAAGGTCAGCCAGATTCCCGGCATGCTGGCCATGGTCATGCTGCCGCCCAGCCTGAATGTCCGCAGTTCGGGACAACCGCTCATTATTGTGTTGGGCGGCACCAATTACGAGGATCTGGCCGAGTGGTCCGAGCTGGTTATGAACCGCGCCCGTGAGAACCCGAATATCGTGGGGCTGCGATCAGACTGGTTTGAGCGCAAGCCAAAAATAAAAGTTAAGGTTAATCGCGAACGTGCCGCCGACCTGGGCGTTTCGCTATCCACCGTTGGTCGTACGCTTGAAACCATGATGGGTTCGCGCGTTGTGACCACGTTCGAGGACCGTGGCGAAGAATACAACGTGCTGTTGCAGGCGCGCCCCGAGGATCGTGCCACACCGTCTGACCTCGAGAACATTTACGTGCGTGCAGAGAGGACGGGCGAACTGATTCCACTGGCCAGCGTAGTGACCTTGACTGAAACGTCAGGTCCGGTAGAGCTGAAGCGCTTTGATCGTCTGCGATCGATCAGCATGACCTCTGCGCTGGCACCCGGCTATTCTCTCGGCGAAGCGCTGAAGTACATGGAGAAAATCATCGCAGAAGAAGTACCGGAGGGCGTGCGCATTAATTACGATGGTGAATCGCGCGAATTCAAGCAGTCGGGTTCGTCAATTTACTTCACGTTCGCGCTTGCGCTGGTGCTCAGCTATCTGGTGTTGGCGGCGCAGTTCGAAAGCTTCCGGCACCCGCTGATCATTATGATGACCGTGCCCATGGCGCTGTTCGGCGGGCTGATTGGCTTAATCGTCATGGACTCATCGATCAATGTGTATAGCCAGATCGGTGCCATCATGTTGATTGGGCTTGCTGCCAAGAACGGAATTCTTATCGTCGAATTCGCCAACCAATTGCGTGATCGTGGCGTCGAGTTCTATGAGGCGATTATTGAGGCTGCCGTGGTTCGGTTGCGGCCGGTAGTGATGACGAGCCTGTGTACCGCGGGGGGCGCAATACCCCTTATTCTGGCTTTCGGCGCTGGCGCCGAGTCGCGGCGTACCATCGGGGCGATGGTGTTTTTCGGCGTCACCATTTCCGTTTTTCTGACTCTGTTCCTTATCCCTGCAGTGTATGCCCTGATTGCGCGGGGCACGCAGTCCCCCGATACAGTTGCTCGCGAAATCGAGGCGCTGCAATCAAACACTGCGCATGCTAAGAGATCGGGTGGCGGGTTGGATGTGGGCGTGGGTGGTTCAGTCGTGCAAAAACGCGCGGACTAACCGGGCAAACTGCTCTTTCCCGTTTTCAAGTGCGGGGCGTGTCACCTCGGGACAGTTTTCCAGTTGCGCGTTGGCTAACACCGCGGCGGCTGCGCGCGTGGGTTCGGCAAGCCTTGACCCGGAGGCGATAACCAGGGCGCGTTGATGCACGTCGGCAAGGCGCGCAGCACACGGGTAGCTGAACGCGGCCGCGAACCCCCAAGTTTCCGGCCGGTCAGTGACGCTCTCGGCATGCTTTTCCTGCTGCGCAATTCCGTTGAAGTAGGGAACGTCAATGAGCACAAGATCGCCAATGCGCCCGGGTTGCTGCCGCGCCATCTCGCAGGCCACCAGGCAGCCGGTGTGAAAGCCCAGCAGGTGAAATTTTCCTGAGCTCAAAAATTTTGGGGTCAGAGTAAGCAGCGCGGCCAACAGCGCGCCCGCGTAATCATCAATAGAAGGTTGCGACTGCGGTGCTGCGGATTCGCCGTAACCGGGATAATCCGGTGCCCAGATGTTCCGTTCGCCGGTGAATGATGTCGCGAGGCTCGCAAAGTATGAGCCGTCGAATGGTGTTGGGTGCAGGCAAACAATGGCTGCCTTTTCGTCGGGCCCCGTCGCCAGATGATGCACCCGCAGGTTGCCGTACGGACCGCTTAAGTCGGTGGTTGCCGTCGTGCTCATCCGGTTTTAATCCGGCAGCTTTAGCCGATCACTTCATCAACGCGTCGGCGATAGCGGCGCAGGGTGGCGCGCAATGTGAACATCAGCGGCACGCCATAGATCACCGGTACCAGCGCCACGGCATAGCGAATGTTCTCGGCACCGAACACGCTGTCGCTCAGAATGCCCACGGTGGTGGGCCCCAGGAACAGGCCGGTCACGCTGATGGTCAGAAAATACAGCGCGGTCATCTGGCTACGAATTTCGCCGGGTGCGACGTTCATGAGGGCTGCCGAGCCCGCCGCTGTGACGCTGGCCATGCCGATAAGATTAATAGCGATCATACCGAACGCCAGCGTGCCGTTAGGCATAAGCGGTGCCAGCGCGTGAGTGGAAGTCAATATGATGACACCGGCGATCATCACGCGCATCGGTGCGTCTTTAAGGCCTTTAGCGAATAGCTTATCGATGTACCAGCCGGTCGCAATGACCGTGGCCGGACCCATGGCCAGATTCATGATCCCGTTGTACACCGCAAATTGTTTGGCCGGCCAGCCCCACGTGCGTTCGAACATCGCGGCAAAAAAGCCCTGACTGTAGGCAACCGTGGTCATCACACAAACAATGGCCACAAAGCCGAGGTACATGCGCCAGTCAGACAACACATAGCGGAAGGCATCGAGAATGCCTGTTTTCCCTTCTCCGGCGAGACCCAGCCGTTCCTGACGCGCCGGTTCGCGCAACATAAACATCAGCAGGCCCAGAATGACGCCCGGGAAACCCACCACCACAAAGGCAAACTGCCACGCTTTCAATGCACCCAACAGGGGCAGAGTGATGGAACCCGCCGATTCGGTCCAGATCAGCACGCTTGCACCGGCCAGTGATGCTATGCCGCCGCCCAGCGATAAGGCGGCGGAGTACGTGGCGATAGGCTTACCGCGTTTTTCCGGCGGAAAACTGTCGGCGATCATCGGCAGCGCGCATGGGCTCAGTGAAGCCTCACCCACCCCAACCATGATGCGCGCGGTAAACAATTGCACAAAATTCCGCGCCAGCCCGCAGCCGATAGTCGCGGCTGACCACAGTGTCACGCCTACACCCACGATCCAGGCGCGGTTGCGGCGGTCGGCCAGCCAGCCCAGCGGAATGGGAAGCAGCACGTAAAAGAGCCCGAAGGCCGGCCCCATCAGAATACTGATTTCGGTGTCGGTCAGTTGCAGGTCCTTTTTTATCGGTTCGACCAGCAGGTTCAGGATGGTGCGGTCAATGTAGGAGAATATGTAGACGATCGTCAGCAGAACCGTGGTGTACCAGGCATAACGTCGACTGGGCAGCGGTGGCGCTGAGTTTTGGGACACAGTATTAGCGGCAGACTCGTTCATAGATATCTCACGTTTAGTTTTCAGGCGCTCGCAATGTGATAAATAACGACCAGGTTACCGTCGAAATCCAGTATGCCGAATTCACGGCCGGTGCGTCCGTCATTGGTTTCCAGCAAATCTTCACGGTATACATGCAGGCCTGCATCCTGACAGGCTTGCACCACCGAGTCGATATTATCAACGTGCAATACAATCGCCGCCCGGCGCGGCAGGGAGGGTGCCGGGAGATTCGCGTCGCGTATCTCGGTCAGTGCCATAACACGGGGCTGGGAAGCGGTGCCCAGCACTGCGAAACCCAGCGGTGCCGAGTTGTCGATGCCAAACACTTCGTAGCTGTATGAGTCGTGCGGCGAATCTTTGGTGAATTCCACATGCATGCCAAGTATGTCGCGGTAGAGTATCAACGACCGTTCGAGATCGCTGACTACAAAATTGGCCCGCTGAAAGCGCACGTTGGGGTGGTTCATGCCAGTTCCTTTCTAAGCTAGACGTCTAAAGCTAAGCGGATTGTATGTCGGGTGGCACGGGCTTGCATTCCTCGGGTTCGCCACGCACCCGACAGATTTGCACCCCGACATTACTGCCATCGTAGAGAGCGGCGAGCGCCTTGGGCATGTGTTCGAAACCCTCGACGACACTTTGCACCGGTTTCAGCTTGCCGCTATTGATCCATTCGGCGAGCTGGCGGCCAGCCTGCTCAAATCGATCGGCAAAATTGTAGACAAAAAAGCCGTTCATCGAGGCGTTTACCGAGCGCAGCCGCGTGTAGTTCGTTAACCCGAACGGCTCCTTGCGCATATATTCAGAAATAGATCCGCACAAAACAATGCGTGAGTCACGCGCCAGGTTTTCGAGCACGGCGGCGAGCGTTTCGCCGCCGACGTTATCAAAATACACATCGATGCCGTCCGGGCACAGCTCCGCAAAACGTTCAGCGATCGGCTCATTTTTGTAGTCGATGCAGGCTTCCGCGCCCAGGCTTCGCACCAGAGCGCACTTGTCGGAGCCTCCGGCAATGCCGATCACCCGACAGCCAAGGATATGTGCGATTTGTACCACCGTGCTGCCTACGCCGCCGGCCGCTGCCGATACCACCACCGTCTCTCCCGGTTTTGGCTTGCCACACTCCAGCAGCCCGCAATAGGCACTGAAACCGTTCATCCCGGTGGCGCCGGCGCCGTAGATAAAAGGGGTACCCGTGGCAGGCATTTTAATGAAGCGCTCGGCCGCGGTGCCGCTGGATTTTTTCCAAGTTTGCCAGCCTATCTGGCCTTGCACCACATCGCCAGGTGCGTATTGGGGGTGGTTGCTGGCCACCACTTGGGCAACACCGCGACCATGAATAACGTCGCCCACGTCAAGCGGCCGTTCGCCGGCCGCCGGCAGACCTTGCATGTACATGCGCATTACCGGACGAACGCCCAGATAAAGCGTACGCAATAGAAATTCACCGTCCCCGGGCAAGGGCAGCGGAGCGGTGCGCAATTTGAAATCATCCGGACGCACGTTGCCCTGCGGGCGGGCGGCAACGCACCACTGGAGGTTAACGTCCTCCTGCATCACGCATCGGTTTCCCGCTCGAGTTGGTTAAGCTCATAAAAGTGCCCGTCAGGGTCGAACAGACCGGCGCTGATAAAGTGTTTCATCTTGCCGTCCGCGCCCTTGATTGACCAACGGTGCGGATCGGCATGAATGTGCGTGCCGAGTTCTTTTGCCGCATCCCAGGCCGCACGTGCGTCGTCTGAGCGCACCACGAAAGTCGGGTTACCGTAGCCGACCGAGGTCGGAATCTCCGCCGGGGCAGGCAGCGGCGGATCCACCCATTGCAGCAGGCCAATCATGCCGATTTCGGGATCCTCGGCCTGCATGATGATGAGGTGGGTGCGGTCGCGGGCTTTGCCGGCCGCCATGCCAACGCCGGACAGCACCACCTCGTCATCGTAGTACACCGTCATGCCCAGAACCTTCTGGTACCAGCGTTTGGCCAAGTCCATATTGCGTACGATGAGGGTGGTGCGTTTAATAATGTTGGTCATAGGTCTATTTGTTATATCAATGTGTTGGGGATATCACCAATGTGAATGATGTTTCATTTGTAAGCGACTGTTAGCTTATGCATCACGTTGCGGTTGCCGTGTTTTAGTGGAGTTCTGGCACGGCGCAGACCAGTCTGGGCAGACTGCCCAAGCGAGTCAAGCCAGCAATGAGTACAGCAGGTTAAGAGGCCTGACCGCCGGGGCTTGTCCCCGGCCCGTGTTTCCTCTTGTGCCCGAAAGCCAGCCGGTTAATCCTCTTTCCGGCCGGCTTGCCGGGCACTTTTTTGTCGGGCGCTGATTGGGGAGCGTTTGGCGGGGTTACACGGAGGCTTTTTCAAGCCGGCAATACGGTTTGTCGAGCACGATCTGCGCGGTGGCTATGGTGCGCTCACTGAAGCCACCCTCGCAGTAACACAGATAAAACTCCCACATCCTGATGAACTCTTCCGGATATCCGAGTGCCCGAACGTCCCGCAATTTGTTCATGAAGCGGCTGCGCCAGTCATTCAGCGTGCGTGCATAGTCCATGGTTATGTCATGGAAGTCTGCGATCTGCAGGTCAGTTGCGCGTTTTATTGACTGTGTGAGCGATGCCATCGAAGGCAGGGCGCCACCCGGGAAGATGTACTTCTGTATAAAGTCGACCGAACGTATGTAATTGTCAAAGTTGCGGTCACTCATGAGTATGGCCTGAATAAGAGCCCGACCCTGTGGTTTGAGGCGTTCGCTGCAGACTTGCAGATAAGTATCGAGATATTCGTGTCCGACGGCTTCAATCATCTCGATTGAAACCAGCTTGTCGTATTGGCCCTCCAGATCACGATAGTCCTGTTTGAGAACCGTGACCCGGTCTTGCAAACCGTGGGCGCGAACCAGCTCGCTGGCAACCTGAAACTGGTTGTCGGAGATGGTGGTGGTAGTGACGCGACAGCCGTATTTAGTCGCTGCATGCATGGCGAGTCCGCCCCAGCCGGTGCCGATTTCCAGTACATGGTCATCGGGCTGAAGTTTCAGCTTCTGACAGACCACGTCCAGCTTGTGCACAGCCGCCTCTTCAAGGGTAGAGCCCTCGCTGGGGTAGATGGCCGACGAGTAGCTCATGGTCGGATCAAGAAACAGCTCGAATAATTCATCGCCCAGATCGTAATGCGCCAGAATATTCTTACGGCTCTGCCGGCGTGAATTCCTGCGCAGCCGGTGCCCGAGCCGGAGAGCGCCGCAAATAATCTTTGCGCTGCCGTTCTCGAGCGACTCCAGCGCCTGCGGGTTGGCTGCAAAGATTCGCACCAGATCGGTCAGATTGGATACGCTCCATTTTCCGGCCATGTAGGATTCCGCAGCGCCAATGGAGCCGCTGGCGGCGATGTCGCTGTACAAGCTTGCATCGTGCACTTCCACCGTAACGCGCAACGGAAAGTCCGGGCAAGTAGCACCCACGATGATGTTATCTCCGGTTTCGCGAATCTCTATTTCACCACGCGTGATGGTGGCCAGTTTCGCCAACACCGGCTTTTTGAACCAACTGCTGTTCTTGCGCGCTTTTCGACCCTGCATCAGTGCCTCATTCGAGCGCTCCGTTTTAACCGCGGTGTCCGAACCGTTAGCCATTTTGCAAAAATTCCTTATTGTTTTTTGACGGGTGATTAAAGATCGGGGCTCGCTTTAGCCACAGTTTGGCCGCTTGCCAGTGAATCAATGCCACCACGCGCAGAGTCATCAGCGGGTCGCGCAGCAGGGCAGCTGCCATATTGGCATGGGTCATTTCACGCCGCCGGAGAGCCAGCCTTGAGCCGAAAACTTTACGGTCATCACTATAGTTGTCCAGGCTCACGTAGAGCTGTTCGGCCGGGTCCGTAAAGCGACAGTTGTATTGCATCTCCATGGGCAAGAAGGGCGATACATGAAAGTCTTTATTGAACCGAAAATGGTGGCTCTTCGTCGCGAGATTGTCGTCGTGACCGAGCACGTAACAGTGCTGCTCTCCCCACGGTGTATTGCTCACTTCAAGCACAACGTCCTGCAGCCTTTCGTTCCGGTCGTAGCAGTAATAGATACTTAAGGGATTAAAGCAATGTCCGAAATAGCTCAGGTGCGTCAACAACCTTACTGACCCCTCCGGTCTTGTGCCTGTGCTCGATGCCACCAGGGTTCTGATAGTTTCAGCCAAAGGCTGCTCGGCATTGCCGTAATGATCGCTGCGACGAAAACGCGCTATAGCGGGGCGACGTGCCGACCAGAACCAATAGTCGTCAAATATTGTCTCGACCTCGTCAAGATCAAGCAACACCATGAAAAGCGAATAGCTAAAAGCATTGGCAGCATGGCCTATCCGCTGATGGCTGATCGTACCCTCGTACAAACAGCTATTTTGATTTTGTTTGTTCATGCTCGCACGGTTAAATATCTTGTTCCTTAATGGGTCAGGCCGCTGCTTGTCGCGGCGAGTCCAGTTGCTCGACGACTGAAACGGCGCTGCGCATGCCGTCTTCGTGGAAGCCATAGCCCCAGTATGCACCACAGTAGTAGCTGCGGTTCACCCCGCTGATCTCTTGCCAGCGGCCGCGCGCGGCAACGCTTTCGCGGTTGTATACGGGGTGCTCATAATCGATCCGCTGCAACACTCGTTCAGGATTGATTTTATCGGTGGCGTTGAGTGTGACCAGAAGGCGCTCGGAGGCGTGTAAATGCTGCAAATGAGTCATGTCGTAGGTCACGCTAACGTGCCCGCTGTCGTTTGCAAACCGGTGATAGTTCCATGAGGCCCAGGCAAGTCTTGTTCGCGGCATCAACCGGATGTCCGTATGCAGAATCGTCTCATTATGCTGGTAAGGAATGGCGCCGAGCACCTCAATTTCCTGCTGTGTCGGTCGGGCGAGCATGCGCAGTGCCTGATCGCTATGACATGCAAATACCACCCCGTCAAAGCGCGCTCGCTGTGAGTCAGCGGTAATGACTTCCACGCCGTTTGCATCGCGCTCCACCAAATTGACCGCGTGGTTCAGCAGAATCCTGTCTCTGAAAGGCTCTGTCAAAGGCCCGACGTAACTGCGGGAACCACCCGGTATGGTTTTCCATTGGGGTCGGTCGTTGATACTAAGCAAGCCGTGGTTATGAAAAAAGTGGCCGAAGTAGGCTGCCGGAAAATCCAGTATTTGGCTTGGCTCAGAAGACCAGATCGCGGCGGCCATCGGCACCAGGTAATCGTCAACTATTGCCCCCGAAAAACCGTGTTCCTGTAAAAACCCTATGAGGTTTTGATCGTCCGGCGCAGAGAGAAGTTGGTCCGACAGTTTATTGAACCGCAGTATTTCCCGCAGCATGCCGATAAAACGCGGATTGACTATGTTCCGGCGCTGAGCAAACAGCGTATTCAAAGTTGATCCACAGTATTCCAGCCCGCTTAGTTCGCAGCTCATGCTGAAACTCATTTCGCTGTCTTGGGTGGTGACGCCCAGTTCGTTCATGAGGCTTATGAATAACGGGTAATTCCGGTCGTTATGCACAATGAAGCCAGTATCCACCGCAACGGTTTTCCCGCCCACGACGACGTCCACCGTATTGGTGTGGCCGCCAGCGTAGCTGCCGGATTCGAAAACGGTAATTTCATGATTTCGGTGCAGCAGGCGGGCGGCGAAAAGCCCGGATATGCCGCCGCCGATAATGGCCAGACGCAAAGTTTGCCTCCCGTTTGTGCAACCCTAAACTTATTTCGAATTCAGTCCGATTTCAGATTCAAACCGCCGGTACTCAAGCGTTTCGCAATACAGTGCATGCGTCCATGCGGACGCCGCAGGCGATACCTGAATCTGCGGTAGCGTTCACGGCGAAACCCTTCCCGTATAAATTGACCCTGATCCTATGTCATGCTTCAGGAAACTATGCCGGGGAAGTAAGTGAAATATATCATTATTATTAGTACCTTATGTTTGTCAGCCTGCACCAACCCGAACGTCGAGACCGCTGATGAACTTAATGGCCGTTACGAGGAAGCGTTGCTTAGAACGGCGTCGGCTTCAGCTGCTTTTACTGCCAATAGTGCCGCCGAGAAAGACGTGCTGGCCCGATTGGAGGCCTATTTTGCCGTCATGACACCTGAATCAGTGTCCGCGCAAACCTCGGCTGTCTACGCTGCGGATGCTTTTCTTTATGACAACGTCGCGGCAGTGCGAGGGGTTGACGCGATCCAAAACTATCTGCTTAAGGCCGCAAAGGATGTTGAGGAACTGCGGGTTGAGTTTTTGCAGGTTGCGCGAGCAGAGCGCGAATACTACATACGCTGGAGGATGACCATTCGCAGCGACGCGCTGGCCTCTGGCAGTCCGCTGGTGTCGTATGGTGTCACGCAATTCCGGTTCGATAGTGAAGGTCGTGTGCTTGTGCACCGCGATTTCTGGGACGCGAGTACCGGCTTGTACGAGCACTTGCCAGTGGTCGGTGGTTGGATGCAGCGTGTGCGTGGGGCGCTGGGCGGCCATGCAGAAGCCGGTTAGGAGAATTTCGATATGAGTACGGTTGCAATTGACCTCTGCGAGAAAGGTTGGATTCCCGATGTGCTGACGCGTTTTGGCATGCGTCGCCTGATGGCCGAGCGTCTGGCTGAAGAATCCGTCGATCGGTGCGAGCGGGAGTTTGAGCGCTTCCGTCACTGTCTGGAAGATCTGCGTCAAAGTCAGATCGCGCTCGAAACGGATGCGGCCAACGAGCAGCACTACGAATTGCCGGCAGATTTTTTCTTACGGGTTTTGGGAGCGAACCTCAAGTACAGCTGCTGTTGGTGGGATGACAACCACGGGGCGTCGCTGGCGGATGCGCTGGATGCTGCAGAAGCACGCATGCTCGAGATCACCTGCGAGCGTGCAGAGCTGCACAACGGGCAGCGGATTTTAGAGCTCGGCTGCGGTTGGGGATCGCTAACCGTATGGATGGCGCGCAAATTTCCCGATTCGCAAATTACCGCTGTTTCGAACTCGAATTCGCAACGTGAGTTTATCAATCAGCGCTGTCGTGACGCCGGGCTCAGCAATGTAGAAGTTATCACGGCGGATGCTAATGAGTTTTCCACTGACAAACGATTTGATCGTGTTGTCTCAGTGGAAATGTTTGAGCATATGCGAAATTACGGTGCGCTCATGCAGCGCATTTCCAGTTGGCTGGTTCCTGGCGGCAAACTGTTTGTGCATATTTTCTGTCATCGTCATTTGATGTACCCGTTCAACACCGAGGGTGAATACGACTGGATGGGTAAGTACTTTTTTACGGGCGGGCTTATGCCTGCCGAGAGCACTTTGCTCTATTTTCAGGATAACCTGCGCATTGATGAGCAGTGGCGGGTCTCGGGCAGGCATTATGAGAAGACTTCCAATGCCTGGCTGGAGCGCATGGATCGCGATCGGCAGGAAATCATGCCGGTATTGATTAAGGCATATGGAGAGCAGCAAGCCGCAATTTGGTTCCAGCGCTGGCGGATGTTTTTTATGGCGGTCGCGGAGTTGTTCGGCTATCGTGAGGGTACAGAGTGGATGGTCGGACACTATCGTTTTGTCCTTCCTGTTGAGGTCTAGTCGATACGGGGAATGCTTAGCATGCCGCTTGTAAGTGAGTTGTTACCCGGGCTGGCAGCGACCGTTGCGCTTATGGTGGCGCTTTGGCTCATCAGCATTCCGTTGCGCGATGTCAGCATCATCGATTTGTTCTGGGGTGTTGCAGTGGCGACTGGCGGCTCTGTCTACTGGCTGCAGGCTGACGAGCCGACAATGCGCGCGACCGTGGTGATGCTGTTGGTTTGGCTGTGGGCGGCGCGCCTCTTCATATACCTGTATTTCCGCAACCGCGGTAAGCCCGAAGACCGGCGCTATGCAGAGATGCGCAGCAAGCGCAGTTCTTTTTGGTTTCAAAGCCTTTACGTGGTGTTTTTGCTGCAAGCGGTGCTCGCATGGGTAATCGGTTTACCGCAGTACGGTGTTTTATTGAGCGAGCAGCCACTGGGGTTGCTCGATGCGGTTGGTATTGCGTTATTTTTCTATGGCCTTATATGGGAGTCGCTGGCGGACTGGCAACTGGCGAATTTTTTGCGCAATCGGGACAATGCCGGCGCAGTCATGGACAAGGGTGTATGGCGCTACTCGCGGCATCCCAATTATTTTGGCGAATTCTGTTTGTGGTGGGGTATCGGATTGATCGCGCTGGCTGCCGGTGCCTGGTGGACGCTGGTTGGGCCACTGCTGCTTAGTTTTTTTCTGCTGAAGGTCTCGGGGGTTTCACTGCTGGAGCAAGATATCGGTGAGCGTCGACCGGGCTATCGTGAGTATGTGCGCAGAACCAGCGCATTTATCCCGCTTCCGCCGCGCGCCTGAAAGCTTATTGATCAGTCCTTCCAGCCACGCCTGAAAACGCCCGTATCGTAAGGGTTAAAGTTGTCGGCCGAATCTTTATCTTTTGATGTTTGCGAACCGAGGTGCAGGGTTTTCAGTTTGCGAGTGTCGCTTTCCCGTTCGTACTTCCAGCTATTGCTGGCGTAGGGGTCGTCCTTCACGGGCGAAACCTCATTGATGAGCTCCATATCAGTAAAGTCCGCATCCAAAAACGGGTTCTTCTCCTTTTTTTTGATTGTTGGGGTCAGAGTCGTTACTCCGACCCCTTCAATCCGGCGGCGGGGCGCGGGGCGTTCTCCCGGCGGTTTGGTGTTCCACCGCGGGCCATCCGGCTCCTTTTGACCAAGCAGGTTTTTGAGAAATTTCATCGCTTACAATCTCGCGGGAGTTATGGATAATTTATGCTGCCGACGTGGTGCAAAATGTGCGCTGAATCACATAAATGACAGATTCCCGGGTCGTAAGTTGTTGATATCGTGACGCCGACGGCAAAGATTCCTGGCAAAGCCTGTAAACAGTATTTCCCGGTTCGCCAGCGGTAATTTTAAGGAATAAAGATGCGGGTACTTATTGTTTATGCTCATCCTGAGCCTCGATCCTTTAACAGTTCGCTGTTAAGTGTCGCGCTGGATGTGTTCAGGGGTAAGGGCCATGAGGTCACTGTCAGTGATCTGTATGCGCAGCGATTCAATCCCGTGGCAGGCCCGAATGACGTAGTCAGCCGCAAAAACAGCGAATTCTTCAGTCTTGGCGAGGAGCAGATGCATGCGTCCACCAATGCATTGTTCTCTGCGGATGTATCTACCGAGATCGGGCGGCTGATGCGGGCGGATTTGCTGATTTTGCAGTTTCCGATGTGGTGGTTTTCCATGCCGGCGATCATGAAGGGTTGGGTAGACCGCGTATTTGCATTTGGTTCGGCTTACGATCTGGGGCAAACCTGGGAGCAGGGTGTTTTTACGGGTCGTCGCGCAATGTTGTCGATTTCGACCAGTGCCCCGGCCGCTGCGTTCGCGCCGGACGGTCGCAACGGCGATATCGAGCGGGTTTTGTGGCCGATACATGCCGGTATTCTGGGGATCGTTGGGTACACCGTTATGCCGCCGTTTGTAGCGCACGGCATTCCGTTCATTGGGGAAGAGGCCATGAACGCTGAATTGGACCGTTATCACGCGATGCTGGAGCACATAGACACCGCGCGCCCCCTTTACTTCCACACCGCGGATCAGATGGAGAATTATCGATTGCGGCCGGAAATCGAGCCCGCCACGCCCGGCCAGCATCGCGGGCCGCGATCTCACATGCTTAATGATTCCATTCCAAAACGTGATTAACCGGCGCGAATGGCTTGCGCGCATCAACGGTTCTATTGCAAGGTAGAATTCAGGAACAATCGGAACCCAGCAGGATAACTATGCGATTAGTCGTCGGTATTTCTGGAGCGAGCGGAGTCATCTATGGCATCCGCATGCTCGAGGTGCTCAAAGATCAGCCGGATGTGGAGACGCATCTCGTCATCAGTAACGGCGGCAAGCTGAATATCAAGCTTGAAACGGAATGGGATGTGAAAGACGTCGAGGCATTGGCGGATGAGGTGCACAGCGACCAGAACCTCGCGGCAACCATCGCCAGTGGTTCTTACAAAACCGGGGGTATGGTGGTCGCGCCCTGTTCAATGAAGACACTTTCGGCGATTGTCAATTCTTACGCGGATACTTTGGTGGCGCGAGCCGCCGATGTGGTGCTAAAGGAAGGGCGACGCCTGGTGTTGATGCCTCGCGAAACTCCGTTGCATTCAGGTCATTGCAAAATGTTGCATGAGGCAACGCAGATGGGCGCAATCATCGCGCCGCCGATGCCCGCGTTTTACAACAACCCGCAAAGTATTGACGATTTGATCAATCACAACGTGGGTCGGGTATTGGATCTGTTTGGTCTCGACAACGCCATCGTCAAGCGCTGGGCCGGTGCGCAGACGCGACGCAAAGCCTGAGCAATTTTTGTGTATCTGACAGGGTGAGCCGTGCAAGACGATGCTGAACGGGACGCTCGTATAACTGCCGGCCGTTTTCTGGATGAAATCGGCACCTTAACCCTGGCGACCTGCTCGAACGAGGCGGAGCCCTGGGCAGCAACGGTATTCTTCGCCGCGGACAAGCGCTTTAATCTTTACTTTGTGTCGGATCACCGAACCCGCCATGGCCGGGACATCGCCGTTAATCAGCGCGTGGCCGCAACGATTAATCCTGACTGCGACAACTGGCACGAAGTGCGCGGCTTGCAGTTAAGCGGATCGGTCGAGGTTGTCGAAGGTGCGGAGCGGGCCAAGGCACTGCTGCTGTATTTTAAGAAATTTCCGCAGATTGACGCGTTGTTTCAGTCGCCCAAAGGGGAACACGAAGAAACCATTGCATCACGATTAAAGGCAGCGAACTTTTATTGCGTCCGGCCGGACAAAATTCGGGTGATCGACAACGCCAAAGGCTTTGGCTATCGCGTGGAATTTACGCCTTAGCGTATTGTTCCCGCAGGTTTGCAACGAGTTCGGCCACGGGTAGTATTGACTGAATTCGATCCACGCCCTTGCCAGCAGACCAGATATCACGCCATGCTGACAAATCCTTGCTGTCTTCATCGCCGTCGGCTGAAAATCCGATCTGACCTTTGCGATCGGCCAGTTTGCTTTCATCGATCCCTGCGGCCCGAATACTGGGTAGCAGGAAATGTGCGGGGACGCCCGTGAAGTAAGGGGTGAGCACGACATCCGCCGATGTCGAATCAACCACCATCTGTTTATAGGCAGGTTGCGCCTGACACTCATTGGTTGCAATGAAACGGGTGCCCATGTAGGCAAAATCCGCGCCGACGTCGATTACGTGTCGAATATCGGCACCGGTGCTGATAGTGCCACCGACAATAATCGGGCCGTCGAAAAATGCCCGGACTTGCGGCACAAACTCGTCAGCAGTGCTGAATCCGGTATGCCCGCCCGCACCTTCGCAAATAAGGATGAGGCCGTCGGCACCGCGCTCGGCTGCTTTGTGCGCAAACTCCACGCTGTTCACGTCAGAAAAAACCAGTCCGCCGTAGTCGTGAATCTGATCAGCGACGCGCGCCGGGCTGCCCAGCGATGTGATGACAATTTCGGGCCGGTACTTAAGTATCAATTCAAAATCCGGTTCGAAGCGCTGGTTGTTCTTATGCACAATCAGATTGGCGGCCCACGGCGCGATCTTGCCCGGGTTTTCCTGCTCGGCGGCGGCCAGTTCCGCCGTGATTCGCTGCAGCCACTGTTCCAGAACCGCTACCGGCCGCGCGTTCAGGGTAGGAAATGCACCGATAACCCCGGCCTTGCAGGCTTCTATCACCAGATCGGGGCCCGAGATCAGAAACATCGGCGCTGCGAAAGCAGGGATGCTCAAGCGCTTTTTGATGTCGGAGACTTTGGTCGCGGTGCTCATGGCCCTTATTCCATGCTTGCTCCGCTGGCATAGGGAGGGAAGGGGCCGAGGTGTAAGCCGCTGTCCACGATCAACGTCTCGCCGGTTACAACCGATGCGCCTTCCAGAAACCATACCAGCACTTCGGCAACTTCCTCTGCCGTGGCTACTTTCTTCAGCGGCAATCCGGCAGCGGTAGTCGCCAGCATTTTCTGGTAGTCGTCATCGCCCAATCCGCCTTTGAGCCAGCGGGTTTGAATCATGCCCGGTACCACGGTGTTGATACGAATTTCCGGACCGAGCACGTGCGCCAGTGACTTGGTCATCAGGTTAAGTGCGGCCTTGGATGCCGCATACGGGATCGAGGACGCAATGCCGGTAACACCGCCTATGGATGAGTCGTTGACGACCGCCCCGCCGGTTTTACGCATGTGCGGTTCAACGGCCCGGATCATCTGATAGGGGCCAACGACATTCACTGCATAGATGTCCAGAAAGTCCTGCTTGTTTACCCCGTCCATATTGGGGAAGGGGTTGAACTTTGTACGCGCAGCGTTGTTGATCAGATAGTCAATGCGACCCCACTTATCGACAGCGGCCTGGGCCATTGCGCGACACTGGTCATCTTCAGATACATCCGCCTGAAATGTTATGGCCTCCGCGCCTTTGGAGCGGCACTCTTCGGCCGTTGCTTCCGCATCGTCTTTGCTGCGGGTGTAGTTAATCACCACGTTGCAATTGCGTTCAGCCAGCATAATTGCGGCTGCGGCACCTACACCCGTGGCGGAACCCGTGACGATGGCGACTTTACGCTCGGTGTCGGCCATTGTTTTCTTCCTCAGACTGTCATGTGTGTTAATGGGGGGCGGAATAGTAGCAGAAGAGCCGATTGCAGCAAGCTGCCAGCCCACGACAGACGTGCTATTGTGACGCCCCCGGGCGCGCATGGTGCCCGCAAAACAAGGCGCGCATGGCGCCTGTAGAACAAGGCGCGCATGGTGCCCGCAGCAAAAGGCACGCGAGGCGCGGCGAAATCAGGCAATAACCGGAGTTAACCCAATGCCGTACAAGGATATGCGCGAGTTTCTCGGCGTACTCGAGAAGAAAGGCCAGCTTAGGCAGATCGACGTTCCCATCAAGGCCGCGCACGGTGATAACGAATTACAGGCGTTGATGCGACTGTTGTGTCAGAACGACGGCCCGGCAGCGATGCTGAATAACCTTGAGGGCTATAACCGGCCTGATGTGCCGGTGATCTTCAACCCTTTTGGCACGCGTGAGCGCACCGCCATGATGATCGACTGCACGGAACCGCTCGAGATGAAGCACAAGCATGCGAAAGTGCTGTCGAATCCGTCGAGTTGGCACGCTCCCGTGGTTGTAGACAAGGATAAAGCGCCCTGCAAAGAAGTCATCATCAAGAAAGAAAACATATCACTGGATAAGAATTTGCCGCATGTCTTTTTTGGCAAAGAGGCCGCTTCTTATATCACCGGCGGGCTTGGTATAACCAAGGATCCCGAAACCGGTGATGTGAATATGGGGTGCTACCGTATTACGCAGTTGTGGAACGCTGTGCATCCATTGGGTGAGGAATACCCCGAAGAACAACAGAAGCAGCAGCTATCGGTGTTCGCATTCTGGAATCCGCCGATGAGTCATATTGGCCTGCATCTGGCGCGAGCGACAGCAATGGGCAAACCGCTTGAAGTGGCTTTTGCATTGCAGTGCGACCCGGCGCTGCATATGGCGGGTGCAACCAGCGTGCCGTTTGGTAAAAGCGAGATCGAATTTGCCGGTGGCTTACGCGGCGCGCCGGTAGAGGTGGTGCAATGCGAGACAGTGGATCTGCAGGTACCGGCCACTGCCGAATTCATCATCGAGGGTGCCTTTATTCCCAATTCGGAAACCACCATCGGCAATCATTCTAATCCCGTCGGTTATTACGATGCGATTCAGGTGTTCCCGCGGTTCGAAGTAACCTGTATTACGCACCGTAAAGATCCGCTGTGGTACGCAACCATGGAGATGATCCCTCCGTTTGACCACAACTACCAGGCGCTGGTGCCGGTGGAGGGCGAGATTCTCGGTGATCTGCAACGCAAGATTCCGGAAGTTCAGGACGTGGTGGTGACGCCGAACATGACTTATGTTGTGCAGCTCAATGTCGATGGTGCTCGCAAGCCGCATTCGGAATTCGGCAAATATGTGCTCCACGCGGTTTGGGGGTCGGCAGGCCGCTGGGGTCGAACCGCCAAAATAGTTATTGTGGTCGGCCCTGATGTAGACCCCTACGACATGGACTCCATTGAGTGGGCGATTGCCACGCGAGTGCAGCCTGCCGAGGACACAATCATTAATCAAAGCGGGCAGGCCTTTTTGCTCGACCCGTCAGCGACTAAAGGCCATCACGGTTTCCCGGTTGTGGGTTCGCAGATGGGCATTGATGCCACCATGAAAGTACCGGAGCGTTTTAGCACCTACCAGGAAGTCAGCATGCCGACACCCGAAGAGGTGGCTAGCCTTGCTGAAAAACTCAAGGATGTGCTTTGAGGCGTATTCCTTAAATGGAGTGGATCGCATCGCCTGAAGCGTGGATCGCGCTTGCCACACTAACCCTGCTCGAGATCGTGCTGGGGATCGACAACATCGTTTTTATTTCGGTGCTGGTAGGACGGCTGCCAGCTGCACAACGGCAGCGGGCACGCGTCATTGGCCTGGGGCTGGCCATGGGGATGCGCATTCTGCTTTTGCTGCTGCTGTCCTGGATCATGGGGCTCGGCTCGACGCTGTTCGAACTCTTTTCCATCGAATTTTCAGGCCGCGACCTCATCCTGCTGGCCGGCGGGTTGTTCCTGATTGCGAAGGCCACATTGGAGATACACGAATCGCTGGAAGGCGAAGAAGATGAGGGTGGCCCGATTGTTGCCACTTTTGCCGGAGTGCTGGTGCAGATTGCACTTATAGACATCGTTTTTTCGCTGGATTCGGTAATCACCGCCGTGGGCATGGCGAAGGATGTTGAAGTCATGATTATTGCGGTCGTGCTGTCCGTTATCGTGATGATGTTTGCAGCGAAAAGCATCGGCGAATTTGTTGATGAACACCCCACGGTGAAGATGTTGGCATTAAGTTTTCTGGTATTGATTGGCATGGCGCTGATTGCCGAAGGCGTTGATTTGCACATACCCAAGGGCTACATCTATTTCGCGATGTTCTTTTCATTGTGCGTCGAGATACTGAACCTGCAGATCCGCAAGCGCCGTGACCCGATAAAGTTGCGCAAGCCTCAGCCATTGCGTGAGCGTTTTGGTCGAGCAAGGCGGCGGGGGCGGGCGTACGTCGAAAAATAGTCATGGCGCAGACACTGGTGCAGAAAATTATCGCGCGCGCTGCCGGGCAGGATGTCGCGCGCTGTGGTGAGATCGTGACCTGCAATGTGGATCTTGCCTTGTTGCTGGATTCTGGCGGGCCGCGACGGATCTGGCCGCGTCTGAAGGAATTGGGCGCAGGGGTCTGGGATCCTGACAAGATTGTGCTCATGACCGATCATTTTGTACCGGCCGTGGATGCGCAGTCTGCCGCCATTCTTAAATTAACGCGTGAATTTGCCTGTCATTTCGGTATCGAGAAGTTCTTTGACATGAAAGGTATCGGTCACGTTGTGCTGGCCGAGCAGGGATTGTTGCAGCCTGGCATGTTCGCAGTGGGCGGTGATTCGCATTCCACCAATGGCGGTGCTTTTGGTTGCTACATGGCCGGTTTCGGCGCTATTGAAATGACCGGCGTAGTGGTGACCGGGCAAATCTGGTTGCAGGTGCCGGAAACTATCCGCGTGGATTGGTTTGGCGAGTTTGCCAAGGGAGTGGTTGCTAAAGACATGTCGCTGTATCTGTGCCGAGAACTGGGCATGGACAATGCGTTTCGCGCGGTGGAATTCGGTGGTGAAACGGTGCGCAGCATGGGCATGTTCGAGCGCATGGTGCTCACAAACATGGCCGCCGAACTGGGCGCTGAAACGGGCCTGGTCGAACCTGATGACATCACGCTGGAAGCGATCCGTGCCGCGGGAGTGGAGCCGGCCGCTGACGCACTGGAATGGCGTTCCGATCCGGACGCCGTTTATCTGGCCCGGCATGAATTCGATGCGGCACGATTGGTGCCGCAGGTTGCTGCTCCGCATCGTCCGTCTAACAGCGGCCCGGCCGATGACTATTGCGACGTCGCGGTTGACCAGGCCTACATCGGCGCTTGCGTGGGTGCCAAGCACAACGATTTGCAGATGGCAGCGGAGGTTTTGCAGGGGCGCAAGGTGGCGCCGGGCACCCGGTTGCTGGTTGCACCGTCGTCCCAGCAAACCATGGCGCTCGCTGCCGCGGATGGCACGCTTGCAACGCTGGTCGAAGCCGGTGCGACCTTGTTGCCCACAGGTTGTGGCGCCTGCGCGGCGCTCGGTGCCGGTGTGCTGGCCGAAGACGAGGTGTGCATATCGTCCACCAACCGAAATTTTCAGGGCCGCATGGGTGCCAATTCGTCGCGGGTATACCTCGCTTCACCTTATACCGTTGCTGCTTCGGCGGTCATGGGGCGGATTGCCGACCCGCGGGAGTTTCTGTGATTGACTCTGACCCCATTTATGGGCGGGCGTGGGTGTTCGGGGATGAGATCAACACCGACACCATGGCGCCGGGGCTGTATTTCAAAGAACCGATTGAGGTTATGGCGCGGCATTGTCTGGAAGCGGTGGATCCGGAATTTGCCGCGTCGGTGAAACCGGGCGATATCGTTGTCGGCGGCAGCAATTTTGGCGTGGGCTCCGCTCGCGAGCAGGCGGCCATGGCTTTTCGCGAATTGGGTGTCGGCGCGATCTTAGCCCGGTCGTTCAGCCGGATTTTCTACCGCAACGCTATCAATTTTGGTTTGCCGCTGCTGACCCTGCCGGCTGATGCGGAAATTCGTGCCGGCGACCTGCTGGAGGTGGACCCGGTCGGCGGGACCATCGACAATACGACCCTTGGTAAACGCTATGCAGTCGAGCCCATTCCGGCGCATCTGATGACGATGATTGATGCGGGCGGGTTATTGCCCTGGCTCAAGGACCGCTATGCTAAGCCCCAGAAATTTTAATAATATATTTAATAAATACAGATTCTTATAGACTATATATGAATAATTCCTCAGCTTTGCGCGTACGCCTGGACCGGCCTGGCGCAGTGATAGCGCCGGGGGTCTACGACTCCCTGACAGCGTTGCTGGTGGAGCAGGCAGGGTTTGAATGCGCCTATGTCAGCGGCGCCAGTGTGTCCTTTTCTCGCCTGGGTCGGGCTGACCTCGGCCTGACGACGCTGACCGAAGTCGCTGATGCTGTTGCCCATATGCGGGAGCGTGTCGCGATACCGCTGATTGTTGATGCCGATACAGGTTTCGGCAATGCCCTCAATGTGCGTCGCACGGTGCGCCTGCTGGAAAGAATGGGCGCCAGCGCAATTCAGCTTGAGGATCAGACTTCACCCAAACGTTGCGGTCATCTGGAGGGCAAGAGTCTGGTGGATACTGCTGAAATGGTTGGCAAAATACGCGCTGCTGCGGATGCGCGCCATGACGCCGATACGCTGATCGTCGCGCGCACCGACGCGGTGGCCACCGATGGCATTGACACTGCCCTGGAGCGCGCCCACGCCTATGTGGATGCCGGGGCTGACGTGCTGTTTGTAGAGGCGTTGCGCGATGACGCGCAGTTACGGCGAGTCGGCACAGAACTGGGCCCGCGCGTTAAACTTCTGTGCAACATGGTAGAGGGCGGTAAAACGCCGCTTAAGCCGGCCGATGAACTGGGTAAACTGGGCTTCGATCTGGTGATCTACCCCGGTGCGATGGTGCGGGTCATCAGCTTTGCGGCGCAGGCCTACCTGCGTGAACTCAGTGAGCAGGGCACCACTGCAGGCATGCTGGACCGCATGAATCAGTTCGACCAGATCATGGACATAGTGGGCTTGCAGGAGTCGGTTGCCGAGGGGCAAGCCTACGCTGGCGATATAAAGGATGCACGTTGATGACTGATCCCTCGAGCCCGCGCAGAACAGCGCTGTTCCGCGAGCTGCTGCACAGTCCGGAGCTGGAGTTTCTCTGCGAAGCCCATAACGGCATCAGTGCAAAAATTGCTGAAGAGGCCGGGTTCAAGGCGTTATGGGCCGGCGGGTTGTGCATGTCGGCGCAATTCGGCGTGCGCGACAGCAACGAGGCCAGCTGGACCCAGGTGCTGGAGATGCTTGAGTTCATGGCCGATGCGACCCGGCTGCCGATCATGCTGGACGGCGACACGGGCTATGGAAACTTCAATAATGTCAGAAGGTTAGTACGTAAACTTGAGCAACGTTCTATAGCAGCCGTCTGTATAGAAGACAAACTTTATCCCAAGACCAACAGCTTTATTGACGGCGATAAGCAGGAACTGGCGGAAATCGATGAGTTCTGCAGTCGCATCAAGGCCGGCAAGGATGCCCAGCAGGACGATGATTTCGCCATCATTACCCGGGTCGAGGCTTTTATTGCCGGTTGGGGGCTGGACGAGGCGTTGAAGCGCGCCGAGGCCTATCATGCCGCGGGGTCTGACGGCATTTTAATTCACAGCGCACTGAGCCATCCGGCCGAAGTGCTGGCCTTCAAGAAGGAGTGGGCCGATCGCAGCCCGGTGGTGATCGTGCCCACCAAATACTATTCCACGCCAACCGACGTGTTCCGCGAGGCGGGCTTCTCGCTGGCCATCTGGGCCAATCATTTGCTGAGGGCAGCAATCGTAGCCATGCGCGATTGCGCGGAGACCATGCACCGCGAGCAGAGCCTGATTTCGGTCGAAGACCGGGTGGCTCCGGTCAAGGAGATTTTTCGGCTGCAAGGCGCATCTGAATTGCAGGAAGCCGAAGAGCGCTATCTTCCCCAACAAGGTGATGAGGCGCGTGTCATTGTGCTGGCGGCATCGCGCGGCGCAGCGCTCGGTGAATTAACCGCAACACGGCCGAAAACCATGGTCGAGGTTCAGGGCAAGCCGTTGCTTGCGCACATTGTGTCGGCTTACAACGCCTCGGGCATTAAACGGCTGACGGTGGTGCGGGGCTACGCGGCAGAGGCAGTCGATTTGCAGGGCGTGGATTACGTGGACAACGATGATTACGCGAATACCAGCGAGCTGATTTCCCTGCAATATGCACTGGATGCGGATCCCGATGATTCGCGTGACCTGTACATCAGTTTCGGCGACGTGATCTTTAAACGTTACATCCTTGATTCGCTCGCCGAGCATGAGGAGGATTTCGTGATCGCAGTGGATACCGACTGGCGTGAATCCGTTAATCGGGGCCGCGCTGCCGACTATGTCAGTTGCAGCGAGCCGTATTCGCGTCGCGCTTTTAACAGCCGCGTGCTCGTGCAAACGGCCGGCGAAGAGCTTGCCGAAAACGACATCCACGGCGAATGGACCGGTGTGATGCGGGTGCGCTCTTCAGCATTGCCGTTGTTGCGCGCTGCGGTCAGCGCAATAAGCGCCGACCCGAGTAACCGCAAGGCCAAACTGCATCAGCTGTTGGCGGCTCTGGCAGCGGACGGCAATGACATCAGGGCGGTTTACACAACCGGGCACTGGCTTGATGTGGACAGCATTGAAGACGTTGTAGCCGCTGGTAATTTCTCGTGATCCGCTGGTTATGATTCAGGCGCAGGACTTTATCTTCAGAGCCCGGGACCTTGGCTTCGGTTTATACAGCGGCGTACCTTGTTCTTACCTGAAGCCGTTCATTAATTTTGTTATCGACTCGCCCGACCTGCGTTACGTGGGCGCTGCCAACGAAGGCGATGCGGTGGCGATCGCAACCGGTGCGGAAATGGCCGGTGTGCGCAGCGTCGCCATGTTCCAGAATTCCGGTTTCGGTAATGCCGTGAATCCCCTGACCTCGCTGAATTACACATTCCGATCGCCGGTGTTATTGATCCCCACGTTGCGGGGCGAACCGGGCGGTCCGGCGGATGAACCGCAGCATGAATTGATGGGCGCCATTACCACGGGCCTGCTGGAGTTGATGCGCATCCCGTGGGAGTATTTCCCGGTCGAGGCGGACGCGATAGAGCCGGCTTTGCAGCGCGCCATCGCGCACATGGACAGTGAGCATACGCCTTACGCATTGGTGATGCGCAAGGGCAGCGTTGCTCCCGCGACTTTAACTTCGCAAGGCCGCGAGCGAGCGCCGCGTAAGTTCAATACGGCGGTTGCTCGTGCGTGCGCCAGTCGCTCGCAAATGCTTCGTGCCTTGCAGGTCGTTGCCGGCCCGGATACGGGGGCAGTGGTTATTGCCACCACCGGTTACACCGGCCGCGAGTTGTATGCCTGTGAAGATCGCGCTAACCAGTTGTACATGGTCGGGTCAATGGGCTGTGCCGTGACACTGGGGCTGGGCATAGCGCTGGCGCAGCCTGCGCGCAAGGTGCTGGTGCTGGATGGCGACGGTGCCGCGTTAATGCGCCTGGGTGCGCAAAGCACGGTTGGTTTTGAAGCGCCTGCCAATCTGGTGCATGTATTGCTCGACAACGGCATACATGAGTCCACCGGAGGGCAGGCCACGGTTGCGCGGTCAGTGGATTTTTGCGCTATCGCGGCGGCCAGTGGTTACGATGATGTGCAAAGTCTGGCACAGCCGGATGAAGTGGCGGCTGCCGTGCGCGCAGCATTTAATAGCGGTGTCGGGCCGGTGTTTATTCACGCGCCGACCCTGGCGGGCGTGCCGGACAAGTTACCCCGGCCATCGATCACGCCCGCTGAAGTCGGCCAGCGGTTAAGAGACTTTCTGCAAACATGACGACTGAAAAGCGCACAATTTTGCTGAATCCGGGACCGGTAACGCTGACTAAAGGCGTGCGCGATGCCATGTTGCGTGGCGACTGGTGTCATCGCGAGCCGGAGTTTGCGGACCTGACCCGCGACATAAATGCCCGGTTGGTGCGCGTTTACCGGGAAATGCCCAAAGATTTTGAGTCGGTGATATTGACGGGCTCCGGCACCTGCGCGGTGGAGGCAATGCTGGCAAGTTTTGCACCCCGTGAATCAGCGACGCTGATCGTCGCCAACGGTGTATATGGGGAGCGTATGGTCAAAATGCTCGCTGCGCAGGGCAAACCGCATTGTGCGGTGACGTCGGCCTGGGGTGAAGCCATTGATATGGATGCGGTGCGCACCGCACTGGACGCGCGCGCGGATATTACGCATGTGGCTACCGTGCATCACGAAACCACCACCGGGCGCCTGAATGATTTGTCGGCTTTAGGGCAGCTATGCGGTGAGCGCGGATTGCGGCTGATGCTTGATGCGGTGAGCAGCTTCGGTGTCGAAGCTATCGATGCAGACGGCTGGAACATTGCTGCACTTGCCGCCACCGCCAACAAATGTCTGCAAGGCGTGCCCGGTATTTCTTTTGTCATGGCACGCAAGCATATGTGGGCTGACGAACTGGTGCCGGCCGGCAGCGTTTATCTGGATCTTGCCGCTTACTATCAGGGCCAGCATGGCACCGGCTTTTCACCGTTCACGCAGGCAGTGCAACCAGCATTTGCATTGCTGGAAGCATTGCGGGAACTGGAGGAAATCGGCGGTTGGGAACAACGTCGTTCGATTTACCGGCATCGTGCCGGGCGAATCGCGGTGACGTTGAAGAGATTGGGCCTGCAAACATTGTTACCCCCGCAGGAGTTTTCCTGCGTTTTGTGGTCGTGGGTTTTGCCCGACGGCGATAATTACGAGCGGGTGCACGCGTTGCTGAAGAAAAAAGGTTTTGTGATTTATGCCGGGCAGGGTGGCCTCGGTACGCATATTTTCCGGATAGCCCACATGGGCGATATCCAAAATGACGACCTCGAACGACTGGATGCTGCCTTGCGGGAGTGTTTTGCCGAAAGTGCGGGAGCAGCACGCTGATGCGCAACGCGGTTATTCTCGCCGCCGGCATGGGTACCCGCTTACGTGCGGAGCATAGCGGTAAGCCCAAGGGATTTGTGGAGCTCGATGGCCGGCCGATTATTGACGTCTCCATAGCCCGGTTGGAGCGTGCTGGCATTGCGGACATCGTCGTCGTCACCGGCTACGCAGCAAATTATTACGAGCAGCTCGCTATGCGCTACGACGGCCTGGTTCGTACCGTGCACAACCCGGATTTCGAACATTCGGGCAGCATGTATTCCCTATGGTGCGCGCGAAAACATATAGACGACGATTTCCTGTTACTGGAGTCCGATTTGGTCTATGAGCAACGTGCTTTGGATGTGCTAATCAATCACGAGATGCCTGATGTGGTGCTCCTGTCCGGGCCGACGCACGCGGGCGACGAGGTGTTCGTCGAAACCGCCGACGGCTTGCTGGTTGCCATGAACAAGGATAAATCTCGCCTGCACGGGCCGGTGGCCGGCGAACTGGTCGGTATTTCGCGAATATCGCGCGGCCTGTTTGCCGTTATGAAGCACCTGGCTGAACAGGCTTTCGAGGACTCTTTGCATTACAGCTATGAAACGGATTGTCTGGTCGCGGCGGCACAGGCCTGGGATATTGCTTGCCCGGTGGTTGCCGACCTGGCCTGGGGTGAAATTGACGACCCGGCGCATCTCATCCGCGTGCGGGAAAAGGTTTTGCCGCGCTTAAGCTAGCGTGCCCGAATTGTCTGGCGGGATTTGCAGGTTCTGGCCCCGCGGGGCTTTGAATGGCCGGCCAAATCATGGAAAATTGACGCCTGATTTAACTGTCGTGGCACGCAAAGCGTAGTAATGGAGCGCGGGATGAGGGTACATCAAACACTGCTGGCACGGGCTGCAACGGCGATGGCGTTGCTGGGTTTTGCTCCTGTGGCCTTTGCCTATCTGGATCCAAGCACCGGCAGCATGATCCTCTCTGCCATTGTGGGTATATTTGCCACGCTGGTACTGGCAATAAAGACTTACTGGTACAAGCTCAAATCGTTCATTAGTGGCCGTTCAGCTCAGCCCGAAGTGGATGCCGATGACCTTGCTGAAAACAGTACAGAGGCCAAGGACGAGGCCTGATTGCTTCGTCTAGCCTTTCAAGGGCAATCCTGTTGAGCGGGCCAGTTCTCGCACCATGCCCTGATAGGGCCCGCTAACCGGCACATGTTCATTGTTGCGCATCACCAAAAAAAAGTCCTTTGCTTTGGCATTGACCGATGCAATCGCGTTCGTGTTGACCCAATACGAACGGTGTACCTGCTGCCCCAGTTGTTGGCCGATTTCATTTATCGCATCGCTGAACCGGTACAACACCATGTAGTTTTTATTGGGGGTGACAACTTTGATGTAGTGCTGCTCGGCTTTAATAATAAGCACTTCATCCGGTTGTAACTGTTTTGGCAGGCGGTGGATGAACGCCGGCATGCCTTCAGGCCACCCGCTTTCTGACGGGATCTGCGGGTCTTGCGGCATTGTCCCGGTTGGCTCGGTATCTTCGTAGCCACGTGGAATCGAATAGCGGTATAGCGGCAGCTTAAGAAAGCGGTCAAACAGAAAATTGATGCCCAGCCAGATGATGCCTGCACGCGAAAGATAGGCCCAGAAATCGGCAGAAAAATAAACCGTTAGGGTATGGCCCAATGCCAGTTCGGGCAGCGATGCCTCATATAATCCCGTGAGCCAGTTGGAGTAGGGCACGACCATGAAGCTGCTCGCAACATGGCCCAGTATAAGCAGGGCGAGCCACGGCGGCTTCCAACGCTGCAGCAGTCTCATAAACAGCAGCGTGAACCCGCAGGTTGTCCACCACGGCAGAAATGCATGTGCAGCATAGAACGACAGGCTTCCCAGGGTCCCCGCCGCGTGGCGAATCTCCCAGTTATTGAGGCCGGCGTAGAGCGCAATTGCCAGTGGCACACCAACGTAATAGGCCAGCGTAGTCCACACGTTGCCTCTGGCTATGCGCGAAGCCATTGTGGCGTCGAGATTTTGGCGGTCAGGCAGGTCAATTTCGTGCTGCATGAGTCCGATTCCAGGTATTTTGTTCCGTTTAGGGGAAGTATTTGGCCTGATACTTCGCGCGCAGTCTAGATTAGCCCACCCAGTCGCCCGCCTGTTAGAGGCGAATTTATGGGCACTGGTAATTGGCTCTCTTGTCCTGGGGGCCGTTATGCAGCGGGGGAAATCAATGCACGCAATCAGCAGAGCGATCACACGCCAGCCGGTGGCTGGGTTATTCAGCCTGATTATGGTTTGGTGCAGTTTGGCACTGGGCCACACCCTAGTGGTCATTCAGCATGCCGCCAACCCGATGGGCGTGCTGGACACGGCAATGTCCATGTTGCTAGGTCTGGCCGGATTCGCACTGGTGTGGATAGGCATGCGTCGTCGCGAAACGCAGGGAACCTTGCTTGGCTGGATTGGCGGCGCCTTTATATGGTGCGGCTGGTTCGAGTGGACTTGGCGATACACCGCGCATCTTCTGGAAGTTGAGGGTGTCTATGCTGATGGCATGATGATCCTATCGCCTGAGTTGCTGATGATTCAGGCCACCACCCTGCTGGTGGTTGCGATGTTAATTTTCTTCGGCGCAAACAAAGATACAAAGTGCCGCATGTTCATGTGGTTTCACCGCAACCTGAAACTGACTCCCGGCAAAATGACGCCAGGCTATAAGCCGCAGCCGGCGCGAATTGCGGCCATAGAAACGGTTTTTCTGATTTGGGCAATCTACCTGTTCGCGATCTTTTTCAATGATCCGCGGGGCATTAAATATGATTCCACGACCGCAATGGTATTGACGGTCTTATTTCTGGTCTGGGGTTGCTATTTGGCAGTCAAGCTCCTGAGCGTTCGCCGTCTGGGCCCCATATTCAGGTACGCAATTCCGACCGGAAATATTCTTTGGCTGCCTGTTGAGGCTTTTTCCCGCTGGGGGTTGTACCCCGAGGTATGGGTGAAGCCCGGGGAATACCCGATCGTCATGTCATCGGTATTCGTTGTTTATCTGATTGGTTGCTATGTCATGTATCAATCAGACAAGGATTCGGGCGAGGGGTCGCCCGCACTCGCATCTGCCTGAACATTTCCTTAGCTTTTTTAGTATTCGCGCTTATGGCGTTCTTAGGGGGACGTAATGAAACATAAAACGATGTTATTGAATAGCAGTACGCAGCGTTTGTTGCCCATGCTTGTGGCTGTATTGGCCGGAGTATCGGCTTTAACACTAAGTAAGGCTGGCTGGAGTGCTGTCGTCGACGAGATTACTGTCACGACGCGTCGCGCTGAAGAAGGTCTTCAGCAAGTGCCGGTCGCGGTGTCAGCCTTTAGTGCCGAGTTTATCGAAAAGCAAGGCATCACAAGCACTGCCGATGTCGCCAAGCTGGTGCCCGGCGTACAGTTCGATCAGTCCTTCTCGGCTGCAGATACCCGCATATCCATGCGCGGTATTGCCAGCGAACGCGGTCGGACCAGCACGGCCGTGCTAATCGATGGTATTGACGTATCTGGCGAGAACATCACGGCGGGTGGTGGTTCATCACTGCTGAACACGCGGCTATTGGAGCTGGAGCGCGTGGAAGTGATCAAGGGGCCGCAATCAGCGCTTTACGGACGTAATGCCTTCGCTGGCGTGATCAACTATGTCTCTAAAACCCCGTCACTTGACGAGTACGAGCGCAGTATTTATCTGGACGGTGGCTGGCATGATACGGAAGGCAGCGTACGCGATATGCGCGGTCGCTTGTCGGTGCCGCTGATTGACGGAAAGCTCGCTTTAAGCGTCAATCTTGGCGCCTTCAAAGATACCGGTGCTTACATTAATAACAACCCGAATGATGCCCGTGCCAACGCAAAGTTGAATGGCTCAGACAGCGTTGGCGGTCGCGCCATGCTCTTGTGGGCCCCTTCAGATGCGTTGTCAGTATTGGGCAGCGTGACAATGTCCACTAACAAGAGTGATCAGCGCGCGATTGCGAAAGTTGGCAATGCCAATACCTTTTATCTGAACGGCGTGCAACTGCCGGCAGGCACGGTGCCGACTTTCGATGCTTTCGGCACCATGAACTACGGACAGTGGTTGGGAACTGTATCGAAGGTCTCGCCTGAAGATATAAACCTGTCTTTTTCGCAACGCTTTAATTCGCCGTTTCGTGGCAGCAAAGACGAACAGCTGCTGGGCACACTTAAAATTGAATGGGATGTGTCGGGATACACATTCAAGTCTTCAACCAGTTATCTTGATAATCAGGCCTCGTTGCACGAAGACCCGGAATTTCAGGATGGCATTGGCACGTTTTTTATGGGCGTAGGTTTGTCACTGGACAACGACTACTTTGATGAGACCGATACGGAGAGTTTCAGTCAGGAGTTTACGCTGGAGTCTACTGATTGGGACGGTGGCAATTGGCTCGTTGGCGTATCGTACTTTGATGAAACTGCCGAAAACCGCGATATGTCGCTGAACTGGTTTAATGACCCCAATCTGGTGTTTGCCCCCGGCATCTGCGGCACCACACCGATCGTGTCCTTTGCCTGCGGTTATGCTGCATCGGCCCTTGCGGGTGACCCGGCCAAGCTTACTGACCGCGATACCAAATCATATTCAGTGTTCGGTTTGGTTGGTCTCGACCTGACCGAACAGCTGCGGTTGACGGCCGAAGCACGTTATATCAAGGACAAGATCACGGTTGAAACCAATACTGGCATCGACCGCGTGTCGCAGACAACCTTGAATGTGCCGATAGATCTGAGTGGTTTGGGTGGTTTCGGTATCAGTCCGGTGGACTTGCCCGCTCGCGATTCTCAAACGACAGACACTATTAACCCTCGTCTGGCACTCGATTTTAGCCTCAGCGAAGATGTGCTGCTTTATGCATCTGCAGCCAAAGGTACCAAGCCCGCAGGCTTTGGCACTGTGCAGTTTGCGCGCCCGCAGGTTGCGAAAATCAAACAAGAGAAGTTGTATGCGTACGAGTTGGGTGCCAAGACCACGTGGCTTGAAGGTTCGTTGCAGGCTAATGTCGCCGTCTATCGCAATGACTACAAGGATCGGCAGGTCGGTGTCACGATTACCGACCCGGCGTCAAACTGGGCTGCGTCCGGCATCGTGAACGCGGCTAAAGCCGAGACCACGGGCCTCGAGGTTGATCTGACCTGGCGCCCCTCCGACGAGTTGACGTTGGCTGCTGCGTATTCCTACACGGACGCTGAATGGACCGACTTCAATTACACCAATATTCGAGCCGAGGCGGGCACCACGGTGAGTCCCAAGGATCAGGCTATTTGCGGCAACGTCGTGGGTGATTGTTCGGGAGCAAGCGTGGCTGGTGTGCCTGAGCACGCCTACACATTGTTGGGCAATTATACGGTGCCGGTTGGCGATAATCTTGAGGGATTCATCAATGTCATCGCCCAGTTCCAGGACGAGCGCAATATTTACGACCGCATTAATACAGCCAAGCTTGACTCATACTGGAACGTGGATGCACAGATCGGTGTGCAGACATCTGCCTGGAGTCTGCAGATTTATGCCGAAAATCTGTTCGACGATGAGACGCCTCGCTGGGCGCAGGGCTACAATGACTTTCGTGATGGCATGTACGGCGGTATGGGTGGTCAGCCGCGTGACGAGACTGCTTTTGCCTTTCTGCCGCCACCGCGGCTGATTGGATTGCGCACCACCTTCAGATTCTAAGCGGCTTCCTCTGCTGCCGACGACGAGAACCCCGCTGGGTCATCTGACCTGGCGGGGTTTTTTTTAGTATTGTAGGCCGGGTACGGGTTGGTTTGGGTTTCTGCATCTTCGCATGTTTGGCTTTATTCATGACTGGCGCGCCAGCCGCGCATTCAAGGCATTGCCGTCCGATTGGCGGCGTATCGTTATCTACAGCGAAAGCGGTCAGGATTGGCATCATTTTGCGTCCGTCATTGATCGCCTGACCGCCAGAGGCGAAAAGGTTTGTTATCTCACTTCTGATCCGAATGACACGGGGCTGCGGCAGGATAACCAGCAGTTGAAGTCTTTCTGCATAGGCAACGGCATTTCCCGCACGGTGTGTTTTCAGTTTATGGAAGCGGGGGTCGTGCTTATGACCATGGTTGATTTCAATAACCTGCAACTGAAGCGATCCATAAACCCGGTCAGCTATGCCTTCATGTTCCATTCCCTGATCAGCGTGCACATGGCCGATCATGAAGACTCATACGATCACTACGATGCGGTGTTGTGCGCCGGGCCGCATCAAATGAGGGAATTGCGCAAGCGCGAGGACATGCTGGACCAGCCGGCCAAGCAGTTGTTTGAGCATGGTTACGAACGACTTGAGTCGTTAATTAAAGAGCGGCGGGAGCCACCGCCATGGCACTCGGATGCCGACATACATGTGCTGTTGGCACCGTCATGGGGCGAGCAGACCATTTTGAATGTCTGCGGTTCCGAGCTGGTAGACGAGTTGATTAATGCGGGTTTCCGGGTGACACTGCGTCCGCATTATCAGACCCGCTGGAACACGCCCGATGCCATTGATCGCATTGCACGAAAGTACCAAAGTCATCCACGCTTCGCGCTGATGGAGCAAATGGGCGAGTCAGATTCCCTGTTTGATTCGCATGTCATGATCACCGATTGGTCCGGCGCTGGAATGGATTACGGTATGGGCTTGGAAAAGCCGGTGTTGTATATAGATTTGCCGCCGAAGGCGCGCAACGACTGGTGGCCGGAACTTGGCATCGAGCCCTTCGAAATCTATGTGCGCGATAAAATTGGCGCGATAGTGGCGCCCGATCAATTGCACGCTGTGCCTGACAGCATTCGCCAGATGCTGCGTGAGCCGGAGGCGTTTCGAACCCGCGTCGCTGAGCTTCGTGAACGATGGGTGTACAACCTCGGCCACAGTGCTGATGCGGCGGCAGATGCAATCACGGAACTGGCATGTCAGGCGGATGAACGGCCACAGGGCATCGTGAAATCATGAGTCAAACTGCCAGGGACGGCGTGACGCGGGGGCTGCTGCTGCGCTGGAGCGCCTGGTTTGGTCTGGCCAACGCGGTGCTGTTCAGTCTCATTGGGATCCGCTACCTGTTCATATACGGATGGCCTGCTGACTTGTTGGCAGCAGTTTATGTTGCGCTGGCATTTCCGGCGCAGTTTGCTTTGCTTGCTTACCTGCCAATGGTGGTACTGGGTGGCATGGTTGCCGTGATCAGGCCAAAAAAGGGGTTGCTGATACCGTTCGGCGTGTTGCTTGGTTCGTTGGGCTTAAGTCTAATGCTGCTCGATACAAATGTTTTCGAGCAATATCGTTTCCACCTGAGCGCTCTGTCAGTGGCGTTGTTTGATACGTCGACCTGGGTACTAACCGGTGTTGTGTTTCTGGCCTTCATGGGCTTTCAGGCGCTGTTGGCGGGTTCCGTCTGGAATTTTGTTACCGTTCGCAACTCGCGCAAGGGAGGCTGGGCTGCAGCGGTTATTGTGATGATGTGGTGCGGTGGTCAGGGCATCCACATCTGGGCCGATGCGATGGCATATACGCCGGTAACCGGATTTACACGTTTTATGCCACTGTATTTTCCGCTCAAAGCCAAACGTCGGCTTGCAAAAATGGGCTGGGTGGATCCGGACGAGATCGAGAAACAGCGATTGTTGCGTCGTGCTGATGCACCGGACAGCGGGCAGTTGCGCTATCCCCTGCAGGCTATGCAGTGCAGCGCAGCGGAAGCCGTCAAACCGGTGCCGAACATTGCCATCGTGTTTATTGATGCCATGCGTCCGGATCGCATCAGCGACGAGACCACTCCGGTGCTGGCTCGGTTTGCAGCAGAATCCCAGCAGTTCACCAATCATTACAGTGGCGGCAACTCCTCGCGTATGGGCTTCTTTTCATTTTTCTACGGATTGCCCAGTACCTATTGGCAAAGTTTCTATGACTTGCAGCGTCCGCCGGTGTTAATGAACCAAATTGAGTCCCTGGGTTATGAGGTCGCGGCGTTCAGCGCGGTCGGTTTCGGTAGCCCGGCACAAATTGATCGCACGGTATTTGCCAGCACGCCTGCCGAAGCGTTACGGGAACCAGGCGAGGAGTTTGGCGGGTTAAATCACAATTCCGCGATTACCACGATGTGGGAACAGTGGCTGGCCGGCCGCAAAGCTTCGTCGCAACCCTGGTTTGGGTTGTTGTACTACGATCCGGGCTATTACCCCGCCGGGCAGGCCGATACTTTTCCCGCGGACTGGAGTGAGCTGCGGAAATTCGAGGCGGGCTACCTGGCGCGATTGGGCGAGGCCGACGCGGATATGGGACGGGTGCTGGCTGCCATAGACGCTGCCGAAGGTGATCGGGAAACTCTTGTTATTGTTGCCAGTGATCATGGCTACGAATTTGATGAACTGGGTCTGGGCTATCGCGGCCACGCCAGTAACTACAGCCAGTGGCAGTTGCGTTCAACTTTATTGATGCGCTGGCCGGGGCGGGCACCGGAGATATTTAACTATCGAAGCGCCCATCAGGATGTGCCGGCAACGCTGTTACAGGACGTTTTTGGGTGCAGCAATCCTGCTCAGGATTACAGCAGCGGTCATAATTTGTTTGCCCGCAAGTCTTGGGACTGGATTATTGCGGGCAGTTACACCTCTTATGCGATTGTGCAGCCCGAGCAGCTGGTCGTGTCGTACCCGGGCGGGTTCATTGAGATGCTTGGCACCGATTACCGCCCGAACGATTCACTGCAGCTTGACCCTGAAGTTATGCAGGATGCCATGAGTGAAATGAGGCGCTTTTTCCGGTGAGGATGCGGTCCGGGATTGTGGCAGTCGCATTGCTGTGGACGGGCGTGACAAGCGCTGAACAACTTGCGATCAGCGCGGGTTATTCTGAACTGGTGTTCGACGGCCGCAGTGCATCGCCCGTCGCATGGTATCTCTGCGAGATGGACTGTGCCCGTGATAATGCGCGACGCACGACCTTGTTTGAAATCGACGACGGATATCTGCGATTTGTGGCGCAGGACAAGCATGCCGTGCAAGCATCGGCGCTCGCCGGCTCGGTTCGCATTCAGGATGGTTCAGACGTCGTAACCATCGGATTCACGACTGCACAGGGCGAGTTAGTGTATCGCCTGTCCAAGCACAGCCCCGAGCTGCAGCTGCAAGTGCCGCGGGGCGTTGCGGTAGAGCTTGCCAGCGGCGCGGGCTTTGTGCCTGAGCAATTGCCAGGTTTTGGAGCTATGTACAGCCGCGTTTTGCCGGTACAGATCAGCGGCGCTGGTCAGCGGATATTGGATGCTGCGTTAGAGGAGGATGCGGCGCCGGCATCGGCTGAAAAGGGCCATTGGATTGGGGTGCGCAATCGTTATTGGGCCTTTTTAGTGCAGCCGGAGGGGGGCGCGACTGTATATCCTGAGATTGCGTCAGCGGACCTGAACCGGCCGGTGATTATGTTTCCTGCTCAAACAGCGGCGCAACGCTACCGTATCTATGCCGGTTCGACAGAATGGGCTGCGCTTAAGAGCGTCGCGCCAGAGTTGAGTGAATTGTTATTTGCCGCGTTATGGGATTTTCTCCGCGTGCTGACCTTCGGCATGATGTTGTTGCTGGAATTGATTTATGGGTGGGTAGGGTACTACGGCGTTGCCATTATCCTGTTATCGCTAACCGTCAAAATATTAATGTATCCACTCACTGCGCTTGCGGATAAATGGCAGCGTCAGGTCAACGCAACGGCCAGCCTGCTGCAACCGGAACTGGATGCCATTCGCCGCTCCTATAAGGGTGAAGAAGCGCACATGCGTACTCTCGCTGTCTACAAAAAGCACAACATCAGCCAGCTATATACATTCAAGAGTGCCGCCGGGTTTCTTATTCAGATACCCGTATTCATAGCAGCCTTTGACATGCTGGGGGAAAACTTTGCGCTCAGCGAAGCCAGCTTCCTGTGGATTGGCGATCTTGCCAAGCCCGATCACCTTGCGGCGCTGCCTTTTACGCTGCCATTTTTTGGCGGGTACCTGAATTTGCTGCCGTTTCTGATGACTGCTCTGAGTGTTCTTGCGGCGGTGCTGCAGCGTGAAGCTACGCTGTCCGCGGCCCTGCAGCGCCAGCAAAGCCAACGCCTGTATTTGATGGCGGCCGCGTTTTTTGTGCTTTTTTATACCTTCCCTGCCGGCATGGTTTTGTACTGGACTTCATCAAACCTGTTCCATTTGCTGAAAGTGGAGTCAGCACGCTGGTTCGTGCGAGAATAAGCAACCATGCCGGGAGCGGATCACACGTCGACTTTAACGGGGCTGCAAAAAGCCCTGCGCGGCGCGCGCACGATTGGCGGGCTTGACGTGATCTATACCAAGCTCGCAGTTGATCTGCAGAACCTGACTCCACAAAACGCGGATCGTGTCATTGACGGTTGTCTGAACGTGCTGTGCGAGAGCACCGACAGTGATGCGGTTATTCTCGCTTTCTTTGATGAGGACGGCGAGCGTATTGCACGGGTTAATTCGGCGCAGGCAGATTTCTGCTCCTGCAACCCTGACAAGCTGGTTGATGAGCGGCTCGAGAACTGGCCATGGTTGATGTCCGACGGTGCGCACCTGCGCTTGCTGGAAATACTCGACACGGCAAATCCGCAAGTGGCGGCTATTGCTGATGCCGATCGTCTGGCTCAGCAGCGGGTGGGTTCGGCGTTGCTGATTTGTCTGGGGGTAAACGGTCGCATAGCCGGGTTCCTGGCATTTATTGATGGGCAAGCGCGCGATGCGTGGGATGCCGACCACAAGCTTCTGCTGAAATTACTGGGCTCCAGTCTTGCATCCGGCCTTGAGCGAATGGAGATACAGCACGACGTTGCCGATCGGGAAGAATTGCGTCTGCTGCTGCAGGCGACTGCGCACGAGGGTATGTGGGATTTCGATGCGCAGAATAACGTGATCAGCTATTCGCCGCAGTGGAAGGCCATGATGGGTTATAGCGATGAAGAATTGCGCACCGCGAAACCTGACTGGAGCCGCATGATTCATCAGAGCGATCTGGCGCGTGTGCAGGCCGGCCTGCGCAAGCATCTGGCCGGCGAGGTCGATGTTTTTGAAAGCGTGCACCGGGTTCGTCGTCGGGATGGCGAATGGCGTTGGATCGAATGCCGTGTCAAAGGCCTGAACGACGAGCACGGGCGGTTGCGCCGGTTGGTCGGTGTCGAAAACGACATTACCGAGCGCAAAATCTATGAAGAGGCTTTGTTCCGCGAAAAGGAGAGTGCCCAGATCACTCTGCAGTCTATTGGTGATGGCGTCGCCACAACCGATGCCGAAGGTCGCGTGGAGTATCTAAATCCCGTTGCGGAAGAGTTGACGGGTTGGGCGGTGGAAGACGCATTAGGCCGGCCGTTAGAAGAGATTTTTCGCGGCTTCCACGAGGAGACTTGCGAGCCGCTGGAAAACCCCTTGTCCATGGCGATGGAGCGCAATCGCTCGATCAAGTCGGTGCGCCCGACTTTGCTGATTCGTCGTGATGGCAACGAGCTGTATGTGGAAAGTACCGCTTCGCCTATCCGTAACGACCGGGGCGATGTGTCCGGCGGTGCCCTGGTATTCCATGACGTCAGCGAGTCGCGCGAACTGAATCGTCGTTTAAGCTATCACGCGAGCCATGACGTTCTTACGGGGCTCGTTAATCGTCGCGAATTTGAAAACCGGCTCGACCGTGCGTTGAAAAGTGCGCGTGCGCGTGAATCTTCGTATGCACTGCTGTATATGGATCTTGATCGATTTAAGATCATTAACGATACCTGCGGACATCAGGCCGGCGATGCACTGCTTGGGCAATTGGGGGCGTTGCTCAAGTCGCGGATTAGATGGCGGGATTGTTTATCACGTCTGGGTGGTGATGAGTTCGGCGTCCTGCTGGAAAGTTGTAGTCTTGATGAGGCCATGCGCTCTGCCGAAAGCCTGGTTACCGCAATTGACGAGTTTAAGTTCAGTTGGGAAGACCGCAACTTCAAGCTGACCGTCAGTGTGGGCGTAGTGCCTATTACTGCTGATAACGAGGATGTCGGTACCATTCTTAATGCCGCTGACGCGGCCTGTCAGGCGGCCAAGGAAGCAGGTCGCAACCGTGTACACAGCTTCGAGGCCAACGATATTGACCTGATGCGCCGCCGCCGCGAAATTCAATGGGCGGCGCGGATTAATAATGCCCTGGACGAGAACCGCTTTGAGTTGTTCCGGCAAACCATCCTGCCATTACAAGAGACCGAGCGTGGGGAGCATTACGAGCTGTTGCTGAGGATGCGCGATGAATCGGGGTCGCTGGTCGCGCCTGATCTGTTCATATCGGCCGCAGAGCGTTACGGCATAATGCCCAACGTAGATCGTTGGGTGGTCGAGAATGCCTTGCGATGGCTGGTATCCGAAGCCGACGAGCGCGCGCGACTAAGCATGTGCTCGATAAACCTGTCGGGCCAGAGTCTAGCCGATGATAAGTTTCTGCCATTCGTGATCGAGCAGTTTCATCGCAGCGGTATAAATGCTGAGCAGATCTGCTTTGAAATCACCGAGACTTCGGCGATCGCCAGTTATGCGCAAGCTAGCCGTTTTATCAATGCGCTCAAAGAGTTAGGCTGCCTTTTTGCGCTGGATGATTTTGGTACCGGATTGTCGTCGTTTGGCTATCTTAAGCATTTCCCCGTTGACTACCTGAAAATTGATGGGAGTTTCGTAAAAGAAATCCTGCATGACCCGATCGACCGGGAGATGGTGCGGTCCATTAATGAAATCGGCCACTTGACGAACAAGAAAACCATTGCCGAATTCGCGGAAAATCAGGAAATAATTACCATGCTGAAAGGGATGGGCGTTGATTACGCTCAGGGGTACGGGGTTAGCGAGCCTAAGCGGATTCAGCGCGCCGTCAATCAGTGAGTTCGAACCGCATCGAAAAATCGATGGCCTTCACATCTTTGGTGAGCGCTCCTACTGAAACGTAGTCCACGCCAGTGCCGGCAATCGTTCTAATGGTTTCGAGGCTAACGTTGCCGGATGCTTCCAGCCCGGTGTCGGGGTATTCCTTGTTTCGTATGGCGACCGCGGTCGCCATGTCGGTCAGGTTAAAATTATCCAGCAGCAAGCGGTGGGCGCCGGCTGCCATGGCTTCAAGGGCCTCATCCAGCGTTTCTACCTCGACTTCAACCATTACGTCCGGATTCAGCCGTATGGCTGCTTCCACTGTACGGGTAATCCCTCCGCCGGAGAAGATATGATTCTCTTTTATAAGGATGCCGTCATAGAGTCCAATGCGATGGTTCTTCGCGCCACCGGTTGCTACAGCATATTTTTGGGCAAGGCGTAATCCGGGGATTGTTTTTCGCGTATCCAGCACGGCGGTAGTGGTGTCCGCTATCGCCGTGCTGAACCTCGCGGCCGCTGTTGCGGTCGCCGATAAAGTTTGCAGAAAATTCAGAGCCGTACGTTCCCCGGTCAGCATGGTGCGGGCAGGCCCGGAAAGGCGGCAAATCACATCATCAGGACTAAAGGGGTCTCCCTCTTTAATCAGCCACTCAACGACGATGGCTGTGTCCAGTTGTCGGAAAACCTCGTCAAACCATGGCTGTCCGCAAAGAATAGCGGGCTCGCGCGCAACGACTTGCGCCCGAGCTCGCTGCTCCGGTGGAACAAGTTCCGCAGTAAGGTCGCCGCTGCCGACGTCTTCCCGCAGGGCGCGTTCGACGTCGGCGCGGATACACGACGGCTTAGACGACAAAGCCGTGATGTGCGCCAATCATGCTCATCAGCATCGGAATGGAAAGCATTGTGTTGGTACGCGAAGCCATCAGCGCGGTGCTTTTAGCTTTGGCGATCTGGTCTGCCGTTGCTTCCACCATGCCCAGCACTTTTTTCTGGTTCGGCCAGATCAGTATCCACACATTGAATAGCATTATTGTGCCAAGCCAGGCGCCTACGCCAATGGTCAGGCCGTAGGTGGGGTCGCCGTTACCCGCGTTACCCAGTGTGAACGCGCTAATCAGGTTGCCTTTTTCCATCAGGTAGGCAGCACCCGTGAGCCAGGTCGCGAGAGCCGCCCAGCGGAACCAAAGCAGCGCGCGGGGCGCAACGTACTTGGTAATAGCTGCGCCACCGGGGCCGCCTTCGTCAGCGGCGGCGTCGGCGAGGGCTTGTACCTGCACAAAATTGAAGTAGTAGAGGAGCCCGATCCAGGTTACACCAACTGCCACGTGCAGCCATATAACGATGCGCGCACTGTCCGGGCCCTGCAGATCGGTCGCCAGGCCGATGGCCAGAGCAATGACGAGGCCTGATATCAGTGTACCGGTAACTGTCTTTAGTGGATTCATAGCGTGAAATCTCCCTAGAATTCCTACTGAATTTACTGCCGAGCCGGCAGCACCCGCTACCGACCATGAATGCTGGGAAGAATAGGGTAGCCGGGCGTATAATTCAATTCATGGCCCCGCACCATGCGGGATTACCACTACGTATGGAAGAGAAAAACCGCCGTTGCGCGGGACAGTCATGGACCGACCCCTTCGACCTATGTCGCCCTGTATGAGTATTTGCACCCTCGATGACAAGCGCGTCTGTATAGGTTGCCGCCGAACACTGGACGAGATAAGGGGTTGGGCGAAGCTGAGTCCCGAGCAACAGTGGCTGCTGGTCGGTGAGCTTGCCGAGCGGCGCAAGAAACGTTCTTCCTGACGAAACACGATTTTTGGTTTGAGGTTTGTGCAGTGACTATTAACGAAAGAATTGAGCAGCAGCTGAACGATTTTCCCGTTTTGCTTTACATGAAAGGGACACCCGACTTTCCGCAATGCGGATTTTCTTCGCAGGTTGTCAATGCGTTAAAACAATGTCAGCAGCGTTTCGCATTCGTGAATATTCTTGAAGATGCGGAATTGCGGCAGGGGCTCAAGGAGTATTCTGATTGGCCGACATTTCCGCAATTGTACGTCAACGGAGAGTTGCTTGGCGGTTCAGACATTGTTGTGCAGATGTTTGAGTCAGGCGAGTTAAAAAAGGTGCTGGATACCGCTGCCTAGTAGCGAGCGGCTTTTTAATTTCACCATCGTTTTGAATTGAAGCGGATTACTCCAGCCCGTCTTCGTCGTCTTCCTCACTCTGCTGCTCGAGCGCAATGCGCGAGTCATAGACCGGCTTGAACTGGTTAACGATCTGGCAGAACAATTCCGCTGTGCGTTCTGCATCATACGCGGCCGAGTGGGCGGCGTTCGCGTCCCAGGGCATGCCTGCCGCAGCCGCTATGCGTGCCAGCACGGTCTGTCCGTAGGCGATGCCACCGAGTGTGGCCGTGTCAAACACACTGAACGGGTGAAACGGGCTGCGCTTAATGCCCGTGCGTTCGATAGCCGCATTCAAAAAACCCAGATCGAAATGTGCATTGTGTGCAACCAGAACCGCGCGTTTGCAGCCGGATTCTTTTAGCTTCTGGCGAACTTCACGAAATATCCGGCCCAAGGCATCGCGTTCGGGTATTGCCGGCCTTAGCGGATGGTGCGGGTCTATGCCGGTGACCTCGAGCGAAGCCGGTTCTAAATTGGCACCTTCAAAGGGTTTGACGTGGTAGCGATAGGTCTGCTCCGTGGTCAGCAGGCCTTGTTCATCGAAATCCACCAGCACCGCCGCAATTTCCAGCAAAGCATCGGTTTGGGCGTTGAACCCACCGGTTTCCAGATCAACCACTACTGGCAGAAATCCGCGAAAGCGCCGTCCGATCGGTGAAGTATTGTTCGAGCCGTTGTTATCGGCCATCAGCTGTCCTTGTCCGCAATCAGGGCGTCGTGCTGATCCATAATCAGGTTCAGTGCATAGCGCACGCCGAAGCCCGTGATTTCGGTGGGTACCTGAGCAAGACCGCCGGTGCGCGTTGCGGCGCTAAGGTCGATATGTACCCAGTTCGATTCCGGCGGCACGAACCGCTGTAAAAAGCGGGCGGCCTGTATGTGGTCGCCGCCGCCTGCCGCAGCACACTGTAATACATCTGCCGCGGTGCTTTTTATATCGTCATCAAAATCCGGATCCATCGGGAAAGGCCAGACACGCTCGCCTGACACTTCGCCCGCTGTGATCAGGGTATTAGCAAAGTTGCGCCTGTTACCGAATGCACCGCTATAACGATCCGTTAGCGCAGTGACGCAACTGCCGGTAAGGGTGGCAAAATCAATTATAGCCTTCGGTTTTTTTCGCCCGGCCAGCGCAAGGGTATCGGCCAGTGCCATGCGCCCTTCGGCATCCGTATGGACAACTTCAATGGTTGTGCCATTGCTGGCTGTGACAACGTCCCGTGATTTGTAAGCCTTATTGCTGAGGCGGTTTTCAGTGATTGCGAGCCAGCAGTCTACCGGGTGCGGATATTCCGTCGCATGCAGCGCTACGAGTGTCGCCAGGGCGACCGCGCTGCCTGCCATGTCACAATGCATGTCCAGCATGGCTTTGAACGGTTTTAGGTTGGTGCCGCCCGTGTCAAAAATAATGCCTTTGCCAACCAGGCTGATAAGTGGTGCAGAGTTTTTGTTCGTGCCTCGCGGCCGGTAGCGCAAATGCATAATGCCCGCGTCCCGATCGGCATTGCCCTGCGCAACGGCAAGAAACGCGCCGGCACCCAGTCGGGCGAGTTTTTTCTCATCCAGGAATTCACTTTTCCATCCGCGCTCCTTGGCGAGCGAGTCTATGCATTTTCGATAGCCGGACGCATCAAGCTTGTTAGGCGGTAATGCCGTTAACCAGCGTGCCAGATTGACGGCTTCCGCTTCGGCGGTAATGCGCTCAAGGCTCAGCCGCCGGTCTGTACCAACCAGCTTGATCGTGCGCAAGCGCGGTTTATCGGCAGGTTTCTGGTTGAAGGCAGGCAGCTGGAAGAAGTGTGCATGCAAGGCGAGAATCAGCGCCTCGTGCAGGGCAATTGCCTGTTCTGCATGCAAGCCGATGACCAGTAGCGCCACAGATGCCGGGTTTTCAGCTCGCGCGGCGGCAGCCAGCTTGCCGGCAAAACCCAGCTGCTCGAAGCGCGTGGGCGCCTTCCCCGCGCCGTCAAACCCCTTGATAAAGCCTGCACTGACCCCGGTGTTTGCCGGATTTCGCAACCTGCTGCTTATGAGATCACCGGCTTTGCGCCTTGAGCGCAATTCGCGGATTCGCGCGCCGTCCGGACATTGTCCCCATATTTCGGCGTCTGTTTTGTCAGGAAGCACAACGATCAGGTGCTCGATCTTGTCAAGCATTCCTGTCGAAAAATGGCCGCTATGTTGCTGAATCCTTATTGGCTGAGCATTTGGCAGCAGTGGGGTTGACTTGTCGGGCATGAGCGATGTTATCCGTGTTGCGTGGCTTTCAGTCGCCTGCTTGGCCTAAAATAGAAGTTCCGGATGATACTCCGGCCGCGGGTATTCCACCTAGACTAAAGTGACACAATAACTTGACTGAATTTAAGCGATACGATGATGCGGATCCTGAGGAGACGCAGGAGTGGGTTGAATCAATTGATTCCGTTTTGCGGAATGCCGGTCCCGAACGGGCTCACTACCTGATTGAGCACGTTATTGATCATGCCCGACGTTCCGGTGCTTATTTGCCCTATAGTCAGAACACGGCCTACCTTAACACCATCCCGTTATCGCAGCAGCCCGAGTATCCGGGCGATCGCGCACTTGAACGCCGTATCGAAGCCTATATAAGGTGGAACGCGATGGCGATGGTGGTGCAGGCCAATCGCCGCAGTTCGGAATACGGCGGGCATATTGCCAGTTACGCGTCATCAGCGACCTTGTACGAGGTGGGTTTTAACCACTTTTGGCGCGCGGCTGACGAAAAGCAGCGCGGTGACCTGATTTATTTTCAGGGCCATTCGTCGCCGGGTATTTATGCGCGTGCCTATCTTGAAGGCAGGCTGAGCGAAGAGCAGCTCAATCATTTTCGCCGCGAAGTCGGCGGCAAGGGGTTGTCGTCGTACCCGCATCCTTGGCTGATGCCGGATTTCTGGCAGTTTCCTACCGTGTCGATGGGGCTGGGCCCGATGATGGCCATCTATCAGGCGCGGTTTATGCGTTATCTGCAGCACCGCGGTGTCATTGAAGAGAACAAGCGGAAGGTTTGGGCGTTTTTGGGTGACGGCGAGATGGATGAGCCCGAGTCCATGGGCGCGCTTACCATGCCGGTGCGCGAGAAGCTCGATAACCTCGTGTTTGTCATTAATTGCAATCTGCAACGCCTGGACGGCCCTGTGCGGGGCAACGGCAAGATCATCCAGGAACTTGAGTCCGCCTTCGCGGGTGCCGGCTGGAATGTGGTTAAGGTGCTGTGGGGCTCGCGCTGGGATCCGCTGCTGGCCGCAGACAGCAAGGGCCTGTTGCGTCGGGTGATGGAAGAGTGCGTGGATGGCGAGTACCAGAACTTCAAGGCCATGGGCGGCGACTATGTGCGCGAGCATTTTTTCGGCAAGTACCCGGAGCTGAAAGAGATGGTCGCCAACATGTCTGATGAAGAAATCTGGCGCCTCAATCGCGGCGGGTTGGATACGGTTAAAGTATTTGCGGCATATGACAAGGCCATGCGCACTGAGGGGCGGCCAACCGTTATTCTGGCTAAGACCATCAAAGGCTTCGGCATGGGTGAGGCCGGTGAGGGCAAGATGACGGCGCACCAGACCAAGAAGCTTGGCGGCGATGACCTCAAGGCCTTTCGCGATCGTTTCAATATTCCGGTGTCGGACGAGGATATTGATGACGTGCCCTATTACAAGCCGCCCGAAGACAGCGAGGAAATTCGCTACCTGCACGAGCGCCGCAAAGAGCTGTCGGGGTACCTTCCTGCGCGCTATCCGGATACTCCCAAGCTGGTCGTTCCGGGGTTACAGGAATTTGCACAGCAACTCGAAGGAACCGGTGAGCGCGAGGCGTCCACAACGATGGCACTGGTGCGCATGCTTACCAAATTGGTAAAGGACAAGAACATCGGCAAGTACATCGTGCCGATAGTGCCGGACGAGGCGCGTACCTTCGGTATGGAGGGCATGTTTCGGCAGATCGGCATTTATTCCTCAGCCGGTCAGCTCTACACACCGCAGGACTCAGAGCAGTTGATGTGGTATCGCGAGGACAAGCAAGGCCAGATTCTTGAGGAAGGTATCAACGAGGGTGGCGCTTTTTGTTCGTGGATTGCGGCGGGTACTTCGTATGCCAATCACGGTATCCCGATGATCCCGTTTTACATTTACTATTCAATGTTCGGTTTTCAGCGCATTGGTGATTTTGCGTGGGCGGCGGGCGACCTGCAGGCGCGTGGTTTCCTTATCGGCGGCACAGCCGGTCGAACCACGCTGGCGGGCGAGGGGTTGCAGCATCAGGACGGGCACAGTCATTTGCTGGCATCCACCATTCCAAACTGCGTTTCCTATGATCCGGCATACGCCTATGAACTGGCGGTAATCGTGCAGGATGGTTTGCGCCGCATGTATGTCGAACAGGAAAACATTTTTTATTACATCACCACCATGAATGAGAACTACGTGCACCCCGCGATGCCGGACGGTGCTGAGTCCGGTATCCTCAAAGGTATGTATCGTTTGCGGGCCGGCAGTGGAAAAGGCGAGCCCGTTACACTGCTGGGTTCCGGTACCATTCTGCGTGAAGTTGAAGCGGCGGCCGATTACCTCGAGGCAACGCACGGGTTAAGTGTTGATGTCTGGAGTGTTACCAGTTACAGCGAAATGCGCCGGGACGGGCTGGAGATTGAGCACTGGAATATGCGGCATCCTGAAGACGACCCGCGGGTGCCATTTGTCGCAGAGGCAATGGCCGGCATCAAGGGCCCGGTTATCGCCGCCAGCGATTACATGCGCTCGGTGCCGGATCAGATTCGTGAGTGGGTGCCAGGGCGCTACCGCGTATTGGGCACGGATGGCTTTGGCCGCAGCGATTCGCGTCGGGCCTTGCGTATGCACTTTGAAGTAAATCGCGACAATATTGTGGTCGCCGCACTCAAAACATTGGCTGATGAAGGCCGATTGGGTCGAGATGTGGCAGCTAAGGAAATTACGGTGCTGGGCCTGGATCCTGAAAAACCCAATCCGGTGAATTGCTGAGAATAGACAATGACAACACGTCAGGAAGTATTGGTGCCCGACATTGGCGACTTCGCCGATGTAGAGATTGTGGAGGTGATGGTAGCGGTCGGCGACGAAGTGGCGGCCGAAGATTCGCTGATTACACTGGAAACTGACAAGGCGGCCATGGATGTGCCTGCACCGGTCGGCGGAAAGATCGTCGAAATGGCGGTTGCTGAAGGCGACAAAGTGTCGAAGGGCAGTGTGATTCTGGTGTTGGAAGTGGTGGACGCAGCGAAGGCGCAGCCGCCGGCCGCTGCAGCTGATCCGGAGCCGGCTGAGAGCGCGGCTGCAAGCTCCTCCGAAGCTGCGCCTGCAAAGCCGGCTGCGCCGCCTAAACCGGAGCCCGCTGCCGCTCCTGCTGCATTAGGGCAGCTTCCTCCGATTAACGAAGGCAGTTTTGCCAAAGCGCACGCCAGCCCTTCGGTGCGGAAGTTTGCGCGTGAGCTGGGCGTTGATCTCGGGCGGGTGACCGGCACGGGAGCGAAACAGCGCGTTACCCAGGAAGACGTTAAAGCCTTTATTAAGGCAGTGATGAGCGGCCAGATGGCAGCACCTGCCGGTGCCGGGTTACCCGAGTTGCCGCAAGTTGATTTTGCCAAGTTCGGGCCGATTGAGGAAAAACCGCTAGGCCGTATCCAGAAAATTTCCGGGCCCCGACTGCATGCCAGTTGGGTCAATATCCCGCACGTCACGCAAAATGATGAAGCGGATATTACGGATATGGAAGCCAAGCGGCAGGCGCTCAAGGCGGAAGCCGCCGAGCAGGGGGTTAAGCTGACGCCGCTGGCTTTTATGATACGTGCTGTCACTCAGAGTTTGCACGAATTCCCGATGTTTAACACGTCCATGGGTCCGGACGGTAAGACATTGATATGGAAAAACTACATGCATATCGGCTTCGCAGCCGATACACCCAATGGTTTGATGGTGCCGGTTATCCGTGATGCCGATAAAAAGAATCTGTTTACTATTGCCGGCGAGCTCGCAGAACTAAGCGCGCGTGCCCGCGATGGCAAGTTAAAGGCGGATGAGATTCAGGGTGGTACTTTTACCGTATCAAGTCTGGGAGGGATTGGTGGCACCGCCTTCACGCCGATTATTAACGCGCCTGAAGTTGCGATACTGGGTGTGCCGCGTTCCAAAATGCAGCCGGTCTGGAACGGCTCGGAGTTTGTACCGCGGCTGATCCAGCCGCTGTGCCTGTCCTACGACCATCGGGTTATAGACGGGGCCACCGGTGTGCGTTTCACGACCTATCTGGCAAGCCGTCTGGCAGATGTCGCTGGTTTGATCGGGCGTCGCCGCGATGACTGATTCAATAGAGGTTAAGGTTCCGGATATTGGCGATTTCGCCGATGTGGAAGTGATTGAAGTTCACGTCAGCGCCGGCGACCGTATCGCCGCGGAAGATACGCTGATTACGCTTGAAAGCGATAAGGCGGCGATGGACGTTCCTTCTTCCGCGTCAGGTACTGTTACCGAAGTGCTGGTGCGCGAAGGCGACAAGGTTTCCCAGGGAACCGTCATCGTAAAGCTCGAGGCTGAATCCTCGTCTGCGGCCTCGTCCGGTGAATCGGCCGACGAGTCGCGTGTTGATGCATCGCCTGCTGAACAGCGCGCGCCGCAGGCGGTTACGGCGGTTCCCGCCAGCGGTTATGACGGCAAGGTGGACCGCCAGACGGGATTGCTGGTGCTGGGCGCTGGGCCGGGTGGATATACAGCAGCTTTCAGAGCTGCCGATCTGGGCCTGGAAGTCACCCTCGTTGAGCGCTGGCCAGCGCTGGGCGGTGTGTGTCTGAACGTCGGTTGTATTCCCTCGAAGGCCTTGCTGCATGCGGCAAAAGTCATTGAAGAGGCCGAGGCAATGAGTGAGTTCGGCGTCAGCTTCGGCCAGCCGCAAATCGACACGGATAAATTGCGCGGTTGGAAGCAAAGTGTCGTGGATCGCCTGACAGGCGGCCTCGCCGGATTGGCCAAACAGCGCAAGGTCAAAGTGGTGCAAGGTACAGGTACCTTCTTGTCGCCGCATCATGTTGCGGTCGAATACGAAGGCGCTACAACCGTGATTGGGTTTCAGCAGTGCATCATCGCGGCCGGTTCTGAACCCGCGATGATCCCGGGGTTGCCCGACGATCCACGGGTGATCGATTCCACCGGCGCACTCGAACTTGAGGATTTGCCCGAGCGCATGTTGGTTATCGGCGGCGGCATCATCGGGCTGGAGATGGCCACGGTTTATGATGCGCTCGGTGTAAAGGTCAGTGTGGTTGAGTTGACCAATACCCTGGTACCGGGCTGCGATCCTGATTTGGTTCGTCCGCTGGAAAAACGTATCAAGGGCCGTTACGAAGCAATTATGAAAGGCATCGGCGTTAGTGCGGTGGAGTCTACCGAGCAGGGGTTGCGAGTTAGCTTTGCCGGCGACAAAGCGCCTGAGCCACAGGTATATGACAAGGTGCTTGTAGCGGTCGGACGATCGGCTAATGGCAATAAGATTGGCGCCGATAAGGCCGGCGTTAATGTCAGCGATCGCGGCATCATTAAAGTCGACAAGCAGCAACGCACTAATGCGCCGCATATTTTTGCCATTGGGGACATTGTTGGCCAGCCAATGCTGGCGCACAAAGCGACGCATGAAGGCAAGGTTGCTGCCGAAGTGGCTGCCGGAAAGAAATCGTATTTCGATGCACGGGTCATCCCGGGCGTCGCTTACACTGACCCCGAAATTGCTTGGGTAGGCATGACGGAAACGGAAGCAAAAGTTCAGGGTGTTGCATACGAAACCGGCAAGTTTCCGTGGGCGGCGAGCGGCCGATCCTTGTCTGTCGGGCGTGACGACGGCATGACGAAATTACTTATAGATAAGGAGACGCACAAAGTCATCGGCGCGGGCATCGTTGGCCCGAATGCCGGCGAACTCATTGCGGAGGCAGGATTGGCGATCGAAATGGGGTGCGATGCGGCGGATATCGGCCTCACCGTACACGCGCACCCTACGCTGTCGGAAACGGTCGCAATGGCTGCCGAAGCCTGGGAAGGCACGCTTACCGATTTGTACGTCCCTAAGAAGCGCCAGGAATCTGACTGATCTACCTGAATAGCGGCAGAACCTCGGTTCCCAGTCGTTCAATTTGTCCGACAAAGTCTGTGATGGGATTCAGAACGAGCATGCCTGCTCCGGCTTGCACAGCTTTGTTCAGGCCTTCGGCACATTGCTCTGGCTTGCCCCATACGCAGATATCTGCAACAAAGTTGGGGTTGGATTGAATCATCCACGGATAGCGTTGCTCAAAAAAGTTATCCAGCGTCGCTTTAGCCTTGTCGGCGTCATTATCAACGTGCAGGTATATACGTTTAGAAATCGGGAACGTCGTGGGGTCGCGGCCTGCGTCTGCGAGGAATTCCCTCAGTTTTGTAACTTGATGGGCAAAGCTGCGGGTGGATGTTGGCCCTGCGCCCATATAGCCGTCCGCTAATCGCGCCGTTCGGCGCAGTGCGTCCGGGTGTTGTCCCCCAAATATCAGGGGAGGGTGGGGTTTTTGCACGGGTTTGGGTTCCATGCCCGTGCCGTCCATATGATAGAACTCGCCATCCAGATGAACTTCGGTTTCCGTCCAGAGTGCTTTCATTACCTGGACGCCTTCGTTAAAGCGGCGCACGCGCTGGCTGTATTCCGTGCCAAAGCTGCGGTAGAAGTTAGCCGCTGCTGAAGGCGGTCCGAGACCGATGCCCAGCGATACACGCCCGTTGCTGAGATGGTCGAGCGAACTCACAGCCTTGGCCAGTTGTACCGCATTGCGCACCGGGAAAACGATAACCGATACGCCCAGGCGCAGTTTTTCGGTGCACGCTGCGGCATATGACATCAGGGTGATGCATTCAAACAGCGAGACATCTCCGATAACCTGATCTTGTGTCCAGGCGCTGCTAAAGCCCAGTGCCTCGGCACGGCTCAAGCTGTTCCTCACCAGTTGCATATCCGCTTTGCCGTCTAGAAAAACCTGCGGAATGGGGGCACCGAATTCAATGGCCATGGTTACGTTCCTTTATCCCGAAACTCGCACAGGTCATTTATAACGCATTCGGAGCACTGTGGCTTGCGTGCTTTGCAGGTGTAGCGGCCATGCAGGATCAGCCAGTGGTGGGCGCCCTGCTTGTATTCATCCGGGGTAAATTTCAGCAATTTCTTTTCGACCTCCGCCACGTTTTTTCCAGGCGCAATTCCGGTGCGGTTGCTGACCCTGAATATATGCGTGTCTACAGCGATGGTGGGGTGCCCGAAAGCTGTGTTCAGGATGACATTGGCCGTCTTCCGGCCTACGCCGGGCAGAGCCTCCAGATCCTTCCGGTTCTCCGGTACTTTGCCATCATGCAGTTCTATCAGCATTCGACAGGTCTTGATGATGTTTTTTGCCTTGGTATTAAACAGGCCGATAGTCTTTATATATTGTTTTAGCCCGCGTTCACCCAGCTCTAGAATGGCTTTCGGAGTATTAGCTACCGGGTACAACTTGCTGGTGGCTTTGTTTACGCCGATGTCGGTTGCCTGTGCCGAAAGAATGACCGCGACGAGCAGTTCAAAAGGGCTGGAATAGTTGAGTTCGGTGTCCGCATTCGGGCGCTGTTCAGCCAGTCGCCGGAATATTTCTGCGCGTTTGCTTGCATTCACGAGGTGGCGATCCGGTCACCCTCAGCGCGGTGGGGCGCTTGTTTCGTAAAGCGCCGGCGAACGAGATTTTGCAGGGCAATCAATGCGGCCAGGCCTAAGAAGGCACCGGGTGGCAGCAATGCGAGCAGAAAGCCGCTATTGCCAAGAAACTCACGCAGAGCGCCTAACAGAATCAGCACGCCTGCAAAACCCAGTCCGTGCGCAATGCCGTCGACGAGCGCCGCAGTGACGGGTTGCCGTGATGCAAAGCTCTCAGCCCGCGCGAGAATTACGCAGTTGGTAACGATCAGCGGCAGGAAAATGCCGAGGCTCAGCCAAAGGTCAAAAAGCCACGTCTGAAATGCCAGTTCCGTTAGGGTGACGAGCGTGGCGATCACCAGCACAAATACGGGCAAACGGATATCCTGGCTGATAAAGGGTTTGAGCGCCGCTACGGTAATGTTGCTGAGGACCAGCACCAGCAAAGTCGCCACTCCCAGCCCCACGCCGTTCATAAACGTGTTGCTCACTGCGAGCAAAGGACAGATGCCCAGAAACTGGATCAGCCCCGGATTGTTATTCCAAAGGCCGTCTGTAAGTATCTGTTTATACTTAATCATTGCAATTCAGCACCATGACGGGAAATTGTAGGGGAAGGGCACACCAAGGGCCAGTTTTTGCTGGAATTCTCGCGCGGGACTGACTAATATTACGCCCCGTCTGGCCCGTCCGGGCAGAGCTGTTTATCGAAACTTTAGGAATGACTCATGTTGTCTATGTGCCGCACTTTTGCGACTAGCGCATTAAGCGTTATGACGGTTATTGGATTGCTGGGGGCGAACATCGCGCTGGCAGCGGAAGGTGATATTGAGCGGGGTCGGGTGTTGTCTGACACGTGCGAAGGTTGTCATGCCGTTGATAGTTATAACAATGTGTATCCGACCTACCACGTGCCGCGTATTGGTGGCCAGTCGCCAGAGTACCTTGCCGCGGCATTGAGGCTGTATCGTGATGGCGACCGCTCACATTCCACCATGACGGCTCAGGCATCCGCATACAGTGACCAGGATATTCTTGATATAGCTGCATACATATCCAGCGCGGTTCCACCCTTGACAGCGGTTGAGGCTAAAGGTGATGCACCGGAAGCCGCTGCTGTTTGCGCTGCGTGTCATGGTGCCAATGGCATTGGCGAGATCGTTTCGTATCCGATCCTGGCCGGACAGCATGAGGATTATTTGCAGCAGGCGTTGGCACAATACAAAAGCGGCGCGCGCAAGGGTGCCAATGCAATGGTTATGCAGGCGCAGCTTATGATGGTGTCTGAAGAAGACCTGAAGGCGATAGCAGCCTACTACGCGGGGCACGAAGGCCTGCAAAGCTTACCGATAAATTAAGCGGGTCCTGGTACGACATTGCCGCGCCAATTTCGCTGCATTCTTGACGGGGCAGGCTAAGGCAGCCCAATCTGAATTGACATTCGAACCAGATCGGCCAGCGAGCGCGCCTGCATTTTCTCCATGACTCTGGCGCGATGAATCTCAACCGTGCGTTGGCTTACGTCGCGATCCATGGCGATGACTTTGTTTGCTTGGCCTTTAACTACGCAGGCCATGACCTCTTTTTCCCGCGGCGTCAGGGTTTCATAACGTTGCGTAACTTCTTGCTGGAATTCGGTTTTTTCGCGTTGCTCCTGATTTTCTGATAGCGCCCGGGAAACCCGATCCATCAAATCCTGATCGCGGAAAGGCTTCTGCAGGAAGTCGAACGCGCCCAATTGCATAGCTTCAACCGCCATGGGTACATCGCCGTGGCCGGTAATAAATATGATCGGTAGCGTGCTGCCGCGTTCCTGTAATTGCTTTTGCACTTCCAGACCGCTCATGCCGGGCATGCGTATATCCAGCAGAATGCAGCCTTCCACGGAGTCGTCGAACTGATCCAGAAAGGCGTCGCCCGAAACATGAGCGACCGCATCTATTCCTATTGTCCTGAAGAGGAGCTGCAAGGACTTTCTGACCGCATCGTCATCATCAACGATATGTACTTTGCCTTTATGTGTACCCATTTACGCTTTGACCTTTGTGGGTAAAGTAAAGAAAAACGTCATTCCCGCACCGGGGTTACGAGAATCGTTGTAACGAAACCTCAGTTCACCACCGTGATTTCTTACTATGGTACGGCAAATCGCCAGCCCCATCCCCATGCCGGACGATTTGGTGGTGAAAAATGCGTTGAATACACTCTCCGCATCCTCTGGTTTTATGCCTGCGCCATGGTCCCGAACCTCAAACCGGATTTCGTGCGGGGCGGTGCGCTTTGCGCATATCGATATTTCACGCTGTTCCGGGGGCGTGTTTCGCATGGCGTCTACGGCGTTGCGCATCAGATTCAGCATGACCTGCTGTATCTGCACGGGATCAACGTCAACCTCCGGAAGATCCGACGGTATGTCTGTATCGAGCCTGATATTATTGGCTTTGCTGTCCATTCTTGCCAGTGATGCTATCTGGCTAAATATGGTAGCGACAGTGGTGGTGCTTTTTTCGGTATCACCGTGCGTAAACGCGCGTGTTCGCCTTATAACCTCGCCGGCTCTATGGGCCTGATCCTGAATATCGGTTAGCGCTTCGAGCACGGCAGCGAGATTGTCATCAGGATTGGTCTCGAGCAGCCGCTGTGACGCGGCCGCAAAGTTCGCGATAGCGGTCAGGGGCTGGTTGAGTTCATGCGCCATGGCGGCAGCCATTTCGCCCATGGTGCTCAAACGGCTGACGTTCACCATTTCTTCGCGTTGCTTGAGTGACGCCTCTTCGGCCTGACGTTGTTCAGTCAGGTCGCGAATCAGCCCCACATATTGAACCGTGTCGCCCATCTGGACTTCACCAACCGCTATGTGTATCGGGAATGTCGATCCGTCTTTGCGTGCACCCACAACTTCGCGCCCGACCCCGATGATTCGTTTCCGGCGGGTTTGCTCGTACCGGTCTAGATAGTCGCCATGGCGCGCCTTGTCTGCGCCGCTCATCAGCATGCTGATATTGGATCCGAGTAATTCGGGGCGGCTAAAGCCGAACATGCCGATGGCCGACTTGTTGACTTGCTTAATATTGCCCTGATTATCGATCACGATCATGGCCTCAACCATGGCATCGAGTACCGAATCGAGTTTCACCGCTGCAGAGGGATTGGTGTCTGGGCTGGCCATAAGCATGTATTTATAACGCAAAAACCCCGCAGCTGGCGGGGTTTTTGGTTCGCATTCCGGTTTGAGATGTCAGATTATTAGAGCCAATACACAAAGATAAACAAGAATAACCACACAACGTCCACAAAGTGCCAGTACCAGGCGACGGCTTCAAAAGCGAAATGGTGGTCTTCCTTGAAGTGCCCGCGCAGGCAGCGCAACCATACCACCAGCAGCATGATTGCTCCCAGCGTAACGTGTAGACCGTGAAAGCCGGTCAGCATATAAAACGTTGTTCCGTAAATGCCGGTGCTAAGTTTCAGATTCAGCTCACTGTAGGCGTGAATGTATTCGTAAGCCTGAAAGCCCATGAATATGAAACCCAGAATAAAGGTCAACGCCAGAAAGATATTCAGGGTCTTGCGATGGCCCGCCTGAATGGCGTGATGAGCAATCGTTAGTGTTACACCGCTGGTCAGCAGCAGGGCCGTGTTAAGTGCGGGTATTCCCCACGCGCCCATGGTCTCATAAGCACCGCCGATGGCAGCCGGACCATTTGAGGGCCAGATTGCCGTGAAATCCTTCCAGAGGAGGGCATTGGTGAAGAAATTATTGCTGTCCCCGCCCAGCCAAGGAATTGAAATGCCTCGCGCATAGAACAGCGCACCAAAAAAACAGCCAAAAAACATCACTTCAGAAAAAATGAACCAGCCCATTCCCATGCGGAACGATCTGTCTACATCATTGTTGTATATGCCGCTCTCGCTTTCGCGAATCACTGTGCCGAACCAGCCAAACAGCATCACGAACAGAACCGCAAAGCCGAGTGCAAAGATCACCGGACCGACGTCTGCACCGTTCAGCCAGATGGATGCCCCAACCATGATGGTGAACAGGCCTATCGTGCCGACAAATGGCCAGTGGCTGCCGTGTGGGATGTAGTAGCTGTCTTGTGATGCGTGCGCCATGATAATTGTCCGTAAGTAGGTTGGTGCTAATAAACACTGTTCGGGGTGGTTGAGCTGCTCGCCACTGCCTGTGGTTTTTCGAACAGCGTGTAAGCAAGCGTTATGGTATCGATATGCGCGGGCAGGTCGGGATCAATATAGAAGCGAACCGGCAACAGTCGTTCTTCGCCCAGCGCAAAATCTTGCTGACTAAAGCAAAAACACTCTATCTTCTTAAAATAACGGGCAGCTTCAGCGGGCCTGACATCCGGTGTTGCCACGCCGCTGATCGCAGTCGGAGCCAGATTGCGTGCAATGTAATCCACGTTCTGAATCGTGCCGGTTTGCACATCGACGCTGTCCTCTACCGGGCCAAATTCCCAGGGGGCGCTGTTTCCGGTACTTCCCAGCAACTCCAGAGTGACGTGCCGGGATTGCGGACGTTCAACAATAGTGTCTGCTGCGCTGGCTTCTATGGGCGCACGAATGCCCGTGACTTCGCAAAACACGTCATACAGCGGCACGAGGGCGAAACCAAAGCCGAACATGCAGACGGCAGCAATGCCGAGCCGCAGGGCAAGATTGCGCGTGCTGATGTGTGCGTATCTGTTCATGGATTACCGGCAGCCTATCTGCTCAGCGCGGTTGTAACAATGAATGCCACGTAGAACGACAATGCGACCAGAAACAGCAATCCGGCCATGCGGCGGGCCTTTTTCTTGTCGCTCATGTTCTTGTCGCTCATGCGAGTGTCCTGGCTCAAGTTGTTGCTCCGTTGGGCTAAGTGAGACCTTCTTTAGTCGATGTGCGGCGGTTCATTAAAGCTGTGATAGGGGGCCGGGGAGGGCAGTGTCCATTCCAGACCCTTGGCGCCATCCCATACCTGATCGGTTGCCTTTTGCTTGCCCTTGACGCTACTCCAGATCGCGGCAACGAACAGCAGTTGGCTGAATCCAAACAGGAATGCGCCGACACTGGAAATGGCATTGAAATCCGCAAATTGGGTTGGGTAGTCGGGTATACGACGCGGCATGCCGGCCAGACCTACAAAGTGCTGTGGGAAAAACAGCACGTTGACGAAGATCGCCGAGCACCAGAAATGCAGCTTGCCGATTTTCTCGTTATACATATAGCCGGTCCATTTGGGCAGCCAGTAATAAGCAGCAGCCATCAGCGTAAATACTGCCCCCGGGACCAGAACGTAGTGGAAGTGAGCCACAACAAAGTACGTATCATGGTACTGGTAGTCAGCTGGAGCGATAGCCAGCATCAGTCCGGAGAATCCGCCGATTGTAAACAGCAGCACAAAGGCAATGGAAAACAACATGGGCGTTTCGAACGTGAGTTCGCCTTTCCACATCGTAGAAAGCCAGTTGAAAATTTTCACCGCCGTAGGGATAGCAATCAACATGGTCGCAAGCATGAAAAACAGCTGCCCGGCGATTGGCATGCCAGTGGTGAACATATGATGCGCCCACACGATGAATGACAGAAACGCGATAGAGGCTGTCGCGTATACCATGGACGAGTAACCGAACAGTGGTTTGCGTGAGAAGGTCGGGATGATCTGCGATACCACGCCAAACGCGGGCAGGATCATGATGTAGACCTCGGGATGGCCGAAGAACCAGAACACGTGCTGGAAAAGCACCGGATCACCGCCACCGGCAGCATTAAAGAAGCTTGTGCCAAAGTAACGATCGGTCAGCAGCATGGTGACTGCACCCGCCAGTACCGGCATCACTGCAATTAGCAGATACGCGGTAATCAGCCAGGTCCAGACGAACATCGGCATCTTCATCAAGGTCATGCCGGGGGCACGCATATTCATGATTGTCACAATGACATTAATGGAGCCCATGATGGATGAGGCGCCCATGATGTGAATTGCAAACACCATAAATGGGAAGGCATCGCCGGTTTGTAATACCAGTGGCGGGTATAAGGTCCAGCCACCGGCCGGCGCCCCACCTGGCATAAACAAGGTCGAGACCAGAATGGTGAATGCCGCAACCAGCAACCAGAAGCTCCAGTTGTTCATGCGCGGCAATGCCATATCAGGTGCTCCGACCATCATCGGGATCAGCCAGTTCGCCAGACCCACGAATGCCGGCATCACTGCGCCAAACACCATTACCAGGGCGTGCACGGTAGTCATGCTGTTGAAGAACTGTGGTTCAACAAATTGCAGACCGGGCTGGAACAGTTCTGCGCGAATGATCAGCGCCATGGTGCCGCCGACAAAGAACATGACCAGGCTGAATATCAGGTACAGCGTACCGATGTCTTTGTGGTTGGTCGTAAAAACCCAGCGATCAAGAAAATTGCTCGGTGGCGCGTCGTGATGATCGCCATGATGGTCGTGCGCGGCAGTTTGGTCAGTCATGATTGTTTGTTCCGGCTGATCTTAAAGCGCGGCCAGCTGGTCAGCTGGCTCGTCTGCTTGAAAAAGGTTAACGGCAATAAGTTCCTGTTTTGTCTGATCCCAGGCGAGGCCGCCTTCAAGCCATTGCCGATACTCATCGTCGGTAACGACCGCTACCACAATAGGCATAAAGCCGTGGCCACGACCACAAAGCTCTGTGCACTGGCCGCGATAAATGCCTGTTTCCTTGGCTTCGAACCATGCCTCATTAATAAAGCCCGGATTGGCGTCTTTCTTCACGTACAGCTCGGGCACCCACCACGAGTGAATGACATCGTTGGCGGTCAGCAATATGCGAATTTTCTTGTTAACCGGAACCACCATGGGTTTATCAACATTGCGCAAATAGTTTTTCACGGTTGCCGGGTCGATGCCGGAATTCTTTTGGGCTGCAGCACTGCTGGCGGCGTCAATGGAGCTGTAAAAAAACATGTCCTCATCGAGGTAGTCGTAGCTCCACTTCCACTGGTAACCCGTAATTTTGATGCTTATGTCCGCGCCACTGGTGTCTTCAATTTTCAGGATAGTGCGGGCGGAGGGTATTGCCATGGCGATCAGGATCACCGTCGGAATGATTGTCCAGATAATTTCGGCGCGCGTGCTGTGCGAGAAGCTTGCCGCTTTCGCTCCTTTGGAACGACGGCACGTAAGGAAGGTATAAAAAGCGAAACCGAAAACACCGATACAGATAACTGTGCAGACGATAAGAATGAGGTGATGCAGCCCCATTATTTCATCCGCCAGGGTTGATTTGCCTATAGGCATATCGAGATCCCATGCGGCGTACGCCTCGGGTGCTACAGCAAAGGCAGCCAGCGAAATACAGATCGCCGCTATCAATGGCGTACACAATCTATTGAACATGCGTTCCAACCTCTTTGAGTCAAATTCCGGGCGCTAAAACAGGCCTATACCAGCAAGGCTCCGCCCCGACCAGAGCTGATTGCACTGATCTGATTGGCAGTAAAAATATGTTTATCCCGTTGTGTTTGCGAACCGTTCGCCGGGCGCGATATTACTGTATGGCCGAAGGTCTTACAAGCCAGCGGTCAATGGTGAATTTTCGGCTAAAACCCCATACAAAACATAATGCTATAAAGTGTGCCGTGGGTGGATTTTGGCACCCGATAGTGTCAAGCGGCAAAGGCGCTTCGTAAGGCACGCATTTTAGGTAGTAGGATGGGCGAAGTCGGGCTGCGGAGGCAGGCATGGCGGTTGTAGAAGTGCGGCGTCGGGTGAAGGCTAACAAAGGCATGGTGTGGAGCATCGTGTCCGATCTTGCCAGTGAGGCGGGTTTGTCGCCGGCGGCGCAACGTGCCGAAGTGCTGGGTGGCAGTGAGTTGGGGCTGCGGCGGCGCTTGTACGGTCGGGACGGCCGTAGTTGGACCGAAGAGTGCGTGGGCTGGGAGGCTGGGCGGCTTTACAGCGTAGCAATTTCAGGTGATTTTCCGGTCGCAAGTTCGCAATTGCGCTATACCTGCAGTCTGGTTGAAGATGCGGGAACGATTCTTATTCGCGTTTACTTTGATTTTGTCCCGCGACTCGGCTTTTTAGGCCGACTGTTTGAAAAGCTGGGCGGCCGCTCTGAACTGCAGGCCTATGCGACCGAGTTACTCAATAACTGGGTCAGAGTCATTCACGCCCGTGAGTGGGTTTATCGCGTTACGGCGCGAACCATTCTGGAAGAAAAAGGTGGCCATGTGCATGCTGTGACGCCGGGGACGCTTGTCCGGGATGTCGTCGCCATGCTTAAGGAGCATCGAATCGGTAGCGCGCTGGTGCTGGACGCCGCGGGAAATATCGCGGGTGTGTTGTCGGAGCGCGACGTAGTCCGCGGTCTTGCTGAAAGCGGGTCAGCGGTGCTGGATAGCCCGGCTGCGGAGCTGATGACCACTAACGTCATTGTTGCCGACCCCGATGACAATATGATGAGCGTTATGGGGTGCATGAGTGAGCGCCGTATTCGCCATTTGCCGGTTGTCGACAACGGCCATGTTCTGGGGCTGATCAGCATTGGTGACGTGATTAAGGCCCGCATATCTGAACTGGAAGGACAGTCCGAGACGTTGCTGGACTATATTGAGGCGCGTCGATGGCATGAGTTGTATAAGGAAGTAGGTCCGGCTGCCTATGCCGAGAATTGAAAACCGGGAGACGAGATGATGAACATGAATCCAGGGAAAGTCGCTTTTTGGATAGCCGGGAGTCTGGTGGCGGTGATTTTATCGGGTTGCGATTCAGTTGAAACCCCGGCATCCGGGAATGACGGGCGCAAGCGTCTTAACGCCACCACCAGTTATGCTGAGTTTGGCGAGTACGTGGTGCATGTCAATGCAATGAATAGTGACGGGCTGACGCCTGAAATTGCCACCAGCTACGGGATAACCCGCAGCGAAGACGTTGGTTTGATCAATCTGGTGGTGCTGAAAAAGTCGGATGAACCGGGAATGGATCAACCGGTAAAAACGGCTGTTTCACTGTCGGCAGCCAACCTGACCGGCCAAAGCAAGAGTGTCGAGCTGCGGGAAATTCAGGACGGTATAAGCATTTACCAGATTGGTGTCGTTACCGTGGAGAACCGGGAAACCGTTAACTTTGATTTCGACATTCGACCGATGGGCAGTGACCGCGTGCTGCTGGTGCGTTTTAGTCACGAGTTTTACACGCGCTAGTCGGGCGGCAATGCGATCAGCTGGTTGCGGTTAGCAGCAAAGTATTCCAGCGACCGCCCGACTGCCCGGGTAACGGCCCTGCTGGTGATGGTGGCACCGCTGATGTGATCGAAGTCGCCGCCATCCCGAGTGAGGCGCCAGGTGCGGGTTGGCGCAGAGCCCGTTTCCTGAAACTGCAATATCCAGTCGGATTTTTGCGCTTCAATTTTGTCCCCGAGGCCCGGCGTTTCGCGGTGACTGGTGGCGCGCACTCCCAGCACATGACCGTCCTTCGATATTCCCACCAGCAAACCGATCGGGCCCACGTAACCGTCATTGGCAACAACGCTCATCACGATAGCGAAAAACGTCCCGTCGCGATAAACGGGGTAAGCCGGCAGCGGGTCGATACTGCCAAGCAATTCTTCATCGTGAAGCAAAATAACCTGCAGGCCGGGAGTCTGATCGTATTCGCCCGCGGGCAACACTTCGCCTAGCATCCGGGCTGCATATACAGCGTTGTTAAATTCTCGTTGCTCGCGCGTGGATTGTTCCGCCAGGACAACAATCAGCGTGGCCAGTACCGCGGCCAATACGAGGTAGACGACGCTGCGGATCATATACGTGGCCCCTTTTTGTGGCCGTAGATGCGCGGCACCGTCAAGCGGTCTATTAGCGGGACAGCCATGTTCATAATGAGCACGGCGAAGCCGATGCCGTCCGGGTAGGCACCCCACTTGCGCATGGCAAAGCACAGAACCGCTACGCCCATTCCGAACACGATTTTGCCGCTGTTGCTGGCGGCACCGGAAACCGGATCGGTGGCGACAAAAAATGCTGCCAGCATAGTGCCGCCGCTGAGCAAGCCGAGGATCGGCGAGGGGTGGGTCGCGGGGGAGAAGGCGTAAAACACAAAATACAACGCAGCCAGTGTGGCGAGCATCGCCCCCGGAACGTGCCAGCTGATTACTTGCTTGCGCATCAGCCAGATGCCACCGGCCAGCGCACTCAGATTGATCCATTCCCAGCCGCGGCCCGCCAGCATACCGAAGTCAGCCTGGGCGGTGATTTCCGCCATAGTGCGCATCTGCCCCAATTGCATTTTAATGCTGTCCAGCGGTGTTGCACCGGATACTGCGTCGATCGCCGGTGTGAGCCCGGGCCAGACTGCAGCCTGTTCAGGAAAGGCGACCAAGACCGTGACATAGCCGACCATGGCCGGGTTAAATGGGTTTTGTCCCAGTCCGCCGTAAACGTGTTTGGCCAGCCCGATCGCGAACAGAGCCGCTATCAGTAAGGTCCACCACGACATCGCGGGCGGCAATGCCAGGGCGAGCAAAAGAGCGGTAACCAGTGCACTGCCATCGGTCAGTGCCTGCCTGACGTTGCGACCTCGCATCCGGACCAGAGCGGCTTCCGTGACCAGGCAAAATGCCACCAGTAACCCCACGTTCAGCAACATGCCGAAACCGAAATAAAAAGTTGTGCACAGCGTGACGGGTAACAGCGCAAGCACCACCCGTCGCATTACTAACGGAACGTTATTCTCACCCAACCAAAAAGGCGCAGTCCCGGAATTCATGATTGGTCATCGCTGTTATCCGCGCCGGTGCGCTCTAATAACGCCTCCAGTGCCGACCGGGCACCTGCCGCAGTGGTTACGTTATGGGTTTGCTGTTCCAAGGCCTGCTCGAGCTCAAGCGCTTCGCGCTGTTTGCGCGCATCACGCGCTGTTATGCGCGCGCTGGCTTTACTGGCACGACGTTTTTCCAACGCAATCTGCCATCGCTGCTGTTTGGCATGGATAAATTGCCGCGTAAGTGGAATTCGGCTGGGGCAAACGTAGTCGCAGCAGCCGCATTCGATGCAGTCGGACAGCCCGAACTGCTCTAAACGATCGAAATCGCTGGTTGCCTGTGCCTGCAAAAGCAACTGTGGCATCAGGTCGGCAGGGCAAACCGCGGCGCAGTCACCACAGCGTATGCAGGCGACCGCATCGCTTTTTTGCGTCAGCTCCTGGTTGCCAGGAACGTAGATACAGTTAGTAGCTTTGGTCACGGGTAACTGGTTGCTGGCAAGTTCCACACCCATCATCGGCCCGCCCATCATCAGTTTGCCAGCGCTTTGCTGCGTATAGCCGCCGGCCGCATTAATCAGTGATTCAATTGAAGTACCAATGCGCGCGACGAAGTTTGCCGGCGCTGCTACACCGTCGCCGGTGACCGTCACGATGCGGCTCAGCATGGGTTCACCCTTTGTGAGCAACGTTGCGATGGCTGCCGCAGTGGCGACATTCTGGCAGATCGCGCCACTGTCCCAGGGAAGGCCCCCGGACGGTATTTCCCGACCGGTTACCAGTTGAATGAGCTGAGCTTCACCGCCAATCGGGTACACGGGCGGCACCAGCGCAATTTGAAATCGATCATCCGCGAGTTGCGTGAGGGAGGTCGTGACACGGCTTATTGCCGAACTCATGTCCTGCTTTATCGCGATGATGCAGCTGTCAGCTTCAAGTATGCGCAGCATGATTTGAGCGCCGAGCAGCATCTCCTCCGTGTAGTGACACATCAACGCATCGTCGCAGCGAATCACCGGTTCGCATTCGGCTCCGTTCAGGATTAACGTAGCGACGCCGCCGCCCCGGTTGAGTTTTATGCCCGCGGGAAAAGTTGCTCCACCAAGCCCCACGATGCCGCCATCCAACACAGCTTTGCGCAGCGCTGCAGTGGATAACCTGAGCGGCTGCGAGTGGGGTGCGAAACCGGGCCAGCGTTCATCCAGACCGTCGGACTGAATGTCCACCGCCAACCCGTTGCGACGCCCCGGCACCAAAGCAGTGCCGACCCTAGTGACGTGGCCTGAAAGTGAAGCATGTACGTGCGCACCGAGACGATTCACATCCATACGACCAACCGGCTGACCGGCGAGTACGCGGTCGCCTTCTTGCACCAGTGGCCGAGCCTCGCTGCCGATGTGCTGCTGCAGCGGAATTCTGACTCGGTCGGGTAACCGTGCTGTCTGTAGCATCAGGTCCGGGTGCCGTTGCGCATCGTGGCCAAATCGGATGCCCCAGTCAGGCGCTGCGATCGTTATGACGGGAACGCTCATGTTGTCACGCGGCGCGTGCTGCCGTGTTCAACGGAACCATGTCGATGCAATCCACCGGACAGGGCGATATACACAGTTCGCAACCAGTGCACTCGCTGCGAATCACGGTGTGCGTATAGCGATGTGCGCCGATGATGGCGTCCACCGGACACGCATCAATGCACAGTGTGCAGCCGATGCAGGCCGCTTCATCAATCACTGCCGTTCGACCCGGTTGATATGCGCCGTATGCCGGGTTCACTGCGGCAGCGCTTTTGCCTAGCAGTTTCGCGATTGCAGTCACCGTGGCGTCACCGCCGGGCGGGCACTGGTTGATATCTGCTTCGCCGGACAAGATGGCCTCGGCATAAGGTCGACAACCGGGATAACCGCACTGCGCGCACTGAGTTTGTGGCAACAGCGCATTAAGTTTCTCCAGGGGCGTGTCCGGATTTTGCGACAAGCGACGACCGGTGATCGCCAGACCAATCCCGATGGCCAATGCAATCCCGGCCATGATTAATGCGGCTGCTATCAATTTATCCTCGCACCATACCGGCAAAGCCCATGAAAGCCATCGCCATGAAGGCTGCCGTGACCAACGAGACGGCCGGGCCGCGAAAATTCTCGGGAACGTCGGATGCTTCGGTTCGTTCCCTCAGCCCGGCAAACAGCGCGATCACCAGGCTGAAGCCGAGACCACCGCCTAAACCATAGGCAAGTGCTTCTGCCAGGCTGTTGCTTTGTTGCACATTGAGCAGCGCAATACCCAATACGGCACAGTTGGTGGTGATCAGTGGCAAGAAAATGCCCAGTATCTGATGCAGCAGCGGGCTGCTCCGGCGGATGATCAGTTCCGCGAGCTGCACAGATCCGGCGATAATCAGAATAAAGGCCAGCAATCGCAGATATTCCGTGCCGGTGGGCACGAGCAGGTACGCGTTTACCAGGTAACTCAGGCCCGATGCCAGCGTCAGTACAAAAGTGGTTGCGAGCGCCATGCCGGTGGCAGTTTCAAGGCGGCTGCTTGCGCCCAGGAACGGGCACAGCCCCAGGAATTTGGTAAGCACAAAATTATTGACGAGAACGGTGGCCAGAATGATCAGTATCAGATCGGTCATGTGCGATTCTCGCGAACAACTTCCTGCTAACTGCCTTCCAGTGACTGGGCAATCATATTGTCGACCTGTTTCGGGTCTATCCGCTGCAGTAGCGGTGCAAATTTGCCGATGCGACAACCCAGCAACGGTGTACGCCGGTCATCCCAGTGGCGTGTCTCAACCTGCAAAAATTCGGCTACCTTGGCCGCCATTTCCGGCAGCACCGGTGTCAGGTAAGTCATCAGTACTCTGAACAGATTCAGCCCTTGTGTGCACGTGGCCTGTACCTCGGTGGTTTTACCTTCTTTGGCCAACACCCAGGGTTTGCGCTCGTCTATATATTGGTTGGCTAGATCTGCCAGCGCCATGATTTCCCTCACTGCGTGGGAGTAGTTTCTGTCGTTATAGCGTTTGGCGATGACATCGCCCGCCGCAACAAATTCATCATACAGCTCCGGGCGCTCGAGCGTGTCGGCGAGTTGCCCCTCGAAACCTTTGTCTATGAACCCCGCGCACCGACTGGCGATATTGACCAGCTTGCCAACCAGGTCTGAATTGACGCGTGCGACAAAGTCTTCCAGGTTCAGGTCGATGTCTTCGATACCCGCACTGAGTTTTACCGCGTAGTAGTAACGCAGGCACTCAGCGTTCAGATTGTTCAGATAACAGCGCGCAGACACGAAAGTGCCGCGGGACTTGGACATCTTCTGTCCGTTAACCGTCAGGAAGCCGTGGGCAAATACCTGCGTCGGCTTGCGATAGCCCGCACCTTCCAGCACGGCCGGCCAGAACAGCGTGTGAAAATACACGATGTCCTTACCGATAAAGTGGTAGAGCTCTGCTTCAGAGTCAGCCCCGAAATAGTCGTCGAACAGCAGATCGTCACGCCGTTGACACAGATTCTTGAAGCTCGCCATGTAACCTACCGGAGCATCCAGCCAGACATAAAAGTATTTGTTGTCTGTGCCAGGAATCCTGAAACCGAAGTAGGGCGCATCGCGCGATATGTCCCAGTCTTGCAGCCCAGCGTCGAACCATTCCTGCAGTTTGCGACCCACCGAGTCATCCACCGCGTCGCCCTGGATCCAGTCCCTCAGCATGGGCTCGAACTCGCCGAGGCGGAAAAACAGGTGCTCGGACTCGCGCAATACCGGTGCAGTATCACTGAGGATGGAACGGGGATCCACGAGTTCGCTGGTTGAATAAGTGGCGCCACACGCCTCGCAATTATCGCCGTACTGGTCGCGGGCCCCGCACTTCGGGCAGGTGCCCTTCAGGAATCGGTCCGGTAAAAACATGCCGGCGGATTCATCGTAAGCCTGTTCAATCGTGCGGCGCTCAATCAGATTCTTGCTATCGAGTTTGGCGAAAATGTCTTCCACTAGCTCACGGTTTTCTTCCGAATGTGTCGAGTGATAGTTATCGAAGGCTATATGGAAATCAGCAAAATCCTTTTGATGTTCATGGCGGAAGTTTTCAACCAGTATTTCCGGATCGATATTTTCTTGCCGCGCACGCAACATGATGGGCGTGCCATGGGCATCACTGGCACATATATACAGGCAGTCCTGACCGGTTAGTTTCTGAAACCGTACCCAGATGTCGGTTTGCAGGTATTCCACCAAATGGCCAATGTGAATGGGGCCATTGGCGTAGGGCAGGGCGCTGGTGACCAGAAGTTTGCGGGGGCTTTGCGACATGGGTCGCAAGTTTACAGTAACTCCCGGGGGAACCTAAGTCTTAAAGACGCTAAATTGCGATATCCCGATGCTGGCGGAATTTTTCTTTGTCGTTGGCATAGTCATAGGCCGTGCGACCCGTTATAACGCCGCGGTCAAACATGTCGCTGAGGGCCCTGTCCATGGTGCACATGCCCGTCTTGCGGCCCGACTGCATAGCGGTTTCCAGTTGGTCGAGTTTGCCTTGCCGGATGAGGTTTGCAGTTGCCGGCGTATTCATGAGGATTTCAAGCGCTGCAGCCAGTCCATCACCTTCCTTGCGCGGCACCAGCTGCTGCGAGACCACTCCTTTGAGCGACGTGGAAAGCATGGTGCGAACGTGCGGCTGTTTGTCGGTGGGGAACACATTCACGATACGGTCAACAGTTTGCGCCGCGCCATTGGTGTGAAGGGTTCCCATCACGAGAATTCCCATCTCGGCGGCCGTTACCGCGATACTGATCGTCTCAAGATCGCGCATTTCGCCGACGAGAATGACGTCGGGGTCTTCGCGCAGGGCTGAGTGCAGTGCGTCGGCAAAACTCTGGCAGTGATCGCCAACTTCGCGCTGGCTAATCAGGCACAAATTGCGTTCATGCACGAACTCAATGGGATCCTCAATGGTCAGAATATGACCTTTGAGATTGCTATTGATTTCGTTGATCATGGCCGCGAGGGTGGTTGATTTTCCCGACCCGGTTTTCCCGGTGACCAGAATGAGCCCTTGTGTTTGCCGGCACAGTGATTTCAGGGCCGGCGGCATGTTCAGATCCTGCAGCGACTTTGCGACGCGTGGTATTGCGCGAAATACCCCGCCCATGCCGCCAAGATGGCGCATGATGTTGACGCGGAAACGCGCCACCCCTTCGAGATTGTAGGCAAAGTCAGCCGACTCATGCCGGTTGAATTCTTCCAGCGCTTTCGGCGGCATTATTTCGCGTAACAGGTTTTCGGCGCGGCTTTGTGAGACGGGCTCCTTCTCAAAGATGTCGAGGTCGCCGAACACACGCATACGGGGCGGCAAGCCGGCAATAACGTGCAGGTCCGAGCCCTTGCGTTCCACAAGCATCTGCAGATAGTTATTTATCTCGGCCATGAATTAACTCGTTTCCTGTTGCAGGTCTATCCGCTGCAGAATAGTTGTGTCGGTCACAAATTTCTGAAAAATGGATTTATCCGACGCGAAGCGGAAGGCATCATCGGGATCCGCCTCTTTGGCCTGCACCGCCTCAAGTAAGGCCTGATCCATAAGCTGCATTCCGACATCGGCGCCGGTCTGCAGCTGGCTGGGTACCTGATGGGTCTGGTCACTTTGAATCAGGTTTGCAATGGCACGGGTCATGATCATGATTTCCAGACAGGCGCGACGCCCCTTCCCGTCGGGGGTCTTTATCAGGTTCTGGGTAAGCACCGCTTTCAGGCTTTGCGCAAGAAAAGCTTTGCTTTGCTCCCGCTGATCGCTTGGCAACGCATCAATAATGCGGTCAATGGTTTTTACCGCGCCCGTGGTATGCAGTGTGCCGAAAACCAGGTGTCCCGTTTCGGCCGCTGTCATGGCCATGCTGATGGTTTCGGCATCACGCATTTCACCCACCAGAATAACGTCGGGGTCTTCACGCAAAGCCGAGCGGATGCCGTCTGAGAAGCTGGTTAGATGGGTGCCAAGTTCGCGCTGAATGATCTGTGCTTTCTGGCTTTGGTGCACAAATTCAATAGGGTCTTCGAGGCTGATAATGTTCAGGTTTCTATGCCGATTAAGATAATCGATCATGGCTGCAAGCGTGGTCGATTTACCCGTTCCCGTAGAGCCTGTCACCAGCACCATGCCCTGATGGTTGTCGCATACTTTGCGCACTGCCGCCGGCAAATTGAGACTCTCTAATGTCGGGACAGTGGTGGGAATAAAGCGGAAAGTTGCTCCTACACCGGTTGCTTTGCGGTACAGGTTGACGCGATAGCGCGCATTGTCTTCAGACACATATGAGAAATCTACGTCCTCGCCGTTCGCGAAGCGCTGCTTCTGCATGTCGGTCATGATCTCATCGACATAGCTTTCCATTTCCTGCGCGCCCAGATTGCGGAACTTGATGGGCAGCAGGTCACCGTGCATACGCAGCATCGGCGGCACGCCGACTGCCAGATGTATGTCCGAGCAGTTCTGCGTAAGTCCCAGCTTCAGGAATGCGTCTATGCGTGCCATGCGGCTATCCGGCCTCAATTGCGTTAGCGATGGCGCGACTCATGTCATCCATCGAATCGAACCGTTTCATTTTGTCGATTGCCATGGCCCGGTGAACGACTTCGGCCAGTTGTTTGCTGACTGCGGGATTGGCTTCGTCTACGCGGGCGCATTTGCCCTGCACGTGCTGATACATCACGGCCATGTGGTCGCCTTTGGTGTAGGGCGGCGTGCCGGTCAGCATTTCGTAGAAAATCACGCCAAGGCTGTAGATGTCGGCACGATGATCAACCTTTTTGCCCAGAATTTGCTCCGGGGCCATGTATTTGGGCGAGCCGATAACATAGCCGGTCTTGGTCAGGTTGGTATCGCCGCCACCGGCTGCTGCCGCCACGCCGAAGTCCACGATCTTTAGCAGGCCTTCGTCATTGATCAGGAGGTTGGCGGGTTTGAGATCGCGGTGAATGATGCCCACCTGGTGTGCAACCGACATTCCGGTCGCAATATCGCGAGCCCAGCCGGCGGCTTTTTCCGCGGGCAACGGCTTGTGCCCGGCCACTTCCGCGCCCAGCGTATGCGACGGGAAGAATTCCATCGAAATTGCGTAGCTGCCTGACAAATTCAGGAAGTCATAAATTCGGATCACATTTTTATGCGTGATCTTGCGGGAGAAACGCAGCTCATGCACAAAGCGCTGTAGCATTTCCTCGTCGCCGGCGACATTCGGGTTGAGGAACTTCAGGATCAGCCGTTCGTCTACGACGGTATCTTCAACGAGCAGCACCGTGCCAAACGCACCCTTGCCGATCTTCTCCACATACTTGTAGCGGTTTTCGATGACGTCGCCCGGAACCAGCGTGCTGATGTCAAGTTGCTGAGCCGCCGGAGCCGGTGCCATGCTGGCCGCGATTTTCTTCATCTCAGAATCATCGATCAGCATCGTGTGAGCTGGCTCTGCCATGGCCTGCGCTTTTTTGTCGCCGATAATCTGCGAGTCGGAGTAGCGGGCTGCGATTTTCTCAATGGCGTCACGTGCTGCATTGGCCACCGCCGAGTTGCTAACGGTCTGCAGGGGCTCGATGGTGGCTTTTACCGTCTCGGCGTTGGCATTATTTGTCAGCGAGGCCAGAGCCTGCAAAGTGGCCACTATGATGTCGGGCTCCGGTCGTTGCAGCATGCTCATTATTTCGCTGATCATGCTCGCATCGCCGAGCTTTGCGAGTGCGCGTAATACGCTGGGCACCGCTTTAGGGTTCCCGCCAAGCATTTCCTTGAGGCGGGGCAGGGCTTCCTTGCTACCGATTTCAGCCAGTGCATCGACCGCGCGTTCGCTGACCCACCAGTCGTTGTCGCGTGTGGCTGTTATTAGCTGTTTGACCGCGCGTTCGTCCTTGGTCTGATTCAGGATTTCAATAGCCGAGCGACGGATGTTTTCGTCTTTGTCGCTGATCAGTTCCATGACGGCGTTCAGTACTTTCTCGCCGCCGATGGTCGCAAGCGCATCGCAGGCTCGTGACCGGACCCACCAGTCGCCATCGCCGATAGCGGTAAGCAGATACTTAATGCTTGAAGGCTCCGCCAGTTCATTCAGTACTTCAACGGCAGCACGCCGTGTGAACTCAGATTCGTCCTGCAGTACTTCAACCAAATACCTGAACGTGTCGGGGTGGCGCAGACGAACGACCAGGTCAACGGCCTTGCCCTGCACGTCCAGATCGGGGTCCATGAGCAAGCGGCAGATGCGGGCAATGTCATGACCGCTCTTGAACTGCGACAGTGCATCCAGCGCTGCGCCGCGCACCTGACGGTTCGGATCCTCCAGCAATGCCTGGATGGTGGTCAGCACTTCGGGTGTCTGAAAGCCTGAGAGTATGTCGAGTATGTGTACGCGTGCAGCGTTGTCTTTGCCCCCGGTGCGCGAAATCAGGTCCGGGATGAGGTCTTGCGTGGCGCGCTCACCAATCATTTTAAATACCGCCGCTTTTTCACGCGGCTGGAGTTGATAAGCGATTTGCAGCAGTTTGCGCACGTTGAGTTGATCGAGATGCGCACGCATGATGTCGAGTACCGAGTGCGTGGAAATGTTCTCCATTTGCAGCAGCTCAGGCAGCAAATTTATGTTGTAGTCTTTTGATGACGACAGCGCCCATGCGACACCGGCAACACAACGCTCGTTGGGGTGACAAAGGCCTTGTGCCACTGTCTTGAAATTTTGCTCGCTGACCTGCGCGGTCAGGGCATCAACGATGCCTACGGTCTGGTAACGATCAGCGCTGGCCAGGGCATCGATAAGAATGGGTATGGCCGCCTTGCCGCTGTTCTTGAGGCTGTTCAGTGCTTTTTGTGCTGTTGGTGTATTGGCATCCGGTTCCGCAAGCAGTTGCGAAACGCACCGTTCAGCTTTCATTGCCGTCAAGAATTTCATCTTGTATTCAGATTGTCCTGATTTCCATCGTGTGATGCCGCGCGTCCACCTGCGCTTGCACACCAAGCCCTGTTTTAAAGGGTATGCAATTACACGCTCACATAACGTGCGCCCGTTCCAGAATCCGGGCACGGAGCCGCGGATTGCTTGATGTACAATGTCGCGCTTTGGGGCCTCCGGATACTGTTAAATACGTCACGAAAATGGCTGGGACTTTACAAAATCAACTTGAAATCGCGCTGAATGAGGCGCAGTTCCCATGGGCTCAGCAGGGCCTCGCTCAGAGCTTTGCTGAGGCCGGCGCCGCGGGCGAGCCAGGCTCGGATGGCCCACCGCAGGTGCGCCTGAAGCTGGGTTACCCTGTGGCGGCTTCGCAACAGCGTCTGCAGCAGAATCTGCAGCAGGCGTGGCAAAACGCGGGTGGCAGCGGTGCTGTGAAGCTGGTGGTCGAGTCTGTTGTGCGGCGGCATGCGGTGCAGGGCACCCTATCGCCGCTTGATGGCATTAAGAACATCATTGCTGTTTCATCTGCCAAGGGTGGGGTCGGTAAGTCAACTGTGGCCGTCAATATTGCGCTGGCACTGCAGCACGAGGGTGCCCGCGTGGGTATCCTGGATGCCGATATTTACGGTCCCAGCCAGCCGATCATGTTGGGCGTTGCCGGCCAGCAACCGGTTAGCAAGGACGGCAAGACTTTCGAGCCTATCGAAGCGCTGGGTCTGCAAATGATGTCCATCGGCTGCATAGTGGATACCGATCAGCCGATGGTGTGGCGCGGGCCGATGGTGACCCAGGCGCTGAACCAGTTGCTGTTCCAGACCAATTGGCGTGATCTCGATTACCTGATCGTGGATATGCCGCCGGGCACGGGCGATATACAGTTGACCCTGGCTCAAAAAGTGCCGGTTAGCGGTGCCGTGATCGTTACAACGCCGCAGGATATTGCTTTGGCGGATGCGGTGCGCGGTATGCAAATGTTCGCCAAGGTGAAAATCCCGGTATTGGGTCTGGTTGAAAACATGAGCAGCTTTGTGTGTCCGGGTTGCGGCGAAGTGACCGCATTGTTCGGGCATGGCGGTGGTGTTGCCACCGCGGAACAGCACGGAATGGCTTTGCTGGGGCAGCTGCCGCTGGATATTCGTATTCGCGAGGAAGCGGATCGTGGCCGACCCACCGTTGCTGCAGACCCGGAATCACCACAGGGGTTGGCCTTCAGGAATATTGCGCTGACCACGGTGGCACTGCTTGCCCAGCGGCCGCGCGACTATAAGGCCGCGTTCGGTGGTATCAAAGTAGAAAAAAGTGAAAGGTAAGCACGTATGACGATTAAATCGGATCGCTGGATTCGACGCATGGCGAAAGATCACGGCATGATCGAACCGTTTGAACCGGGGCAGGTTCGCGACCATGGTGGTGAGCGTATTGTTTCGTTTGGCACTTCAAGCTATGGCTATGATGTGCGCTGCGCCGCAGACTTTAAAGTGTTTACCAACATTAATTCGGCGGTGGTAGACCCCAAGGCTTTCGACGAAAACAGTTTTGTTGATATCAGCAGGGACGTTTGCATTATCCCGCCGAATTCTTTTGCCCTTGCGCGCACGGTGGAATATTTTCGGATACCGCGCAACGTGCTGACAATCTGTCTGGGCAAGTCTACCTACGCGCGGTGCGGCATTATTGTGAATGTCACGCCACTTGAGCCGGAGTGGGAGGGCCACGTTACCCTGGAGTTTTCAAATACCACGCCGTTGCCGGCCCGCATATATGCCAATGAAGGCGTGGCGCAAATGCTGTTTTTTGAGTCGGACGAAGTGTGTGAAACATCGTACGCCGACCGCGCCGGGAAATATCAGGGACAGACGGGCGTCACGCTGCCCAAAGCCTGAGAGCTGCCAGGCTAAACCGGATTAACTGTCCGACGGGTTGATGACGACGCTTTTGGCGACCGACGTGACGGCGGTTTTGCCGTCTTTCAGCTGTTCAATGCGCACGGGCAGGTAACCCGCATTGCGGGCATACCAGATCAGCGTGCTGCGGCTGGAGCCGTCACGATGACGCAGATAGCGAACCGTATCAAATGTTCCGGCCGGCGTTTCAATCGTCTCGTCACCTTGCGGTGTGAACGTGTATTCACGGATCGCATTCTTTTCGGCGATCGATAATGTGCGGGGCACGCGCCCATTGCTCAGGTCCATGATGACCACGATGTCGGCGCTGAGGCGGTCGTATATGTCCGGGCCCAGTTCCAGCGTCGCGGCATTGCCTTCGTGGATACTGGCGGCGGTATTGGCGTTCCAGTCGAAAGCTATTTCACCGGTGTCTTCGCCGGACTTTTTGCCCGAGTCCAGTTCATAGCGCAGCGGGACAATCCGGTTATCCGCATAGCCAAACTCAGCCTGCTCAAAAAGTTCATTGCCCATCAGCAGTTTGGTCAGGCCGCGCGCCTTGGTGACCGCCGAAACGCGGTAACTATTGGCTTCGGTTTGCTGGAGAGACAGAGTCACATCGCCGCCAAAGGCCATGAAGCGGACTTTGTAGTCGATGACGAAGCCAGGAATAGCGGCGCTTGCGGCCGCGGTTGCCGAGCGCTCGATCGGAACCGCCGGGGATACCGCCGCGCTGCCGTCGATGTCTCCCGGTGATCCCGCGCTGGCTGGTAACCCCATCGCACACGTGATGGCGAGCAGTAAGGCAAGACGCGACTTCAATTTACCGTGACCTCGTCGATAACAATCGGCCCTGCCAGCGGCTTTGTGTCCAGCCAAATCTGGTTGCTTCGCAATTCTAGTCGGCCATCCGCAATCCATCCGATGCCTTTGGGATAAATAATGTGCTCACCGGCTTGGACACGTTCTCGCAGGCTGTGTTCCGTTTCATCTGCATGAATCTTCACGCGGTACTGGAGGAACGGGGGTCCGGCATCCAGTTCGGGGATAACAAAGTGCACCGTGGTGCCGTGGAACGCTTCGTTAGCATCCAGCGCGCGGCGATAGGTGTGCAAGCCCGGGTATGCGGGCAGCAGCGAGGGATGGACATTGATCATGCGGCCGGCAAATTGGTTGACTGTCGTGGTGGCTATGATGCGCATATATCCCGCCAGCACGATAAGCTGCGGATTTAGCTCGGTGAGACGCTTATTCAGCGCTGCATCGTAGGCTGCCCGATCCGGCCAGGCAGCGTAATCGATACAGTCCGTTGCGATACCAGCAGCTGCCGCGCGCTGCAGGCCATAGGCGCTCGGGTTATCGCTAAGCACCGATACAAGGTCGATCGCAAGATCGCCCTTGGCGACGGCGTCAATGATGGCCTGCAAATTGGTGCCGCTGCCGGAAATCAGCACGGCTACCCGAAGTTTGTCCTGCCTGTTCACGCTCTGGTGTGAACCCGACCACTGCCTGCCGTGATTTCGCCGATCTCCGTGGCTGTCTCGCCAGCGTTTTGCAGCAGTTCTATAGCCTTTGCCGCGGCATCTGCCGGAACGACCACCATCATGCCGATGCCGCAGTTAAAGGTGCGCAGCATTTCCGGTTCGGCCACGTTGCCTTGTTGTTGCAGCCACCCGAATATCGCCGGCCGTTCCCAGGCCCCCGTGTTCACATGGGCATCAATGCCGGCATGCAGCACCCTCACGAGATTTTCCGGGATGCCACCGCCGGTGATGTGTGCTATGGCATTTACAGAATAATTATCAATAAGTTGAAGTAATGACTTAACGTATATTCGCGTTGGTGTGAGCAGTAATTGACCCAGTGTGCTGTCGTCCAGTGGCATGCCGAGGTCGGCATTGCTGTCGGCAACGATTTTGCGAATCAGCGAATAGCCGTTGGAATGCGGTCCGGAGGAAGCGAGGCCAATAATCTTGTCGCCTGGCTGGATGCCACTGCCGTCAATAATCCGCGATTTTTCCACCACGCCGACCGCAAAACCTGCCAGATCGTAGTCATCAGCCGCATACATGCCGGGCATTTCGGCAGTTTCACCGCCAATTAACGCAGCGCCGGCTTGCCGGCAACCGGCAGCGATGCCGCCGATGACTTCGGTTGCCGCGGCTTCATCCAGTTTGCCGCAGCCAAAGTAGTCCAGAAAAAACAGCGGTTCGGCACCCAGCACCACGATATCGTTGACGCACATGGCGACCAGATCGATACCGACGGTGTCGTGCCTGCCCATATCAATAGCCAGGCGCAGCTTGGTACCGACGCCGTCCGTGCCGGAGACCAGCACCGGTTCCCGGTACTTGCCCTGCGGCAGTTCAAATAAACCGCCGAAACCACCAATACTGCCCAGCACGCCGTCACGCGCAGTGGCTTTAACCAGTGGTTTAATGCGCTCAACCAGGCGGTTCCCGGCGTCGATATCGACCCCGGCATCTTTGTAGGTAGCTGCTTTATTTTCGGTCATGGTCGATTCAGCCGGTTACGGTTTCGGGAGGGCAATGATGGAGAAGGCGCATGCTTGCTGACTGCGCCGTATAATAAATGACCCGGTGAGCGCATACGAGTGTCAATGAACGTTTTATCAGCTCTATTATCAGCCCTAGTATCAAACCTGTTATCAACCTTGGTATCAGGTTGTACTTCCAGTCATTTGTTGCGATTGGGACGCGCATGGTTACCCGGCAGTGCGCTGCTGCTTGGTCTGTTGGTTTTTGCAACGCCGGCCATGGCTGTACGCATGCCGAGTGTTTATTCCGCCGAAGTGGATTTGCCATCCGGTAATCAGACTATGGAGCGGGCTTTTGAGGCAGCTCTATCGCAGGTTCTGGTCAAGGTTACCGGCTTGCCGAATCTGGGTACACCGGCTGCGCGCCGCAGCCTGGTGCCTGACGCGGCAAGTCTGGTGCAACAATACAGCCGCCTCGCAGACAATCGCCTGCGTGTGGAGTTTGACGGTGCTGCGTTAGGCCGCGTCCTTGATAGCGCTCAACAGCCTGTATGGGGCGCGGAGCGGCCGCTGGTCGCGGTGTGGTACGCGGTGGACGCGGGCAACGGCAGCCGCCAGATACTGTCCGGCGATGCCGAGTCCGGTCGGCGTGGTGCAGCCACGGAGTCGGATAGCCTGCGCGAGCAGTTGCTAACTGCTGCCGACGCCCGCGGCTTGCCCATAGTCTTACCGCTGGTGGATGCCGAAGATCTGGCCACCGTTTCGTTTTCGGATATCTGGGGGGATTTTCGCGAACCGGTGCTGGTTGCTTCGCAGCGCTACGGCGCGGAAGCTGCACTGATCGGGCGTGCTCGCAGTGGGTCTCCCGATGATCGGCGGGTTCGCTGGACGTTCTCAAGCGGCACCGAGCAGGTGGCTTGGGAAGGCAGTGTCGCCGATGGTCCGGCGCGTGCCGCGGAGTATCTGGCGCAGCGGTTAGCGACCTATGCCAATGCATCGGGAGCGCTGCGGGTAGTGGTCGCCGACGTGCGCAGTCTGGATGCCTTCGGTGCGCTGAATGCGTATTTCCGTTCGCTCAGTATTCTGCAGAGTGCCGAGGTGGCAGGCGTGAATGATGATCGGGTTGAGTTCGAGTTGGTGGTTCGCGGCGATACGGTGCGCCTCAGTCGAACGCTGGAGAGCGACGGTCTGCTGGCCCGCATCGTCAATCAGGATCCGGCCAGCGGCGTGGTTGGCAGCGGGCGCAGGCCGGATCTGACATTTAGGTGGGTCGGTCAGTAATCGGGGTGTGGTAATGCGGCTGCGTATGTCCTATATCCCCAACGCAATCTGCGTACTGCGTATTTTGCTGGTGGTGCCCATCGTCATGCTGTTGCTCGAAAGCCGGTATTTGCATGCGCTGGTGTTGATTGTGCTGGCAGGGTTATCAGACGGTCTGGACGGTTTTCTCGCGCGGCGCTTTCACTGGACGAGTCGGATCGGCGGATTGCTTGACCCGTTGGCCGATAAATTGTTGTTCGTATCGGTATTCGCTTCGCTTAGCTGGACCGGTTTGGTGCCAGTCTGGTTGTTCGCCGTGGTAATCGGGCGCGATGTGATTATTGTCGCCGGCGCCACCGCCTATGAATTTCTGATTGGTCCGGTGGAGCCAAACCCTTCGAGAGTGGGCAAGCTGAATACGGTGATGGCGCTGCTGTATCTGTTTTTTGTAATGACCGCGCAGATATACGGCTGGCCTCCGGAAGTGAGTATATTGACCACCGGCGCCGCGGTATTCGTGGTCAGTCTGGTCAGCGGCCTTGACTACGTGCTGACGTGGAGCCGCATGGCGATGCGGCGGCGCGCGGCTGACTGATTATTTGACGCGCAGATAAAGGCCAACGGTGGAACAGTTACCCCTTGATATCAGGCTGGCAGACTTCGCGCGCTTTGAGAGCTATCACAGCGGACCGAACCAGGCCGCCGTAGCGGCCCTGCGGCACGTCGCTGCGGAAACAGGACAGCAGGTGCATTGGGTCTGGGGTCACGCCGGGTCAGGCCGGTCGCATTTGTTGCAGGCAATCGTGCATGCTGCGCACGGTCGCTGCGCGTATTTACCCCTCCAGGCGCCGAGTGCGCGAACGCCTGCGATGCTGGAAGGCATGGGCGAACTGGATTTGTTGTGCGTCGACGACATAGATGCCGTTGCCGGCGACAGTGCATGGGAGCGCGCGTTGTTCACGGTTTTTGAAGAGCTCAAGGCGCGTCACGGGCGGCTGGTCGTCAGCGCATCGAGCGCGCCCGCCAACGCGCAGTTCAGGTTGCGTGATCTCGCATCACGCCTTGCATCGGGCCCCACCTGGCGACTCAATTCTCTGGACGACGAGGAATTGCTGTCAGCGTTGCAATTGCGTGCCAAATGGCGCGGGCTGGAGCTGTCGCATGAGGCAGCGACGTTTTTATTGCGCCGGGCGACGCGCGAGGTTGCAGCACTGTTTGAACTGCTCGACGTTGCCGATCAGGCGGCGCTCGCTGCGCAGCGCAAGTTGACCGTGCCGTTTCTCAAGTCTGTACTTGAATCGCAGGCCGATTAGCCCGCTGCGATTCGCCGTCCGGCATCCAGCGCGGCAAAAAATACCGTGACGGCAATTACGGCAACAATCAGTCCCTGCAAAGGGTTGTCCAGGTTGGCGATCACATCCATGACGCCGACAACCGAGCACGGAATCATGCACAGCGCAGTAATCCCCGACCAGTTGCGGATTTGCTTATGCACTGCGATTAGCAACAGCATGGGTATCGTAACGCCACCCAGAACCGAACCTGTCAGGCCCCATGAGGGCGCGGCAGAGTTCAGCCACCACGGCAGCGCAATTAAAAGGGCCGCAAGTCCGGCATATACCACGCGCATGCTCATCGGCAATTCAGCCTGTGCGCTTGAGCTTGTGGGCCGTTTCAGCCACGCGTTTGCCCAAGGCACGGGCAACACGACACTCTGCGTCACTGAGTTCGATGTCGGTCTGCTTACGGGCCAGATGGCTCGCGCCGTAGGGCGTCCCGCCGGTTGTGGTTTCCGTCAACGCCGGTTCGGAATACGGCACGCCAACCAGCAGCATGCCGTGATGAAGCAGTGGTACAGCCATGGTGAGTAGTGTGCTTTCCTGTCCGCCATGCAGGCTGCTGGTGGAGGTAAACACGCCTGCTGGTTTGCCGGCCAGCGCACCTGACAGCCATTCCCCGGCCGTGCCATCGAGGAAGTACTTTAGTGCTGCCGCCATATTACCGAAGCGCGTCGGGCTGCCAAGGATCAGTCCGTCGCATTCGGTTAGATCCGCAGCGCTCGCGTAAGGGGGGCCGCTGTCCGGCACCGGCGCATCGGTGGCTTCAGTCGCTGCGCTGACAGCGGGCACGGTGCGCAGGCGCGCCTGACAGCCGTCCACTGCGTTGACGCCGCGCGCGATTTGTTCGGCCAGCTTGCCGGTCGAGCCGTACCGCGAGTAATACAGAATTAGTATGTCTGTCATGCTTGAGTGGGCACCCGATGGGCGCTAGAGGATATCCAGCACGTTTTCCGGCGGGCGTCCGATACGCGCGCCCTTGGGCGTTACCACGATCGGGCGCTCAATTACGCGCGGATGGCAGCTTAGCCATGATATTTGTTTGTCGTTATTCATGACGTCAATGCGCTCGCGCGCGGATTTGTAATCGTCTTCGCCGGTGCGCATTAGATCCACCGCGCTCAATCCAAGCTGCTCGAGCAAGGCCTTCAACGTTTGTTCATCCGGCGGGTTTTCCAGGTACTCGACCACGGTGGGCTTAAGGCCGCGCTCCTGCAATAAAGCTAGCGTCGCGCGCGACTTGGAACATCGGGGGTTGTGATAAATCGTCACGCTCATGATTTGAACCACCGGCTGCTGAGGCGACCCAGTACCTTCTCCGAATACCAGGTTTTGCCAACACTGCCATTGTAGCGAGCAAGCGCCGGTGTAAGTTCACCGTTTTCCATGTCCAGATAATAGCGCAGGATGGTGCAACCTATGCGCAGATTGGTCTGTATATCGAAGAGATTCGCGTCTGGCTGGTTCAGTTCGTTTAGCCAGAAGGGCATGACTTGCATCAGTCCTCGCGCACCTGCCACCGAAATCGCAAACCGATCAAAAGCGCTTTCGATATCAATTACGGCCAGGACCAGTTCGGGGTGCAAGTTCGCGCGCTGCGCTTCTTCGTGCACATGGCGCAATATACGGAGGCGTTCATCGCTGTCAGGAACCCGTTGTTCCAGGCGCAAAGCCATGTCGGTCAGCCAGACCGTGGCGGTAAATTTGTCGTCGAAACTGACAGTGTCCTCAATGGCTTCGCGCAGGCGTTCGCGCAGCACCGGGTCAACCGGCGCTGCAACAGCAGAACAAGAGATCAGGCAGAGCAGAGCAACCGCAATGACCCTGCTGCTATCAGCCAGCAGATTGTGTGGCGATGTGTGCTCCGATTTCCGCAATATCCACCTCGCTGGATTCGCCGCTGCGACGATTCCGGTATTCGACCACTCCGTTCGCCAGACCGCGCTCGCCCACAACGACCTGATGGGGTATGCCGAGCAAATCAGCGTCGGCAAACATTACTCCGACCCGTGCGTCACGATCGTCGTACAGCACGTCGTAGCCTGCCGCCTGCAGCGTCTCATATAGTTTGTCGGCAGAACTGCGAACTTCTTCAGATTTTTTGCCGTTCAGCGCGAGCAGTGCAACATCAAAAGGCGCCAGCGGTGGTGGCCAGATAATGCCTTTTTCGTCGTGATTCTGTTCAATCGCAGCCGCCACGATGCGGGACACGCCGATACCGTAGCAGCCCATCAGCATCGCGGTCTCGCGACCATTGCTGTCAACGACGGTAGCATTCATGCTGGCGCTGTATTTATTGCCCAGCTGGAAAATGTGGCCGACCTCAATGCCGCGCGCGATGGCGATGGGGTTGCCTCCCGGGGACAAGTCCCCCGCGACGACGCTGCGAATATCAGCCGTTTCGGGGTCGGGCAGGTCGCGACCCCAGTTCACGCCTGTCAGGTGATGTCCATCCTCGTTTGCGCCGCAGACGAAGTCGGCGCAGTGGGCGGCGCTGTGGTCGGCAATAACGCGTACTTTGGCGCCCACAGGCCCCACCGAGCCCGGTTGCGCACCCATTACCTCCGCGATGCGCTCTGCGCTGGCCAGCACCAGCGGATCGGCCACGCCCTTAAGTTTACCGGCCTTGATCGGATTCAGTGCGTGGTCACCGCGTAACACCAGCGCAACCAGATCGGCTTTGTCTGCGCCGCTATCGGCTTCCACCAGCAATGTTTTCAATGTTTGGCGCGGATCGACGGCCAGTTGCTGACAGACCTGATCAATGCTGCGCGCATTGGGCGTTGCAACTTTGGTCATGGCGCGCGCTGCGGCTGGACGTTCGCCTGCAGGTGCCGCTGCCGGAGCGAGTTCTACGTTCATGGCAAAGTCTTCATTGTCGGCATAGGCCAGAGCATCCTCACCTGAATCCGCCAGCACATGAAACTCCCTCGACTGTGCACCGCCAATTTCGCCGCTGTCGGCCTCGACTGATTTGAAGGACAAACCGAGGCGCTCAAAAATTCTCGTATACGCTTTGGCCATCGTGTCGTACGTTGCCTGCAGAGATGCTTCATCAATGTGAAAGGAATAGGCATCCTTCATCAGAAATTCACGTGCCCGCATCAGGCCGAAACGCGGTCTGATTTCATCGCGAAACTTGGTCTGAATCTGGTAATAATTCACCGGCAGTTGCTTGTAGCTTTTTAGTTCGCGGCGGGCGATGTCGGTGATGACTTCTTCGTGGGTTGGGCCGAAACAGAACTGTCGTTCATGACGATCGCGCATGCGTAAAAGCAGTGGGCCGTATACATCCCAGCGACCTGATTCTTCCCACAATTCGGCAGGTTGGACTGCGGGCATCAGCAATTCGTGAGCGCCGCTGTTGTTCATTTCTTCGCGGACCACTGCTTCCACTTTGCGCAGTACCCGCAGGCCCAATGGCATCCATGTGAACAGGCCGGATGCGAGGCGTCGAATCAGACCGGCACGCAACATCAGTTGATGGCTGGCAATCTCCGCATCCGCGGGGACTTCTTTGAAGGTGGTCAATGGCAGGTTGGATAGACGCATGATGGGCTAACATGACTTAAAACGAGCCATTCTAACGGCTTGCGGCCGGCAAGTCGCTCCCTGCGGCCGCTTACCTAGAGCCGGGCGTGTATTCGGCTTGGCGAAGTGGCAGAATTTGCCCTTCAGCTAGCAGCGATGGCAGTTTATGGATCATCAACCGACCGGCGGGAACAGCCTGAAGAAGCGCAAAAAGTTGGCGCGCATGCGTCGACGCGGTATTTACCTGCTGCCCAATCTAATGACGACAGCGGCGTTGTTTGCCGGGTTCTATTCCATAGTCGCGGCCATTGACGGCAATTTTGTTTATGCCTGTATCGCGCACTACGTGGCCATGATCTTTGACGGCATGGACGGTCGTCTGGCGCGATTGACCCACACGGAAAGCGATTTTGGCAAAGAATACGACAGCTTGTCGGACATGGTTGCCTTCGGTCTGGCACCGGCAATAGTGGTCTATCAGTGGGGCCTGGAGCGACTCGCCGAGTATGGCTGGGCCTGGGGCAAGCTTGGCTGGCTGGCAGCATTTTTCTATGCCGTTGCCGCGGCTATGCGCCTGGCGCGGTTCAATACCTTTCATGGAAAAGTGGACAAGGCCTACTTTCAGGGGTTGCCCAGCCCGCCGGCCGCTTCACTGATCATCGGGATGGTATGGCTGGGCACGGATCTCGGCTGGACCGGCGGTTGGACGCTGGCGCTGGCTTTCCTGGTGACGGCTGCAGCGGGTGCGTTGATGGTTTCCCAGTTCACCTACAGCAGCTTTAAAGAAATCAAAATGACAGAAAGGATCTCCTTCAGTTATGCGCTGACTGTGCCGCTGATCCTGATCATGGTTTTTATTAACCCGCCGCTGGTGCTGTGTGGACTGGCCTACACCTATGCGCTGACGGGCCCGGTGACCAGCTTATGGCGCAGAAGTCGGCGTGAGGCGCGGCGCGTAGCCGCTTCTGGCGAAACCGCTGGCGACCGTGAGCGACCGGGGCACTGATGATGCCGGCAGGAAGGCTTTCCGACAGGCAAGTCAGTGTGCTGCACGAACTGGGCATAGACCTGTGGCAATTGCGCGAAAATGAGCGGCCGACCGCAAGTGATCAGTCTGACACCATGTCGCAGGCGCCCGCGGCGGCGACGTTGGGCCGCGGTGCCGAGATCAGCAATCCTGAGACAGCACGTCCTGACGGTGACTGGGAAACCGTCCACAATGCTATTCGCAATTGCACCCGGTGCGCGTTGCACGAAACGCGTACTCAGGCGGTTTGCGGTATCGGCAATACCAGGGCTGAGTGGCTGATTGTGGGCGAGGCTCCGGGGGCCGACGAGGATCGCCAGGGCGAACCTTTCGTAGGCAGGGCGGGGCAGTTGCTTAATGAAATGTTGCGGGCAATTGGCTTGCGCCGTGAGCAGGTTTTTATAGCCAATGTTTTAAAGTGCAGGCCGCCGAATAATCGTGATCCGCAGCCGGCCGAAATTGCGCAGTGTCAACCGTACCTGCAGCGACAAATCGAATTGTTGCAGCCCAAAGTCATCCTGGTTGTGGGCCGCATCGCCGCTCAGACATTGTTGCAGGTGGACAAGCCCCTCGGGCAGTTGCGCGGGCAGACCTATGAGTACCGCGGTGTGCCGGTGGTGGTCACTTATCACCCGGCTTACCTGCTGCGCACTTCGTCACAGAAGGCCAAAGCATGGGAGGATCTGCTGTTGGCGCTGGATGTGATGGCAAAAACGACATGAGCGCACAGCCGGGAAATTTCAGGCCGGTGATACGCCAGATGCAGTTTGCCGATCTCGATGACGTTCTGGAACTTGAGGGCGTAGCGTATGACTTTCCCTGGAGCCGGCAGATTTTTTCCGATTGTTTGATGGCGGGTTATCTTGCCAGCGTGCTGGAGTACAACGACCAACTGATCGGCTACACCATTTTGTCAACGGCCGCTGCCGAGGCCCACATATTGAACCTCTGTGTTGACCCGGACTTTCGGAATCAGGGTTATGGCAATGAGTTGCTGGAACACCTGCTGGATTACGCACGCTCGGTCGGAATCGTCCGCGTGTTTCTGGAAGTGCGACCGTCCAATCATGCCGCAATAAGTCTTTACCAGCGAGCCGGCTTCGAACGATTAGGGATTCGCAAGTCGTATTATCGCGCAGTCGATGGCCGTGAAGACGCACTGGTGTTGGTGCTCGAACTACCGGCCATTGCCGATTGATGCGACCCGCGTCAAATTAGCTGAGCTCGCCTAACTTGTTAAGTTGATCATCAAGTTGACCAATTTCCGTTTCCAGGGTTATGCGACGCGCCTGTTCCTTCGCGACAACGTCTTCGGGTGCCCGCGCGACAAAGTTTTCATTGCCAAGCTTGGCCGTCACTTTTTGCAGCTCGGCTGCGGCCTTCTCACGTTGTTTGAACAGCCGTTCGCGCTCTGCGGCGACGTCCACCAGCCCGGCCATAGGGACCAGAATTTTCATTGTGCCGAGCAGTGCTGTGGCCGAGGTTGGCGGCTCCGTACCGGCGTCAAGGGTGTCGATGCGCTCGAGGCGTGCAACGTTTTGTAAATACAATCGGTGTTGTTCGATGCGCTGACTGTCGGCGGGATCGGCATCCTGCACAACAACCGGCAGTCGTTTGCCGGGCGCTATGTCCATCTCGCCGCGAATCTGCCGGATGCCCAGGATGAAACCCATAAGCCATTCGAGTTCAGCTTCTGCTTCATCATCAACCGGAAAATCCGTTGCCGACGGGTAAGGTTGTAGCATGATGGTCGGCGCGCTGCTTCCGGCTACCGGCGCCACCCGCTGCCAGATTTCTTCACTGATAAACGGAACGATCGGGTGCAGGCAACGCAGTAACGATTCAAGTATCAGTATCAACGTACCGCGCGTGGCTGCCTGGCTATCCGCGTCGGCGGTCTCGTCCTGCAGCAAAGGCTTGGTCAGTTCCAGGTACCAGTCGCAGTATTCGTTCCAGGTGAATTCATATAGCGCTTTGGCAGCCAGATCGAGCCGGTAGTGCTCTATTTGTCTGGTGACCTCTGCAACGGTGCGGCCAAAACGCGAACGTATCCAGCGATCGGGCAGACCTAAATGTGCAGTGCCCGTATCGACAGCAGCGTTCTCAGTGTTCATCAGCACGAAGCGCGCCGCGTTCCAGATTTTGTTGCAGAAGTTGCGGTAGCCTTCGATCCGTCCGAGGTCAAAGCGAATGTCCCGGCCGGTGCTGGCAAGAGCAGCGAAGGTAAAACGCAGCGCGTCGGTGCCAAACTCGGGAATGCCGTTGGGAAACTGTGTACGGGTAGATTTTTCAATTTTGGGCGCCAGCTGCGGTTGCATCAGTCCCGTGGTGCGCTTGGCCACCAGCGGTTCCAGTTCAATACCGTCGATGAGGTCCAGCGGATCCAGAACATTGCCCTTGGACTTCGACATTTTCTGGCCTTCGTGATCGCGTATGAGCCCGTGTATATAGACCTCGCGGAATGGCACATCGCCCGCGAATTTCATGCCCATCATGATCATCCGTGCGACCCAGAAAAAAATGATGTCAAAACCGGTTACCAGCACACTGGTGGGGTAAAAGGTTTTTACATCGTTCGGCTCCTGCGGCCAGCCGAGTGTGGAGAAGGGCCACAATGCCGATGAGAACCAGGTGTCGAGCACGTCTTCGTCCTGCGCCAACTCGACTTCGGGTGATAAGCCATGTTTTTCCCGCACTTCGGCTTCGCTGCGACCGACAAAGATGTTGCCGTCATTGTCGTACCAGGCGGGTATGCGATGCCCCCACCAGAGTTGGCGGCTTATGCACCAGTCCTGAATGTTGTGCATCCATTCGAAATAGGTTTTCGACCAGTTCTCCGGAATGAATTTAATGCGGCCGTCTTCGACGGCCTCAATCGCGGGTTTGGCCAGCGGCCCGGTTTTCACGTACCACTGGTCGGTGAGGTACGGTTCGACGACCTGACCGCTGCGGTCACCACGCGGCACCATCAGTTTGTGATCGTCAATTTTTTCGAGCAGCCCTGCGGCGTCGAAATCGGCAACGATCTGCTTGCGTGCAACGTAGCGATCAAGTCCGCGATATGCTTCCGGCGCATTGTCATTAATGGCCGCATCAACCGTAAAAATATTGATTAGCGGCAAGTTGTGGCGTTGACCAACTTCATAATCGTTAAAATCGTGCGCCGGGGTGATCTTCACGCAGCCGCTGCCGAACTCCGGATCCACGTAATCGTCCGCTATCACCGGAATGGTGCGGTTGCATAACGGCAGGTCCACGGTTTTTCCAATCAGGTGCCGGTAGCGCTCGTCCTCCGGATGAACCGCGACGGCGGTGTCGCCAAGCATGGTTTCCGGGCGGGTGGTGGCCACCACCAGATGCCCGCTGCCATCGGTAAGCGGGTAACGAAAGTGCCACAGATGACCCTGTTCCTCTTCCGAAATGACCTCCAGATCGGACACGGCGGTGTGCAGCACCGGATCCCAGTTAACCAGTCGCTTGCCGCGGTAAATCAGGCCTTCCTGATGCAAACGGACAAACACCTCGATCACGGCTTCGGACAGGCCTTGGTCCATGGTGAAACGTTCGCGCTGCCAGTCCACCGAACTGCCCATGCGGCGCAGCTGCCTGGCTATGGTGTTGCCGCTTTGTTCTTTCCACTCCCAGACTTTATCCAGAAAGGCATCGCGCCCGAGGTCATGGCGAGAAATGTTCTGCGCTTCGAGTTGCCGTTCCACCACCATTTGCGTAGCGATGCCGGCGTGATCGGTGCCGGGCTGCCACAAGGTGTTGCGGCCCTGCATGCGGTGGTAACGCGTCAGGGTGTCCATGATGGTGTCCTGAAAAGCATGGCCCATATGCAGCGTTCCGGTCACATTGGGTGGCGGGATCATGATGCAATAGGGTTCGCCTTCGCCGGCCGGCGCAAAATAACCAGCCTGTTCCCAGATTTTGTACCAGCGCTGCTCAATAGCGGCTGGCTGATAGCTTTTTTCCATCAGCTAAAACGTTCCTGTAATGCAGAGGCAATATCCGATGCGCGTCGGGCGACGCGGCCCGGCGAACAATCGACTTTATTCGGCTTGCGGTTCGCCGAATTTTTCGTTCAATGTTTTTTCTATCAATTTTGGCAGCTCGTCGCCCAGACGGTCATTGATCCTGACGCGCAGCGTATCTTCCACATCGCGCAGGCTTTCCGCAATCAGGTTGTCCAGCAATACCCAGGTTTCGGCCGCAAGACTGTCGCACAGTTCGTCCAGCTGTGCGCCACTGAGTTCGTTGCCGGCTTTCCGGCGCACCACTTCTGTCAGTACCGGAATTTCTTCGTCCTGATCCATGTCAAGCAGCCTCCGTTCCAGGTTTTCCGATTTCGGATATTCCGAGTGTCCAACTTATATAGTGTGCGTGACGGGTTCCAGACCCATCTCGCGGTATTGCCGGAAACGCGCTCTGCTGGCCTCGCGTACGTGAGGTTCTGCATCAACGATTTCTGCAATACGCTCGAATTGTTTCGCAAATGCGGGTACTTCGCCAGTCAGGTTGATCAGCAGGTCGCCTGACTCCATGCAATGTTCGTCTGTTCCTATACGCACGGGTGCCCGGGGCTCCGTGCCGTCCAGTATCTGATGCGGCACGAAACTGCCCTGACGAAATGTCCACAACATCTCGTCCAGTTGGCGCGCGGTATCGCCGGAATCCGTGTGAGCGTAAATGGCAGCCAGGCGTCCATAGGCTTTTTCGGTTAGTCGGCACACGAAATTCAGTCGCCCGGCGATGCCGGTGGTGTTCAGCACATAGAAGTCGACGCGTGGAGCAGGGTCAGCCATGCAGCACGAATTCCAGCAACAATGGCACAGGCCGACCGGTGCTGCCTTTTTCTTTGCCGGCGCGCCAGGCGGTTCCGGCGATGTCCAGGTGAGCCCAATCCGAGTCTTTAGTGAATTTACCGAGGAAGCAGCCGGCAGTAATGGTACCGGCTTCCCGCCCACCGATATTTGCCATGTCTGCAAAGTTGCTCGACAACTGCTTCTCGTAGTCTTCACCCAGTGGCAGTTGCCAGGCGCGGTCATCGGCCGCTTTGCCAGCTGCCAGCAATCTATCAGCGAGCTTGTCTGAGTTTGACATCAAGCCGCAGTGATGACTGCCCAACGCGATTACGCATGCACCGGTCAGTGTCGCTATATCTATGAGAGCCGCAGGTTTATAAAATTTTTGTGCGTAGGTCAGCGCGTCACAAAGAATGAGGCGCCCCTCGGCGTCGGTGTTCAGCACCTCGATGGTTTGTCCGGACATTGATGTAACGATATCTCCGGGCTTGGTGGCACTGCCGCCCGGCATGTTCTCGCAGGTGGGAATAATTCCGACCAGATTCTGACGCGGCTGCAGTTCGGCGATGGCTTTGAACGTGCCCAGCACGGAGGCAGCACCGCTCATGTCGTACTTCATCTCGTCCATGGCTAGCCCGGGCTTGAGCGAAATGCCGCCGGTATCGAAAGTAATACCCTTGCCAACCAGCACCGTGGGCTTGCTGCTCGCCGCTGCGCCTTTGTACTCAAGCACGATGAGGTGGGCCGGTTCTGTCGAGCCGGCCGTTACCGATAGCAACGAGCCCATGCCCAGCTTTTTCATGTCTGCTTCGCTAAGCACCTTGCAGCTCATGTTCTTGCTTGCGCGCGCCAGCGCGCGGGCTTCTTTGGCCAGATATCCTGGCGTGCACACATTGCCCGGGAGGTTCGCGAGGTCGCGCATAAGCCCCATGCCCTGGCCCAGCGCATCGCCTTCGTGCACGCCTTTGCGGGCTGCCGAGGCGGACTTGGCATCGCGCGCTGCAACCACCAGTTTTTTCGGCAGCGCGGGTGACTTGGGCTGCTTGGATTTCAATTGCGTGAACCGATAGCCGTTGTTGTGCCATATTTCGGCCGCGATCCGTGCGCGGCGAAACACATCTGCGCCCTTAACGTTCTCAAGGTCCAGGTATGTGGTTACATCCGCGTAAGATTTTTTTCGCAGCGTGCTGAAAGCAGCCTGCAAAACACGGCGATAGGCCCCGCGGTCGAATTCTTCGCGCTTGCCGCAGCCCACCAGCAGTATGCGCTTGCACGGCAGGCCGCCGGTTTCTGTCAATAATAGAGTCTGGCCGCGCTTTCCGGATATATCGCCATTGGCTAACGCCGAGCTGATCAGACCGGACTTTTTGTCGAGTGCTTTTGCGGCCCTGCCGAGCTCGTTTTTCTCGTAAACTGCGACAATTGCGAGTTCAGTTTTGTGTTGGTCGGGACGAGCCGTGGTGACTGTGAACTGCATGGGTGCATCCTTCTTATTTGTACAGTGGTAGTGTACTTGAATAAGATGGGGCGATGGGACAGATCCTAAACCGCTACGTTTTTCGGGAAACCGCCCTGATGTGGTTGGCCGTTACCGGCGTTTTGCTACTCGTGCTGTTGACGGACCAGTTTGCCCGTGTGCTGGATGATGCGGCCGGCGCGGAGCTGCCCAAAGACGCAATATTTGCCGTCATGGGCTTGTCGTCTATTCAGTACCTCACGGTGTTGATACCCATCGGTATTTTTCTGGCCATTGTGCTGGCGCTGGCGCGGATGTACAGGGACAGCGAGATGGCCGCGCTGATGGCCTGCGGTATCGGCAACGTTTCCTTGTACAAGCCGGTGATGACGCTGGCCGCATTGCTTGCCGCTGCCGTGGCCTGGTTATCCATCGAGGCCGCTCCCACGGCGCAGCGCGAAGTGAAAGCAATATTTGATGCCGCGCGCCAGACCGCAGATCTGGCGATGCTCGAGCCGGGCCGCTTTATATCTTTCGGCAAAGACCGGGTCACTCTTTACGCGGAAGAGGTGGGCTCGGACGGTGTGCTGAAAAATGTGTTCGTTCAACTGCGCAGCAAAGACAAAGTGACGGTTGTCGTCGCTCGCGAAGCAGGACAGCGCAACGATGTCGAAACGGGCACCAAGGTGCTGACATTTAAGAACGGTAAGCGCTACGAGGGCGTGCCTGGCAGCCAGGAATTTCGCATCATGAGTTTCGTCGAGCACGGTATACCGTTTGAGGTCAGCGAGGCCCGTGCCCGCGACATCAAGCCAGAGGCGCAAAGCCTTACCGACTTGCTGGAACGCTGGGATGCCGAGGCCATGGCCGAATTGCAGTGGCGCGTATCCGCGCCCCTGTCACTGCTGGTGCTTACCCTGATCGCCGTGCCGCTGAGCCGTATCCAGCCCAGGCAAGGTCGTTATAGCGGGGTTGTCTCGGCGATACTTATATATGTGATTTATACGAACCTGCTGGGCGCGGCCAAAGTATGGCTGGAGAAAGAAACCATACCCACCTGGCTCGGTTTATGGTGGGTGCATTTGCTGTTTCTGGCATACGCGCTTTTTCTGCTGCAGTATCAGAATCGCTATTTGCAGCGTGTGTTCGCCCGTAGCTCATGAGAATTATTAACCGCTATCTTTTTAATGCCGTTGCAGGAAGCACCGCTTTGGTGCTGCTGGTGCTGGTGTCGCTGGGTGGTTTCATACAGTTTGTTTCGGAGCTTGATGACCTGGGGCAGGGCAGTTACGACATGCTGACTGCCATACAGTACGTGCTGCTAAAATTGCCGCGGCTGGCCCACGACATGTTGCCGGTATCGGTATTGCTTGGCTCCTTGCTGGGGTTGGGTGCGCTCGCATCGGGGAGTGAGCTGATAAGTTTGCAGGCTGCCGGTGTCTCCTTTAGCCGGCTGGCCGCATCGGTGGCGCTGACCGGCACGGCGATTGCGATCACCGGTGGTGCTATCGGCGAATTCGTTTCCCCAGAGCTGGAGTTGTACGCGCGGCAGATGCGCGCGGTCGCCAAAAGTGGCGACGCAGATATCACCGGCACCAGTGCATGGTTGCGCGACGGCGACAAGATTTTTAATGTGCGGCCGGCAACCGGCGGTATCGATTACGCCGGCGTGTATGTTTTTCGTCTGGCCGATCAGGAGGCCGAAGCTGGCGCAGCATTGGCCGGTATCGGGCGGGCTGATTCATTCGAGACGGCCGCCAATACCTGGGATTTTCAGCACTACCGCGAGTCGGTGCTGGACGGCAGCGGCGTAACCATCAGCAACGAGATCAACTCTGCTCAGGTCGATAAACTGAGTGATTTATTGTCCATTACCGCCGTTCGCGAGAGCAGTCTCACCATCACCGAGTTGTATCACTATGTGCGTTATTTGCAGTCGAACGGGCTGGATGCTGACCGGTATGAGATCGCGTTCTGGAGTCGGGTGGCGACGGTGGCAGGCATTGTGGTGATGTGTATGCTGGCGGTGCCTTTTGTGTTCGGGCCGCTGCGCGATACGGGTGCCGGGGCGCGCATGATCGTCGGGGTCTTGATCGGCGTGGGTTATTTTCTGTTGAGCCGCACACTGGCCGACAGCGCTGCAGTTTTTGATTTGAATCCCATAGTGGTTGCCTGGGTGCCCACCTCACTGTTGCTCATTGGTACATTGTTCGCCCTGCGTCGTATGTCCTGATGCGGCAGTTCTCGAGTTGTATATGATCAGCCGTGTGCCGGACAGACGGTCATGCCATGCGCGCTTGTCTTTATCGATAAGCGCCCACCAGAAACCCAGCCCTGCTGGCAGTGCTGCCAGCCAGGCGCATACAAAGCGCAGCGCAGCCTGCCGATAGCCTACCGGTTGGAGCTGGCCATCATGTGTATCACTGACCAAATGCAGATGCCAGGTGCGCATGCCCAAAGTCTGGCCACCGTTGCTCCAGAAGCCGATAAAAAAAGCCGCTGCAACTGTGACCATGGCTAGACGGTATGGCACATTGCCTGGCTGAATGGCATCGCCCAGCACGGCTACCGCGGGTACCGAGATCACCATCATCAAAGCCAGCACAAGCAGCCAGTCGTAGAGTGCGGCTAGCAATCGTTTGCCCAGCGCAGCGGGAGCGGCGTTATGTAATTTGGATTGGCTCATGTATCAATGACTTATATCAATTTTTTGTGTGCATGATAAACCTGAGGTAGGGTTTTTCCTTCGTCAGGAGAACGATCATGCATCCCAAGAATAACAACAACGGTGCAGAACGGCTCACTCATGCCAGTGCCGATACATTGCGCAGTCGCGACCCCTACCTTGCGCGCGTCATCGGCCGTGCCGGCGAGCCTGGCAAACGCATCTACTCAGAAGCTATGCACGCGGTCATGGATGAAATGCAGGGTACTGCCACCAGTCGCCGCGCGGAAGTCTATAACTCGCTGCGCCACTGAGTCGCTTTTGCGATACTACGCCCGCTGCGGCCAATCCAGGTCGCGTGGAGTAGCGTATGAGCGAGCATCGGGATGGCGTGCCAGAAAAATATCTGGCGGGATTTCTGGCGCGTTTTCGACTTGGCCATTACTGGATAGACCCTAAGTTCGCGGGCAATAGAGCCCGATATGTATCCCAGTGCGCTTTCGTAAGCGTCGCCATGCTGCTGGTGCTGCTGGTGCTCGACGCCTTTTACCAGACCGTATTGATTGCCGCACTGGGGGCGAGTTCCTTTGTGGCGTTCGCGGCACCAACCATGCGCATCTCCAGGCCCCGCTGCCTCATCGGCGGTTACACGGTGGGCGTGATGGTGGGCTGTTCGATATCCACCCTGGCCGTGCTTGCCGGCGGATGGCTTGCCCTGAACGACCACACCGCGCGCATCGTTCTGGGCTCGGTGGCCGTTGGTCTGGCGATGTTCCTGATGGTCACCACGGATACTGAGCATCCCCCGGGCGCTGCGGTATCGCTGGGGTTTGTATTGAACGATTGGGAGCCCATGACCGTCGTCATCGTGATGGCCGGGATCCTGAGTATTTCCGTGATCAAGGAACTGGTGCGTGACCGCCTGATTGATCTTTTCTGAGCGTTTGACTCCGGCCGGCTGCGGGCGCCATGCGCATGCCGGCAGCCAATTGTGCGATGAGCTGCCGTTCATCTCGTGCAAACAGCCGCTAATCAGCCCGCCAGTCGGGATGGCAAAAACGTGACCCGCCTCACAAGTCGAAAATTATGTTATTTCGCCCCGGCGCCCGGTCGGGGCGCCGATCGTTTTCACTCCGTTAATAGATAAGCAATAAAAATCAATAACTAATCTTACATTCCTAAGATTATTTCGTCGCTTAAACCTGTGCTGCCGGGCCCGGTTAAGGTACTTGGGTTCGCGCCCGGTATTCGCTCAAGGCGTGATTAAGTTCAATGTTTTGCCCGCAGCGCCTTCGTAGTATCAGCAACGTGATATCAGACCCGCATGCCGCGGGGGCAACGGATATAGCTAAATGTTGAACTACGAAAAACAACGCGGACGTCAGGCCGGTTTCAACATCATTGAATTGATGGTGGTGCTGTTTGTGGCCGGGATTCTGATGAGCGTGGGTCTACCCGCGTTCTCCGGGTTCATGTCCAGTAACCGAATGTCGACGGCCGCGAACGATCTTGCCACTACCTTGCACGTTGCCCGCACCGAAGCAATCAAGCGCCGGGCCTCGGTCACCGTATGTCCGAGCACGCAGTGGAACCAGGCTAACCCGGCATGCACCAACACACCTTTTGAGGACGGCTGGATCGTTTTTGTTGATGCCGTTGCGCCGGCGCTGCCGGACCTGGCACACAACGGCGCGCAGGATGTGTTGCGGGCGCACGGGCCGATGCCAAACGGGATCACCCTGACACTGGCGGATGCCGACAGTGTGATTGGCGGTCAGCCGTTCCTGACTTTTGGTACCACCGGATTCCCGCTGGCGAATTTGGCCGGTAACGATGCGGTCTTCAATTTTCAGATGTGCGACCACCGCGGCAATGCCGACACCGGCGGTGGCATTGCTGCGGGCCGGTGGATTCGGCTGACCCCGACGGGTCGGCCGCAAATACATCGTGAAGTGGCGCAGGTGCAGTCTGCCCAGAACCCTGCCAACGGCTGCTAGCCATAAGCGACTATCCCGAGAGCATTCGGAGTTATTGATGAGATACGTATTAAACAATCGCAACCAACGCGGCTTTACTTTGCTGGAATCGCTGATTTCGCTGGTTGTGCTGTCGATAGGCATGCTCGGCATTGCAGCGCTTTATGTGGAAGGGTTGCGCGCCGGTCGCACGGCTTTGTTCCGCAGCACCGCCGTAACGCTGGCGGCTGACATGATGGATCGAGTGCGGGCCAATCCCGCGGCGCGCATCGCTTATGCAGGTGGTGGCGCGGCGAACAATTGTGTGAACCAGAACAATGACTGCACCCCGGTGGAAATGGCGCAGCAAGATATCCAGATATGGCAAAACGAAATTGCCGCGCGTATGCCACCCGGCAGTGACGGGGACGTTCAGTTCGCGCTAGGTGCGATTGTTGATACTTACACGATTACGGTGTCGTGGCCGGAGCCTGGTTTTCCCGCGCCCCTGACATACACCCTGAGTGCGAGGCTATGAGCATGATGACGTTGCATTACAGAAATCGTCAGGTAGGTATGACCCTCATCGAGCTGATGGTATCAATGGTGATTGGCCTGTTCCTGATGTTGGGTGCCGTTACGGTCTACAACCAGGGGCGTCAGAATTACACGGTTAATGAAAGCGTTGCGCGCCTGCAGGAGAACCTGCGGTTTGCTCTTGACGTGCTCGAGCCTGATATTCGTCTGGCGGGCTTCTGGGGGATGCACAATGCGGATACGGGCATAAACACCGGCGGTCTGGCGGTTAACTGTCAGGGTGGTGGCGACGTGACCAACTGGGTATTCAATCCGACCGGTGCTGGTGCGACAGGCTTGCGGGCTTTTAACAATATTACGGCAGGTGCCGCAGGTCTGGTGACGGCCAACTGTCCGGCATTTGCCGGCGGCATCATGACGAATACCGATATGCTTGAGGTTCGTCGTGCCAGCAGTCAGCCGGCCAACCTGCTTGCCGGTGAGATTCAATTGCAGAGTGGCGTCAACGGCTCCACCGCGTTCAGCAACGGCGCCATACCAGTGGACTTTACCGATGTTGACCCGACCCGCATGAACACCTTCGGCATGGTCGTTAATGCCTGGTACGTGGCCAATAATTCAAACTCCTTTGCGAACACGCCTTCATTACGTCGCCGCACGCTGCGCGGTGGTCAGGTCGTGGACGAAGAGGTGATCGCAGGTGTCGAGAACATGCAGATTCAGCTGGGCATCGATACTGATGCAACGCCGGATGACAACATTGATCAGTACGTGGATCCCGACAGTCCGCTGGCTGCCGTCAACCCGATTCTGGCCGTGCGTATATGGATGCTGATTCGTTCCACTGATACCGAGCGCGGTTTTATTGACGGTGCGACGTACACGCCGCTGGACGATGGCCTTGCGCCGATACAGCCGGGTGACGGTTTCCGTCGCATGCAAGTTTCTAAAACCATTTACCTGCGCAACGCGCGTACCGGCTAATCCGGAAATCAAGCAATGACTACTGGAACCCACATGAACCACGTAACTAAAAGAAATTCCGGTTTTGCGCCTCGTGAACGCGGTGCGGCCTTGGTAGTGTCGCTGATACTGCTGATGATGCTGACGTTGCTGGCGGTTTCGACCATGAGCACCGCCAGTCTGGAAGTCACCATGGCGGGTAATGATCAGTTTGCCGAGAACGCCTTCCAGTTGGCAGAGACGGCCAACGAGCAGTTTTTGCAGACCATCGAGTCAAACTCATTGCTTTGCGTGAACGAACAGAACCCGACTGTTTGTGATGTGCCGGCGACGGCTGTCCCCGAAATGGGCGGCACCTTCCAAACTCAGAGTCGTTTTGTTTCAGACAACGGTGGCTGTCCGCTCTCAAGTGAGGGTGAGGTGGTTCGCTTTGATTTTGAATTGCAGGCCCTCGGCAACTCGTCCAAAAACGCTTTGTCGCAGCACACGCAGGGCTGGTTTTTTTGCGCGCCCTGAGCAAGGCGTACCGATTTAACGGAGAGCAGGATTATGAACATATCCAAAACAATAGTCGTTATGGCAGCACTGGTTGTTACCGGGTTTGCCAGCGCAGCGCTGGTGCCAGTGACCTACGTGGTTGAGCTGGGGTATGAAAGCGCCCCGGTACCTGCTCATGAAGCCGACCGCCTGACTGTTCAGCGCTGTCCGGGTTGTGCACCGGAAACCGTGCGCTTTAGTTCAAGTACCGCGTACCGGTTGAACGGTTTCGACTCGCCGGTCGAGTCGCTGCAGAGCTTTAGTCAGTTTGTGCGACAAATCAAGAATAAAGACAAGCTGCTTTTTTATGTCCGCTACGAGGCGGATACCAAGCTGGTCACCGAACTGGTGCTTAGCGGAGCTGAATAACGATCGCGGCGCAGTTGAATGTCGTCGCAGTCAAGGATAGAGAGGAAGTAACCATGGATAAGGTCAACGCAAAACTCGGAGCAATGCTGGCAGCGATGATGCTGGTGCTGATGAGTGGTGGAACGGCCATTGCCGATGACACTGAATTGTTTCTGGTTGATGCCAGCAACACCGGTGGTTCGGTTAACAGGCCGAATATTCTGTTTATCATGGACACATCGGGCAGTATGACAGGCCAGGTGCTGACGCAGGCCAACTGGGATCCCAACCTGACCTTTGCCGGTTGTTACCGCTCGGACGCGATTTACTGGAGCTACACCAATCAGCAACCCTCGTGTGGCAGTAATAACTGGTTTTATGCCAGTAACAACAAGTGTCAGGCATCACAGAGCGCCCTTGCGAATCTGGGCGCCTGGTCAGGCCTTGCGCTGGCTTATCGTGAACGCAGGCGGCGTAGCAGTCCGCGCTGGGTAGACTTGAGCACCACCCATGACCGTGACGTCGAATGTCAGGATGACGCCGGCGTGCACGGTGAGACCAGTGGTTCTTTCTGGGCGGCGGATGGCAATGCAGGACCCTGGGACAACAACAACAACAACGAGCCCGCTTGGACCACCAACTACTTCTTGTTTAACGGTAATCAGCTGAACTATTTGCAGGGCGGCGGTACCGTTACGAGCACCCGCATTCAGGTGGTTAAAGACGTCACCAAGCAGTTGCTCGATAATCTGGACGGCGTCAATGTCGGTCTGATGCGCTTTAACAACGATGACGGCGGGCCGGTGATCCATGCCATGGAGAACATTGCGACCGCGCGTGCAGGCATGAAGGCCAGCGTCGACAGTCTGACCGCCAACGGTTGGACCCCGCTGTCTGAAACCATGTACGAAGCCGGTCAGTACTATGCAGGGCGCAGTGTGGACTACGGCAGCGGTCACCAGTACAGCAGTGTGGCCGCATCCCGCGTCGGCAATACGTTGTCTTCCGGCACCTACCAGTCGCCGGTGGAATTTGCCTGTCAGAAAAACTACATCGTTTTGCTGACTGACGGTGAGCCTACACAAGATACGGGCGCCGAGAACAAGATTGAAAACCTGCCGGGTTTCAGTTCCACAGTGGGTTCGTCATGCCAGCGCCTGCCGGGCGAATCCAGCAATGACGGCAAGTGTCTCGACGAGATGGCCGATTATCTGCACAACTACGATATTTCTGCGCAGCACAGTGACCAGCAGTCGGTTACCACGTATACCATTGGTTTCGCCGAAGAACTGCCATTCCTGGAAGAAACCGCGCGGCGCGGCGGTGGTGAATACTACAAGGCAGATGACACGGCCACGCTGGCAAGTGCACTGACCAAGATCGTCGTCTCAATTCTGGATGACGCATCAACATTTACCGCGCCGTCGGTGCCGGTGAACGCGTTTAACCGTACGCAGAACCTGGACGATATTTTTGTGTCCGTGTTCAACCCGTCTTCGACCGTGCACTGGCCGGGCAACCTCAAAAAGTACAAGCTTAAGAACGGGCGTTTTATCGATGCCAATGATGCACTTGCCGTTGATCCGGGCACCGGCTTTTTCAAAGAAACAGCACAGAGCTTCTGGTCGGCGGCTCCCGACGGTGACCGTCCGCCAGCGGGTGGTGCAGCACTCAAATTGCCGGGCTACGGTGATCTGGAGCGCAAGCTCTACACCAATATAGCCGGTGGTGCGCTGACCAGCGTGGGCAATGCCATTAAGACCAGCAACACTGCGATTACCGGTGCCATGCTGGGTGGTGTCAGCGAGACCAACAATGCGCCCGGCGATCATCCGGACGGTTTGGCGCTAAGCGACCGTGAACGGATCATCCAGTGGATGCGCGGTATGGATCTCTTTGACGACGACGACGATGGCGACAATCTGGATACCCGCCATATGATGGGTGACCCGCTGCACGTTCGTCCGGTGCCAGTGATCTATGGTGGCACCGCGTCAAATCCCGATATGGTGATTTATACGTCAACGAATGACGGCTACTTCCATGCGATTGATCCGGAAACAGGTGAAGAGTTGTGGTCGTTTGTGCCGAGTCGTTTGCTGGGGCTGATGCAGGCTCACTACGAAGATGCCGTGTCCTCCACGCGCATCTACGGCCTGGACGGTGAGATCACGGCTGCCATCCTGAACGATGACAAGAAAGGCGGTATTACGGGTGATGAGCGCGTGGTATTGATCTTCGGCATGCGTCGCGGCGGTGATGCGTATTTTGCAATTGACGTCACCGATCGAAATAACCCTGAACTGCTGTGGGAGATTGATTCGAGCACGCCGGGCTTTGCCGCTTTGGGCCAGACCTGGTCCACGCCGCAGCATGCGCGAGTGCGGGCTGCCGGCGGCGTTAAGGAAGTGGTGTTTGTTGGCGGCGGTTACGATCCGGTGCAGGACAACGGTAACTACCGGACTGACAATCAGGGCAATGCCGTATACATGATTGATATTGAAACCGGCCAGCTATTGTGGAGTGCCGGCAAAACCGGTGCCGGGCATGACCTGGAATTGGACAAGATGGACCACGGTATTCCGGCCCCGTTGCGAGTCGTTGACCTTAATGGTGACGGACTGGCCAGCCGCCTGTATTTTGGCGATATGGGCGGCCGCGTCTGGCGCATCGATATCATCAATGGCAATGATCTCGACGAGATTGCCAAGGGCGGTGTAATCGCCAGTCTGGGTGGGGCTGCAGTGGATGACGCCGGCGGTACACCGGTGACGGCCGATCTGCGTCGTTTCTACAGTCAGGCCGATGTGGTCGACGTGTCACAGCCGGGTTATCAGCGCTTTGTCGCCGTGAACATCGGTTCGGGGTATCGTGCACACCCGCTCGACACTGCAATCGATGAGCGGTTCTTCTCCATACGCGACCTCGCGGTGAACTACGTGCCCGAGAATGATGCCTACGACAACCCGGTGTTGTTGAGTGAGATGGTGGATATCACCGGCAGTAACGGTATCGACATGAGTTCGAACACGCGCGGTTGGTATCTGCGTCTGGTGGGCTCCGGTGGCGAAAAGATACTGAGCCGGTCAATCACGTTCAGCGGCACGATCTTCGTCACGTCCTTTGCTCCCGGTACAGGCGCTGGTGTCTGTAACGCTGTCGCCGGGCGCAATCGACTCTATGCGCTTTCGCTGTTCAACGGCGATTCCAACCTGGAAGACGACGCTCAATATATAGAGCTGGCTCAGGGCGGTATTGCACCGCAGGTTGAGTTGCTCTACGTGCCGGAGGATACTGACGGCGACGGCAAGGAAGAAGGGCAACTTATGGCTCTGATCGGCACGGAGGATGTTCAGCTCTCATTCGCCGATCCGCTGAGCCGCACCTACTGGACCCAGGACGGCGCTCAGTAGGGCGTTGCCGACTAGTGATTAAGGATCAGATTATGCGCAAGAATATGAATGGCGTAACGCTCGTTGAATTGATGGTGGTGGTGGTCATCATCTCTGTCTTGATGAGCGTGGCGGTGCCGTCATACCGGCAATACACCATGCGAGCGAACCGTTCTGAAGGTCAGGCGATGTTGCTGCAGCTGGCCGCCAACCAGGAGCGCTGGTATCTGTCCAACAATACGTACGCGACCAACGCCCAGTTAACGCTGGATCCCCCAAACGGTCTTGGCATGCGCAATATGTCTGAGTCCGGGTTCTACGATCTCGCGATTACAGCATCGGACGCCACAACTTTTATCGCGGTGTCTACCGCACAGGCAGGTCAGTCAGCCGATACCGATTGTGATGTGCTGGCTATTGATGCCACGGGCCGGCGCTACGCCGGACCTGGCCCGGCGTTTGCAGCCAACAACAATCTCGACAAGTGCTGGTAATGTCGCGCAGTGGCTAAACCGCAAAAGGCCCCGCTTGTCGGGGCCTTTTGCTATGCGTACGGGGATTGCGATTGGTCTTAATTATTAGTCCGCAAGGAACAAGTAGCGACTCAGGGTCGGCCCTGCCGGCGTATCAACCCAACCTTTGACCCGCGGTGAAATCAGTCGCCTGCCGACGTAAAAATTGATCGGAATCACGGCGTAATCCGACATGAGTTCACGCTCAGCATTCTGCAACATTGCCTGCCGTTCTGCCGGGTCATTGATGTAATTTGACTGGCGCAACATTTCATCAAAATCGGGGTTCACAATGCCCGGCCAGTTGTTCGGATTATCCGCCGTAAATACCTGCAACATCGCGTAGGCATCATCAAACGGTGCAATATAAAACCATCGGCTCAGCGCAAAATCGTGCATCCGGACTTTGCGGAATAGCATGGGAAATTCGACGTTAATCAGTTCCGTGCGCACGCCGATGGCCTGCCACATCGCCGCGATAGCAACCATTATCTTGCGGTTCTCTTCATTCGTATCATAGGCAAGTTCGAGCCGCTGGGACGTGTCGTAACCGGATTCCCGAATCAGTTTGCGCGCCAGTTCCTGCCGTTCAGCGAAACTCATTTTCGCTTCGTCCATCTCGATCCCGGGATAAGTCGACAGTGCCGGACTGACTTGAGACCAGGCCGGCGACACACCCGTCTTCAGTAATCGATTCGCAATGGCATCACGATCGATGGCCAGGTAAAGTGCCTTGCGCACGCGCACATCGTCGAGCGGTGGCTTGCGTGTATTCGGCACCAGAAAGTATGTGCCGGGAATCGGGGTTATATAAAGTGAATCAGCGAGGTTCTCGCGTATCCAGCCGATTTCGCTGGGTGGGAAATTCAGGATGATGTCGAGTTCTCCGGCCCGAAAGCGCTTAAGCGAGGTCGCCAGATCCTGGGTCGGGTGCCAGTTGACAACATCCGCCCGAACATTATCTGCCTCATAGAAATACGGATTCTTCTTGAGTCCGATGTATGACTGCGGTACGCGGTCAGCAAGGTAGAATGCCCCGTTAGACACCATTACGCCCGGTTTAGTCCAACCGCTGCCGTGTTCTTCGATGACGTGGCGGGGTACCGGAACGGACTGCAGGTTACTGAGCAGTTCCAGCAAATATGGTGTCGGTTCATTGAGTTCGATCACGACCGTGCGGTCGTCAGGTGCGCTGACGCCCAGCGATTCGGGCGGTAGTTTACCTTCCATGATGCTGCGGGTATTTTTGATCGGGAAATACATGCCCACCAGCCGCGAGGCTGTCTTGGGATCCATTATGCGTCGATAAGAGTAGACAAAGTCGTCGGCGGTAAGCGGACGACCATCGGACCAGCGCAGGTTGGGCCGCAATCTGAACGTATATGTTTTGCGGTCGTCACTGATCTCCCAGCTTTCGGCAGCTCCCGGTGCCGGCAGAGAATCCGGCCCACGCGATAACAAACCTGTAAACAAGTCGTTGATGATCGGCGACGCCAGCGTACCGGCTGCCATGTTTGGATCGAGAGACGGGGGCTCGGCACTCGTGCCGCGGTTGATGACCATGGGTTCCGCGACCGGCTGTGCAAAGGTTGTGCTTGTCGTCAGCGCAAAAAAGCTGGCCACGCAAGCGAGCAATAATAAAACGGCGGTAACGGTTTTTCTGGCAAACGGGATTGAGAGTGGCATAGTTCCTTCTTCTTTTGCGATAGCTTCTACGACAATACCTTCAGAGCATTACTCAACATGGAAAAATTGTGTTGTTCTCCATTGTGCGCACATCTCGCAGCGGTCAGTCATACAGCGTGCGCCAGTGATGACAGGCCAGCGTGTGCGCAGGCCCGACAGCCTCACGTTGCGGCACAGAGCCGACGCAGGCTGGTGTTGCATTCGGGCAGCGAGTGCGAAACACACAACCGGACGGAGGGCTCAGTGGCGACGGTATTTCACCTTCGAGTGCGACCAGGCTATCAACGATGCGTAGGTTCGGATCTGCCTCCGGCACGGCGCCGATCAGGGCGCGGCTGTACGGATGCCGTGGACGTTCGAACAATTCATCCCGGGGCGAAAGTTCCATCAGGTTGCCCAGATACATGACCAGGATACGTTGCGCCATATAGCGCACGACCGCCAGATCGTGACTGATGAACAGCATTGATACGCCCGTCTCACGTTGCAGATCCCGCAGCAGGTTGCAGATCTGCGCCTGAATGGAAACGTCCAGCGCACTGACCGCTTCGTCACAGACTATCAGCTTCGGCTTAACGATCATTGCACGCGCGATACTGATTCGCTGACACTGACCGCCGCTGAATTCATTCGGATAGCGGTTCTGCATGTCGGCACGCAACCCGACACGTTCCAGCATCTCAATCATGGCTTTGTTCCGCTGTTCCGCAGACAGCTCCGGCGCATGCACGCGCAGCGGTTCGGCGACGATTTCGCCCACCGTCATGCGCGGATTCAATGACGATAAGGGATCCTGAAACACGATCTGCATCTCGCTGCGCAGTGCACGCAGCTCCTTGCGATCCATTTTGGTCACATCGCGCCCGCGCCAAAGCACGCGACCCCCCGACGGCGTGACCAGGTTCAAAATTGCTTTACCGAGCGACGATTTGCCGCAGCCGGTTTCGCCGACAATACCGAGTGTCTCCCCGGCATTGATCTCGAAACTGATATCCGACACAGCGCGCAGGAATTTGCGGCCGCCACCCAGCAATCCTCCGCTGCCCACCGCATAGTCAACGTTCAACGCTTCGACCTGTAACAGTGCATCGGTCATTGTTAGTTGCCGTCCAGAGGAAAGTGACATGCGACCGATCGGGCATTGGTCCGCGCTGTGAGCAAGGGGTCTTCTCGGAGACAGCGGTCTGATGCACGTTCACAGCGCTCGGCAAACGCGCAACCGGCTGGCAGTTGACTGATGTCGGGCGGCTGGCCGGGAATCGCCGGCAGATCCACCTCCGGGTCAATAGACAGGGTCGGCATGGAGCGAAGCAATCCGGCGGTGTACGGGTGCAGCGGGCCACTGAAAATCTCGGCGGTGGCGCCCAGTTCGACGGGTCTTCCGCCGTACATGATCAGGATGCGATCGCACAGGCCAGCGACGACGGCCAGATCATGGGTAATCATCACGACCGAAGTTTTAGTATGGCGTTTCAGTCCATCGAGCAAGCGCAGGATTTGCGCCTGCACAGTCACATCAAGAGCCGTCGTCGGTTCGTCGGCAATCAGGACGTCAGGTTTGCAGATCATCGCCAGCGCGATCATGACACGCTGACGCATGCCGCCCGATAATTCGAAGGGATACGCATTCAAGCGTTGTGCCGGATCTGGAATACTGACGATCTCGAGCATTTCGAGGGCACGTGCGCGTGCCTCTGCCGGACTCATGCCGAGATGTCGCTCGGCACTCTCGGCGAGCTGTTGCCCGATCCGCATCGTCGGCGTCAGGCCCGACAGGGCATCCTGAAATACCATCCCAAGGCGATTGCCTCGCAATTCGTCCAGCTCGTGGCGCGGTGCATTGAGGATCTCCTGGCCGCGATACAAAACCGAACCGGTCGCACGCCCGTTGCGGGCCAGCAAACCCAGCGCGGCGAGAAAAGTCTGGCTCTTGCCTGAGCCAGATTCGCCAACAATTCCCAGGCATTCTTCTTCGTTCAGGTCGAATGACACGTTGCTGACGGCTGCGAGTTGTTGATCGCCCGCCGCAAACGAGACACTCAGGTCGCGAATCTTCAGGACAGGCTCTACCATCCGCAGCGCACCATGGTATCAACGGCCCTGTGGGTCAAGTGCATCTCGGAGTCCGTCGCCAATAAAATTAAAACAAAACATCGTGAGTGCGAGGAAAGTCGCCGGGAAGAAAATCAACCACGGAGCCGAGCTAAGCTGTCCTGCGCCTTGCGAGATCAAAAGCCCCCAGCTGGTCAGCGGTTCCTGCACGCCAAGCCCGATGAAGCTGAGATAACTTTCTATGACGATATTGGTTGGGATCAGCAACGTCACGTATACGACCACAGGTCCGAGCACGTTCGGAATGATGTAGCGACGCAAAATCGCCGGGCGTGACAAGCCAATAGCGATGGCGCTCTCAACGTACTCCTTGCTTTTTACGGTAAGCGTTTGGCCGCGGACTATGCGCGACATCGTGAGCCACTCCACCGCGCCAATCGCAACGAAGACCAGAAAAATGTTTCTGCCGAATACGGTGACCAGAATGATGATGAAAAACAGCAGCGGCAGGGAATACAGCACATCGACAAACCGCATCATGAAACTGTCGGTGCGTCCGCCGGCATAGCCGGCCACCGCGCCGTAAATCACGCCGATGCATAACGCGACGCAAGTCGTCATTACGCCGATCGTCAGCGAGATTCGGCCGCCGTAAAAGACCCGGACGAACAGATCGCGACCGTTCGCGTCGGTGCCAAACCAGTGAAAATTGTCCCAGGCGGGTGCGCTCGAAATGAGCTCCCAATTGGCATCCTCGATGCCATGCGGCCAGAAGACAGGCACAAATATTGCGGCAGCGGCAATACAGGTCAGCATGTAGATGCTGGCCATTGCTGCGCGGTTCCGCCTGAATCGCCTGAACGCCTGTTGCCACAGCGACTGCGACATGTCGCCGCGCGCCGCGCGTGCAATACCCGGAGCGCTGGTTATTCCGCTCATCGGTACCCCCGACGGACCCTTGGATCCAAAGCTGCATAGGCCAGGTCGGACAATAAGTTGAGCGCAATAATCAACGCGCCGTAAATGACAACGACCCCCATGACGAGCGGGTAATCTCGATTCAGGGCGCCCTGGACGAAGTACCGACCGACCCCCGGCAGATTGAAGATCAGTTCAATAACGAGCGACCCCGTCATGATGCCGGCCAGCGCGGGGCCAAGGTAACCGACGAGGGGGATCGCAGCGGTCTGCATGACGTGTCGCAGGATGACGTGCGATTCCCTGAGGCCTTTCGCGCGCGCCGTGCGTACAAAGTTTGATTGCAGGACTTCGAGCATGCCGCCGCGCATCAGCCGCGCGATGATCGCAATCTGCGGTAAAGCGAGCGCAATGATCGGCAGCACCATATTCGCGGGTGCCCCATCGTTCCAGCCTGCAACGGGCAAAAGCTTCAGGTACAGGCCAAAGAACAGGACCAGAATCGGCGCCGTTACAAAACTTGGAATCGCGATTCCGGTCATGGCCAGCGCCATGATGATGTGGTCGATGATCCCGTTCTGACGTAACGCCGCGATGATGCCGCACAGCCCGCCGAGCAGCAGCGCGACAATCATCGCGAGCAAGCCGAGCTTGGCGCTGATGGGCAATCCGATCGCAATCAGTTCATTGACGCCAAAATCCTTATAGACAAGTGAAGGCCCGAAATCGCCGCTGAGGGCATTGGTCAGGTAGATCCAGTACTGCTCAAGCAGCGGTTTGTCGAGGTCGTAGGCAGCGCGGATATTTTCGAGCACCGCAGGCTCAAGGTCGGCCTCTGCATCGAAGGGACCGCCCGGTGCCGCGCGCATCAGAAAGAATGACGCGGTCGCGATGATAAACAGGGTAGGTAAGGCGATGGCCAGTCGCCTGAGTGTAAACATCAACATCTATAAAATATTGCGATCCCGGATTTATCCTGTGCGAAACAACAGAATTGTAGATAGATTCGGTCTTAACAAACCGGCTTGGTCCATTATGACTTAGACAAAATTGTGCGCCATATATCGGTGTGGGCTACTGACAATCCGGTGGCTGCCGCGCTGAGAGGCGCCTGCCCGGACGCCAACTTTTTGAAAAGATTGGCGCTCCCTACGGGAATCGAACCCGTGTTTCAGCCTTGAGAGGGCGTTTTTTGGCCTTCTTCGGACGCCCTCGGAAACTATTAAACTATTGAAAAATAAGAAAACGGTCCAAATTTGTCCGAGGGGCTCCTGCACGGTATTCTAGAGAAAAATAGAGAAAAACTATTTGGCTCTAAATTACCGAGGCAGCCGTGGCACGCATCACCCGCAGCGCACAACTGGAAAAACGTCAGTCGAGGACACGACTCAAGACTGGCAAAAATCATTGGCGGGCAATTCATGAAGGACTCGCTCTCGGTTACTGGAAGGGCAAGAAAACATCCTCCTGGCTCGTCAGGGTCCGCAAGGACGATGGTGGCTACGTCAGCAAGAAATTTGCTGTGGCCGATGATCATCAGGATGCCGACGGTCGAGACGTCCTGAATTACACGCAGGCTCACAAACGTGCACAGATGCTGGAGCCTCAGCTGCGATACCCGGACGTCGCACCCACCGAGCAAGCTGATCCTCTGGTTAGCGACCTGCTCGATGAGTACCTGACAAAGCACAAGTTGGAATCCGCTTCGTGGCAATCGACCGAGTACGCGATCGAAAAGATGAAAGTAGCGTTCGCGGGTAAGCGCGTTTCGGAATTGACCACCGCCATGTTGCGTCGCTGGCATCAGGCGCAGGCCAAACCGCGATCAGACTCTGCTGAATCTAAGCGGAAGGCTCGAGCTACGGCAAACCGCAAACTGACCGTCTTAAAGGCTGCCCTGAACTGGGGCTGGAGCGGTCCGAGCGCAGTTGCGGATTCCTGGCGGGCTGTGAAGCCGTTCCCGAAGGTCGACGCGCCGCCGGCTGCGCACCTGTCGCTGGAGGAAGTCACACGACTGTTGAACGCCTGTGAGCCGGACTTTCGTGAACTGGTTGAGGGTACGTTGCTGGTCGGTGGGCGCTACGGCGAAATGAGCGCACTGACAGCGGGTAACTTTAATCAGGAAGCCGGGTCTATTTTGTTACCGACGGGAAAAACGGGGTTCCGAGAGGTTTGGTTGAGTGCCGAGGGCGTGGCGTTCTTCCAGCGGATCACCGCAGGCAAGAAGCGTGGTGAGCGGATTTTCACTCATTCGGATGGCTCCGAGTGGCGCCAGGCTCACCAGATACGGCGGATGCGTGAGTCCTGCGAAAGGTCGAGTATTGAGCCGGCGGTGCCGTTTAAGGCGTTGAGAACCACCTATGGCGCGCTGCTCGCCATGCAGGGCACAAGCCCGCAGGTGATCCAGCGGCAGCTGGGCCATGCGGATTTGCGGATGACTCTGAAGCACTACGCACACCTGCTGCCCAACTACGTGGCTGACGAAATTCGGGCGAAGTTGCCGAGTTTTGGGGTATATGCCGACAGCAAGGTCACGTCAATCAAGGTAGCGTAGGTTTCGGAGTTTTCTGAAGGAGGCTATGGAATATCAGCATTGTTGAATGTTGGAATCGCAGTAATCTTTGGTGTAGGCACAAGGATTATTGACACCGTACAAAATACCGGTTATACCGTACAAAGTAACGGTATTTATGAGGTGTATTGTGCAAGCAAAGTCAGAAAGGTTTGAGCTCCGCCTAAATCAGGAGCTGATGCATCGTCTGGACAACTGGCGTACGGGAACCCTAGATGGGCTGTCGCGAGCTGAAGCTGCGCGCCGGCTGATGGAGTTGGGGTTGTCGGCCAGCAGTTCCAGTGCGGAAGAGGTTCATTTTCGTCCCGGCGAGTTGCTGATTGTCATGATGCTGCGTGATCTTTACGGCGCACTGAAGGTCAAGGGTGACATTGACCCAGACTTCGTCGCCGAGGCAATTTGGGGCGGGCATTACTGGGCGTTCGACTGGCAATACACGGGGCTCTTCCATGATTCGCGTGACAAGACTGAGAACGTCTATTTTGTGCTCGACGTGCTGGAAATGTGGGAGGCCATCGAAGAAAGCTATGCGAAGCTGACCGCGGCAGAGAAGAAGGCGGTGGAGGTTGAGGCAGAGCCGTTTGGCAAGTTCGTCGAATTTTCCGGTTTTGATGGTAACAATGAAGGTGAATATATTGGCATTGCCCGGTTTCTGGTCGAGAAAATGCAGCGGTTTACGCATTTTTCTGGTCGGCGTTTCAATTCGCACGCGCCATCGGTTGGCCCGTACCGACAGATGCTTGATTGCTACGGGCCGATGAAAGGCCGCACGGTCGGCAGCTCATTAAGTAAGGATCAGATTGTGAAACTGCTGCTTGAACAGACGCATCCAGATTACCGGTAGCAGACCGCTGGTTGCGCAGAGGATGTAGGGGAGCAAACCTTGCTGTTTGAAGAAGTCGAGCGGGTTGACGATGACAAAAAGAGGGCCGGGGAGAGCACCTTCGCTTTTCTGGACAGGTGCTCATGGCCGGAGATCCAAGCTGTTCGTGAGTTACTGAATGAGCTTGTTTCTGAATACCCGGATGAGGAGCGTAACGAGATGTTAGCCAGACTTCGGTCTGGCGACGACACGCAGTTTTCTAGCGCGAGTTTTGAGCTAATTCTCTACGTTGTCTTAGTCCGATGCGGTTGCGAGGTTGAGGTGCATCCGGAGCTTGAGAACGGTAGTCCGAAACGCCCGGACTTTTTGGTGACACCGCCTGGCGAAGATCCTTTCTATCTGGAATGCGCCTGCGTGTCCGAGCGAGGCTATGCTGATGCAGCTGTGCAATCGCGGCGCGATCATCTGTATGAGGTTTTAAACAAGAGTCCTCATGACAACTTTGCATTGTTGGTAATGGAGGAGGAGGGTCCCTCAGGCCAGCCCAGTGCAAAAGATTTAGTGGCTGATCTGCATGGGTGGCTCGATCAGTTAGACGTTGATGAGGTGCTCGCTGCTTACGAGGAAACAGGGGGTGACGCGTTGCCCGAGCATGGCTACGAGGCAAAAGGTTATCGCGTTCGATTCGTGGCTTATCCCAAGAAGGTGAACAGCAGGGGTGAGCCAAGTGACCTTATTGTGTCCTATTTAGGTCAGGGGGGATGGGTAAATAGATGGATGCCGGCTCGTGACAAAATCATGGGCAAGGGTGGCGCCTACGGTGATTTGGATAAGCCTTTGTTAATCGCGATCAACTACAACGTATTCAGTGCTGATGAGCAAGACGACTTACAAGCACTATACGGACAGCTCGCCGTCGTTTTCAGCATCGGTGAGAGCGCGAAGAGCGCGCGCCAGACGCGAAAACGAAACGGCGCATGGACAGGCCGTAGCGGCCCACGCTACACAAGAATTGGCGGGGTTTGGTTCTTCAGTGACCTGAACGCCTACCGAATAGGAGACTGCCGCAACTGCTTGTACCTGAACCCTTGGGCGGCCCGGCCATTACCGGAGTTCGTCAAGCAATTTCCTACAGTTGAACCGGAAGGAGATAATTTGGTGCCCCATGAGGGCATTCACATCAGTGCGCTAATTGCCAAACACGGTAAAGATGAGGGCTAGGGTTTTTCATTCAATCGAGTTCGCGATTACACAATTTTAAGCAGCGCGAGTATGTCCAAAGCTGCCGCGTGGGTGTAGCCCTCATGACGGTCGCATAAAGTATCAAAGGTTTTCCAGTGCATACCCTTCGGCTTACCTCCTTCTGCATCAAATATTCCCGGATCCCAGCCGAGCCGCCTTCTAATTTTTGCGGCCTGACGTTCGGCACGGTCACTCGCCGACTCACGCTGACTTTGGTACGCCAAGTCATAGCAACGCCGGCAGGCGTAGATGGAGTCCGCATAAAGAATAGCTACCCGGTGACCACAATCCATGTTGGGGCAAATGAACCAGGGCCGCGTGCCTCCAAAGTGGCAGGGTGTTCGGTCGATAGAAACTGTGTAGTCGATGATGCCTGCTGAGCGATCAGCGAAGTTTTTCGGGCGACAGATTTGTACGCAGTTGCGGTGTACTTTGACGTCCGCGTATCCTGTGTTTGTCGGGAATTGGTGCCAGAGGTTCTGGAACCGGATGCCCGGAATAAGCAGCCCTTCGCGATGCCAGACCCGAATATCGATCATCTGCAGCTCTTCCGTCGTTGCACGCTGGCTTTGCCTGCCGCTGCCGAAACCGCCCATTTTTGTCTCCTGTTTTACCGAAATGATTAGGGAAATTTACGATAACCCGGTGGTCGCGGCACCGGTCGACCTGCGGCTCGATTCCAGCACCAGGGGCAACCATGCACGTGCGCCGCAACACGCAACCACACAGGCCCACAGCCCTCACAGACTGCTATTGCCGTAAAAGCTTCCGGAACGATGCCCTGATCGATTTGGCGGTTTTCTGCGACGACTTGAGCGAGTGCAGCGAGCGTCCGATCGTCAAACCGTCCCGCGATCCAGTCGTCGACATCCTCGGGCGATAGCGCCTGATGCAATTGCAAGGGTGTCAGTTCGACGATCTGGCAGGCGTCTGTAAGCGATCGCGTGAAATTTCGATCTTGCAGCGCAGTATTCGCACAATCCGCAGAAACATCGTGCTTGGTCGTATTCTGCGAATAATGCGGATTCTGCGCTTGCGTGTCGGTCGCCCAGCCGAGGATGTCGCGCCAGCTCATCGCCACGCCTCCGCAAACTCGGGTCTAACCCGGACCAAGGGCGAGGGCGGACGACCGGGCCCCTTGGTTACTGGTTCTGCGATCAGGATGTAGCCGCGTTCCTCAAGCAGATCGAGTATCTCCCGCAGCTCTTTAACGCGCGTAAAACGACCTTTTAGGGCGTTAAATGCTTGGCGGACCGTAAAGTGGGTCAGCCGGTTTCTGTATATCCAGCCCCATACGTGACCGGCAGCGGCGAGTTTTTCGTCTGCCCCCATGAGCTCCATGGCGGCGATACTGTGATGCGTGAGAACCGCCATGATGTCCAAAGCTGCTTTCATGGTGTCGGTGCTGATTTGGTATTGCCACGGTTTATCGTGCGCGTGCTTGATCGCATGCAGGACCCCGGCGATTCGAGCAGCAGCACCCGGTGCCTTTCCGCCCCAGTCTCGAAATTGTTCCAAGCTTCCCTGACTCCGCATCTTGGCCTCGATGGCCGCGGCAAATGCGTTCCACTCTGCGTGTGCTTCAGGCTCCAGTTTCAGGTCCCAAAAACTGGGGCTCGATTCGTCGTTTTGCGCTTTGGGCCAATTCAGCATGGCGTTGATGCCGGAGTGGTAGGCATGCACGACGCTTACGGGCATTGGTGTCGTTTCAAGGGTGCGGTGTCCGATCGGAGATGGCGGCATTAGGCACAGCAGTCGCGCCAGCAAACCACGCCCTCTGAACCCGGGCGTCGATGCCAGCCCGTTCAGGACGTCGGGCTGAGGGCTTAGGCCAATGGTCAGGCGAGGACAGTGCAAGAACAGCGGCGGTCTGGAGCCCCGGTCGACTCGTTCCGAATCCCCGCTGTGTGACTTGAGCACGAGGTCCAAGTTGAGATTGCCGTTCGTGTAACGGCCTTTGAGCAGGTCGAAGACGCCGCCCTCGGATGAAAGCCAGGCAAGTTCCTCGGATTGTGCCGCCATGATGATACCGAGTCGTTCGGGTGTGCAATCTGAAGTCCAGAGCTGCGGCGGGATCGGGATGACGGGGAGGTCCGCTTCAAGTCGCGTGGCATCTTCTGCCAATTCTGCGCCGTGCTGACGGTCTTTGGCGCGAGCTGCTTTTGCACGCAGGTGTTTGATGCGTGTCTCCGTATTTTTGCGCTCACTGCTAATGCGCTTGATCTCAGATTCCATCAGTTCGGTCAGCTCTTGTTCCCAATTGATGAGCGGTTTCACAGCTGCGGATTGCACGGCGCTCTTGCGGTTGCCTGACTCAAGAGCCACCATGAGCCAGAGGTTGCAGTGTTCATAGTGATCGCCGTAGACATGCACCCTGAGGCGTCTAGCTGCGACCGCGCTGCAGGTTGCGAGCACCATGCCGATGGCCAGCTCGGGTGGCGTCTCGGTTGCGGCGGCAAGCGCGCGCGCAAAATCGCCAGCCCAGCTCGGCAACACGACGGGATTTAGCCGCGGTAGCGTGGGGTGGTCCAGCGGTACCAGTTCAGGCCAGATGTTAACGGCATCGATCTTTTGTGCTGGCTCGTTCATGTCTGCGAGTCCAATCCGGCGAGCCACATCTCAAGGTCGTTGAAGTCGGTCAAATGCGCCGGCGCGCTATTCGGCCAGTCGGGAAATTGCACCTCAGCGCCGATGGCTTGTGCCGCCGCGATGGCTTTTGTGCGCCCTGGATTTCCCTCAGTCTGTCGGTCGTCATCGCCGCAGATGGTGAACTGAGCCGCTGGCCAACGCAGAAATCCTGCTGTTGCTGCAGCGACCAGATTGCCGCAATCAATGGCGGCCAGAATCGCAGCACCAGGATACAATTCGGCGAGGGTGCAGGCGGTCGCCCAGCCTTCGCAGATCAGTACTCGTTCAGGGTCCATTTCGGGGTCGATTGGCGGGCCACCCAACTCATAAGGTAGGGTCAGCTCGACCTTCACCGGGACGACGCAGGATGCTTTTCTTCCGCCACTGAGCAGAGTTTTGTGGCCGTCTGCGTCGATAAACTGAAGGCTGGTCAAGGCTCCTGTCAGGTCGCGGATGGGCAGAACGATGCGATTGTCGTACATCCGGGCGGCGTAGGGCGTAATTCCTTTGCGCGCAATGTAGGGAAAGTCAGGGTCAATGGGTTCGGCAGCGCTCCACATCCAGCTGGCACGTCTTGCTGCCTCTGCATGGCGTTCTTTGGTGCGTGCTTCGCGCAGCTCGCGAGCAGCCTGAATGACGCGCCGATCCTGCGCAGCATCGACATCAAAATGTTGACTGGCGTTGTTCAACCAGAGTACCGACAGGTCGGATGACCAGTCGCCGAAGCAGCCTCCGCGCCCGTCTTCAAACAGCTTGCACCAACCCGCATTGTTGCCAGATCCTTTGCCCCGGCCGGGGAAGCGATGGAAATGACCCGGTTCGATGCTCGCCGGCGGCTCCATGCCGTGACGGCGAATTTCTTCCTGAAAGAGAGAGATAGCATTGCTCATGATTCCTCTCCCTTGACTGGCTTGCGGCTGACCCAGCCCATTTCGGCCTTGTTCTGTAACCACCTGTCGATGTCGGGTTCGAGCCAGCCGACAGCGCGCATGCCCAGCGAGACGGGCTCGGGAAATGTTCCTTCACTGATTTGTTGGTAAATGGTGCTTCGTGAGAGGCCGGTGCGAGAAATGACATCCGGCAGTCTTAGTATGGAATTGACCATGTTGGTGTCCCCTTGGGGCTTGTTGAACATGGTTTCCTATTATTGTCATCCGATGGTGCTTCGGAAGTGGCACAAGAAACAGAGGAACCGGGTGCTTTGGTGTCACCCCGTAAATCTTAATAATGCGGATAGTGCGAATACTGCGCTCAGGCTGCCAAATCTCTCGTCAGGCGTTGGATTGAGCGTCTGTGATTTTCCGAATCATACTTGCGTTCTTTTGCAAAATGATCCGGGAAGAGGGCTCGGTCAAGGGCCATCAGCCAGCGGCGTTTCGGTTCACCAAATTCATGTAGGATTCCCGAGGTCATACTGCGAATGAAATAGCGACGGATTGCCTCGTTGTCACCCGTTTTACTGGTGAACGAGAACGGTTCATATACGGTGGCGGAATCATCGATGGCGGCAAGCAAATGCTCGATCGAGACGCTGCTGCGGGTAAGCAGCGTTTGCGCTATCCGTCGCGCTGGACCTTGCTCAGCTTTTTCGAGATCTGCGGCGTCGGCCGTGCAACTTTCCAGCAATATTCGTCGCGCCGAGCCCGTGTAGGTCAGCAGGTTGGCCGGGCGCTTATCCAGCAGCTTCTGGGCCTCTCTCAGCGCAAGAGCAAGGTCACTGAGCCATTTTTCCGACTCTTTGATTGAGGCATAACTCATCCCTTGTACGGGTATGCTGTCGAGCATCAGGCTGCAAAGCCAGTGTTGGCCAAATTCTGGTGTATCTGGATGCATTTCGGTCACCTCGGTCCAGACTTTTTCCATTTCCTCGGACTGACTAAGCAATGCGAGTTTCAGGTACTGGACCTCCAAGTCTTCCGGCTCGGCATCTTGGAACACGTCAGCGGCCCACTCTTTGACTTCTGGGTGAATCCAGAGTGGAAACTCAGTCATTGTCATAGGTACATCTCACGTTGAAGGACTTACCCAGACTTTATTGGAAAATCCGGTCTAATCCAGTACGTTGTCGGAATAGTAGTAGCAACTTGGGGAATCATGAACGACGTAAGGGTTTTGGAGCTGCTGTCGTCGGTTGGGGCGTCGCTTGAGGCGGGGCAGGAGCCTGCCGATACAGATCTGCATGATTTAGAGTCCGCCGATGCGATCAACCGCAAAGGAACGTCGTTCTGGGATGCGGTGTGTGCAGAGCGCTCAGCAGAGCAGATTGCGCTGTTGATCAAGGGCCTGACCTACGTTGAAAAGCATTTCAAATGGGCTGGCGGATCGGCGGCCGGGACTATCTGGTTGTTTGCTCATCTGAAAGATAAAGCCGCTGACAGGGCGCTTGTCGATGCCGTGTGCGCCTGGGTGATAGCGAATACGGCCAACCATTACAGTCCTTTCGGCACCTTTGTGTCGTTGGGAGCAAAAAATTATTCCGAATACGAGCGGCGCAGTTTTGTCCGAAAGAGAGAAATTCGGCTATACGCAGCGCAAGATGCTGAATGGGAGCATGTTGCGGCCGAAAAGCGCGAGGCCAGAGCGATGCTTTCAAGCGCAGACTGCGAGAAACGCGGCTCGCCGGAGCGCGCCGAGCTCATTGAGTGTTTGAACGCATTGACGCCCAGAGAGCAGTTGCTTCAATTGGCAGGGGATGACGAGCACGGCCCGAAGCACTACCCGACCCGGGTGGCGGGTGCCGCTCGGCAAGATGTTATCGACGGTCTGGACGAGTCCGTTCGGTTGCAACTCGCTGACAAACTGAAGGGCAAGCAGCGCGGACCATGGGGCAGTTTCAAGAAGCGGTTACTGAAAACGCTGGATGAGCCGTGGAACATGAGTCCGTGGGGTGTCTGACAGATTCAGTGAATGGCGCCGGCGTGCGCAGCAATATAGCGATTACTAAGTTCAAATTGATAGCTGAATTGTTAATAGCTGGCAAAGTAGCAGCAACTAAATGCTGAGGTGCGCAAGAATTGCGATGCATGCATGTGACGAACTTGTGAGCTCGGTTGAGCGTGAGCGCAAAAGCCTTACGCCTGGCAAAAAAGTCCGGCGTTGAGATCACCGGGGGCCAAGCGCAAGGCCGATTAGTAGTCTTACGAAAATTGAGCGCAGTATCAAGGCTAAGGTTCAGCGAGAGTGCAGTATGGCCGATTTTCAGAGCTGTCGCTCCATAGCATTTCCGGGCTAGGGTTACTAAATGTGGTTTTGCGGGATGGAGTGAATGCAAGATGGTAATGCAGAAATGAATGCTCAAAAGGAGGGTAGCTCGCAAGCAAGTAATTGTTCGGGGTGGGGCGCGCCAGTGCTGGCTGTTGAGCGAGGCAAGGCCCACTCCGAGCGTATCAGAATCAGGTGGCGATGGAGGTTTCCCGGCCCGGCAAGGCAACAAACAACCGGCATATCGAATCGTGTAATCGTAGTTTTCGGCATGAACACTGGAGCGCGCAATGTTTTCTAGTCTGGCTGATGCCAAAGATATGAGGGTTAGGGTGGCAAGAAAATTGGGGCAGGGCGCTCGAGTTGCCGCGTTTGGATTATGGCTCGATCGCAATACTGGCAGTCTCAAGACCCGTCTGAAGTAGTATGGGCGTTACGTAAGATTCCTCGATAGCAGGCCTAATTTGTGATTTGTTCGTTACAGATACGATTGCTATATTTCCGTCCATGATTCCAATACCCGGAGCGTTATGCCTGCGGTAAATCCACAAATATTGACTTGGGCTCGAGAGACTGCCGGCTTGGACGTGCGTGAAGCTGCAGGAAGGCTCCAGCTAAAAGACTCTAGGCGATCGACCGCAGCCGATAAGTTGTTGGCATATGAGTCTGGAAAAGTGTTATCCCGTTCATTGCTTTTAAGGATGGCCAAGCTGTACCGGCGGCCCCTGTTGTCCTTTTATTTGCCGAATCCCCCCAAAAAAGCTGACCGAGGCGAGGACTTCAGGACTCTCGAAGCAGCAGGAGATCCCGGTCAAGATGCAATCGTCGATGCGCTTATACGAAACATCAGAGCGCGGCAGAATATCGTCAAGACGGCAATCCTGTCTGAAGGAGATACCGATCCACTCCCATTTGTAGGCTCCTTCCAAGCAGAGGGAGGCAGTCATGAGCTGGCCCGGTATATCCAGCAAGCGTTCGAAATTGACCTGGATGCCTATAGGAGGGCTTCGTCGCAAGAAGAAGCATTTGGCTACCTGAGGTCTGCTGTTGAGCGCAAGGGCGTGTTCGCTTTGTTGGCAGGCAATTTAGGTAGCTACCACACCAATCTGGAAGTCGAGGTGTTTCGCGGATTTGCCTTGGCCGACGATATTGCCCCATTTGTTGTTATAAATGATCAAGATGCCAAAGCGGCGTGGTCGTTCACACTTTTACATGAAGTGGCGCACTTGTGCCTTGGAGCGTCGGGTATCAGCGGCGGTTCATCTGAGCGACGAATTGAGAGACTTTGCGATGAAGCTGCATCACTTGTTCTGGTGTCAGAAGAAGAGCTTTATGCTGCCTTCCCTGATGCGCTTGATATAGATTGGGAGGAGCAAGTAGAGCTGATTGATAGGTTTGCGGCTGATAAGAAAATCAGCTCTCGTTTTGTAGCATTTAGACTGCTCAGTAGCGGAATGCTCACGGCTGAGCAGTTTTCGGGCCTTAGCGCGTATTTCCTTAATCGGTGGAGGGCAACGAGAGAGCGCCAGCGTGACAAGGCGCGAAGTAGGGATGGCGGCCCATCCTACTATGTGATGAGACGACACAAGTTGGGCGCGGCGCTTTTGGATACTGCTAAACGGATGCTCTCATCTGGCGAGCTTTCAACCTCAGATGTTGGTCAAGTGCTGGGTGTCCGGCCTCTAAACGTCGGAAATGTCCTGGCGAATGGGGGCCGTCGCGGCTAGCTCCCAATGGTCTACTTACTCGACGCCAATACTCTCATTGATGCAAAACGAGATTACTTTCAGTTTAGTCGAGTCCCTGAATTCTGGGACTGGCTTGTCCACCAGGGGCAGCAGGGCAACATTAAGATCCCCAGAGAAATCTATGATGAGTTTGAAGGCGTGAAAAAGCCCGATGGGGGCCGTGATGAGTTATCAGAATGGGCAGCCCGAGCTGACGTAAAAGCGGCGCTATTGCTTGATGAGGAACCCGATCCGGGCCTAGTTACGAGGGTCACGTTGGAGGGGTATTGCGAAAACCCTACAGATCAAGAATTAGAGGAAATGGGTCGCGACCCGTTCCTGATTTCTTATGCACTGCTAGATCCCGACAACCGTACGATTGTCTCTACTGAAGTTAGCAAGCCTAAGAGGCAGCGTGCAAATCGGCAGGTGCCAAACGTATGCAGCGATTTCGGCATCCGGTGCATCAATAATTTTGACCTTATAGTGGAGCTGGACTTCAGTACGAATTGGCAAGACAAATTGGACAAGGACTGAGCCAATTGGAAGGTAGCGCCTGCAACTACATTTGATATCCTATGAACCGGTTGCTTACTGAGCGAGAAAAAAGATACAGACAGGCTATACGCGAGAAGCTGGCGAATGCCAAGTTAGTTCTTGATTCGGCAACGGTTGATGATGAAGGTTCGCCGGCCGAATGGTATAGCGCGCTCAATGAGCTGAAGCAGACCTTAGGGAATATCAACAACGACATCAGCTTTATAGTTACTCTGTTGGCAAAGCTATATTTGAAAAAGAGGTTTGGTTTGTTCGATTTTGATGCTGCTGCGAAGCCACAGGGGGCTCCTGGTCTAGATATCGATGAAATTCTGCCGGATTCACGGCGCGTGGTGTGCGAGATCAAGACGACTACGCCATACATCCGTTCAGATTTCGGGGCGCAACAAAAAACGAGCTTCGATAAGGATTTCCGTAAATTGGCTGATGCTGAAGCAGGCCTCAAGTTCATGTTTGTCACAGAGGATGCAACGTTCAAGATATTGTGCCGACCACGCTACGCTGCGAAGTTGTCTGGAGTAGCGGTCGTGCAGCTAATCTCCGAGGAGGAGCACGCCATCCCGTGAGTTCATTCACGGTTAAAGCATATTCGTAGTTTCCACGCTGTGGCCTCGATCCACCACCTGCTTAACGGCTTCAACCTTGAACTCTTCCGGGTATCTCTTCCTGCTCATAGCCACCTCTCCTCATGCCATTTTGTATGACTGGAAGGTGTCTAGTAAAGTGGGGGCTATTCAGTCTGCAGTTCATTAGGGTAGATGCTCGTCGGGCGTAATCCAAAGATGACTCTTTTTTTCAAGGTAGCGTTCTAGGTATTCATACCGTTCAGTGAGTTTGTCGTTGTTCTGTTGGCGGTATTGAGCCAAGGAATCTGCCACAAATACTTTGGCCTTCGATAGGAGAATCGCGCTGCCTTCTATAGCCGCCCCATCTAAAATTAACTCTCGAACTCCTGTGCCCAAGAAATCAACAAAATTGATGCCGTCGTCATCCTGAGCAATTAGTTTTAGGCAGGCCAAAGCTGACTCAGCGTTAACTTTGTTTATATCCGTTGTCTGAGGAAGCTTCGTTGTCATTACAATATAACTGTAAATTTCTTCGCCAATGACTACTCGTGGAAAGTTTGCTGTTTTTGATTCTAAAACGTATGCGCGAGCTAACACTGGGCCGTAAAAGTCGCCGTCAAATGTTCGGTATCCAATTCCCAGTTCAATACCGCCGCGTATTGGATTGCCGCGGGCTAAGCAATTCAGCGAGGCAGTCGCCGTCGCGCCAATTAGACCGTATATCCCACGGATTGGCGCACGGGCCTCGGCCGTTTCTTTGAAGGAAACACTTGCCAGCACAAAGTCGGAGAACTGGTCCGTTTCAATAGGTTGGCTTACTAGGGTTTTAAAAAGCGCTTGCTTGTCTGGCGGCAAGGAAGCGATTCGTTCATTGTAATTGGGGCGAGTCGCATAGGTGCTGAGGAAGTTCCTAAAGCTACTTCTGAGAGCAAGCACGGCTCCGTATGTTGCTTTAATATCTGAAATAAGTTGTTCACGCTCAACTTCTGAGTCCTCTGAGGGCAGATTCGTCATGCGACACAACTTCTCTTTCTGACCCAGAATATCTACAAAAGCAACTGCAAAATAACCTATTCCCAATTCATCGTCTGTGTCGGTCGACATAATTGAAAGTAACCGTTTTCCAAGAGAAACAAGCAATAGTGATATAAAAGCAGCAACAGCAATGGACAGCCACAGCCATTCGCCAAGAAGATCTATCATATTACTTCCGGTGATTCTGTTTATTCGGTACAGCTTTAATGCATTTTTTAGTCCTATGCGAGCTTTTTCGGGCGAACATTGGCGGAAGCCTTTCTGCGACCCGGCAGGAGAAAAAGCGGCTGTATGTCCGGGAGAGAGCACACTGTTCGGCAGTTGCCGTGGCGTTGCCGTTATGAGGGACTTGACGGGACTTGACGGGACTTGACGGGGTATTTGCCGGGCGAATTTACGTAAGCAATTGATAAGTAAAGGTAGCGTGGCGCTCCCTACGGAAGCCGCTCTCGGCCATCCATGGCCTCTGCGGCACTTGTGCATCCTGCACATCGTCGAACCCGTGTTTCAGCCTTGAGAAGTCGAGGAAAGACTGGCGCACGACTCTACCAAGGTTCTCTCGTTCAGAGCTTGACCGCAATACTCGCGTTATTGCTTTTGGGGGGGGCTTTGGCCATGATGAGAACCCATGCGTAGCTGTATCCTAGCGATTCTCTTGTTGGCCCACGTAAGTGTTGGCTTAGAAGCAGCATCAGACATAGAAGATGCCTGGCTTGAGACCGGCGCGCATTTGGTTGTGGATATTGGTGATTCGTTTGACGATGAGGGCGGAGAAAGCCTTGATTCGGATAACTGTGACCATTGTTGCCATGCCATATCCCATTTAGTTGCGTTCACCGCAAACACCTTCGGCACGCCTTTCCCCAAACAGTCACGGTTCGCGCATATTTCGGCCGCCAGCTTATATATGCGCGCAGGTACCGCCCCACCTACACCTCCGCCAAACGCCTAATCCACGCACACCATTAGACCCACGCAGGCTCAATGCTTGGGTGTTTTTTTGCTGTTCGAGGATTTGTTCATGTTAAGGCATATCGCATACCAACTGGTGTGCAGCGCGAGCGCCATTGTGTTGGGCGCAAGTCAGGCAAATGCGCAGTTGGATTCGACCGATGTAGAGCTTTTGGCTGGCGAAGATGCAGGTCAAGAACTTCACATGGCTGAAATTGAAGATCTGGCAAGGTTCGTCAACGACATACTGTTCGTTCATCCACAGCTGAAAGCGGCAGCAGCAACTAGGGAAGAGGCAGTTGCGTTAGCTCGGCAAGCGAAGCGACCTATATATAACCCAGAACTAGAGGCTGACTATGAGGATGTGGATGTTGAGACTTATGCAATTGGCATCTCTCAAGCCATAGATTGGGGCGGGAAACGAGATGCGGCATTTGCTGTTTCGTCTGCTGAACAGACTGCGGAAAATGCAAGTTATGAGCAGACCCGCAACGATATCGCATCCTCGATTCTGCTGAACCTATCGGATTACTGGGCAGCACAAGCTATCGTGCGGTTGCGCTCGGTCAATAAGTCTTTGATGCATGACTTCTCGAGGCAGGCAGCGATGCGCTACCAGGCGGGCGACATTATGCGGGTCGAGTATGAAACGGCTCAGCTCGCATACGCGGAAGCCCGTATGCGACTGGCTGAAGCGGAAGCCTCAACGACAACGTTGGCAAATAATTTGATTGCTTTTGGGGCGCCGTTGAATCCAATCAGTTGGCCATCTATGCCCAGCAGGTTGCCCGAAAATCCGATGGGACCAGACCAAATTCGCTTGATTGTTGATTTGCTCCCAGTAGTGCGTGCCGCGAAGGCTGAAGTGCAGGCCGCCTCATCAGCTGTAGATCTGGCTAAGGCTAACAAACGCCCCGATCCAACATTTGGTATCAGAGCTGGTGAAGAAGATAGCGAGTCATTGATTGGGGTGTCGTTTTCCATACCGATATTTGTGAGAAATAACTTTGATGATGCTGTTATGGCTGCGGTTAGCGCGCGTTCTCGATCAGAGGCAGAGGCAGGCAACGTGGAAAGACTTGCACGAGCAAATCTGACTGCTGCATTACTTCGATATTCGACAATGAGCAAAGCATGGCATGAATGGGAGAGTGTTAGCTCTGTGTCGATGGATAGCCAGGCAAAAGTGTTAACGCGACTGTGGGAAGCCAGGGAGCTAAGCATGGGCGAATTTTTGCTTCAGTATAGACAGAATCTGGAAGTGCAAAGTACAGCAGAGGAGCTTCGGCAAACACTCTGGGGTGCATGGATAAATGTTTTACAGCAGTCGAATCAAGCAGAGCGCTGGCTCGCTACAGGATCCGTGGCCAATTCGGCAGACGATTTTCGAGGGTTTAATAATGACGAGTAAATTGGTTAAGAACGGGGTCGCTGTTGCGATGTTAATGGCGTTGATGGGGATACTGTCTACAAATATTGGGCACGCCGAAGATGGGGATGGCCATGATGACCACAGCGAAGAAGGTCATAACGACGAGGAGCACAGTGAGGAAGGCCTGACATTGTCTGAAGAGGAAAGGAGAGCGGCAGGAATTGTTCTGCAGACAGTGACAAAGCAAGTTGTCAGCAAACGAACAAGAGTGCCTGGTGAGGTTCAAGCCAATGGATATAAAACGGCAAAGATCGCACCGAGAATTACTGCACAGGTAGTTACCCGTCATGCCACTCTGGGTCAGCATATCGCGCAAGGCGAATCACTCGTTACATTGTCCAGCGTCGAGATGGCAGATGCGCAGGGAGAGTTGATCGTCGCGGATCAGGAATGGAAGCGCGTGCAAACGTTGGGGAAAGAGGTGCTGTCGGGTCGACGGTATACGGAGGCAGAGGTAAACCGACAACGAGCAATGGCAAAAGTACTCGCGTACGGCATGTCACGGCAAGAAGTGAACAGACTTATAGCCGCAGATGATGCGAGTTTAGCGACCGGCGAGTTTTCAGTCATTGCGCCGCTAAATGGAACCATCTTGTTAGAGAATTTCGTTATCGGTGAATTGATCGAACCGGGGCATGTGCTCTTTGAGATAAGTGACGAATCCACACTTTGGGTGGAGGCGCGTGTTTCAGGAGAGAGCATCGGAAGTATCGACCAGCAGACTACAGTTCGCATATCGCCAGATCAGAAGACATGGCGAGATGCCGCTGTAATCCAGCTCAGCCATCGCTTAAACGAAGCCACGCGAACGCAGGCTGTGCGTATTGAGTTTGACAATGCGGATGACTGGTTGCATGCCGGTCAGTTTGTGGATGTGGAGCTATCAGCGCCCGGTAGTGAAGAAAAGTTGGCCGTGCCAGCGGAGGCCATTGTGCTGATGAAGGGTGACTCTGTCGTTTTTAAGCTAGAAGAAGGCGATGAGATACATCCCGAAGAAGTCAAAGTAGGCAGAAGCTTCGGTGATGACAGGGAAATACTTTCAGGTATTAGTGAAGGTGAGCGGATCGCAGTAAAGGGTGCGTTCCATCTCAAGTCATTACTTCTTAAGTCAGAGCTTGGCGAAGGCCACGCCCACTAGGAGCGATCATAAATGTTTACTGCACTCATAGATTTATCGCTCCGTTACAAATTCCTGGTGCTGATCCTATTTGGCGTCGTTGGGTTTCTAGGATGGCGCGCGGTTACAACAGTGCCGATTGACGCGTTTCCCGATGTGACACCTGCCCAGGTCAATATTTACACCGAATCGCCTGGTTTGGCTGCGGAAGATGTGGAGCAGCTATTAACGTTTCCAATTGAGTCAGGTTTGGCCGGATTGCCAAAGGTCAAAGAAATCCGTTCGGTTAGTTTGTTTGGTTTGTCCTATGTCGCAATCTTTTTTGATGATGACATGGACATCTATTTTGCGCGGCAGTTGGTAAATGAGCGTTTGCAAGAAGTAGGGGAGCGAATACCAGACGGTTATGGAACGCCTGAAATGGGCCCAAATACGTCCGGACTGGGGCAAGTGTATTGGTACACCCTCGAGCGGGCCGACGAGCAGCTAGCAAATAGCATCACCGACATGGATTTACGCACCTTACAGGATTGGACGGTGCGGCTTATCTTACGTACCGCGCCAGGCGTTGATGACGTAATTTCGTGGGGAGGACAGGAGCAGCAATATCAAGTCGTTCTCGATCCGCTTCGGCTTATTAAGTACGGCGTGTCCTTTACAGAGGTTATGGAGGTTGTCGAAACCAACAACCGTCTCGTTGGGGGGCAGTACATCGATGTTGGTTCGGAGCAATACCTGGTTCGTGGGCTTGGACTGGTAAAGAATGAGGATGATCTGGGCCAAATCGTGGTTAAGGTCGACGACGGCACGCCTGTCTATCTTCGTGACATTGCCACAATTTCCCCAGCCCCTGGCTTGCGCTTTGGCGCAGTAACGCGTGACGGTAAAGAAGTCGTTCTTGGAATGACGCTTTCCCGTTTAGGGGAAAACGCGAAAACCGTAGTAGATGCAGTTAAGGACAAGGTTTCTATTGTCCGAGACGCACTGCCTGATGGTGTCGTGCTTAAGCCGATCTACGAGAGAACAGAGCTTGTTGAAAAAGCGGTGGGCACCGCAACTGCCGCGTTGATTGAGGGCTCCATTCTTGTAGCCATTGTTCTGTATCTCTTCTTGGGTGAGTTACGTGCTGCGATCGTTGTTATTGCCGCATTACCAATGGCTATGTTGGTTGCCTTCATATTTATGGGACAAGCAGGTCTCTCCGCCAATTTGATGTCATTAGCGGGACTCGCGATCGGTATAGGAATGATGGTTGATGGTGCGGTGGTGGTAGTCGAAAACTCATTTAGGGTAATGAGTGAACGGCTAAAACAAGGCGCCAAAGTAAACAGAACACAAGCGGTTTTGGCTGCGGCAACGGAAGTAGCAAATCCAGTCGCATTTGCAATTCTGATAATCATTGTTGTGTTTCTTCCGTTATTCAGTTTGGAAGGGCTCGAAGGAAAGCTCTTTAAACCGATGGCATTCAATATCAGTTTCGCTATGGCCGGCTCTCTTGTGCTGACTATGACGCTGATCCCGGTGTTGGCATCACTCTTGCTAAAGCCCCATGAAGAAAAAGATACGTGGCTTATGGCCTATTTAAAGCGGGTCTATGAGCCAACGCTCCTGTGGGCATTGACGAGGCGAAAACAGGTTGTCATGGCAGCAGGCGGGCTGCTCGTAGCCAGTCTGGCGTTATTCCCGTTTCTTGGAAAAGAATTTATGCCGGAGCTGCAGGAAGGCTCGATTATGTGGAGGGTGACGTCGATACCTTCGGCCTCTCTGGATCAATCCATAGCCATTTCCAAGGACATCGAACTCGCCCTAAATGAATTTCCGGAGGTGGATACAACCATAGCGATGATCGGCCGTGCTGAGAAGGGTGAAACAGCCGATGTCAATTACATGGAAATCTATACGGCGCTGAAACCAGAGGATGAATGGGGAACAGACCGGTCGATCGAAGAGCTCGCAGATGAAATGCAGGAAGTGCTTGGGGTCGTGGTGCCAACGGCGGCTGTTTCATTCACGCAACCGATCCAGATGCGGGTCGAAGAACTCATTTCCGGCATTAGGGCCACTTTGGCCGCGAAATTGTATGGTGAGGACTTGGCGGAGCTGGATCGCCTGGCAGAGCAGGTGAAAGATGTAATTGCCGATGTGCCTGGCGTTGCAGATCTTTCGCTGGAAGCGAACATTGGTAAAACTCAGATACGTATCGAGGTAAATAGAGAGCGACTAGCTCGATACGGGATGAACGCAGACGACGTTCTTACTATTGTTCGCAATGGGATAGGCAATGAACCAGTTTCGGCCTTGATTCAGGGTGTAAAGCGTTTTGATATCACAGTAAGGCTGGCCGACAGATCCAAGGCCTCTGTGGAATCTGTACGGCAGATACCGTTGCGAACCGCTACCGGCGCAATCGTGCCACTGGGAGAAGTTGCCGATATTTCTATAGCCGAGGGTTACTCGTTTGTGCGGCGTGAACAATTGCAGCGATATGCAGTTGTGCAAATGGATGTGCGCGGACGAGATGTGGACAGTTTCGTCAAAGAAGCATCAGCAGCGATCGAGTCTTCTATCGATCTGCCCCCAGGCTATTGGATAGAGTGGGGTGGTGCTTTTGCTAACCAACAAAGAGCGCTCGCGCGGCTTTCGCTGATTGTCCCGCTGACAATTTTCTTTATCTTTGTGCTTCTTTACACAGCGTTTAATTCGACGCGATTTGCGCTTCTTATTATTGCTAACGTGCCATTCGCCACTATCGGCGGGCTGATCTCGCTGTTTATAACCGGCCAATATTTGTCTGTGCCTTCTGCAATTGGCTTTATTACGGTATTTGGCGTGGCGATGTTAAATGGAATTGTTCTCGTTAGTTTCATTAACGAACTACGCGAGCAAGGATTGTCCGTCGCAGACGCGGTACGTAAAGGGGCAATGATGCGTTTACGACCTGTTCTGATGACCGCTTGCGTGGCCATCCTCGGATTGGTGCCGATGCTAATTTCGACAGGTGTGGGCGCAGAGACACAGCGACCGTTAGCGACAGTAGTAGTAGGCGGTCTAATAACCTCGACTGCCCTAACTTTGATATTGCTGCCGGTTATCTACGAATGGATTGAGCAACGCTTTTCGGGTGCGGTCAGGACAAGTGGAGCAGGTGAAGTATTATGAATAAAATGATCGGGGCTACAAATATTCTGGTATGCACCGCGCTGCTAACGTCGGGGTGCTCGCTGGCAAACTATGACTTACTAGAGAAAAGTGACGCCAAGATTGAAACCGTTTCGGTGGCTAAAGCAAAATACTTGTATACAAATGTATTCCAGGACGGCGAGAAGATCGTAATTTCAGGTACCGTAGCATTGGACAGCCCAGAAACAGCCTGGAACGCTCGTGGGCACTTAGATGTTTACGTCCGCGACGACAGTGGGGACCTGCTGATGGCATCCCACACTCCTTATAGGCAGCATCATCGCATCGGGAAGCGAAATCAAGTCAAATACTATACGGCCGCGCGGCTGCTAGTTAAGGATGCTGTAACAATTACGTTGCGACATCATTTTGCTGAATTGTCGGTGCATGAATCAGTCCCAATTGCGAACTAAGCAATAGGCTATATGTCGAGCATATATATTTGTTGGAGAATGCATGTGATATTCAGGCAAAGCATAATTGCGGGGGCTAGCGCGCTAATATTGAGTGGCTGCGGGTTTGTTGATCAAAATTCGATTGATCGAAATATGGCTCGCGTCGAGACTAAGCCATCCAGCGAGCTTGTGTTTGAAAGTGTTAGCGTTACACGCCAAGGGGTGGGTATTGTTGTAAATGGTTCACTTCGGCATCGTCATGGCCGAACGGCTAGGGATATCCCTGGTCACGTAGATGTATTGGTGCTGAATTCTGATGGGGCGGTGATCGCGTCCGGCGCTGTCCCATATAGAGCCTCGCATGCCGGAACATCTGCCTGGGTTGAATTTGGCGTGCAAGCTTCGGTTGATGATGTTGCGCTTGTGCGGCTATCGCATCATGTGACCGACCATAAAATTACTCACGAATAATAGAAGTGCTTTAATGTTATGCCAGACAAATATGTTGGAAGACCATCAATTCGCCCCGCTTGTTTTTTCTTCGGAGTGGGTCGTTTACGGCGCAGAATGGCTCACTATATTTGCCCAGCATTTTTGCTGGCTGTCTTTTCGTGTTTTTCACCACCAAGTTACGGGAAGGAAGATGGGCCAAATTATTCATTAGTGTATACGGGTGAAACCTGGGCAAATACAAAAGGGGGCATAGATACCGGTACAGAATATGTCAGCGTTCTGGATTTCACCATGGATGCCGATCTGGGTTCGGGTACATTTTTCCTCTGGGGGTTTTATAGTAATAGTTCAGATCTGAGCGGACGACTTGTCGGGGATATACAAGCTGTATCAAGCATTGATAACTCTGAAGTGTTCCGTGTGCTTGAAGCTTGGTACAGCCACGATTTCGCTGGCGATACGGCATCAATCAAGGCTGGACTGGTTGACCTGAATTCCGAATTTGATGCTATTGAGCCAGCTAGCTTATTTGTGAACGGTTCACACGGGATTGGTGCTGATTTTTCTCAAACGGGGGAGAACGGCCCTTCTCTCTATCCATCTACTTCGCCGGCTGTTGTCGTTGAATTCGCGCCATGGGTTAATTGGTTTTTGCGGTTTGGTGCTTTTGACGCTATCCCGAACGATCCAGATAACCCAGACCGAATGAAGCTGTCGCTTGGGGATGGGGCATTGCTGGTAGGTGAGGCAAACTACGTCACCGACCTTGGGTTGCGTTTGGGCACCGGGGTTTGGGGCTACACTTCAAAGTTTAATACCAGCTATGCACCAATGACTCCGGGGGGTCGAGAAAGCGGTAATTGGGGGGCATATATATTCGCTTCAAGCGATCTTTATTCTACAGAAAACGATAATAAATTAAGCGGGTGGATTCGGTACGGATTTGCAGACAACACCGGCATCAACTTTCTTAAGTCATATTTGGGCACAGGGCTTGTGTACACGGGTCTCTTTCCTGCGAGACCGGAGGATGAGATAGGTTTTGCGATAGCTTCTGCGTTTATTGGCGACGAAGCCAAAAATGCCGCTCGAGCTGCGGGTGAACCGGTGTCCAATGCCGAAACCAGTATTGAGCTCACATATCGAGCGCAATTGACGGACTGGCTAGCCATTCAACCCGATATACAGTATGTCCTTAACCCTGGAGTCATTGGTGGGCTGAGTGATGCGCTCGTTATCGGTGTGCGCTTCGAAATGGCGCTGAACTTCTAATATTGATCATTGGATAATAGAGTCTGGTGGAGGCTGCACCGGAGGAAATAGCCAAGTTCGACACCGTGATGGCTATGGTGCCTGACGGTACGGACATTTGCCCGTGACAGCTTCAATCTGTCTTAATGCCCATGCGTACTCGCCTTTGCGTTTCGACGCCTGCTTAGGAAGTATCTTTCGAAGGCAAAGATCACGATGATCGAGACGACCGCGATAATCACGATTGTAAGATCGGCCCGTCCCTTTATCATCAGAAAGGCCACAAGCGCAGAAGCATCCAGAACGATAGCGCTGACCAGCACCCATGCCGTCGCACTGACATCCTCTCGCAGATACCTGAGCACACCCCAGTGGATGGCGATATCCATCACTAGATAGAAGATCGCTCCGAGCGAAGCTATTCGACTTAGGTCGAAAAACGCGGCCAACGCTGCCGCCAGCACCACCGTGTATACCAGCGTATGTTTCTGAATATCCCCCGGCATGCCAAAGTGACTGTGCGGGATGATCTCCATCTCCGTCAGCATGGCGAGCATCCGGGAAACTGCGAAAACGCTGGCAAGAAGTCCTGACGCCGTGGCAATAATCGCGATGGCTACTGTGAACCAGACCCCATATTCTCCGGCCGTCGGCCGTGCTGCTTCGGCAAGAGCGTAGTCTTTCGCGTTCACTATTTCATCGATGTGTAGCGTTGAGCCAACGCCTATTGCTACCAGCAGGTAAACAACCACGCAGATAGCCAGTGAGATCATGATCGCGCGGCCCACGTTCTTGTGCGGGTCCACGAGTTCGCCACCGCTATTGGTAATTGTCGTGAAGCCCTTGTAGGCTAGAATGGCCAGCGCCACGCCTGCCAGAAAACCAGTAGCGGAAGTGTCTTCCCCTCTGCCGGTCGAGGCAGGCTCAAAAGAAAAACCGGACGCCCACAGCGCCATACCTGCGAAGGCTAGGATGCCACCGATCTTAAGTACAGCTGCGACTTTTGACACGGTTCCGATCAACGCGTTACCTGAAATATTGATCACAAACGCGAGGACAATCAGCCCGACAGCCAGTATAGAAACCAGCCAGCCGGGTTGACCCACATCAAAAAGCTGCAGCGCGTAGGTTCCGAAGGTTCTCGCGACCAGGCTCTCGTTGATAATCATCGAGAAAGCCATCAACAGGGCGCAGCCGCCTGTCATCATCGACCTGCCGTAAGCGCGCTCAAGAATCATGGCGATGCCACCTGCTGACGGGTATTTGCTGGTGACTTTGATGTATGTGTATGCGCTGAAACCGCTGATGATGGCTGCCAGTAAAAAGGCTAATGGGAACAAGCTTCCGGCAAACTCTGCAACCTGACCTGTCAGCGCGAATATCCCGGCACCGATCATGACCCCGGTCCCCATCGCAACAGCACCACCCAGACTAAGGCTGTTCGCTTTGTAGTGAGTCATACGTTCCATTGCCGTCACCTTCTATTGGAATTGTGGAAAGGGCCTGAATTGAAAGTCCTACTGCCTCGGAAACCAGTAGTTTTTCATAAGCAGGAAACTGAAAGAGGTTGACCAGCCGATTAGCAATAGCCCATTCAATGTCTCGAGCCCGCTGATAATGCGCAGGTGCCTAAGCGGGAAAACGTCTCCAATGCCGAGGGATGTATACGTCACGGCGGAGTAGTAATAAAAGTCCATGTAGGTTGCCGTTTCTTTTCCGACAAGTTCACCGACCTCGAAGTGATTGCTTAACCAGGTATACGCGAAGGCGTAAGCACCGATTTCAGCGAGATGCACAACAAAAATCGCCGCGACAGCGAAAAGGACTATATGGGGCTTGCATACAGCGCACTGTGGGAGGCAAGCAGAAATTCCGCGTAGCGCGAGAAAGTGGAGCGTCAGTGTGAAGCTAATCAGTGTGACGCTGGCGACAATCACTGTGTTCATAGCTGATCTCCATTTGGGGAGGTAGTCGAATTATCATCTTTGACGGGGTCAGTACGTTCGCGCCATTGCAAGACAAATACGTAGATCACTGGTAATACCAGCAGACACAGAATTGTGGTCGTCAGCATCCCGCCGACCATGGGGGCTGCTATGCGCTGCATCACATCGGATCCGGTGCCACCGCCCAACATAATGGGGAGCAGCCCGACGATGGTTGATAACGCGGTCATTGCAACCGGGCGAACCCGTTTCGAAGTTCCCTCGTGTACAGCCTGAAGTATTTGCTCTGCAGACAATGACGCGCTGGGGGCTTCGCCACGCTGATGGGCGGCAATTTGTTTTTCTCGGTGTCGAGATACTGTTTCCTCAATAAATGTTAATACCAGTATGCCGGTTTCGACGGCGACACCTGCCAAAGCAATGAAGCCGACGGCAACAGCTACGGAGATATTAAAATTTGCCCAGTACACAAACCAGAACCCGCCGATCAGCGCGAAAGGCACTGAAATCATGACCACAGCGGGTGCGGAGACATTGCGAAAGTTTAAGTACAGCAGCAGAAAAATAAGAAATAGCGTGATCGGTATGACAATTTTCAAGCGGGCGTTGGCGCGTTCCATGTATTCAAATTGCCCTGACCAGCTGATCGTGTAACCGGCAGGAATATTGACCTGCTTATTGAGCACCTGCTTGGCTTGCGCGACAAAACCGCCGACGTCCGATGTCTTCAGGTCGACATACACCCAAGCGTTTGGCCGCGCATTTTCACTCTTGATGGCGGGTGCCCCGCGTGTCAACCGAATGTTTGTAAGTTGCCCCAAAGGAATCTGTGCCCCCGTTGGTGTCGGCACCAGCACGCGTCTCAGACTGTCGGGGTTATCCCGAAGTTCTCGTGGATAGCGCAAATTAACCGGGTAACGTTCCAGACCCTCCACAGTTTCGGTAACACGCATGCCGCCCACTGCAGACATAATGACATCTTGCACATCGCTGACGTTCAGCCCGTAGCGCGCTAATTCCGTACGGCGAATATCGATATCTAGAAAGTATCCACCTACAGCGCGGTCTCCAAAAGCCGATAGCGTATCCGGCATGGTTTTCATGGCCAGCTCAACATTCTCGGAAATCTGTTGCAGGATGGTCAGGTTGGGGCCACTAATTTTGATGCCGACGGGGGTTTTGATGCCGGTGGACAGCATGTCGATACGGGTTTTGATAGGCATCGTCCAGGCGTTGGCAAGCCCCGGAAATTTGATGGCTGCATCCATTTCCCTCATCAAGTTTTGCGTACTTTTGTCAGGATTTGGCCAGGTATCGCGTGGCTTCAGGCGAACGATGGTTTCAATCATGGACAGAGGTGCTGGGTCGGTTGCTGTTTCCGCGCGTCCGACTTTGCCAAAAACCGACTCTACCTCCGGAAATGTGCGTAATATTTTATCGGTTTGTTGCAACAGTTCTTTTGCTTTGGTGATTGAAATACCAGGAAGCGTGGTGGGCATATACAAAATATCGCCTTCGTCCAGCGGTGGCATAAACTCGCTGCCCAGCTGACTGACCGGATACCACGTCGCCGTAAGCAATATCACCATTACGCAGAGCGTCGTTTTGCGCCAGTACAAGACCAGATTCAAAGCCGGCCTGTGCACAGCGTGTAGCAGCCGGTTAACCGGGTTTTTCTCCTCTGGCATTATCTTGCCCCGGACCAAATAACCGGTGAGTAGCGGGGCAACGGTCACGGCCAGTACGGCCGCAGCGGCCATGGAGTAGCTACTGGTAAACGCCAGAGGCTTAAACAAGCGACCTTCCTGCGCTTCGAGCGTAAAGATCGCGAAATAGGAAACCACAATTATCAATAGCGCAAAAAACAAAGCCGGTCCGACCTCGCGGGCGGCTGCGCCGATGGCAGTCCAGCGTTCCGTGGCGCTTAGTTCGGCACCTTTCGCAGCGCGAGCCATTGCTAAATGCTTGTGCGCGTTTTCAGTGAGTACAATAGGGCCGTCGACCATGGCTCCGATAGCAATAGCGATCCCGCCGAGCGACATGATATTGGCATTTATGCCCTGCAACCGCATCGCGATGAGTGCGATAAGGACACCCAAGGGCAGCACAATTATGGTTACCAGAGCGGATCGCATGTGCAAAAGAAAAAGCGCGCAGATCAGTGCGACCAGAGCAAATTCAATCAACAGCGTCTTGCTCAAGTTATCAACGGCACTCTCGATAAGCGTTCCGCGGTCATAAACCGGTACAATCTCAACGCCTTCGGGCAGGCCGGTTTTGAGTTCCTCAAGCCGGTGCCTGATCCGCTTTATGGTCGACAACGCATTGTCACCATAGCGCATGATTACTATACCGCCGACCACCTCCCCAGTGCCGTCGAGTTCGGCTAGCCCCCGGCGCAATTCCGGTCCAATTTGGATGTTGGCGATGTCCTTTAAGCGGATCGGTGTGCCACGTGTGTCGACGCCAACCGTGACGTGCTCGAGGTCTTCCAGCGACTGTATGTACCCCAAGCCTCGCACCATGTATTCGGTTTCAGCCATTTCAATCAGGCGGCCACCGATATCACTGTTTGATCTTGCAATAGCCTGACGCACTTTGCCGATCGGAATGTTGTAGGCCGATAGCATGTTGGGGTCGACTTCCACCTGATACTGTTTGACATAGCCGCCGATGGATGCGACCTCGGCCACACCCGGGACCGTTTGTAACGGGTAGCGCAAATACCAGTCCTGAATCGTCCGCAATTCAGCTAGATCGTGCTGCCCGGTGCGATCAACCAGTGCGTACTCGTAAACCCATCCCACCCCGGTAGCATCAGGGCCAAGACTTGGCGTCACTCCATCCGGCAATCGCCCGCTGACGAAATTCAGGTATTCCAGCACGCGTGAACGTGCCCAATACATGTCAGTACCGTCTTCAAAAATAATGTAGACAAATGAAAAACCAAAGAACGAATAACCCCGCACGACTTGCGCATACGGAACCGCCAGCATAGCGGTTGTTAATGGGTAAGTGATCTGATCTTCCACAACCTGCGGTGCCTGACCCGGGTACTCTGTGAATATGATCACCTGCACATCCGAAAGGTCTGGTATCGCATCCAGTGGCATGGTGCGCACTGTCCACAACCCGGCTCCTACGATCAGTGCGGCTCCGAGAACGACCAGGAAGCGGTTCTGCAGGCACGCGTCAATAATGCGTTCAATCACTGGAAGTCTCCCGCATTTTTGCCGTCGCCTCGCGTAGCTTGGACTCGGAGTCGATCAGAAACTGAGCGGATACGACGACTTCCTCGCCTGGTGTTAGTCCGCTCTTGACTTCAGTCCATCCCTCGCTGCTTACGCCGAGCGTTACGTCACGAGGCTCAAATTTCCCAGCTGCGCGTTGCACAAAAACCTGTTCGCGGGTGCCCGAGCGGATGACGGCTTCCGAAGGAATTGCTGTTGCCTCAATGACGGTTCCAGCATCGATGGTGACGTTGGCAAACATGTCGGGTTTCAATAGTAAATTCGGGTTATCGAACTCCATACGCACCTTGATCGTCCGCGTCTGGCTCTCTGCATAGGGATACACGTAACTGATTGCGCCCTTAAAGCTTTGTCCGGGGACTGCCGCAACTCGAATTTCGGCGGTATCGCCTACTGAAACCCAAGGCAGCTCCTCCTCATAAATGTCCACAAAAACCCAGACTTTTGAAAGGTCGGCTATTGTGTAGAGCCGGGTCTGTGGCGTTACATACTGGCCCTCGCGGGCACCGATGCTTGTGACGATTCCCTTTGCTGGCGAGTGTATGTGGAGGCCTTTATTTACTGCGAGTGTTTTTTGCAAATTTGCTATCTGGTGTTCCGGTACATCCAAAAAACGCAGCCTTTCCAGAGAAGTGGCTACCAGTTCTTCCGCGCCACGTCTGACATCCTCGAAAGCGCTGTTTTTCAGCGTCTCCAGGTTTTTTAGCGCCAGCACATACTCTTGCTGGGTTGATACCAGTTGCGGTGAATAAAGGTTTAGCAGGACGGTATCTTTTTCTACGGCTTCGCCGGTAGTGTCGACATAGAGTTCCTCTATCCAACCGTCTACCTTCAGATTCAGTTCAGCGAGTCTCTGCTCATCATAATCAACCCGACCAACCGTTTCGATTGAACGGGACATGCGTCGACTTTCGGCAATAGCTGTGCGAACGCCAATCGACTGCACGGTTACGGGGTCGATACGGACTGTCCCAGCAATCCCGGATTCGTCCGTATCCCCATATACCGGCACGTAATCCATTCCCATGGCGTCTTTCGCGGGTATCGGGGAGGTGACCTCGGGGTTCATGGGGTTGCGGTAGAACAGGGGTTGTTTTTGGCTCGCCAAATTTGGCATGGCTGTATCGGCATGCCCAGAATCACCACTTGGGCCGCCGTTGTTGGCAAGCCAGTAACCCACAGCACCACCGATTGCGATCGATAAAGCGGCTGTTGCCGCGACCAAAGAAGACTGACTATTCATATACATTCTCCAAGCCAACCGCCGCAGCAAGCAGGGCGAGTGATTGTTTTGCTTTGCTAAGTGCTTCCCAGTAGCTGATTTGCGCGTTGTAGAGCGCCAACTCCGCGTTAATTACGTTGAGGAAATCGACCTTGTTGACCTGGTAGCCAGACAGCATCGCTGAAACGGTTTGTTGAGCCTGCGGAATGATTGCTGAGCCATAAAGTTCAACCTGATCTCGCGATGCGTTGTACTGCGCGTGGTAACGAGAGACGTCTGACTCAACGGTGCGAAGGGTTTCACTGTAGCGATATTTACTGGCGAAAAAACTACTGCTCCGTTGTTCAATTTCTTTGTCCTGCTTGGAGCTTGAGTAGATCGGAAGGCTGAAGCCTAGACGGAAGCTCACCAAATCAGGCAAATTCCGTCCTGTTGGGTCCGTTGCGTCTCTGAAGCCATATGCAGCGCCGACTGTGATATTGGGGTAGGACTTTTTCCTTGCCACATCGATGCGCAACTTGGCCGCATCCACTCTGTTTCGTTCCATATCAAGCACCGGGCGATTTGCCAGGGCCTGTTCCAAAAGTGCTCCCATCTGCGGTAGCTGCGAAAGGTCCAAGTTAGCGGTGTCTGTGTCGATTGTGATGGATTCTCCCTGCGGCCGGTCCATCAACGCATTCAGGTCTGCCTCTGCAGCATCTCGCATGCTTTCAAGAGGCAACTGACGGTTAAGCAGTTTCGATAGTTCCAGTTGTGCAAGCAGCACGTCTTGCTGCAGGCCCTTGCCAACTTTGTATTTTGTTTGCGCTATCTCGATAAAGTCGCGCATCAGCGCCTGATTTTGTTTAACGATCTCAATGGCACGATCCAAGTAGGCCAAATGCCACCAAGTACCTCGGACTTTTGCCGCGATCTGCAGTCGCTTCTCATTCACTCTATTTGAGGCTGCCAGTGCATCTTTACTGGCCGCTTCGTTCTGCAGCCTACGCTGGCCGGGCCAGGGAAAGTTCTGACTCAGCGAAACCTGCATCTGGGTCATCGGCTCTTGATCCAAGTCAAACGTATCGATCGGGAGGTTGAGCGCATTGAGGCTGAGCATAGGATCCGGTAATGCGCCTCGTTGTGAGGGCAATGCAGCTAACGCCTCAGCTTCAGAGCGCAGTTGGGCGAGTCCCTGATTGTTCTTTAGGGCGTTATCCAGTGCGGCCCGCAGCGTAAGAGCGGTCTTTATGGAGGTGCTTTCTGCGTGGGCAGACTGCTGCACGAACAGACAGCACGTCACGATAATAGTGACAAATATAGCGTTCATATCTATGTCCAATAGATGACGTAATCGGCACGTCGCTCTGCTTACGACGCTCGCAAATATGCAAGGCGTTACAAGTTAGCGAAACGAGAATTGCGGTCAGTACAGACCGCGCGAGGACATAGCGCTATTTCAGAAACACGCAATTTAACAAATGAATGGGCGGCGCCTGATAGGATTGCCGACCATTAACACAATCCGCATAAGATGGCTGGGAAACCATGCTTGGGATATGCGGAATTTTTGTGATTAGAGCAGGGCTCAGTTCATCGACTTTAGCGTGCGAAGTAGTTGCCTTCGTTGCTGCAGCAGCATCGGCGTCGAACATGTCAACGCAATGGGTGATTTCGATGTCGGGGCAGTCGGTGCAGATTGAAAATGCTAGTGCACAAGCCGCTGAAGCCACGTTGCTCAGTATCAGAAGCATGACCGTGACGATCACGTAACTGAAAAGACTGTGTGATTTTTGCTTAATCATTGCGATGCTCAAGGAGGAGTGTAAATCGCGCGGGCAATTATTGGAATCGTTATAACTACTTAGTACTGCAGTGCTCAATCTGACTCAGCTATGCCCGGCGACGGTTGCTCAGTACCCCCTGGCCGCGGGTTCTAAGAACCATGCACTCTGTTTGGCTGCATGGTTGACCACTCTGTGGCGGGGGCGGATACTGTCCCGCAATGAACAGCGATCAGCCTAAATTGAGCAATTCATTCTGGGTCCGACGACCGGTTATCGGCTTAATCGCTGTGACGGCCGGCCTGCTCGGACAGTGGTTGCGGCATGCCATATTTCCCGTCGTCGAGAGTTTGCTGGGCCACAACTACTACTGGGGGTTGCTGGCAATCGGTTTGGCCGGTTTCTGGCTTGTTGCTGCTAATCTTCACAAAGCAGAGTTGCGGGCCAGCGTTGCGGGCTATACCGGAGGTCTGCTGATCTGGATTGGCTGGTTTGAATTTACTTTTCACTACTTTGCGGAGCGGTTTGCTATCGCGCCATTTCAGGCGTCGGAGCGATTGATTTCATCACCCGACCTCAACCTGGTGCAGGCCAGTTTCCCGATTCTAATTGCCGTATTGCTTCTGTATGGTTTTGCCAACCAGCACACGAAATGTAACTTTATGCGCTGGTTTCACCGCAACACCGGACTGAGTCCCGGGATGCCTTCCGGCGACTTGCGGCGAAGTATCGCGCGCATCACCGCGATGGAAACATTGTTTGTGGTTTGGTTCTGTTATGCGTTATGGCTCATCATTACTTACTTTAGCGCTTCAATCTATGTGATCGGCGGCGCGTATCTGCTCTGGACCGGTTGGTTTATATACCTGGTTGCGAGATTGCTAAAAATTGGCAGGCCCGGCTACGCGTTTCGTTACGGGATCCCGGTAGGGATCATTGGTTGGGTGATTGTCGTTACGCCTTCTCACATGGGGTTTTATCCTGTTATTTGGCTGAAGCCGTTTGACTACCCTTTGTCTTCAATTACGGCATTGGTGGTTTTTGTGGCAACGCTGTGGCTCGTGGCCAGCGCGCGTTCGCAAGGCGAGGGGGCTACGGATGAGTAAGTCCGACTGGAGTGTAACTGCAGCACTGTTGCTGGCGCTGGCGAGTATTGTTGTAACCCGGGCGCTGAAAGCCTTTTCGGTTGCGGAAGTGCTAGCGCTGCTGGCATTTCTCTCAGGCTTGACGCTGTGGTGGTTGAATCGGGATTCGGCTGATCCAGCGAAAAAGCCGTGGCCACAGCGACTGATCATCGCTGGTTCAGTGGTCGGTTTGTCCGGTGTAATGGTGAAGCTGGTGTTCGTCGCGCTAGGAATCGGTACCGGCGATCATGACATGGCAAACCACGATGCCAGTCCCAATCCGCTGTTGCAGCATATTCATCATCTGTTTTTTAATGTTGGTTTTGTGCTGTTTTTGGTGGCCGCGGCTGGCATGCTGGTGCGGCGATTACGTCGCGGTAACTGATTTCTGGTGTTGGGAAAATGCAGTTGTACAAAAAGATAGTTCTAGTTCTAGTTGTGTTGGTCGGCGTGGCGACTTCGCCCATTTACGCAGCGGATTCTTCGACTGTTCTAGTCACGGGCGCGAACCGCGGATTGGGGTTGGTGTGGGTTGAAAAGTATGTAGAACGTGGTTGGAACGTTATCGCCACTGCACGCAAGCCGGCAGCAGCTGTCGAGCTCAAGGCGTTAGCAGAGCGCACAGGCAGGGTCAGGATTGAACGGTTGGATGTCACCGACGCTAAGTCGGTCGCAGCATTGGCGCGCGAACTAGATGGGGTGCCGGTGGACGTGCTGATCAACAACGTTGGCATGCTGGGCGACGAAGCTGGACAGAAATTTGGGGCGCTGGACCCGCAGCAGTTCGATACCTTTATGCGGGTGAATGCGCTGGGGGCGCTGCTGGTAACCGAGGCATTGATGCCGAATCTGCGTGCTGGCAAACAAAAGAAAGTAGCAGGCATAAGCGCGGTGGTGGCGTCATTCGATGTATACCCACGGATTCACCACGGACTTTATTATTACAAGGCCAGCAAAGTTGCGCTCAATATGATTCTGCGCAACATCGCGCTGGACGGTGAGCCCGATGGCATCGCGGTTGCCGTGTTATCGCCGGGCGTAGTGAACACGTCCGGCGCGCCCGAGAACCGTGATCGGATGTCGCCGGAAATGCGGCGCAGCATGATTGATATCGATACCAGTATTAACGGCATGATTGACGTTATGGATAACTTGACGATTGAAGGATCTGGTAAGTGGTATCGCTACGACGGCAGCATTATTCCTTGGTAGAGAATTGGCAGCAGCGGGCTGGTGTGCGCCAGCGTGTTATTTGCGCGTTAACTGCAGGCTAAAACTTTCTTTATCGAAGTCGGTAATCAACGCATCGACTTTGATCTCCCAGGTGCCAGGAAGAGTTATCGGAGGCTCGACAGAAAAGCGGCCTTCATCTGCGACTTTGACCACCGCTGGCATTGCCTCAATGCCAGCCACGGGAATGCCCACTTTAACGCTGATGTCCAACGGTTCGATTACGTTACCGCCGAGGTCGCGCACAGTTAGTTGCCAGACCGATGCCAACGCATTTTCTGTCTGTAGCGTCAGGATATAAGCACCTGTCAGGCTCGGGGTTTCGACTGCTGTAATTGCTGCTGTACTCGCTGTTTCCGCTGTTGCGTTGCGCGGCGGATCTTCCGGCGCAGTGCTCGCGACGTTGACCGATATCAAGAGAACCAACGTCATGATAATTGCTTCGATGACGATACTGATGCGCAGCGTGCGCAACGCGCGCCTGTCTCCCGCCTCAATACGAGGGCTCAGCCGGAGTTTGTGCCAAGCCGCAAGGCCTAGAAGAACACTGAACCACGTGGTTTTCATGATCAGCAGTTGCCCGTACCAGGTGCCGAGTAACGCAGACGGCGTGGCCAGATGTACCAGCGCCATGAGTAGACCAGCGCACGCCAGGGTAGCCACAGCGATCATGGCCGCGCTTGAAAATTCGCGTAACACTTTGGCCGCGTCCGCCACGGGTAACCGCTTGAGTGACATATACAGGGGTCGCAATGAACCGTACCAGTAAGCGGCGCAGGCTACGTGCAGGGCCATTGCCGGAATTAGCAACCAGCCGGGATCGCGGGAGGCGGGATGTCCGGTTAAGGCGCGACTGCCCGCAAGCAGCACTATGCTGGCAATCAGCAGAGCGGCATGGCGCGCTCGCGCGGCGATAATCATCATCAAACCGATCGCGGCCAGCCCAAGGCTGGTGCCGAGTGATGAGGTGGCCGCTACTTTGAGGGCCGCGATATCGGGGAGCGAAGTGCTGCCCAGCATGGCCGCGCCGCTGGCTTGCAGATAAAACAGCGCGGCAAGCAAGGCCAGACTGGCCAGCCGAGTCACACCGGTGCGGAGCTCGGCTTGAATCGCCGTGGCGGAGGGCACCAGCAACAGAAACAGACCGCCGCCCATACACAGTAATAAAGTCAGCATATAAATGGCGCGCGCGATGATGACCACGCGCGACCAGTCTGACTCGGCCGTTGCTAACGGCGTGGCGGCAGTTGGTGGAGCCTTGCTGCCCGCCGCGCCCGCAACGGTAAAACTAAAGCTCGCCGCAATCGGGTGCGCGTCACCAGACAGCACCCGGTAACTGACAACGTATTTGCCAGTTGTCGCGGGTGTCGCGAATTTCAATACGATGTCGTTATCGATGCTGACGGCGTCGCTGTCTGCGGCGAGGTCATGACCGCTGGCGTCGATCACCTTCAGGCTAACCGGTTGCACCGGTTCATTGAACGCTAGCACCACCTGATTCGGCGCGCTGACGACACTGCTGTTCGGCGCGGGTGATGCGGTTACAAAGCGTGCGTGTGCCCAGCTTGTGCCGGGCAGCAACAAGGCGCAGAGCAGGAGAGTCTGAGCGCTGCGCCAGCCAAACGAGATCGCTGTCACCCCCGTATCAGCGTTTCAGAAGCTTTACGAATGGCGCTGGTTCCGGTAGCTCATAGGGGTTTTGTCCCGCCGCGGGGACCTCGATCCAGCGAATTGAGCCGTCCGGGCAATTCTGGATAGTCTTAAACCAAAGTGTTGTGCCGGGCGCATCCGGCATGAGGACCCGCAACTGAAATTCGCCGTAGTAACCATCGGGCAACTCGCCGCCTTTCCAGACAATTTCATCGACGGTTTCAGTAACCATTTGCCCAACCTCATTGGCGTAGGGTTCGGGAAGTTTACGCATGCGCTTTTCGACGAGCCAGCCTGCCTCAAACCGGGGTGATACACGGGTGACCCCATCGGGAATTTTTACCCGCACTTCGGTGCTGGGTTGGCCATCACAGCCATGTGTTATGCGCATGGTGACAAATGCGAATTCTCCGGCATAAGCTTCGGTTTCATTGATAACAGCGTGACCGGACGCTATGCCGGTTATCAGAGCGGCGCACAGTGCGGCTAGAACCGCTGAGTGATGGGGTTTCTTCATTGGCATGGTCCTGTTTCCAGACTTGCTATCATGCTTGGCAGACTCAAATCGAGCAAGCGTAGTGACGATAGCGAATTGAGCGGAGTCAAAGAGATTGAGCGTATTCAAATTCAAGATGGATTCGGGGCAGGCAATCGCGTACATGACATTGCTGCTTTCTCTCGTCAGCGCTGTATCCGCACACACGGATAATGTCGACAAACAGCGCAACACGGCGGTTGAGCTTAGCGAAGCACAGCAGGCTGTCGTTGCGGTGCTGGAGGGCTGCGCCAATGCTTATGCAGCAGCTGATGTTGAAGGTATTGCGGCACTTAAATAGACCCGCAAATCGGACATGCCAAGTATCGTATTAGAATCTGAGATTACATGTCCGAGCTGCAGCTATCGCAAGCTTGAGCAAATGGCGGCTGATTCCTGTCTGGTCTGCTATGAATGCACATCGTGTCACGAGCTGCTGAAGCCAAAAGCGGGCGATTGCTGTGTGTTTTGCTCCTATGGCAGCGTCAAGTGCCCGCCGAATCAACAGGGCGACAAATACTGTGACTAGGGCATAATTCTAGAGAAATTCTAGAGAAATGCGTTTGTGATCCGGTTGACCGCAACTATCTCTTTGAAAAGATTGGCGCTCCCTACGGGAATCGAACCCGTGTTTCAGCCTTGAGAGGGCCGCGTCCTTACCGCTAGACGAAGGGAGCACACAGCCTGTTATCATACGCGGCTTTACGCACCTGCCTAGCCCTCCTGACAACGTTGGTTTAATTCTTGGCCGCTCCTTCCCACTCTTCTGAATCCGTCCCGCTGCTTGTGCCACGGTCGGAGCACAATATCAGTCGCGCCAATATTTCCAGCGCGGCGCTCAAAGTGCTCTATCGCCTGCGCGAAGGCGGCTTTGAGGCCTATCTGGTCGGCGGCAGCGTCCGCGATCTGCTGTTGGGCGGGCATCCGAAGGATTTCGACATTGCAACCGATGCAACGCCGGAGCAGGTTCACGGATTATTCAACAATTCGCGCCTTATAGGGCGTCGTTTCCGCCTGGTGCACGTGCGTTTTGGCCGGGAAATTATTGAAGTGGCGACTTTTCGCGCGGCGGCCGGTCATGATGATGATGATCATGAAATCGCCGAAGGCAGCGGTCGGGTGTTGCGCGATAACGTATGGGGAACCCTCGAAGACGATGCCTTGCGGCGCGACTTTACGGTGAACTCGCTGTACTACGGCATCGGGGATTTCGCGATTAGGGATTACGCCGGGGGTGTAGCGGACATAGCCGCGCGCCAACTGCGCCTGATCGGTGATCCAGAGCAGAGGTATCGAGAGGATCCGGTGCGCATGCTGCGCGCGGCTCGGTTTGCGGCCAAACTGGATTTCGAGATCGAAGCCGATACCGCGGCCCCGATAGAAAGGCTGGCCGGCTTGCTGGACAATATTCCGGCGGCACGCCTGTTCGATGAATTTGGCAAATTATTCCAGTCGGGCCATGCCTATGCGTCCTGGCAGCAATTGCAGAAATACGACCTGACCCGCCACCTGCTCCCGCTGACCCATATGTGGCTGAACAACGATCCGGAGGGTTCACGCCGGCGTTTTATAGAGCAGGCGCTGCGCAACACCGATGAGCGCGTGGCCACCGACAAACCCATAACACCCATGTTTTTATTCGCAATTTTTCTGTGGGGGCCGGTGTCGGGCCGGGCGCGGCAGCTTACAGAAGAGGAGCAAATGTCTGACGTGCAGGCACTGGCGCTCGCGGGTGCCGAGTTAATGGCGATGCAGTGCCAGCGCATTGCCGTTCCCAAGCGCTTTTCATTGCCGATGCGCGAGATTATCCAGATGCAGCCACGCTTCGCCCGCCGCACCGGGAAGCGCGTACAGTCGTTTCTTGGCCATCGGCGTTTTCGTGCCGCTTATGACCTGTATGTGCTGCGCGGGTTGCTCGGCGAAGTCAGTGACGAAGAGTTGGCCTGGTGGACCGAAGTGCAGCAGGGCGTGGCTGTGGGTGAAGGCGATGGCGGCGACGACGACACTTTCGGACGGGGCAAAAAAAGGTCGAAAAAGACTGTCAGAAAGCGCCCCCGTAAGCGCAGTAAAAAGAAAGAATAGTATTAATTTCAATAACTAAAAAACCATTTTTAACTAGTATTCTGGATAATATTCATGGCAGAGCGACCGGTTTGGATACCGGCTTACATCGGCGTGGGCAGCAATCTTCATGACCCGGCGGCACAGGTGGCTCGGGCATGCGAGGCACTGGCTGACCTGCCGCAGACACGCCTGATGGCGTTGTCCCCCAGCTACAGCAATCCGCCGATGGGCCCACAGGACCAACCCGATTACGTGAATGCAGTCGCGGGGCTGCTGACCCGGCTGCCGGCGCGCACTTTGCTCCTCGAATTGCAGAAACTGGAGGCAGCGCTGGGGCGGATGCGCAAGGCGGGCGATCGCTGGGGGCCGCGCGTGATTGACCTTGATTTGCTGATGCACGGCTTTAGCCGCGAGGCCACGACTGAATTAACGTTGCCGCATCCGGGCATTTCGGAACGAAATTTTGTATTGTTTCCGCTGTGCGACATTGCGCCAATGCTGGTTGTGCCGGGGCAGGGTACGGTGGCAAGGTTGGCGGCGGCAGCCGACCACAGTGGTTTGATTGCATTGAGTCCGACGGGTTAGCGGCCAGAGCGGCGCGTACTCGGTTTCAACAAGAACAAAACAAGAAAATAACTGAAACATGGCTAATTCCCGTTACATAGCGATTGAAGGGCCGATCGGGGTCGGAAAGACCAGTCTGGCGCAACGACTTGCCAGGGAGCTGGACGGCGAACTGGTGCTGGAAGAAGCGGGTGCTAACCCTTTTCTTGAGCGTTTTTATGCAGATCCGCGCGGTGCAGCCCTGCCGGCGCAGCTGTTTTTTCTGTTTCAGCGGGCCCGCCAGCTTGATCAACTTGCTCAGGCGGACATGTTCAGCGATCTGCGCGTCGCGGATTTCCTGATGGCCAAGGATCGCCTGTTTGCGCAAATAACGCTGGACCGGGACGAACTCGATTTGTACGAGAAAATATATGCGGCAACGGAATTCAAGGCGCCAGTGCCGGATCTGGTGGTGTATTTGCAGGCGCCGGTCGACACGCTGCTGTTCAGAATCGCCCGCCGAGGCATACACTATGAGCAGTCGATAGGGCGGCGTTATCTGGAGCGTCTCACCGACGCGTACTCGCAGTACTTTCATCAATACGACGAGTCGCCGTTACTGATCGTGAACGCGGCCACAATTGACCCCGTTAACAACCAGCTGCATTTTGAATTGCTGCTGGACGAGATCAATAGTGCGCGCAGCGGCCGGCAGTTCTTTAATCCGCTGGTGTCTGCGTTCGCCTGATCAAATCTTGCACCGCTAGAGTTCACTTATGTATGCACAACTTCAACAACGCGGTATGGATCGTCCACCGGTCAATGTATCGACGTTGCGGCAAATGAAAGCCGACAAACAGCCTATCGCCTGCCTCACGGCGTACGACGCCAGTTTCGCCTGGCTGGTTGATCAGGCCGGTACGGATCTGGTGCTGGTCGGCGATTCGCTCGGCATGGTGGTGCAGGGGCATGACACGACCGTGCCGGTGACGGTGGACGATATGATCTACCACACCCAGCTCGTTTCCCGCGGATTGTCACGTGCTTTTCTCGTTGCCGATATGCCGTTCATGAGTTACACCAGTCCGCAGCAGGCGCTGGAGAACTCCGTGCGGTTGATGCAGGAAGGGGCCGCGATGATGGTGAAACTGGAAGGCGGTTCCAGTCAGATACGGATTGTCGAATACCTCGCGCTGCACGACATCCCGGTATGCGCGCATCTGGGTTTGAAGCCGCAGTCAGTTCACAAGATTGGCGGTTTCAAGGTTCAGGGCCGGGACGCAACGCAGGCCCGGCAAATGGCTGCGGATGCAAAAGCGTTGCAGGATGCAGGCGCAGACATTGTGCTGCTGGAGTGTGTGCCAAGTGAAGTTGGCAAGCAGGTTACGGAGTCACTCGACGTGCCGGTCATCGGTATTGGCGCGGGCCCGGAAGTGGACGGTCAGATACTGGTGCTCTATGACATTCTGGGGATTACCCAGGGGCGGATGCCGCGGTTTGTGCATAACTACATGAACGAAACCGGTGACATCAGCGGCGCTATTGCCGCCTATGTCGAGGCAGTAAAAGCGCGTACTTATCCTGCGCCCGAGCACTGTTTTTCCTGATTTGTCCGTCTCTCTGCTGCGTGCAGAATATATTTCAGCGCTACCCGGAAGCAGATTTTGCAAAACATTAAAACCGTCACGAAGATGCGCGCGCATTTGGCCGCCTGGCGCGAGGCGGGCGACTCAATCGCCTTCGTTCCGACCATGGGCAATCTGCACGCCGGCCACATGAGTTTGGTCGAGCTTGCTTCGCAGCATGCCGAGCACGTGGTTGTCAGCATTTTTGTTAACCCGACTCAGTTTGGTCCGGGCGAGGATTTTGCTCGCTATCCGCGCACCCCTGAAAGTGACGTGCGGCGACTGAAACGTGCGGGGGTTGACGCGCTGTTTATTCCGTCCGATGCGGAGATGTACCCGAACGGTATAGATGCGGCGACGCAGGTTAACGTGCCCGCTGTGTCGGAAATCCTTGAGGGCGAGCATCGGCCCGGGCATTTCGCAGGCGTCGCTTCAGTCGTTTGCCGATTGTTAAATATCTGCCAGCCGGATGTTGCCGTGTTCGGTCAGAAGGATTATCAGCAACTGGTGGTATTGCGGCAGATGGTGCGAGATCTCCACATGCCGGTTAAGGTGCTGGCCGGTCCCACCAAGCGTGCAGAAAACGGTTTGGCATTAAGCTCGCGCAACCAATATCTGAACGCGCGACAAAAAGATCAGGCCGGAGCGATTTACGGGGCGTTGTCAGCGGTGGGCAGCGCCATCGAAAAGGGCCGTTCGGATTGGGCGGAACTTGAGGCGGAAGGGTGGCGGCAACTCGAATCTGCCGGCCTTCACCCGGAGTATTTTGCGGTGCGCCGGGCGGTCAACTTGTCGAAGGTTGAGACTGTTCATCAGAATTTGGTGGTGCTGGCCGCAGTGCGGCTGGGCGACGTGCGCCTGATCGATAATTTACTTGTCGCGCGCCCGGCTTAAGCAGCGCCGTGTTCTGCAAGCGCCCAGGCCACGTGCTCGCGCACCAGTGCTGAGGGGTCGTCGGCGCGCTGGCGCAAAGCCGCTACCGTGTCGGGGGAGGTGGGTGCGTTGCCCAGCGCTACTGCTATGTTGCGCAGCCAGCGTTCGTAGCCGATGCGTCGAATAGCGCTGCCGGCGGTTTTTTTCAACCAGTGTGCTTCGCTCCATTCGAACAAGGTGGTCAGTTGCACATTGTCCAGCCCGTGCCGGGGGGCGAAGTCTTTTTCTGCAGTTGGCCGGGCAAATTTATTCCACGGGCAATACAACTGACAGTCATCGCAGCCGTAAATGCGATTGCCGATGGCTTTGCGAAATTCCATCGGTATGGCGCCCTTTAGCTCAATGGTCAGATACGAAATGCAACGGCGCGCGTCCAGCTCAAAGGGCGCGACGATAGCCTGTGTCGGACAGACATCAATGCAGGTGCGGCAAGTGCCGCAGTGTTCTGCGGCAGCCTGGTCGGCGTGCAAAGGTAAATCGGTGTAAATCTCACCGAGAAAAAACCACGAGCCCGCATTCTTGTTAATCACGTTGGTGTGTTTGCCGATCCAGCCGAGCCCGGCATTTCTGGCCAGGGGTTTTTCCAGGACCGGCGCACTGTCGCTGAAAACCCGGTAGCCGTATTCACCCACTGCCGCATGGATACGATCCGCCAGTTTTTGCAGGCGGTTACGCACGACTTTGTGGTAATCGCGACCGAGGGCATACCGGGAGATGTAGGCCATTTCGGGTTGTTCCAGCAGTGCCTCGGGCTGTTGGGTTTCGGCGGGCAGGTAGTCCATGCGCACCGAGATCACACTGACTGTGCCGCCGACCAGATCGGCGGGGCGGCTCCGGCGGGTGCCATGCCGCTCCATGTACTGCATTTCACCGTGACGCTGGCGCTTTAGCCATGCGAGCAAGTGCTGTTCATCGCGGGCGAGCTCTATGCCGGCAATACCCGCTTGCTGAAATCCGAGCTCGGCTGCCCAGACCTTGATCTGTTCGGCAAAGGCCGGGCGGCTCAACGATTCTTTATGGTTCATAATCGGGCATAAAAGCGTCACGGATGCTCAGTATAATCGCCCGCATGGATGCAAACGGACAATGGGTCTACACACCGGATAAGGTACGCGAACTCGATCGCATTGCCATCGAGGAGCAGGGCATCGCCGGTTATACATTAATGCGGCGAGCCGGCCAGTTCGCATTCGATACTATCCGCGAGCGCAACCCGGCGGCGCATCATTGGATTATTTACTGCGGCAGTGGAAACAATGCCGGTGACGGCTACGTCATCGGTCGTCTGGCATTGGAAAGTGAACTCCACGTTGTAGTCGTTGCCGTTGGCGAACCGGACCGTCTCGGCGGAGATGCTGCCCGCGCCTGTCAGGATTACATCGCGGCGGGCGGCAAAGTACAGAGCTTCAGCGAGGTAGCGCCCGCGGCAGGCGATCTGGTGATCGATGCGTTGCTGGGAACCGGACTCCAGCGGCCGCTGCAGGGTGTTTATGCCGAGGCCGTATCTGCCATTAATGCGTCTGGGCTGCCGGTTGTGGCGGTCGACATTCCTACAGGCCTGAACGGCACCGACGGTCAGGTGATGGGTGACTGCGTGCATGCTGCGCTCACCGTCACTTTCGTCGGTTTGAAGCAGGGGCTTTTTTTAGGGGCGGGTCCGTCCGTGTGCGGTGAACTGTGTTTCAGTGACCTGCGCATTGCGCCAGTTGCCGCAGACCGAGTTGGTCCGGTGCTGCGCTGCGTGGGCGACCGTGAACGCCGCCGTCATCTGCCGGGGCGCAACCGCGCCGCCCACAAAGGCGATTTCGGTCACGTGCTGGTGGTGGGTGGCAACCACGGTATGGGTGGTGCAGTGAGGCTTGCAGGCAGCGCCGCTTTGCGCACCGGGGCAGGTCTGGTAAGCGTTGCGACGCGCGCCGACAACGTTAGCGCCGTTATTGCCGGCAGGCCCGAATTGATGTGTCGCGGTGTGCCCGATGCTGACGGTTTAAATGATCTGCTGGCGCGCGCCAGCGTAGTCGCTATCGGGCCCGGGCTGGGTCAGGATAGCTGGGCCAGCGACTTATTGGCGCGGGTACTGGCCAGCGACTTGCCTCTGGTGCTAGACGCGGATGCGCTCAACCTGCTGGCTATCAACCCGCACCGGCGCGAAAACTGGGTACTGACACCGCACCCGGGCGAAGCAGGCCGGTTGCTGGGTATCTCAACTCAGGCCGTTCAGGTGGACCGTGTCGGGGCGCTACTCGAGTTGCAACGGCGCTATGGCGGTGTGGTGTTGTTAAAGGGTGCGGGAACACTGGTGACGGGCCAACCGGTGCCGTGGTTAATTACCGCCGGCAACCCCGGCATGTCCAGTGCCGGTATGGGCGACGTGTTGACCGGCGTTACAGCGGCGGTTTTGGCTCAATGTTCCGGTAAAGACCCTGCGACACTGGTCGCATTGGCCGCGTGGCTGCATGCAAGCGCCGGTGATCGCGCGGCGCGAGCTGGCGAACGTGGGCTGCTGGCCGGTGATGTGGTGCAGGAGTTGCGCGCTTGTCTGAACGGAAAGTAATCACGGTCATGCTCACCTCGGCAGCAGCAACCGAGGCGGCCGGCGCGGCGCTTGCCCGCGCGGTGGTGAACGCCGAGCAGGCCTGCATATATCTGCGCGGCGAGCTGGGAGCCGGGAAAACAACCTTTGCGCGCGGCTTTCTCGCCGGTCTTGGTCACGCAGGTCGGGTGCCGAGTCCGACGTACACCCTCGTCGAACCCTACGACGTCGCCGGGCGGCGCGTGTGGCACCTGGATTTATACCGCCTCGGCGACGGTGCGGAGCTGGAGTATCTGGGGCTGGATGAAATGGCGGGGCCCGGCGGCTTGCTGCTGATTGAGTGGCCTGAGCGTGGCTTAAACTATTTGCCTGGCGATGACTTATTAATAGAACTTAAAGTGATCCCTGAAGGGCGATCGCTGGCCATTACGCCCCGCAGCGGCGTCGGCAAGGCCATTCTGAGGGCGCTGGATATTTAGTGCCGATGCCCGGGCGAGCACTTATAAACAAAGGGTTTCAGGGGCTTTATGCCTATCGCATCTAGCAAAGGGCGCTATCTTGCTAATTTAATGGTAATTACTGACGCCAATTTCTTGGATATTTTGTCAAATTGCGTATACTTCTGGGCATCGCCTTGGGGGACGAAGGGATGCGTAGCTTCAGGATGACCGTCGGATTGTATGCGCTGCTGCTGGCGTCGACGCTGGCTGCCCAGCCGGTTCAGGTTAAAGATGTGCGCATCGCGCATACCGGTGATCGCACGCGTATTGTGCTGGATCTCGACAGCGCGGCCGACCATAACCTCTTTACGCTGGCCAATCCCAACCGCGTGGTCGTGGATATCGCCAGCGCCCGCTTTTCCGGCAACGGCACAACATTGCCAACCGCCATAGGTCTGGTGGGCAATATTCGGGCTGCGAATCGCGACAACGGAATAGCCCGCCTGGTGCTGGATCTTGACGAGGCAGTGCGGCCCAAGAGCTTTGATTTGCAGCCGGGTGCCGGCTACGGGCATCGCCTGGTGGTGGATTTGTACGCGCTGGATGCCCAGCCTGCTGCTGTAAAAACGTCACCGCGCAAATCGCAGGTGCGCGATTTGGTGGTGGCGATTGATGCGGGTCACGGGGGTAAGGATCCCGGTGCTCGCGGTAGTGGCGGGCTGCTCGAGAAGGATGCAGTGCTGGACATCAGTAAGCGGCTTGCCAGTCTGATCGAGGCCGAGCCGGGCATGCGACCGTATCTGACGCGCAAGGGCGACAGCTTCCTGAAGCTCGGTGAGCGCATGCGACGCGCACAAAATGCTGGCGCGGATTTATTCATTTCCATACATGCCGATGCTTTTAGCGACCGGAACGTGCGCGGCGCCTCAGTGTATGTGCTATCCAATAAGGGAGCCTCGGACGAGGCTGCTCACCTGCTGGCGGCGCGCGAGAACGCTGCCGATACTGTGGGCGGTGTAACGCTCAATGATAAGGACGATACGCTCGCCGCGGTGCTGGTGGATTTGTCGCAAAACGCCTCGCTGGAGGCCAGTATTGAGGTAGGCGATTTGCTGATCGGTGAGTTGTCACGCGTTGGCAAAGTGCGCAGGCCCACGGTTCAAAAGGCCGGCTTTAAAGTGCTGAAGTCAGCCGATATTCCCTCGGTACTGATCGAAACTGCGTTTATTTCCAACGCGCATGACGAAAGCAATCTGCGCAGCGTGCAATACCAGCAGCGGCTGGCGAGCGCGATGCACAACGGCATACGTAACTATTTTTATGCCAATCCCCCCGAGGGCACCCGCGTGGCGGTGCTGGCGCGCCAGCAAAAACAGAGTCGTGAGCACATCATCCGTCAAGGGGATACGCTAAGCGGCATTGCGCAACGCTACAACGTGAGCGTATCGGGGCTGCGCGCAGCCAATCAGCTGAACACCAGCAATATTCGTATCGGGCAGGTATTGCGCATACCGCCGGCGCAAGGTGCCCGCGGCATCTGACCGGGCGGAAGTTTGCAACCGGTGTATTCATGCCCGGGGCATTCAATTAGCGCGGTGATTCTGCAAGAATCGCCGCATGCCTATTACTCAGCTTCCTCCGCAACTTATTAATCAGATCGCTGCCGGCGAAGTGGTGGAGCGGCCCGCTTCCGTGCTCAAAGAGTTATTGGAGAACAGTCTCGATGCCGGTGCGACCCGGGTCGACGTCGATGTCGAAGAGGGTGGCATAAAGCTTTGCCGGGTGCGCGATAACGGCATCGGGATACCCGGCAATGAGTTGTCGCTGGCCTTGTCGCGGCATGCCACCAGCAAAATTGCGACGCTGGATGATCTCGAGCACGTGGCTTCGCTGGGGTTTCGCGGCGAAGCGTTGCCGAGTATTGCATCAGTTTCCAGGCTGACGCTGATTTCCCGGCATCGCGGTCAGGACACGGGCTGGTCGGTGCAGGGTGACGGTTCGGATGCGGCGGAAACCCCGGTGCCGGCACCCGCGCAGGAAGGCACCTCGGTCGAGGTGCGTGACTTGTTTTACAACACACCTGCGCGGCGGCGTTTTCTGCGCACCGCGCGCACGGAATACCAACATGTCGATAAAGTGGCGCGCCAGATTGCACTGAGTCGTTTCGGCGTCGCGTTTCGGCTCAATCACAATGGCAAGACCATTTTGAATTTACCCGCGGCGGATTCGATCGAACTCGAAGAACAGCGGTTGGCCGCAATTCTGGGCACAGAGTTTATGGCGCATGCGCTGTATATAGAGCATGTGCACAATGGCATGACCTTGCGCGGCTGGGCCGCGCGGCCGACTTTTTCGCGCAGTCAGCCCGATTTGCAGCATTTCTTTCTGAACGGCAGGGCCGTGCGTGACAAGGTGATTGTCAGTGCGGTGCGTCAGGCTTATAGAGACGTGCTGTTCCACGGTCGTCAGCCTGCCTATGTGCTGTACCTCGAAATCGACCCGGCGCTGGTGGACGTAAACGCACACCCGGCGAAACACGAAGTGCGGTTTCGTGACAGTCGCCCGGTGCATGATTTTGTGCGCCGCACGATTGAGGCGGCACTGGCCGAAACGCGACCCTCGGGTGAGGGTGTGTCCTCATCAGCGCCTGCGGCAATGGGTTTTGAGGCTGCGCCGGCGGCATACCCCCAGTCATCGCTGCGATTCGGGTCGGGCGGCACTGCCCATACTTATCGCGGGGTTGCAGATTCCCGGGGTGCGGAGCAACTGGCGCAATTGGCCGCGGAATCATCGGCCGTTTTGCCTGACGGCGACGAGGATGATGTGCCACCACTTGGTTTCGCTATCGCTCATTTGCACGGCGTTTATATATTGGCGCGTAACCGCGACGGTCTGGTGATTGTCGACGCGCATGCGGCGCATGAGCGGGTGACTTACGAACAACTCAAGCAGGCTGTTGATGACGGGCATGGGGTGCAGCGACAACCGCTGCTGATTCCGATGCGCATGAATGTTGCGGAAGCCGAGGCCGACAAGGCCGAAGCGTGCGCAGCGGAGCTGGAATCGGTCGGCCTGGTGGTTGATCGCAGTGGCCCCGATCAGCTGACCGTGCGCGAACTTCCAGTACTGCTCGGTCAGGCCGATGCTGAAGGCTTGTTGCGTGATGTGCTGAGCGATATGAGTGACGATGATGGTTCGGCCGAACGCGTGGCGGAAGTCCGCAATGAGTTGCTTGCCACCATGGCGTGTCATGGCTCGGTGCGCGCCAATCGTGCCCTCAGTATTCCCGAGATGAATGCGCTGCTGCGCGCGATGGAGGCGACCGACCGCGCCGACCAGTGCAATCACGGACGGCCAACCTGGACGCAGCTCAGCATGCAGGAACTGGATCGCCTGTTTGCTCGCGGACGTTAATGTTGCCACCGTGAATACGCGTTCAGCCGGCCAACCGCGAGTGGTCTGCCTCATGGGCCCTACCGCGGCGGGCAAGACCGAAACCGTCATGGCCCTGGCGGACAAATTTGCTATTGAGGTTGTCAGCGTTGATTCCGCGCTCGTTTATCGTGGCATGGATATTGGCACTGCCAAACCATCTGCCGACGAGCAGGCCCGCGTGCCCCATCGGTTGATCAACATGCTTGAGCCGCACGAAGTGTATTCGGCCGGTGCCTTTTGCCGGGATGCTGCCGACGCGATTGCCGAAATTTCCGCAGCCGGTCGTATGCCGGTGCTGGCGGGCGGCACGATGCTGTACTTTCAGGCATTGCAGCAAGGGTTGGCCAAACTGCCGTCTGCGGACCCGGCATTGCGCGCCGAGATTGATGCCCGCGCTGCGCAAGCAGGCTGGCCGGCGGTGCACGCTGAGCTCGCGCGACTCGACCCCGCGAGCGCGGAGCGCATTCGGCCGAACGATTCGCAGCGAATTCAGCGGGCGGTGGAGGTCTGTCTGCTTTCTGACGAGCCTTTGTCGGTATTGCAGCAACAATCCGATCCGGCGTTGCCGGCAGATTACCTGAACATCGGCCTTATCCCGTCTGATCGGAGCGCGCTGCACCGGCGGATTGAAAAGCGATTTGCCGCCATGCTGGACGCGGGTTTTGTTGCGGAGGTCGAGCGTATTGCCGCGCTGCCCGGCGTCGGCGCCAATTCGCCATCAATGCGGGCGGTGGGTTATCGGCAGGTCATGCAGTATTTGCTCGGCGAACTCAGCCTGGACGAGGCCAAAGCCAGAGCCGTGATTGCGACGCGCCAGTTGGCGAAGCGTCAAATGACCTGGCTGCGATCCTGGCCGGATTTGCACGTTATAGACAGTCTAAATGGCGACAGCGCGCGGCGTGTCGAGCAACTGGTTCGGGAATGGTTATAAGGCGATCGCTAAAGGGTCGTGCAACCTAAACAATATGTGGTTAGAATCACCGCAGCGTTGCGATGTGCGCATCGCCGCTGTCATACAGCCGTTAAATAAATAAGAACAATAATAAAACCAAAAAACGACTTTGGGAGTCGACGATGGCCAAAGGGCAAACCTTGCAGGATCCTTTTCTGAATACCTTGCGTAAGGAAAAGGTGCCGGTGTCTATTTATCTGGTGAACGGGATCAAGTTACAGGGGACGATAGATTCCTTTGATCAGTTCGTTGTGCTGCTGAACAACAGCGTTAGCCAAATGGTTTACAAGCACGCAATTTCGACTGTCGTACCGTCGCGCGCTATCAGCGTATCGGCAGACAGCGGCGGAGACGAGTGACGCCAGTTGTTTGAACGTCCGGGGCACGGCGAAAGGGCGGTGCTGTTGCATGTTGCGCTGGGTCAGCGTGTTTCCGCCGACGATCGACAGGAGTTTTGCGCGCTCGCCGTTTCAGCGGGAGCGACGGTTGCCGGTGAGCTGACCGCCTCCCTGCCGGTCGCCAATCCGCGCTATTTAATTGGTACCGGCAAACTGGACGAATTGCGCGAGCTTATGGATTCCAGCGACGCCGAGCTGTTGCTTGTGGATCATGAGCTGAGTCCCCGGCAAGAAAAGAACCTCGAAGCGGCCTTAAAGCGACGGGTTGTTGATCGCACCGGTTTGATCCTCGATATTTTTGCGCTGCGCGCGCGCACTCACGAAGGCAAATTACAGGTTGAGTTGGCGCAGCTGCGGCATTTGTCCACGCGACTGGTGCGCGGCTGGACCCACCTTGAGCGCCAAAAGGGCGGCATTGGCTTGCGCGGGCCGGGCGAGACCCAGCTCGAAAGTGATCGCCGCATGATAGGGCAGGCCATTAAACGCTTATTGGCGCGGCTGGAGCGGGTCGATAAGCGACGTCAGCAAGGCCGGCAGAAGCGGCACAAACAGGAAATCCCCACGGTATCGCTGGTGGGCTACACCAATGCCGGCAAGTCCACGCTGTTTAATCGGTTAGCCGGGGCCACTGTGGATGCTGCTGACCAGCTATTTGCGACCCTGGACCCTACCTTGCGCAAGCTCACTATCCCGGACCACGGAGATGTGGTGCTGGCGGATACCGTGGGCTTTATCCGTGATCTGCCCCACGAGCTGATCGCGGCATTCAAATCCACCCTGGAGGAAACGCGCGATGCCCGCTTGCTGCTGCATGTCGTGGATTGCGCGGATCCGGCTCACGACGAGCGTATTAAGCACGTGAACGAAGTGCTGGAGGCGATTGATGCCGACGGGTTGCCTGTGATTCACGTCTACAACAAGGCTGATATACTCGGTCTTCCGCCGCGCCTGGATCGCGCCGAGACGGGGATGCCGCAGCGTGTCTGGGTCTCGGCACAAACGGGTGCCGGCATGGAATTGTTGCTAGCCGCGATCGCGGAGTTTCTGTTTCAGGAACGCGTGCGGGGTCTGGTTCGGCTGGGTGTCGGTCAGGCACGGCTGCGGGCCTTGCTGTTCGATAAAGGCAAGATCTGGCAAGAGAGCTGCCTCAGCGAGGGCGGCTGGGAAATTGACGTTGAACTGGACCAGCGGGATTTTAATCAGCTGGTGGCGCACGAAAAATTAAGTTGGTACGAGAGGAATCACCCTGATGGCCTGGAACGACTCGGGTAACGGCAAAAATCCCTGGGACAGGAATTCGCGACAAGACGGTCCGCCGGATTTGGACAAATTGGTGCGCGACCTGCAGAAAAAATTCTCTGGCCTGTTTGGTTCCGGCGGCTCGGGTGGCTCCGGTTCCCGCAGCGACGGCGGAGCGCCGCTGATTGGCGTACTGGTGCTAGTGCTTATCGGCTGGGCGGCAACCGGCTTTTACCGTGTGGATGAAGCGGAACGCGGCGTGGTGCAGCGTTTCGGCGCTTATGTGGAAACCACTCAGCCGGGTTTGCGTTGGCATCTGCCCTGGCCTTTCGAGGTCGTGGATCGCGTAAACACGTTGCAAATAAGTGATTTTCCGCAGACCACCAGCATGCTGACATCGGACGAGAATATCGTGATCGTGGACATGGTGGTGCAGTATCGCAACGCCGACCCGATGAAGTTCCTGTTTGATGTGGAAGATCCACTGGGCACGTTGGCCGATGCCAGTGAAAGTGCTATCCGTGAAGTCGTCGGCAAGAACAACATGGATTTTATTCTGGGCGGCGGGCGTGAAGAGATTGCCGAACAGACGCAACAGACCATCCAGCATGCGATGGATGAATACAGCACCGGCATCGTTATTACTAAAGTGAACTTGAAGGACGTGAATTTCCCCGCGCAGGTGGAAGCAGCCGTGCAAGATGCGATTAAGGCCCGCGAAGACAAGCAGCGATTTGCGTTGGAAGCCGAAACTTACGCCAACGATATTCTGCCCAAGGCCCGCGGTGCGGCCGTTCGGGAAATACAGGATGCCGAGGCCTATCGCGAGCGCGTGATTGCGGACGCGCAGGGTGAGGCAGCGCGTTTTGAGGCTTTATTGACTGAATATCTAAAGGCGCCTGAAGTGACTCGGGAGCGCTTATATATAGAGGCGATGGAAGCGGTGTATTCCAACTCCAACAAGGTGCTGCTGGACGCAGAAGGCAGCGGCAACCTGCTATACCTGCCCGTGGACCAGTTGATCAATAAGGCTGGCAAGGCTGCGCCCGAGACCGCTGATGGCGGGCAATCGATGCGGAATTCAAATCAGAATGTGCGGATCAGTCGCCCTGACCGCGATGACACGCGCTCGCGGGGGACTCGCTAATGAAAATTTCCTCTACTACCGTGGTTGTGCTGGTTGTTCTGACCGGGCTCGTTCTCTACGGATCGTTGTTTACCGTTAATGAGCGAGAGCTCGCCGTCAAACTGCAGGTTGGCGAAATAATCAAGGCGGACTATGAAGCGGGCCTGCATTTCAAGATACCTTTATACAACAACGTCAGAAAGTATCCGCGGCGTTTGCTCACGATCAATAATCCTAAAGAGAACTTTCTAACGGAAGAAAAGAAAAATTTGCTCGTCGATTTCTTCGTCAAGTGGAAGATTACCGATGTAGTTCAGTTTTACCGGGCCAGTGGCGGCGAGCCAATTAACGCCGCTCAGCGCTTGCTGGAAATCGTGAAAGACGGCATCCGCGCCGAGTTTGCCAAACGAACTGTGCCAGAGGTGGTCTCGGCCGAGCGTCGGGAGATCATGGACGCCATGCTAAGCAAAGTCCGGGCTGATGCGCGCGAGCTTGGGGTCGAAGTGGTCGACGTGCGGGTCAAGCGTATTGAGTTCTCGGATGAAGTCAGCGAGTCGGTATTCCGGCGTATGCGCGAAGAACGTTTCCGTGCCGCATCCGAATTGCGTGCACAAGGTGCCGAGAATGCGGAAACTATACGTGCCGAAGCGGACCGTGCGCGCACGGTGATATTGGCTGAGGCGTATCGCGATGCTGAAATTTTGCGCGGCACGGGCGATGCGACAGCGGCGGAAACGTATGCTAAAGCGTACGACCGTGATCGGGACTTTTACGCCTTTTATCGCAGCATTCAGGCTTACCGGAATTCATTGGGTAACGAGGGCGATCTGCTCGTGATCGGCCCGGACAGCGATTTCCTGCGTTTCCTGAATCAGTCGGACGGCAAATAGCCTGCCGTCTGTATAGCTCGATCGGCTGACTACTTCCTGACATGGACTGGAGTGACCTGCTGGCAGCTTTTGCCCTTTATCTGGTGATTGAGGGATTGCTGCCATTTGTGAGTCCCCGCAACTGGAAGCAAAGCGTGGCAATGATCGCGCAGCTCAGCGATAAGCAGCTGCGTATATTCGGTTTGGTAAGCATGCTGGCAGGCTTAATGCTGCTGGCCTTTGTTCGTGGATGACAGGGTTATTGAGTGGGTAAGAATGTTGTAGTGGTCGGCACTCAGTGGGGCGATGAGGGCAAGGGCAAGATCGTTGATTTGCTGACCGAGAAAGTAGCCGGGGTGGTGCGTTTTCAGGGCGGCCACAATGCCGGGCACACGTTAATTATCGGCGGCGAAAAAACCGTATTGCATCTCATTCCATCAGGCGTTTTGCGTGATGGTGTGGAGTGCATCATTGGCAATGGTGTGGTCGTGCATCTGCCGTCACTGATAGGCGAGATGGATGAGCTGATTGCGAAGGGCGTCGATGTGGACAGCCGCTTGCGCATCAGCGCGGCATGCCCACTCATTCTGCCCAGTCATATTGCGCTTGATCTGGCGCGCGAGTTATCCCGCGGTGATGACAAGATAGGTACCACGGGTCGCGGCATCGGGCCTGCCTACGAAGACAAGGTCGCGCGCCGCGGGCTGCGCATTTCAGATTTGTTTGATGCCGAGGTATTTGCCGCCCGGGTACGCGCCAGTTTCGAGTTTCATAATTTCTTGCTGGCGCATTACTTCAAACAGCCGGTCATCGACCCCGAGCCGGTTATCGCGGAGTGGCTGACCATGTTTGAGCGCATTCGTCCGCTGGTTGCGGACACCGCCGGTCATCTGAACGAGCTGCGCCAGCAGGGTAAGAATCTGTTGTTTGAAGGCGCGCAGGGCACCTTGCTGGATATTGATCACGGCACTTACCCTTTTGTGACATCGTCAAACACCACAGCGGGTGCAGCGGCCACCGGTGCGGGTATAGGCCCGGCAGATATAGATGCGGTGCTCGGTATTGTGAAGGCGTACACAACACGCGTTGGCTCGGGGCCGTTTCCCACGGAATTGTTTGATGACATGGGTAAGCATCTGGCGAGCGTGGGTGCGGAGTTTGGCGCAACAACGGGTCGGCCGCGGCGTTGCGGCTGGTTTGATGCGGTGATTACACGTCGCGCGGTGTTGAACAGTAGCATCACGTCCTTGTGCGTGACCAAGCTGGATGTGCTGGATGGTCTGGATACGGTCAAGATATGCACCGGCTATCGCCTCGACGGTGAAATGACCGATGTGCCGCCGCTTCGGGTGGATTCGTATCAAAACTGCGAGCCTGTATACGAGACAATGCCGGGCTGGCAACAGAGCACGGTGGGCGTTACCCGCTATGATGACTTGCCGGCAGAGGCGCGTGCTTACCTGGCGCGAATGCAGGAAGTGCTGGGCGTCCCCGTTGACCTGGTTTCCACGGGTCCCGATCGGGATCAAAACGTCATAATCAAACATCCCTTCGGCTGATCGATCACGGTGGCAACAGTCGTGCGCAGGCGGCCTGATACCTTGAGCGGTTGTAAAGTAATGCTGGCGATATGCGCTGCGTTATTTTTAACCAGCTGCAGCACCGGCTTTTTGTACAGCAAGCTCGACACCTTTATCGTCTGGCAGGTCGGGGATTACGTCAGCCTCACAGACGCGCAGAAGAGAGCACTCAAGTCAGACGTGCAGGCGCAACTCGAATACGTCCGCCGTAATGAGATGCCACGCGCTGCTGCCATTTTTGAGCAAAGTGCGCGTGATCTCGACGCGAACCGGGTGACCGCGGAGTTGCTGGATCGCCGTTATGACGAGTCACTTCTGGTTTATGACGATTTGATTGGCGGCATCGTGCCGCTTTCCGAGCGGCTGCTGCGTTCGCTCGACGAAGAGCAGATAGCCGAGTTTTTTGCGAACCTCGAAGACGCCAACGATGAAATGTATGAAGAGTTCTCAGGGCGCACGCCTGAAACCCGTGAAAAGAATCGCAATAAGTCCGCCATCAAGAGTATCCAGGAGTTTACGGGTCGTTTAAGTAAAGAGCAGCGCTTGCTGGTGACCGATGCGCTGTCCCGCATGCAAGATGCCAGTGAAGAGTGGATCGATTATCAGCGCCTGTGGCGATTGAAATTTCGTGAGCTTGTCGAGTCGCGTCCGCCGGAAGACGAGTATCTGCGAGTGCTGACCGAGCTGTTCGTGTATCCGCGCAAACTGCATTCCGAAGAATATCGGCAACGTGTGCATGACAATCGCATGATTCTCAACGACATGCTGGAGGAGCTGCTGGCAGGCCTATCCGACCGCCAACGCGGGCGTGCCGTGCGCAAACTGGATGGTTATGCCGAAATGCTGCGGGAGCTGGCAGCGGCGCAATGAGTGAAGATAACCAGCTGCAGTTATTGCGGAATGAGGTTGCGCGGCGCCGCACTTTCGCCATTATCTCGCACCCGGATGCGGGCAAGACAACACTGACTGAAAAATTATTGCTCTATGGTGGGGCCATTCAGGAAGCTGGCGCCGTAAAAGCGCGCCGTGCCACCCGACACGCCACATCAGACTGGCTGGAGATCGAAAAGCAGCGCGGTATTTCGGTCAGCAGTTCGGTGATGCAATTCGAATATAACGACCATGTCATTAACTTGCTGGATACCCCGGGTCACCAGGATTTTTCGGAGGACACCTACCGGGTTTTGACTGCAGTGGATGCCGCAGTCATGGTTATTGATGCCGCGAAGGGCGTGGAAGCGCAGACCATCAAGTTGCTTGAGGTCTGTAGGCTCAGGAATACGCCCATTATTACCTTTGTGAACAAGTTCGATCGCGAGGTGCGTGGTCCACTGGACATACTCGAAGAGATTGAGCAAACCCTCAAAATTGAATGCGCACCTGTAAGTTGGCCCATCGGCATGGGCAAGTCATTTCGCGGCGTTTTCGATTTGCTGACCGACCGGCTGCTGCGTTTTCGCGGCGGCGAGGAACGCCGCTCATCCGATGAGGAAATCATTCAGGGGCTTAACAACCCGCGTCTGGATGAACTCTTTCCGGGTGAAGTCGAGACATTGCGTGAGGAAGTGGACTTATTGCGTGAAGCCAGCGAACCGTTTGATCGTGAGCGTTTTCTCGAGGGCATGCAGACCCCTGTTTTTTTTGGTTCGGGCATCAATAATTTTGGTGTGCAGGAAGTGCTGCACGCATTGATCGACTGGGCGCCAGAGCCTCAGGCAAGATGTGCTGCTGAACGTGAAGTGCGACCAGAAGAGCAACCCCTGACCGGCTTCGTGTTCAAGATTCAGGCCAACATGGATCCCAAGCACCGTGATCGGATTGCCTTTTTCAGAGTGTGTTCCGGGCGTTATCAGCCTGGCATCAAGCTGAAGCATCTGCGCTCGGGCCGCGAAATGCGTATCGCCAATGCTCAAACCTTCATGGCGAACACGCGCAAGGCCAGTGACGAGGCGTTTGCCGGAGATATTCTCGGTATTCATAATCACGGCCAGTTGCAGATTGGCGATACGCTTACCGAGGGCGAGACCCTCGGGTATCGAGGCATCCCGTACTTTGCTCCGGAGTTATTTTGTAAAGCGCGGCCGCTAGACCCTCTGAAGGCCAAACAACTGCAGAAGGGCCTCACGGAATTGGGTGAAGAGGGCGCTATACAAGTGTTTACCGACAGCATGGGCCGGAAATTGCTGGGCGCGGTGGGGCAATTGCAGTTTGACATTGTTGCGCACCGGCTGCAGGGCGAATATAACGTGGATGCGCAATACGAACCGGCTGATATTTATACTGCGCGATGGCTGAACTTCCCCGACAAGGATGTGCGTAAGCAGTTTTTGCAACGCGAATCGGCGTCGGTAGCCGAAGATGTCGACGGCAACCCGGTCTATCTGGCGCCGAGTCGCTATAAATTGCAGATTACGCAGGAACGGTTTCCCAACGTCGGGTTTCACACCACGCGCGAGCACGGCGAGGTTTTGGAACAAGGTTAGGGTTCCGATTGTCATAGCCTTCAATAATGAAAATTCTTTTTTTTACTGACAATTTCCCCCCCGAATCGAATGCACCAGCCATTCGGACTTTCGAGCACACGCGCGAATGGGTAAAAGCCGGTCACGAGGTTACGGTGATTACATGTGCGCCGAACTTCCCGATGGGCAAGGTCTATGCCGGCTATAGCAACAGCTTTTACCAGACTGAAACCATTGAAGGCATCAAGGTGGTGCGGGTCTGGACATATATTGTGGCCAATGTGGGTTCTACCAAACGAATTCTGGACTACATCAGTTTTATGGTGAGTGCCAGTATCGCGGCGCTGTTTCTGCCGCGGCCTGACGTTGTCATTGGTACTTCCCCGCAGCTGTTTGCGACGGTAGCGGCCTGGGTGACATCTAAAATCAAGCGTCGCCCGTTCGTGTTTGAGCTCCGCGATCTATGGCCAGAGTCCATTCTCGCCGTGGGGGCAATGAAAAAGAAAAATTTTGCACTGCGCTGGCTCGAGCGTTTCGTCAGTTTTCTTTACCGGCAGGCCGATCTGCTTGTGCCCGTAACCTATTCTTTTGCCCGCACTGTCGAGAAAGAGGGCGTTGACCCCGACAAAATCGTGGTCGTGACCAACGGCATAGAGCCGGGGACCCACAAACTGACGGCCACCCGTGAAGAAATCCGCAAAAAGTGGGGTATACCGCAGGATGCTTTTGTCGGCGGTTTTATTGGCACTTTGGGCATGGCTCACGGTGTTAGCACCATTCTCGAGGCAGCCCAAAAAACCCGGGACGATGCGAGTCTGCATTACGTCATCATGGGGAACGGTGCCGATAAAGAACAGATCAAGTCACTCGCCAGAGAAAAGCAGCTTGCGAATGTCACCCTGATTGACGGACAGCCTCGGCAGGACGCGTTAAACGTGCTGGGCGCCGTGGATGTGTCGCTGGTATTGCTGAAGAACACGCCACTGTTCGAAACCGTTATTCCATCGAAGATTTTCGAAGCCATGGAGTTTGAGAAGCCCATCGTCCTCGGAGTGCGTGGCGAGAGTCGGGATATTGTGGTTGAAAAAACTCATAGCGGCGTAGCGTTTACACCTGAGGCAGCTGACGAAATGATCGATGTACTGCGAACCCTGCGCGATGACCCTGAGCAATGTGCGCGCTACGGTGCAAACGGGCGTGCGGCCGTCGAAAGTCAGTTCCGACGCACCGAGCTGGCCGCGCGTATGCTTGCCGCTATTGAGCGGGTAGTGTCTGATACAGATTAAGTTGATATTGGGTAGAGACGATAAAATGACGATGCGAAGATGTTACATGTGTCTGGCTCTAGCGATGGCACTGTTGCCGCCGGCAGGCCATGCCGAAACCGAAGACGACAAGGTCTTTTATTATCTGGGCACGGCGATTAGCCGCAGCCTTGACGGGTTGCAGTTGTCGGCGCAAGAGTCCGAACTGGTGCTAAAGGGTCTGACCGAAAGTCTGGCAGGCGAAGCAGAGCCCATGGACGACAGTGTCTACGGTCCGAAAATACAGCAACTCGGCCAGCAGCGCGCAGCTTTGGCGGCCCAGCGGGAGTTGGGTGAAAGTCAGGCCTATGTTGATCGCATGGCCGCCGAAAAAGGCGCAATTCGCACTGCCAGTGGCCTAGTCTATCAGGAGATTCAGCCTGGCACGGGTGCGCAACCTGAGCCGACCTCAACAATTTCAGCCCATTACCACGGCACTTTGCGTGACGGCAGCGTGTTTGACAGTTCGCGCCGGCGTGGCGAACCGCTGACCATCGGTCTGAATCAGGTTATTCCCTGCTGGACGGAAGGCATTGCCATGATGAAAGTCGGTGGTAAAGCCAAGCTTACTTGTCCGGCAAATATCGCGTACGGCCCTCAGGGGCAGGGCGGTATTCCCGGGAACGCCGCCCTGACGTTTGAAGTTGAATTGCTGGACGTGCTGCCCTAATTCGCGGCGGCCGCGATCTGGTCATCAATCCAGGTGCTGAACAATGGATTGTCGAGCACGCCTTCGATGACCAGCTCGTAGTCCAGCCCCGCTAGGTCGCGACGAATTTTGTCGTGCACTGCGCCTTCGAACAGCAGCGTAGTCAGTACAATAACGCGCTGCTTTCTATCGGTTGCCTGCCGCACCCAGTCGCGCAAACGTTGCACGTTTGCGGCGCGCACCGCGGACGGTGCATCGTCCTGCAATGTAAACCCCTGTGCATCGGCAAATCGGCCCTGTTCCTTAATGAAGGTGGCGTGGTCGGCGAGGATATTCAATTCGAGTTGATTTGCGGCATCGTTATCCGGGCCGTGGGCGACCAGCGCAACGACTTCGGAGGCCGGGTTATCGCTGTAATGTTTTGCATTATCGAGCAGGATGGCGGAAATTTTCGGGTTCGTGGTGGGCGTTGGTGTCATGACGATGCGCGCATCACTTTGCACTTGCGGTACCGACATCCACGGCGCTTCTTCTTGAACATCGAATATGTAACGCCACTGTCCTGTTAATCCGCCATCGCGCAGAGTGGTTACCGGCAGTACCAGAATGGTTTCGGCGCCCGCTGCGGTGAGGTCGTCAATTGCTGTTTGCACATGTTCCGATGTCATCATGGCCATGCCAAGAGCCATGGCGGTCGGGTATTTATCCGCGGTGGGTTTAAATGCAGCTGCAAACTTCGCATTGCCATCCGGTTTGTAGCCGTGTCCCAGTGCCAGCACACCGATGTTATTACTTAGCCCGGAGTCGCTGAGGTACTCGCGAAAATTGGGCCCCATGCGCTGCATGTTGGCAATGATTTGCTCGTCCGAGTATTCCTGGTACAGCGGCACTTTCTGGCGCAACTCCGCGAATTGCTCGGGGGTCATTTGGTGATGACTATGATCCTGCGCGATGGCCGGGCCCCACGCAAGCATTGAGATGATCGCACCCGTGGCGGTCAGGTGGCAGGCAGCGGTTTTCATTTGCGGCACTTTGGATTCCCCTGGCAGATAAGCAGCATTTGCTCTCTTTTAGCTCAAAGCCGGTGAATATGCCACCAGCGGGAGCCTGGAGTTTTCGGGCAGCGGCCGGCGCCCTTGCCCGCCAGTCGAACAAATCGTCTTTGTTAACACTCTGTTAACAGAATTTGTCCCCGCAGGCCGCAACCCTCGGTATATTGGCCTGTCAAACGTCCTGATTATGACTTTTACAAGCAAGAGGCTCCGTTTTTACTATGTCTAAATTTACGCCCATCCTGTCTGTCTCCCTGGCGCTGTTGGCCGCTCCGTTGTCGTATGCCGGAGGTCACACCGCAGCTGAACCCGCCAAACCTGCCGCGATGGATCACAGCGGTCACAACATGGGCGGCATGAACCACAGCACTGAACCCGATGAGCTCGGTCGTCGGTTGTTTGGCATGGAGCACAACATGGAGCCTGAACTCGTTGAAGAGCTCCGCGAGAAGGTGCCGTTGTTTGCAAACTACAGCGATGCCGAAATCGGGTTGAGCATGAAGATGATGGGTTCAAGCTATGCCTGGTATCTGAGTGACAAAGGCATGAAAGGCAAGCAGGGCGTGTTGCTCTTATTGCACGGCTTCCGCGACGGTGACCCGCTTTTCAAGCAGGAAGTTGAAATGTATTCGACTATCTTCCCGACTGCCATGGCGCCGGGCATGGCCATGATGATGTCTGATCACATACAGCTTGCTATCGATGATCTTGAAGCAGCCGGCGCAGAGCAGATTGCGGTTATTCCGATTTTGTCCACGGGTGTTAACACCATGATGCGCCAGTGGGAATATATTTTCGGTATGCGCGAAGAGGCAACTTACGGCAGCGTCAAGCGTGTTAAATCCAATGCCAAAATTCTGATGGGGCACCCGCCAGGGGACGATCCGCTGGTTGCAGAAATGCTGATCGATCATGCGCTGGAGATCAGCGAAGACCCGGCCAAAGAAGTCGTCATCATCGCAGCACACGGGCCGACCTTTCCGGAGGACAACGAAATGGTCCTTAAAGAGTTGGCGAATATTGCCCGGGTGATGCGCGAGGACAGCGATTTTTCCGACGTTATGGGCATTACCCTGCAAGACGACGCCCCGCCAGAGATTCGTGACGCGAACGTGGCAAAGTTGCGCAAGATGGCTTCGGACGCGATCGCTGACGGCAAGTCAGTGCTGGTGGTGACCAACCTGATCGGTACGCGCAGCGTGCAGTCGAAGCTGCGCAAGGATCTCAAGGGCATTGACTACAAATTCAACAAAAAGGGCATTGCCGAACATCCTAATTTCGTTGAAGAGTGGATGGGTGAGTCCATCCGAGAACTCTTTGAGGACGCGGAATCCTAGTACTGGCGCCAAAAATCGATCCGAAATTTGTTTAACTGCCCGAAGTAACTTGTTAAAGTAGCGCCGGTTTCGCGCAATAATAACGAGGTTGGTGCAGCCCTGAGGGCGCGCCCATAAGATCGCGCATGAGAATATTTTTGACTGAGTGTGTCTCGGCTGCTGCCTTGGCGTGCCAGGTTGTGCTGCTTGCAGCCTGCACCGTCGCTGCGCCGGAACCTGTTCTGGAGGAACCGGCACCCGCTGCGGTCGAAATGCCCTCGATATCCGCCGTGCCGGAGGCGGTTGCAGAGCCGCAAATCGAGGTGATCGAGCCGTCCGAGCCGCAGCCGGTCGAAAAAGTGGGCACTGTCGCCCCGCCACCCAAAGTTTTGTATCAGCGCGAGGATGTGCTGTGGATTCAGCAGCGGCTGCAGGAGTTGGGCTACTACAGCGGCCGAATTGATGGTGCCGTGGGTGCGGCGACCCGTGACGCGGTAAAAGCCTATCAGCGCGATCAAGACATACGCGATGACGGTCGACCGACGGCCGAACTCCGTGAGTTCATGTGGCGCAACGGCGGTTAACGCCGAGCCATTTGCGGAATAGCAGGTTACGCTTTGTTTGCGGGTGAATTATTCGCGGAAGTTCCGCTCGAGGTCGCTCTCACCGTGATCTTGTGGTGCATACTGGTCAGCTATTTCATTATTGAGTTCGTATTGCACGCGCGCTTGCTCAAGCGCATACCCATTCGCATACACGTGAACGGCACGCGCGGCAAGACCAGCGTGGCGCGGCTCATCGCGGCCGGACTGCGCGCCGGCAATAAGCGAGTGTTTGCCAAAACCAGCGGAACGCTGGCATCGGTCACCGATGAAAATGGCCACGAGTTCCCGGTGTTTCGTTTTTCTCAACCGAACATTATTGAGCAGATGCGGGTCATGCGGCGGGTGGCGAAGATGAAGCCGGATGCTGTTGTGTTTGAGTGTATGGCACTGCAGCCGCGTTTCCAGTCGTTAACCGAAACGCACATGATCCGCTCTACCCATGGCGTTATTACCAATGCCCGCCGTGACCACCTGGATGTAATGGGGCCCACCGGCCGGCATGTGGCGATTGCTCTTGCGGGCAGTACACCTATAAAGGGCGACGTTTTTACCGGGGAGCGCAAGCACTTTGATGTATTTCAGGCTGCCGCGGCCGACCGTGGGTCGCGGATACATCAGATAACCGACGAACAGACTGCTGCGGTGACCGAAGCCGATCTCGCAGATTTTAAATATCGGGAACATGCCGAGAACGTGGCGCTTTCGCTGGCGGTGTGCGAGGCGCTCGGCGTGGGTCGGGATATTGCGCTTAAAGGCATGGCGGCACTTGAGCCGGAGCCTGGCGCGACGCAGGTTTGCAAGCTGTTTTTTCATGGTCGCGAGCTGATTTTTGTAAACGCTTTTGCGGCCAATGATCCCGAGTCCACCGGGCGCATCTGGGAACGTATCGCCAAGCGCTACGGCCCGGAGAACGGATACCGGCGCATAGCCATTGTCAATTGTCGCTCCGATCGTCCACAGCGATCCCATGAAATTGCTGTGGCAGCGGCCAAGTGGAGTCCAACCGACCATTTCGTCGTTATTGGCAGCGGCACCATTATTTTTCTCCGGGAGGCGCTCAAGCAGGGCATCCCGGCCGAGCGCATCACCGTAGAAGAGGGCGTCGCCTTGCGCGATATCATCGAAAGCATTCTTGAACTCAGTGGTAAACGTGCAGCCATTGTTGGCATGGCTAATATCAAAGGCGGTGGCGGCGAAATTGCGCGTTATTTTGGTAACCGTGCGGAGCAACTGGAGCCCCTATGATTACTCTTAATCTGCTTGCGCTGGCGATTGGCGTGGGCTTGATGGTAACGCTGCTGGTTACCGAGGCTTTCGGCATCGCTGCCGGTGGCCTGGTGGTTCCCGGGTATATGGCATTGCGCCTGATGCAGCCGGTCAACTTCGCTCTAACTATTCTGGTGGCATTGGCTACCTTTGCGATTATTCGCGTCCTGTCTTCATTCATGGTGATTTATGGCCGCCGCATGACGGGGCTTACGATCCTGACCGGCTATTTGCTGGGCGCATTGCTTGAGCTGGCGCTTGGTGGCGGCGTGGCTTTTGATGTCAGTGCAACGGATCTGGCTTTAATGACGGGCGACACCGAGTACGACAGCCTCAATCAGACGGCTGACCCGGTGTTCGTTGAGCTTGGCGTTATCGGCTACATCATTCCGGGGCTCATAGCGCTGTGGTTCAACCGGCAGGGCGTGACGCACACGCTGGCAGCACTCGTTATTACATCGGTACTGGTGCGGCTGGTGCTGATTGTGTTGATTCCGGATTTGATGATTGCCTATGACAGCAGCGAGATCTCTTTTATGGAGTTGCTCGGTCGTCTGATAACCAACGACGCTGGCATGGCGCCGTAACTGCAGGAAGAATAAATGGCCTACACAAAAGTCTATTGGCGCCCGAGTCAGGTTTCGTCCGGAGCCATCGTGGTGCTGGCGATCATTTCGTTTGCGGGGCTGCTAATGGTGGAGACCATGCGCCGCCAGGACACCAAAGCCGACTTCGGCAAAATGGCTGCGGCCGCCCAACAGGCTGAGCAGGCGATGGATTACATTGGTGAACTGCGCCGCCGAATTCAGCGGATTGATGCGGACGTTGACCCGCAGGAGTCTGGGCTGATTGGTTTGTCGTCCAGTCCGGTGACATCGCTTAGCGGGCACTTACCCGCCAAGCAAACAACCATCAACCCCAACTGGGCTGCGGTTATTTTTCGCATGCTGCGTGAAGCGGGAGTCAATCAGGGCGATGTGGTTGCGGTTGCCGTGTCGGGGTCCTTTCCTGCGCTCAATGTGGCGACCTATGCGGCTATCGAGCAGCTCGGTGCGAGGCCGATTGTTATTTTGTCGGGTTCGGCATCCCAGTGGGGTGCGAATGTGCCCGGACTGACGTGGGTGGACATGTCGCGCGAACTGCGCAAGGCTGGTCTGATTGACACGCAGGAGGCCGCTGCATCGCTGGGCGGTGCAGAAGATCGCGGTATCGGCGTGTCGGAACGCGGTCGGGATATCATTCGCACCGCGATCAAGCGTGCCGACCTGAAGCTGCTATTACCGGCCAGCCTCGAGGAATCCGTAACCAAACGTATAGGCCTCTACACCAGACTTGCCGACGGCAGCCCCATACGCGCGTACGTCAATATCGGCGGCGGCAGCGCCAGTACGGGCCCTGCATCCATCGACCAGTATTTTGAATCAGGTGTGATTCGTTCCGCTCAGCCTAAAGCGTTCGCCGTCGACTCCGTGATGGGGCATTTTCTGAAAGAAGACGTGCCGGCATTGAACATTTCCGGCATCGCGACCCTTGCACGTCGTTATGGATTGCCACTGGCGCCCCTGGCGAAACAACCAATAGGGTCGGGTGGGGTTTACAGCACGGCCAGCTACCGCCGGTGGCTGGCCGGTTTCTGGGTCATCCTCATCCTGGCACTGACCTACTTTGTCACGCGCATCTCCGGTGTTATGAGTTCATTCGACAAGGGGCACAACTCCGGCTCTCCGGTCAGGCCGTCAATTTAGTCGCGCGGATATCGCATGGCTTTCATAAGCGCGCAAAATTTTCGGGGTGATGTGTTTGGAGGTGTCACGGCCGCCGTTGTTGCGCTGCCGCTGGCGCTCGCGTTTGGTGTAGCCTCCGGACTAGGCCCCCTGGCAGGTTTATACGGAGCTGTCGCGGTCGGATTTTTCGCGGCAGTTTTTGGCGGAACTCCTGCGCAGGTGTCCGGCCCGACCGGCCCGATGACAGTGGTGATGGCATCGATTGTTGCGTTGTATGCGCAGGATCTCGCAACCGCGTTTGCAATTGTGTGTCTCGGTGGTTTGATCCAGGTATCTTTCGGGCTAATGCGCATTGGGCGGTACGTGTCGTACACACCCTATTCGGTGATGTCCGGTTTCATGTCCGGCATAGGCGTAATCATTATTCTGCTGCAGTCGCTGCCCGTGCTGGGCGCTCCGGCGGTTGCCGGCGGACCCTTCGGTGCGTTGACTGCGTTGCCGGATGCGCTCTTGCATATCAACTTGGATGCTGCGGCCATCGGATTAGCAGCATTGCTGATTATGATTTTCTGGCCCGCGAAATTGCGTGTTTATTTGCCACCGCCGCTGGCTGCATTATTGATCGGCACATTGGTGGGGCAGTTTTTCGCAGACAGTGCGCCCGTTATCGGTGCCGTGCCGACCGGCTTGCCGAGCATCCGGGTGCCGCACTTTTCAATCGACAACATTACGAGCATGATTCAACCGGCCTTCGTCCTCGCGTTGCTCGGGTCCATCGACAGCCTGCTAACTTCGCTCGTGGCTGATTCTGCAACGCGCACGCACCATGACTCGGACAAAGAGCTTATCGGTCAGGGTCTGGGCAACATCGCTGCCGGTCTGCTGGGTGCTTTACCCGGCGCAGGCGCGACCATGCGCACGCTGGTCAACATTCGGGCGGGCGGCCGCACACCGCTATCGGGTGCCTTGCACGCAGTCATATTGCTGTCTTTGTTGCTTGGGCTAGGGCCACTTGTCGAAATCATTCCGCACGCGGCACTCGCTGGTATCCTGTTAAAAGTGGGCTGGGACATTATTGACTGGGGTTACCTGAAACGCATCCGGCAGGCTCCGCGCGAGAAGGTGATCGTCATGTTTATCACGCTGGGTCTGACAGTATTCGTTGATTTAGTAACAGCGGTCGCCATCGGTTTGATTATTGCGGGCTTTGTGACCGCTCGCTGGATGGAAACGGAAGAGCTCAAAGGCGTGAGCGCAGTGGCGTTATCTGAAGACGGGGTGCTTACTGAGGAAGAGCGCGAGGCGTTGCAGGCGCATCGACAGGACATACTGATTTTTTCGATGCGGGGGCGTTTTTCATATGCCTCAGCCAGACAATTGACGCGGCGAGCGAGCGCAGCTGCGGGTAACGCCTACAAGGTTGTCATTCTGGACTTTAGCGATGCGGCCCATATTGACACCAGTGCCGGTATGGCGATACGAGAAATTATCGAATCGCTGGGCAAACAGGGCGTTACCTGTATCGCGGCTGGTTTGGTTGGGCAGGCGCTGGCAAGTCTGGACGATCTGGGTGTGCTTGAGCTATTGCCAGAGGCGCAACGTTGCGAAACAAAAGCGCGCGCCATTGAAGCGGCAGTTGGTGCTTTGAGCGGTCAGTAATAGTGTCCGGATTAGGCTCTTGATTGGCTGCGAAATCCTGAAAGTGCTAATTGGCAGGCGGGAATTAGTGTGATGAGAATGGCCTGGTCTGGAGTGTTTGGAAAGATCCGTGCTCTTGAAATAATTGTTTTTGCCATAACCGTATTAGGGCTGCCTGCCTGTGCCAGCCTCCCTGATAACGACCATCTAACGCCGAGTTATGCCATTGCGGATACGGGCGAAACCACCTGGGCCAAGGGTATTGAGGTGCGCAGGAAGAGCGACGGCATTGATAGTGCTATGTCGGGTATGTTGTTACTGGGTGATGGTGTCGACGCCTTTGTCGCCAGGGTCGCGTTGGCGCGTCTCGCTGAGCAGAGTCTCGATGTCCAGTACTACCTCTATCACAGCGATTTGTCCGGGCGCTTGCTGACCGCTGAATTATGGAAGGCCGCCGAGCGCGGAGTGCGTGTGCGGGTGCTCTTAGATGATATGGATATGGGTGGAAAAGACCGGGACTTGGCGATACTCGATGCCCACGAAAATATTGAAATCCGTCTGTTTAACCCTTTTATTCGGGGGAAATCCCGCGCCAGCCAGCTAATTACACGGTTTGGCTCAGTCACCCGGCGGGCGCACAACAAGGCGATGATCGCCGATAACGCTGTTGCGATTGTGGGTGGGCGCAATGTGGGCGACGAGTATTTCGGCGCCAGTGCCGATCTGGCTTTTGGTGATCTCGATGTGGCGATTACCAGTCCCGCCGCGCAGGAAGTCTCTGGGGCCTTTGACCTTTACTGGAACAGCGCATTGGCCTATCCGGTGAAAGGGCTGGTTAAGGCACAGCCAAGCGCAGCTGAACTGAGAAGTGTCGAGAGTAGAATCCAGGAGTTCTATGAAGCGAACAAGGACGCGGAATACATTACCCGGCTGGAACACAGCGAAATCCTGCAGCGCGCGCGCGATGGCACAACTCGTTATTACTGGGGAAAAGTGACGATACTCTATGATAATCCCGAGAAAATATCCTCCGATCGCGAGCGTACCGAGTTTCACCTGGCACCCAAGCTCATCCCGTTTATTGATGCTGCCGAAAAAGAGTTGTTGGTAATCTCCCCGTATTTTGTGCCCGGCAAAGCCGGCGTAGAATTTTTTGCCGCGCTTGAGCGACGTGGTGTGAATGTCAAAGTGGTGACCAATTCACTGATGTCCAATGATGTGCCGATTGTGCATGCCGGCTATGCAAAGTATCGCAAGGAACTGCTGGAGAATGGCATCGAACTCTACGAGCTGGATAAGGAAGCCTTGGGTGATAGCTACCAGCGTGAAAAGAGCCGAAAAACCCGGGAGGGCCTGACAGGATCAAAGGCCAGCTTACATGCAAAGTACTTTGTGGTGGATCGGAAGTCCGCTTTTATCGGCTCGCTTAACCTGGATCCGCGTTCTTTTATTGAAAATACAGAGATCGGCGCGGTTATCTCAAGCGCACGTCTCGCCGGCGAGTTAGCGGATCATTTTGATAAGCGCATACGGGACATTGCATTCGAGGTAAAACTTTTTGATGGGGATCTTAGCTGGGATCGCTACCTTACGGACGGCACTGTCCGCCATTTTGACAAAGAACCCCACAGCAGCTGGTGGGACCGGTTCAGTGTGGGGTTTATGAAGCTGTTGCCGGCGGAGTCGCAGTTATAGGGAGCTGCTGTGTTAATGGTGCCCAGGAGAGGACTTGAACTTTCATACCTAAGCTTTCCGCTAAGAGGGGGCTGTCGCATTACCCGCAAAGGCAACTCCGGCTGACTGCTTCTTTACTAAATTTTCAATATGTGCGTCACCGTACAGACCTGATCTGCGGCCGCAGCTATGTTATGCGAACTGCAATCACCGAGGTGCGAACTCATGAACATCATTATCTGGCTGGTCATCGGCGGGCTTATCGGATGGGTTGCAAGCATGGTCATGGGCACCGATGGTCGGCAGGGAATTATTCTCAACGTAGTCGTCGGCATCGTCGGCGCTTTTCTCGGCGGACTGCTGTTCGGTGGTGTTTTTGGCACCTCCACTATTAATGAGGGTAACCTGAGTTTTAGCGCGTTACTGGTGTCGTTGCTGGGAGCGGTGATCCTGATAGCGATCGTGAAGTTCATTCGTGGTACTTCCGCCCGGTGACCCGAAATGTCGTGGATATCACAAACGACATCAGACAAAAAAGTAATACGGGCCGCGCGCGCGTATGTTCGGCGATTGAAATACCGTCGGTATGCTGCCGCACAGAGAGTTTACTACTCATAACAATAAATCAACTTTCCGGGCCCCTACCGTCTGCGCTCAGACCCCCATCAGGCGCAGGCTTTCGGTCCCCGGGGCAGATTGCCCCGGGGGATTCTTTCGCATTTGCGTATTCCGAACGCTCCGATGTGCTGGATCAGTTGACAGACTCGATTGCACAATGCGTCTGGGAAGACGAGGGTGGGTCAATCAATCCTGCAAAACGTGAGACAAATTAAATTTTGCCGTGCAGCCAGAAATTCAATGTTGGCAAGACGTCGGATCCATCGCGACGGGCAACGGTTTTACTGAACATGGAGCGATCAGCGAGCTGCATTAGATGCGCAAAGTGCTGTCCGTCACCGGGATAGAATGCCACGCCATTCCTCACGGTGAGCCGGATTGAATAGCCGTCAAATACGTACGGTGCAGCCACTAGTTCACGGGCCGCTTTCAATGCCTTGACCGCTTGCTTGCGATAATCAATTTCGGTCAACAGGACGACAAATTCGTCGTCGCCATAGCGACATACAGTGTCAGATTCTCGGAAAGCACCCGACAGTCGTTTGCCGACCTCCTGCAACAGCTTGTCTCCGGTTGTGCGGCCAAATCTGTCGTTAACGCGCTTGAAGCCGGACATGTCGAAAAACAGCAGTGCCAGTTGCTGGTGATGTCGGGTAGCGAGAGCTGCAGCCTGAATGAACCGTTCACGCAGGAGCTGACGGTCGGGCAGCCCGGTAAGCAAATCGTGGCGCGCAAGCTGACGGGCGCTTGCCAGCGTGAGTTCGAGCGAGGACACCGTTTCGGTGAGTGAATAACACTGTTGAAGCAGATCGGAATTTATTTGCAAGCTTTCCGCCAGTTCATGACGAGCGGCGTGCAACGCGGGAGGAAACTCCTCGGAGGCAACGATACTATCCACCTGTGTCTTAGTATGGCGCGCTATTTCGCCTGCGCCTGTGATAGACGGATTGCGCTCTGATGCCGACATAGATTTCCCCTTGCGTAATGAACGAACCCTAGGGTCGGGCAGATGGTGTGTCTGTGCGGCAACGTACAGACGGCCTGGTGACTAGCTAGGAAAGTGCGGTCATGCAAAAGCCAATCGTTGGCTATTCATTTAACAAACCTAAAACTACAAGGGGTACTTCAATGCGCTCAACCATGTTACAAAATTTCGTCGTCAGACTGGTCTCGCTCTCGCTTTTGAGTCTAGGCCTGCTGCAGACGTCCGGCGCTGCAATGATTGGCACTCAGCAAGGCATACAAAGCGGGGCGCAGGCTGCGCGTATCGTGCGTATAGAGACTATTCTCGCACGAGATGATGTTGCCCGGCAGTTGGTCGCGTTTGGCGTAGACCCGCTGGCAGTTCAATCGCGAGTTGCCAACCTTACAGATGCCGAATTGCTTGTGCTGGAAGGTAAGCTTGACAAGCAAGTTGCCGGCGCAGGCGTGATCGGTGTCATCGGTGTCGTATTCCTGGTGTTGATTATTCTGGAATTCGTGGGCGTTACGGACATATTTAAAAGAGTGTAATGGCAGTCGGTGCCTCGCAGTTGACCAACTATTCAAAAAGGTTTGCGCAAATAGCGGCTCTTTTAATTTTTTTAATTCTGACGGGGTGCAGCATTATACCGCCAGTGCTCAGTGACTATGGGCCATCACCCAGCCCGCTCGAACTGGTTGATACGCCCTTTTATTCGCAGCAGGAATTCCAGTGTGGGCCCGCGGCCTTGATGACCGTATTAACGGCGAGTGGGGTTGAGACTACGCTGGCTGACGTGTCGAGGCAGGTCTATCTTCCAGCGCGTCAGGGCAGTTTACAAAGCGAAATGCTCGCGGCCTCACGGGCGGCTGAGCGAGTCCCCTATGTGCTTGTGCCCACGCTGTCCTCAATAACCGGCGAACTGGCGACGGGGCGACCTGTGCTGGTGTTGCTAAATCTGGGCGTTAGTTGGCTGCCTCGCTGGCACTATGCGGTAGTCGTCGGCGCGGATGCGGATCGCGAGCAAATCATTCTCCGTTCCGGTACCGATGAACGGCGAGTAATGGATGCATCCGTGTTTCTGCGTACCTGGAGGCGCAGCGATTTCTGGGCTGTGTCACTACTCAGGCCCGGAGAATTGCCCGCCAACCCCGACCGAAGCCGCTATATCGAAGCCGTCGCCGGGCTTGAACAAACCGGGCATCCGCAGGCGGCGCGCGACGCCTGGCAGGCGGGGCTATCAATATGGCCCGATAACGCTGTCCTCATTTTTGGTCTGGCGAACGCGCAATACGCGCTCGGCAATCTCTCCGCTGCTGAGCTGCTTTATCTCGACATGCTGCGGGGCGATGCCGCATCCCTCATCGCGCGCAACAATCTGGCCATGACCTTGGTGGCGCAGGGTCGAAACAGGGACGCGCTTGAGCAAATCGATTCTGCATTGGAGCTTGCGGACGGCTCGCCGCTGCTGGAAGAGTTGCTGGACACGCAGCGCATCATTCTGAGCGCGGTCAATGGCGCGTCGAACTAGAGGGGATCAATGTTGCATCTATATCTGTGCGTCAGCGTACAGACTGTGCCTTGGCACAAATTGTAAATTTGCCAAAGTTAATGAAGAGAGGGTGACGCCTCACATAAGGACAAAAAATATGAAATGGCTGATGATAATACCGATAGCATTCCTCCTTCTGGCGTGTGAGCAGCAGGGGCCTCTGGAGCAAATCGGCGAAGAAATTGACGAGGCTGCCGAAGACATCAAGGCAGGCGGCGAAACAACCGGCAACAAGATCGATGACGCATTTGACGACGTCCGAAAGAACGTCGAAGAGGCGGCTGACTAAGCCGGTTTGATTTACCCTCGTGCGCTCCCCACCCCCACTTTTCACCCACAATGAGAGCGCACGGTTTAAAGCCCCCGGGATAGGATGTCCCGGGGGCTTTTTTGTAAGGAACTTCATAAGTTTTTTGTGTGCGGCGATCTAAATCCGCGTGCTATCCGAGTGTTCGATCGTACAATGCCTTGGAGGCCTGGTAGCAACTGCAGGAGGCTTTCTCCAGGCGGGTGCGATCCAGTATCTGGATTTCACCTCGGCTATAGGCGAGGATTTTTCGCTGCTGCAATCGTCCCGCAGCATTGGTGATGCCCACGCGGCGGACGCCCAGCATTTGCGCCAGAAACTTGTGGGTGAGATGAAAGTCCCTGAAGTCTGCCCGGTCATGCGTCATGAGCAGCCAGCGGGCGAGCCTCAAGTCTATCGAGTGAAAGCTGATACAAGCGGCTGTGATCGCCAGCTGCCCTTGTAACACAAACACATAACGGTTCAATTGCTTTCGCCATGCGGGAAGGCGTTCGAGTTCGCGACGAAACGTTGCTGCGCTCATTTGCAGTGCGGTGCCAGGACCCTGCACCAGTGCCTCCATTGTAGGCGTGCGTACGTCAAGTAGCAGCGGCGTGCCCAGCATACCCTCATGCCCGATCAGTGCGAGCTCAAGATTCGCATGGGGATCAACGGGCACTAGCTGGGATATAAAACAATCGAGCGGAAAGTAGACGTGCCGGATGCGTTGCTGCGGTTCATACAGCACGTCACCCATGAGCAATTCGACTTCCCGACAGGCCGCACGCAGCTGACGCTGATTGCTGCTACTCAGTGTGTTTAACAATCGATTTCTTTGCATGACCCGATTTTCGGACTTTTGCCGGAAAAGTCGGTGCTTTGGCGAACATATGGCGAAATCAGTGTGCTCGCCGATGCGCGCTCTGCACATGTCCTCGGTCGCTTAGGAAAGAAACCTCGTGATTAAACTAAAGTTTGGTCTTTGGGATATCCATAAGTAGCCGGTCAAACTCCCGCTTGACCACGCTGTAGCATTCGCACACATGTGCCTCGAGTTTATGCCGGTCGAGCACTTTAATACGTCCTCGGCTGTATTCGATAATCCCTGATTTCTTCAAATTGCCAGCAGCCTCCGTGACCCCTTCGCGCCGCACGCCGAGCATATTGGCAATCAACTCCTGCGTCATGGTTAATTCATTGGATGGCAGGCGGTCGAGACTCAGGAGTAACCAGCGGCACAGCTGCTGATCCACGGAATGATGTCTATTGCACACAGCGGTTTGTGACATCTGAGTGATCAGCGCCTGGGTGTACCGCAGCAACAGATGCATCGTGGGTCCGTAGCGATTGAATTCCTGTTTCAATTGCTGTGCCGGCAATCGGTAGCTAAACCCCTGACTCTGAACGACCGCACGGCTTGGTGTGGTCTCGCCGCCCATGAAAAGCGAAATGCCCAGAACTCCTTCGTTGCCAACAACGGCAATTTCCGCCGATGCGCCATCTTGCATGACGTACAAGAGCGATACGATGGAATCAGTCGGGAAGTAGACATGTTGCAGGTGCCCACCAGATTCGTAGAGCACTTGTCCGAGTTTCAATGGTGTCAGTTTCAGATGCGGGCTTATGCGCTCATAGTCGCTTGCAGGAAGGGCCGCCAGCAGGAGGTTTTGTTTAGGATCGGGCGGGTTTGCCATTTATGTGAACACCATGGTGAAAAAATGGCCTGAGCGGATTGGAATGATCGGGCTGCATCTGCCGCTCGGGTTGACTGTTGCGGTTTCAGTATAGGCCGAAGTGTGCGGTACCGCACCAAGTATGTGGCTTGACGGTTTACCAAGCAAAGTGCGCTGGCGTACAGACGGGCGTCGACTTCATGCGGACAATGTCCCTTTACAGATAACTGCTCACTCTGGAGTGCTGCAATGCTTATATCGTTATTAATAAACCCGCGCCATCGACTGTATGTGACAGCGGCTTGTACCGCGGTCATGTTGTTTTTGGCTGGCTGCGCAACCATGCCGACGGCGCCCACGGCCTCGCTTGAGGAGGCGAAAAGCGCAATTCGATCGGCTGAAAAAGAAGACGCGAGCCGCTATGCCATCGCGGAGTTGGATGAAGCGCGGCAGAAACTCATTCTGGCTGATAAGGCCGTTGTGTCTGAAGACATGATTCTGGCTGAGCGGCTTGCCCAAGAGTCCATCGTAACTGCGCAGCTTGCCGCCGCGAGGACCGAGGCGAAAAAAGCCGAAGCGGTTAACGAAGAAATGAGTCGGGGTGCGGATGCCCTGATTGAAGAAATGCAACGGGTCGGAGATCAGCAATGAACACAATTACTATCAAATATGCTCGCGAATGTTATCGCGTCGCTGGAGTCATCGTCATTGCGGTAGTCGCTGCGTTCGCGGTTGCCAGCTGTGTAACAACGCCAAAGATGGCATCCGGCGCGGCTGAAGCGCGCGACAAACTGACGGTACTGCAATCAAATTCGAAGCTGGCCGATATGGCTCCCGTCGAGATCAGAGAAGCCGAGGCTTCCGTTTTGATTGCCGAGCAGCCGGTTGGCACCGATGCTGCATTGAGCAAGCACCGTGTGTACATGGCCGACCGCAAGGTTGAAATCGCGATGGCCAACGCGGCGACGCGCTACGCTGAAAGCCAACGCGCGGTCCTGAGTCAGAAGCGTGACCAGGTCCGTCTGGATGCCCGCACACGCGAGGCGGATAGAGCGAAGCGGCAAGCCGCAGAGTCAAAACTTGCGACCGAGGCCGCGCGCGTTGGAGCCGCCGCCGCGGCAGCCGATGCGGCAAGCAACAAGGCGGAAATGCAGCGGCAGATTGATCTGCTAAAGGCTGAAGCCACAGACCGCGGTCTGGTGCTGACGCTTGGCGACGTGCTTTTTGCCACCGGTCGATCTGATCTGAAGTCGGGCGGAAACGGCACGCTCGACAAGCTCGTGGCGTTTCTTAACGAGTATCCCGATCGCAACGTTGCCATTGAAGGTCATACGGACGATGTAGGCAGCCTTGAAATGAACCAGACCTTGTCACAGCAGCGTGCAGATTCGGTCAAGAACTATTTATTGCAACAGGGTATCCAGCCCAGGCGATTGCTCGCTTCAGGCATGGGTGAGACCCAACCGATTGCGGACAACCTGTCCGCGAGTGGACGGCAGCAAAATCGTCGCGTTGAAGTGATCATTAAGAACCCGCCGTCGACTATTCCGACGGCCTCAACAAAATAATCAGAAGGGCTGACGGGTACAAACCATGATAAGCAAACAACTTGTAATCGGCGGTATTGTTGGCGCAATAGCGGTCACCGCTATTGGTGCGACGGCCGGCTACCGAATGCTCGATTCGGCGACCTACGCAGAAGTATTGTCCGCAAAGCCTGTGAACAAAACAGTGTTCGTTCCGCGTGAGGAGTGTCGTGACCAGGTCGTTTCTGTGCAGCGTCCAACCCAGGATCCCAATCAAATCGCCGGGACAATAGCAGGCGCTGTCGTTGGCGGCATTGTCGGCAGCAAGGTTGGCGGCGGTGACGGCAAGAAGGTCGCCACGGTAGGTGGCGCTGTTGCGGGTGGTTATGCGGGCAAGAAGGTTCAGGAAGGCATGCAAGACAGGAATGTCGACCAGGTAAGTGAGCGCGTTTGCGAGACGATGCAGGACAGCCGGCAGGAGCAGGTTGGTTACGACGTAACCTATCTGCTCGATGGGCAGCAAAGCACGATTCGCATGACCGACGATCCAGGCAGGCGCATCCGTATCGAGAACGGCAAGCCGGTTATCGAGTAAAGCCTATTTAGGAAATAGCAAACCCAAATGATGTCAGGTCGCATGTGACGAGCTGAAGATTTCAGAGTATTTACATTGGAGTTAAACAAAATGTACAACAAGAATAGAATGATCGTTCAATCCGCAGTCATAGCAATCGTTGTGATGAGTTCGCTAAATTTCGCGAACGCGGCGACCTCGGACGACCTCGACAAAGATTCCAGCCAGGCGCTGCAGACCCTTTATAAGACGCAGTCTATGGCCGAGACTCTTTCAAAGACTGCAAAGGCCGTGCTCGTGTTTCCGAATATTGTCAAGGCAGGTTTTGTCTTTGGCGGCAGTTATGGTGAAGGCGAATTGATCCAAAGCATGAAAGTCGTCGATTACTACAACACCGTTGGTGGGTCCTGGGGCCTTCAGGCGGGCGCGCAGTCATACGGCTACGCGATTTTTCTTATGACGGACGAAGCGGTGTCCTACCTGAGAGAGTCCAAGGGCTGGGAAATCGGTGTCGGTCCGACAGTAGTCGTGGTGGACGAGGGTGTGGCAAAGAACCTATCGACATCTTCACTTCAGGAAGATGCCTATGCGTTTATTTTTAGTCAGCAAGGGTTAATGGCGGGCATAAGCATCGAAGGAACGAAGGTTTCAAAGATCGAACGTTAAAAAAACCAATTTAGTTGAACAGACATTAATACGCAGTCATTTAACTGCGAGAAATTTGCGGAATTATTTCAAGGGAAAGTTTATGGAAACTCAAGCAACAGGTCCCGTCGTTGATGGTAACGGATTACAAGACGCCAAGACGCAGCGATCTATTACACAAAGGGTTGCAAGCTCTGCGCACGAATCTATTGATAGTGCATCAGGAAAAGCTGAGGAAATTGAATCACAACTGCGTGCGGGCGCTGTAAAAGCAGGTGCAAAGCTCGAGGAATCGCAGGAGGCGACAATCGCGCAGGTTGAGGAGTCGCTCACAAAGCTTGGTTCTTTTGTTAAGGGCAGGCCCATTGCCGCGGCCGGTATTGCGTTCGCGGCGGGTGTGCTGGCGACGGTGTTACTGCGTCGATAATTGATATAACCGACTCATGCATGCAACTACGGCAGCTAAGCCCGGTACAGCGAGTGACCAGGCGAGCATAGCGACACTCGTCGCCACTTGGATATCGGCGACGAGTGCGCGTATTCGGATAACGACCGAGCTTGCGTTCGCTGAAGCCCGACTTGCGGCCATCAGCCTGACGCTGATGGTCCTGCTGGGAATGCTGTCCGCACTATTCCTGCTAGGCGCCTGGGCGCTTGTCGTGGCAGGGCTTGCAGCGGCAGTCGTTAAGCTCGGCGTTTCTTTATGGATCACTCTTTTGTCGCTGAGCCTGGTTCATGCGATCGGCGCATGGCTTTTGTGGCGCGGAGCAGTGCGGCTTAGCCGTTATCTCGAATTCGCGGCAACACGACAGCAATTCCAGCATGCGCAGGAGGCGGATAATGACGTGGACAGCACAGCGACGTCTCGTTAATTTGCTATCGGAACAGGCACACGATCAAAAACGTGAAGCCAAGCGTGTTCGCAATGCGCTGCACGAATGGATGAGCAGCTATCTGGGCAGTCGTGAGGCACTGGTCTGGCTCTTCGCCATCGGCGCCTTGTCTGCCGCCGGTCGTTCTTCTGCGGCCGACAGCAGCAGCGCGCGACGTTTGTTAATTGCAGCCATCAATACGTCATTGCTGGCGTGGCAGCTGGTAAACCGCCAGTTTGTATTGAATAAAGTCTAAAAAAGGCTCCTTGAGTAGCTTCTTCGTCGGTTATTCGAGAGGTGCGGTGTTGTCGTCTGCCTGAGTCATGGATTAGTAAAGCATGATCCTCAAGTATTTATACAGAATTCGCTGCTTCTTTAACGGCTTGTATATCTTCGGCTATCATCATTGCCTGTTCTGAACGCTTAATCGCTACAGAGGAATATCGGGCAGCAATGTCGGACACTTTTGCATGATCGATTGCGGCAAGTGCGCGAAGCGCTTTCTGTAAGCGAATAGCAACTTCGACGCACGAAGCCCCGTCGCGGGCAATTGACTGAAAGGCATCGCAAAACATGTCATCCAGCGATAGTTCAGGAACGCCTACGCGATCAAACTGAACATCGGTTTCGGCAGTACTAGCCGAAGGCGACAGCCAAAGGCTAAAAAGCCGCACGAGAACGCCAATAATCATGATCGCCGTACCCGGATCGTTGACACTCGTCGATAGAGCACGAGAACCTATTTCTGCCAACGCGATTAGGCCGAACCGCGGGTCTTCGTCAAATGTTCGACTGCGACCAATTACAAACGCGGACGCGATAGCCGCTGAGTCGAGTTCAGCAGGGTCCCCGTCAACGCAACTTTCGAGACCAACGGCAGCGCCACCAAGGTGACGACCACCTTCGATGCCGAAGATCAAAATTCAATCGAGATGCAGCGGGATGGCAGGCAGGCGATTCTGAATAATCTTAAGAGCTATGTCGAAGGATAGCGCCTAACTTTGCTGCCCACGACTTTATTGCGTCGGCGTGCGATGGTGCCCAGGAGAGGACTTGAGCCCACACGCTTCCCAGCTTCGCTGAGCGCCTGTAACCCTTTGATTTAAAAGGGTTTGAAATTTCCTGTTAGTTCAGGAAGTTACCTGAGTGTACCACCTGTTTGTTACCGAGCCGAGTCTTGGGTTTAGCTATACGTACAACGCCAAATTGGCTCAAGAGAACCCAATTACGCAAGATCTGCCCCAGAAATTCTAATTTCAATCAGTGACTTGTCGATTGTTTGGAACATAACATGATATATACTCAACGGCAGTCGCAGGCAAAGTCTAGAAGAAATAATAAACGGACGCCTCATCGACAAATTCCCGTATTTTGCTGCGGCTTCTTTGCCGTCAGAAGAAGCTTGGGGGGAGAATGCGTTTCAGACAGTTCGTGAAGCCAGTCATATCTTTATGCTTAGTTTTAACTTTGCAGTCTGTATATGCGAATGGTTTCTATATTCACGACAAAGGGGCTATTGCGACGGGCTTGAGTAACGCCGGCGTCACAGCACGTGCTGGCGACGGCAGCACGCTTTATTTCAACCCGGCAGGCATGACTAGGCTGCCTGCAATGCTGCAAATCGGAATCGATACGACATTCCCACGCGTAGATAGCGACAACGCGGGTTCTACTGCCGCGACACCCGGTACCGGTAACGCGGATGTCGCTTTTGCGGGTGGTTCCAGTAGTAATCCGATCGATCCGACACCCATACCTCACGTCTACGCTGTTTACCCCGTATCGAATTCTAATCTTTGGCTAGGCTTGGCAATCACTGCGCCATTCGGCCTGGCCGTTGAATACGATGATGATTGGTTTGGGCGTTACGACAGTATTGAGTCAAAACTGACAACAATTGATATTGCCCCGACATTGGCCTGGCGTATTTCAGATCAGTGGTCCGTAGGTGGAGCAATCAATGTCCAGTATGCCGATGGCAAGTTGACGACAGCCTTGCCCGACCCGCTCAATCTTGGTGGGCCAACACCGCAGACGGATGGGCGGAGTAAGTTGGAAGGGGATGACTGGGGGCTTGGCTTTACTGTCGGTGTCCTGTGGCAACCGATGCCATCAGTAAGGGTCGGTGCAAGTTACCGGTCGCAGATCGATCATACGCTCGACGGTGATCTGGAAATCACCGGATTAACCGGTCCACTCGATGGTTTTAACGGAAAACAAGGCGGGTCGACCGACATCGATTTGCCCGCAATCGCCTCGCTCGCCATTGCTTACGAATGGTCCGATAAACTCACCAGTTACCTGGAAGGTAACTGGTACGGGTGGAGTAGCTTCGAGGAGATACGCGCAACCGTCGATTCTGGCGATACGGCTTTTGTTCGACCGCAAGATTACTCAGATACCTGGGGCGTAGCTGCTGGGCTCGAATACAAGCTAAATGAAACATGGGAATTGCGGAGCGGCATTCGATATGACGACACTCCAACGCAAGACGAATTTCGTAACACCGCTATTCCCGACGAGCAGTCTGTTATAGCTGCTATAGGGTTCTCTGCTGCCGTGACCGAGCGTTTCTATGTTGATGGGGCTTATCAGCATTTTTTCTATGCCGATGCCAGCGTTTCTGTTACGGAAGAGTTTTATAGCGGAACGCCACTGCAATCTGCTGTAACAACAAGAGCAGATGTCGAGTCTTACTCGAATGTCATTTCGATCGATTTGCGATATGAATTCTAGGCTTTCAATTCTTGAAGACCGGATGATGAGTCTGGGGAATAGGGGTGCAACCGCGGGAGTCTCAGTATGACTGTAGGCTACATCGTAACGCTGATATTGCTTGCAATTATCAATTTCCCCTTCGTTATTGCAGTTGATTGGTACGTAAGACGTCCGAATACAAAGTTCGTTTACAAGGTGGAGCCCGAGCCTGGGCAAGTTTCAAGGGAAAAGCGCAGTGCCGTTATTACAACGCCTGTCCACGCTCTTTTGCTTGGTGGGTTCTTTCTCTCCGGTTGGCTGGTGCCTGCGCCCGAAACCCTGCCGACAATCGCTTCTACTTTCTTAATTGTCTTTTTCTGGACCGAGATTTGGCACTATGTCTCGCATATCGCGATGCACACTAAACCGTTGCATTTCATTCATCGTGAGCATCATAAATCGATGCTAACGAACCCTTGGACGTCGGTGTCTTTTTCTTTTCTTGAGAAATTCATTTTCTCCGCGGGGATCATAGGTTTTGTTGCTATCTTGTCCCATTGGATGCCGATATCTTTCTACGGTATAGCCGCCTACTATGTCCTTTATTTCTATACCAATACGCTTGGGCACGCGAATTTCGAGTTTCGCAAGCCGCATTATTATGAGTCCTGGTTAGGAAAGCTTTTTAACTCTCCGTCATTCCATGCGATGCATCACGCCCGCTACACAAAGAACTACGGGCTTTTGACTCCTTGGTTAGATATTTTATTCGGCACTGCCTGGGAGGACTTCTCCCAGGTGCAGACACGAGCCGCAGAATCCAAGCCGTTAACTCGTCTTCGCGAAAAGGCCACTCCGATATGAGCGATAACGGAGATTCATATAACGCGCCATTTTCGCCGTCGCTTGGGACTCGTGTGCAAGATTTGTTGGACCGGACCGAGTACAGACGCATTTGCGACGCGGGAGAGGCTCGGGAAATCTATCAGCTTCGCTATAATGCATACTTCTCAGAGGGGGCAATACAGCCAAATGGGGTCGAGTACCTGAAAGATGAGTACGACGATGCTCAAAACGCTTATCTTATTGGCGTTTTTATCGATGGAGACTTGGCGGGTTCGATTCGGCTGCATTTAATCGATTCCCAATCTGAAAGCTCTCCGGCTATGAGTACCTACGATGACGTTTTGGGAGAGCTGCGTACTTCGTCTACAAAAATTCTTGATCCAAACCGATTTGTTGCAAACCAAAGAGTAAGCAGAAAGTGCCCCGAATTGCCTTTTGTGACCCTCCGTATCCCTTTTATGGCTGCAGAATACTTCAATGTTAATTATGCGACTGCGACGGCTCGCAGGGAGCATATGCCTTTCTACAAGAAGTATCTTCGATATAAAAAAATAACTGACCCGCGTCCTTATCCAACGCTAACGAAGCCGTTAGGCTTGATGCTTGTTTCTTTCCAGGAGGAACGAGAAGCTGTAGTTAGTAAATATCCATTTTTCGCGGGTAGGCCTGGCGAAGCGGAATCTCTATTGGGCTAGGGTTTCCAAAATTTAACCAATTCTTCAATCTCCGGTTGTATCGTAAAGATATGGCAAAAACCCGCGATTGGAGCCTTCACGATTACTGGAATCGGCTGTTGCCGAACAAGGGGCGATTCGCGCTAGATTTTGCGCAGGCGGCTAAAGTCTCGGATCCAGACGTTGAAGTTACCGATGATCTGCTGGCGGAGTGCTACGTCACCGCTGCCAGGCTCGTCGAGGCCCACGGCGAAGTCTATTTACCCTTGTTCGAGAGATTGCATGCCGAGATAGGGCTCCGCCGCAGGCAGCACGATCTGCTGGTTAAGGCCCGTTCAGTCGCTCGTAACGTCGAAACAAATCTTCTCTAGCCAGTTCTTCTTTTGTTCGAGCGTCGGCCCGTCCCCATAGCGTTCCCGTTCGTACTTGTGACCCATTAGCATGGCCTGGATCTTTTCGGGCGGTTCTACGGCTGTCAGTCGATCCTCAAAGCTGTGCCTCAGGCTATAAACGCAGTGTTGTTTGGTCGGAAGAAGATCATGAGTACGTAGGTATTTATTCAATGTCGCCGATAGGGCGTCTGGACGGCCCCTGTAGTGCTCGAAACCGTTGGGCAGGTTCCGGAAGGCATATAGCGCAGAGCCCACGAGCGGCAGGCTACGCCTGCTGTGCGGCGTTTTTAGCTGTCGAATGCTATTTGGGCGGATGTGACCGTTGCCGCGTTTGTCGAGCCGTGAGAACCAGTGCGACACGGTCTTGGCGAGCCGTCCCTGTTTGTTGCGCTTCAGTTTGAACAGGCTCGTGTCCTGCTTGTCCTTGCGCCGTTGAGCAACAAAGTCCAGAAAGCCAATCTCAAGCAGAGTGGTGTGGAGCGGAATTGGCCGCACCGAGCTTTTGGTCTTGGTGCGTTTTTTCGCACCGTCGGCCGCCGTGCCGCGATCGTCGATGTTCATGTACACAATGCCGGTGTCCGGACAGGTGTGAATGTCCTTCACCGTGAGTTGCCCGAGCTCTTCGAGACGCGCGCCGGAGAATGCGGCGAGCAACGGAAACCAGAACTTGGTGTCCTGGTCGAGCCCGCCGCGATTGACGCCAAAGTCGACGCCGTAGTCGCTGCCGGGGAATATCTTTCTGAAATCCTCGGTGGAGAAGGGCAGCCGTTCGATTGAGCGGCTTTGCTTGGTGTTTGGGACTTCAATGCGGTCCGACAGCTTTTGCTCAATGAAGCCGCAGTCATAGGCGTATTCGAGCACGCCTTTTAACTGGCCCAGATACTCGGCTCGCGTTTTGTCGGAAATAATCGCATGATCGCTGTCTAGGTCCTTTGCCTGGCGCACCGCCTGCGCGGTCGTTAAACCTTGCTTGGCAAAGTTGACCGGCAGGCGTGCGAGCCACAGCTGCACGTCACTGAGTTCGTGCGGCGTGATCTCGTGAATGTTCCGCTCGCCAAAATGGTCCTGCCAGAATTCCAGCCGACCTTGATAGTTTTGCAGCGTGCGCTCGGACAGTCGCTTGCCGCGACGGCCCTGGATTTCGAGCTTGTTGATATACGCGCTGACGACACCGGAAAACGGCTTGGTTTGGCTCGGCGTCGATGGGGTCTGGCCGCTGAGCTTGTTATTGATCTGCACCAGCAGCTCTAAAACGGCGGGGTTGTCTTCGTAGTGTTTGAGCAACTCGGCGGCATTGCGCTGCAAGGCGAGCGCCGCTTGCAGCTCGCCTTCGGGATTATCAAGATCAATGCGGTGGGTGCGGCCGAAGACATCGGTTGTTTCGATGATGTGCGCGATATCGTCGCCGTGTCGCGATCGAATAATCTCTTCTTCGCTGCGTTTTTTGACCATCGCGCCCCGTGCCTTTAACCAGGCGCGAAACTCGGTGCCTGCCGCAAACCGTGGAGCACGGTGCGGAGCCATTTGAAGCGCCTTAAAACCGTCCTGACATTCTACCCAAAACCGCAACGCTCGGCCTTTGGCCTGTTTAACGTCCGCGGTCTTTAGGCTGCAGCGGATTTCCCGTTGGCCGTGAAAGTGTCGGCGGACGGATTGGGGGATGACGATCCGGGCGTACCAGATATTCTGGTGCCGGTTACGCACTAAAAATTGAGCTTTCGCCATGGCTCACCTCGCTTCGGTGTACCACCCTGGTGTGTGACCAGGGATAAACCATGCTTAGCGAAGTGAAAATTCCTTAACCGGCGAGGGGTTAAGAAGATTGTGGTGCCCAGGAGAGGACTTGAACCTCCACGACCTTTCGATCACTAGCACCTGAAGCTAGCGCGTCTACCAATTCCGCCACCTGGGCAGGTTGCGTGGCCGGTCCGCGCAGGCGGCGGACGGCGAGGCCGAGAATCTACAGACAGGCTTTATCCTTGTCAACGCGTTATGCTTGCGCACTTATGAAACAACCTTATAAGCACGGCGTTCCCGGCCCCGCCGATATCATGGCCGAAATGGAGCGCATTGGCGTCCCGCAGGATTTCAAAGCGCTGGTGGCGGCGTTTAAGCTCAAGGGCGAGCCGCAGCGGCAAACGTTGCAGAAACAGCTCAAAAAGCTGGTGCGCACTGGCCAGTTGTTGCTGAACCGGCGCAACGAATACTGCCTGTTAAAGAAAATAGACGCGGTGGTCGGCAAGGTGGCCGCGCACCGCGACGGCTTTGGGTTTCTGATTCCGGACGCGGGCGGTGACGATGTCTTTTTGCCGCCGCATGAAATGCGCCAGTTGCTCGACGGTGATCGTATTGCCGTGGCGCTGGCCGGGACCGACCGGAAAGGCCGGCCCAAAGGTTCGCTGGTGGAGATCCTTGAACGTGGCAAAAGTACTGCTGTCGGGCGGTTTATTGCCGAGCGTGGATTGTGTTACGTGGTTGAAACTGCATCGCGCTCACAGGATCGCTATGTGATAGCCGCGAACGATACGGGCGGCGCCAAAGACGGTCAGATGGTCAAGGTCGAGATCATCGCCTACCCAACCAACCGGCTCGAAGCGCAGGCAAAAGTCATCGATGTGCTGGGTGACGTTGATGACCCGGGCATGCTGACCACGATGGCTATTGAAAGTTTCGGTTTGCGTGACGGCTGGTCGGAAAAGCTATTGGCAGCGGCCGGCCGACACGGTGCGGAGGTTTCCGCAAAGGATAAGCAGGGGCGCACGGACTTGCGCGATCTGCCGCTGGTCACGATTGATGGCGCCGACGCCCGCGATTTTGATGATGCGGTTTACGCCGAGCCGGCCGGCGAGCAGTGGCGACTGCTCGTGGCTATTGCCGATGTATCGCACTATGTGCACAAAGACGATGCACTTGATGTTGAAGCGCGTAAACGCGGCACCTCAACATATTTTCCGGATCGGGTGGTGCCCATGTTGCCGGAAGCCATTTCGAACGGATTGTGTTCGCTGAACCCTGACGTAGACCGGTTGTGCGTGGTCTGCGATATGCGGGTTACCGCGGCGGGCAAAGTCGAGAGCGCCAAATTTTACAAAGCGGTAATGCGCTCCCACGCCCGCCTGACCTACGATGAGGTCCACGCAGCTATCGGTGAGGGCAATAAACAGACGCGCGATAAATTGGGGTCGGTGTTACCGCACCTGCAAAGTCTTTACAAGGTTTACGGCGTATTGGCCAAGGCGCGCGCGCGACGCGGTGCTCTTGACCTCGAGTTGCCCGAGGTGGTGATCAGCATGGGCGACGATCACAGTGTTGCCGATGTTGCCCCGCGACACCGCAACGACGCGCATCGGCTGATTGAAGAATGCATGATTGCTGCCAACGTCGAAGCGGCCAAGCACCTGCGTAAACAAAAAGTGCCCACCCTGTACCGCGTTCACCCTCAGCCGGAGCTGGATCGTTTCGAAGAACTGCGCGTAATGCTCCAGGAACTGGGTTTCAAGGTCACCAAGGAAGCACGCACGACGCCGCGCGTGCTGAACAAAATACTGGCACAGCTCAGCGCGCGCCCGGATTACCCGGTGCTGGCGACGTCGGTTTTGCGCACCTTGTCTCAGGCGCTATATCAGCCTGCCAACGAGGGGCATTACGGCCTTGCCCTGGAGGCCTATGCGCACTTTACTTCGCCGATTCGACGCTATCCGGATTTGCTGGTGCACCGTGCCATCACACATCTGGCCGACGGCGGCAAACCGGGTGCGTTCGCGTACCGAATGTCAGACATGGAAGAGCTGGGCCGTTCCTGCTCGCGCCTGGAGCGGCAGGCGGAAGCCGCCAGTCGCCATGTCGAAGCGCGCTACAAGTGCATCTATATCAGTAAGCACGTGGGTGACGAATTCACCGGTGTGGTCACTGCCGTCAAGCATTTCGGTTTGTTTGTGATGCTGGAAGGTTTGTTTGTCGAAGGCTTGGTGCACGTAACCAACTTGCGCAACGATTATTATCACGCCGAGCACGGCGGCTTGCGGTTGCGCGGCGAGCGCACCGGTCATAGCTACGGCCTGGGCGACGAGTTGCAGGTGCGAGTGACACGCGTTGATGTCGAAGAAGCGCGGGTTGATTTGCAGCTAGTAACGCCATGAGCGAACGGGTTATTTACGGCATCAACACCGTTGTGAAGGCGCTGGAGCGTCAGCCGGAGCAGTTGCTGCGTGTCTATTTGCAGGACGGTATTGGCGGCAAACGGGTCGGCCGTCTGCGCGATGTATTGAATCGGGGTCGGGTGAGTGTTGAGCGGATCAGCGACGCGGAATTGCAGCGGCTCACCGGCACAGCCAAACACCAGGGCGTGGCAGCCGCGCTAGCCAGTAGCGGGCCGCTCGACGACCAACAGGCACTGGCGTTAATCGCCGCGACGAAGGATCCGCTGATCCTGGTGCTCGACAGTGTGGAAGATCCACGCAATCTGGGGGCTTGCCTGCGCACCGCCGATGCGGCGGGCGCCACTCTGGTGGTGATGGGGCGCAGCCGCGGAGTTGACATAACGCCGGCAGTCAGCAAGGTGGCCAGTGGTGCCGCCGAGGCGCAGCCTGTTGCCCGCGTGGCCAATCTCGCCCGTTTTCTGAAGGCGCTGCAAGACTTGAATGTGTGGATCGTTGGCACGGATGAGTCAGGCCCTGTCGCGGTATTCGATGCCAATCTGACCGGTCCGCTGGCGCTGGTCATGGGCGCCGAGGGCAAGGGTTTGCGGCGGCTTACCCGCGAGCACTGCGACGTGCTGGTGCACCTGCCGATGAAGGGCGTGGTGGAAAGCCTCAACGTCTCCGTCGCCGCGGGCGTCTGTTTGTACGAATGTTTGCGCCAGCGGCGCTAAGTCGTTAATATTCCCGCCCCTTTCAAGGGCTTCATAACCCGCGAAAGCCTCCTTGCCACACCGGAAAGCCGGGTGGCATTTACCCGTAAGGAGTCACAATGAGACATTACGAGATCGTATTTCTGATCCATCCGGATCAGAGTGAGCAAGTGCCTGCCATGGTGGAAAAATACCAGGGCATGGTGGCCGAATGTGGTGGTCAGGTTCATCGCCTGGAAGACTGGGGCCGACGTCAGCTGGCTCACACCATCAATAAGATTCATAAAGCCCATTACGTGTTGATGAACATCGAGTGCACGCAGGCCGTGCTGGATGAGATTCAGAGTGCGTTCAAGTTCAACGATGCGGTACTTCGCCATATGGTGATTCGCCGCGACGAGGCTGTTACCGAGGCGTCGCCGTTGGCCCGGTCGGAAGAAGAAATCAGAGAGAAAGAAGCGCGTCAGGCCGCAGCCAGCGAAGCTGCTGAGTCTTCAGCTGATGACGACTCCGATGATGACTCTGATGACGATAATTCAGACGACGAATCCGTGGAGCTGGACAGCGCTACCGATGACGACGAGCCTAAACAGGCCGCCGGCTAACACCACCGAATATAAAGAGAGAACGTAATGAGCAGATTTTTTCGCCGCCGTCGTTATTGTCGGTTTACTGCAGAAGGTGTGAAGGAGATTGACTACAAAGATCTCGATACCTTGCGCAACTACATTACCGAGACAGGCAAGATTGTTCCCAGTCGGATTACCGGCACCAAGGCTAACTATCAGCGTCAGCTGGCGACTGCCGTAAAGCGCGCACGTTATCTGGCGTTGCTGCCTTACACCGACAGTCACTAGCGGACAGGGCATCCCTGCGCTCATGTCCGGTTTCGCGACATGGCTGGCGGGGCATCGAATCCGGCGCGTCGTCATCATAGCCGGTTTGTTTCCGTTGCCTCTGCTGGGTCTTTTGAGTGCCGCAACCGTGGTCATGAGCGCCAGTTTGCGCGGCCCTCGAGAGATTTTGCTGGATTGCCTGATGGCGCTGGCATTGCTGGTGGCCCTCAGCCTTTTGTCGGGCATGGACACGGTGACACTGGCTACGACAGCAGCTGTCAGTTGGGTCGTTTGGGGTGCGCTGGGATGTCTGGCAGGCCGCAGCGGCTCACTGGCGCTAACTTCCCAGGTTGCCGTGCTGCTGGCGCTGGTTGGGTTGACGGTGTTTGCTTTGGTGACCGGTGATCCGGTCGATTACTGGTTACCGGTGATTCAAAGCTGGTATGCCGAATTGGGCGTCGAATTGAGTGGCCAAGGGCTGACTATTCCGGCCGATCTGGAAGGGCAGGCCCAAATTCTGGAAGGGCAGGCCCGAATTATGAGCGGCGGGCTGTTCGCAATTTTGCTGTCCGGCTCGATGCTGTCGTTGTTGCTGGGCTTGTCGTGGTCGTTTGGTCTGACCGGACGTCGCGTCAGCGACAGCTTCAGAGTATTGCGCCTGGGCTACGTGATTGGTGGTCTGGCTGCGGTGGCCGGCGTATTGGGTCTGGCAGGAATGCAGTTGCACGGGGCATTGCTGGTTTTCGGTGCTGCCTTCACCTATCAGGGTGTCGCGGTCGTGATGTGGTGGGCCAGAGAGCGAAATTGGCCCCACAGCTGGTGGCTGGCGCTGGTAATACCGCCGCTGCTGTTTTTCGGCTTGCTGGTCGTCGAGTTGGCGATGCTGGCGGCCATAGGTTTTGTCGACAACTGGTTCAGCCTGCGTCGCAGCGTGGCCCGACCAGGGGTTTGAAAGGCACAGGATTTGCACAGGTTATGCTCTTGCGGGAGCCGTGACCGAGTTGTTTTAATTGATGAAGGTCGGAGCAACGGCCACAGGAGATAAGCGATGGATGTCATACTGCTTGAGAAGGTTGAAAACCTCGGCAATATCGGCGATCAGGTAAACGTCAAAGCGGGTTACGGTCGTAACTTTCTGCTGCCCAAAGGCAAAGCAACGCTTGCCACCCCTGAGAATATTGAGATTTTCGAAAAACGCCGCGCTGAGCTCGAGGCCAAGCAGGGCGAAGAATTGGCCGCTGCCAATGCACGTGCTGCCAGTCTGGAAGGTCTGGTGCTGCAGATCAGTGCGAACGTGGGTGAAGAAGGCAAATTATTCGGTTCTGTCGGCACGGTGGATATTGTTGAAGCCGCCGCTGCGGTTGGCAAGGAAATTGAGCGCGCCGAAGTGCGGTTGCCTGAAGGCCCGCTGCGCGTGACCGGCGAGCACGCGGTTGAGATCCACCTGCACAGCGACGTCAATGTCACTATTCAAGTGGTTGTCACGGGCGATGCCACAGCCGTTGTGGATGATGAGTCGGGCGAAGCCAGCGATTCAGATTAAGAATCGTTCTGGAAGCAGTTCCAGATAGCGTTAGTCCAGAGAATGTTATTTGAGGGAGCGTGTAAATGGTGCAATCGGTTGGACATTCAGAGTACGAGTTGTCGCTGACTGATCACATCAATACGTTGCCCCATAACATCGAGGCGGAGCGGGCACTGCTCGGTGGCCTGATGCTGACTACCCGGGCGTGGGACACCATTTCCGGCCGCGTTTCCGCCGGCGATTTCTACCGTCCCGATCATCGCCTGATATTCGAGGCGTTGAGTGTGCTCGCCGAGCGCAATCAACCCCTCGATGCTGTCACCGTTGACGATTACCTCAGTAGTATTGGTAAAAGCGCAGATGCAGGCGGGCTTAGCTACATAAGCGGCCTGGTGTCAGGCACCCCAAGCGCTGCCAATATCACGACATATGCGGATATTGTGCGCGAGCGATCGTTGATGCGCAGCCTCAAGGAAGTGGGCGACGACATTGTTCGCAGTGTTTTCAACCCTGAGGGTCGCAGCGGACAGGAACTGGTCGGCGAAGCTGAGCAGCGCGTGTTTGATATAGCCGAAAAGGGTGTGCGGGGTCGCCGCGACTTCGTGCCTTTGCATGATGTCTGCAATGACATGGTGGACAAGCTGGATAGCCTGCACCGTGCCGGCGCTGATATTACCGGGCTGTCGACGGGGTATACGAAGTTCGACGACCTGACGCAGGGTTTGCAAAAGGGTGACCTGATCATTCTGGCCGGCAGACCTTCCATGGGTAAAACGACGCTGGCATTGAATATAGCCGAGTATGCAGCTTTCAAGGGTGACAACCCCAGGGGCGTGGCGATATTCAGTATGGAAATGTCCACCGAGCAACTCGCGTTGCGTTTTGTTTCATCGCTGGGCGGGGTTGCGCAGGGGCACTTAAGGAACGGTAAATTTTCCGATGGTGACTGGCCAAAAATTACCAGCGCGCTTGAGATGATGTCGCAGGCGCCGGTTTATATTGATGACACGCCGGCACTTAGTCCGGGTGATCTGCGTTCCAGAGCGCGGCGGTTGCAGCGGCAGTACGGCAACATCGGCTTGATCGTTATCGACTACATGCAGTTGATGCAGGTTCCGGGCACCAGCGAGAACCGCACAACCGAGATGTCCGAGATTTCTCGCGGCCTTAAAGCGTTGGCCCGGGAGCTGGAAGTGCCGGTTATCGCACTGTCACAGCTTAATCGCAGTGTGGAACAGCGCACTGAGAAAATTCCGGTGATGTCCGATTTGCGCGAATCGGGCGCTATTGAGCAGGATGCTGACCTCATTATCTTTATTTATCGTGAAGAGGTATATAAGAAGGAAACCTCCAAGAAAGGCCAGGCGGACATTATTATCGCCAAGCACCGAAACGGTGAGATCGGAGATTTTGCACTGACTTTTCGCGGTCAGTTTTCGCGCTTCGAGAATTTCGTGCCGGAATTTTCCATTCCACCGATTGATCGGGGCTTCCAGTGACCGAAACAGCTGTCGCGGTCGTTGATGCCGCTGCTATAAAAAAGAATTTCCGCCGCTTGAAGCGCGCCGCTGCGGGTTGTCGGGTGATGGCTGTTATCAAGGCCAATGCATACGGTCACGGTCAGGAATACATTGCCAGACTGCTGCCCGATGCTGATGCGCTCGCGGTAGCGCGGGTTTCCGAAGGATTGCGGCTGCGTGCTGCGGGTATTACGCAGCCCATCGTGGTGCTGGAAGGCTGCAGTGACGCCGACGAAGTGAGTGCGTCCATTAAGCACAATCTCGAAATTGTTATTCACGATGCGGCTCATTTCGAATTATTGGGCAGTGCTTCGGGCATGGAATCGAGCGCCGGCGTTTTACGCGGCTGGCTGAAAATAGACAGCGGCATGGGGCGGCTGGGGTTCGAGCCCGAGGATGCCGTTGAATGTCTGCGCCGCTTGGCCACGTTGCCGGTGCTGCGCGACGATATTGGTGTGATGACCCACCTGGCCTGTGCTGATGATCCGGATAGTCCGGTAACGATGGAGCAAGTTCGGCGTTTTGGCGGTGCTATCGGGCGTTTTGCAGGCGACGTGAGCGTTGCGAATTCTGCTGGCGTGCTGTTATGGCCGCAGACTTTCGAACGCTCTCTGGATTTGGACTACACCGGCAGCAATTGGGTGCGCCCGGGTCTGGCGCTCTTTGGAGCATCGCCCGTGCGCGGCAAAAGCGCGCGTGATCTGGATCTGACCCCCGCCATGCGGTTTGAGTCGCGGCTGATCTCGGTAAAAACCGTAAAGCGCGGCACCCGTGTCGGGTACGGTGGTACGTGGCGAGCCGAGCGCGACACTGTGGTTGGCGTTGCCGCTGTCGGCTATGGTGATGGCTATCCGCGACACTTAAAGTCAGGCACGCCAGTACTCGTAAATGGCAGGCGGGTTGCGCTGGTTGGTACCGTTTCCATGGATATGATCAATCTTGATTTGACCGATGTGCCAGTGGCTGCGGTGGGTGATCCCGTTGTACTGTGGGGCGGGCATCTGCCCATCGAGGAGATTGCCACGCGCGCCGAAACGATTCCCTACGAGCTGATGTGTGGCATAGCGGAGCGTGTCGAATATCGCTATGTCGAAGACGATGCCCAAACTACATTGGCGGCAATTGACTAACTGACAATGCGTGACTGCACCGATAGCCGATCAGTGGCGAGCCAGCAGGTGCGTTAGTCGCTTAGTCAGCGAAAAAACCCATTTTAATACCGATCAGCTCGACGATATCGTTGTCCCGCAGCAGTCGAGCCTGCGAACCCAGCTGTTCACCGTTGATCTTCGGCGGGTTATCCGGCTTTTTGTTTTCAACCAGAACCACATAATAGCCTTCGCTGCGCTTGGTTACCGCAATGACCTGCGCTCCCGGGCTGCCAAGCGTTGTCAGTGCCTTGTTGAGCTCAACCTCGCGCCCGGCAAACTTGCCGTTCATAACCTGCATCTTGGCGTTCTTAAGTGGCCGTGGTGCCGGCGGGGCAGCGACCGCGGCCTCTGCATAATGACTCTCTTGCGCCGCGGCGGCTTCTGACATCTTTGCGGCAGCCCTCTGCAGGGCCTCCTGAGAACTGTCGATAATCATGGTGCGCGCAAATTCATCGTCCTGCTCTTCTTCTTCCGCCACGGTTTCGGCAAAGCGCAGTTGATGATGCCCGACAGTGATGACATCGCCGTGTTGCAGGGCATGCTTCTTGATCAGCTTGCCATTGACATAGGTGCCATTGGTGCTGCTCAAGTCCTCAAGAAAAGAATCATTAAGGATATTAATAACCAGTGAGTGATGGCCACTGACCGCGGGGTTATCGATGCGGATATCATTATCCGGTAGACGACCTACGGTGTAGCGTTCCTTGGTCATGTTGAATTCGGCCAGAACCTGACCCCCAAGGCTTAGTATCAATCGTGCCATGCGCGACCTTCCTTAAATGGGCCTAATAACCCTAAAACCCTAAAAGTTGTTTGATTTTGCTTAGCAAGCTGACCTTGGCGGGAAACTCTTCCAGCGCCCGCGCAAGTATTACAGACACGTTGTCTTTGCCCCCATGGTCATTGCTAAGCTGAATCAGTTGCTGACCTACGGTGTCAAGGTTAGCACTAAACGTGCTGATGGTTAAGTGAATCTCCTCATCGTCCACCATGTCCGGCAGGCCGTCGGAGCACAGCAGAAACAGATCGTCCGGCTTTACCTCGATCTCGGTCAAATCTACTTGCACCGTGGGTTCTACGCCCAGAGCGCGGGTCACGTAGTTGCGATTGGTGGCGCGTTCCGCCTCTTCGCGAGAATAAAAGCCCCGATCCACCAATTCCTGCAGCAGCGAGTGATCCATGGTGATCTGCTCCAGCCGATTGTCTCGGACTCGGTATAAACGCGAATCGCCGACGTGTGCGATGGACAGGCGGTTGTCGTAGAACAGGCATGCCACGATGGTCGTGCCCATGCCTTCACAGCTGGCCTGGCTTTGCGCGGTCTGGTGGATAATCTTGTTGGCGCGTGAAATGGCATCGCGCAGCACAATGGTCTGCCGCATCAGCCCGGTATCCGGTTCAGGTACCGCTCGGTCTTCACGTTCCACCGCTTCGGAAACCAGATCTTTGACCGTCTTGACGGCAATGCTGCTGGCGACCTCACCGGCGTTATAACCACCCATGCCATCGGCAAGCACGTAGAGGCCTGCTTCACGATTGCTGCCAATCGCGTCTTCATTATGGTCGCGGACCCGTCCCGTATCGGTGAGTTCAACCGCCGCAATTTTGTTCAGCAGGTTAGTCAACTGTTGCTCCCGAAATCCTTTGCGCATTCGCGCAGCGACATGGCCATTGCCCTGCCGCTTGAATATCTGTCTTCCGGATTTTTTGCCAGTGCAGTTCTGATAATACTATCCACACATTTCGGGAGGTTGGTTCTGATTTCAGTGACAGGCCGCGCGTCTTCGCGCATGATTTTATCCATGAGTTTCGGAATGGAATCAGCCCGGAAAGGCGCCATGCCGGTGAGCAACTGATACAGCGTGACACCAAGCGAATATAAATCCGACTGACCGGTAACGCCACTGGCCATTAACTGCTCCGGAGACATGAACGACGGTGTGCCCAGAATAATCCCGGTTTTGGTGCGGCTGGTATCGGTCAGTCGTGCAATTCCGAAGTCGGTGATCTTAAGCTCATCGGACGTTGCGTGATACATCAGGTTGGCCGGTTTAATATCACGGTGTACCACCCCCTGACGATGCGCGTAGTCGAGCGCATCGGCCGCACGGGCCATCAATTCCAGTACCCAGCTGGCCGGCAGCAGGTCATCGGGCTGCGCATGTTTGAGCAGGGATACGCCGTCGAAATATTCCATCGCCAGGTACGAAACATCGCTGTCTTCGCCGACGTCATAGATGGCAATAATGTTCGGGTGATTCAGGCGGCCGGCCGACTCGGCTTCACGCATAAATTGCTGGCGTGCTTCGGCCAGCTTGGCATCGTCAAATTCTTCCGCCAGGGCCACGGTCTTGATGGCAACCTTGCGGCCGATTTTTGAATCCTGGGCGAGGTACACCGTGGCCATGGCGCCTTCACCCAGTTTGCGTTCGATCGTATAACGGCCGAGCATTTTCTGGCCCGCTTTAGCAACCGGCGTGCGGGTCTCGGCAGGCTGAGTGGCCTTATTCAGCGGGGTGTAGTGTTTCTGGCCACTGAGTTTTTCAAGCAGCCGGGCGACATCCTTGTAGTCGGGGTCATGCTGAAATATGTAACGGAGCACCCGCTCCGCCTTGGCAAACTCTTCCGCGCGACCGTGATGAAAAGCAATCTGATACATCTTCTCTTTGGTGTCGTCAGTCAGCGGCTGCTGGCGCAAGACTGAAAACTGCAGATCGAGTTCATCCGGTGCGCCGCCCACCTTGTTCACCACCGGCGTATTCCGGATGGTGGTCACCGGAGTCGCCGGACGCATGCCGCGCAGTGTGCTCGCTATCCAAACAGCAAGAGCTGCAAACAATGAAGCGGTGCCGAGTTGCACCCATATGTGGGCCGATACCAGCAGCCAGGCTTCTATACTCAGGACAATGGTTGCCAGAACCAGGCCTACCAGCGACGCTCCCACCAGCGGCATGGCCGGTAACCACATGACCACAATCAGCAGGATGGCAACGAGCATGGCGTACTCAAGCCAGCGCAACCAGGTCGGTCGCAGCACGTAATCGCCTTCTAGAAGATTTGACAGGGTGGTGGCAGTTAGCAGCAACGGTGCTGCCAGTTCATTCGTTTGCGACGATTCATCTACCAGCAAATCACCGACCAGCACTATTTTGTCTTGTACTACCGCCGGGTCGACATTGCCAGCCAGCAGATCACTGAAGGCTATCGTGCTGAACACCGGTTCATTACCCCGATTGTTATAAAATCGCGACAAGACTTCAAAGCCTGGTCCGGTGTGGAATACCCGGTCGTCCAGCGTTAGTGCGGTGGTAGATGCGACGACAATGTTCTGATTGCTTCGGTCATTAGCCACGGCCAGTGTGGCCATGGAAAGCGACGGCAGCAATACTCCGTTGGCGTCCACCAGCAGCCGGGTTGCGTGCGCCGATTGCTGATCACGCCAGGGTTCACTGTAACCAACGGCGCGGCTTGCATCACAGATCTGCGCCGGTGGCGCAACCACGATGTCGGCAACCGCTACTGCAGCCACAGATCCCGGTTCGGCACCTTGTTGGTTAACGCTGTGCATTGCGCACTCGGGCGCGAGCTTCAAAGCGTCCGAAAATGCGCTTCCGGAAAGCGGCAACACCACATTGCCGGCACTTTTCAGGCGTCGTGTAAGTAACTGCTGATCGTCATAGTTTTTGCGAAAGCCGGCCAGTTGAGCTGTCAGCCGCTTAAGTTCGCCGGCTGCTTCGCCGGACCGCGTCGCCTGCTTTTCTAATTCTGCCAATGCGGCTATCTGTTCAGCGGGAGGAACTTCCGGTAGCTTAAGTGGCTGAGTCGCCGTAATGGCCTTCGCGCCCATGCTGCTCAGTTTGTCGACCGCTGCACCAAAGCCCTCGGCTGACCAGGCATCGGGCGTTGCTGCACTCGACGAGTCTACGGTAATCAGCAATATCTGCGTGGAACCTGCCTGATACTGGTATTGTTGGAACCAGTCATAGACGCGGTTTTCCAGATTGCCCAGATTGGCCAGCAGTCCCACAATTATTGCGGTCAGGAGCAGTGCGCCGGCCAGACGGGGGCGGCTAGCGTTTGCGGGATGTTTGGCTGACGCTGCATTCATCTGCACATGTTAAATTCCCTGTCCGCGGGAAGATGAGAACCAAGTGGTGTTTTCCCTTTAAATATGCGGGTTTGCGGCATTCAAGGTGCCCGGGGATGAGAACATGATCACAGTTTTGGTGCGGTGGCCCGCATGAAAGGTTTAAGCAGATGAGCAAAGCCGGTACATCGTATGTGTGCAGCGAATGCGGTGGGCATACCCTTAAATGGCAGGGTCAGTGTCCTGCATGTGGTGCCTGGAACTCGCTCGAGGCAGGTGCAGCGCCGGTCAAGCGCACCGGCTATGCCGGCGAAGTCAAGGGTCTGCGGCTCGCCGATGTAGCGCAAGCCGAAGTAGAGCGCGTCACTACCGGAATACTTGAATTTGATCGCGTACTCGGGGGCGGCCTGGTAACCGGTTCGGTGGTGCTCATTGGCGGTGACCCGGGTATCGGTAAATCAACCCTGTTGCTGCAAGCGGCGGGCGGTCAGCCGTCGGGCCACAAAGTCTTGTACGTAACCGGCGAAGAGTCTCTGCAACAGATTGCAATGCGCGCACGGCGCCTGGAAGTGGCGACCGACGGTTTGTCGGTCGTTGCCGAGACTTGTGTTGAGCACTTGCTGCAGGTTTTGCAAAAAGAGAAGCCGGCTTGCGTCGTCATTGACTCGGTGCAAACCTTGTACAGCGAGGCGGTGAGTTCCGCGCCCGGTTCCGTCAGCCAGTTGCGCGAATCAGCGTCGCAGCTGGTGCGGTATGCCAAGACGTCCGGCACAACCGTGCTGTTGGTGGGCCACGTCACCAAGGAAGGCAACATCGCTGGTCCCCGCGTCCTCGAGCACATGGTGGATGCGGTGTTATATTTCGAAAGCGAGTCCGACAGCCGTTACCGAATTCTGCGGGCCATCAAGAATCGCTTCGGGGCTGCGAACGAACTCGGTATTTTCGCCATGACGAGCAGCGGCATGCGCGAGGTCAAAAACCCGTCGGCCATATTTTTATCGCGCCATCCGGAGGCTGTCGCGGGCTCGGTAGTCACGGTTTCGCGTGAGGGCAGTCGGCCATTACTGATTGAAGTGCAGGCTTTGGCCGATCAGTCCGGCGGCGGTACGTCGCGCCGTTTGGCGTTGGGGCTGGATCAGAACCGCTTGTCGATGTTACTCGCGACGCTCAATCGGCATGCCGGCGTCTCTGCGTATGAATACGATGTGTTTATCAATGTGGTTGGCGGGGTGCGTATTTCAGAAACTTCCGCCGATCTCGCCGCGTTGGCCGCTACTGTTTCCAGCTTGCGCGACCGACCCGTGCCGCAAACCACCGTGGTGTTTGGCGAGGTGGGGCTGGCCGGCGAAATCAGGCCGGTCGCTTTCGGCGAAGAGCGTTTGCTGGAGGCAGCCAAACGCGGTTTCAGCCATGCCGTTGTGCCGCGCGGCAATTTGCCTAAAAAACCCATCAAGGGTTTAAAGCTGAGTGGTGTGGATTATCTTCGCGGTGCCCTGGAAGCGCTGGACCTGGCCTGAATCGCGGGTTAGGCCGCTTCCGGGGGCGATGCGGTTGCAGGTGGCTGGATACGCACGCGATTTACGCTGTTTTCGCTGGTTTGCAGTATTTCCACCGGGTAGTCACCGAGTTGCAGGCTGATGCCCTTTTCGGGAATGGTCTCCAGCTTTTCCAGTATCAGCCCGTTTAATGTGGTTGCGCCGTCAGTTGGCAAAGACCACTTCATCATGCGGTTAAGTGACCGGATATTGGCGCTGGCTTCAACGATAAAACTCGTTTTGCCGGGTTCTTCCTGAACATCGGCAAGCTCGGGAGACTCGTCGCCAGTGAATTCGCCAACGATTTCTTCGAGTATGTCGCCAAGCGTGACAAGGCCCTGAATGTCGCCGTACTCATCGACGACCAGCGCAGCATGCTGGCGATTGTGCTGAAATTGCACCAGTTGCTTATGCAGCGGTGTGCCCTCGGGCACGAAATACGGGTCTTCGGTCAAAGACATCAATTTGTGTTTGTCCAGTTGGGCCAGACCGTCGGCGTGAATCAGGCGACGTAAATCCAGCATGCCCGTTACATCATCGATACGTTCCCGGTAGACCGGCATGCGCGTAAAGCGGCAACTACTGATCTGCTCGAGAATTTCTGGCCACGAATCATTCAGGTCTATGCCAACGATTTCATTGTGCGGCACCATAACGTCATCGACACTGACCCCATCGAGTTCAAGTATGCCTTGCAGCATGCGATGTCGTTTTTGCGGTAGCAGGGTGGCCGATTCGTTGATGACCACCCGCAGTTCATCAATGTTCAGACTGTGATGATCGGACGACTGCGAATCCACGCCCATGAGTCGCAGCAGCGAGTTGGATACCAAATTGATGAGCCAGATCAGCGGAAATGCCAGTCGCTGCAGCGGGTAATAAATATAGGTGGCCGGGAAAGCGAGTCTCTCGGGGTGCAGCGCCGCGAGTGTTTTGGGAGTGACTTCCGCAAAAATTAGCACGACCAGCGTGAAGACAAACGTGCCCGCTGCTGTCACCCAAGCGCTGCTGCCAAACAGGCGTATGGTCAGGTAGCTCGACAACGTGGCCGCAGAAAAGTTGATGAGGTTGTTGCCAAACAGAATCAGCGTGATCAGTCGGTCCGGGCGCTGCAATAACTGTTCTGCGAAGCGAGCACCGCGATGACCGCTTCTAGCCTTATGGCGGAGTTTGTAGCGGTTCAGGGCCATCAAGGCCGTTTCTGTTCCGGAGAAAAAAGCCGACAGTGCGAGCATGAAAAGCAGCGTACCGATTACTACCCCAAGGGGTATGTCATCACTCAAGAGAGTGAGTCTCCGTATATGAACACCTCCAAATGGTCGCGAAATGCGCCCGGTGCGTCAAGCCGCGCGTGCCCTGCGCCGGGGGTTTCGGGCTTCGCTGCAGGGGGTACAATCACGACCTGTATGTTTATGCGAGGGCCGCAGGGCGGCTGAGGGCTATACCCGATGTTCGATGGATTAAGTAAGCGATTGCGCGAGGTAGCGGGCGGTCTGCGCGGACGCGGCCGACTTACGGACGACAATATTAAGGATGCCGTTCGGGATGTGCGCATGGCGCTGCTGGAAGCAGACGTTGCGTTGCCGGTGGTCAAACGCCTGATTGCACGGGTGCGGGAACGCGCGGTGGGAGCGGACGTCGCGCGAAGTTTGCAGCCGGGCCAGGTTTTTATTCGCATTCTCAGTCAGGAACTCACCCGCACGCTGGGCGGGGACACTGCGGGGCTGGAATTTCGTGTGCAGCCGCCGGCGGTTTTATTGCTGGCTGGTTTGCAGGGCGCAGGCAAGACCACCACCGCGGCCAAGCTGGCCTTGTGGCTGAAGCAAAAAGCCAATAAGCGGCCGATGCTGGTTAGCCTGGATACCCGACGGCCGGCGGCGATGCAGCAGCTGCAGCAGCTGGCGGATAAAATTGACGTGCCGTTTGTACCGTTCGTGGATGGCCAGACGCCGCTGGATATCGCCACTGCGGCATTGACCGAGGCGCGCAAGCAGGGCGCTGACGTGCTTATTCTTGACACCGCCGGGCGAACGCGTCTTGAAGAAGATTTGCTGGATGAGTTGCGCGAGCTCAGTGCTGCAACAACGCCGGCCGAAACACTTTTCGTGGTTGACAGCATGGCCGGGCAGGATGCTGTGAACGCAGCGCAGGCATTCGGTGCGGCCTTGTCGCTGACCGGGGTGGTGTTGACCAAGACGGACGGTGATGCGCGCGGCGGCGTGGCCTTGTCAGTCAGGGAAGTAACCGGTGCACCGGTTAAGTTCCTCGGCACCGGTGAAGGTGTCGACGGCCTGGAGGTTTTTCATCCGGAACGCATGGCGAACCGCATTCTAGGTATGGGCGATGTGCTCAGCCTGGTGGAAGAAGTCGAACAGAAAGTTGACCGCGAGAAAGCGGAAAAACTGGTCGGCAAGTTGCGAAGTGGTAAAGGGTTTGACCTGACCGATATGCGTGATCAGTTAAGCCAGATGCTGGGCATGGGTGATATGCAGGGTATGCTTGAGAAGTTGCCGTTGCCGGGTAATGTGAACGCCAGCCAGTTGGCAAAAGGCATCGACACCGGCATGTTGAAAAGGCAGGTCGCGATTATTAATTCCATGACGCCTGGCGAAAGGCGGTTTCCCAAGTCCATTAACGGGTCGCGCAAAAAACGTATTGCTAACGGTGCCGGGCTGCCGATTCAGGACGTGAACCGTCTGCTCAAGCAGCACCTGCAGATGCAGAAGGCCATGAAAAAAATGGGTAAAGGCGGCATGAACCGTCTGATGCAGGGCATGGGAGGCATGCTGGGGCGCTAATTTTCGCGCCGCGGCGAAAAAGTCGGGTAATTTGCCCGTTTTAGGCCTCTAAGTGCTTCACATTCAGGGCTTTTCGCGTAAAATCCCCGTCTCACAAATATCGGCGGAGCTGCGGTTCCGCCGAGTTTTTTATTGTCCTGCTTTAGCTCTTGCCGCGGCAGGGATCGGTTTGCAGAGTTATTTGAGGTTAGCAACAGATGGTTACCATCCGTTTGGCTCGGGGCGGCGCGAAAAAGCGGCCCTTTTATCACATTGTCGTTACTGACCAGCGTAATAAGCGCGACGGTCGGTATATCGAGCGTCTGGGGTATTTCAATCCCATCGCAGTCGATGTCAAAGACGAACTGCGCGTGGATTTGCCGCGCATTGATTACTGGATTGGGCAAGGCGCTCAGCCTTCTGATCGGGTTAGCAAGTTAGTAAAAAGTTACCGCAAGGCTCAGGGCGCTGAGGCGGCTGCTTAGCTCTTAATGGTAGCGGGCAGTTCCCTGGTTCCGATAGGCCGTATTGCCGGGCCACATGGAATCAAGGGGTGGGTCAAGATCAGTTCTTTTACTGACCCGGCACAAAACGTATTTGGCTACGCGCCGTGGATACTGCGCGACCCGAAGGGCGGACGATCGACGACTCAGGTCGGCGTGCTTGAAAGCAGGGCACACGGCAAAGGTTGGGTTGCGCGACTGGAGGGTGTTGCGGATCGCAATGCCGCAGAGTTGTTAAAAGGTCTCGAGATCGTTGTTGATCGCGAGAGCATGCCGGAACCGGACGAAGGTCAGTATTACTGGGCGGATCTGGAGGGCATGCAAGTAGAGGATAAAGTCGGTCGCGTGCTGGGTCGTTTGGACCACATGCTTGAGACCGGGTCCGCGGACGTCATGGTGATTGTCGGGGAGCAGCAAGGTGAGCGTCACCTGATCCCGTTCATCATGGGTGACACGGTTGTCGCGGTCGATCTGGAAGCGCGCTGCATCCGGGTAGATTGGGCCGGTGTGGAATAGTGGGCATGAATTAGTGGACAGGCATGATGGACGTTAACGTTGTCAGCCTGTTCCCCGAGATGATTCGGGGCGCGTCTGCCTGGGGCGTAACCGGCAGGGCGTTAGATAAGGGTATTGCCCGTTTGGACTGCACGAATCCGCGTGACTTTACGACGGACGTGCACCAAACGGTTGATGACCGTCCTTACGGGGGCGGTCCGGGTATGGTGCTCAAGGTTGAGCCCATTGCTGCAGCACTAACAAGTGCGCGCAAGCAATTGCCAGTCGGCAGCAAGGTTATTTTCCTGACGCCGCAAGGCCGGGTATTTAACCAGGCTGTGGCAGCTGAGCTGGCGCAATTGCCCGGTATGGTTTTGGTATGTGGTCGCTATGAAGGTTTTGACGAGCGGCTGATTGAGGCATATGCCGACGATGAATTGTCGATTGGAGACTACGTCATCAGCGGCGGCGAGCTTGGTGCACTGGTAGTGCTCGATGCGGTGATGCGGTTATTGCCAGGAGTGCTGGGCGATGAGGCATCGGCGGAGCAGGATTCGTTTAGCGACGGCTTGCTGGACTGTCCGCACTATACGCGCCCAGAGTGTTTTGCTGAACGCGCGGTGCCGGCGGTGTTGCTGAATGGTAACCACGCCGAGACCGATCGCTGGCGACGCAAGCAGTCGCTCGGGAGGACGTGGTTGCGGCGGCCTGAGCTGTTGGCTGGCCGTGAACTGACGGATGACGATCGTCAGCTGATTGAAGAGTTTCTCGCTGAGCAGGATGTGCGAGAGCAAGGAATAAAATAGCGGGGTGGCTGCGGTCGCCCGAATGTCACAGGACGAAGGAAAATGAGCAAGATCATTCAGGAACTCGAACAGGCGCAGATGGAGCGCGAACTGCCGGCATTCGCACCCGGCGACACTGTGGTAGTGCAGGTGCGCGTGCGTGAAGGTGAACGCGAGCGACTTCAGGCATTTGAAGGTGTGGTGATCGCCAAGCGCAATCGAGGTCTGAACTCGGCGTTTACGGTGCGTAAGATATCTCATGGTGAAGGTGTGGAGCGGGTTTTCCAGACCTACAGCCCGGCTGTTGCAGGCATTGAAGTAAAGCGTCGCGGCGATGTGCGTCGCGCCAAGCTTTACTATTTGCGTGAGCGCAGCGGTAAGTCTGCACGCATCAAAGAAAAGATCTGACCGATGGCGCAGGTGCGCCGTTCATTGACCGCTGCAGGCGTGCTGATTGCGTGCCTGGTGAGCGGTTGCGGTAGCGTAATCTCCAGTGTGTCGGCTGATATGGCTGACAACTTGTCTACAGCTATCCTGAATCAGGATGACCCACAGCTGGTGCGCGATGCGCTACCTTCCTATCTGCTGCTGCTCGACAGTCTGGTGAACTCGGATCCAGAGAACCCGGCAACGCTTGGTGCGGCGGCGCAGCTTTACGCGGCATATGGCGCAACGCTGGTCAGCGATGCAGATCGTGCACGCTCCCTGACCACGCGGGCGCGTGACTACGGCACGCGGGCGCTATGCGCAGCTGATGACAACGCCTGTGATCTGCAGGGCCTGCCGTTTGAGCGTTACGCATCCCTAGTCAATGCAGTGGATGCGGACGCCGTCGAAGCACTGCATACCTACAGTTTGGCCACGCTGGCCTGGATACGCGCCCATGCCGACGATTACAACGCTCTGGCTGAGTTGCCACGCGTCGAAGTCGCCCTTGAGCGCGTCATGCAGTTGGAGCCTGCTGGTGACTTGGCCCCCAGTACCTGCATGTATCTCGGGGTATTGAATACGCTGCGTCCCGCATCGCTGGGCGGGCAGCCGGAGCTTGGCCGGGAGTGGTTTGAGCGCGGTATCGGCCTGTCGGCCGGCCGTGATTTAGCCATCAAGGTTGAGTACGCACGCAGCTATGCCCGGCTGATCTATGATCGCGAGCTGCATGATCGTTTGTTGAACGAAGTGCTGGCCGCCGAGGTCGAAGAGCAGGATCTGGTGTTGTCCAACCAGTTGGCGCGCGCTCAGGCCGTTGAGCTCATGCGGTCAGCCGACGAATATTTTAATTAATACAAACAGTTATTATTTACTTATGAAGTACTTTTTAATTCTTTGTCGTACCTTTTTCACGCCATTGGTTGCGGCGCTTATGCTGCTGCCGGGCAGTGGGGTCGTTGCAGCCGACCTGAAGATTGCGACCGTTGCACCCGAGGGGTCAGAGTGGATGAAGGCTCATCGGGCAGCGGCTGAAAAGATTAAGGCGCAAACCGACGGTCGGGTGGTCTTCAAGTTCTATGGCGGGGGTGTGCGCGGTAACGACAAGAAGGTGCTGCGCCTGATCCGGCTTGGACAACTGCAGGGTGCGGCGTTTACCACCAGCGGGTTATCCGAGCGGTACTTCGATATCGTCCTCTACGGCTTGCCGTTCACCTTTCGTTCTCAGGCAGAGGTGGATTATGTTCGCGAGCGTTTTGATGATCGCCTTGACGCCGGTCTGGAAGAGGCAGGTTTTGTTTCCTTCGGTTTCGCCGGCGGCGGTTTCGCCAATTTTATGAGCAGCGGCCCGATCGAATCCAACGACGACTTGCGCAGCAAAAAGATATGGGTGCCGGACGGTGATGTGTTCAGTTTCACGGCCTTGGAATCGATGAATCTTTCGCCCGTTACACTGCCGGTGGCAGACGTGATGACGGGCCTGCAGACCGGGTTGATTGATGTCATCGTTACCCCGCCGGTTGGGGCATTGCTGTTGCAGTGGTACACCAAGATTGGCTACGTAAACCCGATGCCGGTCGCGTACACCATGGGTGTGCTGGGTGTCGATAAACGGGCCTTTGATCGGCTATCAGAAGCCGATCAACAAGTTGTTAATGAGGTTATGCGGGCGACTTACCAGCAGCTGGATGCGATTAATCGCGATGATAATCTTGAGGCCTATGAAGCGCTGCTGGCGAACGGTATCGAGCAAAGTCAGTCAAACGCGACCGATATTCCTTACTGGCGCGAGGTGTCGGGTGCGACTAACAAAAAAATCTGGGGTGAGAAAGCCGTTGATAAAACGCTCTACACGGATTTGCTGGCTGCACTGGATGAGTATCGGGCTAAGTACCCGTCGCAAACCGACGATATTGCGGCCGCGGCTCAGTAAGCCAGGGCTCCGCATTTTTCCGCATGCTTGAGTGGGCCGACAGAGCAGGGCGATGGCTTGAAAATGCCTCGCTGGGGCTGCTGCTCGGCGGCATGACTTTGCTGGCTTGCACGCAAATTTTCCTGCGTAATTTTGGTATGGGCTCGTTGTTCTGGGGCGACGAGGCCGTGCGTCTGATGGTGCTCTGGATAGCGATGATCGCCGGCATTGCTGCGGCGCGCGAAGATCGCCATATTTCAATTGATGTTTTGACACGGTTGTTGCCGGCGCGGCTGCGGGCGCTGCCGACACTGGTTGTCGATGTTTTTACCGCTGTGGTCTGTTTTGCGCTCGCCTGGTATGGATGGCGCATGGTGAGCTTTGCTATTGCCGATGGCGATACCTTGCTGGTGGACAAGCCCGCCTGGATATTTCAGATCGTATTGCCCGTTGCATTCTTTTTAATGGGTTGGCGATACGTTATCTGGGCAATCCGGCGCGTGCACTTGTTGTTGGGAAGTGCCACGCAATGATTTTGGTCGGGTTGATACTGCTGCTGCTCGCCTTGTTTGGAGCACCGCTGTTTGCCGTTATTGCGGCCGGGGCACTGGCGAACTTTGTAGCGCAGGATCCGCAGCTCGGTGTGGTCGTGCCGATCGAAATCTATAGCATTGCCGAGATGCCGATTTTATTGGCTATCCCGCTGTTCACTTTTGCGGGGTATATGCTGAGCGAAAGTCAGGCTCCGGGTCGGCTGGTCGGACTCACACGTGCAATGCTGGGATGGATGCCGGGCGGACTTGCCATTGTCAGTATTATTGCCTGCGCTTTGTTTACCGCCTTCACCGGCGCGTCCGGCGTTACCATTATTGCATTGGGGGCGATTCTTTACCCTGCACTGGCGCAAGACGGCTATCCCGAGCGATTTAATCTGGGCCTGGTGACGGCAGGCGGCAGCCTCGGCTTGCTGTTTGCGCCGTCTTTGCCGCTAATTCTCTACGGCGTGGTGGCCGAAGTCAGCATCGATGACCTGTTTAAGGCCGGCGTGATGCCCGGCATGCTGATGCTGCTGGCGCTTGCACTGTATTCACTCTGGACCAACCGCGACAATCGTTCCGCTATCAGCGATTTTAGCTGGGCAGCAGTGGGCAGGGCGCTGCGTGACGCCGGCTGGGAATTGCCGTTGCCATTGATTGTGCTCGGCGGAATTTATTCAGGGTTGTTGGCCGTGTCCGAAGCCGCCGCGATAACGGTGGTGTACGTGTTTCTGGTCGAGGTGTTGATTCGCCGTGAGATTGCTTTCAGCGCATTACCGGGGATCATGCGGGAATCCATGGTGCTGGTAGGGGGTATTCTGCTGATATTGGGTGCATCGCTGGCATCGACCAATTACGTGATTGATGCAGAAGTACCCCAGCAGCTTCTGGGCTGGATCTCCGACTATGTGAACACCCGCACCGGGTTTTTGTGGTTGCTGCTACTTTTTCTTCTCGCGCTGGGAGCTTTTCTGGATATATTTTCAGCGCTGGTGCTGGTCGTGCCGCTCATTCTGCCGGTGGCCCAGGAATTCGGGGTCGAACCCGTTCATCTGGGCATGATATTTCTTGCCGCTATGCAGCTGGGTTATTTAACACCGCCGGTGGGGCTTAACTTGTTCATCGCAGGCCATCGGTTTAATCGACCCATCATGCAGGTTTATTCTGCAACGTGGCCTTTCCTGCTGATTCTTGGTATCACGGTTATCATCATTACGTTCTGGCCGGCGTTGTCGTTGTTCTTGGTCACATAAGGTATTACCCGCGGGTTTCATGCGCGGCAATTGTATTCGGAGGCGGGCAATGAATGGATTACAAACACTGGGCGGGGCAGGTCTGCTCACCATGCTGTTAGCGGGGTCTGCCGGTGCCGCAGGCGCGGAATTCGACCCGGCGACGGATATCACCTTACCGGATGGTTTTCGTATTGAGCAGATTGCGGACGTGCCGAATGCACGCGCCATGGCCTGGGGCGATAAGGGCACCTTGTTTGTAGGCACGATGGCCAAAGGCACTGTTTATGCCGTCACCGGCATATTGCAGGGCAACCCGGTGGTTCGATCTATTGGCGAAAAGCTCAAGATGCCGACCGGTGTGGCTTTTCATGACGGTGCTTTGTATGTAGCCGAGCGTAAGCGACTGATTCGCTATCCAGGTATCGAGAGCCGGCTGGACAATCCGCCTGAGCCTGAAGTGTTGTTAGATGCCCTGCCAGGCAAGGGTTTGCACAGTTGGAAATACATCGCCTTTGGTGATGACGGCAAGCTTTATATGACCATAGGTTCGCCGTGTAATGTTTGTGACAGCCCTGATCAGGGCGTTATCGAGCGAATGAACCCGGACGGTAGTGGCCGGCAAATTATTGCGCGGGGTATCCGAAATTCCGTGGGTTTCGACTGGCATCCGCAGACGGGCGAGCTATGGTTTTCAGATAACAACCGTGACCGTCTCGGTGATGATCAGCCGCCCGGTGAGTTGAACCGGCTGGCCAAGGAGGGTGCGCATTTCGGGTTTCCTTTCTGTCATGGAAAGGACGTGGTTGAACCGCAGCCGGAACTTGCCGCATTGGGGAGTTGCGCCGATTCTGTACCTCCCGCGCAGCTACTCGGCCCGCACGTCGCACCGCTCGGTGTGCACATATATGACGGTGATATGTTCCCCGAAGAATACCGTGGGCAGGTGTTTATCGCAGAGCATGGATCTTGGGATCGGAGTGAGAAAATCGGCTATCGCGTGACGCGCGTGCCGTTGTCACCAGACGGAACCGGTGCGCTTGGCTACGAGGTGTTCGCCTCCGGCTGGCTGGTTGGCGATGAGTATTCCGGACGTCCGGTGGCTTTGTTGCCGGCTCCGGATGGTTCATTGTTGCTCAGCGATGACCATCGCGGTGCCATATATAGAATCAGTTACACTGATTAGCGAGTGGGGCCGCGTTGCGGCCCGGTTGCTAATACGCGATATTTGCTCGGCATAGTTTTAGGGACGGATAAATTTTGGCGCGATTTTTTGGTTATATCTGGCGGTTTCTGGAAGGGCTTATCAAGGCCGTTCGGGTTATTTTCTTTTTATTTATCGTGGCTTTTATTGTCGCGATTTTTTCCGGCATGAGCGGCGTTGCTATTTCGGTGCCCGAAAAAGCTGCCTTGATAATTGCTCCTGATGGCATGCTGGTTGAGCAGGCCGAAGGGGAATCGCTGGGGCAGGCCTTATTACAGGCACGGCAGGCGCCTACCTACACCGTCGTCAAGGATGTGGTTGAAAGCCTGCGCCGCGCCGCAGACGACGACAGGATTCAGGCAGTTGTGCTTGCGCCGGATTATCTGAGCGGGGGCGGCCTGAGCAAGTTGCAGACCATTGGCGACGCCATTGATGAATTCAGGGACAGCGGTAAGCCCGTAATCGCCATGGCCGACAGCTACGATCAGACACAATATTACTTTGCGTCCCACGCGGACGAAATTTACATGCACGACTTCGGTTTTGTGCTGATAGAAGGGTTTGGTTACTTCAAAACCTACTTTGCTGATGCCATCGAGAAGTTAAACGTTGATGTCAATGTGTTTCGCGTTGGCGAGTTTAAGTCCTTCGTCGAGCCCTACCAGCGCAACTCCATGTCGGAAGAGGATCGAAAAAGTGCTCGAGGTTGGTTAGAGCAGCTATGGAGCACTTATCTTCAAGACGTGAGTGCCGCGCGCAATTTATCGCGTACCGATTTTTCCAATTACGTTAACAATGCCAGCGATGTGCTTGCAGCCGGCAACGGCAACGCGGCGCAAGTCGCCATCGATGCGGGTTTGGTGGACGGGCTGAAGAGTCACCAGGAATTTCGCGAGTATATGCAGGAAATCGTCGGCGTCGACGCTGACAGTGCTGATACTTATGCACATATCGATCATCGTAGCTATCTGGCTGCGACTGATTTTGATAACCGTACGACGGCAAAAGATCAGGCCAACATTGCGGTTATTGTTGCCTCGGGAGACATTGTCGACGGCGAGGCATCGCCGGGGACAGTTGGCAGCCTGAGCCTGTCTCGCCTGATCAGGCAGGCGACCCTTGATGAGAATGTTGCCGCCGTTGTGTTACGCGTGGACAGCCCCGGTGGCAGTATGTTTGCCTCCGAAGTAGTGCTTGATCAGTTGCAGGCGCTGCAGGCAGCCGGCAAACCGTTAATCGCATCGATGGGCAGTGTCGCGGCTTCGGGCGGTTATTACATTTCGATGGTCGCCGATGAGATCTGGGCGTCCGAGACAACTATTTCCGGCTCGATTGGCGTGGGCGCGATTTACCCCACTTTTAATCGCAGCCTGGAATCCGTGGGTGTAACCGTGGACGGGTTTGGTACCACCAAGCTGGCTGGTCAGCTTAACCCGACCATGCCGCTCGGCGACGAGGGCCGTCGCCTGCTGGATATCAGCGTGCGTTCTGCCTACGACGTGTTCATCGGCAAGGTCGCCGAGTTCCGCGGCATGGATCTGGAGCGTGTCGATCAGCTTGCGCGCGGCCGTATATGGACGGGAGCAGATGCTCAGGAGCTGGGGCTGGTTGACCAGTTGGGCGGGCTGGATGATGCAATCGAAGCAGCTGCGGCACGTGCCGGATTGACGGAGGGCGATTGGGACGTGGTGTATGTTGCCGATCGACTCAGCGTAGCGGAACAGCTGTTGCTGCAATACATGCGGTTATTGGATCGACTGTTTTCCATGTTCGATGCCGATACGGGCAGTCTGGGGCGGCTGTTGAACCGTCTTTCGGAGCAGCTTGATACCGGCTTGCCGCTAATTCAACACTGGAATGATCCGCGCGGTATTTATTACCACTGTTTTTGCGAGTTCCGCAGCTAACTCGATACTGCGGCTCGCTACGATAAATCTTGTTTTGGCGAAGCAAAAAACACCAGACGCCCGGGGCGAAATAGCAGCTCAGGCCAGGTTTGGACGTCCGCCTCTATATAGAAGCAAGCTGCTGTCGGCAGGTTGTCGATGTGGGCATCGGCGATACGATTGGCCAGCGAGGTAATGCCCGGGTTGTGCCCGACCAGCATGACTTCGTTATCGTTCGCCGCAAGTCTTTCCAGACTAACCAGCATGTTGTCGGCGGACGCCAGGTACAAGGATTCGGTAATTTGGATTGCCGGTGGTTCAATGCCCAGTTCATGACCAACCAGTTCAGCAGTCGCGCGGGCCCTCGCGGCCGAACTGCTAACAATTGCGGTAGGGCGGAGGCCACGTTCCGCCAGTAATTTGCCCATCAACGGCGCGTCGTGCAGGCCGCGGTTATTCAGCGGCCTGTCAAAATCCGACTGGCCGGGGTTGCCCCAGCTTGATTTGGCGTGGCGTAACAGGGCGAGGCGCTTCATGGGTCGTATGTGCGATTACATCATGCCCAATTCGAGCAGCGCCGCTTCTGTCATCATCTCGCGGCTCCACGGCGGATCAAAAACCAGCTCCACATCCGCCGACTCGACCGTGGGGATGAGGCTGATTTTCTCGCGCACATCTTCGACGAGAATTTCACCCATGCCGCAGCCGGGTGCAGTCAGCGTCATGTGCACAGCAATTGATCGCGTTCCGTCCTCGTTCTTGACAACGTCAAAGTCGTATATCAGCCCCAGGTCAACAATATTGACCGGAATCTCGGGGTCGAACACCGTTCGTAGCTGATCCCAAACGATATTCTCAAATTCGTCATCCGTCGCGTTCTCTGGCAGCACGGGGGGTTCCATCGGTTCTTTGCCCAGCGCATCAGCATCCATGCCGGCAATGCGGAACAGACTGCCTTCATGGTAGATGGTAAAGCTGCCGCCCATGGCCTGGGTAATGTAGACGAGCGCTCCCTTGCGCAAATCAATTTGCATTCCTGCCGGCACCACGATGGCGCTGACATCTCGTTTAAGGACTACCGGTTCGCTGTCTTGTGAAAACATGGCTTTATTTAGTAAGTCGGTTAATAAGGATTATTCGGTTGAGACCTGCTGCATGTTGCCATCCAGTGCTGCAGCTGCGGCACTCCAGGCCAGAGTGGCGCACTTTATGCGCGACGGGTATTCGCGCACACCTTCCAGCGCCCGCACTTCTGCAAGGCGCTCTTCGTCAGGCATTTCGCCATGAGCAAGCATTGCCCTGGCGGCATCTATCAGCTGCTGCGCGCGCGCAAGCGGCAAACCCTGCAAGGCTTCCGTCATCATGGACGCGGAGGCGATAGCGATGGCGCACCCGGTGCCCTCAAATGCCACATCGGCAAGGACATCATTCTCCAGGGCGAAGTACACGGTCAGTTTGTCGCCACACAATGGGTTAAAGCCTATCGCCTGATGATCGACGCTGTCCGGATGACGCTGGTTATGCGGCTCACGGTAGTGACTGAGCACCCGTTCCCGATAGATTTCCATCGTTTTATCGCTCACGCGAGCATCTCCCGGGCCACGGCAAGCGCGTCAATTAACTGGTCGATCTCGGCAGTGGTGTTGTAGAAGGCAAGGGAAGCTCGGGCAGTGCCCGGTACACCGAAGAAATCCATTACCGGCATCGCACAGTGGTGGCCCGTGCGAATGGCAACCCCTTTGTGGTCGAGTACTGTACCCAGATCGTGCGGATGAATCCCGTCAATGACAAAGGACTGCACCCCGGCTTTGTCGGGGGCTGTGCCTATCAGCCGCAAGCCTTCGATTTGCGCGAGACGGTCCGTCAAATAATCGAGCAGGTATTTTTCATACGCGGCAATGTTCCCGCGGCCTATATGCAGCAAATAATCAATCGCCGCACCGAGCCCGATCGCTCCGGCGATATTCGGGGTGCCCGCTTCAAATTTGTACGGCAGCTTGTTGTAAACCGTGTCCGTGAATGTGACGCTTAGTATCATTTCACCCCCGCCTTGCCAGGGTGGCAGCCGTTCCAGCCAGGCTTCACGGCCATAAAGGACCCCAATACCGGTCGGGCCGCACATCTTGTGGCCGGAAAAAGCGTAAAAGTCGCAGTCGAGCTCCTGCACATCGACGGCAGCGTGCAGGGTGGCTTGTGCACCGTCCAGCAGTACGGGAACGCCTGCGGTATGGGCGGTCGCCACGATGCTTTTTACGGGGTTCACCGTGCCTAGCGCATTGGAGACATGCGTGACTGCCAGCAGCCGGGTGCGGGCATTGATCATATCGGGAATTTTGTCAGTCAGCAGCACTCCATCCCTGTCGATAGGGACGACCTTTAATACCGCACCGCTGCGCTCGCACAGCATCTTCCAGGGCACGATGTTGGAATGATGTTCCATGTGGGTAATAAGAATTTCATCGCCCGCGCAAATGCTCGGGCCCAGCGATGCCGCAACCAGATTGATAGCCTCGGTGGTGCCGCTGGTGAACACGATTTCCTGAGTGGTTTTCGCATTAATAAATGCCCGGACCTTCTCGCGCGCGCCTTCGTAGGCATCGGTAGCGCGATGGCTCAGCGTGTGCACACCGCGATGTACATTGGCATGGTCATGGCTGTAATAGTGATCAATGGCATCCAGAACCTGTTGCGGACGCTGCGCCGATGCGGCGCTGTCGAGAAAGGCCAGCGGGCAGCCATGCACTTCCTGATGCAATATCGGGAAGTCATTGCGAATGGACTGTACGTCGAAAGCGGGGGAACTCATGTGCGGATTCCGCCGGTATCTGCTTGCAGTGATTCCAGTGCGTTTCTTGCCAGTTCGGCGATGATGGGGACAGAAATATCTGTCAGTAACTCGGCCGCAAATGCGGTGATCAGCATATTGCGTGCAGTGGGCTTATCGACACCACGGCTCAGCAGGTAAAAGAGTGATGTGGCATCCAGTTGACCGGTGGTCGAGCCGTGTGCGCACTTTACATCGTCGGCATAAATTTCCAGCTCTGGTTTGGTATTGATTTCCGCGCCTTTGCTTAGCAGCAGATTGCGGTTCGTTAATTCCGCGGCCGTTTTCTGTGCATCCTGACCGACGTAAATACGGCCGTTAAACACCCCTCGAGCGCGGCCAGCCAGAATGCCCCGGTAGCGCTCGCGGCTGGTTGTATCCGGTGCCTCATGGCGAACGTCGAGGCGTGCTTCGACGTGGCGCGTGCCATCGGCCATGAATAACCCGCGCGATTCGGCGTGTGCGCCCCGGCCCTTCAACGCCAGCTTGAGTTCATTGCGCGCCAAGGCACCGCCGTAGTCAACGTGGGTAGTGCGTATGCGGGCATTATTTTCGGCTGCGATGTACTGCACCGCGGTGTGCCATGTCTCAGCGTGTTCAGCTTGCAGCTTGTAATAATCGAGGCTGGAATCAGCAGCACAGTGCAGTTCCGCCACCGGGTTGACGAAGACCGGATGGGCGCTGCAAAAATGCTCTACCACAGTGGCCTTTGACCCTTGTCCAAGGCTGACCAGCAGGCGCGGTTGAGCTGCCGCGTTTGCCTGGCTGCTCCGGTAGGTGATGCACACCGGGCGGGCCAGCGTTGTTCCATCGGCGATTACCAGTGCGACGCCGTTTCCGGCAAAGGCTGTGTTGAGCGCGACCAAGGCTGAATCATGCGTGCGTGCCAGACGGCCGAACAGGCTTTGCAGTGTCGCCGGCTCTGCTTCGGCGAGATCCGCAAGGCTGGTTAGTTTTACGTTGTCTGGCAGGCCTTTCTGATCCGACCGCTCGGGGCTGAACACGCCGTCAACAAACGTCAAATGAATGGCATCCGGAAGATCCAGCGCGGCTGATCCGTCCGGTTCGGCAGGCGCTTTGTACTGCAGGTAATCCGTCAGCTCGTCCGCCAGCCTTTTAATGTTGGTGTATTTCCAGCTTTCATTGCGGGTGCCGGGCAGGCCGGCGTGCAGAAACTCGTCAAGCGCTGCGCTGCGCAAACCACCGAGCACGCCGTTGCTCAGCCCGGCCGACTGCCAGACGGCGCGAATATCGTCCGCGGGGAGTTGAATAGAGTGTTGCGCCGCCATGACGATTTCTAACCTGCAGCGGCGAGCACGCCGTCGTAGCCGTTTGCTTCCAGTTCCAGCGCCAGTTCATGCGTGCCGGAACGCACAATACGGCCGTTCGCCAGCACGTGCACATAGTCGGGCTTAATGTAATCCAGTAAACGCTGGTAGTGAGTGATCAGCAGAAAAGCGCGTTCGCCATCACGTTGCGCGTTGACGCCGTTTGCAACGACCTTGAGGGCATCAATATCGAGGCCTGAATCGGTTTCGTCCAGTATAGCCAGATCAGGTTCGAGGACGGCCATCTGAAATATTTCGTTGCGTTTTTTCTCGCCACCGGAAAACCCTTCGTTAACGCCCCGCGACAGAAAGCTCTGATCGAGTTGCATCAGTTTGGCTTTTTCGCGCACGAAGCGCATGAATTCAACCGAATCAATCTCGGCAAGACCCTTGGCTTTACGACGCGCATTCAGTGCCGCTTTCAGCATATATACATTGCTGACGCCGGGAATTTCTACCGGGTACTGGAAGCCAAGAAATAAGCCCGCGCGCGCGCGTTCGTCGGCTTCCAGTGCCAACAGGTCGGCCCCTTTGTAGGTAACCGTGCCGGCGGTAACCTCATAATCGGATTTGCCTGCAAGCGTTTGAGCCAGCGTGCTCTTGCCAGAACCGTTTGGCCCCATAATGGCATGCACTTCGCCCGGGCCTATTTGCAGATTCAGCCCTTTGATGATTTCGGTGCCGTTGACCGACGCATGTAGATTACTAATATCAATTATCATCGCTTCTTATCCGACCGCGCCTTCAAGGCTGACGTTCATCAGGTTTTGAGCTTCCACGGCAAATTCCATGGGCAGCTCGCGAAACACTTCCTTACAAAATCCGTTAACGATCATGTTCACTGCGTCCTCTTCTGAAAGTCCCCGTTGCCGGCAATAAAACAGCTGGTCGTCAGCGATCTTTGACGTGGTGGCTTCATGCTCAACGATGGCCGAAGGGTTTTTGATCTCCATATACGGAAAGGTGTGGGCACCGCATTGGTTGCCCATCAGCAAAGAATCGCACTGCGTGTAATTGCGGGCGTTTTCCGCTGTGGGCATCATCTTGACCAGTCCACGGTAGGCATTTTGTGCTTGCCCAGCCGAAATGCCCTTAGAAATGATGGTGCTGCGTGTACCCGGGCCTATATGAATCATTTTGGTGCCGGTATCGGCCTGCTGATAATTGTTGGTTACCGCTACCGAATAGAATTCGCCCACTGATTGGGCGCCACGCAGAATACAGCTCGGGTACTTCCAGGTAATGGCTGAACCCGCTTCTACCTGTGTCCAAGAGATTTTCGAACGATCACCTCGGCAATCGCCCCGTTTGGTTACAAAGTTGTAGATGCCGCCACGGCCGTTTTCATCACCGGGGTACCAGTTTTGTACGGTGGAGTATTTGATTTCTGCATCTTTTTCGGCGATCAATTCGACAACCGCCGCGTGCAGCTGGTTTTCGTCACGCTGCGGCGCTGTGCAACCTTCCAGGTAGCTCACATGGCTGCCTTCATCCGCAATGATCAGCGTGCGTTCGAACTGGCCTGTGTTCGCCGCATTTATGCGGAAGTAGGTCGACAGTTCCATGGGGCAGCGTACGCCCTTCGGTACATAGACAAAACTGCCGTCAGTAAAGACAGCTGAATTCAGTGCCGCGAAAAAATTATCCCGCTGTGGAACCACGGTGCCGAGGTAGCGTTCTATAAGCTCGGGATGTTGCTTAACCGCCTCGGAAAAAGAACAGAAAATTACGCCCGCGTCGGCAAGCTTGTCTTTAAAAGTTGTGGTGACAGAGACGCTGTCGAATACCGCATCAACGGCGACTCCTGCCAGCCGGGCACGCTCATGCAGCGGAATGCCGAGTTTGTCGTAGGTCTCGAGTAATTTCGGGTCAACTTCATCCAGGCTTTTGGGCGCGTTTTCGTCTTTCTTTGGCGCGGAATAATAGGAAATAGCCTGATAATCAATCGGCTCCAGTTTCAATTTCGCCCAGTTTGGTGCCTGCATGTCTTGCCACAGTCGATAGGCTTTCAGGCGCCAGTCCAGCATAAACTGCGGCTCGCCTTTAACTTGCGAAATATGGCGAATCACGTCTTCGTCGATACCGGGCGGCAGCGTATCGGACTCAATGTCGGTGACGAAGCCATGCCGGTATTTGCGCTCGACCAGGTCTTTGACGTCTTGCTGTTTGCTTGCCATAACTATTTCCCCAAGCGGCTTGCGTGGCCGCTTTCTCTCAGGATGGTGTAACGCAGGGGAAACTCCGCCGGCGGGTTATGCAGATCCGAGAGCCTGATTTCTGTCATGGCTGCGCGGATGGCGCGACTGATTTTCTGCCACGCCCCGCCAACCTGGCAATTGGACTCGAGTTCGCAATGGCTGTCATCGTGACTGCATTCCGTAATTGCCAGCGGGCCTTCAAGTACGTCCAGTATTTCCGCCGCGCTGATTGTTTCGGGCGGACGTGCAAGTCGGTAGCCGCCCTCGGCACCGCGGGACGAAATTACCAGTTCACCGCGGGCCAGTGTTTTTAAAATTTTCTGCACCGTGGGCAGGGCCAGGCCGGTGCCGGCCGCCAGCTCGGAGGCCGGGCAGGGCTTGTCTTGCTGGTAACCGGCCAGATGCACCAGTATCAGGGTGCCGTAGTCGGTCAGTTTGCTTATGCGCAGCACGGTTTGGCCTGTGTTTGAGTTGCTAAACGGTTGTCGATCGAATAGGACTATTTTAGTCCGATATCTTCGGAAAGCAAGGGGGAGGCTGGGTTTCCACTATTTGCTAGACTGAGCGCCCTGTATAGTGGCAGCGCAGTGCAACAAGCCGCAATCGGCGTTGTCTTAACCCTCGAACCATGGAAACTACTATGCGCACATTAAACATTGTTGTCGTTTTATTTGGCGTTATTGCGTTCGGGGGTAGCGTGGCGGCCGAAACCGGCTCGGAGACGCCCACCGCAGTTATCGAAACGCGCGCCACGGCGCTGGCCGAAAAGTTGCAGGGTCGTCAGGACTATTTTTCCGAACACCAAAACGAACTGTACGCGTTGGTCAGCGATATTCTGTTGCCGGGTTTCGACGTGACTTATGCCAGCAAACTGGTCTTGGGCCGCACGCATTGGACCGATGCCACTGAGGAGCAGCGCGATGCCTTTATCGATGCCTTCTACGGTTTTCTGGTGCGTACCTATTCAAAAGGATTGATTGGCTTTGATCAAAGCGCGATGGTGGTGGATCCGGCTGCAACGTTCTCCAAAGAGGGTGATAAAGCGCTGGTGCGCACGACTGTTGCATTGGAAAACGGCGACAGCGTTAAGATCAATTATGCGCTGCGCAATAGCGGCGAGGGTGGCTGGAAAATGTATGACGTACGCATAGACGGCGTTTCATACATCCAGAACTACCGCAGCCAGTTCGATGCCGAGATTAGCGCGCGAGGTATCGAAGCCGTAATCGAGCGCCTGCAAAATGATGCCCTGGCGACAACTGAAACCGGGGCCACCTGACACGGCGCAGACCGGGTCGTTAAGATGCCAAGTTAAAAGTCTTCGAAATCCTCTTCGAAGATGGCGTCTTCCGCAGACTTATCGTTGATCAGATAGTCGCGATTCTGCAGGTAGGCGTCGCGCATAAACAGGTACGGGTCGAACGCGTCACGCACCGCTTCATCGGGCCCTATCAGGGCAGCTCGCGATTCAATAAACCATGCGATGACCAGCTTGCTGCGAATGCTGGAATCGTTCAGTTGCAGTACCGGGTTGACCTGAGTGTTTGCCAGGATGCCAATGCCGCTGCGCACAGTTGCCGGGCCCAGTATCGGGATGACGATATACGGCCCTTGACCGATGCCCCAGCGCGCAAAGGTCTGGCCAAAGTCCTCATCGTGTTCAGGCAAGTTCATCTTGCTAGCCGGGTCAAAAAAACCGAACAGCCCGACGGTGCTGTTTACTACAAAGCGCCCGGTGTCGGACGCGCCCTGCTTGAACTTTCCCTGCAGAAAGCTGTTAACAATCGTGACGGGGTACGTCCAGTTGTTAAAGAAATTGCCTATACCCGTGCGCACCGGCTTCGGCACAACCACGTTGTAGCCTTTAGCGACCGGGCGGAATACGTAACGGTCTGCTGTGTCGTTGAAAGCATAGATAACCCGATTTACGGGTTCGAGCGGATCCGGGTTACTTTCTTCGGGCGCATCATCGGCCCTGCCAATTCCGGGAATTAGCAGCAGGCAGCACAACAGGCTGGCAGAAAGTTTTTTAGGGCTGCTGTGCATGCGCGTATTCGATGCGGTTGCTCTTAACGGTTATCTTCGCGCTCCTGCTTGCGCGTCGGCAGGTATTCCTGAAATTGTTTCAAGCGAGCCTCAAAGCGCGCTTGTTGCACACTATCCAGTTCAGGCGTTCGCAATGCAAGCACCAGCTGATCTATGGCGAGTTTAAGATTGCCGCTCATGGCCTGATACTCCGCCATGTAATAGTGAGTATTCGCAACGTCCCCCGCAGCGCTTGCGGCAAGAGCGATCAGGCGCACCTGCTCCAGTGTAGGCGGTACCTGATTCAGGAGGTCGAGCAGAATGTCATGGGCTTTCTGAGGTTGTTCGTACCGCAGCAAAGCCTCGGCATAGCGCACTGTCAGTGGGATATTCCGCGGAAACAAATCAATGGCCTGCTCGTAAGTGGCTAGAGCGGCCTCGCGCTTATTGAGCATGATCTGCGTGTCAGCGAGCGCGGAACGCAGCGGAATAACACCTTCGTATTCCTTTTTTAAATCAGTAAAAAGCTTTTCAGCTTTAGCGTATTGACCCAGTTGGGTTAGTGTCAGCGCTTCGCCATAGCGAAATTCGAGGTTATCCGACTGGCCAGGTTTGAGCTGCTCTTTCGTAAAATATTCGAGCGCCACCTCGGGGCGACTGCTGGTTAGCAGCCGTGCGCGCGCGCGAGCCAAATAGAAGTCATCCGATTCGACCGGTTCCTCAACAATGTGATCGCGCGCCCGTGCTCGTGTTTCTGCCATGCGGTCAGCCGAGACCGGGTGAGTGCGCAGAAAGGTTGGCGCATCACGCGAGAGAGAGCTGGTCTTTCGCGACATGGTCTCAAAGAAGTCGGGCATGCCCATCGGATCAAATCCGGCATTTGCCATGACCGCAACGGCTACCCGGTCAGCTTCGTATTCATTACTGCGTGTGAAGCTGATTTGTTGCTCTATGGCCAGGCCCTGGGATATGCCGACCGCTCCCGCGATAACGTCGGCGTCGGCGCCCACAGCAACCCCGGCGAGTATGGCGCCCAGCATGGCTGCAAGCGTCATGGTGCTGGCGCGTTGATTGGCGTATACGGCGCGTGATATATGCCGTTGAGTGACATGGCTGACTTCGTGCGCCAGCACACCGGCAAGTTCGCTTTCATTGGCCGCTGCGAGCAGCAGGCCGCTATGCACGCCAATGTATCCGCCGGGCAGGGCAAAGGCGTTGATAACCGGATTGTCCACCATGAAGAACTGGAATTGCTGGCCGCGTTTAATGTCCGCGTGCGCGACCAGGCGCATACCAACGTCTTGTATGTACTCCTGCAATTCCGGGTCGGTAATCACGGATTCGGTCGCCAGCAGGTTGGCATAAACCTGCCGACCTAATTGCGCTTCTGTCTGAATCGATAGCAGGCCGTCAGCCGGGCTGCCCATGTCGGGCAAGTTGACATCCTGAGCGGCGGCGACACCCGCACCTATGGTGAGCGTCAGCGACAACACCATCATTGACAGGCGATCGCACAGGTGACCCCTCACAAACGCTGGCCTCATAGTTCCTTGGCGGCTGCCAGAACATCGTCGACGTGCCCTTTCACTTTGACCTTGCGCCATTCACGCCGCAATTTGCCTTGCTCATCGATGAGAAAGGTGCTCCGCTCAATCCCCATATATTTGCGCCCATACATACTTTTCTCCTTGATGACATCAAAAATCTTGCATGCTTGCTCTGACTCATCAGACAGTAAATCGAAGGGGAAGTTGTACTTGGCTTTGAATTTTTCGTGTGATGCGACGCTATCCTTTGAAACCCCCAGAATAACGGTATTCAGGCGCTTGAATTTGGCATGATTGGCAGCGAAATCCTGCCCTTCGGTAGTGCAGCCCGGCGTGCTGTCCTTAGGGTAAAAATAGATAACCAGCTTTTTCCCGCGCAATGATTTCAGGTCAATAACCTGCTCCCCCGTAGCGGGTAACTTGAGCGCCGGTACGACCCGGTCGATTTGTGCTGTATTCATATTGATCCTCCGCGCGACCGGATTCGGTCATTAACGTTGCATGGGCTCGATGATTGCATCGAGATTCTGTTCTTCGCAGTATTCATGAAATTCCTCCCGCAGCGTCGCCAGGTGCGTACTGGCGGGAACATTGATGGCTACTTGCACTGCGAACATGGTGGCACCGGTATGTGCCGCGTTGTATTGGCGGGTGCTCAGATCGGCGATTTCAATATTCCGCGCCGCAAAAAAACCGGCCAGACCAGCGACGATGCCCTCCTGATCCATGGCGACAATATCGACCGTATACGGTGCTGCCGGTTCCTGCGCCAAACGTTCCTCAGTGTTTCGAAAGCTGATGGTCAGCGCCGAGGTTTCCGCCAGTGTCGTCAGGGCCTCTTGAACCTTTTTTATGGCATGCCAGTTTGCGGACACCAGCGTGACCATGGCGAACTCCCGGCCCAATGTGGTCATGCGGCTTTGCTTGATACTGCCGCCAGCTGCGCTGATGGCTTTCGTGACGTCTCGAACCAATCCGGTACGGTCGGCACCGATAACAGTTACGGCTAGAAGTTTTTCCATGATTCTCAGTATTCGGGGACAGCGGCTCAGTTTACTGCTAAATCCCGGTGCTTCAAGCGAAGTCGGCCGCTTGCTTGCTGTCCGGAGCGCACGTACCATCGCCGGTCTGCAAGTCAGGGTAAGTCCATGTATACAGGAAGTCTGGTCGCAATCGTTACACCCATGTCCCCCTCGGGGGAGGTGGACTATGCGGCGTTTGCCCGGCTGATCGATTTTCACGTCGCAGCCGGCACCCACGGGCTGGTCGTGGCGGGCACCACCGGTGAGTCGGCCACGCTAACCAAACCGGAGCACGTTGCCGTTATTAAGGCGGCTGTGGAACAAGTGGCCGGTCGGCTGCCTGTCATCGCAGGTACCGGGTCGAATTCGACCGCCCAGACAGTCGATCTTTCGGTGGAAGTGGATCGTTTAGCTGTTGACGGATTTCTCGTCGTAACACCCTATTACAACAAGCCAACCCAGGAAGGCTTGTTCAGGCATTTCTCAACGGTCGCTGATTCGGTGAGTAAACCGGTGATGTTGTACAACGTGCCAGGGCGCACCGCCGTCGATATGATCCCGGAAACGGTCGGCAGGCTGTCTGGCCACACCAATATTTTTGGCATTAAAGAGGCCACAGGTGATTTGAGCCGCGTGGCTAGCCTGCGGGAGCTGTGCGGAGACGATTTCGCCTTATACAGCGGCGATGATGCGACGGCGCGCGAGTTTATATTGGCAGGCGGGCAGGGTGTGGTCTCAGTGACATCAAACGTTGCACCCGCTGCGATGGCAGCCATGTGCGAAGCAGCCATTGCCGGTGATGGGGATCGCGCTGCCGCCCTCGATGCACCGCTTGCAGGCTTGCATAATGACTTGTTCGTTGAGGCGAATCCCATACCGGTCAAGTGGGCGCTGCATCGCATGGGGCTGATTGAACCCGGTATCCGCTTACCCCTGTTGCCCTTATCAGAGGCGAAAAGGCCGGTCGTCGAGGCGGCCATGGTGCGCGCGGGGTTGTTGCAATGATCAATTTGCGTAGCCGGCTGTTAATTATTTGCGCATGGGCCTCGCTAGCGGGCGGTTGCGGAATATTCAAGACCGAAATCGATAAGTGCCACGAAGCGCGGGAATATCAGGAGGCACGATCAGGGCAGCGCACCCAGGTGCCAGATGACCTGCAGCCGCTGAGCAAAGATGTGTGGGTGCCGATTCCCGAGGGAGAGACCCATACCGAGGTTATACCCGACGAAGACCCTTGTCTGATCGAGCCGCCGGACTATCGGGCTGGCAGCTAATTCCGCGATTTGTTTGCCGCTGATTGAACCGCGCGTCGCCCTCAGTTAATCTTCGCACCCGCGTGGGGCAACTCGCTCCGCAATGACGCGTCACGGAGAGGTGGCTGAGCGGCTGAAGGCGCACGATTGGAATTCGTGTATGCGTTAATAGCGTATCGAGGGTTCGAATCCCTCCCTCTCCGCCAATTATTGCAGTCCTGGTTATTGCAATCCAAGGTAACGCGTCATCGGCGTGCCGAGTCGTGCCGTATACCAGCCGGTAATCCGGGGCGAGACTAGCGTGCGGCCGGCATACCAGTAAATCGGAATCATCGGTTGATCAGCAGACAATACGGACTCGGCCCGGGCCAGAAGGGCAGTTCGTTCGGCCATGTCACCCGTGGCATTGGCCTGCATCAGCCGGCCGTCGAATTCACGGCTCGCATAACCTGTCCAGTTTCTCGGGTTCGGGCCCATGAACTGCTGCAAAAATGCATACGGGTCGTCGAACAGCGCAAAGGTTGCTGAGCGCGCAAGTGCAAAATCACCGGTACGCATTTTCTTCAGCACGGCGCTAAACTCCATGCCGCTCGCTTCGGTCGTGACCCCGATCTCACGCCACATCGCGTCGAGCGCGACCATGATCTTCCTGTTTTCTTCCTGGTTGTCGAAGACGATCGGGACGACGAGCGGATTATCGGTATCGAAACCTGCTTCGGCGAGCAACACCCTTGCCTGAGCCTGTCGCTCGGCAATCGGTGCTGCCAGCGCAAGATCCGGATTGCCCGGATAACCGCCCGTGCCTGGCGTTACTAGTGAAAGCGCCGGCCGCACGCCGGTTTTCAGTAGCTTGTTCGTGATGGCTTCGCGATCGATAGCCAGCGACAGGGCACGGCGCACTCGTGCATCATCGAACGGCGGCTGTCTGACGTTCACGACCAGCAAATAGGTGGCCTGCATCGGCCCCATATGCAGCGCTTCAGGCAGGTTTTCCTTCACCCAGGGCAGATCGGTGGGTGCGAAGTTCAGCACCGTATCAAGTTCACCGGCGCGAAAGCGACGCAGGTTCGCACCGAGATCAGGCGTCGGCAGCCAGACTACTTGATCAATAGTTACGCTGTCGGCCGCGTGAAATCTCTGGTTTTTTACCAGCCGGATTGAGTCTTGCGGAATTCGCTCGGCGAGCACATAGGCGCCGTTCGACACCATGTTTCCGGCACGCGTCCAGTCTCGGCCGTGTTTTTCAATCGCATGGCGTGGCACCGGCACGCCTTGAGTGTTGGCGAGCAACTGAATGAAATAGGGTGCAGGCTGGGCGAGTCTGATCACGACCGTGCGGTCATCGGGTGCGCTGACCCCGAGTTCCGCCGCCGCGCCGGTGAACAGTTCCCGCGCGCCGTCAATGATGAAAAACAGGCCCGCTGCCGGAGCGCCCGTCTCCGGGCTCAGCAGACGATGAAACGAGTAGACGAAGTCTGCAGCGACCAGTGGTTGGCCATCCGACCATTCAAGTCCTTCGCGCAGGGTGAATGTATAGGTCAGTCCGTCCTGACTGATAACCCAGCCCTCAGCGCAACCCGGCACCGGCTGCCCGTCCGGCCCGCGTATCACGAGCCCGTCGACTAAGTCGGAAAGGACAGCACCCGCAACTGAGGCCGTGCCTATGTTGGGGTCCAGCGAAGGCGGATCGAACGTCAGGCTGCGGTTGATGACGTGGCCGTCGGCGATCGCTGCAACTGCAACCAAGGATAGGAAAAAACCTGTGATGATATTTCGCATAAATTAAGCCAGTAGAGGTTTATAGAAGGTATGCCCGCGGACTCCCTATCCGCCAATTTGTCGTGTGACACCGTCTGCTTTGAGCCGTTTAGCAATCGCGGCTGTCAATTCGTTTGTATTATGGAAATTGTCCCGCTTTGGCCTTGCCCCCAAGTATAACAACGCATACCCTTCGTCTGGGCCTGCGCCGGTCCCCTCGCGACGGCCAGCCGTGAACTCCGTCAGGCCCGGAAGGGAGCAGCGGTAGCGGTGATGCCGGGCGCCGGGGTGTGGCTGGCGCGGGCCTTTTCGCTTTATGCAATACAATAAGGGCTCAATGAGTTATCTAGCACTTGCCAGAAAATGGCGCCCCGGGTTTTTCAGCGACGTGGCCGGTCAGGATCACGTTGTGCGGGCTTTACTCAATGCTCTGGAAAGCGACCGCGTACACCATGCTTTTTTATTTGCGGGTACGCGAGGCGTTGGCAAGACCACGATTGCCCGAATTCTGTCCAAAGCACTTAACTGCGAAGCGCCGAATGGCGGGGAACCCTGCGGAAAATGCAGCCCTTGCGTCAGCATAGATCAGGGGCGCTTCGTGGATTTGCTGGAAGTGGATGCCGCGTCGCGCACCAAGGTTGATCAGACGCGCGAATTGCTGGAAAACGTCCAATACACGCCCACCTCCGGTCGCTACAAAATTTATCTCATCGACGAAGTGCATATGCTCTCGGCCAGTTCGTTTAACGCATTGCTTAAAACACTGGAAGAGCCACCGCCGCACGTAAAATTTCTGCTCGCAACCACCGATCCTCAGAAGCTGCCTGTGACAGTGTTGTCGCGATGTCTACAGTTCAATCTGAAGCGGTTGCCGACGGCATTGATAACTGAGCGAATGGCCTATATCTGCGAGCAGGAAAAGATTGAGGCTGAGGTCGCGGCGCTCGGTCGTCTGGCGCGCGCGGCCAACGGCAGTATGCGTGACGGCTTGAGTCTGCTTGATCAGGCACTGGTATTTGGAGGTGGCAAGCTCAACGACGCGGACGTGGCCGAAATGCTCGGCAGCATGGATCCGCGCCATCTAACGGAAATCATGCAAGCCGTCATTGCAGGCGATGCTGCCGGACTGATGCAACAGGCCAGACAACTGCAGGAACTGGTGCCGGATTACGCAGCGGTGCTTGATGATCTTGCCATACTGCTGCAGCAAATCGCCGTCATGCAGCTGGCGGGCGAAGGCGCTCTTGACGAAGACGCCGATGTGGCACTGGTCGCAGGCCTTGGCGCACAAATTGATGGTGAGACGGTGCAGCTTTTGTATCAGATTGCTATTACCGGTAGCCGGGATCTGGCTTTGGCTCCGGATCCCCGCATCGGTTTTGAGATGACGTTATTGCGCATGCTGGCGTTTCGCCCCGCAGCGGAAGTTGGTGGCGCAGCGAGTGGCGGGGAGGGCGCTCGGCAGGCGGGTCTGGGAGCCGGTTCAATGCAGTTGGCGTCGGGCGGCCAGGTTAAGCACGCCGGTCCGGTGAATTGGGATGAATTGCTTAAATCTCTCGCCTTAAAAGGTATGACGCTGCAGCTGGCGCGGAATTGCGCGGTGGCGGAACAGACCGACACGACGTTGGTGCTTGAACTGAGTCAATCGGGCAAGCATTTGCTGACCGATAGCCAGAAAGGTCTGCTAACCGAAGCGCTGCGCCGCCAGTTAGGCGAGGCGGTTACAGTGCGCTTCATCATTGCGGCGGGTGATATCGACTGTGAGGCTGCACGCGATAAACAGGCCGTCCTGGAACAACAAGCGGATGCCGAAGGCGAAATCCGCAATGACCCCGCCATTAACCGCATTATCGAAGCCTTCGACGCGCGAGTTGTCGACGGCTCTGTTAAACCTTCCGGCTCGCCGACCCGGCACTGACAGGGTGCAGGTCGTACAACCCGAGATATTGAACAAATGAAGAATCCCCTCGGCAATCTAATGAAGCAGGCCCAGCAAATGCAGGCCGATATGCAAAAGGCGCAGGAGGAACTGGGCCGTATTGAAGTTCAGGGCGTTGCCGGAGGCGGGTTGGTTTCTCTGCGCATGACGTGTCGTCACGAAGTTCGTGCGATCCAAATTGATGAAAGCCTTGTCGCTGACGACAAGGATATGCTGGAAGACGTGCTTGTTGCGGCTTTTAACGACGCATTGCGCAAAGTGGAAAAAACGGTACAAGAAAAGTACGCAGGCATGACCTCAGGCATGGGTCTGCCGCCCGGCATAAAGCTGCCGTTCTGACGTCGTGGCATATTCGCCGCTATTGCAGCATCTATTGCAGGCGCTCCAATGCCTTCCTGGAGTGGGCGCGCGCACCTCGCAACGTATGGCGTTTTACCTGTTGCAGCGCGATCGTGACGGTGCACTCAAGCTTGCCAAGGCATTAACCGACGCCATCGACAACATCGGTGAATGCGAAAATTGCCGGATGTTGTCAGAAGAACCGCTTTGTCGTTTGTGCGCCTCTGCTGATCGTGATGCGTCGGTTCTGTGCGTGGTGGAGTCCCCGGCGGACGTTATGGCGATTGAAGAGTCCGGCGTATTTCGCGGTCATTACTTCGTATTGCACGGTCGTTTGTCTCCGCTGGACGGCATTGGCCCCGAGGAATTGCACCTGCAGGTTTTTGCGAAACGCGTTGCTGCTGGCGGCATCAGTGAAATCATTCTGGCGACGAGTTCAACGGTGGAGGGCGAGGCAACTTCCGGTTATCTGGCCTCGCTGGCGCAGGCCCAGGGTGTGCGCGTCAGTCGCATTGCCCACGGTGTGCCAATTGGTGGCGAGCTGGAATACGTTGATCGCAGCACGCTTTCGCGCGCCATAGCGGGCCGTAACAGTGTGAGCCCCGACTAGCGCTACTGGCGGGTTCGTTCCATGCGCTGCAATCGCTGTTTGCTGAGATTCAACAAGCGCTTGTAACTTTCGTAACGACGCTCTGAGATGTCCCCGTTTTCGACCGCGGCGCGCACCGCGCAATTCGGCTCGCGGGTGTGCTGGCAATCAGCAAAACGACATTGATCGGCTCGCGCCACGATTTCGGTATAGCCGATTTGTGTTTTGCTGACATCGTTTATGGTCGGGACAAAGTCCCTGATGCCCGGCGAATCTACCAGCAACCCGCCGTTGCCCAGATCATGCGCGATTGATGCAGTTGTTGTGTGCCGGCCCTCGCGACTGATGTCGCTAAGCTGTCCGGTGAGCACATTTGCATCTTCGACCAGTTGGTTGATTAGCGACGACTTGCCCACCCCGGACTGTCCCACCAGCATGCTGATACCGGCATCGAGACTGCGGCGCAGTTCGGCAATACCCACTCCGGTGGTTGCCGACGTTGGCACGACGTCATAGCCCAGCTTTTGAAGCGCATCGAGTTCAGTGGGCGGCACGCCGCTCAGGTCGTTCTTGTTCCACACCAACAGGCAGCGGGCCTGCATGATTTCTGCCGCGGCAATAAAGCGATCGGCAATAAAAAAATCCGGTGCGGGCTCGGGCGCCAAAATGACGGCCAGAGTGGTGAGGTTGGCCGCCAGTGCCTCACTGCCGCCTCGGCTGTCGGGGCGTTCAAGCACGTTGTCGCGGGCGAGCACCGCTGTCACCAGCGCCTCGCCGTCATTGCCAGATGGAATCCAGGTTACGCGGTCGCCGCATACCGCGCGCAATTTGCGGCCCTTGAGTAGGTAAGGCAGCCTGATATCGTCTGCATGCAGAACGCCGCGTTGCCCGTAGCTGGCGATGACGGTAGCGGTACCGGTGCTAGAATGCGGCATCTCGTTTTAGGTGCAGGGCCTCTGTAAATGATTGTGAGCACATCTGTTAAAGCAAATCGCCTGATCTGGATCGATCTCGAAATGACGGGTCTCGACACCGTGAATGATTCTATCATCGAGATCGCCACGATCGTTACCGACGCGAATCTGGAGGTCATTGCGGAGGGTCCGGTTGTGGCTATTCACCAGAGCGACGAAGTGCTGGCAGCGATGGATGAATGGAATACCCGACAGCATGCTGCGTCGGGCCTGGTAGAGCGGGTGCGGCAAAGCACTTTTACCGCGGCGGATGCGGAGCGCATGACAATGGAATTTTTAGCCGGCCTGGTGGAGGCGGGCACTTCTCCGATGTGCGGTAACAGCATCTGTCAGGATCGTCGCTTTATGGCCCGTGAGATGCCCACGCTCGAAGCCTTTTTCCACTATCGTAATCTCGACGTGAGCACCCTGAAAATACTTGCGGGATTGTGGGCGCCGGCGGTCGCCAGCGGGTTCAGCAAAGACGCGACGCACCTGGCGCTGGACGATATACGCGACTCTATCGCCGAGTGCCGTTATTACCGCGGCGCGCTGCTGCGCCCGGAATTTGGCCTGTAAACAGTCCGAGCCCTGTGTGTGGGGGCGGCATGGCCGCGCAGCGGTGTGCTACATTCAGGCCTGCGGAACGACTTGGAGCACCGCAACGGAGCTTTAAAAGAGATTATTATTCAATGACCTATAAGATAATTGTTGTAATACTTCTAGCTATTGGCAGTGTCGCGGCCAGCGCGGAAACCCGGTGGGTGACTGACGAGTTTGAGGTGATGATGCGCTCCGGAAAGAGCACCAAGCAGAGTATTGTCCGCCAGCTCAAAAGCGGTACCGCTCTGGAAGTGCTTGAGGTCGACAACGATAGCGGTTACAGCCGGGTACGCACCAGTTCCGGCGCCGAGGGCTGGGTACTGAGCCGTTACCTGCGCGGTGTGCCGACGGCGGGACTGCGGCTTCCGGAGCTGGAGAGGCAGCTGCGCGATAGTGAAGCGCAGCGCGCCAAAATAAACGCAGAACTAACCCAGTTGAAGCAGGACAAGCGTGCCCTGGAGCGCGAGATTGGTGAGCTGCAGTCCACCAGCTCTTCCCAGCAGAGCAAGCTGGAGCGCATTACGCGCTTGTCGGCCGATACCATTCAGGTCGACCAGCAAAACACCGAGCTAAAGAAGCGCCTGGCCGCGAGCGAACAGCAAATAGAAAGGCTGGAAACCGAGAACCAGCAACTTGGTAGCCGTGCCAACCGCGAGTGGTTCCTGATTGGCGGAGCCGTGCTGGTGGCGGGACTGCTGCTGGGACTGATATTGCCGCGCATCAGCTGGCGTAAAAAGTCTTCCTGGAGTGACTTCTAGCGGGTTGCCAATGGTGGCTCGTCGCTAATCAATGCTCTGTCCGGCCAGATACAGCCATGTCTCTATGACGCTGTCAGGGTTCAGTGACATGCTTTCTATACCCTGATCAAGCAACCAGCGGGCCAGGTCAGGGTGATCGGACGGCCCTTGTCCGCAAATGCCAACATACTTGCCCTGCGCCTTACAGGCATCGATGGCCATTTTTAACAGGGCTTTCACCGCAGCATCGCGTTCGTCGAACAGCGCGGCTATTAAACCGGAATCTCGATCGAGCCCCAGTGTAAGTTGGGTCATGTCGTTTGAGCCGATTGACATGCCGTCGAAATACTCCAGATAGCTTTCAGCCAGCAGGGCGTTGGTGGGCAATTCGCACATCATGATCAGCTTGAGCCCGTTTTTGCCGCGTTCAAGCCCGAGCTTGCGCAGCAGGTTACTGACACCTTCTGCTTCGCGCACGGTGCGCACGAAAGGCACCATGATTTGCACATTGGTCAGGCCCATGTCGTTGCGAACACGTTTGAGTGCGGCGACCTCCAGTTCGAAGCAGGGCTGGAAATCCGGCGCCAGATAACGGGAGGCGCCGCGGAATCCCAGCATGGGGTTCTCTTCATCGGGCTCGTAGTCGCGACCGCCGATCAGATTGGCGTATTCATTTGATTTGAAATCCGACAAACGGACGATAACCGGCTCGGGTGCAAATGCGGCGGCAATGGTTGCGACACCTTCGCTGAGCTTTGCAATAAAAAACTCTACCGGGTCGGTATAACCCGCCATTTGCTGCTTGATGACCTCCTGCAGGTCGGGGGTCAGTTTGTCGAAGTCAAGCAGTGCGCGCGGATGCACACCAATCATGCGATTGATAATAAATTCGAGTCTTGCCAGGCCAACGCCGTGATGAGGAATGCTCGCAAAGTCAAAAGCCCGATCCGGATTACCGACATTGAGCATGATTTTGACCGGTATCTGCGGCAACTGGTCGAGTTTTATTTCCTGCTTGTCAAAATCCAGCTGGCCATCGTAGACGAAGCCTTCGTCACCCTCGGCGCAGGAAACTGTGACTGGCTGGCCATCATCTATACGCTGAGTGGCATCGCCGCACCCAACCACGGCCGGAATACCCAGCTCGCGCGCAATGATCGCCGCGTGGCAGGTTCTGCCGCCACGGTTGGTAACAATCGCGGATGCGCGCTTCATAACGGGTTCCCAATCGGGGTCGGTCATATCTGCAACCAGCACGTCACCGTTGCCGATACGACTCATCTGCGTAACATCGTCGACAATTCGTGCGATGCCGGAGCCGATTTTTTGACCGATAGCACGGCCCCGTGTAATAACGGGCGCGCTCTTTCGCAATGTATAGCGCTGGACGGACTGTTGATTGCGGCTTTGTACTGTTTCCGGGCGGGCCTGCAGCAAGTAGAGCTCGCCGTCGATTCCGTCGAGCGCCCATTCGATGTCCATCGGGCGGCCGTAATGTTCCTCGACGCTGAGCGCGTAGCGAGCCAGTTTTTCCACAGCTGCATCGCTCAGGCTGAATCGACCGGAGTCATGGGGATCAACATCCACGGTGGCAACAAAGTCATCTGTCGCCGGCCCGCCGTTGTAAACCATTTTTATGGCTTTGCTGCCTAGATTGCGACGAATGATGGATTTTTTTCCCGCTCTTAGAGCCGGTTTATAGACATAGAACTCATCCGGATTGACCGACCCCTGCACCACGCATTCGCCTAAGCCCCATGACGATGTGATAAACACCACGTCACGGAAACCGGACTCCGTATCGATCGTAAAAACGACGCCGCTACAGGCGAGGTCGCTGCGCACCATGCGCTGCACCCCTACTGACAGCGCGACATCCTTGTGATCGAAACCCTGATGTACCCGATAGGAAATGGCACGGTCGGTATAGAGGGAGGCAAACACCTGTCGCACGGCATGCAACAACTGATCGAGGCCGCGCACGTTGAGGATGGTCTCCTGCTGACCGGCAAACGACGCATCCGGCAGGTCTTCAGCGGTAGCCGAGCTGCGCACCGCAACCGAGAATTCGCTGCCTCTGTTCGCGCTGATGTTTTTCCAGCCTGCCGTTATCTGCTGTTCCAGACTTTCGGGGAGTGGAGCATCGAGCAACCACGTACGGATGGTTTTTCCGGCTGCAGCCAGGTCATCAAGTTCATTCACGTCGAGCCCTGCGAGCAGCGTATCAATTCGCTCTGCCAGGCCATCGTGTTGCAGGAACAGTCGATAGGCCTCGGCGGTGGTTGCAAAGCCTTCCGGGACCTTCACGCCCGCGCCGGCCAGATTGCTGATCATTTCGCCGAGTGATGCGTTCTTTCCGCCGACGGTATCGATGTCGCTGAGCCGGAGTTGGTCAAACGGGATAATGTAGGGCTGCAAAGGGCTATTCCTTGTTAAAACATGGCGGAAGTGGAAGACTGCAACCCACTAGCCTGGAGTGGTTATCGACATGATTCGCCGTACCGTTTTTTTTGTATCTGACCAGACCGGTGTTACCGCGGAAACGTTGGGGCATAGCCTGCTAACTCAATTTGACGGCTACGAATTCGACCTCGTGACTCTGCCATTTCTGGATACCCTTGACAAGGTTGACAGGGCTCTTAGGCAGATAGAAGCGCGGGCTGAAGAGCAAAAGGTAGCTCCTGTCATATTCAGTACGCTTGTGCAGGTTGATCTGCGTCAGCGGTTCGCGCCAAAGCAAGGCTTGCTTATCGATTTTTTCGACACCTATCTGCCCATGCTCGAAGCCGAGCTGGCGACCAAATCCACTCACAAAGCAGGGCAGGCACACGGGTTGGTTGACTCGATGCGCTATGACCAGCGTATGGATGCCATGAACTATGCGCTCAACAATGACGACGGGTCGCGAGTTAATGATTACTCGCGCGCCGATATTATATTGACCGGCGTATCAAGGTCGGGAAAAACGCCTACGTGTTTGTACCTTGCTTTGAGTTACGGTGTTTACGCGGCAAATTATCCGCTCTCCGAGTCGGAGCTGGAATCCGGACAATTGCCGGTTGCGTTGCAAGAGCACAAGAACAAGCTGTACGGCCTGACCATCGAGGCCGGACGACTGCAGCAGATTCGTCGGGAGCGCAGAGCCACCGGCAGTTACGCCACCATGCCGCAGGTGAGTTTTGAGATTCGGGCAGCCGAGGCCATGTTTCGGCGCTATAAAATCCCGTTTATCGACACGACGCGCTCGTCCATCGAGGAGTTGGCCAGCACTTTGCTGTTGAACACCGGCATAGAGCGGCGTATCCGCCCGTGAGCTAGCCGTGAGGCCCGTCTTCACCTAGATGACCGCCGTTGCCTCCCGCAAACCGGTCAGCTCTTCAATGCGCGCAATCTGTTCTGCGGCTTCACCCAATTGCGCCAGGGCGCTGCTGTTTTCCATCGCGATGTTTTGCCGGTCTGTTGTCAGGCGGTCAAGATAGATGCGCAATGTGGCGCCGCTGGTGCCGGTCCCCGACAGTCTGAAAACCGCGCGCCCGTCTGCGCCAAAAAACACGCGTACACCCTGATTTTCAGAGACGCTGTCGTCGACCGGATCCACGTAAGAAAATACATCTGCGGATTCGACTTGCAGCCCGTTGAACGATCTGCCGGCGAGTGTCGTGACTGACCCGCTCAACTCATCCATAAGTTGCCGCGCATTGTCGGAATTGGCGATGAAATAGTCGCGTCGTTGAAAAAAAGTGCGGCCGAAGCGCGCCCAGTGTTCGGCAACGATCTGATCCACAGGTTTACCGAGCGCAGCCATCATGTTTAGCCAGAACAAGACAGCCCACAGGCCGTCCTTTTCGCCGGTATGCGATGAGCTGGTGCCAAAACTTTCCTCACCGCACAGCGTTATTCGCCCCGCATCCAGCAAATTACTGAAAAATCGCCACCCGGTAGGCGTTTCGTAGCAGGGTATATTCAGGCGGGCCGCTACGCGATCAACGGCGCGGCTGGTGGGCATGGATCGCGCCACCCCGACAATGCCTGCGGCGTAGCCCGGAGCTGTGGTCGCATGCTCGACCATGATGGCCAGACTGTCACCCGGAGATACCACCATGCGCTTGCCCAGTATCATGTTGCGGTCGCCGTCGCCGTCCGATGCCGCGATCAGATCAGGCGCCTCGTCGCTAAAGGCCAGCTTCACCAAATGCGCAGCATCAACCGGATTCGGGTCAGGGTGCAGGCCGCCAAAATCCTCCAGCGGTTCGCAGTGCGCAATACTGGTCTCCGGAGCGCCCAGCAATTCGCAGAATATGCGCCTTGCATAGGGGCCTGTTGCTGCATTCAGTGCGTCAAAGTGCAATCTTGTTCCGGCTGCGAGCATGGCAGCGATCGCTTCGAAGTCGAATAGCGATTTCATCAATTCGGCGTAATCGTCCACCGAATCAATAACCTCGATCCGCATCTTTCCAACCCGGTAAATACCAGCCGTATCGATATCAATATCCGGCAGCTCGGCAAGGCGGTAGCGGTTGATGTTCAGGCTGCACTGGTATACGGCTTCTGTAAGTTGCTCGGGCGCCTGACCACCAGTTGCGGTATTAAATTTGATGCCAAAATCACCGTCAGGGCCTCCCGGATTATGGCTTGCCGTCAGCAATATGCCCGCCGCTGCCTTGCGCAGGCGAATGAGGTGCGATGCCGCTGGCGTCGACAACAGCCCGTGTTGGCCCACAATCAGATGCCCGACCCCGTTTGCTGCCGCCATGCTGATTATTCTGGTGATGGCATGACGATTGTAATAACGTCCGTCACCGCCCACCACCACCCGACTTCCCGAAGGGAGGTGCAGAGTATCGAAAATGGATTGCACAAAGCACTCAAGGTAATGCGGCTGCTGAAAATGGCGAACCTTCTTGCGCAGTCCGGCTGTGCCCGGGCGCTGGTCGTCAAAGGCGCTGCAGTTGACTTCTATGGATGTAAAGTCAGCGGCCAAAAGTTCCCCGGGCAAGATATCCCCGGATTCGATATCCCTAGTCTCAAGCGTCACTGTGTAGATCCCTTTTTGTGAACCGGTCAGCGGTTAGATGTGATCTCTATGCTATATTGCCAGCATGTTGGTAGATAGTTACATATTGCCAGAGTGTATCGCCAGACCTGGGAGTTTCGGCGGTCTGATGGCCCTGTATGAAGCCAACTACATCAAGTTGAATCAATTGGCAGCGGGCTTGCATCACTGTGCCGACAATCAGGTGTCATACGTTCGCGATGATTATGAACTTTATCTGCGAATTGAAAAGCGCAGTAAATATACCTGCGATCTGCGGTTGACCTATCAATTCGATGAGCCTGAGGGGTTGATTGCAGATCCCGATTTGGTAGCGCGCGTATACTTCGATGCCCGTATGGCGGAAGTGAAAGGGTGGATAGATTCCCACCGTCACGAGTTATTGCGCTCGCTTAGCAGACAATACGGACATGAGCTGGGCCACTGCTGGTCACGCAATATCATGCTCAGTAAATGGTTGGATTACCTCATTGATCGCGGCCACGCCTTTTCCTCGCGACCCGTCTAACTTCCTGATTTATACATAAAACTGTCGATTCCATCAAAGTTTGGTGTGGCTTGTCCCGTTACATTGTGGGGGCGGGCTGCCGGAATTTTGGCTGTTCGCGCGTGCCATGCGGGAACCCCATGTCGACTATTGCGTCACAACTTTTTAACCGTGCGTCGTCCGACGGCAAGGAACAGGAGCAGCTACTGAAGCTGTTCTGGAACCGTGCGGAACTAAAAAAGGAATTTGATAAGCTGCGCGATGAGGCGCTCGACCTCAACGAACAGATTGCGCGACAGCAGGCGCTGACTCTGCGTGTACAGCAACGTATAGATCAGCTCGAGGCCCATCTCGCCAACCCGGATACGGCTGACCGTGCGCTAGCCTACTATCAATTGCGTGCCATCTGGTCGGGTTGTCACCAGCGCATTTCTTCTCTGGCAGCGGATTTTGAGCGCGCATGCCGCGATCGTGAATACCGTGAGCAGGTGGCTGCCTTTCGCAGTGCCCTGAGCGCATCACTGCGGTCGGTGCATAGTGAGATCGCTCGTGTGGGCATGCAGGGTGACGAACTCGCCGCACAGATAAAAATTCTGCGTGAACGCCGCAATCGAAAGTACGGCGTGTGGAACTTTTTTACACGTCGCAGGTTGACTGTGGAAATCAACGCAAAGCGTCTGGAAAGAAAACTGGTCGGGTCGCGTCTTCGGGAACTCAATGACGAGCTGGAAAGTCGCTCAGCAGTGGAGCTGCCGGCGTTTGCCGGCTTAAGCGTCGATGCGCGGCGACTAATTAACGTTCGCATAATCGCCTATGCGCAAGAGTTGTGTGTGCACTTCGCAACTGACGATCTCGCAAACCTTGCCCGTGAGGCTGCGGCCCGGGCATTAACTGATGTCAGGTACGGCAGTCGGCGTGATTGCCGCGCTTTGGGCCGGGCGGCGGAAGACGTGCAGCGAGCGCTGGAGGCCGACAGTGGCTGTTTAAAACGGGTGCAGCTGCGGGCGCGCTATTTACTTCGCGGTTGTCGCTATCGCAATGAAACCGATACGGTGCCGACAGCGGAGTCAGTAGGGGGCATCGTCAGACTCGATGACCAGGGCCGCAAGGTAGGCGAGGTCAGCAGCGTTAACGTTCTGGTGGACGAGTACTGGGAAATTTTCTCGGTGTTGCTGGACTGACTGTCGTCCGTTCCGCTATCGCACCACGTCGGATAACACTGCGCTGTTGCTGGCCGACTGGGCAGCCAGATCCGTCAGAATTTCGGCCGCCTGATTAAGCAATACGTCAGGCTGATCTTCCTCGTTAGCGCCTTCCAGGGATTCCAGCGGTTCCAGGCCGCGGGCGGCCCGGCGAACGTTTTCCCGCTCTAGACGGCCATTTCTTCGTTCCTGTTGTTCTTGCTCACGCACCTGAAGATTCAGAGATACCGCTTTTTGCTTCCGCAAAACCTCGGCAACCTCTATATTTTCCAGCAGCGCCTGAAAATCAGGATCGCCGGCGGCACGGGCAATTTGCTCACGATTTAATTCGCCAAGGATTTCGTCAAAACGGCTTTGAGGTCTGAAACGAGTTGCGTTTATCTGATCCCATGGCAGCGCCCGTGGTTTCGTGTTTTCGCCTATCTCGCTGCTGTCTACCAGTGAAGGCAGTTCAATATCGGGGATCACGCCGCGATTTTGTGTGCTGCCGCCCGTAACGCGGTAGTACTTGCCGATCGTCAATGTCAGCTGGCCGAGGCCGTCCACATCGAGTCGCGGTAAATATTGATCAAGCAAATACAGGTGCTGCACGGTGCCCTTGCCGAAGGTTTGTTGTCCGATTACCAGGCCGCGATTGTAATCCTGAATGGCGGCGGCAAATATTTCTGAGGCGGATGCGCTGAAGCGATCTACCAGAACAACCAGTGGGCCATCGTAAACCTGAGACGGGATCGGATCCTCGTGGATTTCTATCTTTCCGGTTTGATAGCGCAGCTGCACTATGGGGCCGTTCTTTATGAACAGGCCGCTCAGCGCGGTGGCTTCCGAAAGGTGGCCGCCGCCGTTGCCCCGCAAATCCAGCACGAGCCCGTCGATATCGTCTTCAACCAATTCTTTGACGATGCGTTCTACGTCTCGCGTCGTGCTTACGTAGTCCGCTTCGCCACGGCTGCGGGCATCAAAATCCTGATAAAAACTGGGGACCGATACCACGCCAACGCGGTAGGCATCGCCGTCACGGCCTATCTCCATGACTTTGCCGTTAGCCGCCTGTTCTTCAAGCTTGATCTTATTTCGCACCAAAGCCAGCGTGTATTCACTTTCACCGGGCAATGTGCCGCCCGGTCGGATCTGCAGTTGCACCACCGTGTTCGCAGGGCCGCGAATCAGCTGCACCACGTCATCGAGCGACCAGCCTACGACATCGACCGGCTCGCCGTCCTCACCCTGCGCGACGGACACTATTTGGTCGGTGGCTTTGAGGCGCCCGTCAATCGCTGCGGGGCCGCCCGGAATAATATTCAGAACCGTGACAATTTCATCATCCAGTTGCAGTGATGCGCCTATACCCTGGTAAGACAGGCTCATCTGAATGCGATATTCCTCCGATTGCCGGGGGGACATGTAGCTGGAGTGGGGGTCAAGGGTGTGCGTGACGGTATTCATGAAGCCTTCAAATACATCGTCGGCATCGAGCTCGTTAAATCGCTTTAGCAATCGCGTATATCGTTTGGTCAGCGTTTCAACATGTTGTGCATAGTCTTTTTCCGGGTCGGCCAGTTTCAGGCTCAGGATATCGTTCTTAACCCGCTTGCGCCAAAGCTCCTGCAACTCCGCCTCATCAGCGGGCCACGGCGAGTCGGAGCGATCAAACACATAGCTTTCATCAAGGCTAAAATCGGGTTCTTCATTCAGTTGAGCAAGTGCGCCTGCAAGATTATTGCGCGCATGTTCGCGATAGCGGCGAAATATCTCGAAAACGGGTTGTATGTCGCCAGAGCGCAGCGAGTTGTCCAAGGTATAGCGGTAGCGACGCAACTCATCGATATCGCTTTGCAGGAAAAAGCTGCGGTTGACGTCCAGCGCTTCCAGATAATTGTCCAGCAGCGTTTCTGAAAAGTCGTTGTCAATCCGCACACGTGCATAGTGGGCCCGCTCGGAGAGTTTTGTGACCAGTCGGGCGACTTGATAGTGACGTTCGCTTGATACCAGCTCCTCATCGACGGATGGTGTGGCAGCATCGACGGATGGTGTGGCAGCGACTTCCTGAGCGTAAGGCTGCGCAGCCGCAAGCAACAAGACTGCAAGTGCCAGGAACTTCTGTGGCAACAGGCCCCAAAGCGTGGACAGGCGATAGTATGATTCGGTTTGTTTCATGAGTTGTGCTTCGGTCTTACCATTGTTTCGCGCGTTCCGCATAATATCAGGCCATGTTAACTAAAACAGACGACCTTAATTTCAATCCATTCACCGTGTTGCTCGGTATCATTCTGGGCACGGTTTTTTCGATTACGTTCTGCACTTGCATTGTAGCGTTCGTGTTCTGGTACCTGGGTGACGAGGCACCCCGCCTCGCCGCTGAGGTAGAAAGTCTCGTCGAGATTATTCAGATATTTCTGGTTTTGACGGCATTCTCGGCCGTGAGTTTCATCGCAACGCTGAAGTCCTTGAAATGGCGATACTTTCCTCTCACCGCATTGTGGCTCGGATTATTACTTACCGGCTACTATTATTGGCCCTGAGTTGACGCGGCGGCCCCGTGCAGGCGTTGTTTGGAGCTGATGGTGCGGTAGGCCATGATCGCCAGCTGCCATACCAGCAGTAGCAGCAGGGGCGAGAACAGCAATATCAAGGCGCTTGGGTGCCCGGTTAGCGCATCCGCGTATATGCCGGCGATCAGGCCGAGTACGCCCGACTTACCCTCGTAGGGGCCGGCCAACAGCAGTCCGCCAAGGAATACGCCCACGGGCACCATGACTACGGAAAACACCGCTACCGCCAGCCATATTTGCTGTCGGTTCAGACCTCTCTTGTTTCTTCTCATGCCGGGTATATTAATTTACGCCGCGCCGCCGTCAAAGCCGCCTTCCATGATATCGATGTATTGCAGCTGTACCCGGCCGATCTTTATGAAATCCCCGCTACGGAGCTGCTTGCGGCTTATTTTCTGCGCATTGACGCTGACCCCGTTCCGGCTGTCGAGATCCTCAATCGCTGCTCCGTCCTGATCGCTAACAATTCTGGCGTGAAAGCGGCTGACAAATCGTGAACGTATCTGGATGTCATTATCGGGCTCACGCCCGATGGTGGTGATGCTCTTGCTCAGGGCAATCTTCAGGTTGCCATAGTCCTGAATGGTCACAATCATGCGCTGTGCGAAAGGGTCATCCTTGAGCGAGTCATTCGTTATAACACTGGCAGTCTGCGTGCCCGAGGTTGCAGAGGCGTTGTCGATCAGGCGATCGTCGTCGTTGCTCAGCACGCGCAATTGTTCTTCGAGCTGACGAATCCGCTGTTCCTGCGCATCCAGTGCCTGCAACAGCAATTGCTTTTCGGCGCTATCGCTGTCATCTGCTGAAGGCTTGTGGTTCGACCCTGCCTGAGGGTCGTTGCTTGTTTTTATTTTTTGCATGCAGGTTTCTAACTTTTTCAGTGCCCGGTCCAGATTATATAGTTCAGCAGCCATTCCACCGTCTGCTTGACGGTCTTCATCAAGCGCGCGCCGCAGTCCGGATACTGAATCCAGGGCGTGCCGCAGGGTAGAGTCAATATACGCTAGTCGGTGGTGCAATCCGCGTACCGGGTTCTGTGCGGTTTCAGTCATTAGTATACGGCCCGTTGTTGTTATTATTTTGGCCGCCCGCAGCAGACTTTTGTGAGGGCGTGTTTTAGCCCGTACAGGGTATATCTGGCGTGGTTTTCGCTGCGTGATGTCAGTCACATTTCGCTATGTGACATAACCCGGATTTAACTAAATGTCATTCGTTAAATGTGTCGCGGGGTTCTTCGAAGCCAATCGGATCGGCGTGCACGATGATGTCGGAGTTTGGAAACTCTGCGCGCACGGCGTCTTCCACTTCATCCAGTATCAGGTGTGTTTCCAGTAGCGTGGTCTCGGGATCAAGTTCCAGGTGAAACTGAATAAAATAATGGTTGCCACCAAAGCGGGTACGCAGATCGTGAAAACCCCGCACTTTTTCATGAGAAATTGCGATGGCATATATTTTCTCGCGCTGTTCGGCCGGAAGTTCGCGATCCAGCAATACCCCAAGCGCTTCAGCGGCAATCCCATAAGTCGTCCAGAGGATATACAACGCGATGATTATGCCTACCGCAGGGTCGATGATTACGAAGCCCGTCCATGCCGCAATGGGTATGGCTACTGCCACACCGATATTGATAATTACGTCGGTGCGGTAATGCGCTGCGTCTGCGCTGATCGCCATTGAGCTGGTCTGCCTGATGACATATCGCTGAAATGAAACCAGCGCCAGCGTGAAAAGGATAGACAAACCCATGACGCCCATGCCCAGCTCCGGCGCCCGCACGGTTTGTGGCTCCAGCAGATGATTTACGGCTTCGAAGAACACGTAGCCTGCCGATCCCGCGATTATCAACCCTTGTGCGAGTGCGGCAAGCCCTTCGGCCTTGCCATGGCCGAAACGGTGTTCCGCGTCGGCGGGCCGCAGAGCCAGCCTGACTGCGATCACAGTGATGGCGGACGCCATTACGTCGAGAAAAGAGTCGACCAGGGAACTCAGCAACGCGACACTGCCGGTAGCCACCCATGCATATATTTTTACAACGACCAACGTGAGGGCTACCGTTAGCGAGGCATAGCTGGCGAGACGTTGCAGACGAGCGTTGTTGTTAGACATAGCGGATTGGTGGACGGGTGAGCGGGTATTGTGGCACTTTAGCGGCCGCTTTGTTGTGCAATAGCTGCGCAATTCTCGCATGGCATGGCCGGAGATGGGTATGAGCACTTTCCACCTGATTAACGTATGGACAGACTCGGAGCCTGGGCCGGGCGGTTTTGTGCCCATGACGGATTCGCTGCTTTGGTTGCCGACTGATTTTCACGCCGGTCATGCCGCGCCGGCATACGTTTTTCTGCATCGGTGGGGTGGCTATCCGTACGACCCTGAAGTGCTGTCGCTGGGCCCGCGTCTGGCGGACAAGGGGTTCGGCTTTCTTGCCCTTTGTATGCGCCGAAGGGGTATGGAAGGGCAGCTCAATGCCATGCCCGACGATGATTTGCGCGACATCAAACTGGCCGTGGATTATTTATACGCGCAGGGCTGCCGCAAGATATTTCTGATTGGTCAGGAGCTCGGCGGATTTTCCGCTCTTCGTTACCAAAGCAAGCACCGTGATCGACGCGTAGCCGGGTTGATCTGGCTGGACGCCGTCGACGAGCCCTCCGCGTTGTTGCGGCAGGCTGTTGATGAGGGTGATTATCAACAAGCCTTCACGGATGCCAGCATAGCTGCGCGCCAGGGTGCTGCGATGGATGTACGGATTGACTTGTTTCCGGAAAACGGCCCCGCCGTTACGCAGCAGTCACTGGCCTTCCTGAGCTGGTGGGCACCCGCGGCGGCGATGAGCCTGCGGCGCAATCTCGATGATTTGACGACACCGCTAACGGTATTTAATGAATCGGCAAGGCCCGTTCCTGAGCCACTTGCCGGCCACGAACAGCCCGTTCCGAATGAACATTGCGTGGCGAGCCTGGTGCTCTGGGCAGAACAACACGGGGCTGCCCGAACAGCAGTCGTGCGACCGGAGGCCGTGACGATTGCAGCGGCAGGCAGACATTTTTTTGGCTTGTTGTGGCCACCGACGCCGACAGCCAATGCCAAACCCCGAACAGCGGTGTTGCTGGTTCACGGTTTGACCAGTTCACCACTCAGCCCTCTGATCCGGCAGCTTGGCCCGGCGTTGGCTGCATCGGGCGCCGCCGTATTGGCAGGTGAGATGCGGCGCAGTGGCTGGGCAGGGCACGAGACTTCGATACTTGATAACGATCTCGATGATATTGAGCGCTGGGTGACATTGCTGGCCGAGCGCGGCTACAACCGCGTTGTGCTGGCCGGCGCCAGTATCGGCAGTATCAGCGTCGGACGCTACCAGTCGGTGCGTCAGCATCCCAATGTTGTGGCGCTGGCGCACCTGATGCCCACTGCGGAATGTCCGGATTGGTTTCGCCTTGCTGCCGGTGAAGGCCCTTATGCCGATGCGGTTGCCAAGGCAAAGCAGGCGGTTGCTGCCGGGCGCGGCGCGCAGGCGTTGGTCGATGTGGATATCAGGCAGCCGCCCCCAAATCGATACGGCGGACGGTTTCGCTGGACTCAGCGTGCCGCCGCCTGGCTGAGCTGGTTCGGGCCGGAGGCCGACAGCCGCAATCGGGTACACATTGCCAATGCCACTGTGCCGTTGCTGTTGTTATCAGGCACTGCAGATTCCTACAACGATGCGGCGCGCTTTGCCGAGCTCCGGTCGGCTGCCGTCAATGCACCGTCCGTGGACGAAATCTGGTACCCGGATATTGATCACGGTCTGGTGGGTGTCGAAGAGCAAGTTGCGCACGACATGATCAGCTGGATGCGAAAAATCGACGTACTCTGATTGCTCGGGTGGTCTGTGTCTTTTTCAGGCTTGCGCGCTGGGCCGCATGCTTGCCGCGGCATACCATTTATCGAGAGCAGGGCGGGTGCGCATCGGGTTGACCCTTACCCAGCCGGCGAAATCGCACATGGCCAGCAGGCTGATGTCAGCCAGGGTGTATTCGTCCGTTGCCAGAAATTTACGATTGTTCAACTGGTCTTCCATGCGATCAAAGAACTGCTCCATGCGGTGGCGTCCGCGCTGGACGAGTTCCGGCATCTGCGGGTATTCGCGGTTGCCGGGTAGCGCCCGATTTTTGAAGCCCGGCGACAAATTACGCAGAACTTCCGCAATGGCAGACATGCCGTAGTGCTCAATGATGTTGTTCCACATCAGCACCTGGGCCCGACCGGACGGAGTGGTTCCCATCAAGGGTGGCTCCGGAAAAAGGCTGTCCAGATAGTGGCAAATGGCGACTGTTTCGGCGATATAGATGCCGTCGTCGGTTTCCAGCACCGGCACCGTCCCCGCGGGGTTTATCGCGAGAAATTCCGGCGAGAGCTGTTCCATAGCGAACAGGTCGACATTGACCAGAGGGATGTCCAGTGATTTCTCGGCAAGTATCATTCTCGCCCGGCGTGGATTCGGGGCGCGGTTAAAGTCAAACAGACGCATTGATTGGCACCACCCCGGTCACGGTCGCTATATATGCTTCAGTCCGTGTCCGGCCCGGCTTGCTCCAGTTCCTTGCCTTCAGGGGTATCGGTGTATTGCTTGAAATTTTCCACGAACATGCCGGCCAGCTTGAGGGCTTTCTCGTCCCACTGACTGCGGTCTGCATACGTATCAGCCGGGTTCAGAATATCGCTGTCAACGCCCGGTAATGCTGTGGGAATTGCCAGATTAAAGTAGGGCAGTTGCCGAGTCTCGGCTTTTTCAATGGAGCCGTCTAAAATGGCATCGATAATGCCGCGCGTGTCGCGAATAGAAATGCGTTTGCCGGTGCCGTTCCAGCCCGTATTCACCAGATAAGCCGTCGCGTTTACGGCCGCCATCCGTTTGTGCAGTACTTCTGCGTACTTAGTGGGATGGAGCGTCAGGAACGCGGCTCCGAAACACGCCGAGAATGTCGGGGTGGGTTCGGTAACGCCGCGTTCGGTACCTGCCAGTTTGGCGGTAAAGCCGGACAAAAAGTAGTATTGCGTTTGCGCCGGCGTAAGCTTGGCAACCGGCGGCAGCACGCCGAACGCGTCGGCAGTCAGGAATATCACCTTGCTGGCGTGGCCGGCTTTGGATACTGGTTTAACGATGTTTTCGATGTGATAAATCGGATAAGAAACACGCGTGTTCTCGGTGGTCGAATTGTCGTCGAAATCGATCGACCCGTCGTCGCGAACCGTGACGTTTTCCAATAGCGCGTCGCGGCGGATAGCGTTGTAGATATCGGGCTCGGCTTCTTTGCTGAGTTTTATGGTCTTGGCGTAGCAGCCGCCCTCAAAATTGAAAACGCCATTGTCGTCCCAGCCATGCTCGTCGTCGCCGATCAGCTTGCGTTTCGGGTCGGTAGAAAGCGTGGTTTTACCAGTTCCAGACAAGCCGAAAAAGATTGCACAGTCGCCATCTTCGCCAACGTTGGCAGAACAGTGCATTGCCGCAATGCCTTGCAGCGGCAACAGGTAGTTCATCACCGAGAACATGCCCTTTTTCATTTCCCCGCCATACCAGGTGCCGCCGATCAGCTGCATGCGTTCGGTCATGTTAAAAGCGACAAAGTTCTCTGAATTGAGACCTTGCTCCTGCCACAGTCTGTTGACGGTTTTGGCGCCGTTCAGCACGACAAAATCAGGTTCGAATACGCTGAGTTCCTCTGCCGAGGGGCGAATAAACATGTTTTTGACAAAGTGCGCTTGCCAGGCAACTTCGGTGACAAACCTTACCTTCAGACGCGTCGCCTCGTTGGCCCCACAATACAGGTCGACGACAAACAGTCGCTTGCCACTCAGTTGCTGGCCCACCAATTGCTTTAGGTGGTTCCAGACTTTCCCGTCAATTGGCTTGTTGTCATTCTTGCCTTGATCAGACCACCACAGTGTGTCCCGAGTCGTATCGTCTCGAACAATGTATTTGTCTTTCGGTGAACGACCGGTAAATATGCCGGTTTGAACCGAAACCGCGCCCATGTTCGTGACTGTTCCAACCTCAAAGCCTTCCAGATCCGCACGGGTCTCTTCCGCGAACAGTTGCTCATAAGTCGGGTTGACGATGAGATCCACAGGGTTTTGTATGCCGTAGCTGCCAAGAGCACTGATAAGGTCAGAGTGCTCGATGTTCACGGGAGAGGTATTCATAGGGACGCGATGCCTTCTCAAAAATGTCTAGTTGTATTCCGCAATGCCGATGCCCGAGGGCTCGGTATCGCCAGTCAGTGTTCTAATAGCGCAGGCAAGATTTCAGGCCGCGATGTGCAGGCCGCAATGTTAAATCAATTGGCGGTGAAAAACACAGCGAAGTCAGGCAGCTAGACCGCGGATTATGTGTAAGACCGGAGCCACTGGCAGGCAATTAATTCCATCCGGCAGCGCACCCCCCGGTACGACACTAAAAATGCGCTTAATATATTTTTCTAAGGCATTAATTGATAAAGAAAAATATATGCACCTCGGGTCGCTGCCGGTGTCGCCCCTATCGACTACTTTGCACGTCGCTCATCGATCATCTTTTTAAATACACCTGCGGAACTGGTCATTTGCGGGCCGTTCCATTCGGTTGGCGCCGTCAGGTATTCAGCGTGATTTTTTTCAATGTAGCTCAGTATCGGCTTTGGCAATTCAGACGGCCCCTCCATCAGTTTCATTGAGTGGCTGTGAAAAACCATTTTGCCGGGGGAGTTGCCCATTTCCATGAATGGCAGCCAGTCAGCGACGCGACTCCACGACATGGTGCAGTAGGCTGACGTGGTGTCCGCATCAAGTATGTCGCTTTTGCGCCCCATCAGGCCCCACAACTCTGCGTGTTGATCAATGTCGCCCGACGAATACAACGGGTAATCGGCACGGTTCATGGCCGCAGGGTGTTGAATAAAGAAGTTCCACTGAAACGCTACGTGATCGCCCACGCTGACGTAAGGGTAGGGCGGCGTTAGTGGACCAGGCCCTTTGAGAGAAAAAATGCCATTGACCGGATCGTTGGCAATGTGCACAACCTCGACTTTGCGGCCGCCCAGAAACGGATTGTTCCATTCCTCGAGGATTTCGCCGGTGTCCGGGTCGAGGTAGTAGAGAACCTCCCGGCTATATATACGGTAGACCCCGTCTTCCATTTTTTCGTAGCGACCTGAACCGAAGCCGAAGGTTCGGAAGCACTTGTAATTGCGTTCCTGCGGGATCATTGCCCACGCCTGACCGGGAAAAGCAAAGAAAAAATCATCTCCGCTCAGATCGCCGCGCAGCTTAAGTAACGACATAAAGTTGGTTTCCGGATCATCGAGATCCAGCACTGGGTCTTTATCGGTCTTGAGGCCGGAGGCGGGGAGTAGTCTAAGAGTCATAAAGCTATCTATCCGTTGGATGTTAGAAATTCGGCGCGCGTTTCGGGGTTGGCTTTAAACACGCCGCCCAGCGCTGTTGTGGTTGTTTCGCTGTTGCTGTCCATTACGCCACGTGCTTTTACGCAATAGTGAATAGCCGTCATTGTGACTGCCACATCACGTGTTTCCAGCAGCGCCTGCAGCGCACGCAGCACCTGCTCGGTGAGCCGTTCCTGCACCTGCGGACGCTGCGCAAAGAACCGCACAATACGGTTGATTTTCGACAGGCCGATGACTTTGTTTCGCGGTATGTAGGCCACGGTCGCCCTGCCGTCAATGGCCACAAAATGATGTTCGCAGGTCGACGACAGGGCTATGTTGCGAACCTTGATCATTTCGTCCACGTTCATCTTGTTCTCGATAACCGTTAATTTCGGGAAATTGGCGTAGTCCAGCCCGCCGAAAATTTCCTGAACGTACATCTTCGCAATACGCCGTGGGGTGTCTGCCAGACTGTCATCGCTGAGATCCAGCCCCAGGGTCTCCATTACCTCGACGAAGTTGGCTTCGATGCGCGTTTTCTTTTCGTCAGCTGACAGCCCGGTCTGGATCATGGGGGTTTCGAGACCGCGGGCCAGAAGGGCATCGCGGACAAGTATGGCTTCGGGGCGCAAATTCGCATCAGCGGATTTACGTGATCCGCCGCTGCTGCTCAGCTCGGCCACGCCTTGTTTGATGTGGTTGGTCATGGAATGAGTCCTCAAGAGACTGGATTTTACATGAACTTCAGGGCTCTACTGTGTGCCCGACCGCGTTGGTCAAGGGGTGGATGGTATTCGCCTAGCCCTCGGCGGCTTTCAGGGCCCCCGCCAGCAGCGTCCGGTAAAATCGGCTGCGCAAAGTCTTCGGATCATCGAGGCCCATGCGCTGCAGGCACTCCCGGGTGCCTTGTTCCTTATGCCGGCCCAGACCACCGCGCCACACAGTAAACAATCCATGACCGGAGCCGGCTTGCTCCTTCAGTAATTCCAGTGCAACCACGAGTTTTTGCTCGACCTGAGAGTAGTCACTGCCAAGCGGAAAAGCGCCGATATGTCCGGCTGCATCGAAGGGTGCCAGCGCGGCGCGAAGTTTAGCCGGGAGATTGCTTCTGTACTGCACCGGTATTCGGTAGTTCGCCGCTATCTTCCCGGCTTCTTTAGCCTTGCGCAGCAGTGATTCCTGGAAACGTGAGTCGCAAATATTGAGCATAGCGGCAATCACTTCAGCATCACTTTTATCGCGAAGATCGGCGATACCGTACTCGGTAACCACGATGTCCCTGAGGTGCCGTGGCACAGTCAATTGCCCGTAAGACCAGCGCAGGTTGGAATCTGTCTTGCCGCGGTGGGTTCGTGTTGCCCGCAGCGTGATCACTGATCGCGCACCTTCCAGCGCAAACGCCTGCGCAATAAAATTATATTGCCCGCCGACACCACTGATCACCTGCCCATTTTCCAGCGTATCCGACACTACGCCGCCTATTAATGTGCACATCAGCGCGCTGTTGACAAAACGCGCATTGACGCGCTGCTGCGCCTTGATGTCCTCCTTGCCGCGTATCTGATTAATAAATGACACCGGCATCATGGCAATCGCACTGCGAGTATCGGGTGAGAGCTGGTCGAGTTTGCGATAGAACAAGGGGCTGCCAATAAAAAACCCGGCATGGAGCAATATGTTATCGACACGTCGCTGCAATACTCCCGCTGTGATCAGATCAAGAAATCCTTCGACCAGCATTTCACTCAGGCCATAAAGACCCTCCTGGAAGATGCCCTGTTGATCGAGCCCCGGCTCCGGGGCAGCGACCAGCGCCGCCAACAGTTCGCGGAATATTTGATTGTGCTGCTGCCGCAATATCAGTGCGTGAGCGATCGCGTCCCCGATCGCCCCAATGCCAATCTGCAAAGTGCCGCCATCCGGTATAAGTCGTGCAACATGTAACCCGATTGCATGATCTGCCATGCTGACCGGTTCATGCGGAGGCATGAATAATGGAAAGTCACAGGCAGGTGCATCCAGCAACATGTCAAAATCGCTGGCCGGTCTTTCAGCGGCGGCGCCCATGTAGGGCAGATGAGAATTCACCTGGCCCACGAACAGGCAATCCAGTTGCCCGGCTTTACGCCGGTCCATCAGATCGGGAGTGAGATCAGGATTGCAGCTCAGGCTGTAGTGCTCGGCGGGTTGGTTCTGTTTGCTGGCTTCCGGAGCTGCCACCAGCTGCGCGATGACATTTACGCCTGCCCGGACCAGGTAATCGGCTACCTGTGTGTAGTTCAGCGATACGTAATCCTGCTGAACTTGCGGATTACGTATCCATCGGCCCGGCTGCAGAAAAAAATTGCGAACCCTGATATTCGAGGGCAGCGACATTTCCGTGAGCGCATCGACGTAACTGAGCTGCGGATAGCCGCCGAAGAACTGCGGCCCGAGCTGTTCCAGGAACCGTGCACTCAGTTCACTGTTTGCCCGAGGCTTGTCCAGTGTCAATGCGGTCAGGATGGTAAGCGAGATAGTAGGGTCGGCAGCGGCGCGAGCGAACAGCGCATTGACAATATGACAGGCCTTTCCGAGCCCCAGCGGTAAGCCGAAGACGATGCGTTTACCAACGCGCTCAATGATCGCATCTACCAGTGTTTCAGGACTCGTGAATCGTTGCGGCAAGAGAAACTCAGATTGTCGATATGTGTATCATTCGACCTAGCGATTGTCGAGGCGGCTGTAATCCATCCAGCCCGCAAGGTGAGGTTGCTGTCGCGAGTAAATCTCATGCATTGCGTCGCTGTGCGCCCAGAAATCCTGGGACGTGCGACGTATGCCGAAGCGGTCAATGAGCGCAGCGTAGTCTTCCTCATTGGCGAGGTTTGTCAGCATGCGAACCAATTCATCGAGTTCTGACTCGTTCACCTTGAGGAGTGCGTTCGGGTAGTCTCCGACCACACCGCGCGCCACGGTGATCGTGTCTTCGTCAGGCAGACGATTTTTCTGCTCGCGGAACAAACTGGTGATGTTTTTATGTGCCCGATTGCTGAGTATTGTGTAAATTGTCGGCAGGCCTTCATCCCCTTCGATGATAAGCAGCGTCGTTTCGGGCAGCTGCGTTGATGCTGTACCCACGATGTTCTGAATCTTGGTGAGCGCCTGCAAGTGTTGCACAGGTGCCGAGCCGCGACTGAAATCAAAGTCCTGGTGCAGGGCTGAACCCAGGCGTGCACGGAGTTTTTCGAGCAACTCGTCTTTTGGTGTCGCCGTCAAGTATTGAATGTTGGGGGCTTCTGCCGGGTAGAACGCGACGCTCTCGAAATGCTGTTTTACTCTCTCGTTTGCGTCTCGATACCAGTAGTCTCGTAGCTCAAGTCGCGCATCAAGTGGCATAAGCATCAGGAAATTGTATTCACCTTCGATACGCAGGAAATCCATGTAAAGGCGCGTGTTGAGCTGATGCCCTACATTGCCGTACACGTCGAAATCGACGACGAGCAAGTAGTGAATGCGCTCTAACAAGGGATAGTCGATGATCCACGCTGTCTTGGGCGTATTGCCGACGAGCCCTTTAACGACCGCTGCGTTGTCGAAGTTTCTGAATACGGTCAAAGCGGCATGCGGGTTATCGCCATCGCCGTCCCAGACCAGTTCTTCGTTCAGCGCCATGTTGCCGTCAAAAATATTGCTCAGTGCGCTGCGTTTTGCATTCAGGTAATCGGCATTCAGTTTGGAGTATGTCGTCCAGTACGACAGCAGGCGCGCATTGCTGCCGTCGCTGCCCGGCAGCCGAAGGTTTGCACTTTGTTGCTCCACGAAGCCATCGATCGTCGGAATCGCTTCCGCATCCGGATCGACAAAGAGCACCCAGAAGTGGTCGTTAATGACATCAACAGCAACCTGGCCTCTGCAGACCGGGCCTTTGATGAAGCCTTCGATGATGAACTTTGCATCTTCCAGCATGAATCGATAGCGCGCGTTTGCTGGAATATCTTTGAAGGTGATGAACGGATTAATGTATTCGTGCGTATAGCCCGGTAGTGCAGTCACTTCATACTCAGGCGTGAAAAAGAGCCTCTCCATCCAGTCCATGCGAGCTTCATTTAAAACATAGGGCAGGTGCGTCTTGGTGACCAGCGCTGATTCCGAGCGCTGCAGCCGGTAATAGACGCGGTCGACTCCAGGGTCACCATTGGGCCGGCGCGTTTTAACGATTGCTATGGGTTCGCCGGGCCCCGTGGTTGAGCGCACCAGTTTGAAATAGACGGCTGAACCAGGCTCTTCATCAAAATACAAATTCGCCAGAAACAGATGCTCATACAAATAGCGACTCACGAGCTGCGCTTTGGCCGTATCTTGATTGAAAAAACGTTCCCAGCGCTCGACCTGATCTCGCAGCCCTTTAGACAGCGGTGGTGAGCTCGCCATGAAACCGCCATCGGCTACCCAGTCGCTTATTGTCTGCAATTCCGGCCCCGTCAGGCCCGGCAGCCCATAAGGCATGCCGGCAAGCGGGTTTTCAATGGCATACGTATCAAAAGTTTCAACGCTCGGGCAACTGTTTGAGCGGTCGAGCGAAAAGTTGAACTGCTTGTCGCTCAGCGTTTTCGTGGTTGGCAGGGGGTGCTGAGCTTTGAGCAGTAAGGACTGATAAAGCAGACCAGCTTCGAGATTGCTCCTCGGGTCCTGACGTCGTTCATTAAGTACGGGCGAAAATCCGTCACGACGCCAGGCAGCCGTCAGTTGTTCATCGATAAACAGTCGCGTCGTCTTGGCCGCGAGCAGACGTGTCGAGCTGTACACCGGTTGCTGAGTCAACCCGCGGTCTATGCCCTCGGCAGAGTCTAGATTCAGCTGACACGGTGCTTCGTAGCAGGCGTGACAACTAACGCAGCGAGCTTCCAGAATTGGTTTGACCTCGTTGTGATAACGCTGACCGGCGGCGGTATCAGCGGCAACAAGGCGCGGCTGAATTTCAGGCTTACCGAACTTGCTGTTGTACTGGCTGACGCCGACCGCCGTGCAGCCGGACAGGATGATCACTGCAGTAACCCAGTGCAGCGGACGAGCGAAAGCCGGTGTGCGAATTTTCATGGTTGAGTTGACTGGCCTGCAATAACGGGTAGAGATCAAAAGTGGTAAAAACCATTTGGGGTGATCTGAACCATGCCAAAAAACCGATGCGAATGCGACGAATAAGCAGCCTATGTTAGCGCGGGAACCGTCGTGGCGGGTTGCAATCAGAGAAGGCTGGCAACCCGACAAGCAAAAACCCCAACCGAGGTCGGTTGAGGTTGCGTAATTGGTGGAGGCGGCGACAATCACATCGCCTTATTAATCAATTGGTTGCGGTGCTAAACGCCAGAAATGCCCCCATAAATACCCCCAGAACGCATCGACTGGTCCTAACGCCTAATTCGTCTCGATCTT
>JAUHYQ010000007.1 GCA_030426355.1 Gammaproteobacteria bacterium
ACCTAACCAGTTGGGGCAAAATGCTCCCTTCGGTCGCCGGACGCGCCAAAAGCGGCGCGTCCTCTGCGCTGGACAGTCTGCAGCGACCGCGCCGCTTTCGCCGCGCCCCTGCCCAAGGCGTTATATGACTTTCTCCCCAAACCGATCAGAAAGTCAGGGTTGGCCGCACGAATTCGGCGGAATGCTAAAGTAATGCCTCAATCAAGCGAATCGGTCCACAAACGACGGTAGCAGCGTTGCGAAAATTTTCCTACCTTGAAGAAGAACAGTCGAATGAAGAGCTCGCTCTTCAGTTGGCTGTTCTTCTTCAAGGCCTGAACACCGTTTCCGGTCCGTGTCGGTGGTGGCTGTCCGGCCTGTCTGCCGCGTCATATAACCAGTTAGGGCTATTCGCTCACTGCGTTCGCCGGACGTCACGCTTCGCGTGCCGCCTCAGCCCAAGGCGTTATAAAGCATGAGCCAGCCGAGCAAAAAACATGTGAAGCTCGAGCATGAGTTGATCGCTTATGCCGAGCACTGGGATACAGCAACAAAGCTTCTGGACCGGGCGGTCGAACAAAAGCGCGGTGCGTACCATCAGCGCTTAGCGGCACTAGCATTTATGGCCTTCTCATTTGAGGCGCTTCTAAATCATATCGGAGAGAGGCTTTTCGAGTGTTGGGACGATCTGGAGACACTGAATGTCCCAGCCAAAGTTAACGTCATTTGCGAGAAAATTGGCGTGAAACCGGATTACGGTTCTGTTCCTTGGCAAGTTGTTCCCCGATTAGTTGCATTCAGAAATCAGCTTGTACATTCCAAAGATGAAATATTGCGCGAGGAAGCCCGCCTTTATGGGAAGAAATACGAAGAGTTTTTAAATACGTTTCTAAAAACGAATTGGCAAAAAGAGGCGGCAGAGGACAAGGTCGCGGAAATTCGTACACAATTGGAGCAGCTCTGTCGAAAATTGTGGGATTCCAGCGGACAGAATCCAGCGAGGCTTTTCGCAACAGGTTTTCAACATGGTTCTACTAAGGTGTAGAAATAATGCTTTATAACCAGTGTGGGCAGTTCGCACGCTTCGCGTGCCGGACGCGCCAAAAGCGGCGCGTCCTTTGCAGCAGAGACTATGCTGCGGCCGCGCCGCTTTCGTCGCGCCGCTGCCACAGGCGTTAATAGCCATGCAGATGTCGCACCAAGATTTTGTTGATCGTAAGCGGCATGAGGCAGGAGACGTCGCGAGAAAGATGTTGTCCGGCGAAGTAGACTATCTCGAAGGGGCAATCGAGCTAAGCTCATTGTTACGATTGGCCGAGTTAGACGACACGTTTACCAAATTCGCTACTGTCTCAAGCGAGATTGACTCGCTTCCTATTGGGGAAGTCCGCCGGCATTGGAGCCAGGCGGCTCTGGAAAAGCTTCAGCCAGAGATCGAAGAAGCTACTGCGTGGGCAAAAGAACTGTCACTTAGTGAGTGCGAGAGGCTAGCCAAAGAGCATGGCAATTAACCAGTTGGGGCAAACCACTCGCTGCGCTCGTTGGACGCGCCGCTTCGCGCGCGCCCTTTGCCCAAGGCGTTAGGTTTCTTAGCCCACTATGAACTGTTCCATCAAAGCAATAGGTGTACACACAGAGCCGCAGCCCGACGGGGGCCTAACATGGTCGCATCAAAAGCATGGCAAGCTAGAGATTGGTGAAAAATTTCTGAGGTTTGGTGAGCTTGAGATTGCTATCAATACCATAGAAAACGCTGTATTCAATGCAGAACGACAAATTCTCAAGGACACTCGAACCCTGCTATTTGAGTGTAATGATTTCAGCTACCAGTTTTTCCTTCTGGAGCCATTGCCAGAGTCCTACAGATTCCCGTTTGAGGCGACATATACGTCAAACCAATCATTTACCGGAAGATTAACCAAGCTTGCGGGTTTGCTATTAGTTGCTGGCTTAGCCATTCAACTTGTTGCTGCTGTGTTAGAGGCATTTCTGTGAAACCTAACCAGTTGGGGCAAACCACTCGCTGCGCTCGTTGGACGCCGCGCTTCGCGCGCGCCCTTTGCCCAAGGCGTTATGTGTCTTTAGATAATAGCGAGAATACTCATGGCAATATTTGCGCTTAATCTGTTCGATATCTCCGATCGAGATGAGTATTTGGCGTATTCCCGACGTTCGCCGAAAGAGGTTCAGGCTCATGGTGGACGTGTTGTCGCACTAGGCAAATTTCGGGAAGCGGCGACCGGGGATATCACGCCGAGAACTGTTTTTGTTCTTGTCGAGTGGGAATCGAAGGAAGCATTTGATAGTTACTGTAACGACCCAGCGCTGGCCGATCTTCACCCACACCGAATCAATGGCACCAGCAACTACATCTGGCACCTTTTCGACAAGCTAGATGATCTTCGCCCGATACTAAAGGCGTTATCGTGATTGAAGCCCCAATGAACCCAGCGATAGCGACACATAACCAGTTGGGGCAAACCACTCGCTGTGCTCGTTGGACGCCGCGCTACGCGCGCGCCCTTTGCCCAAGGCGTTAGGTGCACAGTGATGAAAACGCTAATAGTTCTCGCTATTTTGGCTCTCACAGGGTGCGCTGCGGTTCAGGAGTCACCTGATCTAGAGTTTGATTGGACTGAACGACCGGACTTTCTGAAGCTTCGTAATGACTTTGGCTGGTCCGACGATTGGTCAGCGCGTTGTCAGCTTGGACGACCTGCAGGTGAGATGGCTAGCGCGATGAACAGCGAGTCTTGGGAAGAGGCGGCAAAGATCGGGCTGAAATGGGTAAAGAGATGCCCAATCGATATTCGCGGTCACTATTACACCGCGATATCCCTTTCGGAGCTGGGGCGAGATGTGGAGGCGGAAAACCATATAGCCTGGATGGAAGGATTGATGGATTCAATTGTTGAATCCGGAGATGGGAATAGCTGTGAAACAGCATATGTTGTCATTTCTATTTCCGAAGAGTACGACGCACTCATGTTGTTTGGCTTGGAGAGAAAAAGTCAGGCCTTGGTCTCGGGCCCGATGATGTGCGATCTGATAACCGCTGTAGAAGAGGATGGCGAGGAAGTTTCTATCTACTTCAACCCGGCCGCTCATTTCGCTCGATTGGCAAAGATTCTGAAATAACGATGCCTTTAGCAAATGCACCTAACCAGTGTGGTCTGTTCGCTCCCTACGGTCGCGGGACGCGCTATCCTGTCACGCCGCTTGCATACGCAACCGTCGCGCCAGTCGCGCGCCCCAGCCACAGGCGTTATGCGTCTAATTTGAAGCCAGTATGAAACCCAGAATCAGCATGATTACGTTGGGCGTGAAAGATGTGCAGGCATCTGCAGAGTTCTATGAAAAAGGGCTGGGCTTTCCACGTATAGATTCTGAGCCCACAGTCGCGTTCTTTGACCTCAACGGCTCTTGGCTAGGGCTTTATGGTCGTGATGCTCTGGCAGAGGATGCCACCGTCTCTCCTAATGGCAGTGGGTTCGATGGTTTCGCGCTCGCTCATAATGTGCATTCCGAGTCCGAGGTAGACGAGGTGTTTAATACCGCCATTCAAGCCGGGGCAAAATCTGTAAAGGAACCTCAGAAAGTATTTTGGGGTGGGTACAGTGGTTACTTCGCAGACCCCGATGGGCATCTTTGGGAAGTGGCGCACAACCCACACCTCTGGATTGGGCCGCATGACGACGCATAACCAGTTGGGGCAAACCGTTCGCTTCGCTCACTGGACTGCGCGCTTCGCGCGCGTCCTTTGCCCAAGGCGTTAGGTGCCTGGTTGTGCAAACAGAAACGCCAACAACAATGAACGAAACAAGGCGCATAGAAGGCATAGGCGCTCTTGCCGACGGCCAAGCAGTATTTTTTCAGGTTTCAGTAAAGAAACTTGTCATCATGTTTTTCGTGACGATGGGTCTTTATCAAATCTACTGGTTCTACAAACATTGGTCCATTGTTCAAGAACGGGAATGCAGCACGATTTGGCCTATTGCACGTGCAATCTTTTCCCTCTTCTTTTGCTATGGGCTATTTGGCCGCATCTACGACAGCGCTTCAGCGCAGGGGATAACGCTTAGAGTTCCGGCCGGAGGGATAGCTATCCTCTACATATTGGGAACAGTTTTTGTTTATTTGCCAGACGATTTTTGGGTGTGGGTGTCCTTTATTGTCGTTCCGTTTTCCCTAGCACTTATACAGGACACAGCAAATAAATTGTGCGTAATGATTACTCCCAATCTGGATAGGAATAGCAATTTTTCAGGCTGGAATATATTGGCAATCGTCACCGGCGGGTTATTATTATTGCTTGCGGCCATCGGCAGCTTTTTTCCAGCAGATGTTTAAGGCACCTAACCAGTTGGGGCAAAGGGCTCGCTGCGCGAGCGGGACGTCTGGCTTCGCCAGCCGCCCCTGCCCAAGGCGTTAGGTGGCGGGGCTACAAAGTGCATCGATCTACCTGGCTGCCCATCGCCGGAGCACTTTTCTCGCTTTGGTACTGTTTTAACGTTTGGGCGTCCCACCAGATGGAGACGTGCACTATGGGAGACACAGACGGATATTTGGGCGGGCTAATTCTTGGTGGACCAGGAGCTCTTTTGGCTTTAATCATACTTGCCGCCAACTGGACCGGGGTTCGCTGGCTCAGGCTAAGCTATTTGGTCGCAGCCATGCCGGCGATACTTTTGCTCTTTCTAGTCGTCCCCTGGTTCTTGTCGGCTACAGTTGCTGGGCATCACCTGTGTGGTCCTGACTACGATAGCTATTTGGCATCATCGCCGGTCATTGAAAGATATCTGCCGGCTTTGCACTTAGCTATTTGTTGCGCTATTACATTGGTTTCATGGAGTTCTTTCAGGCGAGTCAGCAATGTCACCTAACCAGCGCAAGCAATTTGGCCCTGCTACGCAGGGCCGGGACGTCAAAAGCGCTACGCGCTTTCGCCGCCCCTGTTGCGGGCGTTATGTTTCTATTTCAATTTCTTCTCTCGAGGAAAAGACATGAGTTTAAGAGCTCTCGCACTATCCTTAGCGTTTCTCTGCATCGGCTGTCAGTCGTCAGGAGAGCTTAAACCGGTATCACAATTAGCACCTGGTGTTGCTGAGGAGGGTTCGCTGGCTAATCAGCAGCTAATCCGCGATACAACCGCTGGGCTTGCCAGCGCCATCAAAGATTCGGAAATTACCAGTGAAACGAAAGTATTAAAGTTTGTTATTCAACAGCCTGTAGGCGAGCCAGGATCTCGAGCGTGGCGAGAAATGTGGGTAGTTGATCCTGAGGGGCTAAGCCGATCGTTTCTTATTACCTTCCGTGAGTCTGGCTTGGGCGCAGCAAATTTCGAAATTCAACAAATGCAAAACCAAACTCAGTGACTGTAACGAAACATAACCAGTGTGGGCTAGCCGCTCCCTTCGGTCGCTGGACGTCTGGCTTCGCCAGTCGCCCCAGCCACAGGCGTTATATGCAGCGGTAATATGTCGATAGAGATCCGACTCATCGAAGAATCTGATATCCCAGCCTTCAGGTCGGCTGTCGATTCAGTAGCTCGAGAGAAGCGTTGGCTTCTCACAGCAGAAGCACCACCGCTGGATCAGGCTCAGGTCTTCGTTCGCAATAACATAGCGTCTGGCTATGCGCAGTATGTTGCGTATGTTGGCCCCGAGCTGGTTGGCTGGGCAGATATCATTCCGCGTCAGGTTGAATCCCTCGCACATACAGGCGTGCTTGGAATGGGTGTAATCTTGGGGCACCGAGGCAAAGGCATTGGAAAGTCACTGCTGCAACGGACAATAGAACATTCCTGGCGCAACGGTCTGAAGCGAATAGAGTTAGAGGTTTTTGCTAACAACCACGCTGCCATTTCACTGTACGAGAATTCTGGCTTTGTTCACGAAGGCAGAAAAAGGAAAGCGCGGGTAATCAACGGCAAGTACATCGATGTTTGTATCATGGCAAATTGCTGCATATAACCAGTTGGGGCAAAGGGCTCGCTTCGCGAGCGGGACGTCTGGCTTCGCCAGCCGCCCGAGCCACAGGCGTTAGGTGTGCGAAATACGCAAGTCAGCCAGATCCGAATTCGCGCCTACTCGACAGCCGATACTCCGGCACTTCGCCAAATCTACCAATCATCAATTAGAGAGCTTGCGCTCGACCACTACTCCTCGGAACAAATTCAAGCTTGGGCCGGCTTCGCCGACAACATTGATACATTTTCAAGCTGGCTAAACGATTCCCGTGTATTTGTAGCAATCGATGAAAGTGACACACAAGTCGCATTCGGTGGCCTGGAAATGCCCTCTAGAATTTCGTGCCTATTTGTCTCTCCCCACGCATCGCGATGCGGCGTAGCCAGTTTACTCGTCGAACATCTGCTATCTTTAGAACTGGATAGCGTATCCACAACCTACACAACAGAGGCATCAGAGCTATCGAAGCCATTGTTTGAAAAATTTGGTTTTGTGGTTAAAGATATCGAGCACACCAAGGTAAGCGACGTGGCATTTACTCGTTATGCGATGCAAAAGCACACCTAACCACTGCGGGCTGTTCGTTCCCTTCGGTTGCGGGACGCCTGGCGTCGTCCGCCGACTTCGGTTACAACTGGCAGCTGATATTTGAGTTTAAGAATGGCGATATTTAATAAGGGCTATTCGGAGTTTATATCTATGTCAGAAAGCAAAAACGAGCAGTATGCGTCCTACGTGAAAAAGGCGTGGATTATTTACGCCCTAGTAACTTTTGCAATTATGGTTTTATTAGTTCTGTTTGTTGCCGAGGACAACGAAGAAAGGTTGTTTTACACATTAGCGCCTGCAGTAGCAGCTTATGCGTTTCGTCCATTGAACAAACCCTTCAGCAATCTCATTTACAAATTTACCGGGGTTTCTCACCCCACAGAGGACAAATGAGCTGCCGCATACCTAACCAATGCAATCCAGTCGCTCATTTCTGTCACTGGATGCAGCTGACGCTGCGCCCTTGTTGCGGGAGTTACGCCGCCAAGCTCTTGACATAAGAACCAACGCATTTTGCATGCCAATTCTAGCGTTGCTATAGTGCAGCAACTTATTTGCAGACTCGTTGTTTGAACCTGATGAAAAAATTCCTGTTGCTTTTTGTTTCTGTACTTTTACCGCTTGGCGCAAATGCAGCCATACTCAACCTGACACTCAATTTTGATTCTTATCCTGGCGATGTTGCCTGGGATCTTTCCGACAGCACCGGCAGCACGACGCTGGATTCTGGTGAGAGTTACGGTCCGTCATTAGCCAACAATTCATTGGTTGTTCCGATTGAACTTGCTCCAGACGACTATCTGTTTTCGATCAGCGACGCCTATGGCGACGGGATCTGTTGTGGTGAGGGAATAGGCAGCTACACTTTGTCTACCGGCTCACTGCTGCTGTATTCCAGTGATGGTCAATACGGAGCCGGTGAAACGATTGGATTTACTTTGCCGGCAATTTTTGATCTTAATCTTGTTTTTGATAGTTATCCCGCAGACATTGCCTGGAATATCACAGAAAGCGCCAGCGGCAACTATGTTGCCTCGGGTAGTGGCTATGGCTCAGCCTTGGGCGGCACGACTCTGGGCGTCCCGCTGTTTCTCGCCCCCAATGACTATACCTTCACAATCACCGACGCTTTTGGCGACGGGATCTGCTGTAACGAGGGGGCCGGAGGCTACTCCCTGCTTTATAACTCATCGGTGTTTTATGAGAGTGACGGGCAGTTTGGTTTTGGCGAATCGGTAGATTTCACTATTCCTGCAGTCGTTCCTATTCCGGCTGCACTTTGGCTGTTTGGTTCCGCTATGGCAGGCTTGGGTTGGATGAGGCGCAAGCAATCCCTTTAGATCAGTACAAAGGCATGTTCTGGAAAGCCCGACCTTGAGTCGGGTTTTTTATTTTCAGTTACACTGGATAAATGCCGCGTAACCACTGCAAACAATCGGACCATCTTTCGGTCGGCCTCTGGTGTGTGCGTTAAGTGGCGATTGTTCTGCGATAGTGCGGTGTATCCAATCCTAGCTAACACTGTCCTTGCCATTCATGCGACTTTCGTAGCGTTTGTCGTACTCACAGTTCCATGCATCTATCTCGGCAAATTCCTTAATTGGCAGTGGGTTCGTATCTACTGGCTTCGTATCGCGCATCTGGTAGGAATCTGTATTGTCGTGGCTCAAGCCTGGGCCGGCGTAATCTGCCCGCTAACCACACTCGAAATGTGGCTGCGTGAAAAGGCCGGTATTGCGACTTATGGCGAAAGCTTCATTGAGCATTGGTTGCAGCAAATTATCTATTGGAATTTTCCGGCTTGGGTGTTTATCTGCATATACTCAATTTTCGCGCTGTTGGTAATTTACACTTGGTATGTTGTTCCTCCAACCAAAGGCAAAAATCGTGGTTTCATCGCCACCTAACCAGTCGGGGCAATTGGTGCTAGATCGCGCCCCCTGCCCAAGGCGTTAGGGAGCTGGATCGAGCCCGATGCTACGAGCCACGGCATACTTCGCCATAGTTTTTACGGTCGGCTTTGGCCTCGGAATGCTGCGCGTGCTTTGGCTAGTGCCTATGCTCGGAGAGCGGTCAGCTGAGCTGCTGGAGATGCCGTTGATGTTGGTCGCTATTTTTTACTCTGCGCGCTTCGTAACCCGACGTTTTCCGGCATCGCGCCAAGTCGACCTCGTTATCTCAGGCATGCTCGCGCTGGTTTTTCTGCTAGCCATTGAGTTCTCGGTGGTGCTATGGCTTAGGGGACTGTCGATTGGCCAATATCTCGCGGATCGGGACCCGGTTGCGGGCGCTGCCTATATCGTTATGCTTATGGTATTCGCAACGATGCCGTGGGCCGTAGGAAGAAGGTAAGGTATACCAAACTGTCTTAAGGAGAAACTCATGCTTTCCGCACTGTTCCTCGTGTTCGCAGTTGTGCATCTGGCTCTATGGATATGGGGCTGGCGCGCATGGGCTCGCAACGGCCGCCCTCAGGCGCTGTTTCTCATTTTATTTGGCGGTACCCTGTTGTGGTACGACAACGCGCGTATTGGTTTGGGGCGCTTCATCGGCCAGGGCGAATTGCTGGAGGCTATAACGGTGCCGGCGTTCGCATGGCACTGGACAATGCTGCCGCTGCTGATCATTGCAGCCGGCATAATCGCCCGGCGGGCAGGGCTGGGATGGGCCCAAAGCAAGCTCTCCATGGGCGCATTCTGTGTTGTTGCATCAGCACTGATCGCGCTTGATGTGCCCAAGATATTTGATTTTGATCTGTATCCCACCTGTGTGGCCGATACAGTCAGGTATTCGACCAATGTTGGCCCGGACGCACTGTGTTCCCCCGACGATCAGGTCGTGACGGGTGGTCCGGGCGCCGCGTTGGTGGCTATTCTCACCAATGTGATCGTGTTGATCGTGGGCATAGCGCTATGGATACAGGCCGGGTGGAAATGGCTGGCGCTAGGAGCCGGCGCCATGTTTGTTGCAGCGGGTGCATTTGGGGGTTCGTACTGGTCACTGCCAATTGCTAACTTTGGTGAAATACTGATCACGCTCGCTCTGATTGCATCCGCGCTGCGTTTTTCGAAAAGCCCGCTGTAAGTAAGCGCACTTAGATAATGTGCCGGTCTGTCTGGTTTTCTATAGTTCTAATTGGTACTGGCTGTAGTTCGCCCGAGTTAGAGCCATTGAATACCGATAGCCGAATACTGGCCTTTGGCGACAGCCTCACGCTTGGCGTAGGCGCAAGTAAAGAGAGGAGTTACCCCGCCGTGCTCTCTCAATTAACCGGACTGGAAGTGATCAACTCCGGCGTATCCGGTGAAACTACAGACGCTGGCCTACTAAGATTTGAGCAGGAGCTAGAGCGAGTTCAGCCCGGCTTGGTAATTCTTATGGAGGGTGGCAATGACATACTTCAGAATCGAAACCTGGAAGTTACGAAATCGAATCTTGCGGCAATGATTTCGCTTGCGAGAGACAGGAATATTCCCGTGATACTCATTGGTATTCCGGAAAAACGATTGTTTTCAAATGCGGCACCACTTTATGAGGAACTGGCAAAAGAGAACGGGGTTGTTTTTGATGGCACGCTCGTTGCAGGTTTATTGCGAACTGCGGCATACAAGTCAGACCCGATTCATCTGAACGAACAAGGGTATAGAGCCTTGGCCGAAGCGCTATATGACTTACTTCAGGATAAGGGAGTGCTTATGCAGCCAAGAATCAGCATGATTACACATAAGCATTTGGGGCAATCCGCTCGTCGTCCGGAGACTGCTGATGTACTACATAGTTGAAACCAATAAATCATTCGATCAGGCATCTGAGGATCTTGGAGCCGCTGTTAAATGCCATGGCTTCGGCGTACTGCATATTCATGACTTGGGCGCGACATTGCGCAGCAAAGGAATACAGTTTGATGAGCAATGCCGGGTTTTTGAAGTTTGTAATCCAGCTCAGGCTGCAAAAGTACTATCCGCCGATATGCGCCTGAACATGGCATTGCCATGTCGAATATCCGTTTTTACGGAGAATGGCAAAACACAGATTGGCTTAATAAAGCCGGCTCAAATGCTTGCGTCGCTGTCCCAGGACGAAGAGCTGGCGCGAGTCGCTCAAGAGGTTGAAGCCAAAACTATCGAAATGGTTGACGATGCCAAATAGTGAATCATCACGTACCGTAGCGCGTGGCTTCTGAGGGTGGGAAAAATGGCGCGCCCTCACGCGGGCCCGGTTCATCGCGATGCCGGCTATTGGCCAACGGTGTCCATTCATTAAGTTTGTTTAGAGAAGTTCATGACCGTATTTATCATTGCTGTTTCCGTCGCTTTAGTGGTGTCTTTTACGTGCTCTATTTTTGAGTCGGTGCTGTTGTCAATCAACCAGGCTCAGGTGCAGGCGCTGGTGCGCGACGGTAAGCCTGCCGGGAATCTGCTGGCGGAATTCAAACGTCAAATTGACATACCCATTGCGGCGATACTGATCGTTAATACCATTGCCCACACCATCGGTTCGGCCGTAGCCGGAGCGAGTTACGCAGATGCCTTCAATGCCGAGACATTGTGGATATTCACCATCGTTTTCACGACCGCGGTGCTGTTATTAACAGAGATTATTCCTAAAACCTTGGGTGTCACTTACGCGATGCGTTTGGCAACCCCCGTTGCGCTGGGTATCAAAGCGCTGATTATTGTGCTTCGACCGCTGGTGTTTGTCAGTGAACGAATCTCGCGGGCTCTTCGCGGCAGCCATGAAGTACCCGTTACATCGGTCGAAGAAATCCGTTTGCTCGCGGCCCTCGGCCGCAGTGCCGGGGTGGTGGGGATGCGCACCGCCAGCATCATCGAAGGAGCGACGCACCTGCGTCAACTCAGCGTTCGCGATGTGTTATTGCCACGTGGCGAAATTGTCTACTTGTCCGGGCAGCAAACCCGCAACGAAGCACTGGCAATTTTGCAGCGTTCCGGGCACAGCCGCTTTCCTTTTACGCCCACCGGTGAGCTCGACCAGGTGGCCGGTGTTGTGCTGGCTAAGCAGCTCATGACCTGGTTGCTCGCACACCCTGATCGGGAAATTGTTTGGGACGAGGTTACGCGCGAACACCTGACCGTACCGGAGTCGATGGCTCTGCCGACGCTGCTGCGCACGTTCAAGGAATCCCGACGGCATCTGGCGATTGTGGTGGACGAGTACGGCGGTGTCTGCGGCATTGTTACACTGGAAGACATACTGGAAGAGCTGGTCGGTGAGATCACGGACGAGCATGACAGGCCCAGCGAAGATATGTCGCGCCTCCCGGACGGTTCACTAAGGGTCGCGGGCGATGTCGATTTACGCAGACTGTGTCGCTATTTGGAGTTAGAGTGGGAGCCTCACGCGGATGTGACCACGGTCAGCGGGTTGCTGATGGAATCGCTGGAGCGGCTGCCTCGTGTTGGTGACCGGGTTTATTGGCGCGGCTATCAAGTCAAGGTGTTAAGCATGTCGCGACGGCGACCGGGTTGGGTATCAATTCAGGAATCTGGGGAGTTGCAATGAAAACAAAGCTTCAACAATACATCGGCATTACCAGGATGGTTGCAGCCATCGTGTTGCTGACGCTAGCGGTTTTCCCGGCGGTTGCGGAAAGCGACAAGGCCGAGACAGCAGCAGCCGACCCGTCGGCGGTTATGTATGCCCAGGCCATGCCGTGGGAAAAGTTTCTGGACGGCGCCCGTGTGCAGCGTGAGGTATGGCTGAAGAACGCTGAACGGGCAGCGCCGAGTGATCTGACAAGCCGTTTCAAACAGGCCGGCGAAGGTCTGCAACTGCTGATCATCACGGCCGACTGGTGCCCCGATTCGGCGAACAGCGTGCCCTACATTGCGACGCTTGCCGCCGCCGCGGGCGTTGCAACCCGGGTGGTGGATTTCAGGACCGGCAAGGCAATTATGGATGCGCATCGCACGCCCGATGGGCGGGCCTCGACGCCGACGGTCATTCTGCTGCGTGAAGAAAAGGAAGTGGCGTCCTGGGTGGAGCGACCCGCGTCGTTGCAATGGTGGTTTCTGGACAAGGCCAACGAGCTTGGCGAAGAGGAACTGCTGGAGCGCAAAATGGCATGGTATGAATGGAACCGCGGCGACGATGCCATGACAGAGATTGTGATGCTGGCCGAGAAGACCGCGAAGTATTGAGCTACGTTTACAGTTTTCCACCGGTATCTGACAGTCGGGCCCGAACCCTGATATTGGGTTCGATGCCCGGCAAGGCATCGCTGCAGGCCGCGCAGTACTACGCGCACCCCCGCAATCTTTTCTGGACCATGGTCGAAGAGATGTTGGGTATCCCCCGGGACGCTCCTTACCCGGAGCGTTGCGCGGCACTGAAAGACAACGGCGTGGCGCTGTGGGACACGCTGCAAGCGTGCGTCCGGGCAGGCAGCCTGGATGCGAGTATTGATGATTCGAGCATCGTGCCGAATGATTTTTCGAGCTTCCTGAAGGAGCACCCGCGTATCAGGCTGATTTGCTTCAACGGCGCCAAGGCGGAGAGCGTATTCGTTAAACGGGTTGCGCCGACGCTGGAGCAAGAGCTCAGCGAGATCCGCCTGCACAGGTTGCCTTCGACCAGCCCCGCAAACGCGTCGATACCGCTTGATGTTAAGCGCGATGAATGGCGCATTATTGCTTAGTCGTTTGTATGCAATGGCACGCAGCGCAAAAAAAATGCCCCTGCAGTTAGCCCGCAGGGGCATTGTCGGGCGTGTTTGCGGACCGGTTACTTACAGTGAGCCGGTAACGGTCCAGCCTTCGTACCAGAAAGGCGCGGTAGCATCCGGATCAACAGCACCGAGATAGTCGGTGTCATCGAGGAACGCATCGTCTGCGGTGCTTTCCAGGTACGTGGCATTGAATGTCGGGACATCAATAGCAACGCCGTTTGCGGCGGCATCCGTTGCCTGGTAGTTCGCATTGACACCCGGTGCCGCAGCGATCACACCGGTTGCCCCAAGGGTGTCATCCGTGGCGTCTTTGCCAAAAGCCGCACAGTCAGCAATCACATTGTTGAAAACCAGTGCGACCCCGATATTGGCTTCGGCACCACCGCCGTTAACGTCCACACAGGTTGTGATGGTGCCGTTGCCTGCCGCGACCGTACCGATCGAGTTCAGCAGGAAGCCTGCGGAAGATGCCTTGAATACCCAGAGCTCATCATTGGTACCGTCACCGATGAAGGTTGCATTGGCAATCGTGGGCTTCGACAGAAAGTCCAGAGTGCCTTCGGTGTCTGCTTCGATGGCGTTGCCAGCCGTAGCAGGGTCCTGAATGACGAGTACATGCTGAAGATTACCCTGCCAGCCTTCGTCCCAGTCCACTGAATCGTCAAGGTTGCCGGTCAGCACAAAGTACTTGCCGCTGACAGTGCCGCCATAGAACTCTACGCCGTCATCGGAGTTGCTGTTTACCTGTATGTGATGCATCACCGTACCGGAGCCCACGCCAACCAGCGATATGCCGTTGATTTCGTTGCCGGGAGCGAACTCAAAGCCGCCTTCGGTGACAACGACATAGCTCAGTTCGCCGCTTGAATCCGTGTCGGTGTAGCCACCGGCAAATCCGGACTCGCCTTCAGAGTCGATGTTACAGGGAGTGACGCCCATGGCTGCCATCGTGCATTCATTGTGCGATGCATAACCGTGCAGGATCAAGCCGCCCCATTCGCCGGAACCGGTTTCGCCGGCGTCATCCGAACTGAACACGATCGGCTCCGCGGCTGTGCCATTGGCGATGATCTGCGAGCCACGAGTGATAATCAGGTTCGCGAACGACCCGGTATTGCCGATAATCCACGTGCCCGGTTCAACCGTCAGTGTTACGTCAAGTACGGGATCGCCGTTATCCAGGGTGCCTTCCGTAAGGGACATCAGCTTGTTGCCGTTGCCAACCGTAACGCGGCTCTCCATGAACCAGATGATGTCGTTGGTGAGCGTACGGTCGACCAGAATTTCCGCTGGCAGCTGACAAACGTCATTGCCGCTGGCATCAAGCGGACGTGCCGATGCCCACGCAGGGCAATTCTGTGAAATTGTCCCGCTGCCGCCACCACCGGTTCCTCCGGCTACATCAATATCGATGGTCGTATCATCGCCTCCACCACAGCCATAGATGCTGCCCAGCGCGATCATTGTTGCTGCAAACAGCACTTTGCTTGCTGGTTTCATTGCTTGCTACTCCTACCTTTGCGTTAATGTCTTTATGGTTTGCTTGCCGACTTCCATAGGATCAGAAGTCATAGTTAAGACCGATCTCGAATTCACGACCGGTTTCGTATACCTGGAACGGTTGCCCGCCCTGGGTGAACTCGGTTTTCGAGTCCAGAATGTTGTCCAGCTTGACGCGCAGCTGCCAGTTATCTGAGAAGAACCACTTGTAACGAAGTCCAAGTTCGAAACGCGGTTCGGAAATAATGTTCGGCAATCCGGAAACGCCCACGTCGACTATGGTTTCGCCGTTCTGGTTCATCAGAAGAGTTACTTCCTGATTGTTCTCGATGTCGTCGTAGCCAAGCACGACGTTAAACGTGTAATCAGGTTGCCCTTGCAGCTTGCGTTTCTCGGTGCCGAGATCGACCTCTGAGTCGATCCAGCTGTAATTGCCGTAGATGAAAAAGGTGCGTGTCAAAGAATCGTTAAGGCCAAATTCCTTGCGGCCGTCGATTTCGAACCCGTATACCGTCGCTTTGTCAGCATTCTGGAAGGTGCGGGTATTGCCCGCTGTGCCCGAGGCAGTTACCACAACACGCTCAATGGGGTCGTCCAGTTCTTTACTGAATACAGCGACGCTGGCTGAGTCGCGATCGTCCCAGTAATACTCGTAGCGCGCGTCGAGGTTCAATGCGGACGAGGTCTCCAGCAGCGGATTGCCGCGGACACGAATGTCGAAGTCCGGGTCAAAGAACACGGCGTTGGATGTTTCCTTGAAATCGGGTCGCGATATGGTCTTTGTCAGGGCAAAGCGCAGTTGCTGCTGCTCGCTGAGCAGGATGTTCAGGCCCAGGGCGGGCAGAAGTTCGCTCTCGTCGAGGCTCGACCGCACCGGCCCCTGGGCGCCCTCGGTCTGGAAGGTATCGGTTATCTGCTGATAGTCTTCGTAGCGGGCACCGACGATCACCTGATACTTGTCGTTTATCAGGGAATCCAGCGACACATATGCCGAATTCAGATCCAGTTCGGCTTCGTAGCTGTCACTGGAGAGTGTTTTGTCGAAAAATGCGAAGCCGGTCGAGGAGTCGCCCGTGATATTGGCGATCGTCAGGATATCGTCGACCCGGGTGTTCGGCGCGTTGTCTATACCGGGTATGGATGCGCCGCCAAAGTAGCCATAGGTCTCCGAGTCAGAATCGCGCTCGCGGTGAATGATCTGGCCGCCGAAGCTAACCGTGGTTTCGGCCCAGTCACTGCTGAACGCGCGTTCGAGATCGAGCGAGCCGTCAAAGTTGTCATCAACCAGTTCATCGTAGCGTTTCGCCAGATCCGGAACGATCAGGTTGTAGATCCCGTCGTTACCGCGCAGGTCGAAACGCGCGTCGCGACGGTTCGGGGCATCACGGGTGGCTCGGCTGCCCGTAACCTGCCAGTTCAGTATCCAGTTTTCATCCTCACCGAGAATGTGATTGCCGGTGAACTGCTGAGAGATGAATTCACGCTCAACCCACTCGATGGTGCTGCGAATGGACGGCAGCAGTTCGTCGCCGTCGAAGCCGCTGCGAACTTTGGTTCGCCCGCCGCCGATGTGTGAGTAAAGCGTATTAGAGGTGTAACTGCCGTTCCCGACATTCAGCCCGATCGAGAACAGGCCGCTGATGTCGACTTCATTGGAATATTCGTCGAATGCAAAATCGTCGAGGGTGTCGCCCTGATTATCGTAAGTGCGCTCTATGCCCTCGCGCTGGCTCCATTCGTTCTTGTAGTTGGCTGCTGCGAACACTCCGAACTCGGCATCACGCCAGTCGAGATCCCACACATCGCCATAGCTCGCGCCAAAACTGATGTCCGGGTTGGCGGTACGCTTGACGGCATCCCAGTCATCCTTGAGCAGAATGCCGCCCAGGCGTTGCAGTTCCTGTTCGATCACCGGTCCTTGCGGCCCAAGAATATCCGTGTACTCGAGAACGTCTGAGATGGCCCTGAGTGGCGAGTTGTCTGAACGCTCACCGTCGTCGTAACCCGCCCAATCAAAATCTGCGCGAATCGGATCCGCCCAGACATCCCGACCCGTCAGGTTGGAGGTGCCGCCCAGCGAGAAGTTGAACTGGCCACCGCCGTCTGCCGGGAATGTCCGGGTGTTTATAACCAGGTTGCCGCCCGTGCTTTCGCCGGGCATGGAGGCGACAAAGGTCTTTTTGATGTCGAGTTGGTTGACGATATTGGTGGGGAACAAGTCCAGTGGCACGGTGCGCTTTACCGGGTCGGTCGAGGGCAGCGTGGCGCCGTTCAGCGTGGTGGTTATGTAGCGTCCGCCCAGACCGCGGATGAAGATGAAGCGATTATCGACGACGGTGACAGCGGGTATGCGCACCACCGATGCGGCCACGTCTGAATCACCGAAGCGGGCGAGTTCACCGATGCCCAGCATATCGACAACGCCTTGCGAGTAGCGCTCGCTCTCGCCCAAAGCTACCGGGTTGTATTTCGCGACCGCAACGATTTCCTCAACACTGGGGCGCTGGATATCGAGGCCGAGATCGGTCATGCCGCCGCGGAGCGTGAAATTTGCGCCACGCTGTACGTTGGCGACAACGCGGATGTTGTCAATGTCCTGTTCGCCCAGGTCGGGGTCGAGCACCGCAAATGTGTAAATTCCTCGGGGCAGAACCAGCTGGTAGTTGCCGTCCGCATCAGTCGTCGTCTTTATCTGCGTCCGACGCACCATGACCGGTGTATTGGCAACGGGTGTGCCGTTGCTGGTTGTTATGCGGCCGAGAACGGTGCCGGTTGCGGCTTCGGCCCGCACTTCGGCCGTTTCGTTCTTGAAGTGTTGCTCAATACGCACGCGCGGCCGGTCCAGGCCCAGCAGCAGCACACTGATATCAACGTACTGACCGGCCGCCGAGTCAAAACGAAAGGTATGCAGCGTATTGCCGTTGTCGCTAATCTGAACGCTGTGCGCACCGGGCGTCAGGTCGAAGAACACGCCGCCGTCACCGCCGACCAGCTTTTCTTCACCGCCGTCGAACTGGACGGTGAGGCCTTCAGCCGGGTTTCTGTCCCGGAATACGTACAGCGCCAGTTCACCGTTGGCCAGCGCGCTGCCGGCGAACAGCAATAGGCCAAACGCTGCAGTCAGCATGGAAAAAGTTCTATTCATTGCTTCCTCGTACCTGTAACCGGGTACGCAGCGCATTCACGCTGCGTCACGCATGTGTTGGGGCGGTATTACAGGGGAAAAATATTTCAGGAATGTGAAGTTAATGTCACAAATTGGCGACACGGCCGTCATGTTCTGGCCGTTGCCCTTGGAGCAGGTTTCCGCGGCACGCATGGCCTGCGGAGGTTAATCGTTCTAATTTAACGATTGACGGTCTGGCTACCGCATCTGATTGTCACAATCAATGTCATGAAGGATCAGGACGCCTTCAAGCTCTGTTTGGAGCGCACCTAGCTGGGCACAGCTAAGGCTGCTTGAGCGCAGGTCCAAACGATCAAGATCACTGAGTTGACCCAGCAGATCGAGGTCGGTTGCGGGTGTGCCGGCCAGATTCAGCCGCGTAAGGCTGCTTATGTCTGAGATGGGTCCGATCTCAAGGATGGGGTTTCTTGCAGCCTGTAATTCAAACAGTCGTGCATGCTTTCGCAGCGGACTCAGGTCACTAATGTTGTTCGTGTTCAGGTCCAGAATCAGGATGCCGGGCAATTCTTCAATAATCGCAATATCTTCGAGCTGGTTTTGATTGAGAACCAACACTTCAAGTTGCCTGAGCTTTCCCAGCCCGCTGATGTCATGGACCTTGTTATCTTCAAGATTGAGAGAGCGCAGCCGTTCAAGATGTTCAACTCCCGTGATGTTGCTGATGGCGTTATGCCCTACGGACAGATATTCCAGACGAGTTAACCCTTCGGCCCAGTTCAACGCTTCGAGACGGTTATGAACAAGTGACAGCGTGTGCAGGCTAAACCGCGCGGCCGAGACGTTCGGAGTCGCAATGTTGTTGTAGCCAAGGTCAACTTCCTCCAGCTTGGTCAATTGACTCAAGGGTGTCATGTCAGTGATGTCGTTGTGGGCGAGATTTACCCGTTGCAGGTTTATCAGGTTCTGTATGCCCTCCAGAGACTCGATTTGAGCAGTCGCGGGATTCGTGCATTCCAGGTCGGTGATATCCCCCAGGTGATCCGATTCGAGACGATCGGCTTCATCCTGTAAGCACTGCCGCAGAACAGGGTCGCCCACCGTTAACTCACTGATGGGCGTGTAGACCGTCAGGCCCGAGTCAAGGCCTTTATCGTCGGTCGCCAGCGTCAGTACACCCAGTATGAATATCCCCAGACAGACCAGAAAAATAATGGTCCTGAACGGCCCGATCGGGCGGGCGGAAGGTGGCAGAGTGCTGGTGGGCAAAGGTTCGCGCTTCTTCTCAGGGTTACTGTCGCCAGTATTGTTGCTCGGCTTGTTGGTCATGTATGGGGCTCCTCGCTAGCGCGCTCTGTTTCAGGCTCGCCAGAATTCGGGCGTTAGCAATACCAGTACGGTGAAAATTTCCAGACGTCCGATGATCATGGCGACAGCCAAGGTGTACTTTTCAAAGCCGCTTATTGATTGAAAGTTACTGGCCACGTCGCCCAGGCCGGGGCCTAGATTATTCAAACAGGTTGCCACCGCACCAAAGGCACTTACCTGATCGAGGCCGTCGGCCATCAGAATCATCATGAGGGTGGCAAAAACCACCACGTAGGCAGCGAAAAAGGCCCATACGCCGCGCACGATGTTGTCGGAGACGCTCTTGCCGTCCACGAGTACCGGCTTGACGATATTGGGGTGAATCAGGCGCATTATCTCAACTTTGGCCTGACGCACCATCACGATGAAGCGCAATACTTTCATGCCGCCCGCAGTAGACCCCGCGCAACCGCCCACAAAACTAATAAATATCATCAATACCGGTAACATTAGCGGCCACGCTGAAAAATCATCAATCGCAAAACCAGTGCTGGTGATTACCGACACGACGGTAAAAAGCGCTGAGCGAAAAGCGCCTGGTGCGGGGTCATAGTCATCGGTCCAGGCCAGCGTCAAACCCACCACAACCACAATGGAGACGGTAAAAACAATAAAACTGCGCACTTCATCGCTATGAAAATAAACTGTTGGCCGGCCGCGGGTAAAAGCAGCAAAGTGAACACCGAAATTGATTGCGCCTAGAAGCATAAATACAACGGCTATGGTTTCTATCGCGGTGCTGTCAAAGTAGCCCAGGCTGGCATCGTGTGTCGAAAAGCCGCCTGTTGAAACCGTGGTGAATGCATGCCCCACCGCGTCAAAAAGGTCCATGCCTGCTATCCAGTAAAGGCTCGCGCAGCTCACCGTCAGAAACAGATAAATACCCCACAATGCACGCGCCGTTTCTGCAAGCCGTGGGGTCAGTTTGTCACCCTTTACCGGCCCTGGCGTTTCCGCTTTCATGAGTTGCATCCCGCCGATGCCGAGTACGGGTAATAGCGCGATGGCCGATACGATTACACCGATACCGCCGATCCATTGAATCTCCTGTCGATAGAACAGCAATGAGCGGGGCAGCAAATCCAGACTTGTTAAAACAGTGGCGCCGGTTGTGGTAATCCCCGATGCAGACTCAAACAGCGCATCGGAGTAACTGATTGGCAGGCTGAAATAGAAGGGCAAGCTGCCAAGCAGGCTGAGAGACAGCCACAGCAGCGCAACAATAATAAAGCCGTCTTTAAGCTGCAGTCGGGTAGGTTGCAGAATCCCGTAGAGCAGCATAAGACTGCCTACCGGTATCGCGATGGCGAGTTGCTTTAGCCACATCGACAATAATGCGTCGTGGTAGAAGAACGACATGGCCAGCGGTGGGACCAGCATCGCGCAGAATGCCAGCATGAGTGCGCCACTGACCAGAACGATAACTGTTCTGAACGCGGCAGCGGATGTCGATTTGCCCTGCATGTTGGGAGCCGGTAAAAACTCTATTCAGGATTCGTGAGCCGACGGAATGCTTATTCTAACGCGCGCGATGGTGAATACGCTCCTTGCGAGCGCGCCTGCAAAAAGCGCTGCAAAAAAGCGCTAGAATCGTAGCAATAAACAGGGCTTATTGCACTTGATCGCCCAAGTTTTGTCGTTATTGACAGCATTACCGGATGACGGAGTTCTGATGAAAAACACCATGATTTCAGTTGTTTTAGGTGCTTTTGCGGCACTTGCTCTCGGTTGCGCCACACAACCCGCATCACATGGCGAGTTGTTCACGGTCGATACGCACGTGGACATTTTGCGTATTGATGAGGCAGGTGACAAAGACTACCTCGACTTGCCGGACGTGCAGGTCGATTTGCGCAAAATGGAGGCGGGCGGGCTGGATGCTGTCTTTTTCATATTGTTTTCGCAGCAAGGTGAACTGACTGTCGAGGGCTACGCGGCTGCAAAAGAAGAGGCACTGGCGCGCCATGCGACGATCAAGCGCATGCTGGACATGCACCCGGATCGTATTGAGCTGGCCCGCAGTGTCGCCGATGCCCGGCGTATTCATCGCTCCGGCAGGCAGGTTGCGTTCCTGGGCATGGAGAACGGTTTTCCGCTGGCGACCGATCCCGCTAACTTGCAAGAGTACTTTGATCTGGGCGTGCGTTATCTGGGCATCATGCACATGGGTCACAATGACCTCGGGGATTCAGCTGATCCCAGCCGGGAGCGCCGCGAGAAAAAAATTCTCCACGGTGGTCTGACGGATGCCGGGCGCGCCATGGTAGCTGAAGCGAATCGTCTGGGCATTATGGTTGACGTATCGCATGCGCATCGCGATACCGCCATCGAGCTTGCACAAGTTTCCAAGGCACCTGTAATCGCTTCGCATTCTGCAGTGCGCGCGCTCAATGATATCCCGCGCAACATGGACGATGATCAGCTCAGGGCCGTGCAGGCATCCGGCGGCGTGGTGCAGGTGGTGGCGTTTAACAGCCACTTAAAGAAGAACCCGCCCGAGCGCCTGCCAGCCTTGTTGAAAATGTTTCGCGAACTGGGCCTGACGCAAGGCATGCCCGACGTGGATGCGATGGAACCGGAGGTCCGTGAAAAATACCTCGCCGGTTATGCAGAGATTGACGCTAAATACCCCAAAGTGACGGCCACCGTTGCAGATTTTGTGGATCATATCGATTACGCGGTACAGCTGATCGGCATAGATCACGTTGGTATCGCGTCCGATTTTGGGGGGGGCGGCGGCGTGGAAGGATGGCAGAATGCGGCCGAGACGCCGAATGTCACGCGCGAACTGGTGGCCCGTGGCTACAGCTGGAAAGACATACAAAAGTTGTGGGGCGGTAACCTGCTGAGGGTGTTGGACGACGTGCAGCGCAAGGCCCAAAAAGGTTGATGAAGCACGGTAGCCATCTTTCGTACCTGCGGATCTGCATTCAAACCATACGCGCACCGTTCTTACTGCTAACGCTGGTCTGCGTATTTCTTGGCGCGGCGACGGCGGTCGCGTCTGGCTACAACATCAGTTCAGTCGATATGGGTCTGGTGCTGACAGGAGCGCTGGCTGCGCATATTACTGTGAACGTTCTTAATGAATACCTTGATTGCAAGAGCGGGTTGGATGCCCTGACCACACGGACACCTTTCAGCGGCGGCAGCGGGGCGCTGGTTCAGCACCCCGACGCGCTGGGCGGCGCATTGTATCTGGCCATTGGCGCGCTCACCGTATCCATCCTCACCGGGCTGTATTTTGTATTCAACGGGGCGTTGTTGCTGCTACCGATAGGGGCTGTCGGCATCGCAATTGTACTGACCTACACCCCATGGCTGAACCGATTGCCATGGCTTTGTCTGCTGGCGCCGGGGCTGGCATTTGGCCCCTTGATGGTGGTTGGCACCCATGTTGCATTGACGGGTGAATACACTGCGTTGGTCCTGCTGGCATCGTTGCTACCTTTTTTCCTGACCAATAATCTGTTGTTGCTGAACCAGTATCCGGACATGTCCCCTGATCGGAGCGCCGGGCGCAAGACCTTCCCGGTAATGTACGGTATTCACAACAGTTCAAGAGTGTACGGCTCGTTCCTGTTCCTGGCAGGCGTCACGGTACTGGCCGGTATTCGGCTGGAGCTATTGCCCACGTTGAGCAGTGTTTGCCTGTTTGCACTGAGCGCCGGAGTGCCGGCGGTTACGGGGGCTACAAAATATGCACAGTCAGCTGTCCGAATCACGCCCTTTCTGGCCATCAATGTTGCGGTGGCGCTGCTGACCCCGCTGCTGCTTGGGTTGTCGGTTCTGATTGCCTGGAAACCGGGTTCGGGGCTCATGCAATGAGGGGTATACTCGGCCGAAATGGACAAAAAAGATTACTACGTTCACCTTGAACGCCTGCAGATTGAACTCAGCAAGTTGCAGGATTGGGTCACGGCCACCGGCTATCGAGCGGTGGTACTGTTTGAAGGGCGCGACACCGCAGGTAAAGGCGGTACCATCCGTGCATTGACAGAGAAGCTTAGCCCGCGCGTGTTTCGCACGGTGGCCTTGCCCAAGCCGTCCGACCGGCAGCAAACGCAGTGGTACTTTCAGCGCTACGTTGAACACTTGCCGGCTGCCGGCGAGGTCGTGCTGTTTGATCGTAGCTGGTACAACCGCGCCGGGGTTGAAGTGGTGATGGGTTTTTGTACAGAACAGCAACGCGACGATTTCCTGGCAGTCTGTCCGGGCTTTGAGCAGGAGCTGGTGCGCGATGGGATCAACCTGGTGAAGTATTGGCTCGAAGTCAGTAGCAGCGAGCAAAAAAAGCGCCTGCAGGAGCGCATTGATGAGCGCGTAAAAAACTGGAAGTTCAGTGGCATGGATATTGAGGCGCGCCGGCGCTGGTACGATTATTCTCGGGCGCGCGACATCATGATGGATGCCACCGATACAGAACTGAACCCGTGGCATATCGTTAGCGCAGACGACCAGCGCGCAGCGCGCCTGAACTGCCTGTCGCACCTGCTGAGTGTGATCCCCTATCACGACACCAGCACCGACCCGATTGAATTGCCGCCGCGAGGCAAAGACAACCAATACGACGATCAGGCCGCCATGCAGAATCGCCGTTATGTCCTGGAACATTTCAAATAAAGGAGAACAGCAATGTCTAACGAAGGCTATCACGAGCCCATTAACGAACTCTCGGATGAAACGCGCGACATGCACCGAGCCATCACTTCATTGATGGAGGAGCTGGAAGCAGTTGACTGGTACAACCAGCGAGTTGATGCCTGCAAGGATAAAGAACTCAGGGCCATACTTGCGCATAACCGCGATGAAGAGAAAGAACACGCCGCGATGACTCTTGAGTGGATTCGTCGCAAGGATCCGTCATTTGACAAAGAGCTGAAGGATTACCTGTTTACGGACAAAACCATCGCTCATGAGTAGGCTCTGATAACGAGGCTGAGTAACGGTTTCAGGAAATATGCAGGTTTATGTGGCTCTGTGGCCTTTTAATGGCTAAAATTCGCCGTCGCAAACAGCGACCAACCGAACGGGTGAATTCGGATATTTCTATTTTCACCAATAGTATGAGTAAACAACATGAGTAAAGGTACAGTTAAGTGGTTCAATGCCGATAAAGGCTTTGGTTTTATTACACCCGAAGATGGCGGCAAAGATCTTTTTGTTCATCATTCGCAGATTCAGAGTGGCGGCGGTTTCGCGACGCTCAACGATGGACAGGCTGTAGAATACGAAGCAGGCGAAGGCCAGAAAGGCCCGGTTGCCAATAACGTTGTAGCTGTCTAAGCGACAACGCGAACCAAATGACAACGTGCTGTTTGGGCTGCAGTTTTCTGCGCCCGGCAGCACCGCGTTATACCGGCAGGAACCCGATCGGCGTATAGCTATGTTCCGGTAACACTGCCGCAAGATCATTATTCCCCAGGTGTCGCACCAGCACTTCTGCAAGCGCATCGCGGTAGTTTAGCGTGTGCATCAGGTCGCGACCTTCAAATAAATTAGCGGCTGCCAGACCCGGCCATCCGCTGCCAAGATAAATTCCGCCACTGACGTCCGGGCCGACCGCGAACCACGCGGATGCATTGCCGTGATCAGTGCCACCGCTGGCATTTTCTTTTGCCGTGCGTCCGAACTCAGTCATCGTCAGGATAACGACGTCTGACATCAGTGCGCCCAGATCGGTATACAAGGCGGCAATGGAGTTGCCGAAATCCTGCAGTAATTTGTAGTGGTTTGTCCCCGGCATGGCGCCGCCCTGATTGTCATGCGTGTCGAACAGATGGCGTGTCAGCGCCGCGATCTCCAGCCCCACACCTTCTTTAATGAGTTGCGCGGTTTGTTTCATGGCCGTGCCGAGGCTGGAATTCGGATAGATCGCGCCGTTGGCGGGAACATAGCCGGCGAAATCAATGCCCTGCACAACCGCGATATCATCAATCACCACCCTGCCAAAGTCATGCAGCAGTTGCGCATAGACCCGTGACGCATCCGGAGTCTGGTCATAGACGGCAGAAAGCCGCTGTAACATTTGCGTCTCTTCGGCAGGCGGCAAGCCCAACCCGAACTGAGTGATGTCGCCAAACGCGGAAACCACCGCCGGCCCCCGGAGTGAATCCGCCATGCTGGCATCTTCACCATGGGCGAAGCTCACCGCGCGCAGGCCGCCTGCGCCCGGCTGGCTGACAAGGTGGCGATTCAGCCAGCCGTCGCTAAGGCTCACTGAGCCCGGTGCCGTTTGCATCAGGAATTGCGCATCGAAATGTGATCGGCTGGCGTTGTCGTAATGCACGGCCGGCATAATGGCCATGTCGCCCGCTGCGTATATGGGTTCCAGCGCCGCCAGTGCCGGGTGCAGCCCGAAAAAGCCATCCAGATTGAGCGCCGCGTTGGCGCCACCGCCGGGCGGCGCAACGCCGAGCGTCGGACGATGCACGTAGTAATCATCATCGCCATACGGCACGACGGTATTCAAGCCGTCGTTACCGCCCTTTTGAAACAGCACGATCAGTATTTTCCCCGACGCAGCGCGGGCCACGCGGAAACGCGGCCTGAACGGGTTGTCAAACACCAGCGAACCGGCCGCGACATAGCTTGCGCCGAGTTTTGCCAGAAAGTCGCGTCGTTTCATGTGCCTGATTCCGTAAGCGCTGAATTCATCATTATTGATAGTTGTAGGCGGGATAACTCAATACCGTGCCGATTAGTCGGCGCAGTTTTTCATCCGCATCGGCGGCATCTATGCTGAACGGTATGGTGCCGTTATCAGTGAGCGTGCCCAAAGCCGTCTGCCACTCTATGTCCGTTACGTTGTCGTCGATAACCAGGTTAAACAGATAGCCGACGATGCCTTCATCGGTTTCATAGCCCTGCGCAGGGAAGAAGCTGAGTGGTTCAATGTTGACGCCGGGCCCACCGATCTCATTGAAGGCAATTTGATTTGCGAACTTCATGCGCTCGACGACGATGTTTGAACTGATCCAGTCTTCGGCGATTTCGGAATACCCGGTGGGAATGTGATTTTCAAACAACGGCATGCCCATGTGCGCAACCGGGTGACCAAGATCGTCGAGTGCGCCTTGTGCCTGCAATTGCCTTACGGCGCCGACAGCAAACTCGAAGGGCGTCTTGATTTTGCTGTGGTATTCGTTGGGGTCGGAGAACTCGGAAGAATTCAGTATCAGCGTAAGCACCTGGGCGATCTGGTCGGGTGCCGCGCTCGCCGCGAGAAAAGCGTCAGAGCACTGCTCGGTCAGCGACATCGGTGGGACATCGCTGATCAGCAGGGCAATAAGCTTTTCGCAGATGAAACCGGCGGTAGAAGGGTGGGTGGCAACGATGTCGAGCACCTGACTGCCGTCTGCCAGGCCGCCGGAAACAAGCTCCTGTCCCAGCACCATTTTGGGCAGTTCATCATGATCGACGGGGTCAAACAGGAAGGCGTGGCTGGCCACGGTCCATCCGGTGAAGGCCCGCGCAACGTCGTCCACGTCTGCCTGGGTATAGCCGCCGTCCACGCTCATGGTGTGCAGTTCCATCAGCTCACGGGCGTAGTTTTCGTTCGGGTCGGTCACAACGCTGGAAGCACCATTCAGGTAGTACAGCATCGCCGGGCTTTTGGCGCTGACCTCCAGCAGCTGCCTGAAATTCCCCAGTGCGTGAACGCGGAACAATGCATTCTCGCTAAGTTCGTACTGAACATTCTCATGCGCGTGTATATCAGTGTTGAAATGGTTGTCCCAGAACAGCGTCATGACTTCGCGCAATTGCCGCCTGCTGTAGGCCGCATGCAAAAATACATACTGCTGCAGTTCCTGCAGCGTTGTCGGGATGAAGCCGGCCATCATGGCATCGAAAGCTGAATCGTCTATCGCTGCCGGGTTCAGTTGTTGCGCGATGAATGCGGGCGCACCCATTGATTCGACTACGTCGAGCAGCGCCGGTGTTGCGCCGAAAGTGATGCGATTGATGGCATGTCGGGCAGCACGGTCAATCGGGATAACATCAAGGTTGATGTTAATGCTGTCGGTCTGGCCGGCACCATCGATGGCGCTTAAAGATACCGTGACCGTTTCGCCGAGACTGATGTCAGCCGGAAATACCATCAGGCTCCAGTTGCCGCTGCCGTTCGCGATTGCGAGTGGCCTGTTGTTGACGGTGATACCCAGCAGCGGATCCGACACAGTAGCGGTAAATCCCGTGACGCCGAAATCGTCGGTGACGGTACCCGACAGCAGGAACCCGCCGGATGAGACGTCTTCATTGGCAAGGTGCGAACTGATGTTAATCACGGGAGCATTGTTCGCGCCCACGGCCACGGTGAAATTGCGGGTTATATTCAGGCCTCCGCTATCCATCGCGGTGACTGTAATGCCATGGCTGGTTGTGAGCGCGGAATCAAGCAGCGCGGTGTCCAGCACGAGTAATTCATTCCCGGACAGCCCGCCGAGCGTGAAACGGCCGCCCGCATCGTCATCGAGCACGTAACTATGCGTGTCGCCGTTATCGGCATCCTGGGTGCTGAGGGTGCCGATGCTGCTGCCGTTGAGGATGCCGTCGAATACCTGATTGTTACTGAGCTTGATGTCGGTAGGTGGCTGGTTTACTTCTAATACTGTCAGTGTGAACGTCTCTTGATCGTTCAGCGGCGGGAAACTGTTGTCCGTGACCTGGACGGTGATGTCGTAGGTGCCAAAATCGTTAGGCCCCGGGTTGACCTGTATGGTTGCCGCGCCCGGGCCGGTGTTGCTCAGGACGGCGAAGGCCGGCAGACCGGTTGCGCTGAAGGTTAGCGGGTCGTCGTTGAGGTCAGACGCACTGAGGTTAATCGTTAATGAGCCGTTTTCCCCCACGGATTGCGGCCCTATTAACGCCAGTTCGGGGGCGACATTGGCCGGCCCGCTGAACATGGTGACCGCCAGAAACATCGGCGTCCCCGCGGAGTTCATGCTGTCAATCTCGGCCTTGATGTTGTCATCGGTCTGCAGGCGAAAACCGTAATTCGGGCGCGTACCGTCATACCAGTCCTGCACGATGCCGGTGACGTCAACGGCAACCACGTTGCCTGCGTCGGCCAGCGTTAACGGGATGCTGATGGCGGTGTTTGAGTACGCAGGTTGATTGCCGCCGGTTGTGTTCGCTTCCGACCAGGCTTCATCAATGATTTGCAGATTTATGGTGCCCGGGTTTTTCAGGTTGTTCAGCCGGAGCCGGAGACTTGCGCTGCTTACCGCTGTGCCGGTCAATGACGATAAATCAAACTGTACCAGCCCGGACTTGGGCCCATAGTTGTGCACCAGCACGTCGCTGTTCGTGCCGAAGTTGGTAGTGGGCTGAAGATCGTTGACGTAACTGTCCTGGGTCACGTTCAGCGTGACCGGCGGTGCGCCACCGGCTGCAGTAACGGTGATCGTGATGGTTTCTGCTGTGGTTATGGACGGGTTATCTGCATCAATGGCCGTGAAGGTTACCGTTGTGTAGGTGCCCACATCCGCCGCCGTTGGAGTCCATGAAAACGTGCCGTTGGCCCCGGTGGCGACAAAACTCGCCGATGTGGCAAAGCCGGGCAGGTTGTCCGCCTGCAAGCTCGGAACGGTGTCATCGATATCGGTTGCGCTGACCGTAAACTCCAGCAACTGTCCGGCCGTGACCGTGTGTGCTCCCACCGGCACCAGTTCCGGCGGCTCGTTCGGTGGCCCGGCTGTGGTGGTGACAATCAGTTGCATCGGTGTGCCGGAAGATTCCCGACTGTCAATCTCGGCCTTGATGCTGTCCTCGGTTTCCAGGCGGATGCCATAGTTGGGCTGCGAACCGTTTACCCAGCTTTGCACGATGGCCGTTACATCAGCGGACACGATCGTGCCGGCATCGGCCGCCGTTACCGGCACTGACTGCACCGTACCGATGTGCAAAGGTTGGTTACCGTAAGTAACGGTTGCTTCAGACCAGCTTTGTTCAAGTAACTGCAGGTTGATCGTGCCGGCACTTCTGATCGAGCGCAGGCCCATGCGTAGCTCGGCAGCGGTCACGTTCGCACCCGATAGCGACGCAACATCGAACTGCGCAAGCCCGATTTTCGGGCCGTAGTTGTGGATCACCAGTGTGTTGTTGGCGCCAAAGTTGTTGCCCGCCTGCAGGCCGATGATGAAACTGTCCTGCACCACGTCCAGCGTGGTTACGGGTTCCGGCGGAGGCGGGGGGCCACTGTCGATGGTGACCAGCAATTCCATCGGGGTGCCAGCCGAGTTCAGGCTGTCGATCTCTGCCTTGAGGTCATCGTCGGTCTGCAGGCGCATGCCATGATTGCTTTGTGAGCCGTTTGCCCAGTTCTGCACAATCGCGGTGACATCCACCGACACAACATTCCCCGCATCAGCCATGGTGACCGGGATTACGAGCACCGTGGCCCCGTGCGTTGGCTGATTACCGGCGGTGACGGTGCTTTCCGACCACGCCTGGGTGATGAGTTGCAGGTTGATTGAGCCCGGGTTCTTCAGGTTGTTCAGGCGAAAGCGCAGACGCGCATCACTGATGGTTTCGCCGGCGAGCGCGGCGAGGTCGAACCGTGCCAGACCGATCTTGGGCCCGTAGTTGTGCACAACAATATCGACGCTGTTCCCGAAGTTAGTGTTGAGCTGGTTTTCATTTATGTAAGCATCCTGCTCGACCGTCAGGGCCTGGGGGCTCTGGGCAAAAGCCACGGACGTCGTTAACCAAACAACGCAGCACAGAATGAAAGCTATAGGAAATCGGGACAGATGCATTTTTACCTTGCCGCTCTTTAAAGTGCACTAAGTCCCTGTGCTGGCGGTTTAGTGCTAGATTCTATGCCATCCGGGCCGCTGAAACGAATAGCCGCGGAACGCGCCGTCCGCGCCGGGCACAAGCGATTATGTAAATTGTCTCGCCTGCCTCGCCCACTTAGGCAAAGCTGGCAAAAGCGGTGCGGGTGAGGTTTTCGTTGCCATCGGTGGTTATATGCAGGTTGTCTTCGATGCGAATGCCGCCGTAAGGCCTTAATTGTTCAACGCGCTGCCAGTTAACCATGGCTGATGAGGGTTTCTGTTTGAGATCCGCCAGCAGGGAATCAATGAAGTAAATGCCGGGTTCGATGGTCAGAACGTTGCCCGGTGCCAGCGTGCGTGTCAGCCGCAGGTGCTTGTCTTCGTCGGGCCTGACTTTTTCACCCGGCTGGCGCCGTGTGTAGAGCGCACCCACGTCGTGCACATTCAGCCCCAGAAAATGCCCGAGGCCGTGCGGAAAGAAGCTGCGTGACAGACCGGCTTCGTGCGCCGCTTCAAGCGTCGCGTGGATGACGCCGATTTCTATCAGCAAGGCGGTGATCGCAAGATGCGCTGCATGATGCAGCTCGCGATAGTCCACATTCGGCAGTGCCGCATCACACAAGCCGCGCTGCAGTTCATGCATGGCTTCGATCAGCGAGCCGAATTCGGCGTCGTCCGAGTGGCTGCGCGTGATGTCGGCCGCATAGCCATTAACTGAGTGTCCGGCATCGATGAGCAGGCTCAGGTTTGCTTCGCGGTCTCGATCAAGGCGCTGATAGTGGAGAGTTGAGGCGTGGTCGTTCAATGCCACAATGGCGGGATAGGGCATTTCGTCATCGGTCGCATTGCAGGCGGCTCTAAACGCCAGATGAATCTCATATTCACTGCCGCCGCCCCTGAAGCACTGCTCGGCGGCCAGGTGCCCTTGCACGCCGATCGTGCTTGCTGCTTTCAGGTTGGCGATTTCCCAGGGCGTTTTGATTGTTCGGTACTCATTGAGTAATTCGAGCAGCTCGGGCGGGTTAACGGCCTCAATACCAAAGCTGTCATCCGGTGAGAGTGTTTCGCCGATAAATGCCGTGGTAGCGCTCGAACCCCGGATCGCTTCGGCCAGCGATTTGGTTATTTCGTTCTGGCTGCTGAGGCTGACAATTTCCAGACCGCTGTGCATCAGTAGTTCGGGCACCGGCGGAATACGATGCCAGTAATCCACCGGCGCATGCACCAACAGACGCGGCGTTTTACCGTGCTGGATCAGCAATGCCGAGCCCGGGTGCTCCGACAGCGGGCCCCATTGCAGCAGATAGGGATTGGCTTTGTAGGGCAAATGCTGATCGTCGAGAAAAATTCCGTGTGGACGGCCGGCGCCGACGACAAGAGCTGTGCGCCCGCTTCTTTCGAGCGCATCGTCATAGCGTCTGCACATCTCGGCAATGTGTTCGCTATAGTAGTGCAGACTGTTCAGGCCGTTACTCGACATGAGCAGACTATAAACCAATGAGGGTCAGGCGATGAGAGCAGAGCGCGGATTAATGACGGCTATTCGGGTGTTATTTGCAACGGCAGGCCTGTTGGCAAGCGGCATTGTGGCCGCAGCCGAACCGGTGCAGGTGCAAATCGACAGTGGTGATCTTGAAGGCGTTGCCGAAGACGGCATCATGCGATTTCTGGGGGTGCCCTATGCCGCTGCGCCGGCGGGTGAGCTGCGCTGGCGCCCGCCGCAACCCGCTCAGCCGTGGGAAGGCATCAGAGCCGCAACAGCCGCGGGCCATGCGTGCCCGCAACCCACCGGCAAATACAAGGCGGCGTGGGTTAACGATGCCATTGCTGCGGCCGGCATTGATGAGGATTGTCTGAACCTGAACATCTGGGCGCCGGCAGATCGCAGCCGGCCGCTGCCGGTCATGTTCTATATTCACGGTGGCAACATGCAGTACGGCGCGAATGCCATGCCACTTTATAACGGCACAGTGCTGGCCCGTGAAGACGTTGTGGTGGTCTTTATTAATTATCGGTTGGGCTACTTCGGTCGTTTTGCGCACCCTGCACTCAGTAGGCTACAAGCTGATGAGCCGCTGGCCAACTACGGTCTTCTTGATCAGATAGCGGCGCTGGAATGGGTGCACCGAAACATCAGCAGTTTTGGCGGCGACCCCAACAACGTCACGATATTCGGTCACTCGGCAGGTGGCGTGTCGGTCAACTATTTAATGGCGACACCGCAATCGAAAGGGCTGTTTCATAAAGCCATTGCTCAGGGCAGCGGCGTTCTGATTGACCGGACCATGCATTATCGTAAGACGGCGCCCAGCGGCGCCACCGGCAAATCGAGCGAACAGGTCGGCGCTGAGCTTGCAGAACATTTCGGCATCAACCAGGGGAGCGATGCGGAGATTGTTGCGGCTTTGCGTGCGTTGTCGTGGCAGGACATCATCGAGTATCAGAATTCCGGCCAGATACCGTTTAACCCGGTGGTGGACGGCCGGGTCGTTACCGACGACCTTGCGAAAGTATTCGAGCGCGGCGAGCAGCACAACGTGCCGTATATAGGCGGTGCCAACAGCTGGGAATGGAACCAGATCGCCAATATCCCCCTGATTGGGAAGTGGTTTCTCGGTGGCGCGATGATCGATGGCATGTCCGATGCAGATCTTGCCATGTTCGATGACCAGTGGACACGGATTGGCCTGTCGCAGCGCTGGTTTGGGGAAGGTCTGTTCTGGTCGTCCACGCGTTATCTGGGCAAGCAAATGGCGAACGTCAGTTCGCCGGCGTGGATCTATCGGGTGGATTATCAGCAGACAGCTGTTCGCGGTGAGTTTCCGGGTTCAGTTCACGGGCTGGAAATGCCCTATGTGTTCGGGCAGATAAAAGAGCATCCGGAGTATCAGCGGCCTCCGGAAGCTGCCGCGTTTCCGCCCAGCGAAGAAGATCTGGCCTGGGGTGATACGGTACGCGGCTATTGGCTGAACATGGCCAAGCACGGCAATCCCAACGGCAACTTCAAGGGGAAGACATTGCCGTCATGGCCGGAGTACCGGCCTGAGTCGGATCTAACGCTGGTCATGGGAACGGAGTTCAAGCCCGTCGCGGGGTTGAATAAAGCGGTGCTGGATCAACTTGAGTACCGGGCCATGGAGCGTCGCAAGGCATACGATGCGCTATGATTGCGCCCCATTATGACTAAGCCTACGTCCAGACAAACTGTACTCACCGGCATCACCACGACCGGTATCCCGCACCTCGGCAATTACGTCGGCGCCATTCGTCCTGCCATTGAGTCCAGTCATTCCGATGATGTGCGTTCGTTTTATTTTCTGGCCGACTATCATGCGCTGGTAAAAAATCGTGATCCGGCAAGACTGCGTGAGTCCAGCCTGGCGGTGGCAGCAACCTGGCTGGCATTGGGTCTGGATACCGACCGCGCCGTGTTTTATCGGCAGTCAGATATTCCGGAGATACCGGAGCTGAGCTGGATTATCAGCAGTGTCACGGCCAAGGGCTTGATGAACCGCGCCCACGCCTACAAGGCAGCGGTGCAGGAAAACGAAGACAGCGGCTCCAATGATCCGGACAAAGGCATCACCATGGCACTGTTTGGGTACCCGGTGTTGATGGCCGCTGACATCCTGATGTTCAGTGCGCACAAAGTGCCGGTGGGCCGCGATCAGATCCAGCACGTGGAAATGGCCCGCGACATTGCGCAGCGTTTCAACCACATTTACGGCGATACCTTCGTGATCCCGGAAGCAGTGGTGGGTGAAGATACGGCTGTTTTGACAGGCCTTGATGGCCGCAAGATGAGCAAAAGTTACGACAACACCATCCCGCTGTTTGAACCCGCGAAAAAACTGCGCAAGCTGGTCATGAAAATCAAAACCAATTCGCTCGAACCGGGCGAGCCGAAGGATCCGGACGATTGCACGCTGTTCGATATCTACCAGGCTTTCGCCACGGCGGATGAAACTGCGGCCTATCGTAAAAAACTCGAAGCCGGTATGAGCTGGGGTGATGCCAAGCAGGAATTGTTTGAATATCTGGATGCCCACCTCGAGGGGCCGCGCGGCGAATACGAGAAGCTCACCAGCGATCCTGCATACGTTGAGGCGGTGCTCAAAGCGGGTGCAGAAAAGGCGCGCGAGCATTCCCTCGCGCTGATTAAGCGGGTGCGTGAGGCCGTTGGGATTGCCGCGTTAGGCTGAAGGAGTTAACGGGGCGGGATTTTACTCTGACCCCAAAAATTACTCTGACCCCAAAAATTCAGGCGCGGGCTTTTTTTCTGCCGGATTTTTTCAGTAACGGCGCCAGGTATGCTCCGGTATAAGAATCCTTGTTTGCGGCGACGTCTTCCGGTGTGCCTATAGCAACGAGCGTGCCGCCGCCGTCGCCACCTTCCGGGCCCAGATCAATGATCCAGTCGGCTGTCTTAATAACGTCGAGGTTGTGCTCGATAACCACCACGGTGTTGCCCTGATCGCGCAGCGTTTGCAGCACGCGCAGTAACTGCTCTATGTCGTAAAAGTGCAGTCCCGTTGTGGGTTCGTCCAGCAGGTACAGCGTTTGTCCGGTGGCGCGTTTGGACAGTTCTTTGGCCAGCTTGACGCGCTGTGCTTCGCCGCCGGACAGTGTTGTGGCGCTCTGGCCCAGGCGGACATAACTCAAGCCAACGTCCAGTAAGGTTTGCAGTTTACGCGCGATGACCGGCACGTTTTTGAACATGGGCAGCGCGTCTTCGACCGTCATGTCGAGCACCTCGCTGATGTTGCGGCCCTTGTATTTAATTTCGAGCGTTTCGCGGTTGTAGCGATCGCCCTTGCAGACATCACACGGTACGTAAACGTCGGGCAGAAAATGCATTTCCACCCGGATTACCCCGTCGCCCTGACACGCTTCGCAGCGACCGCCTTTGACGTTAAAACTGAAGCGCCCGGCTTTGTAGCCGCGCGAGCGGGCTTCCTGGGTGCCCGCAAACAGATCGCGTATCGGCGTGAACAGGCCGGTGTAAGTAGCGGGATTGGAGCGCGGCGTGCGGCCTATGGGGCTTTGGCTGATATCAATAATGCGATCCAGCCGGTTCAGGCCATTGATGCTGCGGCACGGTGCGCTGGGTTCGCTGCTGCCGTTAATGGCTTCAGCTGCCTTGCGATAGAGCGTGTCATTGATCAAGGTGGATTTGCCGGAGCCGGATACACCCGTCACGCACGTCATCAGGCCAATGGGTATATCCACATCAAGGTTCTTCAGGTTGTTGCCGGCAGCACCGCGGATGGCAATCACCTGTTTCGGGTTCATCGGCACGCGCATAAGCGGAACTTCTATGGTGCGCCGGCCCGACAAGTACTGGCCCGTCAGCGAAGCGGGTTCTTTCATCACCTGTTTAGGCGTTCCCGCGGCCACGATCCGGCCGCCATGAACGCCGGCACCGGGGCCGAGGTCCAGCACGTAGTCGGCCGCCATGATGGCTTCCTCATCGTGTTCGACCACCATGACCGTGTTACCCAGATCGCGCAGCCGAATCAGGGTGTTCAGCAGCCGGGTGTTGTCCCGCTGGTGCAGGCCGATGGAGGGTTCATCCAGAATGTACATTACGCCGACCAGCCCCGAGCCAATCTGGCTTGCGAGCCTGATGCGCTGGGCTTCGCCGCCGGACAGTGTTTCGGCGCTGCGATTCAGTGCCAGGTATTCAAGACCGACATCGGCCAGAAAGCGCAATCGTTCAGCTATTTCTTTGACAATCTTTTCAGCAATCTTGCCGCGCGCGCCGGCTAGGTCCAGTGCATCAAAAAATGCCAGTGCGTCGGCCACGGAGTAGGCCGTTATTTCCGGCAGCGGGCGTTGTTTGATAAACACGTTGCGGGCGGCCTGATTCAGGCGCGTACCCTCGCAATCCGGGCACGGTTGGATGCTCAGATATTTAGCCAGCTCTTCACGCACTGTGCCCGAGTCGGTTTCACGATAACGGCGTTCCAGATTCGGGATAACGCCCTCAAAAGCATGGGTACGACGGAATTTGGTGCCGCGACTGCTGCGGTAAACAAAATCAACCTCTTCTTCGCAGCCGTACAACAGTATCTGTTGAATGTCCTTTGTCAGCGTGTCGTAAGCAACTTCGATGTCGAAACCAAAATGATCGGCGAGACATTGAATGACCTGAGAGTAGTAAGAGTTGCGGCGATCCCAACCACGAATAGCGCCGCCCGCCAGGCTGAGCGACGGATTGCGTACCACCCGCGAAGGGTCAAAAAACTGTTTGACGCCGAGGCCGTCGCAGGTCGGGCATGCCCCCACCGGGTTGTTGAAGGAAAACAGCCGCGGTTCAAGTTCGGCAATGGCATAGCCGCACTCGGGGCAGGCAAACTTGTCCGAGAACACCAGTTCGGCTGGTTTGGTCTTGTCCCCGGCTGCTTCGTCCATCCAGGCGATTTTTGCGACACCGTCGGCGAGCTTGAGCGCGGTCTCAAAGGATTCAGCCAGCCGCAATTGCAGGTCGTCGCGAACCTTGAAGCGATCCACCACCACGTCGATATTGTGCTTGCGGCGCAAATCCAGTTTCGGCGGATCATCAAGTTCGTAAACCTCGCCGTTAATGCGAGCGCGCACGAATCCCTGTGCACGCAGGTCGGCAAATAACTGCAGATGTTCACCTTTGCGTTCCTGAACCACGGGTGCCAGCAGTAACAGTTTGGTGCCGGTTTCGATGGCAAGCACCTGATCAACCATCTGGCTGACTGTCTGCGCTGTAAGGTCGGTGCCGTGATTCGGACAGCGCGGTATGCCGGCGCGGGCATAGAGCAGCCGCAGGTAATCATAAATTTCGGTAACCGTGCCGACGGTTGAACGCGGGTTGTGCGAGGTGGATTTTTGTTCGATGGAGATAGCCGGGGACAAGCCTTCGATGTGATCCACATCGGGCTTTTCCATCATGGACAGAAACTGCCGCGCGTAGGCCGACAGCGATTCGACATAGCGGCGTTGGCCCTCGGCGTAGATTGTGTCAAAGGCCAGCGAGGACTTGCCCGAGCCCGAAAGCCCGGTAATCACGATCAGCCGGTCGCGCGGCAGGTCGACGTCGATGTTGCGCAGGTTGTGGGTCCGGGCACCCCGGATACTGATGTTTTGCATGACGGCACGGTAAGTTCGAAGAACCGACTAATATAGCGCCTTTCGTGGCTCGAAACCCCAACTCGCCTTGGCGAGGCAGCCTCCGTCTCGCCTTTATGCCGCCGGGCCGGGGGAGCGTCTTTGCGGCTCGGAACCCCAACTCGCCTTACAGATGCTGCCTTCGTCCCGGCGGGCAGATTTGGCTAACCTTGCTAGAGAATCGGGGCGGAAGGCCGCGATTTCCGGGTGGCTTTTCCGCGCTGAGCGCATACAATGATGAATCTGCGGGGGCGGACTAATCAGCGGTCTCCGGCAGCTCATAAAACTAAAGAATTAGCCGCATTGCGGCGCGGAAAAGGTGGTGGCATGGCTTCACGAGGCGTAAACAAGGTTATTTTGGTGGGCAGGCTCGGACAGGATCCGGAGACCAAATACATGCCGAGCGGTGATTGTGTCTGCAACTTCAGTCTGGCCACATCGGAAACCTGGAAGGACAAGCAATCCAACGAAAACGTCGAAAAAACCGAATGGCATCGGATCGTTATGTTTCGTCGGTTGGCGGAAATTGCCGGCGAGTACCTGCGCAAAGGTTCGCAGGTGTACATCGAGGGCAAGCTGAGAACCCGCAAATGGCAGGATCGTGACGGCAATGACCGTTACACCACTGAGGTCGAAGCCCGTGAGATGCAGATGCTGGACAGCAAAGGCAGCGGTTCCGGTATGTCGGCGCCTGCGGAGTCGCAGATGGCGCCGCCGCGGATGGCAGCAGCGGGCGGCGGCGGGCCGGTCGAAGACGACATCCCGTTTTAGCTCAGCGGCAGGAGCCGGCAGCGACCCCAACCCGATTGAGACCCAGTTCACAGAAATGCCAATTGCGTCACAGACAGCCGTAAAATAAGGCTTCAGAATCACTTTATAACAATTAAATATCAGCAATTTGCAGGGCCTGTGATACCTTACGCGCCCCTGAAATCAGGGGCAAAAACCCGAATGGATTTATCGGCGCATCGCCTGGAATGAGCGTGCGCCGATGCTGTTTTTCGGACAACCACTTTTAACAATAAATTAGAGATCAGGACGCATCCCATGGGAGCATTCAAAGAAGCACACGGCGGTGAACTAAAGCAGCTATATCTGGGCGAAGGCGCCGCAGAGCAGGCGAAGAAAGATGCCGCAAACTATAAGACCTGGAATTTGACCGCACGTCAGTTGTGCGATATCGAATTGATCTTGAACGGTGCGTTTTCTCCTCTGGAAGGGTTCCTCGATAAAGCGGATTACGACGGCGTGGTCGACAACATGCGCCTTGCCAGCGGTGTGCTATGGCCGATGCCCATTACACTGGATGTCAGTCAGGAATTTGCTGACAGTATCAAGGCTGGCGAGAAGATTGCCCTGCGCGACGCTGAATACGATCTCATCGCCATTCTGACGGTTTCCGATATCTGGACGCCCGACAAAGCCAAAGAAGCTCGCCAGGTTTTCGGTAGCGAAGACAAAGCGCACCCGGCAGTCAATTACCTGAACAACACGGCCGGTCCGGTTTATGTGGGCGGCAAACTTGAGGGTGTGCAGTACCCGAACCACTACGATTTTAAACTGCTGCGTGACACGCCGGCAGAAATGCGCGGTCGTTTCCGCAAACTGGGCTGGCGCAAAGTTGTCGCCTTCCAGACACGTAACCCGCTGCATCGCGCCCACCAGGAACTGACCTTCCGTGCGGCCAAAGAAGTTGAAGCCAATCTGCTGATTCAGCCGGTGGTCGGGCTAACCAAGCCGGGCGATGTGGATCACTACACGCGCGTTCGTTGCTATGAGCACGTGCTGGAGCAATACCCGGAACAGACCACCACGCTGAGCCTGCTGAATCTTGCCATGCGCATGGCAGGTCCGCGCGAAGCTCTGTGGCACGCCCTGATCCGCAAAAACTACGGCTGTACGCACATTATTATCGGCCGCGACCATGCCGGCCCCGGTAATGACTCGCAGGGTAATCCGTTCTACGGCCCCTATGATGCGCAGGATCTCTTCCAGCAATACGAAGAGGAAATGGACATCTCGATGGTGCCGTTCAAGATGATGGTCTACGCCGAGAACAAGGCGCAGTACATATTGGCGGACGAAGCCGAGAAGACGGACAACGTATTGAGTATTTCGGGCACCGAATTCCGGCGTCGCCTCGAAGAGGGCCTGGAAATTCCCGAGTGGTTCTCCTACCCGAAAGTGGTTGAAGAGCTGCGCAAGTCGTACCCGCCGCGTCACAAGCAGGGCTTTACCGTGTTCTTTACCGGATTGTCAGGTAGCGGCAAATCAACTATTGCCAATGCGTTGTTGGTGAAGTTGCTCGAAGAAGGTGGCCGCGCGGTTACCTTGCTCGACGGCGATCATGTTCGCAAACACCTGTCCAGCGAGCTGGGTTTCTCTAAAGAGCACCGCGATCTGAACATCACCCGTATCGGGTACGTTGCCAGCGAAATCACCAAGAACGGTGGTGCCGCGATCTGCGCGCCCATTGCGCCTTATACCGCCACCCGTCGCAAGGTGCGCGAGATGATTGCGCCGTTGGGTGGCTTCATCGAAGTGCACGTGGCGACAACCCTGGAAACCTGCGAAGCGCGTGATCGTAAGGGTCTGTATGCGGCGGCACGTGCCGGCAAGATCAAGGAATTCACCGGAATCAGTGACCCTTACGAGGCGCCCGAGAACCCCGAAGTAGTCATTAAGACTGAAGAACTGAGCCCTGATCTGGCCGCACAGCGCATACTGGTTAAGCTGGAAAGTATGGGCTTCATACGCTAGTCTGAATTCAGTCTAACCACACCACGGGGCCTCTTTGCGAAGGGGACAAACAGGGATTCGGTTCCTGGTTATGCCAGGCAAACTCTATATAAAGACTTTCGGTTGTCAGATGAACGAGTACGACTCTACCAAGATGGTAGACGTGCTGCGTGAAAGTCATGGCCTGGAACTCACGGACGTACCTGAAGATGCCGACGTGCTGCTGCTCAACACCTGCTCGGTTCGCGAAAAAGCACAGGAAAAGGTGTTTTCGCAACTGGGGCGCTGGAAGCACTGGAAAAAGGATCGCCCCGGCCTGGTGATCGGTGTCGGCGGTTGCGTCGCCAGCCAGGAAGGGGAGGCCATTACCAGGCGCGCTCCCTATGTCGATTTGGTGTTTGGTCCGCAGACCTTGCATCGGTTGCCCGCGATGATAGAAGCAGCGCGCAGTGGCGGTACTTCCGTGGTCGATATCAGCTTTCCTGAAATCGAAAAATTTGATCATCTCCCGCCCCCACGCAAGGAAGGTCCGACGGCGTTCGTTTCGGTCATGGAAGGTTGCAGCAAATACTGCAGCTTTTGTGTCGTTCCCTACACGCGCGGTGAAGAGATCAGCAGGCCGCTGGACGATGTTGTGGCCGAGATTGTGAAGCTGGCGCGCGCCGGGGTGCGTGAAATCACGTTGCTCGGGCAGAATGTGAACGGTTATCGCGGTCAGACACACGATGGCAAGATCGCCGATCTTGCCACGCTTATTCATTATGTTGCCGCGATTGATAGCATCGAACGCATTCGCTACACGACTTCGCACCCTCTGGAATTCAGTAATCGTCTGATCGAGGCGTTTGCTGATGTGCCGAAACTGGCCAACTATCTGCATTTGCCGGTGCAGAGCGGCTCCGATCGGATACTGGCGCTGATGAAGCGCGGTTACACGGCGCTTGAATATAAGCAAAAGATTCGCCGCTTGCGCGAAGTGCGGCCTGATATCTCCCTGTCCACCGATATTATTGTTGGGTTCCCCGGTGAGACGGAGCGTGATTTTGAAGCGACGATGGATCTGGTTGCCGAAATCGGTTTCGACCAGTCCTTCAGTTTTGTTTACAGTCCCCGCCCGGGCACTCCGGCAGCAGGGTTTCCGGATGATGTGAGTCGCGAAGAAAAGCTGGCGCGCCTGGCGCGCCTGCAGGAGCGGATCAACGCGCAGGCCATGCGAATCAGCGAGTCCATGGTGGGCTCGGTTCAGAGAGTGCTGGTTGAGCGCGCATCGGTAAAAAGTGATCGCGAAGTTGCCGGAAAGACGGAAAACAATCGCTGGGTGAATTTTCAGGCCGATCCTGATGTTATCGGGCAGTTCGTCAATGTACTGGTGACCGAGGCGTTGCCAAATTCCTTGCGTGGCCGGCTTCATCTGAAGTCAGAAGCGGCATGAACTGCGCTAAAACGTGAATCGAGGACGTAAATCGTTTAGCTATTGAACGCAGCCATCGAAACCCGGGAATTCCTTTTGGAGCCCATCGACAATCGCATGCTGGCGAACCTCTGCGGCCAGTTTGATGAGCACCTCCGGCAGATTGAGAAAAGCCTGGCTGTTCGCATCAGCAATCGCGGCAATCATTTTCGCGTGGTAGGCCCACAGCAGGCCGCCACGCTCGGTGAGCAGGTAATTCACGAACTTTACGATCTGGCGAGCCATGAAAATCTCGACTCCCGGCGCGTGCATATGTGTCTGCAGGAGACGGCTATGAATCAATCCGCTATGAATCATTCCAATGGATCGGCCGATGCCGACAATCCCGCGAGCGTTAATGAGCAAGCACCAGGCCACGCCGGGGTGCAAGCCGAACTGGATAGCGTGATTGCGACGCGAAGAGTGCGAATCAAAGCGCGCGGCCCCAGTCAGAAAGCTTATGTGGCAAACCTGCGCAACAGTGATCTTAGCTTTGGTATCGGTCCGGCCGGCACCGGCAAGACTTATCTGGCTGTTGCCCGTGCTGTGGAAGCGTTGGACCGCGAGGAAGTGCGGCGAATTGTACTGGTCCGACCGGCAGTGGAGGCGGGTGAGCGGCTTGGGTTTCTTCCGGGCGATATGTCGCAGAAAGTGGATCCCTATTTGCGACCCATGTACGACGCCTTATACGAAATGATCGGGTTTGATCGTGTTGCTCGGCTTATCGAGAAGAACATTATTGAAGTTGCGCCGCTGGCCTTTATGCGGGGTCGATCGTTGAATGAGAGCTTTATCATTCTGGATGAAGCGCAGAACACCACCGTTGAGCAAATGAAAATGTTTCTGACGCGGATGGGTTTCGGCTCGCGCGCAGTCGTAACCGGCGACATCACGCAAATTGATTTGCCGCGAAACCAGGTCTCCGGTTTGCGGCACGTTCTGAAGGTTTTGCGCGAGGTGGACGGAGTCTCGTTCAGCTTTTTCACTTCACGCGATGTCGTCAGACATTCATTGGTTCAGCGGATTGTCGAAGCCTACGAGGGTTTCGATGCCGACGCATGGGATCCGGAAATCGAGCAGTGAACGCAGGGCAGCCAGCAACCGTAGAAGTTAACCTGCAAATTGCCACTGATGCTCAGGGTGAAATATGTCCCGATTACGCGGATTTTGCGGCGTGGGTTGCGGCTACTCTGTCGGCGCAGGTGCAATGCGATATGCCGGCCAGCGGTGTTGTCGGTATCCGTATTGTGTCCCCGCAAGAAAGCGCCGCACTGAACAATAATTACCGGGGTAAAGACGCGCCCACCAATATTCTGGCGTTTCCGGCGGGGCCGTCACTACTGCCGGAGACGGAGCAGGACGAGCCGGAGTTGGGTGATCTGGTGTTGTGCCTGAGCGTGGCCCGCGATGAGGCGGAGGAGCAGGGCAAGACCCTGACTCAGCACATTGCTCATCTGACCGTGCATGGCACGCTGCATTTATTGGGCTACGATCATACCGACGATGCCGATGCCGAACGCATGGAGTCACTGGAGCGCTCGATATTAGGGCGTTTGGGCATGCCGGACCCTTATCAGGATGACGCAGCCTGATGGTGAACCGGTGCGCTAAAACAGCAATAATAGGGGCTGCATTGGCAGCAGGTTGTAAAGGGTCAAACTAGGCAATGAATCGAGACTTATCCGTGGGCGACAACGACGTGAGTGTGGTCACCCGCATACGCAGGTTACTGAAAGGCGAGCCTGATAGTCGTGAAGACCTGATTGAATTGCTGGATGACAAGCGCTGGACAGCGGTTCTCGAAAAGCAAGAGCTGCGAATGCTTAAGGGTGTGTTGCAGGTTTCGCAGATGCAGGTGCGGGAGGTCATGATCCCCCGATCGCAGATGGTGGTCATTGATCACGAGTCCCCGACCCCGCAAATACTTCGCACCATTATTGAATGTGGTCACTCGCGTTTTCCCGTGATCGGCGAAGATCGTGACGAGGTTGTCGGTATTTTGCTGGCCAAGGACGTGCTGCGATTCTGTATTGAGTCGCCAGGCGCTGACTTGATGCTATCGACATTCATGCGGTCGGCAACTTTTATTCCGGAATCCAAGAGGCTTGACACCCTGCTGCAGGAATTTCGCAGCAGCCGTAATCACATGGCCATTGTGGTGGACGAATACGGCGGCACCTCCGGGTTATTGACTATCGAAGACGTGCTGGAAGAAATCGTGGGCGAAATTGATGACGAGCACGACCCGGAAGAAACGGCCCACATTGAACCTCACGGTGATCACTGGAACGTGATGGCCCTGACTCGCATCGACGAATTCAATGAATATTTTGAATCGCAGCTGGACGATGCTTTGTACGAAACCATTGGCGGACTTGTGATGGGAGCCCTGGGGCGCATGCCACGGCGTGGTGAGGCGGTCAGCAGTGGCGGGTTCCGCTTTCGGGTGGCGCAGGCCGATCGCCGGCGCATTCACCGTATCGAAGTATCTCGCGAAGACGTAGCACTGGCTGGCGAGTGAACGGACGCGCAAGTTATGGCCTGGCAACACTGGCCGGTGCCGCGCTGGTATTGTCGTTCGCCCCGTTTTCGTTCCCCTGGTTGGCACCGCTGTGTATCGCCGCGTTCATCGCTCTGCTGGCGCATGCTGATCCGCGCACTGCGGCGCTGCGATCACTGTGCTTTGGATTGGGATTGTTCGCTGCCGGTACTTACTGGTTGTACGTCAGCCTGAATGTCATGGGCGGTTTGTGGCCGCCGGTCGCCGTGTTGCTGATGCTGTGCATGATTCTGGCGAACACCGCATTCATTGTAGTTGCGGGTTACACGACGGTGCGTCTGACGCCGCACTCCGGCCATTGGTATCGCCCGGTGGTGGTCTTTCCGGCAGTCTGGGTGGTGTTCGAATGGGCGCGCGGCTGGGTGTTTACCGGCTTCCCTTTCCTGAGTATTGGCTACGGTCAGGTTGAAACGCCGCTGGGCGCACTGGCACCTGTGACGGGTGTTTACGGTGTTAGCTGGCTAACGGTGCTAATCGGCGGGCTTATATATGCATCTGTGCGGGGCACATTGCGGAGTCGTGTTGCCGTGATATTTGCAGTGGTCGCGTTGCTGGCGGTTTTACAAACCCAGAACGGGCGCTACTGGACGAGCGATAGCGGACGCGACTTTAAAGTCGGTCTGGTGCAGGGTGCGGTCCCGCAGCAAGTGAAATGGGCCGCCGCGCAATTACAACCCACGCTGGATCTCTACCTGCGGTTAAGCCTTGAAATGCAAAACCGTGATCTGATTGTCTGGCCGGAAGCGGCCATTCCAGCGTTACCGTTTGAAGTGTCCGACTATGCCGCTCAGGTTAACGAAGAAATGAGGGCACGCGATACACAGCTTTTTACCGGCATCCTGAACTACGACGTTGAGCGGGGTGAGTATGCCAATACCTTATGGGCTCTTGGTGCAGAGCCCGGCCTTTATCGCAAGCGGCATCTGGTCATGTTCGGCGAATATTTTCCATTGCCGGATTTTGCCCGCCGCTGGCTGCGTATTATGAATTTGCCGTCGGAAAATATTGCGCCCGGGCCGCGCTGGCAGGAACCATTGCTGGCGAAGGGAGTTCCGGTGGCCGCTACCATTTGCTGGGAACTCGCGTTTGGGTCGGAACAAATCGATTTTTTGCCGCGCGCGGAGTTGTTGGTAAACGTCAGCAACGATGCCTGGTTCGGCGATACCATCATGCCGCATCAGCATCTGCAAATTGGACAGATGCGCGCTCGCGAAACCGGCCGGTTCTTGCTGCGCGCTACCAACAGCGGCATTACTGCGGTGGTGAATCCCCTTGGCAAGGTGGAGCAAACGATCCCGCAGTTCGTCCCCGGCGTGCTTGAAGCGACAGTGCGGCCGCATACCGGCGCAACGCCGTACGTGAAAGTTGGCAACTGGCCCGTCATCAGTCTTGCCGTGTTATTTCTGCTGGCCCCGGCCCTGAAGCTGCGGCGAAGTTATTAGGCCGGCCCCCTAAAGCGCCATGCCGTGGCGCGCGCGCTGGTGTATCCTAGCCCGCCTTGTGAAATTGCCCGGAGACAGCCGGTGAGTGCGGCACCCTACAACCCAACGGAAATTGAAAAAGCTGCCCAAGAGTTCTGGGACAGCAATGGCTGCTTTACGGCGGTTGAAGAAACCGACAAGGAAAAGTTTTATTGCCTGAGCATGTTTCCTTATCCGAGTGGTCGCCTGCACATGGGGCATGTGCGGAATTACACCATCGGTGATGTGGTCTCGCGTTATCAGCGTATGCTGGGCAAAAACGTCATGCAGCCGATGGGCTGGGACGCTTTCGGTCTGCCAGCTGAAGGTGCCGCACTGAAGCACGGTCTGCCGCCGGCGAGGTGGACACGAGAGAACATCGACTATATGCGTGGCCAGTTGCGCAGCCTTGGTTTTGCGTACGACTGGAAACGCGAGTTGGCCACCTGCGACAAAGATTATTACCGCTGGGAGCAGTGGTTTTTTACCCGTCTGTTCGATAAAGGGCTGGCCTATAAAAAGATGGCAGTGGTGAACTGGGATCCGGTCGATCAGACGGTACTTGCCAATGAGCAGGTCATTGATGGCCGCGGCTGGCGCTCGGGCGCGCTGGTTGAGCGCCGCGAGATCCCGCAGTGGTTTCTGAGAATCACCGATTATGCGGATGAATTATTGCACGACCTTGACGATTTGGATTGGCCTGAGCCCGTCAAAATCATGCAACGCAACTGGATTGGCCGCTCTGAAGGCCTGGAAATGGATTTCGGTATCGAAGGCCGTGACGACAAACTGCGCATCTATACAACACGTCCCGATACCTTGCTGGGCGTCAGTTACATGGCGGTTGCTGCCGAGCACCCGCTGGCCGTTGCGGCGGCGAAAGACAAGCCTGAGCTGAAGGCCTTTCTGGCCGAATGCCAGCAGAGTGGTGTGTCAGAAGCCGTAGTGGAAACCATGGACAAGAAGGGCATGGCGCTGGGCATTAACGCAGTGCACCCGATCAGCGGCGAACCGATTCCTGTCTGGGTCGCAAACTTTGTGTTGATGGGCTACGGCACAGGCGCGGTGATGGCCGTGCCGGCCCATGATCAGCGAGACTACGAATTCGCCGGTGCATACGGACTGCCCGTGCGTCAGGTCATAGCGCCGGCTGACGATGTCAATGGCTGTGATCTCGCGGAGCAGGCGTTTGTAGAAAAAGGCGTGCTGGTCAATTCCGGAAAATATGACGGGCTTAACTCGGCAGAGGCTTTTGACGCCATCGCTGACGATCTGGAGGCAGCCGGCGTGGGCCGCCGCCGCGTGAACTTTCGTCTGCGTGACTGGTTGATTTCCCGGCAACGATACTGGGGTGCACCCATCCCCATGATCGAAACCGACGGCCAACTGCGTGCGGTGGCCGATGAGGATCTGCCCGTGGTTCTGCCGGAGAACGTGACGCTGGATGGAGCCGGCTCGCCGCTGACGACCATGCCCGAATTTCTGGATACGGTGGATTCCGCCACGGGTAAAGCAGCGCGGCGCGAGACAGATACCTTTGACACCTTTATGGAGTCGTCGTGGTACTACGCTCGATTTTGTTGCCCTGATGCCGCCGATCGAATGCTTGATGAGCGGGCAAATCACTGGTTGCCAGTTGATCTCTATATAGGCGGTATCGAGCATGCGATTTTGCATCTGCTGTACGCGCGCTTTTTTCACAAGCTGCTGCGCGATGCCGGCCTGGTGGAATCAGATGAACCGTTCAAGCGGTTACTGACGCAGGGGATGGTGCTTAAAGACGGGGCCAAAATGTCCAAGTCGCTGGGCAACACCGTCGATCCCGAAGAATTGATTAATCAGTATGGCGCGGACACGGTGCGACTGTTTGTCATGTTTGCGGCACCACCCGAACAGTCACTCGAGTGGTCTGATGAGGGCGTGAAAGGCGCGTATCGCTTTCTGCGGCGACTTTGGGATCGCGTGCAGGTGCATGCCTCCGTCGGCGTGATGCCTGGACAACGCCCGGATCAGCAAACCCTGCAGGGTGCGCAGAAAGAACTGCGCCGCAGGGTGCACGACACCATCGCCAAGGTAAGCGACGATGTCGGCAGACGCTATACCTTTAATACGGCCATTGCGGCGACCATGGAGTTGGTCAACGCGGTCACTCGCTACGAGGTGTCTGACGACAGTGATCGGGTGCTGGTGCAAGAGGCGCTGGAGAGTATTGTGCTGCTGCTGGCGCCCATCGTGCCGCATCTGGCGCACGCGTTATGGTTGCAACTTGGGCATAGCCAGCCGGTGATTGATGCGGCCTGGCCGTCGGCCGACGAGGCAGCACGCGCGGCTGACAGCATTACCCTGGTCGTGCAGGTCAACGGCAAACTGCGTGCTCGTATTGAGCTGGATCCGGAGACGCCCAAAGATGTTGTCGAGGCAACAGCCCTTGCCGATGAAAATGTGCAACGTTTTATAGCCGATAAAGAAATTCGGAAAATTATCGTGGTGCCGGGGAAGCTGGTTAATGTCGTGGTTTGATCGCTTGCATCGTTTATTGCTGTTGTCAGTCATTGCTGCGGCAGTAACTGCATGCGGGTTCCGGTTGCAAGGCGTGGTTACGTACCCGGAATTCATGGCAGCAACGTATCTCGAAGCCAGTGACCGTTACACTCCGTTTTATCGCGGGCTGGAGGAGTCACTGGAACGTGGCGGCGTGGACATCGTGGATTCGGTCGTGGCCGCGGGAGCTGTTATTCGAATAGAAGAGGACCGTAGCGGCCAGAAAGTGCTCACGGTTTCCGGTCGCAATGTACCTACCGAATATGACGTGTACTATTCAGTGACTTATTCCGTCTGGCATGACGGTGTGGAAGTTCTGCCATCGACTACGCTGGTTAAGCGTCAGGACTACACTTACGACCCCACGCTCGTGCTGGGCAAGAACCGGGAGGAGCAGGAGTTGCGCGAAGCCATTGCAGCCGAATTGGTGCGTCGGGTACGCCAGCGGTTGTCGCGACTCTAGATTGTTATGCAAAAAGTTCTGCTGCGTTATCTGGCTTATACCTTTGCCGTTTTTCTGGGCATGACACTGATCATTGCCATTGTTTCACGTACACCGGGCGGTCTGGGTTTTGATCGCGCGGTAGCGGGTATTGGCCGCCGTACCAGTGAGTTTTCGCCTGTTGAGCTCATGCAGGATGTTTTGCTTTTATTTTCTGCCGCGGGCTTCGCCTGGGTTGCCGGGCGTGATCGTCTGCGCCGGCCGATGGCGATTTCGCTGACCTTTCTGATGCTGGGGTGTCTGGTCCGCGAGCTGGATTTTTTCCTGGACTATTATGTTGTCGATAACCTGTGGCAGGTGCTGTTTGCTCTGCTCATATCGTTTGCGCTGGTCTACGGTATCCGGCATCGTTCCGGGCTTCTGCAGGGTTGGAAACGCTCCTGGCCATCTGCCGGCCTGGCCCTGATTATGGGTGGCTTCATAGTAGTCGTGCCGTTTGCTCAACTCGTTGGCCACGGGGCGTTGTGGGAGGGCATCCTCGGTGATAACTATGTGCGTGTCGTCAAGGTGGCAGCCGAGGAGTTTGCTGAACTTGGTGGTTATGTGCTCATTGCTGTTGGCACCGTCGAATTTTTATATGCATGGTCGCGGCTACCGCGAAAACGCAACCCGAAGCGCAAGTCGAAAGCGGTGCAGAATTAGAGCTTGGTCGGATTAGGCACGCCCGGATACATTTCTTCCGGGTCGAATACTTTTTCGTGTTCGGTGAATTCCAGCGGCAGTGGCCCTGCAGCATCCGCTGCTGCGGCACCGGTGGGTACCGTGCGGTAAAAACAAGAGCGATACCCGACATGGCAACTGGCACCGCCAGCCACGTCAACGCGCAGCCAGACGCAGTCCTGATCATCATCAATCTTGAGCTCGCGAACGGCTTGTGTCAGCCCGCTGGTGGCACCCTTGTGCCAGATCGCTTGCCGACTGCGGCTAAAGTAATGCGCTTCACCGGTCAGGATGGTCAGGCGCAGGGCCTCGGCATTCATGTAGCCGTGCATCAGTAGTTCACCTGACGTGAAATCCGTGGTCACGGCGGGAATCAGGCCATTGGCATCGAATTTCGGTGCCAGCGTGGTGCCTTCTTCAACCTGTTCGACCGTTTCGCGCGGCCCGAAAATGTCTTTTGAATCCAACTTCTTGTTCTCTCTGCGGAAATGCCCGGCGCGCGAGCACCGGGGGCGGATTATACCCGCAAAACCACGTATCATACCCCGCTGATTTCGCTACTGATTTCTCGTTTATCTACTTGTTTGTTAAAAAAACCGGACGCTGCAGTGAGCCTGACGCTATACAACACCCTGACCCGCGCTAAAGAGACTTTTGAGCCGCTTACCCCCGGCCAGGTATCCGTCTATGTTTGCGGGCCTACGGTTTACAATCGGCCGCACATTGGCAATGCTCGTCCAGCCGTCGTTTTCGACGTTATGGTCCGCTATCTGCGGTTGCGCTATGACGTAACTTACGTGCGCAACATCACCGATGTGGACGACAAGATCAACGCTGCGGCAGAGGCCAGCGGCGAATCCATCGCGACCGTTGCCGCGCGACACATTGATCATTACCACGCCGATATGGACGCGCTGGGTGTGCGACCGCCGGACGTGGAGCCGCACGCGACCCATCATCTGGCCGAAATGATTGCCATGATCACTAATCTGATCGACACCGGGCATGCTTACGCAGCACAGGGGCACGTGTTATTCAGGGTGTCTTCCTTCGCCGGCTACGGCCAGCTGTCGCGCCGTGATCGCAGGCAGCTAATTGATGGCGCGCGGGTAGAAGTGGCTCCTTACAAGGAGGATGCCGGCGACTTTGTCTTATGGAAGCCCTCATCGGCGGACCAACCCGGTTGGGACAGTCCCTGGGGTCGCGGCAGGCCAGGGTGGCACATCGAATGCTCGGCGATGGCAGAAAAACATCTGGGCCGCAGTATTGATATACACGGTGGCGGCAACGACTTGATATTTCCGCATCATGAAAACGAAATTGCGCAGAGCACCTGCGCGCATAACGGCGAAGTGTTTGCGCGTTACTGGGTGCACAACGGTTTTGTTAACGTTGATCACACCAAGATGTCCAAGTCGCTTGGCAATGTGGTGCTGGTGCACGATTTGCTGCAGGACACGCCCGGTGAAGTCGTGCGTCTGGCACTGCTGACTGCGCATTACCGTCAGCCGCTGGATTGGTCGGATGATGTGCTGACAGAGTCGCGACGCAAGCTTGGCCGACTGTATAACGCGCTGCGCAAGGTCAGCGGTTGGGAGCAGGATTGGCAGGAGGAAGCGCTTGATGCCGATTTTGTTGCGGCACTGGATGACGACCTGAACACACCACGGGCTCTGGCGGCATTGTTTGCACTGGCGCGCGAAATTAATCGTGACGGCCCGGCGGCGGTAACGGCAGCAAAGCGGCTGCGCGTCAGCGCCGCTGTGCTGGGGTTGCTTGAGGGCGATCCGGCAGCATGGTCGGTGTCGGCCGACAATGACGGCCCTGACGCGGAGCACGTGGAAGCGCTATTGCGGCAACGTACCCAGGCGCGCGCCGAGAAAAATTTTGCGGAAGCTGACCGCATACGCGATGAACTGACCCGCATGGGCGTGGTGATTGAGGACAGCGCCGACGGCCCGCAGTGGCGACTGGCGGGAGACTGAGCATGACCGGCATTGCCCAGGCTCAGGCCGAGCTGATCGAAGAGTTCCAGATGTTCGACAACTGGCTGGACAAGTATCAGTACCTGATTGATTTAGGCCGCAAGCTGCCCGCTTTTCCCGAGCAATACAAAACGGAAGAATTTCGTTTGCACGGCTGTCAGTCGCAGGTGTGGTTACGCCCCATTGAATCGTCACCCGCCGGGTCGCCGCAAAAAATTGAGTTTGAGGCCACCAGTGATTCAGCAATTGTGTCCGGGCTGATTGCCGTGCTGATGCGCGTGTACAACAGTCGCACGCCACAGGAAATTGTTGCCACCGCCCCGGACTTTATCGGTGCCATCGGTCTGGACGAGCACCTCAGCCCCACCCGCAGTAACGGCTTGCACGCCATGATCGACGCTATTCGCGGACACGCAGCCCGGTGCGCTGGCTGATCCGCTTTTACCGACGCTGGCTGTCGCCGGTGCTGCCGCCGCGCTGCCGCTACCATCCCACCTGTTCAGCCTACGCTGAAGAGGCCATTGACCGTTATGGCGCCTTACGAGGCAGTTGGCTGGCCGCGCGCCGGATCGGGCGCTGTCAGCCTTTCGGCGGAAGTGGCTACGACCCGGTGCCCGAAGTCTACCGCTGGTGGGGGCGGGTGCCTGTGGGCCCGCACACCCTGGATCAAAGTGATGCTGACAATTCGGATCGTCCCGGTGTCGGGTAGAATAGGCCTCTGAATCGCGCGAGACGATATTGATCAGGAGGCGCTGATGCCCGCCAAACTCAGCGGAAGACTGCTGGAAATACTTTGTTGCCCTATTACACGCCGTCCTTTGCAGCGGTTGGATGAGGTGGCGCTAGAACGTGTCAATAAAGCAATTGAGTCGGGTTCGGTCAGAAATCATGGCGGCATTGAGATTCGTGAACCTCTGGAGCAGGCGCTGGTGACCACCGAGGGCGACCTTGTGTATCCGGTGCGCGCAGGCGTGCCCATATTGTTCGAAGAAGAGTGCATACACTGGGCGGCTTACAAATCCTTGTGAAGTTGCGTTCCGACAAACTGGCAGATCATTTATCGGCAGCTAAAGGCCTCGCGCCCGTCTACGTCATTTGCGGTGATGACCCGCTGATGACGGGTGAGTACGCCGATGCAATAAGGCGCGCGGCGCGCACACAGGGCTTTACCGAGCGTGAGTCGCATGCGGTGACGAACGCCAATCAGTTTGACTGGCAACTGTGTTTTGCCGGTCTCGATAACCTGTCACTTTTTGCCAGCCGCAAGATATTTGAACTGCGCATTCCCAACGGTAAGCCGGGTCGGGAAGGCGGTGCGGCGCTGACCGATATGGCGCTCAGTCCGGCAGCCGACACGTTGTACCTGATTCACCTGCCGAAACTCGACAAGCGCAGCAAGACCGCTAAGTGGGCCACCAGTCTGGAAAGAGCCGGCGTCTGGATAGACGTGTGGGATCCGGAAGCTGCCGAGTTGCCCGGTTGGCTTAGCATGCGTGCTACGCGAGTCGGCTTGACGCTTGATCGGGAGGCAGCAGTGGTGCTGGCTGCGCGCACCGAGGGTAACTTGCTCGCAGCTCAGCAGGAGCTTGATCGCCTGGCGTTGCTGATGCCCGGCGCGGCTGTCACTGCCGGGCAGATAGCGGACAGTGTTGCAGACGGAGCGCGCTTCAATGTCTTTCAGTTAGCCGAAGCAGCTGTAGGGCAGGACGTTAAGCGTGCATTGAGAATACTGTTTGGCTTGCGGCGTGAAGGTACCGCCGACGCGTTGATTTGCTGGGCGTTGACGCGTGAGGCATCGACGCTGGTCAATGTATGGATGGAATTGCAAACGGGCAATCAGTCAGCCGCGGCGTTCAAAAAATGCGGTATCTGGAATGCGCGGCAACCGGCTTACAATCGGGCGCTGCGAGCGCATTCGGAAGCATCGGTGAGGCGTTTGGCTCGATGTGCCGGCGAAACGGACAGAACCGTCAAGGGTGCCCGCTACGGTTCATCATGGGGTGCGTTGCTGGAACTGGTGTTGCGCATGGCACAGCCACGCAATCCGGTGCTGGTGAGTAACTGAGTGGGTCATCAGCGATACGGTGCCGAGGTGGGCGCATGACGACTAATGGCCCGCTGGCAATTATGGGCGGTGCATTTGATCCCGTGCACTACGGGCATTTGCGCACGGCTGCGGAACTCCGATCGCACTATAGTCTTGGTGAAGTGCGGTTCGTGCCGTCCGCTAATCCGCCGCACCGGCCGCCGCATATTGCCGGCGGAGAAACCCGAACAGCCATGCTGAATGCTGCTTTGCAGGGCATGCAGTGGTGCAGCGTGGACACGCGCGAGCTGCAACGTGAGGGCCCGTCGTGGAGCGTTTTGACCCTTGAAGAGCTGCGGGCGGAAGAAAATGATCGCAGCTTGTGTATGATTCTGGGCATGGATGCATTTCTCTCGCTAGGGAGCTGGCATCGATGGGAAGAACTGCCCCGTCTGGCCCACCTGCTGGTGGCGCATCGACCGGGTTGGCAACCCCCGCAATCGGGCGAGCTGGGCGAATTCGTAAGCGAACATCTGTGCACGGATGTTGCCGATTTGCACGCGACGCCTTCCGGCTGCCTGTTTATCCACGAAGTGACCCAACTGGAGATTTCTTCTTCGGCTATTCGGGCGCTCGTGGCGGACGGACAGTCTGCTGATTTTTTGCTGCCTGATGCAGCGCTGAGTATTGCAATCGAGTCCGGTTGCTACTCCGGTCACCCCAAACAGGAGAAGAGCACTTATGCATAGCGAGGACTTGCTGGAACTCGCACAAACATCGCTCGAAGATTTAAAGGCTCGTGATGTCCGTGTATTCGATGTCCGCGATATGACATCAGTCACGGATTATTTTTTGCTCGCGAGCGGCACGTCTGATCGCCACGTGCGTTCTTTGTCCGACAAGTTGATACAAAACGTAAAGCAGGCGGGATACACGCCGCTGGGGGTCGAAGGTCAGGAGGCCGGTGAGTGGGTGCTCATCGATCTTAACGATGTCGTGGTACACGTGATGCAGCCCCGCACCCGCGAGTTCTACAAGCTTGAAGACCTGTGGACGATGCGACCGGTCGTTGAACGGGAGTCCGCCGGTAACTGACCGCTTGCCTTTCGCGAAGGGCCTGTCCAGTTTTTACGGCGTGGAAAAGCTATGCGCATTCAGATTCTTGCTGTCGGTACCCGCATGCCTGCCTGGGTGAATCAGGGCGTGGAAGACTATCTCCGGCGGCTCCCGCGGCATATTGATTGCAGCTTCCGGGAAATCCCGGCAGCGCAGCGCAGTGCGGGAAGCACCGTGGAAATGATCAAACACAAGGAGGCCGAGGCTCTGCTGAAGGCAGCCCGGGCGGCCGATTATACGGTGGCGCTGGATGAGCGCGGCAGCGGCTGCTCGTCGACGGGGCTGGCCGACCATCTGCAAGACTGGCTGGACAACTATTCTCGGGTAGCCCTGCTGGTGGGGGGCGCGGATGGCCTGGACGACCGCTGCAAACAAGCTGCCGACCAGGTCTGGTCGCTGTCGGCCCTCACGTTGCCGCATCCGCTGGTCCGGATCATTCTGGCCGAACAGATCTACCGGGCGTGGACGCTGTTACAGGGTCATCCGTATCATCGCGATTAATGACTGAACTGAATTCCGCACACAGCGAGCTGGTGCTTGCTTCGGCATCGCCCAGGCGCAGGGAATTGCTGGCCGTTCTTGGGGTCAGATTCAGTGTGGCACCCATGGATATCGATGAGCGAGCGCATCCCGGTGAGGATCCCGAAGACTATGTCCGGCGCATGGCGCTGACCAAAGCGCAGGCGGGATTCAACCGGGCGGACACAAACGTCGCCGTCCTGGGCTGCGACACAACCGTGGTCATTGACGGACGCATACTGGGCAAGCCCGCCGACCGCGACGAGGCACGGGCGATGCTCGCAGCGCTGTCAGGCCGTGTGCACCGGGTGCTGAGCGCAGTGGCGCTGGTTGATGCTGCCGGCAGTGCGGAGCGACTGAGCAGCACTGAGGTGGCGTTCAGGGCAATCAGCGCAGCAGAGGCCGATGCATACTGGCAGACTGGCGAACCCGCCGACAAAGCGGGCGGTTACGCTATTCAGGGTCTCGCAGCGTGTTTTATCAGCGAAATCCGCGGAAGTTACAGTGGCGTGGTCGGGCTGCCGTTGTATGAAACAGCGGAACTGCTTAATCAGAAAGGTTACGGACCGATACCGGGTATCGGACAGGCATGAAAGAAGAAATACTCATTAATTCAACGCCGCGCGAAGTTCGTGCCGCTGTGCTGCGCGACGGCGTATTGCAGGAGTTGATTGTCGAGCGCTCTTCCCGCAGCGGCTTGCTCGGCAATATCTACAAAGGCCGGGTGTCGCGGGTATTGCCAGGTATGCAGGCTGCATTCGTTGATGTGGGCCTTGCCCGCACCGCTTTTTTGCATGCTTCCGATATTCAGCACCCTGGAGCGGCTGTCGGCGAACCCGTCCCTGATATACGGCAATTGCTTAGAGAAGGCGATCAGTTGCTGGTGCAGATATTAAAAGAACCACTCGGTACCAAGGGTGCACGCCTGACGACTTACATCGCGATTCCGTCGCGTTACCTTGTGTTACTGCCGAATCGGCCCGGGATAGGTATTTCTTCGCGTATAGAAGATGACGCTGAACGCGAGCGCTTGCGCTCAATGTTGAGCAATTTGCTGCCGGCTGATTCGCCCCACGGGTACATCCTGCGCACCGTTGCAGAGGGCTCTGGCAGCGAGGCATTGGCCGCCGATGTGCAGTTTCTCGGCAAGCTATGGAAACGCATATGCCGCAATGACGCAGAAAGTTCCGGTGTCACCAAGATTCATGCCGATCTGCCCCTGGCGGTCCGTGCCCTGCGTGATCTGGCGCATCACCAGATCGAGCGGGTCCGGGTTGACTCCGAGGCATGTCTAAAAAGCATGCGTGATTTTGCTGAAGAGTTTATGCCCCAGCTGAGTCCGGTTATCGAGCTCTACGAAGGGCGTCGCCCCATCTTTGACTTATATGCGATTGATGACGAGGTGGACAAAGCCTTGGGGCACAAAGTAAGTCTCAAGTCGGGCGGCTACCTGATCATCGAGCAGACCGAAGCGATGAGCACGATAGACGTCAACACGGGCGGCTACGTCGGGCACACCAATCTGGAAGAAACCATTTTTCGCACCAATCTTGAGGCGGCGACGGCCATTGCCCGGCAATTACGACTGCGCAATCTGGGCGGAATCATAATTGTCGATTTTATCGACATGCAATCCGAGAACCATCGCCAACAAGTGATGGCGGCTTTCGAAACAGCGCTTGCTTCGGATCGCGCACGCAATCAGATTGCGCACGTTTCTCCCCTTGGTCTGGTGGAGATGACCCGCAAACGAACCCGCGAAAGTCTGGAGCACGTGCTGTGCGAACCCTGCATGGCCTGCAATGGTCGTGGCCATGTCAAGACGGCAGAAACCGTTTGTTATGAAATTTTTCGCGAGATACTGCGGCAGCATCGACAATTTCCGTTTGGCGAACTGGTTGTGCTGGCGCATGACGATGTCGTGGAGTTACTGCTCGATGAGGAGTCAGGACCGCTGGCCGAACTCGAAGAACTGACAGGCCGGCCGTTGCGTCTGCAGGCGCAAAACATGTATTCCCACGATGCGTTCGAAGTAGTGCCGATGTAACTCAATGCGAAGCTTTTTTAAAACCCTGGGCTTGTGGACAGCGCGTGCGGCAGCAGTGCTTGTCATGGTGCTTGCACTGCTGGTCGGCGTGGCTCGCTTGTTGTTGCCCGAAGTGCCGCGTTTTGCCGATGACATCAGGCAGGCTGCGCTTGATGCCAGCGGCTTTATGGTCGATTTCGAATTGCTGAGCGCAGGTGTGTCACTGTATGGCCCCGAACTGCGCCTTGCCGGCGCCACGGTTCAATGGCCAGACGGCTCGCCGGCTTTTGCCGCCGATGAGATTTCTGTGGCCATAGACGTCTATGAATTACTGGCCGCTCGCAAGTGGGTTCCGTCGCTTATACACGTGGACGGGTTGCAGGTTGACATTGAAATTTCTCCCGACGGCGAGATTCACCTGCAAGGCCGACCCTGGTCGGACTATGTGGGCAATCAGGATCAGCGAACTTTGCTCACGGAAGTGCGCCTGAGTCTTGAGGATATTCGTGTCACTTTCCGCGATTTAAAACGCGGCATAGACGAGGTTGATGCCGAGGTCCGGCAGTTAATCGCCGTGCTCGATGACGATATTGTCGATGTAGAAGCGGATATCCGGCCCGATCCGGGTTTGAGCCGCAGGCTGGAATTGATCGGTTCAATTCCGTTGCAACTGTTTCGTGATGCAGGGCAACTGGCCGATACGCAGTACTGGCGGTTGCAGTTGCGGGCGGAGGACTTCCGGCTCGATCGCTGGTTGAAACTGGCGGCGATCACGAACGCGCCGGTAATTGATAGCGAGGGTACAGCGGAAGCATCGGTGGAATTTCGCGGCAAGCGTCCGGTTCGGGTCGAAGCTACGGCCGACATAGATCAGTTGATATTGGCCCAGCCGGAAGGTGAGCCGGTGGTTTACGACAAGCTCGCAGGCAACGGTCTCTGGCAGCGGCAAGCCGACGGGTGGCTGGCGGAGGGCAGCGAAATAAGTGTGATCCGGGATGGCCGGCGCTGGCCTGCAACCGAATTTGCCGCACGCTACAGCGAAACACCGGAGCAGAGTACACAACTGGTTGCCAATGTTGCATTTGTCCGGTTGCAGGATGTCATGCCGTTTCTGGAGGCTTTTGCGGGTAAACAGCTTGCTGAAGCGGGTGTGCACGGCTCCTTTAGCGGCGATGTCTGGCGTACGGAAGGCGAAATTGAGCTGCTGGCCGGTAAGTTGCGGGATTACAAATTTCGGACCGATTTCGACAATCTTGGCTATCAATCGCTGGCGCGCGAAATTGATGTGGCGGGTCTGACCGGCGAGATCAAAGGCGATCAAACGGGCGGGTCGGTGCTGCTTGCGACGCAAGATGCGCGCCTCGGTTGGGGCTATTTATTCAGAGAGTCGCTGCCGGTCGACTCGTTGGAAGGGGTTGCTCTCTGGCGCACCGGCGACGAGACGTTTCGGCTGATCGTCAGTGATTTGAATGTGCAGACACCGGACGGCGGGGGCACGGCTTCGCTGGAATTGGTATCGGATACCGAATGGCGCAATCCGATGATTGATTTAACCGCCGAGGCAAGCATGGAGGACGCCACCCAGGCTGTTCGGTACCTGCCCAATATGCTGCCGCTCCAGGTCATCAATTGGGTAGAGGATGCTGTGCTTGGAGGCCGGTCGGATAAAACCGAATTTCGCCTAAAAGGCCCGCTGCGAAAATTCCCATTCCGCGACGATCAGGGCAGCTTTTATATCGACATTGAGTTCAAGGATGCCAGTCTTCGATACGGCCCCGGTTGGCCGGTGGTCGAGGATGCTTCGGGGCATCTGATTTTTGATAACGAGTCCATGTACAGCACGGACAATCTTCTGACCATCGCTGGTATGAATTTTGAGAACGTCAATGCGCGTATTAGCGACCTGCGGCAGCCGGTCGTGGAGATTGCTGCCCGCGGTCCGGCGCGCGCCGAGAACATGGTGGCCTTTTTGCAGAACTCCCCGGTGGCAAAAAAACTGGGTGGGGTTTTTGCGGATGTGCGGGCCGAGGGCCAGACTGATGTTGATATCAGCCTGCAAATTCCTGTGCGCGACCTCGAGAACTGGCAGCTGCAGGGCACGGTGAAAGTTCGCGATGTATCGGCCTGGCTGATCAGTCTGACGCCACGCTTTTCCAAACTCAGTGGTGATTTGAGTATCGACCGCTTTTATGTAACTGCCGACGAACTGAACGGTATGCTTTTGGATGAGCCGGTGGTTGTTCAGATCGAGTCGAATTCTGCTGCTGATGCCAATTTTAGTCATCGGGCTTCGGTGAGTGGGAGTTTCCCCTACTCACGTCTCAGAACTGAATTGGCGTTGCCCGACCTGGGCGTTGTCGACGGGCGGTCGCGGTTTAAAGCATCCGCTATGTTCCCGGCCATACGCGCTGGCAGTGAGCCTTTCAGGCTGCTGGTCCATTCGGATCTGGACGGTATAGCCAGCAGCCTGCCTTATCCATTGAATAAGAATGCTGCTGGTGAGGAGGACTTCGACGCCGAAGTGCTGTTCCCCGACCCCAATCTGATTAGCGTCCGGTTGGCATTGGAGCGCGGTTTGCGGGCTGAGCTGGATATTCGCCGGGCCCAACGTCGCTGGGGGCTGGCCGGCGGGCTGGTGGAGATGGGCACGGTCGTGAAACGGGAGCCCGGCACTGAAACGCTGGTGGTGACAGCAGCGGTGGACCGGTTGGATATGGAAGAGTGGCGCACCGCATTTACCGGTGCGTCAACAGCAGGCTCAAGCGAGCAAAACTCGCAAAACCAGGGCACGGCGCAGTCGTCCGGTCGCCGCTGGCAGGATTTTTTTCAATCGGCGGAATTACTGATCGGTGATCTGCGCATACTGGGGTTCAGTTTTGAAGACACCGATGTGCGGGCCAATTTCGGCGGCTCCAAATGGGACGTGGAACTCATCGGCCCGTGGCTGGAGGGTCGTATTACTGTGCCGTACGAGATCGACAGCGACGCAATTATTACCGCGGAGCTTGCACGGCTGTATCTTATCGAGCCGGTGGCAGCGGATATGACGTCCGATTCCGATGAGTATGCCGTTACACCGTTAAACATGCCGGGTTTCAGAGGCACGGCGGATGATTTTGCTCTGGGCAGCATGCGCTTGGGGCGTCTGGATATTGAAGTGGCGAGCACGGGCAACGGCCTGGAAACCCGCCAGCTCAAGTTGACCGCTCCTAGCTTTGATGCAACGCTTTCTGGCGACTGGCAGATGGTAGGCAATGCCCAGCGCAGTCGCGTGCACGTCGAGTTTTACAGTAGCGATGTGCAGAAATCACTCGAGCGCCTTGGCTTCGCGCCGCTGATCAGTGCCCGCAGCGGTACCCTGATATCGGACTTGCTGTGGGAGGGCGCACCGGGCATGGCAGCACTGCAAGAGTCCACCGGCGAATTAAAAATGTCGATTCGCGATGGACATATCAACGAGGTATCGTCCGGGGGTGGGCGTATTCTTGGCCTGCTAAGTGTCGCCTCGTTGCCGCGGCGGTTGGCGCTGGATTTTACTGATCTGACCCGAGATCAGCTGGAGTTCTCCAAGATCGAGGGGGATTTCAGCATCGACTTCGGCGATGCCTGGACCTGCAATCTGGCCATGGAGGGCGAAGTGGCCGACATGGCACTGGTGGGAAGAACCGGACTCAATGCGCAGGACTACAACCAGGTGGCGGTGGTGCGACCGCACGTTTCTAACCTCATGCCGGTCCCCGCTGCGTTTCTCGGTGGCCCCACGGTGGGCGTTGCTGCGCTGCTGGTGTCGCAGATATTTAAAAAGCCCCTCAGCGGTATCGGCGAGAGTTACTATACGATTCGCGGTTCCTGGGAAAACAGTGCGATAGAGAAAGTGCAACGCAGCCAGCTTGATACCGCCGCGCTGGGCGATTGCGAGCAGCGGCTGCCCACGCTGTCGCCCGAGGAGATTGCCGCGATCAGGGATTTGCTTAATCCGCCGAATAATACTGCCGAGCCAACGGAAGCGACGAGCACGGAAGCGACGGGCACTGAAAATACCGAAACCACCACGGAATGACAAAGAACGCTATGGATGCAATTGAAGCCGCAAAAAGCAGTTTGCTGGTGCCCGCCGGTCTGGAAGAGCATCACCTGGATGAGGCGCTCGGCCGCATGCTTACCGGCGGCGTTGATCATGCTGATCTCTACTTTCAGTTCAGCCGCCACGAAGGGTGGTCGCTGGAAGACGGTATCGTCAAAGAGGGCAGTCACAGCATTGACCAGGGCGTGGGCGTTCGTGCGATGGCCGGTGAGAAGACGGGCTTCGCGTATTCCGACGAATTGTTGGTGCCGGCGCTAATGGCCGCATCGGATGCAGCGAGTGCGATTGCCAGACAGGGCGCAGCCGGCCGCGTTGCCGCCTGGCAGCCCAGCGGTGGTCAGCGGCTGTATCCGGCCATCGACCCGTTAAACACACTCAGCGACGATGCCAAAGTCGACCTGCTGCAGCGCGTAGATCGTGAAACCCGCGCTGCGGACCCACGGGTGAAGCAGGTCAACGCCAGTCTTGCGGCGGTGCACGAAGTTATTCTGGTCTGCGGCAGCGATGGCACTTTTGCTGCGGACGTGCGTCCGCTGATCCGCCTTAACGTGTCTGTCATTGTTGAGCAGGGTGGTCGTCGCGAGCAGGGGTACAGCGGCGGTGGCGGGCGCCGCGGCTACGAATACTTTCTCGAAGGCGATCGGTGTCTGGAATACGGTCGAGAGGCCGTGCGCCAGGCGCTGGTCAACCTGGAAGCCGAAACTGCTCCCGCCGGTGAAATGACGGTGGTATTGGGCAGTGGCTGGCCCGGGGTGCTATTGCATGAGGCCATCGGGCATGGCCTTGAGGGTGATTTCAACCGCAAAGGCACCTCTGCCTTTGCCGGGCGTATGGGCGAAAAGGTGGCATCGGACTTATGCACGGTGGTGGACGACGGCACGCTGCAAGGTCGCCGCGGGTCGCTCAACATTGATGACGAAGGCACGTCTACCAACCGCACCATGCTGATCGAGAACGGCAAGCTCGTCGGTTATATGCAGGACAAATTGAATGCACGCCTGATGGGCATGGCACCGACCGGTAATGGCCGGCGGCAGTCGTTCGCGCATCTGCCGTTGCCGCGTATGACCAACACATACATGTTGCCTGGGCCGCACAAGCCCGAAGAAATCATTGCGTCTGTGAAGAAGGGCATTTATGCGCGCAATTTTGCAGGCGGCCAGGTGGATATCACGTCCGGGAAATTTGTGTTCTCAACCAGTGAAACCTACCTGATCGAAAACGGCCGCATCGGCAAACCGCTTAAGGACGCCACGCTTATTGGTGATGGGCCGTCGGTGCTGACGCAGGTTTCCATGGTGGGTGACGATCTGGAGCTGGACGGTGGTATCGGTGTGTGTGGCAAGGACGGGCAGTCTGTGCCTGTTGGGGTTGGGCAGCCAACGCTGCGCGTTGATGGCCTGACTGTCGGCGGCGTAGCCGGCTAACCAGGTTTTTTTGCAAATCTGGGGTGCAGGCGCTTGACGTTGTTACCCCAGTGGTGGGATAAACGGGTCTATGCTACGCATATGGTTGACTAAGCCGATTTACGAAACGCTACCGTTCTTTTATTTGGTAGCAGGCATCGGTTTGCTGCTCGCCTCTATCTATCTGAACTATTGGTACTGGCCCGAGATTTGCCTGCTTGGCGGTATCGCGTGTCTGGTGCTGGGGCTGTTCATCGTCCTCAAGCGTCGCGATTTTCGCACCGAGAAGCCGTCCAGGGACTGACCCTTATTCCTGATCCGGCGGCGGCGTATCTTTGATGGCTTGCGTCTGTTGGGCGCGAAAGTTATCCAGAGCTGCACGCACCTTTTCGTCACTGACCGCCAGAATCGACGCTGCCAGTATTGCAGCATTGATAGCCCCGGGTTTACCCACCGCCAGCGTGCCCACAGGGACACCCGGTGGCATTTGTACGATCGCCATTAATGCATCCATCCCGCCGAAGCCACCCGCATCCAGCGGCACACCAAGCACCGGCAGCGACGTGTGTGCTGCCGCCACCCCCGGTAATGCCGCCGCAAGGCCTGCTCCGCAGACCAGCACCTTCAGCCCGCGATCACGCGCGCTTTCACAGTACTCAGTAAGCAGATGAGGAGCGCGATGGGCCGAAATAACCCGGTTCTCGCTGCCAATGCCAAACTTCTCGAGAGTCTTGGACACATTGGACATGATGGTCCAGTCCGACTTCGAGCCCATGATGATGCCAACTTGAATATCCATGCGCCGATTCTACCGAGACTGGTTCGCTTGTAAACATCGTCGCTTTCAAACTTCGTATAGAATCACGCCTTCTAAATAGATCCATCTGCAGCCGGGAGTGCCCTTGTCCACCGTTGATTTAGTAGACCAGCAGGATCGGCTGCGCTTGACTATCGCCGCCGCACTGGAAAAAGCCGCGGCGCTTGGGGCCAGTCAGGCTGAAGTCGATGCCAGTTATAGCGAAGGGTTGTCGGTCACCGTCCGGCAGCAGGATGTAGAGACGCTGGAGTACCATCGCGATCAGGGCCTGGATGTCACCGTTTACTTTGGTCACCGCAAGGGCAGCGCCAGCACTACCGATATGCGCGCCGAGTCGATTAACCAAACCGTGGCCAAAGCCTGTTCATTGGCGGGCTATGCGGCGGAAGATTCCGCTGCCGGGCTTGCTGATGCGGAGCGTATGGCGACCGAATTTCCGGATCTGGATCTGTACCATCACTGGGAGCTGAACGCCGATCAGGCGATCGCCCTGGCGACTGAGTGCGAAGCAGCGGCCTTGGCTGCAGACAAGCGCATCACGAATTCTGAAGGCGCAACGGTGAGTCGTCACGAGGGTTGTCGTGTGTACGGTAACAGCCACGGTTTTCTGGCTGGCTATCCGGACAGCCAGCACAGTTTGTCCTGCTCGGTGTTAGCCAGCGCAGGTCAGGAGATGCAGCGCGACTATGAGTACACCGTGGCCCGCGATCCGGGCGAGCTGGTTGCGCCCGAGATAATCGGACGACAGGCGGCACGCAGCGCCGTCGAGCGTTTGGGTGCGCGCAAGCTCGGCACTCGCGTTACCCCGGTTATTTACCCTGCCAAGCTGGCGCGGGGTTTGTTTGGCAGTGCGCTGAGCGCTTTGAGTGGCGGAGCGCTATACCGCCGCGCGAGTTTTCTACTCGACAGTCTAGGGCAGGAAATCTTTGCGCCACACATCACGCTCACTGAAAGTCCTCACTTGCTTCGCGCTGCAGCGAGCGCACCATTTGATAATGAAGGCGTGGCGACTGCGCAGCGCGAGATTGTCAGCTCCGGTGTGCTGTGCGGCTATGTGCTCGCTTCGTACTACGCGCGCAAACTGGGGTTGGAATCCACCGGTAATGCGGGTGGTGTGCATAATCTGATAGTTAGTCATACCGGCGACAGTTATGCCGACCTCATCGAACAGATGGGTACTGGTTTTGTCGTTACTGAGTTGATGGGGCAGGGCGTGAATCCGGTGAACGGTGATTATTCGCGAGGCGCCGCCGGGTTCTGGGTGGAGAACGGCCAAATCGCCTTCCCCGTGCAGGAAGTCACGCTGGGTGGCAATTTACTGGAGATGTACCGTGGCATGGTCGCTATTGCTACAGATACAGACCGCCGCGGCAGCATTTGTTCGGGCTCGGTGTTGATCGACCGGATGACACTTGCAGGTAGCTAGCGGGCAGCGGCTTCATTCGCCGGAGCCGTATCCAGCAGATCGTATAGGCTGCAATTTTGCAAGACCGGTTGTGCGGCTGAATTGATACGCGCGAATATGCTGTTCACCTGCTCGGGCCAGTTGCCGCCCTGATAAACATCCGTGTCGTGGCCTCCGCGCACTGCCGCGAGCACATCGCTTAGCATGATGCGGGACGGATCGCGCGCCGGCATCAATCGATCCTCACTGCCGGTTTCCAGCAGCCCGGCCTTGCACAATCTGTCCCGTATATCGGAGAGGAGCATGCCAGGCACGCCGATCTTTTCCGCCACGCCATTGGTGCTGAGCCTTTGGGCCGATTGCCGGAAGTTTTCGGCAACCAGCATCATCATGCTGACCGCCATTTGTTCAATGAGTTCATTGCCGACGCGCAGATTGCGGTAGCCGACGCGTTTGTATTCCGGATGCTGAAAGTAGAACGATGCCTGCGCGCCAATGAGCAGAACCAGCCATGAAATATAGAGCCACATCAGCGCAATAATAATGACCGCAAACGAAGCGTAAATGTCCACGTTGCGCGTCGAGGTTGCCACAAAGGCCGCAAAAAACTTCCCGCTGGTGGCCCACAACACGCCGCCTGTCAGGCCGCCGACCAGCGCGGCCGAAAACTTGACGCGAGTGTTCGGAATAAACCAGTAAGCGAGCGAAAATCCCAGGCTGACCAGAAAATACGGCATCAGCTTGCCCAGCAGCACCGCAGTCGCACCGAAGGGTTGTATGGTGAGCACTCTTTCGACCAGCACGTTGCTGCTGGCCGTGGCAATCAGCCCGACGGCGGTGACCATTAGCAGCGGACCCACCAGCACCACGCTCAGGTATTCGCCAAAACGCTGCAGAAAACTGCGCGAACTGTCCACACGCCATACGTGGTTGAGGCTGTCCTCCACTTTTTTGATCATGGAAACAGTGGTGTAGATTAGCAACACGAGTCCGGCGCCCGCCAGCAGGCCACCCTGCACGTTGTCCACGAAGCCTATGAGTTGAGCCGTCAGTTCCTTGCCCTTGTCACCCATGGGCTCAAGCAGATTCAATAATGCGGGCTCGACTCGAGAGCGATGAATGCCAAAGCCTTTCAGCGCAGAAAAGGCCAGCGCCAGTAACGGCACAATGGACATGATAGTGATGTATACCAGCCCCATCGCGCGCAACGTCAACGTCGTCGTCAGCACGTCACGCAGGATGGCGTAAAAAAAACGCACCACCCGAATTGTCCACCGCAGCAGTGGATGCAGCGAATAGATTCTGGGTGTCCAGAGCAGTGATTCGATTTTCTGGCTCAGGTCATTCAATGGCAGCAGCCGATCGTGGCGATGGCCGGAATTGTACACCTGTGCCGACGATAATTTAGCCGGTGAGCTGCTCCAATGCCTGCCTGTACTTCTCAGCCGTTTTATTGATCACGTCCTCAGGCAATCTGGGACCTGGCGCAGTCTTGCCCCAGTCCAGCGTCTCCAGATAGTCGCGCACATACTGTTTGTCGAAGCTGGGCGGGCTGATGCCTATCTGATACTGATCCGCCGGCCAGAAGCGCGAGGAATCGGGAGTCAGCACTTCGTCAATTAAATACAGCGTGCCGTCGACATCGAGGCCAAACTCGAATTTGGTGTCAGCAATGATGATGCCGCGCTCGAGAGCGTAATCCGCACCGTGCTGATAGATGCGGATGGAAAGGTCACGCACTTTCTCGGCCAGCTCAGTGCCGATTAAATTACACATGGTAGCGAAGTCGATGTTCTCGTCGTGATCGCCGACTGCCGCCTTGGTCGCCGGGGTGAAAATCGGCTCCGGCAGTTTTGAAGCCATTTGCAGGCCTTCGGGCAGCGCGATGCCACAGACTGCACCGGTCTTTTGATAATCCTTCCAGCCCGAGCCGATCAGATAACCGCGCACAACCGCTTCAACCGGCAGTGGTTTCAGTCGCTTGACGACAATGGCACGGTCTCCCAGGCGGGCAGCGGCTTCGGCACCGATGATATCTGCCGGATCGATGCCGGTAAGGTGATTGGGAACGATGTCACGGGTGCGGGCAAACCAGAAATTGGCGGTTTGCGTTAACACCTCGCCTTTGCCTGGGATCGGATCGGGCAGGACTACATCGAACGCCGACAAACGATCGGATGTCACGATCAGCAGGCGCTGGTCATCAACCGCATAGATGTCTCTGACCTTGCCTTGACTTATGCGGTCAAGGCCTGACAAGTTTGATTCGAATAGTGCATCGTTCATGTTGTTCGCTTTCCATAATTGCCCGATTGGCTGACGACTCAGCCTGGTTCCAATGGGCGGGTTGATAAAAGTACTAACCAGTAAGAGGCCGGTCGGGAAAGCGGGTTATTCTAACGCATATGAATTCGTTCGGATGGATTGGAAAATTAATTGGCGGCTTGGCGGGCCTGTTCCTGTCCAAGGGGTCTCTGCTGGGCGCCCTGATCGGCGTGGCCATTGGCCATCAGTTTGACCGGGGTTTTGCGGGGAACCGGCCTGGGGGTGGCGATTCTGGAGGGTTTTCGCGAGCCTCGCACGCGCGCCGGCAACAGGTTTTTTTCGCCAGCGTATTTACCGCTATGGGCCATCTGGCCAAGGCAGACGGGCGCGTCTCCGAGGCAGAGATCCAGGCCGCGCGTTCCTACATGCATGCGATCAGGCTCGGCCCGGAAGACGTGCGTGCGGCTATCGACTTTTTCTCGCGCGGCAAGGATCCGGGGTTTCCGATCGATCGGCAGATCGCCGAACTCGCGGAGGTCTGCCGCGGGCAACCGGCGCTGGTGCGTAACTTTCTCGAAGTTCTGATGGGCTTTGTGCTTAGCAAGGGCAATATCAATGCCGTTGAACGCGAGTTGCTGTGGCGTATGGCTGCGGGGCTTGGTGTGGGCCGGGTTGAAATGGCGCAGTTTGAAGCGGTATTGCGTGCGCAATTCAGTTTTCGTCAGGGCGCCCGCGGTGAGCGTCCCGGCTTTACGCACGCGGACGAACTCGACCAAGCCTACAAGGCGCTGGGTATTAACAGTGACGCATCCGATAAAGCCGTCAAAACCGCCTACCGGCGCCTGATGAATCAGCATCACCCGGACAAACTGGTAGCCAAGGGCTTGCCGGAATCAATGAAAGAGGCGGCAGAAGAGCGCACTCGAGAGATTCGCTCGGCTTACGAGACTATACGGGATCACCGCGGTATCAAGTAAGCATCCCTGCCCAGTCGCCAGCGGATGGTCTTTTGCGCTCGGACTTGCTGCTGCCGCGCTAATCCCGGATCATTCCGTCATGAGCAAAGCAAACTATCTGATTGCCCCTTCGATCCTGTCCGCCGATTTCGCTCGGTTGGGTGAAGAGGTTGATCACGTGCTGCAGGCCGGCGCTGACGTGGTGCACTTCGATGTGATGGATAATCACTACGTCCCAAACCTCACCATCGGCCCGCTGGTGTGTGACGCCTTGCGCAAGCACGGGGTAACTGCACCGATCGACGTGCATCTGATGGTGAAGCCGGTGGATCGTCTGGTGGGCGATTTTGCAGCGGCGGGCGCTGACTACATCAGTTTTCACCCTGAGGCGAGCGAACATGTGCATCGCACCATAGGCCTGATTCGCGAAGCAGGGTGTAAACCCGGCCTGGTATTCAACCCGGCAACGCCGCTCGATTATTTAAATCATTGTCTGGAAGAAATCGACCTGGTTCTGATCATGTCGGTAAATCCGGGCTTTGGTGGCCAGAGCTTTATTCGCTCCAGCCTCGACAAGCTGCGCGCGGCGCGCAAGCTGATTGATGCAAGCGGACGCGACGTGCGGCTGGAAATAGACGGCGGTGTGAAGATTGATAACATCGCCGAAATAGCCAAAGCCGGCGCCGATATGTTCGTCGCCGGCTCGGCTATTTTTAATACCGATGACTACGCTGCAACCATCTCGGCCATGCGCGCAGAGCTGACTAAGTCGTAGCAGCTGTCGCGGAAATCTGTTGCTGGGAGCGGGCGCCGTAAACAACTATGGTTTTGCCACTCGCTGATACCAGGCCCTGTTCTTCCAGAACTTTCAGTACCCGGCCGGCCATTTCGCGCGAGCAACCCACCAGTCGGCTGAGCTCCTGCCGGCTGACCTTAATCTGCATGCCGTCAGGGTGCGTCATCGCATCCGGTTCGTTGCACAGATCCATAATGGCGTGCGCCACACGTCCGGTAACGTCGACAAAAGCCAGATCGCCGAGCTTACGGTTGGTGCGATCCAGTCGCAGAGCCAGCTGCGTTGCCAGCTCAAACACCAGGCCTGGATTTTCGCTGGAAATTTGCCGGAAGCGCGGGTAAGTCATTTCTGCAATTTCTGACTCCACGCGGGTTCTTACCCACGCGGTGCGGGCAGGCTCATCATGGAACAACCCCATTTCGCCAAAGAATTGCCCCTTGTTGAGATAGGCAAGGACCATTTCGTTGCCGTCCTCATCTTCGATCATGACTTCGACAGAACCGCGCATGATGTAGTAAAGACTGTCGGGCACATCCCCGGCGTGAATGATGACTTGTTTGGACGGTACTGTGCGCGTTCGACAGTACGTCAGAAAACGATTAATGGCCGGCACATCACTAAGCGCCTTTCCATTGGTAGGCATGTCTGAACCCTCACCCGATAACCCGTAAAATAACCCGACACCGTTTTAACCCTTTACAGCCGCAAGAGCAAGCCGGGAGACAATATTTAAAGTCTGAAAGACACGCTGGTCATGACTTTTGAAAGTAGCCGCATGCCTCGCTTGACGGGCGTGGGCAACGTTTTGCCGCCGAGTTCGCGTGCGCGGTGGGCGTGTTTAAGTTCGTCGTCCTGCATACGGGTGAGTATCCGGCGGCTGTTTTCATCCGCAGCGGGCAGCCGTTGCAGGTGCCTGTCCAGATGCTGCGCAACCTGTTGTTCTGTTTCATCGAGAAAGCCCAGGCTGTAACGGTCGCCCGCCAGTCCGGCTGCAGCACCGATAACAAACGACCCGGCATACCACAGCGGTGTCAGTAAGCTGGTTCGTCCGCCAAGCTCTTCTGCGCGATTCTGACACCAGGCGAGGTGATCGTGTTCTTCGTCAGCCGCGTGCAGCAATTCCCGGCGCAATGCCGAATCACGGGCGACCAGCGCTTGCCCACGGTACAGCGCCTGGGCCGCAATTTCGCCTGAGTGGTTGACGCGCATGAGTCGCGCTGACAGCTGGCTGGCAGCAGCGCCCAATTCGCTTTGGGCATCCGCATCGGGCCGGCGTTGCCGGGCCCGCGGCCGGCTTTTCACCGTCCGCAGCGCGGTGTCTGCTTCGCTGAGCAGTCTGTCCAGAAAACCGATGTTTCGATCCGCCATAGTCGGTATGATACGCGCCCCTGCCGCGGCGTGAAGCCCCGGGGCGTCAAGAAATTGAAGACATGCTCGATGCACTCATCAAGACAATCAGGAACGAGGAAAGATTTATGCGGAATTTAGCTTATGCGTTGCTGGCAATGGCCTGCAGCGTAACCGGAACCGCTTTTGCGGAAGACGAGCAGGGCCCGTGGTCCGGCAGTGTGGCGTTTGGTTATCTGTCGTCAAGTGGTAATACGGACGATACCAGTGCAGAGCTGGATTTCGATGTGGCCTACACAGTTAAGCCATGGACCCACGAATTTAAGGCGCGTGCCTACGGTGCAAGCAAGGACAATGATGCTACTGCCGAGGCCTACAAAGCTGGCTGGAAGAGCAAATACGACTTCAATGAATTTGACTACGCTTTCGGGGCGCTGGACTGGAATAAAGATCGCTTTTCCGGTTACGAGCGTCAGTCATTTGCGACGGTCGGTTACGGTCGGCGCATTCTAAACAGCGATGAATTTGTGCTGAACCTTGAAGTGGGTGCCGGCTATACCAAGCAGCGCAGTGCCGAAATTGCGGGCCCGCCGCTGGTTCCTGCGGAAAGCACGGACGGCGCGGCCGGCACGCTGGGCGGCGATTTCACCTGGAATTTCAGCGAGAACGCCAGTTTCCATCAGACACTGTATATATTCACAGCTTCTGACAACACCTTCTGGGAGTCTGTTAGCAAGGTCAAGGCCTCGCTTATTGGCAGTTTGAGTCTGGCCGTGGGTTACACGGTCAAGCAGAATACCGATGTGCCGGTCGGTACCGAGAAAAAAGACACCCTGACGTCGATTACGCTGGATTATTCGTTCTGACAGGGTTTCGAGCCGGTGTTCAGGTTGTTAGGGCCGTTGAATTCGGCCCGGCGGTTAGCTAGAATGCACCGCTTTTCTGCGGCAGGGGCTGCAGGTAAAAGCGTGGGAATGGGAAATTTCCCTTGTAAACACGTGGAAAACACGTGATTAGAACAACAGGCCCCTGCTTAAAACACACCAGGAACACCGATGAAAACCACCGTATCTGCCAAGCCTGAAGAAGTCAGGCGCGATTGGTATGTTGTTGACGCAACTAACAAAACGCTGGGCCGTCTGGCCTCAGAGCTGGCAAGCCGCCTGCGCGGCAAGCACAAGGCCGAATTCACGCCGCACGTGGATACCGGTGATCATATAGTTGTGGTCAATGCCGCTCACATCCGGGTTACCGGCAATAAAATGAAAGACAAGATGTATTACCGGCACACGGGGTATATCGGCAACCTTAAATCCACCAACCTTGAAACACTGCTGCAAACGCACCCTGAGCAGGCGCTGGAGTTGGCGGTCAAGGGCATGTTGCCAAAGAATCGGTTGGGGCGCGCCATGATCAAGAAGCTGCGCGTATTTCCGGGTCCTGAGCACACGCATCAGGCCCAGCAGCCTCAGGCTTTAGACATCTGACTGCAGATTAACGACACACAGAGATAGCGAATGAGCACCGACACTTACTACGGAACAGGACGCCGCAAAACTTCCACTGCCCGCGTTTATCTGCGGCCCGGGACCGGCACCATCACCGTGAATCAGCGCCCGCTGGACACGTTTTTTGGTCGTAAAACCGCGCGCATGGTGGTGCGTCAGCCGCTGGAGCAAACCGATCTGGCAAGTAATTTCGATATCAGCGTCACCGTCAGCGGTGGTGGCACCACCGGACAGGCCGGTGCTATCCGTCACGGTTTGACCCGTGCGTTGATTGCCTATGACGAAGCGCTGCGTTCGCCGTTGCGTAAGGCCGGATTTGTGACCCGCGATGCACGCGAGGTTGAGCGTAAGAAGGTTGGTCTGCGGAAAGCGCGTCGCGCCACGCAGTACTCGAAGCGCTAAGGGTTCGCCACAGCCCGGTTACCGGGACGGACGGATCGGATTTGGGGGATCGTCTAGCGGTAGGACTACGGACTCTGACTCCGTCAACCCAGGTTCGAATCCTGGTCCCCCAGCCAATATAAAAAGGCCCCTCAGAGCAGGGGCCTTTTTATATTGGCTGGGAACTGACTACGCGGCGTTTGCTATTTCTTCAGGGTTCGGACTTCTTTGTCGTCCGCAATGATTAACACGTCGGCACCCCGGTGCGCGAACAGCCCGACCGTAACCACCCCCGGTATGCGGCTCAGGCGTTCTTCCATCTCCAGTGGGTTGGTAATCTGGAGATTGTAAATATCGATAATTTCGTTACCGTTATCCGTAACGAACCCGTCGCGCCATACCGGTTGTCCGCGAAATTTTATGCAGCGTCGCGAGACAAAAGACCGCGCCATTGGAATAACTTCGACAGGCAAGGGGAATGCGCCGAGCGTGCCGACCATTTTGCTGTCATCGATGATGCAGACAAATTTTCGCGACGCGCCCGCCAGTACCTTCTCGCGGGTGAGCGCACCGCCGCCGCCCTTGATCAGATGAAAATGTTTGTTGGCTTCATCGGCACCGTCTACATAGAGGTCAAGATCGCCGGTTTCGGCCAGGGCAGAAACTTCAAAACCGTGTTTTTCCAGACGTTCGCGCGTGGCCTCGGAACTGGCAACCAGCGCGCCAATCTTATGCCGGATTTCCGGCAGTGCATCGATGAAGTAGTTGACCGTGGATCCGGTGCCAACGCCCAGCAGGCAGCCATCTTCCACATACTCCAGTGCTGCCAGCGCTGCGGCTCGTTTTTTCTCTGTCTGGTGCATACGGACGGATCCCGGTAAAAGCCGCATTATACATCCGTACACATTGCGGCGAGTTCCTGTATCCCGATATCGTGATCCGCAAATGAATGTGCCCGCACTAGGCGGGCACATTCTTTACAACCTTAAACAGGTTGCGCGTTAAGCAGAACTACTTCTTTTTGCGTCTGCTCTTTTTACGCGAGGCTTTTTTCGAAGAAGCCTTTTTACTGGCTTTCTTCTTCGCCTTTTTCTTAGCCTTCTTTTTGGCTACTTTTTTCTTAGCCTTTTTCTTGGCTTTCTTTTTAGCCTTTTTCTTAGCCTTCTTTTTGGCCTTCTTTTTGGCCTTCTTTTTGGCTACTTTTTTCTTAGCCTTTTTCTTGGCCTTCTTTTTAGCTTTTTTCTTAGCTTTCTTTTTGGCTACTTTTTTCTTCGCCTTCTTTTTGGTTGCCTTCTTGGCTACCTTTTTACGCGCTACCTTCTTTTTCGTCTTACGTTTCGCCGAAGATTTTTTCTTCGCGGAAACTTTCTTTCGAGCTGCCATAGCATATCTCCATTGTCGGGTTAACCGCGTTCGAGTATATACAAGCTTTTGGAAATTTCCAGCAAGTACAGGTTTTTTGAGAAATTTATTAGAACCGGAAAAAATCCGTTTTGGAGCAGTTTCCGGTGGGAGAATTCCGCCCTCGATTGCGATTCACGTCACAAAAAAGCCGGCTTAAAGGTTTTAAATTCATACTGTCAGAATCGTTGTATCAACAACTTCCGTAACTTTCTTTCTCTGTAATCGCAACATCGAGCGGCACGTCCCAGCATTGCGGGCACAACGTCGCAACTCGCTGAAAGCTATATCCCAAGCCAATCATAAGAGGGCGGCGCCAATGTCGCCGAAGTTTTTTGAACGCGAAACTGCGGTCGTAGTAGCCACCGCCCATGCCAAGTCGGTTGAGTTCGTCGTCAAACGCTACCAGTGGCGTAATTACGACATCCAACTGTGACGGCGTTCGCAGTTGGATAGTTTTATAGACCGGTTCTGCGATACCAAAACGGTTGGTGTGAAGGGGGGTGTCTGGGCGCAATGGCGCAAATAGAAGGCGATTTTTGCGCAAAATCGGGGCGTAAAGTGATTTTCCCCGCGCGATCATTTGTCCCATGAAAGCGCCACAATCTACCTCGCCGAAGGCAGCCATATAAATCGCAATTGACCTGGCGCGCCGAAAAGGTTGCATCGCGCATAAGGTTTTGCAAATAGCCAGCGAGCTTTCCGCGATGCTGTCTGCGGATTGCGCGCGACGTTTGGCGTTTATTTGTCTGCGCAGCGCTTGCGTATCCGCGTTCATAAAATGAAGAGACTCCTTCCGCATGTGCCGTCACGAATCATCGCTCTCGAACCAGAGCGAAAGGTGGGGTCAACCGCGATAACCCAGGCTTTCCGCTTGCGCGGTAATGCACACAGTTATCTACAGGCGACGACCCCAATCTGAAATTTAGGGTCGAGGGACTTCCAGATTCGCATCGAACACCGCAGAAGGAGCCAAATTGAAACCGAGGCCGGGCTGTGGCAACCGCCCGCGTACTATATTTCCAGTTGCCGGCCGAACTGCAGGGCCGACTCAACCCGTTCCCGCATGGCCTGTATCCGCACTGCGGCATCGCTTTCCAGCGATTCCTCGACATCCCGCAGTTGCATTAATTCGTTTGCCAGGTTCAGTGCCGCCATGATGGCGATTCTGTCGAGACCCGAGACTTTTCCGCTGTCGCGAATCTCCAGCATCTTGGAATTTAACAGCTCTGCCGAGTCGAGCAGGTCAGCCCGCTCACTGGCCTTACACGCGACCTGATACTCCTTGTCGAGTATTTTGACGTTAACGTGCGCATACATTTGCGTCATGTGCCTTGCTCCATGGCTTTGAGGCGATTAATCATGGCTTCCACTCGCGCCCGAACCTGTTCGTTTTTTTGCAGCAACGTGGCACGGTCGGCAATCAGAGAATCCTGCCGCTCTTTAAGTGAACGGTTCTCATCCTTCAGTTGACTGCAAATAACGACCAGTTCATCGAGTCGTTTTTCGAGTCGCGCGAGTTCTTTTACAAAGTTGTTATCGGCTGATTCAGACATGGGAGCCAATATAGTGTCTGCATTGCTTCACGGTCAATACGCGGATTACATTGCCGGTGTTAGGATAGGCGACCCTCAAATGCCCGAAACAGGGCGATTTCCGAGAAATCGAACGTGACAACAGAGGACAAAGCGGATTTTGGAACCGTCCGGCGGATGTTGGACAAGCTGAACGCCAGTTGGGAGCCTGCAGAAGCGCATGGGGCGTTTTGTGGCCGTGCCTGCCTTTCCGGTGCTGCTGCTCTGCAAGACTGGCTGCATGATGTCAGCGCTGGTGTATACCGAGACAACGACGATGTTGTCCTGCAGGAGTCTGTAAAAGGGCTGCAGACCTTCGCTGCAGAGACGCTGCTGAAACTGGAGGCGGGGCAACTGGCTTTTCAGTTATTGCTGCCGGATGACGATACCGCTTTGGACGTCAGAGCGGCCGCGCTGGCCGATTGGTGTCATGGTTTCATGCACGGTTTGTCGAGTGCGGGCGGAGCCGATCAGGGCCCCTTTGCCGATGCGCTGGAGTCAGGCGATGTGGGCGAGATTATCGAAGATTTTGGTCAGATCACGCGGGCAGGTGCGGATGCGGATCAAGGCAACGAGGCCGAGCAGTCGTATGCCGAACTAGAGGAGTACGTGCGGGTTTCGGTGCAGCTTGTATATGAAGAGACTGCCGGGCTGCGTCAGCGCGGAACCGGGACGCCATGAACGTCGGAGAATTTACCCGCCGCCGCCGCGCGATCATGCGCATGATGGGAAGGGGCAGTATTGCCATATTGCCGGCGGCACCGGTGCGCACGCGCAACCGCGATGTTGAATACCCTTATCGGCAGGACAGTGATTTCCACTATTTGACCGGCTTTGATGAGCCGGAAGCGGTTGCGGTGCTGGTGCCGGGCCGCGCTGCAGGGGAGTTCCTGATGTTTTGCCGTAACAGTGATCCGGAGCGGGAGCTTTGGGATGGCAGGCGCGCCACGCCGAAGGGTGCTGTGCGGGACTATGGCGCCACTGAAGCGTTTGCCATTGATGAGATCGACGAGGTGCTGCCCGGCATCGTCAGTCAGTGCGAACGTGTCTACTACACGATGGGCGCGCATCCCGAGTTTGACGCCCGTTTGCTTGGCTGGATCGCTGATTTGCGCGCAATGCGGGGTGTTGGACAACATACTCCCGATGAATTCATAGCCCTGGATCATCTGCTGCATGACTTGCGCTTATACAAGAGCCGGGCCGAAATAAGCGCCATGAAGAGAGCGGCGCGGATCACGGTGGACGCACATCGGCGGGCGATCGCCGCATGCCGCCCTGGTATGCAGGAATATGAGCTTGAGGCGGAATATCAACATGAGTTTCGCCGCAACGGGGTAGAGACCGCCTATCAGCCGATCGTGGGCGGCGGTGCCAATGGCTGCGTGTTGCATTACGTTGATAACGATGCCGAATTGCAGGATGGCGATCTGGTGCTCGCAGATGTAGGTTGTGAGTACGATTGTTATGCGTCCGATGTGACACGAACCTGGCCGGTCAACGGACGTTTTTCACCGGCACAACGGGCACTTTATGACATTGTGCTGGAGGCGCATGATGCTGCTATCAAGCAAGTTCGTCCGGGTAAACACTGGAATGAGCCACATGACGCAGCAGTCAAGGTGATTACACGTGGTCTGGTGCGCCTTGGTCTGCTGAAAGGCGATGTCGGCAAGCTGATCGCCGAGGGCAAGTACCGACGCTTTTTTATGCACCGCACTGGCCACTGGCTGGGCATGGACGTGCATGATGTCGGCGATTACAAGGTATCGGATCACTGGCGGTTGCTGGAGCCGGGCATGGTACTGACGGTGGAGCCGGGTCTCTACATACCCAATGCGCGGAACATTCCGGCCAAATGGCGCAATACCGGCATACGCATTGAGGACGATGTACTGGTGACGCGCGATGGCAATGAGGTGCTGACTGGTGCGTTGCCGACGCACCCCGATGAACTCGAGCAATTGATCGGCAGTCGCTGATCTGTGTGCTGTAAACCGATTACCCTATAGCGACCCACCGCGAATCAAAGCACATGATAAACAGTGTCCAAACTTCGTCCGACTACGATGCAGTGATTGCCGGCGGCGGGCTGGTGGGCGGCAGTCTGGCTCTGGCCTTGTCGGGCAGCGGCTTGCGGGTGGCTTTGGTCGAGGCGGTGCCGCCCGACAGTGATGCGCAACCCAGTTTTGACGATCGCACCATTGCCTTGTCGCATGGCAGTTGTGCGGTGCTGCGGCAACTGGGTTTGTGGCCGGCTATTGTCGACAGTGTTTTCCCTATCCGCAGAATTCACGTTTCCGAGCAGGGCCGTTTTGGTACGGCTCTGATTGATGCTGAAGAGCAGGGCATTGCCGAGCTGGGGTATGTCATCCGCGGCCGGGATCTGGGCCGAGCCTTGTGGGCCCGCGTTGATGAACTGGCAGATATCGAAGTTTATTGTCCGGGCCAGGTGTCAGCGACAACGCTTGTCGATGACCAACCCGGCGTGCGTATCGCGGCGGTAGCTGACCAATCGCTGCGCACCCGGTTGCTGGTTGTGGCCGACGGCGCACGTTCGGCACTGCGTGCGGCGTTGGGCGTCGGCTCCAGTGAGCATGCGTACGGTCAGACGGCGGTCGTGGCCAATGTGCAGGTTGACCCGCGTCGTGCCGGGCATACCGCTTATGAACGATTCACGCCTAAAGGGCCCCTGGCGCTGCTGCCCGGGCAGGACGGCTGTTACACAGTGGTGTTGGCGCGCGCTGACGACGAGGCGCAAACGTGCCTGCAAATGAGTGATGCCGAATTTTTGCGGTTGGTGCAACGGAGCATCGGCTTCCGACTCGGCCGATTGAAAAAACTCGGCCGGCGTGTCGCGTATCCGTTATCGCTCGTGCAAACGGAAGCACTGACGGCTGCGCGCGCTGTCGTGATTGGTAATGCTGCGCACGGTTTGCACCCGGTTGCGGGTCAGGGATTTAATCTGGGCCTGCGCGATGCAGCAAGCCTGGCGGAGGTGCTCGTCGCCGGTCAACGTTCAGAACACCACAGTTTTGATCCCGGGGCCGATGCGGTGTTGCAGGCCTATGCCGAATGGAGGCGTGAAGATCAACGCAACGTGGTAGCGTTTACGGACGGTCTGATCCGATTATTCGGGCGTTCCGGACAGACGGTAGGAGTGGCCCGCGGTCTTGGCATGGCTCTGTTTGATACGTTACCGGTGGCAAAGCGGGCTCTGGCACGTCGCACCATGGGTTTGTCCGGGCGTATGACCCGTCTGGCGCGGGGGCTGGACTTGTGAGCGTATCGAAATCTGCCGTGCACCTCGATGTGCTGATTGTCGGCGGCGGCATGGCCGGACTGCTGCTCGCGCGGTTGCTGGACAGGCCGGGCTTCGCCGGTCGCCAGACACCGTTGTCCATAGGCGTGGTTGAATCGCAACCGCCGGCGCCGCGCGCGGACGCTGCGCCGCTGGATTTGCGGGTGTCAGCATTGTCGCCTGCATCGCTCGAGCTGCTGGCCGAGGCCGGGTGTTTGTCGCAGCTCACCGCAGCGGTTTGTCATCCATACGAACGCATGCATGTCTGGCAGGATGGCGCACCGGATGGTTCGCACGCGCTAACCTTCGATGCCGCCGAATCGGGTGTTGCATCGCTCGGCAGTATTGTCGAGAACCATGCGGTGCGGGCAGCATTGTGGGCACAACTCAGTCGGTCGGCGAACATACAGTTGATTACCCAGACCGTGAAGGCGATTCGCGAAACTCCGGAAGTCTGCGAAGTGCAATGCGAGGCGGTTGAATTGCGCGCACGATTACTGGTGGGTGCTGACGGCGCGCATTCGATGGTGCGTGCGCAACTGGGCATTCTGAGCCGGGAACGGGCTTATCACCAGAATGCGCTGGTTGCCCATCTCGCCAGTGAACGGGCGCATGCCAATGCGGCCTGGCAGAAATTTTTGCCGGACGGGCCTGTCGCACTTTTGCCGCTCGCGGACGGTCGCAGTTCCTTGGTGTGGTCGCACCCGGAAAGCAGTACTGCGGAATTGCTGGCATTGTCCGATGAGCATTTCGCCGGCCGGCTGGAAAAACAGCTCGACAATGTGCTCGGAAAACTTCAGTGCACCACACCGCGGGTCGCCTTTCCGCTGGTCCGCAATCATGCTGACGTTTATACCGGTCATCGTTTTGCGCTGATCGGTGACGCCGCGCATCGAGTGCACCCGCTTGCAGGGCAGGGCGCGAATCTCGGTTTTCGGGACGTGGCAGTGCTGGCGGAAGAACTGGGGTGCCATTTGGGGTCACTTTGGGCGGATCCCGGCGACCCGCTGGTATTAAGGCGGTATGAGCGTCGACGCAAGGGCGACAACGCCCTGGTGCTGGGCGCCATGGACGGACTCAATGCACTGTTTACTTCCCCGTTGGCAAACCTCGCCGGTGCGGGCCTCGGTTGGGTAAATCGGGTGCGGCCGCTGAAAGCTCTTTTTGCGGAGCGGGCGATGAGTTCAGTGGGCCGGGGCTAGTCTGCTGCGGGTTCAGCAGGTATTATTCCTGCTCGATTTTCCAGACCCGCGTGAGAGTGCCGTGATTCACTGGCGGCCGCCGAAGGCGCAACTCGCTCGGAAACGCTCAGGCATAAAGGATTGCGGGTTTGAATCGACTCTGGAGAGCGGCCGCTCGGCGGTCCACCGAAGGGGTGCGGTTGGCGCATTGCCAACCCGATCTCTCAGGTACACGGACAGAGGGGCGGCAGGATTTATCCTGCCGCCCTTTTTATTTGTTCCCGGGTTATAAAGCCGGGAATTTTTTAGCTCCGGGTTTTCGTTGATGAAACAAACCGCATTGTACGAACGGCACAAGGCCGCGGGTGCCAGAATCGTCGATTTTGGCGGCTGGGCTATGCCGTTGCACTACGGTTCGCAAATTGACGAGCATCATGCCGTGCGTCAGTCAGCAGGTATGTTTGACGTGTCGCACATGACGGTTGTGGATATCAGCGGGGCGGATGCGGGACCTTGGTTACGCTATTTGCTGGCGAACAACATTGATCGCCTGCCTGCCGTCGGCAAGGGTTTATACAGTTGCATGCTGAATGAAACCGGCGGCGTGGTCGATGACCTGATCGTCTACAATCGCGGCCCCGCTGAATATCGTATGGTGGTAAACGCCGCAACGCGCGAAGCCGATCTTGACTGGATGCACAGCACCGCTGACGGTTTTGACGTGACCATTCGGGAGCGCGCTGAACTGGCGATGCTGGCGGTGCAGGGTCCGGCTGCGCGTGAGCTGACTGCCCCGTTGTTGCCCGCGCATGCCGGGGCCGATGCGCTGCATCTGGGCAGTTTCGAATCGTTTGAACCCGATGCACCCGGTGAGTACTTTATTGCGCGAACCGGTTACACCGGTGAGGACGGCTGGGAGATTGTCCTGACCGCCACCGCTGCGCTGACTTTATGGGATGAGTTGCGGGCTGCGGGTGTGCAGCCCTGCGGTCTGGGTGCGCGCGACACATTGCGCCTGGAAGCCGGGCTGAATTTATACGGTCAGGACATGACCACGCAGACCACTCCGCTGGAAAGCAATCTCGCGTGGACGGTGGCATGGGAGCCGGAGGAACGCGATTTTATGGGTCGCCGCGCTTTGGAAGCGCAGCGCGCAGCCGGCCCGAGCCACAAGCTGGTGGGTTTGTTGCTTGAAGGTCGAGGCATCATGCGGGCAGGACAGGTGGTTCAGACATCTGCCGGTCCGGGCGAAATTACCAGCGGCGGGTTTTCACCCAGCATGGAACAGTCCATCGCTTTCGCGCGCGTGCCGACGAAAAGTGATGAACATTGCGAAGTCGAAATACGTAAAAATGTTGTGCCGGCCAGAATTGTCAAACCGCCCTTTGTCAAAAACGGACGCGTTCTGATTAACGGTTAGCACGGACGAGTGTTCACGATAACAACAGTCGCGTAAAACGCGTCGTAACAATGCGGAGATAGTCAGATGAGTGAAGTGCCCGATCAGTTGCTGTTCACGGAAGATCATGAATGGTTGCGACTCGAGGATGATGGCGACGTTACCGTAGGCATCACCGATCATGCTCAGGCGGCGCTGGGCGAACTGGTGTTTGTAGAGGTGCCGGAGACCGGCGCGGAATTCGCGGAAGGTGACGCTTGTGCCGTGGTGGAATCAGTAAAAGCGGCCAGTGACGTTTACTGCCCCTTGAGTGGCGAAGTTACGGAGGTCAACGAAGCGCTCGCCGATGAGCCGGAACTGGTTAACAGCAGCCCTTATGAGGATGGCTGGATATTTCGTCTGCGTCCGACAGACGCCACCGTTCTTGATGAAATGATGGACGCCGAAGCTTACGAGCGCTATCTGGCTGAACTGGAAGACTGAGCGTGCCCTTTATTCCCCATACCGATGACGATGTAACCGCAATGCTCGCCGCGATTGGCGTGACATCGCTGGATAAATTGTTTGAAGAGATACCCGCAGAGCTGCGTATAGCCGGCCTGGATGCGGTGGGTCCGGCGCTCAGTGAGGCGGAAATATCGCGGCTGATGCAGCGCCGTGCCCGCGCTGACGGTGAACCGCTTTGTTTTATTGGTGCGGGCGCTTATGACCATTATGTGCCGGCCGCGGTCTGGGATATTGCCACCCGCGGCGAGTTTTACAGTGCCTACACGCCGTATCAGGCCGAGGCCAGTCAGGGCACGCTGCAGGTTATCTACGAGTTTCAGACGATGCTGGCCAGCCTGACCGGCCTCGATGTGTCGAACGCATCGTTGTACGACGGCGCAACTGCATTTGCAGAAGCCTGCCTGATGGCAGTGCGCGCCAACCGCCGCAACAAGTCGCGCAAGATTCTTGTTGCCCGAAGCCTGAGCCCCGTTTATCGCGAAGTCGCCGCGGGCATGCTGAAGGGGCAGGGGATCACCCTTGTCGAGCTGCCTTTGCAAGACGGTTGTTGTGATCTTGCCGCTTTGCAGAGTCTCGGCGGCGACTATGCCGCCGTTGCCGTTCAGCAGCCCAGCTTTTTGGGCACCCTGGAGCAGGTAGACCACATTACTGACTGGGCACATGCCAATAACGCGTTGATGATCGGCGTGGTCAACCCGACTTCGCTGGCGCTATTGAAGCCCCCCGGGCAGTGGGGCAGCAACGGCGCTGATATTGCCTGTGGCGAAGGCCAGCCGCTGGGTGTGCCGCTATCGGCCGGTGGCCCTTATATAGGGTTCATGGTGTGTGCCGCCGCGGTTGTCCGTCAGATGCCAGGGCGTATTGTCGGGCGCACGGTCGATATTGATGGCAAGCCCGGGTTTACCCTGACTCTGCAGGCTCGCGAGCAACACATCCGGCGCTCGCGCGCCACGTCTAATATATGCACCAATCAGGGGCTGGTTGCGACCGCGGCCACAATTTACATGGCGTTGATGGGTGCTACCGGGTTGCGCGAGGTCGCGCGGTCCTGCAATGCCAATACCGGCAGTCTGGTGGCGGCTTTGACGGCATTGCCCGGGGTCGCGCCCGCATTTGGTCAGCCGTACTTTCATGAGGCCGCGTTGCGTCTGGATCGTCCGGTCGGACCGGTTCTGGATGCCCTGTCAAAGCAGGGTGTGCTGGGCGGTTTTGATTTGAGCCGGGATTATCCCGAGCTGGGCCACACGCTGTTGGTTTGCGCCACCGAAACGCGGGGCACCGAAGACATCAAGGCATATGCGTCGGTTATGAGCGACGTGTTCGGGGTGGCCGCATGACCGAACAACTGATATTCGAGTATCGCTCTGCGGGTCGTAAAGGTTTTGCGCCGATCGCGGCCGGTGAGCCGAATTTGCCGGCTGATTTTTTGCGGCAGGATGACCCGCTGCTGCCGACGGCTTCCGAGCTGGATGTGGTGCGTCACTATACCCGTTTGTCGCAGCTGAACTTTTCAATCGATACGCATTTTTATCCGCTGGGTTCCTGCACCATGAAGTACAACCCGCGGGTGTGTAATCGGCTGGCTATGTTGCCGCAGTTTCTGGCGCGTCATCCATTGGCGGCAGTTGAGCACGGCCAGGGTTTTATGCAGACCCTTTACGAGCTGCAGCAAATGCTGGAGGTGGCGACCGGCATGAACGCGGTATCGCTGACCCCCATGGCCGGCGCACAAGGCGAATTCGCGGGCGTGGCGATGATACGTGCGTATCACGACGCGCGAGGCGATACCGAGAGGCGGCAGATTATTGTTCCCGACGCAGCGCACGGTACTAATCCCGCCACTGCCACAATGTGCGGATGCGATGTAGTCGAAGTGCCCACGCGCGCCGACGGCGATCTGGACATCGACAAACTCAGGGCAGTGGTCGGACCGCAAACGGCCGGCATTATGCTGACCAACCCGTCCACGCTGGGGGTGTTCGAGCGGCAGATCAAAGAAATCGCTACCCTTGTGCACGATGCCGGTGGCTTACTCTATTACGACGGTGCCAACCTCAATGCAATTCTTGGCAAGACCGCGCCCGGCGCCATGGGCTTCGACGTAGTCCACGTGAATCTGCACAAAACCTTTTCCACCCCGCACGGTGGCGGCGGCCCCGGATCGGGCGCTGTCGGCGTCGGCGCGAAGCTGCGGCCGTTTCTGCCGATCCCTTACGTGATGCATGACACCAAGGGTGGTTATTACTGGGCAACCGAAGCGACTTGTCCGCAGAGCATTGGCCGATTGTCTGCATTTATGGGGAATGCGGGCGTGCTGTTGCGGGCCTATGTGTACATGCGCATGCTCGGCAGTAAGGGCATGCAGCGGGTATCGGATTTTTCGGTACTCAACGCCAATTACCTGATGGTGCGACTGCAGGAGGCTGGTTTTACGCTGGCATATCCGGAGCGTCGCGCCAGTCATGAGTTTGTGGTGTCACTAAAGCAGATCACGCGCGATACCGGCGTGACAGCGATGGATTTCGCCAAAGCGCTTCTGGATCATGGTTTCCATGCGCCGACAACGTACTTTCCGTTACTGGTGCCCGAGTGCTTGCTGATCGAGCCGACGGAGTCGGAATCGCGTCAGACGCTGGATGCGTTTGTGCACGCCATGGCTGATATACGGCAGCAGGCCTATGACGATGCTGATGCGGTGAAGCAGGCGCCGCTAAACATGCCCGTGCGGCGCCTGGATGATGTGCGCGCCGCAAAACAACCCGATTTGACATGGAAGAGAGATTAAATGTCTGCACTGATTTGTGGCTCTATGGCCTACGACAACATTATGGTGTTTCCCGGCCGCTTCAAGGAGCAGATTCTTCCTGATCAGATACATATTCTGAATGTGGCGTTTCTGGTGCCAGAAATGCGCAAAGAGTTTGGCGGCTGCGCGGGAAACATCGCCTACAACCTGAGCATGTTGGGTGGCTCAGGGTACGCGATGGCGACGGTGGGCGACGATTTTGATAATTACCGGAACTGGCTGTTCAGCAAACAGCTGGACAGCCGCTACATCAGTCAGGTGGCGGGCAGCTTCACCGCACAGGCCTATATCACGACCGATCTCGATGACAACCAGATTACGGCGTTTCATCCGGGTGCCATGGATCATTCGCACATCAATGCGGTGCCCACCGATGCCGGTATCAAACTGGGGATCATTTCGCCGGACGGTCGCCAGGGGATGATTGATCATGCCCGGCAGTTTGCTGAAGCGGGTATTCCTTTTGTGTTCGATCCCGGTCAGGGGTTGCCGATGTTTGACGGCGACGATCTGCGCACGTTTATAGAGCAGGCCAGTTGGGTGGCAGTCAATGATTACGAAGGGCGTATGCTGCAGGAACGCACCGGCTGGAGTGTGGGTGAAATCAGTCAGCGCGTAAAGGCACTGATTGTTACTCGGGGCGCCGAAGGTTCACTGATTTACACCAACGGACAAAGTACAGAGATACCAGCGGTTAAAGCCGCGGCCTTGCTGGATCCGACCGGTTGCGGCGATGCCTATCGGGCTGGTTTGCTGTACGGTTTGTTAAACGATATGAGTTGGGACGATACCGGGCGACTGGCGGCCTTGCTCGGGGCGATAAAAATTGCGCATCGGGGTACACAAAATCATGAGTTCACCCCGTCGGGTCTGGATGATCAGTTCGAAGCCAGTTTTGGATATCGGCTTGGGCTCTAACCGCGTGAGTGGCCTGGCCGCTGCCGGCGCCGCGATCATACTGGCGTTTTACGGTGTCTCGCCAGTCTATGCACAGGGAGACGACTGGGGCGCCATGATCGAGCGCATATCCAGTGGCATTGTGTCGTTGGATATCGATGTGCCCAGGGCATTCGATACCGACCGCAATCAAAGCAGTCAGGCGACCGGTTTTGTAGTGGACATTGAACGCGGTCTGATACTGACCAACCGCCATGTTATTTCTCCCGGGCCCGTCCGCGGTGAGGCTTTGTTTCTCAACCGCGAAGAAGTCGAGCTGGTGCCGGTTTATCGCGATCCGGTGCACGATTTTGGTTTTTTCCGCTTTGATCCCAAAGCGCTGAAGTATTTTCAACCCGCCGAACTGCCATTAGTGCCGGAACGCGCGGCAGTGGGTGTTGAAGTGCGGATCGTGGGCAATGACGCAGGCGAGCAGTTGTCGATACTCTCAGGCACGATTGCACGCCTGGAGCGGCGCGCGCCCGAGTACGGTTACGGCGGCTACAACGACTTCAATACGTTCTACATACAGGCAGCATCCGGCAGCTCGGGCGGTTCTTCCGGCTCGCCGGTGCTGGACAAGCAAGGCAATGTGGTTGCATTGAACGCCGGTGCGAGTTCCACTGCCGCGACGAGCTTCTTTTTGCCGTTGCAGCGGATCAAGCGCGCACTCGAGTTGGTGCAGGCCGGTAAGCCCGTAACGCGCGGCACTCTGCAGGCGCGTTACGTGCAGGTGGCATACGACGAATTGCGTCGGCTGGGCTTGCAGTCAGCCACCGAGAGTGATTATCGCCGCCGTTTCCCCGGGCACATCGGGATGCTGGTAGTCAGCAACGTTATGCCTGACGGTGTGGCAGACGGCGTGTTGCGGGTCGGCGATATTTTGCTGGCAGTTAACGGCGCACCGCTGGTGGATTTCGTAACCCTCGAAGAGGTTCTGGATGACACGGTCGGTGGCCAGGTACGCGTGAGTCTGGAGCGCAACGGCGAGCACCTGGAGCGTGATGTGGCGGTGGCTGATCTGCACGCGCTTACGCCGGACGAATACATTCAGTTCGGTAATGCGGTGGTGCATGAGCTGTCGTATCAGCAGGCCTGGCATCTGAACAAGGCGCTGCGGGGTATCTATGTCGCATCGCCGGGTTATGTGCTGAGTACCGCAGGCTTGCCGGCATACAGCGTTATCGAAGCGGTTGACGGGCGACCCGTCAATACGCTTGATGAGTTTGAACACGTATTGGGAGAACTGGCGGACGGCCAGAAAGCAACGCTCCGCTACTATACGTTGGACGAACCGACAACCGCGCGGCAAAGCATCATGCGGATGGATCGACGCTGGTACCCGACCATGCGTTGTGTGCTGGACAATGCATCCGGTGACTGGCCATGCACCGAACTGGCAGCCGGGCCGGTAGCTGCGCCGCTGGAACCGGTGAGCGCGCGCTTTGTAAAACAGTCTGACCGCGCGTTGCAGCGTATTTCGGAATCGCTGGTATTGGTGAATTTTGACATGCCGTACAGTTTTTCCGGCGTTTCGGAACCTCACTACTACGGTACCGGTCTGGTCGTGGATGCGGAGCGGGGGCTGGTCGTCGTCGACCGCAACACCGTTCCCGAAGCCATGGGTGACGTGCGGCTGACTTTTGCAGCGTCGCTGGAAGTGACCGGACGAGTCGAGTTTGTCCACCCGGTCCATAACCTGGCCATTCTGTCCTATGACCCGGCTGATCTGGGCGATACACCGGTGCGGTCGGCGCGGCTCCATAGCGTTGAGTTATCGGCCGGCGATGAAGTGGAGGCCGTGGGCTTGCGTCCGCAAGGCGCCTTGGTGAGTCAGACGGTTAAGGTCGCGGCAGTGTCGCCGCTGATGTACCCGCTATCCAATTCGTTGCGGTTTCGCGAAACCAACCTTGAGGGGATTTCGCTGGTAACGTCGCCCGGGATCGATGGCGTATTGATGGACAAACGCTCGCGGGTAGTCGCGTTATGGTCCAGTTTTGCGTTTGATTACGGCAACGAATTGCGCGAGGACAGCCGCGGTGTACCGGTGGACGTTGTGATGGAAGCGTTGGAACTGGTGCGCACCGGTCAGCCGTTGCGATCGCTGGAGGTGGAATTGGCGACTTTGCCGACGTCTACGGCGCGAAATTTCGGCTTGCCGGTAGCCTGGACGGAGCGTTTGTCCCTGCACGACCCGGAACGTCGGCAGGTGTTGACCGTGGTGCGTACAGTGGCCGGAACGCCGGCGAGTCAGTTATTGCGCACCGGCGATCTGATCCTTGCTGCCAATGGCCAGCCTGTAAATCGCTTTAGAGAGGTTGAACGGGCCGTGTTCGGTCAGCCTGAAATTGAACTGACTGTATGGCGTGATGGCCGCGAGCAGTCGCTGGTGGTGCCGACGGTTGCCCTGCCGGGTGACGGCGTGAGACGCCTGCTGTATTGGGGCGGTGCACTGCTGCAGGATCCGTATCGCGACGTCGCAGCACAGCGCGGCATTGTTCCTGAAGGTGTCTACGTCGCTTATTATGCTTACGGCTCGCCCGCTGCGCGCGCCAACTTATCGGCAGGCAGCCGGATCGTTGAAGTTGACGGCATGCCGGTTGCCAATCTGGACGAGTTTGTGCGTCGAGTCGCCGGGCGCAAGCAGGGGTCTTCGGTACGACTGGCTATTCGGGACTGGAACGATGCTGTCAGGGTTATTACGCTCAAACTTGATTTGACGTTCTGGCCTGCGTGGGAAATTGTGCACAACGGTGACTGGCATCGGGTTGAACCCGGTGCAACCACGCATTGACGGGAACGGCCTGATCAGGTGATCAGGCGGGGTCGGAGTATCAGTGAGTCCGTCATATCGACGTCAGCCGACAAATCCTCGTGTGCGAGGTTTTCCCAGTGTCTCATCCACGGAATGAATTCTTCGGCGGGCATGGGTTTGCTCAGGTAGTACCCCTGGGCGCGCTCACAACCTTCCTCACGCAACCAGCGCAGCGCAGCCGTGGTTTCAACGCCTTCAGCGACTACTTCCAGGCCCAGATTGTGCGCCATGTTAATAACGGCCCTGACGATGGCCGTATTTTGCGGGTGATCGGGCAGATTGGTTACAAATGCCCGGTCAACCTTCAGTTCGTCAACCGGTAAACGCTGCAAATGACCTAACGACGAGTAGCCGGTGCCGAAATCATCCATAGACGTTTTGGCACCCATCTCGCGCAGGCGATCAAGAATTTTGATGGCGTAATCGAGGTCATGCACCAATGCCTCTTCGGTAATTTCAAGGATCAGACATTCGGCGGGCATCTTGTTCACCTCAAGTTCCTGTTCGATGAGGCCGATGAGGTTGTCACCCAGCAGATCCTGAGCCGAAAGGTTTACCGCAATGGGTAAGTTGATGCCCTGGTCTTTCCACGTGCGGGCCTGTGCAACGGCGCGCCCCAGCATCCACTCCGTGATCATGCCGATACAGCCGGCACGTTCGGCCAGCGGAATAAATTCAAACGGTGCGATTTGTCCAAGCTCCGGATGGTTCCAGCGCAGCAGCGCCTCGGCGCCGCAGACCTGAGTATTCCGCAGCTCAACTTTGGGTTGCAGGTAAAGCTGCAGTTCGTTTTCCCGTGTTGCCCGGCGCAAGTCGCCGAGAATCGCCAGTTGTCGGACGTGCCGCGCCTCGCGACCGTTCTGATACATGCGAATGCGTTTTTGCCCCTGTTGGGCGTCGTTCTTGGCAACCGCCGCGCGGCGCAAAAGTTCATCCGGTTGCCGACCGTGTTCCGGGCTGACACAAAAGCCGATGCAGGCGTCCAGCGTGACGTTGACCGACTGAACATTGAGGCCTGCGTCGAGCATCCCAGCTAACCGCCGTGCCAGGCGCTTGCCATCATCCTTGTCATTGTCAGGTGCAATAATCAGAAACTGGTCGCCCTCGAGGCGCGCCAGGATATGTGATTCATCCAGCCCGGAACGCATGCGTTGGGCTGTCTGACGCAATACTTCATCGCCAATTTCGTGCCCCAGCGAAGACTGAATTTCGCGGAAGCGCTGCAGATGCATAACCATGACCACGACCGGATCCCCGTTCTTGGCGGCATTGCGCAGACTTTCGCGCAGCAAATCCATGGCATGCAAGCGATTTGGCAAGCCCGTCAGCGAATCGAATTCGGCCTGATAGACAATGCGCTGTTCGCGTTCCGAAATCCCTTTGCGCATGGTTTCAAAAGCTTTGGCCAACTCGCCGAATTCGTCCGAGGAATTAATGTTCAGCTTTTTGCTGTAATTTCCGACACTCATGCGGCGGGCCGCCATCAGCAGTTGTCGCACCGGTGTTGTCACCGCGCGCGACAGCAGCATGGCGAGCAACAATGCGCCAATAATTGAGACGCCAGTGGCGTGGGTCATGGCACCCCGCAGTGCCACGAAGGGTCGGCGGGCATCGCTGACGCGTTTGTGGAATACCACCAGGACCCTCGGGTCGCCAGCTGCATACGGCAAAGCCTTAGAGCTAAAGTGGTCGGACAGGTCGAGCTTTGCAATGTTCGAGTCTGCACCGGTGGCGACTTTGTCGGCCGTAGCCTGAATCATTTCTCGCTCTTCCGTTGGCAGCGAACTGCCCAGCAAGGCGACTTTTCCGGACTGTTGGGTACGCAAGATGGATATATCGACGCCGGTGTTGCCGCCCATTCTGCTGGCTATGTTGTCGTCAATGGCGTAGCCCATCGCCAGATATCCCAGCGGCTTATCCTTGTTGATCGGGTGCACGGCCATTTCGTAGGCAGCGTTGTCAAGCAATACGATGCCACTCTGCTGATCAAGCAGTTCGGCAAACGCATCCTGATCCTGGAGGTCAATGCCAAAGGTGGTGTCAACAGTGCCCGCCGCGGTGTAAAGCAACGCTGCTTTTACATTGGCCTGCGCCATGGCGGTCTGAATTGTCGTCAGCACGCGCTCGCGTTCACGTTGGGAGCGAACCGCCCTGACAAAGTCCGGGTTCGCGGTAACCGAGTAGATAATATCGCCGAGGGCCTTGGAGCGATGCTGCAGCGACCGCTGAAAGCTACGCGAGGCTTTATCGAGATCTTGCCGGGCGATGCGGTCGTTTTCGTCGGCTGCAAAATTTAGCACCGTGATCACGGTTGCCGCCTGAGCTGTCAGCACGACCGCCAGAGCAAGGCCCAGAACCTTGTAGCTAAACTTGTTTAACAGCCCTAACAAAGGACCACTCCTTTTCGCCCAAATGGAACCATCCGCCCAAAGCGGTATTGGCACGAACTAAAGCGTAGCCAGTGGGCTAATAGTGGTATGCGCACTCTGTCACGTAATACATAATCAGTGACCCGGAAGTTACATTTCCTCTTATGTTAAATTTGCCAACTTATGCGTAATTTTCTTGCCGCGATACTTGATCGCTTTGTGCTCGATCGGCCCTGGCTTGCTTTGGCTGCGGTGGCGATCGTGTCGCTAGTGTTTGCACTGTTTATTCCGCGCTTCCAGCTGGATGCCTCTGCGGACTCACTCCTGCTGGAGCAGGACAGTGATTTGCGCTACTACCGCGATGTGATCAAGCGGTATGGCTCGGACGATTATCTGGTTATTACCTACACAGCCAGGCGTGACCTGATCGGCGAGCAAACATTTAACGAGCTGGTGGCATTGCGCGACGCGCTACGGGCAATTCCCAATGTCGAGGAAGTCATCAGTATCCTTGATGTGCCGTTGATCACCGGGCCCGGCACCAACCTTGGGTCGTTGCAGGACAACATTCCCACGCTGGAAAACCCGGCGACAGATCGTCGGCAGGCCAAGACCGAACTGCGTGAAAGCCCGGTATACAGCAACCTGTTGATGAGCCAGAGTGGCGATACTACCGGTCTGCTGCTGCGATTAAAAAGTGATCCGGAGCTGGAACGGCTGATTGACGCGCGCGATGACTTGCGGGCGAAGCAGCTTAATAGCCGTTTAAGCGATGCGGAAAAGCGGCTGCAAAATGAGCAGTCGGAGCAAATTAAACTGTTACGTGACAAGTTGCTGGAGCGTCAGCAGGGTGATATTGCAGCGGTGCGCGGGGTTATCGCCGAGCACGGTAATTTTGGCGAGCTGCATCTTGGCGGTGTGCCAATGATCGTCAGCGATATGATCGACTACATTCGCAGCGACATCGTGGTTTTCGGCAGCGGGATTCTGCTGTTTCTGGTCGTATTGTTGAGCGTAATATTCGGACGGCCTCGCTGGGTTGTTATGTCGTTACTGTGCTGCCTGGTTTCGGTCCTGATGATTGTGGGGCTGCTGGGCATGCTGGAATGGCGGGTGACCGTGGTGTCGTCCAATTTTGTCGCATTGATGCTTATTTTCAGTTTGTCGCTGACCGTGCATCTGGTGCAACGCTATCGTGAACTGCACATAGAGAATCCCGACGCGGAGCAACGCTGGCTGGTGCGCACAGCACTGCGCGATAAAGCCAGTCCCTGCCTGTTTACCGCGCTTACCACCATGGTGGGCTTTGCATCCCTGCTGATTAGCGGCATCAGGCCGGTCATTGATTTTGGCTGGATGATGGTCATGGGCATGGTTGCCGTATTGGCAACCGCCTTCGTGTTGTTCCCAGCTACCCTGATGTTTGTAAAGCCAGGGAAACCCAGTGTTGACGGTGATTCGACCCGAATGATCACCGGCTATTTTGCGTCGGTGGTGCGTCATTGGCCGGGCATGACGGTCGCCACGTGCGTTATTTTGGCAGTCCTCAGTGTGGCTGGGCTGAGTCGTCTGAAAGTGGAAAACCGCTTCATTGACTACTTCAAAGAAGATACCGAGATTCATCGTGGCATGCTGGTTATCGACCGCGAGTTGGGTGGCACCATGCCACTGGATGTGGTTCTGGATGCCGATCAGGATTTTCTGGACTCGCTGGCTGCCCGGCAGTCCGGTGTTGCCGCCGGCGCTGCATCCGGAGCCGACTTCGATGACGAGTTCGAAGACGATTTTTTGGCAGAGTCGACAGTCGATGCGGGCACAGATTCTGCGGACGAGTTTGTCGATGAATTTACCGGAGAAACAGATGCTGACACGGCGTTTGCAGAAGTGCAGAATTTGCGGCCCGATCTGGGCGCAACGAGCTATTGGTACAACAGTTTTCGGCTAGAGAAACTGCGGCAAGTGCACGATTATCTCGACAGCTTGCCGCATACGGGCAAGGTGTTGTCGCTTGCCACGACCATGGATATGCTCGAAACCCTTAACCGGGATGAGATGCCGGGCACGTTCTTTTTGTCAGTGCTCTACAAGCGTCTGCCCGAGCAAATCAAAAAAACGCTAATCGATCCCTATATGTCAGCCGACGGCAACCAGGTGCGTATCAACATGCGTGTCTACGAATCCGATATAGGCCTTAACCGCAATGATTTGATTTCAGATATCCGTACCCGGCTGGTTGACGAAATGGGGTTTCAGCCCGATCGCGTCCACATCACCGGCATGATGGTGTTGTACAACAACGTTCTTCAGAGTCTGTACAGGTCTCAGATTCTGACACTGGGCGCGGTATTTCTGGCTATAACGGTGATGTTCGGCGTGTTGTTCAGGTCGTTGAAAATCGCCCTGATCGCGATAGTGCCGAGTATTTTGTCAGTGGGAATAGTGTTGGGCTCTATGGGGCTGCTGGGTATCCCGCTGGACATCATGACGATCACTATCGCGGCCATTAGTGTGGGCATAGGCGTGGATGATTCCATCCATTATGTGCACCGCTACCGTCAGGAAGTGGCGGTCGCCGAAGACGCGCTAACGGCCATGGAGCGAAGTCATGCCAGTGTTGGCAGGGCTATGTTTTATACTTCCGTTATTGTGATAGCCGGCTTTGCCATTTTGGCCTTGTCAAACTTTATTCCGAGTATATTGTTCGGTTTGTTGACGGGGCTCGCCATGCTAATGGCGTTAATTGCAAATCTTACTCTGCTGCCTTTGCTATTGCGCTGGGGTAAGGTCAGCTGATTTTGCCGTTTGTCGGGCGCGCAGTTCTTTGTTGGTTTTTGTTAACGTCGCGCAATGCTGCTTCCAGCGTTCCACCTCCGTGGATAGTGCGTCGCATTGATGCTGCAGTTCTTCGAGTTCGGCATCGTCATCGGCCATCAAATCCATGCCGGCAATCATGCCGCTGCCGGAGTGGTCAACTTTGGTCTGTATTTCCAGCTCCGTTACTCGCGAACGGGCCTGTTCCAGCTCGCGTCGGACTACCGCAAGTTCCTGATCAATTTCCTGCTTATTCTCTATTTCGCGGTTGAGGTGCTCTTTGGTGGCGTTGAATTTTTGCTGGATGTCTGCCAGCGAGCTACTGGTATGTTCAAGCTTGCCCGCCAGTTCGGTAGCTTCCGAGCTGCGTGCATTTTTGTCTTCGGCGACGCTTGCCAGTTCCTTGCGCGCTATGCTCAAAGCCGCACTGAGTTCGCGTATTTCCTGGTCACGAGGGTCTTCATCTCGCGCGTCGCGGGTACGCCGGTGCCAATAAAGGGCGCCCTTCCAGCTGCCGAAGCAGGCGGCGCCGAGAACGAGTAGGTAGCCAAGCAAGCCAAGTACAGACATGGGCCGAATTCCGCGATTTATCTGGATATATCAGCCTCCAAAGTTACTGGAGAAGGAGGCGCGCATTCTTTGCGCTGGCTCTCACTTTCGCTGGGTTATGATGCGGTTTTGGCGGTTGTATTGGGTCTTGGAGATGCAGTTTCAAAAACTAAGTGTGATGCTGTTTTGCAGTTATGTCGGGCCTTTCCTGTCGGCCTGTGGCGGCCCTGGTGCAAACACCCCGGCTGCCGACCCCACGGCACTCAGGGAAGAGTTGCTGCAGGCTGACCGCGACTTCTCCGCGCTGGCACTTGAGCAGGGTGTGGCGCGGGCCTACGAGCGTTTCATTGCCGGCGAGGCTGTGCAGTTACCCGACGGCGGAATGCCGCTGGCGGGCAAGCGGGCCATTTTGGAGAACGTCGAGGCCTCGGTGGGCGACATGGATTTTTCATTAAGTTGGGAGCCGGTTGATGCGATGGTCGCCGCATCGGGCGATCTCGGCTACACCTGGGGCGTCTACTATCTTGAGACCGTGGGCGATGACAATGAGATATATGCCACAGAGGGTAAGTACGCCAATGTCTGGCTGCGGAGCGCTACCGACGGCTGGCAGGTATTGCTCGATATCAGCAATCAGAATGAACCGCCTTTCCCGGACGATCTGGAATTTGATGTTTTGCTTGAAAGTGACGCTGATACGCCCCCATAACGAGCACCCAAAAAAATAGGCGGTGCTCTTGGGGGAAAGCACCGCCATAGGGGTGGGAACTTAAGGGGGGAAGTTCCCGGGACATTTACTGAGGAGATTAACGGGACATTACTAATGAACCATGGAAACTACTGAGAACAGCGGAAGGAAAGCCACCAGAATTGCAATCAGTATTTCGTCACGCTTGTCCGTATAACGAGAAGATTTGATCGAGTTCATTGCTTTCACCTTTGCCTTAACTGTTTCGATGGTGAAAGATTAGCTCTGATTCACAGGTTTTTCTTTTCCCGCTCGTAACCGTTTGTACCCATTTGTAACAGGTGCAAGCTACTGTTTTTATTATAAAAAAGGGCGGAGCGGGGGGTCAGGCGACTGCTTCACCGACGGCTTGAGCCTCTTCTTCTGCAGCGCGAAACTGCAGTTCGGCCAGTCGACTGTACAGTGGGTCTTGTTGAACAAGCTCGCTGTGCGTGCCTATTGCCCGGATGCGTCCCTCATCCAGCACAACAATGCGATTGGCTTTAAGCACTGTCGCCAGTCTGTGGGCAATAATAATTGTTGTGCGGTTACGCATCAGTTTTTCTAGCGCTTGTTGCACCAGCCTTTCGCTTTCCGCGTCCAGGGAGCTGGTTGCTTCATCAAGCAACAGAATCGGCGGATTCTTGAGGATGGCTCTGGCGATGGCAATGCGTTGACGCTGGCCGCCCGATAGCCGCGTGCCTTTTTCGCCCAGAAAAGTGTCGTAGCCTTCCGGCAATCTTTCGATGAATTCATCGGCTGCGGCTGCTTTGGCTGCCTCGCGTACTTCTTCGTCCGTGGCATCGGGCCTGCCGTACCGAATATTCTCCAGCGCGCTGGTGCCGAATATCATGGTTTCCTGAGGCACAACGCCCACCATGGCGCGCACGGCCGAAGGATCAGCCTCGACAATATTGACACCGTCAATCATGATGGCGCCGGAGTCCGGGTCGTAAAAGCGCAGCAGTAGCTGGAAAGTTGTGCTCTTGCCGGCACCCGAAGGGCCGACGAACGCGACGGTTTCACCGGACGCGATGTGCAGGTCAAAGTCCGAGATGGCAGGTGTGTCCGGACGGGACGGGTAGCGAAAGGTAACGCCCTGAAACGCAATTTCACCCACGCCCGGCTGTGTCAGCGGGACGGGGTTTAACGGTGATTCAATCGCGGGGCGCGCTTCCAGCAGTTCAATCAGTCGCTCCATGGCGCCGGCGGCGCGCTGCACCTCGCCCCACATCTCGCTCAGCATGGCCCCCGAACTGCCCAGCAACACGGTAAAGATCACGAACTGCGTCAGGTCTCCGGGGGACATGGTGCCGGCCAGTACCTCCCGCGTGCCGAGCCAGAGCACCGATGTAATGGCACCAAACAACAAAAACATACTGCCAAAAGACATCACAAAGCGCACTTTGATGCGGCTCAACGCCGCCCCGAACGCGCCTTCAACTGCCTCGCTAAACCGAGAACTTTGCAGCGGTTCAAGCGTAAAAGCCTGAACCGTTTCGATGGCGTTCAGCGTTTCGTTCGCCATGCCACTAGAGTCGGCAACTTTGTCCTGCGCAGTGCGCGACAATTTGCGTACTTTGCGGGCTATCCAGATGATCGGCCCGATAACTGCAGGCACCAGCAAAAGAATGATCATGGTGAGTTTCGGGCTGGTGTACAGCACCCCGCCGATTGAGATCAGCAGCATGATGCTGGAACGCAAGGCAATGGAAATGCCAACACCTGAGATCGATTGCACAAGTGTGGTATCGGTTGTCAGCCGAGACAGCACTTCACCGGTTTTGGTGACCTCGAAGAATGTCGGGTCTTGGCGTATCACGTGGGCGTAAACTTTTTTGCGCAGGTCCGCAACGACTCGTTCGCCCAGCCAGGTGATCAGGTACAGGCGCAGCGCGGATAGCAGGCTGATTCCAATGATGACCCCGATAACCAGTCGAAAGTAATAATCGATTTTTTCGGTTTCGCCGGTAACGATGCCGTTGTCGATTAACACGCGTGCGGCGATGGGGAGACTCCCCGTCACGGCAGAGGCGGCGACCAGCACTACCAGTGCGAGCGCCAGCGTGCCCTTATACGGGCCAATCAGGGGGGCAATCGCTTTCAACGGGCGAAGCGATTTTCCCAGCGGGCGGGTTTCTAACTGATCGTGGGGAGGCATTGGCTAATTTTCACACGGTTTCATGCGGGTGTCACAAATTCTTCCTTGAGGCAGCGCTGCAAAAACGTGCAGAAATCATTGAACGCGACTTCGAGCGCAAGCTGAGTCAGATATTCGATTCATCAGCTATGAGACCGCCGAGCCTGACCGAGGAGGTATTTGCGGAAGAAAGCCCGGAGCGATCCCATCATCCCAGACTGCTGCGTCTGGCAGAAATAATCACACGCTAGCCCGCATTAGCTGCCATTGCTTCAGTGATTTCGGGAATGTAAAGCGTAACCATACCGTCGTCCTGCCAATCGCTTATCCGGATGTCGACCCCGAGAACCTCGGACCAGACCTCGATGTGGGGCATGGTCCATTTTTCATGGATTTCCTGTTCTGTGAGGTCATGCATGCCCATGCGTCGAGTCTGGGTCAGAACATGACCGTAAGGCGCGCGATAGCGCACGAACCCGGGCCCGCGTTCGACCGCACCGGCGAGTTGGAAGAAGCAGGTGGTCTGATCGGTTATGGCCACCAGAGCAAGCTCTTTCTTACCGGTTGATTCAACAATTTTGGCGACGCGGGAAAGCATTGGGAACTGGGTCATGGCATCTTTGCGCGCGACCGCTTCCATTTTCCCTTCGTTCTTGGCGTATTGAATGAATTCCAGAGTCATTTTGACGAGCGCGTCATTCATCTCGTGCTGATACCCTGAATTCGAGTTCAGGGTTTTGATCATTTTTGATACAGCCAGCCCGACCTCGAGTTCCTTTCCGGTGAAGTCGTGCTTCGCGCCCTTGTTGTTGGCTACCCCGGCGATGGCTTCCACCACTGCCGCGCCCAGGGCGGCTTCGTTGCCTTCAAAACCGCTGTATTGGCCGATTTGTTTCTTACTGCGCTCGCCGCCGCCGGTGTGGCCGCCGGCGAAGGCTGTTGCGGTTAGCAGGCCGGTTGCCAGAATCAGGCCGGCTGCTTTGATCGTACGGTGCATGGCTGTCTCCTGCCGTTGCTTGTGTTTCCTGAGGGAGAATTATGGGTACAGCCCGGCGCGAGCCTGAGAATTTCGTTGGCCTAATCCGCTCTGCGGCGTGAGCGGTCGGGGAGTATTCGTTACACTCCGCTCACTACAAACGGGAGAAAACAATGACCAGCCTGATGGAAAGAGTATCCGGCGAACGCCGGCGGTTGCGACAAGTGCGCATGGCCCTCACGGCTGCCACCGGCCAGAAGTCGCACGGCGATGCATCCTGGGCGCCTTTTTATATGGCAATTACCGAATACTTTGAGGCCTCGATGGAGCGCCTGCATGAGCAGGATATTCGCATGGGAAAAATGCTGCGCGACAAAATTGACATGCAGGATCCCGACAATCTGAAGGCGTTAGCTGAGCTCGATGCCCGCCTTGAAGGGTTGAATGCACACCATGGGAAGTTGCTGGCGGCGCGCGATGCGCTGGCAGCCGGGGAACCCGGTGCGCTGGAGCTTTTCGAGGACGTCGGCGGTGCCTACGCAGCCTATATCGTCGCCAACATGGGCCACCATGCCGGAACCGCGAATCTGGCCGGCAAGCATTTTTCCCAGCAAGACTGGGAGCACATGACCATGGTTAGCGAAGCAGCACAGCAACGTGAGCAGGAACTCTTCGACAAGGTGTTCTCGCTAAAGCCGGCGGCGCTCGAAGTCCCGACCGACTGACGTTCGATTAGAATCAAAAAATCGATGCATATCATATTGGGGAGATCGCGCGATGCAGAAAATTGTTAGCTTAATTGCGACCATGTTGCTGGCCACGTCCGTCCAGGGGGTATTTGCGGCCGAGGATGAACATGCCGACCATGCCGCCAAAGGGGGGCATCAACACCAGGTTTCACCTGAGCAGATGAAGGCCTTGCGCCAGCGCATACCGCTGTATGACATGTACACCGATGCTCAGATCCTGGGCTTCATGGGCATGATGAGCAACATTGACGGGTGGATGACAGACGACAAGCGCGGTTGGGTTATTCCGGGCACGCGCAAGGGTAAGGTCGGCATCCTGGGGCTGGCGCATGGTTTTAAAGAACCCGGCAACACACAGTTCAGGGCCGCCTTTCAGGAAGTAGCGGCCGACTACCCGGCGACCTTTGCGCTGGGCATGGCCATGATGTCTTCCGATCCGATCGCTGCCGCTATTAAGAGGCTTGAGGATGCGGGTGCTGAAACAATCATCATTCTGCCGGTAACGACCGCGGACAACACCACGCTCACCCGTCAGTGGAAGTACATTTTCGGCGAGCGCGAAGAGCCCGCGTATCTGGACACAGAAATTGTCGCGAGTTCGGCGAGATTGATCTGGGCGCCTACACCAACGGCCAGTCCGATAATGGCTGAGATCATGGGCGACTACGCAATCGGGCTAAGTGAAGATCCCGCCAACGAAACGTTGTTCATCCTGGGTCACGGGCCGCAGTCCAAAGAAGACAACGATAAGGAACTGGCGATACTTGCAGAGCACGCAGCGAAAATTAAGAAACGTGCAGGGTTTGCTGACGTCAAGTTCTATAACGTGCAGGACGACGCGCCGCCCGATGTGCGCAAGGCGAATGTGGAAGCCATTCGTGCCGAAGTCGAAAAGGCTTCAGCTAAGGGTCACCGTATTATTGCGGTGACCACTCAGTTGACCGCCAGCTCAGTGGTGCGGCGCTTGCAGGAAGACATTGGCCCCAAGGCAACCTTCGAAGGCCGTGGCCTGATGGAGCACCCGGCTTTCAAAAAGTGGATTAACCAGCAGATCGAAGTTGCGCTAGCGCAGAATTAAATGTCTCGCTGGGCCGCATGGCCCGGGTCGTCGTCGCATAATCAGGGTGGTAGTAACCGCCGATGTCTTCTGCCTTACCCTGAGCCGCGTTGAGTTCATCGACGATTTTTGCTTCGTTCGCGGTCAGCGTGCGCGCAAATTCGCTGAACGCTGCCTGCAACTCGGGGCTGTCAGATTGTTCTGCCAGCGCGCGTGCCCAATATAACGCGAGGTAAAAGTGGCTGCCGCGATTGTCGAGCTCGCCGACTTTGCGTGAAGGCGACTTGTCGTTATCGAGAAACTCACCGTTCGCTTTGTGCAAAGCGGCGGCCAGAACCGAAGCCTTTTGGTTGCCGGTTTTCTCTGCCAGGTCTTCAATAGACACCGCCAGCGCCAGAAACTCACCCAGCGAATCCCAGCGCAGATGACCTTCCTTGTTGAACTGCTGTACGTGCTTGGGTGCTGACCCGCCTGCACCCGTTTCATATAAACCGCCGCCCGCCAGCAAGGGCACGATGGATAGCATTTTGGCGCTCGTCCCCAATTCGAGTATCGGGAAAAGGTCGGTCAGGTAGTCACGTAATACGTTACCGGTAACTGAGATGGTGTCAGCGCCGTCTTTGACCCGACGCAGTGTGTAATTCATTGCGTCGACGGGGGGCAGTATCTGAATGTCCAGCCCAGCGGTGTCGTGCTCCGGCAGGCAGGCGTTTACCTTTTTAATGAGGTTGGCATCGTGGGCACGATCCGGGTCGAGCCAGAAAACGGTCGGGTTGCCTGTCGCACGTGCCCGGCTGACCGCCAGCTTGACCCAATCGCGTATGGGTAAATCCTTGGTCTGGCACATGCGCCAGATGTCGCCCTTTTCGACCGGCAGATCCATCAAAGCAGTGCCAGACTCGTCCACGACCCTGATGGTGCCATCACCGGGTGCTTCGAAAGTCTTATCGTGCGAACCGTATTCTTCGGCTTTTTGCGCCATCAGGCCGACGTTCGCAACATTGCCCATGGTGGTTACGTCAAAAGCGCCATTAGCCTTGCAGAAATCCACCGCCGCGCCGTAAATCCCCGCGTAGCAGCGATCAGGAATCATGAATTTGGTGTCGGCCAGCTTGCCGTCCGGCCCCCACATCTGTCCGGATGTGCGCAACGCGGCAGGCATGGACGCGTCAATAATAATGTCATTTGGCACGTGCAGATTGGTGATGCCTTTGTCCGAATCCACCATGGCCATTGCCGGGCCGCGGGCATAGATAGCCTTAATGTCAGCTTCAATGGCAGCGCGCTGGTCAGCGGGGAGGGCGGAAATTTTGGCGACGACATCGCCAAAGCCGTTACGCGGCTCCACACTGAGTTTGCTAAACGTGTCCGCATATTTTTCGAAAAGCTCGGCGAAATAGACCTCAACGGCATGGCCAAACATGATGGGGTCAGAGATCTTCATCATGGTCGCTTTGAGGTGCAATGAAAGCAGCACGCCAGATTCACGGGCATCGTCGATTTGTGCCGCGTAAAAGGCACGCAGCGCTTTGATGCTCATGCGTGTGCAATCAATCACTTCACCGGTCTGCAAGGCCAACTGCTTTTTCAGCACGCTAACAGTGCCGGCCTGATCAACGAACTCTATGCGCACATTGCCGGCTTTTTTGATAACAACGGATTGTTCACTACCGTAGAAATCACCTTCGCTCATATGCGCGACATGCGATCTGGAATTGCTGTTCCACGCGCCCAGTTTATGGGGGTGTTTCTTGGCGTATTGTTTAACGGCCTCCGCGACACGACGGTCGGAGTTACCTTCGCGCAGGACAGGGTTTACAGCACTGCCCAGAACTTTTGCGTAGCGGGCCTTAATCTCTTTTTCGGTTTCATTGCGCGGCTCTTCCGGATAATCCGGCAAGTTGTACCCCTGCGCCTGCAGCTCGGCAATCGCTTCTTTTAGCTGGGGAATGGATGCACTGATATTTGGCAGCTTTATTATGTTTGCTTCTGGCGTCTTGGCCAGTTCGCCCAGTTCATTCAATGCATTATTGAGCTTCTGATCATCGTTCAGACGGTCCGGAAAATTGGCGATTATGCGGCCCGCCAGCGAAATATCCCGGGTTTCGACGGCTACTCCGGCCAGGCGGGTGAACGCTTCCACAATAGGCAGAAGGGAGTGCGTTGCCAGTGCGGGCGCTTCGTCGGTATAGGTATAGATGATCTTTGCTTGATTCATGTCGTCGTCCTGATTTTTTCGACAGCAGTATTGCTTCCCGTAAGCTTCGGAAACGGGTTCTGGCTATCGGATTGAGCCGTTGTAACCCGGCCAGAGATGGCCGGGCGGCCGGTATTGTACCTCAGCCAGCGACCTCTGCAGCAGAGGCTTTCAGGCGACGGTGGAGACGAAGTTGCCCTGCGAGGCGCTGAAGCGCAGCGAAATGAATTTCACGCCGATCTCCCACTTGCCTTGGTCAGAGCGGGTATGCGGTGTGCAGTGCCTGATTTGTGCGATCGCGGTGCACAATGCGCTGTCAATCTTGACAATCTTTCCGGGTGGGAGCGGTTCCCGCCCGACAAAGCGCAGCCCGACAGGTGATATATCGGTTGTCGTGCCAGTGGTCACAATGCTGTCAGGCCAACCCTGAAACAACGTCAGAGGTATAGCGCGCGGCATGCGTTCTATCAGTCGGGTCAGCGAAGTTGAGTCCTGAGTGTCACGCGGCATGGCCAGAGGGCTCTTGCATAGCCGGCAGTTTTGTTCGTACTCGCTATCGTGGCGATGTTGTGTGCCGCAAAACGCGCAGTAACCTTTCCGCGCCATGCTGCTGGTGGCTTCGTGCGATGGCTCAGTTGTTGCGGCGTGCTGTCGAGTACCGCTGTTGTTCGGAGACTCGTGCGTGCCGTCGGTGCGCTTTTGCAAGGCACGGTCGTAGACTGCACGTTTTTCAGGGTTGGACAACGTGGCGAATGCTTCATTGATAAGCGATGCATGCCAATGGTCGCCCCCAAGGTCCGGATGCATCTTCAGCCGCTGCATTAATGTCCGGTAACTCGTTTTTATTATCTCTACCGGGGCGTCACGCTGAACGTGCAGGATACGGTAGTAGTTACGACGGTTTTCCATCCGCATATTATGTGCGGCGTGCTGGCCGGCTTTATTGAACTGGTCGACAGTTAAGGGGCATGTTCAGGTGATTAAGTTAATAACAGTGGGGCAATCCATGCCTTCTTGGTCACCATGCAGACAATAATGTAAAACACCAGTGGCAGTACCAATACCCCGCGGATGCCGCCCCCGCGCATGCCGTGAGTCGCATCGTTGGCATGTTCGTCTATGACCAATCGAATTAAATCCGGCCACAGGCTAATTCCGGCCATCAGCCAGAACATCAGGTAGGCATCGAAAGCCCAGTGGGCGTTAAGCAGGCCACCCCAGTCCTCAATCAGCATTACGCCTGCCAGCGGCGTGATTATCGTCGTTGGCAGCGTAATGCTGAGTGCCATTTTGCGGATGAATCCGCGTGCCCAGATACCCGCCTGTTCAGACTGCGTTTGTCGCACCCGCATTTGCCAGATGTTGCTGAAAATGGTGTGGCCAACAAAAGCGAAACCCGAAAACTCGTGGATGAGCAGCAGCCAGATGGAAGGCAACAGTTTAGGCACCCGGACACCGAACAGCGGTAGTGCCATGACGGTCATGAGCAGCAGGTAGACGAATACTTTTAGTGGTTTAGCCACTCTGACCCCATTTATCTTTTTACTCTGACCCCACCTATCTTGCTGCGGGTTCAGGCAGCGACGTCAAAGCCGGCTGCTTCGATGGCTTCTTTTAACTGTTCCTGCTGTATCTGGCTGTCATCGTAATCAATTGAGACCACGCCGGTCTCGTGGCTGGCTTTTACTTCTTTGACACCGGCGCGTTCGAGCAACGCATTACGAATACTTTTCTCACATCCACCGCAGGTGATGCCTTCTACGTTCAGATTGATACTGGCCATTTTTGTTTACTCCGAATAATTCAATAGTAAATAGTTGTAAAAAATCTCGTGCGATTCTAGTCCTGCTTAAAGAGCTTGGGTTTCCAGCGGCGCAGCAACAGCGAGTTGGTTACCACGCTGACGCTGCTGAATGCCATTGCGGCCCCGGCGATGGTCGGGCTCAAAAACCCCATCGCCGCAAACGGGATGCCCACAATGTTGTATACAAATGCCCAGAACAAATTCTGCTTGATCTTGCGCCAGGTTGCGCGGCTGACCGAGATCGCAGCCGGCACCAGGGCGGGATTGGATCGCATCAGCGTCACGCCGGCCGTCTCCATGGCCACGTCAGTACCCGAACCCATGGCAATACCGACATCGGCAGCGGCCAGCGCGGGGGCATCGTTAATGCCGTCGCCGATCATGCCGACCCGCAGACCTTCGGCCCGCAGTTGCATCACCGTGGCAGCTTTGTCATCGGGTTTAACGGCACCGCGTGCTTCATCTACGCCGACCTGACGCCCGATTTCGTTGACGGCGCGCACGGCATCGCCAGACAGCAGCAGTGTGCGAATGCCCATGGCTTTTAGTTCAGCAACAGCGGGTGCCGATTCCGGCCGCAGCGGATCCGCTATTGCCATAGCGCCCAGCAGTGCTCCGTCGCGCGCAATCCAGATGACGGTCTTGCCGGTGGATTCCCACTCCGATCCCTGTGAACTTTGGCTGTCTATTTCGATGCCGTTGTTGCGCATGAACTCTTCGTTGCCCGTGATGATTTTGGCGCCGTTCACGGATCCCGATACACCGAAACCGGTGTGGCTCTTGAAATCGCTGACAGCGACCAGTTGCAGGTTTGCCTCCGCCGCCTTTTTAAGCACCGCCTTGGCAAGCGGGTGCTCGCTACCCTGTTGCAGGGACGCGACTGCGGCCAGCAGTTCGTGCTCATCACCGCCGGTGCTCAGGGTGTCCACCACCGTCGGTTGCCCGGTGGTCAGCGTACCGGTTTTGTCGAAAATTACGGCATTGATGGCATGCGCCTGCTCCAAAGCCTGCACGTCTTTTATAAGGATGCCAGCCCGCGCAGCAGCACCCGTGCCCGTCATGATGGCCGTCGGTGTTGCCAGACCCAGTGCGCAGGGGCACGCAATGACCAGTACCGACACGCCTGCAACAATGGCGGCTTCTAGTTCGCCGCCGATGAAATACCAGCCCAAAAACGTCACCGTTGCGATCGCCACCACCACCGGTACAAATACCCCGCTGATGCGGTCAACCAGTCGTTGTATGGGCGCTTTGCCGGCTTGTGCGTTTTCAACCAGGCGAATAATTTTTGACAGAGTAGAGTCGGCGCCAACAGCCGTCGCTGAAATTCTTATCAGTCCGGTACCATTGATAGCACCGCCCGTAACCGGGTCGCCGACTGTTTTTTCTACCGGGATGCTTTCGCCGGTGATCAGCGACTCATCGACATCGGTTGCGCCTTCACTGATTTTGCCGTCCACCGGGATACTTTCGCCGGGGCGCACCACCACAACATCGCCTTTGCGCAGCTGCAGTATAGGCAGCTCCACTTCGCTACCGTCGCGTATAACTCTGGCTGTCTTGGGGCGCAGATCCATAAGCTGGCGAATAGCGGCGGTGGTGCCGCGCTTCGCACGCGCTTCCATGTACTTGCCCAGCAGCACCAGAGTAATAATGACGGCCGATGCCTCAAAATAAAGCTGGCCGCGTGCCTGATCGACGCCCAGTGCATACAACAGGTAGACGCTGTAGGCGAAAGCAGTAGTTGTGCCCATGGCAACCAGTACGTCCATGTTGCCGGATCCGGCGCGCAGTGACTTCCAGGCCGCTTTGTAGAATCTTGCGCCGATATAGAACTGCACCGGCGAGGCCAGCATCAGCTCGATCCAGGGGTCGAGGTGAATGGCCATGTTGCCTGTAACCATGCCGATCATCTGTGCGACCAGCGGCAGGGTCAGCAACGCGGAAAGTAACAGCATGTAGAACTCACGCTGTATGGCTGCCGCTTCCCGTTCGCGATGCGCATCTTCATCTTCAGCATTGCTTTCATTCGGGAAGTGCGCGGTGAAACCGGCGTTACTGATTGCCGTCGCGATCTTCTCGGCATCGGTATTTTCCGGATCGAACAATATGTCGGCCTGCTCGGTCGCAAAATTAACGGTTGCTGATTGAATCCCCGGGGCGCGCAGAAGCGCTTTTTCCAGTCGTGTTGCACAGGCGCTGCAGGTCATACCACCTACACTGGCCAGTACGTGTTCGTTATTCAGGTTTATTGCCGGAGTACTCATATTTCTTACCGCCTATGTGCTAATTCCATGGGGATCAGACAGCACGTCGATAATCGGACACCCACATACATCGCCTTTTCCCGAGCACTGCTTGTTTAAGTCGCTCAGGACATCGCGCATACGTTCCAGATCGTCAATTTTTGAGTTAATGCCGTCGAGTTTGCGCTGTGTAATGTCTTTGACTTTTGCCTTTGGGCCGCCATTGTCTTGCAGATCAAGCAGCGTGGTGATTTCTTCAAGACTGAAGCCCAGCGCTTTTGCCCGGCGAATAAAATGTAACCGGTTCACCGTGTTGGTGTTGTAAAGACGGTATCCCGCCGCAGTCCGCACGGGCTCCGGCAGGAGGCCGCGACGTTCGTAGAAACGGATGGTATCTACGCCCACAGAAGCGAGCCGCGCAATACGCCCGATGGTTAATTTCTCTGAGTTGACCATGGCGCAATTCTAAACCCTCGACCATGGTCAAGGGTCAAGACATTAGTTAACTGACTGTTTTAAGAGCCGTTTTCGCGACATGACGCAGCAGCACTCCCCTGCGGCAGTGCTGCTGAGGCTAGCGGCTAGCGGTTAGCGGCGAGTGGTCAGTTTTCCGGCCAGATCCTGGACAGCGCTTTTGGTGACCGCTTCCGGATGTTCCTGACAGTAGCTGACAAAATGGTCGGTCAGCGCAGTGAAGCTCCAGCCAGCGCCGGCTGCATTTGCTTCGCTTACCAGTTCCTCCATTGATCGATCGGTCTTGGCATACAGATAGCCCTCCGCCCAGGTCAATAATGAGTGTCTGGTTCCCAGCGGGCCGATGACCAGCATTTGAGTAAAGATATTGCACGGTATGGTGCCGATATCCGGCACGCCGCCCATGCCATCTGGCAGCAAAATTTCCTTGGCGGCGCTGTTACCTGCTGTCAGTGTCGAGAGTGCCACGACCGCTGCGAAGGCGGTAAATGCTTTTCGCAATGTGCTCTGTATGTTTGTAAAGCGATTCATGATCAGGCTCCCTTTTTCTTCCAGTTGCCAAGTTCGGCTTCTTTTTTAGGTGCCAGCACCAGCAGGATCCCCAGCACTACGAAGGCCGCGAAGATTACGGACATTTCCAGTGTATAACTCCAAGGGTCTACCCATATTTCGGTGAGCAGGCCGAACTTGCCGAGCACCTCAACGTTGACCCAGAAAATGTTGCCTACCGGAATGGCATAGCGCAGAGCTGTTGACGTGCGTTTGAATTTGACCAGCCGTGTTAAGCAGAAACCGCTCCATACCGTGGCCACAAAAACGGACGCCATGTTGAGACCGACGAACAAATCGCCACGGCCGACAAGGCCCGGGTCGAAGCACAGCAGGTTCCATGAGTAACAGAACCACGTGACGAAGAAAGTTTCCATGAAAGTGATGATGGCGTAGTTGCGGTCACGCGCAGACTTGGTGCTTGGGCCCAGCGCTTCCTTAAGACCGAGGCGCTTCTGAAACCAGATGAACATATTGCAACGGGTGTCTTTGTCAAAGGTATAGAAGCACAGCATCATCAGCAGGATGCCGACCGTTGACCCCATGATCATGTACTCGGGCCAGGTGCCGCTGACGTTCAGTCCGTCGGGGCCGTCCATTCGTGGCAACATGCCCCAGTTTTCGCGGCCGTACCACATATAAAAGAATTCCACCCAGCACATCCATACGATGACGCCGGCAAAGAAGCCGATCCATGTCTGGAATGCTTCGTTTTTGGATTTGATCCCGTACCAAAGCATCACAATGCCGGCGAAGCCCATTAGCGGTGAAAGTGCGTAGGTGTTCTGTTTGCCCAGGTTGTGTTCGATCATCACCATTAAGGTGTGAGCCAGACCAATAGCAACAAACATCAGGATAAAGGTCACGATGCCGACGACGGGCGGTTGCCACAGGCGAGATTTGGCGGTCTTGCGGGTTGCGGTTGTTGCTGTCATTTGTTGTTCCTTGTTACGTGCGCAGCGTGGCGATCAATTCGGTGGGACTAAAAGGCAGGATTAGTCGGCAGGAGTAGGGTCGAAGTACTTCTCAAATTTTCCAGGCACACCCTCGTACTGTTTGCCGTCGGCAGGGGCCTCGTGTTTGTCGGTAATGATTGGCCATTTCTGCGAGTATTCCTCATTGAGTTTTAGCCAGCGCTCGCCGTCTTTATCCGTGTGCTCAATAATGGCGCTAGCTTCACATTCCGGAACGCACAGGCCGCAGTCGATGCATTCTTCAGGATCAATTACCAACATGTTTGCACCCTCGTGGAAACAATCCACCGGGCAAACCTGAACGCAGTCCTGATACTTGCAGCGGATACAGTCTTCGGTAATTACGTACGCCATTTGCTTTTCCTGATAACAACTTCGGGATAGTGTCGATTAGTCGGAGCGCGAGTATGCTTAACTTGCGCGTAACGGAGGGTTAACCGCTGGTTAACATCGTGTTAACAGATCGTTAACCAGACATATCGGACAGATACTTTCGTCAGTCAGCCCGGAGTTGTTTAATGGGTTGTCGTTGCTCAAGTCTCGGGAGAGAGTCATGCCTTTAGAATCCAAGATATTCATTGTTATTGGTTGTGTGTTGCTGTCTGCCGCAAACGGTCTGGCTGCATTTGGTTTTCACGTGTCGCCGGACGTATTGCCGCCCGAGGAAGTTCAGAACTGGTTCTGGGCGGTTGATATGCAGTACTACTTTGGCGGTGGCCTGATTGCCCTGGGGATACTGATCAAGCTGTTGGGTGTTTCGTGGTTCTTTCGCATCGCCGGTGTGCTGATGGTGTTAGGTCTGATGATTTTTGGCGGGCTACTCTACATTCAGGCTTTGACCGATTATGTGTCGCCCACCAATACCATTCCGACCGGGGGGCAGATGCTGATTTTTTCCTGGTTGTTTGTCGCAATAGGGGTGCTGATGGCTAAGGCTTAGCATCGCTTTTTAGCAGGGCCTTTACAGGGGGGAGCGATTCGCATAGCATGACTGACCAGTCAGTCAGCCATAACTGACTGTCGCTAATAATAAAAGCAGGCAATCGGTGAATACAGCCCCCGCAACCAGTTCCATCACGGCACGCGAAGCAGTGCTGCGTGCGGCGCTCCGGGTTTTTCTCGAGCGCGGTTTTGCTGCCGCGCGCATCGAAGATATTGCCCAGGTTGCCGGTGTCGGTAAGGGCAGTGTCTACCTGCACTTTCGCAATAAAAAAGAGTTGTTTCAGGCGGTCATTGACGAAGGCATTGTCTCGCAGATCGAAATGGCCGAAGCAGTCGCCAGTGACTTTTCGGGCAGCGCCAGCGACCTGCTCGCCACGCTTTTGCATACTAACCTGGTGGATTTCTGGGGCACGCCGTCCAGCGGCATTTACAAGCTGATTGTTGCTGAATCTGCCCAGTTCCCTGAGCTGGCCGCCACCTATCACAATCACATAACGTGCCGCGCGCGCGAGTTGGTGCAACGTATTTTGCGGCTCGGCATTGCGCAGGGCGAGTATCGCGAGATGGACGTGGAGTGCACCGCGCACCTCATCCTCAATGCCCTCGACAACGAGCAATTACAGGCGCACTCGTTGAAGGAATTCGACGGCAGTCGCATTGATCCACATCGTTTTGTCGAAGCACTCATGCGCCTGGTGCTTGATGGCGCGCGATTGACGAGTAAATAGTAACCATGCGCCGCCCAATGATTCTGATGTTGGTTGTTACTACCGCTTTCTTTGCGGCGGTATTCGGCTGGAAGGCTTTTGTCGGTTATCAGATGGACCAGTCGATGCAGAACATGCAGATGCCGGCCGTCACGGTTTCAACAGCCGAGGTGGTGGCCTCATCCTGGACGCCCGAAATTTCGGCAGTCGGCACCTTGCGCGCACAACGCGGCGTGGATGTTACTGCTCAGGCAGCCGGCCAGATTGTGGCTTTGCACTTTGATTCCGGCGATAGGGTGTCCGCCGGTGATCTGCTGGTGCAGCAATACACGGCCGATGACCTGGCACGGTTAGAGGGCCTGGTTGCTGCCGCCGAACTGGCGGAGCGCAACGTTCAGCGAGCAGAAGAACTGCGGGCAAAAAACCTTATTTCCGAATTCGATGTGGACAGCCGAAACACCGAACTGCGGGTGGCGCGCGCAGTCGAGGCCGAGCTGCGGTTGAGTATTGAACAGCGTGCGATTCGTGCACCGTTTACCGGCCGTCTGGGGCTGCGTAAGGTTGATATTGGCCAATACATTGAACCGGGCGATGCGCTTGCGCGGCTGGAAGCATCAGATCTGATTTATCTGGACTTTCCGGTGCCGCAGCGACGCTTAGGGGCATTGTCCCTGGGGCAAAGTGTTGAAGTCAGTGTGGATGCGTGGCCGGAAACGCGCTTCGCCGGTGTGGTCAGCGCAATCGAGCCACAGGTGGAACGCGAGACTCGCAATGTTCTCGTGCGGGCTGAAATTGACAATCGCGACGGGCGGCTGGCGCCGGGGATGTTTGCCCGGGCTGACGTGCAGTTAGAGACGCAGCAGAATGTATTGACGGTGCCGCAGTCGGCCATTGTTTACAGCCCTTACGGTGATGCCGTTTACGCTGTCGTGGAGGGTGCGCCGCAGGGTGATCAGGCGGGCTCAACACTGACCGTCGTGAACACCTTTGTCGTGACCGGCTCCACTCGTGGCGACCAGATAGCAATCGAATCCGGTTTGCAGGCCGGCATGACGGTGGTCACCGCAGGACAGCAGAAATTGCGAAACGGAGCTCGCGTTGTCATCAACAACACCGTGCCTGTGGGGAACGACCCTGACCCCACGCCCGCCAATAACTAGCGCTAAGGCCTGGCGTGCTTAACTTTACCGACATATTTATCCGCCGACCGGTACTGGCAACCGTGGTCAGCCTGCTGATTTTTTTGGCAGGGCTGCGTTCGATTCAGTTATTGCAGGTGAGTCAGTACCCGTCAAGTGAATCGGCCGTGGTTCGAATTACCACCATCTACACGGGTGCCGAAGCAGAACTGGTTAAAGGTTTTATTACTACGCCGCTGGAGCGCGAGATCGCCAGCGCAGACGGTATTGATTATCTGGAATCCAGCAGTCTGCAAGGTGCCAGCGCCATCACGGCGCACCTGAAGCTCAATTATCCGCCTTACGATGCGCTCACGCAGATCACCGCCAAGGTCAATAAAGTGCGTGCGGAACTGCCGGCGGGTGCAGACGCGCCGGTGCTGGAAGTCGCAATCGGCGAAACGACGTCTGCTATGTACCTGAGCTTTAACAGCGCCACGCGCGCACAGAACCAGATTACCGACTACCTGATCCGTGAAGTGCAGCCGCGACTGGAGGCAGTCGCCGGCGTGCAGCAGGCGGCAATATTGGGCGGCCGCAACTTCGCCATGCGTATTTGGCTCGATGCCGAGCGTATGCACGGCCTGAACGTAACGCCGGGGGAAGTCGCTGCAGCACTGCGTGCCAATAATTATCAGGCGGCGATTGGCAAGACCAAGGGCGATGCCGTTTCCATCAACCTGGTTGCTGCAACCGACCTGCATTCGGCACGTGAGTTTCAGCAATTGATTGTCGGGCAGCGCAACGACTCGTTAATACGCCTTGAGGATATCGCGACCGTAGCGCTGGGCGCCGAGAACTACGATTCATCGGTTGCATTCAACGGCGAATTTGCAACGTTTATTGCCATTGATGTACTGCCGACCGCGAACCCGTTGGAAGTGATTCGGGAAATTCGCGAATTGTTTCCGGACATTGTCGCCCAGCTGCCGAATGACATTGTCGGCACTATTTCCTACGACACGACGCGGTACATTGAAGATGCCATTGACGGCGTAGTAAAGACGCTGGTGGAAGCCGCGCTGATCGTAATGCTGGTGATCTACCTGTTTCTGGGCACAGTGCGCTCCGTCATTATCCCCATTGTGGCAATTCCGTTGTCGATGGTAGGGGCCGCTGCGATCATGCTGGCGCTGGGGTACTCGATAAATTTGCTGACTCTGCTCGCCATGGTGCTGGCGATTGGTTTGGTGGTTGACGATGCCATTATTGTCGTCGAAAACATTCAGCGTCACATCGAGGAGGGCAAGTCGCGACTCGATGCGGCTCTGCTGGGTGCGCGCGAGCTCGCGATACCGGTGATCGCCATGACCATCACGCTGTTCGCCGTGTATGCGCCGATAGGGTTGGCAGGCGGGCTTACGGGCAGCCTGTTCCGCGAATTCGCGTTTACTCTGGCCGGCGCAGTCATTGTTTCGGGGGTGGTGGCGCTTACGCTTTCGCCCATGATGTGTTCAAAAATGCTGCCGCGCCGTTCAGAAGAAGCTCGTCTGGCGAAATGGTTGAACCAGCGATTCGATAATTTGCGGCGCCGGTATGCGGCTGTATTAAGTCGCAGCCTTAATGCTGTGCCCGTCACGTTGGTATTCAGCGTGGTCGTTCTGGTGAGTATTTATTTTATGTTCGTGTCGACACCGGCGGAGCTGGCGCCGACCGAAGATCAGGGCATTGTGCTCGTCATGTCCACTGCGGAGGCCGGCACATCGCCGGAACAGCTTACCCGTTACACCGGAGCGCTGGTGGATGCCTATCGTTCTATTGAGGCGGCTGATCAGAGCTTTCTGTTTAATGGCAGTATCGGCAGTGGCCCGGCGTCGACAACCAACACAGCGCTGTCCGGGCTGGTGTTAAAGCCATGGAGTGAACGCGATGCCACCCAGATGGAGCTGATTGGTGAGGTGCAGCAGACGGCGGACACAATCGCAGGGTTGCAGTCGGCTGCATTCGGCTTGCCCCCCATGCCCGGTGCTGGCGACGGACTGCCCGTCCAGTTTGTGCTCAGCTCAACACGGCAGCCGCTCGAGATATTCGAACTGGCTAACGAACTGCTGGGCGCCGCCTATGCCAGCGGCTTGTTTGCTTTTGCGGCACTGGACGTAAAATTTGACCGGCCGCAGACCCGCCTGCTTATCGATCGCGACATGGCTGCCAACATCGGTGTGGACATGGAACAGGTGGGTACCGAGCTGGGTGCCATGCTTTCCGGTAACTACGTGAGTCGCTTCAGTCTGCAGGGCCGCAGTTACAAAGTGATTCCGCAGTCGAACCGCGCCGACCGCCTGAACCCTTATCAGGTGAGCGGGTTCCCGCTGCGAACCGAGAGCGATCGCCTGGTATCCATGGATTCCATTCTTGATCGGCAGAAGACGGTCGAGCCGCAGGAATTGAAGCGTTTCCAGCAATTGAACTCGGTAACATTATCGGCAGTGCCTTTGCCTGATGTTGCGCTGGGCGATGCGCTTGACTATTTGCGCACGACCGCCGCCGGCATGGCCTCGGCCGATTTCAAGTTCGACTTTGCCGGCCCGTCGAGGCAATACGTGCAGGAGGGCGACAGCCTTACGGTGACGTTTTTCTTTGCCATCATCGTTATCTATCTGATCCTGGCCGCGCAGTTCGAATCGTTTCGTGATCCGCTGATCATGCTCGTGAGCGTGCCGATGTCCATTGCCGGCGCGCTCGTTTTTCTGACGCTGGGCGCCGCCACCATTAATATCTACACGCAGGTTGGCCTGATTACACTGATCGGGCTGATCAGCAAGCACGGGATATTGATCGTTGAGTTTGCGAATCAATTGCAGAAAGAAGGCATGACCAAGCGCGAAGCGATTGAAGCGGCCGCCGGCATCCGGTTACGGCCCATACTCATGACAACAGCCGCAACCGTGCTGGGCGTATTTCCGTTACTGATTGCCAGTGGTGCCGGTGCAGTGAGCCGTTACAACATCGGCTTAGTGGTTGCGACGGGCATGACAGTCGGCACCTTGTTTACGGTGTTTGTGGTGCCCGCCGTTTATCTGGCCATGGCGCGGGATCACAGCCATGATCGTCTTACCGAAGCTCAGCCTTTACCCAACTGAGCAATAGCAAAATCACGTGCGGCCACGGTGACGGTTTTTTCTTCGGTGAACAAAGCACGACTCCAGTCACCACCGTCACGCCCCACACCGGAATGTTTGTAGCCACCAAAGGGCGCGTGCAAGTCACGGGTCAGGGGCGTGTTAACCCAGACCATTCCGGCGCGCAGTGCATCGGTGGCCCGCATTACCCGGGCGATGTTTTGCGACCACACATAGGCCACCAGCCCGAACTCGCTGTCATTGGCTATCGCGTAGGCTTCGTCTTCGGTGTCGAATGTCAGGATGGTTGCAAAGGGGCCGAAGATTTCCTCCTGACAAACAGGCAGGGCATTGCTCGCGGCAGTTACAACCGTGGGCTCAACGAAAAAACCTTTATCGAATAGTTCGCTGCGTTTGCCGCCGGCAAGAATTTCTACACCCTCAGTGTCGGCTGCCTGACGCGCATACTCCAGTACGCGCTCCATTTGCGCAGCGGAAATCAGCGCGCCGATTTCGGTTTTTGGATCGTAAGGGTCGCCGAGTCTGAGCCGTTTTACACGTGCCACAAAGGCGGCAACAAATTTTTCGGCAATCTCACGTTGCAGCAATATGCGCGAACCGGCCAGGCACTGCTGACCGTTATTCGAAAAGATAGCGACCAGTGCGGCATCAAGGGCGCGTTCGAAGTCGGCATCCGCAAAAATAATGTTGGCCGATTTACCGCCGAGTTCCGTCACCACCTTTTTTATGCCGCGGCCGGCTTCGGCTCCGATCAGTCGTCCGGTCGACGTGCCGCCCGTGAAGGCCACCACGTCAACGTCGGGGTGCGCTACCAGTGCAGCGCCGGTAACCGGGCCGCGACCGTTGACCATGTTCACGACACCGGGTGGCACGCCCGCCTCAGACAGCAATTCCATAAAGGGCACAAAGCTGAGCGGTGTAAGCTCGCTGGGTTTCAGTACGCACGAGTTGCCGAAGGCAATTGCACCCGCCACTTTCATCGACGCCAGTGCCAGCGGGGCATTCCACGGCGCAATCAATCCGGCCACACCCGCCGGATCTCTGCGCACGTAGGTCAGGTAGTCAGGGTTTTGCTCGAACACCGGATTGCTCGCCTGCGCAATGTATTCGGCGAAGAACTCAAAGTTGGCTGCCGCGCGCGGAATGTGTCGCCCGTAAGCCTGAGCCAGAGGCGCTCCGGTATGAGCGACCTCAAGTTCTGCAAGCCGGTCCCGATTCGCAAGAATAAGCTCGCTTACCTTAAGCAGCACGCTCTTGCGCGTAGCCACTGATGCGCGTGACCAGACACCGGTTTCAAACGCGGTTTTGGCGCTGGCAACCGCGCGATGCACTTCAGCGGCATTTGCTTCAGCGACTTCAGAAATCTGCTGCTCATTGGCCGCAAAGATGACCGGCAGCGTGTCGTGCCCGGCCGGAGTAACCCAGGCGGCATCTATATAACTGGTAACGGTTTTCGGAATCGACTCCGGCAGCATAAGTGTTCTCGCAGGTTTTAGTCGGGCACGTGCCAGTCGCTTTCAGCCACCGGCTCGACTCCCAGCAGCTCCAGTCCGGCATTGGCCAGGGCAACGTTGGACGAAACCACGTGCCTGCCTTCTGCCCGGAGCCTCTTGATGAGCGGCAAGCCGGGCATGCCGGTGCCGGTTATAACAAAAGCGTCGGCGGGCGTATCGAGCAGTTTCGCGGCAGCGCTCAGGGCATCACCCGTTTGTTGTTCATAAATACCGTACGTATCGCTTGAACCGATGTCCACTTGCGCACAGGCTCGCACTTCGTAGCCGCGCTGAGTCCAGTAGTTAACAGCGGGCTTGTTCAGCCAGTCGGGATATGGCGACAGCAAGACGATACTTGCGGCCGCGTTCCGTTCCAGCCAGTGAGCGATGGCATCCGCAGCCAGAATCACCGGCGCGCCGAGAATTTCTGCCGCTGAATCGGCATAGCGACGGCCGACATCGCCGGTTAGCAGATACGAACTGCCGGTACAGGCGAACATGAAGCCGTCCAGTCGCAGCTTTGCATAGCGGGCCACGAACTCGGGTAAGTGCTGAATGTACTCCAGCAGGCGGGTGTGCGGATCATCACTTTGGCTGGTGAGCCTCACGGTATAGTACTCGACGTCGATCGGCATCAGCCGACGAAACTCGGCCTCAACGGTCGGGTTACCCTGCGGCGTTCCCAGACCGAGTCGACCGGCGGCGCCGTAGTCGGGTTGTGTACTTTTCATGCGGCAATGGTAGCCGCTTCGCGCAGGCCCGTAATCATGGACGAACGCAGCAAGTACTCCCTTGCTTGCACGGGATCTGCCGCAATGCCCTGCAGGCGCTGCAGTTCGGCGCGCCGGGCGGCCGGGTCGCGTTGCTGCATGCGGGTGCGGTTCTGATGCGCCTGTTGCAGGATTTGTTGCTTTGCCACCGGCTGGCGCTGCCGGGTATACAGATCCAGCCGCTCAATGGGCGCTTTGCCGGCCAGCACCGGCGGCAGTTTGTCGGTGAGATTGAACGCATCGTGCACGCCGCCGTTCATGCCCATCCCGCCGGACGGCGAGTTGAGGTGAGCCGCATCGCCGACCAGCAGAATTCGGCCGATGCGGTAGTCATCAACGATGCGTTGATGGATGCGATATGGGCGCGCTTCTCGAATTGTATAGGGCGTGTCGCGCGGCACGATGCGCTGCAGTTTGCGCTCAATATTTTCGGCTTGCAGTGCTTCGTCATCGCTTTCGCCTTCATCCGGATACAGGCTGCAGCGCCAGATGTCAGGCAAGCGCAGCAAGCTGAAGGTGCCGTGTGCGTACCAGACATAGTTGACGTTCGAAAGGCCCGGCAGATGGGCGGCAAAGTCGAAGTCGGTGGTGACCAGCAGGGTAGTCTCGGGGTAGGTAAGGCCTTCGAAGTTCAGCGCCAGCTTGTCCCGGACAAAGCTGCGTGCCCCATCGGCGGCAATCATAAAAGGGGTGCGGACAGTTTGTTCGGCACCGCCCCGGGTTTGCAGACGCGCCACCACATGATCCGCTGTTTGTGAGAAGTCGATCAGTTGCGTGCCCATGCGCAAGTCCAGCAGCGGTTCTTTGGCTGCCTGCTCTGCCGCCAGCGCACACAGCACACGCTGTTCCACTTGCAGACGGAAGGGATACTGCGTATCGCTGCGAATCGCGTCCAGATCAAATTCGGCTTTCTCATGTGTTTCGTGCAGCCGAATCTGCCAGGTGCGGGTGCGCAGGCCTTGCCGCAGCAGGCCTTCCGTCAGGCCCAGTTCATCGAGCATTTCCAGCGTGGGCGGGTGGAAGGTGGATGCCCGCAAGTCATCCTGCAGTTGAGCGTCTTTTTCGACCAGGATTACCGGTATACCCGCGCGCACCAGCCGCAATGCCGCTACACAGCCAACGGGACCGGCGCCGATTATCAAAATAGGGTCAGTCATTGGTCACTTGAGCGGCTAGCCGCTTTTCGCCTCGCGGGCTATTTGTTGCATTTGCAGATACGTAAAAGATGCCGACCAGGCGATCAACACCAGACCCACAAGCGACTCCGTTCCCGCGACGAATCGAATGTGGCCGATCGGTATCAGATCGCCGTAACCCAGCGACGTGTAATTTACAAAAGAAAAATATACATGATCCAGCAAGGTGTAGCTGTACGCCCCTGCCACCTCGCCAACGCCGCCTATAGAAAATGCCAGCATGTACGCCAACGCAAATATCCAGACCTCCACGACATGGGTCACGATGACGACCAACACGCCAACAGGCAGCAGCAGTCTGGACGGCCATCCGCGTTTAAAGTGTTTTTCAGACAAATGAGTTAACACTTCATAGTGCAGTCCGACCACCAGCAGGATCGAAACGGTGGTACAAATCAAGACGGTGAGCATGGGGTCGAAGTTCCGATGGTGTATTGAAAGTTGCTATCACATCATATCGAAAGGTAATCTTGTGTATGATAAGAATATTGATCGCAATATCTGTATCTATACCGCATTGTGAGGACATTATGAATACGTTTGGAACCCGAATCGGTTCAGGTGCCGCAGCCATTTTGTTGAGCGTGGCGATGTTGTTATCAGCGTGCGAGGTTGATAGCGACCGGCCGTTGACGGGGCCGCAGGCGATTGAGCGTGGCGAACAGGTTTTTGAGTTTAATTGTGGTGCCTGCCACGGTGTTGATGGTCAGGGCCCTTCCCTTGAGCAGATCAAGGCTCTCCCTAGCGCCGAAAGGCATTCCAAAATGGCCAACCACCCGGTCGCCGGACAAATTCCGCAGCGACTGCGTGCACACGAACTTTCCGACCTGCGGGAGTTTTTTGAATCAAAATAGCGCGGTTCGGGCCCATCGCTATGTGCGGCGGTCGGTTTACCGGCCTAATCCATCGGGTGTCTGGCGAAAAACTCCCAAAGCAAGCCGGTTGCATCAACCTCACTGTTAGTAAACCCCATACCTATTCTTTGCAGCGTTCCCGCAAGCGGTGTGCCAGGCCACGTATGCCCGCCATCGTCTGAGCGGTAGAAGTCGACGGTCGCGCCGCCGGCACATCCGCGATAGGACATGCGGGTGACGGTGCTGGAAACGGCTGTTTCTGACGGCGCGTCACGGCACTCATTTTGGTTTACCCAGCCGCGGATAGCGTCTTCGACACTCTCGCGCCAATGTGCAGGCGAATCCGCAGCGGGTTCATACGGGTTTATGCCATCTTGCTTGCCATGAAAAGCTATCACCGGAACCGGGCGAGAAGGGCTGCAATCGTCGGGATAGCGGATGCCCGCTACTGGGCCGACGGCCGCGATCAGATCGGAGAGATCGCAGGCCACGCGGCTGCTCATGCGTGCGCCGCCTGAAAACCCTGTCGCATAGATTCTGCTCGGGTCAATCGAATACTGCTTGCGAATTTCGTCGATCATTTGCCGAATAAACCGAACATCGTCAACGCCGTCTTCTGCACGATCAACGTTCCAGGAAATTCTGCCGTCACTCTCTCGTGTGTATAGCGCTTCCGGGCGAGCGATAAAAAATCCGGCGCTTGCTGCCAGCGTTTCGAAGGTTGACAACTGCCCCTGCCAGTCCGGTGTTGAACTGCTGGCATGGAACTCCACCACGATCGGCAAGGCTTTGCCTGCTTCGTATTGGTCGGGCACGTACAAGCGCCAGCTGCGCTGAACACCGTCGACCGAAGTGGTGTAGCGATTCTGCGTCTCAACGGGCTGAGTGTTTTCTTTAGCAAAGACGGGCACAAAAACCAACAGCGCCAGCGTTGTCGCCGCCACTATCGGTTTGGTGGCGGCATGCTGCCTATAACGCAAAAACATGGCTAATAATCCTGGCACAAGCCTGTGGATTGAACTGCGCAATAAAATGGCCACCGGTTACCTCAACCACGTTCATCGCGGAGTATATCTCCCCGACACGTCGCATCGCACCGGCGCCGACCAGAAAATCACGGGTTGGGCGGATGTAGGTGCTGGGGATGTTGACCCCTCGGCTCGGCAATCGCATGGCAGCGATATGCCCTAGACGTGCCGACAGCGCTGCATCACTGACGGTAGCCAGCGCGCTCTTGGCCATTCTGACCAGGTCTGTTCGATCGCTGTCGCCGAATAGCCACGAGGCCAGCAGCCGCTCTGAAACGGGTGGGTCACGAACCAGACCAACCGGAAAGTGCGATGCGAGCCAGGCCGTTACTGTCGGGCGTGACAGAAAACTGGCCGAGAAGATGACGTGCCTGATATTCAGCTGCGGCAGTTGACACAGCTCGTAGGCGATTGCTCCCGAGTACGATTCAGCAAACAAAACGACGTTCTCGCCCGCGAGTTTCCCTGCGATGTTGGCGGCCTGAACTCCAGGGCTGCCTTCGACAGGGTCGCTAAGGGCAATGACCTCGGTGGCGATGGGCAGCGTGGCAAGAACATCCAGCAACGGCTGAAACAACCGCCCGGTGCCATCGAGGCCAGGCAGCAGTAACAGCTTAGTGTCGGGCGCCGGCACGCCTACTTATTTCGCCCCGTACAGGTAGTTCATATCGGGCTTCTCGGTAGCAAAGTAGTGAACCCATATATAGGCGTGACTGAAGGCGGCAACGACCAACGCCGCGAGCGAGTTCAAGCCAATAGAGATAGCCCAGAACAGAAAGAACGCATAGAGGTACATTCCGTTACTGGTAAAGCGAAATATGCCCTCTGAGACTAATGGCATCTCGCGGTAGGCGGGGTCGAAGTGGTCAGCGCCAGCTGCCCTTATTAATCCAAAGTACCGTTTCACACTGTACATTGCGTACAGACCGATGACTAAGAGCACGGTCGTCAAAATAGCTCGGGGAACAGTCGGCAGGTTCAGGCTGCCCCGATCTGCCCAACCCAAGGTGAATAATGTGACAAAGCGGCCGCCAAACAGAATAAAAAAAAGCGTTACGTAACTGCGCATGCTTGATCGTTCGCCTTCTAAACCAGCGCGCAGTTGCAGCCTCCACACGATCCACACAAATATCTGGTGAATTATCGGTACCGCAATGGCCAGCCAGAAAAGAAATGGGTTGGGTGTGTCAATATTGCTCCACGTCAATGCAACCCAGGCCAACAGAACGGCAAGCCCGAAAAAATGGATTCCCTGTCCATGCCATAGACCCGGTGGCAACGGCTTTTTTGGTGCTTCTGAACTCTCCACAGTCATTGCACCTCAAAATAGGCTGTGAACGCCGGTTTCATGGGCTAGGTTAATATGTTTCAGCAGCGGAGCGGGGCGTATTCGCAGCGCTGCGATTGGTGCAAAAAATGGTGGGCCCGGTAGGACTCGAACCTGGGACCAAGGGATTATGAGTCGTAGTCACCGCGATTTTTCGAACTATAACAGTCAATCACCAGCCATCGTTGACTACTGTAATCTGCGCTCTGAAGTAAGGCAAGCAGTGGCTTTCAGGCGATCGTTGAATAACAACTGTAAATAGTTAGTTTCTGCGAATTACTGCCTATAGCTGACGATATCAGCCGGCTCTGCGGTAAGAAGACGGTAAGAGTTCAGTAATAAAGTGGAATAAATACTGGGCTAGTGCGCACTGGCACATCACTTTGCTCCCAAGGCCCTTCAGGCACATCTGCCGGCCGAAATCGATCCTCAGGAATAAGACGGAAGCGCGATTTTAGCCTCTCGGTATCCTCTACATATCTTGAACGAATTGTGACCTCTACATTATTGAACCGATTGCCGAACTTGTTCGATCCAATATCGAAATCAAATTGAAAATTCCCAAGGTACAAAAACTCGTCTTCTCTCACGCGAATTTCTATCGGAATTAGCTCGCTCTTAGGTATCGCCCCAGATGGATCGAGAGCAACCGACCACCAATCTAGCTGGTATGTGTCGACTGGCAGTTGTAGTAGAAATATGGCGTATTCTTGATCCGGGTATTTCGGATCATGAGATATATTGGTTTTCGCAAACATATTCCCCGGCGGCGCAAGTCTGCCGCAATAAGATCCAGCGATATCATCGCGTTCGTCGAGGCAGACAAACGTAAAAGTCTTCCCGTTTGCAGGTTGACTTATGGTTCCATAAACATAGCCAACGCCGATAGTAGGCTCAAAAGTGTAATCTTCATCCTGCAGCCCGAATTTGCTGAATTGGTTCGTGCAAGCTGACAGTCCTAGTATCACGACAAATACCATAACTAGCCTCCCCAAAGCCCGAGAACGCCCTGGGTAGGAGCGGCTTGTGAAGCCAGGCGTCTGGCACGCGTAGCGTGTGCATTGCCCGAACTGGTTAACTGCTTTGGCTGCTTGCACAACTATTTGCACGGTCAAACTAGCCCCCTTTCTTCATCATCAACCACAGCGTTAGAAATACTTTTGAAGGCAGTAGCAATATCAATCCCGTGCCAGCAACTGCGGATATGATCTTAATGCCCTTCATTCCCATTTCATTGTGGAGGTCCGCAAATACGACCAAATAGATGGCGACTAAAACGAGCCCTAGCCCTAGAAACATGGCACATGTAAGTGCGCGCTTTAGTGTTGCATCCTTCATTTACGCAGTTAACGCCTTGGGCAAAGGGCGCGGGCGAAGCCGCGTCCAGCACCGCAGGTGCGAGCTGTCTTGACTGACTGGTTAAGCGGCCGATTCAACTGCTATATCCCAACCTGGAAATACAAGCACCGCAGGATGACAACCCAGTGCACGAGCCAAATTCTTGGATCGTTCCACTCCTAGACTAATTCGATCGTTTTCAATGGCCGATATAGTTGATTGCGGCATCCCGGCGAGTTTAGCCAGCTCATTCTGACTCAGCTCCTGCAGCTCGCGCAGAATCCTGACCGACTCGCCCGGCGTAACCTCAATCGACTTTTTAGCTTTTCGGAACTCACTCATTAGGATTTCCTCCGATAATCATGTGCTGTTAGATCAAATACCTTAACAACAACGTGTTGTTCCTCCACCAGATATATAACGCGATACTGGTTTCCCAGGCGGGAAGAACGGTGACCTTTCCATTCTCCTATAAGCGGTTCATCTCTAAAGCCCTTGATACGTCGCAGACCCTGGGGTCCTGAAATTGCGACGATATCTTTCCACTTCTCATATCGCTTCAAAATATCGGCAGGTGTCTTTGGAATGCGCCTAACGACGCGGCGATGCTCAAATACCTGCCACATACTGAAAAGAGTATATATACTGTATTTGGTATGTCAAGCGCCTAAACTGCAAATAAGGCCGCTTAACGCCTTGGGCAGGGGCGGCTGGCGAAGCCAGACGTCCCGCTCGCGAAGCGAGCCCATTGCCCCAACTGGTTACGTGTGCGCACTCGACTTTACCTAGTTCTCGGGTAGGGCATCAAACTCTGCCTTTTTGGACTCAAACCATTGCTGCATTTTTTCGGGTTCTTGCATGAGTTCTCGCATCTTATTCATCGCTTCCAGATGTGGAGCGTCTTGTTTTTGATGCATCTCCATTCCATGCTTTTGGCTCAATTCCGCCATTTCCTCGAAGGTGTCGGCATGAAACTCTTCGTCGCACGCACCGCCTAGCTGTCTGCAATTCATAGTTTTCATATCGTGCTCCTTGATTGAGCTACTTAGTACACGTAACGCCTGTGGCTGGGGCGCAGCGCAAAGCGCTGCGTCCAGCGAGCGGAGCGAGCGAACAGACCACACTGGTTATATTTCATCACTAACGCATGCCCTTACAAAACTCACGCCCAACTCTGTAATACATATGGACTCATATCCGGCGTCGCTTGTCGGCGATATCCCTCCCACTGATATCCCGGGTGTCCTCAGAACAGCAGAACAAACACAACGCACTCGCATCAAATTGTCTACCGATAATTCATACTCTCTCGGAGAAGCAGGAAGTACTTTGACAATCTCCTCTCGAGGAAAAGAAATATGGGTTGGCGAATGATCGCTCGGGACCTCATGTTCTTTGAGGTAGTTTCTGTAACTGTTATAGATCAGCTCAAGTAGCCGAACATCTTCAATTTCCAACTGCTTGATGATATCGATGAACGCGGATCGAACAGGTGTTCCACCAGCCGAATTCTGAGCGGATGAAATTAGCCGAGCCCAGAGGTCTTGGAGCGAATCACTTTCTTCTATATAAGCATTCTCCAAGGCTGGAATTGCCAGCTTCAGCGGCACAGGTCGCTCGTCCCCTTCGATCCCGCGCGACCGGTTTAATTCATTAACCCGATCTGCTAAGCGTGCCGCGCGCTCCAAACGAACGTACTTCAGCTTGTCATCTACAATGCCGGAAGCGGTTTCAAGAGGCTTTCCGATAACTTTAGAAAGGAAACCGCCGAGCTTTTCTGCAACATCTAAAGCTTTACCAGTCGCTTTTGCTACCTCAGCCGTAGAATTTGTAGGAGGGTCTTCTTGGCTGCTCAATGTTGCACCCCGAGCGAAATATAACGCCTTGGGCACGGGCGGCACGCGAAGCGTGGCGTCCGGCGAGCGCAGCGAGCATCTTGCCCCAACTGGTTAGGTTTCAAATTCACTATGTACTCGTGGATGCCTAAGAAAAATAACGATACCCGAATTGAATAAGAATATGAAAAGCTCAATTAGCCCAGCAGAGATACCAGTATCCGCCATCACTATAGCGACCAAGGCAGACGCAGCACGTATAGCAGCTAGCGCCGCAAATACGATCATGGCCCAGGAAGCGGGTTTCCAACGAATGGCAAGGCCCCACGCAACTGCAATAGCCATAGTGCCGAGTGACCCTGAAACTACGTATCCTGTTGGGTTTGGTTCAACATACGAGCCATAAGCGAGCCAAAATAAATTGACTGCTGCCAGCAAGTTGTAAGCGATGATTACATAGAGCCCGTATCGAACGTTCAATGCAGAAACCTAACGCCTTGGGCAGGGGCGGCTGGCGAAGCCAGGCGTCCGGCGAGCGCAGCGAGCGAATTGGCCCAACTGGTTAGGTGGCGTTTTTAAGAATGCGTTCATTTATGTAGTTACACCATTGGCTTGATTCTCGAGGAGGCACGGAAGGATCGTTTCGTAGCCCCATCTTAAACTCAACAACGGAGCGCCACTCTAGGGATCCGATATCTGGCCCATGCCCTTGCCCATCACCCGTTGAGATTTGATCTTCGATTACTTGATACCAATCGTTCGTGCAGGCTTGGCTCAAGGTTCGATCGTCGGTGGTGCGAGCGCAGCCAAAATTGCCCAAGCAAATAAAACCAAGAAGAATCCCAATTACTCGCCGCATGGATTAAGCCACCTAACGCCTTGGGCACGGGCGGCTGGCGAAGCCAGACGTCCCGCTCGCGAAGCGAGCCCTTTGCCCCAACTGGTTATGTGCCATTTTGCGAGATTCCCCAAATAATGTCGACTAAGCCTATTGGTACAAAAATTGAAACCGCGGTAAGCACAAAAAAGTAGCAGCGATCCCAAAACAAACCGCTTCCAAAATTGAACACCACATCCCTTGGCATGTGGCCTATATAGCGCCGGAAAAACCGAGCTAACAAAATAGCAAATAGAAATTGAGCCAGAGGCGAACAGTAAAATATAACTTCGCCCGGATGAAGCGCGCCGGCATCCAAACGGACCAGCCCACTTATAGCGGAGAAAGTGGCAAGCCCTCCAAACAGTATTAAGCCGCGACTATCGCCAATGAGAAAATTGTGGGCTGGCGGAAACAGCATGTATGAACCGGGGAATACAAGAGGGATAAATATGGGATCGAATTTCAACGAATTCGCTCCGGCACATAACGCCTTGGGCAGAGGCGCGGCGAAAGCGGCGCGGTCGCTGCAGACTGTCCAGCGCAGAGGACGCGCCGCTTTTGGCGCGTCCGGCGACCGAAGGGAGCGAATTGCCCCAACTGGTTAGGTGTCATAACCTTTTCACCTAAGCTAGTGTGATCGGATCTCTTGCGATACTTCGCCATTTTCAATCCACGCATACACTACTGCGCCTTTACCAGCCACAAGCGGGGCTGATTTGTCACTGTCGCAATTCAGATAGTCTACCAACAACGAATACGAGACTTCATCCCCATCAAATACGGGCACATAGATTTCCGGGCCTTTCTGTGCGATTTCACCGTCTGCCCTGGAAAAGACCATAGGTTTATCGACCGTTAGTTGATATTCGCCAAAATTCACCTGCGCAGCTGACACGACACAGTTCGACCGATTGAATATCCTCACATATACACGATCGGGATCAACTACTGTATCAATTAAGATTGCCAATCCCACCGCGAACGCGGTTGCTACAAATGCGACCGCAATTGAGATGACAAGTACGCGTCCCAAAAAGGCCAGAACGCTTTGTATATTGGCCATTACACCTAACAGCTTATTAATGTGAAACGGATATTGATCTTGGAATAGCACAAAGCAATAGGCCCCCAAAAGCCGTGATCATTACCAACTAAACTACTAACAGCGTTGAACACGGTCAATGTGCCTGAGAACAATAGACCGCAACTGAAGCCAGAGTATTTGTTCCTTATTTGGTGGTTTTCTGAAAATGCCAGCTGGGCGGGGTTTGATAAATAGTTATCAATCGCCTCAGGCTTCCTTTCGTTTCATCCAGCCCAAACCGAGCAGAGCCGAGCCAAACAGCCATGCGGCGGCGGGGATGGGGACGACAGTCGAATAGGTCCAGACACCCGGAGACGCTATTACAGAGGCGCCATCCTGGCTGGAGAGTTTGCACCCGCCCGTGGGCCACTCCTCTATGCATTCCGAAATGCCCACGATATCGAAAATATTGTCGGTGCTAATTTGCATACTCTGATCGCCCACCGCCGCATAGCCGCCGGTGTCGGCCATTGCTGTAAAAGTCCAGGTGATAATGTCGCCGGAAGCATTGATAGCGAAGCTGGCATTGACCAAAGTCGAATTCAAATGCGTGAGGTTGGTGCGTCCATCAAACAATGTGTACTCCAGAATCGAGGCGCTAATGTCTGTCACTGGCATTGGGGTGAGAGCATCGGCCACCAGAAAACTGCCGCTAATGCTCATGGATGTATCGTAGGCGCCAGCCGGCACCGATGGATCGCTTACGGAAGTGAAATTATTGCCGGTGTATTGATAGAGGGTCGCCGCGCTCACCGGAGCAATGATGCCGAACGCTGCGATCATCGCCACCGCGGCCATAAATAGAGTTCTCATAGAATCCCCCAAACATTAATTGTTGTTATCGGCGTAAGCCGGATTCCTCAATCCGATCCTGATCGCTCACTGGTACTGAACGCTCAAGCAAACGCGACAACTATTGTGATGGGATAAAAATACGCTCCGAGAACCGAAATAACAAACCAAATATCGGAATTCCGAGAATTTCAGCGCATGGCTGCGCAAACCGCCATTGAAACGGTCCCAACGAATGCAGGTGCGTCACTCACGAAGCCAGGAACGATGGCCGATGACCAAAGCCTGAGTGCTGGTTCTCATGAATCGCGGCCTTGATGTGTGAGGTGCCTCACAGTCACAAGCCCGCCGGAACGGCAAAATTCCTGTGTTTGACATAAAGCCGCCGGTGGGTCCGGTAAGGGAGGCTTCGATGGAGACCAAGCGCATCAACTGGCTTTCACTATTAGCATTTTTTGTCCCGCTGCTCGCTTTTTCCGAGGTGGCTTCTGGCAGCTCTCCTCTGGCAATTCCAGACGGCAAGCGCGCGTCGGCTCCGGTAACAGAGCAGCCCATTGTGGAAGTCGATTTTGCTGAAGCGCACCAGTTCTTGAGCAGCCGTCGCGACTCCGACTGGTTTGAGCACCAAAAAAAGGCTGCTGCAGATATTCTGGCGGGAGCAGGCCCATGGGATATCGTGATTCCGCCTTTCTCGGTTAGCAAGCATGCTTTTGACCGCTCCGGCCGTACTCTCATGGCGCGCATGTTGGCTGCGCAGATTGAACAGCGCTCTGGTCTCAAAGTTGCTGACCCTGGGTTAGTGGCGGTGGCGCTTGGCTCAAATCATCGTATATACGATGCTGGTGAGGTCACGGTGCTGGCGCAAAAGCTGGGCGCAAGTACTGTTGTCACAGGTCATGTTGGGCACAATTCTGCAGGCGAGTTCGACATTCGCCTGGATAAGATTACATTGCAGCCTGAGATTAGCGGATTGCCTGTATTCGCGCTCGAGGGATTGAAATTCGATGATATATCGTTGCCTCATGCAGTATTCCGCTCTCATCTCGACGCAGCTGTTTCCAGCTTATTCCCTTCAGGATTGGATGAGCCTGTAGCAAAGCAGAAGGTATCAAAGCTGATAGCTGCAGTGCCAACAGATATGTCTGCGCTCAAGCAGATGGCAATGGAATCACCTGTTCACGAGGCGCTGTACCTGTCGTTTCTGGCCGAGCTAACCCCGGACAGTCAAAGCCTCATTCATAATCATCTTTACGAGCGAGCATTGATCGCACTGGATCAGGTCAACAACCAGTCTAAATATGTCAGGTTGTTGCGTTCGCGAGCGCTGGATGCATTGGGAAGGCGGCCGGCAGCGGTGGCTTTGCTCGGTGAACCCAAAGATGCGGCCGAGAGAGCTTTGCTGGCATGGATGAACGGTGACCTGCCTGCTTTACGCAAAGAAGTTCAGGAAATTGAGCCGCCCATGATCAGGCTGCTCGCTGAATTCGACCTCGAAGCCACTCGTCTGGCCTATGGGTATAAGGAAAATGAGGCGCTGGCGTTGCAGTTGGCAGAGTCGCATGGTGCGTGGGGCATGCCAATCTATCGGCGGATGATTAACGGCAACCTATGGGGGCAGTACTCGAACGTATGGACAAAATTATGGCTTGAGGAATTGCTGCCGGATGGAGGAGTGAGACTCGAAGCGGTAGTCAAAGCTGCTGAAATTGAACAGCGCGAGCTTAGCGAGTTCGACATTGCCAAACTGACTTTTGAGCATATCGACCGGATAATGGCAGGCGAGGGTGCAGACTGGCTGGCCGACAGACTCTCAAGCACATTCCCCACTAAGCTGGATTTGGCTTACATCGCAACCGAAACGACCGAAGAAAACCTGCTGAAAGATATACTTGTCACAAATGAAGTGAAGGGCAAACCAGATACCGCTATAAAAGTTGCCAGGCATTACGAGTCATTGCTGCGAGGCAATCCGGAATGGCTTCTCTACCACAGCGCCGCATTGACAAATATATCCCGGCAGAAAAAGGGGACTGAGGAGGGTGAAATCTACCAGCGCGAGGGGCGTGAGATGGCGGTGCGCGCTTTTGAGCTGTTGGGCGGGGCCAGTTCCAGTGTCAAAATTATTTCCAACATGCCATCTTATTTTTTCCCCGAAACGGCGGGTTGGTCCGGGGAACAACAGGCAGCCGCTTTCTATCGTTCCGATTTTCCACGGCACTCATTTGACCTTGTTGGCGGCTATCCGGCGCAGGCGGCGCAAGAAGCAAATCGTTGCCTGGAGTACGAGCAACATGGATCAGGTTGTGCGAATTTCTATTTTGACCATGTATTGCAGAGAGAGAATTTTGCGACCGACGACAGTTTCGCCAATGCGGCGCGAGCTTTTCAGCGCATGCTGGACGATCGTTTTGCAGGTTCACATGGTTACTACAAAATGCGTGCTGATGCGCTAGCTATTACTGAAGGCGATGAAGGGCGACGCAAGGCGTATCAGGATGCCATTGATGAAGGCGCTATGGACTGGACCGTCTACCAAACGGTCGGCACCTGGTTAGCAAATGAAGGGAAAACCAGTGAGGCTGCAGACGTATTTACATCTTTCCCCGGTTTTCTTGAGCCAGACGAATTCGACAGCATTACGTTGGGTAACAACGCCTACGATGCGGGCAGCAAGCTCTTCTGGGCCGGCGAGCATGAAAGCGCAAGCGCTCTTTACAGTATCGCTGCCCAGGACGAGTCAGGGTCTGGAGCCAGTATTTCGAGCGCCATAAGGCTTCTCCTTTTGTATGGAGAGTTTGAGGACGCTACGCAGCTGACAGCCGCTCGAGCACGCCGATACGAAAATAAATGGGCTTATCGTGATTTGATTTCGATGCTGAATGCGCTAGGCGAAATTGACAGTGCGTGGGCCATTTTTGAAAATGCTAGTTCCAAAATGCGTGAACCGGAGCTTTGGATCGGTGCGCTGACCGGGCATCGTCGTTCCGGCACGGACCTGTCAGAAATTCGTGATTGGCTAAATCGATCAGGCCGGTCCCGCATGCGCGCTTACGGCGACAATCTTGCCGTTCGCTACATGTTTCTTGCAGGCACGCTGGACCGAACGCCCACCAAAGAGCTCGCCGACTTTATTTCCCAAATTGATACTGGCGATGTCGCGGCGAAAGTCGATTACTGGGTCAAGGTAGGTGAGGATTCAGTTGGCCCCGATATTGTCGTTCCGAATGAAGACCGGCCTCCGCAGGGCGCGGCGCAACATCGCTCGCGTCTGGAATTGGCAGCTGATGCCTTGACTGCAATGCATAGCAGTGATTTTGAGTCGGCCAGGCTGAAGTTTGAAGAGTTAGCGCGTTGGTATTGGTTAAACGAGTTGTCACCCTATTTGGCATGGGCATCCGTTAAGTCAGGCGATACAAAGCTGATAGATCGCTGGTTTAGCAACCAGACTCGCCGAATTGATTTGTATGGCACCGAGGACTGCGAACATTGCCGGTACTATCCGCAATTGGTATCTGCGGTGCTGAGCGGTTCACGCGGCGATCACGAAAAGGCGTTAGAGATGCTGCGAAGAGCATTAGCGGACAGGCCATATACAGAACACCGTTCCGTCGATACGTATTATCAGGTTTTGGAAGTGGCGGAAATTCTTTACAAGGACAGCCAGCAAGAATCCTATCGAGAGTTTGTAGTAGACAAGGCCCGGCGATTTACGCGGATACAGCCCATGTATTCTTGGGCATATGCAATGGTAGCGACCCACACGACCGATCCGCAGGAGAGAACGGATAACCTTGCTACCGCGCTGCATCTCGACCCCGGTTCATGGCGAGCCTCGCAACTGGATTCGGACAAGGTGGCGCAGGCAAAGCGCTGGCTTGAAGACAATGGCCCGATGTATCTGCGATCTGAGCAGGGGCTGGCAAACCTTAGTATGTAAGCAATGAAAAAGATGGTGGGCCCGGTAGGACTTGAACCTACGACCAAGGGATTATGAGTCCCCTGCTCTAACCAACTGAGCTACAGGCCCTTAAAATCTTTGATACCGCGTGCAGCAGGGCGGCGATTATACGGGGTGGATTCCCTCCTGTTCCAGCGGCCCGTTAAAATCGTCCCGGTGCGTGCAGGATAACCGGCATTGTAACTGTTAGAATCCGGCTCTGTACGCGATAGCTGAGGGGTCAGCATGGGAAGCCGCACCAACGATTTACCGCCCTTAACGGGGTTGCCGCATATCATACGCGAAGCGCGCTATCACGAGTTCTCCCGACAGGCCATTGGCATTCTGTTGGTGGCCGCATTTGCATGGTGGGCTGCCCCGGTTGAAGCCTTGTTTTGGCCCGGTGCGGTGGTCGCGGTGATCGGCATCCTGGTGCGTTTGTATGCCTCAGGGTTCGTGATGAAGAACAAAGAGCTGGCCACCACCGGCCCGTATTCTCTGGTCAGGCATCCGTTGTATACCGGTAACATATTAATGTTGATCGGCTTTTGTCTGGCCAACGGCCAGCTCTGGCCATGGCTGGTGGGTGCATTCTTCCTATGGTTCTGGTATCCGCCGGCCATTTCTTACGAAGACTCGAAGCTGCACAAAATTTTCGGTGATTCGTGGGCGGAGTGGTCGGCCGGCACGCCGGCATTGATTCCGCGCAGCCTTATCCCCAAATCCGGCGATGGCAACAGCTGGTCGTTTGCCAAAAGCATGAAGGTGAACTGGGAGCCGGTCATCGTCGTGTACTCACTCTTCTGGCTCTACTGGTTGTGGACTCAACTGCCGACGCAACCGCTGCTGGATATGCCGTCACCTTAACAGTGTTGTTGTCACGGGCCCGGATGCGTCGTCGTGGATGAACAGTTCGAACGTTCACTGCGCGACTGGTTGTCCGACGAAGTGCGGCGTGAAGCGGCATTGTTGAGCGCCGGCTATCAGGGTTCCGTTTACCTTTATGAAGGCCGCGACAACGGCCAGCCCGTAAAGCTGGTGGTCAAACGTGCCACCGGCGGTTTTTTCACGGGCTGGATCCACCGTCGCATGCTGCGGCGTGAAGCAACGGTGTATCAGCGCATGGATCGTGTAAAGGGCGTGCCACACTCACCGGGTTTTCTGGATGATACCTGGTTGCTGCTGGAATACATCGACGGCGAATCGTTGAAGTCGGTACGCTACACTCTCCGGGATTCACAACAATTCTATGATCGCTTGCGGCATATACTGCACGACGTTCACGCGGTTGGCGTGGCGCACGGTGACCTGAAGCGCAAGGACAACGTGCTGGTAACGTCGGATGAGCAACCGGTGGTCATTGATTTTGGCACCGCTGTGCTGCGTGACCGGGGCATCATTGACAGGCTGCTCTTCCGGCTGATGCGCCGGTTCGATTACAACGCCTGGATCAAAGCGAAATACGGCAACGATTACGGCTCGATTTCTCCGGCGGATTTACGCTGGTACCGGCCGACGGTGTTGGAAACGGGGTTCAGCGCACTGCAGCGTTTCTGGCGAACCGTCACTTTTCGGCAGGCGCGCAAGGCCCGGCGGCGGAAACGCGCGGCACGCAAGGGCTAATCGCCTTGTCTTATGTGAAATTGCCGCGCAGAATAATTCTCTCGAATTGCAGCAAGGAAGACTGATATGACTGACATGAGTGGGCTTACCGAGGTCGTCAAGCTATTCGCCTACTTGTTTATATTCCTGGTCGGCATCGGCGTGCTTTGGGTGATCGTCCTCTACATCATCGACGTTAACCAGACGACGCATGCTATCCGCCGCAACTTTCCGGTGGTCGGTCGTTTCCGCTACATGTTTGAGCATCTCGGCGAATTTTTTCGCCAGTACTTTTTTGCGCAGGATCGCGAGGAGATGCCATTCAACCGCGCGGAACGCTCCTGGGCTTACCGCGCTGCAAAAGGCGTGGACACCACGGTGGCATTCGGCTCAACGCGCGACCTGCGCCCGACCGGTACCTATATATTCGTCAACTGTCCGTTCCCGACGCTGGACGAAGATGCGGTGCCGATATCCGATCTCACCATTGGCGAAGGGTGCGAACAGCCCTACACGACCAGTAAGATTTTTCACATTTCCGGAATGAGTTACGGTGCTTTATCTAAGCCCGCGGTGCTGGCGCTGTCGAACGGCGCGCGTATGGCGGGATGCTGGATGAACACAGGCGAAGGCGGTTTGTCGCAATGGCATCTTGAAGGCGGTGGCGACCTCGTATTCCAGATTGGTACTGCCAAGTACGGTGTGCGTGACGAGCACGGCAACCTGAGCGACAAAAAGCTCGCCGATGTCGCCGCGCATCCGCAGGTGAAAATGTTTGAAATCAAGATGAGCCAGGGCGCTAAACCCGGCAAGGGCGGTATATTGCCTGCCGGCAAAGTTACGGCGGAGATCGCCGCTATTCGCGGTATTCCGGAAGGCCATGCTTCGATCAGCCCCAACGGTCACCCCGAGATACGCAACACCTCTGACTTGCTGGACATGATCGACCGGGTGCGGCGTGTGACGGGCAAGCCGGTCGGCTTCAAGGCGGTGATCGGCACATACAGCTGGCTGCATGAACTACTTGATGAAGTGTGTCGGCGCGGCCCGGCGAGCGCGCCCGACTTTATAACGGTGGATTCGGGTGATGGTGGCTCCGGTGCCGCACCACAACCGTTGATCGACAACGTCGGTTTGCCGCTGCGTGAGAGCCTGCCGCTGCTGGTCGATTTGCTGAATCACTATGAACTGCGTTCGCGCATTCGGGTGATCGCCAGCGGCAAAGCGGTGACACCGGAAGGGGTCGCGGTGGCGTTGTGTGCGGGAGCGGATTTTGTCGTCACGGCCCGCGGCTTCATGTTCGCGCTGGGTTGTATTCAAGCCCTGCAGTGCAACCGCAATACCTGCCCGACGGGTATTACCACGCACGATAAGGATCTGCAGCGTGGGCTGGTGCCCGCCGACAAGGCAGAGCGTGTGCGTCGTTATCAACAGACCATGGAAAAAGAAGTGGGTATCATCGCCCATTCCTGCGGGGTGAAGGAAGCGCGACAACTGTCACGCAGGCACGTCCGTATTGTGCAAAACAGCGGGCGTTCCAAACCGATGGATGAGGTTTTTCCGAATATCCGGCCGCGGCCCCGCGAAGTTGCTTAATACCGCTATATTTAATACCGCAATATAAAGAGGAGTTCAGGTGAAAGCATCTGACTTGTTTGTGAAATGCCTCGAGGAGGAGCGCATCGAATACATTTTCGGTGTGCCCGGTGAGGAAAATGCCGACTTCATGATGTCGCTGGAGCAGTCGAAGTCGATCAAATTCATTCTGACGCGTCACGAGCAGGGTGCCGCGTTCATGGCGGAGATTTACGGACGTCTAACCGGCCAGCCGGCAGGGTGCCTCGGGACGCTTGGCCCCGGTGCCACGAATCTGATCACCGGGGTGGCCGATTCGAACATGGACCGCGCCCCTATGCTGGTGCTGACGGGGCAGGGTTCGACATCACGGCTGCATAAAGAATCGCATCAAATCATGGATGTGGTCGGCATGTTTGACCCGGTGACCAAGTGGGCCACAACCGTGCGCAACCCCGACACGATTCCGGAAATCGTACGCAAGGCGGTGCGCCTCGCTCGCGGCGAAAAGCCGGGTGCCGTGCTGATTGAACTCCCGGAAGACATTGCCAAGGAAGATTCAGCAGAGTTGCCCCTGCAGCCGCGCCGTTACCGGCGTTCGGTGGTGGATGACAAGATTACCGACCGTGCCTTTGCCTTGCTGCGATCAGCTAAACGCCCGGTGATTCTCGCTGGCAACGGCTGTATTCGCCGTCGCGCCAGCAAACAGTTAAGGCTGTTTTGTGAGCAAACGGGTATCGGCGTGTTGAGTACCTTCATGGCAAAAGGCTGTGTCGATGTGGATTCCGACTACTGTCTTTACACCATCGGGTTAGGCTCCAAGGATTTGCCAACCAAGGTGATCGATGACGCGGATCTGGTCATCACGCTGGGTTTCGACATGGTCGAATATCATCCACACCTGTGGAACCCGAACGGTGACAAGCGCATTATTCATGCAGATTTTCTGCCGGCCGAAATCGATGCCGATTACCATCCCGAAATCGAACTGATCGGCGATTTGGCACACACGTTGTGGGCACTGAATGAGCGGTTGGCAAAAGAACCCCTGTCATTTGACCTGCAAAATCAGCGTGACATGCGCGCGAAGATGGCAACTGAACTTGCCAAGCATGCGAACGACGACACCGAAGGCTTGATCCGTCCCCAAAAGGTGTTGTGGGATTGCCGGCAGGTGCTGGGGCGCAACGACATTCTGTTGTCCGACGTGGGTGCACACAAGATGTGGATCGCGCGCCATTATCATTGTCACGAGCCAAACACTTGTTTGATACCGAACGGCTTTTGCTCGATGGGTTTTGCATTGCCCGGGGCCATTGCGGCCAGCCTGGTATTTCCCGATCGCAAGATTCTCGGCATCGCCGGCGACGGCGGCTTTTTAATGAACGTGCAGGAAATGGAAACAGCCGCGCGGATCAACGCCAACATGGTCATGCTGGTCTGGGAAGATGGCGGTTACGGGCTGATTGCGTGGAAGCAGGAGAACGAATTCAAGCGCCATACTGAGCTGGCCTTTGGTAATCCCGACTGGCTGCAGCTTGCCGCCGCGTTCGGCTGGCACGGGCATCGGGTTGAGAATGCCCGCGACTTGCAGCGTACTTTGCGCACAGCGCTCGACGAGCCGGGGCCCAGCCTGGTCACGCTGCCCATCGATTACCGTGAAAACCTGCTGTTGACCCAGCGGCTTGGTGAATTAATGAACCCCGGCGACAACGCCTAAGGAGTTTTCATTGGAACGAACTGCATTGCTGATCCCCGGAGCGCCCGCGCCCGCGGGGACAATAACCGTAACCGCGCCGTTTGACGGCGCTAAGCTGGCAGAACTGGATACAGGCGGTGTTGCCCACGTCGAACACGCGATGCAATCAGCGTACGCTTTGTATCGTGACCGCCGTGCGTGGCTACCGATTTACCAGCGCGTGGCCATTCTTGAGCGCGTCGCTGCGCTGATGACAGACCGCAAGGATCAACTGATACACGACGCAGCCGCAGAGGGTGGCAAGCCCTGGCGCGACACGGTTGTGGAGGTGGATCGGGCCATAGACGGCGTGCGCATCTGCATCGAGACCATCCGTTCCGAGCAGGGCGACGTAGTGCCCATGGGGACCACCGCCGCTTCGGCGGAGCGGGCAGCGTTTACGCGGCGTGAACCCATCGGTGTCGTTGTCGCCGTTAGCGCCTTCAATCACCCACTGAACCTTATCGTGCACCAGGTTGCCGCAGCCGTTGCGGCCGGTTGCCCGGTTGTCGTCAAACCGGCCGAAGACACGCCGCTATCCTGTATCAACTTTGTGCGCATCCTACATGAAGCCGGGCTGCCGGAAGCCTGGTGTCAGGTGCTGATTGCAGATGATCGGGCAGCGGCAGAAGCGCTGGTGACAGATGCCCGGGTGGGCTTTTTCAGCTTTATCGGCAGTGCGCGGGTCGGCTGGATGTTGCGCAGCAAGCTTGCGCCGGGCGCCCGTTGTGCGCTCGAGCACGGTGGGGTGGCACCGCTGCTACTCGCTGAGGATGCTGACCTGAAGCTTGCGCTGCCCGCCGTTACCAAGGGCGGTTTTTATCATTCGGGGCAGGTGTGCGTGTCCGTGCAGCGTGTATTTGCCCATCGTTCAATTGCTGAGTCGTTCGCAACATCGTTGGCGGCAGCGGCACAGCAATTGAAAGTGGGTGATCCGCTGGATCCTGAGACCGATCTCGGCCCATTGATCCGTCATGCCGAGACCGATCGCGTGCAAACATGGGTCAGCGAGGCGGTGTCCGCAGGCGCAACCTTGCTGTGCGGGGGTAAGAAAATCAGCGACAGCTGTTACGAGCCGACCGTGTTACTGAATCCCCCACGTGATGCGAAAGTCAGTACCCAGGAAGTCTTCGGCCCGGTGGTGTGCGTGTACGGCTGTGACAACATTGATGCTGCAATCGAACAGGCGAACTCATTGCCGGTCTCGTTTCAGGCGGCGATATTCACGCGCAGCCTGGATACGGCTATGTATGCGTACGCCAACCTCGACGCATCGGCGGTGATGGTCAACGATCACACGGCTTTTCGGGTGGACGGCATGCCGTTTGCGGGCCTGCGCGAATCAGGTCTGGGCGTGGGCGGCATCCCGCACACCATAGCCGACATGTCGGTGGACAAGATGCTGGTAATCAAGTCGCCGGCATTGTAAGCGCGGCAGTATCCGTTGCGAGGTGGCGTGGCTGCGGATGATCGCATTGGGCCGGAAGGCAATAGCTTTTATCGTTGTACGTATGCCAGGGCCAGTTGGCATAACCGATCGCCTGCTTGAGTAATTCGGAGTCGTCCGGTATCGGAACCAGGGTGCCCTGCTCGTAGTGATAGGTTTTAACCGGCAGCCCTTTTTGCAGTATCGCCACCTCATCGCCCACCATGTATGCCTGTGTATTGCCGTATTGCATGACGGCGCGTCCTGGAAAACCATCCAGATCAGTGCGTGTCTGATCAATGCCGATAGCCGGGTGTTCGGCACTGATGCCCAGCAGCGACAGCAGCGTCGGCATCATGTCGATCTGACTGGCAACGCGCGTAATGTGTTCCGGCTGCACGGGGCCACCGAGGATCAGCGCGGGTATGTGAAACAGGCGTATCGGCACAGCCTCGTCGCCGTACACGCGATCGCTGTGATCGGCAATCACCAGGAAAATCGTATTGTCCCAGTAAGGTGATTGCCGGGCTTTACGAATGAAATCACCCAGCGCCCAGTCAGCATATTTCACCGCGTTTTCCAGCGTTGCTGCCGGCGCGTTGACGGGTTCGATGCGGCCCGCCGGGTAGTCAAATGGCGAATGGTTGCTGGTCGTAAACAGCAGGCTGAAAAACGGTTTGTCGGCAGGTTGTTGTCTGAAATACTCGTCGGCAAACCTGAACAGGTCTTCATCCGATGCACCCCAGTCGCCGTCGAATACCTCACCGGTGAAACTTTCTCTGCCAACAATATGCTGGAAGCCGTTGTTGGCAAAGAACCGGCCCATGTTGTCGAATTGCGGCTCGCCGCCGTAGATAAACGACGTCGAATAATCACGGCTGTCCAGCAGGTCGGCGATGGTAAAGAAGCCAGTTTGTGCTTTAGGCAGCTTGACGACACTGCGTGATGTCGTCGGCGGGAAGCCGGCGATAACGGCTTCGATGCCGCGCACCGAGCGTGTGCCGGTCGCATACAGGTTTTCAAACCAGATGCCGTCGCTGGCCAGCTTGTCCAGTTCCGGTGTCAGCTGCATACCGCCCAGCGCGCCGACGTAATCGGCGCCCAGGCTTTCTTCCAGAATGATAACCAGGTTGAGTGGATTTGAGCTCTTATGGGTTGCCGTTTGCCAATGCAGCGTTGATTCCGGGCCGCCGGTGAACGGGTTTCCGGGCAGACGCATGTCGGCCCGGACGGCCCTGATGTAGTCGCGCGCAGGTACCTCCCGGTATGCAAATTTGCTGTCCTCGTGACGCAGCTCGTACAACGCATACAGCGCGGTGTATGTGGAGTTCAGCGGTAACTCGTTGGCCAGTGGGTCGCTCGAAAACACCACGGTGCTGGGGTTTACCGGACGATGGTCGTTGGTCGAGCGTATTGATGCGAGCACTAAGAAACACACCAGCGGAAAAAGCAGCAGCGCTTTCCATGGAGTAAGCGGTCTGATTTCCGCGGCAGTGGATTTCAGCCAGCGTCGTAACAACAACACGGCCGTAGCCGTCGCGATAAAGGCAGCAACAATCTGCACTTTGTAGGCAGACCAAAGCATGCCGAATACTTCACGGGGGTAAACCAGGTATTCGAAAAAGCGGCGATCGGGTTTGACGTCAAATTCACCAATAAATGAAGGTGTGGCGAGTTCCATGTACACGATCACGCCCAGTACAAACAGGCAATAAACGTTTACTGCAGCGTGCCAGTGTTTGGCAAGCCTTTGATTGATAGCGAATACCGGTGTCAGGATGGCGGGTATGCCCAGCAAAATACCGAGCGTGACCAGGTCGAAGCGAAGACCCTGCATGAATACAAACGGTAAATGCGATCCCTCTATAGCCGTCAGGCGATCAAACTGCCAAACTACGATACCAATGCGTGACAGGGTAAAAACCGCGATGCAGGCGGCAGCCGTAATCAGGACAGGTCGGAACAAGCGCACTATGCACCTCAGAGTACATTCCGCGATTTTGAAAAACTGCGCCTCCCACCTTAAGAAAACCTTAAGGTCATTGCCCGGGCTGCTGCTCGCGGCAGGCGCGTTACACGCCGCAGAGCCCGGGGGTATCGAGCTGACCCCGTTTTACGCCGGGCGCACCAGCGCGGAATTCAACGTCAAAGACTCGTCGGAGGACGTGCAGCTGGATGCGAGCTCGGCTTTCGGCCTGGTGCTCGGCATTCCCTGGCAGGAAAACTCCCAGCTGGAGCTTTACTACAGTCACCAGGCTACTGAACTGGATCTGGCAGGATTCGCTATGGGCAGCAGCCCGGTTGATTTCGACGTTGACACCTTGCAGATTGGCGGTACGGTTTTTTTTCCGCCGATGGGCAAGGCATTGCCGTTTTTCTCCGCGACCGCGGGGGGTACGCGGTTCGACCCGTCCGCAGCCGGCAGCAAGTCCGATACCTTTTTCTCTTTCGGTGTCGGTGGGGGCTGGAAGTTTTATCCGACTGATCGTTTCGGTATCCGGCTGGAGGGGCGTTTTCTGGGTACGCTGATGGATAGCAACAGCCAGGTGTTCTGCGGTATTGGTGGTGGTGGCAGCGGCTGTCTGGTTAACTCCTCGGGTGATATCGTCTGGCAGTTCGAGGCACAGGCAGGAGCCATATTCAGATTCTGACGCCTGCTATGCTCGCGCTATGAATTTTAGGGATTTGTACGTCAGCCTGCGACAGCGGTGCGCCTATCCCGCGTTCTGGGTCTGGCGGCAGCTGGGACGCAGGGCACTGCGAGGCTTTCGCCGGCGCCTGCAGTCCGGCGCTGCGGCGAACGATCAGGCCTTGATCAGCATC
>JAUHYQ010000003.1 GCA_030426355.1 Gammaproteobacteria bacterium
CAATAATCGATAACCCGGATGCCGAGCCAGATGTCGTGGGTCCCGAAACTGGAACTCATAGGGGAAGCGGAGTTGATATCGATCTTGGTTTGGATGACTAACTGCCAGGCGATGGGAGAAGCTAGGCTTGGCGCTGGGCCATATAACCAGTTGGGTCAATATGCTCGCTGCGCTCGCGGGACGTCTGGCTTCGCCAGCCGCCCCTGCCCAAGGCGTTAGAGTGCAGATGAGTTCGCACGCTGTTCATATCGAACCGTTGGCTTCACATCCCGATGCACTGCCTATTTTGCAGTCTTGGTTCGAGTCCGAGTGGGCTGAGTGGTATGGGCCTGGCGGGAGTGGGAACGCACACGAGGATCTCGCCAGCTACAGCAACCCCGATTCTTTACCCTTCGGTGTTGTCGCCTATTCCGATGGCGAGCTTTGTGGCACTGCTGCCCTGAATTTCAATGCCCTCTCCGGCTACGAAGATTTGTCACCTTGGGTTGGGGCCACCCTCGTGGCAACCGAGTACCGAAATCGCGGCATCGGGGCGCTGCTTGTTGGCGCTTTGGAGACAGCAGCCCGTAGAATGGGTATCGTGCAAATCTACAGTGGCACAACCCAAGCACATCGCTTGCTGCTCAAACTTGGCTGGCAAGCTATTGGGCAGTCCCAACACAACGGTGAGAGCATTAGCGTTTATGAGAAGGCACTCTAACCAGTTGGGGCAATACGCACGCTACGCGTGCCGGACGTCTGGCTTCGCCAGCCGCCCCTGCCCAAGGCGTTAGGTTGCAGTTTTTGGCCCAGTGATATGTTTGCGGTTCCTAACACAGCAAAGCGACGTAAACGCAATCGGAATCGAGAAATCGAAAGAGTCCAGCAGTCAAATCCGGGCTTTTCATGCCAGGGAGATATCGGCCGATTCATTGGCGCGTATCTTCGAGCAGAAGTGTTTGCTAGGAGGCTTCAACACTACTATCGCTCAGATAAGAAAATTGGCTCAAGCTCAGATGGACTGTATTTGAATTCCGTAAAGGCCGCGGTCAAACACTTTCGACTGTCGTTCACTTCTAGCGAGTTAGAGACTTTGTTTCGTGGTGGTAATGGCATCCGTGGCTCAAAGTCAGCTCGGCAACTTCGCAACGGCTATTTGCACTCACTATCGGAGGAAGACAGGCTTGAAATTCAAACTAAGGCGAAAAACCTAATTGCGAAGCTCGAGGCGTTTAATGAACTGCGGCTTTAAGCAACCTAACCAGTTGGGGCAAAAGGCTCGCTGCGCGAGCGGGACGCCTGGCTTCGCCAGCCGCCCCTGCCCAAGGCGTTAGGTGACTGCCATGATGGGCACAGGGTTCATTCGTCTTAGTAGAGAGCTCTTTGCAAAGCGGCAACCAGGCCCAATGCTTCCAAGCAGTGACAAGCTGCTTAGATCACTCAGCCTTAGGCTAGGCACTGTGCAGGTTGTTTCGGTTATCGGTGTCCTAACGCTGTTATCTGCCGAAACTGACGTTATAGCTGTTTGCACGGTTGCCGCCGTAACGAATGTAATTTGCTACTGGGGATTAGCGTGGCTCGCTTTCGATGCGCCGCGCGCGGCGAGGTGGGTTCTTCTTGCCGCTGCCGTCAGCTCGATCGGCCTATCTGCCTATTTCTCAGGCCAGTTGGCTGCCTTTTTGCCGGCTGCGGCTGTTGGTGCCGTGTACTCTGTGTCAGTTATATTTGTGGCTGCACGTCAGCTATTGGGAGATTCTGCACGTGGCATCACCTAACCAGTTGGGGCAAACCACTCGCTACGCTCGTTGGACGCGCCGCTTCGCGCGCGCCCTTTGCCCAAGGCGTTATATGGCGATTAAAGTTTTTGCCGTCTTAAGCATGTCCGTAGGAAGCTTTGGGTGCGCCACAAATGAGGAACTAATCAAGTCCCCTAGTGCGGCCACTTTGGCTAAGTATGAAACTTCCGCCAAGAATTGGCGCCCTATTTCAAGAGCAGCCCCCATTTATCCGATCACAGAACTACAGCGAATGCGTGTTGGCTGTGTCGCAGTCGGTCGGCTAGTAGACTCAAATGGCCGCGTTGAGGAAACTGAGGTCATAAAGCAGTGGCCAAATTCATCGCATTTTGCCGCAGCGGCAAAACAGGCCGTCGAAAGGTTTAAGTTTGAAGCGATAAACGAAAATAATGCCCCATCTTGGGATTCTCACATCATTATTTTCAGTATTGAAGGAAGGAAACCGACCGAGGAGGACCTCCGTGCCAGGTGCGCCATATAACCAGTTGGGGCAATACGCACGCTACGCGTGCTGGACGTCTGGCTTCGCCAGCCGCCCCTGCCCAAGGCGTTAGGTTGCTATGGCTAATGCTGCTAGAAAAATTGCCCTCTCAACTATCGGCTACACAATTGGCACATTCGTTCTGGCTGTTATGTGGCACGTGGTAGTTTTCGAGAACCTCTACATTCGCTTAGGCTACTTTGAAGGCGAGCCAAATTTTCTGTTAGGGCTGGTTACCATCCTTCTGCAAGGCCTCGCCCTATCCGCTCTATTCCCCGCCGTATCATTTAGCGGGTCCACGTTTGTAAGGACAGCAAAATTCTCGGCGCTGCTCGGTGGTTTCTTCTGGACCTCCCACGTTCTGGCTTTCCTGGCTAAGCAAAACATATCGGACCCCCTAATATTTATTGCCGCAGAAAGTTGTTACCTTGTTCTCCAATTCGGGCTATTTTCGTTCGTCTTATGGCTTGTATACAAAAATGATGTCGCAACCTAACCAGTTGGGGCAAACCACTCGCTGCGCTCGTTGGACGCCGCGCTTCGCGCGCGCCCTTTGCCCAAGGCGTTAGGGTGCTAGGTAAACTACGATGAATGATCGAAAAGCACCAAGCTTTAAGAATGTCCATATTGCGGGATTCAAAACTGGTATCTCAATGCCAGCTAATACTCCCGCTGAATTTGATGGGTTAACAATAGAAGGCTGTGAAACGGCAATCGATTTAAGAGATCCGCCATCATTTCTAAGCCAACTTGGGTTGCCAGTATCTACGCCGCCCGAGTCGCTACTAGAAGCCTTAGAAATACTGAATGGGCCCGCGGTGGAGACAGTCAAAGCCAAGGAAGCGCGGCTAAACAGCAGCAGATTATTTGAGTGGTTGGGCGCATCTGCAAATTTGAGCACTGTAGCCCAAAGCTTAGTTTCGTTGAGTCAAAGCCGCGTTTACAAAGATTCGCTGGAGTTTCTTAAAGATGTGGTCGCACCCTAACCAGCACAGGCAATGGACATTTTACCCGGCCGCGCCTTAGCTATCGCTCGCGGCTTGCCGCGTAAAAATCCACTGCTGTGGGCGTTAGCATCAAATGGAGAACAAAATGTTTCGAAAAATTATCTTTCTTATAGTACTTGTTTGCTCAACTTGTTTGGCTGGCTGTTCTTCCATGTTAAAAGAAATGGTAGCCAATAGCTTTCCTACATACGGAGAAACGGTCGAAAACTGGCCCGAACTAGATGCTGACCACAGTCGCATATTCCTGTTTTTGCCTACCCAAACACCCAGTCTCTCTTACTGTAAAGTAACATTAGATGGGGTTGACTACGGCGGTATGCTTAACGGGACATTTATGTTTATCGATGTAGAAAAAGGAAAACATACTTTGTTCTGCACAAAATCAAATAAGCCAAAACTCAACCTTGATCTTAAAGGTGGTGAAATTGTTTATATTAACGGCATATCTCCGTTAACGGTAAATGCTAAACAAGATATTGAAAATCAGCTTGGTGGTTTAAATCACGCCTTTGAAGAGGCGTTACCCTACGATGATCAGCCCTTTACTATTAAACGCCGAAGCAAGCAATGAGCACTGAAAATGCTAACAAAGCAATGAAAAACCGCCCACAAAAAACGTGGGCTGGACTCGCTATCGCTCGCCTTTTATTGCGGCGTTATAGGGCTTATCGAAATATGGGGATTGGCTGATGAAACCCGTGAAGACGGTCGTTATTTTGTTTTTATTGGCACTGACCGCCGGGTGCGCTTCTCAACAAGAGCGAACTGATGCTTCCTCTGCGCAGGCAGCAGCGGAAATCTGGCTCAACCACTTGGACAATGGTAACTCTGAGGAATTATGGAGCCTCACTTCTGAGTTGGCTAAGGCACGATATCAAAAGGAGGATCGCGTAAAGGCCTGGATCGGCACACGAGAAGTAATGGGTGAAGTTATTCGGCGGAAAGAGCCGGTAAATTGGGCGATGGAACCTTGGACTGCGAATTTGCCAGAAGGTAATTATAGGCATTTGATATACGAGTCAAACTTCGATAATCAAAAGGATGTCTTAGAGGAGATGATTCTGGTAAGTGAAGATGGAGAGTGGCGCGTAGTAAATTGGTACCTAGGCAGATGGCGATGGTAATCACAACATCGCCCCATAACCAGTTGGGGCTATTCGCTCACTGCGTTCGCCGGACGTCACGCTTCGCGTGCCGCCTCAGCCCAAGGCGTTAGGTGGCGTGGCACCGCTAAGCTACAAGTCCGATGATGAGAGGCGCGCTCACTGTCGCGAAGCCGGCATTGACCCCCAGCAGCATTGCTGCCTCGATATGGCGTGGTTTATTTCAAATCCAAATGAATGGCCTGGACAGGGTCCAAATCTCCCAGTGTTATGGGTTAACTCTACCGATGAGTATCGAATCAACATCCCGCGTGACGGTTGGGCATCAGTACAGATTCTTTTTTGCCCTTGGTGTGGCAGTAAATTGCCAGAATCAAAAGCACAGCTTTGGCACAGCACTTTACGCGACATGGGATACTCCGATCCGGGAGAAGATGATATTCCAACGGAATTCGAGTCCGATGAATGGTGGCGTGGGAAAGATGGCAACGACGCCACCTAACCAGTTGGGGCAAAGGGCTCGCTTCGCGAGCGGGACGGCTGGCTTCGCCAGCCGCCCCTGCCCAAGGCGTTATATGAAATAGCCGTGCGGAAAGCCTTTTACATTCTATGGGGAGCAACGGGTTTATCTTATTTGGGTGGCATGGCCGCAAAGTATCTCAACTACCCCGAACAAGCTAAATATATTGCCGGCTTAGCCCTGCTCTTCACCGGCTGGGCAGCTTTCGGGCATCTCGTCACACTCGACGATGATCTTCGCGGAGGTTGGTCAAACCCAGATCGACGGTGGGATGTTGTTGGCGTTTCTCTTGGGGGCCTGCTACTTAAATTCGTTACCTTTTTGGTTCTGCTTAGCTATGTATACTTTTAGCATGCCGCTCTATCGCAGTTCGATTCCATATAACCAGTTGGGGCAATGGGCTCGCTTCGCGAGCGGGACGCCTGGCTTCGCCAGCCGCCCCTGCCCAAGGCGTTATGTTTCTTACAGGTAAACATCAATAATGTTCACAGAAGCAGAGAAAGAACTGATTGAGCAGTATTCAAATATGACTGTTAGTTTTAAGCGCAGGCTAAATATCTGGGCAGTAGAGCTATTACCTCCAGCTATTCTGATAGCTTTGAGCTTATTCACTGGCAGCCAAACTTATCTAGTAGCAGCAATTTGCGTTTTGGTGTTTTTTAACGTTCTACGCTTGTATAAGCAGGAGCAAAGGGTTCGCGTAATAAAGTCACTTTTTCAGAAGATTCAAGGTTCCTACGAGGGTGAATTCGGTGGCCAAACATAACCAGTTGGGGCATTACGCACGCTACGCGTGCCGGACGCCTGGCGTCGCCAGCCGCCCCTGCCCAAGGCGTTATGTGCCGGCCTAGGCGAGATGTCTCTGCAATTTATATACCTAGCTGAACGGCCCGATGAACTAAACACCGTCGCGTCTTGGTACTTCGACGAATGGGGTCAATACCACTCAGGAAAAACGGTTGAAGGTACGCAGGCACGTCTTAAAGAATCTCTGAATATCCATCACATTCCCTTCATCCTGCTGGGCCTGAATAACGGCACAGTTGTCGGCGCCGCCGAACTCAAATACCGCGAAATGGCCGACATGTTTCCTGAAAAGGAGCATTGGCTGGGTGGTGTTTATGTGGCTGCAGAACACCGTGGCCACGGCTTTGGTTCAGCATTGGCCAACGAAATTGCTGCACGCGCTCCACGTTACGGGGTTGAGCAGCTCTACCTACAAACAGAGCGCCTTGATGGTGGGTTATATTTAGGCTTGGGCTGGCAACCGGAGCAGCAGGTCAATAATCATGGCACGCAAGTTCAAGTTATGGTGCGCAGCGTTGGCACATAACCAGTTGGGGCAAACCACTCGCTACGCTCGTTGGACGCCGCGCTTCGCGCGCGCCCTTTGCCCAAGGCGTTAAATGTCCTGCATGCGCATTCTAGGTTTGCTACTACTAGTAAGTTGCGGGGCAGCAATTGCGCAGCACGATTGGGACAACTGGACAACGCATCAGAGACCGAACGGATGTCAAATCAGCGCAGGGATAATTCTGGAGCATCCAGAAGGTGAGACTCGATTCTTGATTAGTTTTTGGTTTGTTGGCGACAGGACAAACGCCTCAACACTGATTGAGGCATATGACGAGACCTTGCTACCGGATTCACCGGCTGTCATACAGGCCAGCGATGTATCGTTTGAAGCGTCTCCCAGCAAGCAGTACCCGCATAGTTATCAACTGACCTCGGCTGAGACCATTTCCCTTATACAATCACTTCGCCATAGCGAAAACCTTGAGGTGCATGTGAAACTGCGGTCAGGTAGAGCACTTCACCTAGAAACGGTATCTAAGCATTTACTCGAGCACATTGATCAACTTGGAGAATGCAGTGGGCAGGACACTTAACCAGTTGGGGCAATTCGCACGCTTCGCGTGCCGGACGTCTGGCTTCGCCAGCCGCCCCTGCCCAAGGCGTTAATTGGCCTCTACCAAAACTCACCGGTAAGGAAATCGTAATGAAAGTCCACAAGCCGTTTCTGCTGAGCGTTGCAATAGGCATGCTCATTGCGTGCACTGGCGAGCCTCAAAAACGACAATTAGTGCCATTCGATGACTGGCGTGGTGGTCATGATATTCAAGTGCCTGGTGGGGTCATGGCGAGGGGCTGTCCGGATGGAGATGGCCAGATAGTCGGGATTGCCTGCTTCGACCCGCCGGTACATCCTGAGGGTCACATCCGGTGGCTGAAGATAGGTGGATACGATGTCCCCCTTGCTGATACTCGCCTGGAGGCTGGAATGCTGCAGACGAGAGACTTTGGCGCAGTCGAAATTATCCTGCCGCGCACAAATCGTACCGAAATGCTGGCAACTCCCGATCAGATCAAAGCTATTCAGGAGTGGCTTCATGATCAAGACAGTGCGGCCAATTAACAAGTTGGGGCAAACTGCTCGTTTCACTCGCTGGACTGCGCGCTTCGCGCGCGTCCTTTGCCCAAGGCGTTAGGTGACTCATGTCTCTAAATGAACATGAAATGACCTGTCCAACATGCGGAGGCAAAAAGCAGCTTTTTGCAGAGCGCAGTTGGCCTAGATTGTCGTTCAGCGTTTTGACCCTAGCTGCGCTCTTTTATTTACGTGACTACGCGCCGAATCCAACATGGGCACTGGCGATCATCTATATTGGTGGGACAATTGCCGTAATGCCTGCTGCGACACTGATACGAATTAGGTGTTTGCAATGCGAGCCAGAATGGAAAGAACGTGGAATTTGGGGTGGCAACAATGGCTAATTCGTCACCTAACCAGTTGGGGCAATTCGCTCCCTGCGGTCGCCGGACGCGCCAAAAGCGGCGCGCCTGCCCAAGGCGTTAGGTGGCGTGCGCGCATAGCGATTTTTTGCATAACCTTTTTATTTGGTTTTGCTTCTCGTGGTCTTCCGTCCTTGCAAACCACTAGCACGGAAGCGGTATTAGCATATTTTTGCTAACTTGTATTTCTGCGAAAAACATTGGAGGCATCGAAAATGAAAGCGAAAGTCGCATCATCTCTATTTGGACTGCTATTGCTCGGCAACGCCGGATCGGCAGTCGCGGAAGACTATGCCGACCTATGCGGAAGCGATATAGACGGCGTGACCCTAGCTATGTCAAAGACTGAGGTTCAGTCAACCTGGGCAAGTAATGGCTATGAAAAAACCGCTGATAGTGACGATAGTAAGAAGAACCCGAATCGGCCCGAACTGTTGCAATCGCTGCAATTTCAAACTGCAGATCGGCAGCCCAATGAAGATTTTATCAATTCCGTGGGTTGGCAGCGTACCCTTTCAACCGGGCATAATAAAATCTATGCTAACTATGTTGCGCCAACCGACCCAGCTCGACTGGAAGCCTATGAAGCGTTCTATCGTTCGAAGCTAACTGACTATTGCGAGCATGAAATTGACGCATTGCGTGCGACGGCCCCGGCCGTGAGGGCTTCACGCGGGTCGAGAATGAACCCGAATCCCATGTCGCCTACGCAAGAGTTTTGCGAGAATGCCCTAAAGGGTGAATTTCGAACGAACGACATTGGTCATGCTCAGACACCGCATAATTCACTGCACATCACCGATGAGCGAGGATGCAGAGTTACCTATGGAAACCTTAATCTACGTGGTTTCACATCCGGTTTTAAAATAGGCATTGAACACACGCGATAGTTGCTGCCGTTTACGCAATGAACAACCAAAATGCCACCTACCCAGTTGGGGCAAACCACTCGCTGCGCTCGTTGGACGCCTGGCTTCGCCAGCCGCCCCTGCCCAAAACGTTAGGTGCGCGCATCGGAATCTTCGCTCGGAGAAGACCATCGGATCAGAACTATTTTCGACCTGCTCGAAAGGAAGATTGTGCCGAGATCGCAGTTCTTTACAGTATATCTTCCGACGGGGTTGCCGATTATATTTGGACGCAAACAGCCAGACCAGGCGAAGATATTCTTGCTGTTGGTAAGGCTCGCTACGAAAGAGAAGTCTGCGGCACCGCCGTTCAACGAGGGCGGCTGTCAAAGCGAACGGACGAATGTCTGCTGCTGAACGTAAGCGTTCGGTATTTTGTTATGAAAGTGTATGGCAATATTCGATCAGGATCATTCAGAGTTGATATCTATGTCAGAAAACAAAAACGAGCAGTATGCGTCCTACGTGAAAAAGGCGTGGATTATTTACGCCCTGGTAACTATCGCAGTTATGGTCTTATTAGTTCTGTTTGTTGCCGAGGACAACGAAGAAAGGTTGTTTTACACGTTGGCGCCTGCAGTAGCAGCTTATGCATTTCGCCCATTGAATAAACCCTTCAGCAATCTGATATACAAATTCACCGGAGTTTCTCACCCCACAGAGGACAAGTGAGCTGCCACAGACGTAACCAGTGCAATCAAGTCCGTCCTTTCAGTCGCTGGACGCAGCTAACGGTGCGGCCCTGTTGCGGGCGCTAGTAAAAACGGCAAGAACTTTTTCTGATCTAAGTTATCAGTCCCGTATCATTGGTATGGTGCCAACGTTACTCTTAGTAATAGCGGGCATGTGGATGTATTTGCAGTTGTGAACTCGCTATCTGACAAGTTGGTCATTCATGCTGCTATGACTTGGTTGCCGGATGGACACCGCCCGCCTGAGGTTCGCCGACTTCTCGTTGTCCTGCAAGATTGTCATCCACATTTTCGTCCGTAAGTGTTTCCAGATGCATCAGCTTTTTGACCAGCGGAGAAATGGCAATCACGCCTACGCCTACTGCCACGGAGAACCAACCAACGGAGGAGTAGACGTCCAGCACGCGTTCTGGGCCCGCATCTTCCGCACCCACAGCTGCTGCGATTAATCCGGCAGCAAAGTTTCCGGTGGCCGATGCGAAGAACCAGGTGCCCATGATCAGGCTGGCCATGTGAGATGGCGCCAATCGGTTCATGGCGCTTAACCCAACAGGCGACAGGCAAAGCTCGCCGGTGGTGTGCAGCAGGTAGATAAGAAAGACAAAGATAACCGGCGTCAGGTTGCCGTTACCTGCCGCCAGCGCGCCCATTACCAGCACCAGAAAACCAGCGCCCAGCTGGATCAAACCCAGCCCGAACTTGGCCGGCGCCGATGGCTCGAGTCCGCGCCGACCGAGCAAGGTCCAGAGCAATGCAAATACCGGTGCCAGCATAACAATGTAGATCGCATTGATTGACTGGAAAACCGACGCGGGAATTTCCATACCGAAAATATTTCGGTCGACGCTACGATCCGTATAGAGATTCAGGGAGGAGCCCGCCTGTTCAAACAACGCCCAGAAAAGTATTGAGCCGAATATCAGAAACATCGCGGCGAAAATGCGGTCTCTGTCTTCACGGGCCAGTTTCGCGACAGCGGTGTACAAGACGTATACAACAAGAATGACACCCGCAATGCCGAGCAGCGAACCGACCAGTGCCTGATACTGGATCAATAGCCAAACCAGACCAACTGTGGCAAAGCTCAGAATGTAGAGAAGCCACTCAAACTTGATACCGGCAATTTTTCGTTCCAGACGCTCCGGATCCGAGGGTTCACCGCGGCCAATCAACAGTGGCTTGCCCCATACGAATACGATCAGACCGAACAGCATGCCGACACCGGCCGCACCAAATCCGTAGGACCAGCCCTTAGTCTGGCCTAGCCAGCCCGCGATGATTGCGCCGAGGGCGGCGCCCAGATTGATGCCCATATAAAAGATCGTATAAGCGGGATCACGCCGGATATCGGTGCGGGAATACAGTTGCCCTACGATCACGGAAATATTGGCCTTTAAAAAACCAGAGCCAACGATAATGAATGCCAAAGCGGCCCAGAATACGTTGATCGCCGGGTCCGTCTGGCCGCCACCGTCACCTTCGAAAGCCATCAGGAAGTGACCGAAAGTCAGTAGCAATGCACCGAATGTAACCGCTTTGCGCTGACCGAGGTATCGATCCGCCAGATAGCCGCCGATAACCGGGGTGACGTAAACCATCGCGCCATAGGCACCGTAGATGATGCCGGCCTCGCTATCAGAAAACAGCCAATGCTGAACAAGATAGAAAATCAGCAGAGCTCGCATGCCGTAAAACGAGAAACGCTCCCACATTTCGGCAAAAAACAACACATACAAGCCCTTGGGATGTCCGAGAAAAGTGCCTCGGGCATCTCCGGACTCCTGATACGCTCTCGTCATTACATCGGACTCCATGGATAGTGGACGGGCTTTTGATTGCGGCCCGACTATGCAGAACACTACCCAAAAAAGGCTGCGGGTGCAGCAAATTGGCTAAACCATTCAGCTATGGCAGTATGATTTGCGTCAGGACGGACATACTCTGGGATCACACCGGCTCAGAGTCGCGGCGGAAGCGGCGCGGCTGCGGGCGAAACGAGTCTTTCGTAGGGTCGTGACACAAACACGGAAGATGCAGTATCTGCAATTCAGGAAGCACTGTGATTGACCCAATTGATTCACCGCGGGGATAGGCAAACACCATGGCTTGGTTGGTTCTTATTATTGCGGGTCTTTTCGAGATTGCCTGGGCTGTCGCCCTGAAGTATTCAGAGGGGCTTACAAAGCTCTGGCCGTCTGTAATCTTTGGAATAACTGCCCTGCTAAGCTTCGCATGTCTGGCTTACGCACTGCGGTCGCTTCCTGTTAGCACCTCTTATGCCGTTTGGACCGGTATCGGCGCCGTGGGCGTTGCGATCTTCGGAATCGTCTGGTTAGGCGAGCCCGCCAACGCCGTTCGCATAGGCTGTATTCTGCTTATAGTCATTGGCATAGCGGGTTTAAAACTAAGCGCTAATAGCCCTGCATGATCAATTGAACAAGCCTGCCAAATTTTTGGGCGCAATGCTGAGTTGATAGGTCGCGGAATATGCACTGCATTTGATATCCTGAGGCGCTGTCACTAAAGGGGATACCCATATGCCTATTACATGGAAGCAAGAACCGGACGATACACTGGTTGCCCGTATCACGGGCAAACTTGCGCTGCCTGAAATAGAAGAATTTCAGACCGCTGTAGAACCCATTATCCGGGCATCGGGCAATATCAAGTTCCTGGCGATCCTTGATGGCTTCCAGGGATGGGCAAAGGGCGAAGGGTGGGAGAACACCGATTTTGCGGATGCCAATGATCAATTCTTGTCGAGGTTCGCGATTGTCGGCGACGAAAAGTGGCGTGATGATGCACTCATGTTCAGTCTGGCCGGTTTAAGGCCCGTGGATATTCAGTATTTTCCGTCGGGTGACGAAGTTGCCGCCAGAGCCTGGTTAACCGGAGGCTGAGCAGTCCGCTAGCGACGCGCCCAGAGCCGACAGCAGATTGCAGTAAAGAAAAGGACCGGTTAAGCAGCGGCCACGTTCATGTTCAGCGAATCCTGAATATCACGAATGTCGCCTTGCGAGGCGGCCACGATGCCCAAAAAATTGTGTTCCCCGAACTGGACGGCGGCAAGGATTTCTCCAGCCTGCGGATAACGTTCGCGCAGCAGAGGATCGTTTTCCATCTGGTCACGGAGTTTCGATGCGGCAAGCAGTTTTGCAACCGGCGTTAACTCGGGGTGCTCGTCCTGCAACAACCAGTCCTGCGCGATAACCGCGTCGCGCACCTCGGCCGGGAACCCCCACGCATTGAGGACGGCCGCAGCGGCACTCGCGCCCAACTGCGCAACGGTCTCGTGGTAGTCGAGGTTTTCCGTTAACGACGGGTCATCCCGCTGCGCGCTGATCATCAGGAAAAGGGTGCCGATTTGATGCACCAACCCGGCGAGGATCGCCTGGTCGGCATTGACTTCGGGTAGTTGACGGGCAACCACACACGCGATGGCGGCCACGTGATTGCTGCGCCGGAGTATTTCGCGCAGGTCTTTCTTAATGGGTTGCAAATAGGGTTCTTGCTCGGCCTGCCGCATGGCAAACGCCATGGAGATACTTCGAATAAGCGTGACACCAAGCCGGTTGAGCGCAACATTCAGGTTATCGATTGCCACACCCTTGGTATTAAACGCGGCCGAATTGGCGGTGCGCAGCAGCTTGGACGCGAGTACCGGATCAGACTGGATCAGCGCGGCAACGTCTTTCATCGCCACCTCGCTGTCAGCCAGCAATACCTGCAGACGGTTGACCACTTCAGGAAAGGCCGGAAGCTCGAGATGCTTAGGGTTAATGCCTGCGATTACATGGCGCAGGTAGCGGCTGGTCTCGACTTCGCCGCCGATCCCTTCACGTTCCAGAACGTCTACTTCCACATGCCCTTCCTTGCCGCCGCCACAAGTCTTCGTTGCATGAGTGTGCACGGATCACACCCAGGAACGACAGAACCAGTTCACAAAAATCACCTGTGGTAAGGGCGTATTCGCTGCGGCAATCGCATATTATTTAGTGTCTCGGCGCATAACGCGCCCTGCCACCGACCGGAATTTTTCAGGAGGCTTTATGAATACACGTGCGGAGACGCTGACAATCCTGCTTTCATGTGCATTGCTCTGGTTGCCGGCGGGCGAGACAGCCGCTCAACCGATGCCGAAACGTGAAGTTATTGAAGTGGCCGACGGCGTGTTCGCGGCCACCGGATACGCCTCGAATAATATGGGCTTCATCGTCACCAAAGACGGCGTGGTGGTTATAGATACAGGCATGACGCCGGAACTGGGGCAGTCCTTTCTGGAGGACATTCGCCGTCATACGGACCAACCCGTGCGCTATGTCATCTTCACCCATTACCACTATGACCACGTCGACGGTGCCTCCGCTTTTAAGGGCGAGGGCGTGGAGTTTGTTGCTCAGCAAAACCTGGTATGGAACCTGAAAAACCTGAAAGGGCTTGAGCACATTAACCAGACGGTGCTGGGCGAAGCCAGCGAGGCACCGACCGTTTTTCCGGACATAACCTACGGAGAGGAACACCGTCTGAAGCTGGGCGGCCGCGAAATTCACCTGTATCACGCCATGGGTGAAACCAGCGATGCAACACTGATTCATTTGCCAGCCGAAGAAGTGATTTTTATCGGTGACCTGAATAACGCGAATCTCGGCTCTCCGGTCATGCCGGAAGGTTATGCCGAAGGCTTTATTGAAGCGGTAGACCTTATCGAGTCATTGGCACCCCGGGTACTGGTTCCCGGCCACGGCCGCATAGATGACACCACGCTGGGAAGCCTGCAAGCCATGCGCCGCGTAACTGCCTGGCTGATGACCGCCGTGCGCGAGTCTGTCAGCGCAGGCCGTAATCTCGAAGAAACCCTGGCGGCCATAAAAATGCCGCCCGAATTTGCCAGCGATCCGCTACTGGCGGCCAGCTTCGTCGCCTGCCGTGAGCCATACATCAACAGGCTGTTCAAAAATTACACGGGTTACTACGGCCGCAACCCGGTGGCATTCAGGCCATCAACCACAGTGCAGCGCAGCAAGTTGCTGGCGGAACTGGCCGGCGGAAATGCCGCACTACTTGCCAAAGCACAGGCTTTGGCCGGTAATGGTGAACATCAGCTGGCACTGGAATTGCTCGATGCCGTGCTGACGAACGAACCCGACAATTCAGCAGCGCTGACGCAAATGGCAGATACCTATATCGCGATGGCGCGCGGTGATAGTGACCTCAACTGGTATCACCGCGCCGCATACTTTAACGCCGCCCGGAAGGCACGTGCGGCAATCAAATAGCAGGGGGAGTTATTGGATATGAAAGCGAATAATGCAGCACGAATTATTGTCGGCCTGCTATTAGGTGGGTTTATCCTGATCGAACCCGCACTTGCGCAACCTTACGAATCCGGACACCAGCCGCTGGAAATATGGGACAACGCAGCTCGCGCCAACATGCCTCAATGGGTGCAGATCTGGCTGGCCATCATGATGAGCACTTTTGCTCTGGGCCTGTTCTTTGTGCGACGTCATGTTGAAGCCCGCTGGGTGGTCGGAGGTTTTATTGCCATGGCACTGATGACGGTGGCTTCAGGGCGGTTGCTCGGGCTGGTGCCACTGTCCGGTTTGTTTTCGCTGGTGCATTTGATTTGCTGGTCGCCTGCCCTTTACATACTGTTGACGCGCCGGCCTTTTATGCAGGGTCGGTCTCTGTACGCGATCTGGTCGGGCGCCATCACTTTCTGCATCATGTTTTCGTTCATTTTTGATATTCCCGATGCGGCCATTTATCTGGATCACATGCTGGGCATCGGTCTGATTTCCTGAAACCTTGATGATCAAATCCGGCATCGCTTGTGTTGGCGCCCTGATCGCTTTACTGACGGTCACCGGCTGTGCCACCGCACCGCCAGTGATCGATGAAACGCTGCAAAGCCGTGCGCTGGCGGGTGATATGTCAGCCCAGTACGAAGTCGGCATGCAATGGGACCGTGCGGCTTACAATGGCTGGGGCACCAAGGAATATTGGCAAGAGGCTGAACGCTGGTTCCAATTGGCTGCTGATCAGGGTGAGCCCAGAGCGCAATACAAACTCGCGAACTATTTATTTAGTTTTGAACAGGACTACCGCGAGTCGTTCAGGCTGACCAAGCTGTCCGCCGAGGCGGGCGTGGCCGAGGCGCAATATTCGCTGGGAATGCACTACGGCCAGGCCTGGGGAACGGAGCAAAATCTGGTGCTGGCCTATAAATGGATAGCGCTCGGGAACGCCGGTGGTATCAAGGGCGGAAGCCTTGCCGATGTGGACTGGCTGGTCTGGAAAGGCAAAATGAATACTGAACAAGTTGCCGAAGGTAAAAAACTGGTGGCCGAACACACCCAGGTTTTCGGCACATCGCGCCCTGCTATTCAGTAGTTTTGCTAAACGCCCGTCTGATACCGGATGCCATGAACCTGACTAACTGCAGCGGACCTTACCCATGACGTCTAAGCCTGAATGGGATGCACAACGATCGTCTGACGGCTGCGCCTTCTGTCTGCCGCGTGCAGACATCGGAGAGTTCATGGTTGAGATTAGAACGCTGTCGGCCGCGACGCTGTTTCTGGAAAAAATACAAACCTATCGCGGGCATTGCGTTTTGCTGTTTGATGCACGTCACGTTACCCGCATAGACGAGCTTGATACCGCAGAGTGGGCTCGGCTGGCCAGCGACATTCGGGCCACAGAACTCGCTCTGATCAAGGCCTTTCAGCCGGATCACGTTAATATAGCCAGCCTAGGGCAAGTGGTGCCGCATCTGCACTGGCATATCATTCCCCGCTACGTGGGTGATCCGAGGTGGGGTGGCCCCATATGGACAACCTCGCCAGACGAGATGCAGAAAGTCTATTTAGAGGAATCGCAGTACAGCGATCTGGTTGCGACGATTCGAGCAGCACTGTGAGGGCGCATGGCAAGCACAACAGTCGGTGAAGACGGGAAAGCGCGTTGCAGTTGGTGTGACGGTGCACCGGAGTTTCCGGCCTATCACGACACCGAGTGGGGTTTTCCCGTCAGCGATGACATTCGGCTGTTTGAGAAATTGTGCCTGGAAGGTTTTCAATCCGGCCTGAGCTGGCGAACCATACTCGGCAAGCGCGAAAATTTTCGCCGCGCTTTTCGCGGTTTTGATTTCAACAAGGTTGCTCGCTTCACGCAGCGCGACGTGGATCGCTTACTTAAAGATGCAGGCATCGTACGTCACCGCGGAAAGATTGAAGCCGTCATTAATAACGCGAAACGTGCCCGCGAAATGGTCGAACAGGAAGGTTCGCTTGCTGCCTTCATCTGGGGCTTCGAAGCGAATGGCCAGCATGCCGACAAGCCGCAAATCCGATCCACGTCGCCGGAAGCGGTTGCACTGTCGAAAGAGTTAAAAAAGCGCGGCTGGAAGTTTATCGGCCCCACCACCGTTTACGCCTTTATGCAGGCCATGGGGCTGGTCAATGATCACGCCGAAGGCTGCGTGATCCGGCCGAAAGTGGTGCAGGCGCGCAAGCGCTTCAAGCCAAAGCGAAGCTAGCCGCCCGTTTGCTGAGCCCATGGAAAGCCTGCAAAACAAAGCCGTTAATTGCCCTTACTGCGGCGAGACCATTGACGTGATCATTGATTGCTCAATTCTGCATCAAGACTACATTGAAGATTGTCAGGTGTGTTGCCGACCCATCAATTTTTTAGTTACCGTTGAAGGCGATGACGAAATCTATGTTTCGGTGACACATGAAAACGAATAGCCCATGCCGCTAACACTGATCAACTGGCTATGGATCGCGGTGTTCACTGCGGTGCTGGTGTGGTCCGGCATCGGCCCGAAAGACTATCCGACGTGGGCGCTTGAGGTTGCACCCGCCGTTATAGGCGGGGTTATTCTGCTGTTCACGCGCCGCTCGTTTCCACTGACCTCGCTACTGTACGCACTGATTCTGCTGCACTGTGTAGTGCTGATGATCGGCGGTCACTACACCTATGCCGAAGTACCTTTTTTCGATGGCTTGTTGGGCTTTGAGCGCAACAATTACGACAAGCTGGGGCATTTTCTGCAGGGCTTCGTACCGGCAATTATTGCGCGCGAAGTTCTACTGCGGCTAAACGTTGTGGACTCGGAACAATGGCGCAACTTTTTCATTGTCAGCATCTGTCTGGCCTTCAGTGCTTTTTATGAACTGATCGAATGGCTGGTCGCGTCGATTTCCGGCGAGGCCGCCGAAGCCTTTCTGGGCACCCAGGGCTATGTCTGGGATACCCAGGCGGACATGGCCTTTGCGCTGGCAGGCGCCATCGCCGCATTGCTGTTATTGCGTGGCATCCATGACCGGCAACTGCGGCAACTGGCGGGCTGAGCGAAGCGACACCGAATCAAGGCACTTGGTGTATATTGAGGCGCTATGAACTTATCGCGCAGATCTCTGATTCTTGGCACCGGCGGCCTGCTGAGTGTCAGCGCCGCGCCACTGCTGTTCGCCCAATCCGGCCGGCCCCAACGCGGCGAGATGTTACGCCTGATCGCCAATGAAAACCCTTATGGCCCCTCGCCCGCCGCTCAGGCTGCGGCGAATAAAGCCATCGCGGAAGGCTGGAAGTACGCGATGCGAGAAACCGGCGAACTAAAAAAACTTATTGCCGAACTTGAAGGCGTTTCCACCCAGAACGTCATCGTCACGGCAGGCTCCAGTGAAGCTTTGCGCATTTCGGCGCTGGCCTACGGGCAGCAGGGCGGCCGGGTTGTAGCGGCGACCCCCACCTTCAGCTTTCTCCCCGGTTACGCGCGCAGCATTGGATGCGAAGTGGATGAAGTGCCGCTGGATGCCGACATGAAGCACGATCTGGATGCGATGGCGGCGGCCGTGAATAAAGACACGCGCCTGATTTACGTGTGTCAGCCAAACAATCCCACCGGCACCTTGCTCGATGGCAAAGACCTGCGCGCCTTTCTCGATGCCGTATCATCGCGCGCGCCCGTGGTTGTGGATGAGGCCTATCTCGATCTCTGGGATGACATGGCTGAGCACACGGCGCTCACCGCCGTGCGCGAAGAAAAACCCGTCATCGTCACGCGAACCTTTTCCAAGCTGCACGGCATGGCCGGATTGCGGGTTGGCTACGCACTGGCGCGGCCAGACATCATCAAACGACTTGATGCGCTGCGCGTTACCGAGATGAACCTTGCCGGCGTGATGGCCGCAACGGCAAGCCTGCAGGACACGGAATTTCTGGAATTCAGCCGGGCGCGCATTCGCGAATGCCTGAAGATCACCACCGACGTGCTGGATGAAGTGCGTCGCCCCTACGCCCCCTCTCGCGGGAACTTTGTATATTTTGATACCGGCGGGTCACCACGGGATTTCATGGGCGGTATGCGCAAGGCCGGAATCCTGACAGGCATGAGCTATTCGCCCTACCCCACCTGGGCGCGGGTCAGCATGGGGCGCGTTGAAGACATGCATGTGCTTGCGGACGCTGTCAGAAGTTACTTTGCTTAGTTTGGGGAGCGCGACCGCATGTCCTACTTTATGGCGACCCTGTCGCTGGCTGAGGCCTGTTTACTGATTTGGACACTGCGGCTCTGGTTGCGAGACCGGGGCAACATAGCCTTGGGGCTGGTGCTGCTGATTATTCTGCCGGTGTGCATTGACTCAGCGACCGTAGCGTCCGGTCGCTGGCTGGGCTTTGGCGAACCCCTCGAAACCCTTAACCGCATTCGCTATGCATGGTTCGTGTTCAGTATGCCGCTGATGTGGGTCATCTGTGCTGCAACGCTTGCCAATGCAGGTTTCAGCTGGGCACAGCACCGGCTGATTGTACCGATTGCTCTGGGTGCGGCGATCCTGCTAGGCGGCTATGAAGCGCTGCAGGCCTGGGACCGGGAATTCCATGAAGCCTGCGTGTTCGACGTCAAGCGCTATGTACTGCAGGTACCGCCCGGGCAGGAATGCGCCGGCTCGCAAACCGGGGACGGCACTTTCGGTTTACCGCTGACGGTGCCACTGGCAACGCTGGTGCTGGTGATCACCAGTCTGATATTGCTGATAAAGCGCCGCTGGCCTTGGCTGTTTGGCATGTGCGTACTGCTGGTCGCCGTGGTGAACGTACCGCAATCGGATTTATCCACGTTCTTTTCTTACCCGATTGACGGGTTACTGACGGCGACGCTGGCATTCACAGCCGCCAAGTTCTATAACAAAGGCCACTCCCCGGCCGATAACTGATCTTAAGTTTTAATAATTCATGCACATCAAGGTCTTTACTGTTGCTGCCCTGATCGCTTTGCTCAATACAGCGTGTGTGTCAGGAGCCGGCCCGAAGCGAAACAGCATCAATACCTTTTTGCAGGAGTCTGAGAGACCGGATCTGGTGGCGCTGCTGCCGCAACCGCCGTCTGATAATTCACCGGCCGCGCAGGCTGACAGGGTTATCAGCGAACAGTACCTCACCCTCGTCAATACGCCTCGCTGGGATATGGCCATTCAGGATGCAGCCATGCGCTATCCGGGGGGCGCGGCAGCCTTTAGCTGCGCCGCCGGCCTGCCACTTTCGGCTGAAACCACGCCACTGACGATGAAATTGATGAGCGGCACGGCGATTGAGATTGCAATGTCGACTCGGGCACCCAAGCAGCACTTCCAGCGACCGCGACCCTTTATGGCTAATGGCGCACCGGTATGCACACCGTCGGGTATGAAGTTTCTGCAAAAGGACGGTTCTTATCCCTCCGGGCATTCGGCTGCGGGCTGGGTCTGGGGCTTGTTGCTCGCCGAAATGCTGCCGGAAAAATCCGATGCCCTGGTGCAACGTGGGCGTCAATTCGGCCAAAGTCGTGCCGTATGCAACGTGCATTGGCAAAGCGATATCGATCAAGGGCGCATTGCCGGCTCGGTGCTGCTCGCACGACTGCGAGGTAGCGCCGGATTTCGTGCGGCGCTGGACGCAGCACGTGATGAACTTATGACAGTAAAAGCCAAGAATTTACCGCTCGACCGCGACTGCGCCGCCGAAGCGGCCGCGCTGGCGTTAGAATAAATGCCCGATATCGGGTCCACTGCTGTGCCTGTTGCTATTTAGAGGGAGCCTGTCATGTCTACCGGATTCATCCTGATCGCGATCATCGTGGTGTTGGTCGTCTACGTTATCAACCTTTATAACCGTCTGGTGCGTCACAAAAATCTGGTTGAGGAGGGCTGGAGTGGCATTGAGACGCAACTCAAGCGACGCTCGAATCTCATCCCGAATCTGGTGGAAACGGTTAAGGGCTATGCCTCCCACGAAAAAGACACGCTGGAAGACGTGGTGCGGCTGCGCAATCAGACGGTTGCTATCAGTGATGTCGCCGAGCGTGGCGCGGCAGAAGGCCAACTCACTGCTGCGCTGAGCCGCTTGTTCGCACTGGCCGAGGCCTATCCCGACCTGAAAGCTAATCAGAACTTTCAGGAGTTGCAGGCGGCCCTAAGCGAAACCGAAGATCAGATTCAGCTCGCGCGACGCTATTACAATGGCACCGTACGTGACATGAATATTCTGATTGAGGCCTTTCCGAGCAACCTGGTGGCAAGGCAGTTTGCTTTCGTGAAGGCTAAATTTTTCGAAATTGAAAATGATGACGACAGGGCGGTTCCCAAGGTCGCGTTCGGCGGCTGATCGCGCCGCTTGACGGCGCCATATTCAATGCACGGTATTCGTATAGCTCTGCTAATGCTGGCGGTTGCGCTGGCTGCACTGGCAAATGCGACAGAAGTCATTACGCGCTTCGACAGTGATATCACGGTCAACACGGACGCCTCGATTACGGTAAAGGAAACCATCGAGGTATACGCCGAAGGCGTGAACATACGCCGCGGTATTTTTCGCGACTTTCCTACTCGTTATCAAGACCGCTACGGCAATAAGGTCGAAGTGGATATCGAGATTCTGAACGTTGAACGCGATGGCGTGGCAGAGCCTTTTAGCGTTGAGCCTCTGCACAACGGTATCCGCATACGCATCGGGCGGGCAGACCGGATGCTCGCTACCGGCATTCATACTTATTACATTGACTACCGCACCAACCGGCAACTGGGTTTCTTTGACGACTTCGATGAGCTGTACTGGAACGTAACTGGCAACGGCTGGGCCTTTGCCATCGAATCCGCTACGGCGGCCGTGACCTTGCCAGCGGGCGCGAACGTCGTGCGCAAAGCCGCTTACACGGGTCGTCAGGGCGACACCGGGCAAGACTATCAGGTGTTTAACGTTGAAGGTGGAGCAGGCTGGAAAACCACCCGCCCGCTGCAACCCGGCGAGGGGCTGACCGTTGCGATTGCCTGGCCCAAAGGCTACGTGCCGGAGCCCACGCGCGCTGACCGAATACGCTGGTTCATGCGCGACAATGCGGCCAGCGGCACCGCGCTTGGCGGGCTTGTGCTGGTGCTGAATTATTACCTGTGGGCGTGGCGCCGCTACGGCCGAGACCCACAGCCTGGCACGATTATCCCCCGCTTCGAGCCACCCGACGGGCTGTCTCCTGCCGCGACTCGCTTTATCCGGTTGATGAACTTTGACCGCAAAGCCTATTCGGCAGCGCTGATCAACATGGCAGTCAAGAACTACCTGACGATCGAAGAGCAGGGTTCAAAAGGCTTTCGCCTAAGCAAAACCGAAACGGCCGACCTGAAAGATCTGGCTAATGGCGAGCGTCGCATTGCCAAACAACTGCTGCATACCAGCGACAGTTTCACGCTCGATCAGAAGAACCACATCACCTTGCGCGCAAGCATCAAGAAGCTGCGTTTAAGCCTGGAAGCCGAATACGAGCACGCCGCGTTTGCGCGCAACACCCATCTGTTTTTTGTCGGGTTGCTACTCAGTTTGTTAGCCCTGGTTGCGACATTTTTGGTGGGCAACGGTTCGACGCACCCGGTGATCGCCTTGTTTATCGCTGCCATAGCCGCCGTACCCACTTTTTTCGCGCTGCGTTTATGGGGCGATGATCGCGATACAACGTTCAAGATTTTCCCTTTCAGTATGTTGCCTGCCAGCACTGCTTTGGCCTCACTGCTGAAATTCGGGATGATGTTGCTATTCGTGGGTTTTGGCAGCCTGGGGGTGATTGCAGCGCAAATTGCCGGCAACCCGTTGCTAACCCTCTGCTTCGCCCTGCTCGGCGGGCTGAACATAGCGTTTTTCTTTTTACTCAAGCGACCCACGCTCGCGGGGCGCAAGCTCATGGACGAAATTGAAGGTTTTCGGATGTATCTGAAGACAGCCGAAGAAGGACGTTTGCAGTTTTTTCATCCACCCGAAAAGACCCCTGAGCTTTTTGAAAACTACCTGCCTTATGCGATGGCACTCGATGTTGAAAACGAGTGGAACGAAAAATTCGCGGCGGTGCTTGCGGCGGCAAGCACTGAAGCCTACCGGGGCAATGGTTACAGGCCAAACTGGTATCGGGGCACCCGCTGGCAGCCCGGGCGTGGCGTCAGCTCGCTGGGATCGACCCTCGGGACAGTGGTTGCCGCATCCGCCAGGCCTCCTGGCAGCAGCTCCGGCAGCGGCGGATCCTCGTCAGGAGGTGGCGGCTTTTCCGGCGGCGGCGGAGGTGGTGGTGGCGGCGGCGGTTGGTAGTGCGATCAACCCGTCGCGTCAGCCCGTCGCAGTGCCCATACTGACCATCGGCGCGGGCAAAATGCTTTCGCCGCACAGGTAGGCATCAATAGCACGGGCCGCACCGCGACCCTCGTTGATGCCCCACACCACCAGCGACTGGCCGCGGCGACAGTCGCCCGCGGCAAAAACCCCGGGGACGCTGGTTTGGTATTCGCCGTAACCGGCTTTGTAGTTACCGCGTGCATCCAGCTCCAGATTCAGCGAATCCGCGACGTACAGCTCGGGGCCAGTAAAGCCCATTGCCAGCAACACCAGGTCGGCTTCATAAAACTGCTCGCTGCCTTCGACCTCGCGCATTTGCATACGGCCGTCGGCATCTTTACTCCAATCTACGAATACGGTTTTTACGCCACGTACGTTGCCGTTACCGTCGTCGACAAACTCCTTGGTAACTATGCCGTAGGCACGCGGATCACAGCCGAACTTTTCGATGGATTCTTCATGACCATAATCGGTGCGCAAAATCAGCGGCCACTTCGGCCACGGGTTATTTGCGGGACGCTTTTCGGGCGGCTGCGGCAACAACTCAAAGTTAACCATCGCTGCACAACCGTGCCTGAGCGAAGTGGCGATGCAGTCGGTACCGGTGTCACCGCCACCGATAACCACAACTTTCTTGCCGGCTGCGCTGATGTAATTGCCATCCTTAAGATTTGAATCAAGCAGACTGCGAGTGTGGGCTGTCAGGAACTCCATGGCAAAATGAATGCCATTGAGGTTGCGCCCTGGAACCGGCAGATCACGTGGCGTGGTCGCTCCCGTGGCAAACAGCACGGCATCGTTGTCTTGCTGCAACTGCTCGACGGCCACGGTCTTGCCCACGTCGGCGTTGGTGACGAATTCAATACCCGCCTCGCGCATCAGATTGATACGGCGATCCACGACGCCCTTATCCAGCTTCATATTGGGGATGCCGTACATCAGCAACCCGCCAATGCGGTCCGCACGCTCGTATAGCGTCACACTGTGCCCGGCATGATTCAGTTGCTCGGCTGCTGCCAGCCCGGCGGGGCCCGAGCCGACAATCGCGACCTTCTTGCCGGTGCGGGTTTTGGGCACCTGTGCCGTCACCCAGCCTTCTTCGAAGCCACGATCAATGATCGCGTTTTCAATATTCTTAATGGTCACGGCAGGATTGTTAATACCCAGTACGCAAGAGCCTTCGCAAGGTGCCGGACACACACGCCCCGTGAACTCGGGAAAGTTGTTGGTCTTGTGCAGGCGTGTCAGCGCATCGTGCCAACGACCCTCATAAATCAGATGGTTCCACTCGGGGATCAGGTTGTCGACCGGACAGCCATCATCTGACTGGCAAAACGGTACGCCACAGTCCATGCATCGCGCGCCCTGACGCTGCAGGCGCTCGGTTTCCGGAGCCGTATAAATTTCCTTGTAGTCGGCTAACCGTTCCTTTTCATCGCGATAAGGAACGGTACGCCGACGGTACTCCATAAATCCTGTTGGCTTACCCATGATCTGTTGTTCTCTGCTTCACGCCTTTCTCGCCACAAAAACGCCCGTCTGGTCGGCTTCGTGTATTTCCGACTCCATTTCTTCGTCGTGCCGTTTGCGCTCGGTAAGCACACGCTTGTAATCGGTGGGCATTACTTTGACGAACTCTTCAGTGACTTCGGGCCAGTTTTCCAGTATTCGCTGCGCCACTTCCGAACCGGTGTACTCCAGATGCAGCTCAATCATCTCGCGCAGCTCAGAGACATCGTCATCGTTCTTGACGGGATCAAGATCCACCATGCCCATGTTGCATTTGGACTCGAAATCACCGTTGACATCCCATACATAAGCCACGCCACCGGACATGCCCGCCGCAAAATTTCGGCCGGTGGGGCCGAGGATCACTGCACGACCGCCGGTCATGTATTCACAACCGTGATCGCCAACACCTTCAACCACCGCCCGCGCGCCGGAATTGCGCACGCAAAAACGTTCAGCTGCTCGGCCACGGAAGAAGGCCCTGCCGGTGGTGGCGCCGTATAACGCAACGTTGCCAATGATCACGTTGTCTTCGGCAACAAAAGTGCTGTTCTTGGGCGGATACACAATGATGCGGCCACCGGACAAGCCCTTGCCCACGTAGTCGTTGCTGTCGCCTTCCAGCTCGAGTGTTACCCCGCGCACCAGCCAGGCGCCAAAACTCTGGCCCGCCGAACCGAAAAACTTAAAGTGCGCCGTGTCGATTGGCAGACCCCGCTCGCCCCAGCGTTTAACGATGGTATGGCTCAGGGTCGTGCCAACGGTGCGATTGGTGTTAACAATCGGCAGCTCATGCTCAACCCGCTCGCCGCTTTCAATGGCAGGGCGTGCCAGCTGTATCAGGCGGTTATCCAGCGACAGCTGCAACCCGTGATCCTGTTGCATGGTGCAATAGACATCCACGTTGGGCCGCGGCTTTTGCGCCGGCGCGAGAATCGGCGCCAGGTCCAGGCCGTCAGCCTTCCAGTGGCGAACGGCCCTGCGCGTGTCCATTACGTCGGTGCGGCCGATCATGTCGACCACGCGACGGAAACCCAGATCCGCCATGATCTGCCGTGCTTCTTCGGCAACCATGAACAGGTAATTGATAACGTGTTCCGGCTTGCCCGCAAACTTTTTGCGCAACACCGGATCCTGCGTGGCGATGCCCACCGGGCAGGTGTTCAGATGACATTTGCGCATCATGATGCAGCCCATGGTAATGAGCGGTGCGGTCGAAAAACCGAATTCCTCGGCACCCAGCAACGCCGCGATCACTACGTCGCGACCCGTCTTCAAGCCGCCGTCGGCCTGCAGCACCACCCGCGAACGCAGGTCGTTCAGTACCAGCGTCTGGTGGGTTTCGGCAATGCCCAGTTCCCACGGCAGACCGGCATGCTTGATGGACGTTAACGGCGATGCGCCGGTACCACCGCTGTCGCCGGAAATAAGAATGTGGTCCGAGTGCGCCTTGGCCACACCTGCCGCAATGGTGCCCACGCCAACTTCGGACACCAGTTTCACGCTGATGCGCGCAGACGGGTTGGCATTTTTTAGATCGTGAATAAGCTGAGCCAGATCTTCAATCGAATAAATATCGTGATGCGGCGGCGGCGAAATCAGCCCTACGCCCGGCGTGGAATACCGGATGCGGGCAATGATTTCATCAACCTTGCGGCCCGGCAGCTCACCGCCCTCACCGGGCTTTGCGCCCTGCGCCATTTTGATTTGCAGCTCGTCGGCATTGGTGAGGTACCAGGCGGTCACGCCGAAGCGGCCCGAGGCAATCTGCTTGATTGCCGAGCGCCGTGAATCGCCCGACGGCAAAGGTTTAAACCTTTCCGGGTCTTCGCCACCTTCGCCGGTATTCGACTTGCCGCCCAGACGGTTCATCGCGATGGCGAGCGCCTCGTGCGACTCTTTGGAAATAGAGCCGAAACTCATCGCGCCGGTCACAAAACGCTTCACGATTTCGCTGGCGGGTTCGACTTCTTCCAGCGGCACCGAACGCCGTTCATCGGTTTTCAGATCGATAAGGCCGCGCAGCGTGCAGTTGGCTTTGGCGTTGTCGTTAATCTGGCTGGCAAAACGCTGGTAAGCCTCGGCGTCGTTACCCCGCGCTGCAATTTGCAGGTTGGCAATATTTTGCGGCTCCCAGGCATGGCGTTCGCCGGCACTGCGCCAGTGAAAGTCCCCCGGGTTCGGCAAATCGGGCAATTTGTCTTCGACACGCGTCGGATATGCCAGCGCATGGCGGCGGCGGCTTTCTTCTTCAAGAATATCGAAGCCAACACCCTTGAGTCGGCTTTGCGTGCCAACAAATGTGCGGTTGATAACTTCATCCGCGATTCCCAACGCCTCGAAGATTTGCGCGCCTTTATATGAGGCCAGTGTGGAAATGCCCATCTTGGCCATCACTTTAAGCATGCCCTTACCAATGGCCTTGCGATAGGCATCAACGATTTCGAGATCGTTAGAGAAATTCGTGCCCACCAGTAAACCATCGCGGTGCGATTGCCATAACGCTTCATAGGCAAGATAAGGGTTAACAGCATCGGCACCGTAACCCGTCAGCAAACAGAAATGATGAACTTCGCGGGCTTCGCCGGTCTCGACAATCAACCCTATGCGGGTGCGTTTGGCGGTGCTCACCAAATGATGATGAACGGTGGCGCACGCCAGCAACGAGCTGACAGCTATACGTTCAGCGCTCATGGCCCGGTCGCTCAGCACAATAAAGGCGTAGCCGTCATCAATGGCCCGCTCGGCCTCGGCGCACAATCGCTCCAGTGCGGGCAGCAACCCACCGGGCGCATCTGCGGCGGGGTACGTCATGTCCAGCGCAATCGACTTCAGGCCACGGTGATCCATGGACTTCAGCGCGGCGAGATTGTCGTTGTTCAGAATCGGATGCTTCAGCGCAATCCGGTGACAACTCGCTTCACTTGTATCGAGCAGGTTGCTCTCGGGACCGATGTAGCACTCCAGCGACATGATGCACTCTTCGCGAATCGAGTCGATGGGCGGATTGGTCACCTGCGCAAACATCTGTTTGAAGTAGTCGTAGATCATGCGCGGCTTGTCGGACAGACACGCCAGTGCCGAGTCATTACCCATGGAACCGACCGGGTCGCGCAACTCTTTAACCAGCGGTCGCAGCATGAATTGCATGGTTTCAGTGGTGTATCCGAAGGCCTGCATGCGCTCGATCAGCGTTGCATCATCAAGACCTGCGCCTTTACCGGCCGGGTTCAGATCCTTCATGATCATGCGCTGATTTTCGAGCCACTGCGCATACGGACGCTTGGTAGCGAACTCGGTTTTGAGCTCGGCATCGGGAATCAGCCGGCCCTGCTCGAAATCAATCAGGAACATGCGTCCCGGTTCAAGACGGCCCTTGAACTTAACGTTGGCGGGATCTACCGGCACGACACCCACTTCACTGGCCATGATGACGCGATCATCGTGGGTCAGGTAATAGCGGCTGGGGCGCAAACCGTTGCGGTCAAGCACTGCACCGATGTAGCGACCGTCGGTAAACGGAATAGACGCCGGGCCGTCCCAGGGCTCCATCTTCGCCGAGTTGTACTCGTAGAAGGCCTTCTTTTCGGGCGACATCAAATCGTCTTTCTGCCACGCCTCCGGCACCATCATCATCATGGATTTCTGCAGCGAAAAACCGGACATCAGCAGGAACTCGAGCACGTTATCGAACGCGCCCGAATCGGATACGTCGGGTTCGATGATCGGGAACAGATCTTTAATCTCGTCGCCGAACAGCTCGGTTTGCGCAACGCCTTCGCGCGCGCGCATCCAGTTGGTGTTGCCCCGCAGGGTGTTGATCTCGCCGTTGTGAGACATGTAGCGCATAGGTTGCGCACGATCCCAGCTGGGAAAGGTGTTGGTGGAAAACCGCGAGTGCACCATCGCCAGATGCGAGGTGTAGTCTTCACAGCGCAAGTCCGGGTAATAGGCAGCAACCTGATCCGGCGCAAGCATGCCCTTGTAGATGATCACCCGCGGCGACAGCGAGCAAACATAGAACATGTCAGCCTGACTCAGGCTGGTATCGTTGCGCAATGCATGCGTCGCTTTTTTGCGCATCAGGTAAATCTTGCGCTCGAATACATCGACGTCCAGTCCGTCAGGCGCGGCAACAAACAGCTGCTCAATTTTGGGTTCTGACGCGCGTGCGGTCGGGCCCAGATCTGCTGCATCGGCATCGGTCGGCACATCGCGCCAGCCCACCAGTTGCAAACCACCTGCCTCGCACAATTCTGCGATCAGTGCCTTGCAATGATCCCGTTCGCCGGCATCGGTCGGCAAAAAGACGTTACCGGCGGCGTAGCGACCTTCTTCGGGCAATTCCGCAGCAAAGCTTTCTTTGGCTACACGGGCCATGAACTCATGGGGCAGTGCCGTGAGCATGCCGGCACCGTCGCCGGTGTTTCGCTCGGCTCCACGCGCACCGCGATGATCCATCCGGCAACCGAGGTGGTCAGCATCCTTAACGATCTGGTGACTGCGCTCACCCTTTATATGCGCGACAAAACCGACTCCGCAGGAGTCATGCTCCATATCCGGGCTATATAAGCCGTGCGCTTTCGGTAATCCGCGTGTGTTGTGCACACCCATACTCTGTTTCCACAATTTCGCGGCGATACCCGACGCGGGGGACCGCCCAATGTCCATTTCAATACGGCTTGCGTAGTTGTCGGTTGAACCGACGCTCGGCCCTAAGCTACTGTTTCTAAAAGCGTTGTCGCAACATTTTTTGTCATGATTATGTTACAACGCACCAAGCTGGCGAGAACCGCGCATTATAGCCAAAATTTCGCGCTGAACTCAATCCACCCTGCCAAGCCCCGGAACATAAGCGCATGTATTTGCAGAATTTTCTGCGCTACACCCCCGAGGCAAGGGTTCGCCTCATCATGGGTCTGTGACGCTCTTCAAAGTATTAGCCGGCGCAAAACGGCGATGATTTCCGCATGGGCGAATACGATTACGAGCAGTTACTGAGCCACTGGTTTGCCACGCGCGAGCAGGACGAACTCAACGTGGACAGCCGCATGAACAGCTGGTTCGGCAATGACCCGGCCTTTGATGCGGAAGTGTCTGAACGCTATTGCGGTCTGGTGGACAAGGCGCTGCGGGGCGAGCTGGATCACTGGGCCGAGCAGCCACGCGGCCGGCTGGCGTTGATTCTCTTGCTGTGTCAGTTCCCGCGTCACATCTACAAGCACAGCAAACAAGCCTTTCGCGGCGACCGCAAAGCGCTAAAACTGTGTGAGCAAGGCGTGGCCAGCGGTGCTTATAAAAAGCTCAGTGCTCTTGAGCAATTGTTCTTCTTCATGCCGCTGCAAAGAATCGAGTCGCTAAAAATTCAGCAGACTTCGGTGAAAATTTTCGAGGCGCTGACTAACCGTGTGTCGGAAACTCTGCGCGATACCTTCGATACGGTGGCTCAATTCGCCGAACTGCGCCATGACATCATCGCCGAATTCGGCCGATTCCCGCACCGCAATGCCACTCTGGGCCGGGAAAACACGGGTGAAGAGGAAGCGCATCTCTCCACTTAAGTGCGGACAGGCAACCCGGCCTGATTGCTGAATCACTGTAACCTGTCTATCGTTAGGCTATCTTACTGGCCGGGCGGAGACCCTGTATGCACTACCGTGAACCTCGCCGGGTCGCCATAATTGGCGGCACACGTATTCCCTTCTGTCGTTCCTATACTGCGTACGCGGAACAATCCAACCAGGACATGATGACCGCAGCCCTCAACGGGCTGGTTAGCAAGTACAACCTAAAGGGCGAAAAACTTGGCGACGTGTCGCTGGGTGCAGTAATCAAACATTCGCGTGACTGGAACCTGGCGCGCGAATGCGTGCTGGGCACCGAGCTTGCGCCGGAAACGCCTGCGTTCGACTTAACACGCGCCTGCGGCACCAGCCTCGAGGCCGCCATTCTGATCGGCAACAAAATCGCGCTTGGCCAGATAGACGCAGGCATCGCGGCAGGCACCGACACTGTCAGCGACACGCCGATTGTTTACCCCGACGAATACCAGCGACTGCTTATTAAGAGCGCCACCGGTCGCAGCATGGGCGCAAAGCTGAAGCCGTGGCTGGGTTTAAGGCCGCGCTTTTTCAAACCCGTACTGCCTGCTGTGATAGAACCGCGTACGGGTTTATCCATGGGGCAAAGCATGGAGATCACCGCGAAGGAATGGTCCGTGACGCGCGAAGCGCAGGACGAACTGGCATATCAAAGCCACATGAAAGCAGCGGCTGCCTGGCAGGACGGCTTTTACAAGGATCTGGTGGTGCCTTTCTCGGGTGCCGAAGTCGACAACAATGTGCGCCCTGATTCGACTCCAGAATCACTGGCCAAACTGCGGCCCGCGTTTGACCGCAGCCCCGCCGGCACCATGACCGCCGGCAACAGCACGCCACTCACTGACGGCGCAGCTTCCGTGCTGCTGGCTTCCGAGGAATGGGCTGCCGAGCGCGGACTGCCGGTGCTCGCCTATTTACGTTACGGCAAAGTGGCGGCGGTGGATTTTGTCGGCGGCGAGGGCCTGCTGATGGCGCCGGCGTATGCCGTATCGGAAATGTTGCGCGATGCAAATCTCGGCTTTAGTGATTTTGATTTTTTTGAAATTCATGAAGCCTTTGCGGCCCAGGTTCTGTCCACACTAAAAGCATGGGAAGACCCGACGTTCTGTCGCGAGCGACTGGGTCGCGATGCGCCGCTGGGCGCTATTGATCGCAGCAAATTGAATATAAAGGGCGGCAGCGTTGCTGTCGGCCATCCCTTTGCAGCAACCGGCGCGCGCATACTTGCATCGCTGGCCAAAATTCTGGACGGTAACGGCGGGGGCCGCGGTTTGATATCTGTATGTACCGCTGGCGGAATGGGCGTCACTGCGATTCTGGAGAGATAGAAACGCCTGCGGGGCTGCAGCTCGAGTGACACGGCGACAGTGGAAAAATAACTATGGATAATTTCTTAATCGCAGCAAACGCGATTCTCTGGCACGACTACGTGCTTTACGCAATGGTCATCACCGGCCTGACCTTCACGATCTGGAGCGGCTTTTGCCAATATCGGGCGCTCACACACGGTGTGCATGTGATACGGGGTCGCTATGACGAAGCTGACGACCCGGGCGCGATCAATCATTTTCAGGCACTGGCCACGGCGCTGTCGGCAACCGTGGGGCTTGGCAATATCGGCGGTGTTGCGATTGCGATTTCGCTGGGCGGCCCGGGGGCGGTTTTCTGGATATGGGTGATCGGTGCGCTGGGCATGGCCACCAAGATGACCGAAGTCATCCTGTCGATGATTTATCGAAATACCGATGAAGAAAACAATCCGCATGGCGGCCCCATGTACGTTATTCAGAAGGGCCTTAAGGAGCGCTTCCCGAACTCGGGCAAAACAGGCGGCTTTATCGGCGGACTGTTTTGTATCACCTGCCTGATCATGGCCGCGACCGGCGGCAACATGTTTCAGGCGTGGAATGTGGGCACCCTCACAGAAGTCTATTTCGGCATACCCTCGGTGGCCTCCGGCATGGTGCTGGCAGTCATCGTCGGCATGGTGATTATCGGTGGCATCAAACGGATCGGCGCCGTGGCCGGCCGGCTGGTGCCCATCATGGTTGTGCTCTATCTGCTCGCGGCTGTCTATGTGCTTAGCGTCAACTTTGTCGAAATTCCGGCCATGTTCGGCCTGATTATTTCCGGAGCTTTTTCTACCCTGGATGCCAGCGGTGCCTTCATCGGCGGCACCATGGGCTACGCATTCATGTTCGGCATGAAACGTGCTGTGTTTTCTAACGAGGCGGGTCAGGGCACGTCACCAATCGCTCACTCTGCCGCAAAAACAAAAGAACCCGTACGCGAAGGCATCGTTGCCGGTCTCGAGCCTTTTCTGGATACCATTGTTGTGTGCACGCTTACGGCCATGGTTATTTTAAGTACGGGCGTGTGGCAACGTGGTGCTGAAGCGGTATTGCTCGACCAACCCCGATTTGCCGAAAGCAGTGAAGGCTGGACACTTGAGGACAGTCGCGTCTCGGCGCGCGACGGCGCAGCCTGGTCGGCAGGCGAAAACGTTTTTCTGGTTGTCAGCGCTGATGAAAATCCGCGCAGCGGAAACAAGCTGCATCGCATTGACGGAACCGTGCTGCTGGCAGACAACGGCGACTACATCGTCGAATGGAGCACGCTCGCCGTTACCAAGAAACCGTATATCAGCGATCGCGGTATCTACCTAAGTTATGCCGGCGCGACCCTCACTGCGAAGGCGTTCGACACTATCATTCCCGGACTCGGAAAATGGCTGGTGACGCTGGCAGTGTGGCTATTTGCCATTTCCACGATGATCTCTTACAGCTATTACGGTGAGCAAGCGATGGTGTTCCTCGCAGGCGACAAATCGGTGATGCCCTATAAAGTGGTGTATTGCCTGCTGGCAATCGTGGCAACCCTTGGCTACCTGCAGACTGATGCACAGCTCGATAACATGTCCGGACTGGGCACGGGCGTGATGTTGTTTGTTAACGTACCGATCATCTGGATGTTCAGCAATCAGGCGATGCGTGCTTACAAAGATTATGTGCGTCGTCTGGATAACGGCGAATTCGGCGCAGGGCATGCCGCCCCCGAGCTGGAGGACGTAATCAGCGGTGCCGACGTAGAAAAACATCCTCGACAAAAATAGCGCAGGACAAGTAATTACCATGACTTCAGAAACAATTTCGCTTACCGCGAGCGACGGGCATCAGTTGCAGGCCTACGTGGCACGACCCGAGGGAACACCGCGGGCAGGTTTAGTGGTGCTGCAGGAAATCTTCGGGGTCAATGAGCACATCCGCAGCGTTGCTGACGGCTTTGCAGCCGACGGCTTTCTTGCGGTAGCGCCCGCCATGTTTGACCGCGCCGAACCGGGGGTGGAGCTGGGCTATGAAGATTTCACACAAGCCCGCTCGTACGTGGAGAAAATTCCCCGCGATGACTGGGTAAAGGACATCGCGGCAGCCGCCGATTTCGCCAGGGCCGCCGGCAAAGTCGGCGCGGTCGGTTACTGCTGGGGCGGGGCGCTGGCCGACCTTGCCGCCTGTCACGGACTGGTGGATGCCGGCGTTTCCTACTATGGGCGCATGACAGTGGAATGGCTGGAACTGCAACCGCAATGCCCGATGCTTTATCACTACGGCGAAACCGATACGCTCATTCCGCTGGAGATTATCGAGAAGATAACCCGCAAGCGGGACGGGGAAGTGCGTGTTTGGGGTGGCGCCGGGCATGGGTTTAATTGCGAAGCTCGATCGAGCTTTCACAAGAAAGTGGCCGAGCAGGCCCGAGCGCTGACTCTTTCCTTTTTTGCTGAGCACTTATAGAAAAATGCTTCGCAAAATAGTCATTCTTCTGCTGACCCTTTCTCCTTTAACTGCTCTGGCAAAAGACATTCTCGTGCTGGGCGGGACGCGCAACACCGGGTTCGAGGTGGTGAAGTTGCTTAAAGAGCAAGGTCATAACGTGTGGTCGCTGGCACGGGAAACTTCGGACACATCCAGGCTGGATGAACTGGGCGTACCGACGGTAACGGGCGATTTGCTGGACGCCGAAAGAATGGCCGCGATCTTTCACGAGCATCAGTTTGATACAGTTATCAGCACCTTCGGCAGCAGCTTTAAAACCAAAAACAAACCGGATTTTATTGGCAACAGAAACGCGATTGACGGGGCGGCTGACGGTGGCGTTAAGCACTACGTGCTGATCACCATGGTTGGCATTGACGAGACCTTCGATGCACTGGAGCCGCGTTTCCAGAAGATATTCACCGAGCAAATAGACATGAAAGGCCGCGCCGAAAAATACCTGCGGGCGAGCGGACTGAATTACACGATATATCGCCCGGGCGGCCTGTACACGGGTCTCGCGACCGGCAATGCAATCCTCACCCAGGAACCAAAGACAATGGGCCTTATCGCGCGGCGGGAGCTGGCGAGAAAACTGGTAGCCGGCATCGATGACCCGACACTGACCAACCAGACCTACACCGTGATTGACCCTGGGGTTAAACCCGGCGAATGGGATGGCAAGTCACAAAAGGCAAATATTCCGGAAGAACTCGACGAGGCCGAGCTCGACTAACCAAGCGCATCACTGCAGACAATCGCCGTGACGCACGAGCGATCTGGCTGGGGATGTCGCTGCGACGTTACTCCGCGATGACGCGATTCGACAATACCCCGATGCCGTCAACCTCAACTTCAATCACATCCCCCGGCTTCATCCACAACTGCGGATCACGGCCGAACCCCACGCCGCTCGGCGTGCCGGTACTGATAATGTCGCCCGGACTGAGCGGAGTAAACGACGAGATGTATTCAATCAGGTAGGGCACATCGAACTTGATGTCATGTATCGGCGCGTGTTGCATCACTTTGCCGTTCAATCGCGTTTCCAGATTGAGCACGGCAGGATCGGGTATTTCATCGGTAGTCACCAGCCACGGTCCGCAGGCGCCGCTGCGCCAGAAATTCTTGCCCGGGGTGAGCTGCGTGGTGTGGTGCTGATAGTCGCGCAATGAACCGTCCATAAAACAGGTGTAGCCCGCGACATAATCCAGTGCATCGGTTCGCGAAACATGATGCGCGCGGCGCCCCATCACGAAAGCCAGCTCGCCCTCAAAATCGTAGTCCGTTGATTTTTGGGGTCGGAGTAAAGGCTGCCGGTGACCGACCAGGGTATCGGGATAGCGGGTGAACAGCAGCGGAAACTTGGGCTCAGGCCTGCCCATTTCGCGCATGTGCGCCATGAAGTTCACGCCCACACAAATCACCTTGGCAGGCGCCGGGATCGGGGGCAGGAACTGGACTGCGTCCAGCCCCACGCGCTGCGATTCACCCACTGCCGGCAATTCTGCTACCCGCCGTGCGGCCAGCACGTCCTGCAACGTCGGACATTGCCGCAGAAATGACTGCTCCGGAATAATCAGTTCCGCGCCGTCTACACGACCGTAGACCGCCCGGTCATCAAGCTGAATGGTGGCTAATTTCATCTGTCTGCCTGTCCGTGGACTGATGCCGCGAATTCTTTAATTCGCCTGCTGCAAAGTCCAGAGCGTACAATAGCGGCCTTTTCCTGCCGACGAAACCGGAAATCGATACGCAATGAAACCGACCAGAATGCGCATGAACATGACCGAGGGGCCGATCGGACCGGCCATCGTCTCGCTCATGATTCCGATGATGGTCGGTATGGTCGCGCTGGTGTCTTACAACATCGCCGACACCTGGTTCATCGGCCAACTCGGCACTCTGGAACTCGCTGCAGTTTCATTCACATTTCCGGTCGCGTTCATTGTTAATGCCTTGTCCATGGGTCTGGGTGTAGGCACCTCGTCGGTCGCCTCGCGCCTGTTCGGCGCGAACGAAACCGGCACCATTCAGCGCATCACGACCCACGCCGCACTGCTTGCGGTGATGGTAGGTATTGCCGTGCTGATACTCGGGCTGCTGACTATTGATCCCGTGTTCCTGATGCTGGGTGCCGATGAGACCACGCTGCCGCTGATCCATCGCTATATGAGCATTTACTACTTTGGTGGCGTATTTCTGATTGTGCCGATGATCGGCAACTCGGTGCTACGCGCCAGCGGCGATGCCAAGACCCCGTCCTTGCTGATGACCCTGGGCGCCGTGCTCAACGTCATACTCGACCCCATACTGATTTTCGGCTGGGGGCCCATTCCGCGCATGGAGCTCGAAGGAGCGGCCATTTCGACTGTCGCTTGTAACGCACTGGTCGGGGCGCTGTCGGTGGGTGTGATTTATTTCCGTGATCAGTTGTTCCGCTTCAAGATGAAAGACTGGCCGATGCTGCTCGATTCATGGCGTCGTATCCTGCACGTGGGCATACCGTCCATGGCCAGCAGTCTGGTCGCGCCCGTTACGACGGCGTTTATTACCTGGCAGGTCAGTCAGTTTGGTCAGGAATCGGTGGCTGGTTTCGGTGTGGCATCGCGTATTGAAGGCTTGTCCCTGATGGCGCTGATGGCGTTGGGTGCGGCGGTCACGCCTTTCTCCGGACAAAATTACGGCGCGAAGAAGTACGACCGGGTAATGAGCGGCGCACGTTTTGCATGGCGCTGGTGCACGTTTTACGGCCTGACCGTCGCGATTATTCTGTTTGCCAGTTCAAAATACATTGCGTTGTTCTTTACCGATAATGCGACGGCCGTCGGGACGGCCACTATGCACCTGAGCATGGTGCCCTGGAGTTACGCTTTCCTCGGCATCTCCATGGTGTGTGTCAGCGCCTTTAATGCCATTGGCAAGCCCACGCCAGGCATGCTGATTTCCATGACCCGAACCATCGGCGTCTATGCGCCGCTTGCCTTTGTGCTCGCATGGTTCTTCGGCTTGCGCGGCGTGTTTCTGGCGGCTTTCTGCGCCAACATTGTGACCGGCCTGCTGGGTTACTTCTGGTTTAAACTCGCAATGAAACCCTATTTCCAATCTCAACCCGACATCCTCGAGAAACCCGCCTGACCCGTGTCGTTGTTTAGCCGTTACGGATTCGCTTCCCGACTCAGCGCGCTGCTGATTATCCAGCTGCTAATTGCAGCACCTGCCCTCGCCGAAACCACACTGACGCTGGTCAGCAGCTGGAACAGCCGGCAAAACTTCACCGCGCATTTTCTCAAATACGTGGCTGCCGTAAACGAAGCCGGCAAAGGCGTGGTACAGATCAGGTTTTTGGGTGGCCCCGAAGTGGTGCCGCAGCGGCAACTTTTATATGCGCTAAGGCGCGGCGTGATAGACATGGCATTCGGCGGCATGACCTACTACCGCGGCGTGCTGCCCGAGGGTGATGCTTTATTCGGCGCCACCATAAACCCTGCTATTGCGCGGCAAATTGGGGCCATCGATGCCTTGCAGCCCTACTGGCATGAACGCATCAATGCGCACCTGATCGGCTGGATGCAATCCGGCATCGGCCCGCACATTTACCTGAGTGAAGCGCCTCGGTTTCGCACTGACGGTTTGCCCGATCTGAGCGGACTCAAAATCCGCACCTCACCGACCAACGTTGAATTGCTCAAAGCGCTGGATGCCCGTGCCGTGCAAATCGCTGTAAAAGAGATCTACACGGCCTTTCAGCGCGGCACCGTGGACGGCCTGGCCTGGCCGACAATTGGCTTTCCCGATCTGGGCATCAGCGAGTTCGTGCATTACCGCATTGATCCCGACGTGCTGCAGTTATCGGTCACGCTGCAGATCAATCTCGACGTGTGGAACGACTTGTCGCAGCAAGCGCGCGACATACTCACCGAACAGGCGCTCATTTACGAGCAGAAAAGTCGGGAGGATTTGTTTGCCATCACCGCGCAAGAAGTTGCCGAACTGGACGCCGCCGGATTCAAGTCAGTTCACTTGTCGGATGATGTGGCCAAACGCTGGCGTGATTTTGCGCATGAAGTGGTGTGGTCCCGGTTCGAAGCGCGCGCACCCGAATCTGCGGCGCAACTCAAGCCAATCTTCTATCCGGAGTATGCGCATTGAAAGCGCTTGCACGACTATATACCGGCCTGATCGAAGGACTGGCAACGCTGGCGGGCTTAATGGTCGCCGGGGTCTGCCTGTTGATCGTCTATGACGTCATCGCCCGCAATCTGGGGCTGCAGCCGCCCGACTCCACGGTCGCGCTAACCGAATATGCGCTACTTTACTTCACGATGGCCGCCGCGCCATGGCTGGTGCGCACCCGCGGACACATTGTGGTTGAAGTGCTGCATTCCCGCTTTCAGGGCAGCGTGCGGCTGTGGGCAGATCGCCTGATACTGACTGTTTGCATCGTTACCGCCGCGGTCATTGCGGCACTGGCAGGTGTGCTGGCTGTGGAGGCCTGGTCGCGAGGCGAAATCGAAATCCGCTCGCTGGCCATGCCACGCGCGTTCCTGTTTGCGCCACTTGCCATTGGTTTCGGTTTAATGGCCACGGAATTCCTCCGGCTCGCCGTTCGGGGTGAAGCGGTGGCAGATCCGAACGATAAACAGGGGGCGATATAACCATGCTCGCAACCGGCGCCCTGATCTTTTTTCTGGTGCTGTTGTTTATGGTGTTGGGCGTACCGGTTGCGTTCGCTTTTCTGGCCGCCAACCTTATTGGTGCGGCAATCATCATGGGGGGCATTGAGGGGCTTCTGCAGCTGGTCGATAACTCTACCAGCCTGATCACGTCGTTCACGCTCGTCGCCATCCCCATGTTCGTGTTGATGGGGGCGTTGTTGTTTCATAGCGGGCTGGCACTGCGCGTGTTCGACACTCTGGATACATTGTTCGGACGCATTCCTGCGCGCCTGAGTTATCTGACGGTGGCAGGCGGAGCAACTTTTTCCACGCTCACCGGATCCACCATGGCGAACACCGCGATGCTCGGCTCGCTGATGGTGCCGGAAATGTCGCGTCGCGGTTACTCCACGCACATGTCCATCGGGCCGATCATAGGAACAGGCGGGCTGGCTATGCTGATCCCGCCTTCCGCACTGGGCGTACTGCTGGGTTCGCTGGCACAAATTGATATCGGCGCATTGCTGATCGCCGGGCTGTTGCCGGGTGTGCTGCTGGCTTGTCTCTATTGCCTGACCATCTGGATACAGGCACGCATCGACCCGGACGCAGCACCTGCCTACGATGCTGACGAGGTGCCGCGTCGCGCCAAGGTCGCGCTGTTTGCCAAAAATATCCTGCCGCTCGGCCTGGTGATTTTTTGCGTGGTCGGTTTCATTATTCTCGGCATCGCCACGCCGTCGGAGTCAGCGGCGTTCGGTGCCCTGTCGGTAGTGGCCCTGGCAGCCTTCATGCGCTGCCTTACGCTGGACGCACTCAGGAAATCCCTGGCGAATACCGTTCAGGTCACCTCGATGGTCTTTCTGCTGGTCATCGCGTCATCGGTGTTCGGCCAGTTGATGGCCTTTGCGGGCGCAAGTACCTCTTTGGTGGATTGGGCGGTTGGAATAGAAACCGGAGCGCTGATTAAGTTGCTCCTGATGTTCGGCACCTTGCTGCTGCTTGGTATGTTTATGGATCAGATTTCCATCATGCTGCTGACCATTCCGATTTTTTTCCCGCTGGCCGCCACGCTGGGTTTTGACCCGGTCTGGTTCGGCATTATTGTGCTGCTGGCGATGGAGATGAGCCTGAGCACGCCGCCGTTCGGGCTGCTGCTGTTCTTAATGCAGGGCGTGGCACCAAAGGGCACGACCTTGGGGCAGGTCGCCTGGGCAGCAACCCCCTACCTGCTATGCGACCTGGTACTGATGGTTCTGCTGTTGATGTTTCCGGCGATTGCATTGTATTTGCCATCACTGATTTAGACGGTCACCGGGCAAGCCTCATGCATGGAATCCACTTTGCGCTAAACACCGCCCAGCTAAGCCAGCCCGCGCAATTGATCCAGAATTGCTTCGTTCTCAAGTGTTGACGTGTCCTGCGTGATTTCCTCACCGCGTGCAATGGCACGCAATAATCGCCGCATGATTTTTCCGGAACGGGTTTTCGGCAGATTGTCGGTAAAACGAATGTCATCGGGCTTGGCGATGGAACCCACCTGCTCGCCCACCCAGTCGCGCAGTTCCCTGGTAAGCGTATCGGCTTCATCACCCACCGGCCGGTCACCGCGAAACACCACGTAGGCAAAAATGGACTCGCCCTTGATCTCGTGCGGGCGACTGACCACTGCAGCTTCGACCACACGCGGATGCGCCACCAGCGCCGACTCCACTTCCATGGTGCCGAGACGATGACCGGAGACGTTCACCACGTCATCAATGCGCCCCATGATCCAGAAGTAGCCGTCCTTGTCGCGATGGGCACTGTCGCCGGCCACGTAATAGCGGTTTTGAAATTTTTCCCAGTAGGTTTCGATGTAGCGCGCGTTGTCGCCCCAGATGGTGCGCAGCATCGACGGCCAGGGCTTGCGAATCACCAGGTAGCCGCCGCCCTCTGCTTCAACTGGGTTGCCGTTATCATCCACAATATCCATGATGATGCCGGGCAATGCCTGCGTGCAGGAACCGGGTTTGGTTGCTGTCACGCCCGGCACCGGCGTCATCATGATGCCGCCTGTTTCGGTCTGCCACCAGGTATCCACAATGGGGCAACGCTCCTTGCCGATAACAGTGTGGTACCACATCCAGGCTTCCGGGTTGATCGGTTCGCCAACGGTTCCCAGCAAGCGAATTTTTGATAAATCATATTGGTTCGGAAAGTCATCACCGAATTTCATTAATGCACGCAGCGCAGTGGGCGCTGTGTAAAACACGGTCACGCCCAGTTCTTCGCAGATTTTCCAGAACCGGCCCGCGTCCGGATACACCGGGCCGCCTTCGTACATGACGATGGTCGCTCCTGCCGCCAGCGGCCCGTAGGCAACGTAGCTGTGACCGGTGATCCAGCCGACATCGGCTGTACACCAGAACACGTCATTGTCATTGAGATCGAACACCCATTGGTTGGTCAGCTTGGCGTGCAAAAGATAACCCGCGCTGGCATGCTGGATGCCCTTGGGCTTGCCGGTGGATCCGGAGGTATATAACAAGAACAACGGGTGTTCGGCATTTACGGGTAAGGGTGCGCACTCGTCGCTCACGCCTGCCACCGCATCGTGCCACCAAATATCACGCCCGGAGGTCATGTTCACTTCATGACCGGTGCGTTTAAGCACGATCACCTTTTCGATGGTTCGGCAGTCATCGCCCACGGCGGTATCGGTCGCCTGTTTGAGTTCCACAATGCCACCACCGCGACGTCCGCCGTCGGCCGTAATCACTATCTTTGCGCCGGCGTCGTTTATGCGGTCACGCAGAGCGGTTGCTGAAAACCCGCCGAATACTACCGAGTGCACCGCGCCGATACGCGCGCACGCCTGCATGGCGATCACCGCTTCAGGCACCATGGGCATGTAAATCACGATACGGTCACCCGCCACCGCGCCCTGCTCCTTCAACGCATTGGCAAAACGCGACACTTCCGCCGTGAGTTCCCTATAACTCAACGTGCGCCGGTCGCCGGCTTCACCTTCAAAAATTATTGCGGTTTTGTCACCCCGCTCGGCAAGATGCACATCAAGACAGTTCGCCGATACGTTCAATTCGCCATCGCTGAACCACGCGTAGTTGGGTGCATTGCTGTCATCGAGAACAGTCGTGAACGGCCTGTCCCAGATTAATGCCTCACGGGCCCGCGCAGCCCAGAAACCCTGGTAATCGTTGGCAGCCTCGTCGTGCAACGCCTGCAAATCAGCGGGCTTCAGTCGGGCGCTCGCGGCAAAGGATGCGGGGGGTTCGAACAAACGTTGTTCATCAAGAATCGATTCGATGTTGTCTGTCATGGTTGTCTTTCCAGTAATGCGTCGATCATCAACCGGCGATGCGTTCAGCCTGTCGGCGCAGACTGCTGCCAAAGTCTGCTCTGTCAAATAGCGCGTGCAAAGCGTCCATGTCGGGTGCCTGTCGCCGGACATGCTCGCGTCCGGACTCCAGCGGCACATCGCGCGCAATGCGGGTCAGCTTTCTGGAGATGAGGGCATGTTCGCGATGCGCATCCAGTCTGGCACCAAGTTTTGCCGCACCCCGCACATTCACCGCCGCGACCTCATCGAGCCGGGCATACAGGCTGTCCAGATCGCCAAAATGCTCCAGCAGTGCGGCGGCCGTTTTGGGTCCGACGCCCGGCACGCCCGGAATGTTGTCCACGCTGTCGCCGGCCAACGCAAGATAGTCCACCATCTGCTCGGCCGTCACGCCGAAGCGGCTGGCAACATCTTTATAGTGTGTGCGTTTGCCGCCGGTAAAGTCCCACATCGCGTCGCCGGCATCCAGCAGCTGCAGTAAATCCTTGTCACGACTAAGAATAGTGGAACGCATGCCCTGCTCGCGCATGCGGGTAACCAGCGTGCCGATAATGTCGTCGGCCTCAAAACGCGGTGAGGCATAGTCGCGACAACCCAGTGCGCGCGTGACCTCGCGACAGCGGTCAAACTGCTGTTTGAGCTCTTCGGGCGCCGGATCGCGATTTGCTTTGTAGTCGGGGTAAATCTCATTCCGAAAACAGGTTTCCAGCGCAGTATCGAATGCAACCGCCAGATATTCCGGTCGGGTGTGTTCCAGAAAATCGCCGAGAAACCGGGTAAATCCATACAACGCGTTGACCGCGTTGCCGTCATGGTCGCGCATATCATCCGGCATCGAGAACCAGGCACGAAAGACGTAGTAGCTCGCATCGATCACATAGAACATGTGCTGATACTAGCCGCTGGTGCAGCGGTGTCCAGTAAATAAAAAGTTGGCGTCAGCGGCTGTGCTGGTTGCCGAGCGGGCTGCCAAAATCCTCGCGCAGTCGATCGTGCAGCGGGCTTTTGCGTGGGAAATGAGCCAGCAGAAACTTCATCTGGTCGGCCAGTACGCGACGACCCTTTAAATAGATGTACTCGGCATAGGTCGGTATAAATGGCACTGCAATCAACTCCATACCGGCCTGCTCCGGCGTTCGCCCGCCTTTGTGATTGTTACAACGGCGACACGCGGTAACCACGTTTTGCCAGAGATCGCGGCCACCCTGACTGAGGGGCTTGATATGGTCACGTGTCAGATCGCGCGACATGAAGCGCACACTGCAATACATACACACATTGGCGTCGCGCCTGAACAACGTGCGGTTGTTGAGTGGTGGAACGTAGTTGTGGCGCTTCTCCGTATGTCCCGACTGGTGACCCACCGTGGCGATGATGGAATTGACCTCGACCAGGCTGCGTTTTCCCGTAAGAGCGCTAAAACCGCCGTGTACAACGTACAGGGGCTCCCCGCAGGTATAGGCTACCTGCCCGGTATGGTAGAGCCGAACCGCGTCGCGGTAATCAATCCACTCCACAGGCATGCCCGCCACATCCGTGCGGAGCACCTGTTGATTCAGCTCAAACGATGTTGGCGCAGAATCCATCGGTTGTTATCCGGAGGCATGGGAAGAAGTCCCTGAAACCTCGTAGCGGATATATTCCAGAGTTGTCCGAAAAAAGCAATACAGGCAGTGTTTCACCGGATTAAGCGTGGTGTCGGACACTCTGCATATATGGCATCATTCCGGGCACCACGTGAACGTCCAGGGAGTATCGGGTGCCCGTAACGATCGGAGTATTAAAGGAAACCTTGGCTGGCGAGACCCGGGTCGCGCTGGTTCCGGAGGTGCTGACCAAGCTCACCGCACTCAAGGCCGAAGTCCTGCTGGAATCCGGTGCGGGCGAATCCGCGCGCCTGCCAGACGCGGTGTTTAAAGGCGCGACGGTTTCCCCCAACCCGCTTGGCATCATCGAGAAAAGCGACATCATTTTCACGGTGCAACCGCCGACCGCGGAAGAAATCGCTGCCATGAGGCCGGGCACCGTGGTCGTCGGCTTCATGCAGGCCTACAAGCAAACGGCCATGGTGCAGCAGCTGTGCGACAAAAAAATTACCAGCTTCGCAATGGAACTGGTGCCGCGAATCTCGCGAGCACAGTCTATGGATGCGCTGTCATCGCAAGCAGCAGTAGCCGGTTACCGTGCCGTGTTAATCGCCGCCGATGCGCTGGATAAATTCATCCCGATGCTCACGACAGCCGCAGGCACGATCCGGCCGTCAAGTTTTCTGATCATCGGTGCAGGCGTTGCGGGACTGCAGGCCATTGCAACCGCCAAACGCCTTGGCGCTGTCGTCGAAGCCTTTGATGTGCGCTCGGCAACCAAAGAACAGATTCAGTCACTGGGCGCCAAGTTTGTTGATACCGGCGTGTCAGCGGAAGGCGAAGGCGGCTATGCGCGCGAACTGACGGCAGCAGAACAGGATCAACAGCAAAAAGCGCTGGCGGAGCGCATCGCGAAAATGGATGCGGTAATTACCACGGCAGCGGTGCCGGGCCGGCCGGCGCCGCGCATCATCAGCGCGGCCACGGTAGCCACCATGCAGCCCGGTGCGGTGATTGTTGATCTGGGTGCCGAAAGCGGCGGCAACTGCGAACTAACGGTTGCCGGTAAAACCATCGACCATAACGGCGTCACCATTATCGGGCCGGTCAATCTGCCCGCTACGCTGCCCAGGCATGCCAGCGAAATGTACGCCCGTAATCTGCTCAATTTCATGTCGCCCGCGATTGTTGATGGCGAACTGAAAATCGACTGGGACGATGAAGTGTTTGCCGGGGCGGTGTTAACCCGTGACGGCGAAATTGTGCATGAACAGACGCGTGAAGCGATAAAAGGGAAAGCTCAGTCATGATTGAACTCAGCGCATTTGCGGCTCTGTACATCTTTATGCTGGCAGCGTTCACCGGTTACGAAGTGATCGCCAAAGTGCCGGCTATCCTGCACACACCGTTGATGTCCGGCTCCAACTTTGTACACGGCATCGTGCTGGTGGGTGCCATGGTCGCGCTTGGGCATGCGGAATCAACGGGCGGGCAGATTATCGGATTTATTGGCGTTATCCTCGGCGCCGGAAACGCCGTCGGTGGTTATGTGGTTACCGAAAGAATGCTGGAGATGTTCAAATCCAGCGGCAAGAAGGACGCAAAGAAAAGCGAGGGTAACGGCTGATGGACGATACGCTTAGCCTCGCCATCCAGGCCAGCTACTACATCGCTGCGTTCCTGTTCATCATGGGCCTGAAGCGCATGAGCTCGCCGGTGACGGCTGCCAGCGGTATCAAGTGGGCAGGCGTCGGCATGGTGGTCGCCACGGCCATCACGTTCGCTTATCCCGGCATGCACAACTTCATGCTGATGACGACGGCGATTTTTGTCGGCGGTTTGCTGGCCTGGTGGACGGGCAAGAAAGTCGCCATGACCGACATGCCGCAGATGATCGCACTCTACAACGGCATGGGCGGCGGTTCCGCGGCAGCCATTTCCGGCGTGGAATTGTTAGCCGTCAGCTCGGGAGCAACCACCCATTCGACCGTGTTCATGGTGCTGGCGGTGCTGGGCGGATTCATCGGCTCGGTGTCGTTCTCCGGCAGCATGATCGCTTTCGGCAAACTGCAGGGGCTCATCCGCAAAGACTTCCGCTTTAAGGGCCAGAACTTTGTAAATCTGGCGCTGCTGGGCGCGATCGCGTGGCTGGGAATCACCGTGGCCGGCGGACACGCCGACATTAGCACCCTGGCCTTGTTTTTTGGCCTGACCCTGTTGCTCGGCGTTACGATGACCTTGCCGATCGGCGGCGCCGATATGCCCGTGGTGATTTCACTCTACAACGCCATGACCGGACTGGCCGTCGCCTTTGAAGGGTTTGTGCTGAACAACGCTGCGATGATTATCGCCGGCACCGTAGTCGGTTCGGCCGGTTCGCTGCTGACGCAGTTGATGGCCAAGGCCATGAACCGTTCGCTGGGTAACGTATTGTTCAGCGGCTTCGGCGGCGAAAGTGCTGCAGCCGGTGGCGAAGTCAGCGGCAGTATGAAAGCGATCGAAGCCACTGACGTGGGTGTGATGATGGCCTTTGCGCAAAAGGTCATCATTATTCCGGGCTACGGTATGGCGGTTGCGCAAGCCCAGCACAAAGTCTGGGAATTGACCCAACTGCTGTCCGAACGCGGGGTAGACGTTAAATTTGCCATTCACCCGGTCGCCGGTCGCATGCCCGGTCATATGAACGTGCTGCTGGCGGAAGCCGGCGTGCCCTACGATTTGATTTACGACGCTGACGAGATCAATGCTGATTTTGAAAGCACGGACGTGGCACTGGTGATCGGTGCAAATGACGTGGTCAATCCCGTGGCGCGCACCGACCCGTCCAGCCCGATTTTCGGTATGCCCATTCTGAACGCTGACAAGGCAAAGAACTGCATCGTGATTAAGCGCGGCCAGGGCGCGGGGTTTTCCGGCATCGAGAACCTGCTGTTTTTCCTCGACAACACACGGATGCTTTACGGTGACGGGCAGGCGGCGGTTTCCGAGCTGATTCAGGCGGTTAAGGAACTCTGACCCCGCGATCAACCCCGGCCGATGGACGGGGTTATGCACAATATTGCGGTACCGTGACAGGTTACCGCTGACTGCGGCGTAGCAACCTCAAGGAAGCCGCCTAAACCCTTGTCCTGTATAGGATAGAAGCCGACAGTCGGCTTTTTGCCCGGTGAGCGAGAATGATGTAACCCTCGGGTTTCGATACGCTTTATCCTCGTTCATCCACAAAGTTATCCACATTTTATGAGCCCGTCGCCCACCGTCATCCGGGTCGCCATCAACACCCCGGTGAACAAGCTGTTCGATTACCTGCCGGTCGCCGGCAAAACGCCCGTGGCGGGAAGCCGTGTGCGCGTGCCTTTCGGCAGGCGACATCTGGTGGGAGTTATTGCGGAGGTCTGCGATCACAGCGAACTGCCGCTGAACAAACTTAAACGGGCCATTGAGCTGATCGATGCCGAACCCATACTGGATGGCCCACTGCTGGAAATGCTCAACTGGGCCAGCGGTTATTACCAGCATCCGCCGGGCGAAGTGATTGCAGCAGCATTGCCAGTGGCAATGCGCCAGGGCGATGCGGCGGCAAAGGCATCGGTGCAGGTCTGGTCGCTCACCCCCGCCGGTCGCGATGTGGACACCGGGGCGCTGGCGCGCAAAGCCGCGGTGCAATCTGCGCTGCTGGCAATTTTGGCTAACACCGGGCAGGCCACTGCCGAACAGCTGCGCGCCATCAGTCCCGGCTGGCGCAAGACACTCGCCACGCTCGGCGAACGCGGCTGGGTGGTCTGCGAAGAAGTCGAACAACCGTTACCCGACACCGCGGTCGCGACCCCACCAAGCGACCGCGCCCCCAAACTCACCGCTGCCCAACAAGCCGCCATCAATGGGGTCAGAGTAAAAGGTTTTAGCGCATGTCTGCTTGAAGGCGTGACGGGCAGTGGTAAAACCGAGGTGTATCTGCACCTGATCGAACAGCAAATCGCCGCTGGCCGCCAAAGCTTGGTGCTGGTTCCGGAAATTGGTTTAACGCCGCAATTGCTGGATCGATTCGAACGACGGCTGGGCGGCGGTATCGCGGTATTGCATTCCAATCTTAGCGACGCACAACGCCTCAACAACTGGTTGAGTGCTTGGAACGGGGAAGCGCGCGTGATCATCGGGACTCGCTCGGCAATTTTTGCACCGTTACCCGATCCCGGGCTGATCATAGTTGATGAAGAACACGACGGCTCGTTTAAGCAACAGGACGGTTTTCGCTACTCGGCGCGCGACCTTGCCGTATGGCGCGCCCGGCAACTGAATGTGCCGGTCGTGCTCGGCTCGGCAACGCCGGCCTTCGAAACGCTGCATAACGCCTGGGGCGGACGTTATCAGCACCTCCGCTTGCCCGAGCGGCCAGGCAGCGCCCAGCAACCCGATATCAACATTGTTGATCTGCGCAAGTACCCGCTCACCGAGGGACTCAGTCAGCCGCTGCTGGCAGCTTTGCAGCGACACCTGGATGCCGGCGACCAGGCACTGATTTATCTGAACCGCCGCGGTTTTGCGCCCACGCTGCTGTGCCCGAACTGCGGCACCACCGAAGAGTGCCGCCGCTGTGATGCGCGAATGGTGCTGCATCAAAAACGCAACCGCCTGATTTGTCATCACTGCGGCAGTGAACGGCCGGCCGTTTCGGTATGTGATACGTGCCATAGTGAACTGGTGCCGGTAGGGCTCGGCACGGAGCGACTGGAACAAACCCTGCAAGCGGCTTTCCCGAATTACCCGCTGGTGCGGATTGACCGCGACACCACCCGCAAGCGCGGTGAACTCGAAAAACTGTTCGCACAGGTACGCAATCGTGAAGCGCGCATATTGCTGGGTACGCAAATGCTCACCAAGGGACATGATTTTCCCGATGTGACCTGCGTGGGCATCGTGGATTCGGATCAGGGACTGTTCGGCACCGATTTTCGCTCCGGAGAACGCCTCGCCCAATCCATTCTGCAGGTAGCAGGTCGCGCCGGTCGCGGCGATAAACCGGGGGAGGTATGGCTGCAAACCTGGTATCCCGAGCATCCCTTGCTGACAACCTTGTTAAATGAGGGCTACCCTGCCTTCGCCAAACAGGCGCTGAACGAACGCGAGCAGACAGCCTGGCCGCCTTTTGCCCATCTCGCCCTGCTGCGCAGCGAGTGTGCCAAAAAGGAACTGCTGTTTCGCTTTTTGAATCATGCTCGCGATGTCGCGATCCGATTGGCCGGCACAGAAATCAGCGTTATGGGCCCGGCCAGCTCGCCCATGGAGCGGCGCTCCGGACGCTATCGGGCACAGCTGCTGATCCACACCGCCCATCGCGGGCATCTGCAACGCTTTCTGCCGGGCTTTCGCGACGCCATTGCCGGGCTCGATGATGCGCGGCGGGTACGCTGGTCGCTGGACGTGGACCCGCTTGAGCTCTTCTGACAGCCGAAATGGCAAATAGATGATTCGCAAAGCGCGAAGCAGGTAGAATTCGCGCCTTATGAAAGAACAGCTCCAGCAACTCGTCACCGCAGCGCTTGAAGCGATTCCAGGCGCCGCCGAGCAAGGCCGTCGGGTCGAAATTGATCGCACCCGCGATGCAAGCCACGGTCATTTCTCCTGCAATATCGCCATGCAACTGGCGAAGCCTCTGAAAAAATCGCCGCGCGATATCGCGACAGCGGTCGTGGCCAACCTGCCCGACTCAACTTTCGTCGCGAGTGTCGACATTGCCGGCCCGGGCTTTATTAATTTTCGATTAGCCGATTCTGCTTTTCACGCGGAGTTGCAGAACATACTCGACAGCGGGGAAACGTACGGCAACAGTCAGATCGGCGCAGACACATCCGTATTGCTGGAGTACGTATCCGCCAACCCGACGGGGCCGCTGCACGTCGGTCACGGGCGGCATGCCGCATACGGTGCGACGCTGGCCAATCTCTATACCGCCACCGGCCACAATGTGCATCGCGAGTATTACGTCAACGATGCCGGCCGGCAAATGGACATACTCGCTTTAAGTTGCTGGCTGCGCGGATTGCAGGCCGCTGGTCAGAGCTTCGACTACCCGACGGGCGCTTATCAGGGTGATTACCTGTTGCCCATTGCAGCCGAGCTGGCAGCAAAGCAGGGTTCGCTCGCAACCCATGTACCGCCGGAATTATTCACCGACTTGTCGGCCGACCCTGACACCCAGCTCGACGAATTGATCAGCAGAGCGCGGGAAGCGCTCGGTGAAGAGGGCTTTGACACCGTCCTGCAACATGTATTGAAAGCCATACTGGATGACATTCGCGATGATCTGGCCGACTTCGGCGTGAACTACGACGAATGGTTCAGCGAAAAAAGCCTGACTATTACCGGTGATGTGCAAACGGCACTGGACTTGCTGGCAAAGAACGGCGTCACCTACGAAAAAGACGGTGCAGTGTGGTTTCGGGCAACCGACTACGGTGATGAAAAGGATCGGGTGGTGGTGCGCGACAACGGTCGCACGACTTATTTTGCCTCCGACATTGCCTATCACCTGAACAAACGCAGACGCGGCTTCGATCGGCTTATTAATGTGTGGGGTGCCGATCATCACGGCTACATTCCGCGTGTGCAGGCGGGCATGACCGCGATGGGCGAGGATCCGGCCTGCCTGCACGTCGAACTGGTGCAGTTCGTTGCCCTTTACCGCGGCGGTCAGAAAGCCCAGATGTCGACCCGCTCGGGCGAGTTCATCACCCTGCGACAACTGCGTGACGAAGTCGGCAACGACGCGGCACGGCTGTTTTTTGTGATGCGCTCAAACGAACAGCATCTCGATTTTGATCTGGATCTGGCCACCTCGGAAAGCAGCGACAACCCGGTGTACTACCTGCAGTATGCGCACGCACGAGTTTGCAGCGTAATGCGGCAACTGGACGAACGTGGCCTCAGCTGGGACAAGAACACGGCTGTCGCCAATCTGAACCAACTCGGGGAAGCACAGGAGCTGCAGTTGATGCTGACGCTCTCAAAGCTCCCGGAAACGGTTGCCGCCGCCGCACTTCAAAATGCGCCCCAACACGTGGTGCACTACCTCAAGGACGTGGCACAGGAGTTTCACGCCTACTACAACGCCCACAAGTTCATTGTTGATGAGGCCGACATACGCAATGCCCGGCTGATGCTGGTGCTGGCAACCCGGCAGGTGATGGAGAACGGCCTGCGCCTGCTGGGTGTTAGCGCGCCCGAACAAATGTAGGCTTAAAACCCGTAAGCGAGAGGCCATGGCGAAGCGAAAACGGCGTAAAGCAGGCAAAAAGAACGGGCAGCAACGGCTGCCGGGATGGCTGTACATGTTTTTCGGTCTGGCTATCGGGCTCGCGGTCGCTGCCGGAATCTACGTCAATGATCGTCGTGAAGGTGCGTTAATCGCACCGATCGCACCGGCAAAACCCTCCGCGACACCACAATCTGCAAGCCCAGCTAAGTCTGACAGCGCTGATACGCCCAAAGACGACAGCATCGAATTCGACTTTTACGACATGCTGCCCAATCTGGACGTGGAAATTTTCGAAGACGGCAGTGCTCCGCGGCCACAAGCCAGACCGAAGCCGCGCGTCATCACGCCAGGTATTTACATTCTGCAGGCCGGTTCTTTCACACGACTGAGCGACGCACAACGACGGGAAGGCGAGATCGCATTGCTGGGCGTGCGCGCCGAAGTGAAGAAGGGCGATGCTAACGGGCGCTCGGTGTATCGGGTTTATACACAACCGCTCGAAACTCCTGAAACCGTTAACCGGGTGCGTGATTTGTTGAATGAAAACGGCATCGAGACACTGGCCAAACGTGTCAGTGACTAAGCTTCATCGGCTGCAAGCGCCGTGGGTGACGCCCTTTGTTCTGGCGGTTGTCGCTGCCCTGCTGACAGCCTGCTCGGCGGCACCGGAGCGTCCGACGCCGCCCGATGGAAAGGCCGGCGCGCCCGTTGCAACCAACGCCGGTGCCACGGCGGTTATCATGCAACGCCAGCAACCCGAACGTGACCTGAGCACACTACGGCTCAGCGTTGCAGCGGTGGGTGACATCATGCTCGGCACGGACTTTCCGGAAGACCGGCTGGCCGAAGACGATGGCGCAGGCTACCTGCTGGCGGCTGCACCGCTGCTGCAATCCGCTGACATCGCGTTCGGCAACCTTGAAGGCGTACTCATGAGCGGCGGCGAACCTGCCAAGACATGCAACAACCCCGCCGCCTGTTACCTGTTTCGCTCACCGCCACACTATGCACGCCACCTCAAGGCGGCTGGCTTCGACGTGATGAGTCTGGCCAATAACCATGCACGGGATTTTGGTGAGGAAGGTCGTGATGCCAGCATGGCGGCACTGGACGCCGCCGGCATCCGCCACTCGGGTCGCGAGGGCACGGTTGCCAGCTGGCAACAAAACGAATTGCGCATCGCGTTGATTGCGTTTTCCCCGACCAAGGGTTCGTGGCCACTACTGAGCGTGGCGGTGGCCGAGGACGCAGTCGCCGAACTGGCGGTCGAACACGATATCGTACTGGTGTCCTTTCATGGCGGTGCCGAGGGCAGCGAAGGCTCGGAGCGACTGGGCTTTGGCATGGAGTATGCCTACGGCGAACCGCGTGGTGATGTGGTGGACTTTGCGCATCGGGTCATTGACGCCGGCGCTGACATGGTCATCGGTCACGGCCCGCACGTGCCGCGTGCGATGGAACTGTATAAGGGCCGCTTGATTGCCTACAGTCTGGGTAACTTCGCCACCTATTTCGGGATCAGCGTCAGCGGTGCCAAAGGCTACGCGCCCCTGTTGCGGGCGGAAATGGATGGCACGGGAGAATTTAAGGCCGGACAGCTGCACGCGCTTATTCAGCAGCGGCCGAACGGGCCGCGCCCCGATGTTAAACAGCGCGCCCTGAATATGATTCGTGAGCTGAGCCAACTGGACTTTCCGCAAGGACAACTGAATATTTCCGCGGACGGCATGCTCGATGTCAATGAGGCTGTAACGATACCCGCGGGCAACACACTATGAACACAATGCACAAACATCCCGACCGGCCGCTGTTTCATCGCTGGCCTGCGCTCGGGGATAAACTGCCGTTCATTGCACTCGGTGAGTTTCCAACGCCGGTGGACGCAGCCGATCAACTGGCGAAACAGTTGGACATTGGCTCACTCACGATTAAGCGTGACGATGTCAGCGCAACGGATTACGGTGGCAACAAAATTCGCAAGCTGGAGTTTTTGCTTGGCGATGCGCGCGCGCAGGGGAAAACGCACGTGGTTACCTTTGGCGGGCTCGGCTCTAACCACGCCGTAGCGACCTCCATAAACTGCAAGAAACTGGGGCTGATCTGCGGTGCCGTGCTGACGCCCGAACCCGAAACCGAGGCCGTCAAGAAAGCGCTCAAGCGGCACAAATCTCTGGGTACACGCATTGCCTACAGCACCGGATACGGCGATGTCCGCAGCAGCGCTGATGCGCTTGCTGCAGAGTTTGGTGCGGAAAAGACCTACGAAATCCCCTTCGGTGGCTCATCCGCTGCAGGCGCGCTCGGCTTTGTTAACGGTGCGCTGGAGCTGGCCGCGCAGATCGAAGCCGGCGAACTGGACGAACCCGAGCTGATTTATATGGCATGCGGCACCGCCGGCACGGTGGCCGGACTGGCGCTGGGACTCGACCTGGCGGGCCTGAGCAGCAGCATCGAAGCCGTGCTGGTTACGCCGGAAAGCCTCAACCACCGGGACATTTCGGCGCGTCTTATTACGGGTGCCACCGAACTGCTGACCCCGGAAGTAGAGGGGCTACCTGCAACGGCAGCGGCCCTGGCACGACTCAATCTGCGCGGCGACCAGTTAGGCGGGGGTTATGCCAACCCGACTGAGGCAAGTGTCAGCGGAGCAAAACTCTGGCAGGACATAACGGGACAACCGGTATCAATGACCTATACCGCGAAGGCCGTGGCCGGGCTGATTGCCGACGCGCAAGCCGGCAAACTGCGCGACAAAAAGGTGATGTTCTGGAACACCTACAACTCATTGCCCTGACCAAAATCCACGCCTAAGGCGCGCAGTTTCCGATACAGGTGGGTGCGCTCCATGCCAACACGTTCGGCAAGCTTGCCGACTTTACCGCCGCACAACGCCAGTTGCTGGGTGAGATAAATACGCTCGAATTGTTCACGCGCCTCGCGCATCGGCAGCGAGAGAATATCTTGCCTGATTAATGCCTCGCTGCCGTCCACTGTCGGCTCCAACGCGGTTTCAAGTTCGCGCAGCGACACTTCTGCGGCCGAATTCTGCATTAGCAAACGCCTCACGAGATTTTTCAGTTCACGCAAATTGCCGGGCCACGGGTAATTGCGCAAGCGGTTCTGCACCGGCACCCCGAAGCGCCGATAGCGCAAACCCTCATCGGTAACCAGTGCGTGCACATACTGGCGCAGCAATTCCGGAATATCTTCGCTGTACTCACGCAACGGCGGAATGCTTAGTTGCATAACACCCATTGCGGCCAGCAAATCTGCGCGTAAGCCGTTGCTGGCGGTGCGTTGCACGGAAGCCATGATGCGAGCGGTGCAGGGCTCCGGCTGCGTTTTACCGGGCGGCGTATAAACCCCATGCTCGACCACGCCCAGCAAATAGCTTTGCGCCGCGGAGCCTAATTCCTGCAATTCGCTGATAAACAGCGTCCCACCGGCGGCCTTGCGCAAATAACCCTGTTCATAGCCTTTGACACCGCCATGCCCGATCAACTGATCAACCGCATTGTTGTCGGTCAGCGCTGCGCCGCTCACCAATATAAAAGGTGCACGGGGGCGCTCACCCTGACTGTGTATGTATTGGCCAAACAAATCCCGACCGGAACCTGCCTCACCGGCAATTAAGACGGGGCCTTTTTGCCGGGCAATTTTTCTGGCCTGCTCGCAAACCGCTCGTATCAGAGGGCTTTTGCCCATCGGAATCTCGACATGCCCCCGCGAAACGGACGCGTCAACCGGCAATGCGCCGCCGGAAGGGGACGTCATCAATGCCGCTTGCACGGTGGACAACAGTTGTTCGAGGGACAAGGGCTTTTCGATAAAGTCCACGGCACCCAGGCGGGTAGCTTCGACGGCCGTTTCGACAGTACCGTGCCCGGACATTACCACCACCGGACACTTCAGCCCGTTGTCATTGGACCATTCCTTAAGCAGGCTGATGCCGTCGGTGTCAGGCATCCAGATATCGAGTAACACGAGGTCGAGATTATCGGCACGGTAATGTGTGCGGGCTTCGCGCGCATCCGCGGCGACTTCCACCGAGTACCCTTCGTCTGTCAGTATGTCGTGAATGGTTGAACGAATACCCAGTTCATCATCCACGACCAGTATCGACGCATTGCTCATGCTGCAGCCTCGCTATCGTCCGGCCCGGAATCGTGTGATGCGACGCCGGACAGCGGCAAATATATGCGGATTGTCGCGCCTGCACCGGGGTAATTGTCAATCATGACGCTACCCCCATGCTCTTCTATAAGCTTGCGCACGATAGCCAATCCCAAACCAGTGCCTTTCGGCTTGGTTGTTACATAAGGCTCGAAAATTTCTTCCAGGTGTTCGGCCGGGAATCCCGGCCCGTTATCGTGAATAATCACCTCAACACGCGGTTGACCCTTTACTTCTGTTAACGCAGTAAGGATGGTGACTTCGCCCTTGCCCTGCTCTTCCAGCGCTTCGATGGAGTTACGTATCAGATTGTGAAACACCTGGCGCATCCGCAACGCATCCGCGCAAATGCGCGGCAATTCCTCATCAAGCTGCAAACGGACTTTAAACGCGCCTTTATACGACGGATACAAATCTGCGACATTGCGAATTAGCCGGTTGATGTCAATTTCCACAAGGTTCAGCTCAGGCGAGCGGGCATACTCACTGAAGGCATTAACCATGTCGCGCATGGCTTCCACCTGCCTGATGATGGTTTGCGTGGAACGATCCAGCGCCTCCGCATCTTCGCCGTCAACAAGCTTAAGGTATTTGTGACGAATACGTTCGGCCGATAACTTGATGGGCGTCAACGGGTTTTTGATTTCATGCGCAAGCCGTCGCGCGACTTCGCCCCATGCCGCGTCGCGTTGCGCACGCAGCAGCTCCGTAACGTCTTCGAACACAATCACATAACCGCCCTGGCTGCGAAAACTGCCCGGTAAAACCGTGCAGGCGCATACCAGCGCGCGCCGATCGCCGTCGGCGTTGAGTATCATTTGCTCACGCCATTCCGAGCGACCTTCATCAATCAGTTCACGGCAACGCGTGATGAATTGCTTGAGCGTGGGATGCTTTTCCGCCAACCTGACCACGGACTGACCCTCTCGCCCGGTGAAATCGAAGTCCAGAATATGGCTTGCCGACTCGTTGGCGGTGCGAATGCTCAGATTGTTTTCGATGGCCAGCACGCCGCTCGACAAACGACTCAGAATCGCTTCCAGGTTGGCCCGCTCGTTCTCGACTTGTGCTTCGCTGCGACGTGCTTCGGCGCGCGCAGAACCGAGCTGATTCATCATGTCGTTAAACGAATCGACCAGAAACCCAAGTTCGTCATCATCGGCGGGCGGCAACGGTGTATCAAAGTCACCGCGGGCGACTGCTCGTGTACCTGCCACCAGGTTCTGCACCGGGGCGGTAAGCCGGCGTGCAAAGAAGAATGCCCCGTAAACCGCAAGCAATAACGATATCAGCACCACCAGACTGAGCGTCATGATCAGCGTGCTCTTCAAAGGCGCGCGCAAATACGAAAGCGTGGCATAACGATCGGCAGTGGCTTCGACCGAATCGGTCAATACCGCAATCTGGTTGCCCAGCGGGTAAATGGCCTGTAACACGCGGGCATCATTGCCGTAGCGACCCGGCAAAGCGACCGCTGTGCGTACGCGGTAAATGCCCGCCGCATTAGGCTCAAGGCCCGCGTAGTAACCGTCGCGACGCAGGCTGAGCAATACTTCCGCATTCGGCAACAGCGGGCTCTGGCCCAGCGGGTTGGCCGAACTCGTAGCAATAATGCGCGAGGCACCAACGGTAACGGTGACATCTGTTGCGCCCGAATCACTGCGCAACCGGCTCAGATAGCTGAACATGTCCAGATCATTCACGCCGTAAAGCCCTTCGGCGAGACGACGTGTTTCCTCGAGGTTGTCGCGCACACGCACGTCGAGCGCGACACGACTCAGTTCAATCGCGTCGCCGAGGCCTTGTTCGACCTGCAGATCGAACCAGGAATCAATGCCCTCATTGAGAAACTGTACGGCATAAAAATACACCACGGCCATCGGTACGATTACCAGCGCGGCGAAAGCGGATACCAGACGGGCCTTGAGCCGCGCGCCGGTAACCCGACGCCGGTAATCGCGATACAGGCGAACAAGATTACCTGCAATTAAAGTGACGAGAACCAGTACACCGATTACGTTGACGATCAATATGGCTTGATAAGCGTCACCGAATTCCATATCGCCGTTGCCGATGGAACTGAGCATTGCCAGTCCGGTCAGCGCCAGTGCCAGTGCGGCAACCAGCAGCACTGCCGCCGCACCTCGTCTTATTTCTTTGGTGTCCATCGAAACCAGTCACTTTCCAGACTGAAATCACCGCGCCAGAACGTCAGCATCGCAAGTGGCCCGGGCAATTTCTGCCAGTCCAGCACTGCACGCAACGCAAACTCATAACGCGACGGGTCATCGCTCAAACGATCATCTATCATCCGAAAGTCGCGCAGCTGCCCTAAATAGCGCAGCGCAGAAAACAATGTCGCATAGCTGTTCACCGTTTGATCGGCGACATTGCGCACCAGATAACGCTGACTGACTGACAGGTACTCCACCTCATACTCAAGCTGGCCGGTGCTGATGACTTCGTTGGCCCAGAAACGTCGCTGTCGCACGACCTCATGCTGAAACGCAATACGCAATGTCACGCCATTCTTGAGCGCTTGCAAGGCATCGTCATTGAGCACGAGATCGACCCGTGCGTCCGCGAGCCAGACATCGCCCTCCAATCGGGCCGTTGCGTTGATAACTTCAAAACGCCCCTCCGCCGCCTCGCTAGCCTGCAGCCACACCCCAAGCAGCAGCAGCACCGCAGCCTGTCGAAAGCGCGGCGACCGTGAGTTGCCATGAGTGGAAAACCTTACAGACATAGAACGTGAGCCATGAAAATCAGCCAGCAGTGCGTTCCATTAGAGCATAATAAAAACCGTCGGTTGTATGGCGACCGGGCAGCAGATAAGCCCCGTGGTCAGCGGGCTCTGTCAGCCCTTCTGGAAGCAACCCGCGCAAATCAAGACCGACGGCGGTGTTCTCGCCAGCCAGAAAACCAGCAACCACATCCTCGTTCTCTGCATGCAACACCGAGCAAGTGGAGTACAACAAGCGTCCGCCGGGCTTCAGCAACCTCCACAATTGTTTCAGCAGTGCGCGTTGCGTTTGCTGCAACTGGTTCACGTCATCGGCACGACGTAAAAAACGTATATCAGGATGACGCCGAATGACGCCAACAGCAGAGCACGGCGCATCGACAAGGATACGATCGTAAAACTCGCCGTCCCACCAGTTGTCGGGCAGCAGTGCATCGCCGCAAACCACGTTCGCTGACAAGTGAAGCCGCTGCAGGTTTTCACGCACGCGCTCAAGCCGCTGCTCCGAATTATCCAATGCGGTGATGCGGGCGGCGTTGTCCGCCCACTCCAGAAGGTGGCCTGTCTTGCCGCCCGGCGCCGCACACGCATCGAGCACACTCATGCCCGGTTGTGGCGCCAGCAGCATGGCGGGAATCTGTGAAGCCGCATCCTGCACGCTGCACTCGCCGGCAGCGAAACCCGGCAACTCGTCAACCGCTGTCGCATCGGCCAACACAACCGCTGCTGGCAATGCCTGCAACGGCGCGGTTGCAAATTCATTTATTGTATTGGCGCGGGCAAGCCAGTCCGCACGCGTGGTGCGCATGCGGTTGATACGCAGCCACATCGGCGCCTGCTGATTGCCTGCTTCCAGAATAGACCGCCAATCATCGGGCCAGTCTTGCTGCACACGTTCGATCAGCCACTGCGGATGTTGCCAGCAAGCTTCAGGTTCATGTTGCACGGCTGCGAGCAGATCGTCGCGCTCGCGCAAAAAACGCCGCAGCAAAGCATTGACCAGCCCGCGCATGCCGGGTCGCCCCAGTTCGCGCGTTGCGTCCACCGTCGCTGACACCGCCGCATAATCCGGCTGCTGAGAATCAAGCAGCGCGAACAGGCCTGTGGAAAGTAAAGCTTCAACAATCAAATCACGACGGCGAAACGGCCGCTCAACCAGTTTGCCGATGATGTAACGATTGCGCAGATGCGTACGCAGAGTGCCGAATACCAGCGCGCGCACAAATGAACGATCGCGCTGCTCCAATTCGTCGGCCCCGGCATGGCCCAGGGCATCGTTCAGATTCCGGCCACTGTGCACCACCTGATGCACCGCGGTGGCGGCTATCGCCCGGGTTGTTTTCAAGCGCCCAGCACCAGACCACGCAGCTCGCGGGCGTTGGCAAACTGCCGGCCGCTGACCGCTTTGCGACCCGGCAACTGCACGCTGTGCAACAGCAATTCACCCGCACCGGTTTGCACCCGCAACGCGTCGTTGCTCAATCCGCTAACGGCACCCGGCAGCACGTTATCCGGTTTATCGGCAACGCCTGACGGGGCCAGGGACGACATCAGGCAGCGCAATGGCTCGCCGTGCAAAAGCGTCTGCGCGACCGGCCATGGATTAAAGGCGCGAATCTGCCTGTCAATTGCTGCAGCCGGCTTGTGCCAGTCAATCACACCGTCGGCCTTGCTGATGCGGGGCGCATGGCAAACACCGTCAGCGGGCTGCGGTTGGGCAGCAATCGCTTGTGCCAGCAGTGCATCGAGATTTTCCGTCAACAACCGCGCACCCAGTTGCGCAAGCCGATCATGCAGGGAACCGCCCGTATCATCATCAGCGATGTGCGTGCTCACGGTTGCATAGACAGGGCCCGTATCCAGCCCACGCTCCATCTGCATCAGACTGACGCCGGTCTCACCATCGCCGGCAAGTATGGCGGATTGTATCGGGGAGGCACCGCGCCAGCGGGGCAGGAGCGATGCATGCAGGTTGACGCACCCGAAGCGCGGGATACACAGCACTTCGGGCGGTAACAGCTGACCGTACGCAGCAACCACCATGAGATCCGCAGTTAATGCTTTGAGCCGGGCCTGCACCAGTGACTCGCTGAGTTTTTCCGGCTGCAATACCCGCAGACCCGAATCCACCGCGGCCAGCTTCACCGGACTTGCGGTCAGGCGCCGACCGCGGCCCGCCGGCTTATCGGGCTGCGTTATTACCGCGACGACATCGTGGGAGGTTTGCAGTAAAGCACGCAGTGCCGGCACGGCGAAATCGGGCGACCCTGCATAGACGATACGCGCCATGCAGATCAGAGCGCTTGCTGCGGAGTGACGCCGAGATCGCGCTTGCGCGCCTTGGCGAGTTTTTTCTTTAATCGTTGCCGTTTCATCTCAGAAAGGTAATCCACAAACAGCTTTCCCTCCAGATGATCCATTTCGTGCTGTATGCAGACGGCCAGCAGGCCTTCGGCGTCCAGCTCAAACGACTCCCCCGCGCGATTAATGGCTTTGACGCGGATGCACTCGGCGCGCTCAACAGCTTCGTATATTTCCGGCACCGACAGACACCCCTCGTCACCCTTCACTGTACCTGACTGCGTCACGATTTCCGGATTGATAAGCACCAGCGGATCCGAGCGATCCTCGGAGATATCGATCACCAGCAAGCGCTGGTGCACGTCCACCTGGGTGGCGGCGAGGCCAATGCCCGGCGCAGCGTACATGGTCTCAAGCATGTCGTCCGCAAGTTTCCTGACGGCATCATCCACTTTGGCCACGGGAGCCGCCACGGTTCTAAGCCGCGGGTCCGGATATTCAAGAATTTCCAATAAAGCCATGGTTTTACCTGCTATTTCACTGGTATCCTGCTGTGAAATCGCCTCTACTTTATGTTATATGAGCGTGATAGCTGCCCCATTGCGCCCTCAGGGCGGAAACCTGTGGCCGGAACCGGTTCACAGTTTCCCCGCTCAGGGTTGGGCAGAATTATAGCAATGCCGCTCTGGTGGTCGGCATGCTGTTTACTAGGGATGGAGCGCCAATGAAAAGCTGCCTCAACGCTGGAACATGGAAAGCCCTGCGTAGTGCATTGTTTGCTGCCCTGCTGGTCGTCGCGACCGGCGCGGGGGCCCAGTCCGGGGATACGATCGAGCTGAACCCCGAGCACCCTGACCGCTATGTCGTGGTCAAGGGCGACACGCTGTGGGATATCTCGGCCATGTTTCTCAAGGAACCGTGGTACTGGCCGGAAATCTGGTATGTGAACCCCCAGATAGAGAACCCACACCTTATATATCCCGGTGACGTGCTTACGCTGGTCTACGTTGACGGCAGGCCGCAATTACGCCTGGAACGTGGTAGCGGCACGGCACGGCTGTCCCCAACGGTGCGCACAACTGCCAGCGATGAGGCCATTACCGCGATTCCCTACAGTGCGATCGCGCCGTTCCTGCGCGGCGGCATGGTCATGGACAAGGATGAAGCCGATTCGCTGCCTTATATTGTCGCGCTGCGTGATCACCTGATCGCCGGGGCGGGCAACGAGATTTACGTCAGCGATATTGATGACAGCACCCCGCTGGGTACTGAATTCGCCGTACTTCGCCTGGATGACAAACTGAAAGACCCGGAAACCGGTGAAGTGCTGGGCTACGAAGTGGTGTACCTCGGCAATGCTGAACTGCGCGGGACCGGCAGCCCTGACACCCTGTTCCTGACCGATTCCGACCGTGAGGCCATGCGCGGCGACAAGGTGCGACTGGTGGATTTGCGCCTGCCGCTAACCTTCTTCCCCAAAGCGCCTGCCAAGGCCGTGGATGGCAGCATCATTTCGGTGGTCGACGGTGTCGCACTGATTGGTCAATACCAGATGGTCATTATCAATCGGGGCGCTGAAGATGGCCTCGAGTCGGGTAGCGTATTGTCTATCTGGCAGCGCGGCAAAACCGTTCGCGATCCCAATGCCAAAGGATTCGGCAAAAAAGTGGCCTTGCCCGATAACGTTGCAGGTACTGTAATGGTCGTGAAGGCCTATGAAGATGTCAGCTATGCGCTGGTCATGGAGGCCGTTTCCGAAATGCGCGTCGGAGACCGGGCGGTTAACCCCTGACTCTCTGTTACTGACAGCTGGTAAAAATACCGGCGGGCGTGTATCGATGTCGATGCACGCCCGTTTTTTTTGCACCCGTTTTGATTGAGATCGCATGTCACCGGAACTCTGGCTGGAACAACCCGATCACCACCTGCTGACGCTGGACGACCCGCGCTACCCGCCGCTGTTACGCGATATCCCTCGGCCGCCTGAACAGCTATACGTGGCAGGCAATCCTGATGTATTGAGCCTGCCGCAACTCGCAATCGTCGGCAGCCGCAACGCCACGCCAGGCGGGCTTGATACCGCCCGGCAGTTTGCTGCCCATCTGGCTGAATGCGGCCTGGTCATCACCAGCGGACTGGCGCTGGGTGTGGATGCGGCGGCTCATCAGGGTGCGCTGAGTGCATTGATGGCCGGCAGCTCGGGCCTGACGGTCGCTGTACTGGGCTCAGGCCCGGATGAAATCTACCCGCGTACCAATACCGCTTTGGCGGAAAAAATTATCGCAGCGGGCGCGCTGGTTTCGGAATTTCCGCCGGGCACTTCACCGCGTAAAGCTCAGTTCCCGCAGCGCAACCGCATCATTGCCGGCATGAGCCTCGGCACACTGGTGGTAGAAGCCGGCATAAACAGCGGGTCGCTGATCACCGCGCGGTTTGCCGGCGATTTCGGACGCGAGGTTTTTGCTATTCCCGGATCGATACACAACCCGCTGGCAAAAGGCTGCCATCGTTTAATTCGCCAGGGCGCTAAACTTGTTGAGCAGGCGGCCGACATAATAGAAGAGATCGGCATAATTGTGCGCGCTATGACCCCCGAGTCCAGGCCCCAAACAGAACGATCAGACGTCTCCGAACCCGCGCTGCCAGCGGATCCGGATCACGCGGAGCTGCTGAATCTCATGGGTTATGACCCGGTCAGCATCAACGGTCTCGTCTTGCGCAGCGGATTGACGGCAGAAGAGCTTTCCTCCATGCTCCTGATCCTTGAGCTGCAAGGCAGGGTCGAATCGTTGCCCGGAGGCCGTTTCCAGCAGACCATCAAGACCAGTCACGGGATGGACCGCGCGTAATGAATGAAACCGTACTCGATGTACTGATGTACCTATTCGAGAATTTTTCCGATCAGGAATACGAGCACACGCCGGATCAGGTGGTACTGCGGGATGAACTGCTGCAGGCAGGCTTCGGCGAGCCCGAGGTTGATCGCGCGCTCGACTGGCTGGAGGAACTGGCCACCACCGATGCCGAGCCGTTTGCCAACAACCCCGCAGACCGCTCCACCCGGATATACAGCGCACACGAGCTGGCCCGGCTGGACGTGGAATGCCGGGGCTATCTCGCCTATCTGGAACAAATCGGCATACTGTCGCCGGTGCAGCGAGAGGTCGTACTCGACCGCCTGATGGCGCTCGACACTCTGGATATCGAAGTGGAGCAGGTTAAATGGGTGGTGCTGATGGTTCTGTTCAGCCAGCCCGGTCAGGAATCTGCGTTCTCTCGTATGGAAGACCTTGTTTTTGAAGAGGTAAGCGGCTCCCTGCACTGATAAATCCCGGCAAACAGCGAGATTATTCCCGTGTTATTTAAGTGCTCCGCGGCTATGACCGCGGTTTGTCGCTTTAGGGGTCCGCTAAAAATGACAACCGTGAAAACCACAGTAGCAATATATAAGTCATGAGTAACAGCGTCGTCGTCGTCGAATCGCCGGCTAAAGCCAAAACGATCGAAAAGTATCTTGGCCCGGGCTACACCGTGCTGGCCTCGTACGGTCATGTCAGAGATCTTGTGCCTAAAGAAGGTGCGGTTGATCCCGAGAATGGCTACGCGATGCGTTATGACGTCATTGAACGCAACGAAAAGCACGTCAAAGCGATAGAAAAAGCTTTAAAGAATGCGGACACACTGTGTCTGGCCACTGACCCTGATCGCGAAGGCGAGGCCATCTCCTGGCATTTGCACGAACTCCTTAAAGAAAAAGGCGCGCTCAAAGGCAAGAAAGTTGAGCGCGTGGTGTTTTATGAAATCACCAAGAACTCCGTGCAGGAGTCGATGAATAACCCGCGCGAACTTTCCGGTTCGTTAATCGATGCGCAGCAGGCGCGTCGTGCTCTTGATTATCTTTTCGGCTTCAATCTTTCGCCGCTGCTGTGGAAAAAGATCATGCCGAAGCTGTCAGCAGGTCGAGTGCAAAGCCCCGCTTTGCGAATGATTGTGCAGCGCGAGGAAGAAATTGAGGCATTCAACCCGCGCGAGTACTGGACACTGGAAGGCGAGGTCGCAACCGGTGACGCCGCATTCGGGGTGAGGCTCGCGGAGTATCAGGGCGACAAGGTGGAGCAGTTCACCTTTGAGAATGAAGCCACTGCCATGGCCGCGCGCGACGCCGTGATTGCGGCTGCCAACGGCGCGATCAAAGTAACGAATATCGACAAGAAACAGCGCCGTCGCAACCCGGCAGCGCCGTTCACCACCTCGACCCTGCAACAGGAAGCGGCACGCAAGCTCGGCTTTAATACCCAGCGCACCATGCGCACCGCGCAAAATCTCTACGAGGGTGTGGAAACGGACGAAGGTACCGTTGGCCTGATCACATACATGCGAACCGATTCTGTCTCGCTGGCCAATGAAGCGGTGGCAGAAATCCGTGAGTTGATCAAGCAGCGTTACGGCAAGGAAAACGTGCCTGAAGAGGCCCGCACCTACAAGACCAAATCAAAGAATGCACAGGAAGCGCACGAGGGCATACGTCCGACCAGCGCGCTGCGCGCACCTGAAGATATGAGCAAGTATCTGGACGGCGACCAGCTCAAGTTGTACACGCTGATCTGGAAACGCACCGTCGCCTGCCAGATGGTGCCTGCGGTGTTTAACACCGTCGCAATTGATATGGTTCCGGAAAGTAACCCCGATACTGCCCGTCTCCGGGCCTCGGGTTCGACACTGGTGGAACCTGGCTTTATTGCGGTCTATCAGGAAGGGTCCGACGATGTGAAGGATGACGAGGCGGACAAGACGTTACCGCCGGTTGAAGTTGGTGAAACGCTGAAGCTCAACGAATTCAAGGCAGATCAGCACTTTACCGATCCCCCACCGCGCTTCACCGAAGCCAGTCTGGTAAAAACGCTGGAAGAGTATGGCATCGGGCGGCCGTCTACCTACGCCAGCATTATCTCGACGCTCAAAAATCGCGAGTACGTCGAAATGGACAGCAAGCGATTCATGCCCACCGACGTAGGGCGCATTGTCAGTAATTTTTTGAGCAACCACTTTGCGAAGTATGTGGATTACGATTTCACCGCCAACCTGGAAGACGAGTTGGATGAAATTTCGCGGGGCGAGCGCGAATGGGTGCCGGTGCTGGAAGATTTCTGGACGCCTTTCCACGAACTGGTTGAAGACAAAGAAGCCAACGTCACGCGCGAAGAAGCCGCGCAAGCCCGGCAGTTAGGCACGGATCCGAAGAGTGGTAAACCGGTGTCGGTGCGCATGGGCCGCTACGGACCCTTCGTGCAGATAGGCACCAAGGACGATGAAGACAAGCCAAAATTTGCAGGGCTGCGTCCGGGCCAGAAGATCGCCACCATCGGGTTTGACGAGGCGATGGAGCTGTTCAAGCTGCCTCGCAAGCTGGGCGAGACTCCAGAGGGCGAAAAAGTGACTGCCAGTATCGGTCGCTTCGGGCCGTACGTTCGCTACGACAACAAGTTTGTGTCAATTCGAGGCGATGACCCTTACACCATTACGCTCGAAGCCGCGCTGGAATACATCAGCCAGAAAAAAATTGATGACGCCAACAAGTTGATTCTGGACTTCCCGGACGACGGCATACAGGTGCTGAACGGCCGCTACGGCCCCTACATCACCAATAAGGAAAAGAATGCCCGGGTTCCCAAAGACCGCGAGCCGAATACGCTGACGCTGGAAGAGTGCAAGGAACTGCTGGACAAGGCACCGCTGCGTCGGGGCAAAAAGAAGAAAGTCGCCAAGAAGGCTGCGACGAAACCGGCTAAAAAGAAGGCCCGCAAAAAGGCTAAGAAGAAAGCCAAGAAAACCGCGGGGAAGAAAACTAAAGTGGCAAAAAAAGCCGCAAAGAAGAAGTCTACGGCGAGTATAGCCACCGCGAAGAAAGCAGCCGCTGCGGAGTCTGATGGTAAGCCCGCAGAAGAAAGTAATTAGCGGCTTTTTTTCGCTCGATTGGCTGAAGCCGAGAGTTTTGTCGCGGGTGAGATTGGCCGCTTTTTGCTCGGTTGATCAAACATGAAATTCCAAATCCGTAAAGCCGCCCACTGCCTCGAAGCAGGCGGTGTTATCGCCTACCCCACCGAGGGCGTCTACGGCATCGGCTGTCTGCCCGGCTGCCCCGCAGCGGTTGCCCGCGTGATCGACATCAAGGGGCGCCGCGCGGACGCCGGACTGATCCTGATCGCTGCCGATCTTGAATTACTGGACGACTGGATCGCGCCAACAGGTGCCGAGCTGGCGAATCTGCAACGACCGGTGAATTACCCGACAACATGGATTGTTACCGCCCGATCCCGAGTGCACCCGCTGCTGACAGGCGGCCGCGATACCCTTGCGGTGCGCATCACAGGGCACCCGCTTGCCGCGGCATTGAGCGTCGCAACAGGCGAGCCGCTGGTTTCAACCAGTGCAAACCGCAGCGGCAATGCACCGGCCATGAGCGCTTTTCAGGCACGGCTCAAACTGGGCAAAATGCTGGATTATGTAATATCGGGGCCGCTGGGCGGGGCGTCAGGCCCTTCTGAAATCCGCGTGGCTGCTGACAATCGGGTACTTCGCGCCGCTTCCTAAGCGCAGCGCATCAATTTTTTGTAAAATTACACCCCGGCCGTCAAAGGCCGGCGCTTTGCTGCAGTTCTGTACGCACAAATAAGAATAACAGGGACACAGCCTTAAGCATGGATAGCACTCTGGCCGGACCAAAACTTTTGCTCGCGATGCTGGGCGTCTTGCTCGCGGCCGCCGCCCATGCCGACCTTCGCGGCATAAACGGGCAGGTCGGTCGCGCCGGTACGCTGCCGGACACCCTGCAAGTTACGTCGGCCGAGCGTTTGTACATCGTGCAATTCACGGATCCGCCCGCGCTCGGTGCGCCCGGAGCTGTCGGTCCGCGCACGGTTACGCACGGCCTGCTCGCGGGCACAACTGAACAGCGGCGCTTCGACCCCGAATCAGGCGCGGTGCGAAATCACGTGCGTGCCTTGCAGGCCAAACAGGATGCGCTGCTGCGCTCATTGAATCTTAGCCACAAACAATTGCATTCATACCGTTACACCTTTAACGGGGTCGCGGTAAAAATGTCACCGCAGCAGGCCAACGCGCTGCGCCTGCATAAAAGCGTGAAGAATATCTGGGAGGATAAGCGTCGCCGCGTATCTACGGCATATAGCGCCGGGTTTTTGGGCCTGCTGGATACCGATGGCGGCTTGCGCGCAGATCTTGGCTTGCAGGGCGACGGCGTCATCATCGGTGTCATTGACAGCGGCATCACGCCCAATCACCCGAGCTTTGCTGATCGGGCCGTTAAAGAACAACCGCGACTGTGCCGCTCGCAGTGGGGCGAAAATTCGCTGCTCGGTCTGTGGCTGTGTCGCCGCTTTAAGCGGCCGGGCCCGCCGTTGTTTGACGGCCTTCCGGCCAACTGGCGCGGGGCGTGCGAGACCGGTATTAACTTCACCGCAGAGGACTGCAACAACAAGCTTATTGGTGCGCGGTTTTATAACGAGGGGTTCTTGTTCGAAGACGGTTATGAACTCGACGAGAACGAATTTGACTCGCCAGCCGATGCCGACGGTCACGGCACCCACATCGCATCCATCGCCGCAGGCAACCCGGTGGAAGCCGATGTGTTCGGGCGCTCTGCCGGACAGGTTAGTGGCATCGCACCGCGCGCACGAGTGGCTGCCTATAAAGCCTGCTGGCTGGAGCCCGGAGCTTTCAGGGCAACGTGCAGTGTCGCCGACCTGGTACGCGCAATCGACGATGCCGTGGCGGACGGCGTGGACATCATTAACTACTCGGTGGGAAGCCTCGACGACAGCCTGACGGATCCGGACGACCTCGCCTTATTGCGGGCCGCCGAAAGCGGTGTGCTCAGCGTGGTGGCAACGGGCAACAGCGGCCCGGAGCCATACACGATGATGGCACCGGCCACGACTCCCTGGGTGCTGAGTGTCGGTGCCAGCAGCCGCACGGGTTCACGCATCGCCGAAGGTCTCCGGGTTAATAAGCCAGTGTCGGTGGCAGCCAACTATGAAAGCATGGAAGCCAGCTTCACTCCGACTCTGGTGAGCACCGGGCCTGTCACCGCAGACCTGGTATTGGCGGATGACAACATGGCGATCACACCCGAGGGTGAGATTGGCACTGCGCTTGATGCCTGCAGTGAACTGGTAAACACCGAAGAGATGAGCGGCGCAATTGCCTACATACAGCGTGGCGGGTGCGACTTCGTGGATAAGATTCGCTTCGCGCAGGATGCAGGTGCGGTCGCTGTCGTCGTATTCAGCAACGACAATCCACTGCAGGTCATGGCAGGCGACAGTGCGGGCATCGGCATTCCAGCCGTCATGATCAGTCAGGCCGACGGCCAATTGCTGCGTGACAAGCTGGCCGAAGGCGAGGCCGTTGAAGTCACGCTGGATAAATCGATATTTATAAACTTTGCTGAAGCCGGTAATGTCATGGGCAGTTTTTCCGGCCGCGGTCCAACGCTGGCCGGGCCGGAGCGGCCCGGGCAGGTAATGGTTTACTCTGACCCCACGGATTTTATGGCGGAATATCGCGCTACGGTGGGTTCGGATTTTCTGAAGCCCGATGTGGTCGCGCCGGGTGTGCGTATTCTCGCGGGTCAATCGCCGAGCGTGGCGAACGGTTTTCGCGGCGAAGATTTTCAGTACCTGTCGGGTACTTCACAGTCGGCACCGCATGTTGCTGGTCTCGCAGCACTTATCAAAGAACAGCATCCGGACTGGACGCCCGCGGAAATCAAATCGTCGCTGATGACGACCGCGCGGCAGGACATTCTCAAGGAAGCGGGCGGCGCTGAGGCGGATCCTTTTGATATGGGCGCGGGCCACGTGGTGCCGAACACCGCAATTGATCCTGGCCTGCTGTACGACACCGCCATCGACGAATACGATGCATATCTGTGCAATCAGGATATCGCACGCATTTCAGCGCAGGAATGCGCTGCGTTGACGCTAGCGGGCCTCGAAGCCAAAGACATTAACCTGCCTTCGGTGGCCATCACAGAACTGGTGGTCAATGAGCAGGTAACCCGCACCGTTCGCAACCCGGGGCCGGCTGCAAATTTTTCGGTCGAAATCGATGCACCGCCGGAGTTACAGGTGGTGGTGTCGCCCGACAGCATGCTGGTGGGTGCGGACAGCACAGCGAGTTTCACGGTCAGTTTCACCACCGACAATGCGCCGCTGGATGAATGGCTGTTCGGCAGCTACACCTGGGTCAGCGAAAATCATCGGGTACGCAGCCCCTTTGCCGTCAGGGCTGCGCCGTTTGCGTGGGCCGACGAAGTTAATGGCAGTGGGACTGCGGGCAACGCAGCTGTTGACGTGCGGTTCGGCTATAACGGCAGCTTCAACGCACAGGCACTGGGTATGGAGCAACCGTGTGTGCTGCCGGACAACAATCTTAACGACAGCATATGCACCAATACGTCACCGGCCATGGTGAGCGAGGACCCGCTTAATTTTTACCAGTTCGAAGACGGCACCAAACCCTGGGTAGAGCGCTTGTTCGTGAATGTCGATGCCGGTGACGACTTGTTATTCCGCGTAGCACTGTTCGATGAATTGACGGCCGGCAACGACGATCTGGACTTGTACCTTTGGTACTGTCTGGATGTCTTGTGTGAAAACGTCGAGTTTGTCGGCGCCGGGCAGCACGAAGAGACTTCAGACGAAGAAATCGATGTGTACCGGCCCGAACCGGGAACCTACATAATTGATGTGCATGGTTTCGACGTCGAAGGCATTGACACGCAGTTTTGCGTGTTAGCGTGGGGTCTGGGACGAAACGATACGGGCGGCAACCTTACACTTGCTAATGTTCCCGGGTCAGCGACGTATGGCAGCACACCGGCAATCAGTGCCGGGTGGAGCAATCTGGATGACGGGCTTTGGCTGGGAGGCGTATTGCACGCGCAAAATGCAACCAGCGAGCTCGGACTGACCATAATAGATGTTGATGTGAACGGCCTGCCGGTTCAGAATCCGGGTGCCCTTGTCTGTCCTTGAATCTGTCTGTCCTTGAATCTGCCGCCGAGCCCTACTCATGTCTGAAGCCGAAAAATACGCCGTTATCGGCCACCCTATCGCGCATAGCAAATCGCCGGTCATTCACAAGGTGTTTGCCGAACAGACGGGGGAGAACGTCAGTTACGAAGCGATTGACGCCGCTCCGGAAGAGCTGCACAGCGCGGTCACACGCTTTATTGCGCTGGGTGGGCGCGGCCTCAACGTCACCGTGCCACACAAACAGGCCATTATCGAACTGATGGACACGTTGACCGAGCGCGCGGAAATTGCCGGCGCCGTGAACACCGTTATAAAGCTCGAAGACGGCAGTTTGTGTGGTGACAATACCGATGGCATTGGTCTGCTTATTGATTTGCAGGACAACCTGGGCCTTGATCTGGAGAACATGCGCATTCTGGTGCTGGGGGCCGGAGGCGCAGCACGCGGCATTCTCGCCACGCTGGCAGAGTTGCGACCAGAAGAGCTGGTCATCGCTAACCGCACCCTCGACAAAGCGCTGGATATCGTGGATGAGTTCGCCGATATCGGTCGCATTAAAGCACGCTCATTTGAAGAGCTGGCCGAAGCAGACCCCGAAGTGATTGACCTTGATGTTGACGATTATATCGATGACGAGAGTGACGATGAAAGTAACGGCTACGACAGCGACGAGGATGGGGATTCCGGCCTGGAGTTCGACCTGGTGATTAATGCCACTTCCGCCGGGCTTGAGGGTACTGTTCCACCGTTCCCGGGCTGCATAATCGGCCCGGATACCGTCTGCTACGATCTGTCCTACTCGATGCGCGAGACGCCTTTTATTACCTGGGCGAAAGCACAGGGATGTGCGGCGGCTCATCAGGGCTGGGGCATGCTGATTGAGCAGGCTGCTGAGTCATTCAAACTTTGGCGCGACATTCGCCCCGACACAACTGAAGTCCGGAAGCAGTTACCCAGCTAGCGTGCCGGGAACCCGCGCTCGTACTACCGCATCGTGACGAGTTCCTCGGCCGAAGTCGGGTGAATGGCAACGGTGTCGTCCAGGTCTTTTTTGGTGGCACCCATTTTCACGGCGACTGCGAAGCCCTGCAAAATTTCGTCGCTGCTCTGCCCGATGATGTGTACACCAACCACACGCTCATCTTCGCCCGCACAAACCAGTTTTATGTCGGCGCGCACCTTGTGCTCCAACACACCGTAGTACAGCGGCGTGAAACCCGCGGTGTATACGGTCACTGCAGCATCACCAAATTTTGCGCGCGCCTGGGGTTCAGTCATGCCGACTGTGCCGATCGGCGGATGGCTGAATATCACCGTGGGAATGTTGTCGTAGTCGAGATAACGCCCTTCCATGCCGCCGAACACACGGTCACTCAAGCGACGCCCCGCCGCGATAGCGACAGGCGTCAGTTCAATCTGCCCGGTGACGTCGCCAATTGCATAGACACCTTCAACATTGCTTTGCTGATACCGATCCACCTTCACATGGCCGCGCTCGGTGATTGCGACACCGGCACGATCAAGCCCAAGTTTTTCGGTCAGCGGACGACGTCCGACAGCCCAGATTAGGGTATCGACAGGGCTGCCCTTGCTGCCGTTTTCAAACTGCAGCTGCAATCCGGCAGCGCCTGACTGCAATTCCGTGGGTACGCTGTGCAAATTCACCGTGACATTGTGATTCACCAGCGCCGCGATCGCCGCCTGCTGCAACATCGGGTCGAGTGAGCGCAGAATGCTGTCATAGCGGGCGTAAAGATCCACGTCGGATCCTAGCGAGCTCAATACGCCGGCAAGTTCCACGGCAATATAGCCGCTGCCCACAACAGCGACGCGCTGCGGGCGCGTCTGCATGGCGAAAAACCCGTCAGACGTCACACCGAGTTCCGCACCCGGTAACTCGGGCACCACGGGCTCGCCACCGGTTGCAATAATAATGTGTGGTGCTGTGTAGTGAATGTCGCCGACGCGTACCGTATCTGAGTCGATAAACGCAGCCTCTCCGGTAACCCAGTCCACCGATTTGTTGGCCAGATTGCGATCATAAATGCCGTTCAGACGGGCGATGTATGCCTCGCGCCGGGCCACCAGGGCAGCCCAATCGTGGACCGGTTCATCAACCCGAAACCCGTAGTTGCCTGCATCCCGCATTACCTGCGCAATCTCGGCAGCATGCCACATGACCTTTTTGGGCACGCAACCGACATTTACGCAGGTGCCGCCCAATTTGCCATCGCGTTCGATAACCAGACAGCGCGCGCCGTACTCGGCCGCGCGTTGCGTGGCCGCCAGCCCGCCGCTGCCACCGCCTATGGCAATCAGGTCATAAGCGACCGGTTTATCTGCTTGCTCTTCTGTCATAACCGCGAAATCCTCCGGCGCTAAGTATGCCCCAGCAAGGTCGCCGACCCCACCTGTGATAGCATTTCCGCCTTTCCACAACCGCTGACGCAGCCTTGCCATGACGCACGCTACGACCCCGGCCAGTCACTCGGCCATAACCAATCCGTTACTCCATACGCAAGGCTTGCCGCCGTTCAGTCAGATTCGGCCGGAACACGTTGAGGCTGCACTGGATGAGACTCTGGCAAAAAGTCGTAAGGAGCTGGAACAGCTGCTCGAAGCCGATATGGTGCCCGACTTCGAAAACACCATCCTGCCGCTGGAAGACCTGCACGAACGTCTGCATCGGGTCTGGTCGCCTGTCAGCCATCTGCAGATGGTGGCCAATTCCCCCGAGCTGCGCGAAGTGTACAACCGCTGCCTGCCGAAACTCTCGCGCTATTCCACGGAAATATCGCAGGACGAGCGGTTGTACCAGCTGTACAAGACGGTTGCAGAACAAAACAGCCCGTCTAATACAGAAGACGATCAACGTACACAATTGTTGCAGCATGCGCTGCGCGACTTTCATCTGGCGGGGGTTGACCTGCCAAAAGATAAAAAAGCACGCTTTAAGCAAGTCATGGAAGACCTTTCCGGGTTGCATGCGAAGTTTGAGCAAAACGTGCTGGACTCTATGAGCGCATGGGAACACCACGAAATCAGTGCGCCGCGAGTGAGCGGCATACCCAACGCAGTGCTCGAAGTTGCTGCGGCCAATGCAGTCGAGCAAGGCAAAGACGGTTGGGTGCTGCGGCTGGATCAGCCAACGTATGTGGCGGTGCTGACCTACGCCGATGACGATCGTCTGCGACAGGATTTCTACGAAGCCTGGGTTACCCGAGCCTCCGAACAAGGGCCAGTAGGCGGTGCCCATGACAACACACACGTCATGGAAGACATCATGGCATTGCGCCATGAGGCCGCCAATCTGGTGGGTTTCAGGAACTACGCCGAGTATGCGCTAGCAAGCCGGATGGCCGGTGACATCAACGAAGTCACCGAATTTCTGCTGCATCTCGCCGCGGTTGCCAAACCGGCCGCCGAGCGCGAACTCGCCGAGCTTCAGGCCTGGGTGGGCCGCCCGTTAAGCCCATGGGACATTGGCTATTATTCCGAGAAACTGCGGCTGGAACGCTTTTCTATCTCTGATGAAGAACTCCGTCCTTATTTCCCGCTCCCGCGCGTGATGGACGGCCTGTTCAGCGTCATGGAAAAGCTCTACGGCATACGCGCACGCGAACAACATGACATTGATCGATGGCAAAACGACGTTCACTACTACGCGCTAATCAACGACGCCGATGAAGAAATTGGCGGCTTTTTTATGGATATGTATGCTCGGCCAAACAAGCGGCCCGGCGCATGGATGGATGAGTGCATACTACGCCGGCGTACTAACGGTGAAATTCAACTGCCCGTTGCGCATCTGGTGTGCAATCTGACTAAACCCACCGGCAATAAACCCGCGCAACTCAGTCATGACGAGATAGTCACGCTGTTTCACGAGTTCGGGCACACGCTGCACCACCTGCTGACGCGAGTCGACTATCCCAGCGTATCCGGAATCAACGGCGTGCCGTGGGATGCGGTGGAACTGCCCAGCCAGTTCATGGAGAACTTCGCCTGGGATCCTGATGTCGTGCGCGGCATGTCACAACACGTGGACACCGGCAAGCCACTCCCGGAAGAGTTGCTCAACCAGCTGGAGGCGTCGCGGGTTTTTCAATCCGGGCTGCAGATGGTTCGTCAGGTGGAGTTTTCGTTATTCGACTGGCGCATCCATTCCGAGTACGACCCCGCCAAAGGGCCGCGATTTCGCGAAATACTCGCACAGGTGCGTGACCGTGTGGCCGTTATCAAGCCACCCTCGTTCAGCCGCTTCGCTAATAGTTTTTCGCATATTTTCGGCGGTGGTTATGCCGCAGGCTACTACAGCTATAAGTGGGCCGAGGTGTTAGCCGCGGATGCGTTTTCCGCGTTTGAAGAGCGCGGTTTGTTTGACCGCGAGATCGCTGATCGCTTCAGACAAAATATTCTCGAGATCGGCGGTACTCGTGATATTGGCGAAGCGTTTCGCATGTTTCGCGGCCGCGCGCCGCGCATTGAGCCGTTGCTGGCACAGGCCGGCATCAATACTCTGCCACCCGACAATTCTTAATTTATTTTTTAATTCAATTAGATAACAAGGTTTTCCGCACGATGAAAGTTGCCAGCTGGAATGTCAATTCCATTCGCGTACGTGAACAGCAGGTGCTCGACTGGCTTGAAACAGAACAACCTGATGTATTGGGTTTGCAGGAAATAAAAATGCCCACCGAGGCATTTCCTGCCGAGACCTTTGCCGAGATCGGTTATCACAGCGCTGTTGAAGGGCAGAAGACATATAACGGCGTTGCACTGCTGTCGCGCATGGAGGGGGCTGACATCCATCGTGCCCTGCCCGCATTTTCGGATCCGCAAAAACGCGTCATAGCGGGTACATTCAACGGCGTTCGCGTTATTAATTTATACGTGCCGAATGGCAAGGCCGTTGGCGACGAAAAATACGAATACAAACTGAGCTGGCTCAAAGCGCTGCATGACTGGGTCGACACGGAACTGGCACAGCATGACAAGGTTATAGTGATGGGCGATTTCAACATCGCACCGGATGACCGCGACGTTCACGACCCGGAGGCGTGGGCCGGCAAAATACTATGCAGCGACGCCGAGCGTGCGGCGCTGAATGACTTGCTGGCGCTCGGGCTCAGGGACAGTTTCCGCCTGTTCGAACAAGACGCAGCGCTGTTTAGTTGGTGGGATTACCGTCAGGCAGGTTTTCGACGCAACCTGGGTTTGCGTATTGATCTGTTGCTGGTCTCCCAGGCTGTGGCTAACGGCTGCATCGCGAGTCGCATTGACAAGGAACCGCGCGCGCTGGAACGCCCTTCCGATCACGCACCGGTGATCGTGGAGTTTGCCTAGCCGTCAGCGCACCGCCGGCAACACGTGCTCGCCGATCAGCTTAAGGCCATCCATCGGATTATCGAACAGGCGCAGGTCAAGCTCGGTCAGGCCGGCAGCCGCCATCGCCTTATAGCGCTCAACTTCCCGTTCTATGGCATCGAGCCCCCCGGCTGATGCCATGCCAGCGATCAGACGGTTGATCAAATCTTCCGGCACACCCTCGATGTTGCCGCTGCGGGTTCGGAAGGCCACGCGGAACGATTCCCAGTTATCGATAATGTTGTCGACCTCGGCATCGTCGTGACAAAACGGCCGGATGTGCTCACGCACCTGACCAATAATCGCTCCGCGCCAGATCAGCTCGCGACGAGCCTCGTACATGGAAACCTCGGGGTCGGGCTTGATGTGCCAGGCCCAGAAATTACCAACGCGAAAATCCGTTGCCGGTTCTTCGCGGCGCCCCAGGCCAATGCGAATCTGCTCCATTATCTCGGGCAGCATAGCCACCGTGGCATCACTGATCTGGATACCGTCAGCAACGCGGCCGCCCATGCGACACATCATGGGTGCAGTCGAGCAACTATAGATAAGGGGCCCGGGCTGCTTGGCCCACATCATGCCGAACGGTCGCCGTATATTGAACACGCGGCCTTCATAGCCCATAAAGAACTTGCCCGAGCGCGCCTGCTGCAGAATTTCTATGCATTCGACCACGCCGACCACGCGGCGATCCGGTTCGACGGTGCCCTTTACCGGATGTTTATATGGCCACGGTTCTGCGCCATCGGCCGGACGCCAAGCTATGGCACCCAGCGGGCCTCCGCCTGCGCTAACGGCGATCATCGCCCGACCGTTACTCATTTCATTCAGCGTCAAAATAGCATTCGCCATCTTAAGCGGATGCATCTCCCACGGACTAACGGCCAGCGGCCCAAGCAAAATCTTGCTGGTTGCAGCTGCGGCGGGTGCAAGCGACAGGAACGGGTCATAATGCATGTGGTAGTTGGATGACCACATGGCACGCACGCCAAGCCGTTCCGCCTCAACAGCGAGTTCAGCAAACTGCTGCGGCGTGACGTCGGGCTCAAGAATAATATTGATATCCATGCGTTAAACCTTGCGGGTACGGTTACGGGCTATGGAAATATCGGGGTGCCAGGTGGACTCCGCGCCAGGTCCACGACGTGCAATCGAAGCATCGATCATAAAGGGTCGCCCCTCTTTGGTTGCGGCAACGGCCCGCCGCACAACTTTGTTGATATCGCTCGGCTTCTCCAGCTTCGAGCCGGCAATGCCGAAACCTTTGGCAATATCGACAAAGCTGATGTCGGGGTTGCCGAGATAGCAGGACATGTCTTTCCAGGATTTGCTGTCTTGCCGTGCCAGCGGTGAGAACAGCGCGATGCGGCCGCGTTCGCCGTCATAGCTGTGGTTATTGAACACCACGAATATGACCGGCACCTCGTAACGCGCGGCCGTCCACAGCGCCTCGATCTGTCCGAACAGCATCGCGCCATCGCCAATCATCGCCACGACCTGCCGGTCAGGCTGGGCCATCTTTGCGCCGATGGACGCGCCTATGCCCCAGCCCAGCGCATATCCGGTGGTGGGCCCGATCACCTGCTTTTTACCGGGCGCAAAAGTCATCCAGTTTTGCGGGTCGCGGCCCCCCGTTTCAACCACCACGATGGCATCTTCTTCGAGCAGCGCGTCCATCTCGTAACACAATCGCTCCGCCGCTACAGGCGACGAGTTCCAGGTCTTTTCTGCCCGTTTGAGCATGCGCTCGCGGGAACGCTGGTAATCGGTTTCGGCTTTAGCCATGCGCGGCTCCCGCAGGGCTTTACGCTGGCTATCGGTACTGCGTGCCTTAATTGCGTCTATCAATGCGCGAGTGGTTTCACCCATGCCGGCGGCAATTGCAATATCGGTAGGATAGCGGTTGGCGATTACGTCGTATTCCAGCCGGGCATTAATGACTGTGGCTTTATCACTCACCGGCTGGGTGATAATGGATTCGTCCGGCATCAGCGCGCCAAGGTTCAAAAACACATCGGCGCGCCGCACACCCCCCGGAAAACCCATACCGGCAAAACCGCGAAACAGCGGATGAGCGTACGGGAAATCACCAAACACGCTGAAACCCTGTGAGACCGGGATACCGAGCAACTCAGCAAGTTCCAGCACATCCGGTGCAGCGCCGGCACGCGTGACTTCAGAGCCGACATTGATCATCGGGCTCTTGGCATTCAGCAACAAATCGGCCGCACGCTCTATTAGCTCGGGCTGCGGTGCCATTTCGACAGGCACGCGAAAACTGTCTTGCGAATAAATCGTCTGCGTAATGTTCTGCGTACCGAGTATGTCACGGGGAATCTTGATATAGACGGGGCCACCGGGCGGAGTGCCGGCCAACTTGAAACCGCGCCGGGTCATTTCCCCAATTCGATCCGCGTGCGTTATCTTCCAGCGCCACTTGGTGAACTGTTCCGTCGGCTGCAACCAGTCAGCAACCTGCTGAAAGCCATCACGCCCGGTTTGGTTGCTCGCCTGTCCATCGGAAAAAACCAGCAACGACGAACGGTCTTTCCAGGCGTTATACAAATTGCACAGGGTATTCGGCATACCAATACTCGGCATAAACAGCGCCGCGGTTCGACCGCTGGCCAGCTCATAGCCATGCGCAATAGCGGTGGCCTGGCCTTCCTGCAACGCGATAATGAGCTTCATGTCGGGACGCTGCCCGACCGCGTCATAAAATGTCGCCTGTCCGGTGGAGTTGGCGTCGAACACATACTCGACGCCGGCTGCCTGCAAGCACTCAGCCACGATCTCACCGCCGTTGCCGGTAAATTCGTAGCCTCCGGGGGCAGGGCCTTCGGCGGCATGCGCCACCGAACTGAGCACCGATTCGGCCGCGGCAGAACTAAAGCCCATGGCCAGCATGGCACGACCAAAGTCGCGCCGGGATAACTCATTGTCGAGTAACTTCTTGACCAGTTCGCGCATACTCATCGCTCCTCCGCGACACGTCGATGTTGGCGTTTGCGGGCATATATCCACAAAACGCGCGACATCACAAAACTGATAAAACCGACAAACATGGTGTCGATCATCAGGACTCCAGTGGCGCCGTTTTCCGGGCCCAGCGCCAAAAATTCATACACCGACTTCAGAAACACAGTGCCAAACAGCAGTGCACAAAGGCCCAACATGATCGAAGCTGCTTTAGCTGCGAGCGTCGCCCAGTCAGTTCGCTCAGGCATCGTGCCACTCCATAGGGACGCGCACGGCAACCATGTTGCTTGTTGTGCAGACCTTATCGCCAGACAGTAACTCACACGTCACCACCGATTTTCTGGCGGTGCTGTCGACGACACGGGCGCGCAATGTCACCGGGCGACCAAGCTGGGCGGGCGCTTTGTAATTCAGTTCGAACCTGCCCGTGACGTACCAGATTTTGGGCTCACCACCGAATTCGCGACCGGCATCCCGGTAGGCCTGCGCAATTGCCGTAATGACTGAGTGACAATCCATAATTGTGGCAATGATTCCGCCGTTAAGGATGTTTGCTGAACCGGCATTGTGATGCGGCGCGCCATGAAACTCGCACACTGCCTCGTCCGATGCGCTGTCCGACCAATAGCTCTTAATCCGCAAACCGTGCGGGTTATCGGGGCCGCAACCGAAACAGGAATTGTCCGGCATCAGATCCTGAAACGCGGATCCGTCTGTGTTCACCTCGCTTCCCCCGTGGTTATCGCTGTTCTGTTCATTGCGCAGATAGACACAGTTTACGGTGCTTTTCGCGGCTTATTTAACATTGTCTGGCCTTATCCACCGTGTGAAAATGCTTTTCCATAATCTGCCGCCTGCCGGAGTCCCTTTGGCAGCGGCAGATTCAGGGGGGATTGCTTAGGCGACTGGCGATGAGCGTGGACACGCACAGCAAGGGAGCAATGGCGGCCATTATGGCAGCGCCGCAGGTACGCCGTTTTGATTACGACGTCACCAATACCGTCAACGTCAGCTGCATCGACGAAGTGCGCAGCGCCACCCGAGAGATCCTCTATCAAACATGGCCGGGCGCGAGCTTCGACGAGCTTTGGCTCGCCTTTCACGATTTCGAACTGTTGTTTAAAGGGCGCATGCCCGGTTATGAAGGCTGCGACACGGTTTATCACGACATTCAGCATACCCTGGACATGACGCTCGCCACCGCACGACTGCTCGCAGGATATGAAATCAGTGTGGATCAGGCAGAGCAACTGGGGCCTGATCGTGCAGTACTGGGCATTATTTGTGCACTGTTTCACGACGCGGGATACATCCGCGAAAGCGTTGACCGTGAGCACCGCAACGGCGCTGAGCTTACCAACTGCCATATCGCGCGGGGTGCAGTAATGGTGAGCAGTTACCTGTGGCGCATAGGGCTGGGGTCTTACGCAGCACGGGCCGCAGAGATTCTGCACTTCACCGGCTATGAAAAGCCCCTGGACGAAATTGTACTCGACGACCCGCTCGACAGCATGGTCGGACACCTGCTGGGCACGGGCGATCTGATCGCGCAAATGGCGGATCGCTGCTATCTGGAGAAATGCCGTGATCGTCTGTATCTGGAATTTGTGCTGGCCGGGATCGCCATCGAAGACGGTGATAACGGCACCCGCACCGTGCGCTATCAGTCAGGCATAGATTTGCTGCTGCAAACGCCGGACTTCTATCGCAACGTTGTAAAAAAACGTTTGGATCAGGATTTTAATAAGGCCTATCGCTACGTCGAAGCCTTGTATAACGGCCAGAACCCTTACCTCGCATTCATTGAACGCAATATTGCTTATCTGGAACACATTATCGAAACCGGTGAGTGGCCTGCGCTGCGGCGTTCACCACCGTGTTTTACGGTGAACGACGATCCGGTGCTTGCCGCAAATATTCTGGTCAATCAAAAGTTGGACAATTTGCGCAAGGCGCCGAAAGTGCTTGCCACAGCCTGACGGACGATAAACACCCTTAAACCACGTTGGTGCTCGTCAGGATTGCGGCGCTATTCTTCGCCGTCCCAGTAACCAACCGAATTGGGTTTATAAAAACCGCTGACACCGGCTTTCCCCGATGACCAGAAATCTTTAGAACCCAGTACACCGAGCTTGCCGGAATCAGGGTAGTGCACCACCTCGGGCATAATCATCGTCGACATGCAAAGATAGACCAGTGGCTCGTCACCGTTATTGATCAGCACATGCGCGTGCTGCTCGCCCCGCGGCAGCATAATGAAATCACCCGCGCACACCGGAGCCGTCTCGTCGCCGATGGTTAGCGCACCGCTCCCCGAAACAATAAACAGGGCCTCGTCATTAGCCAGATGAGCATGCTTGGGAAATGCGCGCTTACCTGGATCCACTTTGAATGCGCCGCAGCCCAGCCCGTTGTCGTCGTTGAGGTCGGTCAGCGGAATGTGCCCGCGCTGAAATTTATCGCCTTGGGAAGTCTCTCGCCATTCGGCGGTATATATGTTTGTTTTTTTCATTCTGTAAGGCTTGATCAATTTGACCTGTACCAATGCCACGGTTCGTAAATGACACCTTCGTTATTATCGCGTGGGTACGAAAGGCTGAAACCGTATTCGTAGGCATTGGCAGACAGCCACTCAAAGGCCGGTGATTCTTCGAATTCTTCCGACAGCGGCTTGTAACCCGGGGTCGCTATGTCCATGGCGTTGCCGGTGTGATGCTGACTGAAACCGGGCGCAACATTAACTTTGAGAATATCGTCGATACGCTGGCCGGCGTTCAGTTTCTTGCGGATGAGCATGGCCTGGTATTCCACGCTGCGAAAACCCGACACCGGCAGCAGCGTTATCTGATCATTTGCCGCAGCGCGAACCATGGCGTGCCAGGCTCTGGCACTTTCGGGGGCAAGCTGCTGCATGCGGCCCACAATGTTCTGGCCGATGTCCTGCAACTCGCGCACTTCTTTGTAACGCTGCATAGGCGGTAGCACACCGTAGTCAGCGGGAATACCCAGTTCAGCAAACAAGTCGGTGTACAAGTTGTGAGCCATCCGCGCCTAAGCAACCTGGGCAGCAGTGCTGCACAAACGGTCACCGACAAAATCCAGAGTGCCCGAATCCAGCTGCTCGATATGCGCCATTTGCGGGACAATGACTGAAATTCCATCAATGTCATAGCACACCACGGCACCAAAGCTGCCATACATTTTCACCAGTTCATCCACGGTGGATTTCCCCAATGCCACCAGGCTCCATGACGGCGGGCTTTCAATATCGCTGTATAGCAACCCCAGTACAGGTACAAAACTGACAAAGGAGCGCAGATAGCTCTCAATACGCTCCCGTGCGGCAGGGGAAAATTTTGCCCCTAAATCCACAACACGGGGTTGCGGCGCTATGACTTCACTGTTGCTCACCATATTCTGAATTCGTCCGGCAGTGCTCTATGCCGATGGTTTGTCAGTTGAATCCGGCTGCAAAATATTGCGCACCGCATTGATAAAACCGGGCAGGCCCTCGTCGGGAGTCTCACGGGCACGCAACTCGTGCCAACCGCTGCGCTCCCGGTGCTCCTCGAAAGCGAGTTGCCCGGCTTTGCCGTTCCAGAACAGGCGATAGCGCGTGTGATCCCGTTCAAGGTGGGCCAGCCAGCCGCCGAAACCTCCAAGTGCCGTCACGTATTCGTCAACCTCGTAACCGCACGCCTCGCAGGCTTCGCGCAAGGCAGCTTCGTAACGCTCCGCCTCGGGCGGCTCGCGCCCTTTGTCTTTAGTGCTGGGTTTACCACCCAGCCAGAATACCGGTTGTTCCGCCAACGCGTAGCTTCCTGTTCAATACAAACTCAGATCGAAAACGATAAACCCGCACGCTATCAGGTACAACAGCCAAAAGAAAAATGCGTAAGGCCCGGGCCGGTTTTCAGAGCCAAAATCCCTGGCAAAGTATTCCGGAAAACCGAAGCCGGCAAAAAAGGCCGTTACCCTATAAAATAGAATCCCGAGCAGAAACATCAGCAAAATCAGGCCTTTTGCAAAAGCCTCCTGCTGTCCGTCACGCCAGTAAGCGTAACCAATGACCGCTGCAAAAATGATCAGTGCAATGCGCTGATGCTTCTCCAGGGTCACGGCACGCAAGGCAGCATTGTGGTCACATCAACGGGAGCGGTCGCGCTGACGCGGGTACCGCCCACCTGTATTTGTGCGCCCGCTGACTGATCAACGTTCAGACAGAGCGGTGCGCCGTTGGGAATTGTGATGTCAAATCCGTCCTCGCTGGTGCCCCAAATACGAAAATTGAACTCAATCCGCGACACATTCGGTGTATTGAAAGTGTCGTGCCCTTCAACGGACACCGGTATTACCGACGTAAAAGGCTGATTAGAACTCAGGGAACCGATGTACTGACCGAAATCACCACCAGCGGTACTGCGGACACGCCATATATCCGGTGCCTCGTGCCAGATAAAAAAGGCTGTTTCCGTTGTGGGATCATAGTCCGGTGGTCCGTCGTTCGGATCCGGTGGCGGCGGTGGTGGTGGAGGTGGCGGCCCGCCATCGCAGGCACCCAGGGTGCGAATATCAAACGGCGGCACCATGACCGTGTTGCCAGCGCCCACTATGACCTGCGGATTAACCGCCGGCGACGTGAGTTCAAGGCAGGTCGACCCGCTAGCCGGAATTCGGAAATCGGCACCGTCATCGCCCGCGCCCCAGATCTGCAAATTGAAATCAATGCGTGAAGGATCGGTAGTAAAGTCGAAGACATCATGCGCTTCAATAGAAACGGGCGTGACTGACGGCAAAGCCGACTGATCCGTCAGACTGCCAACGTAGTTGGCGTAGCCACCGCCCGCGGTGGCGCGAATATGCCAGGTATCCCCGGCGTCGCGCCACAGATAAAAACCGGCGTTGGCTCCCGGGTTGTAGGTGGGTTGACCGTCCTGTGTGCCGCCCGGAGGTGGTGGCGGAGGTGGAGGCGGTGCCTGGCATGGCCCCAGCGTTTCAAGGTCAACCGGCGTGACAAGTGGCGTCGCCAGCGAACCAATGTAAACCGGCAAAGCGCTGTCCACCGTCAGACACGCACCACTGCCGGACTGAAATCCGAACTCAAAACCGTCTTCGCCACTGCCCCAGATTTGCAGATCAAAATCGATCACCTGCGGATCAGTGGTGAAATCAAAATCATCATGTCCTTCGATAGAGAACGGCGTAACAAAGGACAACGGTGCATTCGAGGTGACGTCGCCCGCAAAGCGGCCATAATCGCCGCCCGCCGTCGTACGGACGGTCCAGATGCCGGTGCCGCATTCTTCCCAGATGTACATGGCCGCCTCAGCGCCCGGGCTGTAAGTCGGTGCGCCGCAGGTTGCAGTCTGGTCGATAGAGCGAATCCATTCGTCCACCGCACCGGTGCCATCCGGATCAACGACTGAGGTTGCCAATGGCGGCATCCGTGAACCGTCGAGCGCGTGCATACGCAGCGACAAAATCGACTTGCCGGGATTGCCGGGATAAATCAGCAAGGCATCGGGGATACCCAGATCGCTCTGGGTAGGCGGAACATTGATAGCGCCGATCTGGGTGCTGGCTATCCAGTAACGAAAATCTTCCGGGCCCTGGCCAGGCCCGTCGGGACGATGACAAAACGCACAGTTCGCATGCAGATACGCGCGAGCACGATCCTCGGCGCTGTAGGCAAAATCATCAACGGCTGCAAGTGCGGGCAGGTTTGCCGGTATGTCGCCCAGCGGTACCGTGAACACACCGATGTGCTCCAGTGTTTCGAGCTGGTTACCGGTCAGCCCCGTTGAAGGATAGGTGAAATCCTTGTTGAGCTGTGCGATTTCCGGGCCAAGCGCCCGGTTCGATACATCGGTATGACATTGAACGCACTGCGCGCCACTTGGGTAAAACCAGCTCTGTCCGTTAACCACGGCGATTTTGCTGTCAGCCAGCAAGGTCGCGTCGGTCTGCGCGGCATTCCACTCATAGCTGTATCCAGCCCAGCCACCGTCATCGTGACGAATAAACAGACGGGTCTCAGCCAGCGTGTCGCCGATACTGAAATTCTTGATTAACACCGTACCGATCGGGAACAGGAAATCACCGTCGGCGTCGCGGTCGACGGTGGTGCCATTGGGCAACGCCATCCAGCGCTCTTTGATTGCGCCATCAGACCACAACGGCGTGTTGAGATCGTAGGGAATCAATCCCGCAGCAGGCTGTTTGGGATCAACGGGGTCGAAACAACCCGTTTCAGATAACAACTGCGGAAAAACACTTCCGCCACCACCGCCTCCCGGCGCGGCGTTGATCAACCGGTAAACGCCGTTCTGCGCAAGCAGGTATAGCTCGTTGTCCGGACCCTGTGCGAAGGTGGTAAGAAACTCGCCGCTTTCCAGCAGCAACTCGGAGGTCGGGTTATTTGCGGCATCGAAGGTTAGCGCGTGCACTTCACCCGTGTAGTTGTCACCGTATATATAAGCGCCCTGCAAACCGGTCAGCGCGGAGCCACGGTAAATGTAGCCGCCGATAATGGCGTTAAAGGCCGAATTGGGATCGTGAGGGTATTCAAAAATCGGGTCAATCAGGCCGGCGGTCGTGCAGGGCACTTTGCCCGTGCAGTGCGCGCCTTCGCGGACACTCCAGCCGTAGTTACCGCCAATGACAACCTTGTTGACTTCTTCGTAGCTGTCGGTGCCGACATCACCCATCCATAATTCGCCGGTAACGTCGTCAAAGTTCCAGCGCCACGGGTTACGAAACCCCAGCGCATAAATTTCATCGCGACCGGCGATGCCCACGTAGGGGTTATCCGCCGGTGCCGCATAGGGAAAGGCGCTGTCCACATCCAGACGAAGCATTTTGCCGTGCAGGGAGTTTATGTCTTGTGAATTAAAGTGCCGGCCAGCATCGCCAATGGCCATGTAAAAGTAACCGTCGTCACCGAACAGCATCTGGCCGCCCCAGTGCCACTGGGTATCGCGCTCAAATTCAATGATCACCTGCTCGGAAGACGGATCCAGTGTCAGGCCGCCATCATTGCTGACAAAGCGGGATACGACTCCCTTCAGCGGCAGATTCGGGTCGTTATTGGCGGCCGAATAATAAAGATAGGCGTAGCCGTTATTCGCGAAGTCAGGGTGAAACACCAGGCCCAACAGCCCCATCTCGCCCCAGTCACGGCCTTCGAATTCGCGCGTAATGCGGTCATCTATGTTGACGAACTGCCCCAGGAGAGCAAAGGTCGCACCGTCCTGGTAGATGTTGATAAAGCCGGAACGATCCACCACGTACCACCGCTCGGTAGTGTTGGGGGCCTGCACCATGGAAAGCGGAAACGGCGCGCTGATTACCTGCTGGAGCTGAATATCCGCATCACTGACAGGGCGATCGGGAGCCAGACAAGTGTCGTTATCGGGGCGCGCGGCCAGTCCGGGAGCAGCCCAAAGAGACTGGGCAAAAAAGAGGCAAGAAAACATTATCGCTGAACGAAGTGTCAGCATGCATTTTGAGTTGAACATCCGATGAAGCCCCTGTCGTTATTATCGTGAGGAGGCTTGCTCTGTTGCGCCCGGCAGCCCCCTTGCGGCTGTTGACATCATGCCACAAAAAAGGCTCCCGCGGGCTTTGCCTGCGGGAGCCTGTGATTATGTCGCGCAACGGAATCCGAGCAGCGGTCAGCCCGGAAAACCGTCTGACAATTGGCTACGGGATAATACCCACATCAAACCACTGACGCGTGTCGCCATCATTAACCGTCATGCACCCCGTTATGCCGCTGGGGTTCACATTACTGTCTTTGGCCCGCGAACTGCCCTGCAGTGCCGGTGAGAATTGCATGCCCGGGGCGACGAAAAACTCGAGCTTATAGTTTCCAGCCGGCACGGCAAACTCATATTTACCGTCGGCATCCGCATTCGTATAACTAATGACTGTGCCGTCGCAGTCTAATAATCCAATCAGCAGGGCGCCTACGCCAAACTCGCCCACATCCTGAATGCCATTGGCGTTGGTGTCATACCAGACCCAGTCACCCAGGGTTGCCGTGGCTGGCTTGTCCAGGCCGGTGCCCACTGAACCTGAACCTGAACCTGAACCGGAACCGGAACCGGGCACCAGACCAATATCAACTGCCATACGCCGGTTGCCGTCCACCAGAGTCATGCAAGCCGTGTTGCCGGGTTCCAGCTGGATGTTGCTGTCGAGATCACCACGATCACCGACCAGCGCGGGGCTGAATTCCATACCACCCGGCTTGGTCACACTGATGACGTAATCACCCGCAGCAATGCCGGCAAATTCATAGTAACCGCCACCCGCGGTCACGGCACTGGCCAGCTGATTGTTATTACAGTCGAGCAATCGCACCGGCAAGCCGTCAAAAGGGTTCTCGTCTGGATCCTGGATGCCGTCACCGTTTGTGTCATTCCAGGCCTGGCCGCCCACCGTCACGTTGCCGCCCGAGGGCGCCGGTGCTGGCGGTTGCGGTTTTGGTGCCGGAGGTGTCGACGCATCGCTCGGGTCCGGCCGAACCAGAATGGCCGCATCAAACGGGGGCAAGGTCACTTCCCGTACTTCGGCACCGTTATTAACCGGATCCTGGCCGGTGCCCTTGATGCGATAGAACTTGCCTGCAAGATCCACGGTTTGCGTTTCGGGCGTGGCGTTGACCACCACGATTCCGTTCTCAAAGTTACGGCGGAATACATTGGGATCGCCTTCAAAAACATAAAAGTCATCGAACCATATTTCCGTTTCCTCACGCCCCAGTGAAATAACAGGGCGGAATGACCCGCTGGAAGCCGCGGTCATGGTGAAAACAAAGCGTGACCATTTTTCCGGTACCAGATAAATGCCCTGCTGGTCAGACCAGTCAAGCTGGATGAGAATCTCGCGCATTTCTTTTGCTTTGGCGGCAAACGCGATGGTGTAGGTCTTGCCTTTCACCATGTCGAATGCCGGGCCGCGCAACGTAGCACCGCTCACGTTCAATGAATAATCCTGGTGGCCATTGACTTTCAATGACTGCTCACCGTCCTGCTTCGCGGTCGTGTCGATTTCGACGTTGATGTTTTTCATCACCCAACCCGAGGTGCCTGACTCGAAACTGCCGTTACTTATCAGACTGCGCTCCGGACTGAACTGCTGCTCATCGTAAATACGCTTGCGCTGCCAAAGTGGCTTGCCCAGCCAGCCCTTGTGCGCCCGGATAGCGCTCTCATCATTAACGTTCGACGCGATGGCATGGCCATAGGTGCTCGACCCCGGCGTTACATCGACCGCGTATTCGTCGTACCAGGGGTCGGGGTGCATGTCGGAGTTCTGCCGACCGTAGTGGCCGGTACCCAGCAGTGCGGCACCAAAGCCCAGGCGAAACCCGGCGTTGCTGCTCGGCACGGTCGGGTTAGGGCCGGATTTCACGGTGCCCGGATAAAGCTTGGTCGGTTGTTTGCTAAGTGCTTCGGTATATCCGTCGGCGGTTTGATGAAACGCCAGGTGAATCATGTAATTGTGCAGTTGCGAATAGATACCAAAGCGACCGGTGTAGTCAGGGTTCACCGCGAACTCGCTGCCTGACAACAACCAGTTTTCCATCTGTGTGCCGTTCAGACTCGCGAAACCGCGACTCTGCCGCCAGCCTGCCACGATGCGCTTGGAGGGTAATCTCGCACGCAGCAGTGCATAAAAATTATCCAGCCCGTCGCCCCACACGTTGGTGCCGTTGGACAGGATACCGTTGTCGACAACCAGATCGTTGTCGGCGTCGGCATCAAAAGTAGGCATGACGTAACCGTCTTCATCGAAATAGATGCCGGTCACATTGACGTTCTGCACCTGGCCTCGGCTGTTCCGGTTCATGTTCTTCTGAATGAAGTCCACCATGGCCTGTGCAATAGTTCTGCCGTTCGCATCGCGCGGCGCTGTGGTGGTGATGTTGTACGCCCAGTTCAGCGTGGACCCGCCGCTGCCCTGCTCGTGCTCGGCCACAATGGAATTCGCCCCGTGCGCGCGCGCCGTGGATTTAAAGCCACGATTGGCCAGCACGACCGTGTGCGGCGAGGTGGAAGTATTGATCGATGCCACCCGGGCATGCTCGGCGTTATTAAAGGAGCCGGGCGGTCCGTCATAAATAACCACGTAGCCGCCGGGGGTAAGGCGGGTTGCATCAGCTACCCGCAAGGTAGTCGCGGTGTTGCTGATAGATGTCGCCAGTCGGGTGCCCGCTCTGTACAGCCAGTGCCCCGCATAAACAGAGCAACCTTCGGTTACATCGGCGGTGGAATCGAAAGGCATGCCATAAGCAATGTTGCAGGGATCGCTCGACAGGTAGCCGAGGTATGCGCGCGGATGAAAACTGTAGTGAAATTCAAGGTCGGGATTGATCTGCTGAGCTGGTGCAACTTTGTACATCATGCCCGACTTGGCACCAATCACATCGTACTTGGACCACTGCTCGGGCGTGCCCTTATCTGACTGCGTTTCCGACGCAACGATTTTCGGAAAATTACCCGGATAAGACGGGCCATCAGCTTGCTGATTCGCATCGTTTAAGTAGGTGTAATCCTGTGCGTATGCGCTGCCGCACAGAAGGAGTGCTCCCAATAACAGGGAACGCCTGTAAGTAAACATCATCAATTTCCACCGCCCGGCGCTACTTAAAGAGCACCATTAATCCACCCTAAACACCGCGTGCGCGCACGCTGTGACTAGATCAACAAATGGGAAAAATGAAGACAGACTGAAACTAATCTGCGTAGCTGGGAGTCAACTTCCGTGTCCTCCGCTCCTGGCTTTCGGCCGCTGCGCCCAAGCAGCTGCTGTCAGCCGTGCATCCCTTGCATTTATTCCCGTACAAAACGCCCGCTTCACCCAAGCCGGCGAAGCCAGTCTAATTGTGGCGACAGTCAATTCAACCCGCAGGAAAAACGTCACATTATTGGCACTTTACATAAAGTTAATAGCCGGTTTTGCGAGCTCGCAAAACCGGCTATTTAACAGTACTTTAGCGAACATCTATCAATGCGGTATAACTATCCGTTTCGTTGCGGTGCGAAAATTTTGGCGGTTTTACAACAACTTAGCTGCGCGACTTTGCGCAGATAAAGCGTCAAATCGCAGCTCGTTGCTTGCAGACGGCGTTACCGTAGCCACGGTTTGGTCATCAAAGCGCCATGCACGGCATTCGCTTGCCGACAACACCTGCTCGGAATGATCTTTTGGCTCGCTTTCGACGGTCTCGATCTCGAAGGTATACCAGATGTTTTGCTTGCTCACGCGGGTCACACGATGTTGCAGCTGCGCGTTGTCGTCAACCATCAGTTCAGCCCGAATAGCTGCGATACAGCGCTGCAGTTCGTCGGCATAGTGTTGCGGCGGTAAGGGCTCACCGGCTAAGGCGGGTGCAGATAATACGGCAGTGAACAGAACGCTCATCAGGGTAAGGGCGGGTTTACGATTAATCATGGTGGTGCTCCTTCAGTGTTTAGTGGGCCTCGCAAGGCATGGCTGCATATTGCGGGTGTATCAGCCCGGAAGCTTGACCCGCGCATAACCAATCCCTGACCTTTTTATGACCGTGACGGCGCGGAGCGCACAAACCGTCTGTCCGGCGCGGTATCCTTGGTACATGAGCCCTCCAAGCGCCAACAGTTATCGCTTTGCAGGCCGCACCCTTGATCCGGTATTGCGGGAACTGCGCATAGGCGATGTACTGCGCGACGTTGAGCCGAAAGTTTTCGACCTGATCGAATACCTCTTGAAGAACCGCGAACGGGTGGTTGGCAAGGACGAGCTGCAGGAAGCGCTCTGGCCGGGTGTCATCGTGACAGAAGCATCCTTGTCACGCACTGTCATGAAAGCCCGCAAGGCGCTAGGCGACCCCGCCCACGAGCCGGAAGTCATACGCACTGTGCCGCGCAAGGGCTTCCGTTTCGTGGCTAACGTTCGTGCACCGGCAGCGAGCGTTTTTCTCGCTGCAGGATTGTCGGATGTACACTTCGTGCGCAGTGGAGATGTGCACATCGCCTGGCGAACTTTGGGTGACGGACCGCAGGATATATTTTTCGCACCGGGTTTTGTGTCGCATCTGGATTTTCGGTATCGCATTCAGGAAGTGGCTGATTTCGATACCCAGCTGGCTGAGGGGCGTCGCGTGATTACCTTCGACAAGCGCAGCGTTGGCCTCTCGGACCGCATCGGTCGACCGCCCAATCTCGAAGACACAGTTGCGGACATGAAGGCGGTGCTGGACGCGGCCGGCTCAAAAACGGCGGTTATTTTCGCAGTATCCGAGTCAGGCCCCGCTGCCTGTCAGCTGGCCACAAGGTATCCGGACAGGGTATCGGCTCTGATCCTGTTCGGAACCTTCGCCAAAGGTTCGCAGTCCGACGACTACCGGCACATGCCAGGCGCCAAACTCTATCAGGCATGGCTGGACGAACTGATCAGAAACTGGGGTGGCCCCGCCTCACTGGAGTTTTTCGCCCCCAGCATCGCCGATGACCCCACCGCACAGGATGGCTGGGCGCGCTACCTGCGAGCTGCGGCTTCACCCGGAATTATTCGCGGCATTCTGGAATCACTGGCAGAAATTGACGTCCGCGATTGCCTGAGCGCCATTCGGTGTCCGACGCTGGTGCTGCATCGCGAGGGGGACAGAATGATACGAGTCGGCGCGGGGCGTGATCTGGCCGACCGGATTCCGGGCGCAGAATTTGTTTCCCTGAGCGGCCCTGATCACTGGTGGTTCGTGGGTGATCAACAAGCAGTGCTTGAACCGGTGAAGCTTTTCATGCGCAATTTGCCGGCATAAAAAAGGCCGCTTGGAAGCGGCCTTTTACAACAACAAACATCAACTGATCGCTCAGTCAGACGCAAAATTAAAGATAGGGAAGCACGGCAGAAAGCCATTGCTGGCACAGTTCAGAAAACCAATCTGCAATCCCTTCAGCTTTTCGGTCTTGTTGAAGAATGCCAGCTGGAACGTGGACGTATCCGAGATATTGACGGCACTCACGTCGGCAAGTGTGTCACCCGTACTGACATTCAGAAAGCCAATATTGACACCTTCAACATCGTTGGTCAGATTGATAAGCCCCAGGTTGACACCCTTATCGCTGCCCTTATGCAGGTTTACGATACCCATGCCCAAACCGGTCATGCTGTTATTAATCCGATTGGCACCAAAAACCACTGGAAAACTGATGCCCTTAAGGTTATCGACCTCCGACAATCCAATGGAAAAATCTATTCCAGTAACGTTGCCGGTTTTGCCGTAAAGCGCAGCAAGCCTCACGCCTTTGACATCCGTATTGTCAGGGGCGTTGAAGTCCAGGAATGAAAACTGGGCGGGTGCAGGCTCAGCTGCCTGACCGATCATTGAAAACAGCGACAACACTATAGCGGCTGCCTGGACACGAATATCGAAAACTTTCATAACTGCTCCGGGTGGTTACTCAAATCAAGGCGGGCAGGATAGCAAGGGACAGGCCGCGTGACCATCTCGGGAGCAAACAAGCCGGAGCAAATGAGGCTCAATGCTTTTCGAAGTTAAACATCTCCATATCTTCTTCAGGCACACCGGAACGACGATCAATACGCTGCCTGCGCTCATCGCCGAACCGGAAGCTGCGCCCAAGTCCGACGATCTCATCGCGACGATTTTCACTTGTTCGCCGATCTTTGTGCTGCACATAAGTGCAGGCGCATTTCTCTGCCTTGCACTGCGACAGCGGTAAGCGAGGGATCTGGCCAGGGAAACCGCGCTTTCCCTCGAGTCTCTTGGCGGCCTGGCAACAACCGGCACCGCACTTGATGGAAACCGCGCGAAAATCGCGCCGTGCAACCGCCGGACGATGATCTCTGACAGGCGGTTGTCGACCCCACCAGCGAGTGAGCTGCGAAGAACTGATGAAACCGGTGCCTGCCACTCGGCACTTGTGCGTGACAACACCAAATACGATGGCAAACAGCAGTACGAATACAAGCAGGATAATCATGCGACCCTTCCTCGTTATTTTTCTTATTCGAAGGTGCTGGAATCATTATGCGCCGCGGGACGCGCGCGTGCCGGAACTGGTTCGCAATTTACCGGGCTTGGAATTTAACTTAAGGCAGCATACCGGCGGGGGCAGCAATGACAAGGTCGGCATAATGCGTGTTGATGAGCATATGAACCCAGATGCTCAGGCCGTAGCCGAGGGCTATGGCCGGCGCCCATCGCAGGTGCCCGAAAAACGTGTAGTAAGGGCGCGCCTGACCCATCAATGCAACGCCTGCGGCGGATCCGATTGACAGCAAGCTGCCGCCAACTCCGGCCGTCAGCGTCACCAGCAACCACTGTTGCATGTCCATGTCCGGACTCATCTCCAACACCGCCACCATGATCGGAATATTGTCGATCACCGAGGACAATACCCCGATCATGACGTTGGCAACGGTTGGCCCCAACTCGCCATAAAGATAGCCGGAAAGATGATCCAGATACCCAATAAAACCCAGACCGCCCACGCACATGATGATGCCGAAGAAAAACAGCAAGGTATCCCACTCGACGTTAGCGATCTCGCGAAATGTATCGAACGGCGCAACGTCGCCCACACTGCCGTAACCCGGGCTGTCGGACTGCAACGGCACGTGCGTGCGGCTCAGGTAATAACCGAAAAATTTGAGGTAGGCGAGCCCGGTCGTCATGCCCAGGAAGGCTGGCAAGCCCAGCACACTGTGAAACAACACTGCCGTGGTAATCGTAGCAACAAATAATGTGACGATGCGCTTCGCACCCCGTTTGAGCACAACATCATTTGCTGATGTAGTAACGGTGTCGCGGGGCACCGCAAATGACATCAGAATTGCGGGCACCAGGTAATTCACCGCGGCCGGCAAAAATAACGCAAAGAAAGATTGAAAAGGCACGATGCCCCTTTGCCACACCATCAATGTCGTGATATCACCAAAGGGGCTAAAAGCACCGCCCGCATTCGCAGCTACCACAATGTTGATGCTGGCAACCGCGATAAAACGCGGATTCCCCTGACCCACGGCCAGAACCACGGCGCACATCACCAATGCCGTCGTTAGGTTGTCGATAATGGGCGAGAGGAAAAAGCTCATCGCTCCTGTTATCCAGAAAACTGCCCGGAAGCTAAGCCCCCGGCTGGTCAACCAGGTGCGCAGCGCGTTGAACACATTGCGCTCGGTCATGGCGTTGACGTAAGTCATGGCGGCCAGCAGGAACATAAACAGTTGCGCAAATTCGCCCAGAAAATGCTCGACCGCATGCTCAACCTCTTGAGAACGACCTACCTGCATGTACTGATAGCCAACTAATCCCCAGATAATGCCAGCGGCAAACATCACGGGTTTTGATTTGCGCATATGAGTGCGCTCTTCGGCGATCACCGCAATGTAGGCAACGCCGAGAACCACCAACGCCGTGATTCCAACCCAGTGTGAGAATAAATCCATAGCGTGTACCGCGTTATTCGACTGTTACCGACTTGGCGAGGTTGCGGGGCTGATCGACATCGGTGCCTTTGAGCACGGCCACGTGATAACTCAAAAGCTGCAGCGGAATGGTGTAAAGAATTGGCGCCTGAAATGCTTTTATATGTGTAGGCATGTGCATGATGTGCACGCCGTCACCCTCTTCAAAATGCACCTCGGGATCGGCAAATACGAATAACTGGCCACCCCGTGCACGCACTTCCTGCAGATTAGATTTCAGCTTTTCCAGCAAATCGTCATCGGGTGCCACCGTGACAATCGGCATTTGCTCGTCAACCAGCGCCAGCGGCCCATGTTTTAATTCACCGGCAGCATAAGCCTCGGCATGAATGTAGGATATTTCCTTGAGCTTAAGCGCGCCTTCCATTGCCACCGGGTTCTGCGAGCCGCGGCCAAGAAACAGAGCATGTTGATGCTCAGCGAACTGACCGGACAAGGCCTTAATCTGGTCGTCCAGTGTCAGTACCTGATCAATGAGTCGCGGTAACTCGACCAGCTGGCTGGTCAGCTCGCGCTCCTGTTCGGCGCTCATACCGTTGTGTCTTGCCAACGCAATGGTAACCAGCGCCAGTGCTGCCAGTTGCGTGGTAAATGCCTTGGTCGACGCCACCCCGATTTCCGGGCCGGCACGTGTCATCAGCGCGAGTTCCGACTCGCGCACCAGTGAACTTTCAGGCACGTTACAAACTGCCAGGGTCGCCAGGTAGCCACTTGCTTTGGCCTTGCGCAGTGCTGCCAGTGTGTCGGCCGTCTCACCGCTTTGCGAGATAGTGATGAACAAGCCGCCTTCGGGAACCACCACTTTGCGATAGCGGTATTCGCTGGCGATTTCTACGCGGCAGGGAATACCGCAGTGTTCTTCGATCCAATAGCGTGCAATCAACCCGGCGTGATAGCTGGTGCCGCAGGCTACGATTTGCACGGCCCTGGTTTTTGCGAGCACCTCGGCGGCTGTGGGGCCGAGAGCAGCATCCAGTACCCTGCCGTCCGCAATGCGCTCCGCCAGCGTGTCAGCAACGGCGCGTGACTGCTCATAGATTTCTTTGAGCATGTAATGGCGAAACTTACCGCGGTCTACGGCATCAGCGGACAACTCGCTCTCGGTGATCGGTCGTTTCACCAACTTGCCGGCGGAATCCGAAATAACCACGCCGTCACGGGTAACGACAGCGATGTCGCCCTCATCCAGAAACATGAATTTGCGGGTTACCGGCAGTAGTGCAGCGACATCGGAAGCGACAAAGTTCTCCCCAATACCCACACCGACCACAACCGGGCAACCCTCGCGAGCCAGCACCAGCTTGCCGGGTTCACTTTTGCTCATGACGACCAGCGCATAGGCGCCTTCAAGCTCAGCCACGGTCTTGCGAACTGCGTCTTCCAGACCGTCCGATTGCGCCAGGTGCATGTGAATTCGGTGGGCCACAACCTCGGTGTCGGTCTGGCTGGAGAACTCATAGCCTTTGGCAAGCAAATCAGCGCGCAGGGGTTCGTGATTTTCTATGATGCCGTTGTGAACAAGGGCAATATCCGGTGAGGAAACGTGGGGATGAGCATTCTCCTCACTGGGTACGCCGTGTGTTGCCCAGCGCGTATGCGCAATCCCCGTGTAACCCTCCAACGGGTTGGTATCAAGTTTGGCCTGCAATTCAGCGACTTTACCCAAAGCCCGGTAGCGCTCAATGCCGTCACTCTGGCCCACGGCTATGCCCGCAGAATCATAGCCTCGGTACTCCAGGCGGCGCAGGCCCTCCATGAGTATCGGGACCACGTTGCGTTCAGCCGTACCGCCTACAATTCCACACATTTATTCGGTCTCGTCCAGATATTAGTTATGTTTATTGTTTTTTCTTGGTAGGCCGCTGCCAGCCGCTGATGGTTTTCTGACGCGAACGCTCAATGGTTAGTTCCCCGGCGGGTGCATCTTTGCCGATGGTTGAACCGGCACCGACGGTTGCGCCGGCGCCAATCTCGACCGGAGCGACCAGCTCTACACCGGAGCCGATAAAGGCGTTATCACCGATAATCGTCTGGTGCTTGTTGGCGCCGTCGTAGTTGCAGGTTATGGTGCCGCAACCGATATTTACATTTTCGCCAATGGTCGCATCGCCGAGATACGTGAGGTGGTTCGCTTTGCTGCCCGCACCCAGTGTGGATTTTTTCATTTCCACAAAGTTACCGATGCGCGAGCCTTGTTTCATTTCTGCATGCGGGCGCAACCGCGCGAAGGGGCCGACATTGCAATTCTCGCCTACCAACGCCTCTTCAATAACGCAGTTCGCATGAATAACCGAACCGTTACTGATTCTGGTGTTACTGATGACGCAATTCGGGCCGATGTGGACATTGTCGCCCAGCTCGACGTCGCCGGCAAAAACGGCGTTCACATCTATGTATACGTCACTGCCGCAAGCCAGAGCACCCCGCACATCAACGCGAGCAGGGTCCGCGAGTGTAACGCCGGCCTCAAGCAAAGCAGCGGTCTGCCGTCGCTGGTAAGCCCGCTCCGCCACCGCGAGCTGAGCCTTGTCATTGATGCCCATGACCTCGGTGGCCGAATCGGCGCTGACAGCGACAACCTTTATGCCGTCCGCAACCGCACTGGCAACCACGTCAGTCAGGTAGTACTCGCCCTGAACATTGTCGGCTTTTAATGCGTCCAGCCACGGACCGAGCAATTTGACCGGACACGCCAGTAACCCCGTGTTCACTTCGGTGATGCGCCGTTGTTCGTCGCTGGCTTCTTTTTCTTCGACGATTTCAATCACCGCGCCCGCAGGATTACGAATAATGCGTCCGTAACCGGTGGGGTCACGTTCAACGACGGTGAGTATCGCCGGGCCGTCTGCCGCGGCACTGACCAGACGCCGCACGGTTTCCGCCTGAACCAGCGGTACATCGCCGTAAAGAATGACGGCAATCTCGTCTGCGCCCAAATGCGGCAAGGCCTGCTGAACAGCGTGGCCGGTTCCGAGCTGCGGCTCCTGCAGAGCCCACTTAAGCGGCCGCCCGGCAAAATGCTCCTGCACAGCTTCGGCACCGTGGCCATAGACGACGCAGATGCTGTTTGCATCGAGGGATTCGGCGGTAGCAACCACGTGCTCCAGCAGCGGGCGGTTCGCCAGCGGCTGCAAAACCTTGGGGAGCCTGGAACGCATGCGGGTGCCTTTGCCCGCGGCCAGAATGACGACGCTGATATTCATCGCATCACTTTACTGCGGCTCGAAACCCGGGTCACGTGCAATGATCACAGAAGCCGATCAGCCAACGGGGCCTGACCCCGCCCCGCGCTCAGGCCTTTTTGCCCTTGAGCTTTTGCACCGCGCGGTAACGCGCAGCGGCTTCGACCAGCTGCAAGCGGGCATGCTCAAGGCTCTTTTTGTCACCAGCCGCGCCAACCGCCTTCTCGGCAGCTTCTTGCGCTGCCTTCGCACTGGCCTCATCAAGGTCAGCACCGCGCAATGCCGAGTCCGCCAGTACCGTTACCAAATGCGGCTGCACTTCGAGCACACCGCCGGTAACGTAAAAGAATTTCTCCTCGCCTTCAGGCGTTTCCACGCGCAGATCACCCGGGCGTAAATTGGTGAGTAACGGCGCGTGACGCGGCGCGATACCCACGTCGCCCTGACTGGCCGGCGCAAATACGCGAACCGCTTCTCCGGAGTAAATTTCGCCTTCGGCGCTGACTATGTCGACATGTAAGGTTGCCATGGCTTACATCTTCTTGGCGTTTTCAACCGCCTCTTCGATGCCGCCGCACATGTAGAAAGCCTGCTCGGGCAGATCGTCGTATTCACCGGCAACAATGCCCTTGAAGGCGCGAATCGTATCTTTGAGCGAAACGTATTTTCCGGGGGCGCCGGTAAACACTTCTGCAACCGTAAACGGTTGCGACAGGAAGCGCTGCACTTTACGTGCACGTTGCACAGCCTGTTTATCTTCTTCCGACAGTTCGTCCATGCCGAGAATGGCGATGATGTCCTGCAGTTCTTTATAACGCTGCAAAATACCCTGCACGCCGCGGGCTGCTTCGTAATGCTCCTGACCGATCACGTTCGGGTCAAGCAAACGCGAGGTAGAGTCCAGCGGATCCACAGCCGGGTAGATACCAAGCTCGGCGATCTGCCGCGACAACACCAGCGTTGCGTCCAGGTGAGCAAAGGTCGTGGCCGGCGAAGGGTCGGTCAAATCGTCGGCCGGCACATACACGGCCTGGAACGACGTGATTGAACCGGTCTTGGTTGAAGTGATGCGTTCCTGCAGTACGCCCATTTCTTCGGCCAGCGTCGGCTGATAGCCCACCGCCGATGGCATACGACCAAGCAGTGCGGATACTTCGGTACCGGCCAGGGTGTAACGGTAAATGTTGTCAACGAACATCAACACGTCGCGGCCTTCATCGCGGAAATACTCGGCCATGGTGAGGCCGGTCAACGCAACTCGCAGGCGGTTACCCGGCGGCTCGTTCATCTGGCCGTATACCAGTGCCACCTTGTCGATAACGCCTGAATCAGTCATCTCGTGGTAGAAGTCGTTACCCTCACGAGTACGTTCACCCACACCGGCGAACACGGAGAAACCGCCATGCTCCTTGGCGATGTTGTTGATGAGCTCCATCAGCGTAACGGTCTTGCCAACGCCGGCACCGCCGAACAAGCCGATCTTGCCGCCTTTGGCAATCGGCATAATCAGGTCAATCACCTTAATGCCGGTTTCCAACAGCTCGGTCGCGGAAGCCTGATCTTCGTATGCGGGAGCTGCGCGGTGAATCGGCATTCTGATTTCTTCGCCGATCGGACCGGCATGATCAACCGGCTTGCCCAGCACATCCATGATGCGGCCCAGAGTTTTCTGGCCGACCGGCACCTGAATAGGCTGGCCTGTGCCGTCCACCTTGATGCCGCGAGACAACCCTTCAGACGGCCCCATCGCAATTGCACGAACAACGCCGTCGCCCAGCTGCTGCTGCACTTCGAGGGTCAGGTCGCGATCTTCGATGCGCAACGCGTCATAAACTTTTGGCAACGAATCGTGCGGGAACTTGACGTCCACCACAGCACCGATGACCTGTACGATATTTCCGGAACTCATTTTTCTGACCTCTGTCAATCAATTGGGGTCAGAGTAAAAATTAATTATTACTCTGACCCCGGTGTTTTATTCACTAACCGCAGCGGCGCCGCCGACGATTTCTGAAATTTCCTGTGTAATAGCTGCCTGACGTGCCTTGTTGTAATCAAGCTGCAAGGTATCAATCAGTTTGCCGGCGTTGTCGGTGGCGCTCTTCATCGCCACCATCTTGGCTGCCATTTCACACGCCACGTTCTCGACGGCACCACGATATACCTGAGACTCAATATAGCGCTCCAGCACACTGGTCAGCAGCTCGGTCGCTTCGGGCTCGTAAAGGTAATCCCAATGCTCCGGCAATTCATCGGCGTCCGGGGCTTCAACCGGGATCAACGTCACCACGGCAGGCTTCTGGCTCATGGTGCTTTCAAAACGGTTGTGCAACAAAAACAGCCGGTCGATACCGCCATCCTGGCCGCCCTTTTCAAATGCGTCGAGCATGATTTTGATCGAACCAATCAGGTCGGCGACCTTGGGGTTTTCGCCAATGTTTGACGCGGCGGCCACCACGTTGACATCGTAGTTGCGGAAAAACTGCACGCCTTTGGAACCCAGCAAGGCCAGATCCACTTCCACGCCTTTGTTCGTCCAGTCCCGAATCTCATTAAGCAATAATCGAAATTCGTTGACGTTCAGGCCGCCGCACAAGCCACGGTCGGTGGTAATGACAATGTAGCCGACGCGACTGGTATTTTCGCGGTGCGCCAGATACGGGTGCTTGTATTCAGGATTCGCCTGAAAAAGATGGCCAATCGCGGTGCGAATTTTGTCGGCATAGGGGCGAGTGGCTGCCATGCGATTTTGCGTCTTGCGCATCTTCGCGGCGGCAACCATCTCCATCGCCTTGGTGATCTTCTGCGTGTTTTTTACGCTGCCGATCTTGGTTCTGATTTCCTTAAGACTTGCCATTCAGCTTCTCTTGGTAGATCCGATTTCAGGTAGATCCCGTTTTAGTAAGCACCGTTCGCTTTGAAGTCATCGAGCGCAGCTTTCATTCGGGATTCGATGTCGTCGTTGAAATCACCCGATGCATTAATTTCGGCCAGCAAATCGGCGTTCTTGTCATTCAGATGCGCATGCATGGCCGCCTCGAAGGCCACGATCTTGGCCACTTCAACGTCATCCAGATAACCTTCGTTGGCTGCCAGCAGTGAGAATGCCATTTCGGCGACTGACAAAGGCGAGTACTGCGACTGCTTCATCAGCTCAGTAACGCGGGTACCGCGTGCCAGCTGTGCCTGCGTGGCCTTATCAAGGTCGGAAGCAAATTGCGCGAACGCGGCCAACTCTCGATACTGCGCCAGAGCCAGGCGCACGCCGCCACCCAACTTCTTGATGATCTTGGTCTGCGCTGCACCGCCCACACGCGACACTGACAGGCCGGCGTTGATGGCCGGGCGAATACCGGCGTTAAAGAGGTCGGTTTCCAGGAAGATCTGACCGTCAGTGATCGAGATCACGTTGGTGGGCACGAATGCCGACACGTCACCGGCCTGAGTTTCAATGATCGGCAGCGCCGTCAGTGAACCTGTCTTACCTTTGACCGCGCCGTTGGTAAGCCGCTCAACTTCCTGAGCGTTGATCCGTGCAGCACGTTCCAGCAAGCGCGAATGCAGGTAGAACACGTCACCCGGATACGCCTCACGGCCCGGCGGACGACGCAACAGCAATGAAACCTGGCGGTATGCCCAGGCCTGCTTGGTCAGATCGTCGTAAATAATCAGCGCGTCTTCGCCCTTGTCGCGGAAGTACTCGCCCATGGTGCAACCGGAATACGGTGCAATGTATTGCATGGCGGCCGAATCGGATGCGGTGGCAGCAACCACAATGGTGTGCTCCATTGCACCGTGCTCTTCGAGCTTGCGCACTACGTTGGCAACGGTTGAGGCTTTCTGGCCAACCGCGACATAGATACATTTAACGCCGGTGCCCTTCTGGTTGATGATCGTATCAATAGCGACTGCCGATTTACCGGTCTGACGGTCACCAATGATCAACTCACGCTGGCCCCGACCGATTGGCACCATGGCGTCGATGGATTTCAATCCCGTCTGCACCGGCTGATCAACCGACTTACGCTCAATAACGCCGGGCGCCACTTTTTCAATTGGGGAGGTGCCTTCTGCCTTAATCGGGCCTTTGCCATCAATGGCTTCACCCAGCGAGTTCACAACGCGGCCCAGCAGGCCTTCACCAATCGGTACTTCGAGAATGCGACCGGTCGTCTTGACGGTATCGCCTTCAGAAATGTGCTTGTAATCACCCAGCACCACAGCGCCGACCGAATCCTGCTCAAGGTTCAGAGCGAGACCGAAGGTATCGCCGGGGAACTCAAGCATTTCGCCGTACTGGGCAGAACTCAGACCGTGAATACGCGTGATGCCGTCGGTAACAGCGATAACCGTACCAACATCACGAGCCTCAGCCGCACTTTCGAAATTGCTGATGCGCTCTTTTATGAGGGCGCTGATTTCAGAAGCTTTAATAGCCATCTTTATTTCCTCTTTCGCCGCGTGGCGAAATCAATATCTGTTCGCTTAACTAACTGACCAAGACTGTTTCGACTAATTTGCAAGCACGCTGGAAAGCCTGTCCAGGTTGGCACGCACAGAGCCGTCAATCACCAGGTCGTCCGCCCGCAGGCGTGCTCCGCCTATCAATGTTTCATCCAGTTCGACAGTCAGGCTGACATCGCGGCCGAAACGCTGCTGTAGCGCCGACACTATGCGCGCCTGCTGCGCTTCATCCACCGGACTGGCTGCGGTCAACGTCACTTCAACCCGGTTTTCGGTCTCCGCTTTGAGCGCATCGAAAGCAGCCGAGATTTCCGGGAGAGCCGCCAGCCGGCGATTCTCGCTGAGCAGCCGAACGATGTTGTTCAGCTTGTCTGCCGGAACACCGGCCGACGACTGCCCCGCGATACCCGCAATTAACCCAACCAGTTGCTCGGCATCGGTGGCAGGAGCGCCAATCAAGGCTTTTACCTGAGGGTCGGCAACGACGGCTGCCGCAGCGGCTAGGGCATCCGACCAGCCTGCCAGTTGCCCCGCATCGCGTGCGAGCTCAAAAGCAGCCTGCGCGTAAGGGCGGGCTATGGCGGTATTCTCAGCCATGACTGTCTAGATCTCCGCCGCAAGCCTGTCGAGCAGGTCTTTATGCGCGTTTGCGTCGATTTCACGCTGAATAATTTTTTCAGCGCCAGCAATTGCGAGTGCGCCCAACTGGCCGCGAAGTTCTTCGCGCGCCCGATTGGCGTCCTGTTCCGCTTCTGCATGCGCGGATGCCAGAATGCGCTCTTTCTCATTCCCGGCTTCACCGCGCGCTTCGTCCACAATGCCCGAAGCACGTGTATTGGCCTGATCGATGATTTCACGCGCCTGAGTGCGAGCTGCTTCCAGGATGGCCTGCTTTTCCGCTTCGGCCTCTTCCAAAGCGCGATTGCCTTTATCGGCGGCTGCCAAACCATCGGCTATCTGCGTCTGACGCTCTTCGATAATATCCAGCAACAGCGGCCACACGAATTTCATGCAGAACCACGCGAAAACGCCGAAGGCGAGCATTTGCCCTAATAGGGTTGCATTTAAGTCCACTTATCCGACTCCTGATCTGGCTATGGCATGTCGCGTAAAGCGTCACGCCCGGCCCGAATCTTCGACTGAGTTAAGCGCCTGCAGCAGCTTGCAGCTGACCAATAAACGGGTTGGCAAACGCGAAGAACAACGCGATACCTACACCGATCATGGCCACGGCGTCGAGCAGCGCAACGACCAGAAACATCTTGGTCTGCAGCATCGGAGCCAGTTCAGGCTGACGCGCACAACCTTCCAGAAAGCGACCGCCAAGCAGGCCCATGCCGATACCCACGCCAAGGGCACCCAGGCCAATCAGGATTGCGACAGCGATCGCGGTAAAACCAATTACAGTTTCCATCAGTTGCTCCTACAAAAGCATTCTTAAAAATAAAGCACTTAAATAAACAAAAAACTCTAGTGAGCCTCTTTAGCCTGACTCAGATACACGATGGTCAGCATCATGAAAATATAAGCCTGCAGAGACACGACAAGAATATGAAACACGGCCCATAGAAAATGAAGCACAGCACCGACAACACCCAGACCTATATTCGCGATCGACGGCGTCAAAATAGAACCGAACAACAAGGCAATCAGAATGAACATCAGCTCGCCCGCATACATGTTGCCGAAAAGTCGCAGCGAGAGCGACAGCGGCTTGGCCAGCATGGCGACAGATTCAAGAATGAAGTTGAACGCACAGACCAGCGGCCAGAACAACTTTGGCACACCCAGATCTCTCGGGTTCAGCGGATTCATCATCAGTTCGCCGACCACGAAGCCGCCGACACCTTTTTCCCTGAAGCTGTAGTACAAAATCAGCAGGAAAATACTGATCGACATGCCGAAGGTGATGTTGGGGTCGGTGGACGGCACAACTTTCAGGTAGTGCACGCCGAATAATTCCAGGATGCGCGGCAACAGGTCGACGGGCAACAGATCCATCAGGTTCATGAAGAACACCCAGACCACGATGGTCAGGGCCAGCGGGGCTATCAGGCGGCTGGTGCCGTGCATGGTGTCTTTGACGCTGCCGTTCACAAAATCGAATACCACTTCGATTAATGCCTGCATCCTGTTGGGCACGCCTCTCGAGGCGTTTCTGACGATATAGCTAAAGAGCGTGGCAAAAAACAGGCCGAGGATCAGCGAGAAAACCATCGAGTCAACGTTGAATGCCCAGAAATTACCCGAGCACACTTCTTTAACGTTCCAAACCCAACCGTCGTCACCTTTGCACAACTGCAGGTTCTGCAGGTGATGCTCGATAAACTCGCCGCCGGTTTTTGTTCCGCCTTCGCTCGCCATAATGCTTTGTCGTCTCGGTTAATCGGGCCAGTTGCGATCGCGCAAATTTGCAACGGGCATGTCAGTTTCTATCCACGGATAGCGAGTCCCTAATGCTATCCAGTAAACGATGTAGGTCACCGCGTAGCCGACTATGGTCGGCACCATTTCAATCTTTGAAACACGAATCGCCAGCACAAACATGGCGACCGTCAACAAAATTTTTACTGCTTCGCTAACCCACAAGCCGCGCAAAAATGCCTCAGGCGCGCCGGCTGAATCAACCTGCAATAAGCGCAATGCCTGATACAACCCGGCAATCATTCCGATGCTTCCCCCAACAAACACGGACAGGGCCGCGTTGTCGTAACCCGTTAACCACGCCGTCGCGGTCAGCAACAGGGTTAACAGGAGCTGGCCTCCGGCAAGGCAGAGAACAGCGATACGAGCTTTCTGAAATGTGCGTGAGTTGCCCATCTTTTGCGGGCTTCACGGGTACAAAAAAAGCCACACAGGTGGCACCCGAACAGCAGCCCGTGCTGTTCAGCCCGCGAATTGTAGGTATATCGAGCCGTAGGGGCAACCCTACTTTATGTGCTTGAGGATGCCGTCGAGCTCGTCGACTGAGTTGTAACTGATAACCAGCTTGCCTTTGCCCTTGCCCTTGCCAGTCGCGACGTGCTGGATGGCGACTTTGGCCCCCAGCTTGCCGCTCAGCTCGTCCTGCAGGCGGCGTATATCGGCGCTCACGGCCGGGCCGGGGGCTGGCCGAGCGCTCCCGCCAGCCTGTAATTTCTTCACCAGGGCCTCGGTTTGCCTCACCGAGAGGCCCCGCGCTATCACGTCTGCTGCGGCGTTCGCCTGGCTGCGTGCCCCGGACAGCCCCAACAGGGCACGTGCGTGCCCCATGCTGAGCGACCCGTCCGCCAGCAGTTTCTGCACTTCGGGCGCCAGCTCCAATAACCGTATTAAGTTAGATACCGCCGCGCGCGATTTGCCCACCGCCGTGGCCGCCTCCTGATGGGTGAGCTGAAACTCATCAATAAGGCGCTGCAGCCCGAGTGCTTCTTCGTAAGGGTTGAGGTCTTCGCGCTGCAGGTTCTCGATCAGTGCTATGGCCGCAGCCTGCTCATCGTCTACGTCCCTGACGATCGCCGGAATTTTTTCAATCCCCGCCAGTTGTGCGGCCCGCCAGCGACGCTCGCCCGCAATAATTTCGTAACGCACGGTACCGGAGTTACCGTCACCCAGCGGCCGCACCGAAATCGGCTGCAACACGCCCTCCTGCTTGATGGAGTCGGCCAGCTCACGCAGGGTTTCACGGTGCATATCGCGACGGGGCTGGTATTTGCCGGGACGCAGCTGGTCAAGATCCAGATCACGCAAGCCGTTGCCGGCCACAACTGCCGGCCCCGACACGGGCGTGCGGGTAACGCCGGTGACATCGACCGATGCCGGATCGCCTGTGGGCGCCGAAGGCGTGCCCCTAACGGCGGGCTCGTTCAGTGACCCGCCGAGCAGCGCATCAAGACCCCGACCCAGACCTGTTTTCTTGGTTGCCATGACGATGAATACTAACTCAGAGGGCTTAAGCCACGTCCATATTTTCGGCGGGCGTATCGCGGGATACCATTTCGCGGGCCAGCTCCATGTATGCGGATGAGCCGGAAGAGCGCGGGTCATGGACAAGTGCCGAAACCCCGAAACTGGGTGCCTCGGCCAGCCGCACATTGCGCGGTATGACGGTGGTGTAAACCTTGTCGCCAAAATGCTTGAGCAGTTGCGCCGATACCTCATTCGCGAGCCGATTGCGCGGATCGAACATGGTGCGCAACAGACCTTCAATCTCGATACCGGGATTAACGCTGTTGCGGACCTGCCGCACGGTTTCGAGCAACGATGACAATCCCTCCAGCGCGTAGTACTCGCACTGAATAGGGATCAGCACACCTTGCGCAGCGGTCAATGCATTCAGCGTAAGTGTGTTTATAGAAGGCGGACAGTCAATCAGCACGTAGTCGAACATGTCCGCGACCGGTTCCAGCGCCTGTCGCAACTTCAGTTCACGACCGATCTCCTGCATCAACCGCACTTCGGCCGCGGTGAGGTCGGGATTGGCCGGCAGAATCGCGTAACCGCTGCTTTCTACCGGCACGATGGCATCCATGGCGCGGGCTTCACCCAGCAACACTTCGCAGGTGGTGCAATTGAGCTCGTTTTTGTCCAGGCCTGAGCCCGTTGTTGCGTTGGCTTGCGGGTCCAGATCGATCAGCAACACGCGCTGGTTGCAGGCAGACAAACACGCAGCCAGATTCACGGCCGTGGTGGTCTTGCCCACGCCGCCTTTCTGGTTTGTGACTGCAATAATTCGACCCACGCCGGACTGCCTCTATTTGATGGTGCCCATCATAACCGCTCCAGCACCAGGATGTGGCGTTCACCCTCGAGCTCCGGCACCTGCAGGGATGCGCTTTGTTGCAGCCGCCACTGGGGTAAATCGTTTTCGAGCGTTGCCAGCTCATCGGCGGGAAACCTGCCCTTCATGGCGACAAGCCGCGCGCCGGGTGCCAGCATGTGTTCGGTGCCGGCCGCAAAATCGCGCAACGACGAAAATGCGCGCGAAACCGCTGCAGTGAAAAGCCGGGGTGGCTGGAATTCCTCAACCCTGGCTTGCACCGCGGTGACGTTGGACAACCCCAGACGACGGACCACATGGTCTACAAAACGAATTTTCTTGCCGTTGGAATCGAGCAACGTGAATTGCCTGTCGGGGTAACACAAGGCCAGCGGAATACCTGGCAAACCGGCGCCGGTGCCTGCGTCGACGATGCGCTCCCCGTGCATAAACGGCACGGCGCTGAGGGAATCATATATATGCCGCGGCAGCATCTGCCGGGGATCGCGCACTGCCGTGAGGTTGTAGGCAGTGTTCCATTTGTGCAGCTCCGCAAGATAAATCAGCAGGCAGTCTGCCAACTCTTCAGCATCAACACACAGTGCAAAATGAACGAGACCGGCACGCAACTGCGCGCCGGTCTCGGCAACGTCGAACACCACCCTATTTATTGCGGATGCGCAGTTCCACGCGGCGGTTGGCGGCCTTACCTGCCTTGTAGGCGTTGTCAGCGATGGGCTCGGACTCGCCATAACCTTTGGCGATAATCCGGTCGGCAGCCACGCCTTTAGCAATCAGGTAATCACGTACCGTTTCCGCGCGGCGCTGGGACAAGCTCTGGTTGTAACTTGCGTCGCCGTCGGAATCGGTGTGGCCCGCGACTTCAATCGTCACTTTTTCATTTGCCACCAGCGTTGCGGCCTGTTCATTTAATACCTTGTCAGCACCGCCACTCAAATCGGCTGAGTTGGTCTGGAAGTTAACGCCTTCAAGATTGATCACGGTTACCAGCGGGCAGCCGACCGCATCAACAGCCGTGCCTTTAGGGGTGCCGGGGCACTCGTCCAGCCGGTCAACCACGCCATCGCCGTCACTATCGAGTTCACAACCGTTTGCATCAACTGCAGCACCCGCGGGCGTGCCCGGACAGCGATCGGCGGTATCCGGAACACCGTCGCCGTCACTGTCGACCGGCGCCGCGACGATGGGGGCTGCGCGCGGCGCGGCCGCCTTGGCGCCGAAAAACGTGCCGAAACCAATATTCAGAATCCAGTCCTTGGAATCAAACATGTCGTTGTCAGCACGCCGCAAAACTTCGCCTCGCAGACGCCCGGCGCCGTCAAACAACGGCACGATCGCGCCAATACCGAGATCGTAGTAGAGGTTAGTGTCGTTCGGCGCGCTCTGGTAGCGCGACTGCGCCGCGCCGATACCGGTCAGAATATAGGGCTGGAACTGGCCGCCACGGTTAAAGACCGCCAACGCATTGCCGCCCAATGCGAACTGGTTAATGTCCTTGCCGCCTTTGGATTTATCACCGGACATTTTTAATCCGCTCGCAGCGAACTCGAGATTCCACCGCTCATTGAAGGCTTTACCGAGTCGCGCGGTGGCACCATTCAGGCCGTCATCAACCAGCCGATCACGATCCGCCTTTTCGCCGCTGATCATGAAATCGAAATACTTGTCGCTGATATCTTCTGCGGCCTGAACGCTGCTGACCGTGATTAACCAGGCGCTTGCCGCGAATACCCATAGTTTTGATGTGTGCATGATTTCCCCGCTGCGACCCGTTCGCGGGCCAATGTTATGTACAGTCGAAATTCTACCGCAGAAAATCGCCGGACACCTCTGCTCCCGGCCAAGTTAGGGCCTGACAAGCTTTCGGCCGATCACCCGGCCCTCTATCCAGTCCTGCATACAGCCTGCCACCTCGTCGAGGCCGATTTCACCGTTGATGATTTTATCGAGATGCCTGGGGCGCAGATCGTCAGCCAGACGCTGCCAGACTGCCAGCCTTAACTCACGGGGCGTGTCCACTGCGTTGATCCCGAGCAGATTCACACCGCGCAGAATAAAAGGCATTACGGTGGTTTCGAGTTTGTGGCTGGCAGCAAGGCCTATACTCGCTACGTTGCCACCGTATTCGATCGTGCGGGTGAACCCGCTCAGCATGTCGCCGCCAAGATTGTCCACGGCACCTGCCCAGCGCGCCTTCTCCAGCGGCCGAGTGCCTATTTCCAGATCATCAGACAACAACACTTCCGCGGCACCCAGATCGCGCAGGTACTCTGCTGCAGCGCTTTTATGTGTGATGGCATGCACCTCATAGCCGCGGCCGGCAAGCAGATCAATGGCCACACTGCCCACCCCGCCGGTCGCCCCGCTGACCGCGACAGGGCCCTTATCCGGGTGCTGACCATTTTGTTCCATGCGGTGCACCGCGAGTGCCGCGGTAAAGCCGGCCGTGCCGAGCGCCATCGCGTCGCGCATGCTGAAGCCAGGGGGCAAGGGGATCACCGCCGCGGCGGGCAGCCGCGCGTATTCGGCGTACCCGCCGTCGCGCGTCTCGCCCAGACCGGCACTCGTCACGACGACCTCTTCGCCCTCCCGACAGTCTGCGGTTGTCGATGCAACCACAGTGCCCGCAACGTCTATGCCCGCCACCAAAGGGAAACGCCGCATGATCTTCCCGGCACCCGTGACAGCAAGCGCATCCTTATAGTTGACGCACGACCATGCGCAGCGAATGACCACCTCGCCATCGCTCAAATCATTCACAGAGATATTCTCAAGACGCGGTTCCACGCCCGTGTCCGTGGCGTGAACCCGCAACGCCCTGAAATTGTCCATACCTACCTCGCGGTCGCGTTCTATTCTGGTTGTATAGTAACGCCAAGCATAAAGGACATCATTATGACTACCGGCAAATTATTCATCGCACTGCTGTTAACGGCAGCATCCACCTTCGCTGTTGCTGATGACGCTACCGAACGAACGGTGGCCGTCAGCGGTTCAGCATTCGTGACGGTCGAGCCCGATATTGCCCGCATAAACATGAGCATCGTGGAGCGCGACGCTTCACCAAGCGCAGCGCAAGCCGCTGCCGGCGAGTCCGTCAACAAGGTGCTCAAGCTGCTTGAAAAACTAGCCATCGAACGGAAATACATCAACACTACAGGCGCAATGATCCGACCCGATTACCGCTGGAATAGAAGCACCGAAGAACAGGAATTGCTGGGTTACGTTGTCGAACGCAACATTTCAGTAGAACTGCGCGAGCTCGAAAAGCTCGGGCCATTGATAGAACAAGTCACGCTGGCCGGCGTGAATCAGCTATCGCCGCCACAACTCGACAGCAGCACAAGGCGGGATGCCTATCGTGATGCACTCGCCAAAGCTTTCAAAGACGCGCAGGAAAACGCGGCTCGCCTGGCCGGTGCCGCCGGCGAAAAACTCGGTCGCGTGTTGAGCATCAACAGCAGCTCCATGCCGGTAATGCCCATGCCAAGAATGCGTGCGCAGAGTGCGGCCCTGATGGCTGATTCGTCCGGTGCTGAAGAAAGTTATGTGCCGGGAGAAATTCGCTTTGATGCGCAGGTGAGCGTTGTTTACGAACTGACCGGAAAATGACACGCGACGTGCGCGTTGCCTGACGGCAACAGCTGCGGCTGCTCGTCGGTACAGCGCTGCTGTGCCAGCGGGCAGCGGGTTCGGAACACGCAACCGCTCGGCGGATTCAGCGGCGAAGGGATATCGCCGCGCAATAACAGACGCTCGCGATTCCTCTCTATTGCAGGGTCCGGTATGGGCACCGCGTCGATCAGCGCGCGCGTATAGGGGTGCTGAGGTGATTCAACCAGGGTATCGCTGTCGGTCAGTTCAACCACCCGACCCAGGTACATCACCATCACCCGGTGACTGATTTGTCGCACCACCGCCAGATCGTGAGCAATGAAAATCAATGCCAGTCCCAGTTCTTTCTGCAGACCCATCAGTAATTCGATCACCTGCGCCTGAACAGAAACATCGAGTGCGCTGACCGGCTCGTCGCAGATCACCAGCTGCGGTTCACAGATCAATGCGCGGGCAATGCCAATGCGTTGACACTGACCCCCGGAAAATTCATGCGGATAGCGAAACGCATGCTCGGGCTTAAGACCGACCTTGGCCAACAACTGCTGCACTTGCTGCAGTCGTTCTGTGCGTGACAGCTGCGGACTGAATGTTTGTAATGGCTCCGCGACAATATCGCCCACCGTCATGCGGGGATTCAGTGAGGCCAGCGGATCCTGAAACACAACCTGCATGTGCTGCCGATGCGCTTTGACCGCTGCCGCGCTTAAATGGCCGAGCTCATCGCCCAGCAGACTGACTCGCCCTGCATAGCCATCCAGTAACTGCAATACCGCGCGCGCAAGGGTGGACTTGCCGCAACCGGATTCGCCAACAACGCCCAGCGTTTCGCCGGGCGCCAGTTCAAAGCTGACGCCGTCAACAGCCTTCAATAGCCTGCGCGGGCTGAACCAGCGCTCGCGGCCGACATCGAAAGTCACGCGCAGGTCGTCGACTGTGAGGAGTGGCCGCGTTGGTTGCCGTGGCCGAATCGTATTTCGGGTTCGGTCGCTGCGCTCCGACTCACCCTCATTACAATCGTCCTCGCCACCCAACGCGTCGCCAGCCACCGCGCGGCTCTTCGCATCAAGCCGCGGAACTGCAGCGAGAAGATCCCGCGTGTATTGATCTGCCGGCGCAGAAAACACCTGGGTGACCTCGCCGCTTTCGCGCTCAACGCCATCGCGCATCACCAGCACGCGATCACAGTTTGCAGCCACCACGCCCATATCGTGCGTGATCAGCAGCAACGCCATGCCCATCTCGCGTTGCAACTCGGCCATGATGTTGAGGATCTGCGCCTGCACCGTGACATCGAGTGCGGTGGTGGGCTCGTCGGCAATCAGCAGCTCGGGCCGGCACAACAATGCCGTCGCAATCATGATGCGTTGACGCATGCCGCCGGACATTTCATGCGGGTATTGCTTCAGCCGCGCCCGCGCTTCCGGGACACGCACCGCGTCCAGCATCTGTGCTGCTTCCGCATACGCAGCCTGGCGAGAGAGCCGCCGGTGCCGCTCCAGCACCCGCGCCATTTGCCTGCCGATGGTCAGGTGCGGATTCAGCGCGGTCATCGGATCCTGAAAGATCATGCTGATCGCCCGACCACGAATGGTGTTCAGTTGCTGCTGCGGCATTGACAACAATTCCGACGCCTGCTGCCCGACCATAAAGGTCACGCGGCCACTTACCCGCGCGGTTTCGGGCAGCAAGCCCATAATGGCAAGCGCAGTCTGCGTTTTACCCGATCCGGATTCGCCGACCAGCCCCAGCGTTTCGCCGGCGCGCACGTAAAACGATAAATCCCTCACCGCCTGCACGGTTTGTTCACCGCGATAGCTGATGCTGAGGTCTGTAACGGATAATAAGGTTGGGTCACTTGCTTGCGGGGACGGCTGCCTGGCTGTTTGCATAGGTTCCTCTGCCTGCCGGTTCAGCTGTCGCGACGGTCGCGCGGATCCAGCGCGTCACGCAAACCGTCGCCAATAAAGTTAAAACAAAACAGCGTTAACGCCAGAAACACAGCCGGAAACACCAGCGCCCACGGCGCTGTTTCCATTACCTGCGCACCGTCGTTTACCAGCGCACCCCACGATGTCATGGGTTCCTGCACCCCCAGGCCCAAAAAGCTGAGAAACGATTCGACCAGAATGACCTGCGGAATAGTCAGCGTCACGTAAACCGCCACCACCCCCAGCAGGTTCGGCACAATATGGCGTCGCACTATGTTCGCGGGGGACACTCCGCCGGCGCGCGCTGCCTCAATGAATTCCTTCTTTTTCAGGCTGAGTGTCTGGCCGCGCACGATACGCGCCATATCAAGCCAGTTAATGGCGCCGACGGCCACAAATATAAGAAATATATTGCGGCCAAAAAACACCATTAAAAGAATAACGACAAACATAAAGGGCATTGCGTACAAAACATCCACAATGCGCATCATCACCTGATCAACCTTGCCGCCGGCATAACCTGCCGTCGCACCCCACGCGATACCGATCAGCAGGCTCACGGCGGTTGCAGCCAGCCCAACCAGCAAGGAGATGCGCCCGCCGTAAAGCGTGCGTATGAAAAGGTCGCGACCGACGTCATCGGTGCCAAACCAATGCGACGTTGCAAATGACGGGGGAATGGAAATGCGCTCCCAGTCGGTGGAATCAATGCTGTAAGGGCTGAGCAACGGCGCTGCTAAAACCAGCAAAACAATAAACCCCATCAACGCGATGGCGGTCATGGCTGCGCGATTTTTTTTCAGGGTGTCGCGGGCATCGTCCCACAGGCTGCGTCCGGTCTGCCCGGTGACCAAAGTGCTCAAGACAACCTCACAATTGCACCCGGGGATCCAGCCAGCGATAGGCCAGATCTACCAGAAAGTTGAACACGATGATTAACACACCGTAAAAAACCACCACGCCCATCACCAGTGTGTAATCCCGGTTCAGGGCACCCTGCACAAAAAAGCGCCCCAGGCCGGGCACGCCGAAAATCTGCTCGATAACGACCGACCCGGTAATGATGCCCGCCGTTGCCGGGCCCAGATACGAAACGATCGGCACCAGTGCGGGTTTCAGCGCATGACCGACTATAATTTCCAGCGTCGGCAGCCCCTGGGCGCGGGCGGTGCGTATAAAGTCGCTGCGCAACACTTCAATCATGCTGCCGCGGGTCAGCCTTGCCACGTAAGCGATCTGTGGCAAGGCCAGCGATATCACCGGCAACACCAGGCTCCGCCACTCCCCCAGCCCGCCGGCCGGAAGCCACCTTAAGGTCACGGCAAACAGCAGCACCAGCAACGGTGCCAATACAAAGTTCGGGATGGAAATGCCGGTCATGGCCATGCCCATAACCACGTGGTCGGTGCGACTGTTCTGCTTAAGCGCAGCCGTCGTACCGATACTGATACCTGCCAGCAAAGCCAGGAGCATGGCCAGTCCGCCCAGTTGCAGTGACACCGGAAATCCCGCGCCGATCAACTCGGTCACGGTGTAATCCTTGTACTGAAAAGACGGCCCGAAATCGCCCCGCATCAGATTGCCCAAATAGCGGCCAAACTGCATCCATAATGGTTCGTCGAGGTGATAAGCGGCGTTCAGGCGCTCCTGGATTTCGGGCGGCACCTGCTTTTCGGTGTCAAACGGGCCTCCGGGCGCAACGCGAATGAGCGCAAAAGACAGTGCCAGCAGTACCAGCAACGTGGGGATACCGGACAAAAAGCGACGGAAGGCAAACGACAACATGCGCCGATTCTGTCAGCTTCGCCGCTGAACTTCGACAGCTTCGTGAGGTCGAACCCCGCCCCGGCAAAGAACAATAAAAGCTTGCGGTTAGCGCGCGTGCGACATAATCGGCTGCTCACGAGGCTGGTTGCTGCAGCTGAAGGCCCGGTAGCGCTCAAAAACAGTCTTGTGCCATCGGTCACAAACCACCGGAAAGATGCGTGCTAGACTTCAACTTTGTATGATAACTGGTTAACCCTAAAAGGGTTCTTAAGAAGAATATGGAAGATTACAGGGATAATATTGCCGACGAAGGCAAGGGGCTGGGTGATTTTATCGCCAGCCTGCGACGGCGGAAAACCCTTGGCGCGCTGACCGCGGCCATTGTATTCATCGTTGGCGCAATCGTGACGTTTGCCTGGCCAACGAAATACACATCCACCGCCGTGATCCTCATCGAGGAGGCGGAAGTTCCCGAGCAGCTGGTGCAGACGACCGTGACAACTTTTGCGGCCCAGCAGATACAGCTCATCAACCAGCGCGTGATGACCAGCTCCAATCTCGCCGGAATCATCGAGAAGTTCGACTTGTATGCCGACAAGCGCAAGTACCTGCCGACATTGCTGCTGGTCGAAGACGTTCAGGAGCAGGTGCAAATGAACCTGGTGAACGTTGAGCTGACTGACCCGGGTTCGGGGCGGGCAGCGCTTAGCACCATTGCATTCACCGTCGGTTTTGAAGACGAAAATCCGTCCACCGCACAGCAGGTGGCCAATGAGCTCGTGAGTCTTTACATGGGAGAGAATGTCCGGTCGCGGACGGTACAAACTGCAGAAACCAGCGAATTTCTGGGTGCCGAAGTGGACCGGCTGGACGAGGAAGTCAAAAGGCTCGAAGACGAGCTGGCCACCTTCAAGGAAGCCAACCAGGATGCCCTGCCGGAGATCGCGCAGCTGAAACTGCAGATCCTGCAACGCACGGAAGACCAGTTGCTGGACATTCGCCGGCAGCAGCAGTCAATGGAAGAGAGCCGCATCATGCTGCGCGCCCAGTTGGCCCAGGTGGATAAGATGGCACCGACCATCCTGCCGGACGGGCAGGCTGTGGTGTCGCCCGAAAGTCAGATCAAGGCGCTGCAGACGCGTCTTGCCATGCTTCAGGGCCAATACAGCCCCGACCATCCGGATGTGGTGCGCACGGCGCGTGAGCTGGACGCCCTGCGCGCCCAGACCGGTATCACCGCAGATCTTTCCGATATCACGGCGGCACTGGCGGCAGCGCGGACCGATTTGATCAAGGCGAAGGAGAATTACACCGAGGATCATCCCGAGGTGCAGCGGTTGCAGCGACTGACCGAAAACCTCGAGTCGCAGACATTGTCGGCACGCGACGAGGCGGATGCGCTGGTTCGGCCCGATAATCCTGCCTTTATACAGATCACCACACAGCTCAATCAGATCGACGCAGACGAAGCCGCGCTGAAGCAGACCGAGAAGGAGTTGCGCAACCGTATTGCCGAGATCGAAGCCAATTTGCTGACCGGTCCGCGTGTTGAGCAGGAACTACTGGCACTGCAACGTCAACTACAAACCTCGACACAACGCTACATCGCGATGCGCGATCGCCAGTTCAGTGCTGAAATCGGCCAGGCGCTGGAAAGCCAGAGCAAAGGCGAACGTTTCGTTCTGGTGGAACCGCCGCAGATGCCGCTGCAACCGTCCAGCCCTAATAGACCAGCGCTGTTGCTACTTTTGCTACTTTTGGCACCAGCGGCAGGCGTGGGCATGATTCAGCTGAAGCAATCAATTGACGATTCGGTATGGACGGCTAGAGATATCGAATTCCTGCAGGGTGCGGCGCCGATTGCTTCCATTCCATTGATCATGAACGCCGATGATGTAGCGCGTAAGCGCAAAATCAGGCTGCTAACATACGGCGGCATTCCCGCCGCTATCGTCTTGATGGCGGTACTGGTTCATTTCGCCGTGCGCCCACTCGATGTTTTGTGGTACACAGCCGTTCGCCAGCTGGGCATGTAAAGGGAAAAGACGATGGAACATATTCGTAAAGCACTCGAGCAAGCTGAAAAAGCTCGTGCAGAAGCCCGATCCCAGCAAGGCTCCGCAGCGACCCCGCTACCCACACAGTCTGCGAGCGAAACTGCCACCGGTGACAAGGGCGCGGCAGGTATTCAATACCAAAGCACCAAAGTTATCAGCGTGCCGGATGCCGTGTTTGAAAAGAACCGATTGATTGCGGCACTTGCGGGCCACGAACTGGCGGATTCGTACAGCATGCTGCGCACCCGTGTGCTGCAGCAAATGAATGCAAACAAATGGAACACGCTTGCGTTGACGAGCCCGGCAACTGGCCACGGTAAGACCCTCACCGCCATCAATCTCGCCATCAGTCTGGCCCGGGAAGTCAACCACACGGTATTGCTGGCAGATCTGGATCTGCGCAACCCAAGTATCCACGAGTACTTCAATTACCAGCCGACCACCGGTCTGAGTGATTATCTTCAGAACGACGTCCCGCTGTCAGAAGTTTTGTTCTCGCCCGGTATTGAACGGCTGGTGGTGCTGCCGGGCCGCGAACCCGTGCTTAATTCCTCGGAAACGCTGGGCGCACCCAAGATGGTCAGCCTGATAGCTGAACTGAAGAGCCGCTACCCGGACCGATTGATCATCTGCGATCTGCCGCCAATGCTGGCCACCGACGATGCGCTCACTTTCGCACCCTATATTGATGCCATGTTAATGGTGGCAGAAGCCGGCGGAACTCGCAGCGATGACCTTAAGCAGGCGCTGCAAATACTCAAGGATGTGCCGCTGCTGGGCACGGTCCTGAATCGTGCCGAGACGGGCTCACGAGGCAAGCGCTACCGCTACGGCAGCGACTGACGCGCCGCCGTCTACCAGGCAGGAATCAGCTCTGATGTACGAAGCCTTTTACGGTCTGCGCGAAAAACCTTTTTCGATCCTGCCTGATCCGTCTTACCTCTACATGTCTAAAGGCCACAAGCGTGCTCTCGTGCTATTGAAGTATAGTTTGGTCAGCGGTCAGGGTTTTACCGCTTTGAGCGGCGAAATCGGCTCGGGCAAGACGACGCTGATTAACAAGCTGGTCGATAGCATTGAGGACGATGTGCTGATGGGTGTGCTCTCATTCACTCAGGTAGGGTCCACCGACATACTTGAGTGGGTGGCCATGGCATTCGGTCTCGATTACGAAGGCAAGTCAGAGACCGCAATCTACGAAACCTTTCTGGAGTTCCTGATTCGCGAATACGCGGCCGGCCGAAAGGTCGTGCTTGTTGTGGACGAAGCTCAAAACATGGGCTTAGCAGGGCTCGAGAAACTGCGCATGTTGTCAAACGTCAATGCCAGAAAAGAATACCTTTTGCATATGATCCTGGTAGGGCAGCCCGAATTGCGTAACCTGATCAGTGCTCCACAGTTAAAGCAGCTGCAGCAACGCATAGCCGTCGCCTTCCATTTGGATGCGATGAGTTATGAGGAGTCGAGGGAGTACATAATACATCGCCTGCAGCAGGCGGGCGGTGATCCCTTAATTTTCAGCGATCAAGCGTTACGATTGCTAATCGCCGAAAGTCGTGGAGTCCCGCGTATAGTCAACTCTCTATGCGATTTGGCTCTGGTTTACGGGTTCTCTGCGGAGTGCAATCCTATTGATGCAGATATCGCAAAAAGCGTTATAGCTGACCGGGCAAAGATGGGGTTAGCCAGCTTTGGTTCAACAGCCACGGTCAGTCGCTGAAGCGGCTGCTAGCAAGTGGCTATCCGCGGTCACAGCTGAATTTGCCCTGCCTTGGAACGCTGATTCAGCCCTGTATCTAGAGAACTAACTCCCGGAAATTGATCAATGGTCGATCTGATTTACTTGATATCAAAAAGTGGCATCATCTTTCGCACTGCCAACCAGATCAATAATACGATAAGCGTGAATAGCGCGGGTTTTACAAACACGCCAAAATCATTTCTAGCCGTCACAATGAAGCGCCAAAAAAATATGCTGCTGAAAAACAGCAGGCACGGCCGTAGGTAGATAGGCTGTTTATCGAGCCAACCCAGAAAATAACCCGTTGCAAGAAAAAACAAGATTACGCCCGGAAGGCCGAAATTCAGGTACGGCTCGCCAACGGCTGTAAAACCAACTCCGCCGCCCATCCGAAATTGTTCCGGCAATATATGGAATGTTGCCCAATCGGACGGGGTCATATTTTCGAGCGCATCGTTTGTCGTGGCAAAACGACTGAAGGAGCTTCGCGAATTTGAAGTGTCAATCTCGCCACCGATATTTGGGATTGCGTTCTTGACATACAACCAATAGGTTTTACCCCATCTATAGTCTTCTTCAGCAGGCACAATGGCCAACGTCTCTGCAAGCACACCAATTGTTCGGCCCAACCCAGCAATACTGTCCTGGGCACTGGCGAATTCACTCGCGTCCTGAAAAGCTTTTAGACTAAAGTCTTGATACGAACCAACATTCCTTAGATAGCCAATAACTGGGATAATCAGCGTTACGGCAACCACAGCCGATATTGCAAGGGGTGCTGGAATGCGGCGACCGACCTTGATCCAGCATATTACCGCTGTAAGTAAGGGGAAAAGCGCGGCGCTTCTATAGCCAGAAAGTAAAAACATCGCAAAAATGAAGAAGGAATAGGTGTAACCGATACGCCGCTGTCGCCGCGTCATAGCGGCCAGTGTTAAGGCGATGGCAGAGCTAGGCGCAATCATCGAAAAAACACCTATGCTCCTCGTGTCTCGGGCAAGGTAAAAAAGTTCAAAGCGCGAATACTCGAGCAAATTGCCCAACTGGATAATAGCTAGGAATAGCAGCGCTATCGAGGCCCATGCCAAGCCCACTCCGAGGCTCCACAACCGGCGCATGTTTAGCTGGTAGAGCTTCAAACGTTCTTCCTGGGACAAACTACGAAAAACTTTACTCTGGCGGCGCAACGCGGCGGCGCAAAAGCCGACCCCGATCATCCCAACCGCCAGCAAGGTATAGTGCGAAGCCAATACCGTCCATTCTCGAAGTTCCCCACGAAATACCGGCCCAGGGATTAGCCCGATCCCTTCCTGAACGACGAGACCCATATGAAAGATTGCCAGCACAACGAGATGTGCACTGGTGAAAAGATACACGCTCCGAAAATGCGCAAAGGTTGTCAGAGCATAGATAGAAAACCAGGCAAGGGTAGCAACAGCAATCGGCGTATAACTTGGCTCCGAGCCGCTCTTGGTTAGAATACTCAGCAAAGACCATGCAGCCAGAATCAGGCTAGCCCCAAGCAGGAACAACATTGGCCCTAGTGAGTTCTTGGTTTTTTCGCTTGCCATCAAAAAGCGTGTCAGCCAGCGAAGCCTAGCAGGGCTTAGTGGCATGCCTGTATCTCATCTACGATTTTAGGCCGGTCAACTTTGGGATCAATGCCACGCCAAATTATTGGTTTAGCCGAGGCTACGCCAGCGCGACTCAATGATGGCAGAAGCGCCAAACAACGTATTGAAATTATGAACGCGGGTAGATTCATGTGTTAACCGTTGGAAAAAACTCTTTATGCGGTGTATACACTAATTTATTATCCCACAGTTAACTCTTTGTCAGAACAATAATTATGTCTACTGAAACTCACGCTCGGCAAGCCGAAATTGATGAGCCGCTCATTCGCCTAATCTGAAATTAGATCTTTCCCCGTTCTTCAAGGACAGTCATTCACCCACCAAGGCGTTGGAAAGGCTCTGAGCAGTTGAGTTGATGGAAACGGCTGTGGTTAATTCTAGAGGCATGGTGAGGCAGTGCATTATGGTGAACCGTCGTGATGTTTTGACAGCAGGATCGTTATTTGCCTTAGCGCCGCAAGCAGCGTTATCAATGGCGCGTTCAACGGATCAAGCAGGGGAGGAATATCTTTTAGCCAATCAAAATATCATTGATTGGTCCTATGGAATGAAGCCCCTTTTTTGTGTTGCTTATATTGACCCAGGTATAAAGGGTCAGGAAGGTCAGGAAGCAGCGGTTGCCAAGTACCCTATTGCGATTGTCCCTCAAGACGACAGGAAACGATTCAGGGTTTGGCGAGAGCGAGTCCGCCAACTGAATCCGGATATCAAGCTGCTAGGCTATCAGATGGTGATTGAGGAAACGAGCGTGCCAGGGCCAGGACATCGACACTTGAATAAGGTAGATAATGGCTGGGTAGAATCACCGACCGGACACACGCCCACCGTTACCTATCGAACAAATGTTTCAGAAAAGCGAAAGCGAATATACGACCCTAGAAAGAAGTCCTGGCAAGACGGATTTTTGGAGTCATGTTTATCATTAACAGAATCTGGCGACTTTGATGGCCTTTTTCTAGATCAATGCACAGTGTATCTCGCTGCATCGTTGTCTCCTTCGACAAGAACGGAGATGCGTGAGTCGCTCGGCAAAACGTTGTTTCAGTTGAGGGCACTACTTCCGCGAACACTGATAGTTGGAAATTCCAGTTATTCGTGGCCGGCGTTAAATGGGGAGATGAATGAGGGACGCTCAAAGGATCTCCCGAAAGAATGTGCTGTAGATGCCGCTCGAATTGTTCCCAGATTAGAAATGTTTCAGTTCTACTATTCAGAAAAGACGAAGCACAAAGTGGCCGATATGTTCAGGTTGGCACTGCAAAATAGGGCGTTTTTCGGCAGCACGGTGAATGCGCAGACGGCGGGGTGGCTGGTCGAGTTCGACAACGTTCTGGGTCAATACGACATAACGGCCAGAGAGCAATATTAATGATAAGGGGTTATTTGTGAGCATAAATAATAATGAAATAACCGAAAAAGATCATTGGGAAGGTTTTCATCAAAAACAGCCAAGGATGAAATTGCCCAGCAAGTTGGTTATTACCACGCGTAATATACAGGATCTCCTTGGAAAAAATATTTCTGCTGGTCAAAAAGTACTGGAAATCGGGTTTGCCCCCGGAAAGCAACTTTCATATGTGGCCAGCAAATATCACGCCAATGTTACTGGTTTGGATTATTCTAGCTTTGGCGTTGAAACCGCGAAAAAGCTATTTGATGCTTTGAATATAAATGCAGAAGTATTGTGTGAAAGCATTTTCGAAACCAGCCTCAAAGATGAAACCTTTGATGTTGTTTACAGTATTGGTGTGGTTGAACACTTTAATGACCCAACAGAAATTATTCGGAAGCACGTGCGCCTAACCAAGAAAGGCGGTAAAGCAATTCTAGCTATCCCTAACTACGGTGGAGTTTATGGGAAGATTCAAAAATGGTTCGATAGTGCCAATATCGATATCCACAATCTGGAAATGATGAATGAGCGCGCATTTGGCGAATTTGTCAGGGGGATGAATTGCGAGCAGGTGGAGGTCTATAGATATGGACGGTTTGATCCTTCAATTATTAGTTGGCGTTCAAAGCTTCCTAAGGTCGTTGCACGATTGATCAATTATTTGGGTACTGCTGTTGGCCATCTAATGCCCACGCGTATGGGTGCTTTGTCGCCATGGCTTATTCTTGAAGTTAGAAAATAATAGTTGAGTTAGATTTGTATGTGCGGGATCGCCGGTGCATTTAGCGGATCTAAGGATGGAACCTCGATGAATTGGGTTACTGCCATGTGTGGCCGTATGGTTCATCGAGGTCCGGACGGAGAAGGATATTGGTCGTCCCGCGATAATAGGATTGCATTTGGGCACCGCAGGCTGAGCATCATTGATTTGAGTGAGCTTGGTGCGCAGCCAATGACCTCGAAGAGCGGGTCTGTAACCATTACCTATAACGGGGAAATCTATAATTTTTCCAGCATACGGGAAGAACTTTTAGGGCTCGGGATCGTATTTGCAGGGCAAAGTGATACGGAAGTTCTTGTAGAAGCAATCGATTTCTGGGGCGTTGAGGAAACCGTTAAAAAGCTCATCGGGATGTTTGCTTTCGCGGTCTGGAACGAAGATGAGCGCACTCTCAAACTAGTCAGAGATAGATTGGGGATAAAGCCCCTGTATTATTACTATGACGGCGTTAGATTCCTATTCGCGTCAGAAATGAAGGCATTGCAGGATAGCGGAATTGATCTTGGCAAGTTAGATGGCGCCGCAATTAGTCAGTACTTTAGATACAAGTACTCCATCGCTCCGAACACCATCCACAGTAACTGCAAAATGCTCGAGCAAGGATGTATAGGCACCTTTATCGAGGATTCAGGCGAATTTGAGGTGGTGCGGTATTGGAACCTGCCAGAAATTGCCAAGGGAGGGCAGGCGAGGAAGCTCGAAGGAAGCTATACAGAGCAGTTGGTCGAACTCGAATGCTTATTGAAAGATGCTGTAAGAAAAAGAATGATCGCTGATGTGCCTCTGGGTGCATTCCTTTCTGGCGGCATTGATTCATCAATTGTTTGCGCCCTTATGCAATCAATGTCAGATAAACCAATTAAGACGTTTACCATTGGCTTCAATGAAGGTGGCTACAATGAGGCGGGGCATGCGAAGAGCATTGCAGAGCATTTAGGTACTGAGCATACCGAATTGTACTTAGAGCCAGATTCACTGCTTGAGTACGTAATGGAAATGTCAGATATATTAGCAGAACCTTTTGCTGATATTTCATTGATCCCGACTCTGGCGGTCAGCAAAATGGCTTCTGAACACGTCACCGTTGCATTGTCCGGTGATGGGGGAGACGAACTTTTCGGCGGGTACAATCATTATGCGGCAGCATTGGGTGTTTGGAAGAAAATGCAGCCTGTTCCTTCGAGTTTGCGAATCCCAGCTGCGAATTTAATCAAGCATTTCTCCCCAGGGTATGGGAAGCTTTCTCGGCTTGGCGGACTGATGGAATCTACCGAGTTTGACCATTTCTATGAATGTTATTTATCCCAGTGGCAATTTCTGGGAAAACTTTTTCAAGTTGAGTATTCACCAGGGTTAACGGCAAAACCATCAAGCATCACAAGCTATGATTTTTCAGATGAAGATGATTTTGCGCACCATATGATGTTGCGAGACGCGCAAACGTATATGGTCGACGATATTTTGCATAAGGTTGATATTGCCAGCATGCGCTATGGTTTGGAGGCGCGTGTTCCGCTGATAGATCATCGTGTTTTTGAATTTGTCTGGAGAATGCCTCTCCAATACAGAATCAAAGGCGGTGTTGCCAAGGCGCCGTTGAAAGATATTCTTAGCAAATATATGCCTAGAGAGCTCTTTGAAAGGCCCAAGCAAGGGTTTGGTGTGCCTATATCGAACTGGTTAAAAGGCCCGTTGCTAGAGTGGGCAGACGACATGCTTAGTCCTTCAAGCATTTCAAAAAGCGGGGTATTGTGTCCAATGATGGTGCAAAAACTCTGGAATGAGCATAAATCCGGAAGGATGGATAGGGGTGCTTATCTCTGGAGCATACTCTGTTTTCAGCAATGGGCCGAAAGCAGAAATTTTTCTGTTTGATGGCTGCTTACTTTACCGGCCAGCGCCGTTTCCTCTGCACACGATTAGATGCAGTCTCTTAAAAAGAATATTTCATGGACTTTCGCGGGCAATGTTGCGTTGGCCGCGTCGCAATGGCTTGTTGTGGTAGTGGTCACCAAGGCACTGGGCGTTGAAGACCTTGGCACATACGCATTAGCCACCGCTCTGGTAAGCCCCATTTTTATGCTAACGAATATGGGATTGAGGATGGTTCAGGCAACAGATATTAAGTCAAAATATCTGTTTGCGGACTTCATTGCTTATCGTTCAATAACCACTGTTTGTGCGATTGTTTTATCCGCATTGTTTAGCGTATATATCGGCTACAACAACCACATATTGTTGGTCATCTTTGCCATCGTCTACGTGAAGGTATTTGAGTCGTTTTCAGATGTGTACTTTGGCATGTTCCAACAAAGGGAGCTTATGGAGCATGTCGGAAAGTCACTGATTTTTCGTTCACTAATGATCGGGGGCTTTTCTATAGCTCTAGCCTATATATCAAGAAGCCTTATAGTTACGGTCGTTGGTGTTGCCTGCGCTTATACTTGCTCACTTTTGCTTTATGACATTAGAAAATCAGTGGATAAGCTGGTTTTTCCGGTCGAGCATTTTTTTAATAAATTTCGAAATGAGTATAAAAATTTATTCGTAACGGCCTTTCCGCTTGGAATTACGGTCTGTGTAAATGTTCTTTACCAGAGCCTTCCTCGCATATTTATTGAAAAATTTCATGGGTTGGATGCATTAGGAATTTTTGCTGGAATTTCATACTTTATTGTTGTTGGAAGCACAATTATCAATGCCGTTGGGCAAAGTGCTATTCCCAGACTGGCGAAATATTCGACGCAGGATATCAGCGACTTCATGCGGTTGTTTTATCAAATGCTATTAATTGCCGCTGCTGTTGGCGTTTTCGGTATCATTTTTGCCTCACTCTTTTCCGATATATTTCTGTCTCTGGTTTATACGCCAGAATTTATAGGCAATCGAAATTTGTTTGTTTCGCTTATGGTGCTGGCAACAATTGTTTATCTGTCGGGCATTAGTGGATGCGCCTTGGGCGCCCTTCAACTCTTTCGCATTCAAGCCGTTATTTCGATTATCTGTTTTATTGTTCTTTCTGTTGCTGGCTATCCATTGGTTAGAAGCTTGGGCAGTTTAGGTGCCGCATATGCGTTGATACTTGCTTATGGATTGAAGCTAGCTGTTGAATTGATTTATGTACATATACATCGTTCAGTACGATTGAGCGAAGGCGTTTCTGAATAAGGGCTATATGACGTGAATTTGTTTAAGAAGCTAACTGATTTGATTCATGTTAAACGCGATCCAGTCGGGTATGCACGATCAATCGGTGTGACTGTTGGCGATAGAGTGAAATTGATCAGCATTAAACCCGGGTTCGCTACATTTGGCAGCGAGCCCTATCTTGTAACGATTGGAGACGACGTAACAATTACTGGGTCCGTGCAATTTATAACTCACGATGGAGGCGTGTGGGTATTTAACAATAAGCACAATGAAATGGGAGATCCGAACAACATAGATGTTTGTGGACCGATCACTATCGGCAATAACGTTTTCGTTGGTTTTGGCGCGATTCTAATGCCTAACGCTACCATTGAGGATAACGTTGTCATTGGCGCTGGCGCTGTTGTCACGGGAACAATTCCAAGCAATTCAGTTGCTGTTGGCGTGCCGGCTAAAGTCATCATGACTATTGAAGAGTATAGAAAGCGCGTGGAAAGAAACTGTTGTCATATAAGAACATTGTCTTATCAAGAAAAGAAAGAATACCTATTGGCGAAGTATAAATAGCATGAGAGTGTTGTTTTGCATTCATTCTCTCGCGGGGGGTGGGGCCGAAACTCAGGCCAGGATAATTGCAAATAGCTTGATTGGTCTGGGCTGTGACGTTGGTTTTTTTTATGTCAAAGGCGTCGAGCTTGATGAAGGGCTCAGATACTATCGATGCCGAGAAGGCGCCTATCCTCTTGGGCTGGTTTCTGAGATAAGAAAAGCTATTATCGATTTCAAGCCCGATTTAGTGCACGCCTGGGTACCGGCAACTTTAAATATATCGACTTTGATTGCTTCCAGATTGTGCGGCGTGCCGGCCATTTCGAGCATTCGGAATAGAAGACAGTTTGATAGCGCACTGCGCGTCTTTTCTTTTTTGACTACCGTGGCTTTAGCAAAAAAGATAGTTACAAATAATCCGATAGAGCAGTCAGCAAGTTACTATCAATGGCTCTATAAAATTAAAAAAGGGACACAAATCAATAATGCGGTTAGCGTGAATCTGGCAGATTTTGAACCCGCGCATACGAATATTTTCACGATAGTCTACGTTGGCCGGCTAACACGTCAAAAGAATGTAAAGTTGCTGATTGAGGCGTTGGCCTCGATTAGAAGCACGAGCCGCTGGCAACTCCTGATATTCGGAAAAGGTGAGGAAGAGAGCGCTCTACAAAGACTGGCGTTAGAGAATGAAGTGACAAAGCAAATTAAATTCCTTGGTTATGATAGTGATCTGGGGAATATATTTAGAAAAGCCGATTTGCTGATTTTGCCAAGTTTGTATGAGGGTATGCCCAATGTTGTTGTGGAAGCAATGGCCTACGGCATTCCTGCGCTGGTCTCAAATATTCCTGCACACACGTTGTTATTTAAAAATTCGGAAGTCGGCTTTTTCACCAGCAACGACAAGATGTCTTTAGGCGACCAAATAGCGAAATATATGAATGGAGGGGTTAATGTGCAGCAGCAGCTTCAAATGGCAAGAACTTTTGTAGACGCGCACAAACCCATCCAGATAGCGCAAGAGTATAAAAATCTTTACCAAAACATGATTGACCAGAATTGACTGTACTCCCATATGCTGATGGACGAGCAGATTATCGAGTTCCTCAAGCACCAAGCCAGTGGCTATTCCGCCCGGCAGGCTATGTGATTATGCGTGTTTCTAGAAAAACATTCTAATTTTCGTAATTTAATGAGCAAATAAGCAATGGATAATCGTTCCAAATTGAGCATCAAGCTAGATGCCTGCCAGCGTTTTCTGATGGTAAACAGTTTATCAACGATATTGCCGCTCTATATTGTTACCGAACATCCAAAGTCCGGGGGTTCATGGGTCGCTCAAATGCTTGCTGAGTATTTGGAAATACCTTTTCCGCGCAATCAGCGCCCCAGTCTGCAAAGCTCAGTAATGCATGGCCATATGTGCTACTCGCCTTTCATGCGAAACGTGCTATGTGTACATCGGGATGGCAGGGATATTATGACTTCGGCCTATTTTCATAGATTGTTTGAGAATGAAAAAAATTCGCCACTGATGGTGCAGAAAACCCGAAGAGAGGTGCCGTTTTCCGACTATGACAATGTAAGGAAAAACATGCCCAGCTTTATCCAATATATGGCGAACGTAGGGAAGCACTCTCTAAGCCCCGGAAAATTCAATTGGAATGACTTTGTAACCAGTTGGGCTGGGAAAAAAGCGGTGGTCACAAAGTATGAGGATATGCTCGATAGCCCTGAATCCGAGTTGGGCAAAGTCGTCACACAGCTTACTGGCGAAAAGGCGGATGAGCCGCGAGTAGCAGGCATTGTCGAGCAATTTTCATTTGGGAAAATGGCTAATCGAAACCCCGGCGAAGAGGACACAAAGAGCTTTTTGAGGAAAGGGCAGGCGGGTGATTGGAAAGATAAATTCAATCGTGAAGCTGCGCAGGTTTTTAATAGCCATTTTGGCTCATCCCTTATTTCCTTGGGCTACGAACAAGATGATTCGTGGGTGGCCGAGGTCTTGGACTAGCAGTTCGTGCGTTCATGATTTTTGGAATAGATGCAACCAATATATCTTCAGGCGGTGGGCTGACCCACCTTCGTGAGATGTTGCACTCGGCAGATCCCTTTGTCTCAGAAGATAAAGTGGTTCTTTGGTCATCATCTAATACGTTGACGGCTATAGAGAATCGACCCTGGCTTATAAAACGAAGTCATCAATACTTGGATGGTTCGATAATTCAGCGCCAGTTATGGAAGCCTTGGAAATTTGATAAGGATATTCGCAGCATGGGTTGCAATGTTCTATTTGCGCCGGGCGCTAACTATAGCGGCAGTTTCCATCCCTACGTCAGTATGTTTCAAAACATGCTTCCATTCGAAAAAAAAGAGCGCGCCAGGTTCTTTCCACTTCCCGACTATTTTAGATACCGATTATTGGAGATAACACAATCCAGATCTTTTGCTAATGCTGACGGTATGATTTATCTGACAGAGTACGCCAAAAGCGCTATTCACAGGACAGACCGTATGAAAGAGAAGCCCAATAAAATTGTGGCCCATGGAATTAATTCCAGTTTCTACAGAAATGATACGCCTGAGACAGTTGCCAGAGGAAAGCCGTTTAAGTGGTTGTATGTTTCGATTATTAATCACTATAAGCACCAGGATAAGGTTGTTCAGGCTATCAGTCAGTTAAGAAAAGAAGGTTACCCGGTGACGCTCGAACTTGTTGGGCCAATTCACAAATCACTCAAGGAAAAATTCGATTCCTTGCTAAATACAATAGACCCGAACGGCGAGTTTATAAAATACGCTGGGTTGGTTCCCTACAATAAGCTACCTGCTTACTATCATCAGGCTGATGCATTCGTTTTCGCTTCAAGCTGCGAGAATTTGCCAAACATCATGCTCGAAGCAATGGCGGCGCGATTGCCCATTGCTTCTTCCAATTTGGGCCCGATGCCTGAAGTACTGAAAGACAACGGCCAGTATTTTGATCCCGAGGATGTGCGTTCAATCAAAAATGCGATGCGGTCGATAGTCGATAATCATAGTGAAGCTATAGTGACTGCGATTTCGGCCGAGGCTGATTCAAGGCAATATACCTGGGAGCGTTGTGCAGAAGGTACGTTTGAGTTTTTGCGTCAGGTTGCCAAGAGCCCAAGATTTTAGTTCTTGGTGTTTATTGGCGATTTAAATCCCCGTTAATTGCTCGATTCAGGCAAAATAGCTTGCTAATTCATATCGTTATGCCTTTAGCTCTGCACCCAGTCGATAGTACCTCACATTAAAACGTATCTATGAAACAGCTTCTGCAAAACCTCAATTCCGGCGAGACGCTCCTAGAAGATTTGCCGGTACCGACATGCAGTTCGGGCGGGATGCTGATTCAGACCAGCATTACGCTGGTATCTGTAGGAACCGAGCGCATGCTGCTTGAATTCGGCAAAGCCAACCTTATCGACAAGGCACGGCAGCAACCCGACAAAGTGAAGCAGGTTATCGAAAAAGCGCGCACTGACGGTATCGGGCCTACGCTGCAGGCCGTGCGCTCCAAGCTGGATCAGCCGCTGCCGCTGGGTTACAGCAACGTCGGCGTGGTCGCAGAAGTTGGCAAGGGTGTGGAAGGTTTCGAGCCCGGTGATCGGGTGGTATCGAACGGCCATCATGCCGAAGTGGTCTGCGTGCCCACCAACCTGTGCGCCAGAATTCCCGATGCGGTTGATGACGAGTCCGCCAGTTTCACGGTGCTGGGCGCAATTGCCTTGCAAGGCATTCGCCTTATCCAGCCCACGCTCGGCGAAAACGTGGTCGTGACCGGCCTAGGTCTGATCGGCCTGATGACAGTGCAGTTGCTCCGGGCGCACGGTTGCAACGTACTGGGGATTGATTTTGATGCCGAACGTGCGCGGATGGCCCGGGAATTCGGTGCGACAACGTGCGTACCTTCGGCCGGTGAAGACCCCGTGGCCATGGCGAATCGCTTTTCGCGCGGCAGAGGCGTCGATGCCGTCATCATCACGGCCGCCACCAAGAGCAATGAACCTGTGCATCAGGCCGCTACGATGTGCCGCAAGCGCGGGCGGATCGTGCTGGTCGGCGTGGTCGGTTTGGAATTATCGCGTGCGGATTTCTTTGAAAAAGAACTCACCTTTCAGGTGTCCTGCTCCTATGGTCCTGGGCGCTATGATCCGGCCTATGAAGAACAAGGCCAGGATTACCCCTTTGGCTTCGTCCGCTGGACCGAGCAGCGCAACTTCGAGGCGGTACTGGACATGATGGCGACGGGCCGTCTGGATGTGAAGCCGCTGATCACGCATCGTTTCGACATTAACGCCGCGCAAGAAGCCTATCGCGTTCTCGGCGAAGAAAGCCCTCTCGGTATCGTGCTGACTTACCCGAATGCTGGCGCCTCCGTCGGCGCGGGTCGGCGCGTTGCGTTACCAGGCGGTGCGATCAAGCCAGTTGCCGGAGCACCCGGCGTTTCGTTTATCGGCGCCGGTAATTATGCCGGCCAGGTTCTGATTCCCGCATTTCAGGCGGCAGGCGCAAAGTTCGACACGCTGGTAAGCGCCGGTGGAGTGACGAGTGTTCACCATGGCAAAAAGTTTGGCTTCCAGGCGGCGGCAACCGATCCGGCCGAAGTGTTTCGCAGCGCATCCACGGATGCGGTGGTGATTGCCACACGCCACGACACGCATGCGGGGTACGTATTGCAGGCGCTCCAGCATCGCAAGCATGTGTTTTGCGAAAAGCCGCTAACGGTGGCTGCCGAAGAACTGGCAGAAATCGAGGATGCCTACGCTGCCGCGATCGAGTCCGGTTTCAATCCCGTCATCATGCTCGGTTTCAACCGGCGTTTCGCGCCTCAGATTGTCAGGATGAAGGCGCTGCTCGATGCCAACCCCGCGCCGAAGTCGTTCGTGATGACAGTGAACGCCGGCGATATCCCGCCCGATCACTGGACGCAGGATCCCGTGCAGGGCGGTGGTCGCATCATCGGTGAGGGCTGTCACTTTATTGACTTGCTGCGGTTCCTTGCGGCTTCGCCTATTAGCGGCATTCAGGCGACTCGCATGGGTGCCGCACCGGGTGTTGCGATACGCGACGACAAGGCAACAATAACAATGGCTTTCGAAGATGGTTCTTTCGGCACTGTGCACTATCTTGCCAACGGACACCGCTCCTTCCCCAAAGAGCGCCTCGAAGTATTCTGCGGCGGTTCTGTTTTGCAGCTCGATAACTTCCGGCGCATGACGGGCTACGGCTGGCCCGGATTCAAAAAAATGAATCTGCGCACTCAGGACAAGGGGCAGAAGGCCTGTGCCGCAGCATTCGTCTCCGCACTGCGCGACGGCGGCATGGCGCCTATCCCGTTCGAGGAAATCGTCGAGGTCACCCGCGCGACCTTTGACGCGGTCCGCGCGCTACACACCGACATCTGAAACTAGAATTTATACGTCAGGGTGACGCGCACCGTGCGCGGCTCGATGCGACGGAAATGCACGTCTTCCACTCCGGCAGGTTCCATTGTTCCTGCGGGCGTGAACGGCACACGCAGGCGGGACTCATAAAAATAAGTAATGTCATCATCATCCGAGTCGAAGACATTCAGCAGCTCACCGCGCAAATCCCATTGTTCGCCGCTCCCCCAGCGACGACCCAACATGGCGTTCACTACCGTGGTCGGATCTGACTTGACGCTGTTGTCCTCTAGTAGGGGGCGTTCTCCGAAATGGCGAACCCGCGCTGCGCCATACCAGCCAGATGGATAATCAAAATAGGCACCTGCGGCAAACACGCGGTCAAGTGAGCCTGGAATCTCTTCGCCGGTATCACTGAATTCAGAATGCGTCAGGGAAAACTCGACATCAAATTTCCAGTAATCGGTCTGGTAGTAAATCGGTATCTCAATGCCGTAGCGCTCACTGGGTCCCTGCGGCTCGGTGGCGCCAGCATCACCGACAAACAGCAGTTCTGAGTCGAGGTCCAGGTACCAGATGGCGGCCGAGATGTTCAGCCGATCGGTCAGGAAGGTTCGACCGCCTATCTCGGCGCCCTTCGACTTCACCAGCGGATCAACGGGTTCTGCCGGTGTCAGCGTGACCGGGTCGAGAGTAATGGTCACGCCCCGCGCATCGTTGGAATGCATACCCAAGCCTGCATTGAAATATAACTCGGTGTCTTCTGACCAGGTGTAGATCAGGGCAAATTTCGGGCTAACCTGCGAGTCGTCGCCGTCGCCCGAGTTCGCTGTCAGATTGCTTGAAACATCAAAGTCGTAGTAGTCATACCGCACACCTAACACACTGCGCAGACGGTCCGTCCATGCATACTTGTTTTCGTAGTAAAGCCCGACGCTGCCCTGCTTCACACTGTCCTGACGAACGGTGGAAAGGAACATTGCGTCAACGGTTCGGTTGAGTGCGACAGCGTCTATGTCATCGTACCGAAATTCGGCGCCGAAGGTCTGCTGCATATCACCGGCTGCCTTATCCTGACCCATACGCACACTGATGTCGCCGCCGTAGATGAGCCTGTCATCAACCTGTTGAAATTGATCCCCATTGACGAGGTCTTCCAGAAAGTAGGTAAAGTTCGACAGCAGATCCATCTCATAATCGACAAGATATCCACGTGCCTGCCAGACAGCATCGTCGGTTTCCCGGATCCATTCACCCGACAGGCTGTAACGCGACGAATCACCGCCGACAGTTGTATCCAGCGAGCCTAGATCATTTATCTGACCGCTGGCTACAGCTCGCCGCGGAATCTGGTCGGCTGAATTCCAGCTAGCGTCATAGCCCATGAACGCAATATTCCAACCATCACCGTTGTCAGCCGTAGTCGAATATCGCACCAGCGCTTTATAGGCTTCCAGATCTTCATTGATATCAGTCCACGGTCCATCGTAATAGCGCGCCTCACCACCAAACAGCAGCGAACCGGTGCCTAGCTCGAGGCTATCAGCAGCCACCGCGCGCACATAACCGTCCTCGCCGAGAGTGCCTTTGACAAATCCTTCGTCAAGACGCCGGGTGGTTTGCATCAGCGCTGCACCGGCTGAAGAAAAATCACCGATGCGCACATCAACGGGGCCTTTGACAAATTCAACGCGCTCAACCAACTCCTCGATCATGAAGTTGACATCCGTATAACCCTGCCCGTGGCCATGAGTGCGCATGTTCACGGGCATGCCGTCTACCCAGGTTGCAAAATCGGTACCGTGATCGAGGTTAAACCCCCTCAGAAACATCTGGTTAGACTTACCGCTGCCGCTATGCTGAGTGAGGATCAGCCCCGGAACGAACTCAAGGAGCTCGCCGGTGCGCAGCAACGGTCGCTCGGCGATTTCTTCCTGCCCAAAAACACCGGCTGACGCCGAAATTGAACTGCCGACCGGGTCCTCCCAGCGTCCGACGACCTGAATTTCATCGACGCTGCTCCGCGACTCGGCAATCAGCGGCATCGCGGCAAGCAGTGCAAGCATGCCCCTGGGGCCGCCGATACTGGCGGCTGGGGAAAGCATTCTGGGCATTGGCATGGTTCTAACCTTCTTTATGGGTGGTCAATTAGCGGCAATGCGAAACCAAAGCGCCGAAATCGACGAAAACCCAGTCATATGAACATTAACGGGAAGAACTTTAGGGCAGTTCCCGAAAACCGATAAGGGGTCTGTTTAATCCATGAAACAAGTCTTTTCACTTGCAAGCCTGTTGGGCAAAGGGCTTAAAAAGACTCGGTTGCCGGAACTGGGTAACAGGGAGCTGGATGTGCTCGAGATACTCTGGCGTAATGAAGCGATGACATCCCAGGCAACCCTGATGCAGCTTCGTGGCGAAGCAATATCCCTCAGTACGGTGCAAAGCACTTTAGAGCGACTTCATCGTAAGGGCATGGTCAGCCGCAATAAAGCCGGGAGATCTTACGTTTACCGCGCCAAGCTTTCGCGCGAGAACATTATCAGCAGACTGATGCATGATATTGCCGACAGCTTCGCCGATGGGGACGCGGCACCCATGGTATCCGGATTTCTGGATTACCTGGGGGATGATCAAAATATGCTGGCGGCGCGCCGTGTTAAAGACGGCCGCAAGAAGTAGGCTATGAGTGACGGTTTACAGACACTGCTCGGCGCCGGCCTGGTGTGGATCACCGTATTTCTGACCGCGTCGATTGCCTCTGGCGGATTGTACGTTGCGTTTCGAGCATTGGCTCGATTCGCACCCCCGGCATCGCGGGGCGCGGTCCTCATGCTCTACGGACTGTTGCCATTTCTGGTGGCCACGCTGGTTGTTTGCATGCTGAATTTCGCGTCGCTCTACTCACTTCTGGTACCCGAACATTGCCATGGAGCGGTGTGTGTACCGCACCCACCCGAGTTCGCAGCGCCGGCCGCGCAAGCCGCCGTCGGTGCGGCGGCAACGCTACTCTGTCTGTCGACTTTGTTCTGTCTGGCTGCCATGCAACTGCAACGGCGCCTGCGACAGTCGCGTCTTGCTCGCCGACTGGCCGAACCCTCTAGCGGTTATCGCGTAATCGACAGTGGCACGCCAGCGGCCTGGTGTGACGGGCTTTGGTTCCCCGCAGTCTATGTTTCGCGGGGCTTGCTCGATACGGTTGATGCTAACGAGCTGCAAATCGTTCTGGCACATGAATTTGCGCATGCGCGCAGAAGGGACAACCTCGCAAGACTGTCGCTCGACTGGGCAACACTGTTATGGCCTTCAGCAGCGCGCCGGACTTTACTGAAGGATTTTGCTGCGTCGGCAGAGCAGGCTTGCGACGCAGAGGCTGCAGAACTTGCCGGCAGCAGATTGTTTGTAAGTGATCTTATATCGCGTTTTGAAACAACAGCGCCTGCCGGCGTCGGTGCCGGTGGATCACTGAACGATCGCGTGGCGGAGCTGCTTGAATCCCGTGTCTATGCGGACCGAAGCGCCTTGGCTCCTTGGGCGGTACTGCTGTTGTTGTGGCTAAGCAGCGCCTATTTATTCACCCGGGTCGCGCATCCATTGCTTGAATGGTTCAGCGCGTGATGCAGCCATCGGCGGTTAATGCTCAAGAATGAACAAATCCTTGGTGTACGTGCGATCCATGATGTTCGGCACATAGCCGCCCACCCATGGCTTGATCAGATGCTTGGCGACGTAAAAGTAAATCGGGATTATTGGCGCTTCGGATAACAGCACCCGCTCGGCCTCTTGAAGCAGCAAGGCTCGCGCCTGCAAATCCGATTCGGCTGCCGCGGCATCAACCAGCCGGTCATAGCGCTTGTTAAACCATTGGGTGTCGTTCTGCGGGCTCTGTGAATGCAGAATCTCGGCAAAGGTGTTGGCGTCGTTGTAATCCCCGACCCAGCCGGAGCGAAACACCTGGGCGGCGGGCAGAGTGCGCGTCTGCAAATAGACTTTCCATTCCTGATTGAGCAATTGCGTTTGCACGCCCAGCACCTGCTTCCACATCGAACTGATCGCAATGGCCACGCGCTTATGATCTTGAGACGTGTTGTAAAGAATCTCCAGCGTCAGAGGGTTGTCTTGGTTATAGCCTGCTTCCGCATACAGGCGGCGCGCTTCGGCATGGCGTTGTTCGCGTGTCCAGTTCGCCCACTCGGGTTGCTGTTGCTCGTAGCCCTGCACCGGCGGCACCCAGCTGTATGCCGTAATCGCCGCACCGCCGAGAATTTTCTCGGCAATAATTTCACGGTCGATGGCCATCGACAAAGCCAGACGCAAGCCCGGTTTGCCATCGAACAATTCGTTACGGGTATTGATGCCGTAGTAGTACGTCGACAAGTAGGGTGATTGATAGTATTCATCGGGCATGTTGCGCTTGATAAATTCAAGCTGCCGCGCGGGAATGGTGGTCGTGAAATCGAGTTCGTCAGACCGGTAGCGCGCGAACATCGCGTCCAGATTTTCACTAGCATAGAAAAACACCCGGTCAATAATCGTTTTTTCGTTTTCTCTGTATAGCGGGTTGCGTTCCAGCTCTATGTGCGACTGCACCACCCAGTCTTTAAGCGTGTAGGGCCCGTTGCCGATAAGCTTTCCAGGCCGTGAAAATTTTTCGCCGTGCTCACGCACGCTCGGCGGATGCACTGCGTAGGCCATGGAATGCGTCAGCAAACCGAGAAAGTAAGGCGTCGGGTTATTGAGCGTAATCTCCAGGGTCAGGTCGTCGATAGCGCGCACGCCCAATTGCTCGGGCGGCAATTCGCCGTTGCTAACCGCCATCGCATTCTTGATCGGAAACAATATGCCGCTGTAAACGGACAACGTGGCCGGATCGACGCCACGCCGCAAACTGAACACCCAGTCGTGGGCGGTAACCGGGTCGCCGTTGCTCCAGCGACCATCCGTACGCATATAAAAGGTGTAAACGCGGCCGTCTTCGCTGATGTCCCAGGATTCGGCCGCCGCCGGTATCAGGTCGCCATTCGGCGCCTCCGCGACCAGCGGCTCGTAAATATCCTGCATCACGCGACTGGCGGGAACCCCCTGCGCCCGATGCGGATCCAGCGTCTGCGGCTCGGCTTCGTTATCACGATGCAAGACCTGTTCCTCGGCCAGCTCGGTGCCACTGTCGCCGCCAATCTGGCCGTAATCACGCATGACGGGGGCATCCGAGTCACTGCTGCAAGCAATCAGCAGCGCCCCAAGCACGACGCTGGCAAGGCGTGCGAGGGTCATGCGCTCTTTCGGCCGCTGACTTTGATGCGCGCTTTCTTGAGGTGCACCAGCAACAGCGAAACAGCGGCCGGGGTCATGCCCGGAATGCGCGAAGCCTGCCCCAGTGTTGCCGGGCGCACCGCCGTTAACTTCTGGCGCACCTCGTTTGACAGGCCCAGCACCTGGGCGTAATTGAGATCGTCCGGCAAAATCGTCTGCTCATTATTTCGATTGCGCTCAATTTCCTGTTCCTGACGCACCAGGTAACCCGAGTAACGCGCCTCGATTTCTATTTGCGCGACAATCTGCTCGCCCTGCTCAGCGCTTTCATCGGCAGAGACTGAACGCGGACCTACCGCGGCAATACTCGTCAAAAAGGCATGGTCGAATTCCGGGCGTTTTAACAACTCGAGTGCCTTGTGTTCGCGCGACAGGCCTTTGCCCAGCGTGTTGATGTGTGTTGCTGACAAATCATGCGGATGGACGACTATTGCGCCAAGCCGCTGTTGCTCCAGGGCAATGCGCTCGCGTTTGTCACAAAAGCTGCGCCAGCGTGTATCGCCGACAACACCCAGATCGCGCCCTACCGGCGTCAATCGCTCATCGGCATTGTCTTCCCGCAGCAACAGGCGGTACTCGGCCCGGCTGGTAAACATGCGATAGGGTTCGAGCGTACCGCGCGTGACCAGATCATCCACCAGCACACCGATATAGGCGGCTTCGCGACCCGGGCACCAGCTGTCCAACTGCTGCGCCCGGCGCGCCGCATTAATGCCGGCCAGAATGCCCTGCGCGCCCGCTTCTTCGTAACCGGTGGTGCCATTGATCTGCCCGGCAAACCAAAGGTTGCCAAGTGTTTTGGTTTCGAGCGTGTTCTTCAGGCCGCGCGGGTCAAAGTAGTCGTACTCAATCGCGTAGCCAGGACGGGTAATGCGGGCGTTTTCGAGGCCGCGGATGGAACGCACAAAGGCTTCCTGTACGTCGAACGGCAAACTGGTGGACACACCATTGGGGTAAAGCTCACGGGTGTGCAGGCCTTCGGGTTCGAGAAAAATCTGATGACTGTCGCGATCGGCAAAGCGGGTGATTTTGTCCTCAATAGACGGACAATAACGCGGCCCTACCCCGTCAATAACACCCGTGAACAACGGCGAACGATCCAGCCCCGCGCGAATGATGTCATGCGTCGCAGCGTTGGTGTGGGTGATGTGACAGACTGCCTGCGCGGGATGATCACTGCGTTTGCCCAAAAAAGAAAACACCGGCCGCGGCTCGTCACCCGGCTGCACCTGCAATTGCGAAAAGTCGACGGTGCGGCCGTCAATGCGCGGCGGCGTGCCGGTTTTTAGCCGGCCCACGCCCATGTTCAGTTCACGCAAGCGATGCGCCAGACCAATGGATGCGGGATCGCCTGCGCGACCGCCGGCCGATTGCGTCAGGCCGACGTGTATACGGCCCTCGAGAAATGTACCGACCGTCAGCACAACGGCTTTGGCCCTGAATGCCAATCCCGCGGAAGTCATCACACCGACAACCCGATCACCTTCGACAATAAGATCGTCCACACTTTGCTGAAACATCGACAGGTTTGTCTGTTGCTCCAGCATGGCACGCACGGCCTGCCGATAAAGAGCCCGATCTGCCTGGGCACGGGTCGCGCGCACTGCGGGGCCCTTGCGAGCATTCAGGGTGCGAAAGTGGATGCCGGCCAGGTCGGCTGCCCGCGCCATGACACCGTCCAGTGCATCGATTTCCCGGGTGAGATGCCCTTTGCCGATGCCACCGATGGCCGGGTTACAGCTCATCTGTCCGACGGTCTCGAGATTTTGCGTCAGCAATAGCGTGCGTGCGCCACAGCGCGCCGCCGCGGCTGCAGCCTCGGTGCCGGCATGTCCGCCGCCCACCACAATGACATCAAAATCGTTCATAAATGCTTCCAAAAACCGGGGCTTACCGCAGCTGCCCGGGGGCGCGATTCTACCGCGAAGCGTGGGGCCGGGACAGGGCTCGGCGCAGGCGATTGTGCTGCCGGTGAGTCGGAGCGCAGCGACCGAGCCGGCAGTGCAATTCGCCGGAAGCCGAGGCCGCGCGGGACACGGTTGCTGCTTGTCATAATCGCCGTACGCAGATCACGGACTGCACCGTGAGCTTTTGCAACAATGTGCTTGCTCCTTTGCAGTACGCGCACGAGCGCGGGAAACGGATCAAATGAGCCTGAATAAGAAAAACAATATGGCGACTCCGCAGTTCAACGACTCTGACCCCAATATCGGCAGGGAAATACCCGGTCTGGTCTGGTTTTACGGTCTATGGGTCGGGCTCGCCACACTGAGCGGCTGGCTGGGTCATTCCAGCATCAGCCCGGCTGCCTCGATGTTCTTGCTGGGCGGCATAGTCAGTACCAACATATTTTTCATGTGCCTGTCGCGGGTGGAACGAGACAACCCGGGCATGATCAGCACGCTTGCGCTGTATCAAACGATACTGGGCATTGCCTGGACCACCGCGTACTTTTATTTCAGCAAGGGCGCGGGTGACCTGGTACTGGGCATGTACATGACGGCACTGATGTTTGCCGTGTTCCACGTGACCACGCGCAAGCTGCTGGCGCTGAGCGTTGCAGCCATTTCCAGCCATGCGCTCATGATTGCCACGCAAGCCGTCAGCTCGCCCCTTGCCGTGTCCCCGGTGAACGACGGTATTCGTTTCCTGGTGCTGATAGCCGTATCGGCATGGATATATATGTACGCTCGCAAACTTCGCGACCTGCGGTTTGAACTGCAATACCGTAACGAAGAGCTGCAAAACGTGGTCGAACGTGTGACGCGCATTGCAGAAGAAGATCACCTGACAAAGTCGTTCAACCGTCGCCATATCATGGAGACCATGGCGCGAGAAAAATCGCGTGCTGATCGCTCCGGCAATACATTTTCAATCATGCTGTTCGACCTGGATCACTTTAAAACGGTCAATGACCGGTATGGCCATCTCGTAGGGGACCAGATACTGACTGACTTCGCCTCACGGGTTAAGAGCGAACTGCGTGGCATGGACAGCGTGAACACCACCGAGCACAAGCGTTCTTTCGGACGTTACGGCGGTGAGGAATTTCTGGCCATACTGCCGGCGACCGACGCAGACGGTGCCGAGTATTGTGCCGAACGTATACGCAGCATCATTGCCCGGCACGAATTCCGTGATCGCTACAACATCACGGTGTCAGTGGGTGTGGCTGAATACAAGCTGGGCGAAACCGTGCCCCAGTTGTTAACGCGGGCCGATGAAGCGCTGTATCAGGCAAAACGCGATGGACGCAACCGCGTGCGCTGCAGCCGCCCGGTGGAATTGCGTGATACCGGCACGCAACCTAACCTGCGTATCCTCACTTAGTGGGCCCTTGCTTAGTGGATCCTTGGTAGCCGGTTAACTACTGCTGTATCGAGCGCAGGTATTCAACCAGATTGTCGACAATGATATCGACGCGTTCTTTGGCGGCGTCATCAGCGCCCTCTTCAACCCAGAACTCATAACCCCAGACAGGCATATACCGCGTGCCGTGAACCACGACGGTTTCCTGACCGTCAATGATTTTTCGCAAAACGTCTTCCGGGAAATTATTGCCGCGGCGCTTGCGCAAACCGGTCAGATCCGGAACTGCAATCGGCAGCCCCTCGGAAACCGGGCCATCACCCTGGCCGGACTCTCCGTGGCAGGCGGCACAAAATCGCATGTAAGTTTCCTGGCCTGAATATTCGTCAAATGCCTGCGCATACACCGGCAAACTGAAAACGATGGCAACAGCCACAACGGTTAACCGCATCAGCGCGGTCAGCGGGTTTGATTGCTCAGACATGGCATCCCTCAAAAGCGTCTTTAATTTATTCAAAGTAGCGCATAACCGCCCCGGTATCCATACACGTTTACCGCAACCGGTACGCGGGTTGGGGCGGCATGGGCGATTATTTGCCGATGCAAAAACTGGCGAAAATTTCGCCCAGCAAATCATCGCTGGAAAACTGTCCGGTGATTTCCGCCAGGGCATTCTGCACCTGCAGCAACTCGTCCGCGGCCAGTTCGCCGGCCGTCGCATCGACGAGCAAGTTACTGGCCGCGGTAAAATGGTCGCGGGCTTTACGCAGACTTTCCAAATGGCGGCGGCGGGCCGTTACCGCGCCTTCGCCGGCAGGCTGATAACCGAGTTGTTGTTCCAGATGGGTTCGCAGTGCGTCAACACCCGCACCGGTTCGCGCTGAAACATGCACCCGGTGCGCATGTTCCCGGTCAACACCGGGCAAAGCACCGCTCAAATCGCACTTGTTGTAGACCAGCGTATACGTCAATCCCTCAGGCAATTCCGTCAGCAGCGCGGCCTCCTGGCTGTCATCCGCCGAGCCATCAATAATCAACAAGGCGTGATCCGCGGTGCGCAATTGCTGCTGGGTGCGCTTAACGCCCTCTGCTTCAACCGCGTCGCCGGTGGGACGCAACCCGGCAGTGTCAATGATGTTGACCAGCAGGCCATGCAACTCAATTTGCTCGCGCACCAGATCGCGCGTTGTGCCCGCCACCTCGGTAACAATCGCCGCATCGTACCCGGCCAGCGCATTCAATAAACTCGACTTGCCTGCGTTGGGCCGGCCCGCCAGTACCACGGTTGCGCCGTCGCGCAGCAGGCAACCTTGTCGAACCGTGTGATCAACCGACTCAAAAGCAGCGCGCACTGTGTCCAAGCGCCGCGAAAAAGCCGCGTCATCAAGAAAATCGATTTCCTCTTCAGCAAAATCCAGCGCGGCTTCCACGTAGACCCTTAACGCCGTGACCTGATCGTTAAGCCGATGCACCAGTGCAGAAAATTCGCCCTGCAGCGACCGTTGTGCCGCCAGTGCGGCCACGCGTGAACCGCTGTCGATCAGATCGGCAATGGCTTCGGCCTGAGCAAGGTCAATCTTGTCATGCAAAAATGCGCGGCTGGAGAACTCCCCTGCTTCGGCCAGGCGCGCACCCAGGGCACAGATGCGTTCAATGAGCATCTCGGTGATCACCGGGCTGCCGTGTGCATGCAACTCCAACACGTGTTCGCCGGTAAACGAATGCGGCGCCGGAAAATACAACGCCAGACCCTGATCAATGGCGCTGCCGTCTGCGGCTAAAAAGTCACCCAGCCGGGCATAGCGCGGCGGGGGTAACTCCCCAAGCATTCGCGTCGCTATGTCGGGCACGCCGGTGCCCGATACACGAATAACGGCAACACCGCCCCTGCCCGGCGCCGAGGCGCGTGCAACGATGGTATCGGACGTCAGTCCGCGTGCATTTTGCGGTTGATGTTCCACTGCTGCAGCACCGACAACACCGAGTTCGTTAACCAGTAAAGCACAAGACCCGACGGGAAGAAGGCAAAGAACACCGTAAACATGACGGGCAAAAACATCATCACTTTGGCCTGAATGGGATCAGGCGGCGCCGGATTCAATTTTTGCTGCACGAACATGGCTGCACCCATTAATAACGGCAGCACAAAGAAGGGGTCGCGGGAAGACAAATCCGTGATCCATAAAGCAAACGGCGCCTGGCGCATTTCCACGCTTTCAAGCAACACCCAGTAAAAAGCGATGAAAAACGGGATCTGAATCAGCATCGGCAGACAGCCGGCGGCGGGATTTACCTTTTCGCGTTTATACAGCTCCATCATGTGCTGACTGAGTTGCTGCCGGTCGTCTTTATAACGCTCCTGCAAAGCCTTCAGGCGTGGCTGCAATTTGCGCATTTTTGCCATCGATCGGCCGCTGGCCTCGGTCAACTTATAGAACGCGGCCTTGATTAAAAAGGTAACCAGAATAATGGCCCAGCCCCAGTTGCCGACAAAGTCGTGCACCTGTTGCAACAACCAGAACAGCGGTCGTGCCAGGATCGCCAGCAAGCCGTAGTCGACGGTGAGTGCCAGCCCCTTGGCCGTTTCTTCGAGAGCCTTCTGGTTTTTGGGGCCGGCAAAAAGTTTTGCTTCAAAGACAGCCTGCTCGCCGGGCTTCACTTTTAGCCATTCCGCCCCGCTGGCGCGCACCACCGCGATGCCGTTGTCGAAACTCGCGTCATAACGATACTCGACGTTTGCGGCTGGCACTGCGGCCGACACAAAGTGATGTTGCAACGATGCAATCCAGCCCCCGGCGACCGTAACATTGAGTGGGTCATCGGCAAGCTCTGTCGGATCAATCTTTTCGTATTTTTCCGTATCGTAGTAAACCGGCCCGTTGAAGGAATACGAATCCACGTCAAACATGGATCTTTCCGGCGGGTTGTGCAGGCGGCTGATGCGCAAATACGTCAACCCGAACCAATCAGCGGTGCTGCCGTTGTTAACCTCGTAATCAAGATCGATGTCATAACGACCGCGTTTGAAGGTGTAAGTTTTAGTCACCGCCACGCCGTCAGCGGAACGCCAGGTCAGCGGCACCCTCAGGGTCTGTAAGCCGTCAGCCAGCTCATAGTTTTTGGCTGCGGTAACGAGCATGGCGTCGTGCGTCGGACCCGATTTGTTGCTGTCGATCAGCCCGCTTTCCAACACGTAACGATCAGCAGATTGTTCGCTGAACAGCGTGACCGGAACATTTGGCGCTTCTTTGCTGACGGGATACTTGAGCAATTCAGCTTTAACCAGCGTGCCGCCGCGGGGGCTGATCTCGACGCGCAGTACATCGGTTTGGACAACGATGTTTGCCACTGTCGGAACCGGTTTGGCGGCCTCTGGTTGCGCCGGCAACGGATCGCCGCCGGCAACCTTGTCAGCAGTCGGGGCAGGCAGACTATCGATCGGCAGGGCTGCTCCGGGCGCGGCCGGAGCGGTGACCTCCGCGGCGGGCACAATGACCGGCTCGGGTTGGGTCTGGCGTTGCCACTCCGTCCAGGTGATGAATGCCAGGGTCGCAAACAGGCCCCAGAGAATAATGCGCTGGTTATCCATTAATTCTTGTCCTTGAGCCGACGAGGCATGTCTTCGCGCTGCTGCAAATGCTGCCAGTGTTTTTCCAGACTGGCGAAAAGCTGTGCGTTGGATGCCTGGGCGGCGGTATGTTGGGGCAGAATGATAATGTCTATCCCGCCCAATGTCTGGTTTTGTAGCCGGAAACTTTCCCGGGCCAGCCGCCGCACCCGGTTTCTGCCCACTGCCGTGGATATTTTTTTCTTCGCCACCGTGAATCCCAGGCGCGGTAAATCCGCGCCATTCGAACGATAAAGCACCGTGAAATAACGATCGGCGGAGCGCCGTGCAGCCGCAAAGACCTGCTGAAACTCAGCGGGCTTTATAAGCCTTGAATTGCGACCGAAGCTGAAATTGTTTGAGGACGTCGCACCATCCTCCTTGTCGCGCCCGGGCTATCCTTGCGAATATCAGTGAGAAAGACGGGCGCGTTTTTTCTGGCGCCGGCTACGAAGAACTGCACGTCCGCCCTTGGTGGCCATGCGAGCACGGAAACCATGAGTACGCTTACGCTTGATACGGCTGGGCTGATATGTACGTTTCATTTGTTCTAAGCCGGTTCTGGTTCGGGCGCTGATTAAGTAGGGAGCACAATGTCCCAAAAAAGAGCGCGAAGGTTACGCGCCACTTCAGACCTTGTCAATACTGCTCCTGCCCTGTGGATAACTCAACATAAGAGGTATAGACTTGCCCGTCCGCTTTGCATCAAAAAAACAAAAATTAACAGCTATCGAGACCGGATCCACAAACGTGCAAACCACCCTATGGAATCAATGTATTCAGGCTCTTCAAGCGGACCTTAGTGAGCAACAAATCAACATGTATGTGCGGCCTTTGCAGCCGGTGGAGGAGTCCGACCGGTTACGTTTGCTGGCACCCAACCGCTTCATTGTTGACTGGATCAATGCCAATTGCCGGCACCGCATAAACGAGGTCGTTGACGGACATACGAACTGGCCGGCCAGCGCCGTCAGCATAGAAGTAGGGCAGCATCACCGCGAGACAGCGGTTCCGGAGGCTGCTCAGCGCGAAGAGGCTGCAACCATGCCCGTACCAGGCGGGGCGCTAAACCCCGCCTACACTTTCTCTACCTATGTTGAGGGCAAGAGCAATCAACTGGCGCGCGCAGCTTCGCTGCAGGTCGGGCAGAATCCTGGCCTGGCCTATAACCCGCTGTTTATTCAGGGCGGCGTCGGGCTGGGAAAAACTCACCTGATGCATAGCATCGGCAACCTTATCCGCGAGCGACGCCCGGGGGCGCGTGTTGCGTACGTGCACTCCGAGAAATTCGTCGGTGACATGGTTAAAGCCTTGCAGCACAACCGCATCGCGCAGTTCAAGCAAACTTACCGGTCTCTGGATGCCTTGCTGATCGATGACATACAGTTCTTTGCCGGGAAGCAGCAGTCTCAGGAAGAATTCTTCCATACTTTCAATGCGTTACTTGAGGGTCAGCGGCAGGTGGTACTGACCTGCGACCGCTACCCGAAAGAAGTTTCGGGCCTCGATCAACGGCTCACGTCGCGGTTTGGCTGGGGTCTTACGGTGGCAATCGAACCACCTGAGCTGGAAACCAGCGCTGCCATTTTGATGACCAAGGCTGAGGCCGAGCACGTGGATTTGCCCGAAGACGTGGCGTTTTTCATCGCCCAGCATATTCGCTCTAACGTGCGGGAGCTGGAAGGCGCGTTGCGACGGGTGATGGCGAATTCGCGCTTTACAGGGCAACCCATATCACTGGATTTTGCGAAAGAAGCCTTGCGAGACTTGCTGGCGGTGCACGATAAACTGGTAACCATCGAAAATATTCAGCGTACTGTCGCCGGCTATTTCAAAATTCGCGTTGCCGATTTAATGTCCAAGAGTCGCAGCCGTTCCATTACCCGACCGCGCCAGATGGCCATGAGCCTGGCTAAAGAATTAACCAGCCACAGCCTGCCGGAAATCGGCGATGCATTTGGCGGACGTGATCACACCACCGTTTTGCACGCTTGCCGCAAGGTAAAGGAATTGAGAGAGGCCGATAACCGCGTGCGAGAGGATTATCAGAATCTACTGCGGACTTTGTCTTCGTAGTATCGGGTTCGAATTTAGTAAGTTGTTCGCGGTTGCGTGGATCAGACGTGGACAACTTGTGGATAAATTTAGCGGCGTTTTTTTAACACAGTTTATGCACACCACGTGGCTGTAAAAATGCCGGTTATCCACAAGTTAGAAGTTTTATATGTTGTTGATTTTAAAGCTATATTTTGTCTTTATAAACACTTTTAGTGCGGCTCAGTAACAACAACAGATTTAAATATAAAAATATATATTTATTGAAATACGGGTGAAGGAATGAAGCTTAGTACCTCTCGTGAATCGCTCTTAAGACCTTTGCAAACGGTCATCGGTGTGGTTGAACGTCGTCAGACTATGCCTGTGTTGGCCAATGTTCTTCTGGTAGTCAACGACGGGCAACTAACAGTGACGGCAACGGATCTGGAAGTGGAGTTGTCGGCAACCAGCGTCGTGGATACGGTGACAACGCCTGGGGAAATTACGGTACCGGGTCGCAAACTGCTGGATATTTGCCGAGCACTGGAAGATGGGCCTGAAGTTAAATTGAGCCTTAAAGGTGATCGGGTGACTATTCAGTCGGGGCGCAGCAAATTTGTGTTGTCGACCTTGCCTGCAGCCGAGTTCCCGCTAATTGAAGACGCGTCGATGGATCGTCAGTTCACCATCGGTCAAACGGAGTTGGGGCGTTTGCTGGATCGCACCCATTTTTCGATGGCGCAGCAGGACGTGCGCTATTACCTGAATGGATTATTGCTGGAAACGGGCAATGGCAAACTGCGTGCCGTCGCTACCGATGGCCACCGCCTGGCGTTGAGTGATACCGCACTCGACGGTGCTGATGGCGCGAAGTCGCAAGTGATTGTGCCACGCAAGGGCGTGATGGAATTACAGCGCTTGCTGGAAGGCGATGGGGCCGCAGACGTGTCGTTGAGCACAAATCACATTCGAGTGGTGCTGGGTGGTATTCGCTTCACGTCGAAATTGATCGATGGCCGTTTCCCCGATTACGATCGTGTCATACCGTCGCCCGACGGGAACGTACTCAAGGCTGACCGGGACGCACTGCGCCACGCTTTGCAACGCGCGGCAATTTTGTCCAACGAAAAATACCGCGGTGTCCGCCTGGAGTTTATGAAGGGCAAAATCAAGATTCAGGCCAATAATCCGGATCAGGAAGAGGCCGAGGAAGAAGTTGAAGTGGATTACAGCGGCCAGGACATGGAGATTGGCTTCAACGTCAATTATCTACTGGATGCGCTGTCGGCGGTCGAGAATAGCCAGGTTGAGTTTGGTCTGGTGGATCCGGGCAGCAGCTGTGTGGTGCGCGCTCCGGGTGATAAGGACAGCCTCTACGTTGTCATGCCGATGCGGCTCTAGCCGGCGGCACGCGGGTTTCGGCGTGTGAGCCTGCAGCAGTTCAAAGCCAGGGGTTTTCGTTGTCTCGAAGAGCTGGAGTTCGCGCCGGACCCGGTTCTTAATCTCATCTCAGGGCCCAATGCCAGCGGCAAGACCAGCTTGCTGGAAGCCATCTACTATTTGAGCCGCGGGCGATCGTTTCGCGCGAGTGGCAATCGTGAGCTCATAAAGGCCGGCGCTAAAGGCTTCACTTTGTTTGGGGAAATTCTTGCTGCGGGGGAGACGCATCGGGCCGGCATTGAGGTGGCAGCAGGCGAGCGGCACATCCGTATTAACGGCAGCAATGGCACAGCAGCCGATTTGGCAAACATTATTCCAGTGCAGGCAATCGACCCCGAGGTACACAACCTAATTCAGGGCGGCCCAGAGTTTAGGCGGCGTTTTTTGGATTGGGGAGTGTTTCACGTGAAACATTCATTCTTGGGTTGCTGGCGTCGTTATCAACAAGCCTTGCGACAAAGGAACGCCGCGCTCCGAATGGGGCAGCCGGATAGCAGCGTGCAGGCGTGGGACGCAGAGTTAATCGCAGCGGGAACAGAAGTGGATGCCTGCCGCCGCGAGTATTTCGACGCCTATTTGTCGCTATTATCGCCCATAGTTCACGAAAAACTGCCTTTTGATTCTATTTGTGTCTATCACCGTGGCTGGCCTGAAGACCAGAGTCTGTCCGAGGCCCTGCACCAAAGCAGGGCACGCGATCGCGCCATGGGTTCCACTCAGATGGGTCCGCACCGCGCAGACCTTGCTGTAACCGTCCATGACCGGCGCGCGCGCTATCGCGTCTCGCGCGGCCAGCAGAAACTGTTGGCTGCGACCCTGGTGATTGCGCAGACGCGTTTTGTGGCCGATCACGGGGTGACTGATCTGGTTTTGCTGGTTGATGATCCGGCTGCTGAACTGGACCGTGATAATCGCGGCAGGTTATTCGACTTGTTGCACAGTATTCCCGCGCAGATGTTCGTTACGGCACTCGAACCGGAAGACTTGCCGTGGTCGGATCAGGGCCTCATGTTTCACGTGGAGCACGGCAAATTATCCTCACGGCTGTAGCCGCTAAAACCGCCTGAAGAGCCCAGATAAAGTCGCTTTCAGGCACCGTTGACAGGCCCTTTTAGCTTATAATGTGGCGTTCGTTTCAAGGGCGTCCAGATGGCCACAGAAAACCAATATGATTCCAGTAATATCAAGGTCTTAAAAGGCCTTGAAGCTGTGCGTAAACGACCGGGAATGTACATCGGTGATACCGATGACGGCACGGGTTTGCATCACATGGTTTTTGAGGTTGTCGATAACTCAATTGACGAGGCCCTGGCCGGCCACTGTTCCGAAATACAGGTCATCATCCACAGCGACGAATCCGTAACCGTAACCGATGACGGGCGGGGTATTCCTGTGGACATGCACCCCGAAGAGGGGCGTTCCGCCGCCGAAGTGATCATGACCGTGCTGCACGCGGGCGGTAAGTTCGATGACAACTCCTACAAGGTCTCCGGCGGACTGCACGGGGTGGGCGTGTCCGTCGTGAATGCGTTGTCAGAAGAACTGGAACTGACGATTTACAAGTCCGGCCAAAAACACGAACAGCTATACCGCATGGGCGAGCCGATTGCGGCGCTGCAGCAAACCGGCGCTACTGATAAGACAGGAACAACCATACGCTTTAAGCCCAGTAACCAGATCTTTACCAACGTCGAATTTCATTACGACATTCTGGCAAGTCGTTTGCGTGAGCTGTCATTTCTGAATTCCGGTATCCGCATTCACCTCAAGGACGAGCGTGACGGCAAAACAGATCTCTTTGAGTTTGAGGGCGGCATCCGCGCCTTCGTCGAACATTTGAATCGCAACAAAACGCCCCTGCACCCCAACGTCATCCATTTCACGGGCGAGGTAGACGGCGTGGTTGTCGAAACCGCTATTCAGTGGAACGACGGCTACCAGGAAAACATGTTTTGCTTTACCAACAACATCCCGCAGCGCGATGGTGGCACGCATCTGGCCGGCTTCCGCTCAGCATTGACCCGCACGCTGAACGGTTACATCGAGAAAGAACTGAATTCGCGCAAGGATAAAATTGCGACCAGCGGTGATGATTCGCGCGAGGGTATGACAGCGGTGCTGTCGGTGAAAGTGCCTGACCCGAAGTTTTCTTCTCAAACCAAAGACAAGCTGGTTTCGAGTGAAGTGAAAGGCGTTGTCGAGACTTGCCTGAGCGCCAAGCTTGAGGAGTTCTTGCTGGAGCATCCCACCGAAGCAAAAATAATTGCCTCGAAGATCATTGATGCGGCACGGGCGCGCGAAGCTGCGCGCAAAGCCCGGGAGATGACCCGCCGCAAGGGCGCTCTGGATATCGCAGGTTTGCCTGGAAAACTCGCCGACTGTCAGGAAAAAGACCCGGCCTTGTCAGAGCTGTTTATCGTCGAGGGCGATTCCGCCGGCGGTTCGGCCAAACAGGGGCGTGATCGCCGGACTCAGGCCGTGTTGCCGCTTAAAGGCAAGATTCTTAACGTCGAGAAAGCACGCTTCGACAAAATGCTGTCATCCCAGGAAGTCGGCACGTTAATCACCGCGCTTGGCACGGGCATCGGTCGCGACGATTTCGACGTCGAAAAATTGCGTTATCACCGCATCATTATCATGACCGATGCTGACGTTGACGGCTCTCACATCCGCACCTTGTTGCTGACCTTTTTCTATCGTCAAATGCGCGAACTTATTGAGCGCGGCTACATTTATATCGCGCAGCCGCCGTTGTATAAAGTTAAACGCGGCAAACAGGAGCACTACGTTAAAGACGACGCAGAACTGAATGCGTATTTGCTTAACGTCGCGTTAGAAAAAACCGAGCTGCATATTTCACCCGGCGCACCGCCCATCACAGGAACGGCGCTGGAAACTCTGGCTCAGCAGCATATGAATGTTATGAGTATCATTGGTCGTCTGTCATCGCGCTATGACCGCACGGTGCTGGATCAGCTGCTCAAATTGCCGGCGCTGGATGAAGCAGCGTTGCAGGATGCCGACTTAACGCAAAATTGGGCTGAGCGCCTCGAAGAAGCACTTAAAGAGACACTCAACGGCGAAGGCGGCAGCTGGGCCGTTAGTGTGAAAGCAGATGATCAGGGCGCGGCGCAGGGAATTTTATTGCATCGGGGTCGGCATGGCGTCGAGATGACCAGCGAAATCCCGGCCCAGTTCTTTAGTTCGCCGGAATATCGGCAAATTGGCGCGCTCTGCAATGAGTTAATAGGTCTGGTTGAACCGGGCGCCTATGTGCAGCGCGCCGAGCAGCGTCAGGATATCGACAGTTTCCGTGATGCCATGGAGTGGTTGCTCCAGCAGGCTCGCAAGGGCCAGAGTATCCAGCGCTATAAGGGTCTGGGTGAAATGAACCCGGACCAGCTATGGGAAACCACCATCAATCCCGAAAGCCGCCGCCTGATGCAAGTGCGCATCGAAGATGCTGTCAGTTCGGATGAAATATTCACCACATTGATGGGCGATCATGTTGAGCCACGCCGCGAGTTTATCGAGCGCAACGCATTGACTGTCGAAAATCTCGACGTTTAATTTTCGACGCTTTATTGGCGGGCGTAAATATTCAGGCCGCCTCGTCTATACCGGGCGGTAACAAGTCAGGTTGCGCATCTTTCAGAAAGCCGTAGCTGAAGGACAATACGGCGATGCCAAATACACCCAGGTATACGCCGATCACTACATTGAACACGATGGCCAACCAGGCCGGCAACACGGCAGCGAGAAGTTCCGTTGCCACTTCAATGATCAGCGTCGATAAACCGACAACCAGAAACACCTGCCAGTGGTAGCGTTGGCTAAAGTGCCAGGCCCAACCCAGGCTGGGTCTGGAGTCTGTCGCGGTTGCCGGAAAGATGAATGACCAGCGGCTGATCACATAGACCAAGGGAAGCACGGCGGCGTAAAACGCCAGGGTTGCACCCGGCCCAACCTCCTCGTCGGCCAAAATGTCGCCAGCATTGCCGGCCAAAATTGCTCCCAACAGAAAAACCAGCGGCACGGCGACGACTATCATCAGCAATCCGATGGCCAGCCCCCAGCCAAAAAACCGGGTTTCCCTGTGTGTCCAGCCGGTTATGCCGATGCCGGGGACGGCCCGCGCGCCTAATAAAAATATACGGTGGAAGGTGATGGCCAGCAGGGTATAGCCATAGATGATGGCTGCAAAGCAGACCACAAAGCCGGCAGCTGAAACCAACCGGCTGGAAAGCATTTCCAGACTGGTGGCAAAAACAAGCCCCATAATGCACAGATAACCGGCGATCAGCGCTATTGCTCCCGGCACCGATTTGCGCATCAATGTCACACCGTATGAAATCGGCGCAGCCGCCGCGGCCAGTAATATGGTCTTTACCGGAAAGGTCGAGTCGGTCATGGCTATTCCCCCCTTAGCTCAGACTGACTATACGTTCGACCTCTTTCTCCATCCAGTTCTGGATTTCGGCGTTGACCTCCCGCAGGTCGCGATTGCCCACGGTTACCGGCTGTCCGACCACGAACACCACCTCACCCGGCTTGATTCCCCGGGCGCGTCGCGGCCAGTGATAGCCCGCATTGTGCGCGATGGGCACGATGTATGCGCCACTTACCTGCGCCAACAAGGTGCCGCTTATTCCATAGCGTTTGGTCTCGCCCGGCGGCATGCGGGTGCCCTCCGGGAACACCGATACGCAGATGCCTTCGGCCAGCCTCTGCGTGCCTTGATCGACCACCTGTTTGACAGCCGCGCTGCCGGCAGAACGATCGATGGCAATGGCGCGCAGAGCCTTCAGGGCCCAGCCAAAGAATGGCACCCAGAGCAGTTCCCGCTTTAGTACCCAACAGGCCCGCGGAAACTCGCCAATCTGCACAAAGGTCTCCAGCGCGGACGAATGTTTGATAAACATCACGCAGGGCTGATCCGGAAAATGCTCCTTACCTTCAACGCGATAACTGAGCCTGCAGATTCCCTTCAGAAAATAGCGAATGATGCCAACCCAGTGGTGCGCGACCGCGTATGCATAGCGATGCCCGAAGGGCGTCACCAGCAACGTAGCCGTGCCCCAGATAATCACTGTAATCCATGAAACGATGTTAAAAAGCAGGAAGCGCAGAAACCTCATGGCTTGTGCCCGAGCAGCGCGTCGGTAAATGCTGCGAGGTCGTCGTAAACCGGCGGGAGTTCAGACGCATCCATGTTCTGTTCGGTTTTGGCACCGTAGCCGGAACGCACCAGCACCGGTCGCACACCGGCCGCGCGAGCCGCCTGAATGTCCGATACTTTATCGCCGACATAAGTCATGTTGCCCAGACCGCAGGCGAAGTACTCGGCAGCCTGATAGAGCAGACCCGGCTTGGGTTTACGGCAGTCACAACCGTCTTCCGGTGTGTGCACGCAATAGAAAATATGCTGTACAAAGCCACCGTGCTCGACAATCTCCTGCAGCATGTGCCGATGAATGTCACACAGCGTGTCGATGCTAAACAGCCCCCGGCCAACGCCGGACTGGTTAGTGGCAATGCCTAACAGAATGCCGGCTTTGTGCAGCCGCGCGATGGCCTCGAGACTCCCGGGTACAGGCACCCACTCATCCACGGACTTGATGTAGGCGTCTGAATCCTCGTTGATAACACCGTCGCGGTCCAGAATGACAACTTTCGGCAGGCTCGGGGTCATAGCTGCGAAATATCAGCGACATCCAAAAAAAGCGTTCGCAACGCGCTTAATTGCGCGAGCCGGTTATTGCGTTGACGATCGTCGTCAGTCATTACCATGACGTCATCAAAATAGTTATCGACGGGCTCTCGCAATCCGGCCAGGCGGATCAACAGGCCTTCATAGTTGCGGCTTTCCAGGTCGCGGCCGTGCTCGGCGCGCAACCCCTCAATGGCTTCATACAACTGCTGTTCGACGTTGCTCTCGAACAGCCCGGTATCAACGGCCGATGTTTTAGTCCCGACACTATCGTCGGCTTTGCGCAGAATATTGGCGATGCGTTTGTTGGCTGCGGCGAGACTGACAGCGCTGTCGTGCTGCATGAAGTTTCGCACCGCGTTAATCCGGGCATGGAAATCGAGCAGTGATCGCGGATTGCGCGCAAGTACAGCAGCAAACATTTCCGGGCTGACGTCACCCTTGCTAAATCCGGGAGCGTGGCCGTCCAGATACCATGCACGTAAGCGATCCATAACAAAGTCATGCACTGTCCGGGCAACATCGCTTTGCGCCGGTGCCTGCTTGTTGGTCTGTTCAGGTTGAAGTTGCGCCGCGAGGTCCAGCAAATCGGGCAAATCGGCGTCCAGCCCGCCTTCGACGATAATCCGTATAAGCCCGAGCGCCTGCCGGCGCAATCCAAACGGGTCTTTGTTACCTGTGGGCTTCTTTCCCAGGGCGAAAACTCCGGCCAGGGTATCGAGTCGATCGGCTACGGCCAGCGTTCGGCCCACCGCTGTTTGCGGTAAACGGTCGCCCGCGTGTCGCGGCAGATATTGCTCTTCAAGCGCTATCGCAACTTGCTCATCTTCACCGTCATTGCTTGCATAGTAATAGCCCATTCGACCTTGCAGCTCGGGAAACTCTCCCACCATATCTGTTAACAGATCGGTTCTGCTCAGTAGCGCCGCTCGGGCAACGTTGGCCGGGTCAGCGTTGCTGATGCCGGTTAATGCTGCGGCAAGTTTTGCAACCCGCGCTGATTTGTCGCGCAAACTGCCAAGCCCCTGCTGGTAGACGACGCTGTCAAGGGCATCTATTCTGTCGGCCAGCTTGCTGCGCCCGTCCTGATCCCAGAAGAACGCTGCATCGGCCAGCCGCGGCAGCACCACGCGCTCGTTGCCACGACGCACTTCAGCAGGCTGGGTGCTTTCAATGTTACTGATCGTTATGAACGCCGCTTTGAGCTCATGCTCGCCATCGATCACAGGAAAATAACGCTGATGGTCTTGCAGGGTGGAAATCAATACTTCCCGTGGCAAGCGCAAAAAAGTTTCATCGAAACGCCCCGCAACCGGCACAGGCCATTCAACCAGCGCGGTTACCTCGTCAACCACTTCATCATGCAGTAACGCTTCGCCGCCGAGTTCAGCGGCGGCCTGGTGCGCGGCTGTAACCACCCGCGCCCGGCGGGCGGCGAAATCAGCAATCACCTTGCCCTGTTGTTCGAGTATGTCTGCATAGTGCGCCGGCGCCGTTACGGTAATGGCACCGGGGCTGTGGAAACGATGGCCGAAGGTTTGGTTGCCGGCCTTCAGCCCAAGCACCGTTGCCGGAATCACGGTGTCACCGTGCATCATGACTAGCCAGTGTGCGGGCCGAACAAATTCTGTGTCACTGGCGCCCCAACGCATGCGTTTAGGTATGGGCAATGCCGCCAGCGCCTTGTCGACGATGGCCGGTATAAGCTCTGCTGCGGCCACACCTTCGCTGCGGCCTTTGTAGTAGAGCCACTCGCCCTTGTCGGTTTCTGTGCGCGACAGCTGATTTACTCTGACCCCACATTTGGCGGCAAAGGCTTCGGCGGCTTTCGTGGGGTTGCCGTTGTCGTCAAAAGCGAGGCGCACCGGGGGTCCGCGGTTTTCGATTTCCTGTGCGGCTTGCTGGCTGGTCAGTTCCTTCACGCAGACGGCGAGCCTTCGCGGTGTTGCGAAACCTTGTACTTCGCCGTGTTGCAGATTCGCTTCCGTCAGCCCCTGCAGGATGCCGGCGGTGAACGCATCCCGCAGTGTCAGCAGCGCTTTCGGTGGCAATTCCTCGGTGCCGAGCTCAACCAGAAAGTCGGCGGCCGTCATGACGCTTTGTCCTTGTTCGCCAGCATCGGGAAGCCCAGCGAGGCGCGGCCGTCGTAGTAAGTTTGTGCCACGGCGCGTGCCAGCGTGCGCACCCGCAGAATGTAGCGTTGCCGTTCGGAAACCGAAATCGCCTTGCGCGCGTCAAGCAAATTAAAATTGTGCGATGCATCCAGCACGTATTCGTAGGCCGGCAAGGCCAGGCCTTTTTCGATGAGCGCGTTGCATTGCCGTTCGGCCTCGTCAAAGCGAGCAAACAACACCGGCACATCCGCTTCCTCAAAATTGAACCGCGACATTTCCACTTCATTTTGATGAAAAACGTCGCCGTAAGTCACGCGACCGGCCGGACCTTCCGTCCAAACTAAATCGAATACGCTCTCGACGTCCTGCAAGTACATGGCGATGCGCTCAAGGCCGTAGGTGATCTCGCCGGTGACGGGTTTGCAGTCCAGCCCGCCCGCCTGCTGAAAATAGGTGAATTGCGTGACCTCCATGCCGTTCAGCCACACCTCCCAGCCCAGACCCCAGGCACCCAGCGTGGGCGATTCCCAGTTGTCCTCCACAAAGCGTATGTCGTGCACGGCCGTGTCTATGCCCAGATGCCGCAGCGAATTCAGGTACAAATCCTGAATATTGTCGGGCGACGGCTTCAGAGCCACCTGAAACTGATAGTAGTGCTGCAACCGGAAAGGATTGTCGCCGTAGCGACCGTCCGTCGGTCGGCGGCTGGGCTGCACATACGCCGCGCTCCAGGGCTCCGGCCCGATGGACCGCAAAAAAGTGGCCGGATGAAAGGTGCCGGCCCCCATCGGTGCATCGAAGGGTTGCAACACCACGCAGCCCTGATCGGCCCAGTAGCGCTGTAACGACAAAATGAGATCCTGAAAAGTCACCGGAGTGCAGTCCAAAGCCTTGAAAGGCGCGAAGTTTAGCAATTTTTGGCGTTATTGACCCTTTTATATAGTGTCAGCTGTCGGGTTGAGCCTGCCCGTGGCCCTTTGCTGAGCGGGTGTCCGAGGCGAGCGAAGCAGGGATAGCGAAAGAGAGTCGAGGCCACAGTGAGCATGAGGCATGGATGCCGATGCGAACGTCCCGAAGTAAAGGGCCACGGGCGGGCTTAACCGGAAAGCCTGCACTAAAAACGTGCAAAAGCTCGCGCTAATGCACTAGAATAGCGCAGGAAATTCGGGCGCGCTCGAAAAAGAAGCATAAAAAACAGTCTCTTAGCGCTGACATACGATTGGCACGCTTTGTGCACTAATGCTTGCTCTGGTTACCGGGCCATTGGCTATGCCTGTGGCTCTGTCCGCCGATTTCAAATAACTGGTTTTTTTAACCGTATTTAGTAACCCCAGTGGAGTTTATCTCCGGAGGAGATCAAGCATGACGACATCAGCCGATGTACTCAAAATGCTGAAAGAGAGTGATACCAAGTTCGTTGATTTGCGTTTCGCAGATACCAAGGGCAAGGAACAGCACGTCACCGTACCTGCCAGCACAATTGACGAAGATTTTTTTACCGAAGGCAAAATGTTCGACGGTTCTTCAATTTCGGGTTGGAAAGGCATCAATGAATCCGACATGATTTTAATGCCTGACGCGGATACAGCCGTGGTTGACATTTTCACCGACGACACCACCGTAAACATCCGTTGTGATGTCTACGAACCGTCCACCATGCAGGGCTACAACCGTTGTCCGCGCATGACCGCGCGTCGTGCAGAAGAATATCTGGCTTCCACCGGCATCGCTGATACCGCGTATTTCGGCCCCGAAAATGAGTTCTTCATTTTTGACGACGTTAAGGTTCGCAATGACGTTAACGGCTGCAGCTACAAGGTGGATTCATCGGAAGGTGCATGGCAGGGCGATGCCGAGCACGCCGATGGCAATATCGGTCACCGTCCCGGCATCAAGGGCGGCTACTTCCCGGTTCCGCCGGTTGATTCGCAGCATGACATTCGGTCGGCCATGTGTCTGGCTCTCGAAGAGTATGGCCTGGGCGTAGAGGTGCACCACCACGAGGTTGCCACCGCCGGTCAGGGCGAAATCGGCGTCAAGTTCAATACGCTGGTCAAGAAGGCCGACGAAGTGCTGATCCTCAAGTACGTGGTGCAGAACGTTGCACACAGTTACGGCAAGACCGCTACGTTCATGCCGAAACCGCTGGTGGGCGATAACGGCAACGGTATGCACGTGCATCAGTCCTTGTCGAAAGATGGCAAGAATATCTTCACGGGTGACGGCTACGGTGGTTTGTCCGAGACAGCGCTGTATTACATCGGTGGTGTTATCAAGCATGCCAAGGCCATTAACGCTTTCGCAAACGCTTCAACCAACAGCTATAAGCGCCTGGTGCCGGGCTTCGAAGCGCCGTGTATTCTGGCTTATTCGGCCCGCAACCGTTCAGCTTCGATTCGTATTCCCTTTATTTCTAATCCGAAAGGGCGTCGCATCGAAGTTCGATTCCCGGACAGCACCGCTAACCCATATCTGGCGTTCTCGGCTTTGCTGATGGCCGGTATTGACGGCATACAGAACAAGATCCATCCCGGCGATGCCATGGACAAGGATTTGTATGATCTTCCGCCGGAAGAAGAGGCTCAGCTGAAAACGGTTTGCTATTCGCTGGATCAGGCGCTCGATGCGCTGGACAACGATCGCGAATTTCTGCTGGCGGGTGATGTGTTCGATAACGACCTTATTGATGCTTACCTGCAGCTTAAGAACCAGGAAGTTCAGCGTCTGCGGATGAGCACGCACCCGTGCGAAATCGAGATGTACTACAGCCTGTAGGCCTTAGGCATGAAACATAAGCTGGCCAACCTCCCGGGCCGCAAGCCCGGGAGGTTGGGTTGGCTCATCAGGCGGCTTGGCGTTATGCTGTGACCATGCACAAGCACATGCTTTTACCTGCGCTGGTCGTTTCCAGCCTGATGTTAACCGCCACGGCCCTGGCCGAGCAGATCTACCGTTGGGTAGATGGCAACGGTCAGGTTCATTACTCGGATGTACCGCGTGATGGGGCCGAGCAGATCGATGTTGATCCTGCGCAAGCGTTTTCGTCAGGCGTCATTGCGCGTTCTTCCTCATCTCCGTCCGTCGAACCGTCCGCGGCGGAAGCGGTCGCTGTTTACGATGCGCTCGATATCGTAAGCCCGACGCAGGAGGAATCGATTTGGAACACCGGCGGCATTATCACCGTGTCAGTCAGTTCGAGTCCGGCGCTGAAACCGGGTCACAGCGTCCGAATTTACTACGATGGCAATCCGGTCAACGAGAGTTCGTCGCGAGCGATGAGCGTGCAGTTGTCAGAGGTGTATCGCGGGGAGCACCGTATCTCGGCGGAGATACTGGACGTGAACGGCATCGTGGTGAAGCAGTCCGCACCGGTGACGTTTTTCTACAAACAGAGCAACGTCAGCAACTGACGCTCTCGTCGGACCAGTGCGCCGGCATGACTCATAAAAAGATCGCGGGTAAATCTGCCGCACCCGCCGATTTCGAAAAACTGTTTGATTCACTGTCAACCGCGGTCGCGGTGCTGGACGCAAACAATTGCGTTATGGCCCTGAACACGGCTGCCGAGGGACTGCTCGGCATCAGTGCGAACCGGGCCCTGACCCGACCGTTTGCAGGCCTGACGCCCGGTCTTGATAACATTGCTTCACTCTGCGCCCGCGCGCGCGCAGAGAATCAGAGCTTCGGCGAAATGTTGCGCATAATGGCACCGCAGCGTGACGGCAGTGAACTTGAGCTGGCGACGCGGGTCAGTCCGGCGGGCGACGGCAGCAACGAGACGCTCATTATTGAGTTGTTTGATATTACCCAGCGCCATCATCTGGATCGCGAAAGCGCGCTGGTAGCGCAACGCGGTGTCAGCCAGCGGATGCTGCGCCAGCTGGCGCATGAAATCCGCAACCCGCTGGGTGGTCTGCGCGGCGCGGCGCAATTGCTCGAAGGCGAGCTGGATCCGTCCCTGCGAGAATTTACGCGGGTGATCATTGGCGAAGCTGACCGCTTGGAAGGACTGGTGGCTGGCCTGCTCGGCCCTGGCGGCCAACCCAAACTGCAACGCATCAACCTGCACGAAGTGCTCGAGCATGTCGCGCGATTGGTCAGCAGTGAGACTCCCGGTCTGGAATTAGTTCGTGATTACGATCCAAGTTTGCCGGATCTATTGTTGGATCGGGACCAAATGACTCAGGCCTTTCTCAATCTGGCGCGCAACGCGGCGCAGGCAAACGACGGTGTGGGCAGAGTTGTGTTGCGGACGCGTGTCGGCACCAACCAGGTGCTCAGTAATCGCGTGCACCGCCTGGTCGTAGTCGTGGATGTTGAAGACGACGGCCCCGGCGTGCCCGAGGACATCGCCGAGACTATTTTTTACCCTTTGGTGACAGGCCGCAAGGACGGCACTGGCATTGGTTTGCCGCTGGCTCAGGAACTGGTTAATCGCCACGACGGACTGATTGAGTTCGTTTCCCGTCCCGGCAAGACGATTTTTTCGGTGAGCTTGCCCGTGTCGGAAGAACGCCTGGCAGCAGTGGCGGCATCATGAATCAAGCCCCAAAACAAAGTGTCTGGATCGTTGACGATGACGATTCGGTCCGTTGGGTTCTGGAGAAAGCCATGCAGCGCGACGGCATGCATGTGCGCGGCTTTGCCGACCCGCATGCGGCTCTGGACGAGCTCGCACTTGAAAGGCCGGATGTGCTTATCACCGATATCCGCATGCCCGGTATGGACGGACTGGAGTTTTCCAGTCATATCGCGGCCATGAATATTGATCTACCGATTATTGTGATCACGGCGCATACCGATCTGGACAGCGCTGTTGCGGCTTATCAGTCCGGCGCGTTCGAATATTTGCCAAAGCCTTTTGACGTGGATGATGCGGTGTCTCTGGTGAACCGCGCCGCTGCGGCAGGCCGCGCAAGAAAGGCGGGCGGCGCAGCGGAAATTACCCGGGGCATGTCCGGCATGGTGGGTCAGGCACCGGCCATGCAGGACGTGTTCCGGACCATCGGTCGATTATCACGCGCCAGCATGACGGTGTTGATTACCGGCGAGTCGGGAACCGGGAAGGAGCTGGTCGCACGTGCGCTGCACGAACACAGCCCGCGGGTAAATGCGCCGTTCGTGGCGCTTAATACCACAGCGATTGCGGCGGAGCTGCTGGAATCGGAATTGTTCGGGCACGAGCGCGGCGCGTTTACGGGTGCCGACAGACAACGCATCGGCCGTTTCGAGCAGGCGCACGGTGGAACCCTGTTTCTTGATGAAATCGGCGATATGTCGACCGATCTGCAAACCCGCTTGTTACGCGTGCTCGCCGAGGGCGAGTTCTATCGCGTGGGCGGCCAGAAGGCAATTCATGTCGATGTGCGGATTATTGCCGCCACTAATCAGAATCTCGAAACCGCTGTGCAGGAAGGCCGGTTTAGAGAAGATCTCTATCATCGCCTGAATGTCATGCGCATAAACACACCGCCCCTGCGCGAAAGGCGCGAAGATATTCCCATGCTGGTCAGTCACTATCTGGAAAAGTCGAGCGATGAGCTGGGTGTGCCGCGCAAGAGCATAAGCGATGAAGCACTGCGGTTGTTGACGCGATTTGACTGGCCGGGCAATGTGCGGCAGTTGGTCAATGCGACGCGACGCATGATCGTGACCTCACCCGGAAACGAAATTTGTGCATCCGATGTGCCTGCGGAAATTGCCGGCACAGCCAGCAAGGATCGAAGCAGTGCCTGGACAAGTGAATTGTCGCGGTGGGCGGCAAGCCGCCTGGCCAACGGTAGCGCCACGCCGTTATTGGATGACGCGCAGCCGCAGTTTGAAAAAGCGCTGATTGTGGCGGCACTGCAGGCGGCTGGCGGTCGCAAGCAGGATGCGGCCCGATTGCTGGGTTGGGGTCGCAACACGCTGACGCGGAAGATTAAAGACCTGGGGTTGGGCTAACCGCAGGCGCCGCTTAGCGCGGTAAATCGTATGAACCTTTTACTTGTTGCCGTCACTGTTCTTTGTCTTGCCCTTACAGTCTGGCGGCTTCGCCATCGGGCCCGTCGGCGCCATTTCCTGCAGCTTGCCAGCGAGCCGCTCGAGCCGAGTTTGCTCGAGGTGTTGCGCCGGCGCATGCCGCTTTACCAGCGGTTGCCGTCTGACTTGCAGCTTCGGCTGCAGGGCCTGGTGAACGTATTCCTGAATGACAAGAACTTTTTCGGCTCTGGCGGCCTTGCGGTTACCGATGAAATGCGCCTGACGGTGGCGGGCAATGCCTGCCTGTTGTTGCTGAACCGTGATAACCCGCGCTTCCCGGGTTCCCGTACGGTTATTCTTTATCCGGAAGCCTTTGTTGCGCCAGAGATAGCGCAGGATGGGGCCGTTGTTCACGAGGGCCTGTCCGTTCGGCTTGGCGAATCCTGGCGGCGCGGCCCGGTGATCCTGTCTTGGGCAGACGTGCTGCGGGGCATTGATAATCCTGGCGACGGACACAACGTCGTGATCCATGAGTTCGCCCACAAGCTTGACGAACAAAACGGCCCCATGGACGGTTTGCCGGTGCTGCGCCGCCATGGGGACTACCCGGACTGGGCGCAGATCATGACCCGGGAGTTTGCTGATCTGGTCGAGCGCGCGGCCCGCCGCAGAAACCGTGTCCTCGATGAATACGGGACCACTTCCCCGGCCGAATTTTTCGCTGTTGCATCCGAAGCATTCTTTGAGCGGGGGCTGCAAATGAAGGCGCAACTACCCGGCTTGTATGCGCAACTCGAACGGTATTACGGAGTGAATCCCGCAGGATGGGGAAATTAACGCTGACTTGGCCCGCTAGCCCGCGACCGAAACTTTGATCATTTCGTCACCCGCTGCGATGGCGTCAACGACATCGAGCCCTTCGGTCACTTTGCCGAACACCGTGTGACGACCGTTCAAATGAGGCTGCGGCCCGTGGCAAATAAAGAACTGGCTGCCGTTGGTGCCCGGGCCTGCATTGGCCATGGATAATGAGCCGCGCTCATGCTGATGCGGGTTGCCCTCGAACTCATCTTCGAAGCGATAGCCCGGGCCACCTGTCCCGGTCCCGGTCGGATCGCCGCCCTGAATCATGAAATCGGCAATAACCCGGTGGAAAATGACGCCGTCGTAGAAACCTTCCCGCGCAAGGAATACAAAGTTATTAACGGTTTTCGGGGCCGCGGCAGCATACAACTCCAGCTCTATTGTGCCTTTGTTCGTTTCCATCGATACGGTGTAATTGCCGTCCGCATCGATCTGCATTTCCGGCGGGCTCGACCATTGTTTACTCATGTTTATTCCTTGCTAATTTTCCTGAAGTGAATTTTGAGGGTATTGAACCGGCATTTAGCCCGAAACGGCTTCATCCAGCTCATCATCCGGAGCATGCATGCTGCCCACCAGTGCTGCAACCGATTTGAAATGATTGGCGGCAAGATACTCCGCGATGCCCGCGTTGATGGCTTTGCAGACAAGCGGATCGTAGAAAAGCGCCGTGCCGACGCCCACAGCAGAAGCGCCTGCGATGATAAACTCCAGCGCATCACGGGCGGATGTGACCCCGCCCTGTCCGATGATCGGAATGTTATGCCGGCGCGTGACTTCGTAGACCTGCTTTACTTTTAACAGCGCAATAGGCTTGATGGCCGGCCCCGACAAGCCGCCCTGAATGTTGCCAATAACCGGCGCGCGCTTGTGGACATCAATTGCCATGCCCATCAGCGTGTTGATTACCGCGAACCCATCGGTACCTGCCTCTATACAGCGGCGAGCATTCTCCTGAATGTCGGTCTGGTTCGGCGACAGTTTGGTGATAATTGGCTTGCGCGTATTTGCCCGGCAGGCTTCAACCACTCGCGCAGACATATCCGGGTCGTTACCGAAAGACACACCGCCTTCTTTGACGTTCGGACAGGAAATATTAATTTCGATCGCATCAATCGGCGAATCATCAAACCGTTTGGTTACGCGAGCGTATTCGTCAACGGTGGAACCGCATACGTTGGCTATGAAGCGGGTTTCGCTGAAGTCGAGGGTGGGCAGTATGTCGTCAACGACTTTGTCCACGCCCGGGTTTTGCAGCCCGATGGCGTTCAGCATGCCGGCGGGTGTTTCGTAGACCCGATGTGGGGCGTTGCCCAGGCGAGGTTCGCCCGTGGTGCCCTTTAATACGATAGCTCCGGCATCGCGGTTCGAGAAACCCGCCACACGGGTGTATTCTTCGCCGAAACCCACGCAGCCTGACAGCAACACGATGGGCGAACTCATCGTCATGCCACAAAACCCGGTGGCCAGTGAGCCGGGGAGTTTATGAGTGTCAGTGTTGTTTTTGCTATCTGGCATAGTGCTTTAGTGAGCTACAGGCGTGTTTGATCTGATTCTTTATCAGCCGGAGATACCCCCGAACACGGGCAACATCATACGCGTTTGTGCCAACACCGGCACTACGTTGCACCTCGTACACCCGCTGGGTTTCGAACTGGACGACCGGCGTATGCGCCGTGCCGGGCTTGATTATCACGAATTTGCTGCAATCACGCAGCACGACACACTGGAGGACTGCCTGACCGCGCTCAAAGGTCGCCGGATCTTTGCACTGTCGACCCGCGGCAAGCGCAATTACAGCGATGTCATTTATCGCGCGGGCGATGCGTTTTTATTTGGCCCTGAAACGCGTGGTTTGCCGCAGGAAACGCTCGACGCCCTGCCTGCCGATCAGCGTCTGCGCATTCCGATGCGCCCGGACAATCGCAGTCTTAATCTCTCGAATTCGGCTGCAATCGTGATCTATGAAGCGTGGCGACAGCAGGATTTTATTGGCGGGCAATAATCGGACTGAAAATCATGACTGAACGCTTCACAATGTGACACAAGTCACAATAAAACTTCATTCGTTACGCTAAATTAGACCCATAGCGTGCAGGCAGCCAGGGACGGCTCCGGCGCTTGTTTTTTTTGGGCGTCAGTCTTCCGACTTGACTTCGCGCTGCATCAGCGCGGCAACAGCTTCCTGCGCCGCAGCCCCCTCATACAGAATCCGATACGCTTGTTCGCAAATGGGCATTTCCACGCCCAGATCGTGTGCGACCTTGTGTACCGCGGCTGCTGCCTTGACGCCTTCCACCACCTGCCCGATTTCGGCGCAGGTTTCGTCGACGCTCTTGCCCGCCGCTAGTGCCAGCCCCATGCGGCGGTTGCGAGACTGGTCATCGGTGCAGGTCAAGACCAGATCGCCCATGCCGGACAACCCGGAAAAAGTGTCGGCATTCGCGCCTAAAGCGATCCCCAGACGTGTCATTTCTGCCAAACCGCGTGTGATCAGCGCGACACGCGTATTGGCGCCGAAACCCAGGCCGTCCGACATGCCGGTCGCAATGGCGAGCACGTTCTTAACCGCGCCCCCTACTTCGACCCCGACCATGTCGGTCGAGGTGTAGGCCCGGAAGTTTTTGCCCGAAAAGCGCCACGCCAGTTCATCGGCAAAATCGGCGTTGGTCGCTGCGACCGTCATTGCGGTCGGAAGCCCGAGGCCCACTTCGCGGGCAAACGTCGGCCCGGACACCACTGCGAGCGGTACTTCTATACCCAGTGTTTCGTGTGCCACCTGATGAGGCAATTTGCCGGAGGATAGTTCGAAACCTTTGGTCGCCCAGGCTATCCGGACGTTTTTTTGCAAATGCGGGCGAATAGATTCCAATACTTGCCGGAATACGTGACTCGGCACGCACACCAGCAGGTCACGATTCCGCGCCACTAAATGTTCAAGGTTTGGCTCTATAGCCAGATTATCTGGCAAGGGGATATCCGGCAGGAAAACGGTATTGCAGCGCTTTTCTGTCAGTGCTTTGATCACTTCAGGCTCACGGCCCCATAAGGCGGGTTTCTGACCGGCGCGCGCGAGTTGAATGGCGAGTGCTGTGCCCCATGAGCCGGCACCGATGACGCCGATTTCTGCCGTGCGCATTTTCACAGGCGTATTCACGACTCGCTCCGTCAGGCTTGAGCGCCCTGCTGACCTTTTGCCTGCGCCTGAGCATACAGACTTTCAAAGTTAATGGGCTGAAGTATGAGCGGCGGAAAGCCGCCTTTGCCGACCAGGGTGGAAATGGTTTCCCGCGCGTACGGGAACAGCGTCGCCGGGCACTGAGTGCCCAGCAGCTGAGCGGTTTGTTCGGGGGTAAAGCCGTTAATGACAAAAATGCCGGCCTGCTGCAACTCAACCAGAAATATGGTTTTCTCTGCCTGTTTTGCATGCACGGTGATATTCAGCACGACCTCGAAGTTATGGTTGTCCAGCGCCAGATGACTGTTGCGTATATTCAGTTCCGTTTCCGGTTCGACGGCCGTGTCTCTAAAAATTTGCGGGGTACTGGGCGCTTCCAGCGATAAATCCTTTACATATATCTGATGCAGGGAAAATGTTTGCGGAGCCGGTTTGTTGCCGTGATCGGCACCATTGCCGGAACCGTTGCCGTTGGTTGCGCGTTTCCCCGCGGGGTTTTGTTCGCTCATTTTTGTGTTGCTCCGTTAGCCGTGGGGTGCGCCGAGAAGTGCGTCCAGTTCGCCGCGCTTATCGAGCGCGGCGATATCGCTGTAGCCGCCGACGGGACGATCATTAATAAATATTTGCGGTACTGTGTAACCCCCGCTCAGTTCTTCCATTTCATGACGCAAGGCGGGTTGACCGCTGATATTGATCTCCTCAAACGCCACGCCCTTTTGTTGCAAAAGTTCGCGTGCCGAGCTGCAAAACCAACAGCCAGGGCGGGTATAGATTTTTACAGTAGCGGACGGGCTCATTAGCCGATTCAGTCTGCGCCAACCAGCGGTAGATTCTCTTTGCGCCACTCGTCCAGCCCGCCTCGCAAGCTGAATATATTCTCCAAGCCCTCCTTGCGGAGTCGGGCTGCACATTCACCGCTTTCTGCACCGGTGTCGCAAACCAGCACAGCATTTTTGCCCTTTATCTGGTCGGGGCTTTGAAGCAAGGCCTCGCGTTCGATGTTCCGGGCATCCACGATATGCCCGGCGGCAAACTTGTCGGCCGGACGCACATCAATAACCCGCCCGCCCTGATTGATCATGCGCACCGCCAACGGGACGCTGATGCTCGCGACATTGCGAGCTTTCAGCCTGAGTTCATAAAAAGCGGCTGCCAGACCGCTGGCGACCAGCCCGGTGACGAGCAACAGGTTGTTGTTGGCAAATTCGACGAGTGCGTCCATATTGACTCCTGACAATGGGCGCGGATTATACCCCCTCCGGGGCAGATCATTTTCACCTCATCGACCGCTTTTCCAAGGTGCTAAACTCGGTGCGCCATGGATCGGTGCCTTAGCGCGTTTCTCTTTTTGCTGCTCCTTATCACGCTGCCAGCCGCAGCGGACGAGCGCGCGCGCACAGCCGCAGAGCTAGAAGCGGTGCGGGAGCGCATTGAGGCCTTGCAGGTCGAATTGCGCAATGAAGGCAGCCGCAAGAGTCGTGCCGAACAGGCCCTGCAAGAAGTAGAAAAAGCTGAGCAGTCCGCGCGCCGTCAGTTACAGCAAACTCGGGAAAAGAGCGCGGCCGCAAAGCGGCGTGAAACGGCTTTACGGGCGGAGGCCGAAGTTCAGCAAGCCGCAATAGTTGAGCAGCAGGCTGCCCTTGCCAACCAGATGCGCATGGCCTACATCAACGGCGATGAAGAGTGGTTGCGGGTCATGCTGAGTCAGCAGGATGCCGCGGTGCTGGGCCGCCGCATGACCTATTACGGCTACCTTTCCAGGCAGCGCAAAGCTGCGATTGAACAATTGCGCGCGGCACTGGCACAAATCGCCGCGACGCAAGAGCAGATTGAAGCCGAGGTAAAGCAACTCGCGCGACTGGAGTCCCAAGCCGCCGATAAACTCGAAGACATTGCCAACACGCGTGCCGAGCGTGCGGAGCTGCTGGCGCGCATACGCGAGGGTATCGCCACGCGTGATCAGGAAATTGCCAGCCTTAAAAGTCAGGAAGCAGAACTTGGGAAATTGATGGCAGCGCTCGCGAAAAGGTTGCCAGCAATGCCCAATGTCAATGCCGAGCCGTTCGCTGGGCAAACCAAGCAGCTGAGCTGGCCGGTGGACGGGCCGGTACTAAAAGCATTCGGGCAGCCACGCGCGGATGGCAGTCTGCGCTGGAACGGCGTGCTCCTGGGAGCCAAAGCGGGCAGCGAAGTGCGGGCTGTTTACCACGGCCGCGTGGTGTTTTCCGACTGGCTCGCAGGAATGGGATTGCTGACTATTGTCGAACATGACGGCGGTTACATGAGCCTGTACGGGCACAACCAGGATTTGCTCAAAGAAGTCGGCGAATGGGTTATGCCTGGTGAAGCCATAGCACATGTTGGCGACAGTGGCGGGCAGGTCAATGCCGGGTTGTACTTTGAGATTCGCAAGGACGGCCAACCTGTGAACCCCCGAAACTGGGTCAAATAGCCCGCTATTTCAATAAAACCCTTAATTTTTGAGAACTTACGCCATTCCCGACGCACCAGTGCTGTGCTAAGGTGATACCGCCTTTTGGGCCGCAGGAATACCGATGTCACACAAGCCCCGCAACATACTGTTAGTCGCAGCCGGAGTCTTACTCGGCCTGGCGGTTTCGCTTGCCTCGGGAGTGCTGGCGCAGAAAGACTCACCGCCTGCCGAAACCCTGCCCTGGGAACAGGCTCGCCTGCTGGCCGAAGTTCTGGAGCGTGTGCGTGAAGAATACGTTGAGCCGGTTGCCGATGCCGATCTGATTGAGAGTGCGGTGCGCGGCATGGTGACTGATCTGGATCCCCACTCGCAATATCTCGACTGCGACGAATACGAAGAGGTGCGAATTTCCACCACCGGCAACTATTCCGGCATAGGGCTTGAAGTGCATGTGGAGGATGGTGAGGTTCGTGTGGTCTCTGCAATTGACGGAACACCGGCAGCCGGTGCCGGGTTGCGATCCGGTGATGTCATCCTGAGCATTGACGGTACCGAACTTGTTGGCGGCAATTTTTCCGAGGCGGCCAACCTGATGCGCGGTAATCCCGGTACGCCTGTTGAGCTGACCGTCCGTCGGGACAGCGAAGTCGAGCCGCTAACCTTTAATCTGGTACGCGACAGTGTGCAATTGCATAGTGTGCGTTACGAAATGTTGACGGACGATATTGGTTACGTGCGTGTCAGTCATTTTAGTGAAACCACATGGAAAGACACTCGTAAGGCGGTGCAAAAACTGCGGCGTACCGCCGGTGGTGATTTACGAGGCATCGTTCTGGACTTGCGAAACAATCCCGGCGGCGTGCTGGACGCCGCGGTAGATATGTCGGACGGTTTTCTGGACGGCGGCATGATTGTGTCGGCCAGTGGCCGAGGCCCGGATGCCAATTTCAGCCATCTCGCACACAAAGGCGATATTTTAAGTGGCGCAAGAATGGTCGTGCTGGTGAACGCCGGTTCGGCTTCATCATCAGAAATTGTCGCCGGAGCGCTGCAGGATAATGGTCGTGCCATCGTGGTAGGAACCCGCACTTTTGGCAAGGGCTCGGTGCAAACGGTCATGCCGTTATCCAGTTGTCGCGCGATCAAGCTCACTACTTCACGTTATTTCACGCCTTCCGGAACATCCATACAGGGTGTTGGTATAACGCCCGATGTGGAAGCTGAACCTGACCCCGCTCTTGACGCGCTGGCCAGCATTACAGCGCATCAGACCGACCCGGGTGCGGCTTTGTTGCAGGGTGACTCGCAATTACGGGTAGCTTTGGCGGCGCTGCAGTCTCCGGAGGATGCGGCCCCGGAGCGTATTGTGCAGGGCAAGGCTGATCTGGACATGTCGGATTAGCGGCGCTGACGCGTCACGTGTCCATGGAAGGATGCATGCACGGTATTCGAACACAGACTGACATCAGCCATCGCGCAGAGCTTGATGCACGCAGGGCAATGCCGTGCTTGTGGCGCATCATCCTTGTTGCGTGTCTGTTGGTATTGTCGATGCCGGCGCTGACCAGCGCCCGCGAGCCAGCGCTTATCGCCATTATTATTGACGATTTAGGTAATGAATTGCTTGCCGGCCGACGCGCCGTGGCACTGGACGCACCTCTCGCCTGCGCGGTCATGCCGCATACGGCATACGGCGTCAGGCTGGCACGGGAAGCGCATGCTGCGGGCAAGGAAGTGATGCTGCATTTGCCCATGCAGCCGATGCAAATGAATCGTATTGCGGGGCCGGGCGAGATCAGCCTGGAAAACAGCGTCGGGCAATTACAGCAAATCCTCGCCAGCGACCTGCAAGCGGTGCCCCATGTAATAGGCATCAATAATCACATGGGCAGTTTGATTACGCAGCATCCCGGCCATATGCGCTGGCTGATGGATGCATTGGCCGCCCGCGGCGATTTGTTTTTTGTTGACAGTGTGACCACACCGGCCAGCGTTGCCTATGCAACAGCATTGGATGCCGGAGTGCCGTCAGCGCGCAGGCATGTATTTCTCGACGATGACCCGGCCGAAGATCGTGTCGCCGAGCAGTTCGACAGGCTCAAGCAATATGCCCGCGAGCACGGCTATGCCATTGCTATCGGTCATCCCTATCCCGCGACGCTCGACTACCTTGAGCGTGCTATCCCGGAGTTACGCAACCAGGATGAGTTTCTGCTCGTGCCGGTCAGCCAAATAGTAACCATGCTAAGCCGCGGTGAATTGCAGCGCGAAGAAATGCTGACAACTGCGGGCCTGGTGGTTGCCTCCGGGGCGGGTCGCTGAGATGAACTGGAACCAATGGAACACGCCCGCAGCTGGCGCCCGTCTTGCGCTTTTGCACGGTTGCGGGGTTGGGCTGTCTATCGCGGTTACTTATTTCGAAAGCAGGCTCGGGACATCCCAGTTACAGGGTCTGGCGCTGGCGATGACGGTCTACGCCCTGCTCGCGGGCATTGTTATCGGGCTGCCGCTTGCCCGCCGGGCACCGCGACGTCAGGCGATAGCGCTGACGGTGCTTATGATCGCCTTGATACCCGTGGTCACCTTGCTTGCCAGGTCGACACACGCCGGTTTTATGCTTTGGTTGCCGGCGCTGCATGCGGTGTTGCGGTTGACTCAGCGCGGTGCGTTGGTGACCGCTATCGCGTGTGGCTGCCTTTGGCTCGGGTTAAGTCAATACCCGCAAGGTCTGGATATTAATAGCTCGCTGGGCGCGACCCTGACGTTGCTGCCCGCAGCGCTGCTGTTGTGGGTCATACGCAGTTTGAACGGCGAGGTGGTCGACACGCGCAACCGCATAACGGCGCTTTCTTACAAAGACGAGCTGACCGGCCTTCTGAATATGCGGGCATTTACCCGCATGCTGCAGACAGAGCATCGCAAAGCGTCCGCCGGCGCCGGACAGTACACCCTCATAATGATAGATATTGATCATTTGCAGGTTTTTAACGAGCGTTACGGGCACGAACAGGGCAACCGCGTTATTGTTGCTGTCGCGGATGCTATAAAACGCAGCACGCGCAGTGACGACTTGATTGCGCGGTACGGTGGCGATGAGTTTCTGGTGTTTTTGCCAGGTGCCGGCGACGACATTGCCGAAGTGGTCACTAACCGTATTGCTCAGAATGTATACAACATCACGTTGTCGTTTGATCGAAGCATGCAGCGGGTAAGCGTGAACACCGGGCGGGCAGTCTATCCTGACAGTGGCACCAATATTCAGGACATGATGAGCTTCGCGGATCGTGCGATGTACCGGGATAAAGAGTTCAAACGAAGCGCCAGAGCGCTCAAACCTGATGTCGCCCGGCTAAAGCAACAGGCCGGCGTGACGGATTGGAACTGATGCACAGGGATTAACAGGAACGCGCAGTCATGGAACGCAGTTTTTTTGTGCAGTTTTTATACGTAGGCCTGGGCGGCTTTTTTGGCGCCGGTCTGCGCTTTGCATTGGGTACCTGGGTTCATCGCGCGCTGCCGGCCGCGGTCTTTCCGTACGGAACCATGGCAGTGAATGTTCTGGGTTGTTTGTTAATCGGTTTTGTTGCGGCCTGGCGCCAACCGCTGGAACCCGGCCTGCGATTGTTCCTGATGGTCGGTTTACTGGGGGGCTTCACCACCTTCTCCACTTTTGCGCTGGAGACCTTGTCTTTGACACACCAGCAGCAACACTGGATGGCCCTGACCAATGTACTCGTAAAGTTGCTGCTCGGGCTGGGCGCGGCCTGGGCCGGGTTCGAACTGGGCCGTCTGTTAACCAGCTAGTTAGTTGTTAGCAGCGAGCGCGGCGCGGATTTTGCCGGCGTGCGTTTCCAGCACAGCAGGGTCTGCCATGTCCCCACTGTGCCGCCGCTCCGGTACCCCTGTATAACAAGGCAGCACGTGCACGTGGTAGTGAAATACAGTTTGCCCGGCAGCGGCCTCGTTTAACTGGAAAATTCGCATGCCGTCTGCGCCCATGCCTTGTTTGACCGCAGGCGCGATGCGCTGCACCGTCGCCGAAACCGCATTAGTAAAGGCGGGCGGCAGGTCATACAGGTTTTCGGCCGCGACCTTGGGGATGACCAGTGTGTGCCCGGGCGCCTGTGGCATCACGTCCATGAACGCCAGCGTTGCATCGTCTTCATAGACTTTGACGGCCGGAATCTCGCCGCGCAGAATTTTCGCGAACACGTTTTCAGGGTCGTAAGCCATGGCGCATCCTGCTCTGGAGCAAAAAAAGTAGTGTTAGCATATTGGGCGCTGGCTATATATGAATCAAGCCTAAACCGGACAGAGCTATGACAGAACACGAATACCCGTTGAGCGGCAGTAACTGTTTTGTATGCGGGCCGCGCAATGTGCACGGTATGCAGATCACGTTTCGCCTTGATGGCGATATATGCCGCGCCGAATACACGCCGCCCGAGCACTTTTGCGGCTTTGACGGCGTTACCCACGGTGGAATTCTGTTTAGCATGCTCGACGACGTCATGGCGAACTGGCTTTATCTGCGAGGCCTCAAGGCCTACACGGGGAGGTGCGAAATTCGTTATCGCGAACCGGCCGCGACGGGCATCAATTATTTGCTGGAGGGTGAGCAATTAAGCCGTAAGGGCCGGGTCGCCAACATGGCGGGGCGCGTGCTGCATCCCGATGACGGTCGAGTAGTGGCTGAAGCCAAAGCGGCTTTTGTTATAGACAGGCCTTGACGTGACGAGCCTCTTCGTCGGGTAAGTCTTCTTGCTCTGCTTCGCGAAGTCGCTGCGAAGCCTTACCCGACAAAGAGGCTCTATTAGGTCAGTCAGAGCCCTTCACAAAACACGATTTGGTAGGTGCCGGTTCCTTCGCGATGTTTCTTTACTTCCTGATAGGCCGGATCGCGATAAAACTCGTTGAGTTTGTCCATGGAAGGGAACTCCGAGATGATGATGACCTTGCCTTTCATCATGTCGCCTTCAATGATTTCACCGGCCATGCCGCGAACCAGATATTTGCCGCCGTAAGACGCCGATATTTTCGCGGATTCTTCCGAATAGGTTTTTAGCCCCGGCCCGGGGTTGGTTATTTCGCATATCGCGAGCATGTACGCTGCCACTGTGAACTCCTATTGTCCGAAGCGAATATTAAAACGCACGCCAAGTATGCGCGGTGCCGGCAGGTTGGCATACGCTTCGCTGGGCAGCTTGGGACCGGCAACGGCTCCGGAGTAAGTGCCAGTGTCGTCAGAGACCAGTCCGAGTCGCCACAGGGCTGTCGGGATGCCCGGGTTGGGGCCGCCGCTGATAACGGTGTCATCGTCAAACACATTGGTGACATAGAACTGCACATCCCAAACGTCCGCCAGTACGCCCAGGCTTACGTTGGTGCGCGAGTAGGCAGGGAACTCGACAATATTAAAGGCTTCCACCCAGCGTGAATCCTGATACTGGAAGTTCACTTCGCCAAACCACTCAAGCCCCGTGTCGAACAGGTTATTGGTGTAGTTGGCGTTCAAGTTCAGCGCATGCTTCGGTACACGTTCCAGATCGTTGCCGTTAAAGCTGGCGATACAGAAAATGTCCCCGTTGGCTGCCGTCACCAGGCGAACACAGCCCTGTCCGTTGCCGTATTGCACACGCGCGATGTCGTTCGCACTGCGCGTCGGGACTTCATAGTCCGTGTATTCGCTGTCCAGGAAGGTGTAACCGGCCGCAACACGCAGGTTGTCAGTGGCCTGCCATACCGCATCAAGCTCCAGACCCGTGACTTCAGAGCCGCTGATGTTGCGGACGCGTGTGCCCGTGGTCGAGGCCGTGATTTCCTGAACCGTAACTTGCTTGTCCTTGAAGTCCTGATAGAACACCGCGCCGTTCAGCCGCAGCTTGCCATTGAACAGCGTGCTTTTCGCGCCGAGTTCCCAGACGTCGAGACGCTCCGGTTCGTATTCAATTTCTTCATAGACACCGTCGGCATTCGCGTCCAGACCAAAAGCACCTGCAGTCAGCAAACTGAAACCGCCGGGTTTAATTCCGCGAGACCATGAAAAGTAAGTCATGATGTCGTCGTTCCAGAAGTACTCCACAGTGAGTTTGGGCGCCCAATAACGATCTTTGCGATTCAGCGTTTGCTGAAAGCTTCCGGCCGTGCCGAAACCGAAGGCACTGAATGAGCCTGGGTTTCCGGGAGAGCCGCCGGGGACGGATTCCAGTCGGTCGCAGCGGCCGGTAAAGCCGCAGGCGATCACGGATCCGGGCCCGTCAATGCGACCGCTCATCGGGCCGCCAGTCCAGTCGGGGCTCATGGGGTCAAGAACCAGGCTGGTCGCCGGTGCGTTGGTCTGATTTGGTGCGTTCCAGTAAGCGCCGCCATCCAGCGGATTGGTCAAATAGCCTTCGCATAACGGGAAGCCTGTGTAGGCATCACGAAACTCAGATACGGTGCCCTTGTCCGGGTTGTCGGGGTTGTTAATGAAGTCATCAGACAGCCCGTTCACGCACGGGTGCATGGACGCACCCGTTACTGAATTATCTTCACGCGAGAAGCGCGCTTCGAAGGTGGTTCTGAGCCGCTCAGTGACGTTCCACTTGATGTTGCCGTACCATGAATAGTGGTTAGTGCCGCGGCGCAGCTCGTTGGGTTCGCCAAATGCAGCAAAGGTCTTGCTGGCGAAATAGGCTGCCGGCACCGTTGTCAGGCCGCATTGGTAATTCGGGCCTAGCGGACCGTAAGCGAAATCATACGGTGAACCAAGCACCGGGTTATTCATGGACAGGAAGCAAAATGCGGTGTCGGTAACGGTGGTCTGGTTGTACTGCTGCTGCTTGACCCGCTCACGCCAGAACTGCAGACCCTGCGTAAACGTCAGGCTGTCGTTAATGTCCCATGCCAGACGGAACTCCTGACTGAACTGCTTGGTGGTGTTCTCGCTGTCCTGATAGAAGGTTGTGCCGCCGTCATGGATGCCATCCCCCGCAGTACAGTCATTTTGCTGGCGCAAGGACTCGATGTTGCCACTTTGGTCGCCGATGGCTCCCGGGCTGATCAGCGGCCGGCAATTGTCGACATAGTACTTGCCGATGTCCTGTTCGGTGTTTTCCTGCGCTTCAGTAAATCCGGTGTACGAGTTGAAAATCAGCGAGTCGCTGATGTCAAACTGAAAGACCAGCGAATTGCGGAACACGCGCCGGTCCGTCCCTTCGAAATCGGTTGCGTCAAGAGGGTTGGCAGTGCGACGGTAATCGGGCTGTAGCGCCGCCTGCAGTTTGTCGGCATCCGGAATACGGCCGACAAACATGCTCACAACCTGCTGGTTGTAAATGTTACGGATCCAGTCGTCATTAACATCGTAGATGCCAAAGCCCTGCGGATACCCCGACGGGTTAAACGCACCGTAAATAAACGACGAGCTTGGCCCGCGGCCGGGTTCATCGCGTAAATAACCGTCGAGAATGTAGCCCGGGCCGCAATCGTAGCTGCCCAGCGGGCCCGGCATCGGATTGCAGGCGTTGGTGACGGGAGCAAGATTACTGACTGAGGGATCCAGTCCGCCGCTGTCACCCAGATCAAAAATGGTATTGAACTCGTGCAGCAATGCTTGTGGAGCGACATCGAAGTGATCGTCCGCATAGTCGGTGCGCCACTTGGCACTGAAGCGGTCTGAAGGTTCCCACTTGAAGGTCGCAGTGATGCCGGAGCCCTCACCGCCCCCCAGGTCACCCCCGGTGGCTGCATTCTTGTAGTAGCCGTCCTCGCGCCAGGTCAGGCCGTTAATGCGCAAGCCCAGCGTTTCGCTGAGTGGAATGCTGACATTGCCGCGCAACTCTTCGTCACCCTCAAGGTTGTAGTCGACAAAAGCCTCCGCCCCGAATTGATCGTCCGGGTCTTTGGTGACGTATTGAATGGCGCCGGCGAAGGCGCTACGGCCATAAAGCGCGCTCTGCGGGCCTTTTACGATTTCGATTCGCTGCACATCAATCAGCCGCGGGTCAATCAGCGTTGAGCCGCCGGCGTTGCTTACCGCTTCGCTGGAGATATCTATTCCGTCGATCAACGTAGCAGCGTTAGGTCGGCCGCGCGTCGGCGACAAGCCGCGAATGGTGACGCGCGTATCCGATGGCGAGAAGCCCTGGTCGAACTGGACGCTGGTGTCCTGACCTGCCAGATCATCCAGGCCCTTGATGCCTTGCCGATCAATTTGCTCGGCGCCGATCGCCGTGATCGACATGGGCACCTCCTGAATACTTTCGGTGGTTTTTCGCACCGTAACGGTAATTTCATCAACGCTCTTGCCGTAGGCAGGCAAAGCGGAAAACAGGACCAATGGCGCCATTGTGAGCGCGAACGGACCGACCGATGCTGTGAGCTTCCTCATTAACTCATCCCCCAGGATATTTTTTATATATCGGACTTTGAATATCCGACAGCGCAATCATTATGCTGCGCAAAAGCTTTGAGGCAATTGATGCGCAGGGGTTCTGTCCACCAGCCGGTGCAAGTGGGCATTAGCGGCGTGGCTGCTGTCGCGCCGGTGCTTCTGCCCGCAAGCCCGAACCTTAGTTTGGCGGGCCGTCGGCGGCCGGCGCTTCTTGAGGCGGCACCATGATGCGCGACATGATAATGCCGACTTCATACAACAGATATATAGGCACAGCCAGCAGGGTTTGGGAAATAACGTCTGGCGGCGTCAGCAGCATGCCGGCGACAAAAGCACCCAGAAAAACGTACGCGCGATTCGCGGCCAAAGTCTTTGTCGAGGTCAATCCTGACCAGACCAGCATAACGGTCGCAATGGGTACTTCAAAAGCCATGCCGAAGGCGAAAAAAATCACCAGCACAAAATCCAGATAGTTATTGATGTCTGTCATTACGGTCACACCTTCCGGCGCGACAGCGTTGAAAAACGCGAACATCAGCGGGAATACCACGGCATATGCGAAAGCAACGCCGCAGTAAAACAAAACGATGCTGGAAACGACAAGCGGCACGGCAAAACGTTTCTCCTTTTTATACAGGCCAGGCGCAACAAAAGCCCAGACCTGATAGATCACAATCGGCATGGCTACAAATACCGCCACCCATAGCGTGGTTTTGAACGGGGTAAGAAACGGCGAGGCTACCTGAGTCGCGATCATCGTTGAGCCGTCTGGGAGCTGATCAATCAGCGGTTGCGCTACCAGCGTGAAAATTTCTTCAGAGAACGGAAACAGGCAAAGAAATACCACGAGCACCGACAACGTGATGCGAATCAGCCGGTCGCGGAGCTCTATCAGGTGTGAGACCAGGCTGCTTTCCTCAAGCGCTTCCTCGTCACCGTCCGTGCCAGTGGGGTCAGCCGGATTCTGTTCCGTCATGCCGGAGGCTCATTGGTCTTCGGGGTCGCATCGTCGTCAGTTGCCTGTTCCGGGGCCAAGCCTGCTTGTTCCGATGTCGGCGAAGCGGAAGCACCGGGCTCAGGGCGCAGCGCTGAGAAATCCTTGCGCAGCGTTTTATTGACGGAGTCGAGGCCAGACTCGAAGGGCTCGATTTCATCGCGTATTTGATTACTGAGATGGCGGGCCATGTTGCGGGCCTGACCGACCCATCGGCCCAGCTTGGCTGCAACTTTGGGTAACCGCTCGGGGCCCAGCACCATCAGCCCGAGCCCAAACAGGATCACCAGCTCCCAGAAGCCGACATCGAACATGTTTCTTAGGAGTTCTGTTTATGCTCGGCGTTGGCCGACTCTTTAGAAGTGTCTGCCGCTTCGGAGAATTCGGCGTCCGGCTTGTCGATTCTGGCCTTTTCCTTTTCCTCGTCGGCGTCGGCATCGCCCATCGCCTTGCGGAAGCCCTTAACCGCGCCGCCCAGATCCGAGCCCATACCGCTGAGCTTCTTGGTGCCGAAAATCAGCACCACAATCAACAAGACAATCAACAACTGCCACAGGCTTATACCGCCTAATCCCATGTTCGTCTCCAACCGGGCCTCAGCCCGTCCGCATCTCTGAAGGACACAATAATAAAGCATATTGTCGCCCGACAACGATTAATCGGGCGGCACTCTGAGGCTGATGGTTACCGGCCCTTCATTACATAAAGAAACTTTCATATCCGCCCCGAACCGGCCGGTCTGTACCTTGCCATGCTGCAGGCGCGCAGATTCAACCAGACAGTCAAACAGCTTCCTGCCGCGGGTTGGCTCCGCCGCAGCGCTAAAACCCGGGCGATTGCCGCGGGTAGTATCAGCAGCCAGCGTGAACTGCGGAACCAGCAGCAGCTCGCCACCGATCTCATTCAGCGACAAGTTCATTTTTCCGTCCGCGTCGCTGAACACCCGATAGTTAAGCAACCTTTCCGCCAGCCGGCGCGCCCCGGCTTCGGTGTCGCCGCGTTCTACCCCGATCAGGACCAGCAGCCCGTTGCCAATGGCGGCGATGTTTTCGTCATCAACCCGAACACTGGCAGAGCTTACTCGTTGCAACAAACCGATCATGCGGGCAGTCTCGCGCAGAGCCGCTGACCGCACAAGTCGCAGGTTCCCGTTGGATTACCGGGTAGTGCGGTCTACTATGCCTGCTGCTGCAGCTTTTTACGGCTGTAGCGGCAGCAAGTTCGATTCAGGCAAACGGGATTTAGCTATGAAAAGAAGGGACATTCTGACCGGCGCAGGTGCGCTTGCAATGGCAGGCTGCGCAGGCGAGCAATCGGCAACGGGCCCCGCGGGCACTGCTGAAACCTTCGAATGGAAAATGGTCACTACCTGGCCGCCCGGGTTCCCGGGCATGCAGACCGGCGTGATGCGAATGGTGGAACAAATTGAAAAAGCATCCGGCGGACGACTGAAAATCAAAATTTATGCCGGCGGCGAGCTGGTTCCGCCACTGGAAGTGTTCGATGCGGTCAGTCGAGGCAGCGTTGAAATGGGTCACGGTGCTGCGTATTACTGGAAGGGTAAAACCGAAGCCGCGCAATATTTCACCACTATCCCCTTTGGTATGACCGTGCTGGAGATGAATGGCTGGCTTTATTACGGCGGAGGTCTGGAGTTGTATCGGGAATTGTATGCCGACTTCAATCTGGTGCCCTTTCCTGCCGGGAACACGGGAGTGCAAATGGGCGGCTGGTTTAACCGGGAAATTAACAGCATCGAAGATCTCAAAGGGTTGCGTATGCGAATTCCGGGCATCGGCGGTGAAGCGCTGGCACGCGCCGGAGGTGCGCCTGTCACCCTGCCCGCATCGGAGGTCTTTACCTCGCTGCAGACCGGGGTGATCGATGCATCGGAATGGGTCGGGCCTTACAACGACCAGGTTTTGGGTTTGCAGGAAACTGCGCGCTATTACTATTACCCCGGCTGGCATGAGCCCGGCCCCACGCTGGAGTGCATCGTTAATAAAGAGGCTTTTGCGAGTCTGCCTGAAGACTTGCGCACCATCATTGAGCTTGCGACCACCGCGTTGAACGAAAGCATGATGGCCGAGTACACCGCACGTAACGCCGATTCGCTCGCGGCGTTGCAAGACAATCCCGACATCGATATACGGCGCTTCCCCGATGAGGTTCTGGACGAACTGCGGCGCTATGTTGACGAGATCATCGCCGAGTTGGTGGCGCGTGATCCGCGAGCCGCAAAAATCGATGCATCGTTTCAGGCCTATAGAACAAAAGTCGCGCGCTGGACAGAAATCTCAGAAAAAGCATTCCTGAATACACGTCGATAAGTTTTGTGACTGCGCTTCGCACTGTGAAAAACATCGCTTTGTGTTTTGTGGCTGTCTCGCTGACGGCTGCATGCGAGGGCAATGGCAACGGGTCGTCGACGCCCACAGAAGTCAAGACCTTTCATTATTCCATGCGTTCTTCGCCGGGCAGTCTTGACCCCGCGCGTGTATCGACTGTCAGTGCAAATGTAATGGTGCAAACGCTCTATGACAGTTTGTATGCCTACAAATACCTGCAAAGACCGTATGAATTAAAGCCCCGTCTGGCCGCCGCGATGCCGGAGATATCCGATGACGGCCTGACGTACACCATCCGCCTTAAACAAGGTATCCGTTTCGCCGATAACCGCGCATTTTCTAACGGCCGCGGGCGTGAGGTAGTGGCGGAAGATTTCGTTTACGCCCTGAAGCGCCACTTTGACCCGGACTCTCGATCCGTCGCTGCATGGATATGGCAGGGGCGCATAGTCGGACTCGACGAATGGAAGCGTAACGGCGCTGATTACGACCAGCCGGTGAAGGGTTTGCAGGCGATTGATCGCTATGTGCTGCAGATCAGGCTGACGCGACCCTACCCGCAGTTGGTGCATAACCTTGCGATGGGGCCAAGCGCTGCGGTTCCACGCGAGGCGGTGGAATTTTACGGTCGGGAGTTTTCGGTTAATCCGGTGGGTTCGGGTCCGTTCCGCCTGATTTCGTATGACGCGACCGAGGCGGTGTTGGTGCGCAATGAAAATTTTCAGCGTGAACCGGTCAGTCTGGCGGAAGAAGGTTATGACCCGATAACTCAGGGCCAATATGGTCTGGAAGTGATCGACGGGCGCCGGGCGCCTTTTATTGACCGACTGGAAATCAGCTTTATTGACGAAGGTTCGGCGCGCTGGAGTTCTTTTACCAAGGGTAACGAGGTGCAGATGGCGGGGGTGCCCGCCGAGCAGGTTTATCGTGTGCTGGAATCGCGAGATCCGGTGGTGCTAAAGCCGGAGTACGCCCGCAAGTACCACATGAGCACAGAGAAAGAAGCCGGTTTTGTTTACACGGCTTTCAACATGGATTTCCCCGAGACCGGTTACCACCCCGACCCGGTTCGCAACGAGCGCAACCGGGCTCTGCGCTGCGCAATCATGAAAGCACGCGACTGGAACGCGCGGAACGACAGTTGGTATGGCGGACTGGGGGAGATATTCCCGGGCATCATTCCAAGCTCGGTGCCGGAGTTTGACCCCGAGTTGTCACGCGAAAGTGTTGAATACGACCCGGAAGGCGCCCGCGCTTTGTTAGCTGAATACGGCTGGAACGCCGGAAATCTGCCGGAGCTGGTTTACAGCTCCCAGCCGGGGCCGACATCGCGCCTTTTCTTCGAACAGTTTCGCGGCTGGCTGACCAACATCGGTTATCCCAAAGAGAAAATCATCCTGAAAACCTATGCGACCTTTGCTGACCTGAGTAAGGCCTGGCATAACAGCGAAGAACAGTTACTGTCGTTGGGCTGGTTGCTCGATTACCCGGATGCCGAAAGCAGCCTGCAATTGTTCTACGGGCCAAACCGGTCACCCGGTTCCAACAGCAGCAACTACAGCAATCCCGAGTACGATCGTTTGTACGAAGCGACGTCAGTGATGCAACCTTCAGCCGAGCGCACCGCGCTTTACCGGCAAATGAACCGCATGGTGATTGACGATTGCGTTGTCATCAGCGGCTTGTCCCGGGTCGGTATCGCGCTGTGGCACAAAAATGTGGTTGCACTGCCCGACAATAACTTCGTCGGTGGCCAGTTTCTGCAGTATGTGGACGTGCTGGACAAAGCAGTCGGGAGCGCGGTTCGCTGATGGAAGTGTTGCTCTACTCCTTGCGCAAACTGCTTGCTGGTATACCGCTGGTGCTCGGGGTGACCTTAATCAGTTTTTTGCTGATTGTTTACTTTGGGCCCGATAAAACTTATGAGCTGGTTGGTAAGAACCCGACCGCCGAGCAAATCGCCGAAGTTCGCAGTCAGTTGGGTTACGACCGGCCATTTGTCACTCGCTATATGGAATACCTGCGCGAAATCGTGACGCTGGATTTTGGCAGCTCCGAATCTACGGACGAAAAGGTCAGCAGTATTCTGGCCCGCACCATCCCGGTGTCGCTGTTGCTCGCCTTGCCGGGTTTTATCCTTGGCAATGCCCTGGGGGTGTTGCTCGCGTTGGTTGCTGCTTATTTTCGCGGCGGCCTGGTGGACAAGCTGATCATGGGGTCCGCAGCCGTTGGCATGTCCGTCAGCTATTTAATCGCCATCATTGGTTTTCAGATACTGCTGTCTTCAGCGGACGGGCTGGATCTGTTTCCCGTGCGCGGATGGGACACCAGCACCCCGCTTGCCTATATACAGCACGTTACGGTACCGACGCTGGCAACGGTATTTGTCGCACTGGGATATAACACGCGCTTTTATCGTGCGGTTATTGTTGAAGAGATGACGCGCGATCACGTGCGCACGGCGCGTGCCTTCGGCATCCCGCCGGCAAAAATTTTCTATCGCAACATACTGAAAAACAGCATGGTGCCGATAGTCACGCGGGTGGTTTTTTCCATCCCGCTTATTGTGATCAGCGGCAGCCTTTTACTGGAAAGCTATTTTGGTATTCCGGGCATCGGCAAGGTGAGCTACGACGCGATAATCACCGGTGATCAGCCGGTGCTCAAAGCGGTGGTGGCATTAACCGCTATTTTATTCGTGGTTGCGCAGCTACTCACCGATATATGTTATCGATTGGTGGATCCGCGCGTGTCATTGGGGGCTTCGACCCGATGAACGCGGCCGCCGAGGCAATGCAGCGCCGTCATGGCGATTCGCTGTGGAACAAGGCATGGCGCAAATTCCGCCACGATCGCGTTGGCGTGGTTGCCCTGCTGGTGGTATGCGCATACGCGATTGTGGCGCTGGGCGTTGTATTGGGTTGGTGGGCAACCGGCTGGGCAGATATCAGCGGGCCAAAATGGGCACCGTTGTCGTCCGAGCACTGGCTGGGCACCAACATTATCGGTCAGGATATTTTTTCGCGAGCGGTCTACAGCACCCGAACTGCTTTTGAAGTGGGGTTGATAGTCGCATTGGGCGCCACGTTCATAGGGGCGGTGCTGGGGGCGATAGCCGGCTTTTTCAGTGCCACGTGGATAGACGAAGCGGTGATCTGGCTGATGGGCGTGCTGGACTCTGTGCCCTTTATTCTGCTGGTGGCGGCGATCGCCTATAGCTTGCAGGACAGTCCGTGGGCCATGCATATCGCAATGATTGCGACCTTCTGGATAGGCACTGCGCGGCTGGTGCGTGGCGAGGTCATCAAGCTTAAAGGGCAGGAATTCGTCGAATCGGCGCACGCGATCGGGCTTGGGCGAATGACCATAATTTTTCGCCATATATTGCCCAACACTTTCCATGTCCTGCTGGTGCAGGCCACGCTGAGTTTTGTTGCGGCCATCAAGTCGGAAGTCATTCTGAGCTTTCTTGGGCTCGGCGTTAAAGACGGCATGAGCTGGGGGCTGATGATTTCGGAAAGCACCTTCGAGGTGCTGGCGGGCTACTTTAATAATTTTATTGCCGCGTCCGTGCTGATGTTCGGATTGGTAATGGCGTTCAACATGTTTTCGGACGCACTGCAGGACGCGCTAGATCCGCGTACGGTGAAATAGCCATGCCTGCGCCCTTGCTGGAAGTTAATAACCTGGTGGTCGAGTTCTCTACCGATGCGGGCGTTGTCCGTGCTGTTGATGACGTAAGTTTTTCGGTTGCGGCCGGCGAAACGGTCGGCCTGGTTGGCGAGTCGGGTTGTGGCAAGACGGTGACGGGTCTCGCTTTGCTCGGTCTGGTGCCAACACCGCCCGGGCGGTTGGCGAGCGGCAGTATCCGGCTGGATGGGCAGGAGCTGGCGGGGTTGGATGACAGTAGCTGGCGTTCGGTGCGCGGCCGCAAGGTGGCAATGATTTTTCAGGAACCAATGACGGCGCTGAACCCGGTGTTTCGCATCGGCAATCAGATGATCGATGTGTTGCGGCAGCATCAGCGTATAACCCGCCGTCAGGCTCGCGCTGCGGCGATCGAAATGCTTGCCAAAGTGGGTATTCCTGCACCGGATAAGCGTATTCAGGAGTATCCACACCAACTGTCCGGAGGCATGCGCCAGCGCGTGATGATTGCCATGGCATTGTCATGCAGTCCCCGTTTGCTGGTGGCCGACGAGCCGACAACGGCTCTGGACGTGACGACTCAGGCGCAGGTGCTGGAGCAAATGGTTCGCTTGCAGCAGGAATTTGGTATGTCCATGATTCTGATCACTCACGACATGGGCGTGGTTGCGCAGAGCTGCAGTAAAGCGATGGTCATGTACAGCGGCAGAGTCGTTGAGCAGGCACCGGTGACGGAGTTGTTTGCGCGGCCGCGCCATCCCTACACGGGCGGATTGCTGGCATCGATTCCGCGCATACGAGAACAACGTATTCCTGAATTACCGGTGATTGAAGGGACCGTGCCTGACCCACTGAACCTGCCGGAGGGATGTCGCTTTGCTGATCGCTGTAACAAGGTCAGGGATTATTGCCGCCTGGCACAGCCCGAACTGAAACCTATAGGACGTGCTGACAGCAAGGTTGCCTGCTATGTCCCCGACTGATCCCGCAAAACCACTGTTGCAGGTGCGCGATCTGCACAAACATTTTCCGGTCAGCCGTGGCTGGCTGCGCAAACGCGCTGTGCTGAAAGCTGTGGCCGGGGTGAATCTGGACATTGCGGCGGGTGAAACGCTGGGCCTGGTGGGCGAGTCAGGTTGTGGCAAGTCAACTCTGGGCCGAGCTATTTTGCAGTTACAAAAGCCTACCAGTGGCGAAGTGCGGCTCGCCGGTGAGTTGCTAAGCGGGCTGTCCGGCCCTGCGCTTAAACGAGCCCGGCGCCGGATGCAGATTATTTTTCAGGATCCGTTTGCATCGTTGAGCCCGCGACGGACAGTGGCACAGATCGTTCGGGAGCCGCTGGACGTTCACCGCATCGGTACCCCGGCGGAGCGGCGCGAGCGGGTGGAGTATTTATTGCAGACGGTTGGCATGCGCAGCAACGCGTTAAATCGCTATCCGCATGAGTTTTCGGGCGGGCAGCGGCAGCGCATTGGTATTGCCCGGGCCTTGGCCCTTGAACCTGATTTCATTGTCGCCGACGAGCCGGTGTCCGCGCTGGATGTTTCGGTGCAATCGCAGGTGTTGAACTTGCTGGCGAAGTTGCAGGATGAGCACGGCATTGCCTTGCTGTTTATTTCGCATGACCTTGCAGTGATTCAGCACGTCAGTGACACCATTGCCGTTATGTATCTCGGGCGTATTGTTGAACAGGCACCCGCGATGGAGATATACCGGTCACCGCAACACCCTTACACGCGCGCGCTGCTTTCAGCCATCCCGGTCCCCGACCCGCGAAACAACAGGCACCGCATCGTGCTGGAAGGCGAGGTGCCCTCGCCTCTCAATCCCCCGTCAGGGTGTGCATTCCGCAGTCGTTGCCCGCTCGCCGCCGCTGTTTGCGCCGAACAGGAACCGGCGTTGCAGCCCACCGTTAACGACCAGCAGCATTGGGTTGCGTGCCATTTTCCGGGTGCCGAATAGCCCCGTCTGATTCTCGCTGCAGTTGTCACTGAACAGCGGTGGGATGATGGGTACTAGAGCTATTGTTTAGCTGCCGCCGGCAGCCAGGTTGCCAGTTCCGGCCACAGTGCAATCAGCACCAGCGCCAACAACTGTATGGCTACAAACGGTATGACGCCTTTGTAGATGTCGGTGGTGAGCACTTCCGGCGGAGCAACACTGCGCAGGTAAAACAGTGCAAAGCCGAACGGCGGCGTCAAAAATGACGTTTGCAGATTAATCGCGATCATGATGCCCAGCCAGACCGGATCAACGCCCATGGCAAGCAGTGCGGGGCCGACGATGGGCACCACTACAAAGGTAATTTCGATAAAGTCGAGCACGAAGCCCATTAAAAACATCACCAGCATGACGACTAGTAGCGCCGTGACTTTGCCCCCCGGCAAGCTGGTCAGAAAATCCTGTATCACTTCGTCGCCGCCAAAGCCGCGAAACACCAGCGAGAACATCGAAGCACCGATCAGAATGAGAAAAACCATGCTGGTGAAACGCGCGGTGTTCTGACAAATTTCCGTTAAGCGCGATGCACTAAGCGCACCGCGTGCGGCGGCTAGCAGCAGTCCGCCCAAAGCACCTACGCCGGCGGCTTCAGTCGGGGTGGCAATACCAAAAATAATTGAACCGAGCACGGCGAGTATGAGCAAAAGTGCCGGCAGCAGCGCTTTCACAATCGTCAGCCAGACCGATACGGGCCGGCGTGTGACAGCCGGTTCAGCAAGCGATTCATCAGGTCGTTTCCAGGCAGGCATGCTGTCCGGACGTATCGTTGCCATCAGCAACACATAGGCCATGTAGAGACCCACCAGCAACAACCCTGGAAGCAGCGCGCCAATAAACAAGTCGCCCACCGACACCGTTTCCGGCCGAAAAATGCCCTGCCTTAGCTGGGCTTGCTGATACGCCGACGACAACACGTCGCCAAGCAGCACCAGAATGATTGACGGCGGGATAATCTGGCCAAGCGTTCCTGCCGCGGTAATGGTGCCGGTCGCCATGCTCGGCTGATAGCCGCGTTTCAGCATGGTTGGCAGTGACAGCAATCCCATGGTTACCACGGTTGCACCGACAATACCGGTGCTTGCCGCCATCAGCGTACCGACCAGAATCACAGCGATTCCAAGTCCGCCGCGCAGGCGACCCATTAACATGCTTAATGTTTCCAGCAAGTCTTCCGCGATGCGCGCTCGCTCGAGTGTCACGCCCATAAACACGAACAAGGGCACAGCGATCAACGTGCCGTTGTTCATGATTCCGTATATGCGATTTGGCATGGTTTCCAGAAAGACAGGGTCAAAAACGCCTGCAGCGACGCCGATACCGGCAAAAGCCAGTGCCGTGCCCGCCAACGTGAATGCCACGGGAAACCCGGCCAGCAAAATCGCGACCACCGCCAGAAACATCACAAAGCTTAGCCAGGCCATCTAATCATCACTGGGGTCAGAGTAAACCTGACCCGGCTGCCGGATTGTCACGATGCTGCGCAAGCCCATCACTACACCCTGCAACAACAGCAGTATTGCCGTTAGCGGGATAGCGCTTTTCAGTAGCGGCGGAAACGGATAGGGCAACCCGCCCGCTTCCTGCGAGGCCTCGCGAATTTGCCAGGACAATGCGACATAGTCCCAGCTGGACCAGAATAGAAAGGCACAAAACGGCAACAGCAGCAGCAAGGTGCCCAGCAAATTCACCCATGCCTGCGCACGTGGCGACATATGTCCGTAAAACACATCCACGCGCACGTGGTCACCCGCGGCCAATGTGTAAGCCGCAGCCAGCATAAAGATCAGTGCGTGCATAAAGGTGATGGATTCCTGGAGCCGGATAGAGCCGCTTTGCATCCAGTACCGCTCAATCACAACGATGCCTACGACCAGCACCATCAACAAGCACAACCATGCGACCGAACGGCCGATCAGTCTGGTAATAAACTCAATTCTGGATGCCAGTGCGAGCATGAGCCAGCCGCGCTATTCCTGCCAGAAAGAGCGCGACACAATGACCAGCAGTGTGAAAATTTCCAGGCGCCCCAGCAGCATGGCGATGACGCAGACCCACTTGCTCAGATCCGATAATGAGCCAAAGTTACCCGCCACTTCGCCCAGTCCGGGGCCCAGGTTATTCAACGACGCAGCGACAGCCGAGAATGCTGTGACCTGATCGACCCCGTCAAACAGCAATATGGTCATCATGAAGACAAATACAGCCACGTAGACTGCAAAAAAGCCCCACACTGCTTCGATGACACGTGTCGATACCGGGTTGCCACCGAGCTTGACCGGAATCTCGGCGTTAGGATGAACCAGACGCTTGATTTCACGCAGGCCCTGCCGGTACAGCAACAGACAGCGCATGACTTTCATGCCACCACCGGTGGAACCGGCGCAGCCGCCGACGAAGCTTGCAAACAGGAGCAGTACGGGTATTGCACCGGGCCAGGCAGCATAGTTGGTTGTGGTGAAACCCGTGGTAGTGGCGATGGATACGACCTGAAAAAGGCCATCATTAATGGTGTGTCGCAGGGACGTATAGCCCCCGAAAAAATATAAATAGCCGATCACCGCGACAGCCAACCCAATCATGCCCTTGGCGTACGCTCGAAATTCTGAGTCGCGAAGATACACTTTCAGGCTTATCCCGCGGAGCGCCAGAAAGTGCAGCGAAAAATTTATGCCCGCAGCGAACATAAATACAATGGCGACAGCATTAATGGTTGAATTGTTGAAATACCCCATGCTGGCATCGTGAGTAGAGAAACCACCGATCGCGACTGTGCTGAAGGCATGACAGAGTGCATCGAAGGCGCCCATGCCGGCAGCATAGTAAGCGCCGCCGCAGGCCACGGTCAGCCCGAGGTAGATATACCAGAGTGCCTTCGCGGTTTCGGTAATGCGCGGCGTGAGTTTGGAGTCCTTTACCGGCCCGGCCATTTCTGCCCTGTAAAGCTGCATGCCGCCGACGCCGAGCATCGGCAACACGGCAACGGCCAGCACGATGATGCCCATGCCGCCGAGCCACTGCAGTTGTTGCCGGTAGTACAGCAACGATCGGGGCATGTCATCGAGGCCGGTCAGCACGGTCGCGCCGGTCGTGGTCAGCCCCGACATGGATTCGAACACCGCATCAGTCAGGCTCATGTCGGGCTGTTCCAGAAGCAACAGCGGCAACGCGCCTACCGTCCCAAGGCCTAACCAGAAAGCCGCCACCACCAGGAATCCATCGCGTAACCGCAAGTCTTCGGTATGTTTGCGGGCCGGAAACCAGATCACCAATCCGGCGATCACAGTCATGAGGTAACCCGACAAAAAGGCGCCGGCACCACCGTCGTTAAAGTACCAGGAGATCGCTACCGGTGGGAGCAAAGTAAAACTGAAGATTAACAGCAACAGGCCCAGCATGCGTTGGACGACAGCTAGTCGCATGGCTAATCAGCGCGCCTGAAAAACTCGTTCGACATCGTCAATATGGCGACGATCGGTCATGAACAAGATTACGTGATCATTTTCTTCAACCACGGTATCGTGATGAGCCTGCATCACGACATCGCCCCTTACAATGGTGCATATGCTGGTGCCCTGCGGAAGTTTGATTTGATCGATGGTTCGGCCAACCACTTTTGAACGCCCTGGCTCGCCGTGGGCAATCGCTTCGATTGCTTCCGCTCGGCCGCGACGCAATGAATGGACCTTCACAACGTCACCGCGGCGAACGTAGGTGAGCAGCGAACCAATAGTCACCTGCTGCGGCGAAATCGCGACATCAATATTGCCGCTTTCAACCAGTTCCGCATACGACGGGCGGTTAATAAGTGCCATCACTTTCTTGCAGCCAAGCCGTTTGGCCAGCATGGAAGAAAGTATGTTGGCTTCTTCGGCATCGGTAACCGCCACAAAAATATCTGCGCTGTCGACGCTTTCTTCGAGCATCAGCGCTTCGTCCGCAGCATCGCCGGACAGGACGATGGCGCGTTCCAGTCGTTCTGACAATTGACGGGCGCGAGCCCTGTTGCGCTCGATAATTTTCACCTGATTGGTTTTCTCCAATGCCCGCGCCAGCCGGTAACCAATATTGCCGCCACCGGCGATAAATACGCGTCGCACGGGTTCTTCCAGCTTGCGTATTTCACTCATCACGACGCGGATGTCTTTACGCGCGGCAATAAAAAACACTTCATCACCGGCTTCCAGCGTGGTCTCTCCGTCGACGGGAACAGGATAGCCGGCGCGATAAACCGCTGCGACGCGGGCTTCCACGTTGGGCAAATGGTCGTCAAGGGCCTTGATTTGCTGCCCCACCAGCAACCCGCCCTTGTGCGCCCGCACACCAACGAGCCTGACTTTTCCGTCGGCGAATTCCAGCACCTGAAAAGCGCCCGGGTAATGGATCAGTTGCTCAATGTTGTCGGTGACCAGCTGTTCGGGACTGATGCATACATCCACCGGCATGTGTTCGCTCTGGAACAGCTCCTTGGCGTTGATGTATTCAGGTGCCCTGATGCGGGCGATTTTTGTGGGTGTGTCGAAAAGCGTATACGCGATCTGGCAGATCACCATGTTGAGTTCGTCGCTGTTCGTCAGCGCGATAACCATGTCTGCCTTGCGAGCACCGGCGCGCTCCAGTACGTCCGGATATGCGGCATGTCCGATAACGGTGCGCACATCAAGTCGATCCTGCAGCTCGCGTAAAGCCGTGGCGTTGGTGTCAACGATGGTTACCTGATTGGCCTCTTCACGGGCCAGTTGATGGGCAACATTAGAACCAACTTGTCCGGCTCCTAGGATAAGAATATTCATCTATATTGTGGGCGCTCGTTAACACGCGGTATGTTACAACACTTGTCGAGCTTAAAAACGACTACATCAATTCCAGGTTGGCGTAGGACAATACCAGCCACTTGGTACCAACGGTTTCAAAATTCACTTGTACCCGGGCATGCGCACCTGAACCTTCGTAATTCAGAACCACGCCGTCGCCAAACTTACCATGCCGGACATGCTGCCCCAGCCGGACACCCGCAGGCGCTATCTTTATTGCGCCATGCTGGTTGCCTGAGCGACTGAAGGAAGGCCGCGAGACCTTGATGCTTGGACGAATTTCCTCAACGCAGTCGCTAGGCAGTTCGGCAACAAAGCGGGAGACTTGAGCGTAATTGTCCATCCCGTGCATCCGTCGTTGTTCGGCATGGCTGAGATAAAGCTGTTGCATGGCGCGGGTTATGCCCACGTAGCAGAGCCTGCGCTCCTCTTCGAGCCCGCCCGCATCGTTCAGTGAACGTTTGTGCGGAAACAGCCCTTCTTCCAGGCCGGCGATAAATACCAGCGGAAACTCCAGGCCTTTGGCGGAATGCAGCGTCATGAGTTGAACGCAGTCCTCCCATTTTTCTGCCTGACCTTCGCCGGCTTCCAGTGCTGCATGCGACAGAAACGCAGCAAGCGGGGGCAATTCATCTTGCTCATCGGGCTCATATGATTGCGCAGCGTTTACGAGTTCCTCCAGGTTTTCTACCCGGGTTTCGGCCTGTTCGCCGCGGTCCTTGCGATGGTGTTCCAGCAGACCGCTGTGGGTGAGCACGTGCTCTACCGTCTCGCTCAGTTCAAGCTGGCTAGTGTCTTTATCCAGTTGCTCAATCAGCATCATGAATTGCTGCACAGCTGTTGTTGCGCGCGAACTCAGTGACCCACCCGCAGCGCTCAGTGCAGCATTCCACATCGAGGTGGCATTCGCACTGGCATATTCACGGATCTGGCTTACTGTTTTGGCACCAATGCCACGGGTGGGCAGATTGACCACGCGTTCAAATGATGTGTCATCGGCACGATTTTCGAGCAGGCGCAGATATGCAAGCGCATCCTTGATTTCGGCGCGCTCAAAAAAGCGCAATCCGCCATAGACCCGGTAGGGAATTTGTCTGGCGAGCAACATTTCTTCCAGTACCCGTGACTGAGCGTTGGAGCGATACAGCACCGCCGCATCGGCACGCAGATTGCCCTGGCTGATCCAGTCTTCCAGCCGTGAAACTACAAATTCCGCCTCGTCACGGTCGTTGTACGCGCGATAGAGCTTGATGGGCTCGCCGTCGTTACCGTCGGTCCACAGATTCTTTCCGAGACGGTCGTGATTGTTGGCGATAATGGCATTGGCAGCGTTAAGGATGGTCGACGTGGAACGATAATTCTGTTCCAGCTTGATTTCCCGCATGGCCGGAAATGCTTTTTTCAGTTGAAACATGTTTTCGACGCGCGCGCCGCGCCATCGATAGATGGATTGATCGTCGTCGCCGACAGCAAACAACAAACCGCTGTCACCCGCGAGCACCCGCAGCCACGCGTATTGCACGCTGTTGGTGTCCTGAAACTCGTCCACCAGCAAATGCCTGAAGCGCTGCTGATACTGACGCAAAATATCGGGGTTACGCAGCCAAAGTTCATGGGCCCGCAGCAGCAGTTCAGCAAAATCAACCAGGCCGTTCTGATCGCACATGGCTTGATAGTTGCGATAAATATTGACCATCATGGCGCGGGTTTGGTCGTTACGCGTATCGATATGATCGGGGCGCCGACCCTCGTCTTTCTGGCCGTTAATAAACCACTGCACTTCGCGCGGCGCCCACGTGCTGTCATCGAGTTCCATGTCGCGAATAATGCGCTTTACCAGTCGCAACTGATCCTGCGAATCAAGGATCTGAAATGCCGGCGGCAAGTCTGCTGCCTCGGCATGTCGACGCAGCAGACGATGAGCCAATCCGTGAAAAGTGCCGACCCAAAGATTGCTCACCGGAATATCCAGCAGGTTTTCGACGCGGGCGCGCATTTGTGCCGCTGCCTTGTTGGTGAAAGTCACGGCCAGAATGCCATGCGGCGAAACGCCCTCGACCTCGACCAACCATGCGATACGGTGCACGAGCACCCGTGTTTTTCCGCTGCCGGCACCCGCTACTACCAGCACCGGCTCCTGTGGGGCGGTGACAGCTTCACGCTGCGCGTCGTTTAACGGGTCGATTATTCGAGTGACATCCATGTGTGCAGTCTAGCTTTCTACGGCGAGGGACAGAACCATGCATACCACAGCCGCTTGCCGGGTCCGACAAAGGGCTGGGTCAGGCAGTTATCGAGCGAGACCAGCGGCGGCACCGGAACATCGCAGGGGAGAACCTTTTCGGGTTCAGCGATGCTGGTGGCGAACAGCGGGCGATCTGTGGAAAAAACCGCACCGCCCTGCGCGCGTCTGGCGGTGGCGGTGTCCAGCACATACTCCTGAGCTGTATCGCAGGCGTTGTCGATTTGTATATCGTCCAGTTGGTTCACCAGGGCGGTGATGCGATTGGCATGTTCGTCGTCAACGATGGCATAGCCGCCGACGGTCACTGCCGCCATGGCCCATGCCAGCGCACGTTCGCGGGGTGACGGCGTCTGGGCATTAACTTCGTCCAGAGCCTGCTGCCAAACGGCATCGCTGCGGAAGGCTTGCAAAGCAGGGTCTCCCAGCGAGTTCAGCAAGTCAGATACGCGCACCATGGCGTACAACGACCCATTAATAACAGCTTGATCCCACCACTCCAGCGCTTCAACCGGATTGCTTTGCATGCTGCGTTCGGCAAGTGTGGCAGCAGCGCTGATATTACCTGACCCAGCCAGTGCTACGAGGCTGGCATCGTCGTCGGCTGCTGCGGGCATCTCATCCCGTGGCACTGCGCGGAGCCATCCCGCGCTGTCAGGGTAACCTCGACTTATGCGCCAGTCACGAAAATCGGCGATTAAAGCGGCCCCGTCGAGTTGTTGTTGATCCAGCCAGTTTTGCAGCTCCGCCGCGGTTGTGATGATTGGCAGATCCGGATCGAATTCTATAAGTTCGGGCTCGTCCTCGAGCATCACCAGCGGTCTCGGGTCGGCCAGTTCGGCGACCGTGCTCAAAACAATCCACAGCAGAATTGCCAGCAGCACGCAGGCCATCAGAATGGTGGCGGTAAAACGCGACATGAGTTTCGACTGCGCGGTTAATCAGCGACGCGACGCAACGTTGTTCAGGTTGATCATCGTCAGCAGCAATACCGCGGCAATGCCGTTATGGCCGGTCGCTATCGCCAGCGGCAGCCCAAAGTAAACCGTGGCGAGACCCAGCGACACTTGCATGGCCAGCGCAGCCCACACTGCCAGGCACGCGGTGCGGAGCGCTGCCGAAACGTGGCGCTTGCGCCAGTAATGTCCGCCAACCAGCAACAATACAATCGTGGTGGTGACCGCGCCCAAACGATGCACAAAATGTATCGCCACGCGCGCCGGCGCTTCGAGCACCCCGAACTCATAGTTGACGCCGATGCCTCGCCACATGATGAACCCTTCGTTAAAGTCGGCCTGCTCCGGCCACCATTGCCCCATGCAGGTGGGCAGGTCCGGACAGGCGAGCGCGGCATAGTTGGAGCTGGTCCAGCCGCCCAGGGCGATCTGGCAAACCAGCACAATCAACCCGATGGCAGCGGGCCAGCTTACTTGCCGAACCCCGGGCTGATGTTTACGTGCATCTTCGAGCAACAGCCAGAACAACAAGCCCAGCGTTGTGAGCCCGCCGAGCAGATGCCCCATGACAATCACCGGTTTTAACAACAGCGTGACCGTCCACATCCCCAGTAAGCCCTGAAAAATCACCACACCCAGTGTGATAAGCGGAACCTTTACCGGTTGTCCCGGCTCCTTGCGATTACGCCACGCGAGCAACGCAATCAGCACGATCGCAAACCCCAGGGTGGCCGCGACGTAGCGGTGCACCATCTCGCGCCAGGCTTTGCCGGTTTCTACCAGGGGCCGCTCCGGAAAGTCGGCCTTGATATCGCCATGCTCGATGCCGGTAGGAATCAGTTCGCCGTAACAGCCGGGCCAGTCGGGGCAGCCCAGGCCCGCGTCACTCAGTCGCACATACGCACCCAACACCACCACAATGAGCGCTAGTATGGTTGCGAACCAGATTAGTCGTTTGTACCAAGCCATAGCATTGCTTCCCGTGTGCTTATCACTGACGGCCGTCTAGCCAATGTTCGAAATGCGCAGCAAGAGCCCGATGTCCTTGCGTATATCGCCCATATCAACGCCGGGTTTATAGGACATCATGACGTTACCGAGCGGATCCACCATGAAAATCTGCCCGTTATTGTAGCTTCCGATGACCTTGCGGGCGCCTTGTGACAACGACGGGTCCGCGATAATGAGTTTGGGGTGTTCCGCGCGCACGGCCTCTGGCAGAGCCGCGCTATCGGCGGGCAGCAGTACTGTTTGCATGCGGTTAATTTTGGGCCCCAGCCAGAGCCGCACTTGCCTGATCTTTACCAGCGCATCAACGCAGATGTCATCGCATTGCGTATCTGCCAGTACCACCAGGCTCCACACGTCACGAAAACGTGGCGCACTGTCGCCGGATGTCAGCGGCTGATCCGACAAAGTGAGCGGGGGCGATATCAGGTCGCCGTGCTGTGTTTTGTCGCCTGGGCGCCAGCCGTCGTCGGCAAAATAAAAATACATTGCTGCCAGGATTGGCAAGGCAAACAGTGCAGCGATCGCCAGCAGGGTTAGCCGGCCGCGAGTTTGGGTACTGGTCATCGGGCGTTTATCTCGTTGCGGTTGCGAAACCATTGATACATAAGAATCAGATAAAAAATGCAGGCCAGCGCAGCAAAGGAAAACCATTGAAATGCATAACCCAGATGCTTTGCAGCGCCGTTATCCGGCGTTTGCCAGATACGCAAATAACCATCGATCTGGGCAGGATCCAGTTGCAGCTGATAGTCGGGTAATGTCAGGCCGAGGGTTTGTTCAAGTTGCGCGCGGTCGGGAAACAGCAGGCGTCGCGGCCAGCTTTCAGTGTCATCGCTTTGCCCGAGCAGCAGGCCTGGCGCCGGTAGAAAGTTAAGCTGCGCCACGATGGTTCTTTGCTCTGCACTGACTCCAATATCGGGCAGTATCTGCCGATCCTGGTTCGCGGCGACCCACCCGCGATTAACCAGCACGTATCGACCGTCCGTCTGAAACGGCGTCACAACCTGGTAGCCGTTCGAGCCACCGTCCGTCATGTTATCGAGCAATATCTGGCGCTCCGGCAGATATCGACCCCGCAGCTCAAAGCGCCGAAACCGGTATTCCTCTGCCTGCTCATCCTCCACCGGCGCGCGTAATACCTCATCTGCACCCGCTGCGACATAGTTGTCCTGCAGGCGGCGTTTCTGGTCTGCCCGGTCGAGTTGCCAGAATCCGGCCGAAAAAAACAGGCTGAGCAGTGCGACCAGCATGATCGTTGCGACAACGGGGCGCCCGATGGTCGAGCCGGGTTTGCCGCTTGCTGGTTCTGCCGCCGCGCTGTAGGGTTGCGTTCCCATTAGCGCGGGCCGATCCACATGATCATCAAATACCTGATTGTCGCTGTCTTAATTGCCATCGTGTTGAGTCTGGGTTCGGGCATGTATTTCATGCTCAAGGACAAGGGCCGATCCAAACGCATGGTGCATTCGTTGACGGTAAGGATCAGCCTTTCGGTTGCACTGTTTGTCTTGTTGTTTATCGCCTGGTACTTCGGTTTGATACAGCCGCATCCCATTGCGCCCGGTTAGCGGCTGACTTGATAGTGGGGCAGCATTTTAACCCCCTTTGCGTCTTCCCATCAGTCGGTCAACCGGAAAGCTTGCTACCCCGTCCTGCATAACTACGCCCGGCCCGGCGTCACCGGTCCAGGCCTGCCCGGTGATTACTTCAGCGTGCGCTACAAAAGTGCCGTTTGCGGACCGCAACGAATCGGCAGCAGCGAGCATTTCCTTCCAGCGCCCCGGCGTGGTCAGCCCTTTACGCCGTGCTGACAGGAAATTGGTCGCACCGGCCGCGCGCAGGTCTGCGAACAACCGCTCTGTGTTCCGGTAGTTAATCTGTAACGTGTCTACGTCCATGACCGGCTCGCGAAAGCCGGCCTGCACCAGTGCATCACCGATGTTGTGCATATCGGCGAAGCTGTGTACATGCGGTGCCGAGTCTGCTTTCGCCCAGGCGCGGCGCAGATTCTTAAGCGTATCGGGGCCCAGCGTGTTGAACAGAAACAGCCCGGGTGTCCGCAATACCCGTCGTGCTTCCGAAAATATTTTCAGTGGTTCGGCGCAATTTGGCAGCGTCATGTTGGAAACAATGATATCCACACTGTTGTCTGCCAGTGGCAGCCGGTGGCCATCGGCGCAAACTCGCGGCACGGTTTTTTCGGCCGCGGCGGCCAACATTCGTTCCGACCAGTCCAGCAGTATCAGCAAGGCCTCCGGATAGCGTTGTTGCAAAGCGTTGGCCGCGCCGCCGGTTCCGGCACCCAGATCAAGTATGACTGTTGGATCCAGCGTAATGAGATCCAGCCGCTCAAGCAGCCTTTCGCGAGTTTCGTGGCAAAGAAAATCGGTCTGATCAATCGAGCTTACGAGGCGATCGCAAGCTCGACGCAATTGCTGTTGATCCAGTTCATGCACTCTGTTTGCTGCAGGCTTCCGGCGTGATTCCCAGTCGGCTCATGAGTTGGCGGTCTTTGTCTGCAGACGGATTACTTGTGGTCAGCAACTTTTCACCATAAAAAATAGAATTGGCACCGGCGAGAAAACACAGTGCCTGCATTTCATCGCTCATGTCTTCCCGGCCTGCCGATAAGCGCACGTGCGAGGCGGGCATCAGGATGCGCGCAACGGCAATCATGCGGACGAAATCGAGCGGGTCGAACGCATCTTCGCCGGCTAGCGGCGTGCCCTCTACCTGCACCAGCTGATTAATCGGCACACTGCCCGGATGTTCAGCCATCGTGGCGAGGGTGTGCAGCAGTTCTGCCCTGTCGAGCTCATCTTCGCCCATGCCGACAATGCCGCCGCAGCACACTTTAAGCCCGGCATCGCGCACCGCTTCAAGCGTGTCGAGTCGGTGTTTGTAGGTGCGCGTGGTAATGATTTTCTGATAATGCCGTTCTGAAGTGTCAAGGTTATGGTTGTAGTAATCCAGCCCGGCGGCTTTAAGCTGCTGCGCCTGTTCGGGTTTGAGCATGCCCAGCGTCGCACAGGTTTCCATACCGAGATTGCTCACGGCTGCGACCATGGCGTTGATTTGTTCGAGCTGTTTGGGCTTTGGCGAGCGCCATGCCGCGCCCATGCAGAAGCGCGTCGCACCTTTAGCCTTTGCTGCCCTGGCCTGCTCGACCACCTCCCGGAGTTCCATCAGAGGGTCGTTATTGACATCGGTTTCATAGCGAATGCTTTGCGGGCAATAGCTGCAATCTTCCGGGCAGCCGCCGGTTTTCACACTTAACAGCGTGCTGATTTGCACGGCATTCGGATCAAAGTGCCTACGGTGAGCATTTTGCGCGGCGAACAACAGATCATTGAACGGCAATTCGAATAACGATCTGACTTCGTCGAGCGTCCAGTCGGTTCGTACATCGCCTGCTACCGCCATTTGCATGGCGGCCTGATGTCCGTTGTGGGGTGCCAATTCAACAGTTTGTGATCCGTGCATACGTATTTCCGATGATATGCCGCGCAAAGTCAGCTTCTGCCCCGGCGATTACGGCGGGAAAATTCTGCAATGGGCGTGCGTAAGGCCAGTACCGGAGGGCAGTATCAAAACGCTGCCCCTCACTGTCAACTTTTGCCGGTTAGTAAAGTTGACAGAGTGCTGTCGTGGCTGTTTCCGTTTCACTGCGTCCTATGCGGCGCGGGGGCTGCAGGCATGGATTTGTGCGCTCCCTGTTGTCGCGATTTGCCGTGGCTGCGCAACGTTTGCGAATTGTGCGCGATGCCGGTGCAAGGTGGCGCGCATTGCGCAGTCTGCGCGGCGCAGCCCCCGTACATCCGAAGCTGTCGGGTGGCGATGGCCTATGAATATCCAATCGACCGCTTGATTGCGGGGCTCAAATTCCGCAAACAGGCTTATCTATCGAGGTTGTTGGGCGAACTGCTGGCATTGGAACTGCTTTGCCGACCACCCGCGCTGCTGCTGCCCACATTATTAGTGCCGGTGCCGCTGCATCGCGAGCGACAGAAACAACGCGGCTACAATCAGGCAGCTCTGATCGCTGCGACGGTGGGAACAGCGTTAAATCTTCATTGCGAGCCAGAGGGTTTGCAGCGTATTCGCGCGACCTCTGCCCAAACAGGGCTCAACCGCCAGGAGCGCCTTAAGAACCTGCATCGTGCGTTCGCGGTCGGTCTGAATGTCGCAGGCGTTCATGTTGTTTTGGTGGATGATGTTATTACAACCGGTGCAACAACCCTTGCCTGCGCTGACGCATTATTGGCCGCGGGCGCATCAACCGTTGATGTCTGGGCTGTCGCCCGGGCGTTGCGTACGTCGGACGCCACTGCCGGCTCTCACGAAGCGGATTGAAATATATAGCTGAGCGCGATGCCCGCAAACACAGTGGCGCCAATATGCCGGTTGTTCAAAAAGGCACGAAAACAGTCTTCGGGCTTGCGTTTCCTGATCAATGTAAATTGATACACCATGAACAAAGCGCTTATGAGCAGGCTCAGGCGATACCACATTCCCAAATCCGCCACTTCGCCTGCTAATAACAGGGCCAGTAAAAACAGCGCCTGCAAAATAGCGACCACGAATACGTCTGCCTGACCGAACAGGATCGCGGTGGATCGCACACCGGCCTTCAGGTCATCGTCACGATCTGCCATCGCATACATGGTGTCATAGGCCACTGCCCATACCGCAACCGCCAGTGCCAGCAGATATGCAAGCCGCGGGACGGCGCCTGTGTGCGCTGCAAATGCCATGGGCACGGCCCAGGCAAAAGCGATGCCCAGCAATAACTGCGGGGCCGCAAAGAAGCGTTTACAAAACGGGTAGATCACCGTGAGCGCGACGGCACCGAGAGCCAGAAACTGAGTGAGTCGATCGAGTGTCAGCACCAGACCCAGCGCGATCATACACAGCGCAACGAACAGTACCAGCGCCTCGATCGGTGCGACGCTGCCCACGGCAAGTGGCCGGTGGCGGGTGCGCTGCACGAGGCCATCAAGGTTGCGGTCTGCAAAATCATTAATCACGCATCCGGCGCTGCGCATGACCAGCGCGCCAAGCACAAATACCGTGAAAATCCAGGGGTCGGGGTGTCCGTGTGAGGAAATCCATAACGCCCACAGGGTCGGCCACAGTAGCAGCCAGATGCCGATGGGCCGATCCAGCCGCATCAATTTGCCGTACATACTGAGTTGCAGCGCAAGTTCTGCCAGCAGCCCTTCGCCCTGATTTGTATGGTTCACGAGTTTTGATTGCGCGCGTTGCAGCGTGCCAGACCGGGAAGAAAAACTTCGGTAACGGACAGGGAATCTTCACCAATACGAAACTCGGACCGGCGGGCCCAGACCGGTTGTGCGGGATTGATATCGGCCGGCAGATGAGCCGCATCGATCAAGGCATATTCGAATGCGCTGCGAGTGACATTATTGCGGGAGCGCAGCGCCTCACCCAGTGGTTCGTCGCCCAGTTTGCCAAGCCAGTCGTGTGCTGCCAGTGTCGCCGGCGGGATTTCGGTAACGGCATATATGCACGGGTTATCGCCACAGCAGAGCAATACTTCGCGGCGCAGTCCGGACAGAAGTGAAGCACTTTGGCTATTGAGTAGCCGCACCCTGAAGCGTTCACCGCAGTTTTCGCGCAGCCGCTGCGTCAGTAAACCGCCCTCCGACAACCAGCCCTCAGTTACTTGGTCAGGTACTTCGTTTGGCGCACCCGCCGTACTACGCCACACAGCACCAAGACCGCTCTCCGGCGTAAATTGTGTGGCAAGTTGTTTATCGGCTGCGGACATGCGGGGGGATTTTATTCTCTATACGTTGCCGTAGTCATCTGCCTGAGCAATCCAGCGCCGGATAATGTTATCGGCCGCCTCGGCATGGTTCTTCAGCAGGGTATCGGAGAGTTGCTGTACTTCGGGCAAGAGCCATGCATCCCGGCCCAGGTCGGCAACGCGCATTTGCTGCAACCCGGTTTGGCGCTTACCCAACACTTCACCCGGGCCTCGCAGTTCGAGGTCTTTTTGCGCGATTACAAAGCCGTCGTTGGTTTCGCGCATGACATCAATCCGCTGCCGCGCATGTTGCGAGAGTTTGACCGCGGAGCTGTAGAGCAGTACGCAGTTGCTTTGTTGATTGCCCCTCCCCACACGGCCCCGCAGCTGATGCAGCTGCGCCAGCCCCATACGTTCAGCATTTTCTATGATCATGAGCGTGGCTTCAGGCACATCCACCCCGACCTCGATAACCGTGGTGGCGACCAGCACCTGCATTTCGCCCGCCGCAAAGGCTTTCATGATGCGTTCTTTTTCTTCCGCACGCATTCGGCCGTGTATCAAACCCACGCTCGTCCCTTTAAGTGATTCGCGCAGCATCGCATGGGTAGATTCGGCATCCTGGTAGCTGAGCAGTTCGGATTCCTCAACCAGCGGACAAACCCAATAAGCACGCTGGCCCGATTCCAGTGCTTTTTGAACACGCGCTACAACTTCACCGCGCCGGGTGTCCGACACGGCCACGGTTTTTACAGGTTGTCTGCCCGGCGGCATTTCCCGGATGACAGAGACATCGAGATCGGCATACAAGGTCATGGCCAGCGTGCGTGGAATCGGTGTGGCCGTCATGACCAGCTGGTGAGGCCGGTGTCTACCGGCACTGCCTTTGTCCATCAGGCTCATGCGCTGGTGTACCCCAAAGCGGTGTTGCTCATCAACAATGACCAGGCCCAGACAGGCATACTCGACCGCTTCCTGAAACAGCGCATGCGTGCCGATAATGACCTGTGCCTCGCCGCTGGCGATGGCCGCATAGGTCTGTTTACGCTGTGCACTTTTTAAAGAGCCGGACAGCCAGGCGACGTTGACGTCGAGCGGACCCAGCCATGCCGCAAAGTTATCCCGATGTTGTTCGGCCAGCAGTTCCGTGGGCGCCATGATTGCCACCTGGGTTCCGGCGCCCGTGGCTGCCAGCGCCGCGACGGCGGCCACCACTGTCTTGCCGCAACCCACATCACCCTGCACCAGGCGCATCATCGGGTGCGCAGCCGCAAGATCCGACCGAATGACTTTAATACAGCTTTTTTGATCGCCGGTGAGTTGAAAGCCGAGGTTGTCAAGAAAGGCGTTGATCTGACTGTTATCAGGTGACAGCGGCAGAGCTTGCAGATGGCTGGCGCGCTGGCGGATTTTGCGCAGGCTAAGGTGATGGGCAAGCAACTCTTCTATGATCAGGCGTCGCTGAGCGGGGTGCCGTCCGCTGGCAAGTTCATCCAGTTGCACATCCGCCGGGGGACGGTGCAGATAGCGCAGCGCTGCAGCGAGCGTGGGCAATTGGTGTTTGACCAGTAGTTCCGGTGGCAGCAAATCCGTGAGCAGGAGATCGCGGCGGTCGAGCACCTGGCCGATCAGGCTGCGCAGTCGGCCCTGCTGTACACCGTCAGTGCTCGGATAGACAGGGGTGAGATGATTTTCGAGCGCTTGCGGCGCATTGGCCGATAGCACGCGGTATTCCGGGTGAACCATCTCGAGCCCTGTGGAGCCTTTGCGGACATCGCCGTAACAACGAACTTTCTTGCCGCGTGCCAGCCCCTGTTGCTGGGCACGGGAAAAATAAAAGAATCTCAAAGTAAGCGCGCCGGTGCCGTCCGCGATTCTGCACAACAGGTTACGTCGGCCGCGATATACCACTTCGGTAATTTCCACTTCTGCTTCTACCACTGCGCGCTGACCCGGTACCAGGCTGCCAAGCGGGACAATTCGGGTGCGATCTTCGTAGCGAAACGGCAGTACGAACAATAAATCCGCCGGATGTTGCACACCCAGCCGGCCAAGTTTTTCGGCCAGCGCGGGCCCCACCCCGCGCAGATCAGTTAGCGAGTACGGCGTCGGCTTCAACCTGGGCGCCCTTTGGCAGGCCGGCAACTTCAACCGCTGCGCGCGCCGGGTATGGCTTGCTGAAATACGTTTCCATAACTTCGTTGACGCGCGCGAAATGGGCGAGGTCGGTCAGAAAAACAGTGACTTTAAGCGCCTGACTGAGGTCGCTGCCGGCAGCTTCGGCGACCGCTTTCAGGTTTTCAAAAACCTGGTTGATTTGTGCGTCTATGCCTTCAACCAGTTCGCCGGTGCGGGGGTCGAGAGGAATCTGCCCCGATATATAGATCGTGTTGTTGTGTTTGATAGCCTGCGAATAAGTACCAATAGCGGCAGGCGCTTTGTCCGTGTTGACGGGGATTCTTGTCATGATTGTTTCCGAGGTAAAAATTCAGGCGCAGGATCGCGCCACGCGCTTTAAGTCAGGTACTGAACGAATACTGCGTAAGACTTTAGCAAGGTGAATACGGTCGCGCACCAGCACAATAAAAGTCATTTCCGCGTAATCTTCATCGTCTTCGCTGACCGATACCTGTGCAATGCTGGTTCCGGCATCGGCAATGCGGGATGCAACCTCCGCAAGAGCTCCTGGCCGATTGGGCATTTCCACTTTTAGTTCCACCGAGAATTCGCCGTCGATATCCTGCTCCCACTCAACGGCCAGCCAGTTGCCGGGCTTTTTGGCGTAGTGAGCGAGGTTGCCGCAAATATTGCGGTGAATCACGAGGCCGCGCTCTGAGCTGACGTACCCCAGCACCTCATCGCCCGGAATCGGATGGCAACACCGCGCGTATCCGACCACCAGCCCTTCACTGCCGGCGATGGTAATTTTCGGCATATGATCCTGTCCGGGCTCCGCCGAGCCGCCATCACCGGAAAGTAACAGCTGGGCCACCAGTGGTGCGACGCGCTTGCCCAGGCCCAGTTGCTCAAACAAATCCACCGGCTTGGCGAGCTGGAAACGTTGCAGCAGGTCGTTCATCTGCTTCTTCGGAATGCCGCGCAGGCTTTTGCCTTGTGCCCGAAGTGCTTCGACCAGCATGCGTCGGCCCAGCTCGATCGACTCATCGCGGCGTAAATTTTTCAGGTAATGGCGAATGCTGTGCCGGGCTTTCGCGCTGACCACAAAATTCACCCAGTTAGGGTTGGGTTGCGCGTTCTTGGCGGTAATAATCTCTACCGTTTGCCCGTTTTTCAATTGCGTGCGCAGCGGCTGCAGATGCCGGTCTATTCGCGCCGATACACAGCGGTTGCCCACGTCGGTATGAACCGCGTAGGCAAAATCGACGCAGGTCGCACCGCGCGGTAAACGCAGAATCTCTCCGGTTGGCGTAAACACGTAAACCTTGTCCGGGAATAGATCGACCTTTACGTTCTCCATGAACTCCTCGGAGTTCGTCGAGGCCTGCATTTCGCTGATGGATGCGAGCCAGTCCCGTGCGCGCGTCTGAGGAGAGACCACGGCCGGGTCTGCAGCTTTGTAATTAAAGTGTGCAGCAACCCCGCTTTCGGCGACCTGATGCATGTCTTCCGTGCGTATCTGCATTTCCACCGGTATGCCGGTGGGCCCGAACAGCGTTGTATGCAGCGACTGATAACCGTTTACACGAGGTATGGCGATGTAGTCTTTAAAACGTCCGGGCATCGGCTTGTATAGCTGATGAATAATACCGAGCGCCCTATAGCAGTTATCGGCGCTGTCTACCACGATCCGCATGCCGTATACATCCACTATTTCACTGAGCGGCAGTTTCTTGCGAGCCATCTTCTGATAAATGCTGTAGAGGTGCTTTTTTCGTCCGACAATGCGGGTTTGAATGCCGGCTTCCATAAGCTGCTTGTCCAGACGGTCGGACATGCGCTTAATAAACTGTCGTTGATTGCCTTCGGCCTTTTTTATCGCCGCATCTATGACACGCGCCCGGAAAGGGTAGGCATTGCGAAACCCGAATTCCTCGAGCTCTACTTTCAGCCAGTTGATGCCCAGTCGATTGGCAATCGGTGCATAAATCTCCAGCGTTTCGCGCGCAATACGCACGCGTTTCTCGGGTTTGAGCGCGCTTAAGGTGCGCATGTTGTGCAGCCGGTCAGCCAGCTTAACGAGAATGACCCGGATGTCTTCGACCATGGCCAGCATCATTTTGCGGAAGCTTTCGACCTGCGCATCGCCGCGCGTCGTAAAACTCAGCTGGTCGAGTTTGCTGACGCCCTCAACGATGATGGCAACTTCTTCGCCGAACACGTCGCTGATTTCTTTAGAACTGGTGCCGGTGTCTTCGATGACATCGTGCAGAATCGCGGCGCAAACGCTTTCAACGTCCAGATGCATGCTGGCGATGATTTCCGCAACCGCTACGGGATGACTTATATAGGGTTTGCCCGATGCGCGTTGTTGCCCGGAGTGTCGTGCTGCCCCAAACTCAAAGGCAGCCTTGACCTTGGCTTTTTGCTCATCGTTCAGGTAGTCGAGCTTGGCCATAAGCCGCCGAAAGCCAACACCCTGCAGGGCGGGCGGCAGTTTTTCTCGCAATGAAGCAGCGTATTCCATTCACACTCGTCTGCCGCGCAGGTGCGCGGTCTGGAACCAGTATAAAGGAATCGCTTTGAGTCGAGAGGCCCGGGCCTCAGATAGCCAGACTGACCGGCGGGCAGCGCGCCGCCGGCAGGCGACTAGTCGTCCGTGTCGGTGTCGTCCGTGTCCGTGTCGGTCTGGTCGGATTCGTCAGCATCGGCATCGGCATCGGCCTCGAGTTTCGGCGCCGGGCGCGATGCGGCAAGTGACGAAGCTGCAGCCGGCTGAAAATCAGATTGCGCGTCGGCACCCGGCAATGGCGTACTGGCCAGCAGTTCCTCGGCCTCCTCACTGCTGAGAATATCTTCCTCAGGTTGTGTCATCTGCTCGAGAATTTCCGCGGTGATAAGCCCCGCTGCAATCTCGCGCAGTGCAATGACGGTTGGCTTGTCGTTTTCGATTTCGACCAATGGATCCTGACCGTTGGCCAGTCGACGGGCTCGTTTGGCAGCCACCAAAACGAGGTCGAACTGATTGTCGACATGCTTTAAACAGTCTTCTACGGTAATTCTGGCCATGATTTCTTTATGCTCTTCTAACAATCATTGAAATGCGGAATGCGCGGGGCGGAAGGCTTGCCACCCTCAGCGGACGCGAAAGAGTACAGACTTGCCTGTCTGCTTGCAATGCCCCCGGCCAGCCAGAGGGCACCGAAGCGGCTGATTAGGCAAGGATTTCCCGAATACGTGCCTCCATGCGGGGGTGGCTGGTGGCGTTCGCGGCACTGCTGTCTGCGCCGGCCACTATCGCGCTGAGCTCCCGGGCCGCTGTTTCAAGATCGTCATTGATCACGGCGTAATCGAATTCGTGCCAGTGCGACAGGTCTTGTACCGCGTCGCGGTAGCGTCGTTCTATAACTTCCGGGGTGTCCGTTCCGCGTCCGGTCAGGCGCTTTTTCAGTTCTGCCACCGACGGTGGCAGGATAAAAATACTGCGGCAGTCCGGCATGTGCGAACGCACTTGTTGCGCACCCTGCCAGTCAATTTCCAGAATCACGCTGTGGCCCTGGTTCAGAAGGCCGTCAACGTGGCGCCGCGACGTACCGTAAAAGTGATCAAAGACCTGCGCGTGCTCAAGAAAATCGCCCGCATCGATCATGGCCCTGAAGGTGTCCTCATCGACAAAGTTGTAGTCTTTGCCGTCGGTTTCGTTACTGCGCCGTGGCCGGGTGGTATAGGAAATGGAAAAGCGCAGCATGGCGTTTTCCGCCATCAGTTTGTGCACCAGGGTGGTTTTGCCGGCGCCGGATGGCGCCGCAATGACAAACAAATGGTTTGTCGCATTTTGGCCGTCGCCTGCGTTACTCAACGTTCTGTACCTGCTCCCGCAACTGCTCAATCAGCACTTTAAGATCGACTGCGGCTTTGGTCGTTTCAGGGTCGGCCGATTTTGATCCGAGGGTGTTGGCTTCGCGATTGAATTCCTGCATCAGGAAATCCAGCCGGCGGCCAACGGCGTCATCCATGGTGAATGCTGAGCGAGTCTCGGCAACATGGGCATGCAGACGGTCAAGCTCTTCAGCAACATCCATTTTTTGCGCCAGCAGCACCAATTCCTGCTCGAGCCGTTCTTCGTCTACCTTGATTTCCAAACCCAGAGCGCGTTCCCGTACGCGGCTGCGGATGTTGTCCAACACCAGAGGCATGCGGGTTGTAACCGCATTGGCCAGCGCGGAAATCTGCGTCAGCCGGTCTTCCAGAGCCGCTTGAATGCGCTCACCTTCCCTGGCGCGATTCGCAACCAGCGCGTTCAGCGTACTGTCGAGCAACGCAGTTGCGGGATCAAACAGCGCCTTTAAGTCCACAGCGTCTTCGGCGACCACACCGGGCCAGCGCATTATTTCGAGTGCGCTGAAAGGTTGCGGGGCAGCTATGGATGTTGCCAGTTGTTCAGCGTGCGTGATGACCTGCCGGGCGAGGTCAGCATTAATTTTCAGACGCGCTGCTGCCTCGCTGGAGGCACGAAACTGCAGGCTTGCGTCCACTTTGCCGCGGCGGAGTCGTGCACTTATCAAGTCACGCAGCGCGGGTTCCAGCGCCCGAAACCCGTCCGGCAATTTGAACTGCATTTCGAGATAGCGATGGTTCACGGAACGCAATTCCCATAACAGGACCCCCTGTTCGGTGTCGAGCTCGCCACTGGCGAAGCCTGTCATGCTGTGGATCACGTTAGTCTCCTGTAAACTCACCCGCGGTTTGGGTTTAATTCTAGTGGGCCTGGCGGGTGCTTTGTACCGCCGCAAATAAAGCATGATTTCAGAAAGCACAGCGGTCAGTTTACTCGGAGACCGCCAGGAAAATCAGGATCGTGTGCAGGTGGTGGAGGCCGACGGTGCTGCGCTGTTAATCGCCATCGACGGCATGGGTGGTCATGCAGACGGTGAACGCGCCGCTGAACTGGCTGTTGAGGCGATTGCTAAAGCCTTTAAGGCGCAGAAGCATCCGGTTTTCGATCCTTTCGGTTTCCTGCACCGGGCTGTCGGTCTTGCGCATGCGGCTGTGGTGCAACTGGGCGCGGATCTGAATATTGAAACCCGGCCGCGCGCTACGTGCGCCCTGTGCCTGATACAGGACGATGCAGCCTTCTGGGCACATGTGGGTGACAGCCGGATCTACCATTTGCGCAGCGGTGAGATTGTTGAGCACTCGCGAGACCATAGTCACGTTAATGTGTTGTTGTATGACGGCTCCATCACCCGTGACCAGCTGGCTTCCCACCCCATGCGGAATTATGTGGAGTGCTGTTTAGGGGGCGATGCGGAGTTGCCCCGCATGTCGATCAGTGCCCGCAAAGCACTGCTGCCCGGCGACGTTATGCTGGTTTGCAGTGACGGGTTCTGGTCGCCTGTTGCCGATAACAAGCTTGCCGCGCTTACCGAACCGGACGTAAGTCTTGAAAAAGGCCTGCGCACCCTGGCGCAACGCGCCACTCGCAAATCGTCGCCGCACAGCGACAACACTTCTGCTGCAGCCCTGCGCTATGGCACCGGAAAATAGACAGTCTCACCAGACGGGAAGCAGGTATCTATGTTGAAACGACCAAGCGGACGTGCCGCTGATGAAATGCGCGTGTTGACTTTTGAAGCCGATTACACGGTTCATGCGGCCGGCTCGGTGCTGGCCAGCTTTGGCAATACGCGCGTTTTGTGCACTGCCAGTATTGAAGAATTTGTGCCGCGCTTTCTACGCGGTGAGCGCAGCGGATGGATTACCGCTGAATACGGCATGTTGCCCGGGTCTACGCATACCCGGAGCAATCGCGAAGCAGCCCGGGGTAAGCAAAGCGGCCGCACGCTGGAGATTCAGCGCCTGATTGGCCGGTCCCTGCGCGCGGCGGCGGATCTGAGCGCGCTGGACGGTTATACCGTCACGCTGGATTGTGATGTATTGCAGGCCGATGGCGGCACCCGAACCGCGTCGATTTCGGGTGCCTGGGTGGCGCTGGCAATGGCCATGGAGCGCATGCTGGCGGATCGCAAAATTAAGGAGAACCCGCTGCACGGGCAAGTCGCAGCGATTTCGGTCGGTATCTATAACGGCGCGCCGGTGCTTGATCTCGATTACGCCGAGGATTCAACTGCAGAGACGGACATGAACGTTGTGATGAACGAAGCCGGTGGCTTTATCGAGGTTCAGGGTACGGCCGAGGGACACGCCTTTCGACGCGACGAACTTGATGACCTGCTGAACCTTGCTGCAACCGGGGTGGCGAAAATCTGTTCAATCCAGAGCGAGACCCTATACAACTGGCGGGAGCGCAAGTGAAGCCCGATCCTGCAGCCCACACCCTCAAACGGCGTATTGTTTTCGCCAGTGCGAATGCCGGCAAGGCGCGGGAAATAGAGGCCATGCTGGGCAGCGCATTTGAAGTCGTCTTGCAGGGCGACATCGGCATAGAGTCGGTGGAAGAAACCGGCACGACCTTCGCAGCCAATTCGTTGCTCAAGGCGCAGCATGCGGCAAGCGTCAGCGGGTTGCCTTCACTGGCGGACGATTCAGGCATCGAAGTCGATGCCTTGCAGGGCGCCCCCGGGGTTTACTCGGCGCGCTACGCGGGAGAACAGGCCAGCGATCGCGATAACGTGGACAAGTTGTTACGGGAGTTGCGCGCCGTGCCCGATGAACGGCGCGGTGCCCGATTTCGCTGCGTATTGACCTTCATGCGTGCACCCGATGATCCGTCGCCCTTAATTGCCGAAGGCTGCTGGGAAGGCAGAATTGCGCACCGGCCATCGGGCGACGGCGGCTTTGGGTATGACCCGGTGTTTGTGGATGCTGACAGCGGCATCATGGCCGCAGAACTGGATCCGGCAGAGAAAAATGCCCGCAGTCACCGCGGTAAAGCATTGCGGAAATTACGTGAGTTGATTGCAGCGGATGCGTGAGGCACGCCATATAGATCAGCTGCCGCCGTTGAGTCTATACCTGCACTTTCCCTGGTGCGTGGCAAAGTGCCCGTATTGCGATTTTAATTCGTATGCCGTGCACGGTGAACTGCCTGGCCGGGAATACGCGTCGGCGCTGATTACAGAACTGGAGCAGCAGCCTGCCGCCCTCAGTGAGCGACCACTGGTGTCGATCTTTATGGGCGGAGGTACGCCGAGTCTGTTTCCGCCGGGAGAATTGCAGCGCGTAATGGACGCGGTGCGTGGCCGTTTTGAACTGGCCGATGACTGCGAGATTACCCTGGAAGCTAACCCCGGAGCGCTGGAGCACTCGGCTTTCAAAGGGTATCGCGACGCCGGTATCAACCGCTTGTCACTGGGTGCGCAAAGCTTTAGTGACGCGATGCTGAACGTGCTCGGACGGGTACATAACAGCGCCGACATTTTTGCCGCATTTAAGGAGGCGCGCGCGGCGGGCTTCGATAACATCAATATTGATCTGATGTATGCGCTGCCGGAGCAAACACTTGAGTGCGCTTGCGCCGATGTTGACGCCGCCATTGAATTGCAGCCGGAGCATATCTCGTATTACCACATGACGCTGGAGCCCAACACGGTTTTTTATGCGCGTCCACCGGCCGGGTTGCCGGATGAAGACCGAGCCTGGGAGATTCAATCCGCAGGTGCAGCCAGCCTGAGCGCTGCAGGGTATGAACACTATGAGGTATCCGCCTGGGGCCGACCAGGACGGCGCAGCAGGCATAATCTGAATTACTGGAATTACGGCGATTATTTGGGACTGGGTGCCGGTGCCCACGGCAAACTGACAGACGTATCCGGCATACGTCGTGAGCAGCGGGTTGCCCATCCCCGAAGTTACCTGCAGAAAATCACCACCGGCGAGCAAACGACCACAAGCCTTGTAGATGAGCAGAATTGCGTCTTTGAATTCATGCTAAACGCTATGCGTTTGCGCAACGGGGTCAGTCAGAAGCAGTTCGAGCGCTATACCGGCTTGCCGGCCAGCTGGCTGGCGCCGGGGTTGGCACAGGCGACCGCGCGTGAATTGGTAGAAATCTCTCCCGCCGGTCAAATGCGCCCCACTCCGCATGGCTGGCGCTTTCTGGATGATTTACAAGCCGTTTTTCTGCCCCCCGCGCCAAACTGACGGTCGGAGTTGCGGCGCTGAATGGCCCGAGGGCGCACTTAGACTCAGTCCGCTTTTATGCACAGTCCGCTGCGCCGCGTGACAAATCATGCAATTAACCGCTTATTTATCATATGCGGCAGTGCAAAGGCCTCATAAATTATTGATTAAAAAGATATTATTAGCTTTGGTCAGCAATTGTCCGATTTAACCTTTTTCCAGCTTTTTCCGTCTGTTAGGTGTTCGGTGCACGCGCAATCCACAGAGTTATCCACAGTTTTTGTGGATAATTGTGGCGGCCCGCATGCCGTGCTTGTCATTCCCACGCCGAGCCGTTATTCTTCCGCGCCCTCCGGCGGGTTGGCCGCTCGTAAAAATAACGTCTGCAGGTAGCAGTAGAAATAATGAAAGCTGAAATTCACCCCGAATACCAGGAAATCAAGGTTGCCTGCAGCTGTGGCAATGAGTTCACTACGCGTTCGACTTTAAAGGATGAGCTGCATATCGAAGTGTGCTCGTCCTGCCACCCTTTCTACACCGGCAAGCAGAAAATCGTCGACACGGCCGGCCGCGTCGATAAATTCCGTCGCAAGTACGGTATGTAAAGCAGCCTCGCCGTATGGCGGGCATAGTGGCGCGGTTCTGATGCAGTGGCGCAGCGCGTGGCTTATAATACGGAACTCGGTTTCGGGCATCCCCGAATTCCTTAAGCAAGGATCGTCCTCAGGCCTTCGGCCGCAGTGGTTTGTTTTTGAGCTTTTCTCAGAAACCGGCGGTTGTGGCTGTGCCGAATCCTCTTGGTGGCAATAGGCTAGCGGTGCGCTAACCGAACAGAAGCGGAGCATACAGATAATAGATGAGTAACAAGACTTACAAGCTGACCGGCGAAACAGGATCTTCCGCAGAACTGCCCGTTTATAGCGGCACACTTGGCCCCGATGTTGCTGACGTGCGTAACCTCTACGCTCAGGAAAACATCTTTACCTTTGATCCGGGTTTCGCCTCGACCGCCAGCTGTAAGAGCGCTATTACGTTCATCGACGGCAACGAAGGTGTATTGCTGTATCGCGGATATCCGGTTGAGCAGCTTGCCAAGAGCAGCTCGTTCATCGAAGTTTGTTATCTCTTATTGTACGGCGAGCTGCCCACTCAGGCGGAACTGGAAACGTTCGACAACAGCATTCGTACGCATACCATGATCAACGAAACCATGTTGCGGTTATTTAATGGTTTTCATCACGATGCACACCCCATGGCCATGGTATCGGGCGTTGTCGGTTCCATGTCGGCCTTTTATCACGAGACGATGGATATTCAGGATGCACGTCATCGTGAGATTTTTTCACACCGCATTATTGCCAAGCTTCCCACCATCGCCGCTGCAGCGTACAAGCACAGTCTGGGCCAGCCGTTTGTCTACCCGCGTAATGATCTGGATTATTCCAGCAACTTGTTGCAGATGTTTTTCTCGGTTCCGGCCGAAGAGTACGAAATTGACCCGATCGCAGCTGAAGCTATTGACCTGCTGCTGATATTGCATGCCGATCATGAACAGAACTGCTCAACGTCGACGGTGCGACTGGCCGGCAGTTCAGGCACCAACCCTTATTCGGCTATTGCTGCCGGTATCGCGGCTTTGTGGGGCCCCGCGCACGGCGGCGCCAACGAGGCTGTGCTGCGCATGCTCAAACAAATCGGTAACGCAAAGAACATCAGCGAATACGTGGCCAAGGCGAAAGACAAGAACGATTCATTCCGGCTTATGGGTTTCGGTCATCGTGTTTATAAAAACTTTGATCCGCGCGCGACCATTATTCGCGATATGTGTCACAAAGTGCTGGCGCAGTTGGGGCGCGATGACGACCCGCTGTTCGAGCTGGCGCTTGAGCTTGAGCAAGTGGCGCTTAAAGACGAATACTTTGTCGAAAAGAAGCTCTACCCCAATGTCGACTTTTATTCGGGCATTATTTATCGCGCGCTAGGCTTTCAGCCATCTATGTTCACGGTGATGTTTGCGATCGCGCGCACGGTGGGCTGGGTCAGCCATTGGCAGGAAATGATCACCGATCCCGAGCATCGGATCGGTCGGCCGCGGCAACTGTATACCGGCCCGAAAACCCGCGATTACGTCAACGTTGCTAAACGCTAAACGCCGCGCTTCTCAGGCACCGGCCAACATTTCAACATCGCGCAAGCGGGCCCGGCGCATGGGTTTGCCATCGACCGGACTAAGTGGCGCATGCCCTTTGCGGCGCTCGGGAAAGACGGTTGTCTCGACCGTAAAATCTTCCGCAAAAAAATCGTAACCCGGAAAGGTTTCTATCCTGCCGCGACGAACGCTGTGGCGACGCTGACGTAGTTGATGGTGTATGCCGCACGCATCCAGTTGCATCCCCACCAGTTCGGAAGAATCGGCGAAGACGTGCACATGAATGTTGGAATGTTCGGTGATGTTTCCGCTCAGCACCGATCCGACCAAACAGGGGGTGAACGGCTGCAGGTGATACATGACATCCACCGCCACGCTGCGCAGTCGGCCCAGCAGCCGGGCATGCGGTTCAGCGGAGAAAATCCGGTTGCGCTCGGCCAGCGCCATTTCAATTTCGAGGTTGCTGGGAAGTGCGCCGCGGTCGCTGAGACCCAGTGACCAGGCGGCTTTGCTCTTGGCAGTGCGAAAATCAGTAATGCCGTGTTCGCAAATGAGTCGGGCGGCTTCCTGTGCCAACACTGCGCGCTGACAATCTTTGCGTCTCGTGACTGTCCCCATGGCCTTGCTCCGTGGCGCGCTAAGAACAGTCGTGAGCATAGCTCCGGTAATCAGTAGTTGTCACCTGCCTAAAAGATGGATTCTTCCTCACCAACAAAAATATCGCCGGCATCGTAGCCCGTCTGATCCGGGTTGGCCTGCGGTTGATGTCCGTCGCGGAAAATCTCGAAAATGGCAGGCTCACCGGACCGCGCGGCAAGGCCTGTTTCCGGCGATATACGCACCGTTACCAGCCCTTCCGGCTGGGGCAAGGCGGCTGTTGGCGCGTTTTCCAGCGCCACAGCCATGAAGTCCTTCCACATTGGCAGCGCCGTGCGGCCGCCCTCTTCGCCGGCGCCCAGCGAACGCGCATCGTCGTCAAAGCCTACCCACGCGATGCCCACCAAATCGGCATTGAAGCCACTGAACCATGCATCCCTGCGATTGTTCGATGTGCCGGTTTTCCCCGCGATGTCGTTGCGGCCCAGTTCCCGTGCCCGCCGTCCGGTGCCGCGCCGGATGACGTCACGCATCATGTCGTAAACGATGTAGGCGTTTTGTTCCGGTATGACCCGTTTGGCCTGGTTACGATCCGACCAGAAATTGGGGGTTTCATTGTAGTCGGGCCGCCAGGATGCTGCGGTCGCGAGCATTTCCTGAACGGATCGGTAGGCGGGTATTTCGGGATTACCGGCCAGCGTCATATCTGCCGCGAATGCTGAATCGGCCGCTGCCTCTTGCTCGCGGCCGTCAAACCAGCGTGGCGCGCAAGGTTGGCAGACCATGTCAGGCTCGGCCTGATACAGGACGTTCCCGTTAGCATCCAGAATGCGATCGATTACATAGTGATTAACGCGCAAGCCACCGCTAGCGAGCACCGCATACCCCTGCGCCATGTCCAGCGGAGCTGCCCCGCCGCTGCCGAGTGCAAGTGACAGATCTCGTGGTGTGGCTGACCGTGGAAAGCCAAACTGCTTGAGATGATCAAGCGCGTTACCGATGCCGATGCTGCGCAGTATCCGCAGTGACACCAGGTTCATGGACCGAACCAGTCCTTCGCGCAGGCGTGTTGGGCCATAAAACTGGTTGGAGTGATTTTCCGGACGCCACGCTTCTTCCTGCCCGGTGTTGTTAACCACAATGGGTGCATCATTAATAATGCTGGCCGCAGTCAGGCCGTTTTCCAGTGCGGCGGAATAAACGAACGGTTTAAACGATGAGCCCGGCTGCCGTGAAGACTGGGTGGCGCGGTTAAATTTATTAATGGAGTAATTAAAGCCGCCAATCATTGCGGCAATTGCACCGTCATGCGGGTCAAGCGCAACGAAAGCACCCTGAACTTCCGGCAATTGCGCCAGTTGCCAGCCTTGCGAGGTTTGCAGCAGATAAACCACATCGCCCACGTCGAGCATGTCATCGGTGCTGCCCGGATCACCGCCGATAACATCGTCGTTAATGAATTTTCGCCAGCGTATTCGTTCCCAGGGCAGCACAATGCGACCGACATTGTGCAGAAAGAATTCCGCAGTACCCTCTTTTTCGCGGGTGACACCGAGTACGACAGCGGCGCCAAGTTCGTCAAAACGCGGGTAAGAGCTTAATTGTTCCTGCAACTGCACATCCGGGTTGGCGGCGTCAGTCAGCAGCGTATCCAGATCGAGCTTGTCCAGCGGGCCGCGAAAACCGTGGCGCCGATCGTACTGCAACAAGGCGGTGCGCAATGCAAGGGTCGCGGCCATCTGCAACTCGCTGTCGACAGTGGTGATAACCTGATAGCCATCCGTGTAAGCCGATTTGCCAAAGCGCTGCACCATTTCGCTGCGCGCCATTTCCGCCACGTAAGGCGCGTCCAGCTCGACCCCGGGTGCATGCAAAAAGGACTCCATGGGGGTATTCAGGGCTTGTTGATAAGTATCCTCGTCTATGAAGTTAAGCTCCTGCATGCGCCGCAAGACATAGCTTCGGCGGTCGCGAGCCAGATCCGGGTTGCTTACGGGGTTGAGCCGCGACGGGGCTGCCGGCAATCCTGCGATGGTTGCCGCTTCGGCAACGGAAAGCTGATCCAGCGTTTTGCCGAAATACACCTGGGCCGCTGCTGCGACGCCGTAAGAACGCTGCCCGAGAAAGATCTTGTTCAGGTAGAGCTCCAGAATCTCTTGTTTTTCAAAGGAATTTTCTATCTGCATGGCCAGGATCAATTCTTTGGCCTTGCGGATAAAGGTGCGGTCACGGGTCAGAAAGTACTCGCGGGCAAGCTGCTGGGTGATCGTGCTGCCGCCCTGCGCCCGGGAGCCGGTCAGGACCAGGTTGAGCGCAGCCCGCACGATACCTTGATAGTCGAAGCCGGGGTGATCAAAAAAACGGTCGTCTTCCGCGGCCAGAAAGGCTTGCACGACCGTCTCCGGGATGTCCTTGTAGGCTACGGGCGTGCGGCGTTGCTCCCCGACTTGCTGCATCAGCCTTCCGTCGCGGCTGTATATGCGCAGGGGAACCTGCAGGGGGATTTCCCGCATTTCCGCAACGGAGGGCAGCGCGGGGCGCAGGTAGTAATAAGCGGCAAAGCCGCTCACCGCCACCCCAAGTGCAAGCGTCGCAAGGGCCGCTAATGCCAGCGGCAGCATGCGCAAAATAAAACTCATGCAGATTCCAGTATCTGTGCCTTGTGTGGCGGTTGCTGATTATGCATTTTAGTCGTGTTCATGTGACAAACCTAATGATTTAGCGGGTTTCAGGGTTTCTGCGCAATCCCGACCAGACATGTCCCAAACCGGTAATTGGTCACGGTTTTAGCCCGCTGCGGGGGGTAATCTAGGTCTGCGGATTTGTTGTGCCTCAACTATTTCATTATTTTGCCGATTTATAGTTAAATTGACTCTTAAAGCTAAGAGTAGCATTGTCTGCTCAAGCTCAGGACTACGAAGGGAAAATGGATGTTCGCTTCACGTTCAAAAACGCTGGCTGGACTTGACATAACGACGTCATCGATCAAGTTGATCGAGCTGACACAGAACGGCAGAAACTTTGCCGTCGAATGTTATGCGGCCGAGCCATCGCCACCTAACTCGATCACTGAAAAATCCATCGTCGACGCCGAAGCTGTCGGCGAGGCTGTGCGTCGTGCCGTAAAACGGGCCGGCACTAAATCAGCCGAGGTTGCCATCGCCATCAGCGGTGACGCAGCCATCACAAAGATTATTCAGATGCCTGCCAACCTGAATGAAAATGACATGGAGGCGCAGGTCGAAATACAAGCCGACCAGTACATCCCCTTCCCGATGGAAGAAGTCAGTTTTGATTTTCAGGTTATTGGCGAATCCGAAAATGATCCCGACATGGTTGATGTGTTGCTGGTTGCAACTCGCACCGAAAATGTAGATCAGCGCCGTGCCGCAGTCGAGGCCGCTGGCCTTAAAGCACGCGTTGTCGATGTCGAACCTTTTGCCCTCGAAAACGCATGTTCGCTGATGATTCATCAGATGCCCGACGCCGGCATCGGCCACCAGGTTGCCGTTGTTGATTTTGGTGCGTCGAGCACCACCTTCAGTGTGCTCGAAGATCTGCGCGTCATCTATACACGCGACTTTAACTTTGGCGGTCAGCAACTCACCGAAGAGATTATGCGTATCTACGGCTTGAGCCTGGAAGACGCTGGGCGCGCCAAGAAAGAAGGTGGCCTGCCCAGTAACTATCAGCCCGAGGTGCTGGATCCGTTTATTGATGACATGACCCAACAGGTCAGTCGCTCCTTGCAGTTCTTTCTGGCTTCCGGCGGCGGTCGTGAACAGCCCGAACAGATTCTGGTTTGTGGCGGTTGCGCCAACATACCGGGCGTAGCCGATCTGATTGCTTCAAAGGTGGGTATACCTACTGAAATCGGTGACCCGTTAGGCAACATGAAAATTTCGTCACGTGCCCGCTCGCAAGGTGTACAGGCGGATGCTACCGCCTTGCTAACCGCATGCGGTCTGGCGCTAAGGAGCTTCGACTGATGCCAAGAATTAATCTGCTTTCCTGGCGTGACGAACTGCGGGCGCAGCGGCGCAATCAATTTTATGCCGCAATGGGTGGCGCATTCGGCGTAGCTGCGCTGGTGGTGTTGATAGGCGTACTCCTCATGGACGGCATCATTGATGCGCAGCGTGATCGGAACCAGCTGCTAAAAGATGAAATCGCCGCGCTTGACGAAACCATTAAAGAAATTCGCGACCTTGAGCTTAAGAAAGAGCGACTCGTTGCGCGCATGGAAATTATTGAAGAGTTGCAGCAGAGCCGGCCCGAGATTGTGCACGTGTTCGAAGAAATGGTTTACACACTGCCGGACGGTGTTTATCTCACTTCAATTAAGCAGACCGGCCAGCGTATCGAAATCAAGGGTTCAGCCGAATCCAACACCCGCGTTTCGGCATTTATGCGCAACATCGACAAGTCGGAGTGGCTGGAAAAGCCTGAGTTGGAAGTTGTTGAAGTCAAGAAAGACAGCGCAAATGGCCCGCGCATGAGTGAATTTACGGTATTTGCGCAAGGGGTGCGGGTCTCCGGCGAGGACGAAGCATCATGAATCTTCTCGAGGAACTCCAGAATCTTGATATGAACGACATTGGGCGCTGGCCCTTTGTCTTTCGTGCTGCAGCGGTAGCGATTGTGGCGGTAGTCGCAACAGCGGCCGGGGTTTACTTCTTCGTGGTTGAAGAAAAGGTGCCGGTACTTGAGCGCGCCGAGGCTGAAGAGCAGGAACTCCGCACCGTGTTTGAGGCGCGCCAGCGCAAGGCGGCCAACTTTGCTGCGTATCAGGAGCAGTTGGCCGAGATTGAGCGGTCCTTCGGCACCATGTTGCAGCAATTGCCTGGCAAAACCGAGATTCCGAACCTGCTGGTGGACATATCGCAAACCGGCCTTGCAGCAGGCCTGCAAGAGAAGCTGTTCCAGCCCTTGCCGGAAAATCCGAAAGAGTTCTACGCCGAAAAGCCAATCAAAATCAGGCTTGACGGCAGTTATCACCAGCTCGGTAATTTTGTCAGCGATATTGCGGCATTGCCGCGCATCGTGACATTGCACGACATCGAGATTGGTCCGGCCGCGAACGATGGCAGTTTTGACAACCTGACGCTCAATGTCACAGCAAAGACTTACCGTTACCTCGAAGATGATGAATTAGGGGACGGCTGATTTCATGATTATGCATTTGTATAAAGCCCGTTTTATGTCGCGACTCGCCGTCCTCGCTGCGGTGGCGTTCACAGTCGGTTGCTCGGCAGGTGTGGACAGCGAATTGCGCAGCTATGTGGATCAGGTAAAGCAGCGTCCTGGCGGTCGTATTGAACCGTTGCCGCAGATCCGTCCCTATGAAACTTTTGCCTACACGGCAGACAGCGTGCGTTCGCCGTTTGAGCCTGACCGTCCGGGATCGCCGGCAGCCATGACGGGGCCCAAGCCGATCAAGGATCGCAACAAAGAGTATCTGGAGCAGTTTCCGCTCGATACACTCGCGATGGTTGGCACATTGGAGAACGCCGGCACGATGTTTGGTCTCGTTCAGACACAGGACGGCATGGTGCACCGGGTTACACCCGGCAACTATGTTGGTCAGAACGACGGACGTATTGTCGATATAGAGTCGGCCGAAATACGTTTAGAGGAACTGGTGCCAGACGGTATCGGCGGGTTTTACAAACGTTCGGCCGAGATTGGCTTGAGCGACTGATCCCCTCAGGGGAGCTATCCGGGAGTTACACAAGATGATCATAGCCACACAGGTGCGGGACACGTTCAAATCTCGTCTCGCACAGATCACGGTTCTGGGGCTGTTAACAAGCTGGGCCATGTCTTTTGCAATAGCAGAAGAAGCAGGCAACCGGCTTGAAAACATTACCGCGCAGGCCCTGCCAGGCAACAAGGTTGAAGTCAGCCTTGTGCTGTCCGGTCCGGCGCCGGAACCTCTGGCTTTTACCATTGATCAGCCGGCGCGTATTGCGCTCGATCTGGCAGACACCACTCTCGGGTTAGAGAGTCGTCGCACGGACGTCGGAATCGGTGTATTGGATACCGTGCTGGCGGCGCAAGCCGGCGGCCGCACTCGCGTGGTGCTGAATCTGGATGATTTAGTGGGCTACCAGACGCGCGTTGCCGGAAATACCGTTATTGTAACTTTGGAATCACCCGTAGCGACCAATGCGGACGTTACGCAGTTTGCCGCTTCAGTCAGCGGTGCAGCGCCGACACCGAAGGGCGCACGTGCCATCGAATCGATTGACTTTCGTCGCACCGAAGCCGGTGGTGGTCGCGTAATTATTACGATGTCCGATGACGGTATTCCCGTTGACGTGCGCCAGGAAGGCGGCCAGGTGGTTGTGAACTTTGAAGGCACCGCCCTGCCGGACAGCTTGTTGAAGCGCTATGACGTACTGGATTTTGCGACGCCGGTCAGCTCCATCGATTCTGTACGTGTCGATAACGATGCGCGCCTGGTCATAGCAGCCCGAGGCGCTTATGAAGAACTCGCTTATCAGACAGATCGCGTGTTCACCGTAGAAATCCAGCCGGTAGCCGCCAAAGAGGGCCCGGCATCGGCAACCATTTACAGCGGCGACAAGGAATACTCCGGTGAGCGGCTGACACTGAATTTCCAGGACATCGACAGCCGCGCGGTGCTGCAGTTGCTGGCCGACATCAGTGGTCGCAACATCGTGGTTTCCGACACGGTCGAGGGTAATGTGACGCTGCGCTTGCAGAACGTACCCTGGGATCAGGCCATGGACATTGTGCTGGCCACTAAAGGTCTGGACATGCGCGAGAACGGCAACGTGATCATTGTTGCCCCGGCCGATGAAATAGCCGCACGCGAAAAAGCCGATCTGGAATCGCGTCAGGAAATTCGCGAACTGGAGCCACTGTTCTCGGAATTTGTGCAGGTGAACTACGCAAAAGCATCGGATCTCGCCGAACTGCTGGGCGAATCAGGTAAAGGCGCAATAATGTCGGAGCGTGGCTCAGTAGCGATTGATGAGCGCACCAACACACTGCTCGTTAAAGACACCGCCAATAACATCGCCGATATTCGCCGACTGGTTGCCACCCTTGATGTGCCGGTTCGTCAGGTACTGATTGAGTCACGCATCGTGGTCGTCAACGACGATTTCAGTCGCGACCTGGGCGTGCGATGGGGCTTTACCGGTGTGGACAGCAATGGGAGCAACGGCCTTGTTGCAGTGTCCGGCACCGGCGCCGGAACCGATTCTTATGTGCAGGCCGGTCTGGATAACATCGCTAACGGCGACCCGGTATTACCGATTAATGGCGTACCCAACCTGAGCGACCGCTACAACGTGCGATTGCCGATTGCGAACCCGGCCGGTTCATTTGCGATGGCGGTACTGGATGACGACTACCTGATCGACCTTGAAATCACCGCAGCGCAGGCTGAAGGTAACACCGAGGTGATTTCTTCGCCGCGTGTTATTACGGCGAACCAGAAGGAAGCCAAGATCGTGCAGGGTGTCGAGATTCCGTATCAGGAATCGTCGTCCAGCGGCGCCACCTCTACCCAGTTTAAGGAAGCATTGCTGAGCCTGACGGTAACGCCGCAGATCACCCCGGACGACCGCATCATCATGGATCTGATCGTGTCGAAGGACAGCGTTGGTGAAATCATTGTGACCGAGAACGGTGCTCAACCGAGTATTGATACCCGGGAAGTGATCACCCAGGTGCTGGTTGAAAACGGTCAGACGGTGGTGCTGGGCGGCATCTACGAGACCGAAAGCGGCGAATTTGAGACCAAGGTGCCGTTTCTGGGCGACATACCGGTGCTCGGCAATTTGTTCAAGAGCACTCGCAGAATTTCGAACAAGTCGGAACTGCTGGTGTTCGTAACGCCGAAGATACTGAAAGAAGGCTCGACCATTTACTAAAACCTGGCGACGAATTGCATATGTATATGAATTCGTCGCGGGATCTTTTGTAGACACGGACAGTTAGTTATTTCCCGGAGACGGGCGCGTAAGGGAATACGTTATGAAGAACTTCAAGTTAACCATGATCGGACTGCTGGCACTGGTGCTGGGGGCCTGCGGTGGCGGCGGCGGTACGATCACGGGCACAGCCGTGTTGCCGGGTAGCGCTGTTGCCTCTATCCAGATCGTGGTCAGTTCGAGTGAACTGCTAACGGATCAGTCGAATACAAATTTCGTTAAGATCTCGGCCGTAGTCCGCGATGCCAACAACAACATCGTGCCAGGTACGGATTTGCTGTTCAGTTCTACAAGCGGATCAATAGAAGAAGTCGACGGCGGAGTTACCAACGCGTCCGGTATTGCCGAGGCCTTTCTCAAATCTTTCGGCAACATTTCAAACCGTACGATTACTGTAACGGTGTCGGCCCCTGCGCAGAATGTAAGCAGCACAGTGGTGATTACCGTTACCGGAACCCGTCTGGAAATCTCGGGGCCCGCAAATATCGCCCAGGGAGATAATGCCACCCTGACTTTGTCGCTGCTTGATGGCAACAATGCAGGTATTGCCGCACAGCTAATCAATCTTTCATCTGCAAACGGCAATACGCTTCCGGCCTCCGCCGTAACGACAGGTTCCGGCGATGTGCAGGTTATTCTGACTGCTGATGGGGCCAACGGAGCTGCGGATGTGATTACCGCGTCAATCCCGTCATTGAATATCTCTGAGACGTTCACGCTGGCGGTGTCCAACGATACCTTCGCTTTCACCAGTCCCGCTCCTAACACAGAGGTTCTGCTTATTCCCGCAATGCAGACTCTGACTATGGATTGGCAGCAGGGTGGCGGCCCGGTACCTGACGGGTCGACCATCGAATTTACAGCCGACCGCGGTACGCTAAGTGCGGGTTCAGCGACGACTGTCGGGGGTGTTGCCTCTGTGGATATTGATTCCACATTTGCCGGTAAGTCCACGATTACGGCGACAGGTGTCTCTCTGGGGGCTGTACCTCTGGTAGACGGGCCGACCACTCAGCTTACCATTGAGTTCGTCGCAGACACGCCTGACACGGTCAATATTGCGGCGTTCCCGGATAATCTGATATCGGGCGAACAGGCAACGATCACTGCTGTAGTCCGCGACGCATCGGGTAACCGCGTTAAGAATCTTGATGTGGATTTCAATATCACAGCAGATCCATCCGGCGGCGGGCTCACGGTTTCTTCTGACAAGACAGATAGTCAGGGTGTCGCAACGACGGTCTATACGGCTGGCAACACCACTACCCCGAATGGCGGCGTGGTTATTTCGGCAACCGTTCGAGGCACTGCAATATCGGATACAGTCAGTCTGACGGTGTCCAGCAAAGCCATTAACTTTGTCATTGGCACGGGCAACGATATATTTACGATCAGCCCCACCCGTTTTGGTGTGCAGTACACCGTTATTGCCACCGACGTTACCGGTTCTCCTGCTGCGGGCGAAGCGCTGCGGCTGACAGTTAAATCCTGGCAGTATCGTAAGGGGAGACTGGTCGTTAATGCTGCAAATGATGCCTGGATCAAAGATCAGGCAATCTTCGGTGCTGGCCATATTGATGAACAGTTCTGCCCCGACGAAGACTGGATTGGCAACGGCGGCAACGAAAACGGCAGCCTTGATGTTGGTGAGGATGACAACGCCAATATGACTCTCGAGGCGGGGAACATCGCGACTATTGTTGCGACCGAATGCGATAATGTTGCTGCCGCCGATCCAGGCGTGGCTCAACAGAACTTGCTGACCGATGCGGCCGGCGCTGTTGAAGTTTGTGTAGTTTATCCGCAGGAATACAACTTGTGGCTGGATGTCCGCTTAACGGCCACAGTATCGATTGACGGCGGTACCGAAAATACTGAGTCACGTTACTTCCTTTTGCCGGCGCTGGCGGATGACATAACAAAAGTAGATGCGAGCCCGCCAGGCGAGATCAGTCCCTTTGGCACATTGGCATGTGCTGACGGCTCTGGGTTGTAACAACCCAACCAATCAAAAAAAGACCGGCAAAAGCCGGTCTTTTTTTTGCCTGCTTTTCCCGTGTCTATGCGCTTTGGTTTATGCTTGCTGCCCAAAGAGCATCGTCATGGAAAATTCCAGCAACATCTATCTCATCGGGCCCATGGGCTCGGGTAAGTCTGCCGTTGGGCGGCGGCTGGCGGCTGAGTTGCAGCTGGACTTTTATGACAGCGACGAAGAAATCGAGGCGCGCACCGGCGTGGATATCCCGCTGATTTTTGATAAAGAAGGCGAGGAGGGTTTCAGGCGGCGCGAAGCGGCCGTGATTGCTGAACTTGCGAGCCTGAACGGAATTCTGCTGGCAACCGGCGGTGGTTCGCCCACAAGCCCGGAAACGCGTGCACGACTGGCATCCAGCGGCACGGTGGTATACCTGTACACGACCGTGCCGGAGCAGCTGCGCCGTACCGGAAAATCTTCGCACCGGCCGCTGTTACAGTGTGATGATCCAGCTACGGTGCTTGAAGCACTTATGCAGGAGCGCGACCCCCTGTATCGAGAGATCGCCGACCATGTTATTAAGACCGACGGGCGCCGGGTGACCAGCGTGGTAAAGGAAATCAAGCAACGACTGCTTGAAGATGCGCGTCCATAGTCCGGTACTTGCAGAACAATTTATGAATCAGAATTTGTCTTTAAATGTTGAGTTGGGCGCCCGCACTTATCCGATCATGATTGGCACGGGATTGCTCCGTGAGTCGGGGCTGCTGGATCCGTATGTCGGAGGTCGCGATGTTCTGATTGTTACCAACGATCAGCTGGTGCCCCTATACCTCAACCCGGTGGAAGGCCTCGTGACCGGCAGCCGCGTGAAAACGCTGGTGTTGCCCGAGGGCGAATCGGCTAAAACGCTTAATACGCTTAATCTGATCTTTGACGCATTGGTGCAGCACCGTTTCGGACGTGACTGTGTGCTCGTGGCGCTGGGTGGCGGTGTGATCGGCGATATCACCGGCTTTGCGGCGGCGACCTGGCAGCGGGGTGTGGATTTCATCCAGATACCGACCACGCTGCTGGCGCAGGTGGATTCTTCCGTCGGCGGTAAGACGGCAGTCAATCACCCGGGAGGCAAAAACTTAATAGGCGCATTTCATCAGCCGTTGTGCGTGGTGAGTGACATGGACACGCTGAACTCGCTGCCGGAGCGCGAGCTGGGCGCGGGTTTGGCGGAGGTCGTCAAGTACGGTTTGCTGGGCGATGCTGAGTTTTTTGCGTGGCTGGAAGCCGAGTACCCGGGATTGCTCCAGCGCGACAAAGAACGTTTGCAGCATGTTGTCAGGACCTCGTGTGAGATAAAGGCGCGGATTGTCGCGGCCGATGAACGTGAACAGGGGCAACGTGCGTTGCTGAATCTTGGCCACACTTTCGGACATGCTATTGAGCGTTGCGCCGGATACGGCACATGGCTGCACGGTGAAGCTGTTGCCGCCGGCATGTGTATGGCGGCGGCATTCTCGCACCGGCTGGGCTGGCTGAGCACCGATGAACTGGCTCGCACGCGGCATTTGCTGGCGCATTTGCAGCTGCCCATCGACCCACCCGGTGTGCCGCCTGCCGAGTTTTTGTCTGCCATGTCGCTGGACAAAAAAGTGATTGCCGGGCATATCCGCCTGGTGTTGATGCGCGCCATCGGGCAGGCGGAAGTTACGGCTGATTATCCGGAGCATGATCTGGTGGACTTTCTCAGTGAGCAGTTCGTGCGCTGATCATTGGTCATGGTGACAGAGGCGCACGATCCTGACGCAAGCCTGGCCGCTTATGCAGCCAGACAGGCCGGCAGTCGCGGCCGCATGCACGCGGAAGCGCCGCATCCCTACCGTGGCGAGTTTCAGCGTGACCGTGACCGGATTATTCACTGCACGGCTTTTCGTCGCCTGATTTATAAAACGCAGGTCTTCGTCAATCACGAGGGCGATCTGTATCGCACACGCCTGACCCATTCACTGGAGGTCGCGCAAATCGCGCGCACCGTTGCGCGTGAGCTGCAACTGAACGAACAGTTGGTAGAGGCAATTTGTCTGGCACATGACCTCGGCCACACGCCTTTTGGTCATGCGGGTCAGGATGCACTTAACCGCTGCATGCGGAATTACGGCGGGTTTGAGCACAATCTGCAATCGCTGCGGGTGGTTGATGAACTGGAAGATCGTTATGCGGCGTTTCGCGGCCTTAACCTGTGTTTTGAAACCCGTGAAGGCATTCTCAAGCATTGCTCCCGACGCAATGCCCGCAGGCTCGGCGCACTTGGCGAGCGTTTTATTAACGGTGGTCAGCCCGGCCTCGAAGCGCAGCTGGCCAATCTTGCCGACGCCATTGCCTACAACAATCATGATGTGGATGACGGTCTGCGTGCCGGACTGATTACGGTTGATGAATTGTGCAGTGTGGATTTGTTCAGGCTGGAGTACGAACAGATTTGTCGCGACGGGCGTATCAGCCCGCGGGCAACCATTAACGAAACAGTACGCGCTATGATCAACCGCATAGTCAGTGATCTGCTGGAAACTACGCGCGCCAACCTGCACGCTGCTGCGCCGGCGAATATTGATGCGGTTCGCGCCAATCCGGAACCGCTGGTGCAGTTCAGCCCCGACACGTACGCGCAACATATGGCCCTGAAGAAATTTCTGCGCGAAAGTCTGTATCGCCATGAGCGCGTGCTGGCCATGACCCAGCGGGCCGACAAGGTGGTCGCCGGACTCTTTGAGACCTATTTCAATGACCCTGCTGTGATGCCCGACGAACATGCCGGTCGCGCCCGGCGCTGGTCGGCAGAGCAGGGTGAAGCCGGTCAGGCACGCGCTGTCGCCGATTATGTGGCGGGCATGACGGATCGCTACGCCTTGTCGGCGTATAAGCGGCTGGTTGATGCGGCTATCGATTTCTAGCTTATTGGCGATGCTAGAATGCCCCGCCAATCAACCCAAGAGACTCGCCGTGACACCGAAAAACATAGAAAACAAAGATCGCCTGATTTTTGCACTCGACGTCGCCGATACTGGCACGGCCCGCGCTCTGGTCGAGCAACTCGGTGATGCCGTGACCTTCTACAAGCTCGGTCTGGAGCTGTGTATGTCGGGTGGCTATTTCGAACTGCTGGACTGGATGGTTGCGCGCAACAATAAGATTTTTGTTGATCTCAAGTTTTTTGATGTACCTGCAACGGTTGCGTCCGCAGTGCGCAATCTGCGCGGGCGTGGCGTGACCTACGCGACTATTCACGGCAATCAAGGCATCATGGAAGCTGCCGCTGAGGCCAAGGGCGAGGTAAAAATTCTGGCGGTAACCGCGCTCACCAGTCTCGACCGCGGTGACCTGGATGACCTGGGGTTCGCCTGTGACGTCCGCGAACTGGTGTTGTCACGCGCACGCCGGGCGCTGGAAGCCGGCTGCGACGGGGTGATTGCGTCGGGTCTGGAGGTGAGCGCGTTGCGCGCAGCGGTGGATGACAAGTTGCTGGTGATTACCCCCGGTATACGCCCGGTCGAAAATCGTCCGGAAGACGATCAGAAACGCGTTGTCACGGTCGAAGATGCTTTCCGTAACGGCGCCGATCACATTGTTGTGGGACGGCCCATTCGCAATGCGGCTGACCCACGGGCTGCCGCTCTGGCTATACAGGCGAGTATCGCAAAGATTTTCGAATAGTCGCAGTTAGTCGCGCACGGACGTTTGGCGCGGTTCTGGCGGCGGCCCTAGCGCAGGTTCCAGCGCCTTCCATACGTTATTCAGCAATATCGGTTGTGCTTCGACAGTCGGGTGAATGCCATCCGCCTGAAATTTGTCGGGATCCAGCGCTACACCCTCCATAAAAAACGGTATCAACGGCAATTCGTATTCGTCTGCCAGGGCGGGATAAACGGCGGCAAATTCGCTGGCATAGTCCGTGCCGTAATTGGGCGGAATCAGGATGCCAGCCAGCACCACCATGGCACCGGCGTCGCGTGCCTCCCGCACCATGGATTCCAGGTTGCTGCGCATGACAGGCACGGGCAGTCCGCGCAGTCCGTCATTGCCACCTAATTCAATAATCACTATCTCGGGTTGATGTAAGGATAAGGCACGCGGCAGTCGCCGCAGCCCATTTCCGGTTGTGTCGCCGCTAATGCTGGCATTGATTACCCGATAACCGTAACCTTCTGACTGCAGGCGTTCTTCTAGCATGGCAACCCATGTCTGATGGACATCCATGCCATAGCCGGCGCTCAGACTGTCACCGAGCACCAGCACGGCAGGTAGGTTTTCTACGCGTTCTGCAGCCGCAGATGGCAGCGTTGTGCCGCTGAACAGCAGGCTGATAACGAGAGCGACAATTCTTTGTTTGTCGAAAATTAAAGGCATGAAAATGTTTGCATGGGGAATTGCACAAGCGAATTTTATGAGCGGTTATAAGAAATAATGAGCACTAGTGATCAAATCGTACTGTCGGCTACCGGACTGGGCAAACAGGTTAGCAGCCCCGAAGGCATGCTCACCATACTTGAGAACATAAACCTGCGGGTAAGTTCCGGCGAGGTGGTGGCGCTGGTGGGGCCGTCAGGAGCAGGCAAAACAACGCTGCTGGCGTTACTGGCCGGGCTGGATCACCCCACCAGCGGTAGTGTGGAACTGTGTGGTTCGCGACTCGAAACTCTGGACGAGGACGGGCGTGCCCAGGTGCGCGGTCGAGCTGTTGGTTTTGTGTTTCAGTCATTTCATTTAGTGCCCTCGCTTACCGCCCTCGAAAATGTGATGTTGCCGCTTGAGCTTGCCGAAGAACGAGATGCCGCTGCGCGCGCCCGCACCGCGCTGGAAAGTGTAGGCCTCGGTTCGCGCACCGGACATTATCCGCGCCAGCTTTCAGGTGGCGAAAAGCAACGCGTGGCGATTGCCCGGGCTTTTGTTGGTAACCCTTCGGTGTTATTTGCTGACGAACCCACTGGCAACCTCGACACGGCTAGCGGTGAGCGCGTCAGCGAATTGCTGTTTAATCTGAACAAGCAGTCGGGAACGACACTGGTGCTGGTAACGCACGATAAGTCGCTCGCAGAAAAATGCGACCGGGTTCTTGAGTTGGAAGCGGGCCGGTTGCTGGCATGAACAGCCTGCGTTTTGCACTGCGCAGTTTGAAGCGCGATCTGCGCGCCGGCGAGCTGACAGTTTTGCTGTTCGCAATGATCGTTGCGGTCACGTCCATGACTGCTGTCGGTTTTTTCACTGACCGTGTTGCCAGGGCGGTGCAGGCACAGGCGGCGGAAACCCTGGCGGCCGATCTGGTGATCCGTTCACCGGACCCGATTGACGAGGCCTATCTTGTTGCCGGTGCAGCCGCGGGATTGCGTACTGCGACGACGGCCGAGTTTCCTACCGTTGCCATCGCCGAAGGCGGGCGCGGTTTGGCCATCGTTACTGCGGTCACTGAGGGCTATCCCTTGCGCGGTACCGTATTGATCGCCGATGAAATGTTCGGCACCGGTTATGCGGCCGACAGCGTGCCGGAGCCCGGCACAGCCTGGGCTGAGGCCAGCTTGTTGGCGCGTCTGGATGTGGATATCGGTGCTGACATAAAACTGGGCGCGGCAAGTTTTCGTCTGACTCGAGTGCTGGAATTCCGTCCCGATCAGGGCGTGGGTTTTATGAGCCTGTCGCCGTCCATCATTGTGCATGCTGATGACGTGCCGGCCATGGAAGTTATTCGGCCGGGCAGCCGCGTTACTTTCAAGCAGCTGTTCGCCGGCACCGAGGAAGAGACAGCCGCTTTTCGGGACGCCTGGAAAGATCGTTTGCAGCCGGAAGAGCGGATCAGCAGCATTGAAGATGCCAGTGAGCAGATTACTTCGGCGATTAACCGGGCCAAACGCTTTCTAACGCTGGCCTCACTGGTTACCGTGATACTGGCGGCTGTCGCGACGGCGATGGCGGCGCGACGATATGCGATGCGTCACCTGGATACCGTGGCGCTGCTTAAAAGCATGGGGGCCAGTCAGGGGTTCATTCAGCAAAGTATGCTGGCGCAGCTCGCCCTGATCGTTTTATGCACGGCGGCAGTCGGTACGTTGCTGGGCTTTGCCGGGCAGGCCGTGCTGGCAGCCTTGTCGGCCCGCTTCACCCCGTTTGATCTGCCGGAGCCGTCCCTGCAGGCGGCTTTGCTGGGGTTGGTGACCGCCGCAACGGTGGCCATTGGTTTTGCGTTGCCACAACTATTGCAGTTGCGCACAACTCCGCCCCTGCGGGTATTGCGTCGCGATCTCGCACCGCCACAGTTGAGCACCGGATTACTGTACGGCGTTGCGATAGCGGCACTGGTGGCTATGGTCTGGTCGATTGTGCAGGAGCTCAAACTGCTGCTCTACATCGTTGGCGGACTGTCCGCGATGAGTTTGCTGGCGGTCGGAGCCGGTTGGTTGCTGGTCAAGGCCTTCACGCGCTTTCGTGGTGCGGGTGGTGTGGCATGGCGGTACGGACTGGCCAATATTTCGAGGCGCGGGCGTGAAAGCGTGGTGCAGGTAGTCGCCTTTGGTTTGGGGTTAATGGTGCTGCTGCTGCTGACGGTGGTGCGCAACGACGTATTGCGCGACTGGGAGCGCAGCCTGCCCGAAGATACGCCGAATTATTTTTTGCTGAACATACAGCCCGAAGACTGGGATGGCATTGCCGAGTTGTTTGCCGACGAATTGGGCTCAGAACCTGATTTTCTGCCGCTGATCCGCGGCCGCATTACAGCAATCAACGGTGTCGCCATTAATGACTATAGCTTCCCTTCGCAGCAGGCCGAAAACTTCGTGCGTCGTGAGGCAAACCTGACATGGACGCCGAAGCTTTCTGACAGCAATAAAATAGTGGACGGTAAGTGGTGGCCGCCGGAATACAGTGGCGCCATGCAAATTTCCATCGAGGATCAGTTCGCGCGCAATCTTGGTGTCGGCATAGGCGATGTGCTGGCGTTTTCGGTAGGCGGTGAAACCGTCAGCGCGCCGATCGTAAGTACGCGCAGCATTGCCTGGGATTCATTGCAACCAAATTTTTATATTGTTTTCTCGCCGGGAGAGGTGAGCAAGTTGCCGCAGACTTATCTGAGCAGCTTGCACATTGCGGACGACAAGCGCGATGTGTTGCGCACATTGTTGCAGCGTTATCCCGGCATTACTGTGTTCGATCTGGAAGTCACACTGGCACAAGTACGCTCTATTATTGATCGCGCATCCATGGCAGTGCAGTACGTCTTTTTGTTTACGTTGCTGGCGGGCGTAGTGGTGCTTCTGGCCGCAGTGCAGGTTACCCGCGATGAACGACGCTTTGAAAGCGCCATACTGCATACCCTGGGAGCACGTCGCAGTCAGATCCTCAAGGGCATTGCTGCCGAATTCGTGGCACTTGGGGCGCTGGCCGGCTTTCTGGCAGCGCTCGGTGCCAGTGCGGTGGGATACCTGCTGGCAAGATTTGTTTTTGACCTGGCCTACGAAATCGATCCGCTTTTGTGGGCGGCCGGCCTGTTAAGCGGCGCGATCATTGTCGGCGTGACAGGGACGCTGGCCACGCGCAAGGCTGTCAACGAGCCACCCGTGCGCGTGTTGCGGAACGGTTAGTCAACTCTGATTTAGCAAAGCCTGTTGAGGTTTTCGTTGGCTGCGAAGGCCTTAATATTGCTCAGTATCTGATCCAGTGCGCGTTGTCGTGATTCCCGTGCGGACCATGCAATGTGTGGGGTGACAATCAGATTTTCCGGCTGTCCGGCCGAGCCTAGATAGTCTAGCAGAGGATTACCGTTGACCGGTGGTTCTTCCGGTAGCACATCAATGCCGGCTCCCGCGATAATGCCGTTCTGCAGGGCATGAACCAGCGCATCTGAATCAATAAGCGCGCCCCGCGCTGTATTGATCAACAGCGCGTGGCGTTGCATGAGGTCAAGAGCGGCTGCGTCGATAATGCGGCGCGTGTCATCGGTCAGCGGGCAATGCAGGCTGACAACATCCGCTTGCGGCAACAGCTCGTTTAGCGGTAGTCGCTGCGCGTCTTGCCCGTCCGCTCTGGTGACATGCGTGGTTCGCCATGGCAGGCGCGCGGCAACCACCCGCATCCCAAATGCACGTGCCACATCTGCGACGCCGCTGCCCAGCGCACCCAGGCCAATCAGCCCCAGAGTCTGGTCGCGCAGTTCTGTAAAACACGGTTCAAGCAAACAGAAATCGCGGGCATTTTGCCACGCGCCACCCCGAACCTGCGCCCGGTGTGCATCCAGATTCTGGTTTAGTGTGAGTATTAACGTAAACACATGTTGTACGACGGATGGCGTGCAATAGTCGCGAATGTTGGCAACGGCGATGCCCAGATCTTGCGCCGCTTGCAGATCCACATTGTCGCTGCCGGTGGCAGCAAGACAGATCAATTTAAGGCGGCGCGCTTGTTCGAGGTCGGCTCGCGACAGCTGGATCTTATTGACCACAGCGACTTCGGCTTCCGCCAGTCGAGCCGCAATCTTGTCGCTTGTGCTGTGAGACCAGTATTCGATGCTGTCCAGATGAGCGGACAGGTGCTGCGTATTGAGATCTTCGGGGTGCAGGGATGCAAAATCCAGGAATACTGTACGCATGGCTAAATCGTTTATTGGCTATCCTGAGGTTTGTAAACCGCGCGATATGCCGTTCACGCTCGCCCGCAGCGCCGTGAGTAATTTTCCTTCCGGTTTGCCCGCTTCACGCCAGCGTCGCAGCAAAGTGACCTGCAGCAGACTCATCGGATCGACATAGGGGTTGCGCAACTTGATAGATCTTCTCAGCGTATCGTTTGATTCCAGCAATGACTCCTGCTGTCGCAGTGCAAGCAATGCTTCTACGCAACGGGCGTATTCTGCTTCTATTGCCGGGAAGTACTTGTTGTGCAGTTTTTCACCGGCAAGCTGTGAGTAATGACTCGCAATGCCTGGATCCGCGATGGCAAGAGCGACTTCCACGTCGTCAATTAGGCGGCGGAAAAACGGCCATTGCTCGAGCATGCGCCGCATTTCCTCGATACCTGTTTCCGCGATGCAGTCGTGCAGCCCCGTGCCGGTGCCGAACCACGCAGGCAGCAAGAAGCGCCCCTGCTCCCAGGCGAACGCCCAGGGTACATTACGCCGGATTCCGGACGCGGAATTCGGCGACACGTTAGCCGAGCGCATGTGTTCGATGACATCAATCGGCGTTGCCAATTGAAAATACTCGTTGAATTCGGCATCGACCAGGTCGGAAAACGACTGGTCAGCGGCGCTGGCCAGTCGGCCCATCGCAACCGGCCAGTTGGGATCCTGTGCTTCGTTGGTCCGCAGTCCTGCCGTCGCCGTGGCGACTGCACTGAAGGCCTTTTCAAGCGTACGCACCGCGATGCCGCGAACGCCATAGCGCTCATTTACGGCTTCGCCGTGCTCCGTCGCCCGTAAATGCCCATGTGCAATGCCGTCCGCTACCCCGACCCGTCCCGACAAACTTCCCCGCCCGTGAAAAAATGTGTATTCGACGTTGGCCGCGTCGAATATTTTGCTGAGTTCTGTGTGTGCCTTTTGCATGTTCCAGCGGGAGCCGGCGACGCTGCCGTCGGCGGTGGCGTCAGAAATGCTGAGCATCACTGTTTGATGTGCACCTCGCGCTTCCAGATTGCTTCTATAAAGCGGGTTTGCCATGAGCTCTTGCAGCAGCGGCGCTGCTCTTTTTAACTCGGCGTTATTTTCAAAGCAGGGCACAAAATTAATCGGGATAGTGCCGTCCACGCTGTGAATATTTGACCATCGTGCCAGCAACATCGCGGCAAGAACGTCATCGACGCCGGCGCAATGACGCACAAGCAAAGCCCCGATGGCGTCCTGACCGTGTTTACGACGGCAATAGGCGATCGCACGAAAGATGGCAAACAGTCGCTTGGCGTTATTATCCGGTTCCACCACTGGCGAGTCGTTTACCTCTAACATGCCCTGCAATCGTATTGCGCGCTCGCGGCGATCTGTCTTGAGCCACGCGTTATCATCCAGGCAATACGCAAGTATTTGTTGCAGGTCTTCGGCGTCATGTCGCATGTCAAGCGACAAAAAGTGAAAGCCGAAAGTTTCGGCCCGGCGTATCAGGCGTTTGACCGCAAATTGCCCGGCATTCGCACCGCGCCGACTGCCCAGACTGCTGCTGATGGTTTGCAGATCATCAATAAACTGTTGCGGGTTTTCGTAAGCAAACGCATCCTCGTCATAGGTAGCCTGCAGCCGTTGTGATATCAGACGCAAAAACACGCGGTAGGGCATTTCGCTGTAGCGATGCGGCGTGGTGCCGTGGATGCCGGGAAACTGACGCGCGTATTGCTCAATTCGATCCTTGATGCTTTGGTCGACGTCGACCCGGCTCTCGCTTTGACTTAGCTTTTCGCTCAATGCACGACAATCTTTGTAGTAAAGATCCAGCAGCAGGCTCCGCTGACGTTGCATGACGTCTCGCAGCGTACGCGCTGATAACTCACTGTCGGTGGAAAAGTCTCCGCCTATCAGTGAGCCGAACCGCAGCAGCGTGGGTATTTCAATTCGCGCAGCTTCATCGCCATAGACATCTTGCAGCGCGACTTCAATGGCCTCGTAGAAGGGCGGAATAATTCTGTAGATTACGTCCGTCGCGAAAAACAGTGTGTGCTCAAGCTCATCAAAGACTGTATAGATTTCGGTCGGGCTCTCTTCGGTTTGCCAGATGGCGGTGATGTCGGCACGTATGCTTTCGAAGCATGCATGATGTTCCTGCGGAGTTAGCGCAGGGTTCTGCATATCGACCAGACGGCGCACGATATTTTGATGTTTGCGCAATATGGTGCGTCGCGTGGTTTCCGTCGGGTGTTCGGTAAACACGGGCTGTATTGCAAGACCTGCGAGCAGAGTCTCAAGGCTCTTGGCCTCAAGGCCGCTCTCTTTGAGATCGAAGAATGTCTGATCGAACGACCGCGGTTGTCTCGCAGCAGCATCTTTCAGATACTCGCGACGCCGGCGTATGCGGTGAACCTGCTCTGCGGTATTGACGATCTGGAAGTATGTTGAAAAAGCCCGCACGACATCCCGGGCTGCGGTAGAACCCAGTTCGCCCAGCAGATTCTCGAGTTTGGTGTTGGCCTCTGCGTCATTCTCCCGGCGCTTAATGGCGTAGCGCCTGGCCGCCTCTACGGTTTTGTACAGTGCTTCACCGCCCTGCTCCAGGAGCAGCTCGCCCACCATTTTCCCAAGCTCGCGGACATCGTTTCGCAGAGCTGCATCTTTTTCTGCGAAGTAAATACTATGCCTTGAGCTGGCGGGCTTTTGCTCAACAGGTTTGCTCATAAAAACCGCATCTCTTGGATTGCCGAGGCCAAATCTTAAGTCGCCGGGACCACAGAAGGAAGCAAGGGGTGTTTTCGTCGAATCGTGGCAAAGAGGTCTGATTCTTTGAAGGCATGACACTGGCGCGTGTGAGAATTTTTTGGGGACATGTATAGCGATACTGGCATCTCCCCGGATGAGCGTTCGGCCCTCATTTGCCGGGCAACTGCGCGCGAAAGTGATCGGGCGCGCTGGGAAGACTGTTTTGCGGAATTGCTGCAAAGTCGCCTGCTGGCGTTGCCGGCGCCTCCTGGTCGCGAGTTTGGCTTGAGTGTGGGGCGTTATCCGCTCACTGACGATGACGGCGTGGCCAGACTGTGTCAGCAGGTTGTCATTCCGGCATTGCGCGACGGCTGCAGCATGACCCTGGACATGAGCAGTGCAGCGGACGAAGAATTTTGTCGTGAACTGTGCGAGCAACGACTGTCGCTTTGGCAACATCATTTGCGCGCATATGGTGCGGTCCAGGAGTGCGCGCCTGGGGCCATTGGCATTTCCCTGCCCCTTGAGCAGTTGCACGGCGGTCATTACACCCTGCGCTGTGCCAAAGCGCTGTTGCGCGGGGCAGCTCGTGTGGCCGTGCGCTATGATCTTGCCGCGATTGCCGCCGACCCGGAAAACTGGGCTGCATTGGTTCAGCGCAGTCACGGGGACACCCTTATTCAGCCTGTACCGGCTTCAGCAGTGCGGCCGCTTTCGGCTTTGCACAGTGCCGAAAAAGGTCAGGCAGTAATGCCCGGTGGCTTATTTGACGCCCGCGCACTGAGCGCGTGGCTGACTATAGATCTAGACGTGCGGCTGTTGCGCGGGCCGCTCAGATTGCGCCGGAGTCTCGCTTCCAGCCTGCGTTTTGCAGACAACCTCATCGATGTTATCGACTGGTCACTGCCGGCTCTGCGACTCGATGCATTGCTGAACCGGCGTGTTGCCGTGCGTTTGACTCACATTGGCGATTTGCTGGTTGAGAGCGGATTGGGGCCGCATCATCCGGACGTCTTTGGTCGCCTGCAACGATGGTTGCGGTTTATTCGCGCTTGTTTTGTGCATGAGTCCATGTTGCTGGCGCGTTGCCGAGGGCCGTTTCCCGAGCTTGGCGCGGGCGAACTGGTCGCCAGCCTGACACCGAGGTACGGCGTTGCGGATGCCAACCGCCTGGTGCGAAACCGCATGTTGCGTCATCGACATCTGCTCGCACTGTCGCCGCTAAGTTTGTTTCCTGATGCAACTCATCCCGGGTCTGCTGCGGCGTGGATAGGTTTAATTCCTGCTATCGGCTGTGCGGACGCAGTAGCCATGCACGGGCCGGATGTGCGCACGCGCCTGCAGCCGGAAGAGTGGGGCCGATTGCTGCAACTCACCGCGGCGGTCGCGTCCGGGGCGGTTGCGGGCAAGCGCTCGGGGTACTACGTCACTGCCTAGGGCGAGATGCCTAACTGTTTGTGGCGGCGGGCACAAGATTGCGGGCATACGGTATACGTGCTATCTATTCAGGGCTGCCTGCAATGATCCGTTGCATCCTCATAACCAATTGAATTATAAGAGGAATATTTTTGCCCCCGTTCCCTGAACCGCATGCCCTCGCCATAATTCTGCTGACCGGCATCACGCTGTTCCTGTTTGCCCGGGAACGTATACCGCTGGAGACGACCAGTTTTCTGGTGCTCGTCTCACTGGTTGTGGGCTTCTATATTTTCAGCTATCCCGGCATAGAGCCACAAAAGTTCTTTTTGTCGTTTGGCAATGAGGCGCTGGTGACGATTTGCGCGCTACTTGTGGTTGGCAAAGCGGTCGAGGTTACGGGTGCATTGCAGCCGCTTGCCTACATCATGTCGTCCGGTTGGCAGACACGTCCGCGTTTGGCCATGCTGACAGTGCTGGTGGTCGGAGCGATCAGCAGTGCGTTCCTGAACAACACACCCATTGTAGTGATGTTGCTACCCATACTGGTGGCGGTATGTCTGCGCAGCGGAATTTCTTCATCCGGAGTGCTTATTCCGATGGGTCTGGCCACGCTGATCGGCGGCATGTCGACCACTATCGGTACATCGACCAATCTGCTGGTAGCCGGGATTGCCTCTGAACAGAATTTGCCCAAGCTGGAAATGTTTGATTTTACGTTGCCGGTGGTTATCGCCGCGTTGCCGGGCCTGCTTTACCTATGGTTGGTTGCGCCGCGTCTGCTGCCAGAACGAACGCCGCCTATGTCGGACACCGCGCCGCGTGTTTTTAAGGCCATGCTTTATGTGAACGAGGAAAGTTTTGCAAACGGTAAAACTCTGACGGAAGTGCGCGCGAAAACTGACAACCGCATGCGCCTTGAGCGTCTGCAGCGCGGCGATAATCTCTCGCTAACCCGGCTGCCCTCGGTGGTTTTGCAAGGCGGCGATCGCATGTATGTCAGTGATACCGCTGATCGGCTTAAGGAATATGAAAAGTTGCTGGGTGCAACTTTGTACAACGAAAGTGATATTGAGCATCCCGTTAGTGAGGGCGAGTTGCGGGCCACCGAAGGACAGCAACTGGCAGAAGTTGTCATTACCCGTGGGTCACCCATGCACAACCGAATGTTGAACGTGAGCCAGTTCAGTTCGCGCTATGGTCTGGTGCCGCTGGCGATTCATCGTGCGCGGCCTATGTCCGATGTGGTGGGCGAACTCGAGTCCACCCGACTGCGTGCCGGTGACGTCATTCTTATGCAAGGCTCGCGCGAAGCGATCGCCGAGTTGCGTGCCAGCGGAACCATGCTGGTGCTGGATGGAACGACCGATCTGCCGCACACAGAAAAGGCCAATATGGCCCTGGGCATTATGGTGGCGGTGGTGGCTAGCGCCGCGTTTCAGATTTTGCCGATTTCCATTGCCTCATTGATCGGCGTGGTGGCGATGCTTTTGACGGGCTGCATGCGATGGCGCGATGTCGGCGATTCACTCAACATTCCAGTCATCATGATTATTGTTGCCAGCCTGTCGTTGGGAACCGCCATGGAGCAGACTGGCGGCGCCGAGTACATTGCCCAATTGTTTGTCGCCATTACCGGCAGCCTGCCGACGCCGATGATTCTCAGCGGGCTGATGTTGTTAATGATCGTGCTGACCAACGTCGTTTCGAACAATGCAGCGGCAGTTATAGGTACGCCGATCGCGATCAGTGTGGCCTATCAACTGGGGGTATCACCGGAGCCCTTTGTCCTGGCGGTGATTTTCGGCGCGAATATGAGCTTTGCAACGCCAATTGGCTATCAGACCAACTTGTTGATTATGTCAGCTGGCGGCTACAAGTTTTCCGATTTTCTGCGCGTCGGGTTACCGTTGACTTTCCTGATGTGGATAGTCTTTTCCTTTACCCTCCCCATGCTCTACGACATTTAGCGCGGTTTGTGGCCGCTGCTCTTGACGTTGAGCGGAGCTGAGACGATACTTGCGCCCCATGAATATTCAGATCAACAGCCGGAACTGGTGGTGGGGACCGTCTTCTGCGGAGAGGGTATCCGACTAGTTTCTGCGTGTCGCTGATCTTGAAAACCCATCTCCGTAACTACGGCGATGGGTTTTTTGTTTTAGGGCACGCAAAAAGTTTATATAGACAAGATGACTGTTATGGAATCGATTTTTAGTATTGCCGCTGACCTTGATACGCCGGTCTCGACGTATTTAAAGCTTGGCCCGTTGCAGCCTCGATTTTTGCTGGAAAGCGTAGAGAAAGGCACGCATCTGGCGCGGTATTCTTTTCTGGGCTTCGGTTCGGCGCTGGAATTCCGTCTTGATGAACACGGTATGCGCTATGGCGACAAACAGCTGCCGCGGCCGGCCAACCAGGACGAGTTGCTGGACGCCTTGCGCGAGGCACAAAGTCTGGCACCGAAACTTTTGCCGGACGTGGAGGGTCTGCCATTTACCGGCGGGCTGGTCGGCGTGGCGGGCTATGACACGGTGCGCTATTTCGAGCGTCTAGAGTGCCCGCCGCCGTTCAGTGCAGGGCCGATTCCGCCAGAAGTTGCTTATCTAGGCGTTGCATCGCTGCTGATTTTTGACCATCTCAGTCGACGTATTGCGCTATTGCACTCGGGGAGCGAGGAAGAGCGGCAACAACTGATCGCCGAGGTTCGGCGGTTATTGGCCGGTCCGCGGCCGGAAACCAGCGGTGGTAGCTATAGCGAGGCCACCCAGAGCCTCACCGGCGATGAATTTATGCAACGCGTGGCGCGCGCAAAGGAATACATTACTAGCGGCGATGTGTATCAGCTGGTGTTGTCAGTGCGTTTTGCGGGGCGGCATTCACTGCAGCCGTTCGAGTGTTATCGGGCTCTGCGTTTGCTGAATCCGTCGCCTTATATGTTTTATTGCGACCTCGGAGATGTTCAGGTGGTGGGTTCATCCCCCGAGGCGCTGGTGCGGCTGCACGGGTCAACCGCATCGTTGCGCCCTATAGCCGGCACGCGCCCGCGTGGCAAAGACACCGCAGGGGATCTTGCCAATGAACAATCCTTATTGGCGGACGAAAAAGAACTGGCCGAGCACGTCATGCTGGTCGACCTTGCCCGAAACGATTTGGGTCGGGTGGCTAAGGGCGGCAGTGTTTACGTCGAGCCCTATCAGTCCATAGAGCGGTACAGTCATGTCATGCATATCGTCAGCGGGGTGCAGGGTGAGCTGCGGGCAGACAGTGATGCCTGCGAACTGTTTGCCGCAACCTTCCCGGCCGGAACTCTGGTTGGGGCGCCTAAAGTACGCGCCATGCAGATTATTGATGAGTTAGAGCCCGAACGCCGCGGCCTTTACGCCGGCACAGTCGGTTACTTTGGGGCCAACGGTGATATGGATCAGGCGATCACAATTCGCACCCTCGTTTTTCAGGGCGACCACTACAGCTATCAGGCGGGTGCCGGTATTGTCGCAGACAGTGTGCCAGAGTATGAGTATCAGGAAGTAATGGCCAAGAGCGAAATATTGCGCCGTGCGCTGGCCATGGCGGAGAAAGGCCTGTGAACCAGTCACAAAAACCGCGCGTATTGCTGATCGATAATTACGACTCCTTTACCTACAACCTGGTACAGGCATTTCTGGTGCTGGAAGCAGAGGTGATCGTGCACCGCAACGATCGTATTAATCGTGAGCAGGCTGCCGACCTTAACCCGACTCATCTGGTGATATCCCCGGGACCCGGGCGACCGGAAGATGCCGGAGTGTCACTGGATATGATTGATGCGTTTGCTGGTGAAATACCCGTGCTGGGCGTGTGCCTTGGCCATCAAAGCCTGGTTCAGTACTTCGGCGGCAAGATTATTTCGGCGCAGCGACTGATGCACGGCAAGACGTCATTAATTGAGCACGACGGTCGTGGCTTGTTTGCGGGCGTGCCACAAGGTTGTCAGGTGGGGCGCTATCATTCGCTTGCGGCTGATCGGGATCTCATTCCCGACGTGCTAGAGGTCACCGCTCGCACGTCCGACGGGGAGATCATGGGCGTCCGGCATCGGACCTTTGCCGTGGAAGGCGTGCAGTTTCATCCGGAAAGCGTGCTGACACCTGACGGTGATCAGTTATTGGGCAATTTTCTGAAATTCACGGTGAACCAGGTCGGCATATGAATACCGAATCCACAACAGATTTTTCGCGCGAGTTGCTGGACCGGCTGTTGGATGGCCGCCATCTTAGCGAGGCGCAAGCCGCCGACACGATGCGTTTGCTTGCTGCCGGATCGCTGGAGCCGGCGCGCGCCGGAGCATTGCTGGCAGCCTTGCGAGCCAACGGCGAAACGGCTGACGAGATTCGTGGTTTTGCCAATGCCATGCGCGACCTCGCGCAGCGTTTTCCGGGCAGTGTCGGTGATGATGCGGCTGACTGTGTCGGTACCGGTGGTGATGCATCCGGCAGTCTGAATCTGTCGACGGGCGCGGCTTTGCTCGCTGCCGCCTGTGGCATCCCCATGATCAAACACGGCAATCGCTCGGTATCGAGTAAGTCCGGTAGTGCAGACGTACTGGAGAAGCTTGGCATCGTGCTTCCAGGCGATCCGCGCATCGCTGCCGATTGTCTGGCCCATACGAATTTTACTTTTCTGTTTGCGCAGGTATTTCACCCTGCCATGAAACACATCGCCCCGGTGCGGGCGGCCATGGGTGTGCGTACAGTCTTTAATATACTCGGCCCGCTGACGAATCCTGCTGCGCCACCCTACGGCGTGATCGGTGCTTACAGCCCGAAAATGGCGAGCCTGATGGCCGCGAGTTTATCCGGCATGCCTCATGTCAAGCGGGTGTTCGTGGTGCACGGTGAACCGGGCTGGGACGAGGCCACACCGGTCGGCCGTTTTGAATTGTTCGATGTGAAGCCCGGGCGTGTACATCATGAAGTTCGCGATCCACGCGACGCCGGTATAGCGCGCTGCAATGCTGCCGATCTGGCCGGCGGCGATGCCGCACACAACGCGGCGGAGCTGGAGAAGGTATTGACCGGTCGTGATCGGGGGCCGCATCAGGATGCGTTGGCTTTAGGAACGGGATTGCTGCTGGAAGTCACCGGTCGAGTGCGCAGTCTTGGCGAAGGCGTCACCGCTGCACACGCAGCCATTGCCGATGGCCGAGCAGGCAAATTAATAAAGCAACTCAGGGCGTTCAGCGAGGCAGCAGGGTGAGCGCTGCCGCCAACAGCAATTTTTTGCAGGCGATGGCGGCATCAAGTCGGCGACGTGATGAGACAGCGCGCCGGCAACTTAGTGATGCCCAACAACGCAGCTTGCTGGCCGGACTGGATCAGCCGAAGCCATTACGGCTAAAAGCCGGAGCCTTTGACGTGATCGCCGAAATAAAGAAGCGTTCACCCGCCGAAGGCAAGCTTGACGCGAAGCTGGCATCACCGGCTGAGCAAGCCGCTGCTTATATTGAAGGGCAGGCAGTGGCACTGTCGGTACTAACCGAGCCGGAACGCTTCGACGGTGGCCTGGAAGATTTGCGGGCCGTGGTGGCAATGGCGGGCGACACACCCGTCATGCGCAAAGACTTTCTGGTGTCGAGTTACCAGGTGCGTGAGGCTCGTTTGGCGGGTGCCTCGGGCGTGCTGCTGATCGCCGCCATGCTCGAGCCCGACCAGCTTGAAGCCATGCTGCAGTCAGCATTTGAACAGCAAATGTTTGCGTTAGTGGAAGTATTCGACACGGCAGACCTGAATGCCTGCCTGCCGTTGCTGGAGCGCGCGGGTGACGCCATGGAAGGCGATCGTTGCCGTTTTTTGCTGGGCGTTAATTGCCGCGATTTACGATCCCTGCAAGTCGACTTTGATCACTTTGCGAGGATGGCAGAGTTGTTGCCCTCCAATGTCCCTTGTGTTGCCGAAAGCGGCCTGAAAACAGCCGGGCAGGCGGGCGTATTGGCAGCACAGGGCTATAGTCTGGCGTTGGTCGGAACCGCGCTGATGCGCAGCGACAATCCTGCCGCGATGGTGGCGGCTATCCGTGCAGCGGGAGCTGTGTCATGTTCGTAAAAATATGCGGCCTCAAGACGGAGCGTGCAGTGCAGGCGGCTGTTGATGCCGGCGCAGATGCACTTGGCTTTGTGCTTGCGAAGTCGCCACGTCGGGTCACCCCCGAGTTGGCGCACGAATTAACCCGGGGTGTACCGGCAGGCATCGCACGGGTAGCGGTGATGCTCAGGCCCTCGGTCGACGAATGGGAGCGCGTTCGTGACGTATTTAAACCGGACTGGCTGCAGACTGATGCTGCGGATTTTGAATTACTGGACGTGCCCGATGATATAGGGCGTTTGCCGGTATATCGCGATAAGCACGCCACCGATTTTGATCAGGATGAACGCGACTGGCCACCGCATATATTGTTCGAAGGCGCACGCAGCGGCGCAGGATTGCAGCCCAACTGGGATCACGCCGCACAAGTAGCGCGCAAAACCTGCGTGGTTCTGGCTGGCGGGCTGAGTCCGGAGAACGTGCACCAGGCCATTATTCAGGTTCATCCCTGGGGCGTGGATGTCAGCAGTGGAGTTGAATCAAGCCCGGGCGTTAAGGATCCGGATAGAATCGCCGCTTTTTTGCAAGCGGCCAGAGCAGCAGAGGGAGCCAATGCAGGCTGATATTTCACCGCAGGAGGGTCAGGAACTTCTGGTCCGACTCATCAACAATGAATTGCCGGATACCCACGGTCGTTACGGACCTTTCGGCGGATGCTATGCGCCCGAGACTCTTGTTCCGGCATTGGGCAGACTGGCGCGCGAGATCGAGAAATATCTTAATGATGACGATTTCATGGCCCATCTGGATCAACAACTGCGCACCTGGGTGGGGCGTCCGACTCCATTGACGCACGCAACCGAACTCGGGCGTCGTTGGGGAGCGGAAGTCTACCTGAAGCGCGAAGATCTGGCGCATACCGGCGCGCACAAAATTAATAACGCACTGGGCCAGGCATTGCTTGCCAAAGAAATGGGCGCTAAACGCGTTATTGCTGAAACCGGTGCCGGCCAGCACGGAGTTGCAACGGCGGCGGCCTGCGCGCGTGTGGGTATACCTTGCACAGTTTATATGGGTGCCGTGGATATCAAACGTCAGGCGCCGAATGTGGATCGTATGTATCAACTTGGCGCTGAAGTTGTTGCTGTCGAGAGCGGCGATAAAACCTTGCGGGCTGCCATTGACGAAGCCTTCCGCAACTGGGTAGCCGATCCGCACAGCAGTTACTACTTGCTGGGTTCTGCCGTCGGTCCGCATCCGTACCCTTATCTGGTGCAGCGACTGCAAGCCGTGATCGGTACCGAGGCACGTGAACAAATGCTGGCGCAGGCAGGTGCGCTTGCCGATGTCGCGGTTGCCTGTGTAGGGGGCGGATCAAATGCCATTGGTTTGTTTCATCCACTGCTGGGTGATGCTGAAACCGAGTTGCTGGGCATCGAGGCCGGTGGTCACGGGCCGGCGCTGGGGGATAATTCGGCGACGCTCGCAACTGGCAAACCTGGCGTGTTGCACGGCAGTTATTCCATGTTGTTGTACGACGATGACGGACAGATTCAGGAGACGCATTCGGTGTCTGCCGGCCTTGATTATCCGGGCGTGGGCCCCGAACATTCATTGTTGAAAAGCATCGGTCGCGTGTCGTATCGGTCGGCCACTGATGCCGAGGCACTGGATGCGCTACAGGAATGCTGTGCCGCGGAAGGTATTTTGCCGGCATTGGAATCGTCGCACGCTTTTGCCGGTGCCCGCGAATGGGCGAAGCATAATCCGGGTAAACGCATTCTGATTGGCTTGTCCGGCCGCGGCGACAAGGATATGCCAACCTTGTCGCAGCACATCCCGGCACGCATTGCGCGCGGCAATGTCGGTGCCGCAAAAGGGGGCCGGGCATGAAGCAGTCCAGCAATCATTTGCCACGGGACAGGGTTTCGGCAGCGCTGACAGCAGCACCCGCGGCCGGTCGCCCGGCACTGGTGCCGTTTATCACCGCAGGCTACCCGGATAAAGACGCGTTCATCAAGACGCTGAAGCAAATCGCGGTCGCAGGCGACGTGATTGAAGTCGGTGTGCCATTTTCGGACCCCATGGCTGATGGCGTAACCATTCAGCGTTCCAGTCACGCAGCGATTGCTGCCGGGGTGAGTCTGCGCTGGATTCTTCAAGAACTTACCGCAGCAGGTGATGTCGGTGCGCCGATTATCCTGATGAGCTATCTGAATCCCTTACTGGCCTATGGCTTCGATCGTCTTGCCACGGACTGTCTGCCCGCCGGCGTGTGTGGCTTTATCGTGCCGGACTTGCCCTGGGAGGAGAGTGAAGAGTTTCGTGCCGCACTGAACAAGCAAGGGCTGGCGCTGGTGCAACTGGTGACGCCGGCAACACCCGATGACCGGCTGGAAATGCTGTGTCGGGGCAGTCAGGGCTTTGTTTATGCGGTCACAATTACCGGCATCACCGGCGGCGATGTGGAACTGCCGGCTGAGGTGACTGCTTATCTGGACACCGTTAAAAGTCATACCGACTTACCGGTTTGCGCGGGCTTTGGCGTGCGTCATCCCGATCAAGTTCGCCGGATTGGCCAGCATGCGACTGGCGTAATTGTCGGTTCGGCCCTGGTTGAGCGGCTGGAAGCTGGCGAAGATCCGTCTGATTTTCTGGCGGCACTGACCGCGGTCTGACAATTTCGAGTAACAAAAAAACCCGGCCAATGCCAGGTTTTTTTGTTTCCGTCGTACGCGATATTAACGCGCTCTGCGAAGCCCGATAAGAACACCTAAGGCTGACAGGAACATCCAGACCGCGGCAGGTATCGGTACCACGGTGGCGACAAATGCACCAACATCACCATTGTCGAGGTAGCCGAAACCTACAATCGTGCCGTCTTCGTTGATGTCGAGGGCTTCCGAAAGATGTTGCCAGCCGGTCAGGTCTACCGCCAACAGATTCAAATCCAGACTGGTTGCACCGCCGTCGAAACTGACTACAGCTCGGCTTATTCCGTTTGCATCCGATCCGAAGCCCACGATGACCCCGTCATCGTTTATGGCCCAGGCGCGACTTCGGTCGCCACCCAACGGGTCAAGCCAGTGTTGCAAATTCCCTTCGCTATCCCAAACCATGCCCAGCCAGTCGCCGCTGGCATCTATACCGTTACCCACGATTTGGCCATGGCTATTAATATCCTGACCTGTGCTGTAGATACTGCTGCCCGTACCGGGAATAGATGTCAACGAATTGTCGGAATCCCAATACGCCAGATGTTTGCTGCTCAGGTCAAATTCACCCAGTGATGCACGGCCGACAATTTCACCCGCATCGTTGATGCCATGGCCGCGACTGTAGCCATCAGCAGCCACTTCACCCAGATCAGTCATGGTTCCGTTTTCGTAGCGGAAGCCGTGAGTCCCATGCACCGGTTCGCCACTGCTGGCGGGAACGGTGTCGGTATAGGAAAAACCGGTAATAACACCGCTTTCATTAATGTCGTAGGCGCCCGAATAATAAGGCCCGGCGCCAGTGCCCAGATTGCCCAGATCCACGTAGCCGTTGGTGGCATCCCATTTAAAAGCAGTGCCCAGCGGGACCTGCAATAACCCATAGCTAGTTTCGCCCACCACGGTGCCGGCATTATTGACAGCTCTTGCGAGCCCCTCGAATCCCAGCCCCGTCACGACGCCGTTGTTCCAGATCACGGCTTCATTTATCCCGGTATTGGCATTGAAGGACCGACCGACCACCTGGCCGCTCTCATTCAGGCCAAAAGCCTGACTGCCGAAAAAGCCGCTTGTCTCCGTCAGTTGCGGCAGTTGCTGAATCTGATACTGCTGGGCTTGCGCAGACGCGCTGACCAGAATACAAGCAATAGTGAGTGCCTTTCTCATGTTGTCCCCCGGTGGCGGTGATTAGCACTGCCGCTAGAATTTGTGGTTTTGATCCGTTGTTTTTGCAAAACAGCGGCGTTTCCTCGGCGCCTAAACTACATTAATCAGGCCAATATTTCTAAGAGGTAGTTAACATAATCAAACAAAATCTCTTTTGCCCCAGGTATTAATCACGTTGCCCCATTTACTGAGTGCGCGATTCATCGCATCCGGGGCCAGTTCCTCAAGCAGGTTGCGGTTGAGGCCCGGATAAATTTCGGGGCCACCTTCTTCCGGCCACTGCCGTGTCGCGTCAATTATCAGCTTGCTGCTGAGAGCCCGACGATCGCCTGCGCTCGGGTCCAGCGGCATACCGCGGCCGTTAATTACCTTGGTTGAAGTAGCGGGCCGGCTGTGCGCCCCGACGGCCAGACCGACCTCGTACCAGTCATAGGGATCCACATCCTCGTCCACGATGATCAGCACTTTGAACAGCGGAATAATGCTGGCGATTCGTGTGCCGATCTTGAGTGCCTGACCGGGTTCGGTCTTCTTCACTCTAACAATGCCCCAGCCGGTGGTGTCGACCACCTGATTAATTTCAATGACACCCGGGATCAGTTTGGAAAATGACTCATTAAATATAGACGTGATGGGGGCGGTCACGTAGCCACGTGTTGCGCCGGTGAACTGATTCATTACCCAAGGATCCTTGCGGTAGGTAATCGCCGTGATGTTCATCCAGAAGTTTTCATCCTTCTTTAGCCCCAGGTGACCGTACATTTCACCAAAGGGTCCTTCCGGCAACATCGGCTCCTGCAACGGAACCAGACCTTCGATTACCATTTCGCAGTGTGCCGGCACCATGATGTCATTGGTTTCCGACTTAACCATTTCAATCGCTTTGCCGCGCAGACCTCCGGCCACCGCCAGTTCATCGACCACATTTATATTCTTGCCGAAACCACGCGGTGCGATTTTAGAGCCGCTGACTGTCCAGACCGCAGGGTCCTGACCCACGGCAATGGATATCGGTGCATATTTTTCACCGCGCTCTTTGGCCGCCATCAGCATGCGCCAGCCAGTCTGATTCGGCTCCGGATTAACGCCGAGTACTTTCGGGCCGCGTATCTGGCAGCGATAGGTGCCAAAGTTCACGCCCAGATTCGGGTCGGTGGTGAAAATTGAACCCGTATTGACGTAGCGACCGCCGTCAGCCGGGTTGCTGGTTATAAAAGCAAATTTGGTAATGTCGATGTCATCGCCGGTTTCAATGATCTCTTTACACAGCGCCTTATCGCGCGAAACTTCCACTGGCGGAATTTGCGCGATCTGCCCGTCCACCAGCATTTCGCGGGTGTAGTCCAGGGCTCGCTGGTAGCTTGCCCGGCTGTTGCCCTTAACCGGCTCCAGCCCGAAGGTGATGCATTCTGTATCCCAATGGCCCATGTGGTTAATCACAATGGGGCCCTTAATCCACTTGCCGCCTTCCTTGATGTTTTCGATAAGAACGGCGGGCGCGTCGTACCACCCGTACTTGTCCATTAAGGCATAGACAATTGCTGCGGCTTCAAACTCGTCGTTGTCCACGCGCTCAAAGCGCAGCAGCAGATCGTATGCCTCGAGAGCCGCGACGTATTCCCGTAATGTATCGAACGGTGGTTTCGGTGCCGTTGCGCGACGCTCGGCTGCCGTTTTCTCGGCCTGGGCAATTTTTGCATTAGCAGCATCCAGCGTTTCGCAGCCAATTGCTGCCATACCGGCGGTCGCAGCCAGAAAACTGCGACGGGATACGATTTCGGGTGCGTTGTTTTCGGGGGTAGTTGAGTCAGTTGTGGCCACGGGCAGGCTCCTGATTTATCGGAAGGCATACCCTACCTGAAGTGAATTAGGCGGAGCAATGTATCGGCCTGAAAATTGGCCAGACCCTCGTGTTTAGAGCAGTGCCAGCTTGGCTGCGCGGCTGCAGGCTTTGATCTGTGCTTCGCGCTGGGAGGCGGATGCGCGATCCAGGGCTGGCTCCCGGTACACCAGCTTGACCGGTAAGCGACTGCGCGTATAGCGAGCGCCTTTACCGGCGTTATGCGTTGCGAGTCGCTTGTCGGGGTCGCGCGCAATACCGGTGTAGAGCGAACCGTCAGCACATTCCAGCATGTACACCCACCAATCCATCCGACGCAGATTCCGGTTACTTGTCGCCGTTAAGATTTTCGTCGCCGCCCCACTGTTCGCGGTGCGCCTCCAGTGCCTGACTTTGTATGGCCGCGTGGCGATTGTTGAGATTAAGGCTGTTCGGGTCGCATACTTGTGCACGAATTAAACCCAGGTCTTCGGCAGCATGAAAGATACTGGGATACCAACTGCGCCAGTTGGGCAGTATGGCCTCTACCTTCTGTCTTAATGAATCGCGATTCATATTCGTGCGTGCCATTCACTTGCTTGCCGGACACAGCATACCAGCCGTTGCGTGTTTAATCAGGTGCTGGAGCCGAGTCTGATATGCCGGACTGCAGCTTGAGGTATATTGCAGCCGCAATGCCTGCCGCACCCGTGAGCATGCACATCACCATGATTTGGTAGCGCACCGCGATCAGCGGGTCTACACCGGATAGTACCTGTCCCGTCATCATCCCCGGCAGAGAAACCAGGCCAACAGCAAAAAGAGAGTTCAGCAAGGGTATCAAAGCGGCCTGAAACGCAACCTGTCGCGCTTCGGGTATTGCGTTGCCGCGCGCCCGCTCTGCTGCAAAGCGTTCCGCAGCGAGGCTGACAGTGTTCATGGCGCTTGCCATGATCATGCCGCCGAGCGGCACCACCGTCCGCGGTTCATACCACGGTTCGGCTCCGAGCACCCCGACTGTGATCAGCAACAATGTGCCTGTGCCGCTGATGCCTATGGCGATCAGTGCATGTCGCAAGTGTTGTTTTCGCATCTTCCCCAGTGGTCGGATGGCAATCCAGCCTGCCGCGACGAGCATGACGCACAGCGTGCCTATCACTAACAGCGACGAATCGGCGTTGAACAAGTATGTCAGCACATAGCCGATTAGTATCAGTTGCAACAGCATGCGAGCGATTGCGTATAGAGCCTGACTGGTGTGTTCGGTCCAGCGGTATATGAGTGCCACCAGCACCCCGACCGGAATCAGGGCAAGCGCGAGATTGGTTAGCGGTATCTCAATTACGCTCGCAGTATTCATAGCAAAGCGACGGATTTGATCTGTGCATAAACATTCTGACCAACCTGAAGACTAAGTGTGACGGCCGATTTCCGGGTAATTCTTGCTAGCAAAACCTGTCCGCTGCAATCCAGCCGAACCATGCATTGCGGGCTATCTCCGATAAGGACGTCCAGCACCCGTGCCGGAACAATGTTGAGAATGCTGGTGCTGTGCTGATGCTCAAGCGTCAGGCTGACATCACGCGCCAGGATGCGCAGCTTTAATGGCTTCACGCCATGGTGTGTGTGATCACCCGGAACATGCAGAGTGTTGTCATCAAAATTGAACAGGCTCAGGCCAAACTCTTTTTCGTGCCCGGTGCAAAAAGCTGTAACAACCGCCGCGGCGTTGTCATCGTGCGAGAGCGGCAGATCAAGACGGGTCAGCATTTCGGATGCCGGCCCGCTGGCAACGGTAGTCCCGTTTTCCATGAGCACCAGATCGTCGGCCAGCCGCGCGACCTCATCCGGCGAGTGACTGACATACAACATGGGCAGCTGCAGCTGGCATTGCAGAGTTTCAAGGTACGCCAGCAATTCGAGTTTATGCGATGCATCGAGCGACGAAAGCGGTTCGTCCAATAGCAGCAGACAGGGGTTGCTTAGGAGGGCGCGACCAATCGCCACCCGTTGCTGCTCGCCTCCCGACAGCCCGATGACTGATCGCGGTAGCAGAGTTTCAAGCCGCAACAGGCTGACTATCTCATCCAAAGTTTGGGTGTCATCGCCCGCGCCGCGGCGGCGCATGCCGAATTCAAGATTGCCCCGAACGGTTAGGTGTTCAAACAAGCTCGGTTCCTGAAAAACAAAACCAACCGGGCGCTGATGCGTTTCAAGGTAGCGGTGTTTATCCTGCCAAACTTGTTCGCCCACCTGGACGGTGCCTTCTGCCCGGGACAGGCCGGCAATAGCTCTCAATAAAGTGGTTTTGCCCGCGCCTGATTTGCCGTATATGGCGGTCACGCCAGGTTTGCTGACCCGGAATTTGGCCGTGAGCGAAAATGTACCTTGCCGGACGCCTATATCAACGGCCAATGCGCCCGCTTGGCTGGTCGGATTCACAATTAAGTAATCCTGAACCGACGGTTAACGGTATAAACAATCAGCAGTAGAACGAATGACAGCAGCAACAATAACCCCGCCAGCAAATGGGCCTCTCCGTATTGCAAGGTCTCGACATGGTCGTAAATAGCGATGGACAGTACCTGGGTCTCGCCCGGGATGTTGCCGCCGATCATCAATACCACTCCGAACTCACCCAAGGTATGGGCAAAGCCGAACACGGCAGCCGTGATGTAACCGGGTCTGGCTAAAGGCAGCGCAACACCGAACCATCGGTCAACCTTACCCGCGCCCAGTGTAGCGGCGACCTCCATGGGCCTTGGGCCTATTCGTCCGAAGGCATCCTGCAAGGGGTGCACTACAAAAGGCAGCGAATAAATGACTGAACCGATAACGAGTCCGGCGAAGCTGAAGGCCAGAGTTGTTCCGCCCAGCGTTTGTGTAATCTGGCCGACGGGACCGGATGGGCTCAGTGCCAGCAATAAATAAAAACCCAGCACAGTCGGTGGCAACACCAGTGGCAATGCCACCAACGCGTTGATTGTGTTTTTGAAAGGCGAGCGAGTGTGCGCCAGCCACCATGCCAGAGGCGTTCCCAGCGCCAGTAGCACCATCGTGCTCACGGTTGCCAGCCGCAACGTTATCCAGAGCGCGTCCATGTCGGCGGCATTCAGCAAATCAGTCCCCGTTCAAATCGTAACCGTGTTCGCGTATTAGCTTACGCGCCGCCGGGCTCCGCAGAAAGTTCATGAATGCGCGGCCGGCCGGCTGTTCATTGAGCAGCACGGCTTGCTGCTCAATGGATTGGTGCAGATCAGCAGGAATCAACCAGACTGAACCCCGGGCAGCGGGTACCTGGGATGCAGCGATCAAGCCGAGTTGGGCGTTACCGCTGGCCACGAATTGAAAGGTCTGCGCAATGTTTTCGCCCATGACCAGCTTAGGCTGAATGGCCTCCCATGCCCCCAGCGCTTGCAAGGCTTCCTGTGCGGCACGTCCGTAGGGTGCCAGGCGGGGATTGGCAATAGCCAGGTGCGAATAACTGTTCGCCGGCGGTAAAGCGTTCGGCCGCACAAAATCGTCCGCAGCGCTCCACAGCGCGAGCCTGCCAATGGCATAGGTGGTGCGGCTTGCCGGTATGATTAACCCGTCCTTCTCGAGTCGCTCGGGCCGCTCGGTATCCGCTGCCAGAAAGACATCAAACGGCGCGCTGTTGATCACCTGGGCATACAGTTTTCCGGTTGAGCCGGACGACAAAACAATGCGGTAAGCGCTTTGTTTTTCGAATTCTCGGGCAAGCTCGCGCGCCGTGTTCAGGAAATTGGTCGCGACTGCTACCCGCAGCATTTCACGGCTGCTGTTTGCCGACATGTTTGCCGCAGGACTGCTTGTCGCCGGCGCGCTCAAAATCAGCGTAATGCTGAGCAGCGAAAGTGCGTAGCGGAAAATAGATTGTGAAAGCATGGTCGGTAACAGAGGTGGTTGGCGAACATTACATAAGTAAATGAAACATAAGTATTAATTTGTGAATCACGTCCCGTTTCGCACTACGTTGTTATTGCTTTGGCGACTTCTTGCGAGCATACTGTGTCGGCAAGTATTTCAGTACTGTTGCTGCATTAAAACATGAAGAGAGTGTCGAACACTCCAGGCCATAAGGACTATGAAAACCAAGAACAATGATTGTTCCGCGTTCAAGCTGATCGCGATTCTTACCGCTGTTTTTTATTCGCTCAATACGGCTGCACAAATCGAGTTTGAAGACGTTTCCGAAGCAGCGGGCCTCACCGGTTACACCGAGAGCTGGGGTGGAACCTGGGGCGATTACAATGCCGATAACTGGCCCGACCTCTTCAATCAGGGGCATCGGGACTTTCCGCGTTTTTATCGCAATACCGGCGAAGGTACTTTTGAAGACATTGCCTACGAGGCGGATCCGGGCAACTGGATAGCCAATCCGTTTGACGACAAGCACGGCGCGTCGTTTGCCGACTACGACAACGACGGTGATCTCGACCTTCTGGTCAGCGTCAGCGCGACCGGTCCGGCACAGTTACTGGTGAATTTCGGCAGCTATTTCGAAGATCATGCAGTTGATGCCGATCTGAACAATGATTCCTCCGCGCGCCAGGGCGTCTGGTTCGACTGGAACCATGACGGCCATCTTGATGTGGCTCAGGTGTATACCGCTGGTGCCCGACTGCGATTGCGTGATCCGGACGACGGTACCAACCCCGCCTATGATTTCGATAATGCATCCAGTGGGGTCGGGTTTTCTTGCAATACTGGTCTGAACTATGGCCAGCTGTTCGACCTGAACAATGACGGCCTGCTGGAATTCATGTGCGCAGACGAAGGCGTGTTTCCGGTCAAAATTTATGATTACACCAATACACCCTTCGTTGACGTGACCTCGTCCATCCCGACGATAGCCAATGTGAACGATTCTGCGGTGGCCGATCTGGACGGCGATTTGCTGACGGACATGGTGCTCACACGGGGCGCGTTACGCCCCTCAGGCGCACACATTGTTAATCCTAATCGCATTGAAGCCTGGCTGCGCAAAGACAACGATCAGCCCGCCGGCAAGGGTTTTTATTTTGAAAGCAACGGCGAGATCACCGTGGCATTTGATCACAGCGGCATGGGTCTGCTGGATCCGTCCAAGGTGCATGTGCTGAGTCCCACTGGTACCACGTCAGTGGATGTGGGCCCGGTGCGGGTAGACTGGATCCCAGGCGAGAGTCGCTGGCGCGCATGGGTGGATGCCGGCGGAACGATGCAGGCCTATTTGCAGATAGACACGGTCGTGCCCGTCAGCAACCTGATCGAGGATCAGTTCGACACACCGGAGTTTGCTACCGAGACCGTGCACCTTGTTAATAACGGTGCTGGTGGTATGGACATTACTTACACCAGCGGGCTTTATCAGCCTGTGTTCTGTGACAGTGTCGTGACCGGCGACTTTGATAATGATATGGATCAGGATATTTACCTGGTCTGTCGTCGCGGCGCTGAGAATTTGCCGAACCGTTTATACGAAAATGACGGCACCGGACATTTTACCGAGGTGCTTGGCCACGGAGGCGAGGGCCCGCTTGGTGTCGGCTTCAGCGTTGGCGTGGGTGAAAGCGTGGTCACATCAGACTATGACGTTGACGGCTTCCTCGATCTCTACGTCACCAACGGTTTGTTGTACTACCCTGTTGGTGAGGGTGGCCCCGATACCCTGTTGCGCAACAAGGGCAACAGCAATCACTGGCTGGAGATCGATCTGGTTGGCATGAACGCGAACCGCGACGGTTTGGGTGCCAAGGTCTATGTAACGGCCGGTGGCATTACGCAGCTTCGTGAACAGAACGGCGGTTACCACCGCTGGTCACAGAATGATCAGCGCCTGCACTTCGGCCTGGGTGCGAATACGGTGGCCGATGTCACCGTGGAGTGGCCATCCGGTGCAACCGACAACTACGTTGCGGTAGCTGCCAACACACTCTACGAAGCTTATGAAGGCGGCGCTATCACTCCCGCTGTTATGGGTTCACCGATTTACACCGAGTTGTCCCCGGGCGACGAATGCGGTGAGCCACCTTATGATTTCGACTACGGTCCGGTCATCTTGCTGTGGAAGAACTGCAGTACGGGTGTTTGGTCCATGCGCGCCAAAGGCGGCCGTGTCAAGACCGCACAGCAACGTGTAACCGGCACGATTGAGGCGGACGCGCCTTTCGGTTCGGTGTCGGGCTTCAACCTTGGCGGCGGTTCTGACTACGTTAACGGTAACGGCACCAACGAGCTCAGTTTTTCGGTCGGCAGCTGGTATGCCAATGACAAGGGCATCAATTTCAGCACTGCCGGACAGAGCGAAGCTTGTCTGGATTTCAGCGAGCAGGATATTGATGTGATGATCGTCGGTGGCAGCAAGAAAAAGATTTCTGCACCGCTGGATCTTATTTCATTGGGTGCTTGCATCGCGACGCCTCCGCCTCCCGGGCCAGGCCCGGAGTGCGGTGATCCCAATGTCATTGGTAACACTGACAACGGTGTGTATGTATGGAAAGACTGCGATTATCCAGGTCCGGCAGCTCGCTGGAATGTGGTGGTCAGCGGCGGCGGTGCCACGTGGGGGCCGTACTCGGGCGATATCCACAGTGATGTGGTGATCAGTGCCACCGGCAGTGAGCTGGAAGCCAGCGATGAACTGGATACGGTACCTGGCGACGAGCACGTGGACTGGGTCATGAAAGTCGGTGGTGCCGGCAGAGATGCATTCCAGATCGATGTGCCAGCAGGATCAGCGACTTGCTTTATACCGGATTCGTTTGTGACCGGGTCCACCTATTACATGGGTGCCGAGCGCAATCCGATGACGGGCAATTTCGACATGCTGACAATGGCCGCCTGTGATTTGCCGCCTCCTCCTGAACCCGATCCGGAATGCGGCCCGGCCGACTACGATCAGTCCGTCGACAACGCAATTCTGGTATGGCGTGATTGCGCCGCACCGGGGCCTGATCAGCACTGGACAGTGCGGGTATCCGGCGGCGGGGTGGCCTGGGGCTCTTATCTGGGCTCGGTAACCAGCGCAGGCGGCATATTGTCTGCAAGCGGGTTATCACTGGAAGGCAGTGACGTGCTGGACTCCACTCCGGGCGACGGCGTGATCGACTTTGATCTCAAGGTCGGTGGTACCGGCATGGACGGTTTTGATGTCACCATCCCGGCCGGCGCTGATGCCTGTCTGAACCTGACTCAGGTGCAGGGCAGCGCTCAAATCGAGCTGGGTGCAGATCGCACAGCGAAAGGCACTTCGCTGGATCTCGGCACCCTGGGTGCCTGTCTGTAACGGGCGAGCATCCGTGAAGTCAACAAAAGCCCGGCAGTCGCCGGGCTTTTTTTATGCTGCTGAATATTGCTGTCCGAGATCCGGTTCGAGCTGTTATGGATTACCGCGTTTGAAAAGTACCGGCCGGTCGAGTTTCGCCGACAGAACGGTTCCACTGCCTGGATTATCGAGAATAGCGTGCCAGAGATTGGCATCGACACCGGCGCCGAAAACCGGGTCATTGCCGGACATGCGGCCGTAGTCAACGATGTTCACCAGCCGGAAGTTCGGTGTGCGTTCTACGCGTATTAATGTCGGTGTGTATTGAGCGTAGCCGGCCGGATAGCCATCACTGGTAGCGAAAGCAGCCGCGTTGCCGCCAAAGCCGTACACGTTGATCTGGTCCGAATCCCGGATCCAGGCCACCGCAAAATTGCCTTCACCTTTGAGGCTGTAGATATCCACGTTGCTGGCGTTGCGTATTTCGATGTTGGCATCACTCTGGGCATGTTCAGGATTTACTTGATACAGAGACAGCTGCTGACTGGTGCCATTGATAAGCAGATGGCGGTAGCCTGGTGCCTGTTTCCAGTGACTTTCCTGATAAAAGTTGTACCACTTGCCACCGCCGTTCCCTGTGATGACGGCAAGCGGGTTACTGGTGTCACCGGTGTTGGGTTTGCCAGGAGCGCCCGCATAGCCATAGGCGGATCTTGAAACCACATTCACGTTGCGGGAGATTGAGTTTCGGCCAGTGCGCCATTCAACTGCATAAACGCCAGGCAAATCGATAGGTGCAAACAGGGTCAGGAACGCCAGTGTCGTCGTGCCATTGGCATCGTTCGGCGTGCGCACCAAGGGCTGAGGCGACCCAGCATTCCCAAACGACCCGCCGCTCATGCCAACAATATTGGCAAGATGTCGTGCTACGCCAACAAGTTGCGTATTGCTTTTTAGCACCAGCGGACTGGTGATGCGGTAGTAGCCTTTAGGCAGATAAACAACGGTGTTCTCGTCAATGGCACGTTGCAGCGCTGCGGTGTCATCGGTTATGCCATCGCCTTTGGCTCCATACTGAGCTTTAACATTCGCCGCACTGGCGGATTCCTGGCTGGCAAAGGTATTACTCCATATATGTCTGGACTGCAGATCGCCCGGCGGTGCGACACCGCTTGCACCAAGATTTATTACGTCGGCATTGCTGCGAACCCCATCGCGGTAAACAGGTGTTTCATACTGCACAGCGATGCCGAAGTCCGTGTAAGCAGGCGGACGAACGCCGTGGGCGTATTCATTGATTTGCTTCCAGCCGGATATATTCGCGTCAAGCGAAGCGCCGTCGGGCGAAGTGGACGCGGTACCGGCATTCTTCACGTAAAGATTCTGCAGGTAGACGCTGCGTCCTGCATGGACAGCGATATTGCTGCTGCGGCTGGTCGGGAATTCAATGGAGCTGTCTACCATCGCGAGTTGGCCTTTGACAGCCGACCAGCCACCCGACATATCAGGAACCAGAACTGCCGGACCGCTTGATGAAGCCGCTGTGACAATGCGCGTACCCACCACCGTCAGGTTCTGCGGACCTCTGTAATAGATGGCATTCTTCTTTTGCCCGAGGAGCGTAAAACCAGTCAGGGTCGGAGCCGGTTGTGAACCGCTCATATCGATGCCGATCTCACCGCCGATAACAGTCACGTTCGAATGACTGCCGCCGGAGCCTGCGCCGCCCGATATACCGGTGTGTCCGTGGGTCACATCAATAATTGAGTCCTCTATGCCGGAACCCTGTGCGCCCTGATTACTGATCCCGATGGCGCCCGCATTACCGGTCCCTACTTCGACATCCAGATTGACGATCATCTGGTTAATCGCGACATTTGGCTGACTTGTTTCCGAGCCGCTGTGGTAGCTGCGTGCCCAGAAGTGGATGACCGGTTTGGGTTTGGATGTGCTGCTAAAACCGTGAGAGGCGGGCGCAAGGTATATTTTTGGTCGTTGAGCACCGGCCCGCGATCCGACCATCACACAGGGGCCTTCTTCACGTTGGCCGGCCAACAGCCCGGTGCTGCGCACAAACAAATGCTGGTCGCACTCCAGAGTGTCGGAAACCCGATAGGTGCCCGTTGGAAACCAGGTAACGAGTCCATGTTCGCGTGCGAAATGTATCGCGTGTTGCAACGCTTCGGTGGAGTCCTGGGTACCGCTGGCATCCGCCATGAATGGCGGCTTGGTAACATCCAGCAAGCCCTGATCGATCATCGTATGACTGCTGTTGAGTTCCGGTACTTCGAGACTGATACCGTCGCCTACCGGGCCGTAAACGGTCGCTGCCATGGTGTAAGGCATATCGCGATGCACACTGAGCCCCAGCCAGCGGGCAACGGCAGTGTCGGAAGACGACGTTGAGTCACGCACGCCCGCAACGCTGATTGAAGCATCGCCGTTGCCCCACTTGTGCCACTGCATGGAGTGGTTGCCGGCAAAATTTCGCTCACCGCCCGGCCAGTACACCGTTAGGTTGTAGTTGTCCCGGGTTAGTCGAAGGCTGAATCGTTCCGGTGGGTTCGCAACCACCTGATTGACAAGCACGGTGTTGCTTTCTGCATGGCTGCCAGGCGCATTTTGCTTGTAGCCCAATCGCACCCGCCCGTCCGCAGCGATGGACAACACAACTGCATCGTCAGCGCTCCATGGCAACTGAGCCGATGAGCTTATGCCGAACTTGGCGAGATTCTGCCCGTCATTGGACATTGAACCTTGCAGCCTTAGCTCGCCACTAAAGACGAGGTCTGCACCGAAAAAGTTGAAGTCCTTGCTAACTGCGCTGACAGCACGGCCGTTCTGGGCGCCGCTGCCACTGCTAGCAAAGCTTAGCTCGCCGGCTGACTCATCCACGCTGGTGCCGCCGGTAGAACTGATGTTCCAGAAGTTACGTCGGTTTCCTGTATGCGTCTGGATGCCATTACCGAAATCGTCATGGAATACCAGTGAAGATACATCGGCCGCATCCACCTGGATATTTGCCGTGGTGCCGTCGGTTGCCGAGTCGTTGCGCAGCCCTTCAATGGCGAACGCGCTATCGCCGCGTTTGCCCCATGACGACTTGCTCAGGCCGTGCGCACCGCTGTGGCTGTAAATACCATTTGCGCTTTTTGCGAGCACCGTAAAAGTCGTCTGGTCCAAGACAATCGCGAGTTCGGTCGGTGTTGCGCCAATGGATTCATCCAGCAACACCGTCGCGCTATCTAAATTGATGCCCGGCAAATCTGTCTTTACGGCTACGACGATCCTGCCGTTGGCTTGCGCCGCGACCATCAGGGCGTCGGGAGCATCACTGGCCGATGCTTCGCTGGAAGTCAGTACCAGGTGCACCCGCTTTTTCCATGCTTCGGCTGCGCTGCCGCCGAAAGTCAATCCGCTCAGCCGGAACTGCAAAGGCTGATTAAAGAAGTTGTACTGATAATCAACCGGGCTTTGCACATAGCCGGTATTTGCGGCTGTTGCTGACGAGTTGATGCTGAGTTTTCCGCCGGATTCGCTGACCGTTACGCCGCTGGAGGTATGCGCGCTCCAGAAACCGTTCATCAGCGATGCATTGCTGACATTGCCGTTGCCGAAGTCATCACCAAAGTAGGACACGCTGGATGCGTACGAATCCGCCAGCGGCGCGCCCGCTGTGGGCAGCGGATTGGGGTTTGGAACCGGATCTGGCTCAGGCTCAGGTACAGGTTCAGGTTCCGGAGCAGGAGGCGGTGGAGCCGGTGCCGGCGTGGCCGGGGTGTAAGCCGTGACAACGGCTGTGTCTGCCCGGCTGAATATGTCGCCATCGAAAACACTGAGACTGAGTTCGTACTGTCCGTCAACGGGCGGAGTGATTTGCACCGTGCGGCTGTCTGCACCGCTTATGGGCATGTTGCTGGCACCACTGGGCGATGCCGTTATCGACCAGTAATAGGTGAGTGCATCGCCGTCCGGATCACTGCCGTAGCCGACCAGTGTTGCGGTGGTTCCTGTTTCTACAAAGGTATCAGAACCTGCCGATGCGACAGGCTGCTGGTTTGTCGGAGCTGGCGCTTGTGGCAGCGGTGCAGGGGGAGCAGACTCGGGAACTGAGCTGCTGCTAACAGGAGTGCTGTTGTCATTGCTGCTCCCGCCACCGCAGGCTGTGATCAATGTGCTTAGCGCAAGCGCAATAGCGGCTGCCCTTAAAACAGGGAAACAATCGCCCATAAATTTTCCATCCGCACCGGAAGTATTTGCCCAAACGGTCTTCCTTGCCGTTGGGGTCATTATTGAAAAGCGCGCGGATGTGCCCTGCGACACGCATCACAGTAATAGGGGTGTAAAGTAAATTGGGATTATGTTGAGTGCTAGCGTCTCTGCAGATAAGTCGCAGAACGTGTTGGATCGGGTGCTATTGGTTTTAGTGGGCTTCTTTGTCGTTCACAACCAGCCCCAGCGTGCGCAAGATGATTTTTATATCCATTGCAAGTGACCACTTGCGCAAATATTCCAGGTCAAACCTTACCCGGCTTTCCATTTGCGCGACTTCTTTGGTTTCGCCGCGACAGCCGTTTACCTGCGCCCAGCCGGTGATGCCCGGCAATACTTTGTGACGCATCATGTAGCCTTTAATGAGCTTGCGATAAAGCTCATTGTGGGCTACCGCATGGGGACGCGGCCCCACAATGCTCATATCACCTTTGATCACATTAAAGAACTGCGGCAACTCATCAAGCGAATGCTTGCGCAGAAATGCGCCTATGCGCGTAAAACGTTCGTCATTCGCTTCAGCCTGGCGGACATCGTCACCGTCTTCGGTCACCGTCATTGTGCGAAATTTATAGACTTTGATTTCTTCGCCGGCGAGCCCGTAACGGCGCTGCTTAAAGAGTACCGGACCCGGCGATGACAACTTTACGCCAGCCGCAATTAGCAACAGCAAGGGCGAGATTATTGTCAGGATTGCCGCCGAAGCTACCAGATCAAACAGCCGCTTAAGGATGCCGTTATAGCCGTAAAAGGGCGTTTCGCACAGAGCGAATACCGGCACGCCATGAATGTCATCTATACGAGACTGAATAAGGTCAAAGACAAAAATATCCGGGACAAAATAAATCGATGCCGTGGTGTCCTGTAGTTGATCCATCAGAACCCGGGTTCGTTCGAGGTGTCGAATAGGCAGTGCAATATAGATTGTTTCGACCCGGTTGGCTTTCACGTATGCGGGCATGTCCGCCAGGCTTCCAAGTATCTCGCCTTTTTGAATATCGCCCAGGCGTTCCGGGTTTCGGTCTTCGAAGAACCCAAGTAGCTGTAACCCAAGCTGGTCATCGCCCTTGATATTCTTTGCCAGCTGGAGGCTGACATCGTTTATGCCGCCTATAACCACCTTCTTGCGGCTGTTGGTAAGGTTCATTACATGGACAAGCAGTTCCTGCAATGCCCATTGTAAGAAAACGATGGCAACCGGATTGAGCAAAAACCAGGTGAACAGCGTCAGACGGGAATAGACGGCTGAGGTCTTGGTGGCATAGCCGATGAGCAGTATTGCACCGACTACGACCATCCAGCCGGTAATTATAGTTCCAACGTAGCCACTGAACAGCCGCACCCGATTGTTGCCGGGATGGGCCTTGCGAACAAAGAGCATGGTGAGAATGACAGCGGTGATGGCTAGCGAGACGTAGTCTTCGTTAATTTTTATGCCGTACAGCGTTGTCAGCAGGAACAGCGAAGCCGCCGTCGCAATAGGCGCGGCGAGAAACTGGGTCAGTTTCACGAGTAGTACAGACAGGCTGCGAATGCCGATATCCAACGCTCCAACCACTCCTTGCTTATTCTTGTTTTTTGGCGGTGCTGGCAGGCCAGCAGAGCATCATTAGACCACCCATTCTACGGGCAGTTTAATTACAATATTGTGAACCGCATCACACTCCTTGCGGAGCTTCCTGAAGGCGTCACATTAAGATAACGCGCTAAGCAGCAACTATATATGTTAAACGGGCGGCTGCCAACGGGTTCACATGCCGCCGCTACTGTGCTGCGGGCTAGAGCTCAGGGGGCGTCCGGAGCAGCCGGACGGGCGCGGAGCAGTGATTCAATCTCGGCTTTGCGGCGGTTCAGGTCTGCCAGACGGCCCTTGATTTGGGCAATTTGCAGCTTGTTGGCACTGTTTTTGGAGCCCAGCTCCGCTTCAAGTTCGCGCTTTGCCGCGTCGATTTCATCAAGGCTGGTGGTGAGCTCTTCTATGACTGCCTGGTGTTCAACCGGCACCACCGCCGGGTCTTTGGACGACAGCACAAATCTGAAGCGGGTGTCCACAGGCTTACCTGACAGGCCTCTTTGCTGGGCGTCTGAGGATTCTTCAGTGCCCGGGTTGGTGCTGATGTCACGGTAAAGTGAGGAGTCTCTCCGCCGGCGCGGCTTGTTCTTGTCACTCATGTTGGTCATGGGCCTAGAAGCCACCCTGCAGGCGAATTTCCAGCAAGTTGTAGTCGTATTCTTCGAATAGGCGATTCGATGTGCGGTCTTCAAACGTAAACGCACCCGACAACGTCAGCACCCGGTTAATCTCCCAGCTGACACCGGCCTCTGCGGTTTTGACCTTGTCTTTACGCAGAGCCTGGTTAATCGAGCCGGTGCCTTTGAAATCGCGTTCTTCATACTGTACAAGTCCGTTCAGAAAAATTTTGCCGGTCAGCTGCCACACTGCAGTGCCGCTTAACCCGTCAATAACGGCGTAATTGGAGATGTCATCGTTCAGCGTGCTGATCTCGCGATAAATTGCGAACTCCGCGTTGCTCGGCTCTTCCGGGTTGCGCACCAGTGTCAGGCGCCAGGTTACGCCGTCGAAATCAACCTGGCTCGGGCCTTCGTAATCTCGGCTGGTGTAGCGCACCCTGCCGCGCAAACGGGTTTTGCCCGTTACCTTCCAGTTGGCTGTTGGGCCAAAATTGTATTCATCGTAATCTGCCTGCGGGCAGGTAACCGTGGTTTTGCAGATGTCGTAGCGGCCTCTGACAACATCGGCATCCAGGCCTATGCGGTTGCCGATCTCATTCAGGTAGTCAACGCCGGCCCCAACCGTACTGCGCTCAACATCCAGTTGCTTGCGGTTGTTAAAGGAAACATCGGTCAGTTTGCCACGTACATAAGCCTTCCAGTCCCGGGTCACCCAGTAGTTGGCCTGTAACCGCAGATTCTGTCGGGTGCGTATATCCATGGTTTTGAGGGAGGCATCAACGGTAAGCGGCATGGCTCCATAATTCACAATGGTCTGATTCTCGTAGGCCTGCTTGGCACGATCGATGTCATAGCCCAGCTCACCGTCCCACTGCTCAGCCACTTTCCAGTTCCACGTAACATCACCAAACCCGCCGGTGTGATCCTGGCTGTCGAAATCGCTGTATTGGTCGCGATAAATCTCTCCCGTCACAGAGACGTTTTGTTTGCTGATGTCCAGTGCGCCGTCAACGCCTGCCCGCACGCTGTATATAGTGTCAGAAGGCGTTCGCTTGCCGTCTCGTTCGGCGCCCGGTTGGTCGGGCAGGCGGAACAGATTAGAGTCGTATCTGACGCCCGCGCCCGCATAGGGTTTGAAAGTTTGCAGGATGTCTTCCAGAGTTTCCGCGGTAGCCAGAGACGGCGCTGAGGCGGAAAATGTGAAACAAACAACAGCCACCAAAAGATGCATATTTCTGGTTATCACGAACCTTCCCTCTGAAATTTGGTCTTAGCCGCAAGATTATACGCTAACGCGCCCAGCCGGCTTGGCTTCATTGTTCCATAATGCCGGGCAGGGTTCACACAAACGCCGTGTTGCGGCTGCCAAAGCGGGTTAATCGCCTGCCGGGCACTGGTCAGCCATAGCCATTGGTTTTAAAATCACCGTTCGCTGATTGTTTAAGCTCTGCTTAAGGATAAGAATAATAATGAATACCGTTTCTGTCAGCTTGCGCACCTGGTCGGTGGCCATTTTCATCCTGCTCCTGACGGGGCCTGCCGCGGTGCATGCACAGGCAGATGCGACCCTCGGTGCGGGCGATGTTGTCCGCATAGCCGTTTACGGTCAGGATGATCTGGAGACCGTTTCGCGTATTACCGAGCAGGGGGCCATTATTTTCCCTCTTATTGGTCAGGTAAAAATCGCGGGCTTGTCAAACCGGCAGGCCGAGGCACTGATCGAAAAAGGGCTGTCAGAAGGGCAGTTCGTGCGTAATCCACAGGTCAGTATTTTTGTAGAACAACGCGTCCGCGAAGAAACTGATGTGGTCACGGTGATCGGTCAGGTTAAGAAGCCGGGTCGCTTTGCAGTCGACTCATTGTCCGATGAAGGCGCGCAAAGTATCGCGGGTGTCCTTGCGCTGGCTGGCGGGGTCGGTGACGATGCTGCGGACTACCTGATATTGGCCAGGCAGCGCGAAGGGGGCCCAGAAAACGTACGTGTCGACTTGGTAGCCTTGTTGCGCAATGGCGACCTGAGTCAGAACTACGATCTGCAGGGCGGGGATATCGTGTTGGTGCCAGCGATGGACGTGTTCTATGTATACGGTCAGGTCGAGAAGCCGGGTCGTTATCGTCTGGAACGTGGCATGACGATTATGCAGGCGATCTCTGTCAGTGGTGGTCTGACCATGCGCGGCACCGAAAAGGGCTTGTCACTGCGGCGTCGTGCTGACAATGGTGATATTGTGAGTGTGAAGTCCGCACTAAACGATGAGCTTCTGCCCAACGACGTCGTCGTTGTGGACGAAAGTCTGTTTTAGAGGCTGTATCAGCCTCGCGAGGTAAAGTTCAGATGAATTTTCCATTGATTGTTCAATTGTTGCGTGCCCGCGCGGTATTTATCGTTTTTGTGGTCGGGGTGACCTTACTTGCTGCGCTCGCGTTTACCTTGCAGCAGACCAAACGATACACGGCCAGCTCAAGCCTTGTGCTGACGTTTAAAGACGCGGGGCCTTTCGACAGCCGTGGATTGCCCACGCAGCTTGCCGGCAGCTACATGGCTACGCAGGTGGATATCATCAATAACCGCAATGTGGCCGTGAAAGTCGTGGATCAGCTTGGCCTGTCTGATGACCCGGTTGCAGCGGAACGTTATATGAAGCGGCACAAGGGCAACCCGGACTGGTCATCTGAGGGCGTGCCGAATTTGCGGGAAGTTATTGCCGACGCTTTTCTGGATGACTTGACCGTAAGGCCTGCACGAGAGAGCCGTGTTCTGTCGGTCGAGGTCATGTCTGCCGACCCGCAATACGCAGCGCAAATCGCCGACGCCTTCACGCAAGCCTATATAGATGCGACGTTGGAACTCAGCATGGAGCCGGCGAGACGAAATGCGGCATGGTTCGATACGCAGCTGAAGGTTTTACAAACTCGTCTGGAAGAGCAGCAACAAAAGCTCACCGAATATCAGCAGCAGCGGGGCATTGTCGCTATAGATGAGCGACTTGATACCGAAACGCGTCGTCTGGAGGATCTGTCATCCAAGTTGACCGCCGCTCAGGCCAATACCTATGAAGTGCGTTCGCGGCAGCTTGGCGCACAGCATCCCGAGTATTTGCGCGCAGTTGATCAGGAGCGGTCGCTGGAAGCATCCTTGAGTAGGCAGAAAGCCAAGGTTCTTGAAGTCAAGAAAGAGCGCGATCAGCTGGATTTATTGGTACGTGATCTTGAGAACAGTCGCAGCATGTACGATGCAGCTATACAACGTTACTACCAGACCAGCCTCGAGAGTCAGTTTAACCAGACTAATATTGCGGTCCTCAATACCGCCAGTATCCCCGAGAAGCCATCAAGTCCTAAAGAGTTTGTGAATATGGCGCTGGGTTTGATACTTGGCCTGGTGCTAGGGATTGGCACAACCATTATTCTCGAAGTGTTTAATCGGCGTGTGCGCATTGAAGAAGATATCAGGCAAGGGCTTGGCATACCCGTACTGGCGAGTATCTAGAATTCAGGGTCGCAGGCCCGGAATGGAAGCAATATGTCTGAACCCATGAAAATGTCGCAGCAAACCATAGAGGTTGCGAATGCGACCATGCTAGGGACTCTGCTGATGGAGTCAGGCGTGCTGCGAGAAGCAGATATAGCGCGCGTATTAGTTTGTGCCAAAGAGAAGCAACTGCGCTTCGGTGACGCGGCGATCAAGTTGGGTTTGGCAGACAAGTCGGATATAGAACATGCTTTAGCCAGGCAGTTCGAATACCCCTATCTCAAACCAGGGGTGGGGAACTACGGCAAGGAACTGGTTGCCGCGTACAAGCCGTTCACCCGTCGCGTGGAGTCCTTGCGGGCATTGCGTATGCAGCTCATGCTGCGGTGGTTTGCAGCCGGCCATACCGCCCTTGCCGTCGTAAGCGCTAAACCGCGTGAGGGCCGCAGTTATCTGGCAGCGAATCTGGCCATTGTGTTTTCGCAATTGGGCGACCGGACACTGTTGATTGATGCGAATTTGCAGAATTCGCGACTGCATGAAATTTTTCGTATCAGCAACGAACCTGGCTTGTCGCCGGCATTAGTGGGGCGCACGGGCGGCCGTCTTGATGTGCACAAAATCGAGCATTTCGAGAATCTTTGGCTGCTCCCCGCCGGTGCTCCGCCACCCAATCCCGAAGAATTGCTGGCCCGCGACGAGTTCGAGGACATATTGGCGCAGTTAAGCAGCCAATATGACATCATCCTGATTGAGGCTCCGCCGGGCAGCACCGGTATCGGTGCCGAGACCATTGCTTATCGTTGCGGTGGAGCTTTGTTGGTGGCGCATCGCAATCACACCCCGCTCAGTGACGTCCGGGCGTTTACAGAGCGCCTTAAGGGCCGTGCCGAAATTGTGGGCTCGGTTTTAAATAGCTTCTAGGGCGGGTCCGCGCAGATGCGTGGCAAGTTGACCAAACCAAATTTTCTGGGCATAGGTGCGCAAAAGTGCGCGTCAACCTGGCTGTATGACATATTAAGCGATCACCCTGAAGTTTGTTTGAGTGATACAAAAGAGCTTGACTACTTTTCGAATTTCTATGATTTCGGGTTTCAGTGGTATGAAAGGCAATTCGATCCGCAACCGGGTCACCGCGCGGTAGGCGAAGTTTCGCCGTCATACTTCCATCATCTAAGTGCTCCGCAGAGGGTTCGTGACTATGCTGCCGATATGCGGCTGATAGTCTTTTTGCGTGAACCCGTGCAGCGCGCGATTTCAAATCACAAACACGAAGTGCGCATCGGGCATTTTGGCGGCGACGACCTTTCTTTTGAGAGTGGACTTAAGAATAACCCTCAGTACATTGAGCAGGGTTTGTATGCAACCCATCTGGAACGTTGGCTGCGATATTTTGAGTCGCAACAATTGATGGTCGTATTCTTTGACGAAGTTGTTGCCGACGGGGCAAATGTAGCCAAGCGCATTTATGAATTTCTGGGTATAGGTACGGGTCACGTTCCTGCGGCGTTGAGTCAGCGCTCAAATGAGAGCTATGTGAATCGATCTGCCAGTCTCGAGTCAGCTAAAAATGTGCTGCGTGGGTTGTTGCGCAAGTTGAGGCTGGGTTGGTTGTGGGAGCTGCTAGGCAAGACTGGGCTCCAGAAAGCCTATCGTTCGGTAAACAGAACGGAGCCTGAAAATGTTATTCCGCCGTTGCAGCGGCAAACCCGGGAGCAGTTACACGAGTTGTTTGCGGATGAAATCTCTCGTCTGGAAGCGCTGACCGGTGCGGATCTTGCTCGGTGGCGGTCAGGCAGAGCGGGTTAGCGACATGGAAAGTCAGCGGCAATTTCTTTTGCAGTCGGTGTTGCTATATGCAATCGGTGGCGGCCTGGCCATAGCATTTGGCTGGATCGCCGGCACGGGCAGCCTGCCTGCGGCCGCGGCTGCTATTGGACTTGTAGGCGGCCTGGTCATGCTCACGAGCCCGTCATTGCTGCTTTGGTCCGTGCTTGCCGGGGGGCTGGTGGTGTCGGGCCTGGCCATGCTTTATGCGCCTCAGCTTCAGCTTATTCGGTGGGGCGTTGCGATCGCATCGGTGATGCTGGTTGCCCTGGCGCTCATCGAAAATATATCCCGCCGCAGTATGGGTAAGGATGGCACCGTCTCGCCGATCGCCTGGCAATTGCTTGCGCTGTTCTTTATTACCGCCTTGTCGGGGTGGGCGAACGGACAGGGGGTCTCGCAGCTGATCGTGGGGTTGAAAAGTTATTTTCAGGTGGCGGGCCTGTTTTTTGCTTTGGTCATGATGCCGTGGCCGCGTCAGATCATTGATCTGTTCCCTCGCCTTATGCTCTATACCGCGTTTATTCAACTCCCGTTCGTTGCGCATCAGTACCTCTTCCTGGTGCCCTTGCGCACTGGCTTTGGCGAAGGTGTGGTGCCGTACGATGTAATTGCCGGCACATTTGGCGCATCAAAATTTGGTGGCGGTGCCAACGCGGTATTGTCTGCTTTCATGTTGATAGTGTTTGCGGTGCTGTTATCGTTATGGAACAACAAGGCCATAACTTTGCGCCGGCTGGTCATTTTGTCTGTGCCGCTGCTTGTGCCCGTTTTCATTAATGAAAGTAAGGTTTCAGTGCTTTATCTGTTCGTTATTGTTTGTGTGATTTTCAAAAACGAGATCATTCTTCGACCCGCCCGAGCAATCTTGTCCGCAGGGTTTCTCGGGCTGACCTTGGCGGGCTTAATGTTTGCTTACTCTGCCTTTTATGCGGACGAAGCGGACGGCATACAAGGGTTCATTGCCGGCACTATTGAGCAGAACTTCAGCGATACCGAAGGGCATGGCGAGTTTTATCTCAACCGCACGAGTGCGATCAGCTTCTGGTTCCAAGAGCATTCGCTATCGGAACCGATGCACGCCCTTATTGGCCACGGCCCCCGAGCTTCGCGCGAGGGAGGCACTGGCCTTGATGCAGGAGTTACGCTGGCCAGTACGCGCTATCCGGGTATGGGCATCGGTCTGACCGGAGTTCCCGCCCTGTTGTGGGAAACCGGCGTGCTGGGTCTCGCGATGGTTGCAGCCATGTTTTGGACTGCGTTTCGATCTGCAGGCATCCTGCGGCAGCGATTTAGTTCTGACCCATACAAAGCAGGTATTTTCTCTGGCTTACAGGCGGGCGTTGTTATTCTCGCCCTAAGCATGTTTCACAAGTCGTTTTTTGTGTTTGATATCGGTTATCAAACCCTGATCATGCTGTTGTTCGCGTACCTGACTTATTACCTTAAACAGAAACCAGAGCGTGCCGTATCAAATCCCGGCCTTTCGGTCTACAAAAACACATGAGTGAGCGCGGTCCGTCGGCGAGGCCGGTGCACTACAGCGCCGCCGCTATCCGCAGCAGTTTCGCGCACTTTGTGCTGGGCAAGGGCGTATCCGCGGTTGCCACTTTGCTGGTTCTTTTCCTGCTCGTTCGCGAGTTCAGCGTGCCGGAATTTGCTGCTTACACGTCGCTTCACGCGTTAGTCCTCATTATAGGGCTGGTGTCGTCGTTTGGCGTGCCACAAATGTTGCATCGCTATTTGCCGGAGTTGCGCACGCATCACAACAGTCGTGCCATGTATCTGTTGCTTGTCGGCAGCATTGTGGTCAGAGCGATGCTATACGCCCTCCTGTGTATCGTGCCTTTAATGTTAATGGAGGTGCTGTCGGAGTCGTTAAAGCTCACTGACTGGCAGCATATAGTGCCCCTGTATCTGGCGGTCGGTTTTTTCCGGGTCAACTCGGGGTTCATCGCGCAGGCGCTCGAAAATTTGCTATGGCAACGGGATGCGCAGTACAGCCTTGCTGCCGGAGGGCTGCTTAAACTCGCCGGAACGCTGTATATGCTCGCGGCGGATCAACTTACGCTCGCGAATTTCGCGTACGTAGAAATTTTCTCGGAAGGCTTTTCAATGCTAATGCTGGCGATGTTTATTTTGCATCGTTGGTCGAATGATGGTGAGCGCGCTGAGGGAGACCGCGGCGTGCTGGTGGCGGACAGTCGACGATATGCCCGCTTTGCATTCTGGTGCTACCTGCAGAATCTGACGTCCATCTTCTATGGCAGCGCTCCGAATCGTCTGTTTGTCGCATACTTTATGTCGGCCGAATTTATTGCGGTATTTGGCGTGGTGGATCGCTTGATCGATTTTGCCCGTCGTTATGAGCCTTTAAACATGTTTGTCGGCCTGGTAAGGCCGGTCATGATGTCTCGCTATAGTCAGCATCAGAATTTTGATCAGCTTGTGCGTCTGGCCAATCTGGTTTTGCTGGCAAATTTTGTGTTGCTTTTCGCGCCCTTATCGGTATTGCTGGTATCCGGCGACGAGTTGCTTAATTGGGCCACGGACGCCAAATTCGGCAACATCGCACTGCTGGTGGCAGGGTTTTATGTCGTGTTGCTTGTAACCAGCGTGAACAATCTGCTCGATTTGCTTGTCAAAGCAGTTGAGCAGAACCGCGTTTATATGTTTAGCAACCTGTTTTTGTCAGGTTCGTTGCTGTTGGCGGTACCACTAATTCCCGCGCTGGGCCTCTGGGCGATAGCGATTGCAAACCTTGTTGGATTGGCGGTGTCGATGTCGATGGTCTACATATATCTGCGGCGTCGCGGATATTGTTATCGCTTTGAATGGCGTCATTGCATTGGCGTTATCGCGAGCAGTCTGGCTGCCGCCGCTGCAGGCATGCTTAGTATGTGGGCCGGCGCGCATTTTGTATTGGCCACGGCAATAACGCTGGTGGTTTATGTGGGGGTAGTGCTATTGACGCTGCCTGTAACCGAAGAGGAAAAAAGCAGCATGATGGAAATATTGCCGATGCGATTGCGCGCCCTTATTAGCCGTGGGGCAGTGCAGTGATAATGCGCGTAGCCATCATGATGTTGGGCTTAATGTCTCCGCTTTTTGCTGGTGCCGAGTGCCCATCCGCGTGGAGGGCGGACAGTGAGTCCGGGCGGCAGCTTAAACAAGCAGTGCTGGAAATCTCTCCGGCAAAACAAGCCGAAATAAGTGTTTGCCCGAGCGTGGTATTGCGCACCGAAGTTCCGGAAACCTTGTTCGGTTTCAATATTAATCACTGGCACTTTGAGCGCGATCTGTTCGATGCATCCACCGGCGACATTCCCGCCAAGGTGACCGATGCCCTCAAAGAATTTCCGGGGGCCCTGTATCGTTTCCCCGGCGGGTTGGTGGCGAACCGCTTTTCGTGGGAGGCATCTGTCGGGCCGGTTACCCAACGTGAGCCACTGCGCTCGGTGCAATGGAGCCCGCCCGCCAAACTGATGTTTGGAGTGGACGACTATCTGGCCCTGGTTGACAAAGTGGGTGGTCAGCCGTGGTACGTGCTGAATCTTATGGGTTGGGATTATCAGGGCTTGTTTACCGAGCTCGATAAAGACTATGTTGCCCAGTCAAACGGGCGACTGGCTGCCCATATGCTGGAGAAAATCGGGACCGATAAGCCACGCTACTACCAACTCGGCAACGAACTGGACCGCGCTGACTATCAGTGGTCGCACGCCAAGTACATCGAGCATTCGCGACGTTCCATCGACGCCATTAAACTCGCCGACCCGGACGCACGTTTCGTGGCGTTTCTGCGCGAGTTCAACTGGAAATATCGCGGTTCCGAGCAGTCGCGGAGTATGAGTAAATCCACTGATTTCGTGCGGGATGTGCTGACGGGTCTTCCTGAAGTTAATGATTTCTCCCTGCACTTTTACTACGACGCACGGGGCGGAAAAGAGATCCATAAGTTCTTACCTTATCGCATCAAGGAGTTCCGCAAGGCAATTGACTACGCAACCGACGTGCGCGAGGGAAAAAGCCCCGGAGTATGGATTACGGAACATGCACGTGGCATTCAGTTCGGCGAAGTCAAAGCAGTTGAAGCATTGCCCTATACCGGTAATTTGTCGGCCGCGGTTAGTACTGGCGATTTCCTGATCGCACTGGCGCAGATGCCGGAGGTGCAGGGAGCTTCGTGGCACGGGTTGAATTCGATGCCATGGAAATTATTTGATGATGCCGCGGACTTGCGACCCAACGCCGTTTACTGGGCTATGCGGGTACTCCGCAAAGTCAGTATGCCGCGAGTGCTGGCAACGTTTAACAGCAGCCCTAACAACAGTGCCTATGCGGGCGGCTACGATGTCCGGTCAGTAGTGTTCGCGAACGCGACCGATGACATTCTTGGTATATGGGCAGCGAATCGGGCATCGGCAACAGCTGTTACGACGTTGCATATGCCAACCTGGGCCAACCGTAAAATTGAATTGCGCCACTACTACGCTGCCGGCGAGGAGGGTGTCGATCCGGATCAACCTGATCTGCAGCCCCGGATTCAGCTCGACTCCAAACCCGTGACGATGCGTTTCGATGCGAATGGCCGACTGCAACTGCAACTGCCGCCGGCATCTGTATCAAGCTTTTCATTAACGCGTATTTAGTTGCCGCTGTGCAGCCATGTTATGTACGGCTAGGGCGCATGTTGACATAAGCGGTTATAAACCTATGTCATATAAGAAAAAATGTGCGCCATTCGTAGGTCTGGCGACGCAACAATGATAATCTATGGAAGCTAAGTAACGTCACTTGAACCGTGCCAGTTCGAAGCAATTGTGCTGGCATGAAACGATAACAACAACACGCTAGTGGCGCATGTTGTGCACTCGCAATGGATTTGCAGAATGTCTCATAAGAATAAACTCGCCCGGAGTTTGGAAAGTAATTGTTTTCAAAGCAAGGCTGTCGCCCGGTTGAAGCCGGCGAGCGCTGCGAAAACTTTTGCAGGCGTAATGCATTTGTTGTTGCTATTCACGGCGTTGATTTTTATTTCCGCGAACGCCGCTGCACAAATCCAGTTTCAGGATGCGACCCCCGGCTCGGGAATACTTCATGACGGCGAGTCCTATGGCGCGTCATGGGGTGATCTGAATGCTGATGGCTGGCCAGATCTCTTCGTGAACAATCACCGTCAGCCCCCCGCGCTGCTGGTGAATATGGGCAACGGCACCTTTAATGATAGATATCTGGAGGTGGGGGTCTGGGCTGCTCAGCCGTTACTCGACCAGCATGGCGCCGCATGGGGTGATTTTAATAACGACGGCTATCAGGATCTTTTTGTTTCGCTCGGTGCGACGGATGATCTGCAGTTCCTGGTAAACCACAACGGCGTGCTGTTTGATGAAACCATCAACTACGGTCTGGATGCCTATACCAGCTGGCCAGGCCGGTTGCCGGTTTGGCTGGATTACGATGCCGACGGCTGGCTCGACTTCATCATGATGTTACGCGGTTTTCCCAAGATATTTCGTCAGGACGCCGACACGTGGGTTCCTACTAAACCACAAACGGGCATTTCCTGTCAGAACGCCCAGTACGGGCAGTTGGTAGACATTGACGCGGACGGCACGCTCGATCTGATTTGCGACAATCAGTCGCTCTGGCCGAATCGTGTTTACAACACCACGACCATCCCGTTCACCGACATCACCGCTCAGGTGCCGTTGCAGGAGGCCGTGAACGATACCGCTATCGGTGATTTCGACAACAACCTGCGCAACGATATTTTTGAAGTGCGTGGCGGATTGCGGTTGAGTGAGGCCGTGCAAACAGATGCCGACAGCGTCGAGGCGCAGTTGATCGTTGACAGCGGCTCCGAAGAACACATGCGGATTTACACCACCGGTATTGCGACGTTCCTGATGGACTGGAATCGCCGTAACAAGGACATGATTTTCATCGGCTCCACCGGTTGGCATCCGAACAACTTTGGGCCGTCGGATCCGATTTCTTTTGATCTTGATCCGACTGACCCTCTTAACCACGGCATCATGCCGCATGATCCGGCGCTTGAAGATGGCGTCTGGATTGGCTATGACGAAGTAGAGGGCTACTGGGAGGTAGTTACCTCGTCGGGCACCACGATTAACATCACCTACTGGTTTATCGATTCAAGTGAGCCGATCACGAATCTTGAAGTGGGCGGCCTGTCGGCCGGCGAGTTCCCGATTGAGCCCAAGCTAATCATGAACTATGGAACCGGCATGCTGGAAGAGGCAGCCGCACGCGGTGTTGGCGCGCCGATACGCTGCGTCAGTGCAGTTGCTGGCGACTTTGACAACGACATGGACCAGGATATCTACGTGGTCTGCCGGGGCGGCATCTCGAACGAAGCCAATATCCTTTACGAAAACCTCGGCGACGGAAACTTTCAGGCACTGCCGTCTGCCGGTGGTGCAGAGGGCCCCATCGGCATGGAAGTCGGTATGGGCGAGAACGTGGTGACGGCTGACTTCAACGCCGACGGCTTCCTTGACTTGTTTGTTACCAACGGCCTGAACATTTATCCGGAAGCACCGCTGTTTGAGTCACGCGGCGGGGCTGACTTGTTGTATGCCAACGTTGGTAACAGCAATAGCTGGATTGAACTGGATCTGGTGGGCACGCTGTCGAATAAGGACGGCCTGGGCGCGAAGGTTTATGCGACTGCCGGTGGTGTCACGCAACTACGCGAACAGAATGGTGGCTATCATCGCTGGGCACAGAATCATCAGCGCATTCATTTTGGCCTAGGCAGCAACACGCTGGTGGATATCACGGTTGAGTGGCCGAGCGGTGCAGTCGACAATTTCACCGACGTGCCTGCGAACAAGCTTTACCGGGTTACCGAATCGGCAACTTACGAGGAAGTGATACTCGGAACAGTCGTGCCGTCGGAGTGCGGCGCGCCTGACGTCAATACATCAGTTGAAGCCGATTTCTACATCTATAAAGAGTGTGGCACCGAAACCTGGCATGTGCTGGCCACAGCCGGCGGTGGGTACGGGCTTTACGAGGGCAAGATCGTTTCCGATCAGTCGTTGCTGAGCGTGACGGCCCTTGATATTGAGCCGCACGATGTGTTCGACAATGCCGATCCGACGGTGCTGGATTTTGGCCTGCAAATCTGGGGTACCGGTCGTGACGAGTTTTCTTTCCAGATTCAGAACGGTGCCGCAGCCTGTCTGCAAATTGAAACTCCCGTGGGCACTACTACGGTTAACCTGGGTTCCGCGCAGGTACCAATAAGTATTCCGTTCGATCTTGGAACTCTCGGCCCCTGTACCAACTTGCCGGTTGATATCAGCATAGACAGCGTGTCAGTTGCTGAAACCGCCGGTAGTGCCGACTTCACGGTGACGCTGGCCGAGGCGAGCCCACAGACGGTTACCGTTAACTATGCGACGCTTGATGGCAGCGCGAATGATCCCGATGACTATACGGCCGCCAGCGGAACGCTGACGTTCCTTCCCGGCGAGCTGACACAGCCGTTAAGCATTACGCTGATTGATGACACGGACGGTGAGGTGGATGAAACCTTCTCGGTCGAGCTAAGCAACCCCTCAAACGGCATTATTGTCGCGGGTAGCGGTGTTGCAACGATTCTTGATAACGAGATTTCCGCCTGCGGTGATCCCGTGCCTGTTGGCTCCGCAGAGGCCGCACTGTTTGCGTGGAAGGACTGTATTGCCGACGTGTGGCACGTAGAAACGACCGCTGGCGGCACTTACGCCCGCTACGCCGGCCGGCTGGTCTCCGATCACGATTTGGTCAATGTAACCCCGGTTGATATCGAAGGGCACGACCTGCTGGACAATAGCGATGCGAAAGAGCTGGCCTTCCTGTCCCAGATTTGGGGCAACGGATTCGATGAGTTTACTTTTCAGATACAGCCCGGTGCATCGGTTTGTCTGACCGTTGAAGAGCCGCTGGGTCAGACGGTACGCATTGGCGAGGACCGCACCGAATACGCTTTGCCATTGGATCTCGAGACGCTCGGGCCGTGCACCAATCTGTCGGTTGATATCAGCATTGACGACGTAACCGTGGATGAATCTGCAGGTGTGGCCACCTTCACCGTGAGTCTGGCTGCTGCAAGCTCACAACAGGTTGACGTTGATTATGCCACCTCCGATGGCACTGCGACGCAGCCTTCTGATTACCTGAGTGCGAACGATACGCTGATATTCCTTCCCGGCGAGATCAGTCATTCGGTCGATATATCCCTTGTTGATGATGCGGACGGTGAATCGCACGAAACCTTTGACGTGGTGTTGAGCAATGCCATCAACGGCACTCTGCTTAAAGGCGTTGGTGTGGCTACGATTACAGACAACGAAATATCAGCGTGTGATGAGCCTGATCCCGCGGTTGATGGTGCGTTGGAAGCAGATCTGTTTGTCTGGCAGGACTGTGTGTCGGGTATCTGGCACGTAAGGTCGACCGCAGGCGGCGGCTATGCCAACTATACCGGTCGCATCATCTCGACGGCTGCGTTTGCGAGCGTCGCTGCGGTGGATATAGAGGGCCACGACACCCTCGATACCGGTGCGGTGGATACCATCGATTTCGTTATGCAGATCTGGGGTAATGGCCTCGACGAATTCACCTTCGTGCCCGCTGGCGGTGCCGCCCTCTGCCTGGAACTGGATCTGCCCGCTGCGCAGACCGTGCGCATTGGTCGCGACCGCACGTCTTATTCCTTACCACTGGATCTCAGCACATTGGGAGCCTGTACCAACCTGGATGTCGGCCTGAGTATTGATGACGTTGCGGTCGATGAAACGGCGGGCACAGCTGCGTTTACCGTGACTCTGGCTGAAGTCAGTGCCCAGACCGTTACCGTAGACTATGCCTCAGTGGATCAGACGGCTACCCAGCCTGCCGACTACCTGCCCGTAAGCGATACCCTGACATTCTTGCCGGGCGAGATCAGCAAGCTGGTGAACGTAACCATTGTCGATGATGCTTCCGGTGAAGGCGACGAAACATTTGCTATTGAGCTGTCTGGAGCGACTAATGCCGTTCTGGCCAAAGACATCGGTGTAGGTACGATTAAGGACAATGAAGTGTCGCCCTGCGGCCGGCCAGCGTATAACAGCAGCGGTGAAGCTGAGATGTTTATCTGGAAAGACTGTGGGACCGGTGTCTGGTATCTGACGTCCACGGCCGGAGGCACCTACGCCAATTATGTGGGCCAGATTAGCAGCAATCAGGCCTTCAGTGCCGTCACCCAGGTTGATATTGAAGGGCACGACACCTTCGATACCACCGTATCCGGTCAGGTCAACTTTGGCTTGCAGATATGGGGCAATGGTCTGGACGAATTTTCCGTGCAGCCGGCCCCGGGTGCGCCGGTCTGCATCAGCTTCACACAGCCAGCCGGATTGACCGTGCTTTATGGTGCCGGTCGCGTGCCTGTGGCCACGCCGGTGGAGCTTGATACGTTGGGAGTTTGTCCTTTTTAATCAGGATCAAATAAGTCCGGAAAGGATTTCCGGCACTATATAACGCGATTATTTTCTGCGACAGTTGTATATATGTGACCACAGGGAGTGGTAGACAGTGAAACTTGAAAAAAACACCAGGGTGTACATCGCCGGTTGCGGCGGCATGCTCGGCGAAGCCGTGTATGAGTACTTTTCCCCTCGCACAACCGTTAAGGCCACCGACATCGATGTCAATACTGACTGGCTCAGTTACGCTGACGTGCGTGACTATTGGGCTATGGATGAGGACATCTGTGAGTTCAAGCCCGATCTCATCATAAATCTGGCGGCTCTTACCGATCTGGAATATTGTGAACAGAATCCTGACGATTCCTGGGCAACCAATGCCCTCGGCGCAGAGAACGTTGCGTTAATCGCAGGCAAGCTGGATGTCCCGCACGTCTACATTTGCACCGCCGGTATTGTGGATGGTGCCCAGGATGTCTACAACGATTTCGACAAACCCAATCCTCTCAGCATTTACGCAAAGTCAAAGTACCATGGGGAGAAGTTTGTTCAGCGTCATCTGAAAAAGCACTTTATTTTCAGGGCTGGATGGATGATGGGTGGCGGCCCTGAAAAAGACAAAAAATTCATCAATAAGCTTTTTAAACAGCTTCAGGCCGGCCAGAAAGAACTTTTTGTCGTAGACGATAAGCTCGGAACACCGACCTATACGGTGAGTTTCGCTGAAGGCATATTCAAGGTGGTAGAAACCGACCTTTACGGGCTTTATAACCAGGTATGCGGCGGCGATTGCAGTCGTTACGATGTGGCCGTGGAGTTTGTGCGCATGCTAGGCATGGAGAATGAAGTCAAGGTTACCAAGGTGTCGTCTGATCACTTTAAAGCCGAGTACTTTGCACCCCGTCCGCCGTCCGAGAAGCTTGTCAATTTCAAGCTGAACGCGCGCAAAATCAACTTCATGCCCGACTGGAAAGATGCGTTGGAGTTGTACGTCGAGCGCTTTAAGTAAGCTGGGCGGCAGGTGAGGCCGGGCAGGTGAATAAATCGTACGTACAAGCCAGGGAGAAGGGGATTGCCGTAATCGGTATTCGCGGGCTACCTGCCAACTACGGAGGTCTGGAAACCTGTGCTGAAGAACTCACCCGGCGTTGGGTAGCAGCTGGCTATGATGTGCGGGTTTATTGTCGCAGCAATCGTTACGCAGACAAGCCGGCCGAGCTTGACGGGGTTCATCTGGTTTATACACCTTCGCTCAACACAAAAAGTCTCGATACGCTGAGCCATACTTTCTTTTCCATACTGCACCTGATTTTCACCGGATCACGTTATCGGTATGTGCATTTGTACAACACGGGCAACTCCATTTTTCTGCCATTGCTAAAGTTGTTCCGTAAGAAAGTGATTCTGTCAGGTGACGGTATAGAGTGGCGTCGCGAGAAATGGGGCATGCTTGCCAAGCTCGTGCATAGAATCGGTGAAAAGTTTGCGGTCTGGATGGCGGACAGAATCGTTGTTGATAACCTTGAAGTAGAGCGTTACTACACCGAGAAATACGGGGTCCGAACAAGCCTCATCGCCTACGGCGCAAACGATATCGAAGTGGATGAGGCACGCTCTGCAGCATTGATGGAAAAACACCATCTTACGGCGGGCCAGTATTTTCTTTTTGTCGGACGGCTGGCACCCGAGAAAGGCGTGCACAACCTGATTACGGCTTATGAGGCATTGCGTACCGACTATCCGTTGGTGATCATCGGTGATGATCCGGCAGGTGGCGATTATCGGGATCAGCTGTTTGCCCGGGCATCCGAAAAAATACGGTTTCTTGGGTTTGTCTACGATAAGGATTACGAGCAACTGCTGGTGAATGCCCGCATGTATGTATCGGCCAGCGAGCTCGAAGGCACATCGCCGTCACTGGTCTCGGCTATGGGGGCGGGCGTGTGTTCGCTGGTTAACGGCATCGACGAAAATATCGCAACCGTGCACGGCGCCGCATATACCTACAAGCGCCACGATACGATGGCATTGATAGATCTATGGCAGCGGCTCATTGATACACCGTCCGATATTGAAGCAATGCGCAAAGCCGGCAGGCGTTGTGTAGAACAGCATTATCGCTGGGACGCAATCGCCGAACAGTATCTGGAGGTTCTGGAGCAGGTCAGTACGGGTGATGCCGAGCATGAGCCCGCCTGATAAATACTTGTACATCGTCTCGTCGCCGCATGGTGGATCGACGCTGCTGAGCCTGGTGCTGGGCAATCATCCGCAGGCCGCCAATCTTGGCGAGGTTGCGTTCATTCCAAAGCTGCTGGCGCTGGGCGAGTTGTGCACGTGCGGTGAACCGCTGTCCGCATGCCCGCATTGGGGCGAGACTTTTGCATTGCTGGCAGCCAGAACTGGCATTGATATGCGGGCTGCTCCCTACGATCTTTATCTGGGTGAGGCGCTAAAGGGCAAAGACGGTTCCGGACTGATTGACCATGCGCAGCAAACGCAATGGCGGTACCTGTTGGGAAAGTTGCGCGGCGCTCTCGATACGGCGACATTGATGGCTACACCCCGCTGGCCCGGCATGCGTTTGACCATGCTGCCATCGGTACGCAAGGGCAGTCGCAATACGCTGGCATTATTCGAAGCCGCCGCCCAAGCCCATGGCAGCGCATTGATCATCGATGCGTCAAAGTCACCGCGTAAAGCACCGCATCTATATCTGCACAACCCGGAGCAGGTTCGCATTCTGCATCTGGTCAGAGATGCGCGGGGCGTGGTGTCATCGCGAAAAAGGTATATGCGTGTTGAACGTGCCGCCGAACGATGGAATCACTATCACACGCTGAGTCGTCGCTTGCTGGACCGCTGGGTGGCTCCCGAACACCGTTTGCGGTTGCGTTACGAAGATTTCGTGGCCGATCCTGCAGCGTCGCTGAGGAGCGTATTCGCATGGCTGGATATGCCTTATGACCCGGCCTGTCTGCAATTCAGCGATGACATCACGGTGCATTCTGCAGGCGGCAACCCTGCTCGCTTTGATCTGGCGGGCGGTATTCGCCCGGAAGATGACCGCTGGAAGACAACGCTGAGCCCCGAAGATTTGCATATTGTTGATGAGCAGGCGGGCTCTACCATGCGGGATTTCGGCTATGTCTGAAGCATTGCAGAATCTGCGCATGCTGTTTCTGGTTGGCGAGCCTGACGGGGCCGAACGCGTAGACGTTGCGGACCTTTTCGCCAGACGCCTGGCTGAGCAGGGAATGCAGATTGACTACGTGATCTTCACCACCGGGCCCGACGGTTTCTGGCGCGAGCAAGAGTGGCACGGCGCGCGCGCATTTGTTGTTGGGCGCAGCCGTTTGAGCGGTGTGTCCGCCAAGATTGCCAACAAGCTTATTGAGCTGGGTGCTGATCTGCGCACCTTCTGGCAGGCTCTTACCGGGCCTTACGACATCATTCAGGTGCGCGACAAATTTGTGGTCGGCGTGCTCGGGCTGCTGGCGGCGCGGCTTACCGGCAAAAAATTCACTTACTGGCTGTCTTACCCGTATGCCGAGTGCCGCATATTAGACGGGCAAGAGGGGCGCGCCCGGTTTCCGTGGCTAAGCATTGCCGGTGGCAACGTCGCCCGATTTTTGCTCTACAGAATCATTATGCCGAATGCCGATCATGTGTTTGTGCAGAGCCGACAGATGCTGGAAGATATCGCCGCGGAGGGCGTTGACCGGCAGTTGATGACCCCCGTGCCGATGGCGGTCAGCGAAACTTTACTCGATATGCCACCCACAGATGCTGAGCCCGGTACGGTGCTTTACCTGGGAACGCTGGTGCGGGTGCGTCGTCTGGACACGCTGGTTTTCGCTTTCAGGCAGGTTCTTGATCGGCATCCTGAAGCGAGGCTGATTATGGTGGGTGATGGCCCCGACAAAGAGGATCGAGAGTTTCTCGAAGAGGTAGTGGCCGAGCTCGGGCTGCAAAACGCGGTTGAGTTTACCGGCATGGTGCCCATGGCAGAGGCGCATGAGCGCGTTGCGCGCGCCGCAGTTTGCATATCACCGTTTTACCCAACCCCGATTCTGCAATCCACCTCGCCTACCAAGATCAGTGAATACATGGCGTTAGGCCGGCCGGTAATTGCTAACTCTCACCCTGAACAAAGTGTGATCATCGAAGAAAGTCAGGCCGGTTTGTGCGTCGAATGGTCGGCGGATGCGTTTGCCAGCGCGATCATAAAAATGCTTGATGATCCCGAACGTGCAGAAAGTATGGGGGCGCGCGGTCGAGACTATGTCAGGCAGCACCGCATATATCCGGTGATTGCACCGCTGGTGGCCGCAGAGTACGCAAGATTGGCGAACGCATGAACGAGGGCAACATTTATTTTGTGACGGGCCCGTCCCGCTCGGGTACAACGCTTTGCAGTCGTGTACTCGGCAACCATTCGCAAGTGCTTGGGCTTAAGGAGCTGCACTACTTCGGCGAGCTTTACGAAGTGGATACCGGGCGTGCCGCGGTCGATAAGGACTATCTGATACGCGCTGCCGCCATGCTGCTGGCGCGAGAAGCACGTGACTCATGGGTTGATGGCCCCACGGACCAGGAGTTGTCAGATGCCCGTAATCTCATCGACAGTATGCCGGCTGACCAACGCAACGGTGCAGATATGTACGCGGCAGTCGTATCGCATATGGCAGCGGCTGCCGGGCGGGCGTGGGCCTGCGAGCAAACCCCACGCAATATTTTCTACGCTGAACAGTTGCTCGAACTGTATCCGCAAGCGCGCCTTATTTTTATGGTCAGAGATCCTCGTGCGGTGTTGGCTTCCCAGAAGAATCGCTGGCAAATACGCAGGCTGGGTGCACGCAACGTGCCGTACTCGGAAGTTATCCGAATCTGGTTCAACTACCATCCGGTTACCATGAGCAGTTTATGGACGCGGGCTACGGCAGCAGCGATTCGCCTCGAGGCGCATCCGCGAGTCAGGTTGTTACGGTTTGAAGACCTGGTTGCCGAACCAGAGCAGACGATCAGGGATTTATGCGCGTGGCTACAGATTGACTTCCAGCCAGGCATGCTTGATGTGCCGCAATGGGGTTCGTCAAATGTTGCGCACGACAGTGAAGCGCCCGGCGTGTCTGCCGCAATGACTGAGCAATGGAAGCAGGTCTTGAGTGACGGCGAGATTCGCATCAGCGAGCAGCGTACCGCAGCTTTTTTGTCGCGCTTTGATTATCCGCAGCTAACGAACGGGAAAATGAACGCATCAGCATGGTTGCAGTTGCTCATAAGGTATCCGTTGCATCTCGTTGGGGCTGTGCTGACAAATCCCCGTCGCGTCTGGATTCAGCTGCGGGCGATCATGCGTCGGCCGGCGAAAGCAGGTTGAGGACGCGCTGATGACAACCACAAAAAAATTGCTCTCGATCAACAAATACCATTACCGCAGAGGCGGTGCAGAGGCAGTTTATTTTGATCACGCAGCGCTGTTCGAAAGTCTGGGCTGGCAAAACGCGTTTTTCTCAATGCAGCACCCCAAGAATGAACCGTGTGAACAGCAGCAGTATTTTGTCGAAGAGATTGAATTGGGCCATCTGTATGGGTTTTGGGAGAAAACCCGTAAGGCGGCCAAGATTGTCTATTCCTTCGAGGCACGAGCCAGATTAGCGGCGTTACTGGATGACTATGCGCCGGATATCGCCCACGTGCACTCGGCCTATCATCAGATTTCGCCGTCCATACTGTCGCTGCTCAAAGAGCGGGGTATACCGGTTGTGCTAACCGCGCACGATCTGAAGATACTGTGTCCCGCATACACCATGCTGAGCAATGGCAGTGTGTGTGAGGCTTGCAAGGGCGGTAAAGTCTGGAACGTGGCCACGCGCAAATGCATCAAGGGCTCGGCGACGCTAAGTTCGCTGATTGCGCTGGAGGCGATGGTTCACGGTGCGCTGAAAAGTTACCGCCATAACGTCAATCGCGTGGTCACGCCAAGCCGCTTTTATCGCGACAAGTTTGTCGAATGGGGTTGGCCCGAAAGCCAGTTACTGTATGTCCCGAACTATGTGGATGCGTCGCAATTCGAGCCGGAATATTCTGCCGGCGACTATTTTTTCTACTTTGGCCGCCTGGTTCGGGATAAAGGTGTACACACGCTCATTCGGGCTGCCGCGGATGCTGATGTGCCCCTGTTGATAGCGGGCACTGGCCCGCACACGGACGAGTTTAAGGCGTTAGCGGCCGAGCTGGGAGCACGCGTTCAGTTTCTCGGTTTTCGCAGTGGAGACGACCTGCATGACCTGATTAAGAAGGCGCGGGCCGTTGTATTGCCATCTGAATGGTACGAGAACGCACCAATCAGTCTGTTAGAGGCCTATGCTTTCGGCACGCCGGTTATCGGTGCTGATATCGGCGGCATACCGGAGATGATTAACACGGGTGAAACGGGCTGGCTGTTTGAGAGCGGATCGATCGAGTCGCTCAGCGAAGCGCTCGACACGGTCAACCGTATGTCGGCTGCAGACCTCGAAGACGCCGGTCGTGCTGCTCGACAGCATGTCGAGCAGCACTACAATCCGGCGGTATACCGAGAGTCCATGCAACAGCTTTACAGCGAACTGCTTACGGGACACACCCACCCAGCGTCTTAAGGTCAAACGGCACAGGGACTATCGCATTCCCCGCACCGACTACAGCTGACGCTCCGCCCGGTGTCGTCAGGTTCAGGCACACGTTGGCATCCGCTGGGAACGTAAAGTCAGCGCCGTCCTCGGCTGCGCCCCATATCTTCATGGTAAAACCGAGTGCTGCGGGATTGCTGACATCGAAGTTGTCATGGCCTTCGATCGAATACCCGCTCATGCTGGTAAAATTCGAGCTGGCAGTCATGGTGCCAGTCCATTCCGCAAATGTACCGCCTGCTGTCGTGCGCAAGTACCATGTGTCTGTCGCTGCATCACGCCAAACGTAAATGCCTGTGTCCGCGGCCGAATTGTAGGCGGGCATGCCGTCATAGATTTCGGCTTCCGGGTCGGGTGGTGGCGGGTCGCTTACGCAAGGCCCCAGCGTCGCCAGATCGAATTCGCCGCTAACGGGCAGGCCGCTCGGGCCAACCAGCACGCTTGTCACACTGGAGCCACCGGCCAGGTTGAAACAAGCCGTCGCGCCGCCGGCGACCGTGAAATCAAAACCGTCTTCGCTGGCGCCCCATGCTTTCAGATTAAAGTCGATTACCTTCGGATTACTGATATTCAGCACATCATGCCCTTCGATAGAGAAGGGTGCGAACGCAACATAGTCCTCCGACGATGTGATGGTGCCGATGTTGTTACTGAAGGATCCGCCGGCTGTTGAACGCAAATGCCAATTGCCTGTGCCGCAGTCTTCCCACAGCAAAAGCACCAGATCCGTGCCCGGGTCGTAGGTTGGCGCCCCGCAGGCTGCAATATCGTTGTCAACGATGGTTGCAATGCCGGCGGGTTTGATAACCACGCCGTTCACTTCGTTCGACAATTGCAGCAGGAATTGCTCAGAGCCTTCTTCGTCGGCATCGTCAATAATCGGCACATCAACAGTTTGCGAATTGATGCCGGTTGTAAACAGCAGGCTTCCGGCTGTCAGCGTGTAATCGTCGGGTTGGGTGGCAACCTGATCTGCGGTGGTGTAGTCCACTGACACATCGTCACCCGACCCGCTGACCTGTACGGTGAACGTCATGACGCCGTCGGTTTCTGACGCCACAGGATCATCAACGGTAATGGTTCGTTGTCCAGCGGTGGGTACCAGTATCTGGTAGCCGGCACCTTCGGTGACTTTGTAAATGTTATTGGTCGGAACATTATCGTAATTCTCGACCAGCCCATTGGGCCACGCTATTTGCAGATCTACCGAAGTATTTACGCCCAGTCCAAAATGTATACGCTGGTGGTTTTGCGTCCATCGATGCAGTCCGCCGTTTTGTTCGCGCAGCTGCGTGACGCCACCCGCCGTGGCGAGTACCCGGGCGCCTATTGCGCTTGCATTGGAAGTTGTTCCTACCAGCTCAAGCTGAATCCAGCTGTTGGCGTTGCCTAGATTGGCCAGCAGAATGTCCGGCCCGCCCAGCGAGGCCGGCGGCTCGGGATAAAGGTTCAGTCCGTTGGTCAGGTACAGATCCAGAAAGCCGTTCAGGTCGTAATCTGCAGTGGATACACTTTCGCCGCGCCCAATATTGAAGCCAACCGGCCCCTCAGCGCCACCGGCACCCGGAACTTCAGTGAAATTGCCGTTGCCGTCGTTCTCAAAGAGCTTATTGGCCAGATTCGTTACGCCATCACGACACACCAGATAGAGGTCTTCGTCCATGTCATTGTCGAGATCCGCCGCGATAACGCTAACGCAATTTACGGATTGGTTCAGGCCGCGAGCGGCGGCCTGATCCGTATAGCCGCCCGGGCCGGATACCAGCAAAGCGGGCGGCAGACCATTCTCCGCTCCGCCCGGGCCTGTGAGCGTCAGGTTGGATACTGGCGCTTCACTATCAATCGTCCACCACGTATAAGACCACTCGCCTCCCGGCGATGCGCTGAATGTCCATGTTTCAGTAGCCGGGTCGTAGCCCATGTACATGCCTTCATCAGTCGCTGAGTTGTGTGGCTTAAGCCCCCATGTGTCTGGATTGGAGGGATCGAGGGTGAAACGGATTGGCTCACTGCCAGTAAAACCGGTCGGGTGCACACCCGCCGAGCCTATGTACATGCGGTTTACGTTGCGTGCCTGCCAGTCCAGATAGACATGCAATATGCCTGCACTCTGAAAAGTGAAGGTTTCCTCTCGCGATCCAGCCGTGGGCAGGTGAGCCTGCACTTGTCCGGCGTACTCGGTTTGCGCAGCGGTCGTGATGGCCGCATCACTGGGGCGCAGCGTACCGCGCAGCACAAAAAAGTCCGGTCGCTGGTCATTGTTAAAGTCGCCGATCGCCGAATCATTAACGGCCTTCACGTTGGGCAGCATGGACGTAATGTCAGTAAACGGCACCGTTGACATGTCGTAAATTTTATTAGGCCAGTTGGATTGTGCCGCGCAGAGCAAATCCAGTCTGCCGTCATTATTGATGTCAGCCAGCTGGCCGTACTGTGTATCATCACAGCGAGTATTCACGGCATTGGATACGTTGGTAAAGGTGTCCGAGTTCTGGGTGAAATGCAGCGGACGGCCGCGTTGCATCAACGTGAAGTCCATTTCACCATCCAGATTCGAGTCGAGAAAGACGGGCATGCGGCCTGGCCAGCTACGGTACTCAATGTTGTATTCCGTGGCTTCCTGCGTCAGTGTCCCGTTGTGGTTAACCATGAATTGGTTGATGTCGGCAGCACCCAGCGACTGAAACAGATCCTGGAATCCGTCCCTGTTGAAGTCGCCCCAGGTCGCGCCGTGCTGATCCAATAGTGGATACTGATTCCAGAAAGCAGTGTTGCTCGCAATATCAGTAAACGTCTGATCGCCGTTATTCACATACATCGACGGCTTGTAGCGATGATGGTTGACGTAGACATCCGGCAGGCCATCGGCATTCACATCGCCCCAAGAAGATCCGTATGACTCACCAGTAAAATCAATGGTTGAAATGGCCGTTCGGTCTTCAAAACTGAACTGTGCAAATGCTGAATGCGCAACGAGCAGCAGCGCACCTGCCGTGAAAGTTTTTAGTGCGGACTTCTTAAGTGCAGACATGTGCTGCATCCCCCTGATGACGAGCCATAAATGGCCTGTTGTTATTGTTAGTTACGCCCGGTTTTTCTTGTGACAGGTCTGGTTGGCGAAACGCCTTGAATAAAATCGCTAGGCCAGACTCTGTTGTATGGCTGAATCTTCGTCCTCGTTGTCGTCGTTCCATGCATTCTCGCCCGCTTCACGCAAATCCGTGTACACGAGGTCAAATTTTCCCAGCGAAATTACGTCTCTGTCCCGCAGTTTCCGCTCCTTGACCCGTTCGCCTCGCACGGTTACGCCGTTGGTGCTGCCCATGTCGCGCACAAAGCATTCTGTATCGGTACAAATAACCTCAGCATGCAGACGACTGACATATTTGCTGGTGATGCAGAGGTCTGCATTTGCCGAGCGACCTACCGTGACGCGGCCCACTGGAAAATAATGCTCGGTGATGAGTTTGCCGCCCTCGCGAACATCGAGTCTGAATACGCTGTCTGGCCTGAGCGGGCTGGATGCCAGACGTGTCAGATATGGAACCTCTGAGGTTTCATCGGGCTCCGCTTGCTGGGCCTTCCAGCCCAATTCATCCACGGCAGACAGTACATCCTCGGCGCTGATTTTCTTGTGGTCTTCGGCAAACGCACACAGGAACGCGGTATCACACAACGTATTGACCAATCGCGGCACGCCACCCGTGTATTTGTAAATTTCTGGAAAAGCATTTTTCAGAACGAGGCGGCCGTTGTCATTGCCTGCGACTTTGAGCCGATGCAACACGTATTCGGTGGTTTCTTCTTCGGTCAGCGGGCCGAGGTGGAAACGGCACCGAACGCGCTGCATCAATTGCCTGAGCTGCGGTGTTTCCAGCGTTTGCTTGAGCTCCGGCTGTCCGACCAGAATGATACGAAGCACTTTTTCTTTATGCGATTCGACGCCGGACATCAGGCGAATCTCTTCCAGCACTTTCCAGCCGAGATTCTGTGCCTCGTCCACAATCAGGACAACTTTCTTGCCGTTAGCATACTGATCGATCAAAAACTCGCTCATCATGGCGAGCAGTTGTACTTTGCTCTTGTTGAACGGATCAAAACCAAATTCGTGCAGCACGGCTTCCAGAAACTGGGTCGGGCTTAACTGCGTCTGAGAAATAACTGCGTAGACCGTGTCATTGTCCAGCTCGCCAAGGAAGGACTGCAGCATCGTTGTCTTGCCGGAACCGACTTCACCTGTAATAACCACAAAGCCATCGTCAAACCAGATTGTCGAACCCATGTAGGATTTGGCCCGCGTGTGCTGCTTGCTCATATAGACGAAGTCCGGATCCGGGGTTAGCCGGAACGGCGGTTCTTTGAGCTTGAAATGATCCAGATAGGTCATAACTTCGGGCAGGCACCTTAGCGATATAGCGCTCTGTATTATTGTGGCCGGAGGTCGTGCTACGGAACAGGAATTTTAACTCATTCCAGACCCCCCGGCACGGATTTGGCGGCTGCATTAGGCGTATTATGCGAGCCAGTTCCGCAGTGCGGGCTTATGACAAGCGGGTCATGTATCCGCAGGGTGGTATACCGGCCGCCAGGCGATGCCGAAAGCGTTGATGCGTATGTTGCGGCTCTGCGCTCGCACCAGCACCTCCTCCAGCTCGTCGCGTTGTGCATCATAAGCTTCGGCAAGTGCCTTGATCTCGCTCTCGCATTGGTCTTTCAGGGCCTCGATATCCTGCTCGATCTGCGCGACTTTTTCTTCCGCGCGCCGGACGTCGCCGGCCTGTTTACGCATGTTGCCCGCTCTGCGAACTGCCGTGCCGGCGCGTGAAACGGATGTCGTAGAAAGACGTTTACGACCCAAAAATGCCCCCAGCAGGGCCGTCCCGATCGACATGGCAGTGTCCAGCTTGCTGCTGCTGGCCTGTTCGCCTTCACGGTCCAGCGCCTGTTCCGCGCTTATCAGCCGGTCTTCAAGCCGGGCAACTTTATTGGCGTAACTCTCGCGCAGTTTGCCAATGGCGATGTCGCGTTGCTCGTTCCCGATCTGTTGCAGCCGTATGCGGAAGTCACGTTCCGACTCGCCTGCCCGGGAAATGGATTTCATCGCATCGCTTTTCAGTAGCTTGAGAGGTCTGTCGGTTCTTATCCAGCCGGCCAGTTTCTGCTGCCAGACTTTATGGTTAGCTGCCGACACCATTGCACTCGGGCAGGGAGCAAAACTTGCGCCGGCTGCGGGTTTATCGAAAAACTGCAGCGACTCGGTGGTGCATTGCTGGGCCTCGTCCCAAAAAGGCGCGGCATCGCTCTCGTCCATCTCGACCAGCAGGCTAAACGATTCGGTTTCGTCTATCTTTGCCCGCGCGTTGGTATACGTGACGGTCAGATTGGCATACACGGCGGGCTGATAACTGACCGTTTCACCTTCACGGCGCATGCGTCCTGCACCCAGCCATGTCTGGCGCACGCCGGGCTCCAGAACAGGCGCGGCAGCAGCTGGGGCAGCTTGAATTTTTTGCGAGGCTGTAGGTTGTTGCGCCGGTGTTTGCCCTGCCGGCGTTAGCTTTGCGATCTGTGCCCTGCTAAGAGGGCCTGCGAGATACGACATGACCCACCGCGTCGTAAATAAAACCGGCCCGTCTTCGTGCACGTTGTGTAACAGGAAGCAGCGTTTATCCAAGTCGGAGATCAGGCTTGATAAGGTTCCCTGTGCTATGTCACCGCCGACACTGTTGAGACCGTCAAGCAGTCGCTTTTTGTCGCGCTCGGTTTGCAGGCGCCCGATGAACCACGTGCCCATGTTGCTCATGCCTTTGTAGTCGAGATCCACCGGGTTCTGAGTTGACAGCACCAGGCCAAGGCCAAAAGCGCGTGCTTGCTTTAACAGCGTGAGCAACGCTTTTTTGGAGGGCGGGTTTGCCACCGGCGGCATGTAACCGAAGATCTCGTCGATGTACAGCATGGCGCGCAGCGCCGAACTGCCTGATTGCCTGCGCATCCAGGCCAACAACGCGTTCAGCAGCATGGTGACGAAGAACATCCGCTCGCGATCATCCAGATGAGCAATCGATAAGATGCAGACTCTGGGTTTGCCCTCCGCGGTGTAAAGCAACTTGTCAATGTCGAGCGAAGGGCCCTGCAGCCAGGCTTCAAAGCCGGGTGCGGCCAGCAAGTTGTTAATTTGCATCGCCAGCGCAAACCGTTCTTTTGCCGGATAAAAAGTGTCAACGTCAATGACGCCGACTTTTTTGAAAGACGGGTTCTGAATCGCTGCAATCAAACCGGCCAGATCCAGACTCAGGCCATTGTTCCAGCTGTCGCGCAATACATTGCTGACTAGAATATGCTCCTTACTGGTTACCGGGTCTGCTTCAATTCCCAGCAGGCTGAGTATCCCTGTTACCGAGCCTTCGACAAGGTCGTTATAAACATCCGGGTCTTGCCGGACTTCTGCCGTCGGTGCCGACAGTTCTCCGAGTACGGCCAGCGGCATCCCCGACTGACTGCCGGGGGTGTAGATTGCAAAATCACAGTTGGCTTTTAGTTGCTTTACACGTGCCGGGCTTTGCCCGTCACCTGCCAGACCTTTTTTCCACAAAGCGGCCTGTGCCTCGGCGTACTCACTTGTTGACAGCCCTTTTTCGGCTGCCGCGTGAGGGTCTACCCAGGGTTCGAACTGCGCACCCTTAAACTGCGGGAAAGTGAGGAGCAAATTGCCGAGATCGCCTTTGGGGTCAATGGCCAGAACCGGAATGCGATCCATCGCGGCCTCTTCGATCAGACCGATGCCGAGGCCGGTTTTGCCGCTGCCCGTCATGCCGATAATGGCCGCGTGCGTGGTCAGATCCTTGCTGTCATACAGAACCAACTCGTCGAGACGATCTCCGCTTGACGGCTCCAGTCGTCGGCCAAGGTAAAAGGCACCCAGTTTTTCGAAATTTTGCATGACTGAATTCTCTTTATTATTCTCGTAGCGCAGCAACGCCTTGCCGGAACGCGCGGTCAACTTGCTAAATATTGCGTTTGCTTTATTGTTTTGCTGTCAGGTTGAGGCCTGAAGCAGTTCAACTCCACGGAAGGAAAATGACCTTGCCCTTTATTGGAGCACGATGTAACGATAACAAAAACCTGAATCGGAGTAAGACTAATGAGTGTCGCAAGAACCACCGAAATTACCGCTTCATCTTCCAAGAGCTTTGACGATGCACTGTCCAGCGGCGTCAAGCGTGCCGCCAAGACTCTGGAGAACATAACCGGCGCATGGATCAAGGATCAGGAAGTGGTTATCACCAAAGGCAAAATCACCGGCTACAAGGTCCGCATGATGGTTACCTTTGTATTGAAATAGGCTGTACCCGAGTTTGTCGTTGGGGCTCCGCGGCTGCGAATTGCAATTCAGTCAACGGGCGGCTCGATTGCTATATCGAGCTGCTACACTTGTCAACGGCAGTATGATGTATCAAGGCGGCTCGGCTGTTCGAGCCGCATTTTTAGGTACTTTATTGGTTGGGGGTTGTGATGAAAAAAGCCACGTCAACACTAATGGCCCTGTTGCTCGCAAGCGGGCTGCTGATAACCGGTTGCGCTCAGGATGCGGGTAACGACGCGAAAGATACTGCAGCAGGTATTGCGGACAGCATGGGCGATGCGATGGATTCAGCTGGCGACTCTATGTCGGATGCGATGGATTCAGCTGAGGACAGCATGTCAGACGCTATGGACGCTGCCGGTGATCAAGCCGAAGACGCAGCCGATGCAGTTGGGGATATGGCGGACGATGCTGCGGATGCAATTGATGACGCTGTTGACGCCGCAGGTGATGCGATTTCTGATGCCGCAGACGATGCTGCCGCAGAGGCCAAGGCTGCCAAAGCAAAGATGGAAGACGCGCTTAATTGATCCGGCGTACGCTGCAATAATATTCAAAAGCCGGGAACGGGAATACGCCTCCTTGGCGCTGCCCGGAATTTTTCTTGTAACAAGAGGATGTCGTAATGCTCGAGGAGTTCAAAAAGTTTGCCCTCCGGGGTAACGTTGTTGATATGGCGGTCGGTATTATTATCGGCGCAGCTTTTGGCAAGATCGTTTCGTCGGCCGTTAATGACCTTATCATGCCCCCCATTGGCCTGTTGTTGGGCGGCGTCGATTTCAGCAATTTGTTCATTAACCTTGGTGAAGGCACGTATATGACATTGGCGGCTGCGGAAGAAGCCGGCGCGCCGATCCTCAAATACGGTGTATTCATCAATACGGTTCTGGATTTTGTCATTGTCGCTTTCGCGATATTCATGGCCATACGCATGATGAATAAACTCAAAACGGCGGAAGAAGAAGCGCCACCGCCGGCGCCGCCTGAGCCCTCAAATGAAGAAAAATTACTGACTGAAATCCGCGATGCGCTGAAGAATCGATAGTTTAGACTATTCGCATTTCGCCTTTTGCAGTAACACACAGGCCGCCTACTGGGCGGCCTGTTGTTCTTCGGCCACTATGCTTTGCAGCTGCACAGGAAATCTCGGCCCGAGTTCTTCGATTGCCTTTTGTGATGTCCGTTGGCACGGATCCTTGGATTGCGAAATGCGATCCCAGAAACCTTTGGCAAGTAATGACAATCCCCCGGTTGCCACGGCGGCGCCGCCGCTGATCAGTACGCCCGTCTCGTCGACCGCCAGTCTTGGCGTTCCAAGCGTGCCAACGACCTGAACGAATGGATTCAGGAACTCCGCGGCGCTCATGGTGCTGACCCGCTGCCGCGGTGTCGTGCGCACCTGCACCTCAATCCGCTCGTTTTTCAGGTTTATCGATGCCGCGCTAACGAAACGCAGCTTCGACGTGCTGATGAACGCGCTGGGGTTTGCGGTAGCCCGACCGTCGGCAATGGATAAAGGGACGATTATGCATTCGAATTCGGTATACGGATCAGTTTTGCTGAAGGGGTTAATGGTGTCGATGATCTCGCGTACCACGTCGCCGAATAAAGCGTTCACGAAAGTGTTGTTAGCGATTCGACCGCCGCGCGCATCGACTAAGACGACACCGTTTGCATTGCCAGCAAGCGCGCGAAGGTCTGTACCGGTCGACTGCAGGTTTATATCGATATCGGCGATAATTGGAAAATCCTTGCTGAATTCAGACAACTCTGGCGAGAAACCTCTGGCAAGCGCCTGCAGTGACGCTGCGCCCATCCCGCCAGCAGGATCCAGGCGCGCAGTTGCCAGCATTTCGCCAGCAGTCGCCTTGTAACGTGCCTTACTGACACTCAGCGTCCCATTGCTGAGTGTCATAGCCACTTCGATATCCTGCATGCGCAGGGATTCATACAGCAACTCGCCGATCTGAACCTCAAGTTCGCCGTTCAGGCGCGAGAACAATTCAAACGGGATTGCAACGTCCGGTATTACACGTTCATCTTTCTCCGGCACCGGGTTACTGTTTGCATCGGCCTCAGCAAACAAAGGCATCAACGTCAGTTGGTCGGAGGACAGGCTCGCCTTGACCTCCGTAGTGGCTGCATTATTGACGTCGATCGTTCCGGTGATACGGTTGCTGCCGATAGTGATATCGATTCGATCGATATTGAGTGACCCATCAGCACCTGCAGCATGCGCAATTAAAGCCAGTTTCTGATCGTTGAATTTTCGCCCGTCCAGAGTGCCGAGCCGCGCCAGGCTGGGGACTGTAAGTGCGAAATCGAAATCGGTTTTGGCTTTGGTTTCGCCTAACTCCAGTGCACCTTGCGCCTTTGCAGAAGCATCACCAACCGCTACGTTAAACTTATCAACTTTCCACCGCTGGTCGCGCAACGTCCCGGCAATATCAATGTCAAACGGTTGCTCAAGAGCTTGAAAGCCTTCAATACCGGCAGTCAGACTTCTGACGTCACTGCCGCTTGCGCGCAGGTCGAAATCGAGTAGCCCGGTCGATGCAGGCAAACCCATCGTCAGATTGAGTCGGGCCTTGCCGGCGGCGCGTCTGAGTGTGATATCGCTGAGTTCCAGGGAGTTTGCTTTAAACTTGATTTTACCGGCCAGTTCATAAGGACCCGGCCTGACGCCAACCGCATTAAACGGCTCTATGAGCTCTTCGAACGCTGCACCGCTGGACTCGATATCCACATATGAGCCGGCCAGATCTGTTTGCAGGGTTAACAGGCTATTGGCACTAAAAGAGGACTGGCCCAGCGTCCCGTTTACATCCTGAAAATTGACGCCCTTGTCTGAGATCTGCATGCGCCCGGTCGCCGCATAATCCAGATCAGGGACCGGCGCGTCAGTCGTAAATGAATTCAACAACTCGGAGAGGCTCGAGCCTTCAACCGAGAACCGCAGATCGGTGCCGTGCATAGCCGGGTCAAGCGGCACCAGGCCTTCGATTTCACCCTTGATATCGCTGATGGAAAAAATAAGCGGAGTCAATGTGCGCACCCCGGCCTGAGCGTACTCAACGCTGCCTGCAATGGCGACGGGTTTGTCTGGCAGGCCAACTAATCCGTAAGCGCCTGCTGTTCGCGCAAGACTGTTGCTGTCCGCCTCGAAACGCAGGGTGCTCCCAATAAACGTATCGGGATCACCGATGTTGCCGTCGCCGCGAAAATTGCCGAGCGATGTTTCGGCGCGCAAATCCAGTATCTGGGCGCCGTCATCACGGGCACTGACTGTGAGGCCCAGGGAGAACGGGCCGCTTGCCTCTCCCGGCAAGCCGGTGAGGGCCCGAAAGCGTTCGATACTGGGGCCCTTGATCTGTAAATCGACAACAGCGTTTTCGATGCCCGGAAACCGGGGCATGCGTCCGGACGCGTCAACCCGGGCCTCGGCGAAAAGTATCCGCGCCTGATTGATGATGAATGTTTCTCCCTGAGTCTCCGCATCAATTTTCAGCGTGAACGGCGCGTTGCGGACCCCCTCAATCCCTACCAGCCGTAAAATTCTACCCAGGTCGGGGCTTTCGGCGGTGGCCTGCAACTGAATATTGTCCAGGCTCTGCAAGTCCGCAACGGCGCCGCTGGCATCGATACGGGATTGTCCGATGTTCCCCCTGACCGCCAGAACCATCTGGCCATCGTCCCTGCTAGTCAGCGAGCCCGCAATATCGATATTGCCTTCGCCTTCTTCCCCGATGCCAAGCAGACGCGTCAGGTCATCGATATCGGGACCTTTTGCGGCAAACACAACGACCGGGCGCCTCAGGTCATCCAGATCGTCAATATTTCCGTTAGCTGATAGCTCAACGGTATCAAGTTTGATGTCAGCGTCGAAGTCAAAACCCCTGCGGGCGAGCAGCGCATCCCAGCTACCGGTTCGACCGTCGATTGTCAAAATCCGGTCGTTAAGTTTTCCGCGCATTGCTATATCGAGAAAATTATCGTCGCGATGGGTTTGCTGCAGACTGTCTATATAAAGACGTAATGGCCCCTCGCGTGTCGAGCTGTCATAGGTAATATTTGCCCGTTCAACTTCGATTTGACTGAAAACGATATCGAAGGGAGCGTCGTTATTGGCTTCGTCTCTTGGTGCTGCCGTGGAATCCGGCAGAATCCAGTTCGGATTCCCGTCCGCGGGCTCGGTGAGAAGCAAATCGGCATCGCTGATGCGGATCAGTTCAATCACCACCGGGCCGCGCACCAGCGACCACAGATCAATAACCAGCTCGATTCTTCCCAGGGAGACCATGTGTTCCGGGGCCATCCCGGCGGCGTTTCCAAGACGTACATTCTCGGCAGCGATTTGACTGTGGCGGGCCAGATCAAGCTTTAAGTCGCCCTCTATAGAAAATTTCCTGCCGGTCTGTTGCGCTACGAATTGCTCAAGCTGCGGCTTGAACACACCTAGGTCAGCGACCCAGAGCCAGGCGGCGAAACAGATCAACAGTGTCAGGACAACTAACGCTGTCCCGACAATCAGGCGATGCCAAAGCATGACCTATGTCTCCTGATTTTCTGATTCTGACGCATAAGTAATGGGTGACGACGCTCCGGTTCGCAAGCTATGGCAACAATGGTAACCCCGAAAGATTGCAAATACATTCAGCCGATTGTTGCCCGCCCGGCCAGAACTCTTTAAGCTGCTTCGCATATATGCTGATGAGTGTCGTGATGAAAAACATTAAATATCTTTTAGTGCTTATGCTGTCGCTGACCGGCACGTTTGCGTTCTCTGCGGATGACGCCGCCATGGACAGGCCTTCGTTTTTTGCCAGCCAGACCCTGACCGTGTCGGCAGCTGTGGAAGCAATAGATCATGACACCCGGGTTGTTACTCTGCGCAAATCAGACGGTGAAACGATCACGCTGACGGCCGGCGAGGAGGTGCGTAACCTGGATCAGGTTGAGGTGGGCGACAGCCTGGTCGCCGAATATACGTTATCCGTGTCTGTCGAAGTTCTTGAGAACGATGGAGTGGATCCTGAAGCGGCTCAGGCATCGGCACTGGTTCGCGCAGAAACAGGCCAGAAGCCCGGAATGGCAGCGATGGATGCCTCGGTTGTGGTCGCAACCGTCGAAGATATCAATCTGGAAGCCAACACCTTCAGGTTAAAGTTGCCGGACGGCGCTGTTAACGAGTACGTCGCTCGTAACCCGCAAAACCTTAAGCGTGCTGCTGTGGGGGACCTGGTCGTCATTACGACCACGGAATCGGTGGCCATTGCGGTTCAGGAACAGCCCTAAAGAAGTAGTTAGCAGCAGCAAGTTAGTCAGCGCCAAATAGTTTTTGCCATTCTTCCCGGGTCACCTGTTCTTTTAGCTGGAACCGGTAGTCGATCATGTCGCGGTTGTACTGACCGATCATGGCGAAATGCTCTTCCAGAAGGGCATCAATAGCGGTTTCATCGACTTCGTGCGGTTTGACCGCATTATCAAGTGTTCTAGTCGTGTTGGCGCGTTGCTTATGCATCACTTCGACGCGCTTTTTCATGTCTTTAAGGGTTGCCTGCGCCGCATCTCTACGCGCGTCATCGGTGACGACCGTCTTTATTTCAGTATCCGTCGCGGCGATAAACTCCAGCAGTTCGACTGAACCGCCACCCATTAGCAAACCTACAATTAACGCTATTAACATGAGTTCACCCGTTACCTTAATGACTGCAGGGCCGTGATGGCTTGCTGCATTGCCTGTGTGTTGCGCTTGCGGACCGTATCCCATTCTTCGGCTGTCATCGCAGCTCGCAAAGCTCTTTGGCTGGTGACGGTCGCGCTGAATGAATCCCGGGTATCCGCTTCGAGCTTGTCGGCCAGGGCAATAAAATCCTCGCGCCCGGCATCATAATCAGCGTTCATCGCCCGCAACTGCGCGCGACGTTCTTTTTGTTTGGCATACAACTGCCGGTAATCGCGCTCCAGTTTGTTGACCAGCGACACAGCCGTGTCGCGACGGGTCCCGTCAACAATGGCCACAGCAACCGCGTCGCGCAGGTCTGCAAAAGCTGCGCCAGTGGCTTCCTCTGGCGGGAGGGCCTTGCTACCACTGCAGCCGGCGCAAAGTGCCAGCAATACCAGCACAGGAAAATGTCTGCTCATGACGGGCGTCTCCTCAGGTGAGTCTAAGTCTACGCCTGCTTGAGGACTTAAAACACAGGGCGGGTTTATATATGATGGCCGCATGACTACCAAAGCGGCAATATCCTTAGTTATTCTGATTGGAATGCTTTCTGCGTGCGCACCGCAGGCAAGGTTTGCAATGGAGGGCGAGGGGCCACAAGCCAGTCTGGACGGCCTGAGCCAAATCAAATCAAAATATTTTGATGCTGTATTTATCCGGCCTGGCGTGGATTTCAGCCAATACCGTCAATTGCTCGTAGAGCCGTCCGAGTTAGCGTTCAAAACGCCCGACAGAACACAGCTGCAATTTCCGTTAAGCAAGGAGCAGAAAGAGCGTTTTCACGCTTTGCTTGACGAGAGTTTTGCGAATGAACTCAGGCAATCCTCCAGCCTGACCCTGACCGATTCAGCCGGCGCACAAGTATTGCAGTTGCATCTTCGGGTGCAGGACATTATTGCTTCTGTCCCGCAACGCTCGGTGGGCGGGATCGGGGGTGATATTTTCCTGCTGGCGCTGGGTGAGGCAACCATGGTCATTGAACTGCGCGATGCTGAAACTGCCGAAATTCTCGCCCGCGTTTTCGATCGTCGTGCTGTCGAGGGCACTGCAATTGCCCAAAAACAGGGTGCGCCGGTTACGCGCTGGGATGACATCGTAACCGTTTGCGAGCATTGGGCCGAAACGGCTCGCGCCAGACTGGATGCCGTTGTCGGCTCGCGGTACTAGAGGGTCTCTACAGGCTCAGACCTATCGATTTAGAGCGCTGCGTATTGCCCGCTATTGCTCCAGCACCTCTGCCAGCGGCCGTCCTGCTGACCCCGACGGGGGTTTGATGCCCATGAAGGCTGACAAGGTCGCTGCCACGTCAATGGTTTGTACCCGTCGATCGACGGTCCGCGCTTCGAGTCCCGCGCCTGCGAAGACAATGGGCACATAGGTGTCGTATGCCCATGGCGAACCATGGGTTGACGCGACTGTCAGGCCGTCAAAATCATTGATAAACCAGTTGGGCTCAAAAACGATAAAAACATCGCCCGAGCGTTTTGAATTGAAGTTATTGATTACCGCGCGGTACAGCTCGGTATCCGGCAAGTTGCCGCTGCGCAGGGCACTGCTGGACACAGCGAGCGACACGCCCTCAAATCTGGACAACTCCTCAACTACCGCTGCCTCTAGTATCTCCTGATCAATCAACTTGTCGTTTTTAACTTTGTCAGAGAAATAGAGATAGGGGTGTTCGTAGGCTTCAATCAATGGCCCTTTTATCCTGAAACGTTCCCGGATGCGAGCGATCGCTGTTTCCTTGTCCCAGCTGTCGGGGTCGATGTAGCCAGCCGGAATGCCCAGACTTTTCAAATAGCCGGGCGCGTCAGGCCCACCGTGATCCGCGGACAAAACGATCAGCGTATTGTCTAGGCCGACTTGCTCATCAATGAAGGCAAACAGTTCTGCCAATGTCCGGTCAAGCCGCAGAATATTGTCTTCTGCCTCCAGGCTGGACGGGCCGAACACATGGCCCACGTAGTCCGTCGCCGAAAAACTGACGCTCAGGTAATCGGTTGCGTCACCCTTGCCGAGTTGCTCTTCGACGAGGGCGCGCTTCGCGAAGTCGAGTACCAGTTGATCACCCGCTGGGCTGAGCGTCAGCCAGGTGTTGAAGTACTTACTGGTTCCGTCGCCAAAACTATGCGGAAATACCCTCCCAAATCCGGCCACGTCGGTTTCCCACTCACGATTGTCGGAATCACCGAACACGTAGCTGCTCCGGTCCTGCAAAAGCTCCCAGGACGTTCCCGCAAACTTTTGTGCGGGCTGTGTTGAATTGAAGTTGATCACCCAGTCCGGGTATTGACTGAGGTAATAGGTGCTGGTGACAAACTCACCGCTTGCCTTCGAAAACCAGTATGCCGTGCCGGAGTGTCCGGCCATCGATATGGCGCCGCGATCCTTGACCGAAACGCCGATGACTTTCGATTTGCCGCCGTTATTACTGCGCAGTTCGTCGGCAAAAGTAGTGACCAGTATGGCGGCCGGTGAGCGGCCGTCACCGCGCGCTGCGCGCTGGGTAGGGTCGATCTCGGTGCTGGCATCAACGCCGCCGTCCTTGCTCAGCAGGCGATAATTGGTGTCTTCCACGTTATAAACCGTAAAGCCGCTTTCGCGGTCGAACCAGAGGTTGCCCACCATCCCGTGTGCCGCGGGATGCGCACCGGTTGCAAGCGTCGTATGACCGACGATGGTTTCGGTGTTGGCGTGAGCATGATGTGCGTCCCGATAAACGATACCGGACTCCCATAAATAGCGGAAGCCGCCTTCACCCAGACGGTCGTAATAACGGGTTGGCTGATCACCTCGCAGCTGATCAACGGTGATTTGCAGAATGAGTTTTGGCTTTACGGCACCGTAAGCGGGCGAAAAAAACAAGGCGGCAAACAGCAGAGCGCATCGGGACAGGATCAGATTGTTCATATTGGAAGTCGAATTACAGAAATACGATGGGAGAAAATAAAAAGGCCGCACATCACCAGAAGCGATGTGCGGCCCCGCATCATCAGCGATGAATCTGAATGCCTAGTATGACAGGGCCGATTTCAGCTTCTCCTCAATTTTGCTCAGGTTGAAAGACCCGGGTGACTGGCTCGGCGGGTACTCTTTCATGGACATCAGAAACTCGGCTGCCAGCCCTTGTATGGGTACGATCACGAACGGCCGATCGAGAAACCAGTCATTGTAAATATTGGCATTGTGCTGCGCCCGCTCAAACGGATCACGGCGCAGGTTGAACAACAGCGGAACACGGAGTTCCGTGAACGGTTCGCGCCATACGCCAAAGGCCTCGCCGCGGTTCTCCAGAAACACCACTTTCCAGTCATCGTAGCGCGCAGCAACAATCTGGCCATCATCATTCACGTACCAGAATTCGCGGCGCGGAGACTGATCGGTCTTGCCGCTCAGGTAATCCAGCATGTTGTAACCGTCGAGATGGTTACGGTACTTGCGACCGTTAAGTTTGGTGCCCTTGAGCAGGCGTTCCTTCACATCGGTGTCGCCGGCTGCCGCAGCAAAGGTTGTCAACCAGTCTTCGTGAGCCACGATGCCGTTCAGTGTGATGCCAGCCGGAAACTTGCCGGGCCAGCGCACGAAGGCGGGCACACGATACGCCCCCTCCCAGTTGGAATTTTTCTCGCTGCGGAACGGCGTGGTGCCGGCATCCGGCCAGGTGTTGTAGTGCGGGCCGTTATCGGTCGAGTACATCACAAGCGTGTTATCGGCGATACCAAGATCGTCCAGTAATTTCAGGAACTTGCCGACGTGCATGTCATGTTCAACCATGCCGTCGGAGTACTCGTCCTGCCCCGACTGGCCGCGCAGTTCTTCCTTGACATGGGTGCGGAAGTGCATGCGTGTGCCGTTCCACCATACGAACCAGGGTTTGCCTGCACGCTGTTGCTCCTTGATGAACTCCATGGCGCGATCCGAGGTCTCGTCGTCGATGGTCTCCATACGCTTCTTGGTTAGCGGGCCCGTATCTTCAATGCGCTGGCCGCCTTTGCCATCGGCCCAGGAATGCATAACGCCGCGGGGACCAAATTTTTCCAGGAAGGTCCGCCCGTCTTTAAGGACCATATCGCCGGGGTAGTCCTCGTTCTCCGGTTCCTCCTCTGCGTTCAGGTGGTAGAGATTCCCCAGAAACTCATCAAATCCATGCATGGTGGGCAGGTGTTCGTCCAGGTCGCCCTGATGGTTTTTGCCGAACTGACCCGTCGCATAGCCTTGCGCTTTCAGCACTGTGGCCATCGTGACGTCGGTTTTCTGCCAGCCTTGTTCCGCACCCGGCAGACCCACCTTGGTCATGCCGCTGCGCACGGGCACCGATCCGCCGATAAATGCAGCGCGCCCTGCCGTGCAGCTTTGCTGCGCGTAATAGTCGGTAAACGCGACGCCTTCGCTGGCGATACGGTCAATATTCGGCGTCTGGTAGCCCATCATGCCGCGGTTGTTATGGCTGATGTTCCAGGTACCAATGTCATCACCCCAGATAACGAGGATATTTGGTTTGGCTGGCTCCTGAGTCTGAGCCGTATCCTGCGCCTGCGCTATGCCGGTAATCAGAAAGGCCAGAGCAATAGTTACCAGTCGGAGTTGCGCTCCGAAAGCAACCGCAGTTGCGGACCAAAAGCGCTTGGTTTCGCGTGTTCCAGTGTCCATTAGATATTGCCTCTGCTGAAGCAGCTTTGGTGCTGCTTGATTCTTGTTGAGTGGCTCTTATGTGAAAAGCTGAGTGACATCCTAGCATCGGTCACTTGCTGCTACCAACCTCCCGGCACCTCAGGGAATGGCATCGAGCGAGCGCAGCAGTGTGACCACGCTCTGGTTCTCGGGGTGCAGCCTGGCCATACGGTAGGCGATTTCCAGCGCCCCATCCTTGTCCCCGCCGTCACGGCGCAGGGTGGCCAGGGCCATGGCGATATCGAAATCAGTCGCAAATTGCCTGTGGGCATCCGTTAAGACCTGTAATGCCTGCTGTGGCGTGCTCAGCGAGTTGAGCGCGATCCCCAGGACGTAGGCGTAACGAGCGTTCGCCGGTTCCAACCGGGCAGCAAGGCGCAATTCTTCCAGAGCCTCGTCGCTGCGCCCGCTGCGAACCAGCGACAAGCCAAGGGCGTAATGCAGTGCTGCGTTGCCGGCGTTCCGCTCTATGCCTTCGCGCAAGATGGCCTCGCCCTCGGTTTCCCGACCCTGTGCACGCAGTGCGTCGGCCATATTCACGCGGGCCCCGACCGCATTGGGCTCAATACGGAGAGCGGCCTGATACAGCTTAATCGCAGAGTCCGGATTGCCTTGCGCGCTCTCAAGTGCAGCCAGAGCCACCAGCGCCTCGGGGCGATGGGCAATGGCTTCGTAGGCCCGGCGATAATCCTGTTCTGCCTGGGCATAGGCACGCGCGTCCTGCTCCGGTAACGAATCCCGCATGCCCGCATAGCTCGCCATGGCCTCAATTCGAACACTGCGCACCGGGTCCGCAAGGAGGCGGGAGCCGGGCAGCCTTAGCCGGAGTTCCTGCGGCAAGTTACGCACCTGACGCAATGCTGCAATTCTTATCAGCGCATCGCCATGGCCAAGCCGCGCTTCCAGCGTGCGAAATTCACGGCTGCCGAAGGGTTGCGCAAGTAACGACAAGGCCGTCGCTTTCGCGATCCCCGGTGTCTGATCGCGATCAATAACATCAAGTAACTGCGCATTCGCAAACCCGCGCCGACCGGCATCGAGCGCCGTCGCGAAATGCGGCCGTTGCCACGCGTCGCTGCCTCGCCATGCAGTAATGGCCTGCGCCGCCCAGCTTGCATCACGGCCGGTATGGCAGGTGCTGCAGGCGTTGGGCGTGCCAATGCTCGCCGTCAAATCGGGGCGTGGCGCGCGGAAACTGTGGTCGCGGCGATCGTCCACGACCATGTAGGTTCGGGAACTCATATGACAATCAACGCAACCGGCCTGCGCTGGCTCATGTCCGGTGTGTTCAGCCGCGGCAAATTTTGCCGGCAGATGGCATTGCGCGCAGACGGCATTGGGATCATTGCCGCTCACGAGTTTGGCGGAATGCGGATTGTGACAGTCTGTGCAGCTTACGCCCGCGCGGTACATGCGACTCTGCAAGAACGAGCCGTAGACGTAGACCTCATCGAGAATCTGACCATCGGCAAAATACAGCGACTCGTCGAGCAGCGCCGGCAGGTGCGTATCAGCAAGCGGTTTGCCGTATTCATAATCAGGCGCGATGATCCCGCGACGTGAATGGCAGCGGCCGCATGCTTCCGGTTGTTGCTGCGTTTGCAGCAGCATCTCACTGCGCTCGGCAATGCCGGTGTCCGGATTTATAGCCCATGTCGCACCGTCGCGGTCATCGAGGTCGACATCGAAGCCGTGTCCGGCCGTTTCAATACCGGCCTTGTCAAAACCAGCCTGGGCGAGCGCGATATGCGTCGACCCCGGCCCGTGACAACCCTCGCAGCCCACGCTGATTTCTGCATACGAAGTTGCGAAGCTGTTTGTTGCGGCATCGAAATTCATCTCGAGCTTGGTCGAATGACATTCGGCACACATGTAATTCCAGTTCTGCTGCGGCCCTGTCCAGTGCAGTTCATCGCCGGGCTCTATATATTCATCCGGATAAATGTGAAACCAGCGCTGACCGCCCTCGGCCAGTGAGCGCGCGTCCCACGAAAAGGCCAGTGTTTGCAAGCGCCCGCCCGGAAACTCAATCAGGTATTGCTGCAGTGGCTCGACACCGAGCGTATAGGCAATGCGAAACTCACGATCCTGACCCGCCGCATCGGCAGTTTGCACATAGAAATTGTTGTCACGAGTGAAAAAGCGCGTTGTTTGCCCGAAATAGTCGAAGCTCACATTATCGAAATCGCCCAAAACTGTGTCCGGCGTAGCAACATCCATGGCGCGTTCATGATGCGAGCCTGCCCAGTCGGCGAAAGCATCGCTATGGCAGTCCTGACAGGCGTCGCTGCCAACAAACGTCGCCGGGCCGATATCAGCAGGCAGGGCTTGCCCGGAATTGTCAGCGCTATCGCATCCACCGATCAAAACGGTCAACAGCATCATGCCTTTGCTTAGATATCGCGCCATAACAAACCATCAGTAATAAACGTGTGCGGTATCACGAACCGCCAACCACGGTTTTAGCTGAAGCCAACGAAGCGTGCGTGTACCATCGGATTCTAGTCGAAAAATGCAGACTTAAATTATGCGTTTGGCAAAAACCCTGTCCGTGTTGTCACTGCTGCTGACTTCGTATGGTGCTTTGGCAGAGTCGGCTCTGGATAGTTTCCGCAATCAGGATCTGAATGACTACGCACTGGGTCTGGCCTTTACGGTAGCTCAGAATCCATACATCGGTGCCTCGCCAACAACCGTCATCTATCCGATCCTCGCCACTGTAGAGCATTCGAGTTTTACGCGCAGTCGGCTGTTAATTCGCGGCGAAAATATCGGCGTACGATTTGTCACGGACAACGATTGGGAGTTCGGGCTGGTCGGACGTGTGCAAACTCTGGGCACCGGTGCAGGAGACAATGCCGATTTGCAGGGTGTCAGGGATCGCGGCTGGGCTATTGAATCCGGGCCGCTGATTGGCTGGCGTGGTTCGCCCGTGCACCTGCAGTTGCGGTCATATTGGGAGTTGCCTAATAGGCACAGTGGCGCGACAACGGAATTGGAATTTTCTTACCCGCAGCACCTTGATCGGGGCTTCATCGTTCCAGCGGTCCGTATTTCTTATCTGAGTGACGCCTACAACGGGTATTACTTTGGCGTCACGGACCAGGAGTCGACCGCATCGCGACCCGTTTATCAGCCTGGCTCTGCAACCAACATCTGGGCAGGAGTTTCGTTCGGTTACGAACTTACGCCGGATTGGCTGTTACGGGGTTCGATCGGATTGGAACAGCTTGATGATTCCATTCAGGACAGCCCGCTAGTTGGGCGCGACCGGCTTTGGTCGGCTTCAATTGCTATTGCGCACAAGGCCAATTTGTTTGTGCCGCGGGATGCGGGCAGCGGCCAAAAGGAGCGTGAATTTGAAATTCGTATGAGCACCTTGAATGGTGCAATAGATACTCGTGTTACGCGGGATTCGGACGATGGCCAGCCCGGGGATGCCGTTGACCTGGAGAATTTTCTCGCGTCAGCGGATCGGAAAACCGTCACACAATTCGACGGCATCTTGCGGATGGGCTATTACCACCGCATTGAAGTGGGAGCTTTTCGTTTGACGCGAAATGCCAGCACAGCCATTCAGGACGATCTGTCTTTTGGTGACCAGAACTACCCGGCAGGAACGCTGATTCAAAGTGAGGTTAAGACCGGCCTTATTCGTCTAGCCTATGCTTACTCACTGTTGCGGGATAGCCAGAAAGAACTCGGTGTTTCTGCCGGGCTCAGTTATTTCAGTTTTGAGACCTCTATTAGCGAGGCAGGCTCCCCGGACATTGAGCGTTTAAGTGCAAGTGCCCCGTTGCCGACTTTTGGAGTGTTTGCGACGGCGTTAATCAAGGGCAAATGGCAGCTCAGTGCCGATGCCAAGGTTTTTGCTCTGGATTTCGACCGTTACGACGGCTTCATGAGCTATGCGAGCGTCGGTCTGGAACGGAAATTCGGCGATATTGTCGGGGTCGGAGTCGGTTATGACTTCTACTCGCTAAATCTTAGTGTCAACAAACTGGGCGACACGGGAGCGTTCGACTTTGTCTATCAAGGGCCGAAGTTGTTCGTTAACTTGTCCTTCTGATGCAGACTACGAACGCTCAGAAGTTAATAATAAGCCCCACCAGCGGGCCGTGTGTCGTCGTGTCGTACACAAACCGTCCTTCTCCTGACCCCTTTTCATTGTCGTAGTCAACATCAAGGGCCTTGTAGCCGAATTCCAGTTCAAACCGATCGTTGATCCCGTATATTGCCGTGGCACTCGCGCTCCAGCTAAAGTCCGCACCCACGCCGAATCCGCCGATATCGCCGCGCATGCTGAGGCTCCAGTCTTGAGCAAGTTCGGTAGTCCAACGCAGCCCCACAACCGGATCGACCCAATCCTCGTCGATTCTCTTCGCTACGCTGCCGCCCCAGATCATAGGGTCGAGGCTAACCTTGACCGTATTGTCCCAGCGGCGAATGCCCACCAACGCTTCCAGTGACCCGGAGGCCGCGTCAATCTGCCGTGTCGCAATGGCTTCGAGGATCCCCTGCTTTACGCTGGCATCCAGAACGCCGCCAAGGGCTACCGATTTGTCGGCACCGAGATCCATAAAGCCGTAATCCAGAATGAGGCCCCAGCCGCTGCGATGGGCGGCTTCAAAATGCAGCATTCCGGCCATTTCCAGATTTTCCAGGATGTCACTAAAGTCGACATCAACAGGAACGCCGGCCACACGCCCGGCACTGGTGTTGCCACTGATTGACGTAGCCAGAACATAAGGTTCGATGACATACCGCCAGTCACCTTTTTTATGCTCATCTGCACTGACCTGAATTGCGAACAGCGTCAGTGAAGCCAAAAACAATGATGAAGTACGAATGTTGAATTACTCCTGAGCCTGCTGTGGAGGGAATCCTTTCAGGATGGCATCAACGGCTGCCTTAACGGTCTCATCCAGCTTCTTGCGATCGGAATCGGTAATGGACTTTGTGGCGACGCCGTGAAAAACGGGCCTATGCTTAGAGACGTCAAAGACGTCAATGGCCAGCATGCCCTTGTTGTACTCGCGTACCGTGGTTTCCATTGGCATGCCATAGTATGGGCCGCCCCAACCCCAGCCGCGTCCGTAACCGTATGTAGAAGGATAAGAATCCACTCTCACTTCTTTACGTGAGCCGATGGTGAACGACAGGCTGAAATCAGCGGATTCAGCATCATCCGTTTTCGTGAACCCCTTGGCCGCCATGCCTTCCTCAACGGCCACCATGATCCGCTGTTCCAGAAGCGGGCTGGGTATGCGGTCTGTCGAACCGACAATCATCGGATGCTCGGAAATCCACCCGTAGGTTTTATAGCCACTAAAATCCTGTGCCGGGTCGTAATCGTAAGTGGCTTTGAAGCCGGACGCGCAACCCCCCAGATAAATGCCGAGCAGCGCGGCTATAGCCACGCGAACTTTACGAGTCGACATGCTCACTTTCTCCATTAATTATTTATGCCTGCCAGCATCGGATGGTACCCAGATGGTTCTCTGCGGACAATGCGCTATTTGTAACCCCTTGTATGCTTTGTGGTTGGGCTATGTGCAGTGTGCTAAAAATGACCGATACAATGTGATTTCTGAAAACTCACCCTGGCCGTAGCTAATGCCTAGACTAAACCCCGCCAATCTGCGAGCGATTTCCCTGCTGTGCATCCTCTTGCCGGTGACGGTGCAGGCTGCCAAGACCGACAGCGTTGTTCTGATTAACGGCAACGAGGTGACCGGCGAGGTTAAGTCGCTGGAATTCGGCGCACTTCGCTACAGCACCGATTCGATGGGCACTGTCAGTATCGACTGGGAAGACATTGTCAGCGTCACCAGCGATCAGGCCTTGCAGATTGAGCTTACAGACGGGAAACGTTACTTCGGCTCGCTATTGCGTGCCGATAAGGACTATACCGTTCGTGTCCGGACGGCCGATCAGGAGTATGCGTTTGCCGCTCAACAAGTGGTTCGTATCACCCCGATTGAGACCAGCGACCGGTTTTTGGAACGGCTGGACGGCTCATTTTCGTTTGGCTTGCAGACTCAGAAGTCCAGTAAAGTCACCACGTCCAATCTGGCGGCAGACATTAGTTACAGGACCCGCATTTATCTGGTCGGCTTGCGCCTCAATTCGTCGGTTACCAACCAGCCGGGACTCCCCGCTACGGCGCGTCAGGGTGTCAATCTCAACTATCAGCGATTTCGTCCGAACCGCTGGTTTGCGGACTGGTTTACGAGTTGGGAAAAGAACGATGAGCTTGGCGTTGATAACCGCTTGGCCGTAGGTGGCGCCTTCGGCCGATATATTACCCAGACAAACAAGAGCCAGTTTTCCCTTACAGGTGGTGCGCAGGTCGCGCAAACCTCGTTCTCGGGTGAAGACGCTTCCACGCGCGAGGCTGAAGGCAGGATAGAAATTCGCTACCTGCGCCGCAATTTGCTACCCGAAACTTCGCTGACATTTACCTCAACAATTTTCCCTTTGCTGGAAGATTTGAGCCAATATCGTGCGCAGTCTGATTTGTCTCTTAAACGAGAATTGTTCGAAGACTTTTTTCTCGATCTTGGTGTCGGCTACTCGTATACCAGCGACCCGCCCACCGGCGGCGCCAGCTCGGATTACATTGCCACCACGTCTATCGGGTATTCATTCTGAATAACGATGGGTGCGCTCGGTCAGTAATGCACCGACCAATAAAAAAGCCCCGCCGGAACCGGCAGGGCCTTGGTATACATGGCGCGCCCGGAGGGATTCGAACCCCCGGCCTCTGCCGTCGGAGGACAGCGCTCTATCCAGCTGAGCTACGGGCGCAGGAAACTTTGGTGTTATCGGTCTGGGTGGCACCAGAAAGATAAAGGTGGGCATCCGTGCCCCGGCGCACAAGCTAAGACTATAATCTAATCTCGCGACCAGGCATCCAAGCCGTTAATTGCGCGCTGATGATACCGGCAGATGTGACTTAATGCTATTCGACGCCACAACAAAAGATACTTTTCTCAATATTTTTGAGGGAGCGCCCGAGCGCTTGCTGCGCCCCGGTGAAATGTTGATTCATGCCGGGTCCGAAGCGGAACAGGTTTACAACATTCTGGACGGTACGCTTATGGTGAGCCGCATCGGCAATGATGGCCGGCGTCAGGTGCTGAGTTTTCTGTTTCCCGACAACTTTATCGGCCTCACCACCGAGCGATATTTCTTTTCAGTGCAGGCGGTTACCAAAGCCCGAATCGTTGCACGGCCGCGCGTCATGCTTGAAGCCAGGCTGTCAGAAGACCCGGAAGCCGGGCGTGCATTTCTGAATATGGTCTACCGGGTGCTCGAAAACTCCATGGATCTCATCTACAGCCTGGGGCAAAGAACGGCTGTGGAGCGCGTGGCGGTATTTCTGTTGTATTTGCGGAACCGTCATCGCGTGGCACTGGATCTTGCCGATGATTCGCCTGAGTTAAAGACTGTCGCGCTGCCGATGTCGCGGCAGGACATCGCCGATTTTCTGGGTTTAAAGAAGGAAACGGTAAGCCGCAGCTTTACGCAGCTCGATGACCGCGGTCTGATTAGCCGGCCTGACAACGCGCATGCTGTGATCAACGACCTGAACGGCCTGCGCAAGCTGGCGGGGATTCAGGATTTTTCGTCACCTCTGCGGGCGCAGGTCTGAGCCGCGCCGTGCCTTTCAGCGCGGTCGGTTTATCCGTATACTTGCCGCCCCGGCCGGCAGCCACAGTGTTCGCGGCCGCAATATTTGACCCTTCATGGAATATATCCGGAGCCATGAATACATGAGCAGCGACGACCAGAAGAACATTGACCTTATCCTGTTAACCATCGGCGTATTGATCGGGGTGGCTGTAGGCCTGTTTGTTATCGCCCGCGATGTGAGCAACGCCAACATGGAGCGCATGATGCTGAACGATCGCGAGTATCAGGCGGCCGTAAACGAGCGTATTGCACCCCTTGGCCGCGTTGTACTTGACGGTGAAGCGGTAGCGGATCCGGGCGTGACGGCGGTTAAGGATGCGCCGGCTGCGGCGGTGTTGATGACGGGCCCGCAGGTATATAACGCTGCGTGTCTGGCTTGTCATGGCGGTGGTATTGGTGGAGCGCCCAAGACCGGTGTCGCGGCTGACTGGAACGCGCGTATCGCGCAGGGGCGCGAAGTATTGAACAAACATGCGCTGGAAGGCTTTCAGGGAGCCGGCTTTATGCCACCCAAGGGCGGGCGCGTGGATTTGTCTGACGAGGAAATTATCGCGGCTGTCGATTACCTGGTTGAACAGGTCAAGTAATCCTCTCGTTGCCCTCTAGTCACCTTCGAGAGATTTCAGCAAGCTATTGATATAAGCCTGGCGATCGTTTGCGAGCGCTGCAGCGAGTTCGTTATCCGGTTGATGCTTGTCCACCAGTTCCGCCACGGCCAGGCCTTTGTCTTTCAGGGCTTCTTCCAACACCGCTTCGAGAATTTTCTGCCGGTCTTTAACCGCCCATAGCTCACCTGCAAGTGTCAGCAGGGCTTTGCCCAGCCTGTCCACGTCAGCATCGCGCAGGTTTGGCTTTTGGTTGCTCATGTCGTCGTGCCTTTGCGTGCAATCAGTACGAAGGGATATTGAGCAGGGCCCAGGCCTTCCCAGCTGGCTTCGGCAAAGCCGGCATCCAGGGCAAGTTCGGCAAGATTGGTACTGGCGTATTCGCGCCAGAATGGATCACCGCCGTGCTCCTGATTCCAGTAGTCATTCGCCCAGCGCTCCATGCGGCTGAATGCGTGATAGGCCTTCACGTCGCCGATCACTGTATAGCCCCCGGGCCGCGTGACGCGCAGGCATTCGCGTAACACCGATTTTGCTGCAGTTATCGGCAGTTCATGAAACATCGCGTAACTGGTGACCAGATCAAAGTTGTCATCCGGTTGCCCGGTGGCTTCTCCTGCTGCCTGAAACAACTCCCAGTCCAGATTGTGTTCGTTGGCATAGCGCTGGGCCTGTTCAAGTTGCCGCGCGCTCAGATCGCAGGCACTGATTTTGGCGTGTGGGAATATCTCGGCCACGCCCTGAGTGTACTGGCCGCTGCAGCAGCCGATTTCCAGTATGCGCGCCGGGTTACTTACCGGGGCCGCGGCGGCCACACTCTTACGTGTTGCGTAAATTAAACCCGCGAAATTCGGGTTCACCATTTTGCGGTGGATGAGTTCACCATGCACGAAGCCCATGTAGTCATGGCCGTCCCAACCGCCGGCCGACTTGTGAAATTCGAACCCGTCCCAGTAGTCGGGTTTAGCAGGGTTTTCGGCATAGCGTGGCCGACGCGGTGTGGTCTGCAGCCGGTCGAGTTCCGGTGACACCGCCTCGCGTATTTCTTCAAAGGCGGTTATCGCAACGCGGCCATGTGCTTCCAGCGTCCAGTCACGGCACAGCCGTAGCATCCGGAAAGCAGGGATGTCTTCAAATAACGGGGTCAGTGTCCGGTGCAGCCCGGCAATGTCATCCGGCAGCGAATCATCAGCTGGTATGTGCTGCGCCGCCCGGGCATCGGCCACCTGCTCCAGCCGGTCGCTCATTAAGCGCAGATCCGACAGGAACTCTATGCCGGCTCGACCGTGCTGGTGGAGGGTGTATTGCATAACGTCAGTCTATACAAACTTAGCGCACCAGCACGGGGCGCAGACTCAGGGCTTCCGCCACATGGGCAGCGCAGACGGTAGCGGAGCCGTGCGTATCCGCAATGGTTCGCGCAACCCGCAAACTGCGGTTGCAGGCTCGGTGCGAGAGGCCCAGTTTGTCGGCTGCTTCATTGAGAAGCCGCATCCCTGCCTCATCGGGCCGGCAGTGCAGGCGCAATTCGTCAGTGTCCAGTTCAGCGTTCAGTTTGTTTGCGCGAGCACGCGCCAGCGCTTGCATCTGCTCGACGCGTTGGCGAACCACGGCTGAACTTTCGGCAGCGGGCGCGTCGAACAACAACGGTGGTTCTCGTGAAATGTGCAAACCCATGTCAATGCGGTCAAGAAAGGGGCCGGAGAGCCGTTCTCGGTATCGGCGAATCTGGTCGGGTGAGCAGCGGCATTCGTGTTGCGGGTCGCCCAGGTAGCCGCAGGGGCAGGGATTCATCGCGGCAACCAGTTGGGTTTGTGCCGGAAAGCTGACGGTGCGGTTGGCACGGGCGATGGAGATCACGCCCGTCTCCAGCGGTTCACGCAGCACCTCGAGTGCACTGCGTTTGAATTCCGGCAGTTCGTCCAGAAACAACACGCCGTTATGCGCAAGCGACAATTCGCCGGGTGTGGGGGCGCTGCCGCCGCCGGCCAGCGCTGCTGCCGTTGCGGTGTGATGCGGGGCGCGAAAGGCCGGCGCACGCGGATCAGGCCAGTGCCGCGTGGCGATGCCTTTTAGCGAATACAGCGCGGCTGTCTGCAGTGCCCGGCGGTGGTCGGGTGCCGGCAGGATGCCGGGCAGCCGCCGGGCCAGCATGCTTTTGCCGGTGCCGGGCGGCCCGCACATCAGCAGGTGGTGCCCGCCGGCAGCGGCAATTTCCAACGCGCGCCGCGCTACCGACTGCCCTACCACGTCACTCAGATCCGGCACGGGGGCAATGCATTGCAATGCTTGGGGCCGAGCGCTCGGCAGTGGCTTAGTGCCGCTTAGAAACTCGGCAACGGCCAGCAGGTTCTCTGCAACCCGCACGCGGCTATCGCGTAATAGCCCTGCTTCTGCCTCGGCCGCGCGCGGAATAATAATCGAGTGACCGTCGGACAGAGCGGCCATGGCAACAGGCAGAAGTCCGGGTACTGCGCGCAACTCACCCGACAGGGCAAGCTCGCCGGTGAGCTCATAGCGATCCAGTCTGCTCGCAGCCAACTGGCGTGATGCGCACAGTATGCCGATGGCAATCGGCAAGTCGTAGCGGCTGCCGGACTTGGGCAGGTCGGCTGGCGCCAGGCTCACGACGATGCGCCGGTCCGGCATTTCGAATCCGGAATTCTGCAGCGCCGCTCGGACGCGGTCGCGGCTTTCGCGAACTGCGGTTTCGACCAGGCCCACCACGGACAGCCCCGGCAGGCCCGGGCCCAGATGAACTTCGACGAATACTTCGGGCGCACGACCGCCCTCTGGTGCGCGACAGCGCACGGTCACCGGTTGCATACGGATTAAGCGGAGCGGCGGTCGTTAGTCGTCGGCTGCGGAAGCGTTTGCGCGGGCTTGCAGTTCGGCGAGTTGTGCTTCTAAGCGGTCGAGCTTGTCGCGGGTGCGCTCCAGCACTTTGCGTTGCACATCGAATTCCTCCCGCGTTACCAGGTCCATTTTTTCCAGGCCGGCTGCGAGCAGGCCGCGAAAATTGTTCTGCAGGTCGTTGCGCAGGTCATTGCCAAAGTCATGCAGATCGCCGGGAACCGCATCTGCCAGTTTGCCCGCCAACTCATCAAGGGTGTTTTTTTTCATTGCTGTGTATCCATGGCTGTGTTCCATGTTCTCTTTGCCGGGCGTTCGCCCGGGTTTGCTGCACGGTTTTCGAGCACGTTCACTGTTCGTCGCACTCCGGTGGTGCGCGCAGCGTCGGCCTGATTTTCGCAACCCGTCGATAAATAAAGGTTTTCGGAAACTGGCACGGTTCGTGCTTAGTACCGGTCAGGGAGTGAAGGGATGGTGACATCCGCACTGATTTCTCGCAATACATAAAAGGGTTAACAAAGTGAAGAAACAAGCTATGACGGCAGTTGCATTACTGGGTGTTGTTACAGGGCCTGCAATGGCGGTGGAAGTAACGGGTAACGCAGGCATCGTCTCGGAATATGTGTTCCGGGGCGTGCCATCGTCGGACGGCAAAGCTGCAGCGCAGGGCGGCATCGACGCTGCCTGGGATTCGGGTCTTTACGTCGGCACTTGGGCCTCCAGCGTGGACTTTGACGGTGCCGACGGCGTTGAGGTCGATTTCTACGGCGGATACGGCGGCGAGATCGGTGATTTCTCTTACGGCATTGGTGCGACGCTTTACACCTATACCGACGATGCCGATGAGGACTATCAGGAGATCAACCTGAGCGGCGGTTGGAAATGGTTCACCCTCGATTACGCGAAAGGCGAGTACGACGCCATGGGCGGCCCGGACGTTGATTACGATTTCTGGTCAATTACCGCGGAATACGAAGGTTTTTACGCCAAGTTTGGTTCGCTCGGCGATGACTTGTTTGCCGGCGTGGACAGCGATTACTACGAAGCCGGTTATACGGGCACTGTGACCGTCGCCGACCAGGATCTGTTTGACTTTTCCATTGCCTGGATCGCCAGCGACAAGGGCCTTTTGATTGGCAGCATGTCTGAGAACCGTCTGGTGTTTGGCGTCACCAAGAGCTTCGACATCCTGAACTAGGAGACACACGCAATGAAACTCATTACTGCAATCATCAAGCCTTTCAAGCTCGATGACGTGCGCCAGGCTGTCGCCGATATAGGCGTGCAGGGCATCACCGCCACCGAAGTTAAAGGTTTCGGCAGGCAACGCGGGCACACCGAACTGTATCGCGGCGCTGAGTACGTCGTGGACTTTTTGCCTAAAACAAAAATAGAGCTCGCGGTCGATGACGACATAGCCGAGCAGGTCATAGAGGCCATCATCAACACGGCGCGTACCGGCAAGATCGGTGACGGCAAAGTGTTTGTCAGCAACCTGGAAGAAGTGATTCGGATCCGCACCGGTGAAACCGGTTCGGAAGCGATCTGATTCCGCATGAAAAGAATTACAGGAGCTTAAAGTGGAACAGGTAACCGAACTCAGCTACGCGCTGGACACATTTTATTTTTTGGTTTGTGGTGCCTTGGTCATGTGGATGGCAGCGGGTTTTACCATGCTCGAAGCCGGACTGGTTCGTGCCAAGAACACCGCCGAGATTCTCACCAAGAACGTGGGTCTGTATGCCATTGCTTGCATCATGTACATGCTGGTTGGCTACAACTTGATGTACCCGGGCGAGCCGATTCTGGATGGCTTCCTCGGTCAGTTCAGTGTGCTCGGCCGTGGCGACAATGCCACTGCAGAGGTACTGGCAAGCGGCGGCGAAACATACTATTCAGGACTGTCGGATTTCTTTTTTCAGGTCGTATTCGTAGCAACCGCGATGTCCATTGTTTCTGGCGCCGTGGCAGAGCGCATGAAACTGTGGTCGTTTTTTTCGTTCGCGGTTGTGCTGACCGGCTTCATATACCCGATGCAGGGTTACTGGAAGTGGGGCGGCGGCTTTCTTGATGCCATGGGGTTTTCAGACTTCGCCGGTTCCGGCGTGGTGCACATGTGCGGCGCCGCGGCAGCGCTGGCGGGGGTATTGGTGTTGGGTGCGCGTAAAGGCAAGTACGGTAAAGACGGCAGCGTCAAAGCTATCCCGGGTTGCAACCTGCCGCTGGCAACCTTGGGCATGTTGATCCTCTGGATGGGCTGGTTTGGCTTTAACGGCGGGTCCGAACTCAAACTGTCCAATGTTGAAGAAGCCAACGCTGTAGCACTGGTGTTTGTTAACACCAACATGGCAGCCGCGGGTGGTTTGGTTGCAGCGCTATTGCTGGCGCGCGCGTGGTTTGGCAAAGCTGATTTGACCATGGCCTTGAACGGGGCACTCGCGGGCCTGGTCGCTATTACCGCTGAACCGCTGACCCCAAGCCCCATGGCAGCAACACTCATTGGTATTGTCGGCGGCCTGCTGGTCGTGCCCGCGATTGTCTTCATGGATCGCACTTTCAAGATTGATGATCCGGTCGGGGCCATTTCAGTTCACGGGGTGGTTGGCATCTGGGGTTTGTTGGCCGTGCCGCTGACAAACACCGAGGCAACCTTTGGCGCCCAGATTGCGGGCATCGCCACCATTTTCGGTTGGGTGTTCTTTACCAGCCTGATTGTCTGGCTGGGCATCAAGGCCTTGATGGGTGTGCGTGTCAGCGAGGAGGAAGAATACGAGGGCGTCGATCTCGGCGAGTGTGGCCTGGAGGCCTACCCGGAGTTTGCCAAAACGGGCGATTAGCGCCCTCTCCATAACGCTGCCAGCGGGATTGAGGGCCCGCTGCGCAGCGAGCTAAACCCAAAGGCCGTGGCTTGTTACAGCTACGGCCTTTTTTTCATCTGTTTGTCAGCATTTAGCCGCAGAAGGTCGATTTTAGGCTAAATTTCACCGATTTTTATCGATTTTAGTGGTTTGGCGACCCCTTGCGCGTGGCACTTTTTCGGTATCGGGCTTGCCGGGATGTGAAGTGCATCAAGGTGGCAGGCGGGTCCGCCGCCCATAATTGGCGGCATCTGGATGTATTGAGATCGATGAACAGGCAAGCATGATGGAACTCTACAGAAGCATGAACACCGGTATCGGCGTACTGACCGCAACCCTGTTGCTGGGTCTTGGTGTATCGGGGACTTTGTCGGCACAGACTGTCTATAAATCTGTGGATGATGAAGGCCACGTTGCCTTTACGGATCGCCCTCCGCTGCAGCAGGCAGATGGTGAGCAGCCTCTGGACGTGCTCGAATTACGCATTCGGTTGACAGACCCGGCGTTGATCGCTGCCAATCGCGAGTCTGCCCAGGCCGACGCACGCGCTAATGGCGTTGCCGAAGATATTCGTGCCAAACATGATTCAGAAGATGCTGCCGAGCTGGCGGCTAAAGAAAAGCAACGTGCTGAAAATTGCGATTTCGCCAAAGCCAGGTTGACCAAATACAGTCAGGTGCGGCGCCTCTATCGCGAAGGCAGCAACGGCGAACGCGAATATCTGTCTGACGACGAGATCGATACCGAGCGTGCAAATGCCGCGCGTGCTATCGACAAGTGGTGTGGCAACTAAGTCACATGCTTCGCAGTTAGCCGACACCGACAACTGCTACCTGCCCGATTTCAGTTCCGCGAGCGCTGTTATCGCGCTGGTATTGATATCTGAACTTGTTGCTCTGGCGCTGACCATCGCGCGTGGCCCTGACCTCGACAGTTTTTTTATCGAACTCGCGCGCTGTTCGCTGATGATGTTGTGGATGACCCTTAGCAGCGCATGCCTCCTGACCTTGCTTCGACCGGTGCTTTCGCGCCGCAACACGGTGGTGGCGACAAGTTTCAGTCTGGGCCTGGTCCTTGCCTGTATCGCCGTTTTGTCCGAAGTCATATACCGTTTCGGCCATTACTTTAGTGCCACACGCATGGTAGACATGAGTAACATGTTCCCGCCGACGCGTTGGGAATTTCTGGCATCCAACCTTTTACTCGGTTTGCTGGTTGCGGCCGGCGTATTGCGCTATTTCTACGTGACTCATCAATGGCGCACCAACGTTGAACGCGAGGCGGAATCGCGCATTGCCGCCTTGCAGGCGCGTATACGCCCCCATTTTCTGTTCAACAGCATGAATACCATTGCGTCGCTGACTCGCACTGATCCGGCTGCGGCCGAAAGTGCCGTTGAAGATCTGGCGGATTTATTTCGTGCCTCGTTGAGTAACCCCGGCGAAAGCATCAGTCTGGAGCAGGAGATCGAAGTCGCACGGGTCTATCAGCGCATGGAAGCGCAGCGGCTGGGCAGTCGACTAACCGTCGACTGGCAACTGGACGATGTTCCGCTGCAAACGCGTATACCCGGGCTGACTATTCAACCCTTGCTTGAGAATGCCATCTATCACGGCATAGAGCCGCTTGCCGAGGGCGGTGTGATAACCGTGAGGGGCGTAGCTGACGATGACACGGTGACCATCACGGTGACTAATCCGCTGCCGCTAGGTGTTGAGCAGCGTGAAGGCGGGCATCAGCTTGCTCTGGATAATATTCGTCAGCGCCTTGAGTTGGCCTATGGCCCGCGGGCGCGCATGGAGGTCGAGCGAGCTGTCGACAGTTTTCGGGTGCTGATCGGATTTCCGCGCGCGTCACAAGTGCCACTGGCCACTCGCGAACGCACGCTTCAATCTCGTCGGGGTGCTGACTGATGCCAAATGGCGACTTGCGTGTACTGATTGTTGACGACGAAGCGCCCGCTCGCTCGCGGCTTTCCGACATGGTGGGTGATATCGGCGGGTGGTCGGTTGCGGCCGAAGCCGCCAACGGACAAGAGGCCCTGGACAGTGTGGCCGAATTGTCACCGGACGTTGTGTTGCTGGATATCCGTATGCCGGGCATGGACGGCGTTGAAGTTGCCAGCCACCTGTCTACCTTGCCGCTGCCGCCGGCGGTCGTCTTTACGACTGCCTACGATGAGTATGCGGTCAGCGCTTTCGAGGCAAACGCCGTGGGATATCTGCTCAAACCGGTGCGCCGGGAGCGCCTGCTAAAGGCGCTGGAGCGGGCTGCCCGCATTAATCGCTGGCAACTGGCGGATCTGGTGAATACAGCGCCGGAGTTATGTGCGCGGGCGAACATATCGGTCACCAGCGGCAATCGTATACGTCTGGTCAGTGTTGCTGACGTGATTTCTTTTCATGCCGATCAAAAGTACGTGCGCATGGTTCACAGTGGTGGTGAGGACATTATTGAAGATTCGCTTAAGACGCTGGAACAGGAACTCGCGGCAGACTTTGTGCGGGTGCATCGTAATTCGCTGGTACGCGTCAGCATGATTGAGGAATTTTCTCGCGACGAATCGGGCCTCTACCGCATTCGCATGCGCAACTCTGCAGCCCCCTTAGCTGTCAGTCGTCGCCACGTTAGTCAGGTGAAAAAGCGCCTTATCTGAATTTGCTTGCGCTGCGTGTATTCCGACCGCCGTTGCCCTTTTACTTCTGAAATAACGCGTCCACCGTGGCAGAATGGAGTGTCGCTAACAGACTGAGCAGGCTTGCGCCATGACACCGCCCGATCCGCAATCAGACTCGGAAAACCATTCGGCGGGCACCCCCGTTGCCACTTCCGCGAAAGCGGAGCAAGCCAATACCGGGCAAACAAAAGCCGGGCAATCCAGTCCTGCTTCGTCGTCCGGCGGCCTGGCGGTGGCCGCTACGGTGCTGGCGCTGGCGGCATTAATCGCAGCCGCTTACGGCCTCTGGCAATTGCAGGGGCTGCAGTCTTTGCCTGCAAAATTGCAAAGTGATGTTGGGCGTGTAGAACGACTGCGATCCGATGTAGAGCGCGTGCAGGATAGTTTATCCGCGCAGACTCAGGCGAACGCCGCTGCGCTTGCGGACATGCAGGTTGCGCTGGCTGAAGCTGTTGCCGCGACTGCTGATGCGGACATGCAAATTGATGCATTGGGAAAACGCGTTACGGAATTCACCGGTGACGACGCGGCACGCCGAAACAGCTTTCTGCGTTCAGAAGCGCTGTATTATTTGCGCATTGCTAACGCTCGCGTACTCCTCGCGCACGACCCGAGTACCGGCGCCAGCGCGCTGCAACTTGCCGATGAAAAACTGTTGGAGACGGGCGACCCTGCTTTAACTCCGGTGCGCGCAAAACTCAGCGAGGAGCTGATTGCGCTGCGAGCGATACCGCAGGTGGATGTGCCTGGCATAAGTTTCCGATTACAGTCGCTGGCCGCCCAGGTGAGCGACTGGCCGCTGTCGAATCCGGTACCGGAGAGTTTTAAGGCGGGGCTGCCCGGGGTTGCAGACGATCCCGGGGGTGATGCGTGGTCGCGGCTGAAAGACACCGTAACGAGCGTGTTTCGCAGCATCGTCAGCATCCGTGAAAGCGATGTCGCTCCTGATGTGCAATTGAGTGCGGCGCAGCAGGCGCTGGTTATCGAAAGCGTGCGTGCAGAATTGCAGCTTGCGCGTTTGACCTTGATCAGCGGCAATACGCAAATGTATGCGCAGTCGTTACAGCGTGTAGTTGCGCAGATCCCGCTGTACTTTGATCAGCAGTCCAGTGCAGTGCAGGCGGCGCTGACAACGCTGAACGAGCTGCAGACCATAGAAATGCCGGGTGAATTACCTGACGTGTCCGGTTCGCTGCAGCTGCTGCTGGCTGCAGAAAACCAAAGCGTGGGCGGCGGCACGCAGCAGTGAAAAGCGGCTTACTTCTGATTATCGTCCTGGCGCTCGGGGCCCTGGCTGCAAACTACCTGCTGCAGGACAACGGATACGTACTGATCAATTTTCGTGGCTACGTCATTGAAATGTCCGTACCGGTGCTGGCATTTCTGCTGATTATTGCCTATGTCACGATTCGATTATTAATTCGTATCTGGCGTGCTCCCCGTCAGCTTGGCGAGGCGGCCGCGCGCCGCCGTGTGCGCAAAGCAGGGGAGCGCATTACCCAGGGTTACATCGAGATTGGTCAGGGCAATTTCGCCCGTGGCGAGAAATTGCTGACCAGGGGCGCCCGCAACAGCGAGACCCCGTTGCTGAATTATCTGGCGGCGGCACGAGCTGCTCAGGCGCAGGGCGATACCGAGCGGCGCGATAACTGGCTTGCTATGGCTGGCGAGCAGGAGCCGCGAGCCAGAGAAACGGTGCTGCTGACTAAAGCGCAATTGCAGCTAGATGCCGGCGAGCAGGATGCGGCGGGTAATACGCTCAAAGAAATATTGGGTCTGTCACCGCGCAATCCCGAAGCGCTGCGCATGCAGGCGGAGATTAACGTTGCGCAGCAGAACTGGGTTGCGCTCGAAAGTGCGCTGCCGCTGTTACGTAAGCTGGGCAAAATGTCCAACGCAACGCTGGATCAATGGACGGTGCAGTGCTGGAGTGCATTGTTAAGAAACTGCGGTGGTGAAAAAGCGCGCATCAATACACTGTGGAAAGGCGTCCCACGGCATTTGCGCGATGATTCCGAATTGATTGCGGCACGTGCAGTCGCGTTGGTGGCCGCCGGTGATGCAGGCAAAGCCGAATCGGTGTTGCGCAGTGCCCTCAATCAGACATGGCACGAAGCTCTGATTGTTGCCTACGGTCAGCCGGAATTACCGGCCGCTGCCGAGCGACTCAAACGGGTAGAGAACTGGTTGCGCGAGCGCCCTGAAGACCCGCTATTGCTGCGCGTAGCCGCGCGACTATCCGTGGCAACCGAATTGTGGGGCAAGGCGCGCAGTTACTATGAATCGAGCGTAGCCATTCGTCCGGAGCCCGGCACATGGCATGAGCTTGGCCAGTTGTTGCAGCAACTCGGCGATAAGGAAGGCGCTTTTTCCGCCTACCAGAAAGGTCTGACTCAGGGTCGTGCCGGTGCTGATATCTTGCGGTTGCCCGACCCGACGTTGGGCGAAGACTCAGGGGCGCGCGGCGCGTGAGTTCAGCCAGTCGGTAAGTGGCCCCCATTCTTCCTGATCGGGCCAGGATAAATAATCCGGCAGTTCGTGTATGCCAAGCCCGCGGGTGTAAGCACGAATATAATTTTGTGCTTCGCGTAGCGTGGCGATGTACGGCACCTTGATGGCCGACAGAAACTCATCCAGTTCGTCAAAAATAAGCGTGCCTTCGCGCACCCGATTGGCGACCACGGCAATTTTTACTTTGCGGCTTTTCACCGTGGGCGTGTCGCGCAGTTCAGTAATAAATTTCTCGGCAGCACGCATATCAATAAGCGATGGCAGCACGGGGATCAAAATGGTTTCAGCGTGGTGCAACAGATTGGTTAACTCTTTGCCGTGTGAGCGCGCCGGCGCATCAATAATGACCACGTCCGTATCGCGAGCCAGGTGTTTAAGACCGTCCTTGTGGCCCGCAAGACCAGTGATCTGCGGTCGCGCTGCAGGCCGTTGCGCCAGCCAGTCGAGGCTGGATTCCTGAGGATCGTAATCCGCCAGGGCAACCTTTTTGCCCTGCTTGGCGTAATAGCTGGCTAGATTAGTGGCCAGCGTGCTCTTGCCGCAACCGCCCTTGGGGTTGAGAACCATGATGTGTCGCATGGGTTGTCTCCGCGCGGATCTGTCCGCTATTTATCTAGTGCTTTTATTGGATGGCTTTATACTTGAGGCCGGTATCTTCTCATTTAACAGAATATTTTCAACGCGTAGTGATCATATGCAGCTGAGCTTCACCAAAATGCATGGGCTGGGCAACGATTTTGTCGTGATCCGGGGTGTGCCCGTGCCCGCTGCCGAGGTGATCCGCCGCCTGGCTGATCGCCGCACCGGCATTGGCTTTGATCAGCTGCTTTGGCTGGATGAGCCCCACAGTGACGATGCCGATATTTTCTACCGCACCTTCAATTCGGACGGGGGTGAGGCCTCTCAATGCGGCAACGGAGCGCGCTGTATTGCGCGGTATGTCGCAGGCGACAACCGGGACAGTGACCGTATCTGGCGGCTTGAATTTCCGGGCGGTTTAGTCAATGCCAGGCTGCAAAGCGATGGCGACATCGCCGTGGAGCTTGTCGAACCGGTATTCGAGCCGGACAAGGTGCCGTTTCTGGCACCGGAAGGCAGACAGGATAGCTATGCCGTGGAAGTGGGTGGTGAAGTTGTGGAGCTGGCCGTTGTGTCCATGGGCAATCCCCATGCTGTGATTCAGGTGCCGGATGTTGTCAGCGCGCCGGTTGCGCAGCTCGGGCCGCTGCTTGAAAGCCATGAGCGGTTCCCTAACCGTGCTAACATCGGTTTCATGCAGGTTACGGGTCCTGCGCATATCCGCCTTAGGGTTTTTGAGCGCGGAGTGGGTGAAACCAGCGCGTGCGGTACCGGTGCCTGTGCGGCAGTAGCAGTCGGGCGCGTCGCCGGATTACTGGGCGATGATGTGACGGTTGCATTGCCGGGAGGCGAGCTCAGAGTTCGCTGGCCGGGCGAGGGTGCGCCCGTATGGTTAATCGGGGAAGCTGTGCGGGCTTTCGACGGGGTTGTCGCGATATGACGAGTGCTAACAAGCCGCAGGTAGTGAATGTCGAGCTGACTGCAGAAGAAGTGGTTGATTACCTGCAGTCGCATCCTGAGTTTTTTGAGCAGCACCAGAGCTTGCTGGACGGGCTGCGCATTCCTCACCGTACCGGCGGCGTCGGTGCCGTTTCGCTGATCGAGCGACAGGTCGCAACCTTAAGAAAGAAGAACCAGCAGCTGGAGCGCAAGTTGCGTGATCTGGTGGATATCGCCCGCACAAATGATGAACTGGCCGACAAAGTGCATGTACTGGCAACCGCCCTTATGGCTGCAGGAAGCCGCACGCATGTTGTTGAAGTTGCAGAAGAAATGCTGCGAAGCTCGTTCAATGCCGATCAGTCGGTGCTGGTGTTGTTCGAGTGGACGGACGGTGAGTTTGACGAATTTATCCGCCACGGTCGTTTTTTGCGCACCGTGTCGCGAGATGATACTGCGTTGAGTCCGTTCAAAACCTTTCTTAAGGGCAGTGAATCGCGTTGCGGGAAAATTCGCGACACGCAGCGTAAATTTTTATTTGCCGACGATGCCGATGACATCGGCTCTGCAGCCCTGGTGCCTTTGGGTGAAAATGCGTCGAGCGGTTTTCTTGCCATTGGCAGCCGTGACGCCGAGTATTTTAATCCGGGCATGAGTATGGATTTTCTGGGGCGCCTCGGTGACCTGCTGGGCTGCGCTCTGGCGGTGCGCTGAACGCACTTGGGTGCGCGACCGGCACGGTACCGGTCAGGAGTACCTGCATGGACAGCAATCAATGGCAGTTAGCAGACGACTTTCTGCGGCATTTGCGAACTGAACGTCGTTTGTCTCCGCACACGGTCGCCGCCTACCGTCGTGATCTCCTCTGCCTGCAATCCTTTTGTGACAAGCAGGGCATCGCTTTATGGAGCGACATGCGCGTGCACAATCTGCGTCGTTATGCCGCTACCGAATTCGCATCAGGTTTGAGTCCGCGCAGTGTGCAACGGCGGTTGTCGGGCGCGCGGATGTTCATGCGATATTTAATCCGTGAAAATCACATCAAGAGTAATCCGGTGGTCGAGGTGGTTGCACCCAAAGCTCCGCGGCGACTGCCCGATACCCTTGACGCCGAGCAGATGGTGCTGCTGATGAAAATCAGTGGTGACGCGCCGGTGGACTTTCGCGACCGTGCCATCATGGAGTTGCTGTATTCATCGGGTTTGCGTCTGGCAGAGCTGGTCGGGCTCGAAGTGGATGCCATTGACCGCGGCGAAGGCACGGTGCGGGTGCTGGGTAAGGGTGGCAAAGAGCGCATCGTCCCGGTCGGCCGTTATGCCCTGCAGGCGGTTAGCGACTGGCGGCGTGTGCGGGCTAACTTGGCTAATACGGAGGAGTCGGCCTTGTTCGTTGGCAGCCGCGGCAGACGGATCAGCCCGCGGTCGGTTCAGGCCATGGTCAAACGCCGCGCGGCTGAGGCGGGGCTGCCCCAGCGCGTGCATCCGCATCTGTTTCGACACACCTTCGCGACCCATTTGCTGGAGTCTTCCGGTGACCTGCGTGGGGTACAGGAAATGCTGGGCCACGCGGATATCAGCACCACCCAGATATATACGCACCTTGATTTTCAGCATTTAGCCCAGATATACGATAAAGCACACCCCCGAGCGCAGCGGGCCAGAAAAACGGATCAGCGCAAATAACGATAAGACAAAGCAGGGCTTTCACATGGAACAGTATCGCGGTACCACCATCGTGTCGGTGCGTCGCAACGGCGTTGTCGCCATTGCCGGCGACGGACAAGTCAGCATGGGCAGCACCATTATGAAAGGCAACGCACGCAAGGTTCGTACCCTGGCGGGCGGGCGGGTGCTAGCCGGTTTCGCCGGCGGCACGGCGGATGCTTTCACGTTGTTTGAGTTGTTCGAAGCCAAGCTGGAGCAATACGGCAATCTGACCCGGGCCGCGATCGAGCTGGCCAAAGACTGGCGCAGTGATCGGCGTTTGCGCCGGCTGGAAGCGTTACTGTGTGTTGCCGACGCTGAAGCCTCGCTTATCGTTTCGGGCAACGGTGATGTTATTCAGCCCGAAGACGACCTTATGGCGATTGGTTCGGGCGGTTCATTTGCGCAAGCCGCAGCACGTGCTTTGCTCGACAACACCGAGCTGGGCGCCGAAGAGATTGTTCGCAACGCGCTGAAAATTGCTGCGAGCATCTGCGTGTATACCAATGAAAATATCGTGGTGGAAACGCTGCCAACGCGCTAGCTCTTCACCGCCCTCAGTTATCAGGATTACTCATGTCACAAATGACCCCCCGTGAAATTGTCCAGGAACTGGACAAACACATAATTGGTCAGGATCAGGCCAAACGCTCTGTTGCGATAGCGCTGCGCAACCGCTGGCGGCGCATGCAGGTCGCAGAAGAACTGCGCAACGAAATCACCCCCAAGAACATCCTGATGATGGGCCCCACTGGCGTCGGCAAAACCGAGATCGCGCGGCGTCTGGCCAAGCTGGCCAACGCGCCCTTTATCAAGGTTGAAGCCACCAAATTCACCGAGGTGGGTTATGTGGGAAGGGAGGTCGACAGCATTGTTCGCGACCTGACCGATGTCGCCGTCAAGCTGACGCGCGAACTGGAGATGGAAAAAGTGAAGCATCGTGCCGAGGACGCCGCCGAAGATCGCGTCCTGGATGCGCTGTTGCCGCCGCCGGCACACAGCGAGGCGACCGAAAACGAGACCCGGCAGAAGTTTCGCAAGATGCTGCGCGAGGGCAAGCTGGACGACAAGGAAATCGAAATTGAAGTGCAATCACCGCAGATAGGTGTCGAGATTATGGCGCCGCCAGGCATGGAGGAGATGACCAGCCAGCTGCAGGGCATGTTTCAAAGCATGGGTCAGGGGCAAACTCAGGAACGCAAGTTGCGCGTCAGGGATGCATTGAAGCTACTCGTTGAAGAAGAGGCGCATAAGCTGGTCAACGAGGACGATATTAAAGAGTCTGCGCTGGAAGCTGTCGAGCAAAACGGTATTGTCTTCATTGACGAGATCGATAAAGTTGCCCGGCGTGCTGATACGCAGGGTGCCGATGTATCCCGCGAGGGCGTGCAGCGTGATTTGTTGCCTCTAGTTGAGGGCTGCACCGTCAACACCAAGTACGGGATGATCAAAACCGACCATATATTGTTTATCGCCTCCGGTGCCTTTCATCTGTCCAAGCCGTCCGATCTGATTCCGGAATTGCAGGGCCGCTTGCCTATACGCGTCGAACTTGATGCTCTGACCAGTGACGATTTCGTAAGAATACTCACCGAGCCGGATGCCTCTCTGACCGAGCAGTACACGGCGTTGATGCAAACCGAGGGCCTGAAGCTGACCTATACCAAAGACGGTGTGCAGCGTATCGCTGAAGTGGCATTTCAGGTGAATGAGCAAACCGAAAATATCGGTGCGCGGCGTTTGCACACGGTGATGGAGCGCCTGCTTGAAACCGTGTCGTATGAGGCTGCGGATCGCAGCGGTCAGGAAACAGTTATTGATGCGGCCTATGTTGACGAGCATCTGGGCGCGTTGGCGCAGGATGAGGATCTTTCGCGCTACATTCTTTAGACGCGCTGCTGTGAGTCGCTGCCATCCCCGCGACGGATGCCGCAAAGCCGACATATAATCGCTCTGTGAATAACGAAAACAACGACACCACTCACTTCGGTTACGAGACTATCGCCAGCAGCGCGAAGGCTGATCGTGTGCGCGCGGTATTCGATTCAGTCGCTTCCCGTTACGACATCATGAACGACCTGATGTCCGTCGGTATGCACCGGTTCTGGAAGGCATATATGCTGGCGCGCACCGGGTTGCGGCCGGAGCAGCAAGCGTTGGACGTGGCGGGCGGCACCGGTGACATCACGGCGGGTTTGGCCAGACAGGTTGGGCCCAGGGGGCACGTTTTTCATACCGATATCAACGCGGCTATGCTGGCAGTCGGTAGTGACCGGCTACTTGATAAGGGTCTTGCCGCCAATATCACGTCACTGGTTGCCGATGCCGAAGCATTGCCATTTGATACCGGTTCCATGCACTGCGTTACCATCGCTTTCGGTTTACGCAATGTCACCGACAAGCAGCAGGCGCTGCACGAAATGGCGCGGGTGACGCGTCCCGGCGGCCGCGTGCTGGTGCTGGAGTTTTCCAGGCTGGTCATTAAATGGCTGGAACCTGTTTACGACGCGTATTCTTTCAAGATATTGCCGGCCCTGGGAAAACTGGTCGCCGATGATGCCGACAGTTATCGTTATCTGGCAGAGTCCATCCGTATGCACCCGGATCAGCAGACGCTGAAAGGCATGATGGAAGTTGCGGGTCTGGAAGATTGTCGTTATCACAACCTGAGTGGCGGAGTTGTGGCGCTGCACGTGGGATACAAGTATTGAATGGAACAAAACTCCCTTATTAAAGAGCTGGCGGCCAGATTTGCCGACGGTCCCGCCGCCGCCTTGCTGAATCGCGGTGTCAGGCAATCGACCACAGCGGCCGGTATGTGTGAACGACTGGAAGGTAAAATCCTGCAGATACTGCCTGGGAGTGATGCACTGGCGGCCTATTTTGTGGTCGAAGACCGGCAGTTGCGGCTGTGTCCGGGAATTGCAACATCGCCCGACGCCACGCTATCAGGGACGCCTGTCAGTCTCGCCCGAATGTCCGGCAGTGATCCGGAGGCCCTCATACGCGAAGGCGCTGTCAGGGTTACGGGTGACACCGAGATTGCCGAGCAATTTCGCTATTTGTTGCAGTTGGTGCGTCCCGATTGGGAAGAATTGCTTTCCAGGGCCACCGGTGATGTCGTGGCGCATGAGGTCGGCAATGTCGCGCGAAGTGTCCGGAGCTGGGCCGCTCAAGCCCGGCGGAGTGTTGGCCGCAGCGTTGGCGAATACCTCACGGAGGAAGCTGCAGCATTGGCGACCACCGTCGAGATTGAAGAATTTTGTGCCGATGTCGACGAGTTGACTGTCGCGGTCGATCGTCTGGAAGCACGCCTGAAATGGCTGGGCGAGCAAATCCCCACCGCCGGGAATAGCTGATGGCGGGTTTCGGAGCAGAAAAACAATAACCATGCGATTCAGGCTGCTATTCCGATTGCTGGCAATACAGCGCGTGCTGGTAAAGCACGGGCTGGATGATCTGATTGCATCGGTTCATTTGTTACGACCGTTCCGTTTTATTTTTCTGTTGTCGCCGTGGACCTGGGGGCAGCGCAAATCTGACAAGCCGCGGGCCGTGCGTATCCGCGAAGCACTGCAGGAACTTGGCCCTGTTTACGTCAAGTTCGGTCAGTCCGTTTCCACCCGTCAGGACATACTGCCGCCGGATATCGGTGTCGAATTGGCCAAACTGCAGGACAAGATGCCGCCGTTTCCCGGAGAGGAAGCGCTGGCGCAAATACAGGCCATATACGGTCGGCCTGCGAACGAGATTTTTGCGGAGTTTAATCCGGCAGCACTGGCTGCAGCATCCATTGCGCAAGTGCATGTGGCGCGCTTGCACAGCGGCGAGGAAGTTGTCGTGAAACTGCTGCGCCCCGGCGTGCGGGCCGAGATCGAGCGGGATCTGGAGGTCATGTACGCAATCGCGGGCATGGCTCGTCGATACTGGAAAGAAGCGCGCCGCTTGCGGCCGGTCGAAGTGGTCGCGGAATATGAAAAGACCGTGCTGAACGAACTCGACCTGATGCGCGAGGCCGCAAACGCGTCGCAGCTGCGGCGTAATTTTCAGGGCTCGGACATGCTGTATGTCCCTGAAGTTTACTGGGATTACTGCCGGCCACGCGCCATGGTGATGGAGCGCATACACGGCGTGCCCATTAGCGATATGGATACGCTGCGTCGAGCAGGTACCAATATACCCAAACTTGCCGCGAATGGTGTTGAGATCTTTTTTACGCAGTGTTTCAGGCACAACTTTTTCCATGCCGACATGCATCCGGGAAATATTTTTGTTGATATCACCGATCCGGCCAACCCGAAGTATGCCGCCGTCGATTTCGGAATTATCGGCACCCTGGATGATCGCGACCGCCGTTACCTGGCCGAAAATTTTATGGCGTTTTTTGATCGCGATTACCATCGTGTTGCCCGCTTGCACGTGGATTCCGGTTGGGTTCCGGCCAGTACCCGGGTGGATGAATTCGAGTCGGCTATCCGCACCGTGTGTGAGCCGATTTTTAACAAACCGCTAAAAGAGATTTCCTTTGGTCAGGTGCTGATTCGCTTGTTCAGTATCGCGCGCTCTTTTGATATGCAAGTTCAGCCGCAACTCGTGCTGCTGCAGAAAACACTGTTGAATATTGAGGGGCTGGGAAGGCAGCTCTATCCCGAGCTCGATTTGTGGCAGACAGGCGCGCCGGTGCTGCGCGAATGGATGGAGGAGCGCACCGGGCCTAAAGCCATGGTGCGGCGCATACGCGCAGAGTTACCGGAGATTCGGTACGTGGTTGACCGATTGCCCGTAGTCGTTCGCAAGCTGATGGATCGGGTGGATCAGGATGAAAAGCCGCTGGGCCCCGACAAGGCCATGCTGCGAAACTGGGCGCGCAGCCGCTATTTCGGTTTTGCAGGCGCCGTCATGCTGTTTGCGGGCGCGGCGTTGCTGGCTTTCGCCACATCCCCGGTATGGCCGGGATGGGTGCTGGGTGCGGCGGGTCTGGGGCTTTTGTACGCGGGCCGGCCCCAGCCATAGTCTTTTCTCCGTATATTTTCCCGCGAGCATTTTCTAGTAGTATCACCCCCCTGACGTTTGAACCGAGCACCGAGGAAGCACGAATGAGTCGCATAGATCGCGCCAACCAGATGATGGCAGACGAAGAAGAGGCCAAAATAGACCTGACGCCAATGTTGGACGTGGTTTTTATCATGCTGATCTTTTTTATTGTTACCGCAACATTCGTTAAAGAGATCGCGCTTGACGCCAACAAGCCGCCGGATGTCGAGGTCAGTACAGAGAAGTCCGACGCGATCACGCTGGTTATTTGTGCTAACGACGACATTCAGCTTGACCGCTTGCGTATCGACAAGCGTGCCGTTGCTGCGCAGATCATTCGCCGCAAAGCCGAGAACCCTAAAGCCAGCATTGCTGTGGTGGCGCATCCCAAGTCAACTGCTGACACACTGGTCAGCGTAGTGAATTCCATCAAGGAAGCCGGTATTGATGTTTCGGTGCCGATCAACGAGTCGGCTGCTGGCTGTAACTGATAGGTTCCAACGGGTTTAGTCAGGCGAATGTCCCCCACCGATTATTTCGCCGGTGCCGCTTTTGGCGGACCGGCGTGGTTACGGTGGGCGATGCTCGCTGTGATTGTTATGGGCGTTGGGCTCGGTGGCGTGTTTTTTGCCGCGCGGGCGAATCACGATCCAAAAATTTACAGCCCTCGTCTGGCATGGATTCGAGCCTGGCTTTACTACTGCTTTGTGCTGTTGTTCAGCTGGGTCAGCGGTGCACTGGGCTACGTCCTGACGAATCCGCTGGTCCCGGCAGGGCGCAGCAGTGACGCGGTCTGGCTCGCGCTGGTGGCTCTTTGCTGGGCGGTATCCGTATGGGGCTACGTGTATTGGTGGCCACGGGGGACGCTGACGCATGGTCGCAAGCTTTATTTGTTGCCGGCGTTGTTTCACGGTGTGATGTGGGGCTTGTGCGCGGGCCTGTTGTACCTTTCCATGTACGCAATGCTCGAGCAATTTAAATTTCCGGGCATCGTGAATGCTCTGTTACTGGTCGGCGTGCTGTCGGCCTACAACCTTAACTATCAGGTGGGTTGGTGGGATATTTTTGTTTCGCCGCCGCACAATCTGCGCGCGACCAACAACGGCAAGGTTGCGTTTGCGCATCAGCCCTTTTTGATAACATCGTTGGCGCTGCTGGTAATGTATGGAGACGGGGGCATGTACGTCATGCTGACGGTCTTTGCCATGGCGTGTTCAGCCGTTGCCATGCGTTTTCCGGCGCCGTGGGCGGATTACAGCCCTGAGGTTTCGCGTCAGACCGCCATGGGCGAATAATCCTTGAGTTTGTTGCTCGCAGCCGTTGTTATTACGGTTGGATCCGTCGTGCAGCGGGTAAGCGGCGTTGGCGGCGGCTTCATCGCGGTGCCGCTACTCGGGATGATTGATATCGCTTACGTCCCGGGGGCATTCATATTCGCGACGCTTGTGTTGTCCGCGCCGATGGCCTGGCAGGAACGTTCTGCCATCGATTATCGAAATGTGCCCGCCATTCTGTGTGCTTTTTTGCCGGGCGTCGCTATTGGCACATGGTCGCTGTCAATGATCCGTCCTGAGAAGCTTGGAGTCTTTTTTGGCGGGGTCATTTTGTGTGCGGTGCTGATCACGGCATCCGGGTTGCATGCGGCGCTCAACCGCAGAAACGCAACCATCGCCGGCCTGGTTAGCGGCATCATGGGCGGTAGTTCCGGCATTGGCGCACCGGTGCTGGCGGTTCTTTATCACCGTCAGTCTGGAGCCACGCTGCGCGCTACGCTGGCCTTGCTCTACACCTGCTGTTCGGTGCTTATCCTGATCGCGTTGGGCATCTTCGGCGGATTTAGCAGACAGGAGTTCTTTACCGGACTGTGGCTGATGCCGGGCTTCGTGATGGGTTATGGTCTGGGCAACTGGCTGATGCGGCGATTGGCAGAATCCAATATCCGACCGCTGGTGCTGCTGGTGTCGGCGACGGCGGCCGTGGCGCTGATAATCAAGAGCCTTTAGTATTATTGCTTGCGCAGGGCACGACCTTGCAGCACCGTTAGAACGCAGGCGGGGGATGAGATGGCACATCCGGATGAAGTACTGGAGTTCTGGTTTGCAGATGCACTCGAGTCGCCCGAGGCCGCACAGGCCAGAAGTTCATTCTGGTTTGGCAATGATGCGGCCACCGACAGCCTGATCTGGGAGTTATACGGCGACACGTTAACGGATGCTGCGGCTGGCCATTATGATGACTGGCTGCAGACTGCCCGCGGGCGTCTCGCATTGATCATTGTGCTTGATCAGTTTCCCCGCAATATTTTTCGCGGTACCGCCGAGGTCTACCGCTACGATCCAATAGTGATTGCACTGGCGCAGGCAGGCGTGGCGCTCGGCCAGCTGGCCGGCCTTACTGTTCCTGAACAGGCGTTTTTTTTGATGCCTTATCAGCACAGCGAGGATTTGGACGTGCAGCGTTCCGGTGTTGCGCTGATGCAGGCTATGGTCAGCGAGGCACCGCCAGAGTGGCGGGCTATTGCCCGGAATTTTTCTGAATTTGCGGTTAAACACATGGACATCGTTGAAAGCTATGGCCGTTTCCCGCACCGTAACAAAGTGCTGGGTCGTCACACCACGGACGATGAGGCCCTGTTTCTGAGTAAAGGCGGCGAAACTTTCGGTCAGGCCGGCTAAAACCCTTGTAAACATTGATGTTCAGGTGGGTCGGTGCGCGGCCAGCTTTCTGGTAGCATGAGCGCCCCCAAGACCGCAGGAGACGGTTCGTTGCGTTCGTTGTTAAGAGCCAAAATTCACAAAGCCACGGTAACTCAGGCCGACCCTGATTACATAGGCAGCATCACGATCGACAAGGATTTGCTCGATCTTGTCGACCTGTGGGCGAATGAAAAAGTGCTGGTTGCCAGCAACACATCCAGCGCCCGTTTGGAAACTTATGTGCTGGAAGGCACGCGCGGTTCAGGGAAAATCTGCATGAACGGTCCGGCGGCACACATGATAGGGGCGGGCGAAGAAGTCGTTATCATGGCATTCGAATACACGGACAAACCCATCAGGCCTAAAGTTATATTGGTGGATGATGACAACCGCTTTGTCCGCTATCTGGCCGAAGAAGAAGACCAAAAGCTCTAACATTTATTCACGTGTGATTTTATGGCATCGGGTATAGATCAATTATTGGCCGAGCAGGGTGTTGCGCTGCGCGATTTTGCGCTGACTTTTGCCCGCATGATTGCTGCCATGGCGGTTGATCCGCACGGATACTTTGAAAAGAAATATGCCGCACGCATAGAGAGTGCCCGCAGCGAGCAAGAAATAAACGGCGTTCTGATCCAACTGGTGCAGTGGGTGGCCAGTACGTCCATCAGCGATGACGAGCGCGCGCGGCTTGATCAGCAGCTTGCGCAACAGGGGTTCCTTTCTGTTCATGAGCTGCGCACCCGGCTATTGCCCTGATTTTTTCAATTCCCGGCTTTGATTTATTGGCGCGCCCAGTCGGTGCCGCATACTATTGACTTATGAAGACCCTGCTGCGATACGGCGCGATATTTGTCGGCGCCCTGCTGTCATTACTGCTGCTACTGACCCTGGCAGTTGTGTTGTTCGTTGATCCGAACGATTACCGCGACGACATCCTCAATGCCTTGAGTGAAGAGACCGGCCGGGAATTTTCCATGGATGGCGATATAGAGCTCGGCGCTTTCCCGTGTTGCAGCCTGCGCCTGAATTCCGTTTCTGCTGGTAACCCCACTAGTTGGCAGGAGGGTGCTGCTAAAGAGCAGCGCGGGCGCGAGTCCGGTTTTATTCGTGTGGCCAGTGCTGATCTCAGCGTACAGCTCTGGCCTTTGCTGACGCGTGGCGAATTGCGTATCGGTCAGGTTACTCTGGACGGGCTGTCGGTCAATCTGATCAGCCGCAAGGACGGATCGGTCAACTGGGAGTTTGCCGCTGCCGGCGACGACAGACCGGACGACGTGCGCGACGAGGAACCGGGCGCACCTGCCGCGGTGCTGAATATCGACGGGATCGTCGTCCGCGATGCCGAGGTGCGCTACAGCGATCTCGCTGCCGGCGATAGCATCCATCTGACCGAGCTTGATTTTTCCGCAGGGCGGATCGTGTTCGGCGAGCCGACTGACATAAGGCTGTCGTTGCTCGCGGACGGCTTGTTGCCGGAACAACCTGTGCGCCTTGAGCTTGACGCTGCAGCGGTACTTAGCGCCGACGGCAACCAGGCGGAGTTGCGTGATTTGGCAATGCAGCTTGATGCCACCCGCATTACGGGCTGGGTGAAGCTGCTTGACCTGCAATCTGAGAAGCTGGCTTTTGAACTAAAGGTTGATCGTCTCGATGCGGATGCATACCTTGCGGCGGAGTCAGGCGCGGACGATACGAACACCGCTGCGGCAAACATCAATGATGAACGCATTGACGTGCCGGCGGACACGCTGCGTACCCTCAATGTTAACGGCAACATCAATATTGCCGAGCTGATATTCGAAGGCGCTCAGCTGTCGGACGTCAATGTCACTGTGGCCTCTGGCAGCGGCGCGCTGCGGCTGCACCCGCTGACGGCAACGCTTTACGGCGGCAGTTATGCCGGCGATGTCCGTCTGGATGTTCGGGGCAGCAAGCCAAAGCTTGCGGTTGATGAAAAACTGACAGGCATCACGCTCGCCGAATTGCTGGCAGACACGGCTGATATGGAAAACCTGGCCGGTTTCGGCAATTTGCGTATAACGGCGAACGGTCGTGGCGACACGGTCGGCGAATTGCTGAAGAGTCTGAGCGGCGATGCAGCTTTCGAATTGCAGGAGGGCATGTATCGCGGTGTGGATCTTTGGTACGAGGTCCGCAAAGCCCAAGCGCTGATCAAACAGACAGAACCCCCGCCCAGGCCCGATAATCCCCGCACGGAGCTTAGTGAGTTTTCCGGCACGCTTAAATTTGCCGGTGGGCAGGCGAGCAACCAGGACTTTAAGGCGACGTTACCGTTTATGCGCCTGACCGGGGCAGGCAACATCAACCTAGTCGATGCTGTGATGGATTACCGTTTGCAGGCGCGCGTGGTCGATACACCGGGTCTTGTTGATTCGCCAGATGTCGATTCACCCGCTGCAGACGAGTCGGCCGATACCGCTGATACGGTTAGCCAGCTAAAAGGGTTGACCATACCGATCAACGTAAAAGGCCCTATCGACGACCCCAAGGTGGGGGTTGATTTGGGTGATCTCTTAAAGGACACCGTTACAGAGAAAGCGCGTGAACGCCTTGAAGACAAATTAAAAAAGAAACTTAAGTTATTTGACTAGCGCTTATCATAATTTTGCGAAGCGTTTGCTGGCCTGGTGGGACGTGCACGGGCGACGGGATTTGCCTTGGCAGAGCAACCCTGATTCTTACCGCGTGTGGGTGTCGGAAATCATGCTGCAACAGACACAAGTTGCGACCGTCGAGGGCTATTTCGAGCGCTTTATAAAGAGGTTTCCCAGCGTTGCGGAACTCGCCGCAGCCAGTGAAGATGAGGTGCTGCACCACTGGTCGGGTTTGGGTTACTACAGCCGAGCCCGCAATCTGCACAAAGCAGCGCGTATGGTGATTGATAAATACGGCGGCGAATTGCCGCAGCAACTGGATCAGCTCGTTGCCTTGCCCGGAATAGGGCGATCCACGGCAGGCGCGATTCTGGCGCTGTCAGCAGGGCAACGCCAGCCCATACTCGACGGCAACGCCAAGCGAGTGCTCGCGCGGTACTTTGCTGTCGAAGGGTGGCCCGGCACCACCGCAAACCTGAAGCAACTGTGGGCACTGGCGGAACAATGTACGCCAGAGCAACGCGTGGCGAATTACACGCAGGCGATTATGGACCTGGGCGCAACCCTGTGTCGGCGGTCGCGGCCCGCTTGCGATGCATGTCCGCTTAATAAAGGTTGCAAGGCGCTGGCGACCGGCCGTGTTGCCACTATCCCGGGTACCAGGCCCAAAAAAGTGCGCCCACGCCGGTCAGCGGTGGTGCTGATGGTGCGATGGGGCGAATGCGTGCTGCTGGAGAAACGCCCCCCGCAGGGTATCTGGGGCGGTCTGTGGAGCTTTCCGGAGTTTGCCGATCAGGCCGCGGCCGAAAGCTGGGCCGGGCTGCATCTGGGTGCTGAGCGCGTTGCGGGCCGAGATTGGCCCGCCGTCGCGCACAGCTTTAGTCATTTTGATTTCGATATGCAGCCGCTGGAAGTGACTGTGCCCGGGCCGGCAACCTCGGGCGTCATGGAAGGTGACGGGTGGCTCTGGTATAACACTCGCTCACCGCAGGCTGCCGGACTGGCAGCGCCCGTTTCCCGGTTGCTAACCAAGATTAATAAGCCGACGAGCAGAGAGTCATGAGTCGAACCGTTCAGTGCATATTGCTCAATGAAGAAAAGCCGGGGCTGGATCGCCCGCCGTATCCGGGTGATCTGGGCCGCCGTATTTTTGAGCAGGTGTCACAGGAGGCGTGGCGGCAGTGGCTGGCGCACCAGACCATGCTTATTAATGAGTACCGTCTGGTACCGATTGAACCCAAGGATCGGGCCTTTTTGGAGCAGGAGATGGAGAAATTCTTTTTTGGCGACGGCTCCGAGCCGCCCCAGGCATTTGTACCCAAGTAGGTTTATCGTCAGCGCTTGCTTGACTCACCGCGGGCGCGTGGGTCTAATACGCCCCGCCTCTCTATGGCCAGGTAGCTCAGTTGGTAGAGCAGCGGACTGAAAATCCGCGTGTCGGTGGTTCGATTCCGCCCCTGGCCACCACTTACTCTATTGATGTTCGCCGCGCCTTAACTGCAACCCTCTCGCCGTAATCTGAAACCATTTTTTATAACCCGCTTCACACGGCTTTCCAGAGCCTGCTGATCGGGGTGGCCCGGCGTGATACTGATCAGTCGGACCCGGCCATCGCTCGGGTGACTGGCTTCGGCGACATAACCCAAAGCCACCATGTTGTTTACCAGTCGCGAAACCGTGGATGGCGAGATGTTGAGGGTTCTCGAGATGTCGGTGTTGTTGGTTGGGTCGCTATAGTAAATTGACTTCAAGCCAATGTAGTTGCCGATGCGGAGGCTGTTCAGCGTTGTATCGCCATCAAACTGGTCTGCAAGAAGATTAAAAATCTCAAACATCAGTTCCTGAACTTCCTGATCGGAAATATCAATGAGTGGTCGGGTGGTCGAAGTATCCATGTGCTTGGCAAATATCCTGATGAATTTGATTTGGTGTTAATTGTTATCCGCGTGCCTGATTTCCACACACTGCGCATTATCACTCTTTGCATATAGCAAATTTCATAAAAAAATAGTTTCGAAATAGAAACTATCGCGTTATAGAAACAGTTCTTCCCGGCATCGACCCTCACATGTAGCTTGTCGTCTATGGCGAATTACTGCTGCTAAAACCCGAGTACCACGGGGGCAGAAAAGTTGCCTATAACTTAAATGATTCTTTTGAGGGGAATGAATATGCGTCGATTAGTCATGCGGCTTTCATTAGCAGTTGGAAGCTTGATCTTTAGTATTGCGGCAAACGCGGCATTGGTATCGTATTCCGTTACCGGTTCCTGGGACGGAATGCAGACTTGGAATCCGGGTCAAATCGGCGCCAATACGCTGTCGACCACGGCGAATGGCGGCCCAGAGATGGCAGTGTCAGGCGTTGTTACCTTCGACGATGCGACCGGTGTGGTTTCCTATATCGAGCTCATGCAGGTCGGCACGCTGACCTCTAACTGGGATCTGAACCCCGATTATCCGAATACGCCGGAATATGACACGGTAACCATGAGTGATTACCACTGGAAATCAGCCGGCTCAGAAATGCGCCTGTTGACGGGCACATCGGTTTGCAACGGTGCCGTAAATGCTGATTGTGGCCCGGGTATGCAATACGGTGGCAATTACATGGGTCGCGGCGGCCCACTGGAGAACTTTGGGTATCTGGTGGCGCTGACCGACTGGGTTGGTGCTGACAATTACTATGCATACGGCGACACGCTTGACGGCCCCGGTTTCGCAGGCACCGTCGATGTTAATAATCTGTTGGATCCTTTCGCCATCAATACCCTCACGTCCTGGGTTGGTGGTTTCGTGCCGCTGGCTGCAGCGGGTGAATATAACCTGTTGCTGGGATCACAGGTTCCGACAATCGTGCCCGTCCCGGCCGCAGTGTGGCTGTTTGGCTCGGCGCTGGGCCTGCTCGGCTTGCGTCGCCGCCATTTGACTCGCAGCTAGAGATATCTCTATGGAGCCACGAGCATCGTTCGTTGGCATCCATAGGAGTTGCAAAGGGTCCGTCCGGGGAACCGGACGGACCCTTTTTAAAATTAGGGTCCGTTTTGCACCTGCAATTATGCGGCAGTGCAACATAGAGCGGATTTTGTCAGCTTTGCCATTTCAGGCTGCTCTTACAGGTCATCATATAATACAGGCACTTGTGCGGCTCAATGAAACTGGCTCTGCGACTGCATTTCCCAGTTCCAAATGTATTTTCGCGGTTATGTAAAAACGCTTTGATTCGTTGTCCCAAACCGGTTACATTCGGTTCGTCGATGAAAAGAGGACAAAGGCAAAGCCAGTGCGAGCTGGTGACGCAAAGCTACGGATCTCAAGCTTTTCGATCGTTTTACCAAGTGATCGAACGGTGCTTGACGAAGGGGAGACAGCCGGGCCGCAACACTCTAATTTCTAATAAGACAATCTATAAATATTTGGAGATTAGTTGTAATGAAGAAATTACTATCAGTAACAGCTCTAGCGCTGGTTTCGTTTAGCGCAAACGCTGCAATCGTGTCGGTGAATATCGATAGCGGTGACTGGGCTAGCAGCACTAGCAGCAACAACAACGCCGATGCTTCGGTTAACAGCACTCGGCTCTACGATAATGGCGCTGCAATTCCGTTGGTTGAACTTGGTGCGCCTAATCCTGCTTTCCAGTGGAAAGATGACGCTGCTGTGGCACCCTACCCGGTCAAGGCGGGGCTTACTCCGTTCGATGGCACCTACGGTGGCAGCATCACTTATGATGATTCCACTGGTGACGTTATCGGCGGTTCGCTCGTTATCACAGGTAAAGTTGGTGATCAGGTTGTCGTAGGTGGCAATAGCTGGTGGCTGCGTATCTGGGAAGACGTAACCGTTGACCTGGCTACTGGTCTTGGCACCGTAGGCAGCATTGACTGCGCACGCACGGACTTTTCGGCGGCCAACTGTTCACCGGGTGTTACAGGCGGCATGCCGTTTGCCTGGAACATTAGTGACGGTGCGTTTACACCTGGTGCTTGCGCCCTGCCCGGTGGTTCAAACGCTGGTGATCCTGCTTGTGGACCGGATGCACCTGCTCGGTTGAAAGCTACGTTCGACGGCACCACGCTGTCTCTGCTGGTTGAAGGCCGTAATCTGGCGAACCCGAACGGTACTGACACTTTGAATGATTTCACTTTGTCGACTACCGTTGTGCCGGTTCCTGCAGCTGTATGGCTGTTCGGTTCGGCTATCGGCCTGCTCGGCTTCCGTCGCAAGATGAAAGCCTAAGCAATAATGATTTAAGCTAAGTTTTACTTAGCACTTCATATGAAAAACCCCGCTTCGGCGGGGTTTTTCTTTGCCTGAATAAATGGGGTCGGAGTAAAAATAATTGGGGTCGGAGTAAAAATGGCATCACCAACAATTGGGGTCGGAGTAAAAATGGCATCACCGCCATTGGGGGGCCGCTTCGATCATGGCCTTTGCGACCGGGACCGCGCCTTCTTCATGCACATAGTGGCCTGAATCGGCAACTTCTACGACATCCACACGCGTGTTGCTCAGGCCCTCGATCAATTGCTGCAGTTCTGCATCATCCTTGTTGCGATCCTGTTTGCCCCAGGCAATGAGCGTCGGTACGGTTACCTGCGCCAGCGGTGCCAATCCGACCGGGTCTTCATACTGCCCCATCATGCTGGTGGCACCGACAAGATAATCGTCCGTGCGGGCTGCGAGTTGCAGGTCGTCCATGACCTGTTCTGTCACGATATCCGGATTTACGTATGACACCTTGAGAAAGCTTTCGCGAAATTCACGATCACCGAATTGTTTGGCTGCGATGCGCTGGAACGGAAAGGGCAGGTAGCGGGTGATCTTCGGTACCCCGTCGTTGATGATGCCGGGGTTCATCAATATCAGCCCGCTCACTTCCGGCTCGTTGACGGCCATCAGCAGCGCGATGGCGCCGCCCATTGAGTGACCGCCTACCGCGTAGCGCTTCAGACCAATGGCACGAGCGAACGCGCCCATGGCGCTCGCCATGCCGCCGGCCCGATAGTCGAAGTCGGCCGGTTTTGCCGACAGGCCGAAACCGGGCATGTCTGCGGCGATAACGTAGAAGTCATCGGCCAGCAGCGGCGCAAGCAGTCTGAAGGACTGCAGGCTGTTGCCCATGCCATGCAGCAGCAGGACATTGGGTTTGTCAGGTGCCGGCGTGCCATAACTGCGGTAGCGAAACTCCAGGCCGCTGGCCGTGGCGAACTTGTCTTCAGCGGTTGCGAGTTCCCTTGCACTGACGGTTTCCCCCCCGGTGGGCCAGTAAGCGTAAGCAATCAGGCCTAGGTACAGCACGCCAATGATCAGTATCAGGGTTGATACCAGACGCTTCAGAATTTTGGTCATTAGGAATTTCCCGCGTTATTTGGCGACAGAACGTCAGGTCGCCGAGTCTCGGATAAAAGTGGGCGTTGCCGGCGTGGACATGTCAGCGCAGTAACTGTAGCCGGCTACCCGGTATTTTTTCAGTTGCTTTGCTTCGGTGATGCCCCGACGGATGATCCAGGCGGCCATCTGGCCGCGGGCTTTTTTGGCGTAAAAGCTGATGATTTTGTACTTGCCGTTGGTCAGGTCTTTAAAGACGGGGGAAATAATTTCTGCGTCCAGCTGACGCTTATGCACGGCTTTGAAATATTCATTGGAGGCGAGGTTGACCACGGTGTTCGCCTTGAGTGACTTGAGTTGCCTGTTGAGGCTTTCTGTAATCGCATTACCCCAGAACTCATACAGGTTTTTGCCCCGCGCATTGGCAAACTTTGTGCCCATTTCGAGCCGGTAGGGCTGAATTAAATCCATTGGCCGTAAAACGCCGTAAAGGCCGGACAATATGCGCAGATGTTTCTGAGCGAATTTCAGTTCTGCCGTGGAAAAATCCCCGGCTTCGAGCCCGGTGTAGACGTCGCCTTTGAACGCGAACACGGCCTGCCTGGCATTTTCGCGCGTAAACGGCGTGTGCCAGTCCATAAATCTCTCAAAGTTCAGCAGACCAAGCTTTTCACTGATATTCATCAGTGATGACACGCCATCCGGTGTCAATGCCTGTAGCTCGCTTATCAGCGCTTCCGATTGTGGCAGAAATTCCGGTTGGGTAGCGCCGCGGGCTTTGACAGGCGTTTCGAAATCCAGTGTTTTCGCAGGAGAGATAAGAATAAGCATGGTGCTTATTCTTACTGATGGCGCGTCGTGCGTAAACCGGCCAGATTGCGCGCCGGCAAGAACCCGGGGAACCCCTTTATGCGGGCTCGCTGGCCTTGCGTCCCGGTACGAAGTCTGAGTAAACGTAGACAGGAATATCGAGCTCACCCAGCTGATTCTCGATCAGCGGCCGAACCTCATCCCAGCTCAGGCCGCCAACTCCGGTTGCGAGCTTAGGCACCGCGACAGACTGCAGCTGTTCCTTTTTGATGATTTTTTTCAGGGACCGCAGTGCCGCATTGACCGACCGGGTCGATGCTTTGCCAGGCCGCGCGCCATGGCCATAACCGCCCTCCTGGGTAATCAGGTTGACGATGCGCTTACCGTCGGCACTGGCCCATATCCATGCATCACCCGGGTTGCGTTGCTGGGTATGACACCAATGGTGATAGTCCTTGTGCATGGCCGGGTAGTCTTTGTGCAGCGCCAGAGCGAGGCCTTGGTCCATGGGGTCGTTGGCTGCCAACCCGTGGGCAATGGCTTGTGCGTCGCTCAGTAAGATGTCGCCGGATACTTCGTGCAGCATGCCTTTCCCCTTATGGATATATATGCTCAGGTTAGCAGTCGCGCACAGCGCCGCCTGTACGGGCTTTCCGAAGCGTCAGGCGCTCTGCGCCGGGGCTTAAGGGTTGAGCAGTGCGTCGACTTTGCTGGAGAATTCGGCTGCGGAATATTTGCCTTGCAGCCGCTCAGCTAAAGTACCGTCGCGAGCAAAAAGGTAGCTGGTCGGAAGCACCTCGTTCCACCCGTTGTCCACGACACTGACGATATCGTCCATGTCGTACTCAGTACTGATGTAACTGCGGAACTCCGGGAACCATTTCTGCATGAACGGTTTAACCGTGCTTTCAAGGGTTTCAATTTCGTCTAGCGACACTGCCACCAGCTTGAAGCCCTGCGGCCCATAGGTTTTTTGCAGCTCCATGAACAGTGGAATTTCTTCCAGGCAGGGTTTACACCAGGTGGCCCAGAAATTGACCAGTACAACAGCATCCCTGTCGGCCTGAACCGTTTCGAGCGCAACGCGCAGACCGTTTGCATCAATGGCCGTTAATCTTGCATCCCCGTCAGCTGCCCAGATTCCGTGCGATGCGGCAAGCAGTGTAACCGCCGCGAATGTCTGCAGTGCAGCGCGCATAAGTCTTAAGCTTAGCCGAGCCGCATCAGCGGCTGCTCAGTTTGGCGAGTGGCGAGGGTAATTTGGTAACAAAGACCTCTTCGTTTTCCTGCTCCCACGTTACGTAGACGCTGCCATCCGCCGCGACCGCGCTGGCCGGGTGCATCGATTTACCCGCCGGTGTGGCGACTTCAACCGGTGCGGACAGTGATTTGCCCTGATCGGTGGATGTGCTCGTGTAGAGGCGTCGCCCGGCATCGGTTTTAGCGTGCCAGACCAGCCGCACGTTACCGCTACTGTCGGCCGTGAGTGCGGGTGCATCAGCGATTGCGGCTGCGGCGTGAACCTGCTGTTTACCGCTAAAGGTATTGCCGCCGTCGGTGGATACGGTGAAATATAGCCCGGCCGGGTCTTCCCCACCGGTGTAAGTGGCGGCGTAGACCACATCGCCGCTGACAGCCATTTCAGTTGGCTTCAGCGGGCAGCCGTCAATCGGCCATGGATCCAGATCCAGTCTGCCGGCCATATCGAAACTGCGGCCACCGTCGGTTGACCGAACCAGCTGGCTGTCGCGACCGTCCTCGAACAGGTAACGCATGCCCATCAGAGCGGCATCTTTGCTGAATGCCAGTGTCAGCTGGCAACAGGGGCATACCCGGTTGCCTTTAACCGCCATGATTTCTTCACTGAAGCTTTTGCCGTCGTCTGTCGATACCACCACGATGGCATCGGCGCCGTCTGCTGAGTCACGCATGGTTGAAACGTTCTGCCAGGCGGCAATGACCGTTCCATCCGGGGCTACACCCATGGTGCCAAAGGAGTTCGTTGCTGCCAGACCTTCACCGAGCACGTCTTCGCGGTCTTTCAGCACTGGACGGTTCATGGTGATCGGCGCGGAAAAGCTCTTGCCGTTATCGGTTGATCGGCGATAGCGCGCGCTGACTATGTCTTTGTCTAAATCCGCCGAGCGATCATTGGCGGGATAGAAAACATGGATGGTTCCGGCAGGGCCTACCTCAATGCGTGGCTTGCTAACCGAGAAGCCCCATACTTCGCCATCGGCATCATTCACGCGCACCGGTTTGCTCCAACTCTTGCCGCCGTCTTCGGAGCGCGCAAAATAAAGATCGGTGGACGACAGGTGACTGTGTTCGCCGGGTTTACGGGGTTTGGGCGGCGGACGATCGGCCGTCAGGCCTTTATCGAGCCAGATGACGTTGATAGCGCCGTCCGGGCCGATCGCGATTTCGGGGCTGATGGCGCGTCGCCCTTCCTCGCTGACTCGCAAGGTTTCGGCCGACGCGGTGGCGTTAAAAGCGAGCAACGCAAGGATCACCCCGAAGACTGAAAGAAACCGTGATGCAAAAGAATTTCTGTACCGCATGATTTACTCCCGCGGCGGGTATACCGCGCAGCGAACACCAAGATAATCAACATTATAGCGGTTGCCCGGCAACGGCAAGTCCTGCGCTACACTGCGCTCCGACAGGCGGCGAGTGACCGCCGGGAGAATAACAATGGCTGTAAACCCCACCCCTGAAATGGTTCGCGAGGACGGTACATACCCCACGGTAGACCTGCGTCGCGACATGATTTTCGTCAGTGCCGTGCAGACCCGTGTAGGTGGCGTCAACGGTGCCAATCCGGGTCCGGATATTGAACGCAACCTGCAGTATTTTCTGGAGTGTATCGATATTGCGCAAAGTGGCGGCCCGCCGAGCGACCTGCTGGTGTTTCATGAATTTCCGATCACGGGTTTCAGCCAGTGGACGAAGGAACAGCACTACGAGCTGGCTATTACTCTGGACGGACCGGAAATTGCCGCGGTTGCGGCCAAGGCCAAACAATACAATTGCTACATCGTCTTTGGCGCCTACTTTAAAGATGAGCAGGATTGGCCCGGTCACGTCTTGCATCAGATGATTCTGATGGGGCCTCAGGGCGTTGTTGCAAATCACTGGAAGCAGCGGAATTTGCGCGGTATGTGGCCCGTCGAACAATACACAACCACGATTTACGATGTTTACGACCGGTTTGTCGAAATGTACGGATTGGATGCCGTTGTGCCGGTCGTGCAGACCGATATCGGCAATATTGCGATGTCGGCAGTGCAGTTTGAGCCGGAATTATTTCGCTGCATGGCCATGAAAGGCGCGGAAATTGTTTGCCGGGTCGCGACAGGGGGGTTCGAGTATCACGACTTCCGTCTGACTTCGTATCACAACAGCGTCTATACCATTGCCACGAATAATTGCGTGAATACCGGCGAACGCCTGCCGGGTTTTTTTGACGACACGAACTACGGTTCGGCGGGCAATTCAGCCATCTTCGGGCCGCGCGGTATAGAAATCGAGAATTGCGGCGTGTTTGAAACCCGGCGTACTACGATGATTCCGATCGCGCACTTTCGGGCCAAGCACCGGATTCCCGATGTGCATATGGATTTGTATCGCCCCGTGTTCGATCAATACCGAACCCGCTACGACCACAGCTCCTACCTAGAGCACGTGCCGGGCGACAAAATGGAAGCCACTAAACAGTTCCAGAAGAACACCCGCTGGATTCACAACTGGATGTAGCTAAGCCGCCGGGAATGCGCTCGGAGCCCGAACATGCTATCTTGCTGCGCCTGTCAGTCTTCCGTGAACGGCAGGCTGTGCAGGCGCGGCTACTGGAAGCATCACCAGAAGCACCTTAACAAAGAGCGCCATAATAATAAGAAACTATCTACATGACGGCAGGTCACAGCGCGCATGACTTTTAGTACCCGACTGCAATCGGTCATATTATTTTTGGTATGGCTTACGCTTGCGAGCACTTTTTCCGTCGCGGTTCGGGCACAATCCCCGGCCGAACTCGATCCGGTGCAGCTAAACCTTCTGCAAAAAATGTCACCCAGTGAACGGGAAGCCTTGCTGAACAATTTTCTGAGTTCTGGCGGCAGCGTGGCGCAATCGCCCTTGGTATTTCCCCAATTGCTCACCAGTGAGCAGGATGATGGGGCTCCGCCGGCCGAGATCGTGATTTACGATGCCGAAGGCAATCCGCTGTTGGACGAATACGGCAAGCCGGTGGTTATTACCCCGGAAACGCTGGACGAGTTGAAAGCGCAATCAGCCGCTAGCAATGCTGAAAGTGACGTGCCTTTTTTCGAGCGTGAAATTCGCCTGACACCGTTCGGGTACGACTTGTTTGAAGGCGTGCCGACCACCTTCGCTCCGGCGACCGACATTCCCGTGCCGAATGAGTACCGCATGGGGCCAGGCGATACACTGGATGTGCAGTTGTTTGGCAAGGAAAATCGTCAATACAGCCTGGTGGTAACCCGTGACGGCACCATTAACTTCCCGAGTATCGGCCCGATCAATGTCATGGGCCGCAGTTTTCAGGAGCTTAAACAGGACATCCTGGATCGCGTAGCGGAACAATTGATAGGCACCAGCGCTGCAGTCACGATGGGTTCATTGCGGTCAATAAATGTTGTGGTGGCCGGTGATGCCAAGCGGCCCGGTTCTTACACTGTCAGCGGTTTGTCCACCATCACCAATGCATTGTTTGTCAGCGGTGGTGTCAGCGATGTGGGGTCGTTGCGGAAAATCCAGTTAAAGCGCGACGGCAGGGTGGTCACCACGCTGGACCTTTACGATTTGCTGCTGGGTGGTGATGCGCGTGATGACCAGCGGCTGGAAAGCGGCGATGTGATTTTTATTCCGCCCATCGGTGCCACAGTCGGCATTGGCGGGTACGTAAAACGGCCGGCCATTTATGAGTTGCGCGGCAAGACCGCGAGCGCCAGTGCGGTGATCGATTTAGCCGGTGGTTTGCGTGCCGATGCGTATCCCGAAGGTGCCCGCCTGGAAAGGATTGAGGGCGACTGGCGACGGTCGTTCCGCGGCATTGACCTGAATACTACGCAGGGCCGGGAGCAGTCGGTGCAGGCCGGCGATATCTTGCTGGTGCCCCCGGTACTGCTTGATTTTGATGACGGTTTGAGCCTCGTCGGCCATGTGAAACGGCCGGGCAGTTTTGAATGGCGTCCGGACATGCGGCTGACCGATCTTATTCATAGCCTGGACGACTTATTGCCGCAGGCCGATCTGGAATACGTGCTGATTCGTCGCGAGACGCGCCCCGAAAAGCGCGTTCAGGTTATTTCCGCCAACCTTGCCGAGGCGTTGCGCAATCCGAATGCGACGGAGAACGTGGCTTTGCAGGCGCGCGACCGGGCATACGTTTTCTCGCTGGTGGACGACCCGGAGAACCCGTTTAGCCGAAGCGTGGTTGTGAGCGGTCTGCTGGAAGAACTGAGCCGGCAGTCGGGGGCCGACACGCCCTATGAGCGGGTGACGGTGCGCGGCGAAGTTCGGGTTCCCGGTGAGTACCCCTACGAAGCGGGCATGCGTGTCAGCGATTTGCTGCGGGCTTCCGGGGCGTTGCTGGAGTCGGCATACACCGATTCAGCCGAGCTCACGCGGTACAGCGTAATCGGGCAGAACACGCGCACTTCCGAGCTGGTCGAACTGAGCCTCACCGATGTGCTGAGCGGCAACAGTGAACTTGATGCGCTGCTGCGTCCGGGCGACTTTCTTACCGTGCGTCGCATTCAGGATTGGGCGAATGAAGACACCATTACCCTTGAAGGTGAAGTTCGTTATCCCGGTACCTATTCGATTCGGCAGGGCGAAACCCTGTCGTCAGTAATTAAGCGTGCCGGCGGTCTGACCGATGCCGCGTTTGCTGAGGGCAGTGTTTTTCTGCGTGAGGAGCTGAGACTGCGTGAGCAGCAGCAGCTGGCCACTCTGCGCGAGCGCTTGCGTAGCGATATTGCGTCAATCTCGTTGCAGGCAGCCACTACACTGGAAGACACCTCAGTCGTTGATGCCAAAAGCGTGGGTACGGCCTTGCTGGCATCGCTCAATTCCATAGATGCAACCGGCCGCCTGGTAATTGATTTGCCAGCCTTGCTGGCTGAAGGGGGTGAGGCTGTCGATGTGTTGCTCAAAGACGGTGATCAACTGCTCATTCCGAAACAGACACAGGCGGTCACGGTGATCGGCGAGGTTCAGTTTGCCACCTCTCATCTGTATGCCGAAAAACTAAAGCGTGACGACTATATTGATCGCAGTGGCGGACTGGCCCCCAATGCGGCTAAGAAAGGCATCTATGTAGTGCGTGCCAACGGTGCCGTGCTGGCAGCCGGCCGCAAATGGGGCGGTGAGGCTACACAGATTCAGCCGGGTGATACGATCGTTGTGCCTCTGGATACCCAGCGTGGCTTCAGGTTGCAATCCTGGGCCAGCATTACCAAGATCGCATACAACACCGCAGTTGCTGTCGCGGCCATTAACGGTATCTCTAACTAGTCATGCCGGCGCAGCATCAAGGTGAAGAACTCACCCTCGGCGAGCTGCTGAGAGTCCTGAAACGCTATCGACTGGTGCTGGCAAGTGTCTGGGTCGTCTGTGTCGCGGCCGCTCTGCTTGCAGCGCTGCTTGCAGCGCCGGTATATCGGGCGGAGGCGCTGGTGGCTGCCGCCAGTGACACCTCGTCGGCCGGCGGGGATTTGTCGTCGATTATTTCGCGCTTTTCATCGGTGCCGGGTATGGGGGCACTGGGTCGGCTGTCGCAGCAAAACACGCTGGCAGAAGGCATGGTGACATTACGCTCGCCACAGTTTCTGATTGATTTTATTCGCTCAGAGAATCTTATGCCGGTGTTGTTTGCATCGCAGTGGGATGCAGAAAACAACACGTGGCTGGCAGCCGATGAAGGCGATGTGCCGACACCAGAAGACGCTTATGTGTTCTTCAAGGAAGAACTGCTAAGCGTTATCGAGGACAAGGCAAACCCCGGAATCTTGGCGGTTGCCATTGAATGGACGGATCGCGAGCAAGCCGCGGCGTGGGTGAATCTGCTGATAAGCCGCCTGAATGAGCGTTTGCGCAGCAAGGCAATTGATGAGGCCAATCAGACCATTGATTACCTGAACAAGGAACTCGAAACAGCGCGCATCGTGGAAGTCCGGCAGGCGATTTATTTCATGATTGAAAGTCAGATTAATCTGCGCACCATGGCCAATGTACGGGAAGAGTTCGCTTTCGAGGTTCTGAGTCAGGCTTTAGTGCCGGACGCCGATCGCTATATCAGCCCTAACAGGCCTTTTATGGTCGTCATAGGCCTCGCAATCGGCTTTTTGCTGGGCGTTTTTTCGTGCTTTCTGCTGTTCGCCCTTGATCGGCTGCGCGCCGATATTAATGGTCAGACCTCCTCGCGTTAGCTTGGATAAGCATTTTATCGATCTGCTGCGCGGAGCCACGGGAGGGCTTTTAGCCCGCGTTATCGCTGCCATCGCGGTTTTTCTGTTCGGTGTTTATATAGCGCGGTTACTGGGCGCGGCCGACTCGGGCCTGTTCTATCTGGCGCTGGCGCTGGTGACGGTTTTGGCGGTGGTCTGCCGGGTCGGGCTCGATGGCTCAGTAGTGCGCTTTGTGGCTGCCCACCTGGCCCGTGATGAAGCGCCTGCGGCCGGCACAATTTACCGGCGCAGCGTTGCACTGATCAGCATACTGGCCCTCGCGACCAGTATTCTGCTGTACGCCGGCGCAGATACTGTTTCCAGCGCGCTGTTTGACAAGCCTGAGCTGAGCGACGTGTTGCGGGGATTGTTATGGCTACTGTTCCCGCTTGCCCTGCTGATGATTCATGGTCAGTTTCTGCAAGCCGAAAAGCGTGTTGCGGACGCCGTGCTGGTGCAAACCGGCTTGTTGCCGCTATTGAGTGTCGCTGCGTTTGCATTGCTGCCGGTTCAATGGTCGTTAAGCAATGTTGTCATGACATATGTGTGCGCGGCTGTCGTGACACTGGTAATCAGCGTTGCATGGTATTTGCGCTCAAGTGGTTTAGCGGCGCTACCGGGAGTCCGCTACGACTTCGGCCCGCTCGTCGCGAGTGCCCGCTCACTGGCAGTGTCCGACTTGATAAACAAAGTTGTGCAGCCCTGGGCGCCGGTCATTTTCCTCGGGCTGTGGGGCACAGCCACCCACATCGGGTTATTTGCCGCTGCCAATCGACTCGCCGCTTTAACGGTTTTTGCTACCCTGCCGGTTAACCGGATGTTGGCACCAAAAATGTCGGCTTTGTGGGCCGAAGGCGATCGTGCGACTTTCTTCCGTTTGTCGCGACAGGCTGCGCTGCTGATGGCTGGGGTGTCATTGCCGGTTACATTGGCGCTGATACTGTTGCCTGAACTCTTGCTCGGCTTGTTTGGCAAGGAGTTCGTCGTGGCGCGCAGCTTATTATGGGTTCTGGCCGCAGGGCAGCTGTTTAATGCATTGACAGGCCCGGTACGATCAATGCTGATCATGACAGGGCATGAGAAAGATCATCGTATGTCGAGTATTGCGGGTGGCATAGTGATACTGCTATTGAGCATAGTCCTGATACCCCAAATGCAGGCCATGGGCGCGGCGATTGCGTCCGCAGCGGGTATGGTCATTAATAATCTCTATGCGGCTTGGCTGGTTTGGCGTCGGCTTGGAGTGGTACCGCTGTGGAGGTGACTTTACTGTTCCTGGTGACGGTCGTGGCCTTCGCCGGGTTACTGCTTTACGACTGCAAAGCGGCCTTTTTGGTGGCTGTGCTTTTCTACGGCATCTATCCGCGGTTCTTTTCGCTCGGATTCGCCGATGATGGTTTTGCGATGACTATGCAGCGTGCGATGTTGCTGATGTTGCTTGCCATGTACTTGCTGCGGCTCGTCTGGGGTTCAGCTGAAATCAGGCACGGGTGGCAGGTGCTTTCAAGGCACCCGGGGGCACTGATCGCACTTTTGACCTATTTAATGGCGCGGCTCGTCGGCAACCTCTTTACCGGAAGGCTTGATCTCAGCGTAGTCGGGCAGCTGTTAAGCGAAAGCCTGATCAGTATTTTTGTATTGTTGCTGGTAGTGAGCTACGTGCGCACACGCAAGGACATTGTGTTGCTTTTGACACTTGTTATGGCGTCATTGTTCTTTAATCAACTTGTTTCGGTCTACGAATTTATTGCGCAAGAGCCCATATTTCCGGAGGGATTGAGCCTGCGCTACGAAGTGGGCGGGCGCGGTGAAGAAGTGCTTGCGGGCCGGGTTCGTGATTCGGCATTTCGTGCCATGGGCATTTTTGACAACCCGCTGAAACTGACAGCGCTGCTGGGTATGGCGTTGCCACTTGTTATATATCTCGCACGGTGCGGCACAAATATGCTCACCCGGGTTGTAGCGGCTGCGTCGGTTGTACTTGCGTTGCCCACGGCTTTCTTCTCAGGCTCGCGTGCGGCTATCGGAGTCGTCTTGCTGGTGTTTGCATGGTACGTCTACCTTTGGGTTACGCGGCGCATGTCCGCGTGGGGAAGACGTCTGGTGGCAACCGCTGGTGTGTTGTGCGCGGTGGCTGTTGTGGCCTTGTTTGCCGATCAATTGCTGAATGAATTGTTGTTCGGGGATGCCTATGCGCGCAGTACCGAAGCCCGTTTCCGCGCATACGTGACGGTGCCTCTGCTTCTGATTGAAGCGCCCCTGTTCGGTTTCGGGTATGCGCGCAATATCGTCGAGACGCTCGATTTGGGCGCGCTGGATCCTTTTTACCTGAGGTTGGCACTGGAAGGCGGGGTGGTGTCGCTGGCGGGGTTTATTGCATTCATGGTTGTTGTCGCTCGCCTTTTGGGGCCCGTTGCGGCTGGCGGTAATTCGTCGGACACCGCAGCAGATGAGGCTTTGGCTCGGGCATTGCGGGTTTCGCTGGCGGTCATTGCACTGCTGGCCTTGCTGCTGACCTTATCGTACGTGCGGATGTACTTATTTTTGTTTGCCGGCGTGGCTATGGTGTTGCTGGATCTTTGGTTGCAGGATCAACAGTCCGCCACGATTGCAGATCAATCCCGGTAAGCGATTCCAGGTGCGTGATTTCATCGCGGTAGAAGTCTGCCAGTTGTGACCGGGTCGCCGGATTCATGATGGGCTTATCGGCCGGGGCGGTGTTGAGCGTGCGCAGCGCCTGACGCAGTCGGGTGCGCAAACTGAGCGGTATTAGTTTGTGCACGAGTCCGTGGGGCAGACCCTTTTGAACGGCCCTCTCCAGTGCAGCAATCCGCGGCCGCCCGTAAACATTTTTGCGACGCAGTTGCGGCAAAAACCCGGGGTTTACACCGATAAAGCGGAACAGTCGTGCGCAGCATGCTGCCGGCTCGCTGCGCACCGCATCGTAGAGTTCCAGATGTATCTGTTCGCGCGGAAAGTAGCGGAAGTAGGCTTCCAGCTGCCGGGCATACAGGCCATGTGTCAGGTAGCTTCGGTCGACCTTGTCACGCAGTGTTTGCAGTCCGCCCCTCTGATCCGCTGTGATGGCATCTTCGAAGCTGGCAGTATGTTCGTTACCCGTTTTACGTGCTTGCAGGTATCCGGAAAAGGCCCTTTCTACAGGGTTTCGCAGCAATACAATCAACTTCAGGTCGGGGTTGAAGTCTTTGAGCCGTTGCGCCACTTCCTCAGCCAGAAACAGGTAGTGCACATAGCCGTGCAGAACTATTGGCTCGTCGCGGTGTCCCTTAAAATGCCCGGCAAACCAGTCAAGGCCTTTGTCAAAGTACTCCGGTTTGCAGAAAAACGGAAAGTCTTTCATTGCCGGGTTGCCATAGATGTCGGGGTGTTGGGAGAGCCAGTCGTAAACAGCGGTAGACCCGCTTTTTTGTGCTCCAATTAGAATCAGATTTGGCAGCACTAAATCTGACGATGATGCGTTCTTGTCAGGCATACTTGGCGGGGTTGGTATTCACGGTTGTCATTCTAAAGATACGTTATGTTTTTTTCTCGTTTCAAAATTTCTGCATTGGCTCTGACTGTCAGTATGATCTTCGGTGCTGCTGTGACAACTTCTTGCGCGGCGGAAACCCCTGCGGCCGGGTTTTACGGAATTATTAGCAATCCTTTCGTGCAGCTCGATCATGAGTTTACAGACAATTTACGACTTAGCGTGGAGCTGGTGCCGGAATTTGGCGGCGATCCGGCGCGTGACAGTTTTCAGATAGAGATTGCCGGTAACAATGTCCGGGTTACAGGTAATACCCGTGCTGCCACGCTTTTCGGCACGGATCGTGTCGCCGAGATGCTGTCGCAGCAGAGCGGCAAGCTCGCGGATGGCATCTTCGCGGATCAGGCCGGTTTGCGCGTGAGGGCTCAGCATCTGGTGATGCGCAACGCCAGCTTGCCGGACATGAAAGCTCTGATTGATAAAGCCCGCCGCGCCCGCATGAACACATTGATGCTGTACATTGCGGACGATGTGCAGTTGCTGGCGGCAGGTATCAGGCCGCTTCCCAATGCAATGACCCGCGATGATTTTCGCGCCGTGATCGAGTATGCCAAAGCCAGCGGGATGAACGTGGTTCCGCATCTTCCCTTGTTGACCAAACAGCACCGGTTTTTCAAGGGTACGGCGCCCGAGCTGATGTACAACCAGGCAACGTATGACCCGCGCAACAAAGAGACTGTGCGTCGCGTGTTTGCGCATTTGGAAGAAATTATCGACCTGGCGCAGCCAACCGATATAAACATCGGGCATGACGAAGTAGAGGGTGCCTTCCCGCGCATTGCGCGGGCAAAGTGGACTGCCGCGCAGCGCAAAAAGTGGCCTGCTGCCGATGAAGACATGTTGCCGCCCGAGCTGTTTCTTGATTCGGTACGGGAGCTTCATGCGTTCCTCGCAGAGCGTGGTATACGCACCTGGATGTGGGGTGACATGCTCATTGCCTACGAGGAGTTTCCTGACATGGTCCGGCGCAATATGCACGGCAACCACGGCTACGCGGCCCTCAGGACAAAGCTGCCGAAGGATATCGTCATCTGCGACTGGCATTACTGGGATTCAGCTGCCTTCCCCACCGCCAAAGCCTTCGCAGATGCGGGGCACCAGGTCTTGGGCGCCACCCGTGAGCGTACTGACAATATTTCCGGCTTCAGCCGCTACGTCGCGGGTATGGGTGAGAGAGGCAGCGAAAGTAAGGGTTTGGGCATGATAGCCACGCTGTGGAATTTGCAAAATCAGGCTGATCCCGCATTGGTGGATGATGTAATCGCCCGTTCGGGCCGCGCTTTCTGGTCTCCGGATTCGGCTACCAGGTAAACTCTTCACCGAGCATTTCGTAGAGCGCTTGATTGTGCGGACGAAAATAGTTGGTGAGCTCATCGCGCAGCTGCGGGTCGACCCTGTCTTTATGTGGCGCAACATTGCGTGCTCTTAGCTCGCCAATTGTTCTGCGGGCATCTACGCCGGCAAATGCATAAACCCGTTGCATGTACTCCGCTGGTCGTTCGAACAGCCCTTCGCTATCAATTATGAGTAGCTGATCTTTCTCAAACAGCTGCATGTAGCGATCAAGCTGTTCTGCGTATCGCCCGCGTGCTTTATACGAGTGACGAATATAGTTGGGCGATGAGTAGTTCTCACCGATTACCGCCAGCCGCTGCTCCTCGGCAGCAAAGGCATCGGCCATAGCGAATGTTTCACCGCCGTTGCGGCGCGTGTGAAAATAGTGTGAGACCGCTCTTTCAACCGGATTCCGCAGCACCGCGATCAGTTTTGCGTTTGGTACCTGCTCTTTTATTCGTGATGCGGCCAGCGGATGGAACAGATACAGCGGCGTGGTTTCGAAGGCAATTTTGCCAGCGGCAACCGCCCCGGTTGGGAAATGCGCACGATACCAGTCTGTGCCTTTAACAAAATTATCGGTGTGAGGGTCGAGGCCGCCGTCAAAGTAATGAACTTCCTTTTCGAAAGGCGGTACTATTTGCGGATGCTGGGTCAGCCAGGCGTGGAGGCTGGTTGTGCCGGCCTTTTGCGCACCAATAACAATAAGATCGGGCAGTCGCCTGGAGGCCGCTGTGGCGCGCCGGTAAGCCCAGAGTGCGCGTTTGACCGGTTGCTTCAACAAGTCTGGAATGCGGGTTTTCGACGAAGCCATGAACGGTTTTAAAAAGGAGCAGCTCCACTGGGGCGACAATGTATTGCAAGGAATATAACTGCTTATTCGTTCATATACCTAAAACGGCTGGCAAGAGTATCGAAAGTTACTTTCTCGGCTTGCTGGGATTGCGCTGGGAGGACAGAGCTCCTCTGTTGCTGCGCGCGAATGACGATCCCGCCCGCGGGCCTGAGCGCCTGGCGCATATGACTGCCCGCGAATACGTGGAGCTTGGCTATTTGACTCAGGATCAGTTTGATTCCGCCTTTCGCTTTGCGTTCGTGCGGAACCCATGGGCGAGACTGGTTTCAGAATATCGCTATCGCAAACATTATCTGCGCTTCAGCTTTAGTGATTTTGTTTTGCATCAACTTCCGCAAGCAAGCATGCGCGATACCTATCGCCACATTCTGCCGCAAAGTGAGTTCTTGCTCGATAACAACGGTGAGCTCAGCGTCAATTATGTGGGTCGCTTCGAAAACTTGCAGGCGGACTTTAATGAAGTGTGCAAGTTGCTGAAGCTGAGCCCGGTGACGTTGCCGCATGTGGATGACGGGTCCGGTGCCGCACTGACAGCCCTCGACCGACTCAGGGAGTTGCTGGGCATGCGTAAAGAGGCTGCCCATAAGCATTATTCCAGCTATTACGATGCCGAGACGCGGGGCCGGGTGGCTGAACTTTATGCGCAGGATATCGAGGTGTTCGGCTATTCGTTTGAAAGCCGCCCGTAGTGGTCAGGGAGATTATTTGGCAGGGTAGCCAAGCCGGTGCATGGCTTGATTGAAGCTGTCCTTTACCGCAGCGGGTAGCTCCACATGCGGCGGTTGGCGAACGGGGCGCAGTATCTTTCTGGCATAGCCCAGGACAACCGGGTCAGACGATAACCCGCTGAACTGAAAAAGTTTGTTCAGGGTGTCGTCTGGAGATTCTGTCAGTTCTTCGTAGCGCACCATAAGCGTGTCATCGGGGTGGCGTTCCAGCAGCGCCAGCCCTTCACGCATGCTAAGTGTCCACTCAACAGCCGCCATGACGGTGTGATCGTCCATCGCTGCTATATCGTCTGCGTGGGGCCCGAGTTCCGGGTCCGGTCGCACCAGTTGCTCAACCAGCGTGTGCCATTTCCGATTGTCGGTTCCCCACCAATCCGCAGTTCCGCCATTGTCGGATTGCCCATGAGTTTCAGACCATTTTGCGATCGAGCCACAGGTTGCGTAACCGTTCCTGACCAGGAACAGGAACTGAGCGTCCGGGAACAGCGCTTTTACAAAGTCTGTCCGGAAAATCAGCTCCGGGTATTTATCGAGCACACGTTTGTTACGCGTTATCTCCAGATAGGCGCTGTACTGGTTGCTCATCGCACGCTTTATGGTCGCGGTGACGTCTTCTGCGCCCAGACGGTATCGTGCCGGAGCATCGGTGTAATTACCGTTGAGGTCTTCGTGCGGGTAGGCCACATGCCACATTAACTTTGGTTCGTTGAGCCAGCCTATATCCCGGTGTAACGAGAGAATCTTGCCCAGAACGGTTGTTCCGGATCGGCCTGTGCCCAATATGAAAAGCGGCCGCTGCACTTCGTTTAGCGGTTGGCCACGCGCGACTGTTGCGGCCCGGCGCTTTAACCAGGGATTGATCCAGCGACCTTTCGTGGTTAGCGGACGACCTTCGAAAAAGGCGTAGCTGACTGCCCGCGCCAGAGCCCGGGAGGGCCTTGTCAGGATGTATTGTTTATCGAGTTGTGCAACCACGTCGCTCAGGCGCTCAATAATTGGTCATAAATCGCGCGAATCTGTGCGTAATGATGAGCTGGCGAAAAGCGGCGCGCCACTTTTTCGCGGCCGGCAAGGCCCATCAAGGCTGATTGCTGCGGATTCCCGCCAAGCTCGCGCAGCGCGACCGATAATTGTTCCCGGTCGCCAGGTTCCACTATCAGACCGTCATGGCCGTCATCAATCAGCTCAGGAATTCCGCCGATCCGTGTGCCGATTACTGGCCGGGCGTAAGCCAGTGATTCGAGTACCGACATCGGACAGTTTTCATACCATTCCGCCGGCAGCACCGTGCACACCGCGCCACGGATCATGTCTTGCAGCGCGGTTCCTTCAACAAAACCCGGAAATCGGACATTCGGCATGTTGTGTTGCGATGCGTATGCTTGTAGCGCATCACCGTCCGGTCCGCTGCCGGCAATAACGCACTGCAGATCGGGATTTTCGCGCATGGCATCAAGTAGGGTAAACAAGCCTTTGGTGGCATCCAGACGGCCGAAATACAGCACGTACTTGCCGGGCTCAGCGGCCGGCCGCAGTTTCTCGCTGTCGACAAAATTGTGAACCGTGCTGATCTTGTTCCGAGGCACGCCGATGCTCAGCATTTTATCGGTCATGAACTGACTGACGCCGATGAAGTGATCCACCTTTTCGACAGCGCCGAGCATCCTGGCCACGTAACTTTCAGCCATGCTTACCGTGCTTCTGGCTAATGAGCCGCGGTTACAGCGGTGCACGAGTGCTTTCCAGAAGTGTTTCCCGTGACAGTCTTCGCATATTTTTCCGTTACGCACGCAGGAGTACACCGGGCACAGCAACTTGTATTCATGCAGGGTCTGAACAATGGGGATGTGATTTTCCTTGAGGGCGCCGAGTATCGAACTGGTCAGCTTGCCGTGATAAATATGCAGGTGTGCGATGTCCGGATTAAGGTCGTGGATGGCGCGCTTTATATAGCGTCGGGCATCGCGGGAGTAAATAAAGCGAAAAACATCGGTGAACGACGGGTTGGCCGTATCTATCGCCGGTGGGAAATAGTCCGAGTATTCACTCGGCCGGTTTTTGTCGGATGCGCCACAGAACGGTATAACCTTGTGCCCGTGCTGTTCCAGCAGGTTGCTGAGTTCAAAGAAGTAGCGTTCGGCCCCGCCAGGAATGTAGTAGTTGTGGGACCCGTGCAGTACGGTGGGCGTGGGCAAGACGGTTTAAGGCGCTGTGTTGGATTCCACGCGCGGCAGCTTGGCGGAAACGTCAGTGTTGTGTATGGGCCGCAATGGCTCGACCGCTGCCGCCGGGCGGGCGGACGGCTCGGGCAGTGACTGTTCAACCGCAGTGTCAGGCAGCGATATTTTCGGCAGGTCAAACAAAGTTGCATACTTGCTGGCGATAGTGGCCCACGAATATCGCCGCTTGGCGAGTTCGCGCATGTTTCGTGCGTTGCCCTCCAGATCCAGAGAGCCAAGTTGCCGCAGTATGCTTACCAGGCTTAGGGTCGAATCAAAGTAGAGCGCCATGTTCTCGGTTGTGGCCCGATTAAATACGACGTCATAGGCTATTACCGGCAGCCCCAGTGACATGCTCTCTACCAGCGACGGATTAGTGCCGCCTGAGCTATGCCCGTGTATATATAGCTGCGCATTGCTGCGCAGTGCGAACAGTTTGCGCGGTTCGAAAATCGGATCCAGCAATAGCAGGTTCGGATTGGCCCGGTAACGTCGACGCAGGGCTTGCCCATATTCGCTGTTCGACCAGTTGCCTAAAAATACCAGCGGAAGCGTGTTGGCCTGGGAAAACGCTTCAAGAATAACGTGGATATGATTTTCCGGTTCGATGCGACAAACGGCGATAGCGTATTTGTCAAAGCCCGTATCAACCAAATCGTCGTCGTTGCCGTGCTTGTGAAGTGCGATGACAGACAGCGAGCCGCCGGCTTTTTCGGGAATTTCTGAGCGTGCATTATCGCCGCCGTACTCGACCAGAAAGCTGTCTCTGCCATAAATATCGCCGATGTAGTCATGAATGGCATCGTTGTCGGCAATCAGCTGGTCGGCAAATTTTGCTGCCACGGTTTCCGAGAGCTTCAGAAAGGCACGGGCGAGGCGCCCCCACTTGGGACGCTTCCAGTCCATGCCATCCAGATTGACCATGATTTTGCCGCGGTAAAACAGCTTCAGTACAGGTAGAAAAATGCAGCCTGACACGCCGAGTATCAGCATGATGTCTGCACGGCTACTGGCATGAATCATCGACCAGATGTCGTAGGGGATGCTTTGTGCGCCGTTCGCGTCCAGCGGCAGGTACTTTAACTCTGCGCCCATATGGGTTTCCGGGTGTTCTTCATATGCCGGGCCGCTGCAATAAACAATGAAGTCGCACTGCTTGTGCAGGCGTTTTACAAGGTTTTCAGCGAGGGTCTCGAAACCACCGTAACGAGCCGGTATTCCTTTGGACCCAATAATTGCAATTTTTGGCATACGGTTTCGATGTCGTCGCGGTATCGGCGAGGGAAACTCTGTTAGGAAGCAGAAAAGATGCGCACAGCACAATCACCCAAGTAACGTGATCATAGCGAAACCGCCGCTGAAAAACAGCAGCCTAAACGGATTGGCTAGTCACTGGATCATGCAGGAATAATGGTTTAGACACTGTCTTTTGCCATACTTGCGCGGGCACGGGGTTGATGCCCTCACGGCGGTCAGCGGGGGCGGGGGTCGCTTCGGAGTGCAATCATTGGCTAGAATGGCGACCCGCCTAAGTTGTTGACAACCATGACCAGCAAGCGTGACATCTCAGAAAAAGCCCTCCGCGAGCGATTGACGCCCGAGCAGTACCATGTAACTCAGGAGCAGGGAACGGAGCCGCCCTTCACGGGCAAGTATCACGACTGCAAGACGGCCGGGAAGTATTTGTGTGCCTGCTGCGGCGAAGAGTTGTTCTCTTCCGAGCACAAGTACGATTCGGGTAGCGGGTGGCCAAGTTTCTGGCAGCCGGGCAACCCCGCCAACGTGCTCAGTAATCGCGATCTCAGTCACGGCATGATCCGTGAAGAGGTGGTTTGCGCGCGCTGCGGAGCGCACCTGGGGCATGTATTTAATGACGGGCCGCAGCCGACAGGGCAGCGATACTGCATAAATTCTGCGTCACTGGAGCTTGCCGTCGATGCGGGCGACACGCCGGACGCGCAAAATTTCAAGAAGGATGCCGGGTAAATGAATTCACTAAGTTTGAATGCCAGGTGGCTGATAACCCTGTTAAGCGCCCTGTTTCTTTTTACGACCGGTTGTCAACCACAGGCAACGGGCGAATCACCGTCCGCAACGGCGGCGGCCGATAATGATGAGGTAGACATGACCACCGTGGAAGGGCTGCAAATAAAAGATCTGGTTGTAGGCGACGGACCTCAAGCGGAATCGGGCAAGAATATCGTGGTGCACTACACCGGCTGGCTCTTTGATCCGGACAAAAGCGACAACAAGGGCGTGCAGTTCGACAGCTCGGTAGATCGCAACCAGCCATTCCAGTTTCCGCTCGGTGCCGGCAGAGTTATCGCCGGCTGGGATCAGGGGTTTGACGGTATGCAGGTCGGTGGAAAGAGGGTATTGCTTATCCCGCCGGAGCTGGGCTATGGAACCCGGGGCGCCGGAGCCTCCATTCCGCCAAATGCCACATTATTGTTCGAAGTAGAGCTGCTAGACGTCCGTTAGCGAGTAAACACCGGTCAATTCGGTCTGGTCGATAATGTGCCCTTTCATTGCGGCCAGTGTTTCGGCGGCTGTAAAGGCGCCTGCCAGTCCGCAGCTTTCGATATCCAGCGCAAATAATTTGAACCGGTAGTGGTGCACTATTTCATCGTTCCACGGCGGGCACGGGCCGTCATAGCCGTGATAGTCACCCGCCATATTTTCGTCACCGGCCATAAAGCCGGTGTAGTCATTGATGCCCTGGCGTGACCCGGCGGGGCCGGGCGGCAGGTCTTTACCGCCGGGCGTAATGCCGTCCGAACATTCCCCTTCGGCGAGACTGCCAGCGGTGGGCGGAATATCCGTCATAACCCAGTGGACGAAGTTAACGCGCGGTAACGTGGCAGGAATGGTTCTGCCCTCTTTATTGAAATCATCCATGGACGACGGGACGTCGGTATCGATGCAAAGCAATACCAGTGATTTCGCATCAGCAGGGATATCGCTCCAGCTGAGCTGCGGGCTGCGGTTCTCACCCAGCCTGACATGATCGACGGGGCAGGGAATACCGAAAGCGCAGCGCTCCGGGATACGTTCATTTTGTCCAAAGGATTCCGAAGTGAGTTTCATGTTGAGTTCTCCGTGCGCATGATTCTCGACAGCGGGATTATGCGATGACCTGCCGCCGCCGGACATTATAGTATTGCTAAATGTTAATGAAACATGACAACAAAGAAGAGCTGACAATTGGTGGGCCGGCCGGCCGGTTGCAGGCGCTTCTGGAATTGCCCGAGCCCGCTTCTGAGATTCGTGAGAACGCGAAGGTTGATCGCGTTGCGATTATTTGTCATCCCCATCCGCAATATGAGGGCACGATGTTCAACAAGGTCGTGCATACGCTTGCCCGTGCGCATAATCAACTGGGCATGCCGGCTCTGCGGTTTAATTTTCGGGGCGTGGGCGATAGCGAGGGCGGTTACGCGGGCGGCGATGGGGAAGGCGATGACTTGCTGGCAGTGGCGGATTACGCTAAACAACGCTGGCCCGGTGTTGCCATCTGGTTGGCCGGATTTTCCTTTGGTGCCGTGGTTTCCGCACGTAAGGCCGTTGCAACGGGGGCCAGCAGGCTGACCAGCGTCGCCCCCGCGGTGAATATATTGAGCGACAAGCTCACCGACCGGCCGACCATGCCGTGGCTGATAGTTCACGGAGCGGAGGATGACATCGTGCCGGTGCAAGCCGTGCGCGACTGGGTGGCTGCGAATCAGCCCGGCCCGGAACTTGTTGTTATGCCGGGCACGGGGCATTTTTTTCACGGTGAGTTACTAACACTGCGTAAACTGTTGTTGGAGCGGTATCAACATTGAATTTCAGAAAACTAAAAAGCGTATTACTCGGAAGCAAAGCTTACGCAGAGTCGGCTGCCGACCCGCAGGACCGACAGCAGCTGGCGCTGGCGGCGCTATTGGTGGAAATGGCACGCGCCGATTTTGATGACACGGAACACGAGCATGCCGAAATAAGCCGCCTGCTGGCGGAGCATTTTCAGCTGGGTTCAGAGGAAGCGGCACAGTTGCTAACCCGTGCCGACAAGGCCATGGAAGAGGCTGTGTGCCTGTTTGATTTCACCCGAGCGCTGCATGAAAGTCTTGATTACGAGCAAAAACTCGCCGTTATTGAATTGCTCTGGCAGGTTGCACTTGCAGACGAGCATCTGGATAAGTACGAAGATTATCTGATGCGCAAGGTTGGTGACCTGCTCTATGTTTCCCATATGGATATCATCAGGCTTAGAAACGCCGCGCTGGAGAAAATAAAATCATGACTGCAAAACGTAGTTTGATGGCGGCCGTGTCAGCGCTGTGGATGTTTATGACCGTTTCCGCGACAGCGTTCGAAACCGTCGATGCAAAAGATTTTGCGGGCAACAGTTTCGTCTTTCCCGAATCTGTGCAAGGAGCCCGGCAGCATTTGCTGTTTTTGGGCATTGCCACGGATCAGGACAACGGCACCTGGCAGGGCGAAGCGCTCATCGCGTGGCACAAAGCACTGATTGATGTCGGCGTTGATGCGACGCAAACCAGATTCTGGCATTTCCCGGTCATTGAAAACCCGCCGTTTTTTGTAAAGGGGCTTATCCGGCGGGGCATTGCCAAGGACTATGAGGGTCTGCTGCCTCCTGAGCAAGGTGCAGTACTCTTCGTTAAGGATATTCAGCGTTTTGCGGATGCCGCCAATGTCTTGCTGGACGGACAGCCCACGGTGGTTCTTTACAGCGAAGGTCAGGGTGCGCTTGCAATCTACAGGGGCGAAGCCACTGATGCAGTGGTGAAAGAGATCGCTGTGAAACTGACTTCGTCGCAGCTTACAGAATCGCCCCCAGCTGGCACATAAAACCGCCAGCGACCTGCTGAGCCGGCGATACCAGCATGGTTGCCAGGGCCCTCAGGCCCAGCAACAGAAATATCGGCGATAAGTCCCAGCCCGCAATGGGCGGTATCAGCCGTTGTATGGGCCGCAGCATCGGGTCGGCCAGCTCGCGCAGCAGGTTGCCCAGCATCGCCAGCGAAGGGTTGTGCGCGCCGCCCGATATCCAGCTCATCAGCACGTAACCAAACACCACGAAAAAGTACAGGTTCAGGATCAGCCGCAGGCCTCGGATGATTGCCAGCCAGAGCAAAGTGAGCATGTCCGGCATAGTCAGGCACCCGAAATTCGCAAGCGCTGCCGTCACGCCAAGCTGGAGGATCAGAAATACCACCAGTGTCGCGGTGTCGATTTTGTACATCGGGGCGAGTATTTTTTGCAGCGGCACCACCAGCGGGTTGGTTACCGTCACGACAAATTGCACGATGGGATTGCGGTAGTCGGCACGAACCCATTGCAAGCCCAATCGCAGCGCGACGGCTGCCAGATACATATCGAAGAGTGACTGCAGTATGTAGACAAGTCCGCTTTGCATATGGGTAGGCTTCTGTCCTTAGGATCCAAGCTCTACGGCGCGATCTCGCGCCGCAAGCATTGCAGCGCGAACGATATCACGGATGCCGCCGTCTTCGAGTTTCTGTAGCGCCGCAGCCGTTGTGCCACCCGGCGAGGTCACGCGTGCGCGCAGGGTTGCAGCGCTTTCTTCAGACTGGAGCGCCAGTAATCCCGCTCCGGCCGCCGTTTTTGTGGCGAGCAACCGCGCCTGGTTGGCATCGAGACCCAGTTCTGCAGCCACGTCCTCCATAATTTCCATCAGCAGAAAAAAATAAGCGGGGCCGCTGCCAGACACCGCTGTTACTGCATCAATGAGCGCTTCATCCTGCACCCAAAGAATTTCGCCCGCTGCGGCCATTATGTACTCCGCCACCTCCCGTGAAACGGAATCGATATCGTCCGCATAGAGCCCTGACATTCCGGCTCCTATAAGGGCAGGTGTATTCGGCATGACGCGCACCAGACGGGGGCCGTCCCCGAGCCAGCTCCGCAGTGCGTTGATGGTTATTCCCGCGGCAATCGAAATGATCAATTGATCGGTCGGGCGGTCACCTGTCGGAAGCGCCGACGCGACCTCGGCGAGAATCTGCGGCTTTACGGCCAGCACCAGCACATCGCAGGTAGTCGCCAGCTCGGCATTATCATCGCTCACATGAATATTGCGGGAAATCCGTTGCAACGCATTGCGTTGTTCCGCGGACGGGTCAGACACCATCAGCCGCTCAGGCATGTGCCCTGCATCCAGCAAGCCCCGGATAATAGCTTGAGCCATGTTGCCGCCGCCTATGAAGCCGATGCGTGTTTGATTTTCCTGCATGACCGATGGGTTCCTGTCCGGTGAAAGGGCAAAGGATATGGCTTAAGCGTAGCTTATCAAGGCCTGGGCCCAAACAGCGCGGTTCCAATCCGCACCATCGTGCTGCCCTCGGCAATAGCGGCTTCCAGGTCCTCGCTCATGCCCATGGACAACGTGTCCAGTCCGTGCCCGGTTGAATTCATTTCATCGTAGAGGCCTTTTAGCAGCCTGAAGGGCTTGTGTTGGTCACTTTCGCTGCCCGCAGGCAGGGGTATGGTCATCAATCCCCGCAGCCGCAGCCGCGGAAACGCCGAAATCTTCCGGCATAATTCAGCTACTTCAGACGGCGCAACGCCTCCGTGATCGCTTTCATCGGTGCACACCTGGACGCAGATATTCAGCGGAGCCAATTGTTTCGGGCGCTGATCATTCAGTCGCCGCGCCGTCTTTTCACTGCTAACGGTTTGTACCCAATCGAAGTTTTCCGCCAGTGACCGCGTTTTATTGGTTTGAATACGGCCAATGAAATGCCACTCTATACCCGGGTTGCAGCGCGGTATTTTTTCCAGCGCCTCTTGCAGATAGTTTTCTCCCATTGCTTTAAGCCCTGCGGCATACGCTTCGTGAACTGCGTCAACGTCATGACGCTTTGATACAGCCAGAATTGAGACCTCGTTCTCATTTCGGCCGACTGTGGCCGCTGCGCGGGCAATGCGATTTTGTAAATTAACTAAATGTTTCGTGATACGCGTCACGATACCTCCCGAGCCAATCCATATACTGCTTATACGTGTGCTGCTTATGGTAAGGATGCCTGAAGCAGCGAATGAATGCTCTTAACTCAAGGATTTGAGAGATGGCAGTAGACATAGCGCAGTTACTCGCATTTTCCGTCAAGAACAATGCATCGGACCTTCACCTTTCTGCGGGCGTGCCGCCGATGATTCGTGTTGACGGCGACGTCAAGCGGGTCAACATGCCGCCGCTTACGCACAAAGATGTTCATAGCATGATCTATGACATCATGAACGACAAGCAGCGCAAGGATTTTGAAGAGAAGTTTGAAACTGATTTCTCGTTCGAGATTCCCAAACTGGCGCGCTTTCGTGTTAACGCGTTTAACCAGGCGCGCGGCGCCGGCGCTGTGTTCCGTACCATTCCCTCTGAGATCCTTACCCTCGATGATCTGCAGGCGCCGCCGATCTTTAAGGACATTTCCATGCATCCACGCGGCATCGTGCTGGTGACCGGGCCGACCGGCTCCGGTAAATCCACGACGCTTGCTGCGATGGTCAATTACATTAACGAGAACAAGCCTGATCACATTCTGACGATTGAAGACCCGATTGAGTTTGTGCACGAGAGCCAGCGTTCTTTGATCAACCAGCGCGAAGTACATCGCGATACTCTGGGTTTTACCGAGGCACTGCGTTCCGCTCTGCGCGAGGACCCTGACGTGATTCTGGTGGGTGAGCTGCGTGATCTGGAGACCATACGCCTTGCACTGACGGCTGCTGAAACGGGCCACCTTGTGTTCGGCACATTGCATACCAGTTCTGCTGCCAAGACCATTGACCGTGTTGTCGATGTGTTCCCGGCCGCCGAAAAAGAGATGGTCAGATCCATGTTGTCGGAATCGCTGCGCGCGGTGATCTCGCAAACCCTGTTGAAACGTGTTGGTGGCGGTCGGGTTGCGGCACACGAGATCATGATCGGTACACCGGCAATTCGTAACCTGATTCGTGAGGGCAAGATTGCGCAAATGTATTCAGCGATTCAGACCGGGCAGAGCTCGGGAATGCAAACGCTTGACCAGAATCTTCAGGAGCTGTTGCGCAAAGGCGTCATTACCAAAGAAGAGGCGCGCTTCCGCGCCGCCAATAAGGATGAGTTCTAGAGGCGGGCGTGAATCATACGGCCTCGGATATTAAGGATTAGGGAGTAAGAAGCATGGAGCGCGATCAGGCAACACGAATGATGCAAACCCTTCTGAAGAAGCTGGTTGCCAAGAATGGCTCCGACTTGTTCATTACCGCTGGGTTTCCGCCTGCAATCAAGATAGATGGTGATATACATCGCGCGGCCGAGCAGCGTCTTACGCCCGAGCAAAGCGCGACGCTGATTCGCGCCATCATGAATGACAAGCAAACGAAAGAATTCGATGCGACGCAGGAATGCAACTTTGCCATCAATCCTCAGGGCATCGGGCGATTCCGCGTCAGTGTGTTTGTGCAGCAGGGTTACGTTGGTGCCGTTTTGCGCCGCATCGTGACCGACATTCCGACTATCGAAGAGCTGGAGCTGCCGCAGGGTCTGAAAGATATCGTCATGACCAAGCGCGGCCTGGTGATACTGGTTGGCGCGACAGGTTCCGGCAAATCCACCACACTGGCCGCGATGATCGGCCACCGCAACGCCAACACGCGCGGCCACATAATGACAATCGAGGATCCGGTTGAATATGTGCACCCGCATAACCAGTGTGTGGTGACTCAGCGCGAAGTGGGTGTCGATACTGATTCGTGGGGAGCAGCGCTAAAGAACACCTTGCGCCAGGCGCCTGACGTGATACTGATTGGTGAGATTCGTGACCGGGATACTATGGAATACGGTATCCAGTTTGCTGAGACCGGACATTTGTGTCTCGCAACCTTGCACGCTAACAGCGCCAATCAGGCGCTGGACCGCATTATCAACTTCTTCCCCGAAGACAAGCGCGATCAGTTGCTGATGGACCTGTCGCTGAATATCAAGGCCATTATTTCGCAACGCCTGATTCCACGTGAAAAGGGCTCCGGGCGTGTTGCGGCCATGGAAATTCTGCTGAAGTCGCCGCTGGTTTCCGATCTAATCTTCCGCGGCGAGGTTGCGGAACTGAAAGAGGTGATGAAGAAATCCAATCGTATCGGCATGAATACCTTCGATCAGGCGCTGTTCGATCTGTTTGAAGCCGGCAAGATCAGCTACGACGAAGCGATGAAAAATGCGGATTCCAAGAACGAGGTGCGGCTGCGCATCAAGCTGGAAAGCAAGCGCGCTGAGACTGATCCTACATCGGTCGATGAAGGCCTTGGCCTGGTCGAAGAGGAAGGAGCAACGCTTAAGTAAGCACTGATTTATGAACGTACAGCCACTATTTAAGTTGATGGTCGAGAAGCATGCTTCCGATTTGTTCTTTACCTGCTATGCACCGGTAAAAATCAAAATTGATGGCAAGATAATGCCCGTCAACAAGCTGGAGCTTACGCCAAAAATGGTGAAGCAGGCAGCGATGGAGCTGATGGACGAAGATCAGCTTGAAGAGTTTACGCGTGAGCTGGAAATCGATTTCGCGATTTCCAAACCCGGCCTTGGCCGCTTTCGCGTCAATATTTTTCAGCAACGCGGCAACATTGGCATGGTGCTTCGCTATATCAGCTCCAATCTGCCTGACCTTGATGAACTCCAGATGCCCCAGCTTCTGAAAGAACTGGTGATGTTTAAGCGTGGCCTGATACTCATGGTGGGGGCCACCGGTTGCGGTAAATCCACGACCCTGGCAGGCATGATCAACTACCGTAACGAGAAAACCTCGTCACACATTATTACGGTCGAGGATCCTATCGAATTTCTGCATCCGAACAAGCGTTCAATCGTAAATCAGCGTGAAGTCGGTATCGACACCCGGTCTTATGATCGTGCGCTAAAGAGCGCTATGCGCGAAGCGCCTGACGTTATTCTGATCGGCGAGGTGCGTGATCGTGAAGCCATGGAGGCAGCCATGCGGCTCGCGGGCACCGGCCATCTGGTGATTTCCACGCTGCATGCGAACAATGCACCGGAGGCGCTGGATCGCATTATCAATATGTTCCCAATGGATCAGCACCGTCAGGTATTCATGGATTTGTCGCAGTACCTGCGGTCGATTATTTCGCAGCGTCTGGTGCGCAGCGTTGATGGAAAGCGCGTTGCAGCTGTTGAAGTGATGCTGAACACGCCACACGTGGCTGAACTGATTAATCGCGGCGATATTGCTCAGGTTAAGGAGGCATTTGCCAGTAGCACGGAATCAGGCATGCAGACTTTCGATTCCGCGTTGCTCGACCTGTTTAAGACTGGCCGTATCAGTATGGACGAAGCGTTGGCGAATGCGGATTCACGAGCCAACCTCGAAGCATCGATTCACTTCGGATAAATTGCCTTAGCGGGAAAAACCGGGCCGTCGACGCACACGCGCTTCATTGCCACTGTGTCGTCCATGTGAACGGCCACCGTGCACCCGGCGCAGCCGCCGACCGCGCAAGCCATAAATTCTTCCAGGCACAGCTGACACGGCACATCAAAATCGTTTGCCATGGCGGCAGCTGCCTGCAGCATCGGCTCGGGCCCGCAAGCAAACACTTCAACCTCACTCAGTTGCGTCTCGTTCATCGACGCAAGCCATGCGCGCGCGAGTTCTGTCACGTAGCCGTGGTGGACGCCGGGTAATCCTTGCTGGCTTGCCAGCCGGGTGGGCACCTTCAGTAACTCGAGCGCGGCCAGAGCCTGATCAATTTCGTTGGCAATTCCGACTGCCGGCAGAGAGGACTCACACAGCTCAAACGGAAACGGAACTTCGGACCCCATCAGCACCAGCGAGTCGCTCAGCACAGCATGGCCTGTTCCATCGGCTAATTTATCGGCCATTTTTTCGGCCAGAGTGGTCGCCAGAAATAGCATCGGCGGCACGCCGACCCCGCCGCCGATCATTAATTTGCGAGGTTTGTCGGCGGCGACTGTAAAACCATTCCCTATAGGCCCCATGATGCTCAGCGAATTGCCGGGCAACTGACGACTCAGGGCCCGCAAACCGGACCCGACAATTTTGTAGAGAAACTCGACTTCGCCAGTTTCAGGATCGGCGCGCATGATTGAGATCGGTCGGCGCATCGGAATGTCCGCGTCGCAGCGAATGTGCGCGAAACTTCCCGCCACAGCGCGTTGAGCACACCCTGGCGCATTGACGCGCAGGATGAACTGTTCGCCCGGATATTCTGTGTGTTCGAGAATCAGAGCCTCTTCGACGTAAATCGTGCCGCGGTGCGGTTTGTCAACGACCGTCATTTCTGCCGCGATTCCGTCACTGCCGCCAGCACCGCCATGCGCACGGCAACACCGTTGTGCACTTGCTGGGTGATGACCGACTGCGGCCCATCGGCTACCGCGCCCGCAATTTCCACATCGCGGTTCATAGGGCCGGGATGCATCACAATGGCGTCAGGTTTCGCCAGTCGCAGGCGTGCTTCGGTGAGCCCGAAATCGCGGTGATAATCCATGCCCGTCATCAGGTTAGCCTTTTCTTTTATTCGTTCGCGCTGTATGCGCAGAGCCATCACGACATCCGCTCCTTCGACTGCGCCGTCGATATCGCTGGTCAGAATAGCGCCGGGATAGAGCGTCGGGTCCGCGCTGAGTCCATCGGGCGATACCAGCCGCAACTCGTTGTTGCCCATAATGGTCAGCCCTTCGGATAGCGAACGTGCGACGCGGGAATGCGCGATATCGCCGATAATGGTTACGGTCAGTCCGTCAATGGTGCCCTTCACTTCGCGAATGGTCATCAAGTCGAGCAGCCCCTGGGTGGGGTGGGAGACATCGGCTTCTCCCGCGTTAAGCACGCTCACCTGCGGGATGACGTTTTCGGTGATGTACTCCGGAATGCCGGCGCTGGCATCGCGCACCACGAATACATCCACTTGCATGGCTTGCAGCGTATAGATCGTGTCGAGAAGGCTTTCGCCTTTGGTGCGCGAAGACATGTTGACATCCAGGTTCAACACGTCAGCACTGAGTCGCTTCGCTGCCAGTTCAAACGAGGCGCGCGTGCGTGTGCTGGGCTCAAAAAAAAGGTTTGCGACAGTTCGGCCTCTGAGCACGTTATCGCGCGCGGGTGGTTTGCCAACCTCGGTTTGGAAGGCGGTCGCGCGATCCAGTAATTCGGTAATGAACGTTCTACTGAGGCCCTGCAGTCGCAGCAGGTGCCGCAATCGACCCGCCTCATCCAGTTGAGCGCTGAGGTTGCCGGTTTGGTTCATTGATTCCCCGTCAGGACTTATTATTGGTGTTGCGCATCCAGCTTTCAGCAATGATGGCCGCGGCCAGGCTGTCCACGTCTGCTTTGTTTATGCGTTTGTTGCGTATCCCTCCTTGCCGTTGCTGCTTGAGTCGGGATGCTGCCTCGGCAGAAGTATACCTCTCATCCATGAACTTGACCTCCAGCTTGTACCTCTCCTGCAGCTGGCTGCCAAAGGTGCGAACCCGCACCGTCATGTCCGATTCACTCATGTCACTGTTCCAGGGCAGCCCGACTATCAAGACCTCCGGCTGCCATTCGTGAATCAGCTTGTCCAGCTGCGGCCAGTCGGGTTCGCCGTCACGAGCCAACAACGTGGTGAGCGGCGTGGCCGTACCTGTCAGGGGAGTTCCGCTGGCAATGCCGATGCGCCGCAGGCCGAAATCCAGCGCCAGTAAACTGCCGGCGGGCGTGTGATTCGATGTGCCCAAACCCGGTTTCAGGCGTTGCCCGGGTTTAGAATCAGGCTCGACGGATGAATGCCGATGGAGCCGGCAGCAGCGCGCCAGCGTTGTTCGATCGGTGTTTCGAAAACCAGTTCTTTTGATGCCGGCACGGTCAGCCACGAATTCTGCCGAATTTCTTCTTCAAGCTGACCGGCACCCCATCCGGCATATCCCAGCGCCATCAACAGTCGTTCCGGCCCGCGTCCCCGGGCGACGTCGATAAGGATGTCCTTGGATGTAGTCACGAATATAGAGTGGCCGACTTCTGTTGTTCCTTCCCAGTTCTTGTCGGCTTCATGGATAACAAAACCGCGATCGGACTGAACGGGCCCGCCCCGCAGAACCTGTTGCGAGAGCATGTCTGCAGGCGCGGCTTGCAGTGATAACTGTTCCAGAACTTCACGGAGATCAATATCGAGTGGCCGATTGATGGTAATGCCCAGGGCGCCTTGATCCGTGTGCTCGCAAATATAGGTAACAGAATGCTCGAAATTGGGGTCAGCCATGCCGGGCATGGCAACGAGCAGGTGACCGGCAAGTGAGTGTATGGTTTCCATGCTTATTCCTTGGCTAAGGGACATTCAACGTGTGCGCATAGTTCCTACCGATCCGCTACTAAATTGCCACTCGTAAGAAAACTTTAGCGCATCATAGTCATTGCGCAGGTATTCCGGGAAGGGCTCAAACGGTGATGCCAGCCGCAAAATCTCAACCGCGGCCATATCGAGTTCACGGGTGCCGGAACTGCTGAGTATGATGGCCTCCTGCAGGTTCCCATTGGCCAGAATGCTGACTTCCAGTACCGGGTTTTGGCGGGCGTTGGCGGCCACCCGCGGAAAATTCATTGTGCCGACGCGCTCGATGCGGCGCTTCCAGCCATCGAGGTAGGTTGCTATACGTGACTCGCGGGTATTGGCGCTGACAATGAGTTCGCGTGGTTTTGCTCCTTGCAGCACGGTTTGCGAATCGGGTGTGGCAAGAATTTCGATATTGTTAGACGTGCCCGCCATGCCGGTCCGTAGCCGCATTTCCTCGTTTATCTGTTGCTGTTGCGCTGACAAACTGCCAGCATCGGCGCGCCGCGCATACAGCAGCTGTTCCGCAGAATCGCGGCGCTGATCTTGCTGTTGCCGGTTATCGTTACCATCCTGCTCAGGGCCGGGCGCAACCGGATCGGCATAGCGACCGTAGGCGACGCGCAGCCCCGCATCGTCTGTGGTGTTACCCGAGCCAGCCAGATTTTGTTGCGCAAGGTATTCCGCGTCGTTGCTGTCCGGTCGCTCATCAAATTCGCGCGTTAGCAACACCACTTCCATGGAGGTGGATGGCGTGCCGGTTGAAAAGAGCTCACCGTCGGTAAAGCTGACGCCAAGGATGAGCACGCCGTGAAACAGCGCGGCCACAAACAGCATGGTAGTGAGGCGGTCGTTGCTTCCGGGAGCATCCATGAATGTCTATTATGCTACAAGCCGTCGAAGGTCGCTTTACCGGTTAATCCTGGCTGCTTGCCGCAGGGGAACATCACCATAAACGTTTCTTCGGGAATACCGGGCCACTGACACTGCATGCCATGCAATGCGCCCGGTTCAAAACCAAATCGCGGGTAGTAATTGGCGTGCCCTATAACGATAACAAAGGGGCACCCGCGATCCCTGAGTAATTGCAGTCCCGTTTCCGACAGTTGTGTGCCGATGCCCTGATTCTGGTAGTCCGGATCAACCGCCAGTTGCCCCAGCCCCATACCCGAAATCTCGCCGACCGGGCTCTCGAGGTACACGGGGCTAAACAGCACACTGCCGACGATACGTCTGTCGCGTTCGGCCACCAGCGAGACAATGTCGTGGCGTTCCTCCCGAAAGGTGCGAAAGGCTTGAGTGCCACCGTGTTTGGCAAAAGCGCGCGCAACCAGTGCATCAATGGCAGCCAGGTCGGCCGGTCGACGTTGTGCCCTGATAGCGGCCATGGCATGCGCAAACGAGGTCTTCAGGCGGCCGCGCGGCGTGCGCTGATTTCCTGTTCAATGCGATTCATGAGTGCAGTCGCCAGATTGACTCCGGAAAGCTTTTTAAGCTCGCGTATTCCGGTGGGGCTGGTGACATTGATTTCGGTCAGGTAGTCGCCAATGACATCCAGCCCTGCAAACAACACACCGCGCCGCCGCAGCTCCGGCCCGACCTGTTCGCATATCCAGCGATCACGTTCGCTCAGTTCGCGCAATTCGCCGGTTGCGCCCATTACGAGGTTGCCGCGGTTATCGTTCGCGCCCGGCACCCTGGCCAGCGCGTAGTCGGGCGTCAGGCCATCCACCAGAATAATGCGTTTGTCGCCGGCCTTTATTTCGGGGATGTATTGTTGCGCCATCGCATAGCCTTCACCGTCGCGCGTTAGCGTCTCGAAAATGACGTTGGCGTTATTGTCGCCGTGGGCGACCACGAAAATGGACTTGCCGCCCATACCGTGCAGCGGTTTCACCACAATTTTGCCGTGACGATCGCGGAAGTCGCGCAGCTCCTGCATATCACGGGTAATCAGCGTGCTGGGGCAGCATTGCGGAAACCAGGCAGTAAAGGCCTTTTCGTTGATATCCCGCAGGCTGGCTGGCCGATTGACGATCAGTGTCCCCGCAATTTCGGCTCGCTCAAGGATGTAGGTGGCGTAGATGTACTCCATGTCGAACGGTGGATCCTTGCGCATCAGGATGACATCCAGCTCGCCTAACGCCATATCTGCCGAGGCCCCCAGCGTATACCAGTCGTCCAGGCTGTCACGGACCTCCAGCGCCCGGCCCCGGCCGCGCGCCTCCCCTTCGACCACGTGCAGGTCGTTCATCTCGAGGTAAATCAGGTTGTGGCCGCATGCCTGAGCCTCCAGAAGCATGGCGAGCGTGCTGTCTTTAGCGGGGGTGATTCCACTGATGGGATCCATCACCACGCCGGTGCGAATCGGGTTCATGAGCCATAACTCCGGATGTGGGTCTCGAAACCAGCTATTCTGCCCCAGAGTTGCTGAAATATCAGGCTTTCACGGGTATTATCGAGCCGTTGTTGTGGGTTGTCGTATCAGGGTCAGAAATAATCGCCACCGGTGCGTTGACGCGCAACAGCCATTATGTAAATAAGTATGCGGGTTAGCCAGACCCGCAGCATGCCCGGAGGCGCGCGTGACAGACGATTCGGCACCTGATTTGCAGGGCCTTAAGATTCTGGTGATTGACGACAGTAAGACCATCCGTCGCACCGCTGAAACCCTGTTAGCCAAAGAGGGCTGCACGGTTTTCACCGCTACCGATGGTTTTGATGCGCTGTCTAAAATCGCCGACCACAATCCGGATGTCATCTTTGTGGACATCATGATGCCGCGTCTCGATGGCTATCAGACTTGCTCGCTTATCAAGCACAACCAGAATTTCCGCGACACGCCCGTGATTATGCTGTCTAGCAAAGACGGCTTGTTCGATCGCGCGCGTGGCCGCATCGTCGGTTCGGAGCAATACCTGACCAAACCGTTTACTCGTGATGAACTGCTGGGTGCTATCGCCACGCAGGTTTCACGCACTGCCGTATAGAAGGGATTATGGCTCTGGTTCTAATAGTCGATGATTCGCCTACTGAGCAGCACATATTCTGCAAAGCGCTGGAGCGCCGCGGTTACGACACCGTCGTGGCCAGCGACGGCGAAGAAGCTATTGCTACTGCCGAGCAGGTGCATCCGGAAGTTATCGTCATGGATGTGGTCATGCCCGGTATGAACGGGTTTCAGGCGACGCGCAAATTATCGCGCAACCCGGCTACCCGGGAAATACCGATTGTCATTGTCAGTGGCAAGGGGCAGGAAACCGATCGCATCTGGGGCTTGCGTCAGGGCGCTGCCCAGTATCTGGTCAAACCGGTTAATGAAGAGCAGTTGGCTGCTGCCGTGGAGGCAGCGCTGAATTCATGAGCGAGACTTATACAGGCACGCTGCGGGATTTACGCGACAGGCCCTTTGAATTATTGCGGGAACTCGAGCGGCGCAGTCGGTTGGCGTTATCGGGGTCTGCTTCGCTGGACGCTGATGCCGAAGAATGGGTCGGTATTGGTTGTTTGCTTGGCAGTGAGCGTTTTCTGGTTGCGCGTGATGATGTGCGTGAAGTCATGATGATGCCGTCGGCCGTGACGCGCGTACCCGGCACCCGCGAGTGGGTCGCCGGGTTGGCCAATTTGCGAGGCCAGTTGCTGCCGGTTTTTGACCTGCGCGCATTTCTTGGCGCCGGCAACAGTCGCGGCGTGCGGTCAGCACGTGTGCTGGTCGCTAACAGCCCGGACATGCCGGTCGGCATCATCGTCGACGAGGTGTTTGGCTTCCGCCGTTTTCTGAGTTCGGAATTTACCGACGAGATTCCTGATACAGAGATTCGTTGTGAGCGATACCTGGCAGGTGCGTGCATCCGGGGTGAAGAGGTGTGGCCGGTGTTCAGTGTGCAGAAGCTGATTGCGGCCGATGAATTTCAAAAGGCAGCAGCCTGATGGCCGCGTTGAATTACAAACTCGGGGTGCAACGCACACAGCCGCTTTGGACGGGAGACGCTGACTGATGGCAGTTGCGAGCAAAGACGGGCGATACATGCCGGTATTGGCGGTGATGTTGTTGCTGACGCTTGGCATTACCGCGTGGTGGTTATATGGATTGAGTGCTGGCGCTACCGGAAAACCGGCGGCGGTGGATACGTTACTCAACGCGCAAGCGGCCCAGCTGCAGGCTGGCAAAGCTTTGGCAGGCGATGAGACTGCCTTTGCGGGGTTGCGAAATACGGCGACTGCGCTAAAAAACATCACCACAGGCGGATTAACCAGCAGCCAGCGCGCCAATCTCGGCGAAGTGCGTAAGTCGGTACAGACGCTGCTGGACAGCCAGGGCGATGTATTAGCGACGCAGGAGGCGCTGGGGCGCATTCAGCAGCTGGAGCCTAAGTTTGCGGATGCGGTATACGCGCTGCAGGGAGAACTTTCCATACAAAGGCAGCCGGCGGTCATCGCCCATCTGGAACGGTTGCGGCTTTTAGGCGAAGCGGTGCGTCTCGCTTCTGCGGGGTTGATGCCTGGTAACGCCGAGTTAAACACACGCCTCATCGATGCCGAGATGGAATTGCAGCAGATCGTGCGTGGCTTGCGCGGCGGCGATCCGCAACTGGCGATTGGGGCAGTTTCCGGCAGCGGTACCGAGCAGGCACTTGCCAGTCTGGCACGGCGCGCGGAACAGTTGGGTGCTGCGGTTGCCGATGGCTTGCGCACTTCTGATTCGCTGGTCTTGGTGCGTGAGGCGCAGCAGACACTCGACAAACTGGTTCAGGCAATGGAAGGCGAGCGTCTGGTGCTCGGCAATTCCCTGGCCGGCGCCGGTCCCGGCGTCGAATATCAACGCCTGTTTGCCCTGCTGGGAGCAGCGGCATTTATCGTGCTGGTGATGCTGGTGTTGTGGTTTCGCGCCTCAGGTCATCGTGAGCGCACTGCGCGGCTGGCCGAGCAAACGGAGAGCGATCAGCAGGCCATTTTGCGCCTGCTCGATGAACTCAGCAGTCTGGCCGATGGCGACCTGACGGTGCAGGCAACGGTCGGTGAGGACGTTACGGGAGCTATTGCCGACTCGATAAACTTTGCCGTGGAAGCGCTACGGGAGCTGGTCGAAACCATAAACAAGGGTGCCATTCTCGTCGAGGATGCCACCAAGCAGACCGAGGCCAGCGCTTCGGCGTTGGCGCAGGCCAGTGAAGCGCAATCCCGACAGATTAAGGATGCGAGTGAGGCCATTCAGCAAATGGCTGCTTCTATCGATGAAGTGTCGGGTAATGCCGAGCGTTCAGCCGATGTGGCGCGCCATTCGGTGGATATTGCTCACAAGGGTGGCGATGCGGTGCGCCGAACCATAGCGGGCATGAACACCATCCGTGAAACCATTCAGGAAACGTCCAAGCGGATAAAACGACTGGGCGAAAGCTCGCAAGAGATTGGCGATATCGTGGAGCTGATCAATGACATTGCTGATCAGACCAACATACTTGCGCTGAATGCGTCGATTCAGGCCTCGACCGCTGGCGAAGCCGGCCGCGGGTTCGCGGTTGTGGCTGACGAGGTGCAGCGGCTTGCGGAGCGTTCGGCGAATGCGACCAAGCAGATTGAGGTACTGGTCAGTACGATTCAGTCGGATACCAACGAAGCCGTTGTGTCCATGGAGCGCAGCACCACGGATGTAGTCGGCGGCGCATTGCTCGCGGAGAATGCGGGCGCTGCACTCGAAGAAATCGAACAGGTTTCTAACCAGATTGCCATGCTGGTGCAAAACATTTCCAGTTCTGCGCGCGAGCAAACCGACGCGGCACGCAAAGTGCTGGAAAGCGCGGAGCAGCTGGAGGCCATCAGCAGTGAAACCGATTTAAGCGCCGCTACCACAAGCAAATTTATCAGCCAGTTGTCGGCGCTGGCGTCGCAATTGCGTGAGTCCGTGTCTGGCTTTGTGCTGCCGACCGAGCAGCATGCGATGAATCCTGCGGATGAGACAGCACAGGCGGTTGCCGCAGAGGCAAAGCAGGCGCGCGATGCAAAGAGTCCGGCCAAAAACGTTGTTGATGAAGCCAGCGTATTGTCGTAAATGAACATGTCGGCAAGATCAGAATCGTTTCACGCAGTCGGGGAGCAGATTGCGACGACATTGCGTGAGGCTCACCTTGCGCTGGAAAGTTTTGCCGAAGGGGAAACCAGTCCCAGAGAACTGCAGAAGTGCGCTGAGTTGCTGCACAGTGTGCGCGGCGCGCTCAATGTTGCCTCGATTTACGGCGCAGGCCTGTTGGCAGAAGAGATGGAAGCCACCTGCAAATTCCTGCAGGAAGGTTCCAAAGCCGGAGAACTATCCGATGGCGGCATAGAGGCGCTTAGCCGCGCCATGGTGCAGCTGCCGGCCTATGTCGAACGCATCATGGAGGGAGGCAGAGACATCCCGTTGGTGATGTTGCCGCTCCTGAATGACTTGCGCGCGGCACGCGGTAAGCCTTTGCTATCCGAGAGTACGTTGCTGCTGCTGAACGGTTCACCGGCGGCAGAGGCGAACACACCGGCCCGGCCGGAGCCCAGTGGTGAAGACGTTATTGCCCAATTGGGCAAATTGCGGCCGCAATTCCAGTTGGGCCTGCTGGGTTGGATTAAGGGCGGCGACAGCGAGAAGAATCTGCGCCGGATGGCTGAGGTCACCGACAGGCTGGAGAAGGCTGCCGCTGGCCAGGATGTCTATCGGTTGTGGTGGGTAGCCGGCGGGGTGCTGGAAGCGCTTGCCGACAACGGGCTTGAATCCGGTATCGCGTTGAAGCGGCTGCTGGGACAGGTAGATCGCGAGATTAAACGGCTGCAGTCGGAAGGGGAGGCGGGCTTCATCGCCAGACCTCCGACCGATCTGGTTAATAACCTGCTTTATTACGTGGCCCGTGCCAGCAGCGCGGGGCCGCGTGTTGCAGCGATTAAGGCAGCGTTTCATCTGGGCGATCTTGCACCAGCGGACGAGCAGGTTGATCAAATGCGCGAGAGCCTTGCCGCGCCCAGCCCCCGCTTGATGAAAACGGTCGCCAGCGCGATCAGCGAAGATCTGGCCCGCGCGAAAGACGCCCTCGATATCTATGTCCGAACAGGCATGCAGGATCCGACCGACCTTGAAGAACAGGTCGGCTTGTTGCGAAAAATTGCGGATACGCTCGGTGTGCTCGGGTTGGGACATCTGCGTGAAACGGTTGCGCAACACAGCGAGTCACTGGCGGAACTGATTAAAGTGGATCAGGAGGACGGGCAATCCGGATTGGTTGCGTTGGCAGCGGCATTGCTTGAAGTCGAGGACGCGCTGGAAGGACAACTGGTCGCACTGGTTCGTTCCAATGCAGCCGAGGCCGAGTCTGATGCCGAGCCGTTAGACGCCGACTTTCAAGCGGTAGCCGAAGCAGTGTTGCGCGAGTGCAAAGTCAATCTTGCGCACGTAAAGGAGACCATCACGGAGGTTCTTGATCGCCCTGACGAGCGGCGTGGTCTTGATAATTTGCCGGAGCAGTTGCGCGGTGTCAGTGCGGGTCTCACCATGCTGGGGCGCGAACGTGCGGTGACCGTGCTTGCGCGTATCGGCGACGTGATCCGGAATAATTTGCAGAACGGCGATATGGCGCACGACCCCGGCCGGTTGAACCGGCTTGCGGACGCCATAGTCAGTCTTGAGTACTACATGGAGACCTTGCAGGCGGGGCGGAAGGAACCTGTCTACATGCTCGAGAATGCGGAGCGCAGTCTGGCGGTAATAGAAGAGGCCACACCGTCGGTTGTGTCAGAGCCAATGGTCGAGCAGCAGGCTTACGAGAAAACCCGAATTATTGAAGTTCCGGTCATGCAGTCGGGCAACGACGAGCCCGACCTTGAGTTACTGGAAGTGTTCATAGAGGAGGCTCGTGAGGAAATTGAATCCATCAATCGCCACTTCCCGATTTGGGCAGAACATCCTGACGATGAAGAGGCGCTGATAACGCTTCGGCGCTCGTATCACACGCTCAAGGGCAGCGGCCGCATGGTCGGCGCACAATTGTTTGGCGAGTTCGCCTGGAGCATCGAGAACCTGCTAAACCGCATCATCAGCAAGACGGTGCCAACCGGGCCCGAAGTCGTGGCTTTCTTGCAGGATGGAGTATCAGCCACACCGCAATTGCTGGAGCAACTCGAGGCCGGTACTGATCCTGATGCAGATATTAGCGGGCTGGCCGCGTGCGCTGAGCTTTTTGCGGGCGGCGAAATTCCGTCCGCATACGCCGGCTATGCTGCGGACGAACAAGTTGAATCCGCTGTCGAAGGGGGCTTTGATGAGTCGCCGACGTACCCTGATGAGTCTGCTTTGGCGGGTATTGATCCCGTGCTGCTGGGCATTCTCGAGCGTGAGTCTGCCGGTCACCTCGAGGCGGTGCGCACGCATTTAGCGCGCAGCGCAGCCGAAGGCGCGGTTGTTGATGAGAGCATGCACAATGCCTGCCATACGTTGCATGGCAGTATCACCATGGCCGGTGTGAAGGCTGCAGCGGGCCTGACAGGCGTGCTAAATCAGTTTGTCGAACAACTGTATCGCCATCAGCGGGCGCTGGACGCCGCACAACGTGAGTATTGCGCAACGGCGGCCGACGCAATCGAGTTGCACATTGCCAGGCTGCACGACGACAGCGTGGCATTACCCGATACAGCTGATCTGGAAGCGCGCCTGAAGGCGCTGGCGGCCGCCATTGCCGAACAGGAGGGCGAACAGGATTCCGATCAGGAAGCGGACGACCTCGATGTGTCGGACCGCTACCCGATTCCGGAGCCCGAGGCGCGCGATGTTGTGCCCGAGTTCGATGCGGAAATTGCCGCCATCTTTTGCGAAGAAGCAGCTGAAATTCTCGAAGCGTCCGATGCAGCGTTACAAACCCTGATGGATGACGGCAGCGCTGTCGATGCGCTGGCTGATTTGCAGCGGCATCTGCATACGCTCAAAGGCGGTGCCCGAATGGCCGGCATTTCGACTATGGGCGACTTGAGTCACGAGCTTGAGACCCTGTTGATTCGGATAAATGCGGGCAGCAGCGGTTTCGACACGGAGATGCAGGCATTGCTGCAAGCGAGCATCGATGAACTGCATCACATGCGCGAACAGGTTGTCGAGGGCGTTATGGTGCCCGCAGATGCCGATTTGCTTGGCCGCATAATTATTGCCTCGCAGGCCACTCTGGTTACCCCGGCCGAGGCCTTCGATCCGCTTGAGAGCAGTGTCCCGCATACGCCGCCGGTGCCTCCTGCAACCGACGTTGACGACTCGGCTGACATCGCCGCCGAAGACGAGCTTGTTGTCGATGATATTGGCGAAGATATTGGCGAGGAAACTGCAGAGTCAGCGCCGCTGAATATTCCGGAGCCCGCCGAGTTGGGCGAACTGGCGCAGGATCTGATCAGCGGCAAGGCTCCCGAGCAGCCTCAGCCATTCCCCGAGAATCTTGTGCCGGCCGCGTCCCAGGACGTTGCGCAGCGCAAGGAGATGGCGCGGGTCGATTCGGCAATGCTCGAAGACCTGTTGAACAATGCCGGCGAGATCAGCATTTCGCATTCGCGGCTTAAGCAACAAGTCAGCTCTATACAGTTCAACCTCGATGAACTCGGACAGACGGTGCAGCGTTTGCAGCAGCAGCTGCGGTTGCTGGAAATGGAGACTGAGGCTCAGATTCTGTTTAAGCATCAGAATGAGGCGATCGATAGTGATGATGAATTTGATCCGCTCGAGCTTGATCGTTATTCGACCATCCAACAGTTGTCGCGCGGGCTCGGTGAAACGGCTAGTGATGTAAGCAGCCTGAAAGATCTGCTGCAAAATATCGCATCCGATACCGAGACCATACTTTCGCAGCAACAACGCATTACGTCCGAGCTGCAAGACAACCTGATGCGCACGCGCATGGTGCCGTTCGAGCAGCATGTGCCACGCTTGCAGCGTCTGGTTCGTCAACAGGCGCAGGAGAGTGGCAAACAGGTTGAGCTTGAGGTGCGCGGCAGTAGCGGCGAACTTGATCGGCAGGTCATGGAGCGCATGCTTGCGCCGTTTGAGCACATGCTGCGTAACGCTGTTATCCATGGCATTGAGACACCGGCCGAACGGCGGAAAGCGGGTAAGTCCGAGACGGCGACTATTACCATCGCATTCCGGCGCGAAGGCTCCCACGTGCTTATCGACGTGGCCGATGACGGTGCCGGCGTTGATCTGGCCCGTGTGCGGGCCAAGGCACTTGAGCGCGGCGTTATCCGCGAAGATCAGGAATTAACTGACGAAGAACTGGCGCAGCTTATTTTGCACAGCGGCCTGTCCACCGCGGGCAAGCTCACTCAGTCTGCCGGTCGCGGGATCGGTATGGACGTCGTGGTCAACGAAATCGGCAAGCTGGGTGGTACCCTCGGGATCACCACCAAGGAGGGCAAGGGTTGTACCTTTACGGTTCGGTTGCCCTATACCCTGGCAATTACACAAGCCTTTATTGTGCGTGTCGGGGCTGAGAGTTTTGCCTTGCCGTTGCCCTCGGTGGAGGGCGTGGTCCGGATTTCGCGCGCAGAATTTGAGCAGCGTATGGCCGACGATGAACCGGTGGTTGAGTACGGCGGTCGAGCCTATCGGTTGCGGCATCTTGGGCTTTATTTGGGTCTGGGGCCGGCACGCATCAGCACCGATCAGGACAAGGTGTCGATTATTCTGGTTGCCGCCGGCGAGAACTCGACAGCGTTGATTACCGATGACACGGCCGATGCGCGCGAAGTTGTGGTCAAGCCGGTTGGCGCGCAACTGGCCGGCATTCGTGGCATTGCCGGGGCCACAATCCTCGGCGACGGACGCATCGTGGTTATTCTGGATGCGGCGGCAATTGTGCGTATGCCGGTGCCGGAATTTGACCCGGAAGAGCTGTTACAAGACGCAGAAGAAAACCTTCCGCCGCTGGCGCTGGTGGTTGACGATTCCATCACCATGCGCCGTGTTACGCAGCGTTTGCTCGAACGAAACGGCATGCGGGTGCTCACTGCTAAAGACGGTATCGAGGCACTGGAGGTTTTGCAGGACCACCATCCGAAGATTATTTTGCTCGATGTTGAGATGCCACGCATGGATGGTTACGAGTTTGCCGGACGGGTTCGGGGTAATCCGGCCACGGCCGAGTTGCCCATTATCATGGTGACGTCCCGTTCCGGCGAAAAACATCGTGCACGTGCCATCGAGCTGGGCGTCAACGACTACCTCGGCAAGCCTTATCAGGAGCATGAAATGCTCGATGCCATTAGTAGGTTGCTAGACGATGAAGTTTCAGCGCATCAGCACCATACGGAAGACGCGACCGAAGGTGCCACGGAATAAAGCATGGCTTTGGTAAGTGAAGAGTTATATAGCCTGTTGATACCCCTGCGGGATGAAAGGCTGATCATTCCGCGAAGTTGTGTGGCGGAAGTGGTTCGCTACACGCCTACTCAGCAAGCACGTGAAACCGAATGGTTGCGCGATACGATTCTCTGGCGTGACGTTGAGGTTCCCGTTATTGCGTTCGAGGCACTGCTTGGCCTCGAGCTGCCCGGCGTCGGCGGTCGCACGCGGGTAGTGATATTTAACCCGCTATCAGGCTCGGCGCACTGCCCGCCATACGGCGTCCTGGCGCAGGGTTTTCCGCAAATGGTTCGAGTGAACAGTGAAGTGGTGCAACTCGATCAGAGCTACAGGGTGGCAGACGATACCCCGGTCATTTGCCGGATAAACATGTTGAGCGAGCAAGCGCTGATACCGGATCTTGAACTGCTGGAGCCGCGCATTGCCGGGGCTTTGGCTGCAGCCTGAGTCTATCGGGCTGGTCAGCCCATATCGCCGGCTAATAGTTGGGCCATACTGAGCGCAACAACGGGTGCGGTTTCGGTTCGCAGTACCCGTGGCCCAACGCTAACTTTGAGCATGCCAGCATTTGTCGCCGCTTCACGCTCCGTTTCACTAAAGCCGCCCTCCGGACCAGTGCATATAAGCACCCGACAGAGTGGCGAGGCATCTCGCAAGACGGCCGCCAGACTTGTTTCACTCTCCGGGTCCAGCAGCAAAGCATAATCGTGCGATCCGATATCCCCCAGCGCATCAGTGAAATTTACGGGCGCCGACAATTCGGGCAGGCGGTTGCGCCCGGATTGTTCGCAGGCACTCACCACCACGCTGTGCCAATGGCCAAGTTTCTTTTGCGCCCTGTCCTCACTGAGCTTTACGACTGAGCGTTCCGTCACGATCGGCACCAGCGCACTGACGCCCAGCTCGGTTGCCTTTTGCATCACGGTATCCATGCGCTCCCCGCGACACAGTCCATGCCAGAGCGTCACGTGCAGCATCGACTCGCGCTCGACCGCATGGTGTGCGCCGGTCGTGACCGTTAGCCGGTTACGCGCCGCACTTTTAATGACCGCCGGGTACTCCCCGCCACGGCCATCAAACAGCACCAGCTCCTGCCCCGCTTTCATACGCAAAACCTGGCTGACGTGGCGCGCGGCACCTTCATCCAGTTTGACGGTGATGTTCGCGCCCAGCGGTTCCTGACTAAATACTCTTACCTGTCGCATAGGCGAGCATCGTGCAACATGCGTGTTCTCGTGACAATGTCTGGCAAAATGGCCCCATGTACAGTTTTGACCCCGATACGGGCCGGGTGCCGGAAGCGCGCCGCCTCGATTCACCCAACTGCGATGCACGGCCGGGCGGCTGCACGGCCGACTTGATCGTTGTGCACGGCATATCGTTGCCACCAAACGAGTTTGGGGGCGATTGGATAGACCGGTTGTTCACCAACACTTTGGACCACGATGCTCACCCGTATTTTCATGAAATTGCCGGGCTGCAAGTGTCCGCGCATTTTTTAATTCGCCGTGACGGTGAGCTGGTGCAATTTGTGCCCACCATGCAGCGTGCCTGGCATGCCGGCCAGTCCGACCATTGCGGACGAGAATGTTGTAATGATTTTTCTATTGGTATCGAACTTGAAGGTGCTGATCTTGTGCCCTATGAGGAGGTGCAATACCGGAATCTGGCAGCGCTGATAGACACCTTGCGTCGTGAAGTCAGCTCCCTGGCTGATGCAGATATCGTCGGCCACAGTGATATCGCCCCGGGTCGAAAAACCGACCCGGGGCCGGCTTTCGACTGGCCACGCTTACGTGGTTTGCTCGAACGACCGACCAGTTAGTTCGCATATCGACCTTGCGGCGTTCATAATTAGCCCATGAACTTTCTCGCACTCATTCTGGGGTTAGCCATTGAGCGTTTGTTAACGCACCTGTTTCATTTGCGCGAGTTTCACTGGCTGGATTTTCTGTTTGATGCGGTCTATCACCGCGCAGCCAGACTGCAGAAAAATGCGGCACTGGCGACCGTTGCATTGTTGATCGCCTTGCTGGTGGTGCCGGTGGGTATCGTGGAGTTATTGCTTGCCGATCGGCTTGTGTATATCCCTTCTTTGCTATTTGCCGTGGTCGTATTGCTGTTTTGTCTCGGGCCGCGCGACTTGTTAGAGGAAGTGGAAGAGTTCCGGTCCGCAATCGAGAACGACGATCAGGAAGCCGCCACGAAGCTAGCGGCCGCTCTCCAGGAGCAGGCTCCTGACGATCAGGATGCACTGTCCGATGTGGAGTGCGCGATTTATGCGCAGGCGAACAGTCGCGTGTTTGGCGTGGTATTTTGGTTTGTGTTGCTCGGAGCCTCAGGCGCGTGGTTGTTCAGGGTAGTGGATCTGATTCGCCGCCGGGCAATCCGCCTTAACGGGCTGGGCGCTATGGCGGAGGCTCCAGCCTATGTGCAGGCCGCGATCCGCATCCATACCGTACTTGCCTGGATGCCGGCAAGGTTGCTGATGGTTGGCTATGCGCTCGCCGGCAATTTTGATGATGCTGTTCAGGAGTGGCGCCGCTACCGGCCGCCGGCAGAGCAGGTTTTTCCGCGCGACAGTGACACTTTGCTGGGAGCGATAGGCCGTGGTGCGGCCACCGCACGCGAGCAGGGCGACATCAGTGCACGTGCTCGCATCGCTCTTGACCTGGTTACGCGAACGTTGTGGATGATTTGGTGTCCCGCGCTGGCGTTATTAACGCTTTACGACTGGATCGTCTAGGCCGGTCGTGCCTCTTGCTAGTCCTCACTGCGCCATAGTGTTTCGGCCTGACCGGTCGCCTTGTTAATTGTCCGTGCCATCACGAATAACAGATCCGACAAGCGGTTGAGGTATCGCAGCGAACCGTTGTTGATGGTTTCGCTGGCGGCCAGAGTGCACACACGCCTTTCGGCGCGCCGGCAAATGGCACGTGCCATGTGGCAGGCAGCACCGGCCGTTGATCCGGCCGGCAAAACAAAATCCTTGAGTGGCGGTAACTCCGCGTTATACAGATCCAGAGTTTGTTCCAGCCGGGTAACGTGCTCATCAGTGATGATGGTAGTGCCCGGAATACATAGTTCACCGCCAAGATCGAACAGCCTGTGTTGAATCTCGGTAAGTACATTATCTGTTTCCGGCGGCACTTTGGTTGCCCGCAATACACCGATGGCGCTGTTGAGCTCATCCACGGTGCCGTATGCTTCTACCCGCAGATTGTCTTTTGCAATGCGACTGCCGTCGCCCAACCCTGTTGAGCCGTCATCGCCCGTGCGAGTGTAAATTTTGCTGAGTCGATTACCCAATTGTTAAACCTCTGTTGCCTGCAACTCGGTAGGGTCATTGTATAGGCAGGTTGGGAGGCAAAAAAAACCCCGGTGGGCACGCGTGCAGGGCTAATTGTCCTGATGGGAGGCAAAAAAAACCCCGGTGGGCACGGGTGCAGGGCTGATTGCCCTGATGGGAGGCAAAAAAAACCCCGGTGGGTGACCGGGGTGTACGGGTTATTGTTGTTGTCGCGAATTCGGTTTCTGCTTTAGCACCGGACAGTGGTGGATTTTTATTGTTGTCGTTAAGGATATTCTTGTTGTTATTTGTTGTTCTTCTTCTTGATCCTTTACTTCTGGCTTCGATGTCTGAAATACAGCATTCGAAAGTCCGGCTACACAGAAACCTTTTTTGTGCGCATGCTAAATAAAGCAATATGCGTGCCAGATTGAAGAATATCCTTTGTAAACAATTAGATAAAAAATAGTCGTCCCACGCAGGACTAACTTTGCCGAGCTCTTTGTAAAGCTTTTCGACACGAAACAATGTGGCCGAATAACCGGGACATAGCGGATAAACGCCGCGTTCTCAGGGTGTTAGCATCCCCACCCAGGCGCTATTCCTCCGCCTTGGCTGGGGCCGGCGTCCCACATGCCCCCCGATGCCATGTGGAAAACCGGTGTATATCCTGTAATTAACAGCCACACTCGCAAATTGGTGTAAAGGAAGCCGACAAATGTTCTTCAGTCTCGAATTCAAGGCTGCAGGCGGCAGCTTTGCCAGTCGCCCGGCTGGTAGCTGCCGTCACTTAATACCGTGCCCAAAGTGCGCTGCCAGCGCGCCCGATCATGCAGCCGGGCCTCCCCGCGAGTCCAAAGTTCAACGGCGCTAAGCCAGATTCGATACCCGCCCCACTGGGCCGGACGGGGGATCTCGGCCGTAGCCGCAAACCTTTGCTGCATTGCTTGCATGGCACGCAGCAGTTGACTACGTTCCTGAATCACCTGACTTTGAGCGCTTGCCCAGGCGCCAACCTGACTCTCTCGATCGCGGCTGGCAAAATAGTCGTCACTTTCTTGTGTCGGTGACAACGTGGCGCGGCCTTCGATGCGCGCCTGGCGGTTCATGCTGTCCCAGTGAAAAACAGCAGATACCGCCGTGTTGCCCGCAATGGCTTCGCCCTTGGCAGAGCCGTAGTTGGTGTAAAAGACCACGAAGCCCGGATCGCAAACGAGCTGTTTGCACAGAACAATACGCGTGGCCGGCTGTCCGTTCTGGTCTACGGTCGACAGCGCCATGGCATCGGGATTTGGATATATGCCGCTGTCACGGGCCTCGGCGACCCATGCGTTAAGTACTTTCAAAGGATCGTCTGGCAGCGGCTCTGGAAGCTGTTCGAAATTCATGGCGATAATCTCATGCGGCAATTCTAGGCCCAGCCGGCACGACTCGGCCAGCCCATTGTTGCATCAGATAGTGGCGTCGGTCAGGCTTGCGGCGCACGGGTGGACTCTGTAAAACACCATGAATTATTGGAACAAATAGCGGACGACCCAAAGTGGATCTGCAGGAACTGCGTAACAGACTTAATGAGCTTGATCGGCGGCTTCTGGAGCTGATAGCCGAGCGCCAGTCCGTGGTTGAGCGGGTTGGTGAATTAAAGCGATCCAGCAGTCAGGCTACTCGCGACTACGCGCGCGAGAAACAAGTGCTGGATGGCGCGCGAAAAAATGCCCGTGAGCTAGGCGTAGCACCCGAAATTGCCGCAGACGTTATGCGTTTGCTGATCAAGACCAGCCTCACCCGCCAGGAGCGTGCCCGCGTCTCCGCCGAAGGACAGGGCAGCGGACAGGCAGCGTTGGTTATTGGCGGCGGCGGAAAAATGGGGCGTTGGTTTACCGATTTTCTGGATTCGCAGGGCTACGTTGTGACGGTTGCCGACCCCTTCAATGCAGTCAAGGATTATCATTGCGTGGCTGACTGGACTGCCGCAGGCGACAAATTTGCGGTCACTGTGGTGGCGGCACCGCTTAAGCAGTCAGCGCAAATACTTGAAGAGATGGCCGCGCGAGGCCATTCCGGTCTGATTTTTGATGTGGGCTCCCTGAAGACGCCCTTGATCCCGGCGTTGCGCAAACTGGCGGCGGCCGGTGCGGAAGTCGCTTCGGTGCATCCCATGTTTGGACCCGATACCGATCTATTGTCAGATAAGCACGTGATTTTTCTGGATGCGGGCTCCACCGAGGCGAAGCGCGCCGCGCAAAAACTGTTTGCATCCACCATGGCCCGCCAGAGTGAGATGCAGCTTGAGGAGCACGACCGCTTGATAGCCTATGTTCTGGGCTTATCGCACGCACTCAATATTGCGTTCTTTAGCGTGCTGGCCAGCAGTGGCGAATCCGTACCGCGCTTGTCGGATATATCCAGCACAACCTTTGATGCGCAACTGGAAGTTGCGTCACGCGTGGCGGCAGAGAATCCCAATCTGTATTTTGAGATTCAGTCGCTGAACGAATTCGGCCTGGAGCCCCTTGAGGCGCTGTCAAGAGCCGTGGAAAATATTGCGACAGCGGTTCGTGATAAAGACGAGGAGGCATTCGTGCAGTTAATGCAGGATGGTCGCCGATATCTTGCCAGCCGCGGTTGATTGTGATGGATCACTTTGATGCAAATGGCTTTCGCAGTAACGTCGGTATTATCCTGACGCGCGAAGACGGTTCATTGCTATTGGCTGGCCGGGCCCGGCAGTCGGGATGGCAGTTTCCGCAAGGTGGCATACAGGTTAACGAAACACCGTTAGACGCCATGTACCGTGAATTGTCCGAAGAAGTAGGGTTAGGACGCGATGCAGTCGACATCATGGGGGAGACGGGCGGCTGGCTGCACTATCGTTTGCCCGACAAGTACGTGCGCAAGAACCAGGAGCCGCTTTGTATCGGCCAGCGACAGCGTTGGTTCATGTTGCGATTATTACGCGAAGACCATGAATTTAATCTTGATACCACCGATACACCGGAATTTGATCGATGGAAATGGGTGGACTATTGGCGGCCGGTTAAAGAAGTGATCTATTTTAAGCGCCAGGTATATTCAGCGGCATTAACTGAGCTGGCACCGCTGTTGTTTGCGGAAGATGTGCCGCCCCGCCCGGGTTGGTGGCCAGAGCGGTGGTCAGCCAATGCCGAATGGCATCCTGAGTAAATGGCTGATTTATGAATCGTTCAAGAGTGGTTGTGGGCAGGCGACCGGCGTTGGGTGGGCGGATATGGCTGGTCGCGATGATTGCCGCGGCGGGCCTAACGGGCTACCTCATGTACGACCTGGGTTTAAGCAAGGCAGGTTTTCGCAGTTCCGAAGCAGCGCGCGAAATCGGTGAGCTCAAGGCTGAGAACAAAACCCTCAAAAAAACCAATAAAGAGTTGAGCGAGCGTGTGGCGATTTTGGAAACGGCCGCGAAAATAGATCAGGAAGCCTACCGGCAGGTAGATGCGCGTATTACTGAACTGCAGGCCAAAATTGTTGATCAGCAGGAAGACATCGAGTTTTATCGCGGCATTGTTGGCGAAAACGACGGTTCGGAACTGCGCATACAGAGCTTTCAAATTTTGGCCGGCTTGCGCGATCGCGAATTCGAGTTGCGGCTGGTGCTGGCCCAGGCACTGAGCGCCAGCCGAGAAATATCCGGTAAGGTGGAGTTGGAGCTGGAAGGGCTGCAACGCAGCGAAAGCGTCACGCTGGGGCTGTCCGATTTGGGGTTAGGCGACCAAAGCGGCACTCTAAGCTATGGATTCCGTTACTTTGAGGATCTGAAGGCCTCGGTCACCCTGCCTGCCGACTTTGAGCCGCAGCGCGTGCGGGTGGTTTTGCGCCCGCAAGGCAGTCGGGGAAAATCGGCCAAAACTGTGGAAGAATTCTACGCCTGGCGGCCGGAAAACGGCTAGATTGGGACCAGATCACATCTTTTTAGTAACTGGGTAAACCCGCTCTATGGGCTTCCCGGCGGCAGCGGAGGCGGTATGTTTGGCAGAAAAGGGCGCAGGCCCACATCAATTCAAACGCTCATAGGCGAGAACACACGCATTGCAGGCGATCTTCATTTTGTGGGCGGATGCCATGTTGACGGCCGCGTGAACGGCAACGTCAAAGTGGACAACGACCCTGATGCCTATCTCAGTGTTAGCGAAAACGGCACCGTTCAGGGCCATGTCACTGTTCCCCGGCTCGCTTTAAGCGGCACTGTCGAAGGCGACGTGGTGGTATCAGAAAAGGCTGAGCTGGGCCCCACTGCCAGGGTTATCGGTAACGTGCATTACAACCTTATTGAGATTGCTGCGGGTGCGGAAATCAACGGTAAACTGATACACGTCGCTGAGGCACAGGCTGTGCCAAAGGCGGCCAGAAGCACCGCATCCAAGAAACCGGCAACGGTCAAAGTGGACGTCGATCTCGGGCTGGACACAGTTGCTGAACAAAACAGCTAGAGCATGCGTTAGAATCAGTCCATGAGCACACAACCCAGTCAGTACGAACCGACCAATGATCCGGTGGTTTTCACCGAGTCGGCAGCCGCAAAAGTCAGCGCGTTAATCGAAGAGGAAGGCAATGCCAACCTCAAATTGCGCGTGTTTATTGCCGGTGGGGGCTGTTCAGGCTTCCAGTACGGCTTCACCTTCGATGAAGACTTGCAGGATGGCGATGTTGAGGTCGAGAAACTCGGCGTCAAGTTGCTTATCGATCCGATGAGTATTCAGTACCTCATGGGTGCCGAAATTGACTACAAAGATGATCTCGAAGGTGCGCAGTTTGTGATCCGCAATCCCAACGCAGCAACAACCTGCGGTTGTGGTTCGTCCTTTTCCGTCTGACTCTCTGCCGCCCCGCTTGCCGGGAGATTCGGAGCTGTTGGCGGCGGTAGATCTGGGGTCCAACAGTTTTCATCTGATTGTTGCAAGCTTTGCACAAGGGCAGCTGCGCGTCGTTGACCGATTGCGTGAGATGGTTCGTATCGCAGCCGGCCTGGACAAAGGCAAGAATCTCGATGCGGCAAGCCAGATCCGGGCGCTGGAATGTCTAGCTCGTTTCGGTGAGCGCCTGCGTGATATACCGCCGGAAAGGTTGCGCGTCGTCGGAACGAACACCTTGCGCAAAGCGCGCGATCCCACCGATTTTCTGCATAAGGCCGAAGCAATGCTGGGGCACGATATTGATGTCGTCTCCGGGATTGAAGAAGCGCGGCTCATTTTTATTGGTGCCAGCCGCAGTCTGCCGGAGGTCAGCGGCCGCCATATGGTAATTGACATCGGCGGTGGTAGCACGGAACTCGCGGGGGGTATGGGTTATCAACCTGATCGGCTGCAAAGTTTGGGGATAGGTTGCGTCGGTATGAGCCGCAAGTTTTTCCCCAAGGGAAAAATTACCCGCAAACGTTTTGATGAGGCACGCACAGCCGTGCGTCTTGAATTGCGACCTTACGCCGGGATGTTCAGTGGCGCTCAGTACGAACGTGTGGCCGGGGCCTCCGGCACCATTCGCACAGCCATGGATGTGCTGAGCGGATTAAAGTTTGATGAATCTGGCATATCCTTACCGGCACTTGAACGTTTGATTGCTCTGATTATCGAACAGGGACACGTTGAGCGACTGGAATTGCCGGGATTAAGTATGGAGCGCGTCCCGGTTTTTGCCGGTGGCATCGCTATTTTAACCGAGGTGATGAGTTTTCTCGGCATAGAAAAGCTGCTGGCTGCCCAAGGGGCAATGCGCGAGGGAATACTCTACGACCTGATTGGCCGACTGGGCGACGAAGACTCACGGGTGCGCACGGTGCGCTCGATGGAGTCGCGCTACCATGTGGATGTCAGCCAGGCAGAACGTGTAGAGCAAACCGCCTTGACACTGTTCGAGCAGGTTGCAGATAGCTGGAAACTGCGGCGGCCCAACGCACGTAATTTGCTGGGTTGGGCAGCGCGCCTGCATGAAATAGGTCTGGATATTGCACATTCTTCATATCACAAACACGGCGCCTATCTTCTTGAACATTCCGATATGCCGGGATTTACCAGAAACGAGCAAGCCATTCTTGCCGGGCTAGTTGGTTTGCATCGTCGAAAATTGACTGCTGCCAATGTATCGGCTGTGACGTCGGCGGGTTGGGGGAAGCGAACGTTGCGGTTGGCGATTATTTTGCGGTTGGCAGTCTTGTTTAATCGCAGCCGTTCTTATGAATTTCCTGATACCTTTCGAATGCTCGCCAAGCGGCGATCAATCACGCTGCAACTGTCGCAGGAATGGCTTAATTCAAATCCGCTTTCGCTGGCAGATTTGCAATGTGAGATGGGTTATCTGGAAGCAGTCGGATTAGAGCTGAATATTCTTCCCGTTGAAGCAACTTGCTAGCCTTTTGCAGGCGATTCAGCCATGCGCTCGAGGAAGCGTTGCTGCGACGACAGCGCATCTTCTCCCGGCAGCGGGCGCTTTTTTTGCCATGCGCCATTTGCCTGAAGCTCCCAAGCGCCCATGTTGTCTTGCAGGAACAGATCCAGATCGTTAATAAGCCGTTGTTTCATTTCCGGATCCTGAACAGGAAAACAAATTTCCACCCGGCGGAACACATTTCGATCCATCCAGTCTGCACTGGCTAAGAATACTTTCTCTTCGCCATTAGCGTGGAAATAGTAAATGCGCGAGTGCTCAAGAAAACGTCCAATAATGGAGCGGACCCGGATATTCTCAGAAACTCCGGGAATGCCCGGTCGCAGGCAGCAAATTCCGCGAACCACCAGGTCAACTATCACACCGGCGCACGAAGCACGGTACAAAGCCTGAATAATGTCCGCTTCAGCCAGAGCATTTATTTTGGCAACAATATGCCCGGTGCCACCGGCCCTGGCGCGCGCCGTCTCTGATTCGATAAGTTGCAGCAGATGTTCGTGTAGCCGGAACGGCGCTTGAACCAGTTTTCGCAGTGGCGGCGTCTGGGCCATGCTGGTTAGTTGCAGAAATACATTCTGTACGTCTTCGGTCAATTCCGCATCCGTCGTAAAAAGCCCGTAATCGGAATAAGCCCGTGCAGTGCCCGGATGATAGTTGCCTGTGCCAAGGTGAGCATAACGTCGCAGTTCGCGGCCTTCGCGGCGCACGATCAACGTCATTTTGCAGTGAGTCTTGAATCCGACTACCCCATAGACAACATGCGCACCGACTTCCTGAAGTCGGTTTGCGAAAGCAATGTTGGCCGCTTCGTCAAACCGCGCACGCAGTTCGACAACGACCGTGATTTCTTTACCCGCTGCGGCAGCGGCGACGAGATGATCAACAATGGGCGACTGATCACCCGCCCTGTAAAGCGTCATTTTTATGGCAACAACGTCTGGGTCTTGTGCCGCGCGGCCGATCATTTCGACCACTGGACCAAATGACTCGTAAGGGTGATGCAGCAGAACATCCTGTCTTGTCATTAGCGAAAACATGTCCTGTGTTTCCCGCACGTTGGCGGGCAGGCCTGCCGTGAACGGCCGATACTTAAGGTCCTCCCGATCGGCCATGTCGTAAATTGCCAACATGCGGTTAAGGTTTACCGGGCCCTCGACGCGGTACAAGTCTCGATCAGTGAGATCGAACACGTTTAGCAGATAACCTGCCAGTTCGTCCGGGCAGTTGTGGGCGAGTTCTATGCGTACCGCTGCGCCGTAACGGTTGGATGCAAGTTCGCCCTCGATCGCACGCATCATGTTGTCCACTTCTTCTTCGCGCACATACAAGTCGCTATTGCGGGTAATACGGAATTGATAGCATCCCGTGATATTCATGCCGACGAACAGTTCGTCCACAAAAGCGTGAATCACTGATGACAAGAACACAAAGTCGTTTTCACCTGTACCCGCAATGTCCGGGGGAAGATGAATCAGTCTCGGCAGTGATCGCGGGGCCTGGACAATGGCGCGGTAGCACGGTCGCCCGAAGGCGTGAATGCCATCCAGCCCGACAATAAAATTCAGGCTCTTGTTCAGTATGCGTGGGAATGGGCGCGCCGGATCGAGCGAAATTGGACTTAGCGTGGGTACAATTTGGTGACGAAAATAGTCCTGTAGCCACTCGCTTTGTGATTCGGTCCAGTGTTCACGACGAATTATGTGGATGCCTTCATCCGAAAGGCCCGGGATTATTTCGTCGTTGAGCAATCGGTACTGCTCGGAAATGAGTTCAGCGGCAACGCGATCGATTTCCTTAAGCGTCTGATGCGCGCTGAACATATCGGGGCCTGCTGGTGCGGCGCCAGCTTCATGTCGCTGTTTCAGGCCGCTGACGCGAATCTCGAAAAACTCATCCAGATTGGTAGAAACAATACACAGAAATTTGAGTCTTTCGAGCAAAGGTACGTTTGGATCTTCCGCTTGCGCGAGCACGCGCCGATTAAACTCGAGAACACTGAGTTCTCGATTGATAAAATGCTCGGGCAAGCTGAGATTGGTGGTGTCCAAAGGGGCCTCGTGCGTCGATCTTTACGCTGCTCTTAAGGTCAGCTTAACGCCGCAAAAATTTCGCGGTTTTCAGACACTTAATATATCAGCACATACTTGATGACTTTATGACAGTCCTTACATAACGCACATCGAATGGTTCACGCTTTCGCAATGAAGCGTGGCGAATGCGTTATGGAGCCGTAATGGCACCCAGAATCACGGGGCGCGAAGCGCCCGTGACTGCGGGCAAGTTGCCCGGCGTATGCCGCAGTCTGGCTCGCGCGAGCCACGCGAAAGCACATGCCTCAACCCAGTCAGGCGCTATCCCCAGTTCTGCGGTAGTGGCTACCGTCTGTGGCTTTAAAGCAGCCGTGATTTGTTCGGTGAGCAAGGTGTTATTTGCGCCACCGCCACATAAATACACATCCCCATCCGGCGCCACATTTCTTATCGCATCTGCCACGGTGCGGGCGGTGAGCGCTGTCAGTGTCGCCTGCACATCAACCGCTTTGTGTTCCGGCCCGGCGGCCTCAACATGACGGCTCAGCCACGCCGGATTGAAGTATTCCCTGCCGGTGCTTTTGGGCGGTTTAAGCGAAAAATAGTGATCCGCCAGCATGTCATCCAACAGTGACTCGACGATAATGCCGTTTCGCGCCCATGAGCCGCTTGCATCGTATCTTTTGCCGAGATTTTTGTCGGCCCAATAGTCGAGCAGAGTGTTGCCGGGACCTGTATCAAATCCGGTCGTACTGTCGGCGTCCTTTTTTAAAACCGTGATGTTGGCAATGCCCCCTAAATTGACAATCACACGGTCACGCTTGCGGCTGGTAAAAACGTGACCGTGGAAGGCGGGCACCAGCGGTGCTCCCTGGCCGCCCAGCGCGACATCGGCACTGCGAAAATCATTGACTACTGTTATGCCGGTTGCGGTCGCCAAAGTTGCTGCGTCACCAATTTGCAGCGAAAACGCAGGGTTGCTATCCGGCTGATGACGAATGGTCTGCCCGTGACATCCTATGGCGGTAATATCATCGGGCTGCAGCTTCGCCTCCGCTAGCAATTGTTTGACGGCGTCGGCATAAGCCAGCCCCAGGGCGCGATGAGCTGCACCCAGATGATCGAGATTAACTGCTTCGTGTTGAGTAATCAGGTTCGCCAGCTGGTGCCGCAGCTTTTCCGGAAATTTGTATTCGATGGCATGGATCAATCGGACGGAGTCGTTATGCAGATCGACGGCTACAGCGTCAATCGCATCAAGGCTGGTTCCTGACATCAGCCCAATAAGTATCTCGTGGCTCACTTGCTTTTCCGACAGCTACACGATCACTGAGGCATTCTAATTTAGGCTGGCCGTCGTTGGTGCCGGCGGGGGTTCGGTGCCTGACGAGGCGGTGGTCAATCCGGTCGGCTCCGGCGCGGGTCGGTCAAGGCGGCTGATGAGTGGAGCTGCTACGCGCATAAAGTCTTCTTTATACGAGGCGTTAATAGGCGCGGCATCCGGAAGGCTAACCGTGCGCGGATTCATATGCACACCGTTTTTGCGATATTCGTAATGCAAGTGCGGCCCGGTCGCCAGGCCTGATTGTCCGACGTAGGCTATGGTATCGCCCTGACGGACACGAGAACCGTTGCGGAACTTGCGGTCAAAGCTCTTAAGGTGCGCATAGACCGTCGTGATATTGCCGCCGTGCTGAACAATCACTGTGTTTCCATACCCGCCTTGTACCCCGCGGAAAATAATCTTGCCGTCCCCGGCCGCTTTTACAGGTGTGCCGCTGGGCGCGGCATAGTCCACTCCTTTATGGGCCCGTATGGTGTTGAGTACAGGGTGACGACGGTTAGGGTTAAAGTTCGAACTGATGCGGGAAAAACTGAGTGGTGCTCGCAGGAAGGCCTTGCGCATATTGCGCCCGTCCGGAGAAAAATAACTGGCCCTGCCTTCCGGGTCTTCATAACGAATCGCCTGAAAGACTTCGCCCTGGTTGACGAACTGCGCCGCGAGAATGTCTCCCTCGGCGACCTTCTCCCCGTTGCGCCAGAGCTCCTCCACGATCACGTGAAATTCGTCGCCGCGGCGTATGTCGAGAACAAAGTCGATGTCCCACGCGAAGATGCCTGCCAGGTTCATGATGGTGCGATCCGATATACCGGCGTCCGCAGCCGCGAGAAAAAGCGATGAGCCGATCTTTCCCCGCGCCTCGACTTGTCGGGTCACAATCGGGTGCTCCAGGATTTCGGCTTTAAACCCGGACTCAAGCGCCGTGACTTGCAGCGATCGGGCATAGTCAAGTTCACGCCGCAGCGTTTTTATCTGACCGTTTTGATGCCAAACAACAATTTGATCGCCGGGCCGGATCAGGCGTAAATGCTTGCGGGCCTGCTCCTCGCGCATAATCAGTGCGAGCTCGGCTGCGCTGAATTTGTTGCGGCGGAACAGGCGGTCCAGGCTGTCGCCCCGACCAACGGTCAGCACTTTTCTCTCACCTTCCGGCTCAGCCTCGGGGGCTGCAATGTATGGCGGTATATCGGTGCTGGGCGTAACCGCAATAATTGAAGACTTGGCATTCTCCGCAGGCTTTACGCTATTCGTGAGTTTTTCCGGCGCAGACAAAGATACGGCTGTGTTGGTTGCCAGCAGTGGCGGCGGCGTATTCGCGTCCGGCAGCATCAATGCCACCGTGATCAGAGGCAGGCCCAAGCCGGCAATAAACCAAAGCAACCAGCGCGCGCGCGGCTGCGGCTTGGCCTGCGTGGGTTTGTAATCCCGCATGAAGGGTCTGGACGACGCCACAGGCTTTCCCGATGCAACAACAGTCTGAGATTATCAGGAAAAGCCGGCACCGGAGCAATTGTGTTGGTACAAATGCTGTCAGTCGACCCGGTGCCGCTAATTGTTTATGCTCGGCGCGGCCTGAAGAATAGGGCTTTCCCACACACCTTTATATATAAGTCACGCATCGCCTATGAAGACCGTCGCCGAACAATTGCTGGAAATTGAGCGCGGGGCAGAGGAAATCCTCGTGCAGGCCGAGCTCAAGGAAAAGCTGGGTGAAGGCCGTCCGCTGCGCATAAAGGCGGGCTTTGATCCCACCGCGCCTGATCTTCATCTGGGCCATACAGTGCTGATTAACAAGATGCGCCAGTTCCAGGATCTGGGGCATGAGGCCATATTTCTGATTGGCGATTTCACCGGCATGATCGGTGATCCCACCGGCAAGAATGCCACCCGGCCGCCGCTGAGCCCCGAGGAAGTGCAGGCAAACGCCGAAACGTATAAAGAGCAGGTGTTCAGGATTCTTGACCCCGACAAGACGCGGGTGGTCTTCAACTCTGAGTGGATGGGCAAGATGGATGCGGCCGAGCTGATCAAGCTCGCGGCACGCAGTACCGTAGCCCGTATGCTGGAGCGCGATGATTTCAGCAAGCGCTATGCCTCCAACCAGTCCATAGCCATTCATGAGTTTCTCTATCCGCTGGTGCAGGGCTGGGACTCGGTTGCGCTCGAAGCCGACGTGGAGCTTGGCGGTACCGACCAGAAATTTAATTTGCTTATGGGCCGGCAGTTGCAGCAGGCGGTCGGGCAGAAGCCCCAGATCGTTTTGACCATGCCATTGCTGGAGGGGCTGGACGGCGTCAACAAGATGTCAAAGTCCATGGGTAACTACGTGGGCATCACCGACAGCCCTGACGACATGTTTGGCAAGATCATGTCGATATCCGATGAGCTCATGTGGCGCTATTTTGAGCTGCTGAGTTTCAGTTCTGTCAGCGAAATAGACTCATTCAAGCAGCGGGTGGACAGCGGCGAGAACCCGCGCGATATCAAGTTTCTACTGGCAGCCGAGATCGTGGCGCGCTTCCACCATGGTCAGGCCGCTGAGGATGCGCGCGCAGCGTTCATTAACCGCTTCCGTAATAAGGAAATCCCGGATGACATGCCGGAAGTGATGCTGGATTGCGGCGAAAGCGGCACTTTGGGCATCGGCCATCTGCTGCATCAGGCGGGACTGGTGGCTAGCACCTCCGAGGCCTTTCGCATGCTGAAGCAAGGCGCAGTGCGGCTTGACGGGGAAAGGGTGGAAGATCGCGACCTGGAGATTAAAGCCGGCGGGACCCATGTATATCAGGTCGGCAAGCGCCGTTTTGCCCGGGTCACTGTAAAATAAGGCATTTCAGCCACCTGGCTGCGGGGGCCTTCCTGCTGAAATAAAAGTGCAATTAATTGCCCTCCGGGTGTTGACCCGCCGGGAAGCCCTTGTATAATCCTTCGGCTGCCCGCGCATGAGTGCGGGCATTTCAGTCTCTGACTGTTTGATTAGCGATCTTTAACAATTTGAAAACAGATAATTTGTGTGGGAACTTGCGTCCGATTCGTAACAACGACCGTTCGTAAGTAACCAAACAATTCCTATGTCAGTAATGATTAATAGTAATTAGTTAGGTCTTACATCTTTAGCTCGAAAAATTGAACTGAAGAGTTTGATCCTGGCTCAGATTGAACGCTGGCGGTATGCTTAACACATGCAAGTCGAACGGAAACAGGACGCTGTGATCTCTTCGGAGTGAACTTGTCGCTGTCGAGTGGCGGACGGGTGAGTAATACTTGGGAATCTGCCCATTAGTGGGGGACAACACGGGGAAACTCGTGCTAATACCGCATACGCCCTACGGGGGAAAGCGGGGGATCTTCGGACCTCGCGCTAATGGATGAGCCCAAGTCGGATTAGCTTGTTGGTGGGGTAAAGGCCTACCAAGGCATCGATCCGTAGCTGGTCTGAGAGGACGATCAGCCACACTGGGACTGAGACACGGCCCAGACTCCTACGGGAGGCAGCAGTGGGGAATATTGGACAATGGGGGAAACCCTGATCCAGCAATACCGCGTGTGTGAAGAAGGCCTGCGGGTTGTAAAGCACTTTCAGTAGAGAAGAAATAGTTTGAGGCTAATAACCTCAGACCTTGACGTAACCTACAGAAGAAGCACCGGCTAACTCCGTGCCAGCAGCCGCGGTAATACGGAGGGTGCGAGCGTTAATCGGAATTACTGGGCGTAAAGCGCGCGTAGGCGGTCTGGTCAGTCGGATGTGAAAGCCCTGGGCTTAACCTGGGAACTGCATTCGATACTGCCAAACTAGAATGTTGGAGAGGGAAGTGGAATTTCCGGTGTAGCGGTGAAATGCGTAGATATCGGAAGGAACACCAGTGGCGAAGGCGGCTTCCTGGCCAAACATTGACGCTGAGGTGCGAAAGCGTGGGGAGCGAACAGGATTAGATACCCTGGTAGTCCACGCCGTAAACGATGAGAACTAGATGTTGGAGGCAACTTGGCCTTCAGTGTCGCAGCTAACGCATTAAGTTCTCCGCCTGGGGAGTACGGCCGCAAGGCTAAAACTCAAAGGAATTGACGGGGACCCGCACAAGCGGTGGAGCATGTGGTTTAATTCGATGCAACGCGAAGAACCTTACCTGCCCTTGACATTGACAGAATCCTGTAGAGATATGGGAGTGCTTCGGCCTGGAAAACAGGTGCTGCATGGCTGTCGTCAGCTCGTGTCGTGAGATGTTGGGTTAAGTCCCGCAACGAGCGCAACCCTTGTCCCTAGTTGCCAGCACTTCGGGTGGGAACTCTAGGGAGACCGCCGGTGACAAACCGGAGGAAGGTGGGGACGACGTCAAGTCATCATGGCCCTTATGGGCAGGGCTACACACGTGCTACAATGGCCGGTACAGAGGGTTGCCAACCCGCGAGGGGGAGCTAATCCCAGAAAGCCGGTCGTAGTCCGGATCGGAGTCTGCAACTCGACTCCGTGAAGTCGGAATCGCTAGTAATCGCGGATCAGCATTGCCGCGGTGAATACGTTCCCGGGTCTTGTACACACCGCCCGTCACACCATGGAAGTTGGTTGCACCAGAAGTAGGTAGCTTAACCCTCGGGAGGGCGCTTACCACGGTGTGGCCAATGACTGGGGTGAAGTCGTAACAAGGTAGCCGTACGGGAACGTGCGGCTGGATCACCTCCTTTAAGAGATACAAACTAAAAAGGTCCGCGTTCCGGGCCGGTTGCGAGTTCCCACTCAAGTTATCTGTTTTCAATGATCAGACGAGCTCATCGGGTCTGTAGCTCAGTTGGTTAGAGCGCACCCCTGATAAGGGTGAGGTCGGAAGTTCAAATCTTCCCAGACCCACCACTCTAAACAAATGGGGCCATAGCTCAGCTGGGAGAGCATCTGCTTTGCAAGCAGAGGGTCGTCGGTTCGATCCCGACTGGCTCCACCACCTCGTCTTTGTGAAAACTCATGGATGAGCATAAACACCAACTGTGTTTATCCATGAGTTTTTTTGCCACTTGCCCGTTGGGGTGAGGGGTATTCGATCTTTAACAATTTGGATTTGTTTTGACGTCTAGAATTGATAGAAATATTTCAATTTTGGTCTGCATTTGTACATGAAGAACCAAGCTGAATGAGGTTTAGTTGTCATTAATCGCGTTGCCAGGTAGTAGATGGTGACCGAACAACCAGCATCTAGATCGACGGTCTTATACAAGCCGATCGGTTATTGGAAGCAGGGTGTTTGAGGTTATATGGTCAAGCGACTAAGCGCACATGGTGGATGCCTAGGCGGTAGGAGGCGATGAAGGACGTAGTAGTCTGCGATAAGCCTCGGTGAGCTGACAAACTAGCTTTGACCCGGGGATTTCCGAATGGGGCAACCCAACCACTTCGGTGGTTATCTTGCACTGAATAAAATAGGTGTAAGAAGCGAACGCGGGGAACTGAAACATCTAAGTACCCGTAGGAAAAGAAATCAACCGAGATTCCCTAAGTAGCGGCGAGCGAACGGGGACCAGCCCAAAAGTTTCAATGATGCTAGCAAAACGATCTGGAAAGGTCGGCCATAGAAGGTGATAGCCCTGTATGCGAAAGCGATTTGAAGTGAAATTGAGTAGGACGGGGCACGTGAAACCTTGTCTGAATATGGGGGGACCATCCTCCAAGGCTAAATACTACCTACCGACCGATAGTGAACTAGTACCGTGAGGGAAAGGTGAAAAGAACCCCGGAGAGGGGAGTGAAATAGAACCTGAAACCGTGTGCGTACAAGCAGTGGGAGCCCCCTTGAGGGGTGACTGCGTACCTTTTGTATAATGGGTCAGCGAGTTACTTTTAGTAGCAAGCCTAACCGTATAGGGGAGGCGTAGGGAAACCGAGTCTTAATAGGGCGATTAGTTGCTAGGAGTAGACCCGAAACCAGGCGATCTATCCATGGCCAGGGTGAAGGTAGGGTAATGCCTGCTGGAGGCCCGAACCGGGTAATGTTGAAAAATTATCGGATGAGCTGTGGATAGGAGTGAAAGGCTAATCAAGCCCGGAGATAGCTGGTTCTCCTCGAAAGCTATTTAGGTAGCGCCTCATGTATAACTCGGGGGGGTAGAGCACTGTTTCGGCTAGGGGGTCATCCCGACTTACCAACCCGATGCAAACTCCGAATACCAGCAAGTGCAATCACGGGAGACACACGGCGGGTGCTAACGTCCGTCGTGGAGAGGGAAACAACCCAGACCGCCAGCTAAGGTCCCTAAATCACAATTAAGTGGGAAACGATGTGGAAAGGCATAGACACCCAGGAGGTTGGCTTAGAAGCAGCCACCCTTTAAAGAAAGCGTAATAGCTCACTGGTTTAGTCGGTCCGCGCGGAAGATTTAACGGGGCTCAAATTGTGTACCGAAGCTGCGGACGCATACTTGTATGCGTGGTAGAGGAGCGTTCTGTACGCCTGTGAAGGTGTGTCGTGAGGCATGCTGGAGGTATCAGAAGTGCGAATGCTGACATGAGTAACGATAATGTGGGTGAAAAACCTACACGCCGAAAACCCAAGGGTTCCTGCGCAACGTTAATCGGCGCAGGGTGAGTCGGCCCCTAAGGCGAGACCGAAAGGTGTAGTCGATGGGAAACTGGTTAATATTCCAGTACTTATTATTACTGCGATGGAGTGACGGAGAAGGCTAGATCTACCGGGCGTTGGTTGTCCCGGGGAAAGTATGTAGGCAGAGAGCTTAGGTAAATCCGGGCTCTTAATGTCGAGATACGAGACCAGTGGCCTTTGTGCCGCGAAGTGGTTGATGCCATGCTTCCAGGAAAAGCTTCTAAGCTTCAGGTAATGATGAACCGTACCGTAAACCAACACTGGTGGGTGAGGAGAGAATCCTAAGGCGCTTGAGAGAACTCGGGTGAAGGAACTAGGCAAATTGGTACCGTAACTTCGGGAGAAGGTACGCCCCTGTTGGTGATGAGACTTGCTCTCTAAGCTGGTGGGGGTTGCAGTGACCAGGTGGCTGCGACTGTTTACTAAAAACACAGCACTCTGCAAACTCGTAAGAGGAAGTATAGGGTGTGACGCCTGCCCGGTGCCGGAAGGTTAATTGATGGGGTTATCTTCGGAGAAGCTCTTGATCGAAGCCCCGGTAAACGGCGGCCGTAACTATAACGGTCCTAAGGTAGCGAAATTCCTTGTCGGGTAAGTTCCGACCTGCACGAATGGCGTAACGATGGCCACACTGTCTCCACCCGGGACTCAGTGAAATTGAAATCGCTGTGAAGATGCAGTGTACGCGCGGCTAGACGGAAAGACCCCGTGCACCTTTACTACAGCTTTGCACTGGACTTTGAACATATTTGTGTAGGATAGCTGGGAGGCTTTGAAGCGTGATCGCCAGATTGCGTGGAGCCAACCTTGAAATACCAGCCTGATGTGTTTGAGGTTCTAACCTGGGCCCCTTATCGGGGTTGGGGACAGTGTATGGTGGGTAGTTTGACTGGGGCGGTCTCCTCCGAAAGAGTAACGGAGGAGTACAAAGGTACTCTCAGTGCGGTCGGACATCGCACGTTGCGTATAAAGGCATAAGAGTGCTTGACTGCGAGACACACACGTCGAGCAGGGACGAAAGTCGGTCTTAGTGATCCGGTGGTTCTGTATGGAAGGGCCATCGCTAATCGGATAAAAGGTACGCCGGGGATAACAGGCTGATTCCTCCCAAGAGTCCACATCGACGGAGGAGTTTGGCACCTCGATGTCGGCTCATCACATCCTGGGGCTGTAGCAGGTCCCAAGGGTATGGCTGTTCGCCATTTAAAGTGGTACGCGAGCTGGGTTTAGAACGTCGTGAGACAGTTCGGTCCCTATCTGCCGTGCGCGTTGGAAACTTGAAGGAAGCTGCTCCTAGTACGAGAGGACCGGAGTGGACGAACCTCTGGTGTTCCGGTTGTCACGCCAGTGGCACTGCCGGGTAGCTATGTTCGGACGGGATAACCGCTGAAAGCATCTAAGCGGGAAGCCCCTCCTAAGATTAGGTTTCCCTTGAGCTTTAAGCTCACTGTAGGGCCCTTGAAGACTACAAGGTTGATAGGCTGGGTGTGGAAGCGCAGTAATGCGTGAAGCTAACCAGTACTAATTGCCCGTGAGGCTTGACCATATAACACTCAAACACCTTGAGTGCTTCATGTTCAATGCACGCCAATTATTGAAATACGCGCTCAATCCGACAACGTCAAAACATTTCCTTATTGTTAACTTTATTTCTGGGGTCAGAGTAAAAATGCTTCTCTGCCGCTTAAGAATGCTTACGATGCATTTTTACTCTGACCCCAAAAAGTTTCGCCTGGCGGCAATAGCGAGTAGGAACCACCTGATCCCATTTCGAACTCAGAAGTGAAAATGCTCAGCGCCGATGGTAGTGTGGGGCCTCCCCATGTGAGAGTAGGACACTGCCAGGCACCTATATCAAAGCCCCGTGGTCTGACGACCACGGGGCTTTTTTCTTTTCGACTGTCTGCTGCTGTGCCCGGCCGCCCGCGTGAAACCCGCCTGGCGAACAAGATTACCCGGAATCGCCGGGTCAACTATACTGGCTACCACAGCTTTCCCCATCGTTGGTTATCAGCCCATTGTCATCTGGGTATGGTCAATGTACTGTTTTCATTGCTTTGGGGGGAGCTCTGGCCGATCTTGAGCCACGCTCATAAAGCATCCTGGGTAAATATAATGAGAAGGGGGCGCATACGTTGATGCCGCATGCATTTTTCTCCGCGCGGCTCGCAGTACTACTACTGCTGACCAGCGCAATCTTTGTGTCGTCGATCGGACAGGCGGCTGCACCCAGGATCTATGCGCTGACAGATGTGCGTATCGTGACGGAGCCGGGCAAGGTCATTGAAAACGGCACCATTGTTTTACGCGATGGTCTGATCGAATCGGTTGGCGCAAACATAGACCCACCCGCCGACGCGAAAATCATCCCCGGCGAGGAGAACTGGACCGTTTATCCGGCCTTCATAGATGCAGCCGCGTCGGTTGGCCTGAATACCGAAGCAGAATCCCAAGGGGAAAAAGGCCGGTCCGATGGGCGCAATGGCAAAGAAACCCGGCCGGGTTCACCGCATGAACTCGAAGCAGTGCGACCGGAGGTGTCGGTTGTCGACCAACTGGTGCAGGAGCACAGTAGCATTGACCGACATCGTCAGTCGGGTTTTGCCGTGGCTCACACGCTGCCGGCCAAAGGGGTTTTCCGCGGCGAAAGCGCCGTGCTGCTGCTGCGTGAAGCGCCAACTCGTGAACTGATTCTCGACGATCGGGCAGCACAGGTCGTTGCCCTGGAAAAGTCCAGTTTCTTCGAGCGCAAATACCCGTCTTCGTCGATCGGCGCCATGGCAACAGTTCGCCAGACACTGCTTGACGCCCGGCGACAACAGCAATGGGAAGAGCGCTACGCGAAAAACCCCGAGGGCATGCCCCATCCGGAATTTCGCAGTTCCGATGCGCCCCTGATTTCAGTGCTGCAGCAAGAGCGCCTGGTCGTCTTTGTCGCCGGTGCCGGTCTTGATCCCGGACGGTTTGGTGGCCTTGCCGAGCAGTTTGAACTGCGCGGCATGACCGTGGCGATGCATCTGGGGCATCGCAGTGATTACCTTGCAGCGGCCAACATGCCCATACTCCTGCCATTGGAAATGCCGGATAAGCCAGCCCTGGAAAATGGCGATGAGGTTCTGAATGCAAAACTTGATGAGTTACAGGCATATCTGCGGGCACCGGGGCTGCCAAATGAACTGGCAGAAGCGGGCATACAATTTGCCTTTGTAACACTGGGTATGCAAAGCGTTCGGGATTTCAATAAGCACCTGGCCCAGGTGGTAGAAGCAGGATTGCCGGCCGATCAGGCCTTGGCGGCTGTCACTACGGCGCCTGCCAGGCTGCTTAATATCGAACGCATTACCGGAACTCTTACGGCCGGCAAACAGGCTAATCTGTTCGTCGTAGACGGCGAGTTGTTTAGCGAAAAGCCGAAGCTGCGCCATCTGTTCGTCAATGGCTATCACGAAGAATTTGCAGCCGAAGAAACGATCGGCGATCCGGACGCCGTCGAAGACCCGACAGGCACGTGGGAGATTACATCCGAGGTCATGGGGCGCAGCAGTGAATCGACCTGGACAATCTCAGGCAAGCCGGATAACTATCGCGGCTTCAGCGAAAGTAGTCGTGCCGGCAAACGCGACTTCAGCAGTGTCAGCCTGAAAGGCAATGCGCTGACCATAATTTCAGAGACCCCGCAGGGCGAGCTCGAAATGACTGTAATCGTGACCGGGGACGCACTTGCCGGCAAGACAACCATGGAATCGGCGCGCGGCTCGGCAACGATGAGCATTGACGGGCGCCGCGTTTCCGCGCCGGAGCAAAACCAGCTATGAATAAAACCCATGCGATTCTCTATCCGCGCTTGCTGTTGATGTCCGGTGCATTCCTTTACGTCATGCTGGCAACACCGGTTGCTGTTGCCGAAATGGACCGACAGCTGGCACTGCAAACAGGCACCTATCCGCAACCGGCGATGAGCGACGGAAGTGTGTTGATTCGTAAAGCCACGCTCTGGACCGTGGAGGCGAATGAACCTCTGTCCAATACTGACCTGCTGATCAGGGGCGGAAAAATTGCCGCAATCGGGCAAAACCTGGCTGTACCGAGCAATGCGAGAGTCATTGATGCCAGCGGCAAACATGTCACACCTGGCATCATCGATGCGCACAGTCACAGCGCGACCGAAGACCTTAACATCAACGAGGGCGTTTACAGCGTCAGTTCTGAAGTCCGGGTAAGTGACATACTCGACCCGCATTCTGCGGAAATCTATCAACAGCTTGCCGGCGGCGTCACAACGATTCACGTGCTGCACGGATCAGCCAACACGATTGGCGGGCAAAACGTCATCATGAAAATGCGCTGGGGCGCGCAAACGCCTGAAGAACTGGTGTTCAACGCTGCGCCCCCGACGATCAAATTCGCGCTGGGCGAAAACGTCAAACAATCAGCGTTTGCGGGCCCGCAATTCGGCGACAATCGTAACGCCCGTTACCCGGCAACTCGAATGGGCGTCGCTGCATTGATTCGCAACAGCTTTACGCGTGCGAAACAGTATCGCGAGGAATGGTCCCGCTACGAATCGCTGTCCGGAAGACAGCAGAGCCGGGTGCCACCGCCACGCGTTGATCTGCAACTCGAAGCGCTGGTCGAAATTCTGGAAGGCGGGCGCTATGTCCACACGCATGCCTACCGGGCCGATGAAATTTTGATGCTGATGCGCCTGGCCGACGAAATCGGTTTTAAAGTCGACACGTTTCAGCATGTGCTTGAAGGCTACAAGATCGCCGATGAACTGGCCGCGCATGGTGCGGCAGGCTCGACTTTTTCCGACTGGTGGAGCTTCAAAATGGAAGCTTACGAAGCCATTCCGTACAACGCCGCGATCATGGAGCAACGCGGCGTGCTGACCAGCCTGAACAGCGATGACAGCAACCTGGCGCGCCGACTGAACTACGAAGCCGCCAAGATGTTGCGCTACGGTGGTGTTCCGCCAATGCGGGCGCTGGCGATGGTCACTTTGAATCCCGCGCGCCAGTTGCATATCGAAGACCGGGTGGGGTCGCTGGCGGTCGGCAAGGATGCCGACATCGTGATCTGGAATGGTGAACCACTGAGCATCTATGCGCGTGCGGAGACGACCTTCGTCGACGGGCAGGTGCGCTTTGATCGTCAGGCCGATCTCGCGCATCGCGCCAACGTGTCAGCTGCGAGAGAACTGCTGATCGGCGAAATTCGTGGCGACGAACCTGCGCAGGATTCAGATGATTCGGACGCAGAACAAGCATCTGTAGCGGATACGCAGCGGAACCCGTCCGCTCAACAAACGGCCTATACATTCTCACCGTTTGCACCTGCAGATCAGGCAGCCATCATTGGTGCGACGGTCCATACGCTCGAAGGTAAGACGATTGAAAACGGCGTAGTCGTATTTGCCCAGGGCCGGATTACGGCGATTGGCGACGCCGGCCTGCCGGTGCCGCAAGGCGTGCAGCGCTATGATGCCAGCGGTAAACATCTGTGGCCTGGCATCATCCATACGAACACGGTATTGGGTATCAGCGAAATCGATAGCGTAGCGGGTTCCGTCGACGTGGCTGAAACGGGTGATGTCAACGCAGATGCGGATGTCTCTGTTGCCGTTAATTCGAACAGCCGGCATCTGCCGGTCGCGCGTTCCGCAGGTATCACTCATGCGGTAGTCGTGCCGAACGGTGGTACCGTCGCCGGCACGACTTCCCTGATCCGCACCGACGGCTGGACCTGGGAAGAGATGGCTGCTGCGCGGAATCATTCCCTGGTCATTCGCTGGCCAGATGCAATTCCGCCCCGTTACGCCGCGTTGCTTGGCAAACCCAAAACACTTGAAGAACGTATCAAGGCATCCGACGAACTGATTGAAAAACTGGATGACCTGTTAGATTCGGCCACCGCTTATGACGTTGCCGTAAAGAATTCAGAACAACCGGTCGAATTCGATCCGCAACTCGCTGCGTTACAACCCGTCGTCAATGGTCAGCGCCCATTGCTTGTCTCGGCCAATGATAAATTCGCCATTGAAGCGGCTGTTGACTGGGCCACCAGCAGGGGGCTGCGGATAGTGATACTAGGCGCGAAAGATGCTTACCTGACGACCGAGTTACTTGCGGAACGACAGATTCCGGTTATTTTGCCGGCGATAGCCGACGACCCGCCACGCGATGATGACCCCTATGATGTGCTTTACTCGCTGCCGGCCAAGCTCGAAGCGGCCGGCGTGCCGTTCGCCATTGCCAGCGGCACACGGTCTGGCGGTTCGTCCAATGCCCGCCACCTGACTCTGTTTGCCGGTATGGCAGCAGCATACGGTCTGGACAGGGAAGCAGCCTATCGTTCCGTGACGCTGTATCCGGCCAGGATGCTGGGCCTTGATCATGTTCTTGGCTCAATAGCGCCCAACAAAAGTGCCAGCTTTGTCCTGACCGATGGCGATCTGCTGGAACCGGGCACGATCATCGAACAGGTATGGATAGATGGCATTCAGACATCAATGGATGACGTGCAAAAAGCTGCCTGGCGCAAATGGAGCGCAAGACCCAGACTCCCGGCGCAACCGTGAAGGTTCTTGTCGGACTGCTAATCTGTTACTGAGGTTCCAACCGAACCTGCACTCATGATGGCATCGCGGAACACATTCGTTCTGACAATGGACCCGAGATGATCGCAAAAAGGCTCAGGCACTGTTTGAAATGGCTGGGCGCCAAAACGATTTGCATCCTGGCACTGCCTCTTGCGCTGCAAAGCGATCCCTCAGAAGCCGCACGGGCTGATCATTCGGTCTGGCGAGATCGCATGCTGCGGGTTTCCTTCGAGGAAATCGATATGCCGGACGCTGGTGAACAGATGGGCTTATATGGAATCGGTGCCTATCAACGATTCAAGCCCTGGCTGTATGGGGGTATCGCTGCCTACGGTGCTGCGACCGGCGAGCGCGGTGGTTTTTTCACCGGCGGTTTTACGTTGGGTGCGGAATGGCAGTTGCCTGATAACTGGCGAGCGGATGTCGGCGGCTATGTGGGTGCGGGCGGCGGCGGCGCGGCAGCCCAGGGTGGCGGGCTGATGTTGCGGTCACATGTTGGCCTGAAGTATGACTTTGACTGGGGCGCGTTAGGCCTGAACTACAGCTATGTGGATTTCCCCAACGGCGAGATTTCCAGTGACGCCATAGCGTTGTCATTCGATATCCCCTTCAGTTCGCCAACGCGACGTTGGGGTGACGCGAAACAAACTGCGGCCGATTACTTTGGTGACGACCTGAGTAATATCACCCGGCACAGGTCACATCTGGCAGTCCGGGCGCGTGTGTATTACCCTGACAGCGGGAGCAAAACCACTGCAGGCCAGTCCCTCGAAGATACGCTGGGGCTGATCGGCGCGGAATACGCCTGGTTTCTCGATGACCACTGGTTCGCAACCTTTGAAGCGGCCGGTGCCCTCTCCGGCAATGTTGGCGGCTATGCGGAGTTACTCGCGGGACTGGGCTATCGGTTGCCCTTAACCGCAAACGATCGTTGGGCGCTGCTGCCAGCATTGACTATTGGTGGTGCCGGGGGTGGCAAAGTGGATACCGGCGGCGGCTATGTTGCCCGGGCCAACCTCGGTCTGGAATACCGGTTTTCACCCAATATAAGCGTCATACTGGATGGCGGCTACCTGACCGCGCCGGATGGTAATTTTGATACCCCGTATATCGGCATCAATCTCGCGTATGTCATGGAGAGTATTGCCCGGGATCAAAAAGGCAGGCCGGTAAAAGCGTCGGACCCGATCACGGCCACCCGGTGGCGCTTTCGCGCCGCGCACCAATGGTACTTTGATGCCCAACGCACAGGCGGCGCTACCCGCGACATGGAATTGCTGGGGGCCAAGATTGACTGGATCGGGGGTGACTGGTGGTACCTCACCGGTCAGGCGTTGAGTGCCTACGACGGTGAAGCCGGCGGTTATTCAGAGGGGCATTGGGGAGCGGGCGTTTTCAGTTCCGGTTGGAACAATTGGCAGCTGTATGCAGAAATGCTTTTGGGCGCCGGGGGTGGAGGAGGCGTGGATAGCGGCAACGCGCTGTTGTACAAACCCAGTATCGGCGTGGAATACAACCTCAATCGGGATTTCGCTTTGCAGGCCGGTGCCGGGCAGATCATCTCCAACAGCGGCAACCTCGACGCCACCTATTTGGATGTCAATTTCCTTTGGCGGTTCGGGGTCGCGCGGTAGCCATTCAGAGCATCGATCAGCGCCTTCTATCGGGCAGAAAGATATCCAGCCGGTGATCGCCGGGGAGTCAAGTAATCGGACTTCAGGGTCGGCCCCGTCTGTCCATTCGTATACGTCGCCGGCAAATTTGTCTCTGCCGAGAAAGTACTTTCGTAGCAGCCCGGGAACATTTGTATAGGTGTGCCCGGTGGTTTCCAGAAGCTGGCGTAAGGTCGCTGTGTGTAGATCGGTTTTGGCTGGAAACAACACGAAACCAACGGTCGGGATCGGGGTATGGCTCATGGGTTTAATGGTTTGCGCCTGCAGAATAGGTGTATACACCTACGCAGGCATCGCTCAATCCGTATTTCAATAGAACCGGAATTCCTTAGGCTCAGCCAATATTGAAACGTTATCAGGGAGCCAGTCGTCTGTCATGCAAGTACCAAAGCTGAACCAAGCGGGGCCGTTGCGCAGCTTTTTCTCCAAGTTTGAAGCGCACCTCGATCAGGAGAATTATTTTCAGTTCTTCTCTAACCGCAAGAAAGCGGGATGCGACACCTATTTGCGGACAGATATTTATCCCGCAGAAAAAATGGCCGATGTCATACTGGAGGAGTACGGGGTACGCAATAAGCTTAAGGGGAATGTCATCGTGGGGCTGCCCGACCCAACCTGGAACGTGCCCATTTTCTTTTTTCAGCTGGGCGGTAACGAGAAGCAGAAAATTGCCATGCTGGATATCAGCCCGACGCTGCCCGATGTCGACTACAAGCCGTTGATTCCGGTCTACGAGAAGTACCGGTCACTGCTGGGCATCCAGCCATGCAAGCTCGATTGGGTGAATCGCATCAGTTCGCCCTACTTATTGCAATGTGAATACGGCGAGCTTGATACCGAGCTGTTTGGGGAAGCAATGTATGAGTATCTGTGCATCTGGCTAGAACACTTTTACCTTCCGGGCAGGAAGCTGGAAGATGAATCGCAGATTGCTCAAGCTACCAATGCGATACGCGAGTTCAAGTTAATACTGCACGACAACGACCCGGCCTATGGCATATTTGAAAAGGCTTGGGGGAAACCGGTTGCCGATGCTTTTTACTATATTGAAACCCGCACCCACCCGTCACTGCCGATGCCAGGTGTGCACTGAACCAACCGGCTGTCCAACCAAAATAAAAACCCCCGGTTGCTCGCGCAACCGGGGGTCACTTTTCGTTACTACGGCCTTTCTGAACTAGGCAGCCTGCTTGCTTTGCATGTACGGAATGGGCTCGTGCTCGCAATCAATCGCCAGCCGCAGCATCGCGCGCGGGCCGATGTAGTCCAGCCCCGGGCTGTGCAGCAAGCAGCGGTTATCCCACATGCCAACCGTACCGTTCTCCCAGTGTAAGCGGCACTGGAACTCATGACGGGTGATATGTGCGTTCAGGAAGCTCATCAGGCCGGCACTTTCCTCGGAGGTCATGCCGCGGAAGCCCACTACCCAGCAGGGGTTCAGGAACAGATATGGACGGTTGGTTTCCGGATGGCGGCAAACCACCGGGTGTTCGACCTGGGGAAACTTGTCGCGCATATATTTCAGTGTATCGATCTGCTTTGCTGTCTCCATGGAGCGATGCCCCGATTTCAAACCGTAGCTGAGAATATCGTGCACCGCATACATTGGATTCAGGATGCGCTTCATCTCATCAGAAAGCGCGTCGTAGGCGGAATACATGTTGGCGAACAATGTATCACCACCACTTTTCGGCACATCCGTCGCATACAGGATGCCGGCAAAAGTCGGTTTCTTGGCGTAACTGTGGTCGACGTGCCAGCGGAGGTTTTGCACCGTCAGCTGATTTTCGGTCACACCGCGGAACTGGTACAAGCCTTCCTTGCTTTCATGCTTGGGGATAAACGGTTCGTCATGCAGCGGCCCGACTTGCTCGCCAAAGGCGGTAAAACTGTCGGCATTCAGTTTCTGATCGCGGAAATACACCATCAGGTGATCCGTCAGTGCCTGGCGAATCTCGGCCAGCACTTCTTTGCTCAGTGGTTTGCTCAGATCAGCACCGCGAATCTCGGCTCCGGCGCTGGGCGTCAGGGGAATGACTTCTATATGTTGATAGCTCATGGGGCTGCTCCTAAAATCGTCTCGTCATATAACTTGTTATATCTTCATAACAAGTTTGGCAGTTGCCAGCAGGCTCGAAAATAGGTGTTTGCCGAAATGCCCGGCCAATCGGTGGGGTCAGAGTAAATTAATGTCGCCCCTGCCTTTTGGTTTACTCTGACCCCACCGATGAGACTGATCCGAATACTAATAGCCATCGTTTTACTGAGTGTTGCGATAGTGGCTGCGTTGTCCCTGCGCGCCAAGTACCCTCCCGTTGAAGACTGGCACATTCGTGCCGAGGCTCATCCGGCCTTTGCCGAGCTTGATCCATGGGTCCAAACCAGCTTTGCAGATACAAGTCGCAGCACCGCGGTTCGCTATGCAGATCTGTTTTCCTATTTGATGACGGGTTTCGTGGCTTATCGGAATGATGCTGGCACCGCTGCATATTATCCGGGTGACCCCAGTATTCACGGGCGCTCCATCGACGGTCTCGAGGGCTTCAGCCGCATGGCGCCCCTTATTGCTGCATGGTTATCAAGTGGCCGTGACCAGATCATTTTGCTGCCGCAGTTTGGTGAGGTGGATTTACTGCAGGTGCTGATAAACGGCATAGTGAACGGCACCAACCCGGAATCTGCAGCTTATTGGGGCGGCTACGATACAACGGATCAGCAGTACGTAGAGGCGGCCGATATTGCGCTGTCTCTGTGGCTGACCAAAGATATGCTGTGGGCAAGCCTCCCCGAGAAGGCTCGCGCGCGGGTTGTGGACTGGCTCATGCAGTCGCAGAATGGCCCCGCCGACTGGCGCTTTAACAATTGGCAGCTTTACGGGTTAATTGTTAATCGAGTTTTGAAAGATTTTGGGCAGGTTGTTGACGAAGTAGGGTTTGAGATTGGCTGGCAAGCGTTGTTGGCAACCCACGCTGGAGAAGGCTGGTTTATCGATGATCGGGATAGCGACTTCGATTATTACAATGTCTGGGCGTTTCATTATGCGTTGTATTGGATGGCGCTGATTGACCCGTCATTGGATACTGCCAACGTACGTGCTGCGCGCAGTAGTTTTGTCCGTTTTTATCGCCACTTGATCACGCCGGCCGGTTTTCCGATTACGGGGCGATCGGTTTGTTACCGGACAGCGGCAGCCACTCCGCTCATATTGTCCGCGGCAATTGGTGACGGCGTCGTGCCGCCGGGCGAGGCTCGCCGTGCGCTGGATGTCACGTGGCGCTATTTTGCAGCGCGCGGCGCGCTTGCCAAAGGTACATTGACTCAAGGCTATTGCGGCGCCGACCGGCGCGTGATGGAACCTTACTCGGGGCCGGCGAGCTGCCTGTGGGGCGCACGTTCGCTGGTGCTCGCCTTCTCGCTGCCTGAAGACGCACCTTTCTGGCGGTCGAAGGAGTCGCCGCTCAAAATAGAGCAGGGCGATTTCAAGCTGGTTAATGCAACAACAGGGTGGCGCTTGAAGGGAACTGCATCCGAGCTCTCTGTTGTTCTCGAAAAGCCGCAGCACTCTGGCAGTCCGCGGTTGAAACCTTATACGCGCATGCATCAGTTAATGTCGTGGTTGCTGCGCAGACCTTTCGGGTTGGGTAATCATCGCGCACAGTTCGAGCGAGCGCGCTACGCCTCAAACGAACCGTTTACCGGCTGTGTGCAAGTTAGCCCGCAGTCAATACTGAAATGAACCGTCGCGAACTGATCACCGCATGGGTCGCCGCCCTGTTCGCTACCCGGTCGAATAATACTGCCGCCAAAAGTGATGTTGGTTCGGGCACCTTTCACCGACCGAAAATCGAACGGCTCAGCGGCAAAGGCAACAAGGTATACGAGACAGATGTCTGCATCATTGGTGCCGGTGCCGCAGGCATCACCCTTGCACGTGCACTGGCCAATACGGACGTGCAGTGCCTGTTGCTCGAAAGTGGTGATTTTGAACTTGACGTGGATACCCAGCGTTTGGCTGATGCCGAGCAGGCGGGGCTGCAAAGCAACCGGGTTTGCCGGTTGCGTTACTTTGGAGGCACTACCAATCACTGGGGTGGCTGGTGCGCGCCACTGAATGAGCAAGATTTCGCGGAACGAGCATGGGTGCCATATAGCGGCTGGCCAATCTCCTTCTCCGAAGTGGAAAAATACTACCCGGCCGCACAGGCGGTCTGTGAGCTGGGTGCATACCAGTACACGCCACAAGCGCTTTCAACCAACGAGCGCGACTTCGCTCGGCTCTCTACCGAGCGGTTGGCTGCGCGCTTCTATCACTTCAGCGATCCGCCCACGCGTTTTGGCGCCACTTACCGCGACGAATTAAAAGCGGCCTCCAACATCACCCTGCTATTGCAGGCCAACGTCATTTCACTCGAAGCGGACGCAGATGCCGATCACGTTCATGCCGCAAAACTTCGTGCGCTGGACGGCAGCATTGGAGAGGTTCGTGCAAGGCGCTTTGTGCTTGCTTGTGGTGCTGTGGAAAATGCGCGGCTGTTGCTGCTGTCAAACGGAGTCGAGCCTGGCGGATTGGGCAACCGCAACGGACTGGTTGGCCGCTACTTTATGCAGCATCCGCATCTCGCGGCCGCAACATTGCAGACTGGCGAAGTTGATGCACTGGAATTCCTGTTTGCTAAGCATACGGCGGGTGATGCAACGGTCCGCGCCAGTCTCAGTCCATCGGCGGCTGAGCAAGCCGAACGCCGTATGCTGAATTGTGCGGCCACACTGGATCGAACGCCCGACCCGGTAACTGGCTATGGCGCGTTGCGCTACATTTGGCGCGACCTGCGCAAGGGGCAATGGCCCGAAGATCTTGCGGCGAGGATAGGCAGGGCTCTTGGCGATCCTTCTTCAATAGCCGATAGCGACCAACTGATGACTTTATATATGCGCTCCGAGCAGGCGCCCCATCCGGATAGCCGCGTCACGTTGAGCGATGCAGTCGATGCGCTCGGTTTGCGCCGGGCTCGAATCGACTGGCGACTGAATGATACGGACAAGCGCACGATCGCCGAAGGTGCTGAGGCTATTGGCGATGCGCTGTCTGACATGGGCCTCGGTCGTGTTCGTCTGGCGCCCTGGCTGCTTGAGGCAAACGCCGACTGGCCGACAGAGTTATGGGGCGGTTGCCATCATATGGGCACTACCCGAATGTCACATACAGCCGAGTCAGGCGTCGTTGACAAACAGTGCCGCGTGCACGGCGTTGACAATTTGTATGTCGCCGGCAGCTCGGTGTTCCCGACCGGCGGTTACGCCAACCCAACGTTGACCATCGTCGCGCTTGCTTTGCGGCTTGCGGAGCATCTTCGCGCCGGACCCTAAATAATCCTGCGGTCGGTGGCCAGCGTCGGATTCGCCAATCCGGGGTCTGGCAACTCAAGCAGGCGTCGTGCGACCGTAAGGGCCTGCTTGCGCGGCAAGCATCGCACAACGCAAAACATAAACGAGAGAAAAACTGCCCGCGCCGGATGCGTATGACCCGTGCGCAGCGGCGATAACAAGAATTCTGTACCGCTTGATGCGGGGGGTATGCCTTCCAGCAGGGCAACAGAATAGGCCAGCAAGCTAAAACGCCAGTTGCGCGCGCGGCGAAACGCCGCATCTGAAGGCAGTGTATGTCCTCTCTTACTAGCCCATGCTGCAAAATATTGGTGTTTGGCCTCCAGTAGCTCCAGCCGTTGACGAATGGATTTGGTATTGAAAGCGAGACTGGCCGGCCCGATATTTCTGCCGTGCACCCGGTAGGCTGCAATTGCCTTGTCAATAGAAATCGTGCGACCAAACAGGGTAGACACTTCGTTCAGGCAACTATCTGTGCCCAGCAGTCGCGATTCTGGTAGAGGCATTACTTCGTTTAGAAACCAGCGCGGCCAAGCGCTGCCCGATGTAAACGTATGTCGAAATAAGTTTTTGCCCCAACGCAAAGTTTCGTTCTGGTAGTGCCCGGAGGGAGAAAGCTTGCGAGGAATACGATGTCCACTTGCCTGCCCGTTGCGGTCGATCACTGTGAGATAACCCTGTGCTTTCGATGCCCGAGGTTCCCTATACAGCGCTGAGGCGAGCTCTCGAACTGCTCCTGGTTGAAGATAATCATCGGCATCGAGAAACATGATGACATCGCCGTTACTGCGAACAAAGCCGGCATTGCTTGCCGCGCATTGACCTTTGTTAGGCTGGAAAATGCTTTGGACGGCATTGCCGTACCCGGCAATCACTTCCGCGGACCCGTCCGTCGAACCGTCATCAACAACGATAACTTCTGTTGTGACGCCGGATTGAGCGAGGGCGCTGTCAATGGCCTCCGCCAGAAACTCGGCGTAGTTGTGGTTGGTTATGATGATGCTGACGAGCGGCTGCATACAGGCATTATCCGGGATTTTGCGGGGCTTTTTTGTGAGCTAATTGGCGGCCCTTGTTATTGCGTGCTAGCATCTGCAAAGAAGTGTATTGGGGGTTTTATGCATATTCGTCCTGAGTGGAGTTCGCCACGAATCTCATCGTCTTACAAGCGTGCTGCTTATCTGGCGGTCTTTGCATTTATTGTTTCCGGCTGCGCGACTACCAGTGAACCGCTTAAACCCAAGGAAAGCGACGAAATCTCTCGGGCTGAGCAGCAGCGCGCTCAACAAGAAATTAAATTAGCACTGCCTGCAATACCGACATTAAAGCGTAAGTTGGCCATCGGCAGATTCTCCAATGAAACAACCTACGGGCGAAGTCTCTGGCGAGATCAGGATGGTGACCCATTAGGTAAACAAGCCTCCGATATGCTGATGTCCCGACTGATAGATACCGGGCGTTATATGGTTTTCGAGCGGCCCGATCTGAGCAAGATCGAGAACGAGCAGGTAATTCTTGGTGACCGGGAGCTCGTCGGTGTGGATGCGCTCATCATGGGCTCCGTGACTGAGTTTGGTCGTTCGACAACGGGTAAGACCGGTTTCCTCAGCGACACGAAGCTGCAAACTGCCCGTGCGGTCGTTGAGGTTCGACTGGTTGATGTCCGCACCGGCTACGCGTTTTTTACCGCAAGCGGGAAGGGCGAAGCTTCACTTGAGTCGGGTGATGTGGCGGGCTTCGGGAGCAAGGCCGCGTATGATGCCACGCTGAATGACAAGGCCATCGGTGCGGCCATATCAGATCTAACTGAAGAATTGCTGAACGAGCTGGGGCAGCGGCCATGGCAGACCAGCATATTGAGTTACGAGGATTCTCTCTTATACCTGAGCGGCGGCGAGCGGCAAGGCCTCACAAAGGGAGACAAGTTCGCAGTCATGCGGCCCGGCAAGCGAATTAAGAGTAAGCAGACAGGGTTTGATATTGATTTGCCGGCAACAAAAATAGCAACAATTCAAATCGAAAGTTTCTTCGGCGATTCCGAGGTTAATGAGGGCTCGGTAGCCGTAGTTGTCTCGGGAACAATGCCCGATGATATTGCGGATCTCTTTGTGGCGGAGCAGACGGAATGAAACCAGCTAATCTTATCTATGCGGCAATAATGATTGGCCTGTTCTTGTCTGGGTGCATCAGCATGCCTTCCGCGTCTGTTACGCGCGGTGAAGACCGTCCAGCTATCGCGATTGCCGGCGCGCCGGCCGGTGCAATTCTGGAGGTGGATGGCATATCGCACGGAGCGGCGAGTCAATATGACGCGGACCCAGCTACACTCCTGATAGAACCGGGTGCTCACGTCGTGCGAGTTTTGCTCAATGGCAATGTATTGTTGAAGCGCGATGTTTACGTGCGTGATGGTGAAACGCGAATTTTGACTATTGAACGATAGTCAAGGGGGGAGGTTTGTTACGTTTCCTGATACTAATTGGGGCAGCATGGTTTTTATCCGCTTGTGCGCCTCAGGGGCTTTATAACTGGGGTAATTATGAGGAAGCGCTATATAGCTACTCGAAAAATCCCGGCGAGCTCGACAAGTACGTTGCGTCGCTGAATGCGATAGTTGTTGAAGGTGATAGAACGGGGAAAACCCCACCGGGCATATACGCAGAGTATGGTTATGCATTACGTCTGGCGGGTCGACACGATGAGGCGCTGAAATATTTTGCTAAAGAGCGCGATCAGTGGCCGGAAGCGGCAACGTTTATGCAGTTGGTTATAGCTGGCCCGCAGGCGGCAGCAGAATCAACGCCGGCAGTCGAAGGTGATCAAGAAGTCGCTCAAGCACCGGAGGAGGCAGAATGATGCGATTTTTGCTGGCTGGTGGTTTGGTTCTTATGGGGTCAGTATTTCTCGGTGGCTGTGTACCAGCGCCTGTAGCGAAAGACTACGCGGATTTTCGTGCCGCTGACCCCCACTCAATTCTTGTTCTTCCTCCGATTAACAATGCGGTGGATGTTGACGCTCCATCGCTATATTTGTCCACGATATCCAGAAGTGTAGGCGAACGTGGTTACTATGTGTTCCCCGTCAATATGGTGCAATCGGTGCTCGCGGAAGATGGATTATCTGATGCCAACCTGGTGCATCAAGCTCCTCCCGAAGTGCTGGCAGGCATGTTCGGGGCAGATTCGGTGCTCTACGTAACCATCCAGCGGTGGGATGCACAATACATAGTGCTGAATACTTCCGTTACGGTAGCTTTTGATTATTCACTGCGTAGCGGCACTACGGGTGACGAGTTGTGGGCAGATTCGGCTACGCGTGTATTTCAAAGTAACAGTAATAATTCAAACGGAGGGCTTGGTGGGTTGCTGGCCGACGTGATTGTCGCTGCCATTGAGAAAGCTTCACCAAGTTATGTGCCTATGGCGAAGCAGGCAAATGCTGCAGCGACCAGCGCGCCTGGGCAAGGCCTTCCTGCAGGAAAGTATCACCCCATGTACGGTAAGGATCAGGACAAGTTTTAGCGCAAAATTAAAAAAGCGCACATGGCTAGCAACGCTTCATTGAAACGCTTCTACCGTCCGCCCTGGGTCGGGTTGCTTGCATTGATTGTCGTTTTCCTGGCTTTGCCGCTAAGCCACAGCATAACGACGCTGGTCAATTTCACCGTTGGCCGTGAAGCCAGCCACTTGGTATTGATGCCGCTGGGTCTTTTCTCTTTGCTTTTGCTGATCTGGGGTGTGCGCCGTAACGAAGAAGTCAGTGGCACTCTGACCGGTTTCATCAGCGGTTATCTGCTCTGGACGGCCTGGGCGGCTTACAGTTTTCGTTTCAATGAAATCAGTCTGAATATGCCCATGCCGGAACTCGGCGAAGGCATGCGCTGGCCGATGCATCTGTTATTCATCCAGGGTTCAATCGGAATCTGTGTGCTGGTGCTGTTGTATTTTGTTCTTGATACCAACACTCGATGCAATGCGTTCATGTGGCTGCAGCGGGTTCTGCGACTTAAACTTGAGGATCGCAGCAGCGTCCGCCAGCGCAATTACTGCCGAATTACCTTTATTGAAACACTCACCGTGATCTGGTTCTGCTATGCCATCTCACTGTTCATGAGTGATGTGCGCTTTCTGGGATACTACAACCCGATCACCTATGCGCTGCTGGCAGGGTTGTCGCTCTGGGGGCTTTATCTGCTGACCCGGCTGGTGCGATTCACCCGGCTGATGGCAGCCGTGCGCTACGCTATTCCTACTAAAGCCCTGTTCTGGATTCCGTTTGGCGAATTTTTTCCGCGCTACGGGTTCTACGAGGAATTCTGGCTTAAGCCATGGCAATACCCTCTGGAAATGCTGACGGTGCTGGCTGTCTTCGCGGTGTTATTTCTCATCAGTCCTTATCTTCCTCAGCGGCGCGTGACCGATGATTGATGGGGTCAGAGTAAAAATTGGCTGTCAGCCAATTTTTACTCTGACCCCAATGATCTTTATCGGTAGCGCACTACCACGGTTTTTGTTTCCAGGTAATGATCAATGCTCTCGGCGCCGAATTCGCGCCCCCAACCCGATTGCTTATAGCCGCCGAATGGGGCATACATGTCGCCGCTGCCGTGGTGATTGATTCCGACCACTCCGGCCTGTATCCGTGCGGCGAGATCGTGCGCAATGCCCAGATCACGTGTCCAGACGCTCGCGACAAGTCCATAGTCTGAGTCGTTTGCGAATTCTATGGCTTCATCGGAGTCACTAAAGCGTTGTGCGCACAAAACGGGACCGAATATTTCCTCACGTACAATGCGCATGTCGCGGTGCGTGTTAACGAACAACGTAGGCTCAAAAAAGAAACCGTCCCCCTCGGGCTGTTTGCCGCCGAATCGTAACTCTGCTCCGTCGGACCGGCCCGATGCTACATACTCCGCAACACGCGCGCGCTGCCCGGCTGAAATTAGCGGGCCAATCTCGGTATCCGGATTGATCCCGGGCCCCATTTTCATGCGCGCCGCTGCGTGCGTGATGCCGTCAATAAACCGGTCGAATACTTTGTCGTGTATGTAAAGTCGTGACGGACACTGACAATTCTGCCCCTGCAGGAAAAACCCCAACCGCGTCGCTGTTGCGACAGCCTGGTCGAGATCGGCATCCGGGAAAACAATAAACGGCGACTTCCCGCCCAGTTCAAGTGTCACGCGTTTCAAGTTGCCGGTTGCGGCACGCACGATGGCGCGGCCTGTTTCGGTTGAGCCCGTGAACGCGACTTTGTTGACATCCGGATGTTCGACCAGCGCCACGCCGGCACTCAAACCCGTGCCAGGTACGATGTTTATGACCCCTGGGGGAAAGCCGCAATCCCGGATTAGATTGCCTAGATAAAGGGCACTGAGCGGGGTGTGTTCATCGGGTTTCAGAACCACAGTGCAACCCGCCGCTAGTGCCGGGCCGAGCTTCATAACAGCCATGCCGAGCGGGTAATTCCATGGCGTGATCTGGCCGATAACGCCGATCGGTTCGCGGCGGGTATAGGTCAGTGGTGGATGATGGCCGGCGGTGCGCGCTTCGGAAGGTATCGTTTCACCAAACAACTTGCCTGGCCAGCCACCGTAGTAACGCATCAAACGGGCAGCCGACGGCGCAGCATGCCGGGCGACCGTCGCGATCGGCATCCCATTGTCGAGCACTTCCAGCTCGGTCAGCACATCGCTATGCGCATCGATCGCGGCGCCTAAGCGAAACAGCAGGTCGGAGCGAGCGGACGGCCCCATGGTTCCCCACGGCCCCGACGTGAACGCCCGACGCGCTGCTTGCACGGCCGCATCGATGTCAGCCGGGCCGGCGGCGGCAAATTGCGCTATCGTCTGCTCTGTGGCCGGATCAATCGATTCCAGGTGTTCGCCGCTCGACGCATAGACCCATTCCCCGTCGATAAGCAGACGGTGATCGCGGGCCAGGAAGTTGGTCGTTGCTGGCTGCAAGCTTTGATTCATTGCGGTTAGACCGACGAGATTTGCGGGTTCACACAGCCATGATACCCGCTCCATGGCCAGCCGGCCCCTGTATCGAGTCGATTTGCCAATTGACGCCCGCGGGATAGACTGACGTACTTGCAATCCCGCGTGATCCCGCGTGATCCCGCGTAATCTAGGGGCTTCCTTAGGAGAACAACGATGCTGATCAATAACTGGTATGTGCTCGGCCTGTCGGAACAGGTCAAAGATGAGCCGGTCGGCGTGCATGCGCTCGGCCAGGACTTCGTACTCTTCAGGGATAATGACGGCAAAGCGCATTGTCTCAGCGATACTTGCGTCCACCGCGGTGGCTCGCTGTGCCGCGGGAAAGTCATCGGTGGTGCGGTGGAGTGCCCGTATCATGGCTGGCGTTATAGCGGAGACGGTGCCTGCGTCGAGATACCTTCGCTGGGTCCGGATGCCAAAATACCGCGCCGCGCCCGCGTTGATTCCTATCCGACCGAGGAGCGTTACGGCTGGATCTGGGCATTCCTGGGTGACCTGCCGGAGGATGAGCGTCCCCCGCTTCCCGAGTTTTTCCCAGAGCATGACATGGAGCAAGGTGAGTGGAAATTCGTTCGCGGCGAGATGGAGTTCGACTGCAACTGGGTCCGGGCGATCGAGAACGGCGTTGACCGGACCCATGCGATCTGGGTGCACACTGATTTCGGTAACCCGGAGCACCGTATTCCAAAACCTTTCCAGGTCGAAGACGATGGCGTCAGTCTGTATTGCCGTGGCAAAAGCAAGCCGGTCAACAAACGTGGCGTCTGGCGTGATGAGATTCCCGACGATCGTGATGAGCGTGAGAACGCTGTGCGAATTTTCATTCCGGCACCGAGCATTCGAATTGAGATGTATATGCAACCGCCGAAATCCATGTTCATCGTGACGGGATACACGCCGATCGACGAACATCGGACGCGCCTGATCTTCACCCACGCACGCAATTTTCTGACTGACGACAAATATGACGCAGACACGCTTAATCGCATGTTTACTGTACTTAATGAGGACAAGATCATTCTCGACCGGCTCAAGCCACAGCGCGTTCCGCCGCTGCTATCTGATGAGTTACTGCTCGATTCAGACCGGCATGGCGTCATGTTCCGGCAAAAGGTCAAGGAGCGCGAGGCGCAGGGTGATGCCATAGATCAGAGTGCCATGCAGGGTGAGGACGAATACGCTCGAGTGATTCCTTCACCGGCACGTCGTGCCGACCCGAAAAACTGGGTGCTGCGCCCGGTGATTATGCGCAAGTCCGTCGACAAGCACGATGCGTAATGATGCGTGATGCCCGGGTACTCATCATCGGTGGTGGCATTGGCGGCCTGACCGCGGCGCTGGCACTTCAGCAAAAAGGTTTTTCCGTCGCAGTTTACGAGGCGGTGCAGAAACTGGGGGAAGTGGGCGCCGGTGTCACCATTACGCCGAATTCGTGTCACGCATTGAATTACCTGCTTGGTGAGGATGTTGTCGACAGTATCTGCAGCGTGCCTGCGTCCGGTGCTATCAAGCACTACCTGACGGGCGAGACTTTGATTGATACCCTCCGCGGTGACGGGCCGAAGCGTCAGTATGGTGCGAATTACTGTCAGGTTCACCGCGCCGACTTGCATGACGCGCTTGCTGAGGCTGTCCGTGCCAACGACGCGGACTGTCTGCATGTTGATCATCGTTTTGTGAATCTCGCGGAAACCGCGTCGGGCATCACGGCAACGTTTGCGAACGGCGCGACGGCGACGGGTGACGTGCTCATCGGTTGCGATGGCATGCGTTCGGCCGTGCGGCGGCAGTTGTGGGGCGAAGAGGAAATAAGATTCACGGGCTTCGTCGCATTCCGCGGTCTGGTGCCGACCGACCGGCTAGCCCCTGAGTTCCTTGAGCCCGATTCAGCAGCGTTCGCGGGCCGTGGCCACACGTTTACCCGTTACAAGGTTCGCCATGGTGAACTGTATAACTTTGTCGCGTTTACCCGGCGCGATAAATGGGCTGCCGAGAGTTGGTCAGAGCCGGGCGAGCGCGATGAGATGCTTGCAGAGTTTCACGATTTTGCGCCCGAGGTTCAGGCGATTATGCGTGCCGTCCCCGCCGACCAGTTGTTTAAGTGGGGTCTGTTTGACCGGCCACCGCTGAAGCGCTGGACGCAGGGTCGCGCGACCTTGCTGGGTGATGCAGCGCATCCTATGACACCGTTCCTCGCGCAAGGTGCGGCGATGGCGATAGAGGACGGGCTGGTTCTGGCGCGCGCGCTAGAGGCTGCCGAAGACTGGCGAGAAGCACTGCAACGTTATGAGGCTGCGCGTTACGAACGCGGCACGTTTGTCATGTGCGAGTCCCACGTCAATGCCGAACGTATATACAAGCGCGATCCCGACAAGCTCAACAGGCGTACACACCGCAACGCGGAGTCAATGGGGCTTTATGATTACAACCCGGTGACTGTGCAGGTTTAAAAAGCGCTTACCTGATCATTCTTCATCCGGCGAGCCGGGCGGCTGACGGTCCAGTTCGCCAATATCCAGAACGGGTGACGCATCGAGTTGTTGCGCATCCATCATCGATGCGATGCGTTGGAGAGACGCGAGGATCATTGACTGCTCCCAGCCGTCAAGTTTCTGGAACTGATCGGTAAATCGATTTTGCAACGGTACCGGTGCTTTTTCTACCAGAGTTGCGCCGGCCGATGTCAGGCTGACATGCACGACCCGTTTATCGCGGGTCGACTTTTTTCGCGCGACCAGGCCGCGCTTTTCCAGCCGATTAATCATCGTCGTAACCGTTGCGTGGCTTAAGCTGATCTGTTCCGACAGCCCGCTCACCGAGGTATCGGGTCTTTCGCGAAGGGCTCGTAACAGCAGAATCTGCGGTGCTGTCATACCGGTCGTTTTGGCCAGATGACTGGAATGAATATCAGTTGCGCGGATGATGCGTCGCAGAGCGACCAGCACTTGTTCGATCGTTTCCATGGCCCGCTCCGTGCGATTCAGCCTTCGCAAAAAAGGTGGAAAAATCCAGTGTACAAATAAAAAAAAGTCGGAATAACCAGCTTAAATATAAAAAATATCAGTATATTAGCTGGAAAATACTTTGAGTGCTAAGTAATTTTGACGTATACTTGCCGTCTCTCGTCGAGCCTGCGTGGCGCAGCAACCAATGGTCGGCGTCAAATTAATCGAGGAGAGCGTCAGCAACGATGTGTGGAATATGCGGTGAAATCCGCTTCGACGGTCAGGGCGGTGACCTGGCAGCACTGCAGGCCATGAGCGACAGCATGAAATCTCGCGGTCCGGACGATGGCGGCGTGTTCGCTGTAGCCAACGTGGGGCTGGCGCATCGACGCCTGCGCATCATGGATCTGAGCGCGCTCTCCCAGCAACCCATGGTAGACAACCATTTGGGCCTAGCCCTCGTTTTTAATGGCGCCATCTATAACCATCCTCAGCTGCGGGCGGAATTGCGGGCGCTGGGTTACCCGTTCGTATCAGACGGCGATACCGAGGTTGTTCTGAAGGCGTATCACGCATGGGGCCCCAAGGCGCTTGAGCGGTTTGAAGGAATGTTCGCATTTGCGATCTGGGAACGGGGCTCCGGAAAGCTTTTTGTGGCGCGTGACCGATTGGGCATCAAACCGCTCTATTACACGACGGACAAGCATCGCTTCCGGTTTGCGTCCACGCTTCCTGCGTTGGTTTCGGCCGGCGACCTCGATACAAACATAGATCCGGTGGCGTTGAACCACTATTTGCATTTTCATGCGGTCGTTCCGCCGCCGCATACGATCATAAAAGGTGTGCGTAAGCTCGAGCCCGGACACTATATGACGGTCGAGCCTGACGGTAAGCAGCAGATCACGCGTTACTGGTCACTCAGGTTTGCCCCGCAAGCAGGGCTTGACGAGCACATGTGGCGGGAGCGATTGCTCGAGGAGCTGCGAGCCGCTGTCCGGCGGCGTCTGGTTGCCGCCGTTGATGTTGGTGTATTGCTGTCTGGCGGAGTTGATTCCAGCCTGCTCGTTGCGCTCATGGCTGAACAGGGAAATGCGCGGTTTCAAACCTACTCAATAGGCTTCGAATCAGTCGGCGACGAACTGGGTGACGAGTTCGAATATTCCGACCTTGTGGCCGAGCGATTTAATACGCGGCATCACAAGATTCAGATACCTTCGACGGAAATGCTGGCGCACCTGCCGGATGCCGTGCGTGCCATGTCCGAACCCATGGTGAGCCACGACTGCATCGGGTTTTATCTTCTTTCGCGTGAAGTGGCAAAAAGTTGCAAGGCGGTGCAGAGCGGGCAGGGCGCGGATGAGGTGTTCGCTGGCTATCATTGGTATCCGCCGATGCAGTCGGCAGCAAACCCTTTTGAAACTTACCGTCAGGCCTTTTTTGATCGCGATTACGCTGAGTATCAGCGAACAGTCACTGACGCCTACGCTACCCAAGATTATGCAAGTGACTTCGTCCGCAAACAATTTGCGGCGTCTCATGCAACCGATCCTACCGACAAAGCACTGCATCTGGATACGACTGTCATGCTGGTGGATGACCCCGTGAAGCGGGTCGATAACATGACTATGGCTTGGGGCCTTGAGGCTCGTGTGCCTTTTCTGGATCACAAGCTGGTCGAATTTGCCGCGACCATGCCCGCGTCGCTCAAGGCAGCTAACGGCGGTAAGCACATTCTGAAAGAGGCCGCACGAAAGGTCTTGCCGGCAGAGGTTATTGATCGCCCGAAGGGCTATTTCCCCGTGCCCGCTCTCAAGTATCTGCGCGGAGATGTTCTGGAGTCGGTTCGTGAAAGCTTGCTGGGGAACGCCGCGCGCAATCGGGGCCTGTTTCGAAAGGAGTATGTCGACGATCTGCTGGATGAACCTGATCGACATATCACACCGTTGCGCGGGTCTAAGCTCTGGCAGCTGGGGTTGCTGGAGAATTGGTTGCAGGCGCAGCGAATATAGCGTTTTCCCCGATGCGACCAGGAGGAAATCAAGCCATGACAGCATCTGTTGATGAGCAACAAAATGTGTCGACATTTTGCGGTTGGGGTCGGGTTATGTTTGGTCAGACCTTCGACGATCCGGCTGATATTGCCGCGAAACTGCGAGTGGAGGCTCCCGGCCAGCGCGATATAGCGGCCTATGTCACGGAGCCTCATGTGGTGCTTAGTTATGCGCCACAGCAGCTTTTTCTGGACCCGTCAGACATGCTCCGCCTGCATCTCGCGACTTTGGAGGAGCCTGAAAAGTCGTCATTCTACGAAGTACGTCGCCCGCAGCATGCCGAAGAAGCGCAGGCGATCAATGACCTCTATATCAAGCGCGGCATGGTACCCACTGACGTCGATTTTGTGTCAGCACAAGACAAGTCAAGCGATGTTGTATTCCTGATTGCCATCGATCGCTCGAACCGGCGAGTGCTGGGCACGGTGATGGGCCTGAACCATATGAAAATCTTTGGCGATGCAACGAAGGGTTCAAGTCTGTGGTGCCTTGCTGTGGATCCTGCCGCAGCTATACCGGGTGTTGGTGAGTCGCTGGTGTGCCATCTCGCCTATTACTTCAAGCAATCCGGCTGCGAGTACATGGATCTTTCGGTCATTTACGATAATCATCAGGCCAAAGCCCTCTATAAGAAACTTGGCTTTGAGAAGGTGCAGGTTTTTGCAATCAAGACCAAAAACGCGCACAACGAAAATCTATTCATGGGTCCCGAAGTTAAGGACGGGTTGAACCCCTACGCCCAGCTCATCGTCGATGAAGCAAGGACTCGCGGCATCAGTGCAGAAGTCCTCGACAGTGACGAAGGCTATTTTTGTTTATCCCGTGGCGGCAAAAGTATTACTTGCCGCGAATCGCTGAGTGATCTGACGAGTGCGGTTGCAATGAGTCGCTGTCAGGACAAGTACGTTACGCATCGCTGGTTAACTAAAGGTGGCTTAAAGGTGCCGGATTTCAGGTTGGCATCGGATGCGGCAGCCAATAATGGCTTTTTTGCCCAACACGGTCGGATCGTCGTCAAGCCTTCGACGGGCGAGCAAGGCAAGGGAATTTCCGTTGTATATGAGCAGGATCAATTAGAACAAGCAATTGAAAAGGCTCGTCGATATGCCGACCGCGTGCTTCTGGAATCGTTTCATCCCGGCAACGATCTTCGTGTCATTGTTATTAACACCGAAGTAGTGGCTGCCGCGATTCGTCGTCCGGCGAGCATTATCGGTGACGGCAAACATGCTGCGAAGGTGCTGATTGAAAAGCAGAGCCGGCGCAGAAGTGCGGCAACACAGGGTGAAAGCAGAATTCCGATGGATGACGACACGATAAAGTGCCTGAAGCAGGCGGGCTACGAACTGGACGATGTTATTCCCGTGGGAGAGGAAGTCACAGTGCGCAGCACAGCGAACCTCCATACGGGCGGCACCATTCAGGATGTAACTAATGAGCTCCATCCGGCGCTGGCCGATGTCTGCATTAAAGCAGCTCAGTTTTTGGAAATTCCTGTCGTCGGTCTTGATCTGATCGTCGAGTCGGCGACAAAGCCAGAGTACGTGATTATCGAAGCCAACGAGCGTCCGGGATTGGCGAACCATGAGCCTCAGCCTACGGCACAGCGATTTATCGACATTTTGTTTCCATTGTCTTTTTCAGCTACGGAGCACAGCCCGGCATGATTGACGTCGACCGAATCAAATCTGCCGTGCTGGAGTTACTGGCCATTCCCAGCCCGTGCGGCTTCACGGATGAAATAGTCCATTGCATAAGTCGACATCTCACCGAGATGGGCATCGAGCATAAACTGACACGCCGCGGAACTGTGCAAGCGCGGATTCCCGGAAAGGTTTCAGCCCCGGCACGCGCCATAGTGACGCACGTTGATACTTATGGCGCTATGGTCCGCATGTTGCGCGACGATGGTCGCATACTTATTGCGCCCATCGGTCACTGGTCAAGTCGTTTTGCCGAGGGCTGCAAGGTCAACGTATTCACTGAAAAATCGTTGCTTCGCGGGACGATTTTGCCCTCCGTCGAATGGGGCGTGTCGAGAGATCAGGGCGTCGAAGCTGTTCCGTTCGGCTGGGATCATGTAGAGCTGCGGCTGGAGGAGGCCGTCTACAGTGCCGACGACTTGCGTGAGCTGGGCGTTGAGCCGGGTAACTTTATTGCACTGGACTGTAATCCTGAAGTTCTCGACAACGGGTACATTGTGAGTCGCAATCTCGACAATAAAGCCGGTACTGCAGCCGTTCTCGAGATGCTGCGGCACATGAGCGAAGAAAATATTCAGCCGTCGCACGATACCTATGTGCTTTTTACAATCACCGAAACTACCGGGGCAGGAATTGGCAGTGCCATCATGCCCGAGGTTTCAGAACTTGTGACGGTCGATTTTGCGTCGGTGAAGTCAAGGGAAAAATCGCCTTTCAAGCGCATTACTCTCGCCAGTGGTGATGCCAGTGGTCCCTATGACTATCACCTGACGGCGCATCTTTACCAGATAGCGACCGAAGCGGGCATCCCTTTTCAGCGGCGCCACCTTAAGGCTTATCACAGCGATGCCGCCGCCGCCCTTATTGCCGGCCATGATGTGCGAACTGCCGTCGTTGCCTATGCCGGCGATGCATCACACAGTATTGAGAGAACCCATATTGAGAGTCTGGAAAATCTCGCACAGCTGCTCATGGTCTACTGTGTAAGCAAGCCTACCTTTGCCAGTGATGATGCAGTGACAACCGCGAAGGACTTTTCTCACCAGATCGATTCGGAACGGCTGCCGGCTCGGGGCGAGGTCCCTGATATGGCGGCAGTCATAGGCGCGCAGGCGCGAAAAGACCCAGACGATGATGCCTGAGTTGCCGGAGCCTGACAGCGATTATCTGGTCGCGCGGTTGCTCGACATGCTTGCCATCCCCAGTCCCAGCGGCTTCACCGACGAGGTGTCGCACTACGTGTGCAGGCAGCTTGAAGACCTTCATGTGTCATACGAAATAACCCGGCGCGGCACTATTGTTTCCCGCATTCCAGGTGAATCAGGCACTGCAGCGCGCGCTGTCGTGAATCACCTTGATACCATCGGCGCGACGGTGACAGACCTCAAGGACAATGGCCGGCTTTCGATCGATTCGATCGGAACGTGGTCAAGCCGATTTGCTGAGGGTGGCAGAGTTAGTGTGTTTTCACGCGAATCCATCTGGCGCGGACAGGTTTTACCGGTATTGGCGTCAGGACATGCTTTTAACAAGCAAATCGATTCGCTCCCCGTGTCTTGGAATTCGGTAGAGGTCAGGCTGAACGGCCCGTTCAGCAGCCGCGCTGACCTCATTGGTGCGGGCATCAGTCCCGGTGATTTTGTTGCATTTGATGCGAATCCTGAGATCTCGCCAGATGGCTATATTTCTTCCAGGCACCTGGACAACAAGGCAGGCGCGGCTGCGTTGCTGGCGGCATTGAGGGCAATTACCCAGGCGGGCAAAAAACTGCCAGCAGATTTTCTTGCCATTTTTACGGTTACAGAGGAGGTTGGTACCGGTGCAAGCGCATCATTGCCTGACACCGTCAGTGAAATGGTGGGTATTGATATCGGGCCTGTGGCTCCCGGGCAGAATGCGCGTGAAACCGGCGTAACCCTGTGCGCTCAGGATACCAGCGGGCCTTTCGACCGGCGCATGCTGGCGCTGTTAAAGGCGCTGTGTCGGGAGCGTGATATCGAGTATCAGGTGGATCTGTTCCGCTATTACTATTCGGATACCAACTCTGCCCTTAAAGCCGGGCATGACTTGCGCGAAGCGCTGGTTACATTCGGAACTGACGCCACGCACGGTTATGAGCGCACGCATTTATCGAGTTTGACGTCCGTCGCCCGGTTGCTTTCGGCGTATGCGGGCTCCGCTCTGCTTGATGGCTAACCGGTTTTTTATCGGGCGATACTGATGCAGACATCGACAGCCGCTCGGCCAGCCGTTGAACTTACCGCGCGCGCCATCGTAACGGGTGTCGTGATCGGTGTGCTGCTAACCCCCTGCAATGTTTACTCCGGGTTGAAGATCGGCTGGTCTTTCAATATGTCGATCGCCGCATTGTTGCTCGGTAATATGTTCTGGATTCCCATTGTGCGCGTTTTTGGCGGGACAAAATGGGGGTTGTACGAAAGCAATATCAGCCAGACGACGGCTTCTTCTGCCGCTTCCATTATTTCCGGCGGGCTTGTGGCGCCAATACCGGCACTCGCGATCCTTAGCGGCGAAAATCTGCCGTGGCACCTCATGATTGTCTGGGTTTTCGGCGTAAGTTTTCTTGGTATCTGGGTCGGTTGGTGGTTACGCGACAGTCTCATTGTTAGGTCGTCGCTGGTGTTTCCGGCGGGCATGGCCGCCGCGGAAACGATGCGCGATATTTTCAGCCACAGTCGTGATGGCATATTGAAGGTGCGCGCTTTGCTAACCAGTTTGACGGCGGCGGCAGTATTTAATTTCGTGGACAAGATAGTCTGGCTAATACCTCGCTGGTCAACAGGCCCCGGTATGAAACAGCTGACTTTCTATCTGGATCCGTCACTCCTGCTGCTTGGCTTCGGCAGTATCATCGGGCTCCGCGCTGGCATGAGTTTAATTGCGGGTGCCATTCTTGCATGGGGCGTCATCACGCCGCAGCTTGTTGCTGCCGGTATTGTGGGTGTTGATCCCGCCGCTGCAAGCTGGTTTGAGCCGGCGGTTTCCTGGTTGCTATGGCCGGGTGTAGCGCTGATGCTGACAAGCAGTCTTGTCAGTGTCGGGCTGGCTTTTCGACGTTCGCGGGAGCGTTTGGCGCGCGCCGCTGAGCGAGAGCGAGACGAGCGGCGTGGAATCCGGATCGCGGGGTTGCTTGCAGCGTCGGTATTCGTGGTGATTCTGCAGATTGTGGTATTTGATATTCATTGGACGGCGGCATTGCTCGCTTTACCCATGGCCGTCTTGTTGGCATCGGTTGCGGCTCGCGTCACCGGTGAGACCGGCATTCCTCCCATCGGCGCCATAGGCAAAGTATCCCAGTTTACTTTCGGGGTGATTAGCCCCGCCGAGGCCACGACCAATTTAATGACGGCAAATGTTGCGGGTGGCGCGGCGGGGCAAAGCGCCGACTTGCTGAACGATCTCAAGGCAGGTCATGAAATCGGCGCAACGCCGCAATACCAGATTGTTGCCCAGTGCTTTGGTGTCCTTGCAGGTAGCATTGCAGGAAGTTTCATTTATCTCACGTTGATCCCCGACCCTGCTGCGCAACTTTTTACCACCGAGTGGCCTGCGCCGGCGGTGGCGGTATGGAAGGCTGTGGCTGAGCTGATGACATCAGGGATGGGGCGCTTGCCGCCCGGCGCGGCGGGCGCGGCGATTACAGGCGCACTAGGGGGCAGCATTCTGGCATTGGCAGCGGAGTACGGATCGACTGCATGGCGCACCTGGTTGCCTAGTGGCAGTGCCCTTGGGTTGGCATTCGTGCTCCCCGCGTCAACATCATTAACGCTTTTTGCGGGCGCTGCACTGGCTGCCTTACTCGGCAAACTGGCGCCTGCCTGGTCGGCGCGCTTTCTTTTAAGTATTGCAGCCGGTTTGGTCGCTGGCGAAAGCCTGTTCGGAATATTTGCGTTGCTGATTTAGCGACCCGGTGTTGCACTACTTTGGCGGCTATATACTCAGGCAAATGTCTGATCAGCCCCAATCACAGAAAGCACAGCCTCGAACCGAGCCCTGGCACACGCTGGAACATGACGAAGTTGTGCGACGGCTGGGCAGCGATGCTGGAAGGGGCCTGACACCGGAAGAAGTGCTGCGCCGACAGGCTGTACACGGCGAGAACAAACTGCGCGAAACAGTCCGCCGTCGTTGGCCGGTCATGCTAGGTGCTCAGTTTACTGATCTGATGATTGTCATCCTGCTGATTGCGGCGGTAATCGCCGGTATCGTGGGAGAGCCGCAGGATTCGATCGCAATTGTCGTGATCGTCATGCTTAACGCTGTGGTGGGCTTCGTTCAGGAATTCCGGGCCGAACGTGTTATGGCGGCGCTGCGGGCAATGGCTGCTCACAAAGCGCAGGCGATAAGGGCAGGCGAAGTTCGCGAGCTTGCTGCGACCGAGCTGGTGCCGGGCGATATAGTTGTGCTCGCGGCCGGCGATATTGTTCCTGCCGATATACGACTGACTGAGACTGCGCGCCTGCAGGCCGAAGAGGCGGCGCTCACCGGCGAATCCGTGCCCGTCGAAAAAAACACGGTTGTGACCGCTGATCCGGATGCGCCGGTCGGCGACCGTTCCGGGATGGTCTATAAGAGTACGCTGGTTACCGACGGCCGCGCGACCGGTGTTGTGGTCGCTACCGGAATGCAGACCGAGATCGGTCGCGTGGCAGCACTAATGTCTGCCGAGTCGGGCAAGACACCGCTGCAAAAACGCCTCGCCCGTTTCGGACAGCGCATAGCCGTGGTCGTCATTGCCATCTGTACCATCCTGTTTGTCAGCGGGTGGCTGCGCGGCGAGCCGTTAGTCAATCTTTTCCTCACGGCCATCAGTCTGGCTGTTGCAGCGATACCTGAAGCGCTGCCTGCCGTTGTCACTATTTCGCTGGCACTCGGCGCAGCGCGCATGGTTAGGCAGAACGTACTGATCCGCCGATTGCCGGCAGTCGAGACGCTGGGATCGGTCACTTACATTTGCACGGATAAAACCGGCACCCTGACCGAAAACCGGATGCAGGCTGCGTCTTTTTACGCGCGTGGCGTGACCCGTCAGACATTGAGTGCGATGCCCGAATGGCGGCAACTCGGGCGAATAATGGCACTGTGCAATGATGCGGGTCGCAATGATGTCGGCGGAGTGCGCGGTGATCCGACCGAGATAGCGTTGCTGGAGGCAGTTCCCGATGCGGAGGAAGCGCGTTGGCGACGGGATCATCCGCGGCAGGCCGAGCTACCGTTTGATTCGGTGCGGGCAAGAATGAGCACCCTGCATCAAGACGGGGATAAGGTGCTAATGCTGGTCAAAGGTGCGCCTGAGACGATATTGCCCCTTTGTGCCAGCCAGTTTGCTGTCACCGGAAGCCAGGATCTTGATCCACAGGCTGCCCGTGCCGCAGCGGAAATTGCCGCGTCTGGCCAGCGGGTGCTGGCATTTGCTATGAAGGCATTGGATGCCATTCCGGAAGTCGTGGTTGCCGACCAGCTGGAGACCGACCTGATTTTCGTTGGCCTGGTCGGTCTCATGGATCCGCCACGTCCATCAGTCAAGCAGGCAGTGGCGGATTGCGTTAAGGCGGGTATCAAGCCCGTGATGATTACCGGTGATCATCCGGCAACCGCAGGAGCTATTGCCACCGCGCTGGGTATTGCGGGGCCAGAGCCGCGCGTTTTGACTGGCCGCGAAATAACTGACCTGAGTGATGCACAACTCGCGCTCGAAGTTGGCACTACGCAGGTTTTTGCGAGAATAAATCCGGAACAAAAAATCCGCATAGTTGCGGCGCTGCAGTCGCGTGATGAGTTTGTTGCCATGACCGGTGACGGAGTAAACGATGCGCCAGCGCTCAAGCGAGCCGATATCGGCGTGGCAATGGGCAAAATTGGAACCGAAGTTGCCCGCGAGGCAGCCGACATGGTTTTGCTGGATGACAACTTCGCGACCATAGTGCGTGCCGTGCGCGAAGGACGGCGAATTTTTGACAACATTCGCCACTTTGTGAAATACACAATGACCAGTAACGCCGGTGAGATCTGGACACTTTTTCTGGCACCTTTCATGGGCTTGCCGCTGCCGTTGCTACCCATCCACATACTATGGATCAACCTGGTGACCGATGGTTTGCCGGGTCTCGCGCTGGCGGCAGAACCGGCTGAACGGGATGTGATGCAGCGCCCGCCGCGGCCGCCGCAAGAGAGCCTGTTCGCGCGCGGGATGTGGCAGCATATTGCCTGGGTAGGTTTGCTGATTGGCGCGCTTGCCATAGGCACACAGGCATGGGCCATTAGCGCGGATAAAGATCATTGGCAAAGCATGGTCTTCACGGTGCTGACGCTGTCGCAGATGGCGCATGTGCTGGCGATCAGGTCGGAGCGCGATTCGTTGCTGCGGCTCGGGCTGGGGTCAAACCGCCCGCTGTTGTTTGCCGTATTGTTAAGCGTTGTTCTGCAGCTGGCGGTTTTATACGTGCCCGCGTTGTATCCCGTCTTTAAAACCGGCCCGCTGACCGCCGGCGAGTTACTGTTGTGTGTTGCCATTTCATCCCTGGTGTTTATTGCGGTAGAAGCCGAGAAATTCTGCGTGCGCCGCGGCTGGTTGTACGTGAGGGACTGATGTAGCCCACCGAAACTCGCCTGCATGGGTGCCATGGCAATGTTGATGGCAGAAAATACATACCGTCAGGTCGCATGATAAGCTGAGCAACTGTAAGTTCTTAAAAGCGGATAAAAAAGTTGGAAGGTCTGATTCCCGTAATTAGTGAGTACCTGCAGGAGCTTTACCAGCAGCTTGTACAGCCGGAGTTGGCTCTGCAGTTGCTGTTAATCGCCTTGCTTTTTGCACCCGCATCGCTTTTGGGGCGGAAGGTGGAGCCGCTGCTTGAAGCACATGCCCGTAAAATTCAAGATTCACCGGCTTTACTAAGGCTCATCATTGCCTTTCTGAGGCGGCTCAAGTGGTTCTTCTACGCCACCCTTCTCGCAGTCGCTTATGCATTAACCACCATAGCTGCGTGGCCCACGAATAATTACCCGATTTATGCGGCCATGTTGCTTGTAGGCGCATGGTTGTTCATTGCGGTGGTTTCCTACGTCATCCGAAGCCGTGTGCTGGGCCGTGTATTCGCCTTTGTGGCATGGAGCTTTGTGGCGGCCACGATTCTGGGCATTTCCGACGATATCGGCCAATTGCTCGACACTGCAGGCTTTTCGGTCGGGTCATATCGCTTGTCGGCACTGACCGTTCTGCAGGGCGCCATTGTTTTTAGCGTATTAATGTGGGTAGCCATCAATCTCGGTGATTTTTTTGATCGACGAATACAAAAAATCGATGAGTTAACACCTTCCTTGCGTGTGTTGATTGGCAAGGTCACGCGCATTTCGTTGCTGGTTTTTGCCATCCTGGTAGCGATTTCCAGTATCGGTATTGACCTTACGGCGCTCACTGTCTTTTCGGGTGCCGTCGGTGTTGGTATTGGTTTTGGTCTGCAGAAAGTCGTGTCCAACTTTATTTCGGGGATCATCATTCTGATGGATCAATCGATAAAGCCGGGCGATACGATCTCATTGGGAGAGACCTTCGGGTGGATACGGGAATTGCGCGCGCGTTTTGTCTCGGTCGTAACACGTGATGGCAGGGAGTTTTTAATTCCGAATGAAGATTTCATTACAACCCAGGTTATTAACTGGTCGTTCTCCGATCAATATGTGCGTCTTGACGTGCCCTTCGGCGTTTCCTACAACTCTGATCCCCACGAGGTAAGCCGACTGGCGATTGAGGCAGCAGGCCGAGTTGATCGGGTCGATTCAACACGCAATCCGCCCGTATGCTGGATGACCGCCTTTGGTGATTCGTCTCTGGATTTTCTGCTGCGCTTCTGGATTCGGGATCCGCAGGCGGGGCTTACCAATGTTCGCGGCAAGGTCTTGCTGGCGTTATGGGATACCTTCAAAGAACACGATATCAACATTCCTTTTCCGCATCGCGAAATCATTATGCGCTCGCCGGTCGAGGTAGAAACGAAAAAGGGCTAGCCAAAAGGTTGGTTAAATGTGGCTGTTAGCTGTCCGACATCCGGTGCCGCAAAGCAAAAGCGTTGACACTGCAGGGTGTCGGGTTCAGCATGGCTTATTGTTATTTAACTAATTTGTGACTTTGAAGGATATTGAGCCGTGTATATCAACTTCTGGTACCCCATAGCCCGCAGCGAAGAAATAACTGGCGACAAGCCGCTGCGCGTCGAACTGTTAACCATGCCTTTTGTCGCGTTTCGGGATGACGACGGCGATGCTCATGTATTGGCGGATACCTGCGTGCACCGCGGCGGTTCGCTTGGCAGGGGCTGGGTCAAAGAAGGGCGCGCGATCTGCCCTTATCATGGCTGGGAATACGATGGCAGCGGTGTGTGTACCAAGATCCCGTCGCTGGCTGATAAAAAAATTCCGGCACGTGCAAAGGTTGACAGTTATCCCGTGCAGGAACGCTATGGGATTGTGTTCGCTTTTCTTGGCGACCTTCCCGAGGCTGAGCGTCCACCGCTATACGATGTTGAGGAATACGGAACCGATGGCTGGAAGTCTCAGCTGTACGTTTACGAGGCGGACTGCAATTACGAACGCTCAGTTGAAAACGGCTTAGATCCTATCCACAACGAATTCGTGCATCCGGCTCAGGGCGCACCCGTGCTGCCTCCTGAGCAACAAAGCAGCCCCGTTCCGATGGAAGATATCCCGTGGGGTAGTAAGTTCTACATGCACTACCCGCATAAAAAGGATTTCAACACAGAGCTTTCAGACGTTAAGAGCGGTGATCGCATCGGCTCAGCCGGATCGTGGTTTCAGGGGCCAAATCAACTGGTGACGTGGATCGATATCTCTGCCGAGAACTCATTTCATCAGTACATTTTTGAGGCGCCTATCGATGAGGGGCGAACGCGGATTTTCTTCCTCAACATGCGCAACTGGCTGCTTGAAGATCAGTACGATATGCGTATCGAAAAGCCAACGCTGGAAATCGTGCAGGAAGACGTTAACGTGCTTGAAACTTTGCAACCCGTAAAGACACCACCAAACAACACTAAAGAGATACTGGTGCCCGGGGACACGGTGGTTCTGAAGTATCGTGAGTGGCTCGCAGAGTGGGACGCAAACGGCTGGCGTATGGATACCGCGCGACTGCAAGCCGAGCGTCAGGGCACCGCGTTTGCGATCCCGTCGCCGGGCCGCCGCGAGTCTGGAAACTGGGTGCTTGACCCGGTTCCCTTGCAGCCCGGCGGGGAGCAGGCCTTGCAGCGTCGCAGAGCAGCCGCGTCGGGTTAGCCGGCGGTAGATTTGCTGTGGCTGCGTACAAACAAGGCCACAATAAACAGGGCTGACTGATACAAGCCCACTGCTGCAAATGGTGCCCACGGGCCGATAGCGTCAAACAGTCGACCGCCCAGCGCGGTAAATACCAGTATGCCGACGGCGCCGAACATCTGACCGGTGGCAATGATACTGCCGCGTTGCTTAACCGGTGCTTCCTGACCGATCAGCGCCATTTGCGCTTTGACCATGAATCCCGTTCCGAGCGTCAGCCAGATCAGCAACGGCAGCATGGCGAAGTCCACCGGAGAGGTGACAAAGTACATCGCCAAATAGCCACTGCCCGCGACAAACAAGGCAGTGCACATCGCTGTCATGCGGTTCACTTTGTCGATGTACCAGCCAAAGATGGGCGCTGAGACAAAACTGACGCCGTACATAAGTGCCATGATCGTGCCAAATCGCGCCATGGCTTCGCCGGTGCTCATGTCCATGGTGCGTCCGGATTGTATGGCCCACAGCGCCAGAAACAGCCCCTTAATCACCACGTCCGACCGGGCGGCCAGCGCCGCTGCGTAGGACAACGCGATTTTCTTGTTGCGCGCTGCTGCAAGGCCGCTCAGGTAAAGCTCTTTGGCAGGCGGGCGCTCCTGATACCTCGCCGGTGTGCCGCCCTTGAGCCCGAACCGCGCTACCAAGGCCGTAAATGCACACAGAGCCGCCATGGTCATATACATAACAGTGCCGCCAGTCACAGCGTCGTAGCCGCGCTCTGTCATCAGGGCGGGAATGCTGCCGATGAACCGCGCGGCGAAAATGGTGCCCAGCACGTTCATCATTGCGGTGAAACCGATGTACTTACCACGGGAGCTGTTGACCGGGTAATCGTTCACCATCGTCGACAACGTGCTGGTAGTGGCGGCAACTCCAATGGCATAGATCAAACGGTAGGCCGTCAGTTCCATCACACTGGTGGCCAGCGGATACAATGCCCAGCCCGTGCCTACCAGCAGAATGCCCAGCACGTAGACCGGTCGGCGGCCGATGCGGTCCGCCAGAACCCCAAACGGAACAAAAAACATCAGCATGAACACTTCGGTCCAGAACGACAGGTCGCCGGAAATCGTGCCCTGAGCGCGGCGGGGTATTTCGAGATGTTCGGTGAGGATATAACCCTGTAACAGCGACATGCCGGTCAGCGCCGCGATGGTCACCCCCGAGGCATACAACTTGGTTATCGCGTGCCCGCGGGTTATTCCCGGTGCAAGTTCAACGGGCCCCAGGCGAGCGCCTGGGGCCGTTTCTGAAGTTGTCGTCAAGACTCAGTGCCCCGCTGTTTGTTCTTCGCCCGGTACCCAGTCGCTATGCAGCGCCAGTCGCAACATGCGCCGCTGTTCGGTGTAATCTGAATTCGGGCTGTGCTGCACGCAGCGGTTGTCCCAAATCATCAGCGATTTGTTGTACCAGCGCACACGACACTGATAAACATCTCTTAGTGAGTGTTCCTTGAGCATGTCGAGCAGGGCCTTGCTTTCGTTTTCGGCCAGGCCTTTGATGGCGGTAGTCCAGGCCTTGTTGATGTAAAGCATCTTGCGGCCGGTTTCGGGGTGCTTGCAGATCAGCGGGTGCTCTGTCTGCGGGAAACTTTTGCGCATTTTTGCCAGCGTAAGCAGAGCCTTCTCGGTGCCGATGGAATGGTGGCCGGAGTTCAGACCGTACTGCAGTACATCGTGAACGCCAATCTTGCCTTCGAGCATTTCCTTCATCATTGGCGACAGCCCTTCATAGGACTCATAGCTGCTGGCAAACAGCGTGTCGCCGCCGACAGCGGGCACGTCAAGAGCATAGAGAATGGCGCCGAGGCTCGGGTTCTTTTGGTAGCTGTGATCCATATGCCAGCCCAGTTTCTGTGTCGACAATTGTTTGCCGTCCTTTGGCGCACCGAAAAAATAGTAAACGCCGGGAGTTTCGGATTTGTTTGGCAGGAAGGGCTCATCCTCCAGCTTGCCAAAACGCAAGCCAAAGGCCGCAAATTCTTCTTCATTGAGTTCCTGATCCCTGAACACCAGCACCGAGTAATCAAGAAATGCCTGATAGACACTATCGAAAGTCGCGTCATCCAGTTGCTTGACATCCAGACCGTAAATTTCGGCGCCCAGCGCGCCGGTAAGCGGCCGAATATCAAGTTTCTGAGGTTTTAATTGAGCTTGTGTAGACATTTTTTAGTCCTCCTGGCCTTGTCTGGCCAAAAACAAATGATGTTCGTACTGATCGGCGCGAAAATACGCCACAACTTTCTGAACCGGTTTATGTGCGAGATCGAGCATGATCATTTTCACGCGCACCAGCGGCATACCGACATCGAGATCGAGCAACACTGCAAGCCGCGTGTCGGCCAGCGTGGCGCCGACAAGATGATCGATACCCGAAAGTTCAATTCCCTTGTCTTCTAGTACGGTGAGCAAAGTATTGCTTTGAAAATCGGCCGCGCTGAATGTGACGTTGAGGTCCAGCGGACAATAGCTTTCCACGTAGCCGATCCGCATGTCGCGAAGTAAGCGGATGTAAGAAACCTGTTGCACAGAATCGCCGTTCATCAGCTTCAGGTCGTCGCAAACTTCCTGCGTTGCTAGCGTCTCGGCAATGGTCAACTCAATCACTTCTGAATTGCGGGCAAGTTCACGCGCGCGCTGTATGCGCTGGTTCATGTCCGCGTGCACAGGTGAACGATTAAGATCGGCCTGTACAAAGGTGCCTTTGCCCTGCACGCTTTTAACAAGGCCTTCGGCTGCCAGTAACTCAAGCGCTTTGCGCACCGTTATGCGTGACACCCCAAACATTTCACAAAGCTGTTTCTCAGGTTCCAGACGCGACAGGGGCGGGTAGTGACCCTGAGCAATCCACTGCTGCAGCGCTGAGAAAACTTGCTGATAACGCGGCACGTTAATATGGTTATTAACGCGACTCTGATGTGGCGTATTCTGATTGTGTGGCTGAGCGGCTTGCATCCGGCCCTCCGGCTGGGCTTGCACGATAAGATGTAATAATGTTATAACAACATGAACAGTAAATGCAACCAATAACAAACAAGGGTTTTAGGGGGTTCAGCGTGCGATTCAAAGCCGAATGGTATTGGGTAGTGGCAGTGTCCGTTGCAGTTACGGGCTTTTTGGCTCCTGCGGTATTGCCATCGCAGCAGGCCTCGGCAGCGACGCGGGACGAGATTACCGTTACCGCTCGTAAGCGGGAAGAAAACTTACAATCCGTGCCGATTGCTATCTCGGCCTTTACCGAGGAAGACCTGCGTGTGCGCGGAGTGGTTGATCTTGAGACGCTCGCGGATCAGACGCCGGGGCTGAGTTTTGGCACCTCGGGCGCGCTGACTTCGCGGCGGGCGATTATTCGCGGTATGTCGCAGCAAACCCGCGTCGGCGATGAGACGAACGTCGCCACCTTTGTTGATGGCGTGTATACGCCGGGCTTTAGCGGAGCTGAATTTTTTGGTGCCAGTGGTCTGGAGCGAATTGAAGTTCTGAAGGGGCCCCAAAGTGCTTTATACGGTCGGAACAGTTTTGCGGGTGCCATTAACTACGTGACGGCAAAGCCCACCTTTGAGTACGAATACGGTGGGAACCTAACCGTGGGCGACGGCGATCGACGTGGCCTGACCGCATTTGTGTCCGGGCCGATCTTCTCGGATCAGGTGGCTATGCGTTTTGACGTGGGACACGATCATTCCGGCGGTTCGTTTGAAAATCTGCTTGATGGCGAGCGTTTGAACAATGTTGATACAACTTATGCGCGTATTGGTTCAATGTGGGACGGTAGCGACCGACTGACCTTCAAGGTTTCGCTGTCTTGGCAAAAAGACGACGACACCACCGGCGTTCCGATAACCATGGTGGCTGACGATGATCCTGTCAGGATAGGTAAAAGGAGCACTGCGAGCCCCTTTGAAGCGTTCGCGGGTCTTTTTACCGGTGGACGTCTGGGCCGTTTGTACAACGGCGAGATAACCGACACAACGGACAACTACTATGTGGATCCGCGTTCCAGATCCGGCGACCGGCTGGTCTACCGCGGCGCGTTTACAGTGGAATATGATTTTGACAATGCCCAGCTGGTCAGCGTGACGGGTTATCAGCATCGTGAAATTGATACTCTCAGCGACTTTAATACCTGCCGGCGCGACATTCGCGCGGCGGTTTGCGATTTTTTCCCCTCGGTACCACCCGGCAGTGTGGGTACTTTTATAGGGGGTCCGATTGCCGGCGGAGCGGTTGTTGGGGGAATACTGACTGGCGCGGTCGAAGACCGTGACGAAATCAGCCAGGATCTGCGTTTGCAGTCTACCGGCGCCGGTCCGCTGCAGTGGTCTACCGGCATCTACTTCAGTAGCGAGAGCTTCCGTGACAAGTCTCAGCGGCTTAGCGATATTGATCTGACCAACACCGATGCCAGCGTTATCTACGCCATTGCTTCGCCAACACCGATGGTCGACAGCAGTACCGTATTCAGTAATGACTTCTATTCGGTGTACGGATCGCTGGGTTACGATCTTTCGGATCGATGGAATGTCGTCGCCGAGGGTCGGTACACGCGCGAGGATAAATCTGCCGATCAACAGGAGAACAACTTCCCCACCGATGTTCCTCCAACCGGTCGTCAGGCCAAAGATTTCAAGTTCTTTACGCCGCGGTTTATTGCAAATTTTGAACCGAACGATGACTGGCTGCTCTATGCGTCAATTGCGCGCGGGGTCAAGTCGGGCGGTTTTAACGCCGGGTCTGTGTCCAAGCCAACGTATGATGAAGAGTCAAACTGGACTTACGAGTTGGGCTCCAAATTTACTTTTGCCGAAGGTGACGCCACCCTGAACACGGCGGTGTATTTTGTCGACTGGGATGACCAGCAGGTCACGGCCACAGACCCGAATAACTCCCGCTTACCCATCACGGTGAACGTGGCAAAAACAGAAATTCTGGGTGCGGAACTGGATCTGTTTTACCGGCCGAGTGATTGGCTGCAGTTTAATTTTGGTGCGGCGTATATTGATGCCGAATACAAGGATGGCTTTTCTACGTCTACTGAATCGCTGACCGACTGCGCGGTGCTGCCGATCCCCTGTGACCGCGAAGACCCGCCAGGCTCAGGGATTTTTGTAACCAGCGGCGGGCTCGCGGGTCTTCAGGTTATTGGTGTGCCGAAAACCAGTTTTAACACCGGGGTGCAAATCAATCTGCCGTTAGCGTCCAGTCGCTGGGAATTCCAGGGGCGTCTTGATTACTCGTGGAAAGACGAGGTTTACATCGATGAAGCCAACGCCGGCTACCTGGGCGCGCGCGAGAGCGTCAACCTCAGGCTTGGGGTGCGTAATGATTCGTGGACCATCGACGGGTTCTGCAGCAATCTGACCGACGACGATACACCGGTGTTTGCGGCTCCGCCGCGCGACATCCTTGGCGTTCCGCATTACGCCATAATCAATCGCGAAGAGCGCCGCTGTGGTATCGAATTCGGTTACCGAAACTGATGTTCAGCCGTCTAGTAGCGGATCCCCGGAGGGCCGGAGCATGAATAGCAGGCTAATTGTAAGCGCGGGCATGTGTTTCTTGGTCGTTTCTGCCGCTGTTGCGCGAGAAGTTTCGACAGAGGTTCAAGGCACGTTCAACAACAGTCAGGAAAACGCGTGCATACATGTATCGAAGTTTTTCTATCTGACGGACTGCTTTTACTCGCGTCAGAATGAAGAGGTGGTGGGTCAGAAACTTCCCTGGACCGGGCCTACTGTAAACCCGGTTTATTACCCCGTGGACAGTGTGCATGTCGATCCGACCTATGTTCCGGTGGTGGGCGATGATCGTTTTGCGCCTCCGATGGAAGGAGCGCTGGTTATTGATGACAACGACACCGCGGCGCCGGAAGATGACCGCATTAGCGGTACCCTCGTGGTAGGTCCCGCAGCCCGCAGCGTGGTGGTTAACGTCAACGAGCTCGCGGGTGGTACGGGCGGCGAACCCCCGCGTGCCGTGATGACCTGGGACGCAATTACACACACACTGGAGTCGACGCCATTTGATCGTGCCACTGAGAATTCGCTGGGCGGTTACGACTATGAAGTGGCATCCAAGGGTTTCCCGGGCAGGTTGTGTTTGTTGTCTGACCCCGAAGACTGTTATCCGAGTGCCAAAGCCGGCAAAACCACTGACGGTCAGAATGCGGAAGGCAGATGGAACGGCCCGGCGACTTTCGGTGTTACCGGCGACACCGAGCTTGAAGGCAACGTGGGCACGCATACGACCGCGGTTATCAGCGGTTACCGGTGTGTTGATAACCGTGGCGATATTACCTGCCCGGCGCACAACGTTGTCTGGAGTTCGGGTGCCGAACCCGGGCGTGGTTCCCGCAATCAAAACGAAGGCCCGGGCCTGGACAATCTTCTGCTAAAAGTGGTGACGCAGAAAGACGGGAAAATTGTCAGTGTTGAAGGTTACTGGACTAATGAATATTACATTGCCGGCGGCCCCGGTTTTTTTCAGGTAAAGGATGGCCATGACAACTCTTATCAGGGCGGTTTCATGCAGCTTCGGGGGCTGTAATTTGTTTCGCTTTTCCGCTCTTGCAGTTATTTTTCTCTCAACGCTGGTTGGTTGCGCTTCCGGAATTTCCTCAGGTGAGCGCGCAGCGCAGTCACGAGTCATCGAGATGGATCTGACCGCCGCTATTCGGGAGGTAACGCTTACCGAAGACGGCCTGACAGCCAATGCTTTTACCTTTAATGGCGGGTCGCCCGGCCCGCAGATTCGGATGCGCGTTGGCGATAGTGCGGTCATCACTTTCAAGAATCGTTTGCCTTTTGCGACCGTTGTGCACTGGCATGGCATCGAACTCGACAATGCCAATGACGGCACTACAGTGACCCAGAACCTGGTGCCGCCCGGTGAGAACTATGTTTACCGTTTCATGGCAACCCGCCCGGGCATTTTCTGGTATCACCCGCACTCGATGCCAACCAATTCCGAGTTCAAGGGGTTGTACGGTTCTATTGTCGTGACCGATGAAGCGGATGCGAAACTGGTTGATCTCGGCGTATTGCCGGCTGAGCAGCAAACTCACACATTGATGCTGGGCGATACCACCGTTTGCAAAGATCCGGGAACAAACGATGCGGTGACCTTTCCTGCGGACGGCGATACGCCATGGGCGTTCAGCGAGACCCTTGGCCCCTTTCCTGGTCTAGTGGATTATCCATCTCCGGCTGATCTTTGCGAAAAGCCGCGGGATCGCGAAGGCGCGACAGGTAATCTGCCTGCACACCGGGCCGGCGATATCCCCAATATTATGCCCGCGCGGGATTGCAGTGCCGGGGGGAATACTTTCGGTTTTCGCAGTGAGACGTCGTGTCGTGTGAATGAGGGGCAGTTGGTTTTGACCAACGGTATGGTCGCGGCCGGTCGTGACGGTACCCCCGAAAAGCCGGGCGCACTGCGTGGCGAAGCGCGTGTTTATGACGTCAGGCCCGGAGAGGGCGTGCGACTGCGCCTTATCAATGCCGCGGTAAGCCGCTATTTTCGTTTGCGCTTAACCGACAGCAACGGTCAGCAGGTGACATTGCTTCGCATCGGTGGTGAAGGCGGCTTACTGGATAGCGCGCGCGTCGAGGGCGGCATGCTGGGTACGCTCGATACCAAGTATGCTCCTGGTGAAATTGTGCTGGGTGTTGCCAACCGCAATGACGTGGTATTCAGCGTGCCCGACAGTGCTCGTCCGGGTGACGTACTGACACTATGGACGCTTGATTTCCAGCACTACGGTACGGCGCAATACCCGCATGGCTATGCCGGTGTTCCGACCGTGCCAGTGGCGCATTTCCGGGTTGGCGATGACGGTTCCGTCGCTCGATTTGAAATGACAAACGGCGCCCTCCTGCGTATGCACCCGGAAGTGGCCTCGCCTAATGCGTCACTTCGGGAGCATGAAATTGATTCGCTGCTCGACCCGACGATTTTAACCGGCGATTATCTGGGCAATGACAACCCGGAGTTTCTGCTGGCGGTAGTGGGTCTGCGTGAAACGATCGACGGCATACATGGCACGCCGCTTGAGGGCGGGGGTGCTGAGTTCACGGAGATACCGCACTTATTGACTAGTCGCTATGCACGCCTTGGCGATACGCTGGAGCTCACTTTTAGGAACGGAACTCAGATGCATCACCCCATGCACCTGCATGGTTTTTCTTATCAACCGCTGCGTCTTGAAGACCTGGACGGCAATCTGATCTACGAATTTGATCACAACGAATTTGTGGACACCTTTGATGTGCCCTCGGTGCACAAGCTTGTTATGCGTGTCCATCTGGAAGATCGCCCGCAGTTCGCAACCGGTGAGCCGGGCGGCGGCAAAGGTCGCTGGTTGTTGCATTGTCATATTTTTAATCATGCCGGGCTTGGCATGATCACCGAACTTGTGGTTGTGGACGAAGCACAGATTGCCGCACCCGCCTCTAAGTGAGTGTACCGGGAAGCCTTATGCGCATTGACGTTATTCTGGAATCCAATAATTCTCCCGAACGCATCGCGGAATTAGCCAAACTTGCTGAAGACTGCGGTCTGGGCGGTATTTGGGTATCCGGGATGCTGGACGGGCGTGATCCCTTCGCCTTGTTTGTTAAGGCTGCACTCGCAACCCGCAAAATAAAAATGGGCCCGATAGCGGTCAGCTCATACGAGCTGCACCCGCTGATGATGGCCAAATCGCTGCTGACGCTTAATGAGTATGCCAACGGGCGAGCGCAAATGACCGTTGGCGGCGGCGGCGGCACGGCAACCGCCATGAACATCAAGTTTGATCGCCGGGTTCGCCGGATGCGCGAAACACTGGAAATTCTTGAAGAGGCTTCCAAAGCCGGAACGCTGGATTATGAAGGTGAGATCTTTCAAATCAGGAACTACAAAACCTTCTGGGCGACAAGCAACCCTCCAACGGTTTATGCGAGTGCAAACCGGGCACAAATGTTGCGCATGGCCGCAAAAAATGCCCAGCGTCTAATGCTCAGTGACAAGATCGTGCAGCAGGTTGCAGAAGCCAAGGCGCTGGTTAGTGAAACGCGCGTGCAGGCCGGGCTGCCTGCCGAGCCTTTTGGCATGACAAATTTCTGGGCCTGGCACGTAAAGCCCACCCGGGAAGAGGCTGTGCGTGAGGCGCGAATCTGGCTGGCGTTGCGCGGTGTGCTGTTGCGGCCGAATCATGAATATTTTATGAGTCCGGAAGATTGCGATATTGTGGACGAGCACCGGCAGGCATTTTTTAGGGCCCTGGCGAAAAAGACACATGAAATTGAAGGGGTGCCTGAGCATATTATCGAGACATTGGTAGACAACCTTACGTCCACCTGTGCTATCGACGATCTGGATCAGGAGATCGATCGATTACAGCAGTTTGCCGATGCGGGCCTCACAGAGATTGCATTGCGCATCTACGACAACCCGGAAGACACGATCCGGCTGTTGGGCGAGCGGGTGGTTCCGGCAATGCGTTAATATCATGCGTGCGCGGCTGAGCCTTATAGCAGCGGCACAGTATCGTGCAGCCAGCTGCCGCCTTCGCGACGAGCGGGTGATGGAATAACCAGCGTTTTTTCCATGGCGATATCGCGTTTGCGGCGCCAGTCAATTGTCCCCAGTTCGCGACCGAGTTTTAGCGCCTTTTCACGATAGGCTTTCTCCGGGCCGTCAGGTTCGATGAACATTTCATCGCTGAAATTCCGTGGTGTCATTGGCGGCTGCAGAAAATCGATAACATCGGCGTCTTCCTGCAAGCCCCAATCAATGGTTTTTTTCATTGATTCGTCATGTTTGGCGTCCATCTGGAAATTACGGAAGTGCAGGTTGTAATGGCGAGTATGCGTTTCGTCGATAGGTGTCAACGCATTCCAGATAATCTGGTTGTAACCGGATGACATCAGCTGAGTGTTTTTCTGAATCATGCCGATCACGCTGATTTCGATAAGCACGCTGGACTTGTCACGCTGTACCTTCGCTTTGGGCGCATTGACCGCTGTCTGCGAGTTTTCATCGGGTTTCTGGCCGTATGTTTGCGGAATGCGCACACCCCATTCGGTTTCTTCCACCGGAAAGATTTCCATTTCCGGGCTGAGATGCTTGCCAAAGGAATGCACCAGAAACAGGTGTGAAGCATCCGCCAGATTTTCCTTGAGCCGCCCCCAATGTACGTTCCAGTCACGTTGCAGTCGCGTCATGCGCCAGGTGGTCTCATCGCCATACTCGGGCAGCAATTCCGGCAATGCTGGCCGCTCCGCTTCGGGCATGTCGCCCAGAAAAACCCAGACCAGACCGTAGCGTTCTTCCACGGGGTAGCTGTCCACCCTTGCCCGGCGAGGAATTTTTGCGTCCGGGCCCAGCGATGGAATCAATTCCACGCGGCCGTCACTGCCGAATTCCCAACCGTGATAGGGGCATTGGACCCGGCCATTCAGGCACGCCCCGCGGCCGAGTGAGCCGCCGCGATGACAGCAGACGTCACTGAGGCAAACAATATTCTTGTCGTTGTTACGAAACAGAACAAAGTCGCAACTCAGCATGCGGGTGCGATAAGGGAAGTCGACAACATCGCTGCTCTGGGCAGCTACATACCAGTTGTTGATAATCAAACCTATGCGCCCTCTTCAAATAACAGTCTTAAAGTATATGTCGCGATCTGGGCATTCCCTATAATGAGGGCTCTGTCATGAATGATGCAATGAACGGTACTCGGGCTGAGGCAACGGTGAGGCGGGAACCCGCAGCCCGAATCGGCGTGCTGTTCGGGCTTGTTATGGCCACCTGCCTGGGTTCGTTTGGTCAGATCACTATGGCCACCTTGTCAGGGATCATGGGCGCCAAACTAAGCACCGTTCCTGAACTCGCTACGCTGCCCGTGACTGCCGGCATTGTGGGTGTCGCTGTCGGTGCCTGGCCGCTGGCCTTGTTAAGGAAGCGCTTTGGCAATCGGCTGGTATTTACCTGTGCCTTGTTGTGGGCTGCGACCGGCGCAATCCTTGCCGGGTGGTCCATAAGTGCGGGTTCCTTCGCCGGTTTTTGCGCGGGTTGTTTCATGATGGGGAACAATATGTCGACCGTTGCGCAGTATCGCTTTGTAGCGACAGAGCTTGTTCCTCTGCGCCTTGCCGGGCGGGCCGTATCTGCGGTGATGGTCGGTACACTCGCCGCCGCAGTCATTGCCCCCTGGTTCGCGCTGCGAAATCGTGGCGTGATGGAAGCCGATTTCGCCGGTAGTTTCGTAACGCTGGCAGCGGTGTTTCTGGTAGCCGCTGTGCTTATAGCGTCTTTACCGCTCGGTAATGTGCGGGCCAAAACAGTCCGCGATTCAGGCATCGGTCCGGCAGGCAAGATCCTTAGCGACCCGAATATTCAGCTTGCCATGGTTGCCGCCGCTGCGGGCTACGGCGTGATGAGCCTCATTATGACGGCCACCCCCATTAGCATGCACGTTATGGATGGACATTCCGCCGAGGTGACCGCAGATACCATACGTGCGCACATTCTTGCGATGTTTGTGCCGTCTTTATTCACCGGCTGGCTGGTTGTCAAACTCGGTCTGCGGCGCATGTTGTGGTTGGGCGCTTTAGCGCAACTGGTGTGCGTCGGTATCGCAACCAGCGGTCACGACGTCTGGAACTATCAGGTTTCACTGGTCTTGTTGGGGGTTGGCTGGAACCTTTTGTTTACGGGCGGCACGACGCTTATTGCGACGCTGTGCCCCGATAGGGATGCCGCGCGCATTCAGGGTATAAACGACTTCGTCGTTTTCGGCACCATGGCAGTAGCATCGCTGTCGGCCGGCGGATTACTTCAGGTAGTCGGTTGGTTCTGGACCAATGTTGCTGCGCTGATTCTGATCGTTCTGATCGTGGTCATGATGCTGCGCAGTCGCCTGCCGACTCGCGCGCGCATTGTTTAACGTGAAAACAACACCCAGGCAAGTATAAGTGCGCCAAGAAACAGCGTTTCTATCATAACCAGAGCCAACGCACCGGCACTGCCCTTAAACAGTATTTTCGGGCTGCTTTTCATGCCCAGTGATGCTATGGCCATGACCAGAAAAAACTTGGATGCATCGAGGCCAAAATTCAGAATGCCGGCAGGTAGCAGCTCGAGCGAGGCAATCAGCATGCAGGCTACAAATCCGAGTATGAACAGCGGCAACGGCAGTTTGCCAGCCGTGATCGATTCGGTCTTGTCGCGAAACACTGCGGCAAGCACCAAAAACACGGGTACCAGCATCAGCACCCGGTAAAGTTTGGTGATGGTCGCAAAGTCACCCGCCGATTCCGAGACGCTATAGCCCGCGCCCACGACCTGAGCGACATCATGGATGGTGCCGCCGAGGAACACGCCCGCCTCTTTGTCGGACAAGTCGAACTGTGTTGCGATGAGCGGATAAACAATCATCGCCAGTGTGCTGAGCGTTGTGACACAAAGCACCGTGAATACCACCTGCTTTTCGCGATCAGGATGACCGGGCAATACACTGGCGATTGCCATGGCGGCCGATGCGCCGCAGATGGCAACCGAGCCGCCCGTCAACAGGCCAAAATCCCGACTGCGATTAAATCGCCGTGCCAGCAGAATGCCCAGCACCATGGTCAGCGCGACCCCGGAGGATATGACGATCAGATTTCCCAGCCCCACGGACTGCACCTGTGCAAAACTTATGCGCAGGCCGAGCAAGGCAACGCCCAGCCGCAACAGGGTTTTGCTGGAGAAATTGATGCCCGGGCAGCAGTTGTCGTCTTCGGACAAGAAACTCAGCGCCATGCCTAGCAGCAGCGCAAACAGCATCACCGGCGCATTGTAGTGATCGGCCAGATAGAGCGCAGAAAACGCTGCAATCAGCGTAATCACAACACCCGGGAATAACCGCTTTAATTCGTCAATGTTCAAATGGCGTTCTACTTGAAGGCCTGCATGTTGGTTTGTGAGCGGCCCAGGATTAAAGCGTGAATATCGTGAGTACCCTCGTAAGTATTTACCGCCTCCAGATTCAGCATATGACGTATGACGTGATACTCATCTGAAATGCCGTTGCCGCCATGAATGTCGCGGGCATGACGCGCAATGTCCAGTGCTTTCCCGCAGTTATTGCGCTTTAGTAGTGAAACTGCTTCGGGAGCTTTATTGCCTGCATCGAATAGTTCGCCAAGTCGAAGGCAGCCTTGCAGCCCAAGTGCAATGTCGGTTTGCATGTCGGCCAGTTTTTTCTGCACCAGTTGCATGGACGCGAGCGGTTTGCCGAACTGTTTGCGACCCATGGCGTAGTCGCGCGCGGCGTGCCAGCAGAATTCTGCAGCGCCCATAACTCCCCAGCAAATTCCGTAGCGAGCCTGATTGAGGCAGTCCAGAGCAGCGCGCAGGCCGTCTGCGCTCGGGAGCAGCGCGCTGTCGGGTGCAAGCACGTTGTTGAGCGTGATACCGCCGGTGGATGCGGCGCGGAGCGAGAACTTGCCGTCGTAATTTACGGTTTCCAAGCCCTCAGTATGCTTATCGAGAACAAAGCCGAGTGTTTTTCCCTGTTCATCCCGGGCCCAGATTACGAAAACATCGGCCAGCGCGGCATTGGATATCCAGGCTTTGCTGCCGTTCAGGCGATAGCCGCCGGATGTTTTGACAGCTTTGGTTTGCATACCGCCGGGGTCAGAGCCGTGGTCGGGTTCTGTCAGTCCGAAGCAGCCCACCGATTCGCCGGTTGCAAGGGCCGGCAGATACGTTGCTTTTTGCTCGTCGCTGCCATAGGTGTATATCGGGTACATCACCAGGCTGGACTGAACGCTCAGCGAAGAGCGATAGCTGCTGTCTATGAACTCGATTTCGCGCGCAATCAGACCGTAAGCCTGATAGCTTAAACCCGCGCAGCCATAGCCGGTGAGTGTGGCACCCAGTAAACCCAGATCGCCGGCTTCGCGCATAAAGTTCCTGTCCGGCTCGGCATTGCGAAATGCCGGTAACACTCGGGGCATCAGCGTTTCGCGGCAATAGCGCCGCACACTGTCGCGAATCAGCAGTTCGTCGTCGCCGATTTGTTGTTCCAGCAACAGCGGGTCGTCCCAGCTAAAAGACATTGATCCCCCCGGGGTAATGCTCGATCGTCAATTATAAGGAATAGCATTGTGCATTCGTGAGCGAGCTGAGCGATTATACTTTTAACAGCAGGAGGACAGTAGCGTGCCAACAGTACTGATTACGGGGGCCAATCGAGGCATAGGGCTTGAGCTTGCGCGGCAGTATGCCGATGCCGGCTGGGTGGTGATTGCCTGTTGCCGGAACCCGGATGATGCAGTCGAATTGGCGGCTCTTCCTCGCAACAGAGTGAGAATGTATCCGCTGGATGTCACCGATCATCAGTCTATAGAGGCATTAGCCGATGAGCTGGCTGATGAAGCTATCGACGTGCTGCTTAATAACGCAGGCATTATAGGGCCGGTGCCGGTTGCCGAAAATATCGAACTGCAGCATTTCGGGACGATCGATTATGCGGTGTGGGAGCAAGTGATTCGCACCAATACTTTTGGCCCGGTGAAGATGGCCGAAGCTTTTCTTCCCCATCTGCTGGCAGGAAGCGAGAAAAAAATAGTCACGTTGTCGAGTACGGTGGGGTCTATCACCGAGCGTGACACGCCGGCATTCGCCTACGCGACCAGCAAGACCGCACTGAATAAGGCGATGACGTTGTTGGCTTCCAAGCTTAAAGATCAGGGTGTGACAGTTGCCATGGTATGTCCCGGCTATGTGAAGACCCGCATGGACTTTGGCACTGCCGATGTTGAAATACCGGACAGTGCCAAAGGCATACGGTCACTGATCGAGCGACTAAAGCTGTCTGACAGCGGCAGTTTTACGCGCTACAACGGCGAGGCTATCGCCTGGTAGCCGGGCGTTTTGCCGCTACTCTCTACAACCCGAGCAAAAACTCTTTGCGGGTATCCGAGTTGCGCTTAAAGCGTCCGCCCAGCGATGTGGTCGTGGTCGCGCTGTTGGCGTCCATGACGCCCCGCGCTTTAACGCAAAAATGCGTGGCAGTAATGCTAACCGCGACATCATCGGTTTCGAGCAGGGTCTGCAGCGCCACCAGTACTTGTTCGTTCAAGCGCTCCTGAACCTGCGGGCGTTGCGCGAAAAAGCGCACAATGCGATTGATTTTCGACAGCCCGATCACCTTATCGGCCGGTATGTAGGCCACGGTGGCTTTGCCATCGATGGTAATAAAGTGATGCTCACAGGTCGACGAAAGATCGATATCCTGCACGCGCACCATCTCGTCCACCTGCATCTTGTTTTCTATCGCCGTGAGGCGTGGAAAATTGGCGTAGTCGAGCCCGGAAAATATTTCTCTGACGTACATTTTAGCGATCCGCTTAGGCGTATCTGCCAGACTGTCGTCGCGCAGATCAAGGCCGAGCACCTGCAACACTTCGGTAAAACGCTCCGTAAGGATGGCCTGTTTCTCGTCGTTGGTCAGGTTTACCGGCAGCATGGGTGTTTCCAGCCCGCGCTCCAGCAGGGCGGCCCTGACCCGAACAGCCTCCGGCCGCAGGCCGGCGTCCTGCAACGCTATGTTATTGCTTCTTATTTGATGGCCGTTGGCATGGGCATGGTCATGGGCATGGGCAAATGCGGCTACAGGGCTCATGGCGTAATTCTCCGTTAACTTGTGGGCAGTGGTCTGCGCGGGACATTCCGCGCTGCAACCTGCCATTCAGAAACGTTTTCGCCCGTGAAGGGGGATTGGTTTCAGGCCAACTCAGGCAGAGCGCCTGGTTTTCCGGAAATGCAGCGGCTGTTCGGCTGGTGAACGGGCCGATTGGCCGTCTGTGAAGGTGTCATCGGCGAACGCGTAAGGGGCCCGCTCGCCTGCGCGATCCATAGTCAGGGACATGAAATCAAACAGCTTGGCGTCAGCGAGCTGGCTGGGTGCAACGTTCTGCAGCGCTCTGAAGATGCTAATGGTGCGTCCCGGTGCGGTTTCTTCCCACCCTTTGAGCATGGCCTTGATCTGCTGTCGTTGCAGGTTTTCCTGCGACCCGCACAAATCGCAGGGGATGATCGGGAAGTCGCGGATACGAGCGTATTTATCGAGATCCTTCTCGCGGCAATATGCCAACGGACGTATGACCACGTTGCGACCGTCATCGGCCAGCAGCTTGGGCGGCATGGCCGCTAATCGTCCGCCATGGAAAAGGTTTAAGAACAGCGTTTCAACGATGTCATCGCGATGATGTCCCAGTGCAATTTTGGTTGCGCCGATTTGTTCTGCGAAAGAGTACAGCGTGCCACGGCGCAAGCGCGAACAGAGACCGCAGGTTGTCTTACCTTCGGGAATCTTTTCCTTAACTATGGAATAGGTATCTTTTTCGACAACGTGAAATTCAATCCCGAGCTTGTCGAGGTACGCGGGCAATATGTCAGCTGGGAATCCGGGCTGCTTTTGATCCATATTTACGGCGACCAGCTCGAACCTGATGGGAGCCACGTGTTCCAGTCCCATCAGAATATCGAGCATGGCGTATGAGTCTTTGCCGCCGGACAGGCAAACCATCACCCGGTCGCCGTCTTCAATCATGTTGTAGTCGGCAATAGCCCGGCCGACATTGCGCCGCAGCCGCTTTTGCAGCTTGTTAAAGTCGGTTTTCTTTTTGCCGTTCAACAGAGCCATCGGTGAGCCTTCAGATTTCTTGGTCGAGACGCCGCAGCATTTCCCGCAGGGCGGAACGCCACTCCGGCGGATTGATGCCCAGCACTTCCCGGGTCAGGGAGGTGTCCAGCACACTGTACGCCGGTCGTGGCGCGGGCGCACCGTAGTCCGAGGTGCTGATGGGCGCAACCTCAGGGATTCGACTAATCAGCCCCGCTTCGGCGGCATCAGCGAATATGGCCTTAGCGAAGCCCTGCCAGCTGGTTTCCCCCGAGTCAGCGTAGTGCAGCAAGGGGTAGTCGGGCCAGACGTGCAGCAAGCGCCAAAGCGTCGTCGCGAGGTTGCGCGCATACGTGGGCGAACCGGTCTGGTCACTGACCACGGTCAGTCGGTCTCGATCGGCACCTAACCTGAGCATGGTTTTGACAAAGTTATGGCCGTGTTCACTGTAAACCCAACTGGTGCGCACCACACGGGCATCGCGGCTACCCTCCAGAGCGGCCCGTTCACCGGCCAGCTTGGTTTTGCCGTAGACGCTGGCCGGGTGTGTCGGGTCGTCGGGCAAATATGGCTTTAAAGCATCGCCAGCAAACACGAAATCAGTGGACACGTGGATGAGTTTGCAACCGGACTCTGCGCAATAGCGGGCTAATCCGGCGACCGCGTCCGCATTAACAGCGTGGGCGAGCGTGGGCTCGGCCTCCGCTTTGTCAACGGCCGTATAGGCCGCTGCATTGATAATAACGTCGGGCGCATGCGCGCGCAGACCCGCATGCAAGGTCGCTTCATCGCAAAGATTGAGGTTGTGAACGTCGGTGGCAATGAGCTCCAGCCCTTGCGGAGCGGTGTCTTGAAGGGATTGGCCCAGCTGGCCATCGGCGCCTGTAATCAGTATTCGCATGGCGGCTATGATAGCAACTAACGGACTTGCGTAAGCCGACTCTATTGACCACAATCGGATGCGACATAAGCGCTTCAGGCGTAATACCCTCGCGGGAATAAACCCGCAGAAGAACGTCTGCAGTAATACGATTGCAGCAAAATGGTTGCAGCAAAATGGTTTAAGGGGAGCAGTCCTAGAATGTTTAAAATCATCACTCGAGTTTTTTGTTCGACCGTTTCAGCCGCGCTGATCGTGCCCGCAGCTGCGCAGGCCACGGACGAGATCACCGTTGTGAGTGCACAGCGGCGCGCCGCCGATATTCAGGACGTGCCGATTTCGGTTACCGCACTGTCCAGCGATGACATGGAGCGGTTGCAGATTAATTTTGTGGCGGACATCGCCAAGAACGTACCTAACCTGCAAACCTATACGGTGACGGCTGGTGCAGCTGCCATGCAGGTGTTTATGCGCGGTGCCGGTGTGCAAAACCCCGGCTTCAATGCCGCTGAAGCGCCCGTTGGTATATACATTGACGATATTTACCGCGGTCGGGTTGGCACCACAAACCTTGAGTTGGCAGACGTCGAGCGCATCGAAGTATTGCGTGGCCCGCAAGGCACACTGTACGGGCGCAATACCATTGCCGGTGCGATCAAGGTCATTACCCGCACCCCTGGTGAAGAGTTCTACTCTAATGCATCTATCGGCATGGGTGATTTCGAAACCACCAAGGTGACCGGTGCCATTGGCGGCGAAGTCGCGGACGGCATCGGGATGTCTATCGCCGGCCTGTATAACAAGCGCGGTGAAGGCTGGATTGATCGCGTTGTGCCAGGTGCGCGTGAGTTGGGTGAATACGACAACAAGGCCGTGCGTACCAAGCTGAACCTGTTTCGTGACGATGTGTTCAAGGGCGTGGTTACCCTGGAATATGTTGATGCCGAGAACGACGGCTACAACGCTGTTCCTTATGGCCCGACGATTTCTCCCCCGGCATCACCGGGTGGCCCCGTTGCCGGCTTCTACACGACGCTGGTACCCAAGGCCACCGAAGGTCTGGGCGAGACCAAGCAGGGCAATGCTTCGCTGGATCTTAGCTGGGCTTTCGATTCGGTGACCTTTCGCTCCCTGACGGGTTATGGCGATGTGCGCGACCGCTTCAAGTTTGACCTGAACGGCGGTGCGTTTGAAGCAGCGCCAGGGGTTATCGTGCCAAGTCCTACCGGCGGTTTCTTTATTAAGTCGTTGGCCGAAAACAAGACCTTTACCCAGGAGTTCAGTTTTTCAGGTGGCAATGACAACCTCGACTGGATTGCAGGCGTTTTCTATATGAAAGAGTCCGGTGAACAGGATTATCGCGCCAACCTGGATGTAGCCGGATTGAATTTACTGGAGGCGTCAGAGACCGATACGACCAGCTACGCGATATTCGGTGAAGGCACCTGGAAGCTCACCGACAGCTTCTCGCTGACTGCCGGGGCTCGCTGGACGCTGGACGACAAGGATTACAAGAACTCATGTTCCGGCACCCTGTGTAACGACGGCGCTGCCGTTCCGACCCCAGGCCCCTGGGCGAATGACCTGAGCGAGAATTTCAACGAGTTCACGCCGCGTTTGCTGGCGCAGTGGGAACTTAGTGAAGACACGATGATTTTTGCCGGCGTCTCGCGCGGTTTTCAGGCCGGCGGTTTCCAGACCTTATGCTTTGGTAATCAGGCTTGTAACCGCGTGATTTTCTCTCCGCAGACAGTAACTTCCTGGGAGGCCGGCGTTAAGACGGATCTGGTTCAGGATCGTTTGCGCCTCAATGTGTCGACTTTCTATGCGCAGTACGACAATTTGCAGCAGACGGCTATTGACGCTTCCAGTGGTAGCTTCCCGATTCAGAACGTTGGTGACGTTGATGTTACGGGTCTGGAAATCGAAGCAACGGTTACCGCAACTGAGAATCTGCAGTTCTGGGCGGCCATCGGCGTCACGGATGAGGACATCAGCAAGGCGACACTTGCCAAGCTTGCCCCTGGCGCGGCAGCAGGACGGCTGCCGGGCTTGCCGCGTCGCACGGTTCGTCTGGGTGTCGATTATGAGCGTGAGCTAAATGCTGGCTGGGATTTCATTGCCGGCGTGGATCTGGATTACGCCAGCGGTTATTACGCGACCATCAGCAACGTGCTGGAGATACCGCAATACACGCGCTACAACGGTCGTATTGGTCTGTCGCAATCTGACGGTCCGTGGTCGTTGTTTTTGTCAGGTACTAACCTAGACGATTCCGAAGATCTTTACTCGGGCATCGCCGGTAATGGCACCAACATTCGTACGGTGCAGCCGCCGCGTGAATACATGCTGACTTTTGCCTATCGGCACTGATTAGTCGCGCATTGCACGATGTATAAGTTGCACGATGCATAAATTGATAAGAAAGGGGCAGGGTATCCTGCCCCTTTTTTTTTGTGGAGAAAAAAGTATGAGTATGTCCCGAAGAAATTTTGTCGGCGGATTCGGCGCACTGGGAGGCGGGGCTGCATTAATGGCAGGCGTCACCGGTTGCAGCCAGGCAGGCGGGTTGACGTCTGCTGCCGCATCTAATGCGAGCGTCCGGCTTGGGTCGCCCGGGTCAAAAGGCGGAACTCTGTATGCAGCGCCAGAGGGCTTTGATCCGATGAATCCGCAAGACAATTTACGCATGTGGTTGCGTCTGGTCGGCTACCGCGAGAGCGGTGAAGAGCATGCCGGCTGGTACAAGGGGCGTTGCCACGCCATTCTGGATGACAAGAGTCCCGGCAAGCCCTTGTTTGATTACGAAGGGTTTGGTGTATCGCGCATACTGGACAATGGCGACGGTACGTACACCAACCTTCACCGCGAAGTTTCTATTTACCGCGATATCCGCAGTGGCCAGATTCTTGAAACCTGGGTTAACCCGTTTACCGGCAAAACCGTCGAGGTCTATCCTACTTACAATGATCCGGTGAATTCAATCTATAAACCGGTGTTCGAGCAGCGTTTTGGCAAGAATGCCGAGGTGCAGTCGTTCCCGTTCGTCCTGCCGTGGGATTTTATCGGCAATGAAGCCATTACCTCGTTTGATGCCAATTTTTCGTGGGCCTCGCCTTATAGCAAGGAAGAGTATCCGGATGAGTATTTTGGGCCGACCGTGCGCGCCAGTGAGTGGTGGCAGGTAAGAGCGGACGCGGACCAGTTATTTAACCCCGATTACGACGGCCGCATTCAGAGCCGCGGTGCCTGGACCCGAGTAGGCCCGTGGCAGGCATGGATGCACATGGGCGAGTTGGCCGGGGATATGGTTTGGCGCACGCAGACAGCGAGCCTGAAATCTGTCGAGGACGTGCCCGCGGACTTGTATGAATACGTGGCGCGCCATTATCCGAGTTTCCTGACAGCGCCCACCGAGTGGGAAGAGCCCAATGAAACGTCCCACCTCAATTACAAGCGCGACAAAGCGCGCGGCTCGAAGTACGAGGTCGATTAGCCCAATTCGTTTTTTACTCGATCCATGGGGTCAGAGTACTTACTCCGACCCCACGGATCTGGGGGTCGCAGTAATGCCCTCGGCATGCCGGGGCAAGGCGGACGCATCTATGGTGTCCAGATAGGCATGCCAGGTGGCCAGACCTAACAGGGGCCAGAGAAAAATTGCGCCCACGAAAAAGGTCCCGATCCCGATTACGATAAACAGCAAAATAATGCCGGCCCAGATAAGCATAACGCCTTTGTTACGCAACACCGCATTGATGCTGGTAATGGCCGCCGTCACCGCATCCACATTCCGGTGCATGATCATCGGTAATGAAAACGCGCTGAAACAAAAAGTGACTGTTGCAAAAAATCCTCCGACGACCAGCATCACAGTGTGATAGGCCGCAACGTCCTGCCAGGCCGGCGTGGCCTCCATGGGCATGAACACCTGAATCATTGAAAAAGCGCGGGCCCAGATAAGAAAAATCACCAGCAGGATCAACGCAAATACGAGCTCAGTGCCAAGCCTGCGTTTGGCAGCTTCGCGAAAGGTTCGACCGAGCATAGGGGGTTGTTTGCGTTCCAGCTGTGCGCTGATTGCATACAGACCGAGACACAATACCGGCGCCAGAAAAACGATACCGCACATAATTACGAGCGGAATAATAAAGCCGCCCCAGTAGCTGCCCAGCACGCCGAGCAAAACGCAAATCAGCGCCATAACCGCGCCGTATATCAGGCTTTGCCAGGGCGCTACTTTAATATCCGCATAGCCTTCGGCCAGCCAGCGAAAAGGGGCGCCCGTATCGAGTGTTTTGCATGGCGCCAAAAACGGCAAGTTGTCCGTGTTCTCCGGACTTTGTGTGTCAGCTTCCACCATAAAGTGTCTCCGCTTAAGCTGTCGCGATTATCATACTACGACCCTGCAAATAAGGATCCCAGTGCTATGGGGCAGTTAAGCGATGCCAATCCGGTCTGGCAGCCGCCGCGACAGGCGGTCGAAACAACGGCCATCGGGCGTTTCATGTCCGCGTGCGCCGGAAAGTATGGGTTTAAACCGGATTACGCAGCCCTGCATCGCTGGTCAGTGGCACAGCCGGGAGAGTTTTGGGCTGAGGTGGCGGGCTATACCGGGTTGCGATTCGGCCGTGAGGCGGATCAGGTTTTTGCGCCGGGAGTGTCGTTGCGCGATGCAAGGTGGTTCGCCGGGGCAACGCTCAATTACACCGAGAATGTGCTGCGCGGAACGACTGACCATGTCGCGATTATTTTTTGTGACGAACGGGGTCGTCGCACAGAACTGACTCGGGCTGAGCTCACTATGCAGGTGCGGCGGGTCGCAGAATCACTGTTGCAGCTTGGCGTAGAGCGTGGGGATCGCGTTGCGGCCATGTTGCCCAACTGTCCAGAAGCCGCGGTGATTATGCTGGCGGCCGCAGCTATCGGTGCCGTGTTCAGTTCCTGTTCACCTGATTTCGGAGTGCGGGCAGTGCTGGAGCGGTTCGGACAAATCGGGCCCAAAGTACTGGTTGGTTGCGACGGCTACAGCTATGGTGGCAAGAGCATTGACTGCCTCGACAAGCTTATCGAGCTAAAGCGCGGACTGCCTGACCTCAAAGAAACCGTGCTGGTGTCATTCCTTTATGACGAATTATCGACAGCCGATGTTCAGCGTGAGCAAGGCATGCACGCTTTTAGTGCTTTGTTGTCGGCAGAAGGTATCGACGAATTCCCCCAACTGCCTTTTGAACATCCGTTGTTCATCATGTATTCATCCGGCACGACCGGTGCGCCGAAGTGCATCGTCCACAGTGCCGGTGGAACGCTTATTCAGCACCTTAAAGAGCATGTCTTGCATACCGATCTGGGTAGCGCTGATCGGCTGCTCTATTTCACAACGTGCGGATGGATGATGTGGAACTGGTTGATCGGCGCGCTGGCAAGCGGCGTCACTGTGGTGTTGTACGACGGTTCGCCAGCCTATCCTGATGCTTCCGGTTTGTGGCGACACGTGGCGACAGAGCGGGTTACCGTTCTTGGCACCAGCCCGCGGTTTCTGTTGGCCACGCAGCAAGCCGATGTGCTGCGCGATGTACTGACCGACAACCGATTTGACCTGAGCAATTTGCGTACGGTGTTGTCCACAGGTTCGCCTTTACCCGCCGAAAGTTATGACTTTGTTAAAGCCAATCTGCCCCGGGTACAGTTGTGTTCGATTTCCGGTGGAACCGACATCATTTCCTGTTTTGTGCTCGGCAACCCGTTGCTGCCTGTTTACCGTGGAGAAATACAGTCGCTTGGATTGGGTATGGACGTTGATGTTGCGGACGCACATGGCGTATCGGTGCGGGGTGCACCGGGTGAACTGATCTGCAGACAGGCTTTCCCGTCCATGCCTCTGTGCTTCTGGAATGATCCGGACGGACGTATCTACGAGCAGGCCTATTTCCGGCACTATCCGAATTGCTGGCGGCAGGGCGACCTCGCGGAAATGACCGTGCATGGTGGCGTGATTATTTACGGTCGTTCCGATACGGTGCTGAATCCGGGTGGCGTAAGAATGGGAACCGCAGAAGTATGTGAGCCCGCGCTTGCTGTTGACGGCGTGGTTGATGCGCTAGCAGTTGGCCAGCGTCGCGATAACGATGAGCGTGTGGTGTTGTTTGTGGTCACCGCATCGAACTGCTCGCTCACCGACGACATGCGTGAGCGCATTCGACGGTCTATAGCTCATGCCGCGTCGCCCCGACATGTCCCTGCAATCATACTGGAGGTAGCAGACATCCCTCGCACCATCAGCGGCAAGGCTATGGAGCTGGCGGTGCGGGCCATCATCCACGGTGAGGATGTTCCGAACAGCGCTTCCTTGGCGAACCCCGAAGCTCTGCAATACTTTATGAACCGGCCTGAGCTGGCCTGAACAATAAATAATAACTAAGGTGCTATATGACTCCTGCTTCCCGCTATCTGTTGTTGCTGGTTTGGCCCTTCATACTCGGTGGGTGTCCGTTAAGCGATAGCGACGACGACCAGGTTCTGCAGTCGGGGTTGCAGCAGATGCAGTCCAACGGGGTCATGCGTGAGTATTATCTGCAACTGCCCTCTGATTATTACTTTGATGATGTGCTCAGCCCCATTGCGCTTGGTGACCCGCGCCCGCCATTGCTGATCGCTTTTCACGGCTATACCGGGTCACTGGACAATTTTGTCGGGCCTAATCGCTTCTACGACCTGATTGACAGAGTAGGGGACGAGGCGATCATGGTATTCCCTAATGCGCTGTTCGACGGCAATGGAGATCGCAACTGGAACACCAGCAGCGACCCCGGGTTTTTTCTCGATTTACTGGCCGAGCTGGACCGGCGCGGTCTGGATTACAACCCAAACAAGATTTTTATTACCGGCCACAGTAACGGTGCCGGGCTGGTGCACCAGTTAGCGTGCAGTTTCGGCGATATCATTCGTGCTGCCGCACCCGTGGCCGGCAACCTGATTAATAACGACTGTGTGGGTTCAGTCGCCATCATGATGACGCAAGGCAATAACGACCCGCTGGTGGACATATCGCTGGTGCACCAGGCCGAACAATACTGGGCCTTATACAACGGTTGGGATGTGGGGCTTACCACTCCATCTGCGATTACGCCGTGTATTGATTATTCCATGCCTGGCGAATTGAATTCAGATTACCCGGTGTTGTGGTGTGAGCACTCACAGTTTCATGACTGGCCGGATTTCGCCAGTGATGCGATATGGCAGTTTTTCAGTAGCCTCAGGGAAGTCGAGCCGACACCCGACTTTCCCGACGGTGGCGGCAACGCTCGTGCCACCCCGCCGAGTGATACCACGGTGACATTCCGTGTGCAGTTGCCTGACACCATTAACCGGCCGCTCACAGGTGCAGTTACATTGCGACCACTTGATTTCATCAATAACCCGACTTGCTCAATTCCGACCATGTTTTTGAACACCAACTTTTCGCTGGACGGCGTAGCCGCGCCGGGTCAGGTCAGTGGCGAGATAACGGTGCCGATTTCCTACCCGCTGATACCGATTATTTACAGCGTGCCGTCGGACTGGGCGTTCAGTCTTACGATATACGTCGAAGGCGGTAGCCGGCCGATCCCTGCTCCGGGCGTGGATCACGATGCTCTTGTGCCGGTGACTATCACCGACAAATTCGCGCCACTGGTCATTGATGATCTCATTGCTGTGGTGCCGGTTGTGCCCCTGTGCGGATAGCAGCAAAGCACTAGCAGTACTTGAGGGCTATAGATATGCAGGCACTGATGCGTCGACCGAACTCCGGACAGTTTTTTGGGTTGCTAGCGCTGGCAGGTTTTTTGTTATTCGGTATTGCTACCGGCGTGCTGATGGCAGAGCCGGCCACGGTGGTTGGCGACAGATTGTCCGAGCTGACCTGCCTGCAGGTCGCGTTTACACCCGAACGTTATGCGGCAGTGTTTCAGTCATTTCCGCCTGATATGCAGCAAGCCGTGCTTGAATTGCTGCTGCCCGGTGATGTGGTTTTCGCCTGGGGTTACGGCTTTTTGCTCGCGGGTTTGATCGGCTTGCTGGCAATGCGGTTGCCCGGCAAGTGGCAGCAATGGGGTGCACTGATTTTCTGGGCACCGCTGTTTGCTGCAACGTTCGACTGCATAGAGGATGTGTTCTTGTTTGCTATTGGCGCGCAGCAGGTAGCCGACCCCGGTGTCGCGATTGCTGCAGCGCTGCCTTTAATGGCCGGCATTGCGGCGACGCTAAAGTATTTAGCGTTGTCGGTTGTTACTCCGGCTTTTGGGCTGGCCGGCATCGTAAAAGGCCTGAGCTTCGATCGCACCATCGCTGCTTTGCTGTTGTATTTATTTCTGGGGCTGCTTCTGGTCAGCATGGTGCTGCAGCCATTGCAGCGCGTGCCATTATGTTTTTAAAGCGCCATCCCTTACTCAGTTATTTTTTGTTAGCGTATCTGCTCACATGGATAGTTGAAGTCCCGATGATGCTGGATGCGCGAGGCTTACTGAGCGTATCCATCCCCCACTGGGCCGAAGCGATGGCCGCATTCGGGCCCTTTGCCGCAGCTCTGATTGTGCTCGGCGTTTGGCAAGGTCAGACGGGCATGCGCAAACTGATTTTCAGCTTGTGTGACTGGCGCGTGTCAGGTGCCTGGTGGGCAGTGACTGTAATTTTTCCAATTGTCATTATGCTTGCCGCCTTGATCATTACCGGCACCGCCGAGCGCTTCTTCAGTGGTGAGTTAATCCGTGGTCTGTGGGCCGAGGGGCGCTGGTTTGATGTGCTGGTGCTCGGTGGCGTGTTGCGCGGTTTGGGTGAGGAGCCGGGCTGGCGCGGCCTTGCACTGCCATTGTTGCGTGGTCGTCATAGCGCTTTGATCGCATCGCTCCTGTTGTGGCCGGTGTGGACGTTTTGGCATCTGCCATCATTTTTAATGCGTCCGGAGTTTGCACTCGGCGCGTGGTTTGGTTTTTCACTAGGCATTCTGGCCGCGACGGTTTTTCTAACCTTGTTGTATGACCAGACCCGCAGTGTATTGCTGGCTGCGGTATGGCATGCGTTGATTAATATCACCCGCTCGATTGCCGGATCTGCATCTCAGGATGCATTTTTTGTTTTCGCTCAGCTAATGATGCTGGCAGGAACGGTTATCATCATTTACTGGATTTTTAGCGGCAGGAATGTGAAGGCATGAAGTGGTTAAAAATATTGCTGCTTGTCCTCGTTTGCGGTTTGGCAGCACGCGGGTTGCTGTCGTTGCTGCCTGAACGAAGTGAAGCCGTAAATGTTTTTTATCTCACCAGCTGGGAGCGAAAGCTAGAAGGCGTAATCGGGTTTCCCAGTTTTAATGCCATGAAAGCAAAAGATCTCGCCGATGGTGGTGTGCAGGCCATGCAGCAAACGACAGGCGGCACGCTGGTGCTGCCAGAGGGTGCATCGGTCACCAACAAAGTGCCCGCGATGGTTATTTTGCACGGTTCGGGCGGTGACTGGAGCGGTCGTAGTGTCGACATGGCCATGTACCTGGCCCGAAATGGAATTGCCGGTCTTGCCGTTGACACCTTCGCTGCACGCAATCTCCGCAGCACCGACGACTATATTGAGCGATTGAACAAGGCCCCCATATACACACAGATGGCGGATGCATTGAGCGCCCTGAAAGCCTTGCAGGATCATCCCTATATAGACACGGCCAAAATCGGCGTAACCGGCTTCTCGCTCGGGGCCGGAGCGACGCTATATATGATGTTTGAGCCGGTTATCGAGAATGTGCTTGGTGTTGACGGGCCGAGATTTTCTGCATACGCAATGTTCTACGGCGGTTGCATGGTTGACTTTGATGATTATCGGGTCGAGGGTAGTCCCTTGCTGATCATGATGGGTGATGCAGATGAGTCTATGTCCATCAAGGGATGCGAGAAATTTCGCGACCGGCTGCGCAGGATGGGTGTGGATGTCGAGCTGAAAGTTTATGCCGATGCCGGGCATGGCTGGGACGCGCCTTTTCCGCAAAGATTCCAGGAAGGCGCATGGTCCACCCGAGACTGCAACATGCGCTGGACTAAAAAGAATAAGATTATTGAAACCGTCAGCGGTTATTCCATGGAAAATCCTTTCGGAGCATTTATGGCGCTGGCCCAGTGTGCGAACACTGACGGTTATACTTTGGGTTACAACGCGGCCGCCACAGCCGCATCACAAGACGACTTGTTGGCTTTCCTCGATCGAGTGTGGCAACGATAGGCAAGGCTGATAAAGGATTTCAAAACAATTGTTAAGCGGAGTTTCGCAATGAATCAGGAAGCCGAAGCGCAATCACCGGAGTTCAATACCGGTGACTTGTACATCGAGGAAACATTTACTGACCGTAAAGTTGGCACTATCCGCCGGCTTACGCCCGTGAACGACCAGGGTGAACCCGATCCGGCTCGGCCGGCTGTTTATTCCGGTATGGCGCAGGTGATGACGGCAGCGGGCCCTATACCACTGAACTTTGACATACCCGGTGAAAACCTTGCCGAGGTATGCGGGAATTTTTCATCTTGCGCCCAGCAAGCCGTCGAGGAAATGGCGCAGCGGCTGGAGGAAATGCGACGCGATCAGGCTTCGCAGATTGTGGTGCCGGGCCAGGGGCCGCAAGGTGGTTCCGGCATTATCGGCGTATAACAGGCGCAGGTTCTGAGGGAGTGAGTTATGGCTGATCTTAAACAGAGTGTTCTTGAAACCATTGGCCGTACCCCGGTTATTCGCATCAACCGGATGGCGCCAAAAGGCGTTAATCTTTTTGCCAAGGTTGAGTCGTTTAACCCGCTGAGTTCGGTCAAAGACAGGCTCGCACTGGGAGTTATCGAGGCGGCGGAGGCCAGCGGTGATTTGCAGCCCGGGCAGACCGTTGTCGAAGCGACCAGTGGCAACACGGGTATAGGTCTGGCGATGGTGTGCGCCGCCAAAGGCTATCCCTTTGTGTGCGTGATGGCAGAAAGCTTCAGCGTGGAACGAAGACGCATTATGCGATTTCTCGGCGCTAAGGTGGTGCTGACGCCGGCTGCGCAAAAAGGCAGCGGCATGATCAACAAGGCCAAGGAGCTGGCGGCAGAGCATGGTTGGTTCCTGACGCGTCAGTTTGAGAATGAAGCCAATGCGGATACCCATTCCCGCACTACTGCCGTAGAAATTCTGGAAGCCTTCGAGGGCGAACGTCTGGATTACTGGGTGACCGGTTATGGCACCGGCGGCACATTGAAAGGTGTCGGTCGCGTATTAAGAAAAGAACGTCCCGAAACCCGTATCATCTTGTGTGAGCCGGACAACGCCCAGTTGGTGTCCAGCGGAGTCGAGCAGGAGCGGTTTGACGACGGTTCGCCGGCTGCCAGTCATCCGAGTTTCAGCCCTCATCCAATGCAGGGATGGACGCCCGACTTTATTCCCAAGTTGACCGAAGATGCTCTGGGTCTGAGCCTTGCAGACAAGGTGCTACCTGTTAATGGCAGAGATGCGCTTGCCGCCTCGCTGAACCTTGCGCGTCAGGAAGGCATATTCGCCGGCATTTCCAGCGGTGCGACGCTTGCTGGTGCGCTGCAGGTCTGTGCCACCGCAGAGCCAGGCAGCAACATTCTGTGCATGTTGCCCGACACGGGTGAGCGCTATATGTCTACGCCTTTGTTCGAAGGGATCCCGGCTGATATGGACGATGCCGAGTTGGAAATTTCGCGTTCGACCCCGAATTATCGTTTCGACTAAGTCGTTATAAATTCAGGGCATTCACAGACATGTCGACCAAAGACGCTGAAGCATTTGTTGATAACGTGATCGGCGATGCAGCGGCGCCTGTGGTGATTTTTGCTTTGGAGTGGTGCGAATTTTGTTGGTCGGTGAGAAAGTTCATGGCCAGTCGCGATATCACGTACAAAGCGATCGAACTGGATTCTGTGGAATACCAGAAAGACCTGTTTGGCCGGAAGATTCGCGATGTGCTCGCCGCCCGCACCGGGTTCAGCACCATTCCACAGATATTTATAGGCGGTACTTTTGTCGGCGGCTGCACTGATATGTTCGATGGCTGGAACTCAGGCGAAGTTCAAGCATTGCTGCAAACGAACAACGTCGCCTACAAAGGCGACGTTGTCAAAGAGCCCTACAGTTTTCTGCCGGAGTGGTTGCACCCGCGTTAAAGCGGGGCGGGTTGCCTGCGTTTACTGGCGTTTCGGGGGGTAGAAAAACCCCGCCGCGCGACAGTTATCCGACAAGGTAATCGTGATATCAATTTCTCCTGAGGGTGTTTCGTCCATAGTCGTCAGGCCGGCCGGGTCGATACGCGCATCGGGCGTGCAGAAAATGCCGTCGCCGTCGGTATCCAGCCAGGCATGCACGGCCAGCCCGGTGCCTTTGTGCAGCGGATACTCGAAGGTGTGCGTGAACTCCGCTGTGTCGCTTTCGAAATCCTCGATTTCCTCCAGCGGGTGACGCAGCTCGCCTTCCAGATACCAAAGGTTATAGAGGCGAAAGTGCAGTTTGCCCGAAGGCATGGGGCCCGCGATCATGCGCACTTTGCCGTTCAGCGTCACGGTCTGGTATTTCTCTTGCGGAGCGTCGCTGCAGGCTACGAGTAATGCAGCTGCGCTCAATGTGACAAGCAGGGAGCCGAGTCTGAACGTCATCATTATTCGTCTCCCTTTGCAGCGCCGGCGAGGGGCGGCAGTTCAATGCCGAAGACGCGGGCGAAGTTGCCGGATAACACCATTTCCATTTCGTCTGCCGTGTAACCGTTTCGCTGCATGGCAGCCACATAATTCTCGAGATGCGACTGCACGTAGCCCGGGAACTGCGGGCCGTCCGAACCGTAGATAACCTTGTGCAGCACGTTGCCTTCTTTAAGGCGCACCACGAAATCGTCGATGAGATTTTCCGCGCGGGTAGCGCCCAGCGCCCCTGGCTCCATGTAGACATTATCGTATTGCTGTGCAAGCCGGATGGCCGAGTCCGTGTAAGTCAGAGCAATACCCTTACTGTCGTAACCGGTGTGGCCAAGAATAAAGATTGCCCCCGGGTATTTCCTGATCGCATCTTCCAGATACGCGGGGTCAGAGTAAGGCGGCTCAAAACGGGTGCCTGGGTTGGGGCTGCTGCCTGTGTGCAGGTACATGGGTTTGCCAAGCCGCTGGGAGATCTCGTAAACCGGGTACGCCCGCTCGTCATCCAGCCGCACCTGCTGGTGAGCATGGGCCAGTTTGATGCCCGCCATTTGCGGATAGTCCGCGAAGACTTGTTCAAATGCGGCCAGCTCTTCGTCGCTGTTGTTCAGGTCATCCCAGCGGATACTGGCAAAGCCCCACAGCCGTCCGCCGGATTCCGCCACGCGTTCGGCGACAAACTCGTTGGGTGCCAGACCGGTAGTGTGCGGGCTGTACAGCGCGAACAAGCCGCCCCCGTAGATTCCTGCATCTTCCAGCTGGCCAAGCATGATGTCGGTGCCCAGCATCCAGTCGGAGATCGGCCCCATGGTCCATTTGAAACCTGTGGGTACGTTTTCGGCGAGCCGTTCGTGAAAGCCGGGCGGCATCTTGTCCCACTCGCCCGTGTGCAGGTGTATGTCGATCACCGCGACGTTGCGCTCGCCGACGTCAATGCCGGCGTAAGGATCCTCGGCCCAGATAGCGCCCGCCAGTATCATGGCCAGCAGTCCGACAAATAGTTTTTGCATGGCTTGTCTCCGTTCGGACTTCTTGCAGTGGGCTCATAATGTTGTTCACGATGCGCGGGGTCAAGGGTATCTTGCTGATACACGGTTGACTCGCAGCGGGTTGCACGGCCGTCGGATTAGCGGTGGGCGATGCTACAATTGACCGCCTGAATATGGGGGCTGCTGTTGCTCGAATTGGGGCTAAAAGTTTTTGTCAGTTATCTGGCAGGTTCAGTAAACGGCGCGCTGCTGATCGGGCAGTTATACGGTGGCATTGATATCCGTAAGCTGGGTAGCGGCAATGCCGGCGGCACCAACGCGCTGCGTACTCAAGGCAAAATATTTGCGCTACTGGTAGTAGTGGTTGATGTTGGCAAGGGAGCCCTCCCTGTATTGTTTCTGCCCACGCTTGATATTCCGGGCGTTGGCCTTGATCCGGCCGTGACCCGCGAATGGCTTTTGTACGGATGCGCGGCTGCTACGATTTTTGGTCATTGCTACCCGGTCTGGTACGAATTTGCCGGCGGAAAGGGTGCTGCAACCGCGGTGGGCGCACTGTCAGTCGTGGCGCCCGTTGTCATTCTTCCGGCATTGCTGACCTGGTTGTGCGCCTTGCTGATTGCGGGTTACGTTGGTCTGGCGACAGTGCTCGCTGCAGCAGCGATCCCTGTTTATCTTGCGCTGACCGTGGGCTCACTGGCCAGCAACCTGATCATGTTTACGACCGCGGTCGCGGTATTTATTGCCTATACGCACCGTTCCAATTTGCGCCGCTTGTTGGGCGGTAGTGCGACGCCCGATATCGGCTTCAGTTTATTGCACCGCTCGCGCTGACGTGCAGTTAACCCAGGAAAAACTTTTGCGCTTGCTTGCGGATGGCGCCGTGCATTCCGGAACCGGGCTCGCGGCAAAGCTGGGCGTAACCCGCGCGGCCGTCTGGAAAAGCATACGTCAGCTGGAAGCCGCCGGGGTGTCCATAGGCGCCCAACAAGGCAAAGGTTACTGGCTGGCCGAGCCACTTGAATTGCTGGATGAGAATCAGGTGTCCGCAGCGCTTGGTGACGAAGCGCGACAACACATCGAACAGCTGGAAGTGCTGTGGCAGGTTCCGTCAACCAGCGATTATTTGCTGCAGGCACCCGCCGTTGCTGCCGGGCGCAGCCGGGTTTGTCTGGCAGAGTTTCAGAATGGCGGTCGCGGGCGTCGCGGGCGTGAGTGGTTCGCGGCGGCGGGGCACAGCATTTGCCTGTCGTTATCGTGGAGCTTTCAATCCAGTCCGCAGCAATTGGCCAGTCTCGCTCTTGCGGTTGGAGTGGGCGTAATGCGCACCGCGCGCGCTGCCGGCGCGGCGGATGCGCAGTTAAAATGGCCGAACGACGTGGTTGTGAATGGCAACAAGCTGGCCGGCGTGCTTATCGACGTGCAGGGCGAAGCCGGCGGGCCGATGCGAGTCGTGGTCGGGGTGGGGTTGAATTACAGTTTGCCGGACAGCGCCGTGCAGAAGATAGCCGCAGCGGGTGGGTTACAGCCGGCAAGTCTGGCCGGCGTGGGAAGAACCCCGTCCATGTCGCGCAACGCCGTCGCAGGGTTGCTGATAAATGATCTCCACGGTGTTATGAATGAATTTTCCGCACGGGGTTTCAGCGGTTTTGCTGCCGAATGGCGTGCGGCCGATTATCTGTTTGCGAAACCCGTTACGGTGATCGCCGACACCGTTCAGCATTGCGGTATCGTGCGCGGGATTGCGGCAGACGGGCGCCTGCAGCTGGAGACCAACGGTGGCATTCTGCACCTGATGTCAGGCGATGTCAGTGTTCGACCTGCAGATCAATAGTCGTAACCAGGTCAGAAAATTTAAGACATTCTTTATGAAGCTTCTGCTCGACATCGGTAATACGCGGATCAAATGGGCTTGCCAGAACGGCGACCGGCTGGAGCAGTCGGGCGAGCTTGTGCACCGCGGTAAAACAATCGACGAAGTGTGTGATGCGCTGCGTGATTTGCCGGCGCAACCGCAGCAGGCGGCGCTGGTAAATGTGGCAGGCAGCACGCTGGAGGATGCGGTGGTTCAGACATTATCGGCGCATTTTGGTGTTGCAACCCGTTGCGTGCGGTCGGCGGCAGCGTGGGGCAAGGTAAAAAACGGCTACGCCGAACCGGCACAGTTGGGCGCTGATCGTTGGGCGGCGATTGTGGGCGCGTGGCAGCAGCACCGGGCCGATATTTGCGTGGTTGACGCCGGTACGGCAGTAACCATTGATCTGGTCAGGTCAGACGGCCAGCATCTGGGCGGGGTCATTCTGGCGGGACGACAGTTAACCAGCGATGCGCTGGGTGGCGAGACGGCGGACATTGCTGCCCATGCTGTCTCGCAGGCAGGGCCCGGCGGCAGTGAGTGGTTCGGGCGCAGCACGCGTGAAGCCGTGGAGCGGGGCGCCATTTTTAGTCTTTGCGCTGCCGTAGAACGGGCGGTGGCCACATTTCCGGGTCCGCGCAATGTGGGCCCGGCAAATCCGCGGGTTATTTTGACGGGCGGCGATGCCGAAGCCCTGCGCACCGGATTAGGCATGCCCATTAACGTGGCAATCGACCATCGGCCATTGCTGGTGCTCGAAGGTTTGGCCTGGCTGGCGGGCAGCGATTGATGCGCAACCTGTTCTTGCTGCTGTTGCTGCTAAACGCGTTGGCCTGGGCTTATCAAAGCTGGGTAATCGAGCCCGACAACCCGGTAGAGCCGTTGCATATCCTTCAGGATTACCCGCGCCTGACTGCGGTGCAGCTCAACCGGAAGGTGAGAGCAGAGCCTGCAGCGGAGCAGGATAATTCGGCGAATTCCGTCGAAAAAGGGCTTAATTGTTTAAATATTGGGCCTATTGTCGCTGAAAATGATGCTAACAGCATAACCGAGAGGCTACGCAGCCGGAATGTGCGGGTGATCCGGACCGAACGTGAGGGCCAGATTTGGGTTGGGCACTGGGTGCAGGTGGTCGGTGTTTCAAATCGCGTGGCTGCTGAGGCCGCCCGCGACCGGCTGATTGCGGCCGGTCTGACGGATGCGTACATCGTTTCGGGAGGTTCGGAACTCAAGATTTCGCTGGGGGTATTCAAATCGGCAGAGAGCGCCGAGAGCACGGTTTCAATGGCACGAGGACAAGGGTTCGAGACCCGTATAGAAGAGCGTTATCAGCCGGGTACCCAATACTGGCTGGCCGTTGAGCTGCCGTCAGGGCAGGGCCTGCAGCCGGGCGAGCTGCGCAGCGGCGGCGGGCAGATATTGCGCACGGAAGCGGTGCCGTGCAGCCCGGATGATAGCTAGTCCTTGCCGCGGGGCCATGCTGAGCTTAGAATCGCCGCCCCAGTGAAATGCCGGTATAGCTCAGCTGGTAGAGCAACTGATTTGTAATCAGTAGGTCCCGGGTTCGACTCCTGGTGCCGGCACCATTCAATCGCTATAGGACTGTTGACACGCCTTGGCCGAACCCCGACAATGCGCGGCTCGCATCGCGGAGGGGTACCCAAGCGGTCAACGGGGGCAGACTGTAAATCTGCTGGCTCAGCCTTCGCAGGTTCGAATCCTGCCCCCTCCACCAGTTTGCTGGCGGACTGCGTTGTGAGAGCGAGTCAAAGGCAGGTGAAAAATTAGTTTAATGCAGGGATAGCTCAGGCCTTCAGGGTCCGGGATGTTCCTGTGCACGCGTTTTGGACGAGTTACTGAGCCATTTGTTTTGGTTAAGGGCTGCAAATTGATCGATTGTTTGGCGGGTGTAGTTCAACGGTAGAACCTCAGCCTTCCAAGCTGATGATGTGGGTTCGATTCCCATCACCCGCTCCAGATTTTTTGAAGGGATGATACAGGTCGGCCCACGTAGCTCAGGGGTAGAGCACTTCCTTGGTAAGGAAGAGGTCACGAGTTCAAATCTCGTCGTGGGCTCCATTTGCATAGCCCGGTAGTGGTCGGTTTTTTATAACTACGCCGAGTACTGGCAACGAGTACAGGCAATAAAGAAATAAAGATCTAGAGGATCCATCGATGTCTAAAGAGAAATTCGAACGTACAAAGCCGCACGTAAACGTGGGGACGATTGGGCACGTTGACCACGGCAAGACGACGTTAACGGCGGCGCTGACGAAGGTGATGGCGGAGACGCACGGTGGTGCGGCGAAGGCGTTTGCGGACATTGATAACGCACCGGAAGAACGCGAGCGGGGCATTACGATTGCGACGGCGCACGTGGAGTACGAGAGTGCGGCGCGGCACTACGCGCACGTGGACTGTCCGGGCCACGCTGACTACGTGAAGAACATGATCACGGGCGCGGCACAGATGGACGGTGCGATCCTGGTGTGTTCGGCGGCGGACGGCCCGATGCCGCAGACGCGCGAGCACATTTTGCTGGCACGCCAGGTGGGTGTGCCGTACATCGTGGTGTACCTGAACAAGGCGGACATGGTGGACGACGCGGAGCTGCTGGAGCTGGTGGAGATGGAGGTTCGTGACCTGCTGTCGACGTACGAGTTCCCGGGCGACGACACGCCGATCATCATTGGCTCGGCGCTGAAGGCGCTGGAAGGCGACCAGAGTGACATCGGTGCGCCGTCGGTGGTGAAGCTGGTGGAAGCACTGGACAGCTGGATTCCGGAGCCGGAGCGCGCGATTGACGGCGCGTTCCTGATGCCGGTGGAAGACGTGTTCTCGATATCGGGGCGCGGCACGGTGGTGACGGGTCGTATCGAGCGCGGCATCGTGAAGGTGGGCGACGAGATCGAGATCGTGGGCATCAAGGACACGCAGAAGACGACGTGCACGGGCGTGGAGATGTTCCGCAAGCTGCTGGACCAGGGTCAGGCGGGCGACAACGTGGGTGTGCTGCTGCGCGGCACGAAGCGTGAAGAGGTGGAGCGCGGCCAGGTGCTGGCGAAGCCGGGATCGATCACGCCGCACACCAAGTTTGAGGCCGAGGTGTACATTTTGACCAAGGAAGAAGGCGGTCGTCATACGCCGTTCTTCAAGGGTTACCGGCCGCAGTTTTACTTCCGGACGACGGACGTGACGGGCGCATGTGAGTTACCGGAGGGCACCGAGATGGTGATGCCGGGTGACAACGTGCAGATGAAGGTTGAGTTGATTGCACCGATTGCCATGGAGGACGGCCTGCGCTTCGCGATACGCGAGGGTGGCCGGACTGTGGGCGCCGGGGTGGTCGCGAAGATCATTGAATAGAATTTTCGAATAACAAGAACAGGGAACAGCGTTCCCTGCGTAAGAAAGCCGCAAAGGGCAAGCCCGCAGCGGCGGCAGGCGGAAGGCCAGTAGCTCAATTGGCAGAGCGGCGGTCTCCAAAACCGCAGGTTGGGGGTTCGATTCCCTCCTGGCCTGCCATTCTTACGCGGCTTTAGGCACGCTGATCGGGCGCTTTTAAATGAACGCAGACACAGAGACAAGTCCAGGCGGAATGCTGGATACGGTCAAGCTCGCGCTAGCCGCGGCCCTATTGGTCGGCGGCATCGTTGGTTACTACCAGTACGAAAATCAGTCTCTGCTGATATCAGTGCCTGTGATTCTGATCGCGGTTGCGCTCGCTGTTGTTGTGTTTATGCAGACAGAGCGTGGCCGGACACTGTGGAAGTTTATTCAGGGTTCACGTGTCGAAATACGCAAGGTGATCTGGCCGACCCGCACAGAAGCCATGCAGACAACGCTCACGGTGTTTGTGTTTGTTTTGATTCTTGGAATTTTCTTTTGGGGCCTGGACATGCTGTTGCTTTGGGCTACCAAGTTGCTGACCGGGCAGGGGGGCTAGCACGTGGCATTGAAGTGGTATGTCGTGCACGCCTACTCGAATTTCGAGAACAAGGTTAAGACCTCTCTGGAAGAGCGCATCAAAATGCACGGCCTTGAGGCCAAGTTCGGGAAGATCATGGTCCCCACCGAAGAGGTGGTGGAAATGCGTGAAGGGCAGAAGCGTCGCAGTGAAAGGAAGTTTTTCCCCGGCTACGTGCTGGTGCAGATGGAGCTTGACGAGGAAACCTGGCACCTGGTTAAAGAAGTGCCGAAAGTGCTTGGCTTTATCGGCGGTTCGAGTGACAGGCCCGCGCCGATTACCGATGTCGAGGCGGCTGCAATTCTTAACCGCGTCGAAGAAGGCGTTGATAAGCCAAGGCCGAAAGTATTGTTCGAGCCGGGCGAAGTGGTTCGTGTTGTTGACGGGCCGTTTAACGACTTCAGTGGCGTCGTTGAGAACGTCAATTACGACAAGAGCAAACTGCGCGTAGCGGTGCAGATTCTCGGCCGGCCAACGCCGGTTGAACTTGATTTCGGTCAGGTAGAAAAAAGTTAATTGTTGGGATGTCGGCGCCACCGGCATTCGTTAACCGGGGAGTCAGGCTAAAGGCCTGACGTTTGTACCCACTAGAGGTGTTACATGGCAAAAAAAGTAGAGGCATACATCAAGCTGCAGGTCCCGGCGGGAAAGGCAAACCCGAGTCCGCCAGTAGGCCCCGCGTTGGGCCAGCACGGCCTGAATATCATGGATTTCTGCAAAGCGTTTAACGCTGAAACGCAGGATGCCGAGCCGGGCATGCCTATTCCGGTGGTTATCACTGTGTACAGTGATCGCAGTTTTACGTTTATCAAGAAAACCCCGCCGGCAGCCATTCTGCTGAAAAAAGCAGCAGGTATCAGCAAAGGCAGTGGTGTTCCGAACAAGAATAAAGTTGGCAAAGTGACGCGTGCTCAACTTGAAGAAATCGCGCAAGCAAAAATGGCAGATCTGAATGCTGCAAGTCTGGATGCAGCCGTGCGAATTATCGCCGGCAGTGCCCGCAGCATGGGTCTGGAAGTTGAGGGTGTATGACATGGCAAAGCTAAGTAAAAAAGCCAAAGTCGCCCGCGAGAAAGTTGATCGTAAAGTGGCCAAGTCTATTGACGAGGCTCTGGCGCTGGTCAAAGAGATGGCCACTGCGAAGTTTAATGAGTCGGTGGATATTGCCGTCAACCTGGGTGTTGATCCCAAGAAGTCAGATCAGGTGGTTCGCGGTGCAACCGTGTTGCCAAATGGCACGGGCAAGAGCGTTCGTGTTGCGGTTTTTGCGCAGGGTGAAAATGCGGACAAAGCCAAAGAGGCCGGCGCAGATATTGTCGGGTTTGAAGATCTGGCTGACACGATTAAAGGCGGCACGATGGATTTTGACGTGCTGATTGCGACACCGGATGCGATGCGCCTGATTGGTCAGCTCGGCAAGATTCTGGGTCCGCGCGGCCTGATGCCGAACCCCAAAGTCGGCACAGTTACGCCTGATGTGGCGGGTGCCGTCAAGAATGCCAAGTCCGGGCAGGTGGCATACCGCACGGATAAGGCCGGCATTATTCACTGCACGATTGGCAGGGCCGATTTTGAAGTGAGTGCACTTAAAGAGAATCTCGATGCGTTGCTGGCCGACTTGAGAAAAGCCAAGCCGACATCGGCGAAGGGCGTTTATCTGAAGAAGCTTAGTGTTTCTTCAACGATGGGCCCGGGCGTACTGGTAGATCAGGCGTCCATATCTGCTTAAACAGAAACGGGGGCAGGTCCCGTTTAGCAAGAATTGAACTTCGTTCGGGGTCGGACTCCGATAGAAGTTCTGCATCAAAGACCGTAGGTGTAACCGGGTCATGGTTGAAAGCCAGAGCCGGGAACTTAATGACTAATAAAGTCGGCCTACGCAGATGGCGTTACCCGAATCAGGTCTCCTGGTGAAGGTGCTCCATCACAGGTGGCTGCACTTTCGGGAGCAGTCGTTTAGTGGTTCAGAGGCCAGGAGAAATAAATGGCACTCAGACTCGAAGACAAGAAAGCGCTTGTTGCAGAGGTGAACGAGGTGGCCGCCAGTGCGTTGTCAGCCATAGCTGCGGAGTATCGCGGCATGACTGTTGCGCAGATGACCGAGCTCAGGGCAAAAGCCCGCAGCGAGGGCGTCTATGTGCGTGTCGTCAAGAACACCCTTGCGCGCCGGGCTGTTAACGGTACTGAGTTCGAATGTCTTTCCGCAGCACTTAACGGGCCGATCATTCTGGCGTTCTCGCAGGAAGACCCGGGCGCAGCAGCTCGTGTCATCAAAGAGTTCGCCAAGACATGTGAGGCGCTCATTACTCAGGCGGTAGCCGTGGGTGGTGATCTTTACCCGGCAAGTGACTTGGATCGATTGGCGAAGCTGCCGACGCTGGATCAGGCACGAGCACAGCTGCTCGGCTTGTTGCAGGCGCCGGCTGGAAAATTCGTTCGGACTATTGCCGAGCCACAAGCGAAATTTGTGCGGCTACTCGCCGCTTATCGGGATCAGCAGCAGGCCGCTTAAGCCTGATGTTTGCCCAACACAGTATTCGGTAACGAAAAATTATTTGCAGGAGTATTACCAATGTCCGTTTCACGTGAAGATATCAAAAAGGCTCTGGGCGAAATGCCCGTCATGGAGCTTGTAGAACTGATCAACGAACTCGAAGAAGACTGGGGTGTATCTGCCGCAGCTCCCGTGGCTGTTGCAGCCGTTGGTGCCGCTGGTGGTGATGCAGCCGCAGCCGAAGAGAAAGATGAGTTTGACGTTGTTCTGACTGGTTTTGGCGACAACAAGGTTGCCGTTATTAAAGCCGTTCGCGCCATCACCGGCCTGGGCTTGAAAGAAGCTAAGGACGCTGTTGAAGGCACACCTTCCACTTTGAAGGAAGGTGTTGGCAAAGCCGAAGCAGAAGACGTCAAGAAACAGCTCGAAGAAGCCGGCGCTTCGGTTGAGCTTAAGTAACACATACCTTCAGCTGTCGGTTGAAATTGCTGCGGCAATTCCGGCCGGGCGGCAGAGGGTGATAAGTCATGTTCGTGCGGACGGCGTGAGTCGTCTGCACGGGCATGCGTATTGCATGTTCACGCATTACATTTGCATAGGTGCAGCAAAGACTGCGCAGGGGTGCTGATAGATGGCCTATTCCTTTACAGAGAAAAAACGAATCCGCAAGAGTTTCGGTAAAAGTTCGAGCGTTCTTGAGGCGCCGTACTTGTTATCTATTCAATTGGATTCGTACCGTAAGTTTCTGCAAACCGACAAAGGAGTGAAAGATCGCGCCGATGTTGGGCTGCACGCCGCTTTCCAAAGCGTGTTTCCGATTGTCAGTTACTCCGGTACCGCGGCCCTTGAGTATGTCAGTTACGAACTCGGTACGCCGGTGTTTGACGTTAAGGAATGTCAGGTACGCGGGTTAACTTATGCTGCCCCGCTGCGCGTGCAGGTGCGACTGGTCATTTATGACAAAGATGCCCCTGGCAGCAACAAGCCTGTTAAAGAAGTGCGCGAGCAGGAAGTCTATCTGGGTGAAATGCCGCTGATGACTGACAACGGTACCTTTGTTGTCAACGGCACCGAGCGTGTCATTGTTTCGCAGTTGCACCGTTCGCCCGGCGTGTTCTTCGATCACGACAAGGGTAAGTCGCACTCCTCCGGCAAGTTGCTGTTCTCGGCGCGCGTCATTCCTTATCGCGGCTCTTGGCTGGACTTTGAGTTCGACCCCAAGGACAGCGTATTCGTGCGTATCGACCGTCGGCGCAAGCTGCCTGTCACGATTTTCCTGCGCGCCATGGGCCTGGAAAATGATGAAATGCTCGATATTTTCTTCGAGAAGACGGAAGTCTATCTCAGTGAAAAGAAGATCGAGATTGACCTTATCCCCGCACGCATGCGCGGTGAAAATGCCGCTTTTGATATCAAGCTCGGTCGCAAGCTGATAGTGGAAGAAGGCCGTCGTATTACGGCCCGCCACGTCAAGGAAATGGAGAAGTCCTCCGTTAGTAAGCTGGAGGTGCCTAAAGAGTATCTGTTGGGCAAGATTCTTGCGCACGACATTATTGATGCAGATACCGGTGAAGTTCTGGCAGCGGCCAACGATGAGCTCACCGAAGAAGTCGTCGATATGCTCATTGAGAGCGGTGTCGAAGGCATTCAGGTGCTGTATGTAAATGATCTGGATGAAGGTCCGTACATTTCCAACACATTGCGTATCGACCCGAGCTCGACGCAGCTTGAGGCTCTGGTTGAGATTTACCGCATGATGCGTCCTGGCGAGCCGCCGACTAAAGACGCAGCGGAAAACCTGTTCAACAACCTGTTCTTCAACGGCGAGCGTTATGACCTTTCGGACGTAGGGCGGATGAAGTTTAACCGTCGAATCGGGCGGCCAGATGGTGAAGGCACCGGCGTACTCGATCAGGAAGACATCCTTAGTGTACTTAAGGAGCTCATCCGCATTCGCAACGGCAAGGGCAGTGTTGACGATATTGACCATCTTGGTAACCGTCGCGTACGTAGCGTCGGCGAGATGGCGGAAAATGCTTTCCGTGTAGGTCTGGTGCGTGTGGAGCGGGCCGTTAAAGAACGGCTGACGCTGGCCGATTCCGAGGGGCTGATGCCTCAGGAAATGATCAACGCCAAGCCGGTGGCTGCAGCGGTTAAGGAGTTCTTTGGCTCCAGCCAGCTGTCGCAGTTCATGGATCAGAACAACCCGCTTTCGGAAGTGACCCATAAACGTCGCGTTTCCGCGCTTGGGCCAGGTGGTCTGACACGCGAACGGGCGGGCTTTGAGGTGCGCGACGTGCATCCGACGCACTACGGTCGCGTGTGTCCGATTGAGACACCGGAAGGTCCAAATATCGGCTTGATCAATTCGCTGGCTGTATACGCACGGACGAACAGCTACGGTTTCCTTGAGACGCCTTACCGGAAAGTCGTAAACAGCAAAGTCACTGATGAGATCGAGTACCTGTCGGCGATCGAAGAAGGCCAGTTTGTGATTGCGCAGGCGAGTGCTGAAGTCGATAGCAAGGGCAAGCTGGTCGATGAGCTGGTTTCGGTGCGGTACAACAACGAATTTACCCTGATGCCGCAGGAAAACATCCAGTACATGGATGTATCGCCGACGCAGACTGTATCGGTGGCCGCATCGCTGGTGCCTTTCCTGGAGCATGACGATGCGAACCGTGCACTCATGGGCGCAAACATGCAGCGGCAGGCAGTGCCGACACTGCGGGCGGATACGCCGCTGGTAGGAACGGGCATGGAGTCCAAGGTCGCCATCGACTCGGGCGTGACCGTGGTTGCCAAGCGCGGCGGCGTCGTGGACTCGGTGGATGCCGGTCGTATCGTGGTACGTATCAACGATAACGAGACCACGGCACTTGAGCCAGGCGTTGATATCTACAACCTCACCAAGTACACGCGGTCGAACCAGAACACCTGCATGAACCAGCGTCCGCTGGTGCACGCTGGCGACGTGATTGCGCGCGGCGACGTGTTGGCCGACGGCGCCTCCACGAGCATGGGCGAGCTGGCGCTTGGCCAGAACATGCTGGTCGCGTTTATGCCCTGGAACGGCTACAACTTTGAGGATTCGATACTTATCTCAGAGCGCCTTGTTGAAGAAGACCGGTTCACCACTATTCACATCGAAGAGTTGAACTGCGTAGCTCGCGACACCAAGCTGGGGCCGGAGGAAATTTCTTCGGATATTCCCAACGTGGGCGACTCAGCGCTGGCCAAGCTGGACGAGGCGGGCATTGCCTTCATCGGCGCGGAAGTTAACTCCGGCGATATTCTGGTCGGCAAGGTAACGCCAAAGGGCGAAACGCAGTTAACACCGGAAGAGAAACTCCTGAGGGCCATCTTCGGTGAAAAAGCCTCTGACGTGAAAGATACATCGTTGCGCGTACCGCCGGGCATGGACGGTACGGTGATTGATGTCCGCGTGTTTACACGTGACGGTATCGATAAAGACAGTCGTGCATTGTCTATTGAAGAGGCCGAGCTTGAAAGCGTACGCAAGGATCTGGACGACCAGTTGCGTATTCTTGAAGGCGACATCTACGAGCGTGTCGAGCGCATGCTACTTAACAAGATTGCTGACGGCGGCCCTAACAAGCTGGCCAAGGGCAGCAAAGTTACCAAAGGCTATCTCGATGAGCTGAATCGTTCGCAGTGGTTCGAAATTCGCCTGCGCAGCGAGGAAGCAAACACCGACCTTGAGCGTGCGGCAAAGCGACTCAAAGCACAGCGTAAAGAGTTCGATCAGCGCTTCGAAGAGAAGAAGCAAAAGATCACCGCCGGTGATGATCTGGCGCCTGGTGTGCTGAAAATGGTCAAGGTTTACCTGGCCGTTAAGCGTCGTATCCAACCGGGCGACAAGATGGCCGGTCGTCACGGTAACAAGGGCGTGATTTCAACGATTGTTCCGGTCGAAGATATGCCTTATTTGCCAGATGGTACACCGGTAGACGTGGTGCTCAACCCGTTGGGCGTGCCCTCGCGTATGAACGTCGGGCAGGTGCTCGAAGTGCATCTGGGCTGGGCGGCCAAAGCGCTCGGCGGCAAGATCGGCGAACTGGTAGACACAGGTGCCGGCACTGCGAAAGTACGCGACTTTTTGGATCAGATGTACAACAAGTCGGGCGGTCGCACTGAGGACATTAAAGGTCTGAAAGATGCCGAGATCGATGAACTGGCGAGCAACCTGCGCAACGGTGTGCCTATGGCTACACCCGTGTTTGACGGTGCCAACGAGGCAGAAATCAAGCACATGCTCAAACTGGCAGATTTGCCAGAGAGTGGGCAGGCGACGCTGATTGACGGCCGTACCGGTGAGACTTTCCATCGTCCGGTAACGGTTGGCTACATGTACATGTTGAAACTTAATCACCTTGTTGACGACAAGATGCATGCGCGTTCAACCGGGCCTTACAGCCTGGTTACCCAGCAGCCGCTGGGCGGTAAAGCGCAATTTGGCGGACAACGCTTTGGTGAGATGGAAGTCTGGGCGCTCGAAGCCTATGGCGCAGCACATACCCTGCAGGAAATGCTGACGGTTAAGTCAGACGACGTGCAGGGCCGCACCAAAATGTACAAAAACATCGTCGACGGTACGCACGAAATCGACGCAGGTATGCCGGAATCCTTCAACGTGCTTGTTAAGGAAATCCGCTCCCTTGGTATTAATGTCGATCTCGAGCTGGATTAACGAGAGGCAAACACTGGCGAATAGCTGGCAGGTGACTCATGCGAGACTTACTCAACATATTTAGAGCTCAGAGCGGCGTAGAAGATTTCGACGCCATTCGAATCGGCCTGGCCTCACCGGAGATGATCCGGTCGTGGTCCTTCGGCGAGGTGAAAAAGCCTGAGACCATTAACTATCGTACGTTCAAGCCGGAACGTGACGGTCTGTTCTGCGCCAAAATTTTTGGCCCGGTCAAAGACTACGAATGTTTGTGCGGCAAGTACAAGCGGCTCAAGCATCGCGGCGTGGTGTGCGAAAAATGCGGCGTCGAGGTTACGCAGACGAAAGTTCGTCGTGAGCGTATGGCGCACATTGATCTGGCGAGCCCGGTAGCGCATATCTGGTTCCTCAAGTCGCTCCCCAGCCGGATCGGTCTGATGCTGGACATGACACTCCGTGAAATCGAGCGGGTGCTTTACTTCGAGGCCTTCGTGGTCGTCGACGAGGGCATGACACCGCTGGAACGCGGTTCGCTCATGACGGACGAGCAGTACCTTGATGCTATTGAGCAATACGGTGACGAATTCGACGCCCGGATGGGTGCCGAGGCAGTTCATGCAATGCTGTCTACCATTGACCTGCAGTCAGAAGTCCTGCGCGTACGTGAAGACATTGCCGCCACGGCATCGGAAACCAAGATCAAGCGTCTGTCCAAGCGGCTGAAACTGCTGGAGGCTTTTCTCGAGTCTGGCATCAAACCCCAGCACATGGTGCTGACGGTATTGCCGGTACTGCCGCCGGATCTGCGTCCGCTGGTTCCGCTGGATGGCGGTCGTTTCGCGACATCCGATCTGAATGATCTGTACCGCCGCGTGATCAACCGTAACAACCGTCTGCGTCGGCTGCTTGAGCTGAATGCACCGGACATTATCGTGCGCAACGAAAAACGCATGCTGCAGGAATCGGTTGATGCGTTGCTCGATAACGGTCGACGCGGTCGTGCGATTACCGGCACCAACAAGCGCCCGCTCAAGTCACTTGCTGACATGATCAAGGGCAAGCAAGGTCGCTTCCGTCAGAACCTGCTCGGCAAGCGCGTTGACTACTCCGGTCGTTCGGTGATCGTGGTGGGTCCAACCCTGAAGCTGCACCAGTGCGGTCTGCCTAAGAAGATGGCGCTGGAGCTCTTTAAGCCGTTTATTTTTTCCAAGCTGCAATTGCGTGGCGAAGCCTCGACCATTAAGGCTGCCAAGCGCCTGGTCGAACGCGAGGGGCCTGAGGTGTGGGATATCCTCGAAGAGGTCATCCGCGAGCATCCGGTGATGCTGAACCGCGCGCCGACTTTGCACCGTCTGGGTATTCAGGCATTTGAGCCGGTGTTGATCGAAGGCAAGGCCATTCAGCTGCATCCGCTGGTGTGTACCGCGTTTAATGCCGACTTTGACGGTGACCAGATGGCCGTGCACGTGCCCTTGTCGCTTGAAGCGCAGCTCGAAGCCCGTGCCCTGATGATGTCGTCCAACAATATTCTGTCGCCCGCAAACGGCGAGCCGATTATTGTGCCGTCGCAGGACGTCGTGCTGGGTCTGTACTACATGACTCGCGATCGCGTAAACGCACGCGGTGAAGGCATGGTGTTTGCGGACGTCAACGAAGTGCATCGCGCGCGTCAGAACCGTGACGACAACGACGAGTTCTATGTTGATCTGCACGCTCGCATCAAGGTGCGCATCAAAGACAGCATCACGCACGAAGATGGCGAAATCGAGCATCGTACGCGCATTGTTGACACCACCGTCGGGCGCGCCCTGTTGTCGGAAATTCTGCCTGTCGGCATGAGCTTCGATACCATCAATCGCGACCTGACCAAACGCGCCATCTCGGATCTGATTAACACGTGCTATCGCGTTGTCGGCCTGAAGGCGACCGTCGTGTTTGCCGACCAGCTGATGTACACCGGCTTCGCCTATGCGACCCGCGCGGGTATGTCTTTTGGTGTCGAGGATATGGTCATTCCCGGTAACAAGCAGGAGATTCTTGCCGTTGCCGAAGAAGAAGTCCGTGACATTCAGGATCAGTACGCCAGTGGCCTGGTGACCGACGGCGAGCGTTACAACAAGGTTGTCGATATCTGGTCGCGCACTAACGAACAGGTCGCGGCGTCTATGATGAAAATTCTTGGTGAAGAGGAAGTTATCAACGCCAAGGGCGAGAAAGAGCAGCAACCTTCGTTCAACTCGATTTACATGATGGCGGACTCCGGCGCTCGTGGTAGTGCCGCGCAGATTCGTCAGCTTGCCGGTATGCGTGGTCTGATGGCCAAGCCTGACGGCTCTATCATCGAGACACCCATCACGGCGAACTTCCGTGAAGGCCTTAACGTGTTGCAGTACTTCATCTCTACGCACGGCGCGCGTAAAGGCCTGGCCGATACGGCGTTGAAGACCGCCAACTCAGGTTACCTGACCCGTCGTCTGGTGGACGTCGCTCAGGACCTGGTGGTGACTGATGAAGATTGCGGTACCACCGAAGGCCTGTGGATCTCCCCACTGGTTGAAGGCGGCGACGTGGTTGAGCCATTGCGCGAACGCGTGCTGGGCCGGGTACTGGCTGAGGACGTCATGGTACCGGGCAGTGACACAGAGGTCGTACTGGAAGCCGGCACGATGCTGGATGAGAAGCTGGTGGAAAGCCTCGAAGAGCACAGCATCGACCTCGTGAAAGTGCGGTCGCCCATCAGCTGCGATACGCGCTTCGGCGTTTGTGCGCAGTGTTACGGTCGTGACCTGGCGCGCGGTCATCGCATTAACATCGGTGAAGCAGTGGGTGTGATTGCTGCACAGTCCATCGGTGAGCCGGGTACACAGCTGACCATGCGTACCTTCCATATCGGTGGTGCTGCCTCCCGTGCTGCCGCTACCAGCAGTGTGGAAATCCGCAATGTCGGAACGATCCGGTTACACAAGGTCAAGACTGTGCGCCATGCCAAGGGCCATCTGGTTGCGGTCAGCCGCTCCGGTGAAATTGGCGTGATCGACGATCACGGTCGTGAGCGCGAGCGCTACAAGCTCCCGTACGGCGCGGAAATTCGCGTTAATGACGGTGACAAGGTTGAGGGCGGCCAGGTCGTTGCGACCTGGGATCCGCACACTCACCCGGTGGTCACCGAGGTGGCGGGCAAGATCAAGTTTGAAGACGTGATCGACGGCGTGACCGTTCGTCAGCAGGAAGACGAAGTGACCGGCCTCACCAGCATTGAGGTGATGGAGACGAACCAGCGTCCGCCGGCCGGCAAGGATTTACGGCCGACCGCCAAGCTGCTGGACGACAAAGGCAAGGAAATTTGTTTTGCCAACACCGATATACCAGCGGTTTACGGTTTGCAGGGCGGTGCGCTGATCAATGTGACCGACGGCGCTAACGTGTCAGTGGGTGATGTTATTGCCCGTATCCCGCAGGAGAGCTCGAAGACCCGTGACATTACCGGCGGTCTGCCGCGTGTGGCCGACCTGTTCGAGGCACGCAAGCCGAAAGAGCCGGCCATCATGGCGGAGCACACCGGTACGGTGAGTTTCGGTAAGGAAACCAAGGGTAAGGTTCGATTGGTGATCACTGACGATAGCGGTGACAGCCACGAAAACCTGATTCCCAAGTGGCGTACGCTGGGTGTGTTCGAAGGCGAGCAAGTCGAAAAAGGCGAAATCATTGCTGACGGCGAGCCTTCAGCGCATGACATTCTGGCGTTGCGCGGCGTCGAAGAACTGGCCGAGTACCTGGTGCGCGAAATTCAGGACGTTTACCGCTTGCAGGGTGTGACCATCAATGACAAACACATTGAGGTGATCATTCGCCAGATGTTGCGCAAGGTCGAGATTGCCGATCCCGGCGATACCAACCTGCTGCGAGGTGAGCAACTCGACCGGGCCCGAGTGCTCGAAGTCAACGAGAAACTTGATAAAAAGCAAGAGCCTGCGACTATTACGCCGCTGCTGCTGGGTATCACCAAGGCATCGCTGGCAACCGAGTCGTTCATTTCTGCTGCGTCCTTCCAGGAAACCACGCGGGTGCTCACCGAGGCTGCCGTGAAAGGGCTGCGTGACGATTTGCGCGGCTTGAAGGAAAACGTGATTGTCGGGCGTCTGATTCCGGCCGGCACCGGTTACAGCTTTCATGCTGAGCAGCGCCGGTCGCGTGAAGACGTGCTGGCGGCCGAATTGCAGGAGCTGGCGCAACAGTCAGCGGCTGCTGCATCGGCAAACAGCGACGACGCTGCAGAAGTGGCGGACACGGTGGACGGCGATGACGCTGGTTGACACTGATCAGGCCGCGCCCCTAAAATGCCCGCCCCGCCGAGTTGCGGGGGGTGCATGCGTGCATTTTTTTAACATAAACATGAGTTTATAGATGGCAACCGTAAATCAACTGGTTCGTAAACAGCGTAAAACCAAGCCGGTAAAATCCAACGTGCCGGCACTGGCCGCCAGCCCGCAGAAGCGCGGCGTGTGCACCAGGGTTTACACGACAACCCCGAAGAAGCCGAACTCGGCGATGCGTAAGGTTGCGCGTGTGCGCCTGACCAATGGTTTCGAAGTGACCAGCTACATCGGTGGCGAAGGACACAATCTTCAGGAGCACTCGGTTGTGTTGATTCGCGGTGGTCGTGTTAAAGACTTGCCGGGTGTTCGCTATCACACGGTGCGCGGCACGCTTGACTGTTCGGGTGTGAATGACCGCCGTCAGGGCCGCAGCAAGTACGGCGCTAAACGGCCCAAGAAGTAAGCAACCGAAAAACGCGGCAATTATTAAAGCGATTTAAAAAAACGCTATTCAGTAACTCAGAATTTTATCGAGACGCATCATGTCAAGACGTACCCAGGCTCCGAAACGCGCACTGCTTCCTGATCCGAAGCATGGCAGTCAGCGACTGACCAAGTTCATCAATATGATCATGAAGGACGGCAAAAAGTCCGTTGCAGAAAGTATTGTTTACGATGCGCTGGATACCATTGCGCAGAAAAGCGGCACAGAGGCGAGCCAGGCTGTTGACGTATTGACGACCGCTTTGGATAACGTGAAGCCCGCCGTCGAAGTTAAGTCGCGCCGTGTGGGTGGCGCAACCTATCAGGTTCCGGTTGAAGTTCGCCCGGCCCGCCGCGATACGCTTGCGATGCGTTGGGTTATCGATGCTGCCCGCAGCCGCGGTGAAAAATCCATGGCGCAGCGCCTCGCCAACGAACTGATGGATGCCGCCGACAATCGCGGCACCGCGGTCAAGAAGCGTGAGGACACCCATCGTATGGCCGAGGCAAACAAAGCCTTTTCGCACTTCCGCTGGTAGGCATTACCGGTGGCATCCTCGTCACACAGGCGCGGGGATGTGCATCCGGGAGTGGAATCGTGGCGCGCACTACACCCATCGACAGGTACCGCAATATTGGCATCATGGCGCACATTGATGCCGGTAAAACCACGACGACCGAACGAATACTTTATTACACCGGTATCTCGCACAAGATCGGTGAAGTCCACGATGGCGCAGCCCACATGGACTGGATGGAGCAGGAACAGGAACGCGGCATAACGATTACATCGGCTGCGACCACTTGCTTCTGGCGCGGTATGGCAGGTCAGTACGACCAATACCGAATCAATATTATTGATACGCCAGGGCACGTTGATTTCACGATTGAAGTTGAGCGTTCCCTGCGGGTGCTCGACGGTGCCGTGACGGTGTTGTGCTCGGTGGGTGGTGTAGAGCCTCAGACCGAAACAGTCTGGCGGCAGGGCGATCGGTATCGCGTGCCGCGCGTCATCTTTGTTAATAAGATGGATCGCGCCGGTGCCGATTACGAACGCGTTATTGGTCAGGTGCGCAGGCGGCTGGGCGCGAATCCGGTACCGGTGCAGTTGAACATCGGCGCAGAAGAAACCTTTCGTGGTGTGGTCGACCTGATCCGCATGAAGGCGATCTACTGGGGCGAAGAAAACATGGGTACGTCGTTTGAGTTTGCCGATATACCGGCAGAACTCGCTGACAAGGCTCAGGCAATGCACGACGCCATGGTAGAGGCAGCGGCCGAGGGTAACGAGGCGCTGCTGGATAAATACCTGGAGAGCGGTGAGCTCGACGAAGCAGAAATTCGTCAGGGTTTGCGGGCCCGAACGCTGGCGAACGAAATAGTGCCGGTGCTTTGTGGCAGCGCATTCAAGAACAAGGGTGTGCAGGCCCTGTTGGATGCGGTGGTGGATTTTCTGCCCGCGCCAGTGGATGTGCCGGCGATTAAGGCCATCGGGCCGGACGATGCCGAAGTTGAGCGGCATGCGGACGATACCGAGCCGTTTGCGGCGCTGGCGTTCAAGATCGCGACCGATCCTTACGTGGGCAGCCTGACCTTTTTCAGGGTGTATTCGGGGTCGTTGAAATCGGGCGACACGATTTTGAACCCGCGTAAAGGCCGCAAGGAGCGTATCGGTCGCATTTTGCAGATGCACGCGAACGATCGCGAAGAAATTAAAGAGGTTTACGCCGGCGACATTGCCGCGGCCGTGGGCCTCAAGGACACCATTACCGGCGATAGTCTGGTTGACCCCGGCTCATCGGTAACCCTGGAGCGGATGGATTTTCCGGAGCCCGTCATTTCGGTGGCGGTTGAACCGAAAACCAAAGCCGATCAGGAAAAACTGGCGGCAGCGTTGCAGAAGCTGGCGCGAGAGGATCCGTCGTTTCGGGTACAAACCGACGCGGAGTCGGGCCAGACGATTATTTCCGGGATGGGTGAACTGCATCTGGATATCATCGTCGACCGCATGAAGCGCGAGTTTGGCGTGGCGGCGAATGTCGGGCGACCGCAGGTGGCCTACCGCGAGACGATTAAAAAATCGGTCGAACAGGAAGGCAAGTTCGTCCGGCAGTCCGGCGGGCGCGGCCAGTATGGCCACGTATTTTTGCGGATAGAGCCGCTGGAACGCGGTGCCGGCTACGAGTTTTTGAACGAAATTACCGGCGGTACGGTGCCCAAGGAGTACATCCCGGCGGTTGACAAAGGCGTGCAGGAGCAAATGGAGGCGGGCGTTTTGGCCGGCTATCCCATGATGGATGTGCGGGTCGCGTTGTATGACGGCTCCTTCCATGATGTTGACTCCAGCGAAATAGCGTTCAAAATCGCCGGCTCGATGGCGTTCAGGCAGGGTTGCGAGGCGGCAAAGCCCGTCCTGCTGGAACCGGTCATGAAGGTTGAGATCGTGACGCCGGATGAATACATGGGCGACGTGAACGGTGATTTGAATCGCCGTCGCGGCGTTCTGCAGGGAATGGACGAATCGCCGGCAGGAAAAATTATCCGGGCGGAGGTGCCGCTGGCCGAGATGTTTGGCTATGCAACCGATGTCAGGTCAATGAGCCAGGGCCGCGCGAGTTATTCGATGGAATTTGGTCACTATGCTGAAGTGCCGCAAAACGTAGCTGATGCGTTAATGGGCATAGAGTAAATAAGGAACACGAGATGTCTAAAGAGAAATTCGAACGTACAAAGCCGCACGTAAACGTGGGGACGATTGGGCACGTTGACCACGGCAAGACGACGTTAACGGCGGCGCTGACGAAGGTGATGGCGGAGACGCACGGTGGTGCGGCGAAGGCGTTTGCGGACATTGATAACGCACCGGAAGAACGCGAGCGGGGCATTACGATTGCGACGGCGCACGTGGAGTACGAGAGTGCGGCGCGGCACTACGCGCACGTGGACTGTCCGGGCCACGCTGACTACGTGAAGAACATGATCACGGGCGCGGCACAGATGGACGGTGCGATCCTGGTGTGTTCGGCGGCGGACGGCCCGATGCCGCAGACGCGCGAGCACATTTTGCTGGCACGCCAGGTGGGTGTGCCGTACATCGTGGTGTACCTGAACAAGGCGGACATGGTGGACGACGCGGAGCTGCTGGAGCTGGTGGAGATGGAGGTTCGTGACCTGCTGTCGACGTACGAGTTCCCGGGCGACGACACGCCGATCATCATTGGCTCGGCGCTGAAGGCGCTGGAAGGCGACCAGAGTGACATCGGTGCGCCGTCGGTGGTGAAGCTGGTGGAAGCACTGGACAGCTGGATTCCGGAGCCGGAGCGCGCGATTGACGGCGCGTTCCTGATGCCGGTGGAAGACGTGTTCTCGATATCGGGGCGCGGCACGGTGGTGACGGGTCGTATCGAGCGCGGCATCGTGAAGGTGGGCGACGAGATCGAGATCGTGGGCATCAAGGACACGCAGAAGACGACGTGCACGGGCGTGGAGATGTTCCGCAAGCTGCTGGACCAGGGTCAGGCGGGCGACAACGTGGGTGTGCTGCTGCGCGGCACGAAGCGTGAAGAGGTGGAGCGCGGCCAGGTGCTGGCGAAGCCGGGATCGATCACGCCGCACACCAAGTTTGAGGCCGAGGTGTACATTTTGACCAAGGAAGAAGGCGGTCGTCATACGCCGTTCTTCAAGGGTTACCGGCCGCAGTTTTACTTCCGGACGACGGACGTGACGGGCGCATGTGAGTTACCGGAGGGCACCGAGATGGTGATGCCGGGTGACAACGTGCAGATGAAGGTTGAGTTGATTGCACCGATTGCCATGGAGGACGGCCTGCGCTTCGCGATACGCGAGGGTGGCCGGACTGTGGGCGCCGGGGTGGTCGCGAAGATCATTGAATAAGGCAAAAAAATGGCTACAAATCAAAATATTAGAATACGTCTAAAGGCATTCGACCATCGCCTGATCGACAATTCCGCCAAGGAGATCGTCGAAACGGCCAAGCGCACAGGTGCCCAGGTTAAGGGTCCGGTGCCGTTGCCGACCAAGATGGAGCGCTTCACGGTGCTGATTTCGCCGCACGTCAACAAAGACGCCCGGGATCAGTACGAGCTGCGCACCCACAAGCGCCTGATGGACATCGTTGAGCCTACTGACAAGACGGTTGACGCCCTCATGAAGCTTGAGCTGCCGGCCGGCGTGGACGTGCAGATCAAGCTCAATTAAGCACAGGCTTTAAAGTGCTTGTAAGGGCCGGGATTATTGCTATAATTCCCGGCTCGCTCAGGGCTCGACTCAGGTTTTCGCCTGCGTCGAGCTTTGCATTGTTCCGGGGTAACGAAAGCAATAAAGCCCGGGCTTGAAAGGATTCCACCGGGTCAGCTTCAGATCTGGATTGCGCGGCAGCGAAGCCACGCTAACAACCAGAGACGAAGGCTGACCCTTGTCTATGAACAAAGTGATTTGCGGCTCACGGCAGGTGAGTCGCCAGGGGTAGACGACCAATGGCTATCGGTCTAGTAGGGCGCAAATGCGGGATGACCCGCGTATTCACTGAAGACGGCAGGTCTATCCCTGTTACCGTCATTCAGGCCCTTCCCAATCGCATCACGCGAGTAAAAACACCAGACAGCGACGGCTACGCCGCCGTGCAGGTCACAACCGGCACAAAAAAGGCGTCGCGTTTGAGCCGTCCTGATTCAGGTCAGTATGCGGCGGTGCAAGCAGAGCCGGGTGAAGGTTTGTTCGAGTTCCGCATTGAAGCGTCGCAACTTGAAGAATTTGCGCCGGGCAATGAAATAACGGTTGAGCGTTTTGAGGCCGGCCAGTATGTAGACGTTGCCGGCACCTCCATTGGTAAAGGTTATGCCGGCACCATCAAGCGGCACAATTTCCGTGGTCAGGATGCCACCCACGGTAACTCTCTCTCCCACCGCGTTCCCGGTTCTATTGGTCAGAACCAAACTCCGGGTCGGGTCTTCAAAGGCAAGAAGATGTCCGGGCACATGGGTGCCGAGCGCGTTACCACCCAGAACCTTGAAATTGTCAGCGTGGATGCGGAACGCAATCTGTTGTTGGTGAAAGGTGCTGTTCCTGGCCATAAAGAAGGCCGTTTGTTTATCAAGCCCTCTGTCAAAGCCAAGGTCAAGGCACAAGCCTGACCTGCGGGTATCAACGGTTATAGCTCATGAAACTGAACACTCAAACAGGCGGCAGCATCGAACTCGCTGACACAGCGTTTGCCGCCGATTTCAACGAAGCGCTGGTGCATCAGGTAGTCACCGCTTTTCAAGCCAAGGCGCGTCAAGGCACCAAGGCACAGAAAAACCGCGCGGCCGTGCGCGGCGGTGGTGCCAAGCCCTGGCGTCAAAAAGGCACCGGTCGTGCCCGCGCGGGCACCATTCGCAGCCCGATTTTTACGGGTGGTGGACGTACTTTTGCAGCCCAGCCACGCGACTTCAGCCAGAAAGTGAATCGCAAGATGTATCAGGGTGCCATGCGGTCCATTCTTTCCGAATTGGTGCGTCAGGATCGCATCGTCGTGGTCGACAAAATCAAGCTTGAAGAACCCAAGACCAAAGAACTGCTTGCCAGACTGGCGGAACTTGGTGTCGGTGAAAATGTGCTGATCGTCGTAGAAGAGTACAAAAACAAGCTTTGTCTGGCTGCCCGTAACCTGCCCTATGTCGACGTGCTTGATCTGCGCGAAGTGAATCCGCTCAGCCTGATTCGATTCGACAAGATTGTTGCAACCGAAGCTGTGCTGAAAACTCTCGAGGAGCGCTTCTCATGAGCAAACGTGCGGGCAAGGCCCTGAATCAAGAGCGTCTGATGACCGTATTGGTCGGGCCGCATATTTCAGAGAAGTCATCTGTTGTCGCTGAAAAGAACAACCAGATTTGCTTCAAGGTGCGCACCGATTCCAGCAAAAAAGAAATCGCCCAGGCCGTCGAAATGATGTTCGAGGTGAAGGTAGAGAACGTCACGGTTTCGAATGTGCGTGGCAAGGCCAAGCGTTTTGGTCAGACCATGGGTCGTCGTGCTGATTGGAAAAAAGCCTACGTCAAATTGGCCGAAGGTGAGGACATCGATTTTCTCGGCGCCGATTAATCGGAAGTCTTTGAGCCAGAAAATCAGATAGGGAATTAAGAAGATGCCACTGCAACAGAGTAAACCGACATCTCCGGGTCGCCGCTTTAAGGTGCGGGTCAGTACGCCTGAGCTGCACAAGGGCAAGCCGCAGGCGGGCCTTACGACCACGCTGTCGAAAACCGGCGGGCGTAACAATGCCGGCCGCATCACCACGCGCCATAAGGGCGGTGGTCACAAGCGCCATTACCGCCTCATTGATTTCAAACGCGATAAGGACGGTATTCCGGGTAAGGTAGAACGGCTCGAGTACGATCCGAACCGCAGTGCTCACCTTGCGCTGGTCCTGTATACCGATGGTGAGCGCCGTTACATTCTGGCGCCTAAAGGTGTTGGCGAGGGCGCACCGATTCTGTCGGGTAAGGAAGCGCCGATCAAAGCCGGCAACGCACTGCCCATTCGTAACATTCCGGTGGGTACCCTGATTCATGCGATTGAGCTTAAGCCTGGCAAGGGTGCGCAACTGGTACGTTCGGCCGGTGGCTCAGCGCAGCTGGCCGCTCGTGAGGGAGCCTACGCAACCGTCCGTCTGCGTTCGGGCGAGATGCGCAAAATTCATATTGACTGTCGCGCCACTGTGGGCGAGGTCGGACACAGTGAACACAACCTGCGCAAGCTGGGTAAAGCAGGCGCCAAGCGCTGGCAGGGTGTGCGACCGACGGTTCGTGGTGTTGCCATGAACCCGGTGGATCACCCGCACGGTGGTGGTGAAGGACGTACTTCAGGAGGCCGTCATCCGGTTTCGCCGTGGGGTACGCCTACCAAGGGATACAAGACTCGCGGCAACAAGCGCACGGACAAGATGATTGTTCGTGGGCGTAAGCGTCGCAAGTAATTAGTTAGCGGAGAGCCAAAGTGCCACGTTCGATTAAAAAAGGGCCGTTCATCGACACGCATTTGATCAATAAGGTCAATGCGGCCGTTGCGAGCAATAACCGTAAACCGATCAAGACCTGGTCACGCCGTTCGATGGTGGTGCCGGACATGATCGGGCTGACCATCGCCGTGCATAACGGTCGTGATCATGTTCCCGTGCTGATATCCGAGAACATGATCGGTCACAAACTCGGTGAGTTTGCAGGAACTCGTACCTTCAAGGGTCACTCCGGTGACAAGAAGACCAAGTAGGTGTCAACGATGCGAGTGTCAGCTAAATTGATGTATGCCCCTATTTCGGCGCAGAAATGCAGGTTGGTAGCAGATCTGGTTCGCGGCAAGTCCGTGGACAGCGCGCTGCAGACTTTGAGTTTCATGCCCAAGAAGGGTGCTGCAATCCTTAAGAAGGTGCTTGAGTCGGCGATTGCCAATGCCGAACACAATCACGGTGCCGATATTGATGAGCTGAAGGTCAGCAATATTCAAATTAACGAAGGGCCGGGCCTGCGGCGTTATCGCGCGCGTGCCAAGGGCCGGGGTACCCGGATTATCAAGCGTAACAGTCACATCATCGTCCAGGTTGCGGACGAATAGGCCGCAGAGCTTAAGGATCGAAAATGGGTCAGAAAGTAAATCCAATTGGAATACGCTTAGGGATCACCCGCGACTGGGATTCCAAGTGGTATGCCGATAGCAAACAGTTTCCAGAATACGTGCATGGTGATTTCCGTGTGCGCGAGTTTTTGAAAGAAAAACTTAAGGAAGCATCTGTCAGCAAAATTCAGATTGAGCGTCCGGCACGAAAAGCCAACATCACCATACACACGGCTCGTCCGGGTATTGTGATTGGCAAGAAAGGCGAAGACATCGAAAAACTTCGCGCCGAAATTTGCAAGATGCTCAAACTGCCGCTGCAGGATGTGCGCGTCAATATCGCCGAGATTCGTAAACCGGAGCTCGATGCGCAGTTGGTTGCTGAAGGCATTGCCCAGCAACTTGAGCGCCGCGTGATGTTCCGGCGTGCCATGAAGCGCGCTGTTACCAACACCATGCGCTTGGGCGCCGAAGGCATCAAGGTGAAAGTTGGTGGTCGTTTGAACGGCGCCGAGATTGCACGATCAGAGTGGTATCGCGAAGGTCGCGTGCCGCTGCATACCTTCCGTGCCGATATCGACTACGGTTTTGCTGAAGCTAAAACCACCTACGGCATCATCGGTGTGAAGACCTGGATCTTCCGCGGTGAAGTCATCGGCGACCGTAAAGAAGAAGATACGCCTGCCGCAAAGCATTCGGCCAAGCCGCAAGCTAAGCAGGCTGCGAACTAGGATACAGAGTCATGTTGCAGCCAAAGAGAACAAAATTTCGCAAACAGCAGAAAGGTCGCAACCGCGGCCTTGCGCATCGGGGCAGTGACGTGTCCTTCGGTGAATTCGGCCTGAAGGCCGTCGGTCGCGGGCGTATTACGGCTCGACAGATCGAGGCCGCGCGTCGTGCGATGACCCGTCACATTAAACGTGGCGGCAAAATCTGGATTCGCATCTTCCCTGACAAGCCCATTACCAAGAAGCCTCTCGAGGTTCGTCAGGGTAAGGGTAAGGGCAGTGTTGAGTATTGGGTTGCCCAGATTCAGCCTGGCCGGGTGCTGTATGAAATGGAAGGCGTAACTGAAGAAATTGCGCGTGAAGCCTTTACCTTGGCTGCGGCCAAGTTGCCGATAGCGACCAAGTTTGTGTCGCGTGCACAGGTGGTCTGATGAAAGCGAGTGAACTGAAAAGCAAGAGCAAAGACGAGTTGCTTGACGAGTTGGTTAGTCTGCGGCGCGAGCAGTTCAATCTGCGTATGCAGCAGGCGACCGGTCAGATGGCGCGTCCGGACCAGTACCGCAAGGTGCGTAAAAACATTGCGCGCGTGAAGACCGTGCTGCGGGCGCAGGACATTGCGGCCGCTAAACAAGAGAGTGCGTCCTGATGAGCGAAGAAAAAGTATTGCGCACCACCACTGGCAGAGTGGTGAGCAACAAAATGGATAAAACCGTGACGGTTCTGGTTGAGCGTCAGGTTAAGCACCCGATGTACGGTAAATACATGCGTCGTTCAAGCAAGTTCAAGGTGCACGACGAAGAAAACACTTGCAATGAGGGTGACTTGGTGACGATCACCGAGTGTCGGCCGATTTCGAAAAACAAATCGTGGCGTTTGGTTGATGTTATTGAGCGCGCTGACGCGTAAGTAACTTGGGCTTTTGCCGAAAGGGTTAAGAAAATGATTCAAATGCAATCAATGCTGAATGCGGCTGACAACAGCGGTGCCCGCCGGCTGATGTGCATTAAGGTGCTGGGCGGTTCCAAGCGCCGGTACGCCAATGTTGGCGACGTGATCAAGGTCAGCGTTAAAGACGCCATTCCGCGTGGTCGCGTCAAGAAAGGCGAGATATACAACGCCGTTGTCGTGCGCACCCGCAAAGGTGTTCGTCGCGCTGACGGTTCGTTGATTCGCTTTGATGGCAACGCCGCGGTGTTGCTGAACGCCAAGCTGGAACCGATTGGTACACGTATTTTTGGCCCGGTTACGCGCGAACTGCGTACCGGTAAGTTTATGAAGATCGTCTCCCTGGCCCCCGAAGTTCTGTAAGGCCGGGGCTGGTAGCAGAAGCGGTTTAAAGACGAACGGTCTAAACAGTGCGGTTTAAATAGAGCAATGAACAAAATTAAAAAAGGCGACGAAGTGATCGTGATTGCCGGTGCCAGTAAAGGGCGCCGGGGCACGGTGCTGCGTGTCGAGGATGACGAACGCGTGCTGGTCGAAGGCGTGAACGTCGTGAAGAAACACACCAAAAGCAACCCGAATGCCGGTGTGCAAGGCGGCATTGTCGAGCAAGAGCGTCCGGTGCACTTATCGAACGTTATGCTTTTCAACCCTACCACCGGTAAAGGTGATCGTATCGGGGTGCGGAAACTTGAAGACGGCAAGCGCGTGCGTTTCTTCAAATCAAATAACGAGGTGGTCGACATTTAGTCGGCAGAGTGGACAGAGATGGCCAGGCTACAGGATTACTATAGAGAGACGGTGGTATCGAAGCTCAAAGAGCAGCTCGGTATCGACAACGTCATGGAAGTGCCGCGAATCACCAAGATCACGCTGAATATGGGCGTGGGCGAGGCTGTGAACGACAAGAAAGTGATTGAGCAGGCCGTTAACGACATGACGGTTATTGCCGGACAGAAAGCGGTGGCAACCATGGCGCGCAAGTCTGTGGCATCGTTCAAGATTCGCGATGGTTATCCCGTGGGTTGCAAGGTGACTTTGCGACGCGAGCGCATGTACGAGTTTCTGGATCGGCTGGTAAGCGTTGCGATACCGCGTATCCGCGATTTTCGCGGGTTGAGCGCGAAGGGCTTTGACGGCCGTGGTAACTACAACATGGGCGTGCAGGAGCAGCTCGTTTTCCCGGAAGTGGATTACGACAACGTTGATGCAGTGCGCGGCATGAATATTTCGATAACGACAACAGCGCGCAACGACGAACAAGGTCGTGCGTTGCTAGACGCGTTTAATTTCCCGTTTAAGAAATAGCGGGCAGAGAGAGAACATATGGCCAAAAAGTCCATGATTGCGCGCGAAGTTAAGCGTCAGAAAGCGGTGAATCGCTTTGCTGCCAAGCGCATTGAGCTCAAGAAGATCATCACATCGGTGCATTCTTCAGACGACGAACGTCGCGAAGCGGTGCTCAAGCTGCAGAAAATGCCGCGCGATGCGAGCCCCAGTCGTTTGACGAACCGTTGTTCGCTGTCGGGTCGTCCGAAGGGTTATTACCGCAAGTTCGGTTTGAGCCGCAACAAACTGCGTGAGCAGACCATGGCCGGCAATATTCCGGGCCTTGGTAAGGCCAGCTGGTAGGAAGAATAATAATGAGTATGACAGACCCCATTGCAGACATGCTGACGCGGATCAGAAACGGCCAGAAAGTGCTGCTGGAATCCGTGACCATGCCGTCGTCAAAGCTGAAAGAGTCCATTGCCAAGGTGCTTAAGGACGAAGGCTATATCGTGGATTACGCGATTGAGAAAGGCGACAACAACAAGGCGTCGCTGACCGTGACGCTTAAATATTTTGAAGGCGCACCGGTCATTGAAAGTATTCAGAAAGTGAGCAAGCCCGGTTTGCGTATTTACAAAGGCAAAGATGAGCTGCCGACCGTGATGGGCGGCCTGGGCGTGGCTATCGTTTCTACATCAGAGGGTGTGATGAGTGACCGCGATGCACGCGCGAAAGGGTTTGGCGGGGAGGTCATCTGCGTCGTCGCTTAGTGCGGCGACGAGTGTGCGAGAAGAACTATGTCCAGAATTGCAAAACAACCCGTCGAGTTGCCGAAAGGCGTGGAGCTGAACCTCTCCGGCGCGGTAATTAAGGCAAAGGGCCCCAAGGGTGAGCTGAGTATGCCGCTGCACCCTGAAGTGGAACTCAGCATTGAAGATGGCAAGGCGCAGGTTTCTGCAAGAAGTGGCAGCAAATTTTCGATAGCTATGTCGGGTACGACCCGCTCATTGATCAGCAATCTGGTCAAAGGCGTTCACGAAGGCTTTGAGCGTAAGCTGGAGCTTGTCGGTGTCGGTTACCGCGCCAAGGCTGCCGGCAAGAACCTGAACCTGACCCTGGGCTTTTCGCACCCGGTTGATTACCCGGTGCCAGAAGGCATTTCTATTGATACGCCGAGCCAGACTGAAATCGTGATTTCTGGCATCGACAAGCAGCGAGTGGGTCAGGTGGCGGCAGAGATTCGTGCCTATCGTCCGCCGGAGCCATACAAGGGTAAGGGTGTGCGTTATTCCGACGAGCATGTCGTGCGGAAAGAAGCCAAGAAGAAATAGAGCCGATCTATTATGGATAAGAAACAAAGCAGACAGCGCAGGGCCCGCAAGACTCGTGCGCGCATCAGTCAACTGGGTGTGCCGCGCCTGTCGGTTCATCGCACGCCGCGTCATATTTACGCGCAGGTTATTGCGCCCGATGGCGGTACCGTGCTGGTGAGTGCAGCAACCACGCAGAGTGATGTGGCCAAGGGCCTGAAGAGCACTGGCGGCGTCGCAGCAGCACAGGCGGTGGGCAAAGCAATTGCCGAGAAAGCAAAGTCGGCAGGTATTGAACAGGTGGCCTTTGATCGTTCGGGCTTTCGTTATCACGGTCGAGTCAAGGCGCTGGCGGATGCCGCGCGCGAGAACGGTCTGCGGGTATAAGCAGGCCGACTTAAACAGTCCAAGGTTATAAAGAATGGCTAAACAAGACAGACAGGATTCAGGCGACGACTTCATTGAAAAGCTCGTTGCTGTTAACCGCGTAGCGAAGGTCGTCAAGGGCGGCCGTCAGTTCGGCTTCACAGCCCTGACGGTAGTCGGCGACGGCAACGGTCGGGTTGGTTTCGGTTATGGCAAAGCGCGCGAAGTGCCGCTGGCCATCCAGAAAGCCATGCAGGCCGCGCGCAACAAGCTGGAGCGTGTCGCGCTTAATGACGACACGTTGCACTACCAGATGGTTGGTCGTCACGGCGCTACCAAGGTTTACATGCAGCCGGCGTCTGAAGGTACCGGCGTTATCGCAGGCGGCGCCATGCGCGCTGTATTCGAGGCCGCGGGTGTGCGGAACGTGCTGGCCAAGAGCTATGGCTCGCGTAATCCCATCAACCTGGTGCGCGCCACCATAAACGCACTGCGTGCTGCGCAATCACCGGAGCGCATCGCTGCCAAACGCGGCAAAGCGGTTGCCGATATTACCGGCTGAGTTTAAAGAGCAGATTTAAGAGAACACCGAGATGACTAAAAAAGTCAAAGTAACTCTGGTTAAGAGCCGTCATGGACGACTCAAACGGCATCAGGCTTGCGTAGCAGGTTTGGGTTTGCGCCGTATCAATCACAGCGTGATTGTTGAGAACACACCGGAAAACCGCGGCATGATCAACAAGGTCTCGTACATGCTGCGGGTTGAGGACGCGTAACAATGAAACTGAATACCATTAGTCCTGCTGCCGGCAGCAAGCCAGCGGGTAAACGCCTCGGGCGTGGCCATGCGGCAGGTCAGGGTAAAACCTGTGGCCGTGGCCAGAAGGGCCAGAAAGCGCGCTCCGGCGGATTCCACAAGGTGGGTTTCGAGGGCGGCCAGATGCCTATCCAGCGGCGCTTGCCTAAAGTGGGTTTTCGTTCTGCCAAGGCAAAAACGTACGCCGAAGTTCGTCTTAGCGAACTGGCCGGCGTGCAAGACGACGTGATTGATTTGCTGGCACTCAAAAGAGCCGACGTGATACCGCACCAAACCACCCGTGCGAAGGTCTTTGCCAGCGGCGAGATCAATAAGGCCGTCAAGCTAAAAGGCGTGGGCGTAACCAAGGGAGCGCGCGCAGCCATTGAGGCCGCCGGCGGTTCCATAGAAGACTAGACAAAAGAGTATTAGCACGTGGCAAAAGGCAATCTGGTAAATCCGGCTGCAGCACTCGGCGAAGCATCGCGTTTCGCTGATTTGCGCGCGCGCCTGTTTTTCCTGGCCGCCGCGCTGATTGTTTACCGCATCGGCACCTTTATCCCCGTACCGGGTATCGACCCGGTGGCCCTGGACCAGTTCTTTCAGGAGCAGTCGGGCACCATCCTGAGCATGTTCAACATGTTCTCCGGCGGCGCGTTGCAACGCCTCAGTATATTTGCGCTGGGCATCATGCCGTACATCTCTGCATCCATCATCATGCAGATGGCCGGGGTGGTCGTGCCGCAGATTGCGCAGCTTAAGAAAGAAGGCGAGGCAGGTCGGCGCAAGATTACCCAGTACACTCGCTATGGCACCGTTTTATTGGCCACCGCTCAGGCTGTCGGCGCTTCCGTTGCTTTCCAGAACCAGGGTGTGGTGATCGCGCCGGGTCCGAATTTCGTGTTTACCGCAGCAGTGACGCTGGTAACCGGCACGGTGTTCCTGATGTGGCTGGGTGAACAGATTACCGAACGGGGTATCGGTAACGGTATTTCGATGATCATTTTGTCCAGCATTATTGCCGGCCTGCCTTCGGCTATCGGCGGCACACTGGAGCTGGTCAACACGGGTGAAATGTCGCCAGCGCTGGCGCTGGTGCTGATCATGCTGGTACTCGGCGTGACTTACTTTGTGGTGTACATGGAACGCGGCCAGCGCCGCATAGCGGTGAACTACGCCAAGCGGCAGCAGGGTCGCCGCATGGTGCAGGGCCAGACCACGCACCTGCCCTTCAAGATCAACATGTCCGGCGTTATTCCGCCCATTTTTGCCAGCAGCTTGATCCTCTTTCCGGCCACGATTGCAGGCTGGGTAGGTACCAACCCGAACTTCGAATGGCTGCAAACGGCCGCCGCGAAACTGGGCCCGGGCCAGCCGCTGTACATCATGATTTACGCAACCCTGATTGTGTTTTTCTGCTTTTTTTATACCGCGCTGGTGTTTAACTCACGCGATACAGCGGATCAGCTCAAGCGTTCCGGCGGGTTTATTCCGGGCATACGTCCCGGCCAGCAAACGGCGGCGTACATTGACAATGTGCTGACCAGGCTGACGTTTTGGGGCGCGATCTACATCACTTCGGTGTGTTTGTTGCCGGAATTCATGATTTTGTATGCGAAGGTGCCGTTCTATTTCGGCGGCACGTCGTTGCTGATTATCGTGGTGGTGACGATGGACTTCATGGCTCAGTTGCAGGGCCACATGATGTCCCACCAGTACGAAGGCTTGTTGAAGAAAGCCAATATGCGTGGTTACGGCCGCGCCGGCCAGGTTCGTTGATTCACCAGAATCGGGTAGCCGGCCTAAGGAATATTTGGAGAGAACGATGAAAGTTCGAGCATCAGTTAAGAAGATCTGCAGAAACTGCAAGATCATTCGCAGAAAAGGCGTACTGCGCGTTATTTGTACCGATAAACGGCACAAGCAGCGTCAGGGCTAGGGAAGCGACGGAGAATATAAATGGCCCGTATTGCTGGCATAAACATCCCCTTGAACAAGCACGTAGTGATCGCGTTGACGAGCATCTACGGCCTGGGGCTTTCCCGTTCGCGGGGTATTTGTGAAGCGGCCAAGATACCGCCGGACACCAAGGTTAAAGACCTGAGTGAGCCGGAGGTCGAAAGCCTGCGTAATGAAGTGGCGAAATTCACGGTCGAGGGCGACCTGCGTCGTGAAGGGGCCATGGCCATCAAGCGCTTGATGGATCTCGGCTGCTACCGGGGAATCCGTCATCGCCGTGGCTTGCCGTTGCGCGGTCAACGTACCAAGACAAACGCACGTACCCGTAAAGGCCCGCGCCGTCCGGTCAGGAAATAATTTGATATGGCTAAACCAATTGTAAAAAAGAAGGTTAAAAAGCAGGTTGTGGACGGCATCGCCCACATCCAGGCGTCTTTTAACAACACCATCATCACCATTACGGATCGTCAGGGTAACGCATTGTCGTGGGCTACGGCCGGCGGATGCGGTTTCCGCGGCTCGCGTAAGAGCACGCCCTTTGCTGCGCAGGTTGCAGCCGAAAAGGCAGGCGTCGCGGCGCAGGAATACGGTCTGAAAAATCTTGAAGTGCGTGTGCAGGGTCCGGGCCCCGGTCGTGAATCGGCCGTGCGCGCATTGAATAACGCCGGGTATCGCATCGGTAACATCGAAGATGTTACGCCGATCCCGCATAACGGCTGCCGTCCGCCCAAGAAGCGACGGGTCTGAGGTAAGAAGCTATGGCCAGATATCTGGGACCAAAATGTAAGCTGTCACGTCGTGAAGGAACGGATCTGTTCCTTAAAAGCGGCGTGAAGCCGCTTGAAGCGAAGTGCAAGCTGGAGTCTATTCCCGGCGCTGCCGCCGGCGCGCGCCGCGGCCGCACCTCCGACTACGGGCTACAGCTGCGTGAAAAGCAGAAGCTGCGTCGTATGTACGGTGTGCTTGAAAAGCAGTTCCGTAACTACTACAAGAAGGCCGCACAGCGTAAGGGTTCTACCGGTGAAAACCTGATCAAACTGCTGGAGTCGCGTCTCGACAACGTCGTGTACCGCATGGGTTACGCCTCCACGCGTGCCGAAGCCCGGCAGCTTGTCAGCCACAAGGCCGTTACGATCAATGGCAGTGTGGTCAATATTCCGTCGTATCAGGTTGCGGCAGGTGACAGCGTGGCCATTCGTGAAAAAGCCACCAAGCAAGACCGCATCCAGAATGCATTACAGATTTCGGCTCAGGTGGGCCGTCCCGATTGGGTAGAAGTTGACGAGAAAAAGCTGTCCGGCGTATTCCGTTCCGCACCGGAGCGTGAAGATGTGTTGCCGGATATTAATGAGAACCTCGTCGTCGAGCTTTACTCGAAGTAAACCGGTCAAAATAGACCAGGAGACAAGCGCAGATGTCTGACATGAATGAATTCCTGAAGCCCCGCACCGTGCGGGTTCAGTCGCAGACCGATAACAAGGCCCGGGTGGTTATTGAGCCCTTCGAGCGTGGTTTCGGCCACACGCTGGGTAATGCATTACGCCGCGTGCTGCTGTCCAGCATGCCGGGTTGTGCCGTAACCCAGGTGGATATTGACGGCGTACTCCACGAGTACACCAGCATTGAAGGCGTGCAGGAAGACGTGGTTGAGATTCTGCTGAATCTCAAGCAGCTGTCTATCCGTATGCATTCACGCGATCGCGCCGAGCTGCTGTTGCACAAGCGCGGTCTGGGAGCGGTGACGGCGGCTGATATTCAGACCGACCACGATATCGAAGTGGTCAACCCCGATCTGGTTATCGCCAACCTGACCAGCACCGGCGAGCTGAAGATGAACCTTACCATTGAGCGCGGTCGTGGCTATCGCCCGGCGAAGCGCAAAGCGAACCTGGAAGAGCATTCCGGTCGTATTGGCGAGCTTGATCTGGATGCCTCCTTCACACCGGTGCTGCGCGTCAGCTACACCGTTGAGTCTGCCCGTGTGGAACAGCGCACCAACCTCGACAAGTTGCTGATCGATATCGAGACCAACGGCACAATTGATCCGGAAGAGGCTATTCGCCGCGCCGGCAGCATTCTTAAAGATCAGCTTGATGTGTTTGTTGATCTGCGCGGTCAGGACGAATCGCAGGCTGCCGCAGCTGAGTCTCAGGTTGACCCGACGCTGATGAAGCCGGTGGACGAGCTTGAGCTGACCGTCCGTTCGGCCAATTGCCTCAAGGCAGAAAACATCAACTACATCGGTGACCTGATTCAGCGCACCGAAGTGGAGTTGCTGCGTACGCCGAACCTGGGCAAGAAATCACTGACAGAAATCAAGGAAGTACTGGAAAGCCACGGTCTGGCGCTCGGCATGCGTGTCGAAAACTGGCCGCCGGCGAGTCTGGCCAACGACGACGTCGCGGCTTAAGGCAGCTTCCACAGCATAAAACGGTAAAGAACCATGCGACATCATAAAGCAGGCCGGATTCTCGGGCGTAAGAGCAGCCATCGCAAAGCCATGTATCGCAACATGGCTGCATCGCTGATCCAGCACGAGACCATAAAAACCACGGTGCCTAAAGCCAAGGAACTCCGTCGGGTCGTCGAGCCGCTGATCACCCTGGCTAAGCAGGACGGCGTTGCAAACCGTCGTCTGGCTTTTTCGCGCCTGCGCGACAAATCCTCTGTGGGTAAGTTGTTTAATGAACTTGGCCCGCGCTTTAAAGAGCGTCCGGGTGGTTATCTGCGAATCCTCAAAGCAGGCTTCCGCCGCGGTGATTCCGCGCCGATGGCGATTGTTCAGTTGCTGGATCAGCCGGTAGCGGCTGAGGAAGCAGCAGCCGAGTAGCCTGCCTGCGCAGATCGACTCTAAAGCCCGCCTCGCGCGGGCTTTTTTGTGGGCGAGAACAAAAGCCAAAGCTCACTATCCAGTCTATATATCTCTCTGTCAAAGCCGATGATTCAAGACGTTGCTTGCTAATCGCCGCAGATGGCGTTAGAAAAAACACACCTATGCACTCAATTGGGGGAAAACAAGTGACTGGATCAATATACTCATTCCATAGAATAAGCTGTTATGTGGCTTAGATGAAATATTTAGTCGCAGTGCTTGTTGGGGCTTGGCTTGGCTGGTTCTTAGTCGCTGATTGGGGTCATTTACCCTTTTGGCGCCCCAGGCACTTGTCTTTCTGGCTATTTATTTCCCCAATCTTTGTGGTCCCGATTATTGCGTCGCACGGGCAGGTTACTCGCTACTTAGCACTGGGAAACTCTATGAAACAGTCTGGTTTGCTGGTTGGTGGAATCTCCTGTCTAGGGTTCTATTTAGCCCTTGTCAAAGATGTCCCAGCTGATGTTGCTGTTGTCCTCACTGCTCCGCTATATCAATGGGCGGTGCTTGTTTTTAGCTACCGCTTCTTCATATCACGCTACAACCGAGAGCCGAAAACTTTTGGCCCAGTGATATTGTCAACCTTAGGTGTACTCGAAGCAGCCATTCGTTGCTCGTCACTAGAACGGCCCGACCGTGGATATATTGTCGCGACCGGTCTCGCAATGTTCAGTTTGCCGTTTGTGGCACTGGGACTGTTAGGAAGGTATGTACATGCAGTCGCCACATAACCAGTTGGGGCAATGCGCTCCCTTCGGTCGCCGGACGCCACGCTTCGCGTGCCGCCCGTGCCCAAGGCGTTAGGTGTTCTACCCGAGTGCTTGCCAAACCCATCAAGGCAATAGCGATAGTTCTATGCCTGCTTATATTGGGGGCTCTATTATTCCCCTATAGTTCCAATACAGACTTGAGTCCGAAAATCAGCGCTTGGCAGGAAGAAATTGATAGAAATATTCCAATAGGCACATCAGTATCGGATGCTGATTCATGGCTTAAGAGCAAGGGACTAGAACTTTCGGCGACTCTTGAGCCAAATGTCGCTAATGTTTGGTTGGATAGTGTCCCTGCGAAAGAATGGTACTGCAGCAACTGGGCCTTCTATCTTGAAATCACTAATGATGAGCAAAAGAAAATTACTAGTGCTGTGGTTCATGCAATTGGCGATGGCTGTCTATGACGAGAACACCTAACCAGTTGGGGCAAAATGCTCCCTTCGGTCGCCGGACGCGCCAAAAGCGGCGCGTCCTCTGCGCTGGACAGTCTGCAGCGACCGCGCCGCTTTCGCCGCGCCCCTGCCCA
>JAUHYQ010000004.1 GCA_030426355.1 Gammaproteobacteria bacterium
AGCATCTGGGGGTATTTCCTGGCTGGGGGTATTTTATACCCCCAGATATACCCCCAGGAAGTGTGAAAAGGCGGGAGATGGCGTGATATCCGGAGATAGCCTTTTGCTAAACGTATTTGCTTGATTTGGATAAGAAAAAAGCGCCGCTGAGGGCGCTTTCTCTTGAGTTTTCAAACGCTTGAAGACTCGGTGATGGTGGAGGCGGCCGGAATCGAACCGGCGTCCGCAAGCTATCCGCCCCATGCTCTACATGCTTATTCTGTCTTTAATCTCACTGAAGGTAACCCAACAGACGGGGTAGGCCGACAGCCAGTTTAGTAAGGTTTTAACGATCGGGCCCCAAACATGCCCTCACGCGATTCTGTGTAGATGACACCGGTGACCGAACGCACAGACACGTGCCGGGCCGATGGCGCTAGAACTGGTTTTTAAGCAGCTAGTGCGTAGTTGTCGTCGTTGGCAACTATAAGGTTTACAGCTGGATTAACGAGGTACTCTGTCCCTCGGCATGCACATGAAGGTTCAACACCCACGTCGAAGCCATGTCGCCCCCAGTTCTCAATATTTACAAGTTTCCTGAGGTTTCCCGGTCTACGACTGACCGGGCCTGTAATTCTATACCCGCACTAGACCGCGGGAAAGCGGCAAAGTTCACGAAAGTGGCTTTAAGTGGGCGTATTTGGGCCTCATTCCAGATACGGCGTGAAGCGGGCTTAAAGGCCCTGGCCGAAACGCATGGGCGTTACTGCTTGCTCTTTAGAATGCGTGCCTGCTGGCGTTTCCAGTCGCGTTCTTTGTCATCGGCCCGCTTGTCGTGTTGTTTTTTGCCCTTGGCCAGCCCGATCTTCAACTTGGCACGACCCTTTTTCCAGTAGAGGGTCAGCGGAACGAGCGTGTAGCCTTTACGTTCCACGGCACCGGTCAGGCGATCTATTTCCATCCGGTTGAGCAGCAATTTCCGCTGCCGGGTGGGTTGCGGAGTGATATGGGTAGAGGCGGTCGGCAGCGGGGAGATATTGCAGCCGGTCATGAAAACCTCACCATTGCGAACAAATACGTAGGCCTCGGTGAGCGTTGCACGGCCGGCCCGCAGGCTTTTGACTTCCCAGCCTTCCAGGCACAAACCGGCCTCGAAATCGTCTTCGATGTGAAAATCGTGGCGCGCCTTGCGGTTTTCGGCAATGGTGTTGTCGCCCGCGCCCTTATTTTTCTTTGCTTTGGCCATGATTATTCGCCGGTTGTCCCTGCAACGGCTTTAAGCCACAATCTTCTCAATTTTTGCCGCGCGGTGATAGCAATATGTCCGACACGGAAGCCGGAAACGGCCGCCGTAGTTCCCTACACGGGTTCTGGTCTTCGAAACTCGCTTTTATTCTTGCTGTAACCGGCTCTGCGGTCGGCCTCGGTAATATATGGAAGTTCCCCTACATTGCGGGTGAGAACGGCGGTGGCGCCTTTGTATTGATCTATTTGCTGTGTGTGTTTGGCGTGGGTTTGCCGATCATGATGTCCGAGACCATGCTGGGCCGGCGCGGGCGACGCAATCCTGTTGCATCAATGGCCTTGCTCGGTGAAGAAGAAGGCGGCGGCAGTTGGTGGGCTGTCATCGGTTTGTCGGGCGTTATCGCCGGGTTTCTGATCCTCTCGTTCTACAGCGTTATCGCCGGTTGGGTATTGGCCTACGTGGTTAAATCCATATCGGGTGTATTCGTGGCCGCCGATGCTGCCAGCGTAAAAACGCTGTTTGGCTCGCTTGCAGGGGATTGGCGGGAGACTGCGATCTGGCATACGGTTTTTATGATCATAACGGTCGTGGTTGTGGCGCGCGGTGTTGAGCGTGGTCTGGAACAAGCCGTGACATTGATGGTTCCGGCGCTGGTAGCAATATTGCTCATCCTGTTAGGGTTTTCGGCGGCGACCGGCGAATTTGAAATGGGTGTGCGGTTCATGTTTGAGCCGGATTGGTCGAAGGTGAGCGGCGCGACGGTGCTGGCGGCCATGGGCCAGGCCTTTTTTACCCTTAGCGTTGGCATGGGCTGTGTCATGGCTTACGGTGCCTATTTGCCGCAGGAGACTTCCATCCCGGCGACGGCTACCGCGGTGGTATGTGCCGATACTCTGGTGGCGATTCTCAGCGGCCTGGTGATATTCCCCATTGTGTTTGCCAACGGTATTGACCCGATGGCCGGTCCCGGGCTCATTTTTGAGGCCTTGCCGTTGTCCTTCGGCAACATGCCGGGCGGCGTGTTTTTTGGCACGTTGTTCTTTTTGCTGGTGGGATTTGCTGCGCTGACATCGGCTATCAGCTTGATGGAACCGGCCGTTGCGTGGTGGGTTGAACGATTTGGTGCCACCCGTGCGCGCGCATCGACCGTTATTGGCGTGATTATCTGGGCACTCGGCTTTCTGAGCGTGTTTTCCTTCAACTTGTTGTCGGACTTCAAATTCCTCAACGGCACGTTCATGGACAATTTCGACTACGTGACCAGCAATATTATGCTGCCGTTGGGCGGTCTGCTAATTACGATTTTTTGTGGCTGGGTTATGTCCGAGAACTCGGTAACTGACGAGCTGAACATCGGGCAATCAACGTTGTATCGCAGTTGGCGTTTTCTGACGCGTTTTGTCGCGCCGGTTGCCGTGGTTCTTGTATTTCTCAATGCAGTCGGCTGGTTGGACTGGTTGCTGGCTGGCGCGGCCACGACCTGAGTATGCGCACGGTTAATCGCAGCGCACTGGTGCCATACAGCGCGCAGCAGATGTACGCGCTGGTTGAAGATGTCGCGGCATACCCACAGTTCTTGCCCTGGTGCACGGGTGCCAAGGTTCACGGGCAGACAGACATCGAACTCACCGCCAGCATTAGCCTCGGTGTCGGCGCGCTGCACACCGAATTTAAAACCCGAAACGCGCTGCAACCGCCCGATTCGATGACCATGGATTTGCTGGACGGGCCGTTCAGTTCCCTGCAGGGGCGCTGGGATTTCGCGTCTCTGGGCGATGCCGGGTGTGAAGCGCAATTGCAAATCGAATTTGAATTCTCCAGTGCTGCGATGGATCTTTTATTCGGTGCCGGTTTTGAGAAAATCTGCAATGAGCTGATTGACGCTTTTGTCAGGCGTGCAAACGAACTCTACGGCCATGGTTGAGGCAACTTCAATATCCGTTGAAGTGGCCTATGCGACGCCGGAGCGGCAAAAAATAGTCAGCCTGCAGGTGGCTGATAGGAGTGCTGCACGAAAAGCGGTGCTGGCCTCCGGGTTGGATGCCGATTTTAACGAGTTGGATTTGCATCGTTGCCCCATCGGCGTTTTCGGTTCGGTAGTGGCCGATGACTATCATCTGCGGGCGGGCGACCGGGTCGAAATTTATCGACCGCTACTCAATGAGCCTCGAGCAGCTCGCCGTGCAGCGGCCGAGCGGGGCGATACCATCGGTGCGCGACAAAAAATCTGATTACTGTGGCTGCGCTTCAACGTCGAGTTGAACTTCACGCACGACGTTTTCGTCAAACCAGACGATTATCCAGCGATGTTCTGCCTTGTCACTGCGGCCGGGGCGAAAATAGTAAAGGTAGTCCCACCGGTCGTCATGAAAGCTATCGGTGATGACGGGGGTCCCGAGCAAAAAGCGCACCTGGCTGCGCGTCATGCCGACCACTACTTTTTCTACGTCGGTCTGTTCAAGCTTGTTGCCTTGTTGCACATCCAGTTCGTAGACGCACCCAGCTCCAAGCAATGCGGCCGCCATAACCACCGTGGTCAGCCAACTCGATAATCGCATGCTGTTGATCCTGTAAGCGCCGGGCATAGCCTGTCTGGCTGCGCGCGGCAAATTCCACCATAATCCGTGGACGCGATGATAACCGGTTGCAGCAGAATCTGCAGAATTCCCTAATGGACGACACTCAGCACAGTAGCGACCTGCACAGGGCGGGGCTAAAGGCAACCACGGCCCGCATCCGTATATTGCAGTTGTTCGAGCAGAGCCCGTCGAGGCACCTTAGCGCCGAAGATATTTATAAGACGCTGACCGATGCCGGCGACGAGGTGGGTCTGGCCACGGTCTATCGTGTGCTGTCGCATTTTGAATCGGCCGGCTTGCTGGTGCGCCATAACTTCGAAGAGGGACGTTCGGTCTTCGAGCGCGCATCAGACGGGCATCACGATCACATGGTCGATATGGACACGGGTCGCGTCATCGAGTTTGTGGACGAAGACATCGAGAAGCTGCAGCAGAAAATTGCCGAAAAGCACGGCTACGATATTGTCAGCCACAACCTGGTGCTGTTCGTAAAAGCGAAACGCTGAGTAAGTGACCCGTTCTCCGGCGCTTCGGCTTAGCCCGCTTTTTGCGGTTTGCCGGCAGCTTCCAGCATCTCTTGCGCATGCGCGCGCGTGCGAGCGGTTATTTCCACGCCGCCCAGCATGCGCGATATTTCTTCGACGCGCTCCTCATGCGTTAATGCGGCAACCCGCGTGCGGGTGGTCTTGCCGTCACTGAGCTTACTGACGCGAAAGTGCCCGTGGCCTTTGCTTGCAACCTGCGCTAGATGAGTCACGCACAATACCTGACTGGAATTTGCCAGTTCGCGCAGCCGTGCACCGACCATATCCGCGGTGCCACCACCAACCCCCGCATCCACCTCGTCAAAAATCAGCGTGGGGGTTTGTCCCCGTGAACTGGCTGCCACCTGAATAGCCAGGCTGATACGCGACAATTCGCCACCGGAGGCGACCTTGCTCAGCGCGCCGGGTTGAATGCCGGGATTGATCGCCACGTTGAACTCGACCCGTTCCGCACCGGCTGGCCCGGGGCGCTCGAGCGCCTGCAGGACGATGCTAAACACCCCATCGGGCATGCCGAGCTGCCGAATGTTTTCGCTGACCTGCTGTTCCAGCGTGTCAGCCGCTGCGCGTCGCGCCTTACTGAGTTTTTTGCAGAGTTTTTGCAGCTGCGCATTTGCTTCTTCTGCCTGGGCGTGCAGCGACTCGAGGGTGTCGTCGGCATGCTCAATTCTGTCCAGTTCCGTGCGCAGTTGTGCGGCAAGTTCTGGCAATTCCGCGGCGCTGACGCGATGTTTACGCGCCATATCGTGCATTGCTCCAAGGCGCGCTTCGATGGCGCCCAGATCCATGTCCGTGTCGGCATCCTTGGACAAATACTGCCGCAGCGAGTCCGCAGCCTCGGCGGTCTGGATCTCGGCATCGTTAAGCAGCCGGGCTATACCCTGCAGTTGCGGATCCAGCTCGGCGAGTTCTTCAACCAGTGCGCGTACTTTGCTTAGCAAGTCATGCGCAGAAGGGCTGTCGTCATTTTCGTAAAGCCAACGCAAAGCGTCGCCAGCGCCGGTGCTGAGCCGGTTCGCATTGGCAGCGCGTTTGTGAATTGTGTCCAGTTCGTCGATCTCGCCCGGCTGTGCATCCAGCGCCTCAAGTTCCTGTACCTGAAAGCTCAACAGGTCGAGTCGTGCATGCTGATCGGCGCGCGCCGCCGCCAGCTCCGAGTATTGCTGCTGCAGGGTGTGCCATGTGTTGTAGGCTGCGCGCACCTGTTCTGCCTGATCGCTCAAGCCGCCGTGCCGATCCAGCAGTTGTCGCTGTGTGTCTGCCTTTCCCAATGACTGGTGTGCCTGTTGTCCGCAGATGTCCACCAGCAGTTCGCCCAGTTCGCGAAGTGTCTGCATCGGCACAGGCCGACCGTTGATATAGCCGCGTGATCGTCCTTCCGCAGTGACTACGCGCCGCATTACGCAGCCACCGTCCGCCTCCGCATCCAGATCACTGTCTGTCAGCCAACGAGCAGCCTCACTGTCCGGGGCTATGTCGAAACTTGCGCTGACTTCGGCGCGTTCGGCGCCGGATCTGACGGCGTCGCTGTCAGCACGGTCGCCCAGCGCTAACGAAAGGGCATCGATCAGTATGGATTTGCCGGCGCCGGTTTCTCCGGTTAGTACGGTTAGCCCGGTGCCGGGTTCCACCTCGACTTCATCGACGACGGCGAGGTTACGTATGAGCAGGTGGTTCAGCAAAGTTTACGCGGTTCCTGATGGCCCTAATGACGATCGCGCTTGTCGCGACCCCAGTATAGTTTGTCGCGCAGTATTTCGTAGTAGTCATAGCCGGGCGGATGAATCAGTTTTACTTCATTTGCACTGGCGGTAATACGCAGTGTATCGCCCACCGACATCGCGCCAATATGCTCGCCGTCGCCGCTCACGTCGGCCTCCGCACCGTGATTCTCGACCAGTTCAATGTCAGTCGTGCTGCGACCGCTGATCACGATGGGCCGATCGGCCAGCGTATGCGGGCAGATCGGCGCGAGCACAATGGCATCGAGATGCGGTTCCATGATCGGCCCGCCCACGCTCAGCGCATACGCGGTCGAACCGGTGGGAGTGGCTGCGATAAAGCCGTCGCCCCCGTGGGTATTCACATAGTGCCCGTCAACAGCCGTTCGGTATTCCAGCATACGGGCAGTTTCGCGCCGCTTGATTACCACGTCGTTTACCGCGATGCCGCTGCTCACAATCGTCCCTGAACGGACGATTGCAGCACGCAGCAGCATGCGGGTTTCCTGTTCGTAGTTTCCGCTAAGTACAGCATCCACGCTTTCCTGAATGTCTTCCGGTCGCACGTCAGCCAGAAAGCCCAGCCGACCCCGATTGATGCCGAGTACCGGAACGGCATGCGCCGACGCGTAGCGTGCCGCATGCAGCATGGTGCCATCCCCGCCCACGGCGATTACCAGGTCGGCACCGGCTGGCAGCACGTCATCCTCAACCTCCGCATGGCGGGCCGGCGCAGCAGGCGCAGGCAGTCGGCTGGAAACCGTCACGTTGAGGTTGCGGGCGCACAGGTGCTCGACGGCGACGCCCACGGTCTCAACCGCTGCCGCGTCTGTCGAATTGCCCATAATGACAACGTTTTTAAAGGCCTGGCTCATTTCCGCATCATAACCTGTAGAATTAATTCCATGGCGAACGATATCACCGGAAAGCTGCCTGACGAGCGGGCCAAGCATATTCTGCGCACGTTGGTGCAGCAGTTTATCCGTGATGGCCAGCCGGTGGGTTCGCGCACGCTTTCCAAGGCCAGTGGTCTGAGTCTGAGCCCGGCGACTATCCGGAACGTGATGGCTGACCTTGAGGATTTCGGGTTTATTGCGTCCCCCCACACTTCGGCCGGGCGTGTGCCCACTCCCAAGGGGTATCGCTTTTTTGTGGATGCCCTCATGAAGTTTTCGCCGGTCGACGAGCAGTCATTGCGCGAACTGCAGATTTTGCTGACAGACGAGCAGCAACTCGATCGGCGAGCCGTTGCCGAGACGGCCTCAACCGCTTTGTCGGCGCTAACGAGCATGGCGGGCCTGGTGACACTTCCAAAGCAGGCGCACGTGACCCTGCGGCAAATTGAATTTCTGCCGATCTCCGATCGACGAGTGCTAACTATCCTGGTGACCAGCGAGTCTGAGGTGCAGAACCGTATTCTTAATATGGACCGCGATTTCAAACCGGATGAGCTGCGCCGCGCTGCCAATTACCTGAATGATAATTTTGCCGGAAAGGAAATCAGCGACATTCGTCGGCTGGTGCTTGAAGAGCTCGAGCAAACTCAGCAGACCATGAATCAGTTGATGATCGACACCATTACATTCGCACAGCGAGCCTTGGATGCTGAATCGAGCAGCGGTTTCGTGATGACCGGCGAAACCAAGCTGATGAATTATGACGAGTTGTCCGATATCAACAAGTTGCGCAAATTGTTCGAAGCCTTTAGTCAGCAGCGGGAGATACTCGGCCTGCTCGACCGCAGCATAGCGGCCGACGGGGTGCAGATATTTATTGGGGAAGAGTCCGGGTACCAGATGCTCGACAGTTGCAGCATCGTGACTGCGCCTTACAAAGTTAACAACGATGTGGTCGGTGTTTTGGGCGTGATCGGCCCGACCCGCATGGCCTATGAACGCGTTGTCCCGATTGTCGATATCACTGCCAAACTGGTCGGTGCCGCGCTGAACCAGAGCTCGCAGTAGTCGGCAGCCTTGAATTTCCGCGCGTTGTCCCCATTATTTGCAGCGCATCGCGATAAACAGGATGAGCTGAAAGCATGAGCGACACGAAAGACCACACGGCCGAACCGGACGCAGACGACCCGCAGGATCACATTGAGACCGCCGTATTGCCTGAGGGCGCGGCAGAGCAACTGGGCGAGGGCAGCTATACAGATGAGCTTGCGGCCGCCCGCGCCGAGGCTGAGGAAAACTGGAACAAGTATTTACGCATCGTGGCCGAGCTCGATAACGTGCGTAAGCGCAATGCCCGGGAACTGGAAAAGGCCCGCAATTTCGGGGTTGAGGGGTTGGCGGCCGAGTTGCTTGCCGTGGCCGACAGTCTGGAGATGGCTCTTTCGACAGGGTCCGACGCTCCGGCAGAAAGTCTCTTAGAAGGTGGTCGTAATACCTTGAAACAATTGCAATCAGCATTGCAAAAGTACGGCGTTACCGAGCTGTATCCGGAGGGGGAGCCGTTCGATCCCGAACTCCACGAGGCGATGACCATGCAACCGTCAGACACCGCGGAACCGAATACGGTGTTGACGGTGGTGCAGCGTGGATACCAGCTGAACGGGCGATTGCTCCGCCCAGCGCGGGTGATCGTAGCCAAAGAGCCCTGATACCGGGCACTTATCGGGGCAGCATTCCATCCGCTTCCCCTATTGAAATATGGTTTTTTGCCCTTATTTAAGAGGCAACGAAGCAACATACTTCCCGGAGAATTGAAATGGGACGAGTAATTGGAATTGATTTGGGCACCACGAACTCGTGTGTGGCCATCATGGAAGGCGACAAGGCGAAGGTGCTGGAAAACTCCGAGGGGGACCGCACTACGCCGTCGGTGGTCGCGTTCACCAAAGACGGTGAAGTGCTGGTGGGTCAGCCCGCCAAGCGTCAGGCCGTCACCAACCCTGCAAATACCCTGTTTGCCGTCAAGCGACTGATCGGTCGCCGTTTTGACAGCGACGTGGTGCAAAAAGACATCGACATGGTGCCATACAAGATTGTGAAGGCCGATAACGGCGATGCCTGGGTTGAGGCCAACGGTAAAAAAATGGCTGCGCCGGAGATATCGGCCCGCGTGCTGATGAAAATGAAGCAGACGGCCGAAGACTACCTCGGTGAAGAAGTGACCGAGGCGGTCGTCACCGTGCCTGCCTATTTTAATGACTCACAGCGTCAGGCCACCAAAGATGCCGGCAAGATCGCCGGTCTGGAGGTCAAGCGCATAATTAACGAGCCGACGGCAGCAGCGCTGGCTTACGGCATGGACAAGCAGCGTGGCGATCGCAAGATCGCAGTTTATGACCTGGGCGGCGGTACCTTCGATATCTCGATCATTGAAATTGCCGAGATTGACGGTGAGCATCAGTTCGAAGTGCTGGCCACCAACGGGGATACCTTCCTGGGTGGTGAGGATTTTGATCTGCGTGTCATCGAATACCTTGCCAGCGAGTTCGAAAAAGAGAGCGGTGTCAATATCAAGAAAGATCCGCTCGCAATGCAGCGCCTGAAAGAAGCGGGCGAAAAAGCCAAGATCGAACTGTCTTCGGCACAGCAGACCGAGGTGAACCTGCCTTACATAACGGCCGACGCTTCGGGTCCCAAGCACCTGAACATCAAGCTAACCCGTGCCAAGCTGGAGTCGCTGGTGCGCGAACTCGTCGAGCGCACGATTGCACCGTGTAAAACCGCGTTGGCTGATGCAGGCCTGAAAGTCGGTGATATCAAGGACGTTATTCTGGTCGGCGGACAGACCCGCATGCCGAAGGTGCAGGAAGCGGTGCAGAACTTCTTCGGGCAGGAGCCGCGTCGTGATGTAAACCCCGACGAAGCCGTTGCTATCGGTGCAGCGATTCAGGGTGGCGTGCTGTCAGGTGATGTGAAGGATATCCTGTTGCTTGACGTTACCCCATTGTCGCTGGGTATTGAGACGCTGGGCGGTGTGATGACCAAGCTCATCGACAAGAACACCACCATCCCGACGAAGGCAAATCAGACCTTTTCAACAGCGGATGACAATCAGACTGCGGTTACGATCCATGTGCTGCAGGGTGAGCGCGAACGCGCAGTAGACAATAAGTCGCTGGGACGGTTTGACTTGAGCGATATTCCGGTCGCGCCGCGCGGCATGCCGCAAATTGAAGTGACGTTTGATATCGATGCCAACGGTATCCTGAATGTGTCAGCAAAAGACAAGGCTACCGGCAAAGAGCAAAAGATTGTGATCAAGGCGTCCAGCGGTCTGTCGGATGATGAAATCCAGCGGATGGTTTCGGATGCTGAAGCACATGCTGAAGAAGACAAGAAATTTCGCGAGTTGGTAGACGTGCGTAACCAGTCGGAAGCGATGGTTCATGCAACCGAGAAGACGCTTGCTGATCTGGGCGAAAAAGTTGAGCCGGCAGAACGCGCCAATATCGAATCGGCTATCTCTGATTTGAAGGACGCGCTGAAAACGGATAATAAGGAAAAGATTGAGTCGCGTAGCCAGAAACTGGCGGAAGTGTCGGCAGCCCTGGCGCAGAAGGCTTACGAGCAAGCCGCTGCGGATGAAGCTGCGGCAGGTGACGCAAGCGGCAGCGACGACGGTGTGGTAGATGCCGAGTTTGAGGAAGTCAAAGACGACGACAAGAAATAAATGTCCAAACGTGACTACTACGAAGTCCTTGGTATCGCCAAGGACGCATCCGCCGATGAGCTGAAGAAAGCTTATCGGCGGCTTGCTATGAAGCATCATCCGGATCGCAATCCGGATGATGCCGAAGCCGAGGTCAGATTCAAGGAGGCCAAGGAGGCCTACGAGGTTCTGAACGACCCGCAGAAGCGCTCAGTCTACGACCAGTTTGGTCACGCGGGCGTGGATCCCGCTGCGGGTGGAATGGGCGGTATGGGTGGCCAGGGCTTTGGCGATATTTTCGGCGATGTATTTGGCGATATTTTCGGCGGCGGGCGGCGCGGTCAGGGCGGTCCCTATCGCGGTGCCGACCTGCGCTATGAGTTGGCCGTCACGCTTGAAGAAGCGGTCCTGGGGCATGACGCGGAGGTCAAGTTCCAGAGCCTCAAAGAGTGTGGCACCTGCAAAGGTGACGGCGCCAAGCCGGGCACGGACAAAAAAACCTGCACCACCTGTGGCGGCGCCGGTCAGCTGCGTCGACAGCAGGGCTTCTTCTCGGTGCAACAAACCTGTCCGGAATGCCGGGGTGAGGGGCGTATCATCGAGCACCCCTGTGAGGAGTGTCGTGGCCAGGGTCGCGTGCAGCAGTCGCGCACACTGGCAGTCAAGGTGCCTGCCGGTGTCGATACCGGCGATCGGATTCGCTTGTCGGGCGAGGGTGAGGCCGGTCAGGCCGGCGGCCCGCCAGGAGACTTGTACGTTGAAATACGAGTATTGCCGCATGCCGTGTTCGAACGTGATGGTGCGGACTTGTCGTGCAAGGTGCCCTTGGGTTTTACCACCGCAGCTTTGGGCGGCGAGACCAAGGTGCCGACCCTTGGTGGCGAAGTCAGCCTCAAGATTCCGGCGGGAACGCAGTCCGGCAAAGTTTTTCGCTTGCGTGGCAAGGGTGTTAAGCAAGTGCGCGGCGGCGGGCCGGGTGATTTGTATTGCCGCGTGGATATCGAAACCCCGACTGACCTGAATGCAGAGCAGCGCGAGTTGCTGGAGCAGTTTCAGGTTTCCATCGAAGCCGGGGGTGATCGACACAGCCCGAGAGCGCGTTCATGGCGCGACAACCTTAAAGAGTTTTTCGACGGGATCGGATCCTGAGCACTGCAAAAATGAGATCGCCGGGTACGGTTCTTGGCGTTCATGTCATATAAACTAGCCGCTTGATTCAGCAGGGAGCCCGCAATGCTCAAAATTGCCGTATTTGGCGCTAACGGTCGGATGGGTCGGGCTGTAACCCGTGTGGTTGCGGCATCGCCTGACGTGGAAATCGTGGGTGCTTGCACGGAATCCGGGCACGAAACCGTGGGTCAGGATGTCGGGGAACTGGCGGGCCTGGGCCAATTGGGCATCCCCGTTCTGGGAAATGCAGAAGAAGCGCTGGCGCAAGCCGATGTGGCCATTGATTTCACGTTGCCGGCGGCGGTGCCCGGTAATCTGGCAGCCTGTCGCGCAACCGGCACGGCGCTGGTGATGGGTACGACCGGTCTGGCAGCAGAGCACGTTGCGCTAATAAGCGAAACAAGTGAAAAAATATCAATACTTTATGGTCGAAACCTTAGTGTTGGTGTGAATGTTTTTACCGAGCTTGCCCGGCAGGCCGCGCGCTTTCTGGACACGGACTGGGATGTCGAGATCACCGAGGCGCATCATCGCTACAAGCTTGATGCGCCGTCGGGCACCGCTTTGCAAATCGGTGAGGCTATCGCCGACGTGCGGGGCACCGGCCTAGACCAGGTCATGGTGGCCGGCCGCAACGGACATACCGGGGAGCGGCCTAAGGGCGCGATCGGTATCAGTTCTGTTCGCGGCGGGAATATCGTTGGCGATCACACCGTCATGTTTATCTCCGATACCGAAACCGTTGAGCTGACACACCATGCGGTTGACCGCGAGCTGTTTGCAAGCGGCGCATTGCGCGCCGCCAGGTGGCTGCATGGCCGTGCCCCCGGTTTGTACAGCATGCGTGATGTACTTGGATTCGACTGACGCACCGAAACAATTCGGAATAATCGCGCCCGGGCGCGGATTAATACTTTATTTTTTGGGGGTCTCGGCTACAATACCGCTGGTCCCAAGCAAGAATATTTATAGAACGGAAGGCGATCCGGACCGGACCCTTCCGTTATTTGTATGCGGGCCTTGCACGAAGCTGAGGAATCATTTGTGACAGTACCTGCATTGCTGGCTCTGGAAGACGGCACGCTCTTTCGCGGCATATCGGTAGGCGCCGAAGGGCGAACTATCGGTGAGGTGGTCTTCAATACTTCCATGACGGGTTATCAGGAGATTCTCACCGATCCGTCTTATGCACGACAGATCGTTACCCTGACTTACCCCCACATCGGAAATACCGGAACCAACAGCGAAGACTTTGAGAGCCGCAAGATATTCGCGGCGGGCCTGGTGATTCGCGACCTGCCGCTGCTGGAAAGCAGTTGGCGGAATGAACTGCCTTTCCCGGAGTTTCTCCGTCGCGGCAATATTCCTGCTCTGGCCGAAATCGACACCCGCAAGCTGACGCGCATATTGCGCGAAAAGGGCGCGCAGTCGGGCTGCATTATTACCGGTGAGGCTGCCGTTGAGGAAGCCATAGAACACGCGAAAAAATTTCCCGGTCTCGCGGGCATGGATCTCGCCAGAATAGTCAGCACCGAGACTACCTATCAATGGAGCATGGGCTCCGGTTGGCCCAATGACGAGGGTTCGCCGGGCAAGCGCATCACCACCAATCATGTGGTGGCATACGATTTTGGTGTAAAGCGCAACATTCTCAAGTTGCTGGTAGATCACAATTGCCGGGTCACGGTCGTGCCGGCGCAAACGCCGGCTGAAGACGTTCTGGCGATGGCACCCGATGGCGTGTTTTTGTCCAACGGGCCGGGTGATCCGGAGCCATGTTCGTACGCGATAAAAGCGACGCAGGATATATTGGCTGCGGGTCTACCGGTATTCGGTATTTGCCTTGGGCATCAGATTTTGTCGCTGGCCAGCGGGGCGAAAACCATCAAGATGAAATTTGGCCATCACGGTGCTAATCACCCGGTTATTGATCTCGACACCAACGAAGTCATGATCACCAGCCAGAATCACGGCTTCGCGGTGGATGAAGCAACGTTACCCGAAACGCTGCGTCCAACCCACCGGTCACTGTTTGACAACTCGCTGCAGGGCGTCGAAAGAACCGACTGTCTGGCGATGGGATTTCAAGGCCATCCGGAAGCCAGTCCGGGTCCGCACGATCTGCTCCCGTTGTTTGGGCGCTTCATGGACATGATGCGCGATAACCGTAATGCCAATACGGGTGCCCGCGCTGCCAGCTCTTAATGCCACGGTTAAAGACCAAGTAGAAAATGCCTAAACGCACTGACATAAAAAGCGTCATGATCATCGGCGCAGGCCCGATTGTGATCGGACAGGCCTGCGAATTTGACTATTCGGGTGCGCAGGCTTGCAAGGCGTTGCGTGAGGAAGGGTATCGGGTCATTTTGGTTAACTCCAATCCCGCCACCATCATGACGGATCCCGAAATGGCTGATGCGGTGTACATCGAGCCAGTGCACTGGAAAGCAGTGACGCGCATTATCGAAAAAGAGCGCCCCGATGCATTGCTTCCCACGATGGGCGGCCAAACAGGCTTGAACTGCGCGCTCGATCTGGCGCGTGAGGGCGTGCTGGAGAAATTCGGCGTGCAGCTCATAGGTGCCTCCGAAGAAGCGATTGAGACGGCTGAAGATCGGGAGAAATTCAAGTCCGCCATGGACGACATAGGCCTGGAGTCGGCGCGGGCCGCCGTCGCGCATACCATGGAAGAAGCGCGCGAGATTCAGACATCGATTGGTTTTCCTACGATCATTCGTCCGTCGTTCACGCTTGGCGGTTCAGGCGGCGGCATTGCCTATAACATGGAAGAGTTCGAAGAGATCGTAGAACGCGGTCTTGATCTTTCACCGGCCACCGAAGTACTGCTGGAAGAGTCGCTGCTGGGCTGGAAAGAATACGAAATGGAAGTGGTGCGTGACGTTAAGGACAACGCCATCATTATCTGTTCCATCGAAAACCTAGATCCCATGGGTATTCACACCGGTGACTCGATAACGGTTGCGCCGGCACAGACGTTGACAGATCGCGAGTATCAGGTAATGCGCAACGCGTCTATCGCGATTCTTCGCCGTATCGGCGTCGAGACGGGCGGATCCAATGTGCAGTTTGCCGTCAACCCTAAAGATGGCCGCCTGATTGTTATCGAAATGAACCCCCGCGTTTCGCGTTCTTCTGCACTTGCGTCCAAGGCAACCGGCTTTCCTATTGCCAAGGTCGCCGCAAAGCTCGCCATCGGTTACACCCTGGACGAGTTACGCAATGAGATCACGGGTGGTGCTACACCGGCCTCCTTCGAGCCGACTATTGATTACGTCGTTACCAAGATTCCCCGCTTTACCTTCGAAAAGTTTCCCGGCGCCAATACCCGTCTGACTACGCAGATGAAGTCGGTGGGCGAGGTGATGGCTATCGGTCGCACGCAGCAGGAATCCTTGCAAAAAGCCTTGCGCGGTCTGGAAACCGGAATCGATGGGTTTGTGCCGGTATTCGATAAAGTGGAAACCGACGAGCAGCGTGATCGGATACGCTACGAACTCCGTAACGCCGGTTCCGAGCGGTTACTGTATCTTGGCGATGCATTCCGCGACGGCATGAGCATCGAAGAGGCTCATGAACTCACCGCCATAGACCCGTGGTTTCTGGCGCAGATCAAGGATCTTATCGATTGTGAGTTGCGCATTGCCGAGATGGGCATGAATGCGCTGGCTGCCGACGAGCTGCGTCGCTGGAAGCGCAAAGGCTTTGCGGATTCGCGGCTGGCCAAACTATTGAAGGTGAAAGAGTCTGTAGTGCGCAAGCGGCGTCTTGAGCAGGGCATCAAGCCCGTGTTTAAGCGCGTCGACACCTGCGCGGCGGAATTTGCCACAACAACTGCCTATATGTATTCGACCTACGAGGAAGAGTGCGAATCAGAACCATCTGATCGAGACAAGATCATGATTCTGGGCGGTGGCCCCAATCGCATCGGGCAGGGTATCGAATTTGATTATTGCTGCGTGCATGCGGCCATGGCTCTCCGCGAAGTTGGCTATGAAACCATCATGGTCAACTGCAATCCCGAGACGGTTTCGACTGACTTTGACACCTCGGACCGGCTCTATTTTGAGCCGCTGACGCATGAAGACGTCATGGCGATTATTGATGTCGAGAAGCCGGTGGGTGTGATCGTGCAGTACGGCGGTCAGACGCCGCTAAAACTGGCCCGTGGCCTGGAGGCCGCCGGCGCGCCGATTATCGGCACCAGCCCGGATTCCATCGATCTCGCAGAAGACCGCGAGCGCTTTCAGAAACTGGTCGACCAGCTGAAACTGCGGCAGCCGCCGAACGGCACGGCGCGAAACCTCAACGAGGCGATCAACATAGCGGCCGAGGTGGGTTACCCGCTGGTGGTGCGACCTTCGTACGTCCTCGGCGGGAGGGCTATGGAAATCGTCCATAACGAAGACGATTTGCGCACGTACATGGATGAAGCGGTACAGGTTTCCAACGACAGTCCGGTGTTGCTGGATCGTTTCCTGGACGTGGCTGTCGAAGTCGATGTGGACTGTATTAGTGACGGTACCGATGTGGTGATAGGTGGCGTTATGGAGCATATAGAGCAAGCCGGTGTCCACTCCGGTGACTCGGGTTGTTCTCTGCCGCCTGTGACTCTGCCGCGTGAAATTATCGACCAGCTGTGCGAGCAGGTAAAGGAAATGGCGCGGGCGCTGAAGGTTATCGGCATTATGAACACGCAATTTGCGATTCAAAATGGCGTCATATATTTGCTGGAAGTTAATCCGCGTGCTTCCCGAACAGTGCCCTTTGTGTCGAAAGCCATTGGCCAGCCGCTGGCTAAGATCGCCGCCAAGGCCATGGTCGGTATTACTTTAAAGGAGCAGGGCTTTACCAAAGAAGTTGTGCCGCCATACTACTCGGTAAAAGAATCGGTGTTTCCGTTTGGAAAATTCCCCGATGCTGATCCCATCCTGGGCCCGGAAATGAAATCCACCGGCGAAGTGATGGGTACCGGGCGCTCTTTCGGTGAAGCCTATGCTAAAGCGCAACTTGCGTCGGGTGTGGATTTGCCGAGTATAGGTCTGGCATTAATTTCCGTCCGTGATCGGGATAAAGACGAGGCAGTTTCGCTGGCCAAAGAGCTGACGCAGCGCGGCTTTCGAATCATGGCGACCGATGGCACGGCGGTGCATCTGGCAAAAAATGGCGTTAAGTGCCGACGCATAAATAAAGTTCATGAAGGGCGTCCGCACATTGTGGATTCTATAAAAAGCCACGAGGTAACGCTGATTGTGAATACCACTGAAGGTAAACGGGCCATTCGGGAATCGATCAGTATTCGTTCTGCCGCGGTAACTCATAAAGTTGTTTATTACACGACTATGGCCGCCGCGAAGGCCACGTGCACAGCACTTGATTACCTCGAAAATACCGATGTGAACAAACTGCAGGATCTGCATGCGGAGGTGGCGGCATGAGTAAGGCTCCGTTAACGCAGGAAGGTGCGGATGCCCTGCGAGATGAGTTAAAGCACCTGAAGAATATTGAGCGTCCCCGCATTACCAAAGCGATCGCAGAGGCGCGGGCACACGGTGACCTTAAAGAAAATGCTGAATATCATGCGGCCAAGGAAGAGCAGGGCATGTCCGAGGCCCGAATTCGCGACATTGAAGGCAAGCTGGCCAACGCACAGATAATTGATATTAAAACCATGCCGCCGTCCGACAAGGTTATTTTTGGTGTGACCGTAGTGCTGTACGACATATCGTCTGAAGAGAAATTTCGCTATCGGATTGTCGGCGAAGACGAAGCCGACATTACTAAAGGCCTGTTATCCATCTCGTCGCCGATCGCGCGTGCCATTATTGGTAAATATGAAAGTGATGAGGTTCAAGTGCAGACCCCCGGGGGCCTCAAGGAATTCGAAATAATGGAAGTCCTGTATATCTGAAGCCATGTCATCTGAATCATCAGGTTCGGAACCAGCACAAGGGCCCTCGGTTTCTCTTGCGCTGGGCAGTGGCGGGGCTCGCGGTCTCGCGCATATTGGTGTAATTGACGTATTGCTGGAACGGGGCTACCGAATAAACGGTATCGCCGGTTGTTCTATGGGCGCGCTGATCGGCGGAGTCTTTGCAGCTGGCAAATTGGATGTCTATCGCGAATGGGTGTGCGCACTGGAGCGCACCGACATCATTAGCCTGATGGATATTTCCTTTGGAAATGGCGGCCTGTTGCGCGGCAATCGGATTATGGATGCGTTGCGCGAATTGATAGGCGATGTGGACATTGGTGACTTGCCAATGAAATATGTGGCCGTAGCCACAGACCTGAATTCCCGGCGTGAGGTATGGATCAACAAAGGTCCTCTGTTTGATGCAATTCGGTCGTCCATCGCTATACCCACCTTATTTACGCCGGTTGAACAAGGTGGCCGCACACTGGTGGATGGCGGGCTTCTGAACCCTTTACCAGTATCGCCCACGCTCAGCGACATCACTGACCTAACCATCGCCGTGGACTTATCGGGTTCTGCCGAGAGCGGTGTGGCCGAGCGGGTAAATCGCGTTAAATCTGCCGACGGTGAAAAAAAACAGTCTTACCATGCAGCGATAGAGGGTTTCGTCAATGATGCACTTGGAAAGGTAGCTAAATCATTGGCGGGCAAGTCATCAAAAGGTGATGAAAACAGCATGATGGATGTCGTGAACCGATCCTTTGAGGTCATGCAGGTGACGATAGCGCGCCACAATCTGGCGTCACACCCGGCGGATTTGGTTATCCGCGTGCCACGCAATGCTTGCCGCAGTTTCGATTTCCATAAAGCTGCCGGGTTAATAAAGCTCGGCCGGGAGCTGACTGAGCAAGCACTCGAGTGACTTAGCCGGGCGGTGGTATAGCAATCCCAGGATTTTTCCGGCGGGGCCTGTACAGAGTCGCGATGTTACCGACCCGGCTAATCAGGGTGGCGCGTGCCGATTCCACGATTTCCGTCAGGGCCTGATCACGCAATTCCCTATCGCCGGTGCGCACTTTCACTTTAATCAGCTCGTGGTGCTCAAGCGTGCTGTCGAGTTCCTGCAGGAAACTGTCGGTGATGCCTTTATCGCCGAGGCTCAGCACAGGCTTGAGTGCATGCGCCTCGCGCCGCAGATACTTTTTTTGTCTTTCGGTGAGTTTCATGGCGGGCAATTATACGTTGTCGGGACACTCCCGGATGCGACATCTCGGGGCGCTGTCGATTTATACTGCAGGCATGGCTAATAAATCCTCCAGTGCCCGCTGGAAGCAGCGTCAGGCGAACGACCCGTATGTGCAGCGCGCGCAGCGGGAGGGGTGGCGTTCGCGTGCGGTCTTTAAGCTGGAAGAAATTGACCAGAAACAGCGGTTATTCCGCAACGGTATGGTCGTGGTTGACTTAGGCGCGGCACCTGGCGGCTGGAGCCAATATGCGGCGCGGAAAGTGTTGCCCAAGGGCAAAATTATTGCCACCGATTTGCTGGAGATTGAGCCGATCGATGGGGTCCAATTTATCCAGGGCGATTTCACCGCCGATATTGCGCTGCAGCAGCTACTAATAGCGCTCGGTGATGACAAGGCTGACCTTGTAATGTCCGACATGGCACCCAACATAAGTGGTATGCGCTCTGTTGATCAGCCCCGCAGCATGTATCTGGCCGAACTGGCGCATGATTTAGCTGTCCAAACTCTCACATCCGGTGGAGCCTTTCTGACGAAAGTATTTATGGGTGAGGGCTTTGACGAGTTGATCAGCAGCTGCAGGGAGCGATTTAGCAGCGTAAAAGTGCTAAAACCGGCTGCATCCCGCGCCGAGAGCCGTGAGACCTACATCGCGGCTCGTGGTTTTAGATTATAGTAGCCTGATGTACCAGATCGGCCGAAAACCTGTTTAAGGCCGAGCACAATAACGGAGTTCAAGTGAACGAACTTGCTAAAAATGTCATTCTTTGGGTCGTAATCGCCTTCGTGTTGTTGTCGGTTTTCAACAACTTCGCGACCAGTCCGCGGGTGACCGCAACACTCGAATATTCCGAGTTTCTGGACTATGTAGAAACCGGCCAGGTAAATAAGGTCAGGTTCGATGGTCGCGAGATCAGCGGCCAATTGAAATCAGGCGGAGAATTCAAAACTTTCAGCCCGGAAACTGATAACACCGCTGTAATCGGGTTATTGGCCAACAACAACGTGACCTTTAGTGGTACCGAGGTCAAGGGCCAGAGTATTTTCCTGAGTTTGTTGATTAATGCATTTCCGGTGCTGTTGCTGATCGGCGTATGGATATATTTCATGCGGCAGATGCAGGGTGGCGGCGGCGGCCGGGGTGCCATGTCTTTTGGCAAGAGCCGCGCGCGATTGCTGGGAGAGGATCAGGTCAACGTGACCTTTGCCGATGTGGCAGGTGTTGAAGAAGCCAAGGAAGAGCTCGTTGAAGTTGTCGACTTCCTCATGGATCCCGCCAAGTTCCAGCGCCTCGGTGGCAAGATTCCTAAAGGCGTGCTGTTGGTGGGCTCGCCGGGCACTGGTAAAACCTTGCTGGCCCGCTCAGTCGCCGGCGAAGCCAAGGTCCCGTTCTTTACAATTTCCGGTTCCGACTTTGTCGAAATGTTTGTCGGCGTCGGCGCTTCGCGAGTGCGCGATATGTTCGAGCAGGCCAAAAAACACGCGCCGTGCATTATTTTTATTGATGAAATCGACGCGGTGGGTCGGCATCGTGGTGCCGGCCTGGGTGGCGGGCACGACGAGCGCGAGCAAACACTGAATCAGCTGTTGGTTGAGATGGACGGCTTTGAAGGCAACGAAGGCGTGATTGTGGTTGCCGCAACCAACCGGCCGGACGTGCTGGACCCGGCGTTATTGAGACCCGGGCGCTTTGATCGTCAGGTTGTTGTGCCGCTGCCGGACGTGCGCGGTCGCGAACAGATTCTGAAAGTTCATATGCGCAAGGTGCCTTTGGGCGAAGACGTAAAGCCAAACGTTATTGCTCGTGGTACGCCGGGCTTTTCCGGTGCCGATTTGGCCAACCTGGTTAACGAGGCGGCTTTGTTTGCAGCGCGGGCCAATAAGCGGACCGTGCAAATGGAGGAGTTCGAGCGCGCTAAGGACAAGATCATGATGGGCACCGAAAGGCGCTCAATGGTGATGAGTGATGACGAGAAAAAACTCACCGCTTATCACGAGGCCGGGCATGCGATCGTCGGTTTGTCCGTTACTGATCACGATCCCGTTTACAAGGTTTCGATTATTCCGCGTGGCCGTGCTTTAGGTGTCACGATGTTTTTGCCTGAAGAGGATCGATACAGTCACAGCAAGCGTCGGTTGATGAGCCAGATCACCAGCCTGTTTGGCGGCCGCATTGCCGAGGAGTTAATTTTCGGCCCGGATGCGGTGACCACCGGTGCGTCCAATGATATTGAACGCACCACCGAGCTTGCTCGCAACATGGTGACCAAGTGGGGTTTTTCAGATCGCCTGGGGCCGCTGGTATACACGGAAGAGGAAGGTGAAGTGTTCCTTGGCCGCTCGGTAACTCAACACAAGCAAGTCTCCGATGTCACGGTGCATGCCATCGATGAAGAAGTGCGCAAGATCATTGATGACACCTATGCACATGCAACGCAGATACTGAAAGACAACATAGACAAGCTGCATGCCATGGCTCAAGCGCTGATCAAGTATGAAACCATTGACCAGACGCAGATAAAAGCGATCATGGCGGGTGATGAGCCGCCACCGCCTGAAGAATGGACGAGTGGTGGTGACGGGCCCACTGCACCTGCAACGGATGCTCATGCGGCAGGGGCGGCTGACGGTGCAGATGTTGGCAAGCCAGCTGAGCAACACTAGTTGATCAATCTGCTTAATTAGTATTGAAATATAACCGGCCCTGTACTCAGGGCCGGTTTAGTTTATGCAACTGCACTTTCAGCATTCCTCCCTCGATTTAAGCACCGCCCGTGTCATGGGGGTCCTTAACGTGACGCCCGATTCGTTTTCAGATGGTGGCTTGTATGTTGCGCATGAGTCGGCGGTAGAACATGCGCTGGCAATGATCGAAGACGGCGCAGACATCGTGGATGTAGGCGGAGAATCGACCCGACCGGGCGCTGAGCCCGTCAGTGAGAGCGAAGAACTTGATCGAGTAATCGGCGTTATCGAGGCACTGCGACGCGAGACGGTAGTGCCCATTTCCATTGATACCAGCAAACCGGCAGTTATGCGCGCAGCTGTTGCCGCCGGCGCAGCAATGGTGAACGACGTTTGCGCCTTGAAGAATTCAGACGTGAGTTCGCTTGCGGCGCTTGATGTGCCGGTATGCTTGATGCACATGCAGGGTGAGCCGCGCACCATGCAGAAACAGCCGCGCTATGATGATGTGGTTGCAGAAGTCCGTGACTATCTGCGCCGTCGCGCGCAGGATTGCGAGATGGCAGGTATACCGGCTGAACGTATCGTGCTGGATCCCGGGTTTGGTTTTGGCAAAGATCTCCAGCACAACCTCGCGTTATTAAAGAATTTGGATAAATTAGTGGCTTGTGGCTATCCCGTATTGGTTGGATTGTCGCGGAAATCGCTAATTCCCGCGATTATGGCAAGTGCAGGAAGAACGTCGCGGGCGCGCGACAGGGTCGGTGGAAGTGTGACACTGGCGTTGTACGCCGTTCGCCAGGGCGCTCATATCGTCCGTGTGCACGATGTTCGCGAGACCGTTGAAGGGCTTACAATTCAGCGCTCGCTCGATAACGACTAACTTAAGGTATTACGGTCTCTTGTGATTTCGAGAGGCATCAGGGTACAGGGTATGACACGCAAATTTTTTGGCACGGATGGCATCAGGGGAAGGGTTGGCGAAGAGCCGCTGACAGCAGAATTCGCGCTGCGTCTGGCCAGCGCAGCAGCGCGGGTGTTGGCACCAAATGGCGGTACGGTGACTATCGGCAAGGATACCCGGGTATCGGGGTACATGTTTGAGTCGGCGCTTGAGGCGGGTTTTGTGGCGGCCGGCATGGACGTCATGTTGCTGGGGCCGTTGCCGACGCCCGGCATAGCTTATCTGACGCGTTCGCTGGGTGCCGATCTGGGGGTTGTAATCAGTGCTTCGCACAATGCTTTTCAGGACAACGGTATTAAGTTTTTTGATCGTCAGGGTCGCAAGTTGTCCGACGATGTGGAGCGCGCAATAGAAAGTAAATTGCTGGAGCCCGCAATAACTAAAGAATCTGAGTTGCTGGGGCGGGCGCATCGCATCGACAACGCCCGGACCCAGTATCAGTGGTTCGCGTTGTCGACCGTGCCGGGGGATCTGCGTCTTGACGGGTTGAAAATCGTTATCGATTGTTCGAACGGGGCCGGCTACAAGGTCGGGCCGCGTGTTTTGTCGGAACTGGGGGCGGACGTTGTGCCGATCGGATGTTCGCCGAATGGCAAGAATATAAATGCCGATTGCGGTTCCACGCATCCCGAGTTGCTCCAGGCAACGGTTAAGGGTGTCAATGCGGATATCGGCATTGCACTTGATGGCGACGGTGATCGCCTGGTGATGGTCGACCATACCGGCGCGCTTGTGGACGGTGATCAGTTGCTGCATGTGCTCGCCACTGCGCGCAACGAGCAGGGTACGCTGCGCGGCCCGGTCGTGGGCACCCTCATGAGTAATCTGGGGCTGGAAAAATCCTTGCTGGCCCTGGGCATACCGTTTATGCGAGCCAATGTAGGCGATCGCTATGTGCTCGAAATGTTGCAGCAACATGACGGTATGTTGGGCGGTGAGACGTCGGGGCATCTTTTATGCCTGGATAAAACCACGACTGGCGACGGCCTGGTGAGCGCATTGCAGGTTCTCGCGGTATTAAGGGAGTCGGGTCGCACCCTGGCTGAACTTGCAGGGCGGATGCCCCGGTTCCCGCAAACCTTGCTGAATGTGCGTGTTGCAAGCACGCCGGATCTTGAAGCGGAGGCTATTCTCAGCGTCGTCCGCGCGGTCGAGGCCCAGTTGGGCGACCGGGGTCGCGTTGTACTGCGTGCATCGGGCACAGAGCCGGTCGTGCGCGTTATGGTCGAAGGTGAGGACGAGTCCGAAGTGGGCGAGGTCGCCGGGCGCATTGCGGACGCGGTCAAAAGTGCTGCCTAGCGGCGTTATCGGGGTTGTTACGCATTGATTTTCAGCGGGCGGAGGGCTAACCTTCCGCCCCGCAAGTGCCGGACCATTCAGGGCCGGCTTTTTTACTGGGAAGCGAGGCAATGCGCACACCGCTGGTGGCAGGCAACTGGAAGATGAACGGTTCGCGCGAAAGCGTGGCCGGGCTGATGCAGGGCATAACGGCCGGCGCGGGTCTGGAAGGCATGGAAATGCTGGTTTGCCCGCCGTTTGTCTACATTCCCCAGGTGGCAGCCGCCATTGGCGAGGCCCCTGTAGCGCTGGGTGGCCAGGATCTTTATACCGAGGCCAACGGAGCCTTTACCGGGGAGATTTCGGGCGCAATGCTGGCGGACGTGGGTTGCCAGTACGTCATCATCGGTCATTCTGAGCGGCGCGCCCTGCTCGGAGAAAGCGATGGAAAAATAGCCCGTAAGTTCTTGGCAGCACAAGAAAATAATTTGATTCCGATCCTGTGTCTTGGCGAAACACTGGATGAGCGTCAGGCTGACAGCACGTTGCAGGTGATTGGCAGCCAATTCAGCGCGGTGGTCGATGTGGTTGGCATAGAAGCCTTCGCTCGGGCCGTGGTTGCCTATGAGCCGGTTTGGGCCATTGGCACCGGTGAAACCGCGACCCCGGAGCAGGCTCAGGAAGTTCATGCTGCCTTGCGCTCAATGGCGGCCAAGCGTAGTGCTAAAATAGCTGCGGATTTGCGGTTGCTGTACGGCGGCAGTGTAAAAGCCGCTAATGCTGCGGAACTTTTTTCCATGCCGGATATTGACGGTGGCTTGATTGGCGGGGCTTCGCTGGAAGCGAATGAGTTCCTCGCCATTTGTCGTGCCGCGACTGTTTGAAATTGAAGAAGTCATATGAATACAGCTAATACTCTTTTATTAATAGCGCATGTGCTGATAGCGGCAGCGATCATCGGTCTGGTGATGCTGCAGAAAGGCAAGGGCGCTGACGCAGGTGCCGGTTTCGGCGCGGGCGCATCCGGGACAGTTTTCGGTGCCCGCGGTTCGGGCAATTTTTTGTCCCGTTCCACGGCGATCGCAGCGACGGCATTTTTCGCGACCAGCATGGGCTTGGCATACCTGAACCGTGATGTTGAGGTTGCGGGCAGCTTGCTTGAGACAGCTCCCGCAATTGAAACCACGGTTGCACCGACAGCGCCAACCGGTTTGGGTGTGAGCGACGATTTTGAATTACCGGCTTTGCCGGAGCTTGAAACGGAGGCGGCAACGGATGCCGCTAGTCCGGAAGAACAGGAAACATTGCAGTAAGAATCCTGGTTTAGCCGATGTGGTGGAATTGGTAGACACGCTGTCTTGAGGGGGCAGTGGCGCGAGCCGTGCCGGTTCGAGTCCGGCCATCGGCACCATTAATTACGGAAAGAATCATGTTGGTTCAAAATTACGTACCGGCCCTGATGTTCTTGGGCATTGCCTCGATTATCGGGCTTGTGCTTTTGGCATTGGGTTTTACGCTCGGTCGCGGATCTAAAGATGCCGCCAAGCTGTCCCAGTACGAGTGCGGGTTCGAAGCTTTCGACGATTCGCGCATGAAGTTTGACGTGCGTTATTACCTCGTCGCCATACTCTTCATAATTTTTGACCTCGAAATAGCCTTCCTTTTCCCGTGGGCGATATCTCTCGATGCAATTGGATCATTCGGGCTGGTCGCTATGGGTATTTTCCTACTGGTACTGGTAGTGGGTTTTATTTACGAATGGAAAAAGGGTGCGCTTGAATGGGATTGACCGAAACCCTGCCAACTGACCTGCCGACAACCCATCAGCAGGAAGGTTTCGTTGTTACCAAGATGGGCCATCTGATTGACTGGGCGACGGAGAGCCCCGTGGCCAAGTGGGCTCGCACGGGTTCGATGTGGCCGATGAGTTTTGGGTTGGCGTGCTGTGCTGTCGAGATGATGCAAGCGGGTGCGTCGCGTTACGATCTGGACAGGTTTGGTGTGATCTTCAGGCCCAGCCCGCGGCAATCGGATGTCATGATCGTTGCAGGAACACTGTGCAACAAGATGGCACCCGCATTGCGCAAGGTCTACGACCAGATGACCGAGCCGCGCTGGGTGATATCAATGGGTTCTTGCGCGAACGGCGGGGGTTACTACCACTATTCATACTCCGTCGTGCGCGGCTGCGACCGCATCGTGCCGGTTGACGTTTACGTGCCGGGCTGTCCTCCCACAGCTGAGGCACTGCTCTACGGCATTATCCAGCTGCAAAACAAAATTCGCCGCGAAAGCACGATAAACCGGTAAACTACGATGTCACTTAACAATCGTTATCAGGCTTTGGCGGCCAGTATTGCAGAGCGCTTCGGTGAGCAACTGCATCAGGTGCCCTCTATATGCGATGAACTGACCTACGAGTTGGATAAAGCCGACCTGGTGCATGTCGCAACAGCATTACGTGACGAACCCGGCTTTGCATTCGAGTCTCTGGTCGATTTGTGCGGCGTGGATTATTTGCAGTACGGCGAAAGCGAGTGGCAAACCCGCAGCGCAACCAGCAGTGGGTTCAGTCGCGGTGTTGAACGCGAGGTGATTGTCCCCGATGCCGATACTGTCTTCGATTCGCAACGGTTTGCGGCGGTGTATCACCTGTTGTCACTTTCTCATAACACGCGCCTCCGTTTGCGGGTGTACACGGGTGCTAGTAATCCCCCGATAATCCCGTCCGTGGTGGGTGTATGGCCGTCTGCAAACTGGTACGAGCGTGAAGCGTTTGACCTGTTCGGAATCCTGTTTGAAGGTCACCCCGACTTGCGCCGCATTCTCACGGACTACGGTTTTATTGGTCATCCGTTCCGCAAAGATTTTCCCCTGAGTGGCAACGTGGAAGTGCGCTACGACGAAGAGCAGGGCAGAGTGGTCTATGAACCCGTTCAGATAGAGCCACGGACGTTGGTGCCCCGTACCATCCGTGACGATAATCGATACAGCGATGAAATCAGGAAGTTCGGCGATGGCAGCTGAGTTCCAGAATTTCACCCTCAACTTTGGTCCGCAGCATCCGGCTGCCCACGGTGTGCTGCGTCTGATCCTTGAGATGGATGGCGAAACCATCCAAAAAGCGGATCCGCATATAGGCTTGCTGCACAGGGCTACGGAAAAGTTGGCCGAATCAAAGCCCTTTAACCAAAGCATTGGTTATATGGATCGACTCGATTACGTGTCGATGATGTGCAATGAGCACGGCTATGTATTAGCAATAGAAAAATTGTTGGGCACCAAGGTGCCGGTGCGGGCTCAGTATATTCGCGTCATGTTCGATGAAATCACGCGGATCCTGAATCACCTGATGTGGTTAGGAGCTCATGGTCTCGATATCGGAGCCATGACCATGTTCCTGTACTGCTTTCGCGAGCGCGAAGACCTGATGGATTGCTACGAAGCCGTGTCGGGATCGCGCATGCACGCGACCTATTATCGGCCCGGTGGTGTGTATCGTGATTTGCCGGACAGCATGCCGCATTATCAGCCGTCCAAGTGGCATAACGAAAAGGATGTGGCGCGCATGAACGCCGCGCGTTCCGGCACGATGCTGGATTTTATTCAGGACTTCACTGATCGTTTTCCGGCCCGCATTGACGAATACGAGACTCTGCTGACTGACAACCGCATCTGGAAGCAGCGCACGGTCAATATCGGCGTGGTTTCCCCCGAGAGAGCCAAGGCGCTGGGCTTTACCGGCCCCATGTTGCGCGGTTCAGGCGTGGAGTGGGATCTGCGCAAGAAACAGCCATACGCGGTATATGCCGATCTGGATTTCGATATTCCGGTCGGTGTCAACGGCGATTGTTACGACCGCTATTTGGTGCGTGTCGAAGAACTGCGTCAGTCAAATCGTATTGTCCGGCAGTGCGTGGAATGGTTACGCAAGAACCCGGGGCCGGTTATGGTGGATGACCATAAGCTGGTACCGCCGACGCGTGCGGAAATGAAAGGCGACATGGAGTCGCTCATTCATCACTTTAAACTGTTTACCGAGGGGTACAGCGTCCCTGCAGGTGAAGCCTACGCGGCAGTCGAGCATCCTAAAGGCGAGTTCGGCGTGTTCCTGATTTCCGATGGTGCTAACAAGCCATATCGCTTAAAGGTTCGCGCGCCGGGCTTTGCGCATTTGTCCGCCATGAACGAAATGGTGGAGGGGCATATGCTGGCCGACGTGGTTGCCATTATCGGTACGCAGGATGTCGTGTTCGGGGAAATAGACCGGTAGTTATTGATGAACACCGAAATGAAAGCGCAGCTGAGCGGCCATGCTCGCGAAGAGATAGATCACTGGATTGCGAAATTCCCGCAAGGGAAACAGCGCTCGGCTGTAATTGCGGCGCTACACATTGTGCAGCATGAGAATCAGGGTTATTTGACACCGGCGCTTATGGATGCGGTGGCCGATTATCTGGATCTTGAGCCAGTGCAGGTTTATGAAGTCGCCGCTTTTTATTCCATGTTCGAAACAGAAAAAGTGGGCCGTCACTGCGTATCCGTTTGCACCAACGTCTCCTGCATGCTTCGCGGCAGCGACGAGATTGTGTCGCACATCGAAAATAAATACGGCATCAAGACGGGCGAAAGTACGGCGGATGGCAAAATATTTTTGAAGATTGAGGAAGAGTGTCTGGCAGCATGTACGGGCGCTCCGATGATGATGGTTAACCACAAGTTCTACGAGAATCTAACGCCTGCGAGCGTGGATGAGATTCTGGACGCACTGGATTAGAGGCCGGCAATGGATTACCCGCGCAATCAGGTCTGTCTGACGACGCTCGGCGCCGATCAACCGTGGACAATGGAAGCGTATCGCGCCACAGGCGGCTACGAGGTCTGGCAGCAGGTGCTGGAAGGTAAACTCAGCGTAGCGGACATTATCGACAAGCTCAAAGCATCGGGTTTGCGGGGCCGGGGTGGCGCCGGTTTTCCGACGGGGCTGAAATGGAGTTTCATGCCCAAAGATCCGGGAATTCAAAAATATGCCGTTTGTAATTCAGATGAAAGCGAGCCCGGCACGTGCCACGATCGTGACATTCTGCGCTTTAATCCTCATGCCCTGATTGAAGGGATGGCCATCGGCGGTTTCGCCATGGGCGCGACCGTTGGTTATAACTACATTCGCGGCGAATTCATGGACGAGCCTGTCCCGCGTTTTGAGGCGGCTCTGAAAGAGGCCTACGCGGCAGGTCTGTTAGGCAAAAATATTCGCGGTTCCGGTATTGATTTCGATTTGCACACTTTTGTTGGTGCCGGTGCTTATATCTGCGGTGAAGAGACCGGTTTGATTGAATCGCTGGAGGGTAAGCCTGGAAAACCGCGGTTTAAGCCGCCGTTCCCGGCGAACTTCGGGCTTTACGGTAAACCTACCACTGTTAACAACACACAGAGTTTTGCATCGGTGCCGGCCATATTGCGTAACGGGCCCGAATGGTTTTCCTCCATGGGCGTCGAAAATTCCGGCGGCACCATGATTTTTTCTGTCTCGGGTCACGTCAACAAGCCGGGCAATTTTGAGTTGCCGTTAGGCATACCCTTTAAGGATTTGCTGGAAATCGCCGGCGGAATGCTCAACGGCGGGCGGCTTAAGGCGGTGATACCCGGCGGTTCATCGGTCCCGGTAATGCCGGCTGCCAACATCATGGATATCACCATGGACTACGATTCGCTGCAAAAAGCGGGTTCGTCATTGGGCACCGGTTCCATGATGGTGATGGATGACAGCACGTGCATGGTCAAAGTCTTGCACCGAATCGCACGTTTTTATCATTCCGAATCCTGCGGCCAGTGTACGCCGTGTCGCGAAGGCACGGGCTGGTTACACCGGATGCTGACGCGGATTCGCAGCGGCGGTGGTAAGCCCGGCGATCTGGATCGTCTGGTGGGCGTGGCTAACAAAATCGAAGGTCATACCATATGCGCGTTGGGCGATGCAGCAGCCTGGCCGGTGCAGAGCTTTATTAAGCATTTCAGACATGAATTCGAATACATGATTAATAACGGCGGCCGCTCGATTGTTGAATCGAAGCGTGAGGCGGCCTGAGGCGCGATACCAAAGCGATGAGTCAGGACACGATCAAAATCACCGTTGACGGGCATGAGCTTGAGGCTCGCACCGGGCAAATGATTATTGAAGTAACGGATGCGGCGGGCATTTATATTCCGCGCTTTTGTTATCACCCCAAATTGTCCATAGCGGCCAACTGCCGTATGTGTCTGGTGCAGGTGGAAAATGCCCGCAAGCCTTTGCCCGCTTGCGCCACGCCTGTTACGCCGGACATGCAGGTGTATACACGTAACGAATATGCGATCGAGGCTCAGAAAGCCACGATGGAATTTCTGTTGATCAATCACCCGCTGGATTGCCCGATTTGCGATCAGGGTGGCGAATGTGAATTGCAGGATATAGCAGTGGGTTACGGCCGCGGCATATCCCGTTACAACGAAGGCAAGCGAGTTGTCGCCGACAAGAATCTCGGGCCACTGGTGTCCACTGACATGACGCGCTGCATACACTGTACTCGTTGCGTCCGCTTTGGTCAGGAAATAGCAGGTATACAGGAATTAGGTGCTTTTGGTCGCGGCGATCGCATGGAGATAGGCACCTTTATAGAAAACAGCGTGGATCACGAGTTGTCTGGCAACATTATCGACCTGTGCCCTGTAGGTGCGCTGAATAACAAGCCGTACCGGATGAGTGCCCGTGCCTGGGAAATGGAACAGCGGGCCACCATTGCGCCACACGATTGTCTTGGCTCAAATATTTATGCACATGTCTTGCGTGGCAAGCTAAAGCGCATAGTGCCCCGCGACAACGAGTCAGTGAACGAGACCTGGCTTTCGGATCGCGATCGATTTAGCTATGAAGGCATTTATAGCGACGACAGAATAGCCACACCGCTGGTGCGTGTTGACGGCAAACTGCGCGAGGCCAGCTGGGAAGAAGCGCTCGAAAAAGCAGCGGCGGGGTTGCGGCAGGTTGCGGTAACCGACGGTGCCAACGCCCTTGGCGCATGGGTATCGCCGTCCGCAACTGTCGAAGAAGCATACCTCGCCAGTCGGCTGATGCGTCATCTGGGTTCGGGCAATATTGATCACCGACTGCGTCGCCGGGATTTTCGCGGGCAGGACGGTGAGGCGTTGCTGCCGGGTCTGGGTACCACCATCGCCGGTATAGAGGAGCTGGACGGCCTGTTGATTGTCGGCTCCAATCTTCGCCGCGAAGTGCCGTTGCTGGCTCATCGGGTGCGCAAAGCCGCGCTCAGGGGAGCCGCCGTGAGTTTAATTAACGCGGCTGAGTACGAGTTCCTGTTTCCGTTGGCGGAGCATATTGTTGAACCGTCCGCTGATTTCGTAAACGAGCTGAACCAGGTTATTGCGGCGGCCGAAGGTTCGGGTGGTAGCGCGGCACATCTCACTATCGCCAAGTCGCTGCAGCAGCCTTCTGCCAGCATTGTGTTGGGGCAGATGGCGCTTCGTCACCCGGCGTTTGCCGATGTGGTGGCAGCGGCAAGACGCTTGTCCGAGGCCACCGGTGCCAGTCTCGGGATGGTGACCGAAGGGGCCAATGCCGCAGGTGTTGCTTACGCCGGTGCATTGCCCCACCGCGGGCCAGCGGGCACGGCGGTCAGTTCGGCTGGCCATGATTTCGGTCAGATGCTGGCGTCGCCGCTGAAGGCACTGCTGCTGACTGCCGTCGAACCCGAGTTCGATTGCGCCGATGCCGTGGGTGCCATGAATGCACTGGCAGAAGCTGATTTTATCGTGGCCCTTTCGCCGTGGCTTACCTACAGCGCCAGCGAGCATGCCGATGTCGTGCTGCCAATCGGCACATTTGCTGAAACATCAGGCACGTTTGTGAATGCTGAGGGAAGCTGGCAGAGCTTTGCCGGCGTGGTGCCGCCTGTCGGTGAGTCGAGGCCCGCCTGGAAAGTCTTGCGGGTGCTCGGCAATTTGCTCGACGTGCCGGGATTCGAGTACGTCTCATCGGAAGCGGTGCGTGATGAGCTGCATGCTTTGGAAAGTATTGAGCCGCAAGCTGTTGCCCGGAAACTGGAGCCGGTGCCGGAGGTCGCAGTGACCGCAACGGATCTGGATGTGCCCATCTACGCTGTAGACGGACTTGTGCGTCGTGCTGATTCCTTGCAGCAAACACAGGTAGCGGCGCCCGACTGGCGCAAGACGGCATAACGGTGCGCCATGTTTGAATCTCTATTTACCGCAATCGAAGGCTTTTTGCTGAGTTTCTTGCCCGAACTGGTCGTCTGGCTCGTCATTAAGGCGGCGCAGATTGTCGCCGTGATGTTAACCGTCATTATTTGCGTGGCATTTCTGACATTGGCCGAGCGCAAGATTATTGGTTATATGCAAAACCGCATCGGCCCGAACCGGGTGGGCCCGCGTGGACTGTTGCAGCCCTTTGCCGACGTTATCAAGCTTCTCATGAAAGAAGTTTTGGTGCCGGCAAAGTCGAGTCGGTTTCTGTATATCATCGCTCCGCTGTTAACGCTGGTTCCTGCGCTCGCGACGTGGGCGGTGATCCCGCTGTTTCCGGGGTTTGCCATTGCCGACATCAATGCCGGTTTGTTGTACGTGCTGGCGCTGACCTCGCTGGGTGTGTACGGCGTCATTCTTGCTGGATGGGCCACCAACTCCAAGTATGCACTCCTGGGCGCGATGCGCTCGGCGGCACAGATCGTGGCTTATGAAATTGCCATGGGCTTTGCTTTGGTCGGCGTCCTGATGGCGAGTAAAAGCCTGAATCTGGGCGATATTGTCGAAGCGCAGCAGGGCGGAGTGACGAGCTGGTTCTGGTTGCCATTGCTTCCGCTGTTTGTTGTTTATTTTATTTCCGGATTAGCAGAAACCAATCGGGCACCTTTTGATGTCGCTGAAGGCGAGTCCGAGATTGTCGCGGGTTTTCATGTCGAATACTCCGGTGCTGCTTTTGCGATGTTCTTCCTCGGCGAATATGCCAACATGATCCTGATTTCGGCGCTTACGGCTGTGATGTTTCTGGGCGGCTGGGAGTCGGTGTTTGCTGGCTGGAGTTTCCTGATTGGCACGCCTTTGGAGTTCCTGATGATGCCGGGCTTGTTCTGGCTGGCTGCCAAGACCTGCTTTTTCCTGTTTTGTTTTTTGTGGTTCCGCGCGACGTTTCCGCGTTATCGCTATGACCAGATTATGCGGCTTGGCTGGAAAGTTTTTATTCCGATCACCATTGTCTGGATCGCCGTTGAGGGCGTGATGGTCTATTTGAAGGTTGGGCCCTGGAGTGTTTAAGGGAAACCGCAAGGGGTGTATTGCATGAATGCGATAGCACGAGTTTTTAAGACGTTCTTTCTTTGGGAGCTGTTGCAAGGCCTGCGCCTGACTTTGCGTAATCTTTTTGTCAAGAAGATTACTGTTCAGTATCCCGAGGAAAAGACGCCGCAATCGCCGCGTTTTCGCGGCTTGCATGCATTACGCCGTTATCCCAATGGTGAGGAGCGTTGCATCGCCTGCAAGTTGTGCGAAGCAGTTTGTCCGGCGCTGGCGATCACTATTGAGTCGGAGGAGCGCGAGGACCAGACCCGGCGCACCACTCGCTACGACATCGACCTGTTCAAGTGCATTTACTGCGGCTTCTGTGAAGAAGCCTGTCCGGTGGATGCCATCGTTGAAACCCGTGTTTTCGAGTACCACATGGAAAACCGGGGCGAGAACATCATGACTAAAGAAAAACTGCTGGCTGTTGGCGACAAGTATGAAGCGACTATTGCTGCTGACAAAGCCGCGGATGCCCGGTATCGGTAATCGCTTATGTTTGAACTGATCTTTTTCGGTATGTATGCGTTTGTGCTGCTGGCGGCGGCCGTGGGCGTTATTGCATCCCGTAACCCGGTGCATTCGGCCATGTTCCTGGTGCTGGCTTTTGTGACCAGCGCCGTGTTGTGGCTGATGCTTGAGGCAGAGTTTCTGGGCATTGTGCTGGTGCTGGTCTATGTCGGCGCCGTTATGGTTTTGTTCTTGTTTGTGGTGATGATGCTGGATATCAACAGCGATACCTTGCGACAGGGTTTTCTGACTTACGCGCCAATTGGCATTATTGTTGCCGTTGTTGCGGTTGCGCAGATATGGAGCGTGGTTTGGCTACGCGATCAGGGGCTTCCGGCCGCAGCTCGCATCGAGCCCGCCGCTGCAGACTTCAGTAATACAGCCGAGTTGGGAGCGGTGCTGTACACGGAGTATGTGTATCCGTTTGAGCTTGCGGCCTTCGTTCTGCTATTGGCAATTGTCGCCGCGATAGTGTTAACCATGCGCAAGCGCCCGAATCTGAAGCAGCAAGACATCAGCAAGCAGGTTGCAGTGAAACGCGCTGACCGCGTGCGGATCGTCAAGATGGATGCGGAGCGAGACTGAATGTTGACCCTGACGCATTATTTGATGCTTTCCGGCGCGCTGTTTGCCATCGCTGTGGCCGGTATTTTCATCAATCGGAAAAACATGATTCTGCTGCTCATGTGCATAGAGCTCATGCTGCTGGCTGTGAACTTTAACTTTATTGCGTTCTCCCGATTTTTAGATGATACGGCGGGTCAGGTTTTTGTGTTTTTCATATTGACGGTTGCGGCTGCGGAAGCTGCTATCGGTTTGGCTATTTTGGTGGTGCTGTTCAGGACGCGCAGTAGCATCAACGTCAAAGACATGAATTCGATGAAGGGCTAGGGGGCATCGTGGAGAATATTTACCTCACCGTTGTTCTGAGCCCGCTGGTTGCCGCGCTAGTAGCCGGGCTCTTTGGTAAGCAGGTTGGCAGGATGGGCGCGCACACCGTGACCATCGCGGGCGTGGCAACGTCCTGTCTGCTTTCGGTCTATACGCTTTACAGCATGCTGTTCGGCGATCTGGGTACTTATAACGGTACGGTTTATCAGTGGATGTCGGTTGGTGGCATCAACATGGAAGTCGGTTTTCTGGTTGACCGGCTCACCGCTCTCATGATGGTGGTGGTCACTTTTGTTTCGCTGATGGTGCATATCTACACCATCGGCTATATGCACGACGATCCCGGTTATCAGCGCTTTTTCAGTTATATCTCCCTGTTTACCTTTGCCATGCTGATGCTGGTCATGGCCAATAACTTCTTGCAGTTGTTTTTTGGCTGGGAAGCCGTCGGACTGGTCTCGTATCTGCTGATCGGGTTCTGGTACAAGCGACCCACGGCCATCTTTGCCAACATGAAAGCGTTTCTGGTGAATCGTATCGGCGATTTTGGCTTTCTGCTGGGCATCGCGGCCCTGCTGATGTTTACCGGCAGCCTGGATTACGGCGACACCTTTGCCGCTGCCGAGGGCATTGCCGCCGCACAAATCAACATTGTGGGCGATGCGAACTGGTCATTGCTGACGGTGGCCTGTATCTGCTTGTTTGTCGGCGCCATGGGCAAGTCCGCCCAAGTGCCGCTGCACGTCTGGTTGCCCGACTCCATGGAGGGCCCGACTCCGATTTCCGCATTGATCCACGCAGCCACGATGGTGACTGCGGGTGTGTTTATGGTCGCGCGCATGTCGCCTTTGTTCGAGCTCAGCGAAACAGCGCTGACGTTCGTAATCGTCATTGGTGCGACGACCGCATTGTTTACCGGCTTCCTGGGCTTGGTGCAGAACGATATCAAGCGGGTGGTGGCATATTCCACGCTATCGCAGCTCGGGTACATGACGGTTGCATTGGGTGCGTCCGCTTATGCAGCCGGTGTGTATCACCTGATGACGCATGCATTTTTCAAGGCGCTGCTGTTCCTGGCAGCAGGCTCAGTCATTATCGGTCTGCATCACGAGCAGGACATGCGGAAAATGGGCGGTCTGAAGAAGTACATGCCGATTACTTACTGGACCAGCCTTGCGGGTTCGCTGGCACTGATCGGTTTTCCGGGTACCGCGGGCTTCTTTTCGAAGGATGCATTGATTGAAGCGGTAGGGCACTCAACCATTGCCGGATCCGGTTATGCATATTTCTGCGTGCTGGCGGGTGTATTCGTTACCGCGCTGTACACGTTTCGGATGTTCTTTCTGGTCTTTCACGGCAAAGAGCGCATGGATGAAGATGCCCGGCATCATGTGCATGAGTCGCCCTGGGTTGTGAGGGTACCCCTGGTGCTGCTGGCCATACCATCGCTGCTTATCGGATGGCCGACCATTGGCCCGGTGTTGTTTGATGATTACTTTGCCGGAGCAATTTTTGTGGCCGCGCCGCACGACGTGTTGGCCGAACTGGGTGCCGATTTTCACGGTGCCTTCGGTTTTCTGCTGCACGGATTGCAGTCACCCGTTCTGCTATTGGCGTTTGCGGGCGTGGTGGTCGCCTGGTACTTGTACCTGAAGAACCCGTTGTTGCCCAAGGCAATAAAAGAGCGCACCGAGTTCTTGTACCGGCTGCTCGACAATAAGTACTACCTTGATGATTTCAATGAAAAAGTGCTTGCGCGAGCCTCGCGAATGTTAGGGCAGGGGCTGTGGCGCGGTGGCGATGCCGCCGTCATTGACGGTGCCCTGGTCAACGGGTCGGCAAACGCTGTCGGCTGGATCGCCGGAAAGGTACGCAGGATTCAGACCGGTTACCTTTATCACTATGCGTTCGCCATGGTCATCGGGCTGTGCATACTTATTGCCTGGTTTATTTGGTAGGACAACGTGGGACTGTTAAGCATATTAATCGGGTTACCTGTCGTCGGCGGTCTGCTGGTATTGGCCGTCGGCAGTCGCACGGCTGCGCGCCTTGATCGTTGGCTGGCGTTGGCCATTTCGCTGGTCACGTTTGTGTTGAGTCTGGCGCTCTATACCGGATTTAACTTTGGCACGGCGGACATGCAATTTGTCGAGCGTGTGGCCTGGATTCCAGCCTTCAATATTGAGTACTACCTCGGCGTAGACGGTATTTCGACACCGCTGATATTGTTGAGCACATTCCTGACGCCCATGATTATTGTTGCCGGCTGGGAGGTGATCAAGAAGCATCCTGCCCAGTACATGGCAGCATTTCTCATTCTTGAAGGCCTGATGATTGGCGTATTCGCCGCACTCGATGCCATGCTCTTCTACGTTTTCTGGGAGGCCATGCTTATTCCGATGTTCATCATAATCGGCGTCTGGGGCGGCGAGCGAAGAGTCTATGCCACTGTCAAATTCTTCCTCTACACTTTTCTTGGCTCTGTGCTGATGCTGGTGGCATTGGTCTACCTCTATCTGCAGTCTGGTAGTTTCAGCATTCTTGATTTTCATCTGTTGCCATTGCCGTCGAGCGCGCAGTTGTGGATATTTCTGGCCTTTCTGGTGGCGTTTGCGGTCAAAGTGCCGATGTGGCCAGTGCACACGTGGCTCCCGGATGCGCACGTCGAAGCGCCGACCGGCGGCTCGGTGGTGCTGGCCGCAGTGTTGCTAAAAATGGGCGGTTACGGTTTTGTGCGTTTCAGCCTGCCGATCGCGCCCGATGCCAGCGCGGTGCTGGATGGCTTTATGATCGCCTTGTCCCTGATCGCAGTGGTTTACATCGGCTTTGTTGCGCTGGTGCAAACGGACATGAAAAAACTCATAGCGTATTCATCGATTGCGCACATGGGTTTTGTGACGCTGGGCTTTTTTCTGGTCTGGGCAATTTTGCGCAACACGTCGTTGGCCGACGGCATGAGCGGCGTGCAGATGGGCGTGACCGGCGCCATGGTGCAAATGATTTCTCACGGATTGATTTCCGGTGCCATGTTCTTGTGCGTAGGCGTGTTGTATGACCGCATGCATTCTCGACAGATCGCGGATTACGGTGGGGTGGTAAACACCATGCCAAAATTCGCGGCACTGATGGTGTTTTTCTCCATGGCCAATGCCGGATTGCCGGGTACCTCCGGATTCGTCGGTGAGTTCCTGGTTATTTTGGCAAGTTATCAGGCCAACTTCTGGTATGCGTTTCTGGCAGCAACCACACTTGTGCTGGGTGCCGCCTACACGCTATGGATGGTAAAGCGCGTGGTTTTTGGTGATATCGCTAACGATCATGTGAAGGATTTGCAGGACATGAACCGGCGCGAAGGCCTGTTGCTGTTGATTTTGGCAGCAAGTGTGCTGGCGCTCGGTTTGTACCCGGCGCCGCTCATCGAAATGATGGAGCCGACTCTGGTCAATCTGATCACCCACGTTACTCAGTCAAAGTTGTAGCGCAAACAGGACAGGATTCGCAGGATGAGCTTTATAGCCCCACAATTTGCTCCGGCTCTGCCCGAGATAGCGCTGGCTATCGGGATCTGTGTCGTATTGCTGGCGGATTTGTTTGTGAGCGAACAGCGCAAGAGCATCACGCTCTGGTTGTCATTAGCGACGCTGACGGTGGCAGCCTGGTTTGCGGGCGGAGCGCTTCCTGAGGGCAGCCAGCTGACGTTCAGTGGCAGTTATGTCGCGGATGGATTGGCAAGGGTCCTTAAGTTGTTTACGTTGCTGCTTGTTGGCGTCGTGTTTGTGTACTCCTTTGGCTATCTGAAAGACCGTGCATTGCTAAAGGGCGAGTATTACCTGCTCGGCCTGTTTGCCACGCTGGGCATGTTGGTGATGATTTCGGCGCACAGCATGCTGACCATGTACCTGGGGCTTGAGCTGATGTCACTGGCGCTCTATGCCATGGTGGCTTTTGATCGAGAGTCACCGGTCGCGGCAGAAGCGGCAATGAAATACTTTGTGCTGGGTGCCATTGCCTCCGGCGTATTGTTATTCGGTATGTCGCTGATTTACGGTGCTACCGCTACGTTGCAGCTGGATCAGATCGCTGCTGCGCTTGCCGGAGAGGGTAGCGTTACGCCCGCCGTTTTGCTCGGTACCGCATTCATCATGGTGGGCATCGCTTTCAAGTTTGGCGCGGTGCCGTTCCACAACTGGGTGCCTGACCTTTACCACGGTGCCCCGACCAGCGTGACGCTATTCGTCGGAACCGCGCCCAAGCTGGCGGCATTTGCCATGCTCACACGATTGCTATTGACGGCGCTTGAGCCAGTGGTCGAGGTTTGGGCGCCGATGCTGACGGGCCTGGGTGTGTTGTCGTTGATTCTCGGTAACGTAATTGCTATTGCCCAAAGCAACATCAAGCGCATGTTGGCTTATTCCACTATCGGTCACGTGGGTTTTATTCTGATTGCGTTCGCGACGGGGACGGCTGCGGGCCAGCAAGCGGCTTTGTTTTATACCATTGTCTACGCGATCATGGCGGCCGCAGCGTTTGGTACGGTGATCCTGCTGAGCAAGCGCGGCTACGAAGCGGAAAATATTGCTGATTTTCGTGGTCTGAATGAACGCAGCCCATGGTTTGCAGTCATGATGTTGTTTGTCATGGTGAGCATGATCGGCATCCCACCCTTCGTAGGCTTCTTTGCCAAACTGAATGTGCTGGTAGCATTAATCAATGTTGAGCAAACATGGATTGCTGTTGTGGCCGTATTATTCTCCGTCGTCGGGGCGTTCTACTATCTGCGGGTTCTGCGCTACATGTATTTTGAGACCAGCGATACCGTGGAGCCGCTTGTGGCACCGATTAATATTCGTTTGGTGCTAAGTGCAAATGCGCTGGCCATGCTGCTGCTGGGCGTATTTTCGGAGCCTTTGCTAGCCTGGTGCGGGGCAGTGATCGGAAGCCAGGCGTTTTAGCCGGGCACGGCAGAATCACTTTTCGGAGGGCTGCTTGCGTCAACCTACCTGAACCGGTAGTATGCGCGTCCTCAGGTGCGGGGTGGAGCAGTCTGGCAGCTCGTCGGGCTCATAACCCGAAGGTCGTAGGTTCAAATCCTACCCCCGCTACCAACCGAACACGGCTCGAAGTTATTGCTGTTAGTTACAGCCTGACTTCGGGCCGTTTTTTTGTGTATTCCGGCTTACTCCAGCTCTGACTCCTCCAGAGCTCGGATGAGCTTGGTCAGGTTTTTCTGCGTAGCGCCTTCGACCGCCATAATTATTCGGGTGCCGCCGGCAAAGGCTTCGTTCCATTGAACCTGATGTCGGGAATTGATTCCTCGGCGCCAGATTTCCGCTTCTGTTGCAGGGTCTGTAATCCAGTACTGCATGACAATTGCATACAAGGGGCTTACGCCGCCTTCGGTGGACAACGTAATAATCTCGCTGTGCAAATTGAAGTCGGCGTTGCCTGCCGTGACAACAGCATCAAAGAGCCCCGACTCCGACAATGCCTGAGAGAGCGCCACCTCAAACTTTTCGTTGGTGATATACGCCTCCCGGCCAAATGACGAATCCCGTCCGCCCGCGACAGGCATAATTCTTACAGTCTTGGCAATATGCCGTGACACCTTGACGGGCTCATCAGGCACCAATCCCTCGCTGTTGATGGCGCAGCCAGGCAGCAGTAGGGCCAGCAGCACCACGACGATCGAACGGCCAATAGATTTTGGATGCATTTTCTCTCTCCACATTTGTGCCGTCACCATTGTTCAGGTAATTCCTCAAATAATTGTGAAAACGCCTTTTCTACCGCGATGTGTTTGTCCGGAGTGAGCCATGTGGGGGGGCCAAACAGAATGTTTCGCATAAACGATTCTGCATACTGTGTCTCTGCACGCTGCTCCCACGCAACGGACTTGGAAGCTCGCTCAATAATTTTCGCGGTTACGATTGTTTTTGCAGATGATTCGACGAAGTTACCGGAACCGTCGAGCTGTTCCATGAGCAGAAACGCTCCGAAAGTTGCGTGCTCCGGCATTAAGTCGGCCAGTTCTGCCGGTGAAAGGCCTGCCAGTCTCGTCGCAGTCCAGTCAGCAGGGCGTGTCCAGTTCCTTGGCTTTTCGAGGACATATCCTTTGAGCGAGAGCTTTCTTAACAAGGCTTTATAGATGTAGTCATCCAGCTCCCCATATAGGCTTTCAAGTGTTTCGGCGCGTTCTTCACCAGATTGGCCGGCTGGGAAAGCAATCGGGAGAATAGTGACCGTATCAATATTGGAGAGATCGTTCGCCCAGCCTGCGGAACTTGATATGCCCAGAATCATGATAAGCAGCGCTTGCCGCCAACCGCCTTTCCACCTGCAGGAAACAGGCTGTGCAAGTGCTTGTGTAAGATAGCTGTGCATCGGCTTCACTCCCGCAAAGATAATATCAAAAGCGGTGCTGGTTGGTGCCGGCCACAAGCTCAGAATGCTCAATCGTAAGCCGCAGCGATTTATGTCGAGATTTATTGACATATTAAAATATGTCCATTAGTGTCGACATATGGATATACAAAACGCCCTTATCGTGTTTGACGCACTCTCGCAGGAAACTCGACTGCGAGCATTTCGACTCTTGGTGCAAGCCGGTTCAGCCGGGCTTGCGGCCGGTGCGCTCAGTGACGAGCTGGGCACGCCGCATAACACCCTGTCATTTCATCTGAGCCACCTTGCAAATGCCGGAATCGTCGCATCGCGTAAGGAAGGTCGTTCTGTCATCTATTCCGCCAATTTCGAGGCCATGCAGGATTTGATCGGTTTCATGGTCAAAGACTGTTGCAGCGTTGAATTTGCCAGCATTCGCGAGGACACGCGCAAGGGATGCTCAATCATCGAGCTTACGGATTATTGCGGGGAGTCTAAAGTCAGGTGAAACGTGTTCTGGTTGTTTGTACGGGTAATTCCTGCCGGTCGATCATGGCTGAGGCACTTATTAATGCTCTTGGGGCAGGCAGGTACATGGCTAGCAGCGCAGGCAGTAAGCCTGCCGGTTTTGTTCATCCCAAGTCCATCGCCACTCTGCAGCGTCATGGTATTGAGGTACATGAGCCGCGCAGCAAGTCGTGGGACGAATTCGACGGAGAGCCGTTCGATCTGGTGATTACGGTGTGTGATCGGGCGGCTAGTGAAAGTTGTCCGGCGTTTTTCGGCCAACACAGGAAGCTTCATTGGAGCACGCCTGATCCGGCAAAGGCACAGGGGTCAGAAAGCGAAATTGATGCCGCCTTCGATGCGGCATTTAACTTGCTCAAAAACAGAATAGAAAAAGAATTGTTATGACCAGTCGGTCGTCTTCCTTGATGGGCGCATTCGAGCGCTACCTCTCACTGTGGGTTGCGCTCTGTATCATAGTCGGAGTTGCTCTTGGCGCGACGTTGCCGAACATCTTTCAGAACATAGCTGCAATTGAATACGCCAGCGTCAATCTTGTAGTCGCGGTCTTCATCTGGGTAATGATTTACCCCATGATGGTCAATGTCGATTTCGCCTCTTTGAAGAATGTCGGCAAAAAGCCTAAGGGCTTGTGCGTAACCCTGGTTGTGAACTGGCTAATCAAGCCGTTTAGCATGGCGGCACTGGGCATTCTCTTTTTTGAGCACATATTTGCGGGGCTCGTCGAACCGCAAGCGGCAAAAGAATACATTGCTGGGATGATTCTGTTAGGCGTAGCTCCATGCACGGCTATGGTCTTTGTATGGAGTCAGATGGTGCGTGGCGATGCCAATTACACCTTGGTACAGGTATCGGTCAACGACATCATCATGGTCTTTGCCTTTGCGCCTCTTGCGGCACTCCTGCTGGGCGTGACGGATATCGTTGTCCCTTGGGAGACCTTGCTGCTATCGGTGATTCTTTACGTCGTGATACCGCTTGCTGTCGGTTATGCGACTCGAAGATTGCTGGACGGTTCTGGCGATCACGAGCGTATCGCAGCCTTTACCGGAAGGCTGAAGCCTTTCTCGATTATCGGTCTGTTGGCCACCGTTATCTTGTTGTTCGGCTTTCAGGCGCAGACCCTGTTGGCGCAGCCCATGGTTATTGCGCTCATCTCAGTTCCGCTTCTCATTCAAAGCTACGGGATATTTATAGTTGCCTACGTCTGGGGTTATTTATGGCGCGTGCCGTTCACGACGGCTGCTCCGGCCGCGCTGATCGGCACTTCCAATTTCTTTGAGTTGGCCGTAGCCGTCGCGATCAGTCTGTTCGGGCTGAGCTCCGGCGCAGCACTGGCCACGGTAGTGGGTGTATTAGTCGAAGTGCCTGTGATGCTGTCGCTGGTGGCGATTGCGAACAGAACGCGGCGGTATTTTACGTAGTTTCCGTATTTGGGTAGGGTGGCTGCTACGCTATAGTCGATCTTCGAATGGATTATTAGTCGAGGGGAATTCCAATGCCCGGACATCAGAATCGTCGCCGTGTCTTAAAGCAGTTGGCTGCAACGGGGGCCATCGCTGCTTTGCCTGCGGGGCTGGGGGCATGTGCCCGTAAAGGCAACGATGCGCAAGTTATTGTGATCGGTGCGGGTCTGGCTGGCCTGAACGCGGCCGTCTTACTGCAAGATCAGGGCTTTGATGTGCTGGTACTCGAGGGCAGCGAGCGCATCGGTGGCCGGGTCTACACATTGGATGATCAGCCGCATAAGCCCGATGCCGGGGGCAGTGAGTTCAGCCTGAAGAGCTACGCTCGAATCCTCGACATGATCACACGTTTAGGGCTGGAGCCGATTCCGTGGCGTGGGGCAGGTATGCAGTTCGCGTTTCACGTTAATGGTCAGACCGTGGCCGTTGATCAATGGCCGGCTTCACCCGCCAATATTGTGCAGGGGCAGGCGCACGATATACCCCCGATGTTTCTGAGTGGCATGTTTTTACCGCGGCCTTCGCCGCTGTCCGACTTGAACGCGTGGTTGGATCCTGCAGCTGCTCAATACGATGTGTCGTTTGGTGAGTTTCTGCAATCCGCAGGAGCGGGCCCTGAAGTTCAGCGGCTGATAGCAAGCAGAGCTGAGGGCGACTCCCTCGATGATATCTCGGAGCTATGGCTGATGCGTTCGGCCAAATTTTCCGAGGTATCGGGCGGCATTGAGCCGCTGCGCAACCTGAAAGGAGGCATGAGTCGGCTGACCGACGGCATGGCGGCTCTACTGAATCGTCCGGTGGCTACCGGTGTAAAAGTGACCGGAATGCAGTCCGGCGAGGCGGGCGCTGAAGTTAAGGATGCAACCGGCAAGGTCTGGCGCGCTGACCACGTCATTTGCACGGCGCCACTGCCACTGCTTCGTCAAATGGTTATCGCGCCGGCACTGCCTCCATTGCAGGCGTCAGCGATCCGGCAGATTCCATACGGACATCACATCGAAGTTTTCTTCGATATTGTCGAACCCTATTGGGAAGAGGACGGCCTGCCGTCCTCTATTTGGACGGACGGCCCGCTGGGCTTGGTACTGAACCTGCCAGGTGATACGCCCACAGGCTACTTGTGGCTCGCTATATCCGGACAAGCCAGCAAGGGTTTGCGCCAGTTACCCGAGGCCGAAATTCTCCCGCGGGTCGCCGCGGAGCTGGAGCGTGTGCGCCCGAGCACCCGCGGATGTCTGCGTCCCATGACCGCGCACAATTGGTCGACCCACCCATGGACACAGGGGCATTTGGCCTACCGTGAGCCCGGACAAATCACCGAATTTGGTGGGGTGCTGGCCGAGCCGCATGGCAGGCTGCATTTTGCGGGCGAGCATACGTCGAGGCTGGCAGGCGGCATGGAAGGTGCAATGGAGTCCGGCGAACGCGCCGCACTGGAAATTATCCTGGATTCCGCCTGACCTCGCGGTCTCCGCCCGTCGCTAAATAATTGATGGGACTGCCAATTCAGGTAAGCCTCTGCTAGAATGGCTGCCCGCTGTGGTTGGGCGGGGCCGAATTGATAGCTTTATCTCCATATATCAATGGCTTGGAGAGAGTTTAGAGAATAAGTCTCCGTAAGGGGCTTTTTTTTTGACTGCCTTTCCCTGCGGTTTTGGTGCGATTTTGCTGAATTTGAGATTGGCGGCCCGAAGGACAGTGGGCGCGGAAGTGGGCCGTTGAGCCCACTTTTTGGTTGTGTAGAAATATGAGCACGATGCAGCAACAAGAGATCGTGGCCCTGCTTGAGCCGGAGATCGAGAGTCTCGGTTACGAATTGGCCGATATCGAGGTCAATATCGGTGGCGGTGTATTGCGGCTGTTCATAGACAGTGAAAACGGCATAACGCTGGACGATTGCGCAGCAGTCAGCCGAGCAGTTAGCGCGTTGCTCGATGTGGAAGATCCGATTCCGGGGGAATACAACCTGGAAGTGTCTTCACCGGGATTGAATCGTCGGCTGGTGAAGGTTGCTCATTTTGAGCGTTTCGTCGGCAGTAAGGTGAAGGTGAAGTTGAAGCGGCTGGTGCAGGGTCGCAGGAATTACAAGGGCGAGTTGGTGGGATACGACGAGCCGAATGTGTTGGTAAAGGAAGGGGGCGATACGTTTGCGATTCCCTTCCCGGAGATTGATTCGGCGCGCGTTGTGCCGGATGCATGACGGTTGATGAATAGCGATGGCCTGATGTCAGGCTGCATGGTGTAGACCAGAATGAAAAGCAAAGAGATTCTGATGGTTGTCGAAGCCGTCTCTAATGAGAAGGGCGTAGACGAGGAAATCATCTTCGAGGCAATCGAGGCCGCGTTGGCGTCGGCGACACGTCGCCGTCACGGCGAAGATATTGACGTGCGCGTGGCCATTGATCGTCAGACAGGCGAATACGACACGTTTCGCCGGTGGATGGTGTTTGCTGATGACTCCACCGAGCTGGAGGAGCCGGCTCGCGAATTGCGCATGCTTGATGCGGTCGATATCAATCCCGATGCGCAACCGGGCGAATATGTTGAAGAGCCGATTGAGTCTGTCGATTTTGGTCGCATTGCTGCGCAGACTGCGAAGCAGGTTATTGTTCAGAAGGTTCGTGAGGCAGAACGTGCGCAGGTCGTTGAGCAGTTTCAGGAGCGTATCGGCGAGTTGCTGAGCGGCATGGTCAAACGTGTTGATCGCAATGGCATATACGTAGATCTTGGCGGCAATGCCGAGGGCATTATCTCGCGCGAGCAGATGATTCCGCGTGAGCCGGTGCGTCCTAATGACCGTATCAAGGCATTGCTTTATGAGGTGCGAAGCGAGCCGCGCGGTCCGCAGTTATTTTTGACACGCACGTCTCCCGAGTTCTTGATTGAGTTGTTCAAGATCGAAGTCCCGGAAGTGGGCCAGGGCCTGATCGAAATTCTGGGTGCCGCGCGCGACCCCGGGTTACGGGCGAAGATTGCAGTCAAGAGTAATGACAAGCGCATTGATCCCGTAGGTGCCTGTGTGGGTATGCGGGGCTCGCGTGTGCAGGCCGTTTCCAATGAGCTGGCAGGCGAGCGCGTCGACATTATTCTGTGGAACGAGAACCCGGCACAGTTTGTGATCAATGCGATGTCGCCGGCCGACGTGACGTCCATTGTTCTGGATGAAGAGTCCAACAGCATGGATATCGCTGTCGAGGAAGATAAATTGTCGCAGGCCATTGGCCGTGGCGGACAGAATATTCGCCTGGCCAGCCAGTTAACCGGTTTTGAGCTCAACGTAATGACCGAAGCTGATGCTGATGAAAAGAGCGAGCAGGAAGCGCGTGAGCTGTTGAGCATGTTTATGGAACAGCTTGATGTTGACGAAGACGTTGCGCTGATTCTCGTGCAGGAAGGTTATTCTTCAATGGAAGAACTGGCCTACGTGCCGGCCAAAGAATTGCTTGCGATTGAAGAGTTCGACGAGGGTATTGTTGAGGAGCTTCGTAACCGTGCGCGCGACGTATTGCTTACGCGCGCCATCGCCAGTGAAGAAAAAATTGACGGTGCGGAGCCCGCTGACGATCTGTTGAGCCTCGACGGTATGGAAAAAAGTCTGGCGTTCGAATTGGCGAGTCGCGGTGTAGTTACGCGGGAAGACCTCGCCGAGCAGGCCATTGATGATTTGCTCGAAATCAATGATATGGATGAAGAGCGTGCCGGCAAGTTGATTATGGCGGCGCGCGCTCATTGGTTCGAGAGCGAGGAACAGACCGGCTCGTAGTCGGCTGACGGAGAAGTTATATGTCCGGTGTTACGGTTGCAGAATTTGCGGAAACGCTGAAGGTCCCGGTAGATCGCCTGCTTGTCCAGCTGGGAGAGGCAGGCGTGCAGGTTGAAGGTGCCAACGACGTTATCAGCGATGACGCAAAGATGGAATTGCTTAACCATCTGCGTCGCAGCCACGGGCGTAAAGAAACCAAGGACACACTCAGTCCGCGCAAGATCACAATCAGTCGTCGGGCGAAGACAGAATTGCGAGTTGCTGGCGGTCAGGGGCGTTCCCGCACCGTTAATGTCGAGGTGCGAAAAAAGAAGTCGTACGTAAAACGCGAGGTCCTGGAAGAGGAAGCGCGCCAGCAGCAAGAAGAACTGGAAGCCCAACGGGCTGCTGAAGAAGCAGCTCTGCGTGCTGAAGAAGAGCGCAAGGCGGCCGAAGTGGCCGCACAGAAAGCTGCTGAAGAAGAGGCCAAGCGTAAAGAAGCTGAGGCTGCGGCGGCGGCCGCGCAGGCAGCACAGCAGTCGCAGCGGCTTACCGAGGAAGAGCAACGTCGCGAAGCCGCAGAAGCGGCTGCGCGACTTGCCGCGCAGCAAGAGAGTGAAGAGCGCCAGCGCGAAGCACGCAGTCAACGTCGTGCCAAAGCTCAGGACACTACTTTGCATGTGGCGACCGATCCGCGTCGCCGGCGCAAGAAGAAAGCTCCGCGCCGGCGTTCGGCAGCAGTAAACGTTGAAAGTCAGCACGGCTTTGAGCAACCCACGGCACCGGTCATTCACGACGTGCAGGTACCGGAATCCATTGCAGTGGGTGAATTGGCCCAAAAAATGGCCATCAAGGGGAGCGAAGTCATCAAGGCCATGATGGGTCTCGGCGTTATGGCCACCATCAATCAGGTAATTGATCAGGACACGGCAATCCTTGTTGTTGAGGAGCTTGGGCACAATGCCGTGCCAATCAAGGACAGCGCGCTTGACGACGACATTCTGGGCGCGATGGAAACTGGCGGAGTGCCCGTAAGCAGGCCGCCGGTGGTTACCATCATGGGCCACGTTGACCATGGCAAGACATCGTTACTCGATTACATTCGTCGCGCCAAGGTCGCCGACGGAGAGGCAGGCGGCATTACGCAGCATATTGGTGCGTACAGCGTAGAGCTGGAGAAAGGCAAGATTACCTTTCTGGATACTCCCGGTCACGCCGCATTTACTGCCATGCGCGCGCGCGGTGCGCAGGTTACCGATATCGTTATTCTGGTGGTCGCTGCGGATGACGGTGTTAAGCCGCAGACTGAAGAGGCGGTTAAACATGCCAAGGCCGCAGGCGTTCCGTTAATCGTTGCGGTAAACAAGATGGACCGTCCGGATGCCGATCCGGATCGTGTTCGAAATGAGCTGTCCGTCCACGAAGTCATTCCTGAGGACTGGGGTGGCGAAACGATGTTCGTCAATGTTTCCGCCAAGACAGGCGACGGTGTTGATGACTTGCTGGATGCGATTTTGCTGCAGGCTGACGTGCTTGAGTTAAAGGCAGTTGATACCGGCGCTGCTGCCGGCGTCATCATTGAATCCAGTCTGGAAACGGGCCGTGGCACGGTCGCCACTGCACTGGTGACGCGCGGCCGATTAAAACAGGGCGATCCCATTGTTGCCGGAGAAGTATTCGGCCGCGTCCGCAAGATGATGGATGAAAACGGGCAGCCGGTTACCGAGGCAACCCCGTCCATGCCGGTTGCCGTGTTGGGGCTTTCGGGCACGCCGAATGCGGGTGACGAACTGGTTGTCGTGGGCGACGAGCGTAAAGCGCGCGAAGTAGCGCAGTTCCGTCACGGCCGTACCCGCGATGCCAAGCTTGCTAAACAGCAGGCCGCAAAACTTGAAGACGTTTTTGGCCAGATGCAAAGCGGCAGTTTAAAGGGGCTGCAAATTCTGGTTAAGGCGGACGTTCACGGTAGCGCCGAAGCGTTGCGAGATGCATTGATTAAACTTTCCAACGATGAAGTTGTGGTTAAAGTGATCGACTCCGGTGTTGGCGGTATTACTGAGTCTGACGTCAATCTGGCTGCGGCTTCGCAGGCGATTATCATTGGCTTTAATGTGCGGGCCGATGGCGCGGCGCGTAATGCCATCAAAGAGTCAGGCGTAGAAGTGCGCTACTACAGCATCATTTATGAGGCTATTGAGGATGTTCAGCAGGCAGTTACCGGCATGCTGTCTCCAGAGATTCGCGAGCAGATCGTCGGTCTGGCCGAAGTTCGCGATGTCTTTAAGTCTCCCAAGCTTGGTGATATTGCCGGCTGCCTGGTGGTAGACGGTTATGTGAAGCGCAGCAATCCCATTCGCGTGTTGCGTGACGCCACTGTCATTTATGAAGGCGAACTGGAGTCGCTGCGCCGGTTCAAGGACGACGTCAACGAAGTACGTGCCGGTACCGAATGCGGCATTGGTGTGAAGAACTACAATGATGTTCGTGTTGGCGACCAGATAGAGTGTTTCGAGCGGATCGAAGTCGCCCGCGCCAGCGCCTAACGGGCTATGCCCAGCGTTAATTATGCCTAGGGATTTCCCCCGCAGTCGTCGAATCGAGGATCAGATTCAACGCATACTGAGCGATGTGATCCGCGATGAGCTGCGCGACCCGCGTTTAACCGGGGTCTTTATTACTGCTGTGCGTGTTGCCAAGGACTTGGGTGTTGCCTGGGTTTATTACAGCGTATTGCGTGCCGAAGGTGAGTCGCAGGATCTGAGCAAGGCTTTTGCCTCAGCAGCAGGCTTTATGCGCAGCAAACTCGCCAAACAACTCACGGTACGCCGCGTTCCCGAACTGCGCTTTGAACTTGATGAGACGGTGCGCAAGGCAAGCTCAATGGATCGACTGATCGCTGAAGCACGATCCCGCGATTCCAACGGTGCGGACGCGGCCGGCCGCGCCGACGATAATGACGAGAACGGCAACGATGCCTAGCGCGCGGCAGGGGGCTGCCGGCGCTCCCGCCAATGCACCGCAGCGGCGGCGCGCGCGCGGGCGCATGCTGGATGGCATATTGCTGTTGGATAAGCCGGTAGGTATGACTTCCAACCGGGCTTTGCAAATTGTGAAACGGTTGTTTGATGCCAACAAGGCCGGTCATACCGGCAGTCTGGATCCGTTGGCGAGCGGTATGTTGCCGGTCTGTTTCGGCCATGCCACCAAAACGTCTTCCTGGCTCCTCGACGCGAACAAGACCTACGAAGTGGTGGCGGCCATCGGGGTGCGTACCGATACGGCCGACGCGGATGGCAGTGAGATAGAGCGTTCACCCGTCACGGAGATCAGCGAACCGCAACTTGAAGCCGCCCTGACGCGGTTTCGCGGGGACATAATGCAGGTGCCGCCCATGTATTCGGCACTAAAAAAGGACGGTCGTCGCTTGTACGAGCTGGCCAGGGCAGGGCAAGAAGTGGAGCGGGCCGCACGACCGGTTACGATTCATCAGTTGGAGATCCAGGTTTTTGATCCGGCTGCTCCACGACTTCGGGTGCACTGCAGCAAGGGCACGTATGTGCGCACATTGGTGGAAGATATTGCCGCTGCGATGGGTACCCTGGCGCATGTCAGCGAGCTGCGACGCACGGCAGTAGAGCCGTTCGGCGGGCAACCAATGGTGACGATGGCGGCGCTTGAGGCTCTCGATGAGGATACCGCCGCCAGAGATGCGCTGTTATTGCCGGTAGATGCCGCGCTGCAGGCCTTTCCGGCGGTTTATCTGGATGCTGGCGCGACCTTTTACATTGGCAACGGCCATGCCGTTAATGCCGCTGGAGCGCCCTCTGGCGGGCTGGTGCGCCTGTATGATCCCAACAAGGTGCTGCTCGGTATCGGCGCGGTAAATGAAGACGGACAAGTCGCGCCCAAGCGGCTATTTCCGCGGCCGTCCCGATAGCGGGAAATCCCGGGAAATCCCGGAAATAAAATCAAAATCAGGGTGTTACAAATGGCCCTTGGCGGGTACAATACCGCGCGCGAAGTAAGGGCTGAATGCAATAAACAGGAGTAAGGTTCGATGTCTCTTTCGGGAGCACAAAAAGCAAGCATTATTGAAGAATTCAAACGTGGCGAAGCTGACACCGGTTCACCGGAAGTTCAGGTCGCTTTGCTGTCCGCTCGTATTAACGAATTGACAGATCATTTCAACAAGAACAAAAAGGATCACCATTCACGTCGTGGACTCCTGAAGATGGTAAATAACCGGCGCAAGTTGCTGGACTACCTCAAGGCTAATGACCAGGAACGTTATCGTACGGTGATTTCACAACTCGGCCTGCGTCGCTGAGGACCCTTTTGCGCGTGAATTAATGGATGCTCGGTCTGCCAGGAGCGGCCGCGTATCTTCGCGCGCGCATTAAGATAGCTGAACAGAAAAGTTAAGAGAAGTTAAGAGACTAGAGAAGAGAATATAAAGTGGCGAAAGTAACCAAGAAGTTTAAGTACGGTGAGCACGAAGTAACTCTGGAAACCGGCGAAATTGCTCGTCAATCAGACGGCGCAGTTATTGTTAGCGTTGCGGATACGGTGGTGCTGGTATCTGCAGTAGGGCGCAAGCAAGCGGAACCGGGCAGGGACTTTTTCCCCCTGACTGTGAACTATGAAGAAAAGACCTATGCAGCCGGAAAAATTCCCGGCGGTTTTTTCAAGCGTGAAGGCCGTCCGGCGGAAAAAGAGACGCTGACATCGCGCCTAATTGATCGCCCCGTGCGTCCGCTGTTCCCCAAGGGCTTCAAGAATGAAGTGCAGGTCATTGCTCAGGTTATTTCGCTAAACCCGGAAGTAAATCCCGACATTCCTGCCTTGATTGGCGCCTCGGCCGCGCTGGCAATTTCCGGCATGCCCTTCCAGGGGCCTATTGGCGCAGCGCGCGTGGGTTACATCGACGGCAATTACATCCTGAACCCGACTAAGAGCGAGTTGGAGAAATCCAGGCTTGATCTGGTTGTGGCCGGCACGGCTGATGCCGTGTTGATGGTTGAGTCGGAAGCAGACTGCTTGCCCGAAGACGCCATGCTCGGCGCTGTCGTTTTTGGTCATGAGCAAATGCAGGTCGCTATCAGCGCGATCAACGAGCTTAAAGCTGAGGTGGGCAAGCCCGCATGGGACTGGCAAGCACCGGAAGTAAACACCGCCCTTGTGGACGCGGTTAAGGCGCAGTCAACCAGTGAGCTCACCGAGGCCTATCAAATAAGCGACAAGCAGGATCGTTACACGCGCATTGGCGAAATTCGTGATGCTGCAGTCGCTGCACTGGCTTCTGCCGAGGGCGGCGAATTCTCGGCTGACGAAGTATCGGCCCAGTTTCATAAGCTTGAAGCTGAAATCGTTCGTCAACGCGTGCTGGACGGCGCGCCGCGCATCGACGGTCGTGATACGACGACAGTGCGGCCCGTTAATGTGCGTACCGGCGTATTGCCTAGAACTCACGGGTCAGCATTGTTTACGCGCGGCGAGACCCAGGCAATTGTGGTCGCAACGCTGGGCACAGACCGCGATGCACAAATAATCGATGCTCTGGACGGCGAAATGCGCGATCGCTTTATGCTGCACTATAATTTCCCGCCTTACTGTGTCGGTGAAACCGGCTTTATGGGTTCGCCCAAACGCCGTGAAATTGGCCATGGCAAACTTGCTCGTCGGGGTATCGAAGCGGTATTGCCGAGCGCTGAACAGTTTCCCTATACCATTCGTGTGGTATCGGAGATAACGGAGTCCAATGGTTCCAGTTCCATGGCCAGCGTATGCGGCACGAGTCTGGCATTGATGGATGCGGGCGTGCCGATCAAGGCTCCGGTCGCCGGTGTGGCCATGGGCCTCGTCAAAAACGGCGATCGTTACAAAGTGCTTACCGATATTCTGGGTGACGAGGATCATCTCGGCGACATGGATTTCAAGGTCGCAGGCACCGCCGAAGGTGTGTCAGCTTTGCAGATGGATATCAAGATTCAGGGTATTACCAAGGAAATCATGTCGGATGCGCTCGCACAGGCGCGTCAGGCCCGGTTGCACATTCTTGGCGAAATGGCCAAAGACATCAGCGCCCCGCGCGAGCACGTATCTGACTGGGCGCCGACGATTGTCACCATCAAGATTGACCCTGACAAAATTCGTGACGTTATCGGCAAGGGCGGCGCGACCATTCGTGCCATTACCGAAGAAACCGGTGCGACGATCGATATCGACAACGACGGTACGGTAAAGATCGCGTCTGTGGATGGCAGTGCCGGACGCGAAGCGCAAAAGCGTATCGAACTGATCACTGCTGAAGTGGAAGTCGGTCGGGTTTACGAAGGTCGGGTAGCGCGATTAATGGACTTCGGAGCGTTTGTGACCATTCTGCCGGGTAAAGACGGTTTGGTGCATATCTCGCAAATCTCAAGCGAGCGTGTCGAGAAGGTCAGTGACAAGCTGGCCGAGGGCGACATCATCAAAGTGAAGGTGTTGGAGGTTGATCGTCAGGGACGTGTGCGACTGAGCATGCGTGATCTGGACGCAGCATAAAGCCCGACACTGCGCCTCAGCAAAACCGCCAGTCAGGTAAGGCACCTGGCTGGCTTTTTTTTGGCCCGCTGCTTTTGCGTTGCTACGCGCCTATTGATGCAGAGCAGGAGTAGGCAGGGCGTTGCGCAGAGCGGATTGCAATCGCTCTGGTAATCCCGGATCGTCCCGACCCGCCGAGCGGATCAAATCTGTCAGAAAAGCGGACGTCAGGATGGCTCCATCATCACGTTCCATGCTGCCAATGATTTGCAGCAGGATGCTGTTGGTGATGTCGCGCGAAGTCGATTGCTCGACAACTTTTACCTTGGTCCCGTCAGCAATCAGATTGCGGACATCTGCCAAGTTAACGTAGCGGCTGCGAACCGTGTCGTACAGCCGGCGATTGGCGTACTTACGAATCAAACGGGGTTCGTTCATCTCATACCCCCTGGTTTTAATTATCGAGGCGGACGATTCCGTCCCGAGTCGTAGGCTGTTAAGACAGCTCTTTTTGGTATTAAGTTCGATTCACCGCGTCATGATACTCTTTTCTGGCCGATTCCGTAGACCCGCCAAACGGCCAAAATCCCAATTTTCAGCTACCCAGCTCCATATCCCTTGTAAAGACGCGGTTTTCAGGCTTTGCGGAGGCTCCTGTAATAGAAAAGAAAGAGCTCGTAATATATTGAATTTGCTTTGATTATTGTCGATTTTAGTCGCGCGGTTATGCTTGGAGAGTTTTACGCCGTCCGGGCCCGTTACGACCGGGAAGTGCGCGTACTGAGGTGCGTTCAGGCCCAGCTGTTCGAGCAGGTAAATTTGCATAAAGGTCGAATCCAGCAAGTCGGTTCCGCGCACGACCTCGGTGATGCCTTGGGCGGCATCATCGACCGCCACTGCGGTTTGGTAGGCAATCAGACCGTCACCTCGGCGTAGCAGGAAATCCCCGATATCGTGGCTTAGCACGCAGCTCATGCGCCCTTGCAGGCCGTCCGTAAAAGTTATTGGTAGTGCTGCTGTTCGAAGCCGAACTGCGGTTGCAGGCCGTTGGCTGGTGTCTGCGCCGTTGCGGCAGGTACCGGGGTATATCAGGCCCGCGCGGCCCGGTTTTGCCATTGCTGCCAAAGTCTGCCGGTTGCAGGAACAGGGGTAGGCCAGATTGGCTCCAATCAGGCGCGTGATGGCGTTGTCGTAAATATCCAGACGCGTGCTCTGAAAAACCGGTGCCGGGAATTCGAAGCCGTGGGCTTCAAGACTTGCCAGTATGGTGCCCGCAGCGCCCTTGATTTCGCGGGTGGGGTCGATGTCCTCGATGCGCACCAGCCACTCCCCACCGTGCGCCAGGGCCTGAGAATAGCTGGCCACGGCCGCAACCAGCGAACCAAAATGCAGCGGCCCTGTCGGACTGGGGGCAAAGCGCCCGCGATAGGTGAGGCTCCCCTGCGGTTCAACCGGCGAGGCGCTAGTGCTCATGCCGGTTGACGGGCTTCATCGTGCGCGCAGCCTACCGGTAGCGGTCATCGCTGTCGCGATACTGTCGTTCGGCAACTTCGCGTCGCTCTTGTGCTTCCACGCAGAGGGTTGCAACCGGGCGCGCTTCGAGACGCTTAAGCCCGATTTCTTCGCCGGTTTCTTCGCAATAACCGTATTCGCCGTCGTCTATTCTGCTAAGCGCTTGTTCAATTTTTTTCAGCAGTTTGCGTTCGCGATCCCGTGTGCGTAATTCGAGGCTAAATTCCGATTCCTGCGTCGCTCGATCATTAGGATCCGGGAAATTGCTGGCCTCATCCTGCATGTGATGCACGGTGCGATCGACTTCTTCCATCAACTCGCGCTTCCACGCGTTCAGTATGTTGCGAAAATGCTCGAGCTGCGCATCGTTCATATACTCTTCGCCAGCTTTAGCCACGTAGGGCTCGATGCCATGAATGAGTTGATCCGAGTTAACCTTGCGGCGTTTAGGTCGACGCGGCATATGATCGGCCGGGTTCATTGGTTGCGCAATTGTGCTATGTGCAACAAAGCGTTTGGCCGGGCTTTTTACCACGACCTTTTTGACAACCTTGACGTCCGGCTGTTGCGCCGCTGCCTTAGGTTTCTGTTTGCTGACCTTGCCTGCAGGCGCTTTCTTTGTCGGCAGCTTCTTTGCCGACGTTGCTGTGTTCTTGCTAACTTTCTTCTTCCTTGAAGTGATTTTCTTCTTTGTCGAAGCCTTCTTCTTCGACGCCTTTTTCTTGCTTACTTTCTTTTTGGATGCCTTCTTTTTTGACACCTTCTTCTTAGAGGCCTTTTTCTTGCTTACTTTCTTTTTCGACACCTTCTTCTTAGAAGTCTTTTTCTTGCTTACTTTCTTTTTGGACGCCTTCTTTTTCGACACCTTCTTCTTGGAAGCTTTTTTCTTGCTTACCTTCTTTTTGGCAGCCGCCTTTTTACGGCTCGCCTTTTTACTGGCAACCTTTTTCTTGGGCGCAGTTTTCTTCTTTGAAACGCGCTTGGCCGATTTTTTCGTTGACTTTTTTGAAGCCTTTTTTCGTGCTGCCATTTTCCCTGCTTTCCCCCGTAGGGCCTCTGCAAAACGCGGAATTATACAGCGTGCGGAGGCCGTGGGAAGCCATATTCGACCCTAGATTCAGGCGAATTCAGGCGGTTGTGGGACCCGGCACCGGCGGCGGCAGAATATCCGGTGAGGGCGGAGTCCAGCCAGGGTGGCGGTGCTCTGCGATGACCGTCGTATAGATGCCGCCACGGACATTAAAGCGGGCTGTGAGCCTTATATAGCGGGGCTCCAGGGCTTTGGTCAGGTCGTCCAGCATCTGGTTGGTAACGGCTTCGTGGAAGGCCCCTTCGTTCCGGTATGACCAGATGTACTGTTTCAGTGATTTGAGTTCCACGCAGGCCGCTTCGGGTATATAGTCGAGATACAGCGTCGCGAAGTCTGGCTGACCCGTTTTCGGGCACAGGCAGGTGAACTCCGGGATACGTATCCGGATGCTATAATCGCGGCCAGGGTTAGGGTTGTTGAAAGTTTCCAGTTCCCTGCGGGGGGAGCCAGTTGCGGATATAGAATTACGATCCTGCGTATTCATAAATTAAATTAAGACTCAGGTCTGTGTTTGGTTGCGCTCAGGTGGGGCGCTACTTTACACCACGCGGTGCATAAAGGAAGTATGCGACTAAGCAAGATTAAGCTGGCCGGCTTTAAGTCCTTCGTCGATCCGACGACCATTGTTTTGCCGAGTAACCTCGTGGGCGTTGTTGGTCCTAATGGTTGCGGCAAATCCAACGTGATTGACGCAGTGCGGTGGGTGATGGGGGAGACCTCTGCCAAGAACCTGCGCGGTGAGTCCATGGCCGACGTAATATTCAATGGTTCGGCCAATCGCAAGCCCATAGGGGCCGCCACTATCGAATTGGTTTTCGATAATGCCGACGGCATGATTGGTGGTCAGTTTGCGAACTACGGCGAGGTGGCTGTTCGTCGCACCGTGACCCGGGACGGTCAATCACAGTATTTTCTGAACAATGTGCGCTGCCGTCGCAAAGACATTACCCATATTTTTCTCGGCACCGGTCTGGGGCCTCGTAGTTACGCAATTATTGAACAGGGGATGATATCCCGTCTGATTGAGGCGAAGCCTGAGGAGATGCGTGCGCATCTTGAAGAGGCAGCCGGCATATCCAAGTACAAAGAGCGTCGTCGTGAAACCGAGAACCGTATCCGGCATACGCGCGATAACCTTGATCGCCTGAACGATTTACGTGAAGAAGTCGAAAATCAGCTGGCTCATCTACAAAAGCAGGCACGCGCAGCGGAGCGTCATACCGCATTGAAAGATGAGCAGCGCCAGGTGCAGGCGGAGCTGTTGGCCATTGACCTCAAAAATATTGATGCACGGGTGCATGAAGAGGGTATGGCATTAGCACGGCAAAAAACCGAACTGGAGGCTGCCATTGCGGCACAGCGTCGCGTGGAGGCAGAGATTGAAGAAGCGCGTCAGCAGCAGATACTTGCCGGTGATGAGCTGAATGCCACAACGGCGCGGCATTATTCCGTTGACCTCGAGATCTCCCATCTGGAGCAGGCAATTGAGCACAATCGCGCAACGCGCGAGCGTCAGCAGATGGACTTGGAAGAAGCAAACCAGCGGTTGGCCGATATCAGCGCCGAAATCAGTCAGGACGAAGCGCAATTGCGCGAACTGGACAAGCAGCTGGAAGAGCTCGCGCCTGGCGTGGATGAGGTGCAGCGCAAGGCGCAGACTTCCAGTGTGCGTCTCGACTCCGCGGAAAAAGAACTTGCACGCTGGCAGGAGAACTGGAACGCATTCAGTGAAGAGCTGAACCAGGCTCGTCGCGTCGTAGAAGTCGAAACTGCTCGTATCGGGCACCTGCACGAAAAGCAAGAGCAGCTTTCGCAACGTCGCGCCAGTCTCGATCAAGAGCGCGGCAGTATTTCCCTGAACGAGCTTGAGGATCGGCTCGCTGCATTGATTCGTGCGGAACGCGAATTAGGCGAACGCGAACAGCAGGTTACCAAGCGCTTTCAGGAGACCGTGCGTGAGCTGGAAGCATTGCGTCGAGCAAGTGAAAGCGCGGCGACAGAATTGCAGGATGTGCGCGGCGAGCTGGACTCTTCGCGAGCACGCCTCGGGGCGCTGGAAACCTTGCAGCGGGCCGCGCTTGGCGGTGACGAGGCCAGTGCCACCGAATGGCTGGAAGCTCAGCAGTTGGGTGATCGCAAGCGTCTGGCCCAGAAACTGGAAGTGGCCGACGGGTGGCAGACCGCAGTCGAAACCGTGCTGGGTGATTTCCTGCAAGCCGTGTCAGTGGAGAAAGTTGACAAGCACCTTCGCAGTCTGCCGGATGCAAATGTGCTGCTATTCGAAGACGATGCGCTGAAATATGCGGAGGACGGCAAGGACGGATATCTGTTAGCGCACGTCCGTAATGCGGGTCCTGCAGCGGACATGTTGTCGACGGTGCGCACGGCTGCTTCCTTGAACGAGGCGATGGCGCTGCGCGGTCGGCTGGCGCACGGTGAATCGATTATTACCCCGGAAGGCGTTTGGTTGAGCCGTAACTGGGTAAGGGTTTCCCGCGGTGATGCTGAAGCCGGCGGTGTGTTGACCCGTGAAACCGAAATGCGGGAAATCCATAGCGGTATACGCTCGCTTGAGTCTCGGTTGGCCAGTCTGACTGCCCGACAAAGCGAAGCTAAGGCCGGTATCGAGCGTCAGGAGGCCGCGCGCGAGCAATTGCACGACGCGCGCACTAAGGCAGCCAAAGAGCACGGTGCCGCTGCTGCTCGCCTTACGGCATTGCGCGCAGAATTTGATAAGTCCCGGCAACGGTCGCTGGCCTTGGGCGAAGACAGCCAGAATATTGAGCAATCGTTGGATGAAGTCGCCAACGCCATTCGGGAGTCGGAAACCAAGTTGGCGAGCGCGGCAGAGCAGTCCGGTTTGCTCGACAGTAAGGTGGCCGAGCTGCAGGCGCAGCAGTCGCAATTACTGAAGGAAGTGGAATCTGCGCGGGCCCAGGCCGAGGCCGACCGGGAGGCGTTCCATAGCCTGACCATTCAGGTGCAGTCACAGCGCTCCAGCCGCGAGTCGGCGACGACCACGTTGGAGCGCGCCTTGTCACAGCGCGGCCAGCTTATGGATCGGGTCGAGAGCTTGAAGGCGCATCTTGCCGGAGGTGAGGCACCGCTGGTCGAGCTTCAGGATAAGTTACAGGCCCAGCTCGCGTTGAAGGTAACCGTGGATGATGAGTTGCGCGGTAAACACGAAGCGCTGGAACAAGCCAATATCGGCCTGCGTGAGCAGGAGACCCGACGCTCAGAGCAGGAAAAGAAGGTCAGTGCGGTGCGCGAAAGTGCCGACACAATGCGTATGGCCGTGCGCGAGCTTGAAATTCGTCGCGAAAACATTGCTGAGCGGTTTGCTGCAACGGGAATGGTGCTTGAAGAAGTTCAGCAAGGTCTGCCCGCCGATTACACGCCCGAAGCATGGAATGCGCGTCTGGAAAAGATTCAGACTCGTCTGGATCGCATCGGCACCGTCAATCTGTTAGCCATCGAAGAATTCGAAGAGCAGTCTGAGCGAGCGAAATACCTTGAGGAGCAGCACGCGGATTTGAGCAAGGCCCTGGATACACTTGAGCGCGCTATACGTAAAATCGATAAGGAAACGCGGCAGCGTTTTCAGGAAGTGTTCGATGCAGTCAATGTGGGTTTAAAGAAACTGTTCCCGCGTTTGTTTGGCGGCGGCCACGCCTACATGAGTCTGGAAGGTGATGATCTGCTAAACGCCGGTGTGACGGTAATGGCGCAGCCTCCTGGCAAACGCAATAGCAGTATTCATTTGCTGTCAGGCGGAGAAAAAGCCTTGACTGCCGTGGCGCTTGTATTTTCGATATTCGAACTGAATCCGGCTCCGTTCTGTTTACTGGACGAGGTGGATGCGCCTTTAGATGATGCCAACGTCGGTCGTTTTTGCGACATCGTCCGTGAGATGTCAGCTAACGTTCAGTTTCTGTTTATTACGCACAACAAGGTAACGATGGAAATGGCCAGCCAGCTCACGGGTGTGACCATGGGTGAACCGGGCGTATCGCGTCTGGTATCCGTCGATATTGATGAGGCGGTTAAACTCGCCGGCTAATTCCGAGGATAGGGTCTGCTGTTATGGAGCCGTTCAGATGGATTTTGTTACTGGCCGGCATCGCCCTGATTTTTGCGATCTTTTGTTACAGCCGCGGCTGGTATCCCAAGTTTGGTAACTATTTCACTCGATCCCCGCGTGGTCCGGGCGTCAATGAAGCTGAGGCTTCCAGCGACAGCGATTTGTCCGGCGGTGCCGCTGATCAGCCACAGGCATCAGCGGTAAAACGCACCAAGGTGCCGCGGTTATCGCCTGAGTCCAAGGTCATTACTGTTCGTATCATGCCCCACGAAGGCCAGGCCTTTCCGGCGGAAAATTTGATTCTGGCCCTGCGATCAGCCGGTCTGCGTCACGGTCAGTTCGGGATATTCCACGCACATGCAGATGACGATGACGAGCGAATTCGTTACAGCGTTGCCAGTCTCGTGGAGCCGGGCTCTTTCGATCTGACTCATCTCAAGGATTCCGAATATCGGGGAATCAGTATCTTCGCCGTTTTGCCAGCGCCCGAGGACGGTCTGCAACTGTTCGACGACATGGTGGCCAAGGCGCGTGAGATTTCCCGAGCCATCGATGGTTGTTTGGCGGATGAGCAGGGCGGCACTTTCAGCCTGCAGCGCGAGCGCTACATGCGTGAAGATTTGATTGAGTACTTGCGACGACGTGATTTTAGTGACGAGTTCCATCGGCAGAACGTTGCGGAATGAACGCACCGGATAAAGCGCGTCGCCGGGTCGATGCCCTGCGCGAAGAAATTCGTAACCACGATTATCAGTATTATGTGCTGGACAACCCAGAAGTGCCTGACGCCGAGTACGACCGTTTGTTCAGAGAACTGGTTGAATTAGAGTCGGCTTACCCTGAATTGTTAATCGCCGATTCGCCAACGCAGCGGGTCGGTGGCGCGCCTTTGGGAGAGTTTTCTCAAGTTGAGCATGCTGTTCCCATGCTCTCGCTGGACAATGCATTTTCGCCGGACGAAGTGGTGGCCTTTGACAGGCGTGTTCGTGAACGCCTGGAGAGTGAGGCTGACATTCATTATGCAGCAGAACCCAAGCTCGATGGTATGGCCATTAGCCTGCGCTACGAGCACGGAACATTCGTGCAGGCAGCAACTCGTGGCGACGGGCGTACCGGTGAGGACGTCACACATAACGTCAAAACCATTAAGGCGGTGCCAATGAGCCTCAGAGGCCAGGGTTTTCCGACCGTGCTGGAAGTGAGAGGGGAGGTGTATATGCCCTTGGCCGGCTTTGAAGCTATGAATGCCGAAGCCCGTCGTGCAGGCGAGAAAACCTTTGCCAACCCGCGCAATGCCACTGCCGGTAGTTTGCGACAGCTGGATCCGCGGATCGCCGCAAAGCGTCCACTAACCATGTTTGTTTACGGCATTGGAGAAGTGCAGGGCGAGGGCCTTCCGGGTACGCACAGCGGCACGTTGGCGCAACTCGCAGCATGGGGGTTCCGAATTTGCCCGGAGAATGATGTGGTGACAGGCGCGGCTGGGTGCATCGCCTATTACGAGCGCATTGGCGCGCGTCGCGATCAAATGGCGTACGAAATCGATGGCGTGGTTTTTAAGGTTGACGCTTACGCTCAGCAGCGTGAGCTGGGATTTGTGTCACGCGCCCCGCGCTGGGCTATTGCGAACAAGTTTCCGGCCCAGGAAGAGCTCACGATTATGAAGGGAGTGGACTGGCAGGTTGGGCGCACCGGTGCTGTAACTCCGGTAGCTCGACTTGAGCCGGTTATGGTTGGCGGCGTTACTGTGGCCAATGCGACACTGCACAATATAGACGAGCTTGAACGGAAGGATGTGCGCGTAGGCGACACAGTTGTTGTGCGGCGTGCCGGCGATGTTATTCCAGAAGTCGTGCGCGTCGTGATCAAACGGCGTCAGAAGGGCGCAAAAAAAATCAGTCTGCCGCGGGAATGCCCTGTTTGTGGCTCAGAGGTGGTTCGTGCCGAGGGGGAAGCAGTTGCACGTTGCAGTGCCGGCCTGTATTGCGAGGCGCAGCGCAAAGAGGCGTTAAAGCATTTCGTTTCCCGAAAGGCGATGGATATAGAAGGTTTGGGCAGCAAGTTAATCGAGCAGCTCGTTGATGCAGGGCGCATCTCTACGCCCGCTGATTTATTCGATGGCACCCGCATAAATGTAGAGATATTGGCCAGCATGGACCGAATGGGCGAGAAGTCAGCATCAAATCTGATGGCAGCAATCGAAGCCAGCCGAGATGTAACACTGAGCCGCTTTCTTTTTGCGCTTGGTATTCGCGAGGTTGGCGAGGCAACGGCAGAGAATCTAGCCGTCCATTTTGGTTCTCTCGAGTCTTTAATAAAGGCTTGCAATGATCCCGAATCTCTTGTTCGTGTGCAGGATGTCGGACCGATCGTTGCCGAGCATATAAGAGCGTTTTTCTCCGAAGAGCACAATCTGGATGTGATTCGAAAGCTAACCGGCGAGCATGGAGTGCGTATTCAAACGTTTCAGCCGGCACAATATGAGAGTGAGGCATTCGCTAATCAGAGTTTTGTCGTTACCGGAACCCTCTCAGCAATGAGCCGCGACGATGCCAAGGCCGCAATAAAGCAGCGGGGAGGCAAAGTTTCCGGAAGCGTATCGCGTAAAACGAATTTTCTGGTTTACGGGGAGAAAGCAGGATCCAAGCTTGAAAAAGCCCGAGAACTCGGTATTCCGTTACTCAACGAAGCCGATTTCCTGAAAATGCTCGACGGTTAGTGTAAATCGCACCGCTGCCGCTGCGTGCCCACTTCACAATAAGTCATTGATTTATTGTTCTTGGCTGCTATAAATGGTCTTGAATGACCCTATGTGGTTGGTATAAGTGAGGCCCAATGACCAGTCCGCTGCAAAAACGAATATTGGAGGCGCTTGTCGTTGCAATGAAGCCGTTAGCCAGAGCTCTCTTAGCTTCGGGAATTACCTTTAAGCAATTCGAGGAAGTTAGTAAGTGCGCATTCGTTGCAGTAGCGGCTTCTGACTACGGCATTAGAGGGCGACCCACCAATAATTCTCGAATAGCAGTTATTACCGGTCTCGGGCGCAAAGAAGTAAAGCGCTTGCGTGATCAGGAGTCTGGACAATGGCCAAGTGAATTTATTACAGAATCGCCTGCGTCTATTTTGTTACACAACTGGAATAACGATCCTGATTATCAGGATGAAAACGGCGAACCATTAATTCTTCATTACGATTCGGGGTATCCTTCGTTCGTTTCGTTGGTGGCAAAATACGCTGGCGATATTCCACCTGGCGCGATGAAAACGGAGCTTAATCGTGTAAGTGCCATTGAAGAGCTTGACGATGATCGCATTAAAGTTAAAACGCCATATTTCGTTCCGCCAGGACTAGGAGATCGTCTGATTATTGGGTTGGAGGAAGGTGCGTCTACTTTACTCAGCACGTTAGCGTATAACTGCGATCCAAAGCGCGTAGAAGAGCCGCGATTCCAAAGAGTGGCTAGCGTAGATGGAATACATTCTGATTTTCACGGCGAAATAGAGGAGTATGCGAAGGAGCACCTTACGACCATTGGCCTCGATTTTTGCACATACCTAGACGCGTACCATCGTAAGAGCCTAGTAAAAAGTGGAGAAGATCAGGAGGTCAGCCAAGTTGGTATTGGCTTGTACTATTACAAATTAAGGGAAACTAACTAGCCTGGCAATAATGCCTATCGGACACCGCTGCCACGAATGGCCCGGACACCGCTGCCACGAATGGCCCGGACACCGCTGCCACGAATGGCCCGGACACCGCTGCCACGGATAGCCCGGACACCGCTGCCACGGATAGCCCGGACACCGCTGCCACGGATAGCCCGGACACCGCTGCCACGGATAGCCCGGACACCGCTGCCACGAATGGCCCGGACACCGCTGCCACGAATAGCCCGGACACCGCTGCCACGAATAGCCCGGACACCGCTGCCACGGATAGCCCGGACACCGCTGCCACGGATAGCCCGGACACCGCTGCCACGAATGGCCCGGACACCGCTGCCACGGATAGCCCGGACACCGCTGCCACGGATAGCCCGGACACCGCTGCCACGGATAGCCCGGACACCGCTGCCACGAATGGCCCGGACACCGCTGCCACGAATAGCCTGTGCGGCTGAACCAGCCTGATTTGATGAATTACGTATGTAGGTTGCACTCAGGAGTGAGTCAATGGCGGTGCCGAAAAATTCTACTGTGTCTCCATCAGATATAGCAGTATTGTCTGTCGAATGCAGTGATGCAGAAAAGTCAATAAATGTTGATCCAGAGGTTGCAGTTGCACTCGTGAAGTCGGAGTCACTGACAATGGCTTTGATATATGCGGGAGATGCCCCTTGGGTATATTCCGAACTTTCGAGAGAAATTATCGTTGCGAGGGAAAGCCCTGGCTCGATGAGTTCCCCAAATATTGCAACGTAATCCCTTTGCTCCAACTGTCCCAAACTCAAATAGCCGAAATGTATCGCATCAGATGTTTGTAGCTCTGTTGCCATATCAACAACAATCGTCTGCCCATTGACTACAACTGAGCTATTTTCGAGATCAATTTCTTGAATCATGCCAACACTAATAAGCGGCACGTCGCCGTGGTCCGCACCGACTGCGACACTAGGCAAATCCGCGCCGGAAGGGTCCGCAATAGAAGATAGCGGCAACATTAACAGGGCGATGAATAAGAGTTGCTTAATCGAACTACTAAAAGTTATTTCTGATGCCATAATTTTTTTAGACGCCAGTTTTCTCGCGATGGATGTAGTGATAAATCCCAAGCCCAGTACTTAATTTTTTTCCGTTTTCCTGGGCTGGTTTATCCAATTGAGAAAGCCAGTTATCTATTTCCTCCAAAAGCAATTGCGCTTTTTCTGTCGCATATCGCTGAAAATTTTCTAAGTCCTCAGGACTAATGCCTTCATCTGTGTAAACCTGTCTCTCAAACAGTTTGTTAGCAGGATCACGTTCTAGCCGGTTGTGATCTAGGGTTGTTACAAAATCTTCTACCGATCTGGAAAGATGATCTAATCCTTCAGGCGCCGCCGGTTCAGGGATGAAATGTCTTATAAGAACTTTGAACCAACCCCGCTCTGTTTCAACCACCGCTCCTATTCGAACCAACTCATTGAGTAGTTCTGCGCAGTCGACCTCACCCACATGCCTTCTAGCTAACTCTTCAAAGTCCAACTTTTTCGGGTGTCTAAGACTTAGCTCCAGTGGGACCCCATAAGGACCCGTAAAGTCAGAATCCGTGTGCCAGCCAAAAAGGATGCCCGCGATCTGATTTAGTCTGGAATCAAACTTGCTCTTAGAGTTCTCTTGAATCGACTCCTGAACTTCCCTCCGCATCAGGCCGGTCAAAGCAGAGATCCTGGCCTGAGTTATTTTTTTGTTCGGTACCGAAAAATCTTTCTCGGCAACTTCCACGTAGGCGTGCTTAGCAACATCCGCAAACTCGCTGAAGGACACCCCGTTCCGGATGAGAATCCTTATCAATGGCCTCAAAAGCCGGCCATATGCCGCGAGTAACCCTCGCTTCGGTGACTCATCCATGGTTGAACATAATTTTTCTTGTTGGCCCGAAATTATTCCCCGAGTTATGTCTAGTCAAATTATTTACATAAGGGGAATCCGTAGCTTAGCTGTGGATTGTAAGGAAAGCTATAAAAACAAATAAAAAACAGATATTTACAATCACCTACCGGTGAATAATTAGCCGCTGTATCCACAAGAATTTTTCATAATAAGCAAGTGCTTGCAGGTATTTCGTCAAATTCTGCGCAAAAAGGTAGGTTGCGTTTTGTTAAATAATCCGACGCAAAATGCCCCAGGGAGGGCCGAGATGTTGCTATGCGTCAGGATTCTTCGGCAGGGGTGTGGGCAACGATGCTGAGTGCATGGATGTCGGTGTGCATCATGTCGCCGATTGCTTCATAAATTAGCTTGTGTCGCTTGATCAGGCTGAGGTTAGTGAACTGGCTAGCGACAACTGTAACGCGGAAGTGGCCCTTGCCTTCGCGTGCTCCGGCATGGCCTGCGTGGAGATGGCTCTCGTCTTCGATCTCAAGTCGCTCGGGGTTCAGAGCAATGGTCAGGCATTCGCGAATTCGTTCGATCCGTGAGGTGTTGTTCACGGCAACACCAGTTTGAACGGTTTAACGACAACGTTGGCATATACGCCTGCGGTGCAATAGGGGTCGGTTTTGGCCCATTGCTGAGCATCTTCAAGGCTGGGAAATTCGGCGATCACCACGCTGCCCGTAAAACCGGCCGGTCCCGGGTCGCTGGCATCAATGGCCGGGCACGGTCCAGCAACGAGCAATCTGCCCTGTTGCTTAAGTTGCTCAAGCCGCTCGAGGTGGGCGGGCCTGCTGTGCGCTCTTAGCGGGCTGCTGTCGACCACGTCCTCGCTATAGACCACGTAATACATACTAATCTTCCTTGTTCTTTTGTTGTTCGGGGTTCGCCAGATAACGCGATAACCATAAGCTCTGCAGTACCAGGAAGACAAAAGTCAGTCCAAACAGGCCGAACAATTTGAAATTGACCCAAGTTGCTTCTTCATAACTGTAAGCAACATAGATGTTGATCGCCCCGGCAAATACGAAGAAAGCCACCCATGCGAGGTTCAGTCTTTTCCAGGCCGCCTCCGGTAGGTTCATCTCGTCTTCGGATATTGAGGTGAGCATGCGTTGCACCAGCGGTTTGTCGCCAATCCAGTTGCTGCCCAGAAAGACTATGGCAAAGAGCCAGTAGAGGCCGGTGGGTTTCCACTTGAAAAAGACCGGGTTGTCCAGCGCGAGGCTTATCCCACCGAGAACCACCACCAGCACAGCCGAGGCCAGCAGCATTTTGCTGATTTCGCGTTTAATGACCCACGTGGCCATCAATTGCAGTGCGACAGCGCCCATAATGACCATGATGGCCAGCGACATGTCGCCGCTGAACCAATAGGTCACAACAAAGGCTATAACAGGTAGGAAATCAATCAGCGCTTGCATCGGTCGGTGGAAACTCAGTAGTGTGCGGTCGCGAATAATACCCAATAACCAGGTCGAGCATGGCACAACTGCTGGAAATTCATCCCGTGAACCCCGAGTCGCGCCGGATTCGGCAGGCTGCGGATGTGCTGCGCACGGGTGGGCTAATTGTTTATCCTACGGATTCTTGCTATGCCCTGGCTTTCCGCATTGGCGACACCGCTCCAATCCGCGAGATTCGTCGTATACGGCAAACTGACAAAGCGCATAACTTCACGCTGGTGTGTCGCGACCTGTCAGAGATTGCTACCTACGCAAAGGTGGACAATTGGCAATACCGCATGCTGAAAGCGCATACGCCTGGCCCGTATACCTTTATTCTTCAAGCGACACGCAGCGTGCCGCGCCGTTTGCAGCATGAAAAACGCAAGACCATTGGCATACGTATACCGGATCATCCGGTGCCGCAGGCGCTACTGGCGGAAATGGGCGAACCGTTCATGAGCTCCAGCCTGATACTGCCGGGCGACGAATTGCCGATGACGGATCCCGCAGATATGGCGGTGCGGCTCAAAGCTGACGTCGAACTGGTGATCGACTCGGGCAGTTGCGGTATACAGCCAACTACTGTGGTAGACATGACGGGCGAGTATCCGCTGATCTTGCGCGAGGGCAAAGGTAGCACCGACGATTTCGCCTAAGTTACCGGCGGCTCTATATACTGCACTAATGACTGATCTTGACTTGAATCAAATGATACAGGCGGTTGCCGTGGGCGCGATTCCGGTGCTGCTGGCTATTACGTTGCACGAGGTGGCCCATGGCTGGGCCGCCAAACTTAAAGGTGACCGAACCGCTGAATTGTTGGGTCGTTTGTCCCTGAATCCCCTGAAGCATATAGACCCGGTGGGCACGGTGATTGTGCCGCTGCTGCTATGGTTCACAGCCGGGGTTTTGTTCGGGTGGGCGCGACCCGTGCCGGTCGGCTACAACAATTTGCGTAACCCGAAGCGCGACATGATGTTTGTTGCCATTGCCGGACCGGGCGCAAATTTCCTGATGGCGATCGTCTGGGCCGTCGTATTCAAACTGGTGTATATCCTGGGTCTTGAACAGGGCGTCACTGGCGAGTTTTTGATTGGTATGGCTCGTATAGGAATACTTATCAACGTCTTACTGGCTGCTTTTAATCTGCTTCCTATACCGCCGCTTGACGGTGGACGCGTGTTGCGCGGCCTGGTCAACGAATCCATCGGAAAATATCTCGATCGTGTGGAGCCTTTCGGTCTTATAATTATTGTGTTGTTGTTCGTCACGGGCTTGCTGTGGATGGTGGTTGGGCCGCTTCTCACTCTGGTGCAAAGTCTGGTGATTTTTTTAGTGGGTTTATAGGGGTCTAAATGTCGGAGGGTGACACGGCTAGCAAGCCGGAACTCAGGGTTGTCGAGTCGACGCCTGAAAACCAGACTGCGCCGTTACTAAGAGAGGGCAGCCCTGCACAGGGGGAGATGCCTTTCGCGGTGGTCGAAGGCGAAGCGATGACCGAGTTGCCGCGCGACCTCTACATCCCGCCTTATGCGCTCGAAGTGTTTCTCGAGGCCTTCGAAGGTCCGCTGGATTTGCTGCTGTACCTGATTCGTCGGCAGAACCTTAATATTCTCGACATCCCGATTGCGGACATTACGCTGCAATACGTCGAATACATCGATGTCATGAAAGAGTTGCAACTGGATCTCGCCGGTGAGTATCTGTTGATGGCAGCGATGCTGGCCGAGATTAAGTCGCGCATGCTGTTGCCACGCGTCGAAGAAGACGAAGAGGACGAAGACGACCCGCGGGCCGAATTGGTGCGCCGCTTGCTTGAGTACGAGCGCTTCAAGAAGGCGGCCGACAACATCATTGAGTTGCCTCTGCTGGAGCGTGATGTGCATCAGGCCTCGGCAGAGCCGATGGCGCGGCGTCCGGTGCAAAAGCTCCCCGACTTGCAGTTGAAAGAGCTGCTCATCGCATTTAAGGACGTATTAAAGCGTGCTGAAGTACTTGCCCACCATCATATACGCGGCGAGGCCCTGTCAGTCAGGCAGCGCATGTCAGAAGTTCTCGAGCGTCTCGATGCGGTCGAATTCATTGAGTTCAAGGATCTGTTCGACCCGACTGAAGGGCGGATGGGCGTCACGGTGACATTCTTGTCGTTATTGGAGCTATTGAAAGGCACGCTGATTGAGTTGACTCAGGGTGAGCCATATTCGCCCATACATGTGCGGGCGGCCACCAGTTCACCGTCCGTGTCGGTTGAACTGATGTCTGATTTTGATGTGTCGGAAGAAGATGCGGGAGCCCGCGGCGTTGATAAAACGCAGGGATAGCGAGGAATAGCCGAATGGATGAAAAGCTACTAAAAAATATTATTGAGTCAGCGATGCTTGCCGCTGGTGGGCCGTTGTCTATTGATCAGCTAAAAGCATTGTTCGGCGACGACAACGGGCCGGATAAAAAAGAAATTCGCGAAGTGATTAATGCATTGCAGGCTGAATATGCGGAACGTGGCATTGAGATTCGTGAAGTGGCCAGTGGCTTTCGTATTCAGGTGCGCGAGAGTATGGGGCAGTGGCTCGGCAAGCTTTGGGAAGACCGTCCACCCCGATACACCCGCGCCCTGATGGAAACGCTGGCAATTGTCGCTTATCGACAGCCGGTTACGCGTGGTGATATCGAAGAGATTCGGGGCGTCGCGGTTAGCACGAATATTATCCGTACGCTGCTTGAGCGCGACTGGATCAAGGTGGTGGGCCATCGTGACGTGCCCGGTAAGCCGGCTATGTTCAGCACCACCCGCTTTTTTCTGGATTACTTTGGGCTGAAAAAGCTTGATGACTTGCCGCCGTTGGCAGAACTCGCTGCACTTGAGCCGATTGAGGTGCAGCTGGATCTGGGAACAGCCGATCAGGAGTTAACCGAAGAAGAGCAGCAAGTTGTTGCCGGGCACGACGAAGCAGTGGCGACTGACGATACCGACACGCTCGATGAATCCGTGGGGTCAGAGTCAGAACCCTGGATAGACGACGATTTTGATGACGATGTCGACGTGAGCGATGAAGAGCTCGCAGCGGCACTGGAAGTTGCCGACTCGGTCGCGAAAGTCGTTTCCGACAGTGAGTCTGAAGAAAGTGGCAAGGGCAATATATCGTCTCTTGATGATGCGCGGGCAGCATCGGTGCGCGAGCCTGAAACCGATTTCAATGTTGAGCGCGCCGAAGTCGTTCCTTTAAAGAAATCCTGACGCATATCAGCCGACAATTCGTCGGCGGGCAATCACATGGCAGAGCGGCTGCAAAAATATCTCGCCGGACTGGGTCTGGGTTCGCGTCGGCAAATCGAAGGCTGGATTCGCGAGGGGCGCGTTTCCGTTGATGATGTGACCGCGGAGCTTGGTCAGCAGGTCGATGGCAGCGAGCGTATTGTGGTGGACGGCAAGCCTGTGCGGGTTCCGACGCATGAGCGAAAGCACCGCACCGTCATCTATCACAAGCCAGCCGAAGAGATTTGCTCACGTTCCGACCCGCAAGGCCGACGCACGATTTTTCAATCATTGCCGAAATTGCTGCGCGCGCGCTGGATCAGTGTCGGGCGGCTGGATTTTCAGACCACCGGACTGTTGATCGTAACCACAGACGGCGAGTTGGCGAATCGGCTTATGCATCCCTCCAGTCAGTTGGAGCGCGAGTATTCGGTTCGTGTGCAGGGCAAGCTGGATGATGAGCGAATAGAACAGTTGCTAAGCGGTGTGCAGCTCGATGACGGCATAGCCAAATTCGATGCGTTGACGGTCAACGAGGGAAAGGGTGCCAACCTGTCCTGCCTGGTGACTGTTAGCGAGGGGCGCAACCGTATTGTGCGTCGCCTGTTTGAACAGGTCGGTTGCCGGGTAAGCCGGCTGATGCGGATTCGCTACGGGTCGTTATCGTTGCCACGCGATCTGCGGCCGGGAAAGTTTCGCGATCTCACCGCCAGGGAAATGAGCGAACTGGATGCTTAATAATTACTGACAGTCTAGACTTTGCCCCGAAACGCCGTTGCTGTCCGGCCCCAGCAAATACAGATAACTCGGCATGATATCGGCTGCTGACTTAAGCGTTGACGGGTCTTCGGCGGGGTACGCAGCCCGTCGCATTGCGGTGCGGGTTTTTCCGGGATTGATGCAGTTCACCCGCAATCCATCCAGTTCATCGGCCAGTGTTTGCATCAGCCCTTCAGTACCGAATTTCGAGACGGCATAAGCACCCCACAACGCGCGGCCTTTCCGGCCAACGCCGCTGGAAGTGAACACAATGCTCGGGTCTTCGGCCTTTCTGAGCAAGGGCAGCAGGGCCTGGGTCAGAACGTAAGGCGCCGTGAGGTTGACGTGCATCACTTCCAGCCACTTCTGCACTTCGTAATGCTCAAGCGGCGCCAGATAGCCCAGAATGCCCGCATTGTTCAGCAGACCGTCCAGATGCCCGAATTCCTGATCGATAGCGTCGGCAATGGTCTGGTAGTCATCGCCCTGTGCTTTGGCAAAATCAATGACGGCAATGCTGGGTTCCGGCCCGCCGTCGCTCACAATGGCATCATAAACGGCTTCCAGCTTTTTCTGAGTGCGTCCCACCAGAATGACCGTCGCGCCATGTCTGGCAAAAGTGCGTGCAGCCTCGGCGCCGATGCCATCGCCGGCGCCTGTAACCAAGATGATGCGATCTTTGAGTAAATCTGCGGCGGGTTTGTAATTATTGGGGTCGAATGTCATCGTGCTCGTCGTTGCCGCGGGGCAGTTCCTTAGAATCTTTGTCGGGCCGCAAATCATCTGCAATCAGCTTTAACTCGCGCGCAGTGATATCTATGGATTTGGGCGAGGGGAGTTCTTTGCCGGAATCTGCGCCGAGTGTTTCGATAGTGCGCACGTTTGGCATGACCCTGCTTTCCAATGAACCGATGGCGTCGTTATAGGCCTTAACGCTTTGTTCCAGTTTCCGGCCGACGTTGTCCAGGTGGCCGCTAAAGGTGCCCAGCCGTTTATGCATCTCGACGGCCAGATCTCGAATCTGTTCAGCATTCCGTTCCAGTTTGAACTGCATCCAGCCGTACGCAACGACTTTAAGCAACGCGACCAGGCTGGTAGGGGTTACCAGCAATACCTTATTGCGCAACGCTTCATCGAGCAGTGCCGGTCGAGCATCGAGTGCAGCCGACAAAAACTGGTCACCGGGGACGAATAAAATAACGAACTCCGGGCTTTGCTTGAACTGATCAAAATAGGCTTTGCTGGCCAGTGTTTTGACATGTTCCGCCATGCTGCGCGCGTGGGCGTTAAGCAATGCCTTGCGCTTCTCATCATCGGATTCCGCGACAGCTTGCAGATAGGCGTCCAGTGGTGTTTTGACATCGACCACCAGCTGCCCTTGCTCTGGCAGATTGATCACCATGTCCGGACGTATATTCGGGTCGCCATCGGCGGTTTTTACATGTACTTGTACATCGAAGTCGCATCGGTCTTGCATGCCGGCGAGCTCTGCCAGCCGCCGCAGAGTCATCTCGCCCCATTGGCCGCGGACATTCGGGCTGCGCAGGGCGTTGACGAGCTTGCCGGTTTCGAGCCGCAGATTTTCCTGCCCCGAATGCACCGCGCTCAGTTGTGCTGTCAGGTTGCCGTAGGCCTCCTGACGGGTTTTCTCTATCTCGCCAATCTGCTGTTGAGTTTTTTCCAGCGCTTCGCGAATAGGCTTGACCAGTGATTCAACGGCTTTCTCGCGTTCGCTGAGTTCCGCTTTGGCTTTTTCCTGTTCGGTTGTAAATTTCTGGCCGGCCAGCCGCAGGAAGTTTTCGCTATTGTGCTCAAGCGTTTCGCGGGCGAGGTCGCCGAATACGCCGGTCAGAGTTTTCTGCGCTGCCTGAAGCGCCGCATCGCGTTCAGCGGCTCGTTCTGATTCGTTACTAAGTTGGGCTTCGCGCACTGCTATCTGGCCTTCAAGGCGCGCTTGCGCTGCGCGGCCTATCAAATACTGCACGAACCACCCCACCAATAAGCCCGCCAGCGCTGCAATGGCGTACAGCACATATTGCTGCGTTTGCGGATCAAGTTGTGAGTAAAAGTTCATGTGTGTGCAGCGAGTGCCAGAAAGTCTCTTGGATGCTCAATTGTATAGTCTGCATTCCAGTCATGGGGATTTTGTCCGGGCGGGGTATAGCCCCACGTCACGGCGACGGTTTGGGTGCCGGCCGCTTTGCCAGCCAGAATGTCTTTTTCAGCATCGCCGACGTAAACCGCGTTTGCCGGGCTGACACCCAGATCATTCAGCGCATGAAGAATGGGGTCAGGGTGCGGTTTGCTGCGGGGCGCGGTGTCACCGCCCACCAGTGTTCTGCAATTTGCGGCAAGACCCAGTTGCTCAACGATGGGCAATGCCAGATAACGCATCTTATTGGTCACGATGCCCCAACGAATGCCGGTACTGTTCAGTTCGTCCAGTAATTCCGTTACGCCGTTATACGGAACGGTATGCACGCACAGACTCGCCTCGTAAATTTCCACCAGCCGCCAGCGCAGCCGCTCAACAACGTCTTCATCGGCGTCCGGGAAAGCGAGCCTGACCAACCCGACGGCGCCGGTTGAGACGTACCGCGCCGCCAGATCCGCAGCGGGCTTGCCGGCTTTTTCCTCAGCACATACGGTATGCAGCGCATGCACCAGGTCGGGAGCAGTGTTGAGCAACGTGCCGTCCAGATCGAAGAGCACGCCATCAATGCGATCAACCAAAAGCGGTGGGGCAGCGCTCATTCGGGACGCGTGAAGTGCATAAGGTAATTCACCGCGACATCGCCACCCATGCTGAACCGCTCGCCAAGCGGATGGTAGTTGATACCGCGAATATCGTTGAATGTCAGCTTTGCCGCTCCAGCCCAGTTGCGTAACTCTGAAGGCCGCACAAATTTTGCATACTCGTGTGTGCCACGCGGCAACATGCCCAGCACGTACTCTGCGCCGACGATTGCAAGTAAAAACGCTTGTGGGGTTCTGTTCAGTGTGGAAAAAAATACCTGGCCGCCGGGTCGCAGCAGTGCCGCACAGGCTGAAACCAGGGATACTGGGTCGGGTACATGTTCGATGACTTCCATGCAGGTAACCACATCAAAGGCACCGGGCTCGGCTTCCGCGAGTGCTTCTGCCGTGCTTTGCAGATAGCGAATACCCTCCAGCCCGGATTTTTGCTGGTGCAAACGCGCAACAGCCAACGGGCCTGGTGCCATATCGATACCGGTAACCTGCGCACCCCGTTGCGCCAGGCTTTCGCTCAACAACCCGCCCCCGCAGCCAACATCCAGCACCCGCGCATTCGACAGCGTCGCACGTTCGGCTACATAACCGGTACGCAACGGATTAAGCAGATGCAGCGGTTTAAATTCGCCTTGCGGATCCCACCATCGGCTCGCCAGTTCGTCGAACTTGCGCACCTCGTCGTGATCGACATTGTGATCGTGTGTATCGCGGTCTGAATTCTCGGTTGTGGTATTCATTCAGTTTTGCCGCATGCGCTGCAGCCAGTCGTTGGCCTTGTCGCAGACTTCCTGTGCGTTAGATGTCAGAAACTCATCGTCACCGTAAAGTTGCTTGCCTGCAACCCACACGTCGGTGACATCGTCACGAGTGGCGCTGTAAACGATTTGCGACAGAGCGTTGTGCACAGGCTGGCAGGCCGGCGCAGCCAGGCTCACGCACACCATGTCCGCGGATTTGCCGGGCATCAGTGAGCCGATTTCGCCATCCAGCCGCAACGCTCGCGCACCGTTCAGTGTGGCCATTTGCAGTGCAGTGGCAGCCGGCACACCGCTGGCATCGCCGCTGCTCAGCTTGGCCAGCAAGGCTGCGCTGCGCATCTCGCCAAACATGTCGAGGTCGTTGTTACTGGCAGCGCCGTCGGTACCCAGCGCAACATTGACGCCCGCTGCAAGCAAGTCGACCACCGGGCAGGTGCCGCTTGCGAGTTTCATGTTGGATTCCGGGCAATGGATCACGTGAACGCCCCGCGCGGCCAGCAAGGCAATTTCGTCAGGTTCCAGCTGTGTCATGTGCACTGCGTTCAGTTGCGACGTCAGGGCGCCTAATTTTTCAAGGCGTTGCAGCGGACGTTCCCCATGCAGCTTGGTTGCGTCAACGATTTCCTGTGCAGTTTCGTGCACGTGCATCTGTATACAGGTATCCGTCTGGTCGGCCAGCGTCAGAATGCGCTTAACGGTGTCATCGCTGACCGTGTAGGGCGCATGGGGGCCAAACGCGGTTTTTATCAGGGCGTGGTCTTTAAAGCGGTCATGCACTTTCAGCCCTTTGTCGAGATATTCGTCTACATCGTTGGCCCACGCCGTTGGTACTTCGATGACGATCATGCTAACTACCGCGCGCAGCCCGCGCTCAGCAGCGACTGCGCCGACTTCGTCAGGAAACATGTACATGTCCTGAAAGCAGGTGGTACCCCCGCGTATCATCTCCAGGATGGCCAGATCGGCACCGTCACGCACAAACTCGCGGTTCACCCAGTGTTGCTCGGCCGGCCAGATGCGTTCGCCGAGCCATTGTTCCAGTGGCAGGTCATCGGCATAGCCCCGCAGCAGGTTCATGGCCGCATGGGTATGGGCGTTGACGAGCCCCGGCATCAATACATGGTGGGGGCGACCCAGCCACGGCGCATGCGGATGTTCGGCTTTCGCCTGTTCTGCCGGGCAAATAGCAAGAATCCGGCCCGCACTGACCACCAGCGCATGGCCCTCCAGAACCACCCCGGCCGGTTCGACCGGAATCAACCATCGGGGGGCGATGACAACATCGACTTTCGGCATGCATAAATCCATGTAATTAACCTGAGCAGGATAATGCCTGATGCGGGGCGGTATGTTAAAATCCCCGCGTTTCGACACATTAAAAAAGGGGCCCTCGCGGGCTGTCGCCCGGGCTGTTCCGGGCAAGCGAAAAGTGGGCATCACCGGGCGCCGTGAGCGACCTTAATCCCTAACCTGAAAGAGTAGTCACAGACCACCGATGACTGAAGTGGCGCAGGAAGTATTGCCCGTCAATCTCGAAGACGAGATGCGGCAGTCTTATCTCGATTACGCGATGAGCGTAATCGTTGGCCGGGCGCTGCCCGATGTTCGCGACGGCCTGAAACCGGTGCATCGCCGTGTTTTGTACGCCATGCGTGAGCTCGGTAACGACTACTCAAAACCCTACAAGAAGTCTGCCCGCGTCGTGGGTGACGTGATCGGTAAGTACCATCCGCACGGCGATTCGGCTGTTTACGACACCATCGTCCGCATGGCGCAGCCGTTTTCGTTGCGCTATTTGCTGATTGACGGCCAGGGCAACTTTGGTTCTGTTGACGGCGACGCGCCGGCCGCCATGCGTTACACAGAAGTGCGCATGACCCGGTTGGCCAACGAATTGCTTGCCGATATCGATAAAGAAACCGTCAATTTTGCGGAGAACTACGACGGCTCCGAGTCCGAGCCCACCGTGTTGCCGACGCGGGCTCCTAACCTGCTGATAAATGGGTCGTCCGGTATTGCCGTGGGTATGGCGACCAACATACCGCCGCACAATCTGGGTGAGATAGTGGATGCCACGCTGGCGCTCATCGACAACCCCGATATTACGCCGCTCGAGTTGATGGAGATCGTCCCCGGGCCTGACTTCCCGACGGCGGGCATTATCAACGGTACCGCCGGTATTTATTCCGCCTACACCACCGGTCGGGGGCGCATTTATGTGCGTGCGCGTCACGAGATCGAAGAAATCAATGCCAAGGGTAAAGAAGCGATCATCCTGACCGAGTTGCCATATCAGGTTAACAAGGCCCGGCTGATCGAAAAAATCGCTGAGCTGGTGCGCGACAAGAAGATTGATGGCATCACGGAGCTGCGTGATGAGTCTGATAAAGACGGCATGCGCGTGGTCATCGAGTTGCGTACGGGGGTCATGGCCGAAGTTGTGCTCAACAATCTGTATAAGCAAACGCCGTTGCAGTCGGTATTTGGCATAAACATGGTGGCGTTGCGCGATGGCCAGCCGCGCCTGCTCACCCTGCGCGAGATTCTGCAGGCATTTGTCAGCCATCGTCGTGAAGTCGTAACGCGCCGCACCGTTTACGAGTTGCGCAAAGCCCGCGAGCGCGGTCATGTGCTGGAAGGGCAGGCGGTGGCGCTTGCCAACATTGATCCCGTGATCGACCTCATCAAGAAGGCAGCCACACCGGCTGACGCCAAGGAGGCTCTTGTTGCGGCAATCTGGGCACCCGGTGATGTGACCGTGATGCTTGAACGGGCCGGCGAAATCAGCACGCGGCCCGACTCACTGGTGGGCGACTATGGCCTCAGCGAGCAGGGCTACCGGTTGTCGCCGGACCAGGCGCAGGCCATTCTGGAACTGCGCCTGAACCGCTTGACCGGGCTTGAGCGCGATAAAATTGTTAATGAATACAAAGAAATACTTGATAAAATTAAGAATCTTACTGAGATACTGAGAAACCCCGACGAACTGGTTCGGGTGATTCGTGACGAGCTTGCCGAGATCCGTGAAAACTATGCGGATGAGCGTCGTACCGAGATTGTGGTCGATCACTCTGATGTCACCACCGAAGACCTGATCCCCGAAGAGGATCTTGTGGTCACGCTGTCTCACGGTGGTTATGCCAAGGCACAGCCGCTGGACAGCTATCAGGCGCAGAAGCGCGGTGGTCGCGGACGCTCGGCGACCAAGGTGAAGGATGAGGATTTCATCGACAAGCTGTTCGTGGCCAACAGCCACGACACCTTGTTGTGTTTTTCAAGTCGCGGCAAGGTTTACTGGCTCAAGGTTTATCAGGTGCCGCGCGCCAGTCGCGGGGCCCGGGGCAAGCCGCTGATTAACCTGCTGCCGTTGCAGGAAGACGAGCGTATCAACGCGGTATTGCCGGTGCGCGAATACTCTAAAGATGCCTATGTGTTCATGGCCACGAGTGCCGGTCGGGTCAAGAAGACCTCGCTGGAAGCGTTTTCGCGGCCGCGGACCAACGGGATTATTGCCGTGGATTTGCGCGACGGCGACAGACTGGTGGATGTGGCGCAGACCGACGGCAATTGCGACATCATGCTGTGCGCCAGTTCGGGCAAGGCGATTCGCTTTAACGAACAGGACGTTCGTGAAATGGGGCGCGGGGCCGCCGGCGTGCGGGGCATCAAGTTGGCCGGTGATCACAAAGTGATTGCGCTTATAATTGTCAGCGACGGTGATGTGCTTACTGCCACCGAAAACGGTTACGGCAAGCGCACACAGGTCGATGAGTTTTCGACCCAGGGTCGCGGCGGACAGGGTGTTATCGCTATTCAGGTCAGCAAACGAAACGGCGCGCTGGTCGGTGCAATACAGGTTACCGATGAGGACGAGATCATGTTGATCAGTTCTTCGGGGACGCTGGTACGTACCGGAGTAGATGAGATATCTACGCAAGGCCGCAATACTCAGGGCGTGCGTTTGATTCGTGTTGCTGAGGGTGACCGCTTAGTGGGGCTCGATCGTATAGAGCAAATCCAGGAAGACGACGAAGAATAAGCCGACGAAAAAAGATCGCACGCACATCCTTTTCTAACTTTAACCTGGCGCCGGCTTAGTCGGCGCCAAACTGCTTATACATGGGACAAAAAATGGCACGAGTATTTAACTTCAGTGCAGGACCCGCGGCGTTGCCGCTGGAAGTTCTGGAAACTGCTCAGGCGGAACTGACGGATTGGCAGGGCAGCGGTATGTCGGTGATGGAGGTCAGTCATCGCAGCAAGCCTTTTATAGCGGTGGCCGAGCAGGCCGAAGCGGATCTGCGCGAGTTGATGGGCATTTCGGACGAATACGCCGTGCTGTTCCTGCAGGGTGGCGCCACGCAGCAGTTTGCGCTGATCCCGATGAATCTGTCCGCCGCGGGCCAGACGGTCGATCAGCTCGTCACGGGCGCATGGTCTAAGAAAGCCCTTAAACAGGCGCAGGCAGTGCGTAATGTTAATGTCGTGGCGGATGGTGCTGAATCCGGATACTGCGACGTCCCGGCCGCTGACACCTGGAAGCTGACGCCCGATGCTGCTTACTTCCACTATTGCAGCAACGAAACCATTGGCGGCTTAGAGATTCATGACGTGCCCGACACCGGCAAAGTGCCAGTGGTTTGTGACATGTCGTCAACAATCTTGTCGCGGCCCGTGGACGTCAATCGTTTCGGCATGATCTATGCCGGGGCGCAGAAGAACATCGGTCCGGCAGGGTTAACCATAGTCATCGTGAGGAAAGACCTGATCGCAGAAGGCGGTGCGGGGCTGCCCGACATACTTCAGTATCGCACCCAGGCGGATGCGGGTTCTATGTCGAACACTCCGCCAACGTTTGCCTGGTATGTCGCGGGTCTGGTTTTCGACTGGATCAAGCGGCAGGGTGGTTTGCCCGCGATGGCCAAACACAACCAGGCCAAGGCGGAGAAGCTCTATGCTGCGATTGACGGATCGGACTTTTACGCCAACCCGGTGGCAATCCCTTACCGCTCATGGATGAACATTCCATTTACGCTGGCTAATCCCGAACTGGATGCGGCGTTTTTGCAGCAATCGGCGGCAGAAGGTCTGACTAACCTGAAAGGGCATCGTTCGGTCGGCGGTATGCGCGCGAGTATTTATAACGCTGTATCGATGGACGCCATCGACGCGTTGATATCGTTCATGCAAGAGTTTGAGCGTTCGAACGGCTAGCGTCATTTGCTAATAACGGATTAATCAAGATGTACAACATACAAACACTCAACAATATTTCTGCAGAAGGCCTGAACCGATTGCCCGCGGAGCTGTATACCGTCGGTGATGACGTCGCTGATCCGCACGGCATTCTGGTGCGCTCATACAAAATGCATGGTATGGAATTCGGCGCAAACCTAGAGGCAATTGGACGTGCCGGTGCGGGCGTCAATAACATTCCGTTTGCGGAACTTGCCGAGAAAGGCGTGGTGGTTTTCAACGCGCCGGGCGCAAACGCCAACGCGGTTAAAGAGCTGGTGATCGGCGGGATGCTGATGGCTGCGCGCAACCTTGCAGCGGCGTGGGAGTACACGCAAAAACTGGAAGGTGACGGCGACGAGTTGTCCAAGAAGGTTGAGGCCGGGAAGAAACAATATGTGGGCTACGAATTGCCGGGCCGTACGCTGGGCGTTATTGGTCTGGGTGCTATCGGTGTACAGGTTGCTAACGCAGCTTTAAACCTCGGTATGAAGGTCATTGGCTACGATGCGATGATCAGCGTAGAGCGCGCCTGGCAATTGCATTCGGGTGTCGAGCAAGCGGTAAGCCTGGATGACCTGCTGTCCCGCTCCGATATGATTACCTTGCACGTGCCGCTGCTGGATGCCACACGCGGGCTGATCAGTCGTGCCGGTATTGCACGGATGCCCAGGAATGCGGTGATTCTTAACTTCGCTCGCGACCCGATTGTTGACGAAAAGGCGGTACTGGAGAGTCTGGATGCCGGTCATCTGGGCGCGTATGTAACCGATTTTCCAACCCGGCAAGTTATCGGTCACGAGAAGGTGATTACGTTGCCGCATCTGGGTGCTTCGACTCACGAGGCGGAGATCAACTGCGCAATCATGGTAGCCGAGAATATGCGCGACTATCTTGAGAACGGCAATATAAAGTACTCGGTGAACTTTCCCGAAGCTTACCTGCCGCGCACGCCAGGTGCGCACAGATTAACAATTTCAAATCGCAACGTACCCAACATGGTTGGGCAGATTTCCACCTGCCTTGCGGATGCCGGATTGAATATCGAAGATTTGCTCAACAAATCACGCGGTGAAATTGCTTACACTATGGTGGATGTAAACGCCGAAGTGGGCGTCGATGTGCTGGAGCGTTTACGCGCTATAGACGGCGTCATTAAGGTTCGCAGTCTGGGGGCTGCGAATTAGGCTCGACAGACAAATGGGGAGCGGGTTGTGAAAGTCGGCTATCTCGGACCCGAGGGCACTTACACGCAAAGTGCCGTTGAAAAGCACTTCGGGGCGGTAGCGGAGGGTGTTCCGCTGGCCACCATCGAAGATGTGTTTCGTGAGGTCGAGTCAGGTGCCGTGGATTTCGGCATTGTGCCTATCGAGAATTCCACCGAAGGCACGGTCAACCATACGCTTGATATGTTCATGGATTCGCCGTTGCAGATTTGCGGTGAAGTTGAATTGCGCATCCAGCATCATTTGTTGGGGGCGATGGATGCCACGGATGCGATTGAGCAGGTTGTGGCCCATCCGCAGGCCCTGGCCCAGTGTCGACAGTGGCTGCGCGAGAACTTGCCCGCGGTAAAGCTCGTGCCGGCGACCAGCAATGCCGAAGGTGCCCGTATGGCGCAAGCACAACAGGGTGTTGCCGCTATCGCCGGAAATGCAGCAATGGCCGTCTACGGTTTGCGCAAGCTGGCGGCGGGCATTGAAGATCGCGCCGACAATACCACCCGATTTTTTGTGATTGGTGGCGATCAGCCACCGGCCAGCGGGAATGACCGAACCAGTCTGCTGCTGTCCGCTTCAGACACGGAAGGTGCTGGCGCGCTGTACAAATTGCTGGCACCCCTGGCCGAAGACAATGTCAACATGACGCGCATCGAATCGCGGCCGTCGCATCAGCGCAAATGGCACTATGTGTTCTTTATCGACATAGACGGTCATGTGCAGGACGAAGCCATTGCCCGGGCGCTCGGGCACTTGGAGCAGAACGCTCAGCTGTTCAGGGTGTTGGGCTCTTATCCCAAGGCGGTCGTTTGACCGCACCGGGCTGCACTGATGTCGGCAATAAATCCGCATAGCGATCTGGCTGCCGCCGCGATCCGTGGCCTGGCTCCCTACCAGCCGGGCAAGCCTTCGTCAGAGCTCCGCCGTGAATACGGTTTGCGCGATGTCATTAAACTGGCATCGAACGAAAATCCTTTGGGGCCGTCACCGACCGTCAAGACTGCATTGCTGGCAGCATTTGATGAAATCGAGCGATACCCTGATGGCGCATGCTTTGAATTGCGCGACGCGCTGGCGAGCCATCTGCAGGTGACGCCGCAACAGCTCACGCTGGGAAACGGTTCCAACGATGTTCTGGTTCTGCTGGCGGAAACCTTTCTTACAGAGCGTGTGTCCGCGGTTTACGATCAGTACTCTTTTGTGGTGTACCGACTGGCGGTACAGGCATGCGGCGCGCAGGCGCATGTGTCGCAAGCCAATCCGCGAGAACATGCGATGCCGTTGGGGCATGATCTCGCAGCGATGCGGGCATTGGTGGATCAAAACACCCGGTTGGTTTTTATCGCTAATCCGAACAACCCGACCGGAACGTGGCTGGAGCATGACGAGTTGCGGGGTTTTCTTCGCGATATGCCGGAGCATGTCATTACGGTGCTGGACGAAGCGTACCTCGAATATGCGCGGCAGCCGGGGGAGGCTGACACCCTTTCCTGGCTGAAAGAATTTCCGCAACTGGTTATCGTGCGCACCTTTTCCAAAGCTTATGGGCTTGCCGGGCTGCGCATCGGTTATTGCGTCAGTTCACCGTCGATCGCGGAGTTGCTGAATCGTGTGCGACAGCCCTTTAACGTCAACAGTCTGGCCCAGCAAGCGGCGCTGGCAGCGCTGGCCGATCAGCAGTGGTTGCAGCAGGGTGTGGCAGCAAATGCCGCTTCGCTGCTTCAATTGCAGCAGGGGCTCGCTAAACTGGGCCTCAGATGGATTCCGTCGCGGGGTAATTTCCTGCTGGTTGATTTCGGATCAAGCGAGAACGCAGCAGCGTGCAATGAATATTTGCTGCGGGCGGGCGTTATCGTGCGGCCGGTAGCCAACTACGGTTTGCCCGCGTACTTGCGCATAACGGCAGGTACCGAAGAAGAAATCCAGCGCTTGTTGCAGGCGTTGGCGCAGTTCGCGGACAGCAGATGATAGCGACTCAATACATAGAGGTTAGCCCTGGCAGTACCCTGACCGGCACCGTCACAGTACCCGGCGACAAATCCATATCGCATCGTGCGCTGATGCTGGGTTCGATTGCCGATGGCCAAACTACCGTTAGCGGTTTCCTTGCCGGCGAAGATTGCCTGGCCACCATGCGCGCAATGCGAGCATTAGGCGTCAGCATTGCAGCGGCAGATGACGGCACGATCACTATCGACGGTGTTGGGTTGCGCGGCCTGACTGCTGCGGCCGGTCCGCTGGACATGGGTAATTCCGGCACCGGTTTGCGCCTGCTTGCGGGTGTACTGGCCGGGCAGGGTTTTGCCACCGAGTTGACCGGCGATGCCTCACTGCGGTCGCGCCCGATGGAGCGTGTCGCCGAGCCGCTGCGCCTAATGGGAGCACAAGTGACAACCACAAACGGTTGTGCGCCCATGCAGATTACCGGCGGGCCGTTGCAATCGCTGGATTATCGGAGCCCCGTTGCCAGCGCCCAGATTAAGTCCGCTATCTTGCTGGCTGCGCTTTACGCAACCGGTAAAACCACAGTGCACGAGCCGGGGGTGACGCGTGATCACACCGAACGCATGTTGCGGGCTTTCGGTGTGCCGGTGGTCAGTGACAGCGGGTCGGTTTCATTACAAGGCCCAGCATCGTTAACGGCACGTCATGTTGATGTTCCCGGTGACTTGTCTTCGGCAGCGTTCGCGTTGGGGGCGGGCTGCCTTTCCGACTCAGGCGAGGTAGCGGTCGAAAATGTTGGCGTTAATCCCACACGCACCGGTGTGCTCGATATTCTCAGGCTGATGGGTGCAGATATTGAACTGCGCAACATGGCCACATTGGGCGACGAACCGGTGGCTACCCTCATCGCCCGGCCTTCGTCTTTGCAGGGCGTGGTCATTCCGCCGGAGTTAATCCCGTTGGCTATTGATGAGATGCCGTTGATCTTTGCGCTAGCCGCGTGTGCCGAAGGCGAGACGGTCATTAGCGGTGCTGACGAATTGCGGCACAAAGAAAGCGATCGGATCGCGCTGATGGTGAGTGGACTGCATGCCCTCGGTATTGCAGTGGAGGAACGGCCCGATGGCGCTGTGATCACCGGTGGCCAACCGTGCGGCGGCGTAGTGGATAGCGGCGATGATCATCGCATTGCCATGGCTTTTTGCATTTTGGGCAGTCGCGCTAGCGGCCTTGTTACGGTGCGCGACACTGCCAACATCGCCACGTCATTTCCGAATTTTGTGCCACTGATGCAATCGCTGGGGCTGCGCCTGGCGTTAAACGGAGTCCCCGGTGACTGATGTTCCTGTCATCGCCATTGACGGGCCCGGTGGTGCAGGCAAGGGCACCGTTGCGCAGGGTGTCGCGAGGCGGCTCGGCTGGCATCTGCTGGACAGCGGTTCGTTGTACCGGATTACTGCACTGGCGGCCAACCGCGCCGGAATAGACCTCGAAAACAGCCCGGCTGTATGCGCGGTAGCGCGCGATCTGGATGTCCGGTTCGACGAAGGGGGCGACGGATTGCGGGTTATTCTGGCCGATGAGGACGTTACGGACGTGATACGCAGCGAGCAGGCGGGCGCCGCAGCGTCAGTGGTGGCAAGGGATTCAGCCGTTCGGGAGGCCCTTATAGCGCGCCAGCGAGCTTTCGCACGGCCGCCCGGCCTGGTCGCTGACGGGCGCGATATGGGCTCGGTAGTTTTTCGCGATGCAAAACTCAAAATCTTTCTGACAGCCAGCGTCGCGGAGCGCGCGCAGAGGCGCTATAAGCAGTTGAAAGACAAGGGAATGAATGTTAGTCTGCCCGCCCTTTCGAGGGATATGGAAGAGCGGGACCGGCGAGATTCTGAACGTGCGGTCGCGCCACTCAGGGCAACAGAGGATGCCCGGGTGCTTGATACAACGGAACTCGATGTTCAGGCAGTGATCCAGCGGGTCATTGATTGGGCAGCAGAGGTTTATCGGGTCTGAGTCAACAGGCTCGGTCAGCTAAATACTGCAGGGAAAGGGTCCGGTCGGCATGTGCCGTACCGGTTTTTTATTGCAAACGATTGTGTGTTTTTGATCACCTCTCTAGCCGATCAGATTCGCCAGTCATAACGGGTCCGTCCGCGGACGGTTGTTAAATTAATGTCTGAAAATTTTGCAGAACTGTTCGAGCAAAGTCTCGCAAGCAGTCAAATCAAGCCCGGTACTATTCTTACCGGCAAAGTCATCGAAGTTTCTCCTGAAGTCGTCATCATCAGTGCCGGCCTCAAGTCAGAAGCAGTTATCCCCACCAGCCAGTTCCGTGACGAAAACGGTGAGATCGAGGTTCAGGTAGGCGACGAAGTTGAGGTCGCGCTGGATTCGGTTGAAGACGGTTTCGGCGAAACCCGTTTGTCGCGCGAGCGCGCCAAGCGTGCACGTACCTGGACGGTTCTTGAAGAAGCCTATGAAAAAGGCGAGATCATCACGGGCGTTATCAATGGGCGCGTGAAGGGCGGATTTACTGTCGAAATCGATTTTGTACGTGCGTTTCTGCCCGGTTCACTGGTGGACGTTCGTCCTGTACGCGACCCTTCTTATCTGGAAGGCAAGCCGCTGGAATTCAAAGTCATCAAGCTTGATCAGAAGCGCAATAACGTGGTGGTTTCGCGTCGCGCAGTGGTTGAGGATGAGTACAGTGAAGAGCGCGATAAATTGCTCGAGAACTTGCAGGAAGGTGCAACAGTCAAGGGTGTGGTTAAGAACCTCACCGATTACGGTGCTTTCGTGGATATGGGCGGCATAGACGGCTTGCTGCATATCACCGATATGGCCTGGAAGCGCGTTAAGCATCCGTCCGAGGTCGTCAATGTCGGCGACGAAATTGACGTCAAGGTATTGCGCTTTGATCGTGACAAGAACCGCGTGTCGCTGGGCATCAAGCAATTGGGCGCTGACCCTTGGGAAGCGATTGCGCGTCGCTACCCGCCGACAACCCGTATGTTCGGTAAAGTCACCAATATTGCTGACTACGGCTGTTTTGTCGAAATTGAAGAGGGCGTAGAAGGGTTGGTGCACGTTTCGGAAATGGACTGGACCAATAAGAACGTTAACCCCGGCAAGATCGTGTCGGTGGGTGACGAGGTCGAGGTGATGGTTCTGGAGATAGACGAAGATCGACGTCGTATTTCTCTGGGCGTCAAGCAATGTCTGTCGAATCCATGGGCTGAATTCTCCGTAAGCCATAAGAAGGGCGATACCATCAGCGGAAATATCAAGTCGATTACCGACTTTGGTATTTTCATTGGCTTGCCTGGGGGCATCGACGGTCTAGTGCATTTGTCCGATATCTCGTGGGAACACGACGGTGAAGAAGCCGTTCGCAACTATAAGAAGGGCGAAGAGGTCGAGACCACAATTCTGGCGATCGACCCTGAGCGTGAGCGCATTTCTCTGGGCATCAAACAGCTTGATCAGGATCCAATGTCAGCGTTTCTGGCGCAGCATCCCAAAGGAAGTATCGTCAAGGGCACGGTTACCGATGTTGAGCCACGTGGCGCAACGGTCGATCTGGGCGACGGTATTGAGGGTCAGCTGAGGGCTTCAGAGCTTTCGCGCGAGCGGGTTGAAGATGCACGCGCTGTGCTCAAGGTTGGCGACGAAATAGAAGCGCGCTTCATCGGAGTTGACCGCAAGGCGCGCACGGTGTCACTGTCTGTGAAAGCCAAGGAAGAGCACGAAGAGCAGCAGGCGGTGCAAAGTTACAAGAGCGATTCCGCCGCACCTTCGGGCAGCACTACGCTCGGCGATCTGCTTAAAGAGCAGATGGGCAGCAGCGAAGAAGGGTCTTAAAAATACAGGAACCGGTGTCGGGGCTTGCGCCCCGACGATCCGGCTGCTGGAAACCAGTTTTGGGGAGTGACTACCTGGCATGACTAAGTCTGAACTCATCGAAGTAATTGCACGGAAACAAAAACACCTGCCGGCTAAGGACGTGGAATTGGCCGTCAAGCATTTGCTTGAGCTCATGAGCAGTGCGCTGGCAAAAGGTGAGCGCATCGAAATTCGGGGGTTTGGCAGTTTTTCACTGCATTTCAGGCCGCCGCGTATGGGTCGAAATCCGAAAACGGGCGAATCAGTGGCGCTCGCCGGTAAGTACGTACCGCATTTCAAGCCGGGTAAAGAGCTTCGCGAGCGTGTCAACGCCAGTAGCGATTTGCCGATTAAGAGCTAAGCAGCAAATTCAGGGTTTCGTGCCGGGCTCGCCCGCATTGGATTACAATCACTCGGGAGCTAATACGGGTGGGTTGCGATGCTGCGTTACGTGCTTTTTATTCTGACGGTTTTGTTTGTCTTTCTGGTAGCAGTGGTCTTTGCCGCCAGTAATCCAGGCACACTGGTTCTGGATCTCGCCTTTACGCGACTGGAAATGCAGAAATCCCTTGCGTTTATCTTGTTTCTCGGTGTGGGCTGGCTGTTCGGCGTGTTATGTGCGGGATTTTTACTCTTGAAGATGCTGTCTGATCGTCGGCAGATGCGCCGGGCGCTAGAGCTTGCGGAAGCAGAAGTAAAATCGCTGCGCAGTATGCCGATGCACGATGCCCACTGAGTCAACATTCTTACTGGCAGGGCTGTTTTTTGTAGCGGCTGCGCTGGGGTACTTTTTTGCCCGTTTTGGTGACGACGAAGAGACTTCCGATGCAGCTCCCCCGGCCGGAAAGCTCAATGCAGACTACATAAAGGGCCTCAATTTTCTGCTCAACGAAAAACCTGATCAGGCGCTGGAAGTATTCATGCGCATGGTGGAGGTGGACGACGAAACGCTCGAGACTCATTTCGCACTGGGCAGTCTGTTTCGTCGGCGCGGCGAAGTTGATCGCGCTATACGCGTGCATCAGAACATTATTGCGCGCCCTAATCTGAGCGAAATGCACAAAGAGCAGGCACTGGTTTCGCTCGCCGAGGATTACCTCAGCGCGGGCCTGTTTGATCGCGCCGAGGATTTGTTCGGACAGCTCAAGGATTCTGACGAACACGGCGTTTACGCGCGTCGCAAGCTGGTACGTATCTATGAGGTTACGCAGGAATGGGACAATGCTGTGCGGGGTTTCGAAGAGCTGGAAGCCATCGATCCGCGCGCTGCTGCCGAAAGCAGGGTTGCGCATTACTATTGCGAGCTCGCGCAGCAGGCCTTCAGCAGGGACGATGTCCGAGAAGCCCATAAGCTGATCGATCTCGCGGAAAAAACCGCCAATCCCAGCCTGCGTTCAAAACTCTTGCGCGCGGATTTCTGGCGCAGCAGCGGGCAGCATAAAAAGGCCATAAAGCTTTATGGCGAAATTATGGATATTGCACCGCGACTGATAGGTGACGTGGTGCCAAAGCTTGCCGAGAGTTGCCGGGCGACTGGCGAGCAAGGCCACCTTAGCCGCAGCCTGACGAAGCTGCTTGCCAGCGATCCGAGCGCCGGCAAAGCAATCGGTCTGGCCACCGTCTACGACCCGCGCATAGTGAATGCGACCGCGCTTAAATGCCTGAAAGATTTTGTGCTAGCCGACCCCGTATTGTCGAACCTGGTTGACCTTAGCCCGTTAGCGGACTCCGATGGCCCGGACAGCAAGCAAGCGCTTGAGCGCATCCGGGAGGGCCTGACGCGGGTAATCTCCAAGGGGCATCGGCATCGTTGCCGGGAATGCGGCTATATTTCGAGCGAATTGCTGTGGCAGTGTCCCAGTTGCCGTAACTGGGAGTGCGTATCGCCCTCGGTTGAGCTTAATTTTTCCACATTTGTCAGCTGACAATTTTTCCTGCTGTTTTGGCTGCTTTTGGCGGTTTTATTTCGCATCAATATTTTCTAGCCTTCTTCTGAGGCAGGACGATTTGTTCTGCCCGATAACGTCAGGAGGCAATTTATGCAAAAGTTTATGATCGGATGTGGTGCTCTGTTAATGTCAATGCTGGCGCTTGCAGGGCCCGTTAATATCAATACCGCCGACGCGGAAACCCTGTCTAGGGAGCTGACGGGGATAGGTCTCTCCAAGGCTGAGGCGATAGTCGCTTATCGTGAGCAGAACGGTGCGTTTGAAGTTCCGGAAGAGCTGCTCAAGGTGAAAGGCATTGGTCCGCGCGTGCTGGCGGCAAATCGCGAGGATATCAAGGTACGTGACTGAAACAGACCGGCCGGTGATGTTGTCACCGGCCGGTATTCCAAATCAGTCTTTTACGGTAAAGGGTATGCGCAGCGTTATATCTGTGTCCGCTGCCGCATCGGTCGTTCCTATGCCGAACGCAATATTAAGGGGCAGACCCTGCTCGCCAAGTTTTAGAGAATAGCCAATCAGGAACTTGCCGATCGTCACGTCACTGCCCAGCACCTTGCTTTCTGTCGCGCCGGCAATGTGCGTATGGCTGAATCGGTCTAGTGCATAGCTGAAGCTGATTGACGATATCTCATTCAGGCCGATGCCCATGCCGAAATTGAGCCGGATCGCATCGCCCGGATCAACTTTGCCGAACCCGACTGTGCTTGTTGTCATATCTGGGTTTGTGATCGTATACGTGCCTTTATCGTCTGACAGCGTCCACAAATAGCCTATGTTGCCAAAGATAGCGACCGGGTCGGTGGGGTAGATAAACGTGATGCTCGGGTTGACGCTCCAGAACCCTGATCCGGTGCCTAGTTTGCCGCCAAAACTTGTGCCGGTGTTCGCAAGTAGCTGGCTTGTTTTGATTTCAAACGGATCTTTGCCCGTATCCGATTTGATGCGCAGGTTGCCAACGAGATAGGGCCAATCGGGCCGTTTCTTGAACTGATAGCGCAAGCCAAACTCGATGTCACCCAATCCGCTTCCTCCGGCCTCGAACAGGCGATCGGTTGAATTCGTCGCAATCACCGGGCGCGTGATGGTTTTGTCACTGCGCTTGACGTAAGAGGCCTTCAATTCGGCCTCAAGCCGGCTGTTGATACCATAGCGAGCGGTCAAGGCCCCGGTCAGGGTTTCACTCTCTACAGACCGCACGTCGATATCACCCAGCAGAAACGCATCAAAAAGGCCCAGGCCTGCCAAAGCAACTCGCGTGACCGACGTGTTGGTGTATTGCACGGAGGGTTCGATTATTAGTTGTCCTTTGGGAGTCAGGACTCCGCCGACGGCCTCTGACACTCGCGGCAAATCCGGCAGAACTTCCTGCTGGGCTTCGAATTCCTTGCGTTGCTCATCGCCGACTGTGGTTGCAGCAGCGGTGTCTTTGCCGCCACGTTGCTCTGCCAGTTCGGCTACCTGATGCACCTGCAGTTCCAGTTGCTGTCGTTCCTGTTCCACCGCGCGCATTTTATGCAAGAGCTGCCGATACTGTTCATTGATCTCGGCGATCTTGCTGGTAACACTTTCATTGGTGGCGGCCGGCAGGCTGCAGGACACCATCAGGCTGGCAAACAGGCTAAGGAACTGAGTCGTTTTCTTCCGGCGCATACGCTCTCCGTCGCTTCATTGTCGGCTACTGTTGGAATGCCAGGCTGTTGCTGACAGCAATGGATGCCGCAACATCGGCGGCTTTGCCCGCGACATTGCTGATCGCTACATCCAGCACATTGGCATTGATGATGTATTGATCATCCAACGTGTTCTGGATAATCAGAGGCAGGCTACCCGTGTATGCGCCCAAATCGAGGTTGGCCTGATTGCCGGGGCCATTCTGAATGACCACGGCCTGCATGGATCCGAGCTCGGCGTAGCCGGCCGGGTTCATGCCGCTGAAATTAAAGGTGCTCGAATACTGTTGTACGCCGTTGATGTCCACAACGCGGCTTATTCCGATGCTGATGTCACGCTGACTGCCCACATTGATGCCCCCGCGAATCTGCCCCAGCTCGTTGTCGCGCATACCGGGCTGGTTCACCGCGAGCAACATCTCCGCCGGAACCGGGGCCTCTGTCTGCGCCAGATCATCTTCTCCGGTCGACTCTCTGGGGTCTGTCGCGTCGGTGTTTGCGGCCTTTTCCATCAGCGACTGCAGGGATTCCCATTCAGCCTTGAGTTGTTCCTGTTGATCCTGCAGGGTGCTGCGCTGATCGTTGAGGCGACTGATTTCGTCTTCAAGCAACTGACGCTGTGCGCGGAACCGCTTGTGTTCGTTATCCAGCTCTTGTCGTTGTGTGCGAAGCGTTTCCAGAGCCGCTGTCAATTCGGGGCCTTCTTGATTGACTTTTTCCCGCTCAGATGCAAGCCGGGTGCGCCGAGCAGTCACGTCAGCGGCGATTGCAGAAAGCTGCTCGGCTTCTCTGTTCAGTAGCTGTCGTTGTTCATCCAGCAGGCGCTTTTGATCTCCCAATGCGGCGAGTTTCTCCCCCATCGTCGCCTGCTGGCTGCGCAGCTCTGCCTGCTGCCGTTGCAGCTCGTCACGCTGTTCGACAATGACGTGTAGTTCCTCTGCCAGCGCCATGCGCAATTGTTCTGCCTGCTGCAGCTGGCCGCTGACTGAGTTCAGGGCGGCGCGAGCCTGCGCGCGCTCAAGTTGCTCCGCAGCCTGCCAGCGCGCTGTAATTTGGAATTGCCACGCAGCTCCACCGGCCGCCAAGACCAACACAGCGGCCATGGCTCCCCAGGCCGTGTGTCGCAGTCGGCGTTGAGTGCTTGAGTTGTGCCTCGCGCGGCCGCGCGGAGCATATGCAGCGACCAGATCATCTATGTGTTGGGTACGCGCGGCCATGGTTAATAATCACCTAACCGGGGCAGGGCTATGGTCAGGGATTCGAGGGTCTCGCGGTTGACCGCTTCGCCCAGCGGTGCGCGTGCGAGCAGTTGCCATTCGCGGTCGGAGCCAAAGGTTTTCTGTGCTGCTTCTGAGCGATTGCGAATAATAAAAAGGATGTTGTTTTCCCACATAGACTCAAAGCGTTGCCGAGGCATGAAACGCAATCCCAGAGCGGGGTCACCGACCAACACTTCTTCGTCATCAACGCCTTTTACGACCACAAAGTGCTTGTATCCCTGTACGTTAATCAGTGCGATGGCCGGGACACCAGCGTTGGCCAGGGTATCCAGCGATGCTTTATAGCCATCGGCCTGATAGCCGCGGCTTTCCAGGTAGCTTTTCATGTCCAGCAGCGAAAACCCCAGCTGCTGAATCTTCTCGGTATCGCCGCTTTCATACATTTGGGCAAAAGCGTCCTGCTCCGATATTGGATCCTCGTAGTGAAACGTTAGCAGGGTTGCGAGCGCTGCCGATCCGCAACTGAAGTCATATTGCTGCTTAACAATTGTTTCGAATTTGCGTTCCTGCTGACTGCTGACCGCCACTCGCAATCCTGATCCGCCATCGGGAATCCACACGCTGCCCGCCTGAGCGGGCTGATTTTGCATAAGCATTGACGTCAGAATGAGCGCGAAATGCACTTGTGCGGCGTAGATCACTCTCCTTCTTTTAACTTCGTAACACAGCATCGTTGCGTCCTTTCGGTGCTGAAATTTGCGGGTTTATCAGTTTTCGATCGACACGTTCAATATTGTGGCGCTCTGTATAAGCACGTTATTACCGCTATTCTGAATCGAGTTGATCAGGCCGCTGGCGCTGCCAAATGCATTCCCGTCAATGATGTTGTCGCCGCTGTAAGTGTTTACGGCGCTATTACCGCTCACCGAGCCGTTCAATTCCTGTTCATTGATGAAGACTTTGTCTATTTCCAGCATGGCTTTGGCTCGATTGTCGCCGAGCTCGTCTAAGCTCACGCCGGACTCCGCATCACCCAGGCTGATCAACGTCTGCGACTCTGCTTCCGCCTGGGTACCGGGCTCTTCCGCACGGGCAAAAGGGACCGACAAAATCAGGCACAATGCAAGCCCGATCAGGCTGACATACAGCAATAGGGCGGGGACATGGAAGGTCCCCGCCGGTTGCTGCATATGGGCTTTTCTCGAAGGGCGCAAGGGATTATTAATCCATATTCGCCTGCACGGTCACGCTTTGCTCGATGAGCGCACTGTGGCCAGCCTGCTGCGCAATTACATTGATGCCCGATGCGTCGGTAAAGGAGTCGCTGATTGAGTTGGTCGTGGTGTGTATAGCGCCTTCACCGCTCACGGTAACCGTGTTGTTCGACACGGTGGCATCCAGCGTGGCAATGTTGGCTGCAATGCCGCCCAGCGTGATGCTGTTATCGACCATAGCGGTGCCCTGGCCATTGGCCGCCGCACCCGCCGAGCTCGCCGTTGCGCTGCTGCTGTTGGATGTGCTGCTGTTGTCAGAGTTATCGCTGTTGTTTACGTCAACATTGCTGGCGTTGTTTGCGGCAATACCGTCACTGTTAGCGCTGGCGCTGCTGCTGTCTGAGCTGTCGCTGTTGTCCACCGTAGCGCTGCTGCCATTGTTGGCGGCTGCCGATGAATCGCTGGCCTGAATGTTGTCGTTGTCTGAGCCACTGGTGTTGGTCGAATTGTCATTGCCGTTGTTATTCAGCGAATCGTTGACGCCGACGGCAAGCGAATCCTCAGTCGCAGCCACGGCCTGATTGTCCGCAGTTGCAGTGCTGTCTTCGGTAGAGGTCGAGTTGTCGCTATTGTCGGCTGTGGCCGTGCTGTTGCGGTTTGCTGACGCCGACTGGTTGCTGGCGCTGGCAGCCGAACTATCCGAGTTGCTGTCGCTGACGGAATTGTCATTGCCGTTGTTGTTCAGCGAATCGCTAATACCGACAGCGGTGGAATCTCCCGTCGCGGCCACGCCATTTTCCTTGGCGATCGCACCGGTTGCTTCCATGTTGCCCGAATCAGTATTGCTGACCGAATTGTCATTGCCATTGTTGTTCAGCGAATCGTTGACCGCAACGCTTGTGGAGCCGTCGGTGGCCGAAGTGGCTTTGTTATCCGCCACGGCACTGCTGTCTTCCACATTACCGGAATCGCTGTTGGCGACGCTCGAGGAGTTGTCATTGCCGTTGTTATTCAGCGAATCGTTCGCTGCGATACTTACTGAATCCTCGGTCGCCGAAGCGGCCTGATTGTCAGCCGTAGCGGCGCTGTTCTCGCTGTTGCCTGAGTCGCTGTTACTGGTGCTTGACGAATTGTCATTGCCATTGTTGTTCAGGGAATCGTTGGCGGCAACGCTCAGCGAGTCTTCGGTTGCAGCAGATGACTGGTTGTCTGCGGTGGCAGCACTGTTCTCGCTGTTGCCCGAATCGCTGTTGGCAAGTGAATTGTCGTTGCCGTTACCGTTCAGAGAGTTATTAACCGCGACACTGGTCGAGTCTTCCGTTGCAGCAGAGCCCTTGTTATCCGCAGTGGCGTCGCTGTTTTCGGTTTGCTGCGAGTTATCACTCAGGTCGCTGGTATCCGAGTAAGTGCTGCTGTTACTGCTGTCCGTGCTTGTGGTCGCAGTACTGAACTCGTTGGCCGTTGCAGACCCGCCCGATGTGTTGTTGCCATTATTGGTGGCGGTTGCCTCCTGGCTGCCGGCCGAGCCGGCATTATTGGTTGGATTGGCCCAGCCAGCCGGGGCCAGGCTGATTAAACCTGCCAGCACCGCTATTTGTATCTGTTTGACGTTGTTCATGGTGAGATCCTCTTGAATACTAGTTTCTTTTGGCAGGGTTGCATTTACTCAATGCCGCCATTACTGCCCATGTTGGCCTGAACGTTAACGTTCTGGTTGACAAGGGAGGTATGGCCCACATTCTGTGCTGCCACGTTGACGCCGCTGGCCTGCCCAAAAGAACCGGCAACGTCATTGCCGGATGTGTGCTCAGCATTTAAGCCGGCAATCTGAGTTTGGTTGCTGCTAACGGCCGAATCCAGATCCGACACATTTACCGCGATGTCGCCAAGGCTGATGCTGTTGTCGACTGTGGCAGTTCCGGTTCCGTTGGCAGAGGCTGCAGCTGTGCTTGCGTTTGCGCTACTGGTGTTGCTTTCTTCACGGTTGTTGCTGTTGTTCGAATTGTTCACCGTGACAGAGCTCTCATTGTTCGCAGCAATACCGCTTTCAGAAGCGTCGGCACTACTGCTGTCAGACGAGTTGCTGTTGTCCGTCATGGCCTGACTTTCGTTGTCGGCTGAGGCGCTAGCACTGCTGGCGGAAACGGTGGCATTGCCAGAATTGGAGCCGTTGGTGGAATTGTCATTCAGGTTGTTGTTGCCGGAGCCGTTTACCACGATGGCTGTGCTATTTTCTGACGCGGCAACGGCGTTGTTGTCCGCCGTGGCAGTTTCTGTATCGTTTTCCACTGAATTGTCAGAGTTGTTGACGGTAGATGTGCTGCCGTCGTTTGCTGCCGCGGATTGATCATCGGCATCGGCCGAGCTGTTGATATCGGTGCTGCTGTACTGAGAATTGTCATTCAGGTTGTTATTGCCTGAGCTGTTTGCAGCAATGGAAGTACTGCCGTCGGTTGCAGCCGCGCCCCCATCTTTGGCAATGCTGGCCTCGATATCGGAGTTTCCGGAACCCGAGTTGCTCTCTGAATTGTCATTCAGGTTGTTGTTTCCGGAGTCATTGGTCACGACAGCAATACTGTCATTCGATGCTGCTGCGGCATTGTTATTGGCTGAAGAGGACTCGTTATCCGTATTGCCAGAGCCGGTATTCGTCTCGCTAGTCGAGTTGTCATTGAGGTTGTTGTTACCAGAGCTGTTGCTAACGACAGCCAGGCTGTCTTCCGAGGCCGCTGCTGCATTGTTATCTGCATCGGCCGTCTCAACGTCATTGTTGCCTGAGCTGCTATTGCTCTCGCTTACGGAATTGTCGTTGAGGTTGTTGTTGCCAGACGTGTTGCTGACGATTGCAGTGCTGTTCTCCGATGATGATGCGCCACCATTGTCGGCGTCAGCGGTCTCTACGTCATTGTTCCCCGAGCTTGAGTTTGTCTGTGAGTTATCGTTGAGATTGCCATTGCCCGAGCCGTTTGCAACCACCGACAGGCTGTTTTCCGATGCTGAAGAACCGCCATTATTGGCTGTTGCAGTTTCCGAATCGGTGCTAATTGAGTTATCGCTTTCGTTGGTCGCGTAGGTATCGTCGCTGGTGGTGGTGTTCGTGGTCGTAACGGTTGCTTCCGAATATTCATTCGCCGAAGCCGATCCTGCGACCGTGCTGTTGTTGTCATTGGTGGCGGTTGCGGTCTGGGACTCGGCCAATCCGCCCTGTTCTTCGCCATCGCCCGTCGCGTTGTTGGTGGGGTTTGCTAAGGCCATGCCCGCTGCCAGAAATGACAGTGTGGCGACCGGCAGTATTGTCCGTAAGTGCTTCATGGCTGGACTCCGTAGTATGTGCTCGCTCAATAAATAAATTCAGTTGTGTGTGTTCGTCAGGAAGTGCTTTGCGAGCTCTCAAAGTCCGCAGGCATAGTTCTTGACCGTTGAGGCAAAACTAGCGCAACGCGGTATTAGGGCAAATCCCTTTATTGAGTACCTTGTTTGTGGTTAACCATAATTGGGGTGGTTCGCTAACATGCGAACAGCTGTATACATGGCGGATACTTGCCACTTAACGATAAGTGGTTGCCAGAATAAGTAATAAGAGCGCTACCCAATTATTTGGAATTGAATGGTGCGCGTTCCTGTAGCAACATTGATAAAAATAAAACGCATTAGCACCAACAAGAGTGACGGAGGCGTTATGTGCCCGGTAGAAGGCAATAGCAGTTCAACAGGCCTACGTGAAATACTCGAGGCGGATAAGCGATATCATTTCAAGTTGAGCGAGATACTGCGTCAACGCGTCACGCCGTTTTTGCTGCTTATCGATCAAGATGGCAATCTGGAGTACTCGTCACTGCCTGAACAGTCTCCGTTTCAGGATAAGAAAAATCTTGACCGTGCGCTGGATCTTGCGCATCAACTTTTTCTGTCTGGCCAGAATAGTGAGGATGCCAGCTCACAGCTTGTCGTCGACAAGCCGGACGAGCGCAGCTCGTTGTTGGTGCTGGCCGGTCGCTATTACAGTATTCGAATATTCCCTCTGCACTGTTCTCCGGCGCAAATCAAGGCGGGCAAGTACGCCGCTGTAGTCGAGCCCATCGTCAAGCCCTTGTCCACTGGTGTCGAGTATGACCGAGTCCGGGAAAGGTGGGGCTTGTCGCGACGAGAAGTTGATGTGCTGCGCGAGCTGATGTTGGGGCACACGGACAAGCAGATTGCCAAAGCGGTCGATGTCAGTGTTGAAACGGTGCGTGCTTACTTGAAATCCATTCGCGTGAAAATTGGTGTCCCAACCCGCACCGCGATCGTGCATGCGGTGCATCAAGCGGATAGCGCGTGGCATCGCGAAAACGTGTCAAGCCGACTCATGTAATACAAAGTAGACCGACAGGGATACCAGCATGGCGAAGAAGAAAAAAGAGCATATAGGCCAATTCGACAATCTGATTGAGCTGCCAACCGTTGAAGTGGCGGATGAGGCTGTGGCCGACGAAATCACGGCCACTTTCGAGGCATTGTCTGCCGATGATATGCCTGAGGCTTCATCAGAGGAATTGCAAGCCGATGGACATGATGCTGGAGTGCTGCCGTCGCCCGAACCGGAGGCCGAGCTGCCCACCATTCGATCGCTAGGGCAACTCGAGGAAGATCTGCAACGATTGCAGCGGACATGGGTCGACGTAGAAAAGCAGCTGGCCGCCAGAGATGCAGAAATTTCCTATCTCAACGATGAGCGCGACGTGCATATCGCCGCTTTCAAGTCACTGCAGTCGGATTTGGATATGCAGGTGGATGAAAACGATGCCCTGGTAGAGAAGGTCGAAGCCATAGAGGCCAAGCTTGCCGCAGCGGAACAGCGCATTAATGCGCACAATGACATTGTTATCGAGCGGGATCATGCCATCGCCAAACTCAGGGGGGAAGCAGAGCGCGCAGCAGCCACCATTAGTGAGTTGCAGGCGGAATGCCAGAAGCTCCGTGCAGATATTGAGCTGCGGGTGGTTGAGCGCAGCGCCGCGGAGCGCGATCAGGCCGAAGCAGAGCGCCGGCTGGTGGAGCTGAAGACTGAGTACCAAAGTCTGGAGGCCTATATAGACGGTCGCAAGCGCCACTGGGATGAGCTAACCATGCAGCTGGACGACTATCGAGATGCCCTGGTGGGTATGCGCGACGAGTTGGAAGCACGGGAGCGCATTATTGCCGATCACGACAACGAGAAGTCGAAATTGAGCCTCGAGATTGATGGCTTGCGGCAGCAATGTGCTGAGTTGGATGGCAGGCGAGCCGAGCGCGAGCTGGCAAACAAAGAACTCAACCAGCTGCTTGGCGAGAAGGGCTGTGAGCTCGAACACTTGCGGAAGGAGCGGGACGATGCGCGTGTCGGCAGCGAAGCCATGGTGGCCCGCATGCAGGATCAGCGCATCCGCATACACAACCTGGAGCATGAGGTGAGTGAACTGGGCTGTAAGCTTAAGGAAATTCGGGAGACCGCAGATCGCGAGGTTTCGGAGGCCCGACAGCAGGCTCGAATTGAGGTAAGCGGTTACGCCAAGCAGCTTACAGAGACCCGGGATACGATTGAGCGGCTGACGCTGCAGGCAGAGAACACCGGTAGACGACTTGACGATGCTCAAGCCGACATCAAGCGATCTGAGCAGGCTCTGGTGCAATTGCGTGAGACTAATCAGGCCCTGGAAAAACGATTGATTGAAGAGGTAGAGCGCGGCGGTCAGGTCGGAGATGAGTTGAGCGCATCGCTCGCCGCCCACGCGCACACTCGTGCGGAATTTGAGGCCTTTCAGAACACTATGGAGGAACGGCTGGAGGCCAATGCCGACCTGATAGCCAAACTTGAGACAGAACTGGAAATGCGGACGGCCGCTATAGAACTGCTTGAGAGCAATGTCGACAAGTTAGGCGCAATTAACGAAAACGTCAAAAAGCTGGACCAAAAAATTGTCCAAGGGGTTCAGTCATCCGAGCGATCCGCGGCCTTGCGCGGACGTACACTGATGTTGGCAGTAGACGGGATGCCAAAAATCCGCTTTCCGATATACAAGCCCTGCATGACGATTGGTCGTTCAAGCGAAAGCGATATACGTTTGCGTCGTAAGTACATCAGCCGGCTGCACGCCAGGCTAACCGAAGATGAGACGGGTGTGCGCATTGAGGATCTGGGTAGCAAGAACGGCCTGTATATTAATGAAAAGCCAGTACGTGAGTCATATCTGCATGACGGCGATATCGTTGATATTGGCGAAGTTAAGCTACGCTACCTTGAGGACGAACAGGCTGCATAGCCATTGTTTCTGAATTTTTGTCCTGATCTTCAACGTCAGTTCTGGGTATAATTTTCCGCACTAAATATTGCTGAGCCGCGAATGATTCGCGGTATGATTCTGTCTGACACAGGAAGTGAGATAACGATGGTCCAGCCAGTCCGCACCGCCGTGTTTCCCGTTGCCGGTCGAGGCACGCGATTTTTACCTGCCACAAAGGCAGTGCCTAAAGAAATGTTGCCGGTGGTGGACAAGCCACTTATTCAATACGCGGTAGAAGAGGCAGTCGCAGCCGGTGCCAGTCGCCTGGTGTTTGTTACTCACAGCAGCAAGGGCGCTATTCAGGCCCACTTTGATGAGCATTCCGAGCTTGAAGACGCGCTGCTATACGCAGGCAAGCAGGATATTCTGGCGGCAGTGCAGGACATCCTGCCCGGCGGCGTTACCTGTCACTATGTCCTGCAAGGCGATCCGCTGGGTTTGGGTCACGCGGTGCTTTGTGCCCGTGAACTCGTTGGCAATGAGCCGTTTTTCGTGCATTTGCCCGATGACCTTATCTTGTCAGACACGGGGTGTCTGGAGCAGCTCAAAGCCCGATACGAGGAAACCGGTTGCAGCGTGATTGCCACCGAGGAGGTGCCGGCCGATAAAACATCGAGCTACGGTATCGCGGCGGTTGATGACGATCACGCAATATACAAGATCGTTGAGAAGCCAAAGCCTGCCGATGCGCCGTCCAACCTTGGCGTCGTGGGCAGGTATCTGTTGACCCCCGCGATATTCAATGAACTCGAGAACACCGGACGCGGGTCGGGCGGCGAAATTCAGCTCACTGACGGCATTGCCGCGCTAATGGGCCACGAAAAGGTATATGCGATGCCTTTTTCAGGCGTCCGTTACGACTGTGGCAGCAAGCTGGGTTACTTGCTGGCGAATCTGGATTTCGCGCTCCAGCGCGAAGACCTGGCGGCAGGGTTGCGCGCGCACCTGGCCCGGTTGCAGGCTCCGCAGTAACGGTCTCGATTTTCTAATCGCCCGCGCGCGTATCCGGGATCTTGCGTCCAAGAAATGATTTGCGGCGCCAGGCTGACTCAATCGTAAAGTAGTAGACGGTGCCGACGACCACATAGGCCACGGCCATGTCGAAATCCGGTACTTCAAAGCCGTGGCCGATCAGGCCTACGGCCGAACTCAGCACAGCCATGGTGCAAATAACGGCAATGGTTTCACTAACGTTCCAGCCGCTGCGGACAAACAAATGGTGCAGATGGCAGGCATCCGCTGCGAAGGGCGAGCGTCCCCGACGGATGCGTCGCACCATTACCCGTATGGTGTCGAACACCGGGATGGCAAGGAACCAAAGCGTGGTAGCAGGCGTTAACGAGCGGTCGATGTCGCCTTGCGAGATGTCCACTGCGCCCCAGGCGAGGAACAAGCCCAGCATCATGCTGCCGGCGTCACCGAGGAACACGGTGGCTTTGCTGCGCCAGTGCATGCGTTGATTAAAGATCAGGAAGCCGGCAATAGAGGCTGACATGATGTTAATCATCGGCAGGTTGCCGGTATTGCCACTGAGGCTTTCCGCCACGCCAAAGCCCAGCAGGGTCACGAGCGTCAGGTTGCCACTCAGTCCGTCGAGTCCGTCGCTCATGTTGATGGCATTAATCACGCCAACGACCGCAAAAACCGTGAAGGGTGCGGCCATCCATGACAGCTCAATCAGGCGTCCTCCCGGGGTGATCCAGCCCAGGTCTGTCAGGATGGTACCGCCCCAGTAAACCATGATGAGCGCTGCGCCGATCTGTGCGCCGAAGCGCACGAAAGGCGCAATGTCATATTTATCGTCAACGACCCCGATCAGAACAATGAGCAGGGCGGCGGCAAACCACGGAAAAAAGTTCTCTATAGGCGCAGCAATTAACCCGCTGTAAACGCCGGCGATGACTGCGATGGAGGCGCCGAGATAAATGGAGATTCCGCCAATCAGCGGGATTTCTCCAGCATGCAGTTTACGTTCGGCCGGTTTGTCGGTGAGACCGATGGCTTCTGCCACAGGCTTAAGCAGAGTAATAAACAGCGCAGTGATAACGAACGCTATCGCAGGGGAAATAAGGGTTTGGAGCATGATTTATTGTCGCGTTGCGTACCCTGCGGATGGTGGCGGTAGAGCGTTAGCGGCAAATCTCACTGGCGTGTAGCTGTCGTCGGCCATGGATATTCTTTAGTCCTTAAGATAATTGCAAATACTAGCATGGCGGGTTGAGGCCGCAAGCCGGGTCCGCCGCTTCTCGTGATGTAACTTGTCGAATATCAGGTGGCTGGGCGCGCGGTTGGCTATAATCGCTGCATGACTGACTGGCTAACTATTATCGGCGTGACGGTGGGCGCACTATTGCCCATCGTTAATCCGCTCAGTACAGCGCCGGTTTTCGTTGCGATTACCCACGGCATGCCGCGGCAGGCGCGGTATAGCCAGAGCCGACGGGCCTGCATATACATGGCTTGTGTACTGATCGCGTCGTTGTTGATTGGTGTACTGGTGCTGGAGTTCTTTGGCGTATCACTGCCCGCCCTGCGGCTGGCGGGTGGGCTGGTTGTCGCACGGCTGGGTTTTAGCATGCTGAACCCGGATCCGGCCAGCGAGTTGCCGCCTGATCAACAGGAAGCCGCGGTGAGTCGCGAAGACATTGCGTTCACACCGCTGGCAGTGCCGCTGCTCAGCGGCCCGGGGTCGATTGCGCTGACCATCAGTATCGCTACGAAAGTCGAGCATATCGTCGAGTATTTTGCTGTAGCCATAGGCATCATCATTGTGGCAGTCATTTCCTGGGTGGTATTGCGCTTCTCCGGGCGGATTGTTGAGTACATGGGTGCAACCGGGGTTACCGTGATGACGCGTCTGATGGGTCTGTTACTGGTGGCTTTGGGTGTTCAGTTTGTTGCCGACGGTTTTCTGGAGTTGATTGCCGTAGACAACCCAATCGAAGCGCTGGGTGCGTTTGATTAATTCCACATTGCCGATCTGCTATCGGTGGCGACTACGCTGCCAGAACAGTTAACGGTCTTGGGGTGCTGGCGGTGCGCTTGCGGGGCTGCCTGATTCGATGGCCTCGGCAGTCAGTATGGGCGCCGCATCGAAATTCTTCGCCTCCATCATCGTCGCTACCTCCTGCAGCGTGGCAAGGATTTGCGTCTGGCGATACTCGTCTCGCCGAGCCAGTTCCGCCTGAAAGCGCTCTTGCAGTAAAGCCGGCGAGGCCCTCAATTTGGCTATTCCTTGCTTGGTGACGCGCACCAGTTTTGACCGCCGATCTTTGCCTGTTTCCAGCTCCAGATAACCATTTGCTATGAGCCGGCGGACGATACCGCTGGTTGTGGACTGGCTGAGAGACATGGTTCGCGCCAGCTCGCTCAATTTGATGCCGTCATGCCTGGCAACGATGCTAAGCATCAGCAGCTGGGGCGCGGAAATCCCGTGACCCTTAAGCAGTTGTCGGGAGTGCACGGATACCGCCCGCAGAATGCGCCGCAGGGTCGCCACGATTTGTTCATTCAGATCCGATGCTTCTAGCATTGGGCACTCCGACTCAAAGAATCGCATTCTATACGAAAAGTTCTAAGGCTTACCAATATCAAGGAATAATAGCCCTTACTATGAGCGGAATCGATGGCCGTCTACTGCTATAGGAAAGTTATAAAACATTAAAAAACAATATAATATGAAGTTTTTATTAAGTGACGTTTAATTGGGACAGGCCTCGATTTGATACTTCGTATACGAAATATTATCCTGAGTGCTCGTTCGCAGTGGATCGTAAGGAGAGCCGATATGCTTTTGCCAAGGCCAAAATTGGATCGAATTCTTGTTGTTCTGGATCGGGATCATCTTGAAGCTGACCCGCCAGGCGGCTCCGCCCTCAGCTCCAGGGCGCTTTCCTTTGCGAAAAAAGTCGGCGCGGACATCGAGTTTTTCCACGTTTGCGAAGATGCTGCATTGGGGCAAAAGTTGTTGTTGTCCGATGTTTCTGTGGTCGAAGAAAGAGAAAAAATCGCCGATTATTTCGCGACGCGGTTATCAGAAATGACGCTTGCGCTCCCGGGGCATGGCGTGTCCGTCACGCAAGAGGTTCGCTGGGATTCACCCGAGGTGGACGCAATTCTGCGTCGCATCGGGGAAATCAAGCCCGACCTGGTTATGCTGAGTTCACAGGATCACGCGTACTTGTTGGGCCTGATTTCGCATCGGGATTGGGAAATTGTTCGTCAGTCTCCTGTACCGGTATGGTTTGTCAGCGACAACATTACCGATCTGAACAAAATAATCGCGGCGATCGGTACGTCGTCCCCGGATGAAGAAATAATTGCCGGAGTCGACTATTCCGTTGCGAGAATCGCGGATACCGTCGCCGATGCGTTCGATGCCGAATATTTTCCGGTGCACGCATATCAGGTACCTGAGACCATGGCGGCGTATGCCGCTTATGGCCCCATAATTGGCGGGACATCAACTGCACCACAAGCCGCAGCGCTGCAAGAGCAGAGCGATGAATGTCGCCGGGTGGCCCAAGAGCACGGCGAGCGACTGGAAACCTTCGCGGATTACCTTGATATCGATGTTTCGAGCATCCGGGTGGAGCGTGGCAATCCGGCCAAGGTCGTACCGGAAATCGCGGCGTCGCTGGATGCAGACGCTATCGTGATGGGCGCGCGCAGCCTCAGTCGCTGGCAACGAGCGGTTAAGCAAGTGACGGCCGAGCCAGTTCTGGCGCGGTCAAAGTGCGACGTTATTTTTGCCAAACGATTGGATTATTCGGAAATACCGGTATCGCAGGAACGCCCAATTCCCGGAAAGCCGGTGATGGATGTTGAGGCCGCCATTGTTCGGCCGGATACGGTGTTTGAGTCACCTGCCGCTGTTGTAAAGCAGTCGGAGTTAAGTCACCCGTTAAGAATGCACATTCTGGAGGCCTGGGAGCAGGATATTCGGGCGAACATGATGATGCAGGAAGAGGGAGGCATGTCGGGCTCCGCGGATCTGGACACGCTGAAGCATGTTCAAGCTGCTGTTAAAGAGCTGGCCAAAGAAAAGCCACGCAAGCAGGAGGGAATTTGGGAGAGCATTGCAAAAGCGAGCACTACCTATGTCTAGTGATTCCGGCATTCGTCAGATCGATGAACTCGTCAATGAATTCGAAGTCGCGATGCTGATTACTGAGTCTCTGGATGGCGACTTGCGCGGCAGACCGATGGCCATTGCCGGCCATGACAAAGGTTCGGTGCTCTATTTTTTGACCCGTGCTGATGATGAAAAGATGCAGGAAATTCTGGCGCGACCGTCTATCAGCGTTGTCATGCAGAAGGAGGGGCAATATCTGTCAATCTCGGGTCGCGCTCGAGTGGAAACCGATCTGAGCCTGATCGATCAGCACTGGTCAGCCGCGGCACGGTTATGGTTTCCTGACGGCAAGAATGATGTCGAGGCGACCCTGGTAATTGTCGAGCCCACGTACGCCGAGTGCTGGGATAGAACCGGCGTGCGTCTGCTGGAATTCTGGTGGGAAGCCGGAAAGGCATTGCTAACCGGTGAGAAAGCCGCCGACTCGACACTCAGCGGGCATCACAAAGTAAAGGTGTCTTGAAATCAGGCTCGTCCCGGCCTCGAACGGACCGATTCGACATAATCCTAGCTGCGACCCTTGCCCAATCTCGGGCTGGTCGGTAAGGTGAATAAGGACAAATAGCGCTCGTGCATCAATGGGGTATCGCCTCGAGCGCAGTTATATCAGGGGGGGGTCCATGACGCATTTCTCACTACGCGTTGCAGCCGCAGTTATCGCATTCTTGATGCTGTGTTCGGCTCAAGCGCAAACGCTTACTATTGCGGCCGTTTTTGTACCGAATGTGATCGGTAGTGCCCTGCCGGACGCGGAGAGAAATCTGCGGAATTACGGCCTTGTCGTGGGCACTGTCGCCAGTGAATATAACGCCAGCGCCATCGCCGGCGAAGTGATCGGTCAGAACCCTACTTTGTGCAGCAACTGCGCTCCTGCCGGTGGCGCAGTAGACCTGATTCTGTCACTGGGGCCCGAGCATGTGCCGACCACCGGTGATCATATGCAGGCCATGATAGCCACCATTAATTCCCTGAGCATGGAATGGTGGGAACGGTATTGGCTGTCATACGGTTTGCACCTCGCGACACCGATATGGAATGCGTGCCAAATTGGCGACTATGGCCTCTTAGGCTCGACCAGCGGTGCATACAGGACTTGGGCCGAGGGGTTGTGCGCTGGCGATAAAGGCAAAGCTTTTGCGTCTTCGATACTTGAACGTTTTTTGTTGGTTCTTGATTTCGCCCGCGGGAACAACGGTTTCCCGTATGCGGTAGTAACAGAGTCTGACGCCGATATGCTGCAACAAATGGCACAGGATGCGCTGGATGATCTGCAATGGGTGCCGCGCGCCAGCCTGCAGACCTTGATGACAGGCGGCGTAGAGCGAGACTATTACCTTATAGTTCCCGACAATTATTCGCAGTTTGACGAACCGCTGCCAATCATTTTTCTCGCTCATGGCACCAACGGAACCTGGGCCAACTGGCTGGAGGTTGGTGGTTTTTACGGCACGCATATGGTCGATGCAGTGGGTGACGAAGCCATCATTGTGTTGCTGCAGGCCGGCGTGGTCTCGTCTGATATTTTTCAATGGGACCGCAACCTCGATATCGAATACTTTGAGGACGTTCTGGAAGATGTCGCGGGTTTGGTAAATTTTGACTCCGACCGCGTTTTTGCTCACGGTCACAGTTCCGGTGGCGGTTACACCCACGAGATCGGTTGCCGCGCAGGCGACAAGGTGCGTGGTGTAGCCCCCAGTGCTGGCAGTCTCATACTGTTCAGTTGCACGGGTTCCACAGCGGTACTGCAAATGCAGAGCCAGTTTGACGCGGTGGTCGCACCGACCCTTGTGAAGCCTGGTGTGGGTATATGGGCTTTCTACAACGGTTTCGAGCCGGACGTATTCACTAACTCCCCTGAATCTTTCTGCGAAGACTACTCACAAGATAGTGGCACGGATTACCCGGTTATTTATTGCCTGCACAGCGAGACGGGCAATAACGGCCATCGCTGGTGGGCGCCCCAGGGCGAGCTTATTTGGAATTTCTTTACCGGCTTGTCCGATGTTCCGGAATCGAGCGATCATCCGCCGGGCGGAGGCAACGGCAAGATCGTCGATGGCTTGGGCTCGACTGCGAACTTTACGCTGAACTACCCGGATGGAATAGGCACCGTCTACAGCTTGGCGATGGTCCTTTATCCGTCTAATACGCAGCAGCCACTTACCGTTGCCCCGATCTTCTTTCTCAACAGCAATATCGACCCGCAGGGAGCCACGGCAGGGTCGTCCGTGAGTTATTCGGTTCCCATCAGTCTGCCGACAGCATTTCCATACCCCTATGACTTTACCGCGACAATAATGGCATACGTGGTGGGCGGGTCGTTCCCGCAGGGCACTTCCGGGCTGGAGCACATCGCGCTACGAAATATCACCATAGAAAACGCTACCGATCCGATCGTTATCGACGGAATATGGAATCTGGAGCCGCTTTACTAAATAAAAAGCCCGCGATTCAGATAGCATCGATCCGCCTCTGCATGAAATGCCAATCGTAGGGCTTATCATGAACTATCATCGCAGATCTTTCAGTACCGGTGATCTCAAAGCCCTCACTGAGGTAGAGCTTATTTGGCCCGGCATTACTGGAAACAACTGTTAGATCTATTTGTTTGATTTTAGGTATCGTTCCCGCTTTCTCTATCGCGGCTTGTAGCAACGCCCGGCCGATTCCTTTACGACGATGATCTGGTTTTACATACATGCCCCAAATAGTGCCTTTGTGGGACATTTTTTCAAACTTATGGGTGAAAAAGCCCACAACTCCCACCAAAGAACCTTCTAAGAAACAACCTAATACAAAGTCACCGCGACCATGCGAAGACAACCGGTCAGCCACTTCTGCGTCGCTTTCTGCAGAAAAATCTGAAACGGACTCACCGAATGCTTCCGGCCATTCTTCCAGGCCAAGAAGCCTTAACCTTTTGTACTCCGCAAGATTAGATGCGGTTAGTTGTTGAATTAGCATAGTGCGGACACCTAACGCCTTGGGCGGCTGGCGAAGCCAGGCGTCCGGCACGCGCAGCGTGACGTCCGGCGAGCGACAGCGAGCGAATCCCCCAGCTGGTTACAGCTACTCATTTATTTCAATGCGGTAGTCAATAAACAAAGTGACCTGCCTGTGATTTTTCTCTTTGACAAGCACGGGGCTTTCCAAGCCTGAAACTTTCACCCGGTAGTCTGCCCCAAAAATGCTTTTATAGTCCTGGAGCTCTTCAGATATTTTTGTGAGCAATTGACTTCGATAGCTGGCAGGGGAATCAATAGCAAGCGAAGTCTCGCCAAGACTTAGGCCAGTGTCGTCCGGAATCGTGATGCTTCGTATGAAGCTATATATTTTTTGAGAAGTCGTATAAATATCCTCACCGCTCTCCAGTTTAGACAAAACATAGAATCGTGATCCTTCACCACGGCCATACGATTTTGATATTGAAAAGCTGGATCTATCCCTAGGCGACAGAGATATCGCCCCTTGCTCATACTCTATACCAGGTGTAGCAGCCGCAGCAGTTTGAATCGTGGACTGCGCTTGCCGAATCAGGCTGGCGCGTTCGGACGCCTGCCTAGCATCGCTTGTCACGGTGATTGGCAGAGCGACGTACTCGGCATTGATGTCGATAGAAGCATTCACCGGGATGTTGCCACCCACATATGCGATGAATACTGAGCCTCCAAAGGCATTGGAGCAGAGCAGAAATAACGCTATGACTACGGGTTTCATTATTACCTCCGCGTAGCTGTAACGTAGCCATAAGCCGCGCGAGGTACGAGCGTCGGATTTAATGGCCTGGTTAGGCTTTTTAACAATTAATAGACGCATAATAAATGTCAGACCTTGTCGTCTTCTTGAAGCGGAATGGGCTGCTTGGTTTGTTAGCAATCGTGGGGAGTGTTACTGACAGCTCAGTTACGCCCTCTGATGGAATCGCATAAAATAAATGCAAAAAAATGCGGTTAGGGTGGGTGTTATCTTTTTCATAGCTATTAACAACCACATCAGTTGGGACGTAACTGGCCTCGCCATTTACTGAAACCGTGATTAAGCTTCCATCTATCACTACATCTTCTTCATCATAATGCAACGAAACAGTTATAGATAAATTATCCTTCTGCTTATAGCGCGGACTTACGACAACGCTGACGTCGCCTATTTGTCTTTTTAATGAATCATTTGCTGCGGCATGATAACCACAGCTAGTTGACCGCGTAGGCGTACCGTCTTCTTTATTTGGCTCGAAGTATGTTCGAGTTGTCGGATAGACGGCACACCCGAACATTAGAAGTGAAATTAGCCAAATCGTAATAATTCTGACCATGCTCATTTATAAGCCTAACGCCTTGGGCAAAGGACGCGCGCGAAGCGCGCAGTCCAGCGAGTGAAACGAGCGGTTTGCCCCAACTGGTTAGGTGCCTGCATCTAAATCTACCGTACCCACTACTTCCATTGCCGATTCATGGTAAATGACGCTCCATGAAAAGATGGCCTTATCATCAATGAAACTGAATTCAAAAGGCAGATCTGCATTGATAAGGGCCTCTGCTAAGTGTGGCGCTACAATTGGCCTAACCGAAACGCTCTTTGTGTCGTTGTTGATGGGTCCCCAGAGTTTAGTTGTCGCAGCCTGAACCTTATCTCTGTATGAAACCGGGTAATATATTTGGCCGTACTTATTAAGATCATAGGGGACCTCGGCCTCTGCCAGGTACGCTAGAAAGCGCGCTTGGTCGCTTGGCCGCTGAATTTGAATCATCTCAGTTGGCTGGGATTCTTGTGCGTAGCCAACCGTGCATAGTGACAAGAGAAGGGTTGCTAAATACAGGGCTCTAAGCAAGATGGCACCTAACGCCTTGGGCAGTGGCGCGACGAAAGCGGCGCGGTCGCTGCAGACTGTCCAGCGCAGAGGACGCGCCGCTTTTGGCGCGTCCGGCGACCGAAGGGAGCAAATTGCCCCAACTGGTTATGTGCTATCGGCATTCCGATAACCCTTGCAGCTGGTCTCCGAACACGAAACCAACAATAGCCCAATCATTCCGAGCCCGATAAAACGTGAGGCTCCAGGTGATCGGGGCCAGATCGGTTTTCATGATATATACCAAAGAAATCAGCGATTCAGAATATTCCCTGCGGCATACTAGTTCGTAGCCAATAGGAGCATCGTAAATCTCGAACATGCTCTTTGCCTGTCCTTTTGAAACCGCAATCTGCTGTGGTTGAGATTCGAAGAGTTTGCTTCCCTTAACTAGCTTTTCGAACGCGCGATCAATCTCACCATCCATTACAAGCTCTATGAAGGCTTCTGCATCCGCCTCGATGGAGTTGCTCACTATCTCCTTTGCGTGAGCGACAGACAGGTTGAGTAATGCCAATATGGAAATGAGTAGCTTCATCTTGTCTCCGTTGAGCAAAGCACATAACAGCTTATTAATGTGAAACGGATATTGATCTTGGAATAGCGCACAGCAAAAGTCCCCCAAAAGCCGCGATCATCACCAACCAAACTACTAACTGCGTTGAACTAGGTCAATGCGCCTGAGAACGATAGACGACGACTGAAGCTAGAGTATTTGCTCCCTTTTTTGGGGGCTATTCTGCAAGTGCCAGCCGGCAACGGCTTCACGGGGCTTACTCTGATGCCGTTTTTCATGAGCTTGGTTCTACTGGGCAAAAGACCTAAACCGGCTTCTGTTAGTGAGCGGCTGGAAGCAAAAAAACCCAACTCGGCGGAGTCTTGTAAATGCCTTTCGACTTACTCAGGATTTCTGTCGTATGCAGCCTAATCCGAGTAAAGCCGAGCCGAGCAGCCAGACTGCGGCGGGGATGGGGACAACGCTTGTCGTAAACACAGCGAACGGAACGTTTGTCGTTGAAGAAGGAAAGTTCGCATCGAGCCCTGCAACAGCCCATGTTCCTGAAGGGTTTACCGCGAACCAAGATGACGACGCAATCGACGCAGGCAGGTAGAATGTCGTGAATATCTGGGCGGTATTACTAGTAATATAGTTTTCTGCACCCGCAGTATTTAGCGCGTTGACCACACCGTTTATGCCTTCCTGATACAGCCCAAAGTCATTGACAAAGGGGAAGTCGTTAACCGCGTTCAAATCGTCATAACTGTCGTAATAAAATGCGACGTCATACCACTGACTACCAACTTGCAAGCCCTCTATCGACGTCGCCGATTGTCCGTCAAGGTGAACCACCGCCGAATGTGCAATTGCGGACACGCAATACAGTGCAATAGTAAAAAATAGCCTCACCGCGCTTTCCTCATCCAACCCAACCCCATTAGGGCTGAGCAAAACAGCCAGACCGCGGCGGGGATTGGTACGACAGTAAAAGTTGCGTAAGCAGCAATATAATTCGTATTTTCAGCGATTGGTGCAATGGATGGCACCCACGAAGTAGTGGTGGGATATTTAATACCGCCGTATGGCAGCAAGCCTCTCGCATCTCTATACAATGCTATTTGTGAATAGGCCCAAGGCACAGCGAACACAAATGTATGAGTTTCCGAGTCGGAGCCTACATAACCAATTGGCGCTATGGCCCCATTCAGTGCATCTAGTATTAAGCCGGCAACAGAACTAGTGGTTGCCTCGTCTCCAAACCAAGGAAAAGCTGATTCGTCGATGTCTAAAAAAGCTTCTTTGACAAAACTGACGTTGTACGCAGTTCCATCGATGATCAAACCGCTAATCCCAGTAGCTACATAGATGGAAGGGTCGGAACTGGACGGTACGACCTGAACCGATGCAGAATTCGCAGCGCCATTAACTAGTAAGGCCAATGTTAGAATTATATGCCTCATGCTCGTCTCATCCAGCCCAATCCCAGTAGCGCCGAACCAAACAGCCAGACCGCAGCCGGTATCGGAACCACATCACCGGCGCGCACAGCCCACGAATTGTATTCTTCAGACTTAAAGTCGCCAATGCTCCCTCCGAAGGTGAACTCGAAACCCCTCGCAGCGTAAGGATCATCGGCGTGCTCGGTAATCGACCAGTAGTTATTGAACTGAATGTTGGTGAAAATACCCGGCAAGTCGAGGGTAATCCCGTAGTAGTAATACAAATAGGCGAACTCGTTGTCGCGGCACGCTGATTCCGAGACAATCGGACAATAAACGAGGTTCTCGTCGCCGTTTCTATCCATGTCGGGCAGCCGCCAATCATCGAAGGTGCCGTAAACGGAATGCGTCAGGCTCAACTCATCCGCCCACGCAACCTGATCGTCCCAGTTGGCGGCCCCGTTTAGGTTGGCGTCCTGTGTCCAAGTGATGTCGAGCACATCGTCGTATATAAAGCCTTCGCCACGGTCGATCAGTGCAGCCTGTGCGGAGCTAATCGTTAGCATTAATGCCAAGACAGTTAAAGGTTTGAGTGAGCACAGCGCGGCAATTGCGGCAATAAGTGTGCGATACAGTGTAGTCATATGCGGTTCACCAGATAAACCAAAAAACCAAAGCAAGAGAACCTCAGCCGAGGCCGCTGCCTTACTTACCAATGGAAGGCGACGGTGCATATCTGGTACATATGAACAAACTTTTTATAGCACGGGATTATCTAGCCCACAACACACAATGAAGTCACCCCGCAGGGAGAGCCCCACCAAATAACCCCTAGGCTAAGCCTCACTCGCAACGCGTGATTAAGTTAACCAGCTCTTGTGCGTAACGCAGGGTACCAGCACAGCTCCACAGATGCCCGCATCGGCTTTTTCATGGCGAAGCAATGGCTGAACCCCTGGTGGGCCAGCAGGCAGCGTACGCGAATCAGTAGATGGCCATTATAATTGCCGTTTGCGGGATGAGTATTATGGTTAGCAAGCATAAAAGCAGCGAGTTGGGCGTGATATTCTCGCATTACTATTTCATCAGGGAGAGTGAAAATGGGATTCCGCCAGTACCTGCTGCTGTTGCTTGTTCTTTCAACGAGCCTAAACGCAGCGCAGGTTAGGTATTCTTATCAGGGTCAAGACTTAAGCTACCGGGGGTTGCTTAGCGCTGATGCTCCCTTGCCTGGGTCAGCTAATCTAACTGGCATTGTCGGCTACTTTGAGCTTTCGAATGCTCTGGCACCCAATCTTTCGATGTTTGCCCTAAACGGTATCTCAAGTTTCGCGTTCACTGATGGAGTAACAATGCTGAGCGACGCGGTTGCAAGTATTGATGCATTTCAAGTTTCTACTGACTCTTTTGGAAACTTGACCGAATGGCAGCTCTTACTTATTAATCCTATTGCGGGCACCCAAACAGATGATCATATTGCAATGAGAACATCTTCAGCGAATTCCGGATCGAGTTCGTTTGCGGTATACGATTCAACAGACTATTTTGCCGGAATGGCTCTCATAGGTACCGAGAGTCGACCGGTTATTAAGAGAGCCACTTCGGAAAGTAGCGGTCAGTGGAGTGTTTCTGTGGTTCCGCTTCCAACCGCAGCTTGGCTATTCGGCTCGGCGTTGATTGGGCTGGGTTGGATGCGACGCAAAGCCGCTTAAATCACTGACCTAACGTTTAAATAAAAAGGCCCGCAATCGCGGGCCTTTTTACTTGATATGGCTCCCCGACCCGGACTCGAACCAGGGACCAATTGATTAACAGTCAATCGCTCTACCAACTGAGCTATCGGGGAGTTGTACGTCTGTGACGTGCGGCGGAATTGTCCGGTAAGGCTTTCGCTAAGTCAAGGACATGGGCCTCAATCGGGGCTTCATGCTTTGTCGCGAAAGGCAGGCTGCAGCTGGCTTTCAGCTCAGCTCATTACCCGCTTGATCCGTGCCACGGCCTCTTCAAGGATTTCCATGCTGGTGGCGAATGAAAGCCGGATGTAGCCCGGTGCCCCGAAAGCAGAGCCCGGAACCAGCGCCACGTCGCCTTCGTTCAGCAGTAAGGACGAGAATTCCGTGTCGTCTTTGCAGCCTTTCATCTGCATCGCTTCCGAGACGTCCGGGAAGGCATAAAAAGTGCCGGCACCCTCGATGCAGCTAAACCCGGGAATCTCGTTCAGTGCCTTCACGAGGTAATCGTGCCGCGCCCGGAAGTGCACCAGCATTTTCTCAATGCACTCGTTCCCCGCTGTCAGCGCCGTCACGCTGGCTGCCTGCGACACCGACACGGGATTGGACGTGCTCTGGCTTTGTATTTTCTTCATGGCCTTGACGATTTCCACCGGGCCGCCGCAATAGCCGATGCGCCAGCCGGTCATGGCGTAGGCCTTGGACACGCCGTTCATGGTCAGCGTCTGGTCGTACAGATCAGGACAGGCTTGAGCAAAGCTGACAAAGGGTTCGTCGGCCCAATAGATATGCTCGTACATGTCGTCCGTGGCGATCAGGATATTCGGGTGCTTTTTAAGCACTTCGCCTAGGCCTTGCAGTTCGGCCTTGGTGTAGGCCGCGCCGGTCGGGTTGCTGGGGCTGTTCAGAAATAACAGCTTGGTGCGATCGGTAATCGCCGCTTCCAGTTGTGCGGGGGTTATCTTAAAACCTTGCTCAATACCGCCGAGTACCGGCACCGGTACGCCGCCGGCGAGCAATGCCATGTCGGGATACGAAACCCAGTAGGGCGCAGGAATGATGCATTCGTCGCCGTCATTGAGCACTGCCAGGCACACGTTAAAGCAGGTCTGTTTGCCGCCGCTCGACACGAGTATCTGATCCTTGGTGTAGACCAGCTCGTTGTCATTTTTGAACTTGTCGATAATCGCCTGCTTGAGCGCAGGCGTGCCGTCGACATTGGTGTATTTGGTATCGCCGGCATTGATCGCTGCGATCGCGGCATCTTTAATGTGCTGCGGAGTATCGAAATCCGGTTCGCCGGCGCCCAGGCCGATGATATCGCGACCCTGTGCGCGCAGCTCGGCTGCCAGCGCGGTAACGGCCATGGTGGGCGAGGGTTTTACGCGCTTTACGCGTTCTGAAACTGATAGACTCACGGAGGCACCTTGGAATAGTGAACAAGCGAATGGTGAACTAGCCAGTCAGGCCTGCCTGACAGGCCAAACGGGGTGCAAATATACGGGATTCCGAACCGGCAACCAATAGTGATGAACAGCCTGAAAGACAGCGGCAGTTTCGAACTGGTCTCTGAATTTGAGCCGGCGGGCGATCAGCCGCAGGCCATTGCGGGGCTGCTGGACGGTCTGCGCAGCGGTCTGGCGCGGCAAACCTTGCTGGGCGTCACCGGCTCGGGCAAGACCTTCACCATCGCCAACGTCATCCAGACGGTGCAGCGACCCACGCTGGTCCTTGCGCCCAACAAGACTCTGGCGGCGCAGCTGTACGGCGAAATGCGGGAGTTTTTTCCCAACAACCGGGTGGAGTATTTCGTGTCCTACTACGATTACTACCAGCCCGAGGCCTACGTGCCGTCCAGTGATACCTATATTCAAAAAGACGCGTCGGTAAACCAGCACATTGAGCAGATGCGGTTGTCGGCCACCAAGACGCTGCTGGAATACCCCGACGCCATTATCGTCGCAACGGTGTCGTCGATTTACGGCCTGGGCGACCCGGAAGCCTACTTCAGCATGGTGCTGCACCTGATGCGCGGTGAAGCGATGGAGCAGCGCACGCTGTTGCGGCGACTGGCGGAACTGCAATACACCCGTAATGAAATTGAGCTGGCTCAAGGCACGTATCGGGTTCGCGGCGAGGTGATTGATATTTTTCCTGCGGAATCTGAGCGGGATGCTGTGCGGATCGAGTTGTTTGACGATGTCATCGATTCGATATCAATTTTTGATCCGTTAACGGGCGAAGTGCAGCAAAAGGTTCCGCGTTTTACGATTTACCCGAAGACGCACTACGTAACTTCGCGCGATCGCATGTTGCAGGCCGTAGAAGAAATAAAAATCGAACTCAAAGACCGGCTCGCTGAGCTCAACAAAGCCAACAAGCTGGTAGAAGCACAACGGTTGGAGCAACGCACGTTGTACGATCTGGAGATGATTTCCGAACTGGGTTATTGCCAGGGCGTGGAGAACTACAGCCGCTATTTATCAGGGCGGGCCCCCGGTGAACCGCCGCCTTGCCTATTCGATTACCTGCCGGCCAACGGCCTGCTGATCGTGGATGAAAGTCACGTGACCATACCGCAACTCGGCGGTATGTACCGTGGTGACCGTTCCCGCAAAGAAACGCTGGTGGAGTACGGATTCCGTCTGCCGTCGGCGCTGGATAACCGCCCGCTGCGATTTGACGAGTTCGAGGGGTTGGCGCCGCAGACTATTTACGTGTCGGCCACGCCGCGCGACTACGAGCGTGAAACGTCCGGTGCGATAGTGGAGCAGGTGGTGCGACCGACCGGTCTGGTTGACCCGGCAGTGGAGGTGCGCCCGGCCGGCACGCAGGTCGATGATGTGTTGTCGGAAATAGGGTTGCGGGTTGCCCGCAATGAACGTGTGCTGATTACCACGCTAACCAAGCGCATGGCAGAAGATCTGACCGACTATCTGCAGGAACATGACGTGCGGGTGCGCTATCTGCATTCCGATATTGAAACGGTCGAGCGCACCGAGATTATTCGCGATCTGCGGCTCGGCGAGTTTGATGTGCTGGTGGGCATTAATCTGCTGCGCGAAGGTCTGGACATGCCCGAGGTGTCGTTGGTTGCGATACTCGACGCAGACAAAGAAGGGTTTTTGCGTTCTGAGGGCTCGCTGATTCAGACCTCGGGTCGTGCCGCACGCAATGTGAACGGCACCGTCATTATGTACGCCGATAAAATCACCGGTTCAATGGAACGGGCGATGGCCGAGATGGAGCGCCGGCGGGTGAAACAGCTCGAGTACAACCAGGAACACGGTATCCAGCCAAAGACCATTCTCAAGAACGTGCAGGACATCATGGAAGGTGCGCGTGCGACAGGTCGCAGCCGTGTGAAGGCGCGCAAGGTGGCAGAATCCAGGCCGGATTACAGCAACATGGCACCGGAAATGTTGCTGAAAAAAATCGGCAAACTGGAGAAGCAGATGTACCAGCATGCGCGCGACCTGGAGTTTGAGGATGCCGCCAAACTGCGCGACGAAATTGAGCACATGCGCCGTGTCGGACTGGGTTTTACCGACTCCAAAGCGAGCTGATTGTTTTGTTGGGCGGCCGTTGCTGCGTGGTTAGCGTTTGGGCTCCCAGTCTCTGAGCATACGACCCCATTTTACGTCGGCATTGCTCAGTGCATCCGGCGCTGCTTCCTCAAACAATGTCCGGTTAAGCGGCGGAAATTTCTCCCGACCGCCTTCTTCCGGCCATTGGCGGGTGGCGTCAATGGCAATCTTGCTGCTCTTGCCACGACTGACCAGGCTCGGGTCGATCGGCAATGCCGGCATGGATTCGTAAAGCTTGGTCGTGCCCCACGGTTGCCAGCGCGCACCCATGGCCGCGAGTAATTGTTCCTGATCCGTGACGTCCACGTCGCCGTCCACCACCACGACAATTTTGGAAAAGTAGTCTTGCTCGATGATGGCCTCAGCAACTTCCATACCCTGACCGGGGCGCGTCTTATTAATGCTGATATAGGTGGTGCCTACCGACCGGGTGTCGGGAAACCAGTCCACCATGTCGGGAAAGGTTTGCTGGTAAAAATGCAGTTTACGGGCGTGCCCGGCCGCCATCAGTGAGCCGGCCTGAGTGCCGGTAAAGTTATTCATCAGCCAGGGGTTGCGCCGGTGGGTGACGGTGGTCACCCGCATCCAGAACACTTCCTCCTTAATGGCGCCCTGATAGCCGACCATTTCACCGTAGGGGCCTTCCGGGCGCATGTCATTCAGCGGGACTTCGCCTTCGATGATCATTTCGCTATGAGCGGGAACGAGAAAGTCGTTGGTTTCGCTCTTGACGGTCTCAACGGCCTGACCCGCTAGCCCGCCGGCAACGGCGAGCTCGTCTACCAGACCATTGCCGGTGACGCCCATTTTGCTGCCGGCCACCATCCATACATAAGGATCGGGCGTAAGCGCGATTGATACGCGGGCGGTGGTTTCGCCGCGTCGGCGCGCCGCCATTAAATGTCGGTAACCGGTTTGCCCTGGCTCCGAATTCAGCGCGATTTCACGCGGACCGCGCAAGTGGCAGCGGTAGGTGCCCATGTTGACCCCGTACTTGGGGTGGCTGGTAAACACGTTACCCGTATTGATATAGCGCCCGGCATCCGCCGGGTTGCCTTTAATGAATGCAAATTTTGTCAGGTCAATATCATCACCGGTCAGCACGACTTCCTTGCAAGGGGCATCCTTGGCAGCGATTTCAACCGGGTCGATCAGCTCGTATTCACCACCGTTGGCGGCAACCCGCTGCGCAATATGTGCACGGGCCCGCCGATAGCTGTCCAGCGGTTTAATAAGTGCCGGACCGTTATCAACCGGGTCGAGGCCAAAGGCAATGCACTCGCTGTAACCGTGACCGCTTTCGTTAACCAGCAACGGACCCGGCAGCCATTCGCCATTGACCTTGACGCGCTCGAACAGAAAAGTCGGTGCGCCGCGCATGCTATGCAAGTCGCGTGCACGGTACATAAGCGCCGTCGCTTCGTAATTGTCCTGATCCACTTCCGGAATGCGCAGCACAATATTGTGAGCCTCCAGGGCAGCAATATAGTCGCGCATGGAACGGAAGGGCGCTTTGGGGGTGTTGCGGTTGCCGCTCATGGCAGCGTTGCCAGCCGTGCAGGCAGAAGTCACCAATGCGGCGCCTGTGGCCGTGCCCAGCAGGGCGCGTCTGGAAATTCGGGTCATGGTTTATTCCTCGGCAGCTAAGCCCCCAACACTATATAAAAGTGATGCGGAGCGCACCGTTGGAATGACCAGTGGGTGAAAGGAATTGCAAAAAGAAACAGGCCCGGAGCGAAGGCTCTGGGCCTGGGAATGTTTGGTAGGCGCGGGCAGGATTGAACTGCCGACCCCTACCATGTCAAGGTAGTGCTCTACCACTGAGCTACGCGCCTGCTGCGGGCGCTACGATACCCATGCCCACGGATGTTGGCAAGAGATCAGGATAAAAGGGCTATGGCCACACCCCCCAGAACCGAGCAGGTTATTGACCCTGTATTTGTGGAGCCGCCGGATTTCGCCGCCGGTGCCCCGGCAGTGCGCTCCGTGCTGGACAGTCTGCACCGTAAAACGGGATTGGTGACGGGTGCGGCCGCATTGCTCAGAATGAATCAACCCGGTGGTTTTGATTGCCCGGGATGCGCCTGGCCCGAAGAAACCGAGCACAGAAAACGTCTGGAATTTTGCGAAAACGGCGCGCGCGCGTTTGCTGACGAGGCGACCCGCAAACGGGTGACGCCGGAATTTTTTGCCGCGCACAGTCTCGCGGATCTGACCATGCGCTCTGGGCGCTGGTTAAACGAGCAGGGCAGGCTCACCCGACCGATGGTCAAGAAGCCGGGTGCCGATCACTACACCCCGATTACCTGGTTCAGTGCTTTCGAGTTGATTGCCCGCCATCTGAACGGACTGGACAGTCCGGATCAGGCGGCTTTTTACACCTCAGGACGCACCAGTAACGAAGCTGCTTTTCTCTGGCAATTGTTCGTGCGTGTTTACGGCACCAACAACATGCCCGATTGTTCAAATCTGTGTCACGAGTCGAGCGGTACTGCCCTTACCCAGGTCATCGGCAGTGGCAAGGGCACGGTGCGGCTAAGTGATTTCGACGCAGCCGATGCGATTTTTGTATTGGGGCAGAACCCGGGTTCAAATCATCCGCGCATGCTGGCGGCACTGGAGCGGGCCAAACAGAACGGCACTAAAATTGTCGTCGTAAACCCGCTGGACGAGCCCGGGACACGCCGGTTTCGCAACCCGCAACGGGTTGATGGCTGGGTCGGAAATGGGACCGAATTATGCGACCTGCATATCCCGGTGCGCGTCAACGGCGATGTGGCGTTGCTCAAAGGTTTGTGCAAAGCCATGCTGGAGATGGAGGCGCAGAGTCCCGGCAAAGTGCTGGATCGTGCCTTTATTAAGGAGTTCACCACCGGATTCGAAGATTTTGCTGCTGACATTGCCAGCACAGCCTGGGAGGCGATCGAAACAGGCAGTGGGGTTAGCCGCGCATTAATAACGGAGGCGGCAACGATTGCGGCTGCTGCCGATAACACGATTTGTTGCTGGGCCATGGGTCTGACGCAACACGTGAACGCGGTTGCCAATATTCAGGAAGTGATCAACTTCCTGATGTTACGTGGCAATCTGGGTCGGCGCGGCGCTGGCGCTTGTCCGGTAAGGGGCCACAGCAACGTGCAGGGTGATCGCACCATGGGGGTATGGGAGAAACCCGATGCCATCTGGCTGGAACGGCTCGGCACCGAGTTTGGTTTCACTGCGCCCACGTCACATGGCTATGACACGATGGATTGTCTACGTGCCATGGATGCAGGCAAGGTTCGTGTGCTGGTGGCTATGGGCGGCAATTTTGTCGCTGCTACCCCGGACAGTGGCTATGTGGAAGCGGCGATACGCAAGTGCGATCTTACCGTGCAGATTTCAACCAAGCTGAACCGTTCGCACGTGGTCAGCGGCAACACTGCAATCATTCTGCCGGTATTGGGTCGCACCGAAGTAGACCGACAGCCGGGCGGCGAACAATTCGTTACCGTAGAAAACTCTATGGGCGTGGTGACCGCGTCGCGTGGTCGCCTTAAACCCGCCAGTGAATTTCTCAAGAGTGAAGTTCGCGTGGTTGCCGAACTGGCGGTTGCCACCGTCGGCACGCGCAGTGCTATCAATTGGCGGCGCCTCGCCGACGACTATGATCTGATTCGCGACCACATCGCCAAAGTGGTGCCGGGATTTGCCAAATTTAACGACCGTTTGTATGACGACGGTCAGATTGAGTTACCGCATGCGGTTCGCGATCAGCGCGAGTTTGCAACTGCATCCGGTAAGGCCGAATTTACGGTGCACGAATTACCCGCGCTTAATGTACCGGTAGGGCAGTTTGTAATGACCACTATCCGCAGCCATGATCAGTTCAATACGACGGTGTACTCCGACAACGATCGCTATCGCGGTATTTCCGCCAGCCGTGAGGTGGTGTTTATGAGTGCAGCCGACATGACGGATCTCAATCTGCAGGCGGGGGAGCGAGTCAACCTGAGTTCCGGTGACGGCGAGGCCACGCGCACCCTGTCCGGTTTTGCCGTGGTGCCGTACCGCATTCCGCGGGGCTGTGTGGCCTGCTACTACCCCGAGGCAAATCCGCTGGTACCCTTTGATGCGGTGGCGACCGGCAGCAACACGCCGGCCTACAAATCGGTGCCTGTGCGTATCTCGCGGGCAATCTAGCGTCTAATCCTCAATTGGCATTGGGCTTGGACTCCAATTCACTTACAATCCGCAGCCAGTTTTAAGGCTTCAGACACGGATTGACCCCATGCCCACGATCACACTACCCGATGGCAGCCAACGCAATTTCGATGCGGCCGTCACCGTGGGTGACGTTGCTGCTGATATTGGGGCGGGGCTGGCCAAGGCCGCACTGGCTGGCAAAGTGGACGGGCGTCTCGTCGACACATCGTATGTAATAGAAGACGATGCCAGGCTGGCGATCGTTACGGCTAAAGACGAAGACGGGCTGGAAGTCATCCGGCATTCCACCGCGCATTTGCTGGCGCAGGCGGTAAAACAGCTATATCCGTCTGCTCAGATAACCATCGGCCCGGTCATTGAGGACGGGTTTTATTACGACTTTGCAGTTGAACAAGCCTTCACGCCTGACGATTTGGAAAAAATTGAACAGCGCATGGCGGATCTGGCTCAACAGGACATGCCGGTTGAGCGCAGCGTATTGGATCGCGATGCCGCCATCGAATACTTCAAAGGCGAAGGAGAGCATTACAAAGCCGAGATTATCGAGTCGATCCCGGGCGACGAGGAAATCGGCCTTTACGGGCAGGGCGACTGGAAAGACCTGTGTCGCGGCCCGCACGTTCCGAGTACCGGTCATCTGAAGGCATTTAAGCTGATGAAGGTTGCAGGTGCGTATTGGCGCGGCGATTCTAACAACGAGATGTTGTGTCGCGTTTATGGAACCGCATGGGGCGACAAGAAAGCATTAAAGGCATACCTGCATCGTCTGGAAGAAGCCGAAAAACGTGACCATCGCCGCTTCGGCAAATTGATGGACCTGTTTCATTTTCAGGAAGAGGCGCCGGGGCTGGTGTTCTGGCACGACAAAGGTTGGTCAATTTACCGGACCATCCGTAACTACATACGTAAACGGCTGCGCGAGAACGGCTACCAGGAAGTGAACACGCCGCAGATTGTCGATCGTTCGTTGTGGGAACGGTCAGGGCACTGGGACAAGTTCCGCGAAAACATGTTCACGACGGGCGATGAAGATCATCGGGTGTATGCGGTTAAGCCGATGAATTGTCCCTGTCATATCCAGATTTACAACAAGAACCTGCACAGTTATCGCGACTTGCCGTTACGCATGGCCGAGTTTGGATCCTGCCATCGCAACGAGCCCAGCGGCACCTTGCACGGCCTCATGCGGGTGCGCGGTTTCGTGCAGGATGACGCGCATATTTTTTGCACCGAAGGGCAGATTCAGGCAGAGGTCGCGGCGTTTATCACGCTGCTGTTCAGCGTCTACGAAGACTTCGGCTTCACCGATGTGTTCACCAAGTTGTCGACCCGTCCCGAGCAGCGTGTCGGTACTGACGATCAATGGGATCGTGCCGAAGCAGCCCTGCAAAGCGCGTTGGAAAACGGCGATCTGCCGTGGGAATTGCAGCCGGGTGAGGGCGCGTTCTACGGCCCCAAAATCGAATTCAACTTGCGCGACAGCATTGGTCGCGTCTGGCAACTGGGTACTATTCAGCTGGATTTCTCCATGCCTGAGCGGTTAGGCGCAACCTACATTGCCGAGGACGGCAGCAAGCAGACACCCGTGATGCTGCACCGGGCCATCCTCGGTTCTTTCGAGCGTTTTATCGGAATTTTGATAGAGCATCACGCCGGCAGCCTGCCAACTTGGCTGGCGCCGATGCAGGCAGTGGTGCTTAATATCACCGACAAGCATGCCGAATATGGCAAAACAGTGGTTGAAGCCCTTGAAAAACAGGGTTTTAGGGTCGAATCGGACTTGAGAAACGAAAAAATCGGCTTTAAAATCCGCGAGCACACGATCCAGCGTGTCCCGTATTTGCTCGTTGTGGGCGACCGGGAAGCTGAAACTAATTGCGTGGCCGTGCGTACGCGAACCGGTGAAGATTTGGGCAGTATGTCGATCGAGGCATTCGGCGAACTTCTGCACACCGATGTTGCGAGTCACGGCCGCTCTGCTATGGAGGATTGACGAATCGCAGCAAATAAACGTGTCCGACGAAATGATGAAATAACCAGCCGCTCAGTAAGATTGATTGACGCGGACGGCGAGCAAGTCGGAATTCTGGACCTTCGCGATGCGATGGAAAAAGCACGCGGAGCTGGCCTGGACCTGGTGGAGGTGTCGCCGAACGCTGAGCCGCCGGTATGCCGCATCATGGACTTTGGTAAGTACCTCTTCGAAATGAAGAAGAAGTCACAAGGCGGCAAAACAAAGCAGAAGCAGGTGCAGGTCAAGGAAATCAAATTCCGTCCGGGCACTGACATCGGCGACTACAAGATAAAGCTTAATAAGCTGATTGAATTTCTTGAAGAAGGCGACCGTGCCAAGATTACGCTGCGATATCGGGGCCGGGAAATGGCCCATCAGGAGCTGGGTTTTAACCTTCTCAAAAGGGTTGAGAAAGATCTGGAGCCCTATGGAACGGTTGAACAGTTCCCTAAATTGGAGGGTCGTCAACTGGTGATGTTGATGACACCCAAAAAGAAGTAGCAATAAAGAAGTACGAGTAGTGCCGACCCGGTTTGATCACAGGCCGAGTCATTATTTTTAACAAGTGAGCGGAGGTTTTCGTTACCCCGGTAACGCACCGAAGCCCGCCTGTCACCGGTCCTTAATTTACAGGGTGCGGGTCAGGCCAAGGAGATAGTAATGCCCAAGATGAAAACCAATCGCGGGGCCGCGAAGCGTTTTAAGCGCACCGGCAAGGGTAAGTACAAGCGTGCCCAGTCACACCTGCGTCACATCCTCACCAAGAAGCGTTCCAAGCGGAAACGTCAACTCGGTCTGCCAGCACACGTGGCAGAGTGTGATGTTCCTGCCGTCAAACGCATGCTGCCTTAGGAGGATGATGCAATGCCAAGAGTAAAACGCGGTGTCGCCGCCAAGGCGCGCCATAAAAAGATTCTGGATAAGGCCAAGGGCTACTACGGTGCCCGTCGTAAGCTGTTTAAAACTGCTAAACAGGCCGTTACCAAAGCAGGTCAGTATGCATACCGTGACCGCAGGCAGCGCAAGCGTCAGTTCCGCGCATTGTGGATCGCCCGCATTAATGCGGCGGCCCGTCTGCATGGCCTTTCATACAGCCGATTTATCAGTGGATTAAAGAGGGCTGAGGTTGACCTGGATCGCAAGGTTCTGGCCGACATCGCGGTTCATGATCCGGCTGCTTTCGGCGCAATTGCCGAACAGGCAAAGGCCGGATTAGCCAAAGCAGCGTAAGTCGTTGCGGCGGTCCTGAGTTATGCAGGAGCTCAACGATTCCCTGAACAGCCTGATTGCGCGCGCGCAGGCGGATATCGAGCAAAGCAATAATCTTGCTGAGCTCGATGCCGTGCGCGTTGCTTTTCTGGGTAAAAAGGGTGAGCTGACCGAACAGCTTAAAGGTCTGGGCAACATGTCAGCCGAAGCGCGGCCGGCTGCGGGTCAGGCAATTAATCGGGCTAAACAGCAGGTTCAGACAGCGCTTGAAGCCCGCAAAAACGCACTCGAAGATGCCGATTTAGCGGCGCAGCTGGAAGCTGAGGCGGTGGATGTCAGTTTGCCCGGGCGCGGGCAGCCGACCGGCAGTGTGCATCCGGTGACGCGCACCCTGCAGCGTATTGAGGCCATCTTTGCCGGCGGCGGATTTACTGTCGCGCAGGGCCCGGAAATCGAGGATGACTTTCACAATTTCACGGCCCTTAATTTCCCGCCGGATCATCCCGCACGCGCGATGCACGACACCTTCTTTTTTGCTGACGGCCACGTGCTCCGCACGCACACGTCGCCGGTGCAGGTGAGGGCGATCAAGTCACAGGGTGTACCTATTCGTATTATCGCTCCCGGCAGGGTATACCGTTGCGATTCCGATCAGACGCACACGCCGATGTTTCACCAGGTAGAAGGCCTGGTTATTGATGAAAACGTCAGCTTCGCCAATCTCAAAGCGGTGATGCACGATTTTGTTGAGGCCTTTTTTGAGCGTGATATGCAGATGCGGTTCCGACCTTCCTATTTTCCGTTCACCGAGCCGTCGGCCGAAATGGATATTTTGTCGGAATCCGGAAAGTGGCTGGAGATTGGCGGCTGCGGCATGGTGCATCCGAACGTGCTGACCAGCGCCGGTGTCGATCCCGAAAAATACACCGGTTACGCCTTTGGTATGGGCGTTGAGCGCATGGCCATGCTTCGCTACGGCGTTGACGACCTGCGCCTGTTTTTCGATAACGATTTACGCTTCCTGAAGCAGTTTGCCTGAGGCCCGTTCGCGATGAAGCTATCAGAACAGTGGTTACGGGAATGGGTCAATCCGCAGGGCGATACGCGCGCACTCGCTGATCAGTTGACCATGGCCGGTCTGGAGGTAGACGGTGTGGAGCCGTGTGCGCCGCCACTGGACGGTGTGGTTGTCGGAAAAGTGCTGGAGAAAGTGCAGCACCCTAACGCGGATCGTTTATCCGTGTGCAAGGTGGATATCGGTGCAGCCGAGCCGCTGCAAATTGTGTGCGGGGCCGCAAATGTTTATGCCGGCGGTGTATTCCCGGTTGCAACGGTGGGCAGCACACTGCCGGGCGAACTGAAGATCAAGCGGAGCAAGCTGCGTGGCGAAGAATCGCGCGGCATGCTGTGCTCGGGTGTTGAACTGGGTATTTCCGAGTCGGCCGACGGTTTGCTTGAGCTGAGTCAAGACCTGACCGTGGGTGATCCCGTTGCAACGGCATTGCGACTTGACGATCACGTGATCGAGCTTGACCTCACGCCAAACCGGGCTGATTGTTTTAGCGTATTGGGGGTTGCGCGTGATGTCGCGGCGATTAATGCGCTGGAATTTTCCGAACCTGAGATACGGCCCGTACCTGCTACGTCCGACGTCACGCACGACGTGTCCATTGCTCCGCAGGATGGCTGCCCCGCATTTGCCGGCCGCGTTATTCGCGCCATTGATCCGGCCGCGCAGACCCCGTTATGGATGTCCGAGCGGCTTCGCCGTGCCGGCATACGGCCGTTGCATCCCGTCGTGGATGTCACCAACTACGTGATGCTGGAACTGGGACAGCCTATGCATGCTTATGATCTCGGCAAGCTGAACGGCGCGGTGGCGGCGCGGCTGGCGAGAGAAGGCGAAAAACTGACCTTGCTGGACGGGCAGGAGGTCGTGCTCGATAGCAACGTCATGGTCATCGCCGATGACAGCGGGCCGGTCGGGATGGCAGGCATCATGGGCGGGCAGAGCACCGCAGTGGGCGATGGCACCACGGATATTTTTCTGGAAAGCGCGTTTTTTACACCGCAGGTGATTGCCGGGCGCGCACGCCGCTTTGGCCTGCACACGGACGCCTCTTTGCGCTTTGAGCGTGGTGTTGATTTTAGCGGGCAGGTCCGTGCCGTTGAACGCGCCACAGCGCTGATCCTGGATATTGCCGGTGGTTCTGCAGGTCCGGTTACTGACGCGCGCGATACTGCCGCGCTGCCCAAACGGGTTGCCGTGGAATTGCGGCGTGAGCAACTGAGTCGCTTGCTGGGTATCAAAATTCCTGACGACGAGGTGCATGCCATATTCGTGCGGCTGGGGTTTGCGGTCGAAGCGGGCGCCGCAGGTTGGCTTGTGACTCCGACCGCAGCCCGTTTCGACATTGAAATCGAAGCCGATCTGATAGAAGAAGTGGTGCGCGTACACGGTTACGATCGCGTGCCCGATATTCGCCTGCAGGGTGCGGCTTTGCTTGCCGCAGCCAGCGAGTCTGCCGTGCCGGTCGCGCGCGCCGGGAATTTGCTGCGCGATCGCGGTTACAGCGAAGCCATAACCTATAGTTTTGTGGATCCGGGCCTGCAGAGTCTGCTGCTTGGTGAGGCCAGGGAGTTAACGCTGGCTAACCCGATCTCGGCCGACCAGTCGGTTATGCGCCGTTCGCTGCTGCCCGGGTTATTGAGTGCCGCGCGGAGCAACCGCAAGCGCCAGCAAAACCGCATACGCTTATTTGAGTCAGGTTCGATATTTCGATTGCAAGATAATGAAATAATAGAAGAAAATAGCATTTCTGCAGTGGCCTGGGGGCGGGTGCTGCCGGAGCATTGGGACGATGTGGGCGGTGGTGGCAGTCACAGCAGCCGGCCGGCCGATTTTTTTGACATAAAGAGCGATGTGGATGCCCTGCTGCGGCTCGCGGGTAGCGCTGAAAAGCTGGATTATGTCGCATCAGAACATCCGGCGTTGCGGCCGGGGCGCACGGCGCGCATTGAACGTGATGGCGAGGTGATTGGCTGGTTGGGTGAGTTGCATCCGCGGGTAGCCCGCCGCTTGGGCATTGCAGGAGGCCCGGTACTCTTTGAATTGCAGGTGGATCGCGCACTGTCCGCCCGGCTTCCTGAATACAAGGGCTTATCGCGATTTCCATCGGTGCGCCGCGATCTGGCGGTGATTGTCGCGGATGCGATTACCGCCGGGGAAATTGTTGCTGAAGTAAAACAGGCCGCGGGCGACCTGCTGAAAGACCTTAGCGTGTTCGATGTTTACCGCGGCGACAGTATTGAAAAAGGTCTAAAGAGTGTCGCTTTAGGCTTGATTTTGCAGGAAACTTCGCGCACCCTTACTGATCTAGAGGTTGACGGCGTGATCAATGCCGTGATCCAAAGGCTTTCCAGTAAGTTAAACGCCAGCATAAGAGAATAAGTCACATGGCACTTACCAAGGCAGATATGGCCGAATCCCTGTTCGATGAGTTGGGTCTCAACAAGCGTGAGGCGCGCGAATTGGTGGATCTCTTTTTTGAAGACTTGCGGGGTTCTCTGGGAAGCGGGGAGCAGGTAAAGCTGTCGGGTTTCGGCAACTTTGACCTGAGAGACAAAAACCAGCGGCCTGGCCGCAATCCAAAAACGGGTGAAGAAATTCCGATTACGGCGCGTCGTGTGGTGACGTTTCGTCCCGGACAAAAACTAAAAGCCCGGGTAGAAGCTTATGCTGGAACCGGGGAATAACGACGAATTACCACCAATTCCGGGGAAGCGCTATTTCACTATTGGTGAAGTCAGCGATCTCTGTGCGGTAAAACCGCATGTGCTGCGTTACTGGGAGCAGGAATTTCCGCAACTGAAGCCGGTCAAGCGACGCGGCAACAGGCGCTATTATCAGCGGCAGGATGTGCTGGTCATACGCCAGATTCGCAGTCTGTTGTATGAAGAGGGGTTCACCATCGGCGGCGCACGTCAGAAGCTGACCGGGTCCGAGGCTAAATCGGATGTCAGCCAAAGCCAGCAGATAGTGAAGCAGGTGCGTACGGAGCTCGAAGAAGTTCTTAAGATTCTGCGCCGCTGACTCCCGCAGGCAGAAGTCATTGTGTATCATGAGCGGCCCCTTAACGGGGTCGTTTGATTTTAACGGGATGTTTGATTTTTAAGTGTCGGGGCGTGGCGCAGCCTGGTAGCGCACCTGCATGGGGTGCAGGGGGTCGGAGGTTCGAATCCTCTCGCCCCGACCAAATTCTTAAAGGTGTGAATTTCAACTTTCATATATGCGCCGGGCTATTCCTGCTGCTTGTCAGCAATGCTTACGCCATCAGCGAAGGCCAGCCGGTTTCGGATGAGCAGTTCGCGAGTGAATTCCCCTGGGCGGTCGCTGTTATCGATGAACAAAGCGGTGGCGTCTGTGGCGGCGCTGTTATCGCGCCTCGTTGGGTAATTACAGCGGCACACTGTGGCGGTGGCGAACGCTACGTGCTGGTTGATCACGCATCGCGCAGTCTCGCCAGACGAGTGGCTGTGAAAAAACGGATCGTCCACCCCCGGTTTGATCGCAATGCCGGACAGTTCGACGTTGCTTTGCTTTACCTCGCTGAGGAGGTCGCCATGCAGCCTGTTGCGCTGGCCACCCCGATTGAATCCCGGTTGCTGCTAAGTGATAACGCACCCGCCATCATCCTGGGTTGGGGGCGATCGGAATATTCGCGCGATCCGGTGGATCGTGTGCGTGTCGCCACCCTCGTTTTGCAGGCATTTGCGCATCGTGGCAGCGCTTACATGTATCAGGGGAGTGCCGGACCGTGCGACCGCGACAGCGGCTCACCGATGCTCATGACCACGCTGGACGGTCGTCGGGTGATGGTCGGTATTGCGCGGGCAGCTATGGGCATGTGCGGGGGCGGTAAACAAGGGGCCGCGATGTATACGGATGTCGGCGCGATTGACGCCTTTATTAAAGCCAATATCGGTCCGTGGCAGTGATCAGCCTGCGCGTATGCAACGCATACGCAGGCATAATGGGTAACCCATGAATCTGGAAAAAGCATCCTTCATCGCCTTGTTGGCCCTCGTCACGCTGGCCTTCTTTGCGTTGTTGATGGATTTTCTGCAGCCGATATTCTGGGCGGCCATCCTGGCCGTGATTTTTCATCCGCTGCACGTGTGGTTTCTCAAACTGGTCAGGCAGCGCCGTACGTCGGCATCGTTTCTGACGCTAATGGTAATCACCATAACCGTGATCATTCCGGCTTGGTTCATTGCCGCTTCCGTGGTCAGCGAGGCGACCGGGCTTTACAACCGCGTGCAGAGTGGTGAAGTAGATCTGGGTAGGCTGATTGACTGGGCGCGCAACACCTTACCCGTCATTAACAGTTTTTTTGACAGTATCGGTGTTACTCCCGAAGAGATTACCGCGAAAATTTCGTCGGCCGTCCTGACCAGCAGTCAGTTTGTCGGCTCCCTGGCGGTCAGTACCGGGCAGAATGTGGTCCGATTCGCCGTTATGTTTTTGCTCATGCTCTACGTGTTGTTTTTCTTTATACGTGACAGTGACAAATTGCTTGAAATGCTCATTGTCGCGCTGCCGTTTGGCGATGAACGGGAGCGCGCGCTGCTGGCTAAATTTGCTGAGGTGTCGCGCGCAACTATTAAGGGAACGCTGGTCATCGGCTTGATACAGGGTGGGCTGGGCGGGCTTATTTTCTGGATACTTGGCATACAAGGCGCGGCGTTCTGGGGCGTAGTAATGGTTATCCTGTCTCTGCTGCCCGTGGTTGGTGCCAGTTTCATCTGGTTGCCGGCGGCGCTGTTGATGATTGCCAATGGCCAATACGTCAGCGCTGCAGTGCTGGTTGGTTTCGGTGTGCTAGTGATCGGGCTGATCGATAACGTGTTGCGGCCGCTGCTGGTGGGGCGCGATACGCGCATGCCGGATTACGTCATTCTGTTGTCGACCCTTGGAGGCCTCACGGTTTTCGGGCCCTCCGGGTTTGTGATCGGCCCGATTATCGCGGCGTTGTTTCTTACCATCTGGGTCATGTTCGCGCGCGAGCATTCGTCGGCCAGCGTTGATGCCCTGCAGGCAGCCCGGGACGATCAGTGAGTGATTTCTGGGAAAATGTGCCCGACCGTTGACATGGCTATCTGATCCCCACGCAGCATGCGATCCTCAATCCCCAGAAGAATAGGATCGGCATGATTCCGGTAAATGTTAATTTTGGCGTTAAACACGTGATGCAGTAGCCCGTGTTTGTCTTCAATAGTCATGCGACGAATACTGAACAGGCCGTTACCCGAGGGTTCGCCGGTCAGGTAGCATTTGATGGAATGTATGGCTTCGCCGGAAAGCACCAGGCCGTTCAGATTACTGAGATTGTGTTGCGCGAATTCAATAAACGAAACCGAGTCGAGTTCGACGAGAGTTTCGGGCTGATCACCCGGCAGCACGGCCTGAAAATCACCCACCAGCACCTGGCCGGGCAGGGCGCGTTCGATCATTCGTGCCAGTTCGATGGTGACATCACCAACAATATCGCTAAACACCGTCGGGTTTAATCCCTCGGCCTGATGAAATTCGTAGCAGCTGCCAACGTGAAATGCCGTTCGCAGTATCGGTACGGTTCGGTTATGAGCTTTGTACCGGGCGATGGCGTTGTCGGCCAGCACCAGGTGCATCAGGTGATAAAGATTGGTATTGGCACTGACCCCGAGGTCGCGGTTCCAGATGTAAAAGCCGTCACCGGTGCTGGAACGCGCAAATCGCACACTGACGTCGCTATCCAGCATTTTTTTATGCGCGGAGTTGAGCGAATACGACAGACTGTTGAGTTGCGTCATTTGCTCGAAGGGGCTGAGCAGGCTGAAGCCGACGATGTCGAACAGCGCAACGGCACGGTTCTGCACGTAACGAACGCCATAACGCGTGACCAGCTTTTCGATTATGCGTGTTTCGGCCGGCGAGCCGGTCGGCCCGCTGCGGGTTCGGCATGTCACAGGCTCAACTTTAAGCAACCGTGATGCGTTATCCATTTGTCGAGCGGTCAGTTGCCGTCTGCGGGCCAGCAATTCCATTACAAAATTGGCGGCTTCCTGCCTGTCGAGATCCGGTTCTTTTTGTGTATGGGAGCCAAGCGCGTAATCGGCAACCGTGTAATGCGGTACAACCAGCAGATCCACGCCGCTATCATGACCGCGCCAGCCCAGAATAAAATTGCGTCCCAGGCCCCAGTGACGGTGCAGCGCCCGGTCCAATTCAATAATGTTGCTCCTCTCGGCCAGGCTCAGTGTGTCCAGATCGCTGTTGAGATCGTTCCACAAATCCTGACCGGTGAGGCTCAAATACGTTGTATCGTTGCTTCCGCGCACATTGGCCCCCGAATAACCCGATACCATGATAGCGGCAAAAGCCTTAATCTACGAAGCTTATTGCACATAAAGCGAGCCGATTCGACGTGGCCCAGACGTTAGCCCCTGAAGTCATCAATGCACTTAAAGCCGTGGTCGGTGATGCCGGCTGGCAGGACGATCCGGATGCACTGGAGCCGCATCTCACCGAGTGGCGGGGGCTCTATCACGGCAGCACGCCGTTGATGTTATCTCCGGCCAGTACCACCGAGGTCGCAGAGGTCATAGCGATATGTGCAGCGAATGGCATCGCTGTTGTGCCACAGGGCGGCAATACAGGGCTGGTGGGCGGCGCGATACCCGGGTTGGACCCGCAGCGTATCGAGATTTTGCTGAGCAGCTCGCGCTTGCGAAAAATTCGCTCGCTTGATCCTGATAACTACACCGTGACGGCCGAGGCAGGTGTGGTTCTGGCTGAATTGCAGGATGTCGTTGCCGATGAGGGATTATTTTTTCCACTGAGTCTGGCGGCCGAAGGCAGTTGCTCGATCGGTGGCAATATCTCCACCAACGCAGGTGGCACCAACGTGCTTCGCTACGGCAATACCCGCGACCTGGTGTTGGGTCTGGAGGTGGTGCTGGCCGACGGTTCTGTCTGGAACGGTTTGAGCGGTTTGCGCAAGGACAACACCGGCTACGACCTTAAGCATTTATTTATCGGTGCCGAAGGTACACTGGGCTTTGTGACGGCGGCAACGTTAAAAGTGTTTCCTGCCGCAAACAGTCGTTCTACGGCCTGGTTGGCAGTCAGTGATCCGCAGGCAGCGGTCAGTCTATACGGCGACGCTCGCCAGCAGATGGGCGACGAAATGGTGGCCTTCGAACTGCTGCCACAGCTTGCCCTGGACATGGTCGTCGAGCACATTGCCGGATGCCGGAATCCGCTCGGCGAAGATGCGGCAGATGCTCTCTGGCATGTGCTGGTGGAGTTCACCAGCGCACGTTCGCAGGCGTCGCTCGACGAGCAACTCATTACATTCCTGGAAGACGCACTGGCCGGCGGTCTGGTGGTGGACGGGGCAGTGGCCAGCAGCGATACGCAGCGTGATGATTTCTGGCGGATACGTCACGGTATCTCAGAGGCACAAAAGCGGGCGGGCGCAAGCATTAAACACGATGTTTCGTTGCCGATCTCGAGGCTGGCGGAATTTCTGGGTACCGCCGACCGGCGCGTCGCCAGTTTGCTGCCGGGCGTGCGCCCCGTTCCCTTCGGGCACCTGGGTGACGGTAATCTGCATTACAACCTGAGTCAGCCGCCCGACATGAACCCTGAGGAATTTCTCGAGCGTTGGGGTGAGCTCAATGAAGCCATTCACGAACTGGCGGTTGAGATGGGCGGCAGCTTCAGCGCCGAGCACGGTATTGGTTATCTGAAGGCCGGCGAACTGGAGCGCCTCAAGTCGCCCGTGGAGCTTACTTTATTGAGAAGCGTCAAAGGGGCACTCGATCCGCAGGGCATCATGAACCCCGGCAAGGTGCTGCGCTAAAACCCGCGGCTGCGTGTACAATTGCCCGTTCTGTCTGATACGGAACAACGGTAATGAGTGAGCAGGATAAACCCGGACGACGATATTCCAGTCAGGTTGTGGACGGTGTCGAGCAGGCGCCGAGCCGAGCCATGCTGCGGGCGGTCGGTTTTACGGACGCGGATTTTCAGAAAAGCCAGATCGGCATCGCCTCGACCTGGAGCATGGTCACGCCGTGCAACATGCATATCGACAAGCTGGCCGACGAGGCCGCGCGCGGCGCCGACGCAGCCGGTGGCAAGGCTGTGCAGTTCAACACGATCACGGTGTCGGACGGCATTTCCATGGGCACATCGGGCATGCGTTACTCGCTGGTATCCCGCGAAGTCATTGCGGACTCGATTGAGACCGTGGTCGGTGGCGAGGGCTTCGACGGTTTTGTGGCTATCGGCGGTTGCGATAAGAACATGCCGGGTTGCCTGATGGCGATGGCGCGATTGAATCGTCCCTCCGTGTTTGTTTACGGCGGAACCATTCAGCCGGGGCCACACCGCCGCGATATTGTTTCGGTGTTCGAGGCCGTTGGCGGTGTTGCCAGCGGTAAAGTCAGCGATGCGGAACTGCTGGACGTTGAGCGCACCGCGATTCCCGGCCCCGGTTCCTGTGGTGGCATGTATACGGCCAACACCATGGCATCGGCCATTGAAGCGATGGGTATGAGCCTGCCCAACAGCTCGGCGCAGGACGCGATTTCGGCGAACAAGCTGGCAGATTGCGAGCAGGCCGGGCGCGCCGTGGTGGAGCTGGTCAGAAAAGACATCAAGCCGCGCGACATCATGACGCGCGAAGCCTTTGAAAATGCCATCACGGTGGTGATTGCTCTGGGTGGCTCCACGAATGCAGTGCTGCATTTGCTGGCCATCGCGCGCGAAGCAGACGTGCCGCTGGAGCTGGATGATTTCACGCGCATCGGCGCGCGGGTGCCGTTGCTGTCGAACCTGAAGCCCAGTGGCACCTACACCATGTCCGAGCTGATCCAGATCGGTGGTATCCGGCCGCTCATGAAGCGTTTGCTGGATGCCGGGCTGCTGCACGGCGATTGCCTGACGGTGAGCGGGCATACCCTGGCCGAGGATCTGGCCGGAGTAGCCGACTATCCGGCGGATCAGGACATCATTTACCCGCTTGATAATCCTGTTAAGAAAGATAGTCATTTAGTTGTTTTATATGGGAATCTTTCTCCAGAAGGTGCGGTTGCCAAAATCACCGGAAAGGAAGGTGTGAGTTTTACCGGCACAGCACGGGTGTTCGGTTCTGAAGAAGAAGGCCTGCAGGCCATCCTCGACGGTCGTGTGGTGGCCGGCGATGTGGTCGTGATCCGCTACGAGGGGCCGAAAGGCGGCCCGGGAATGCGCGAGATGCTTAGCCCGACGGCAGCGATCATGGGTAAAGGGCTGGGCGATCAGGTCGCATTCATTACCGACGGACGGTTTTCCGGCGGCAGTCATGGCTTCGTGGTCGGTCACGTGACGCCCGAGGCAGCCGTGGGTGGCCCGATCGCGTTGCTGAATGACGGTGACGAAATCACCATCAACGCCGAAACCCGCACCATTGATGTTGCCATCAGTGACGCGGAGCTGGCGGCTCGGCGCGAGCGCTGGCAGCCGCCGGCCAGTAAGGCGTCACCGGGCGTTTTGACCAAATATGCACGACTCGTGAGTTCGGCCTCGAAAGGCGCGGTGACGGGCGGGAGTGACTGATTGCGCTGGGTAGTCCTGAAATTTGGTGGCACCAGTGTCGCTACGGCGCCTAACTGGGCGATTATCCGCGATCTCGTGCGCGCGCGGCTTGACGAGGGTCTGCGCCCGATGGTCGTGCATTCGGCTGTCGGCGGCATCAGCAACAAACTGGTGCAAGTGATGCAGGCAGCCGTTGCCGGCGATTACGTGGACTTACTGCACGACATCGTTGAGCGGCATCGGTCGTTGGCAAGTGATCTGGGGCTGGACGGCGATGCGCTGTTGCGCGACAACCTGACCGAACTGGAGCAACTGTTGGCCGGGGTGCGGCTGGTTCGCGAAGTGAGTCCGCGGGTGCACGCCAAGGTCATGGCCATGGGTGAGCTGTTGGCTACCACCTTGGGCGCCGCCTATCTGCAGTCGCAAGGTATCGACGCTCATTGGCACGATGCCCGGGCATCGTTGTGCTGCGTAGAGCGCAGCGGCGCTTCCGAGCGCGCGGCTTTCCTGTCGGCCACCTGCGAAGCCAATCCGGACGCGCACCTGCAAGCCGAGCTGGGGGCCATTGACGGGGTTGTCCTGACGCAAGGTTTTATTGCCCGCAATTCTCATGGCGAAACGGTATTACTGGGGCGGGGCGGGTCGGATACATCGGCCGCTTACTTTGCCGGTCGACTCGAAGCCGAGCGTCTGGAAATCTGGACCGATGTCCACGGCATGTTCAGTGCCGATCCGCGCGCCGTGCCGAGTGCGCGCCTGCTGAAGGCACTGCGCTACGAGGAGGCGCAGGAAATTGCGTCCACCGGCGGATCGGTGCTCCATCCGCGGGCCATATCGCCTGTGCGGCGAGGTGGAATTCCGTTGTGGATTCGCTACACAGCGCGTCCCGATGCCGAAGGCACATTAATTTCACAGGATTCCGGTGACGACGCGCCGCGGGTCAAAGCCATATCCAGCCGTGCCGGCATCACCCTGGTCTCCATGGAGACGCTGGGCATGTGGCAGCAAGTCGGCTTTCTCGCAGAAGCATTTAAGGTTTTCAGTGATTTAGGCCTTTCTATTGACTTAGTTTCGACTTCCGAAAGCAACGTCACGGTCACGCTGGACCCGAACGCCAATTCAATGGACGCCACCATGCTGGAGCGGCTGGAGCAAAATCTGGCGCGCTTGTGCCGGGTGCGCATCCTGCAGGATGTGTCGGTGGTCAGTCTGGTGGGGCAGAAAATCCGCGCCATGTTGCATGAAATCGGCCCGGCGCTGGAGGCTTTTCAGGAGAACCATATTCACCTGCTGAGCCAGGCGGCCAGCGATCTGAACCTCAGCTTCGTGGTTGATGCCGGGCAGGCAGCAAGGTTGGTCCAGACGCTCCATGCCATCCTGATCCGGCCGCCGAGTCTGGACGCGGTTTTTGGAGAAACCTGGGAAGAGCTTACCCGTGACGAGAGTGAGTCGGAACTTGCGGTGGGCGATATGCCCTGGTGGGCGGACCGACGTGATGAACTGCTGGCCATAGCGGCCGAACGACAATCTGCCTACGTATACAGCCGCGATGCCGTGGCAGCCGCGGTGGCACGCTTGCGCGCGCTGAAGTCGGTGGATCGGGTGTTTTACGCCACCAAGGCCAACTCGAATCGTGAGATTTTGCAGGTTGTCTATGCAGGCGGAATGAACTTTGAGGTGGTCTCGCCGGGCGAGTTGCAGCTGGTTCTGGAACTCTTTCCGGACATTGACCGTGAGCGGATTTTGTTCACCCCGAATTTCGCACCACGCGAAGAATACGAACTCGGTCTGCAAGCAGGTGTGTGGGTCACGCTGGACAACTTGCATCCCTTGCGCCATTGGGGTGAGAGCTTTGCCGGCAAGAAGGTGTTTTTGCGGCTGGATACCGGACAGGGGCGCGGTCACCACGAGCATGTAAAAACCGCGGGGGTGCATTCGAAATTCGGTATCCCGTTGTTCGAACTGGACGAAGCACGTGAATTGCTTGCAGCCTGCGGCGCAGAAGTGGTCGGTCTGCATGCCCACACCGGCAGCGGCATTTTGCAGGCCGATAACTGGGAAGAAATTGCCACCACTCTGGGCGGCATCGCCCGGCAATTCGGTACGGTGCGGTATCTGGATATCGGTGGCGGTTTAGGCATTCCCGAAAAGCCGGGGCAGCAACCGCTGGATATGGCTGCCTTGGACGCCAGTCTGGCTGCCGCCCGCGAGCATCTGGGTGATTACGAAATCTGGCTTGAGCCGGGTCGTTACGTTGTCGCGCAGGCGGGTGTGCTCGTGGCCACGGTAACGCAGGTAAAGGGCAAGGGCGATGTTCGCTACGTGGGTATCAGCACCGGCATGAACTCGTTGATTCGGCCGGCGTTGTACGGTGCTTATCACGAGATCGCTAACCTGACGCATTACGGTGAACCGGCTACCGAGATTGTCAATGTGGTGGGTCCGATTTGCGAAACCGGCGACCGCATAGGCAGCGATCGCCTGTTACCGCCGGCAGGCGAGGGCGATGTCCTGCTGATCGCCAATGCGGGTGCCTACGGATTTGTAATGAGTTCACGGTATAACCTGCGCGAGCCCGCTGTCGAGGTTATGATCTGAGCAGCGTCCCGATTTGGTGGCGCCAAATTAAACAATCAGGAGTTCAGCATGAGAACTAGCGTGGGTTTGATGTTGTTGTTGCCTTTGTTGGCGGTGGCGCAGACTCCTCCGGCCTTTGATCCCTCCAAGATGCCAAGCGGGGCCGGTATGCAATCCATGATGCAACAGGCCCAGAAAATGGCATCCTGCATGGCCGATGTCGATCAGGCCAAGCTTGAGGATCTGGCGAAAGAGGCGCAGGCACTGTCTGACGAGATCAATGCGCTGTGTGCCAGCGGTAAAGAGGCAGAGGCGCTCAGTAAGGCGCTTTCATTCGGTCGCGACATGCGCGCAGATCCCACAATTGCACAGGTGCAGGAATGCACGCGCGGCATGAATGAAATGATGGCGCAGGTCATACCGTCAATCATTACTGAAGCCGAGTCGCGCGCCGAGAAAGGCGGTATTTGCGACTAGCGTTGCCTGCTCTGTGAATCGTTATGTCGTTGACCTCGCAATCAGCGCTGACGAATTTAAGCGTTTGTATGCAGGTACCGCCACGACGGTTGTCGCGCGTGATCGCATCAGCGGCAAAACGGTGCGTTTCCCGGCCAGCCGTCTGCGGAGTTTTGTTACGCCGGCAGGCATATTCGGTCGGTTCGAGTTGCAGGTCGATGCCGACAATCGTTTGCAGCATATACAAATGGAGGAGAACCGACGGTGAGCGATAAGGCTGACGCTGCCGGAAGCAGCGACCACACGAGTCGCCGGACATTCACCGGCGGATTGCTGGCCTCGGGTGTGGCCGGTGGCTGGCTGGGTGCTGTCGGCGACGCCGTCGCATTGCCACAGCGGGCGCGCATCGAATCACTCGACGATGTTCTGAATATCGCGCATCTTGATCAGGCTGCAAGTCGCCGGCTCAGCGCCGAGGCTTATCATTTCATTGTTGGTGCATCGGACGACGGGTTGACTAAGCAGGCGAATCGTCTGGCTTATCAACAGACAAAAATTCGCCCGCGGCGACTCGTGGACGTCAGTACGATTGATACAAGCGTGGAACTGTTCGGTCGCTTATATGCATCACCGATTATTCTGGCGCCGGCAGGCAACCAGCAGCTGGTGCATGCCGAAGGCGAACTGGCAACAGCCCGCGCGGCGGCGCGCAAAGATCATCTGATGGTTGTCGGGCAGATGAGCAATTTCAGTATTGAAGAGGTAGCAGCCACCGGTGTGGCCAGCTGGTTTCAGCTTTACCCGTCGGCAAACCGAGAATTCATGCTGCACCTGGCAGCGCGGGCTCAGGCGGCAGGCTGCGGGGCACTGGTGTTGACCATCGACGGGCCATCGCGCGGCAATCACGAAGCGGCGCGCTGGTTCAGAAGTCATCCCGTAAAAGGCCAGGCAAAGGCGACCGGTGCACCGGGCAAGCTCGGTAACTTTGAAGATTTTGCCGGACCTAAAGGAATCGGCGACCCGGCCCTCGATTGGGAGGCCGTGGCTGCTTTGCGCAAACAACTGGAATTGCCGCTGGTGCTTAAGGGCATAGTCACTCGCGAAGACGCGCGTTTATGCCGTAAACACGGCGTGGACGGTGTCGTGGTTTCAAACCACGGCGGGCGTCAGGAAGGCAACGGCCGGGCTACGCTGGATGTCCTGCCCGAAGTGGTTGATGAGCTCGGCGGGCGTATGCCGGTACTGGTTGACGGTGGCATTCGCCGCGGCAGTGATGTGTTTAAAGCGCTGGCCTATGGTGCCGATGCGGTGTGCATCGGGCGTCCGTACTTGTGGGGTCTGGGCGCTTTTGGCCAGCCAGGCGTCGAGAAGTGCCTGCGCATTTTGAGCGCAGAGTTTGAGCGCACCCTGCGATACGCGGGCACGCCGTCACTCGCGGATATAAGCCCGCAACACGTCTGGCGCGACTGAGTTCAGTTGCGAAGCGCCGCGGTCACGCGGCATTGGCCTGTTGTGCTTTGGTAGCTTTGCCGCTGGATTGCGCCGCTGCATAGCCACCCAATTTGTCCTTCAGGTCTTTGACCAGCTCGCGCAGGGTGCCGGTCAGCAATACAAAGCGCGCGTCCAGCAACGCCAGCGGATCCTCATCGTCGCTTACGTCAGCCGCTTCCATTTCGCCAAATTTGATTTTGCTGATATGGCCTTCTGCGCTGATTACGCAGCGAAAGATATCGTTGTACTCGATACCCAGATGCGTGAGTTGCATGCCGTCTATCACGTGCTGGCGTATAGCAGAATCCGCGAGATGAGCATGTCGCCAGGTCGCGACGGATTTTTGCTCGCTGAGATCCTGCATGCGGCACTCGTCCGCAAGTTCGAAACCCTGCAGCGAGTCGCCAAGAAACAGGGCGGTCAGCAGATCGCCCGGAGCGGTATTGAACGCGAGCGGCGTAAAACTGAAATCCTGGAAGCTTGCGCGCAGCAGGTCGAGAAAGCGTTCCGCCTTGTTTTCGCTGGCGGCATCAATTCCCAGCAGACGTTCGGACAGTATGAAAAACCCGTTAATGCGCTCGGATTTGAGCAGTGATTTCGGCAGCAGTTCATCGCGGGTTTCTTCTTTCAGCCGCCGCAGAACCCGCCGTGAGGGTTCCTGCGCCATGCGCTGGCGGTACTCGTCAACGCGATCAACCAGCGCTTCCTGAATGGCAGCGGCCGGCAGCAGGCGGCTTTGGGTGCGCATCTGCAGCAGGTCGGCACCACCCACGCGGCGGCACAGCTGTTGGTCATCGTTAGCCGGTGATTCCCATCCTGAGCGGCGCTCGGTTAAAGGGCCGCAAGGTATGAATGAGTTCTTGATCAGGATATCCGACAGTTCCTGTTCGGATTCCGGCCAGGGGCTGCTTACGCGATAAAAGCGTACATTTCGAAACATGAAGAGTCCTTATAGTTATTAATTACCGTGGCGCGCCGACAGTTCGGCGGCCACATCGGTCAGAGAAAGTTCGTTTGCCTCCAGTAATACCAGCAGGTGATAAACCAGATCGGAGGCTTCCGCAATGGTCTGTGCGCGATCGCCCTGGACAGCTGCGATAGCAAGCTCGACGGCTTCCTCGCCAACCTTCTGAGCGATAAAAGGCGTGCCCCTGTTGAACAGGGTTTTGGTGTAGCTCTGATCCGCCGACGCGGTGCGCCGCGAACGGATGATGCTTTCGAGTTCGTTAATGAAAGCAGTGTCGGTTGTACTCACGATAATCTAACCTCGATATGGTGTTCTTGCAGGTATTTCTTAAGCGCGCCGATTTCGATGATTTGTTTGTGGAAGACGCTGGCCGCAAGTGCGCCGTCCACGTGCGCCTGCTCAAACACGTCGCTGAAATGTTCCGGAGCGCCCGCACCGCCAGATGCAATTAGGGGCACCGTGCAATTTTCACGCACCAGCGCAAGTTGTTGCAGGTCGTAGCCCTGACGTACGCCGTCCTGATTCATGCAATTGAGGACAAACTCACCGGCGCCGCGTTGCTCTGCTTCCTTAACCCAGGCGACGGTTTCGCGGCCCGCACGGCTGGTTTTGTCGGGGTCGCCGGTGTTCTGGTAGACGCGGTAGACCCCGTCCTCATCGCGGCTGTCGATACCCACGACCACGCACTGCGAGCCAAAACGACGTGCAAGTTCGGAGATTAATTCGGGGCGGGCGAGGGCGGGGCTGTTGATCGAAATTTTGTCTGCGCCAAAATTCAGCATCTCTTCAGCATCCTGTAACGAGCGGATACCGCCGGCTACGCAAAACGGAATATCGAGCACTTCGGCGACACGGTTAATCCAGCTGCGATCAACCGAGCGGCCTTCGGGGCTGGCCGTGATGTCATAAAACACCAGTTCATCGGCACCTTCATTCCGGTAGCGTTCAGCCAGCGCCAGTATGTCGCCCACCACCTCGTGATTGCGAAACTGCACACCCTTGACGACCTTGCCGTCGCGCACATCCAGGCAGGGGATTATTCGCTTTGCAAGAATTGTTCTATCTCCTCAAGCGTCAGCCGCCCGTCAAGCAGCGCTTTACCGGTCACTACGCTGGTGACCCCGGTCGCTTTCAGTGCCGGTAACTCGGCCGCAGAACTCAGACCGCCCGAGGCGATTACGCGCGCTTTGGGGTAACGGCGGGTGCATTCGGCATAGAGCTCCATATTCGGACCTTCGAGGGTGCCGTCTCTGGAGATATCGGTGCACAAAAAGTTGTACGCACCGGCATCCATGAATTTGTCCATCAGGGACCACAGCGTCTGGTTGCTGCTTTCTGTCCAGCCGTGCGTCTGCACGACGGGATCGGCATCCGGCTCAATGGTGACGTCCACTCCCACAACTACACAGTCCGGGCCGAGTTCACCAAACCAGCCGATTACCGTATCCGGATCCTGGGCGGCCGTAGAGCCGACCACGACGCGTTCTGCACCCGCCGCAATAATGGCTCGCGCCTGTTCGATCTGGCGGATGCCGCCACCGACCTGCACGGCCATGCCCACTGTGGACGTAATTTCAGTAATGACATCCAGATGAGCCGCAGTCCCGGTGCGCGCACCGTCAAGATCGACCACGTGCAGTGAATTAATGCCGGCGCGATTGTAGCGCCGCGCAACGTCTGCGGGGGAATCCGGATACTCGGTGACCTGATTGAAGTCACCTTTGTAAAGCCGGACAACTTTTCCGCCCAGCAGGTCAATAGCGGGGATAATTTCCACGGTAATTAATCCACAAGGTGTAAAAAATTCTGTAGCAGTCGTGCGCCGTTCTCGCCCGACCGTTCAGGGTGAAACTGTGTGCCCATGAAATTGCCTTTGCGCACCACCGATGTAAACACGCGGCCGTAGTCTGTGCTGCCGGTGGTGGTGGCCACCGGGTCGACTGCGTAACTGTGCACGAAGTAAAAATACGCGCCGTCAGGTATGCCGTCCAGCAGCCGGGCGTTGCGGGTTTTTTCTACCCGGTTCCAGCCCATGTGGGGGACCGGTCGGTCGGGTGCGGCTTCAAACAGGCGGGCCCGACCTTCGATCAGGCCGAGGCAGTCGGTGTCGTCCTCATCCGATCCGTCAAACAGCAGCTGCATACCCAGACAAATTCCCAGCAAAGGTTGAGTCAGCGTGGGCACGAGCGCATCCAGACCTTTTTCATGCAGCCGAGTCATGGCCGCGCGGGCCGCGCCTACACCTGGAAGAATGACCCGGTCGGCTTGCCGAATAATGTCGTGATCGCTGGTCAGCAACGGGCGCGCGCCCAGCCGCTGCAGCGCGAACTGCAGCGAGGCGATGTTGGCACCGCCACTGTCAATAATGGCGACTGTTGTTGAGGCTGCAGACATGAAACGTTTCCTGACCGGCTACCCTAAAGCGATCCCTTAGTGCTCGGCAAATCGTTACCGCGTCGTTCTAGCGCGCCCCGCAGCGCGCGGCCCACACCCTTAAAACAGGCTTCAACCATGTGGTGTGTGTTCTCGCCGGTAACCTTGATATGTATAGACGCGCCGAGCGTTTCGCCAAGCGAGCGGAAGAAATGCGGGACCAGTTCGGTGGGCAGGCCGCCGACCTCGGCTCGCGCGAATTCACCTTCGAACACCGCGTAAGGTCGGCCGCCGATGTCCAGCGCAATCTGTGCCTGAGTTTCATCCATGGGCAGCAGGAATCCGAAGCGGCCAATGCCGCGCTTGTCGCCAAGAGCGGTTTTAAGCGCCTCGCCCAGAGCGAGAGCGACGTCCTCAACGGTGTGGTGCTCATCCACGCCAAGATCGCCTTTGCAGTTTAGTGACAATGAGAAGCCGCCGTGTCGCGCGATCTGATCCAGCATGTGATCAAAAAAGCCGATCCCGGTATCGATTTCGATCGGGTCACTGGCATCGAGATCGACCGTAACAGCAATATCAGTTTCTTTGGTTTTACGGATCACCGTGGCCGTGCGCAGCTGATCCAGTACCTCGCGCACGATCCTGTTCCAGCTGTCGCTGTCTTCCGGATCGACCTTAAAACCGGGTACGCTGATGTTGCGAGCGAATTCAATATCCGTATCGCGATCGCCTGCCACCAGGCTACCGGCACGATCCACATTAACGCGCTGGAAGTAATCACCGAGCAGACCCGGCAGGGGTTTGCGACAACTGCAACCGTCGCTGTCAAAATGCGGACAGATAAAGATCTCTTCAAACGTCAGCCCTTGTGAGGCGAACAGCTCCAGAATAAAGTTTTGTGTCTGCAAAAAATCATGTTCGGGAAAGCTGTCAGTGCCGCGACCGTCCTGATTAGAGACCATGACGAGCCTGAAGCCGGCCTCGCGCAGCCGCAACAGCGCCGGGATGACTCCGGGCACCAGCGTGATCTTATCCAGCCGGTCGACCTGCTGGTCGGCAGGTTCCTTAACGAGGGTGCCGTCCCGGTCGACGAAGGCTATGCGAAGGGCAGTGCTCATGTTGGTAAGCTCATAGTGATTCCAGACTGTTAATCAGCTGATCGTTTTGCTCGCGGGTGCCGATGGTGATTCGCAGGCAGCCTGGCACTTGCCAGCCAAAGTTGCGCACCAGTATGCCGCCTTGTTTTGCCAGTTCGCTGAAACGTACCGGATCCGTGGCGCGCACCAGCAGAAAGTTGGCTTCCGACGGATACACTTGTTCCACGCCGGGCATATTCTCGAGTGCCAGAGCCAGTCTTTCGCGTTCCTCGCGCAACGTCGCTACTCGGCGTACGACTTCGGCTCGCGCTTCCGGGACCAGGCAGGCCATAACGGCTTCGATAACCGGCGTAGGAAAAGAGTACGGCGGCATTACGCAGCCCACCATGCTGACCAGTTCAGGGGCGCCGAGGAGCGCGCCGCAGCGTGCACCGGCAAGACCGAAGGCCTTTGACAGAGTGCGCAGTACCGCGACGTTATTGAATTCATCGGAGGACAGTAACGCGAGTGTGGGATCTTCGTTACCAAATTCCGCATAAGCGGCATCCACCACCACCAGCGCGCGGCCACTGAGTAAGCGTGCAATCAGCGCAATTTCCTCGCTGTCAAAGCGGTTGCCGGTGGGGTTGTTCGGCGAACAGATAAACAACACCTTGGCGTTATCCGGCCAGTTGCGCACAATGGCGTCCGCATTCAGCGCATAGCCGTTGTCGGCTTGCAGCGGTATTGCGTGTGTGCCCGCGCCCTGAATATCGGCATACACCCGATACATGCCGAAAGTTGGCGGGCATATCACAATGCTGTCGCGACCGGCTTCGCAAAAACAGCGAATCAGCAAATCAATAGCCTCACTGCTGCCACGAGTAACCAGCAATTGATTCGGTTCTATCCCGTAATAGTTCGCCAGTGCATCGCGCAATATCAACGGTTTTTCCGGCGGGTAGTGATTCAATCCCGAGTCGGCAGGGCCGCCAGGCGCCGGCCAAGGAGTTTCGTTGGCATTCAGGCGCACCAGGCCGTCGGTATAACTCGCCGCCTCATAGGGCACCAGTTTCTGGATTTCAGGCCGCGCCAGTTCAATGACCGAGTTCATGCTTAATTCGCCTTGGTTGAGTTGTCAGCCGCGTTATTGGCGGCCGCGTTCAGGCGCTCCACGCGCACTTCGGCGGCGCGTGCGTGAGCATCCAGGCCTTCCAGTCGGGCCAGTGTGCTGACGGTGGGTTGCAGGCCGCGAATCCCGTCAGCCGACAGTTCCTGCACCGACATGCGTTTCTGAAAATCGGCCAGTGACAAACCGCTGTAGGCTCGCGCATAACCGTACGTAGGCAATACGTGGTTGGTGCCGCTGCAATAATCACCAACCGCTTCGGGCGTATAGGGCCCAAGGAATATCGAGCCGGCGTTGTCGACACGGTCAAGCCAGCGCCGCGCATTCTGCACCTGCATGATGAGATGTTCGGGAGCGTACGCGTTGGACACATCGAGCGCTGCATCAACATCGCTTACCAGCATGCAACGACTGTGCGCGAGTGACTGCTCCATGATGTCCCGGCGGGGCAGGGTTGGCAGTGCGGCGGCAATTTCAGCATCGGTCGCATCGGCCAGCTCAATACTGTCAGTGACCAGGATGACTTGAGAATCGACGCCATGTTCCGCCTGCGAGAGCAGATCCAGCGCAACCGCCTTAGGATCAGCGGTGGCATCGGCGATGACCAGCACTTCAGAAGGGCCGGCCGGCATATCCAGCGCAGCACCGGCCGGGTCGGCAGCCACGATCGTTTTTGCAGCGGTCACCCACGCATTGCCCGGACCGAAAATCTTGTCCACCTTGGGCACACTTTCTGTGCCATAGGCCATGGCGCCGACCGCCTGCGCACCGCCTATCTTGTAGATCTCGGTTATGCCGCACTCGGCCGCCGCGGTCAGCACGGCCGGGTCGGCGCTGCCGTCCGGGCGCGGCGGTGTGCACAGCACCCGCACCGGGCACCCCGCGATGTCTGCCGGCACGGCCAGCATGATGGCGGTGGAGGGCAGCGGCGCTGTGCCGGCGGGTACATACAACCCGACTGCCGGTATCGGCCGAATCATGCGTTCACATACCACGCCGACAGCCGTGGTGACGCTATAGGGCTCGGCAAGCTGCGCTTCGTGATAGCGTCGCACGTTGGCTATAGCCGTCCGTATCGCTGCAATCTGCGTCTCGGTCAGCGCTTGTCGCGCGGCTTCGAACTCAGTCTCGGTGACGCGCAGATCAGTCAGCGTCGCCTTATCAAATCGTGCCGTCAGTTCCCGCAACGCAGTATCGCCACCTTCGCGCACATTGCTCAGTAATGCGCGCACCGTATCGTTGATTTGCGGGCTGGCCGCCACAGCAGGGCGCAACAGCACATCGCGGCGCTGCTGCGGCGAGAGTTCTGACCAGTAATACCGTTCGGCAAGTTTGTTCATATGCGTTGTCTGACCTTTCAGGCCAGCATTTTCTCTATGGGCAGCACCAGAATGGAACTGGCGCCGGCGGCTTTCAATTGCTCGAGCGTTTCCCAGAAAATGCTCTCGCGGCACACAACGTGCACAGCAACCTTGTCGTCTACCGCGTCGAGCGGCAGCACCGTGGGCGATTCAGCCCCCGGCAGCAGCGCCGCGATTTGCGTTAACGCGCTGCGCGGTGCGTGCATCATGATGTACTTACTGCCACGCACTTGCTGCACGCCGGCTATGCGTTCGACCAGTCTGTTAACCCATTCGGTTTTTTCGGCCGGTATTTTCACGGGCGTTTGTACCAGGCAGGCAACGCTCTCGAGAACGGTTTCGCCTTCAATCAGTCGGTTGGCTGCCAGGGTCGCACCGCTGGATACCAGGTCGCAGATCAGTTCCGCCCGGCCAAGGCTCGGGGCAATTTCTACCGCGCCGCTGAATTCCACCACTGAGCCTTGCAGGCCGTTACGCTGCAGGTAGTCCGCAACAATCAGCGGGTAACTGGTCGCAATGGTTTCACCCTTGATGGCGGCGATCTTTTTTAAATCACCGCCTTCCGGGTAGGCAAAGGCCAGCCGGCAGTGGCCGAAATCCAGTTGCTGCAGCATTTTAAAAGGTTCGGGCACCCCGGCCGCCTGGTACTCCAGACGTTTTTCCTCCAGCACATTGAGGCCGCAAATGCCCAGATCGCATACGTCATCGCGTACCAGGCCGGGGATGTCATCGTCGCGCACCAGCAAAAAGTCCACCGGCATGTTTTCACCGAACCCAATCAGCTGATCACGCCCGCGGGAATATTTCAGTCCGCATTGCTGAAGCAGTTCCAGGCACAATTCTGTCAGGCGGCCGGATTTCTGAATGGCAATTTTTATGCGTGCTTGAGGCTGGCTCATTATTCAATCTTTCCTTGGTCAGTTTTTCCCATGTCAATTTTTCCCATGTCAGTTTTTCCCATGCGCCGGAGAACTGCCGCATAACCTGCCGGAGGCTCGGACAGGCAGCGAGCAACGCGGCCGACGGTGGTTACACTGACCCCGGTTTTATCGCGTATTTGCCGGTAGGTGAGGCCGTCTGCGAGCAGCTCTGCGACTATCCAGCGGTCCTTAAGGGCCTGCAGTTCGGCGGGCGTGCATAGATCCTGAAAAAAAGCGCGGCATTCGTCGACATTGCGCAGCAATAATATGGCTCCGAAGAGTTCATCTTCGACGGCAATTTCCTGGCCCGGGTCGTATATACGGTGTTCTTTCATGGCGTTGTATTAATGTAATAGCGCGTTAATGCGATGGAACATATCACAGGGTTTAGACGCGGTAAAGGGTCGTGGTAGAAAATGGCGGGTCAGCGACGGATCAGCGCAGGATAAAGGTCAACAACAAACTTAAGAAAGTAATAAAACTAATTGTTTTGTAAGTTATAAAGCAAACGCCTCTGCTTTGCCGGCGTGTTGTTCAATCCGTTGCACGACCGCGTAGAGCTCGCGGTGCAGAACCCGGTCAGGGTTCGCTGCCAGCACTCGCACAATGACCTCCGCAAGATCTTCGCGGTCTATCAGGCCTCTAACCCCGTGGTTTTCGGTGATCAGCGGGTCGCCGCGCTGCACCCGGTAATCCGGAGGCCCCATGCCGCCGGGCTTGAGAACGGTCCAGTGCAGCGATGTTTGCTTGAGATGCGCTTCGGCCCGGTCTTTAAGTTTGATGATAGGCGTCAGGAACGCCTCGGTTTCGGGCACGTAGCGCCAGCTTTCGCCGGTGCCCACGCTGGTGACCAGCACGTAGCGCTGGTAGCCAGCTGCAAGCGCCGCATTGGTGACATTAACCACGCCGCTATAGTCGGGCCAGGTTGACGGGTCGTTGAAGGGGTTTCCACCTAATAGATTCAATAAAATAGGATATTTATCTACAGTGGCTTCGAGAACTCTGCCCGCGGAGTCGGGGAGCATCACGTCGGCCTTGCACACCTCAACACCCAGCGCGCTGAACGCTGCCGCCCGGTTGTCGGATCGCAATACCGCTGCAACCGGAGCTCCTTCGGCCCGAAGTTTGCGGCACACCAGGGCACCGGTCGCTCCGCTGGCGCCAAAAACGATGACGCCGGCTGCTGCATGCTGCATAAAAAAACCCCTGCTGAGCAGGGGTCTATGTAACTTATAAGTGACAGCTAAGCAAGCCTATTGCAAGGTTTATTCCCCGGCATCGCCGCCGATGGCGATGTTGTCAGGCTGGCGATTGTCGGCATAGGCGGCTATTTGCCATCGTCCGTCTTTTTTGACCAGCAAATAGAGCTCGCTGAAGCTGAGCACCATGGGTTCCTCTCCGGCTTTGCGAACGGTGGTGGTCACGGCATCGGCCCACACCGTCGCCAGATCGCCGTTCTCAACGCTGTCCGTAATACTGACGCTGCGTTGGTAGCTTTCCGTGGTGGAGAACAAGACCGCGCCCACCGTGCGCCAGGTGCCCTGAATGTCGCTGCTCAGTGGCATTTCGGCCGGCATGCCCGGGTGAGCGGGCCGCAGGGACAGCTGCACGCCGCCTTTGGCAAGTTGGGCAACCATGGTGTCAATGTCGCGACTGTTTATTGCGTCATTAAACGCTTTAATGGTGGCTGCGGGACTGCTGTCCGCCGCCTGAGCTAACGGCATCGGGCCGAGCATGCTCAGGCTGACAAGAAGGGTCAGTGTCAATGTGCGCAGCTTATTCATGGGCGAGTTCTCCGGCAATGGTTGGGATGAAAACCCGCCCAGCTTAGTGTGTGCGCAAAGTGCCGCGCCATTGTGAGATGTCCGTATGAACCGCGGTCCGGACTTTAGGGTGTGCGCCCCGTTGGGGGGCTTCAGGCCGCGACTGCGGCTGCAATCGCGCTGCCGAATTCTGCAGTGCCAATGGCGCTTTCACCGGCTCTGGCAATATCCCCGGTGCGCAAGCCGTCACTCAGTACCCGATTGACTGCGTCTTCGATCGCGGCGGCTTCTTCGTCCAGACCCAGCGACAGGCGCAGCAACATGGCCGCACTCAGCACAGTGCCGCAGGGATTGGCAATATTTCGGCCGGCGATATCGGGCGCCGAACCGTGGATCGGTTCATACAGGCCCACCGAGCCGTCGTTAAGCGACGCAGACGGCAGCATGCCCATGGAACCTGCCAGCATGGACGCTTCATCGGTCAGAATGTCGCCGAACATGTTTTCGGTGACCAGTACGTCAAAGTCGGCCGGGCGCGACAGCAGGTGCATGGCTGCCGCATCCACGAGCAAATGTTCCAGCTCCATACCGGGGTAATCTCGCTGCATCAACTCGGTCGTAACCTCGCGCCAGAGCCGGGATGTTTCCAGCACATTCGATTTGTCCACTGACGTGACTTTGTTGCGGCGACCGGCGGCGAGTTTCGCAGCAATGTGCAGCACGCGTTCGATTTCCCCGCGGGTGTAGGTGCATACATCGGTGGCGCTGTCCTGGGTGCGCGACTTTTCGCCAAAATAAATGCCACCCGTCAATTCGCGCACGACCATGATATCCACGCCCTTGAGCAACTCGGCACGAATGGGTGAGGCTCCGGACAGGATGGGGTGGGGTGCAACGGGCCGCAGATTTGCGAACACGTTCAGCGCGGCACGCAGACGCAGCAGGCCTTTTTCGGGCCGCGATTCCGTCGGTACGTTATCCCATTTCGGTCCGCCCACTGCGCCCAGCAAAACCGCTGCGGCATCGGCGCATATGGCTGCGGTCTGCTGCGGGAACGGGTCGTTTTCAGCATCCAGACCGGCCCCGCCGATCAGTGCTTCAGGCAGGTCGAAGCGATGGCCGAATTTCGTTTCCACGGCACGCAGTACCTTAACGGCTTCACGCGTGACTTCGGCGCCGATGCCGTCGCCCGGCAGAATGGCAATAGTGGCTTGCATGCGGTGTCCTAGATGTTGAGGCTCGGGTTCCAGGCGCGGCTGTTTTCGAACGCCTTGATGTTGTCGAGGTTCTGCAGCAAAAAGCCCATCTGATCGATGCCTTCAATGATGCAGTGGCGCGCAAACGGTTCGATGGGGAAGCTGACGGTTTGGCCGGTGGGCAGGGTGATTGTGCAGTTTTCAACGTCCACCGTTACCTCCGCACCGGGATTGTCCAGCAACCACCGGTGCGTTGCGGCGTCAACGACAACCGGTATGAGGCCGTTGTTGAGCGAGTTGTTGCGAAAAATATCGGCGATTTCGCTGCTAATGACGGCACGAATACCGAAATCATGCAGCGCCCATGGCGCGTGTTCCCGCGATGAGCCGCAGCCAAAATTGCGACCGGCCACCAGAATTTGTCGTCCCTGGGCATCGGGGGAATTTAAGGGGAAATCCGCTATTTCGTTACCGTCTTTGTCAAAACGCCAGTCAGCAAACAGAGATACGCCGATGCCTTCCCGTTCTGTCGTGGTCAGAAAGCGCGCAGGAACAATCTGATCGGTGTCGACGTCGTCGATGGCCAAAACGATGGTTTTTGAAGTCAGTTGTGTAATTTTTTCCATGGTTCCGGTTCCTAAATAACGTCGCGCGGGTCGGCTATAACGCCGGCCACGGCGGAGGCCGCCGCGGTCTCCGGGCTGGCCAGCACGGTCCGTCCGCCAGGGCCCTGACGACCTTCAAAATTTCGGTTGCTGGTGCTCACGCAAAGCTGACCCTTGCCCAGCTTGTCGCTGTTCATGCCAAGACACATTGAACAGCCGGCTTCACGCCATTCGGCGCCTGCGGCGACAAAGATTTTGTCCAGGCCTTCGCTTTCGGCTTCTTTTTTCACTGACTCCGACCCCGGTACTATCAGCATGCGCACCGTGTCGGCGACTTTGCGACCGTCGAGGATTTTTGCAACGTTGCGCAAATCGGTCATGCGGGAATTGGTGCAACTGCCGACAAACACAACGTCTACTTTGGTGCCGAGCATTGGCCGATCGGCTTCCACCCGCATATATTCAATCGACTTCTTGTGGCTCAGGTTGCTGCCGGGATTCGGTACCGGTTTTGAAATCGGCACGACCATGGCCGGGTTGGTTCCGTAGGTTACCTGCGGTTCCAGTTCGGAAACATCCAGATCCACCTCGATATCAAAGGTGGCGTCAGGATCGGATGCCAGCGCCAGCCAGCGCTCAACAGCTGCATCCCAGTCGGCGCCTTTGGGCACTTTCTCGCGGCCGCGAAGGTAGTCAATGGTGGTTTGATCCGGTGCGATCATGCCCGCACGGGCGCCGGCCTCGATCGTCATGTTGCAGATAGTCATGCGCTCTTCCATGTTCATCGCGCTGACCGTGTCGCCCCGGTACTCGATGACATGGCCGGTGCCGCCGTCGACGCCGATCTTGCCGATCAGTGCGAGTATCACATCCTTTGCACCCACGCCGGGTTGGAGCTTGCCGGTGATATTGACGGCCATGGATTTCGGTTTTCTGATCAGCAGGCATTGCGTGGCCAGCACATGCCCGACCATGGTGGCCCCGATGCCAAAGCCCATGGCCCCAAATGCGCCGTGGGTGGATGAGTGACTGTCGCCACAGACAATCGTTTTGCCCGGCTGGGTTGCGCCGATCTCGGGGCCTATCACGTGCACGATGCCGCGATGGCCGCTGCCAAAGCCGTGCAGTTCGATGCCGAAATCCGCGCAGTTTTTAACCATTGCGCGTATCTGCGCAGCGGGCTCCGGATCGGACACCGCGTCCAGACTTTCCTCGAGATTTTCAATCGGCACCGTGGGCGTGGAGTGATCCATCGTTGCGAGCACCAGATCGGTACGCCGCACCGGCATGCCGGTCTCGCGCAGCATATTAAATGCCTGCGGGGTGGTGACCTCGTGAATGATGTGCAGGTCTATATAGAAAATCGCCGGCGTGTCAGCCGTTTCCGGAACGACAACATGATCGTCCCAGACTTTTTCGAAAAGAGACTTGCCACTCATGATCCAACTTTCTCCATTGAGCCTGCATCCGCATCATCCAGCGGTTGCAACCAGCCCCATTTATCTTCTGTGGTGCCATCGAACAGGCCGAAAAAGCGGCGCTGCAGATCCGCTGTTATGTCGCCGCGGCTGCCGTTGCCAATCTCGATGCGATCAACCGACCTTACCGGCGTTACTTCAGCTGCCGTGCCTGTCATGAACATTTCGTCAGCGATGTACAGCATTTCCCGCGGGATCGCCTGCTCCACGACCTGATAGCCCGCCTCATGGGCAAGGGTGATAATGGTGTCGCGTGTAATGCCTGTCAGTATCGATGCGGCAGCAGGCGGCGTGAAGATTTTACCGCGCTTCACAATGAACAGATTTTCGCCGGCGCCTTCGCTGACGTTGCCATCCGTGGACAGTGCAATACCTTCGTGATAGCCGTTGGCCTTGGCTTCCAGACTAATCAGCGTGCTGGACAGGTAGTTACCGCCTGCCTTGGCGAGGGCGGGCAGGGTATTCGGTGCGACGCGCTGCCACGATGAAATGCCTGCATCGACGCCATTTTCCAGAGCTTCGGCACCCAGATACGCTCCCCACTGCCATGCAGCCACAACCACATCAGTTGGATGGCCGGGGGCCGGTGCCAGTCCGATTTCGCCGTAACCGCGAAACGCGATGGGCCGGATATATGCGCCGTTAACCAGATTATTGCGTAACACCACTTCACTGCACGCCGCATTAATCTGCGCCGGCGAATAGGGCATCGGGATGCGATGGATTTTCGCCGATTCGAACATCCGCTCTGTGTGGGCATCGAGCCTGAATACTTTCAGGCCGTCCGGCGTGCGGTACACGCGGATGCCTTCAAATACCGATGAGCCGTAATGCAGCGCATGCGTAAGCACATGCACTTTAGCGTCTTCCCAGGCGACCAGTTTCCCGTTCTGCCAGATCCAATCGCACTTATTGAATGGCATTAGTATTCCTCGCTAATCGTGCTAGCCAAAATTAAGTCAATGTTTGCAGCGGTCAGATAACCGCAGCACCTTTGTCATCCGGTGCGACACGCTCGTCGGTGCCGGATTCACGTCGACGCACAACGCGGTTTATCACTTCCAGGTAGGCGAGAGCGCCCGCTTCGACGATATCAGTGCTGACGCCGTTACCGCGGTAGCTGTGGCCATTATATTCCACGGTCACGGTGACTTCGCCCTGCGCATCTTCGCCCATGGTTACACTGCGCACCTCAAAGTTACGCAGTTTCATGTTAAAGCCTACGCAACGTTCTATTGCCTTGAACGCTGCCTCTACCGGCCCGTCGCCTACGGCCGCTTCGTTGGCCTGTCGGCCGTCAGCGTGACAGAGCTTGACCGCCGCGCTCGCGATGCTGGCTGAGCCGGCCGATATCAGCAGCTCTTCTATATGCCACGGGCCCGGAGTGGTGTCGCCCACGTTCATGATGATGGCTTCGATGTCGCCGTCGAACAATTCTTTTTTGCGATCCGCCAGCTCTTTGAAATCGTCAAAGGCACGGTTCAGCTCCTCATCATCAAGGCTGAACCCCAGTTGCGCGACACGCTCGCGGAAGGCATGCCGACCGCTGTGCTTGCCGAGCACCAGGTTCGAGCGGCTCAGACCGACGTCCTCCGGCTTCATGATTTCGTACGTCGAAGCATCTTTCAGCATGCCGTGCTGGTGAATGCCGGCTTCGTGCGCGAAAGCATTTTCGCCGACGACCGCCTTGTTGCGCGGCACGTGCATGCCCGTAACGCTGGCAACCAGACGACTGGTCGGATAGAGGCGCGTCGTATCGATATTTGTGCCGATGCCAAAGAAGTTCTCACGCGTTTTAAGCGCCATGACCACTTCTTCGAGCGAGCAGTTACCTGCGCGTTCGCCAATGCCATTTATAGTGCATTCAACCTGTCGCGCGCCGGCAGTGACTGCTGCAAGGCTGTTCGCTACTGCCATGCCCAGATCATCATGGCAGTGCACGCTGAGGACTATTTTGTCGACATCCGGCACGTTGTTTTTCAGGTAGCTGAACATCTCTGCGAATTCCGCGGGTACTGTATAGCCCACCGTGTCCGGAATGTTGATGGTGCGCGCGCCGGCCTCGATCACCGCCTGTACAACCTCTGCCAGGTACCCGAACTCGGTGCGCGAGGCATCCTCAGCGGAAAATTCCACGTCATCGCAATGTTCTCGCGCAAGACGAACTGATTCGACAGCGCGCCGAATGATTTCTTCCTTCGCCATTTGCAGCTTCAGGTTGCGGTGGATTTCGCTGGTGGCGACAAACACGTGGATGCGACTTTTTTCCGCACCCTTAACGGCTGCGGCCGCCTTGGCAATATCATCGGGATGGCACCGCGCCAGGCTGCAGATCGTCGGGCCTTTGATTTCACTGGCAATCGCCTGTACCGACTCGAAGTCGCCCGGTGAAGCAGCGGCAAAGCCGGCCTCGATAACGTCTACATTGAGGTCGCGTAGGGCAGAGGCAACTCGCAGCTTTTCGCGCAGCGTCATGCTGCAGCCGGGTGCCTGTTCACCATCCCGGAGGGTGGTGTCAAAGATGATAACGCGATCGTCGCTGCGCTTGTTCATCTGTCTGCTCTCCATTGTCGTTGTGTCATTGTCGTTGTTTAAGTGCCGCATCAGCGGCATAAAAAAACCCCGCTACCTTGTCGGGTGCGGGGTTTTGTGAATTTAAGGTTCTATTAGCCTTGTAGTCGTCCGCACCCGACCCTCTCTTTGCAGGGGAGCAACAGGGCTAGGTAAGCAGGCACAATAACCACGGCGCTGCGGACGTATTTCGGCGTATAAGACATAGCTGGCTATCTTCTTGCAATGTCGGCACCTTGTCAACCGATGCGGCCACGACATCGGGCATCGGCCAGATGTCACTCTGCGGTTAACCGGAAAGGTTGCTTCAGGTCGGCTGCAATGCAGTCCAGATAAGGGCTGGCGCTGGATTATTGTTGTGCTATTCTTGCGCGCGGCCTGAGGGGCTAGAAATTTTTTGGGCCGATAACTCCCGCGCATCTGAGCTTGCTATCAGGTCGGATTACCAGTCTGGCGTGATTTTCAGGTGCCGGGTGACTGTGTAAAAGGGGTGTTCGTCTGTAGTAAGGTTAGGGGTATGCCGGGACTGCATATTCAAATACCAAATAACATCCCGGTAATTTTCAACGGAACACTCCGATATTGTTTATCGAAGGGGACGCTTCATGAGTTCTACCAAGTGGACATCCCGCCTGGCTGCCATTGGTGTATCTATTGCACTGATAGCACCCACGGTCGGGTCGGCCCAGTCGCTTAACGACGTAATCAGCGCAGAGCAACGTCGTACCAAGCTTGCGCAGGAGTCACAACAGAAGATTGATGCTGTTGTTGCGGATACGCGCAAGAAAGAAGACCAGTACAAGCGATTGCTAAAAGAAATCGAAGGTCTGCAGATCTACAACACATTGTTGCAGCGTCAGATCGACGGTCAGGCCTTAAAAAAGGACGAGTTAAACGACTCCATTACTCAGGTTGAGGTTATCAATCGCCAGATTGTTCCTTCCATGACTCGGATGATCGAGGGCCTGCGAGAGTTTGTTGAGCTTGATGTTCCTTTCCTTATAGATGAGCGCCGCAATCGCGTCGCCAATCTTGATGACCTGATGGCTGAGTCCAACGTCAACGTGGCGGAAAAATTCCGCAAGGTGACCGAGGCTTATCAGATCGAGAACGATTACGGTCGGACTATTGAGGCGTACACGGGCACGCTGGAAATTGGCGGCGAAGAGCGCAATGTTGATTTTCTGCGCGTCGGCCGTATTGCTCTTCTGTACCAGACTCAGGATGGCGCGTATTCCGGCGTATGGGATCAGGCTGCCCGTCGCTGGGAAGAGGCCGATTCATATAAGAACCAGATTCGTGCGGGTCTGAAGATCGCTAAAAAGCAGGTTGCGCCCGATTTGCTGCTGTTGCCCGTACCCGCGCCGGAGGCTGGCTAAATGAAACGTTTAACACATAAAAGCGTGTCGCTGCTTGCGGCGACGGTTGTCGGTATGGTTATGGCGGCGTCCCCCGCGATGGCCCAGCAGGCACTGAGCATGGATCAGCTGTTGCGGAAGGTTGAGCAAGGCAGGGTTCAGGACAATAAGGAAAACCGTGAGCGGGAAGAGCGCTTTAACAAAGCTAAAGCGGATCAACAGCGTTTGTTGAATGAAGCTACCGGTCAGAAGAGCAGTGAAGAGCAGCGCAGTCAACGTCTTGAAGCAGAAGCCGCCGCCAATAAGGAAGAGTTAAAGAAACTCGAAAATGATCTCAACGAACGGCTGGGGTCGCTAAAAGAGTTATTTGGCGTAATGCAGCAAGTCGCGGGTGATGCCCGCACGCGCTTCGAAAGCTCGGTTACCAATGCCGAAAATCCTGATCGCGTGGATTTTCTGGAGAACCTGGCCAAGAAGATCGGTAGCAGCACGAAGTTGCCGTCGCTCGAGGAAATTGATCGCCTGTGGTTCGAATTGCACCGTGAAATGACCGAAAGCGGTCGCGTCGTCAAGTACAACACGACTGTGCTGATGAACGATGGCAGTCAGCAGGATATGGACGTTGTTCGCGTCGGTGTATTCAACATTGCTGCAGACGGTAAATACCTTAAGTACGAAAACGGGCGCGTCGCAGAATTGGCTCGTCAGCCAGACGCACGTCGATTTGTTAACAGTACCTCGGAGCTGCTTGAAGCAACCGACGGACTGGTGCGCTTCGGCATAGATCCGACAGCCGGTGGCGTTCTGGGCACCTATGTCTCCCGTCCGAATCTGATTGAACGGGTGCAGCAGGGTGGTCTTGTGGGTTACCTCATTATTGCGCTGGGTATAGTCGGTCTGCTGATTTCGCTCGAACGCATGGTGGTGTTGGGTGTTGCCAGCCGCAAGGTAACCGCACAGCTCGCCAGCGACACGCCGAGCAGCGATAACGCTCTGGGCCGTGTGCTCAGCGTTTATCAGGAAAATAAACAAGCCGATACCGGAACGCTTGAGCTCAAGCTTTCCGAGGCGATCTTTAAAGAAACGCCAGCCCTGAACCGGGCGCTGCTATTCATTAAGATCATCTCCGTGGTGGCGCCTCTGATGGGGCTGTTGGGTACGGTTACCGGCATGATCCAGACCTTCCAGGCGATCACCCTGTACGGTACCGGTGATCCGAAGCTGATGGCCGGCGGTATTTCGCAGGCGTTGGTGACGACGGTGCTGGGTCTTACGGTAGCGATTCCGACCGTGTTGCTGCATACGCTCGTGAGCGGCCGCAGCAAGCGCATCGTGCAGATTCTGCAGGAACAGAGTGCCGGCATTATTGCCGAGCATGCCGAAAAGCATGGCGTTTCTTCTTCCTGAGTATTGGGTACGTCGAAGGATAGCTAGAGAGGATTCGGAATGGATTGGCTGTTAGTGCCAATTGTCGCAGTCCGGGATTTCCTGGAGCTTGGCGGCGACGTGTTGAGCTTGATTGCCATCACCATCTTTGCGATGTGGGTGCTGATCATTGAGCGACTGATATTTTTCAGAAGCGGTTTGACTGCGATGGCCAACGACGCCATTTCGTTGTGGCAGTCGCGCGCCGACAGAAAGTCGTGGAATGCTCACCAGATACGCGATAAGTTGCTGTCCGGTTATGACATGGCCGCCAACAACTGGGTGCCGGTGATTCAGACGCTGGTGGCTCTGTGTCCGCTGCTGGGGCTGATGGGTACGGTAACCGGCATGATCGAGGTGTTCGACGTTATGGCCATTTCCGGTACCGGCAATGCCCGTTCCATGGCGTCGGGCGTTTCCAAGGCAACCATCCCCACGATGGCCGGCATGGTCGGCGCATTGTCGGGCGTGTTTCTGGTGACGCTGATTACCCGTTCTATAGAGCGCAAGGTCGAGGGGCTGGAAGAAGCCCTTGAACTGGATCACTAAGGAAGCTGAGGGAATTTCGGAATGCGCAGAGGAATTCACAGTATCGCGGAAGAGGAAGAGACCGAGATAAACCTGACGCCCATGTTGGACGTGGTTTTCATTATGCTCATCTTCTTTATCGTTACCGCTTCTTTTATCAAAGAAGCGGGTGTCGAGGTGCGACGGCCCGAGGCCGCTCAGGCAGAGCCCAAGAACAAAGCCAATATTCTTGTTGCCATCAGTGCCAATAATGAAATTTGGATAGATCGGAAGAGTATAGACCCGCGCGCAGTAAAGGGCGCGTTTGAAAAACTGCTGGCTGAAAATCCCGAGGGTTCAGTCGTTATTCAGGCTGACAAGGCTGCGTATACCGAGACTGTCGTGCTGGTGATGGATGCAGCGCGGCAAGCGAAGATTTCGCGCGTGTCGATTTCGGGTGTGTTGCCGAACTGACGGCGCATCTCCGAGTGCGGGAACAAAATTTGTTCGGTATTGGTCGAATTAGGTTAGTGACAGGTTGGTTATAAAAGCATGATCCCACGTTACGCAATTTCGCTGCTGTCCGGTTTGCTGGTGACATTCACCTTGCTATGGGTAATGCAGGTGCTGATTGCCACCGGTAAGCGTGCGATTGTCGAAGAGGCCGATATTAATCTCGGCGACTTTATTCGGGTCAAGAAAGAAGAAGTCATTAACCGTGACGAGGATGAGCCCGAAAAACCGCCGGAAGTGGACGAACCACCTCCCGAAGCGCCGGATCAGCAGATGGACGATCTTGATACTTCGCAGACGCTGAGCCTGGGTCGGGCATCGGCACAACTCGATATCGGCAAATTAGGTGGCGGCCGCATCGGGCTCGGTGATGGCGATTACCTGCCGATTGTGCGCGTTGAGCCTATTTATCCGCGTCGGGCGCAGTCAAGGGGCCTGGAAGGCCAGTGTCTGGTGGAGTTTACCGTGGACACCACGGGTGCCACCAAAGACGCCTTTGCCGTGGAATGCACGAGCTCATTGTTTGAACGCGCATCGATCAATGCGGCGCTGAAATTCAAGTACAAACCTCGCGTGGTTGACGGTGTCGCAGAAGAGGTGAAGGGCGTGCAGACGATCATTACCTACAAGATGGAAGACTGATTGCTGTCAGAGCAGATGGAGCATGATTAGGGTGGCTATAGCAAACAAACAACTTCGTGCCGGGCTGGTACCTGCCGGGTTGGCGAAAGCATTGCTGTTTACACTGGCGACAGCAATTATTTACACAGCCCCGGTTTTGAGCGACATCGACGGTGTTCTCGCCGTAGCGCAGGACAGCGAAAAAGAAGATTCAAAAGCGCCTTTTAAGGGCAAGAAAGTTCAGACCCTGGGCAAAAAGGTTTATGAGCTCATTACCGAAGCCAACGAGTTGGCCGACAATAAAGATGAGGCCGGCGCCCGCCGCCTGATCGAAAAGGGCAAAGCCTTCGAGAATCTGACGCCTTATGAGATTGCGCAGCTGCACAATTTCTCGGGCTTTCTGTATTACAACGACGGAAAGTATCCGCAAGCCAAGCGCGACTACGAAACAGTGCTGAAGCAGCCCGATATCCCCGAGGGGCTGCGGCAGCAGTCGCTACGTATTCTTGCGCAGATCATGTACGTGACCGAGGATTATCAGAATTCGATTCGCTACGCGCAGCAATACATGGACGAGGCCGGTGAAGATCCGGACATGTACAGCCTGATCGGCACGTCTTACTTTCAGCTGGATCAGCTGCCGAAAATTATTCCGCCGCTGGAACGGGCTATTGAGCTGGCAAAAGAACGCGGTGTTTCCACCAAAGAGAACTGGTGGTTGCTGTTACGTGCTGCCTATTGGGATAAGAAAGACTACCGCAAGGTTCGTGAAATACTCGAAACGCTTGTAGTTAACTGGCCAAAGAAAGATTACTGGACTCAGCTCTCTGCTATTTATTACGAGCTTAAGGATGAGCCTAAGCAGTTGGCCGCATACGAAGCTGCGCACGATCAGGGCTTGTTGGAGCGCAGTTCAGAGTTAATCCAGATGGCGCAGCTGTTCATGCAGGCAGAGGTTCCTTATAAAGGCGCCAAAGTCCTGGAGAAGGGTTTGGCGGACGGCGTCGTCGAAAAGAACGTCCGCAGTTATCGCCTGCTTTCGCAGGCATGGCAGATGGCGCAGGAAGACCGCAAGGCTATCGGCCCGCTTAACCAAGCAGCAGCGCTTTCTGATGACGGTGAGCTTTACGCGCGCCTGGCCCAGAGTTATTTGAACCTAAGCGAGTACAAGAACTGTATAGACGCGTCACGCAAGGCACTGGATAAAGGCAAATTGAAGGCAACCGGTAATGCCTGGCTGATTATGGGCATGTGTCAGTTTGAGACCAAGGCGCTGAATTCTGCGAAAGCGTCGTTCCAGTCGGCCGCCAAGTTTGAAAAAACCGCAAAAAATGCGCGTAACTGGCTTAAGTACGTGGACAACGAGCAGGAGCGGGTGCGCCAGCTTCAAGAGTCGTTGGACGTATTGCGTAAAGCACAGGCCGAAGCTGCCGCTAACAGTTAATGCCGCGCCTCAATTTCACATCGCCGGACGGTTCTGAAACCGTCGTCGAGGCCTACAGCGGTTATACCGTCATGGAAGCTGCCGCCGTTAAAGAGGTATACGGCATCAAGGCTGATTGCGGCGGTTGTTGTGCTTGTGCGACCTGCCATATCTATGTGGATCCCGAGTGGCTGAAGAAATTGCCACCCATGGATGAATACGAAGATGCCATGCTGGATTCCACCGCTGATCGGCGCGAAAACAGCCGTTTGGCCTGCCAGATTGAAATCACGGACGATATGGACGGCTTTACGGCCGTCGTCGCCGATAACGTCTGACCGGCCTCTAGCCAGCCTCTAGCCAGCCTCTAGCCGCCGAAGATATCGGCGAACATCCGCAACGCCGTCAGCCCCAGAAACACCGCAAAAGCGCGGCGCAACCCGACCACGCTGAGTGAATGAGCCAGCTTTGCCCCCAGCGGCACCGCCAGTACCGTGGCAGGCACAATCAGCGCCAAACCCAGCCAGTTCACGTAGCCGATGCTGAACGCCGGCAGGGCGGGCTGTCCCCAGCCGCCTACAATAAAACCCAGCGTTCCGGGTATGGCAATGATCAACCCGAAACCGGCGGAAGTGCCCACCGAGCGGTGTATAGGGACACCAAAAAGGTTCAGCACCGGCACCGACATGGTTCCGCCGCCGATGCCCATCATGGCCGAAATACAGCCAATTATCGCGGCGATCGGCTGACACCGCAGCGGCGAAGGCAGCTGGGATGCGACTTGCCAGCTCGGGTTGCCCAGTGCCATGTAAATCGCCACGCACGATGCGACCACGGCGAATACCAGCGTCAGGGTGCTGAATTCCGCCAAAGCGGCCAACCAGGTGCCGATCAGCACGCCCACGACGATGCCTGGCATCCACGTTTTGAACAACGTGCCATCGAAGCTGCCGCGACTCTGATGTGCCCTTACCGACCGAATACTGGTGGGGATTATGGTCGCCAGCGATGTGCCGACTGCAAGGTGCATGCGCACGGCATCGGCAACGTCCAGATAACCGAAGATGTGATACAGCGCGGGGACGACAACAATGCCGCCACCTACGCCGAGCAGGCCTGCAAGCACTCCGGCAAATGCGCCAACTGCGAGCAGCAGCGGCACCAGCGTCAACAACAATGTGGAGATTTCCGCGTTCATGTAATTGAAATCCGTAATGGTTATGCTTAGCGGCCGGCGGCGATTGTAGCCTATAAGGGGCGAACGGGATGAGTAACGACACAATTCAGCTTACCGACGCTTTGAACGCATACCTGCGTTCAGTGTCGCTGCATGAGCCCAAAATTCTGCAACAGCTCCGCGCCGAGACAATGCAAATGGAAATGGCCCGCATGCAAATTGCGCCCGAGCAGGGCCAGTTTATGGGGCTCGTGTTGCAGCTGATGGGCGCACAGCGTTATCTCGAAGTCGGCACTTTTACCGGCTACAGTGCTTTGGCTTGTGCGCTGGCCATGCCGGACGATGCCGAGGTGCATGCGCTTGATATCAGCGCGGAGTGGACGTCAGTAGCGCGTCGCTATTGGGAGCGCGCCGGCGTCGCCGACCGGATAACGCTGCACCTGGGTGCAGCAGCCGACACGCTCGAAAATTTAGCGTCGTCACAACAAGAGCAATTTGACGCGGTGTTTATCGACGCCGATAAAACAGGTTATGCCTTGTACATTGAATTCGCCCACAAGCTGTTGCGTGACGGCGGCTTGCTGATGCTGGATAACGTGCTGTGGGGTGGTACCGTGATCGATGCGTCATCGGACGATGACGATACGGTGGCAATTCGCGCGGTAAACACACAGATGTATGCTGACCCGCGTTGGGATATTTCGCTGGTGCCTATCGGTGACGGCTTAACCTTGGCACGCAAAAAAGGCTAGTTTGTTGCGAACAGCTCAATCAGCTCGCCGGTGACGCCGGTCAACACGGCAACGCCTTCTGCAGCGGCAACCGCATTTGCCGGAATGGCATCGCAGTCAAAACCGACCAGTGCAATTCCCGGCGGCAGGTAACCGGCTCCCTGCTCCCGCGGCCCGACCTGCGCAGGCATCTCATCGACCTCGATCAGCGAATCGCCGTCAAGGCCCAGCGCTGCGATGGGGTAGAGTGTTTCGATCGATACCCCGAGTGCTCTGGACAGTGTCGTGACGCGCGACTCCACCACGGGCGCTTTGGCGACGCCAAAGCAGTCGTGATAAAAATTTTGCAGTTCACCCATGGTTTGGCCGCCGAGTATCACAATAAAAGTCCGGTCGACGGCCGAGCGCGCGACGGGGACGGACAGCCCCGGAACCGGTTTTTTAAACTCCGTCAGATAAATAATTTCATTGGCGGGGCCGCGCAGTTGCATGGCGCGAATGTCATCGCTGAACGACAGGTTGCGCGGTGCGCCAACGATTTCAAACGGCGAATCCGCAACCCTGGCAGCCATCGCGTCAACGTTTTGCACCATGATTTCTGATGCGTTCCACCCGTAGGTTGTGAGTGGCACGTAATCCGGATAAGGGGGTGCGAGTACAAAGCGAAATTCGAAATCGTCGCCGGCTGCAGGTCGCATGCTTAGCGAGTCCGCCCCGGACATCTTCGGCGTGCCCCAGGCAGCGGCTTCGGAATCGCTCACGGTGCCGCGCTCGACAACACGGTATTCCAGAAACTCGCTGTAGGCGCGTTCAACGGCACCGAGATCCGTCGCCGTTACGGTGACCCTGCGTATCGCTCCGAGCATATTGAATGGCCTAGATGATGCCTTTTGCAGTGAGTTCCGCGATACGTTCAGCGCCCATGTTAAGTACGCCGCCGTAGATCTCGTCGTTGTGCTGCCCGAGTTCCGGCCCAGGGCGACGAATGCCGCCGGGCGTTTTGGACAGCTTGGGAGCGACGTTCTGCATTTTGAGTTCACCGAATTTGGGATGCACGGTCGTCGCAATGGCTTCGCGTGCCTGAAAATGAGCGTCTTCAAGCATGTCGGGCGTGGTGTATATCTTTCCGGACGGGATGCCGTAATCGTCCATGAGTTTGCCGACGTCGGCAGCGTCAAGCGTTTTGGTCCAATCGGATATGAGGTCGTCAAGCTCTTGCTGAACGGCACCGCGCGCGGTGTGGGTTGCGTAGCGCTCGTTTTCGGCCAGCTCTGGCTGGCCCATGGCTTCGGTCAGACGACGAAACACCGTGTCCTGATTTGCCGCGATCAGTATCATGCCGCCGTCTTTGGTCGGGTATACATTCGACGGTGCCACGTTGGGCAATATCGCGCCGGTGCGCTCGCGCACATAACCTGCTTTGTCATATTCGGTGACGAGTGATTCCATCATGTTGAGCACGGCTTCATAAATGGCGGAGTCCACCACCTGGCCTTCGCCGGTGCGTTCCCGGTGATGCAGGGCGGTCAGGCCACCTATGCAGGCGAAAGTTGCAGCCAGCGAGTCGCCGATGCTGATACCCATTCGGCTCGGAGGTGTAGAGGGATCGCCGCAAACGTATCGCAATCCGCCCATGGCTTCGCCGACTGCACCGAAACCTGCGCGCGACGAGTAGGGCCCGGTCTGCCCAAAACCGGACACCCTGATCATGATCAGCCCCGGATTAATTTTGGAAAGTTCTTCATAACTCAGGCCCCAGCGCTCCATAGTGCCCGGGCGAAAATTTTCCAGCAGAAAATCCGCTGTCTTGATCAGCTCACGCGCGATTTCCTGACCTTCCTGTTCGCGGAGATTCAGCGTGACCGATTTTTTATTGCGTGCCACCACCGGCCACCAAAGGGACTGGCCGTGCGCTTTTTCGCGGCCCCAGACGCGCATCGGGTCGCCCTGATTCGGCGGTTCAATCTTGATGACTTCTGCACCAAAATCGCCCATGAGCTGCCCGCAGAACGGTCCTGCCAGCAATGTGCCCATTTCGATCAGCCGCAGGTCGGAAAGAGGCCCCCGGTTCTCCTTTGCTTCAATTGTCATGCGTTGCTTACCCTTTAGGCTAGCGGCGAAGGTGCGCACAATCTCGCCGTGGTGCCGTATCAGTCTGTGAATGTCGTCTGCAGCCACGTATCCGGCATATACAATGTCGGTGCGCGGTCGTATACAATGCGAGGTCGAATTTTGAGCCGTTTTGGCTCGTACCGCAAGGTTACAGAGAGTGTCTCAGAAAAAAGTATCCATTATCGAAGTCGGGCCGCGCGATGGTTTGCAGAGCGAGCCTGAGGTGCTTTCGACTGAGGCCAAGTTGACATTCATCAACAAGGCCATTGATGCGGGTATCCGCCGCATGGAAGTCACCAGCTTTGTGCACCCCAAGCGTGTGCCGCAAATGGCAGATGCTGAGGATGTGGTCCGCGGCCTGCCGAAACGCGACGATTTCACCGCGATCGGCCTGGTTCTTAATAAGCGCGGTTTTGAGCGTGCGCGTGATGTGCACATTGACGAGATCGGTATGGCGGTTATCGCCAGCGAGACATACAACCAGCGTAATAACGGCACCTCCACGCAGGGTTCCATTGATGCATGGCTGGAGATGGCTGCCGAAGCGCGCAAAGAAGGCATGCGTGCGAATGTCATGGTTTCTTCGGCGTTTGGCTGCCCCTTCGAAGGGGAGGTCAAATTGCAGCATGTGCTCGATATCGTCAAAAAGATTCTCGAAGGCGAACCCGTGGAACTCGGTTTTGCCGATAGCATAGGCGTTGGCGTGCCGCCGCAGGTGACCGAAATGATCGGAGCCGTGCGCGAAATCGCGCCCGATATGCCGTTGCGCTTTCATTTTCACAACACCCGTAACACCGGTATCGCCAATGCAATGGCAGCGGTGCAGGCCGGTGTGGACTCGCTGGATGCCAGTATTGCAGGCATTGGTGGCTGTCCCTTTGCCCCCGCGGCCACGGGGAATATACCTACTGACGATCTGCTCTATATGTTGGATCGTTCAGGGGTGGAAACCGGCGTTGCGCTGGATAAAATCATCGAGATAAGTCACTGGCTCGAAGAGCAGCTTGGGCGCTCAACGCCCGCGATGTTGCCCAAGGCCGGTATATTTCCGCAGGTTGCCGAGCAATACCAGGAAGCCAGCTAAAAGAGGCAGCAGGCATAAACCAGGGCGGGCAGATTCAGGCATGGCACCGTGCCACTGACTGCCCGGTAACCTGAACAACGTTTTTATTTTCACGGCAGCTCCGCCACAGCAGAGTGTGCCCACAACTTGGATTGATACGAGAGAGTAAGGGGAAACCATGAGTTACCGGCTTGGCGTAGACGTAGGCGGAACATTCACCGACTTGATGTTGATTAACGAAGAAACGGGCGCGACGTTTACCGCAAAAGTTCCGTCCACCCCGGAAGATTCGTCGATCGGCGTGCTTAATGGTGTTGCGCGTATTTGTGAGGAATCCGGCATTGATCCGACAAAGATCGATCGGGTCATGCACGGCACCACCGTTGCCACCAACGCCGTGTTACAGGGCAAGGGCGCAAAGGTGGGTCTGGTAACGACCGCCGGTTACGAGCAGACACTGCAGGTCGCCCGGTCTTTCTGTCCGGGTGGTCTGGGCGGATGGGTTACCTTCAACAAGAATCCGCTGCTCGCGCCGCTGGAGCTGACCATTGGTGCTGACGAGCGGATGGACGCCAGCGGTAACGTGATCCGCGAGCTCGACGAAGCTGCGCTGCGCAAGAGTCTGGAAAAGTTGAAAGCGACCGGTCAGGTCGAGGCGTTGACGATTTGTTTTGTGAATGCCTACATCAACGGCGATAACGAGCAGAAGGCCGCCAAAATAGCCCGCGAGGTATTTGGCGATACGCCGATTTCGATATCCAGCGAAGTTGTGCCGGAAATGCAGGAGTACGAGCGCACCGAAACAACGGTGATGAACTCCTACGTGCGCCCCGAGATGCAGCTCTATATCGACAACCTGCAGAACGCACTGCACGACCGTATGGGTGAAGAACTGCAGTTGTCACTGTTGCGTTCCGACGGCGGACTGGCATCGGCTCGCTCCGCAGCCGATTCTCCGGTCAACATGCTGATGTCCGGGCCTGCCGGTGGTGTTACAGGTGCAATTTATTTTTGCAGCCGTGCCGGCTACGACGACATCCTGACTTTCGACATGGGCGGTACGTCGACGGACGTGGCCCTGATTCAGGACTCCAAAGCCCGTGTGCGCCGCGAAACCTATGTCGGTGACGTTAAAGTCCGCGCGCCATCCGTTGACGTGCGCACCGTGGGTGCAGGCGGCGGCTCCATCGCTTTTGTACCGGAACTCACCGGCGCACTGCGCGTCGGGCCGGAATCAGCGGGTGCTGTGCCCGGGCCTGCGGCCTATCTTAAAGGTGGTGACAAGCCGACCGTTTGTGATGCCAATGTGGTGCTGGGTTACCTGCCTTCCGACGTTCAGTTGGGCGGCAAAATGCAGATTTCCAAGGAAGCGGCCGAAAAAGCTGTGCAAACCATTGCCGACGCGCTGGATATTGATTTGCTGGAAGCAGCGGAAGGCATCATCAGGGTCGCGAACGAGGCCATGTTCGGCGCGCTGCGGCTGGTATCGGTGGAGCAGGGTTACGATCCGCGTGATTTTGCGCTGGTCTGTTTTGGCGGTGCCGGGCCGCTGCATGGCAACGCCATGGGCATACTGTCGGATGCGTGGCCGGTGATTATTCCGCCGGGCCCGGGTGTGCTGTGTGCGCGCGGTGATGCTACGACTACCGTGCAGGATGAGGCCACCCGAACCTATATTCAGTTGGCCGGAGACGTTAGCAAGGAGCAACTTCTTGCTGATCTGAAGGCGCTGGAAGAACGTGCGGCTCAGGCACTCATTGACGATGGCATCGGCAAACAAGATCACGAAGTGGTGTATCAGGCGGACGTCCGTTATGTCGGTCAGGCGTTCCAGATCACCCTGGATTTCACCGAGGCAGACTTGCAAGAGCGCGGCCTGGATGTGGTTACGGGCCAGTTTGATGCCGAACATGAGCAGTTGTTCAGCTTCAAGTTAAGCGACGGGCACGAGATTCTGATGATACGTGCCGTCGTCAAGGCTAAACCGGCCGATCTTGCATTACCCGAAGTCGGATCGGCAGACGCCGAACTCAAGGACTGTATCGTGCACGAGTCCAAATTTTATTATGACGGTGCATGGCACGATGCACCGTTGTACGACCGCGCGAAGCTGCATGCGGGCATCGTGGTTCCCGGCCCTTCCATTGTCATGGAAATGGATTCGACAACGGTCATCCTGCCGGGGCATGAAGCCAGGGTGGATGAAATCGGCAACCTGCTGATCAACCCGGTCAAATAAGGCAGAGGAGAGAACTCATGACTGCAAGAATTATCGAAACCAATAACACTCCTCTCAAGAAAGTCGAGGTTGAAGGCGTAACCGCTGACATTATCGAGAACGCGCTTAAGAATGCGCGTATCGAAATGGACGCGGTATTGTTCCGCACCGCCATGTCGCCGGGCATTCGCGAGCAGGGCGACTGCTTCCCGATGATTGCGAACAAAGACGGCAAGATGGTCGTCGGCCAGTTCGGTTCGTTTATCGGCCCCTTCATGGAGGCGTATAACGACGAAATCGAGGAAGGCGACATTATCCTCACCAACGATCCCTACATGTGTAATGCAGCGGTGTCGCACTTGCCTGACTGGCTGGTGCTGAAGCCCGTGTTCAAGGACGGTCGTCATATTGCATGGACGGCAATGTTTGGCCACATGTCCGATAACGGCGGCATGGTGCCAGGGTCGATTCCGATTGAGGCCACCAACATCTATCAGGAAGGTGTCCGGATTCCGCCCATTAAGCTCTACAAAAAGGGCGTATTGCAGTCCGACATACTGGAACTCATTCTGCACAACGTTCGTACCTCGCAGTGGAACCGTTTCGACCTGAACGCCCTGGTAGCAGCCTGTAACACGGCTGGAAAACGTTGCGTGGAAATGGCCAACCGCTTTGGCGACGACGTGCTGTTCAGTGCCATGGACATCATGCTGGAGCGCAACTACAACGCCATGAAGTTCATTATTCAAAACTTCATTCCGGAAGAACCGCGCACCTTCGAAGATTATCTGTGCGATGACGGCATGGGCATGGGGCCTTACAAAATCAAATGCAAGATGTGGCGTGAAGGTGACGTTGCGCACTTCGACTTCTCAGGCACTGACCCGCAGGCCCAGAGTTCGGTGAACTTTTACCTGAACGAAGACATGTTCAAGATGTTCTTCGGTTCATTCACCATTAACGTGGTTGATCCGCACATTGTATTTAACGACGGATTTTATGATCTCGTCGACGTGTACATCCCTGAAGGTACGCTGCTGAAGCCGAAATTCCCGGCTGCGATTTCAGGCCGCACGCATGCATTGGGTCGTATTTTTGACGTACTGGGTGCTTTGCTGGGTTCCGGTGCGCCTGAGCAGATGCTTAATGCCGCTGGTTTCTCGGATTCGCCGCATTTGTTCTACTCGGGTTACGACACCCGTGAAGGCAAGAACAACGAATGGTTCCAGCTGTTCCAGATCGGATTTGGCGGTGTTCCCGGCCGGCCGGCCGGCGACGGCCCCGACGGCCATTCGCTGTGGCCAGGGTTTACGAACGTGCCGAACGAATTTATTGAATCCTATTTCCCGCTGCGTATCGAGCGTTACGAGACAATTCCGGATTCCGGCGGCGCAGGTTTACACCGCGGCGGTAACGGCCTGAGTGTGGCTTATCGATTCCTGTCCGATGGGGCCATTGGTATTCATGACGAGCGCTGGCTGGTCTATCCGTGGGGCGTACTCGGCGGGCAGGTTGGCATGCGCTCCACCAAGAAAATCGTGCGCATTGACGGTAGCGAAGAATGGCTGCCCTCGAAGTGCGACGGCGTCAAGGTGCAGGCCGGTGATTTGCTGTACTTCAACACCTGGGGCGGCGGCGGTTGGGGTGACCCGCTCAAACGCGATCCGCAGTTGGTGCTGGCTGACGTCAATCGCGTACTGGCAACGGTTGAAGGCGCTCGTGACTACGGCGTTGTCATCAAAGACGGTGCCGTGGACGAGGCTGCCACCAAGAAGCTCAGAGAGGAAATGGCGGCCGCTCGCGGTGAGATCGGTGTGTTCAATACCGGGCCGTCTATTGAAGAATTGCGGGCTACCTGTCTGGCCGAGACCGGACTCGAGCCGCCCGTGCAGCCGGTCTTCCGCTAAACCAACGCGGCCGATGCCTGATAAAAAAAGACCCCGGCTGGGGTCTTTTTTTTGGGTTGGTTTTTTACTCGTTATTCATCGCGTTTCAGCGGCGATTCAATCGGGTCGCGCTGATGCTGGCGCAGGAATTCCGCGGCGATATCCTGCGCAGTATTCTGCAGGCGGGGGACAAAGCGTTCGATCGCTTCCTGCTCGGATACGGCGGTGCTGGCAAAGCGCATGGTTAGGACCGCGAGCAGCCGGTCCGCCACAACGATCGGCACAGCGACGCTGGTCTCGTCCGACACCCGGCGGCGGCGATGCCAGAGCGCGAAGCCACGTTTGCGTGCTTCCACCAGTGTCTCGTAAATCAATTTCTTGTTGCGGGCCGGTGCGCTAACTTCATCCTTGGAGCGGGCCAGAATTTCCAGCAAGGTGTCGCGCTGTTCCTTCGGGCAAAACGCCAGGTAGCAAAGCCCGGCTGCCGAACCCAGTATTTCCACCCGGAAGCCGGGGCCGCGTTTCTCAACCGCCAGCGGGCTGCGGTGATCGGTAGTCTGACGCACCAGCATGGTATTGCCGGACAGCGTGGCGATTGCACAAGGCCAGATCAGCTCATGGCAGAGGGCATACATGTATTCGCGAGCGACCAGCGTAATCCAGGCCTCGTCATCGAAACCGTCGCTGAGGCCGCGGACCATGATCGTCAGCCGGTAGCGTTCATCACTGGCGGCCCGGTAGGCGTAACCGGCGACGCAGAGCGTCTCAAGGATGCGGTAAGTGGTGGTGCGCGGCAGGTCGATCTCGCCAGCCACCTCTGAAACGGTCGCGCCGTTGTGGCGATTGAGTACATGTAGTACTTCAAGTCCTCGCAATAAAGCCCTGATTGGACGGGTAGAACTCATATATTTTCAGCTCGTATTTTGGACCGGTCGCTCAACCGACAGGCGGACATACTAATCTGGACTCGCTCTATTTCCAATAGGCGGACTGCCAAATGTTACAAGTTGATACACAAACGCCTGTCCCGGATGACGCTCAACCGCGGTCCAACCGATCACCCACGGCAGCGGTTGCTGTGCTGCAAGAAGGCAGGTGCTGGGCTACTATTGCGCACCGAACAAAGCGGTGAGGTATTTCCATGTCGGAGCAACTGGCGCCGGGTACGCAGGATCGAACAGCAACGTTATTGGGCTGGGCGATTTTCGTGACCTTTGCAATTCTGTTTCTCAATATCGTAACGCTGCCGCGCACGCCGCTGGGCGAGCGAGACAGCCTGCAGCTTTGGCATGACAGCCTTGGCTGGGTGGTCGGCATATTGTGCTGGGTGCGCCTGTACTGGTTCGTCAAGGGGCCCAAGCCGCAACCGCCGGCAGGCATGTCCGAAGACTCCTTCGCTTTCAGTCGCGCAATCCTGTTCATGCTGGTGCTGGTGTTCGCACTGGAGTTTCTGATCGGTATTTTCTACGCGTGGGGTGAAGGCCGACAGGTGCATTTTTTCGGCGCGATATTCCCGCAACTGGCGGATACCACCGAAGACCTGCGTAAGATGACCGGCTACCCGCACAGCGCGCTGGCCTTCTATTACCTGATGCTGTTTACCATCTGGCTGGTGCTCGGCTTCTGGCAGAACCGCAAATACAAGAGCGGCTGGCGGCGCTTATTCCCAGGGGAGAAAGTCTGATGGCTGTATCAACCCATGCCCGTTTGGTCCATGTCGGCGTGTTGGGCGGTCTGCTGGCCTTTGCGCTGTTTTTTCCCTACCTGTGGTTTGGCGTCACGCCGTTTAACTCACACGAAGAATTCAGTGACGCCGACATTGCGGTATTGCTGGAAGGCAAAGAACTGCCCGACTACTACGCCGTCGAACTTCCCGAGCGCACGCCGGAGGAACTGGCCGCCCAGAAGGAAGCCTTCACCTGGTGCCGTTTCTGCCATACCCTCGATCAGGGTGGCCATAACCGCGTCGGGCCGAATCTGCACCGCATCTTCGGTCAGCCGGCGGCGGTCGTGGATCACTTCCCGTATTCCGGTTCATTCACAGAGCTGCGCGAATCCGGGTTCGTGTGGACACCCGAATTGATGCGGCAGTTCATCGCCGATCCGTCCGGCATGGTGCCGGGCAATCGCATGCGCTATCCGCCGATGGTCGGCTACGAGAAAAGCGCCGAACGCGACGAAATGATCATCGAGTATTTATTACGCAATACCCGATAATCCTGTTCGCGTCGGCGATCACTCTTAATCGTTGTGCTGGTAAACGTGAATATCCCGCTGCGGGAAGGGGATGTTCAGGCCGGCGGCGTCGAACTTGCGTTTAACCTGCTCGGTGACTGAGTTGTACACGCCCCAGTAGTCGGCGCTATTCACCCACGGACGCACGATAAAGTTCACGCTGCTGTCAGCCAGTTCGTTCAGGGCGATGGTGGGTTCCGGATCCTTAAGAATGCGCTCGTCCGCAGCAATGATTTCCTGCAGCACCCGGTAGGCCGTATCGACGTCGTCGCCGTAGGCGCAGCCAAACACCAGGTCCACGCGGCGGGTTCCCAGCGCGGTGTAGTTCGTGATGGTGCCGTTCATGATTTGCGAGTTCGGCACGATGATTTTCTTGTTATCCGGCGATTTAAGCGTGGTCGTGAAGATCTGCACTTCTTCGACCGAGCCGGCCTGACCGCCGGCCTCAATGAAGTCGCCCACCTTGTAAGGCCTGAAGGCAACAATTAATACGCCGGCTGCAAAGTTCGACAGCGAGCCCTGCAGTGCCAGACCAACGGCCAGACCGGCCGCACCGAAAATCGCCAGCACCGACGTGGTTTCGACGCCCAGCTTGCCAATCGCGGCGATGACCACCACGGCCATCAGTACGGTATAGGCCATGTTGCACAGGAAGCGTTCCAGCGTGTCTTCCATGTCGGTTTTGGCCAGCGCGGTACCCAGGGCCTTGGTCAGTCGCTGCGCAATCCAGCGGCCGACAAAGAAAATGACCAGTGCCCAGAACACGTTCAGGGCATAGTCCTGCAGCAGGGGCAGGCTGCTTTCAACCAGCGCGAGGGCATCCTCAGGGCTTTCGACATTCAGGGCGGCGTCCGCCGCCTGTTCGATCGCGGTGGGGGCTTGTTCTTCCATTCTTGTATTCCTGTGGCTTGTTAGTTGTGACTTGTTATTCTTGAGCGCCTTGAGTCGGCCTCGCGGAGGGACATGGGCTCAAACGGTACGTGAATGTAGCGTTTTGTGTGCTGTCGGGCAAAAATGCGGCCAATTCAGGCGTCATGCGGCAACGTGCGGCTTGCAGAGCGAAAGCGTTTTAATAGTCGAAATCATCTCATAAAAAGAGCATAAAGCTATGAAAAATATAATTCTTGGAAGAAGCGGGCTGCGGGTTTCCGAGCTCTGTCTCGGTGCGATGACCTTCGGCGAAGAATTCAATTTCGGCGCGCCGGAAAGTGTGTCGCGGACGATTTACGAGCGTTACCGCGAGGCGGGCGGCAATTTTATCGATACCGCCAACATCTATAACGCGGGCACCAGCGAGCGCATGCTCGCGAGCTTTATTAAAGAAGACCGCGACGCGCTGGTGCTGGCCAGCAAGTACAGCATGAGCATGAACCCCGCGGAGCCGAACCTGAGCGGCAACCACCGCAAGAACATGGTGCAGGCGCTGGAGGCCAGTTTGCGACGCCTGCAGACCGACTACATTGATTTGTACTGGGTGCACGGGTGGGATCAGCTTACGCGGACGGACGAGATGATGCGTGCCCTGGATGACATGGTCCGGGCCGGCAAGATCCTGCACGTGGGCGTGTCCAATATGCCTGGGTGGGTCATCAGCCGGGCCAATACGCTGGCTGAGGAACGGGGTCTGACCCCGTTTAGCGCGGTGCAGATGCATTACAACCTCGTGGAGCGCTCCATTGAGACCGATTTCTTCGATTTATGCGCCCAGCAGGATATGGCCGTGCTGGCATGGAGTCCGCTGGCGGGCGGCTTGCTGACCGGCAAATTCAATCGCGGTGCCGATGCCGACACCGCGGGTACGCGCCTTAAGCAGGCCGAGTACGGGCCGGCGATGCTCGCTGAGAATCGGCTGAAGATCGCCGAGGGCGTCAGCACGATGGCGCAGGATATTGGTTGCACGGCACCGCAGCTTGCGCTGGCCTGGGTGTTGCAGCGCCCGCACGGTCATGTGATCCCGATACTCGGCGCCCGCACGCTGGCGCAGTTTGACGACAACATGGCGTGTCTGGATCTGCAGCTCACGGCCGAGCAGATCGGTGAACTGGATCAGTTGGCACCGCCGCCCGCCACATACCCGGCATCACTGTTCGCCACGCCGTTTTACCGACGCATGATGCACGGTGAACACCCGGTTGCGGGAGGCGAGTAGATGCCGACTGTTCTGATTACCGGCGCGAACCGGGGTATCGGGCTGGAGCACGCCCGCCAATACGCTGCCAAAGGCTGGATCGTGCACGCCTGCGCGCGCCGGCCTGCGGCAGCCGATGATTTGCAGGCACTGCTCAGCGCCAATCCGGACATCGTCCAGGTGCATGCGCTGGAAGTGACTGATCACGCCGCGGTGGACGCGCTGGCGCAACGTTTAATTGACGTGCCGATTGATGTGCTGCTCAACAACGCGGGCACTTTTGGGCCGCAGGGTGCGCCCGCCGGTATGGCCTATCAGAGCCTCGGCAATATGGATTACGATATCTGGCGCGACATTCTCGAAGTGAATTTGCTGTCACCGTTTAAAGTCGCCGTGGCCTTTCACGATCACGTGGCAGCCAGCGACATGAAGCTGATCGTCAATATGTCCAGCGGTCTCGCGTCTATCAAGCACAACCAGGGCAGTTCATATGCCTATCGATCCAGCAAGGCGGGGCTAAACATGCTGACCCGCGGTATGGCTGCGGAATGGAGCGATGTTTTGGTGATCGCGATGGCTCCGGGCTGGTGCAAGACGGATTTGGGCGGCATGGATGCGCCGGTGGAAACCGCCGACAGCGTCCGCGATCAGCAGGCGCTGTTTCCGACTTTGACGCGTCGTGATTCGGGGCGCTTTATCGACGCCCATGGGGTGACGGTGCCGTGGTAGCGGCTCCCGTCAGAACGGCGGCGGTGACAGCAGAACGGTGGTGGCCTTGGTCTTGAGATAAGGCTCCAGACCTTCGGCACCGAACTCACGGCCCCAGCCCGACATCTTGTTGCCGCCGAACGGTATGGCCGGATCAACGGCCGCGTGGCAGTTGACACTGACCTGACCGGAGTCGATCAGCGCTGCCATCTTCAGGCCGGTCGAGATGTCTCTGGTCCACACACTGCCGGACAGGCCGTAAATGGAATCGTTGGCCAGCGCCGCGACTTTCTCGAGATCGTCATCGCCGAAGGGCATCGCGAACAACACCGGCCCGAAAATTTCTTCGCGCGCAATGCGCAGATTCTGATCCGTGTGAGTGAACAGGGTGGGCTCCACAAAAAAGCCTTTGCCTTCGCGTGCTTTGCCGCCGCACACCAGCGTCGCACCTTCATCAATGCCTGACTGGATATAGGCCATCACGCGCTCGCGCTGCTGCGCCGAGATCAGCGGCCCCAGCTGCGACGACGGGTCGAGGCCCGGGCCGAGTTTCATGGAATTGGCCACCGCGGCAATGCCGTTAATCACCTCATCAAACACTTTTTCGTGCACGAACAGACGGGTGCCGGCCATGCAGTTCTGGCCCTGCAGGAAGTAGGCGGCGCGGACGCACCCGGGAATGACCTGCTGCAGATCGGCATCGGGGAACACCACCACGGGCGACTTGCCGCCGAGTTCCAGCGTGACCTTTTTCAGGTCGGCCACGGCGTTCTCGACGATGTGTTTGCCAACGGCGGTGGAACCGGTAAAGGCAATCTTCTTGATGCCGGGATGTTTGGTCATCGCCTCGCCCGCAACCTGGCCGAGACCGGGAATCACGTTGACGACACCGTCCGGAATGCCGGCTTCTTTAATCAGCTCGCACATCTTGAGCGCCGTCAGCGGTGTCAGTTCGGCAGGCTTCAGTACCAGTGTGCAACCCGTGGCGAGTGCCGGTGCAAGTTTCAGAATAAACATCGCAATGGGCGCATTCCACGGAATGATCGCCCCGACCACACCAATCGGTTCGCGACGCGTATAGGTGAGCGATTCGCCATTGCGCACGCCCGCCGGTGAAACAGGAATGGTGTCGCCGTGAATTTTGGTGGCCCAGCCCGCGTAGTAGCGCATGAACTCCGCGCCGTAACCGGCAATCGTGTATTGCGCGAGCATCATCGGTACGCCGTTATCCAGCACTTCCAGTTCCGCAAGCGTCTGGATGTTTTCGTCGATAAGATCAGCGAGCCGCAGCATCATGCGGGTGCGCTGGTAGGACGTGAGTTTCGACCATTCGCCGGTAAAAGCGCGTTGCGCAGCCTGCACCGCTTTATCCACATCGGCTTCGTTCGCCAGTTGTATGGTTGAAATCTGTGCTTCGGTGGCCGGATCGATAATGGCAAAGGTCTCACCTGACGAAGCGGGCTGCCATTTGCCGTCGATAAACAGTTGATGTTCCCGCGCCAGGAACTCCCGGGTTGCGTCGGAGATGGCGAAGGTTTCGGCTGCGGCGTTCATGATTGTTATTCCTCAGGCAAGCATATTATTTAAGCCGCTCATGGTAGGAATTGCGCCGGCAGGCTGCAAGCCTTAGGGCGCCTGTTTTCCGCACGATTTGACCTTAACCGGGCAAGTTCTGGAATAATCACTGCAATTTCAATCGCGCGGGGAGTCGTCAGTTGATCAGTACGGTTTTAGTGACCGGTGCAAACCGGGGCCTGGGGCTTGGCTTTGCCGGGGCTTATGCGGAGATGGGGTGGAAGGTCATTGCGTGCTGTCGGCAAACTTCACCGGAGCTGCAGGCGCTCGCACAACGTCACGCCGCGCTGAGTATCGAGCCGCTCGATGTCGCGAATCATGCCACGATTGATCAGCTGGCCGCGCGGCTACAAGGGCAGGCCATCGATGTGTTGTTAAATAATGCCGGCACTTACGGTCGGCTGGGTTTTGCCGAAGGCGGTGTAGAGCATCAGGCTTTCGGCAACACCGATTACGCCAACTGGGAGCAGGTGCTGCGGGTCAATTTGTTCGGGCCGATGAAAATGGCAGAAACATTTATCGAGCACGTGGCGCGCAGCGAGCAAAAGAAAATTGTGACGCTGTCCAGCATGATGGGCTCCATGGGTCTGAACACGAGCGGAGGGATGTATGCTTACCGCACCAGCAAGGCGGCGGTGAACATGATGATGCATTCCATGGGTATTGATCTGGCGGGGCGCGGCATCATTGCCGTCGCCGTGCACCCCGGTTGGGCACGCACCGACATGGGCGGGCCGGGTGCCGAGATTGATCCGACGGAGTCCGTCGAGGGCATGATGGCCGTGATTGAGAATCTCAATGCCGATCATCTGGGTCAGTTGACTGCCTATGATGGGTCAGTGCTGCCGTACTGATGATCAGTCCGAGCTCGCCGTCGACAAGCAACTTTCTGGCCTATCGCTGGCGGATTGCTTTTCTGCTGTGCCTGATCACCACGATTAACTACATTGACCGGCAGGCGTTGACGATGACGTCAACGATTTTGTCCGATCTGTTCGATATCAGTAACAGCGAATACGGGCTCATCACATCGGGTTTTTTGTTTGCCTATGGCATCGGCCAGTTGTTGTCCGGGCCGCTGATTGACAAGCTCGGCACGCGCCGTTCGTTTTCCATCGCGGTGATTGCGTGGAGCCTCGCGACCATGCTGCATGCCATCGGGCGCGGCTTTCTGAGCTTTTTTTCGCTGCGGGTGTTACTCGGTCTGGCCGAAGCCGCGAACTTTCCGCTGGCCACCAAGGCCACGGCGGAATGGTTTCCAAAAGAAGAGCGCAGTTTTGTCGTGGGCATCTTTACGATGGGGCCCGGCCTGGGTGCAATACTTGCGCCGCCGCTGATGATCGGCACGCCCTGGACGCCGGGTGTGGTGACCTTATGGGGTTGGGAGGCCGCGTTCCTGATTCCGGGTGCCATCGGTTTCCTGTGGCTGTTCTTGTGGTGGAAGTGGTTTTACCTGCCCGCCGAACATCCTGACCTGCCGGAGGCCGAGCGCGAACTGATCCTGCGTGACAGCGAACCCGATGCCGCGGTTGCCGGCCGTTCGTGGTTGTGGGCTTTTCGCTATCCCGAAGTGTGGGGTTTGATGATCAGTCGCTTCGTCTCGGACGGTGCGTTTTACTTTTTTGTGTTCTGGTTGCCGAAGTACCTGGGCGATGTTCGGGGTTTCAACCTGGGCGAGATCGGATTGTTCGCGATTGTCGTCTTTGGCGCAGCCGATATCGGCAGCTTTGTCGGCGGCTATTCGGGCAAAAAGCTCATGGACCGCGGCATGACACTGGATCGGGCGCGCAAGACGGTGTTGTGGGTGGGAGCATTGCTGGTGTTGGTAGCGATGCCGGCTGCGTCCACCGAGTCGGCGTGGGAAGCCGTGGGACTGATTGCACTGGCCATGTTCGCGATTCAAGTGAAAGCATCCAGTATGTTTACGTTGCCCGCCGACTTGTTTCCGGCACGCGATGTGGGAACCATCTGGGGTATTTACGGTGCCGTGGGCAGTGCCGGTGCCGGGCTGTTTCAATACATTGCCGGCTGGACCATTGAAAACTATTCCTGGACGCCGATCTTCATCGCTGCTGCGTGCATGCATATCGTGTCGGCCGTGCTCATCAATATTTTTGTACCGCGTATAGCGTTGCTGGATCCGCGCGGTGCGCATGTCTGAGCGATTGGCACAACGTGTGCTGGCGGTAGTCAGCCGCGTTGAGCGCTGGCTGTGCATCGCTGCCTTCGCGTTGCTGGTGGCGGTGCTGTTTGCCGATGTGCTGAGTCGTGAGTTAACAGCCGCCGGTTTGCACTGGGCATCGCAGATCGGTGTGTGGGCCAATGTAGCGGTGGTCATGGCGGGTTTTGGTTTGGCATCGGCCAGCGGCGCTCACCTGCGACCGCGCTTTCTCGACGAATTGCTGCCGGCAAGCTGGAATGACCTGCTGGGTGTGTTGCAGCACCTGCTGATGGCGTTGTTCTGTGTGGCGATCGGTTGGGTATCGCTCACGGTCGTGCTGGATTCGTATCAGCTGGGTGCGGTCGAACTCACGTTGTTCTGGCCGGTATGGCCGGTGCAGGCATTGCTGCCGCTGGCGTTTTTTGCGGCCGCTTTGCGTCACCTTATTTATGCGTTTTTTGCGCGCCTGCGGCCGGCAGACAGCGGTGCGTTCGACATCAATGCCGATCAGCGTGCGCCGCGGGCAGGGCGCCCAGGCTTATGAGTGCCGTCTATCTGCCCCTGATGGTTCTGGGTTTGCTGGTGCTGCGGCAAAACCTGTTCGTGGTGCTGGGGTGCGCAACGGCATACGCCTATGTCGTCTTCGCCGGAGAAGGCCTGGACGGCATCATCCTCGACGCGTGGAGTGCACTGAACAAAGATATATTGCTGTCGATACCGCTGTACGTGCTGGCGGGTAACATCATGGCGCGCGGTGCACTGGCGGGCAGGTTGATCCGCGTCATGCGCGCGTTAACGGGCCCGATTCCGGGGGGTCTGGGTGCTGCGGCAATTTTGTCGTGTGCCTTGTTTGCGGCCGTGACCGGTTCGGGAACCGTCACGCTGGTTGCGGTCGGCGGCGTGATGTATCCGGCGCTGCTGCAGGCCGGTTACAGCAAACGCTACGCCATCGGTGCCTTGTGCACGGCGGGAACGCTGGGTGTGATTATTCCGCCGAGCATTCCGATGATTTTGTACGGGGTCATGACCCGCACCAGCATTGCCGATTTGTTTCTGGCCGGCATCGCGCCCGGCTTATTGCTGACCGCCGCACTGGTGGGCTACTCGGTCTGGCTGAATCGTCATAACCGCGGTGACGACTGGTCGCGCAGCGAAATCGGTTCGGCGTTGCGTGAAGGCATCTGGGCGTTGTTCATGCCGGTGCTGATTCTGGGCGGTATTTACTCCGGCCTGTTTACCCCGACGGAGTCCGCAGCCGTCGCGGTTGTGTATGCGTTACTGATCGAGGTGTACGTGTATCGTGACCTCGGATTTAAGGATCTTGCCGACGTGACCGCGGGCACCGGACGCCTGCTGGGTTCGTTGTTCCCGGTGCTTATGCTGGCCTTCAGCTTAAACATGTTTCTGACCTATCAGCAGGTACCCGATGCGATGGTGGCTTGGCTGGGGCAGCGCATCAGCGACCCGACGGTCATGATGATCGGGACGAATGCTTTTCTTCTGTTGATCGGCTGCTTGATGGACATCGGTTCGGCCATCCTTGTGCTTGCGCCGGTGCTGGCACCGCTTGCCGCGGACAACGGCGTCAGCGGAGTGCATTTCGGTGTGATCATGGTGATGAACCTCGAGATGGGATACCTGACGCCGCCTTTGGGGCTGAATTTGATCGTGGCCATGGGCGTGTTCGGCGAATCGTTCTGGGATATCTGCCGGGCGGTGTTGCCGTTTTTGCTGATCATGCTCGCGTGCCTGCTGTTGATTGCGTTTTCGCCCGGGTTGGTGATGACATTTGTCAGTTAGGCGCATTTCTTATGCTTATTTCTCTGGCAGGCCGCCCGAGGTTACAATGCCCGCATTAATCGTCGCAGCCTGCGACGATCCTTGTTAAATACCAAGAACAATTTCAGGAGTTCAGCATGACGATTAAAATCGGCGACAAAATGCCAGCCGGCGAATTTGCAGTAATGGGCAGCGACGGCCCGGGCAAAATCACGACCGACGAACTGTTCAAAGGCAAACGCGTTGTGTTGTTTTCGGTACCGGGCGCCTTCACCCCGACTTGTTCGCAAAAGCATTTGCCCGGTTACGTGAAAAAAGCGGACGAGCTGAAAGCGAACGGGATTGACACCATCGCGTGTACCTCGGTGAATGACGTGTTTGTGATGGATGCCTGGGGCAAAGATCAGGGTGCCGGCGACAAAGTCATGATGCTGGCCGACGGCAACGCGACGTATGCCAAAGCCCTGGGGCTGGATCTCGATGCCAGCGGCTTCGGCATGGGCACGCGCGGACAGCGTTTTTCGATCATCGTGAATGACGGTGTCGTGGAGCAGCTGAACGTCGAAGCGCCGGGTCAGTTTGACGTCAGCAGTTGCGAATACGCGATCGGCCAGACGGCCTGAACCGGCAACAGTAGAGCAATCAATTAAGGGGAGTGAGCAGTGGACACGTTGATTGATCTGCAGGGCGGGGCGATTCACCAGGTGATGGTGATCATCCACGTGCTGTTGTTTGTGTATTGGCTGGGCGGCGACCTGGGCGTGTTTTATTCCAGTAAGTTCGTCATCAAACCGGATATTTCACCGGAAGCACGCGCTATTTCCGCCAAGATCATGCTGGATCTCGACCAGATTCCGCGTGTCTGCATGAGCCTGATGCTTACCGTCGGTGGCATCCTGACCGAATTTATTGGCATACCGCATCCGTGGTACCAGAAAATCGGCATCGTGCTGCTCGGTCCGGTGTGGCTTTTCTGCGTGATGTATCTGCACTTTCGCCACGGCAGCAAAGCCTATCCGCTGGTTGCGAAGTTCGACATGTTCATTCGCTGGGCCGTGGTCATTGGTATACCGATCTCGGTGGCCTTGCACTGGGAAAGCAATCGCCTCGCTGAATACCCGTGGGTCGCCGGCAAGCTGATCATGTTCGCGTTTCTGGTGTTCTGCGGAATCATGGTGCGCGGCAAGATCGGGCCCTTCTTTTCGGTGCTGATGAAGTGTCGTGCGGGCGAAATGCCCACCGCCGAAGAAAACGAAGCGCAGCGCAAGAGTCTGAGTCAGGTGCGGGTCTGGGTGTTTATGATCTGGGCGGGTGTATTCTTCTCAGGTTTCGTCGGCATCATCAATCGCAGCGGCACGGTTTATTAGGTTTAGCCCGTGTTGCTTGTCAAAAAAGCCCGCCGTTGTGCGGGCTTTTTTGTGGGTAGGACAATGACCAAGGCTCACTATTCGGGTTATGTGTCTATCCGCCACACACGAAGAATTGCGGCGTTGCTTGCCAATCCCTTCCGATAGCGCTAGAAAAGAGGCTACAGGGTATTCTTTTGGGGAAAACAATTGCTGGAAACAACACCTTGTTTCATAGAATTCAGCTGTTTTGCGGCTTAGCAGACAAATCTGATGAACGAACAGTTGCCTGAAAATCAGAAGCAACTAGCGGTGCGCATCGCTAGAACCGCTACCGATGAAGAGCGGGCTGCTCTAATAAGGTGGATAGAGCAGCTATTGGAGATTAAGGCAGCAAACTTGCCAGCCAAATCTAAAGCGAAAGAAGCGGTCGCGCTCACTGCCAAGTCAAAAGTAATTTTACCTAGCGTAAAAATGATAGGTCGTGAGATAAAACGGCTGGGTTGGGACGAAAGAAGTATCAAAGGTAGGCTGGGAATTACGGGGTCGCTAGTGGGCATAGCTTTGTTTGGAGGCCAGGGCGCGGGGATTGCTGCGCTTGGAACAGCTATCGGGGTCCCTCTATGGGTTGTTTTTGGTGCTGGAGCAGTATTCGCTGGAGTCCTTTACGAGGAAATTACCGGTTCGCCCCCAAGCCCCCGTACGGCTCATACAACAATTGATTCGGAATCTAGAGATGATGACGCCGCATAACCAGTTGGGGCAAGCGGTCTTTGACCCGCCATCGCGGTTGCTATTGCAAGCCGCGTGGCGCCTCAAATCCGCGTGCCCAAGGCGTTATGCGTCTCTTAGACAATGACCATCGAAATACATCCGCAGTGTAAGGAACGCTTAGTCGCCGAATTGGCGAATCAATTGCCAACAGTATTCGTCAAGAACAATAGCTACCTAGATCGTAAAAACCTTTTCGGCCTTTATCGTGCCGGCGCAGCATTGCCTGATCATGGGGATCTAGTAGATCAGTTGCATGGGTTTATTGGTGAATGGCCCCTATATGACTTTTTATATGGAGTTCTGGCGAAAGAGCTGCATGAGAATCAGGAGTATGACTCCGATTTTCCGCACCGAAGGCTAACCGAGTTGCCTGAGTATGCGGACGCCATAGCTACCGCTCAGCGCCTAATATATGAATTTGAGAGCCTTCCTTGGACTTATACGTACTCAATAAAATTTAAGACCTTTCTAGTTCAGGTGTTGCAGGAATCTGGCAACGTATTCGAGATTAGCGACCAAATTAGGTTAGTTTTGCCGGATGATGGTCTTGCAGAACAATATCCGCTTGTGTCAGGAATCGAGGGTCGTGATAGATGGCTGTTTGGTAAGGGGCTATTGTTCGCGAACGAGCCAGACGAATGGGACTTTGAATGTCCGTATATTCAGATCCAATGCGCTGGATTCGTTGGGAAATATGTCTCGACCGAAACGGACCATCACGTTAGATCTCTATTGCGAGCATTCCTGGGTTTATGTATTGCTCTCCGACTTATCAAGCTAGATCACTCATTCTCCCAATTTCCGCCAAAGAATCACTTTGCAATTCATCGATTGCTCGATTCAGGTTGGGAAATAGATGACACTAATGAGCTGTCCGAAGATGTATTTCGCGCATATAACGACATAGAGTTCAATGATCTAGGCGGGCAGTTGGATACGGAGCAAAAGAGGAATACTTGGTCAGTACGTAAGCTTGCCGAGGTAAGCAAAGTATTCCGCAGTGGCAAAGAAGCTGAAAGACTTATTCTCGCTGGGCAATGGTTCTTCGATAGCTGCTGCGGGAGGAATGAGCTATTGTCTTTCCTGCAAGCTATGGTCGTGCTGGAGATTCTGCTGGGCGACAAAGCTGTTTCTGACGCGATGGGACTGAATGAACTATTGCGCAATAGGTGTGCGTATCTAATCGGTAAAGATCACAATCAGCGAGAGCAAATCTTGAGAGAATTTAAGGATATTTACGATATTCGATCAAAAATCGTTCACCGAGGGAAAAGCAAATTAACAAGCTATGAGCGCTACTTATTTCACCAGCTGCAATGGCTTTGCCGTCGGGTAATCCAAGAAGAAGTAAACCTAATAGATGATAGAGGCGACGCATAACAAGGTGAAGTAACCGCCGTTTGACCCGACTGCGCCTTCGCTGCCGCTTACTGCATGCCGCGTGAATCGCGGCTGTTCACGGCGTTATATGTCCACCACCGCCCGAACCAACCAAGGGAACTCGACCATCGGATGACGACTAAAAAAGCACTATCAGAACGGGACATCTGCACCAAGTTCATCACGCCAGCGCTGGAACAGGCGGGCTGGGACATGCAGAAACAAGTCCGCGAGGAAGTCGGCTTCACCGATGGCCGTATCTATGTGAAGGGCAATCTCACCACCCGTGGCAAGCGCAAGCGGGCCGATTACATCCTTTACTACAAGCCAAATATCCCGGTCGCCATCATTGAGGCCAAGGACAATAAGCACTCGGTCATGGCAGGCATACAGCAGGGGCTGGATTACGCCGCCATTCTGGATATCCCTTCGGTGTTCAGCAGTAACGGCGATGCCTTTTTTGAACACGACCGCACAGCCGCCAGCGGCAGTGTCGAGCGCGAACTCCCGCTGCACGATTTTCCACCGCCGGCACAGCTTTGGGAGCGTTACAAAAGCTACAAAGGCATCACTTCGCCAGAAGCAGAACGTATCACCGCTCAGGACTATTTCTTTGACGGCACCAGTCGTAGCCCGCGCTATTATCAGCAAATCGCAGTCAACCGAACGGTAGAGGCCATTGCCAAAGGCCAGCAGCGCATTCTGCTGACGATGGCTACGGGCACCGGTAAAACCTATACCGCCTTTCAGATAATCCATCGCCTGTGGAAGGCCGGGGCCAAAAAACGCATCCTATTTCTGGCCGACCGCAATGCCCTGATAGACCAGACTAGGCGTGGCGATTTCCTTCATTTCAAAGACAAAATGACGGTCATCAAGCACAAGAAGATCGACAAATCCTACGAAATCTATCTGGCGCTTTATCAAGGGCTGACCAACTACGACGAAGACAAGGACGCTTACCGAGAATTCAGCCCTGATTTTTTTGATCTGATCGTCATCGACGAGTGCCACCGTGGCAGCGCGTCGGAAGACAGCGCATGGCGCGAAATTCTGGATTACTTCAAAACCGCCACCCATGTCGGCCTTACCGCCACGCCCAGGGAAACCGAAACCGTTTCCAGCACCGAATACTTTGGCGACCCCATTTACACCTACTCGCTCAAGCAGGGCATTCAGGACGGGTTTCTTGCCCCCTACAAAGTGCTGCGGGTCGGCCTGAATGTTGATTTGGAAGGCTGGCGACCGGAGGCAGGCAAGACCGACAAGGGCGGCCAATTAGTGGATGATCGCATCTACAACCGTAAGGACTACGACAAGAGCCTGGTTATCGACGAGCGCACCGCAGCCGTGGCCAACAAGATCACCGAATACCTGACCAAAACCAACCGCTTCGACAAAGCCATCGTCTTCTGCGTCGATATCGACCATGCCCAGCGTATGCGTACCGCGCTGGCCAATGCCAACAGCGACCTGATGGCACAGAACCCCAAATACGTCATGCAGATTACGGGTGATAACGACGAGGGCAAGCGCGAGCTCGACAATTTCATCAACCCGGAAGAGCGCTATCCGGTGATTGCGACCACCTCCAAGCTGATGACCACCGGTGTGGATGCGCAAACCTGCAAGCTGATCGTGCTCGACAGCAACATCGGCTCGATGACCGAATTCAAGCAGATCATTGGGCGCGGCACCCGCATCAACGAAGAGTTCGGCAAGACCTTTTTCACCATTCTGGATTTCCGCAATGTCACCGACCTGTTTGCTGACCCGGACTTCGACGGCGACCCGGTGCGCGTGAAAGAGCTGGGTGAGTATGACGACTTTGACACCCCCGAAGTAGAGATCGCCGAATGCGACACCATCACCGATGAAACCGGCGAGGAGATCATTTTCGAGCTGCCGCCTGAACTCCCGGAAATCATCACCGGCGGGGAGATCATCAGCGAACCGCGCGCCAAGTACTACGTCAATGGCGTCAATGTTGCCATCCTTAACGAGCGCATCCAGTATATGGACGGCAACGGCAAGCTGATCACCGGCAGCCTGAAGGACTACACCCGTCAGAAAGTGCGCGAGCAATACCACTCACTGGATGACTTTCTTAGCAAATGGCACGGCGCCGATAAAAAACAGGCCATCATCGACGAGCTCACTGGACAGGGCATCGTGCTGGAAAACCTCAAGGAAGCCATCGGCAAAGAGATGGATATCTTCGACATGATCTGTCACACCGCCTTCGATCAGCCACCGCTCACCCGTGCAGAGCGCGCCAAACAAGTCAGAAAGCGCGACGTATTTACTCAGTATGGCGAGCAGGCCCGCAAAGTGCTGGATGCCCTGCTGGACAAATACGCCGACGAAGGCATCGAGAACATCGAAGACATCAAGGTGCTCAAGGTCAATCCCTTCGGCAAGTTCGGCACCCCGACAGAAATTATCAAACTCTTCGGCGGCAAGCCACAATACTTTAAGGCCTTAACCCAACTGGAACAAGCCTTGTATCAGGCGGCATAAAACATGAATTTTGAACAACCAAAACCCGATTCAAAAAAATATTCTGACCTCATCAATGAGATCCAGAAAGGCATCATCAAGATCCCGAAATTCCAGCGCGATTTTGTCTGGACCATCGATAAGACAGCCAAGCTGCTGGACAGCATTTTAAAGGGTTATCCCATCGGCACCTTTATTCTTTGGCAAACAGACGAGCGCATCAACGACATCAAGAACGTTGGCAACCTGAACATTCCCGACACCCCGGACGGCGTCAAAGTGCAGTATGTTCTAGATGGACAGCAGCGAATCACCTCATTGTTTGCAGCCTATCTGGGGGCGCATATCCAGAAAGTCGGCGAAAAAAAGATTACGGACTACGGCAGCATCGTGGTAAATCTTGATGCCGATATCAACGATAACGATGAGCAAGTGATCACCGAAGAAGCAACGAGTGAAAAATTCATCTCGTTATCTGATGTATTGAACTTTATGGACAGAATGACCGATATCAAGGAGCGCTTCTCCGATGAGCACTTCAAGAAGATCCATGCGTATTCCAGAGCTTTTGACACCTATGATTTTTCGACCGTCATCCTGAGAAAGGAAGATATTGATTCGGCAATTGAAGTTTTCACCCGCATCAACACGGGCGGTCAAACCCTGACCCTGTTTGAAATCATGTCCGCCAAGACCTACGACGAGCCCCAACAATTCGACATGCAGGTGAAGTGGGAAGGTTTCATCAAGGAGCTTAAGGAAATCAAATACGAAGGCATATCCAGCAGTGTGGTGCTGAGTCTGTTGGCGCTGCTATTAAGCCGCACCAGGGAATGCAAGCGTAAAACCATCCTCGCCCTGCATAAGCAAAGCATTATCGACAGCTGGGATTTCGTCATTTCAGCTCTCAAGGATAGTGTCGATTATTTCCGCACAACCTATCGCATCCCGGTTTCCCAGTTGCTCCCTTATGACTCCCTTTTGGTGCCCTTTGCTTATTTCTTTCACGTCAATAAGGGCAAGCCAGGTGGCGACCAGCGAAAATACCTTGAGGAGTTCTTTTGGCGTATTTCCTTATCGTCCCGCTACTCCAGTTCAACGGAATCAAAGCTGGCACAGGACATCAAGCGCATCGACCAGATTCTCGCCGGCCAGCGGCCCGATTACAGTGACATCAAGGTTTACCTTGATTCGCCACAGGCCTTGATAGATAACAACTTCAGCGCTGGCAACAGTTATTGCAAGGCCGTGTTGTGCCTGCTGGCCTATCAGGAACCAAAGGATTTTCAGGATAACGGCAAGGTCATTCTCGACAACTCATGGCTGAAGGTCGCCAGCAGCAAGAATTATCACCACTTCTTCCCCAAGGCTTACCTGAAAAACAAGACGGTGCTCAACAGCAACAGCTTGGTGAATATCACCTTTGTCAGCGACCACCTGAACAAGCGCAAGATCGGCGCCAAAGCGCCGTCGCAATATATAGCGGATTTTCAGGACGAAAACAGCCAGATCAACAAAGCCTTGCAAACCCATTTTATTGATGTCGAAGGCTTCGGCATCGAAAGCAATGACTATCAGACCTTTTTGCAGGCGCGCGCGAAGCTGATCTACCGGGAGCTTAAATCGCGCATTGATCTTAGCCACAAAGAGCCGGCCAACGAAGAGGTGCAAGAGCTGATCGTGTCGGGAGAGAGCGATACCGTCGAATTCAAGTCAACCTTGCGTTTTGACCTGCGAAGCAAGGAGGTGAACAAAAAGCTGGAGTATGTGATTGCCAAAACCATCTCTGCTTTCATGAACAGCGAGGGCGGCAATCTTTTTATCGGGGTGGACGATAACCAGAATATGCTGGGCCTGGTTGATGATATCTCTACCTTGTCGAAACCCAATATTGATGGCTTTGAGCTGCACCTGGTAGAAATTATCAAGAAATACATCGGAGCAGGGCTGATCTCCCATGTAAAGATCAGTTTCCCCACCATTGAAGACGCACAGATATGCCGCATCAAGGTATCCAGAAGCAGCAAGCCGGTATTCATCCAATATGAAGGCAAAGAAGACTTTTTCGTGCGCAGCGGTTGCTCCTCGCAACCGCTAGGTCGGGAAGAGCAAAGCGCCTACGAAAAATCTCACTGGAACAACAAGTAACATGGCAAACATATCGGGCATCGTAAAATCCGCCCGCAACATCATGCGGCAAGACACCGGCACCGGCAGCGACGAGCTGCGCATCTTGCAACTGGGCTGGATGTTGTTTCTGAAAATCTTCAGCGACAAGGACAAAGAGCTGGAGCTGATGGACGACCACTACACCTCGCCCATCCCCGCTGAACTGCACTGGGACGAATGGGCCGGGGATGACGAAGGCATAACCGGCGACGAGCTGTTGCAGTTTGTCGATCGCAAGCTGTTCCCCACGCTATCCGAGATTGATCTGTCCGCCGCCAAGCGTCGCGCCGTGCTGGTGCATGAAGTATTTGCCAACAACTACAATTACATGAAGTCCGGCATTCACCTGCGGCAGGTGATCAACAAGCTGAACGAAATCGACTTCAACAACAGCAAAGACCTGCACCTGTTCGGCCAGATTTATGAAACCTTCCTGAGCGAACTGCAAAGCGCTGGCACTCTGGGCGAGTTCTATACCCCACGCGCCGTCACCCAGTTTATGACTGAAATGGTCAATCCCGCCCACGGCGAGACCGTGCTTGATCCCGCCTGCGGCACCGGCGGCTTCCTGACGGCGGTGATCGAGCACCTCAAAGCCAGCGCCAGCACTGTGGCCGAGCGCGAAGCCATTGCCCACAATGTGCGCGGCTGGGAATACAAACCGCTGCCCTATATGCTGGCCAACACTAATTTGATCCTTCACGACATCATTACCCCAAACATCCAGTTTGGCGATTCCCTGCAGCGCCCTTTGAGCGAATATACCCGCAAAGACCGGGTAGACCTTATCATCGCCAACCCGCCTTTTGGTGGCGTGGTCTCCAACAACAACGAAAACAACTTTCCGCAAACCTACCGTACCAAGGAATCGGCCGACCTGTTCCTGATCCTGATGATCCACCTGCTCAAGGACGGTGGCCGCGCCGCCATTGTCTTGCCCGACGGTTCCCTTACCGGCGATGGTGTCAAACAACGTATCCGCCGGAAACTGCTGGAAGAATGCAACGTGCACACCATCGTGCGGCTGCCCAACTCAGTATTCCAGCCCTACGCCTCGGTGGCCACCAATCTGCTGTTTTTCACCAAGGGCGAGCCGACAAAGGCCATCTGGTACTACGAACACAAACTGCCGGAAGGCTACAAGGCCTACTCCAAAACCAAGCCCATTCAGCTGGCCGAGTTTGACACCCTGAAAAGCTGGTGGAGCTCGAATAAAGTGAAGCGCGAAGCCAATGAACAGGCCTGGCAGGCGGATATCGACACCATCAAGGCCAATGGCTACAACCTCGACATCAAGAACCCGCACCGCGATGAGGAAGAAAAACAGCATAGCAGCACCGAGCTGCTCCACCTGCTGCATCAGTCCTTTGCCAAGGGCGATCAGTTGCTGGAGCAGTTGCGCAAGGAGTTGGTGTAGTGAGCACAACGCGACTTGCTGATTTTGTTGTTAAGAAAGCTATTCGAGCTGAGTCAATTCCCGGATTCGAGGAAATGGAAGTTCTTGGAGTATCGAATAAGCTTGGCATTACGGTCACTGACCATAAGAAATCAAAAGACCTCGCTAAGTACCTTCTTATTGAGGAAGGTGATTTTGCCTACAACCCATATCGAATAAATGTTGGCTCTATAGGGTTAGTCCCGGCGGGTAAAAGGGGATTGGTCAGTCCTGCTTATGTGGTTTTTAAGACTACTGACGAACTAATCCCTGAGTTGTTACTGGATTTTCTCAAATCGCAAGAAGGGCTCAGGCAGATTGGTAAGTATGCCCGAGGCACCGTAAGAAAAGCTCTCCGATTTGAAGATCTTGCTCAAATAGAACTGCCCGTTCCACCAAAAGGTAAGCAGAAAGAGATACTTGCACAGCGAAAGAGCATCGAAGTCGAGGTTGCCTCAGTCAAATCCGAACTCACCGACCAACAAACCCTGCTGAAAAAACTGCGTCAGCAGATTTTGCAGGAAGCCATCGAAGGGAAGCTGACCGCCGCCTGGCGAGCGCAAAACCCCAATGTAGAACCGGCCAGCGAACTCCTCAAACGCATCGCCGTCGAAAAAGCGCAACTGGTCAAAGACAAAAAAATAAAGGTGCAAAAACCGTTGCGACCGATGACGGATAAGGAAAAGCCGTTTGAGCTGCCGCAAGGGTGGGAGTGGTGTCGGTTGGGTGATGTTGCCTACGGATTTCAATACGGGACCAGCAGTAAATCAAAGAAAAGTGGCGATGTTCCAGTCCTAAGGATGGGAAACATTCAATCTGGTGAAGTAGATTGGAATGGATTGGTATATTCAAGCGATACAGTTGAAATTGAAAAATATAGACTGATCGAGGGCGATTTGCTTTTTAATCGAACGAACAGCAGAGAGCTAGTTGGGAAAACGGCTCTATACAGAGGATGCCAGACAGCGATCTACGCCGGGTACTTGGTTCGGTTCCACATGGCAGGCAGTATCTTACCTGATTATGCCAATATAGTGATGAATTCGCGCCTGCATTCAGAATGGTGCGATGAAGTTAAAACTGATGCACTTGGTCAGTCAAACATAAATGCTACAAAGCTATCCGGTTTTCGCTTTCCTTTGGCCCCGATAGATGAACAAGAGACGATAATCGATAAGGCAGATAAACTGCTCGCCATCTGTGACCAACTGGAAACCCAAATAACCCAAAACCAGACCCACGCCGAGCAACTGATGCAGGCGGTCTTAAAAGAAGCATTCAGCCATAACAGCGCAGCTGAACCCGCAGCGAAGAAGAGCAGGGCCAGCGCTGATGCCCCGGAGGCCGCCCGTGCTTAACCGGCTCGCCAAATTGGCGCTAGTGTCCACGGCACTGGCCCCCATCTGCCTGACGCTGTGGTTTGTTGAAACCAGCAGTGCTTGGCAGCGGGGCGTGCCGTGGACGGAGAATCTGGCGGCTCATTGGCTGGCGGGCAGCCATTATCTGCTGGCAGCGCTGGTTTTGAGTGGCCTGTGCTTCGGGCTGGTATGGCTGTCGGCCTCGCGCCACGGGCTGGAGCGTCTACCGGTGAAGATCAAATCGGTGAAAACCGTGGACAAGGAGATCGTCGGCTTTCTGCTGGTCTACCTGTTGCCGCTGATCAATCAGAGTCAGAGCACCATCAGTCTGCCGGTGCTGGTGTTTGTGGCGGTGCTCTTTTTCTTTATCGTCTACAACTCCCACGCCTACCACTTTAACCCCTTGCTGGGGTTTTTCGGCTATCACTTCTTTGAGGTGACCATCGAGGGCGATATCACCTATGTGCTGATCACCCGTCAGAACATTACCGACTGCAAAGCCGTCTCGCAGGTGGTGCAACTGACCGAATACATGATCCTGGACGCCAACCATGCCCAATAATAATCCCTCGAACCTGTTCGCTCTGGTCGATGATGACGTTGCGTCCATCCGCCGCATTCCCCTGACGGCCGCGCTCAACATCGATCTGGCACAACTCTTTGCCGAGCAAAAGACGGCACTGCTGGGCGACAGACAGGCCATCGCCTTCACGGGCAGCTACAACGTGGATGAGGGCGAAATCTTTTCGATTACCGATTACCCATTACCGCCTACTATTGCGCAGGCCATTGGCAATCCGCTCACTTGTCGGGTGCTGGACCTTAATACCGAAACGCACCGCATCAAGGCATTGTTTAGTGGTACCTGGACAGCCGCCAACAAAACCGTCAATTTTCAGGTTTTCGATACCGGTAAGTTGCTCAAGCGCGGTTTTACCCTGATCGGCAGCGGCAATATCTATAAAAAACTGGAAGAGCCGGGGCTGATGCTGCAAGACAAGCTCACTGCCCATTTCCACAACGGCACTCTGTATTTCAGCTCCTATCACAATACCAAACGCTTCTTGGATCTGGCCGATTACTACCGCGAAGCCACCGACACCGATCTTGACGACTTCGCTGCCACTGACCTCTTTACGTTCGAGAACGAAGCCAGCTTCAAGGAGCAAGCAGACTCCATCATCCGCAAGAAAATCGCCCTGTTGCAAGAGAATGAAGTTCTGAAAGACCTCACTGTTGCCGATATCCAAACCGTCGCCAAAAACTTCAACGCCGAACTACCTGAAGAACACCGCATCACTATCATGGTCAACGACGATGGCAAATTGGTTATCCCAGAAGACAAGAAGCAACTGAAAGAACTCATCCGGTTTCTGGACGAAGACTACGTGACCGCACCCCTGACCAAACGAAAATGCCTCACCAATTCCAAGCAATACCTGTGAGCTACTGATGCGAAGGGCATATAACTAAAGAGCTGCACGCTGATAAATTACTCGCTGCGCTCGCAATTTACTGGTGAGCACGGCGTTAACCCAGCTTCCCTTCCAGCTCCGGCACGATCTCGAATAAGTCCCCTACCAGTCCGATGTCGGCGATTTCAAAGATCGGTGCTTCCGGGTCTTTGTTGATCGCAACGATGGTTCCGGCATCCTTGATGCCGGTGAGGTGCTGGATGGCACCGGAGATGCCGATTGCCACGTAGAGTTCCGGCGCAATGATCTTGCCGGTCTGTCCGACCTGCATGTCATTGGCGACGTAACCCGCGTCAACGGCGGCGCGTGATGCGCCCACGCCGGCGCCAAGCTTGTCAGCAAGTTTGTAAATGATGTCGAAGTTCTCTGCGCTGCCGACACCGCGTCCGCCGGAGATGACTTTTTTCGCGGTCTGCAAGTCGGGGCGTTCGCTGGCGGCAGCGGCCAGTTCTACAAAGCGCGTGTGGGTCGGAATGGGCGCGTTGACCTGCAGCGCTTCAACCGGTGCGTTGCCGCCGTCTGCGGCGTCTTTCCACGATGCCGTGCGAACCGTCGCAACAATGGTTTTGCCTTCGGGTACGGATACGCTCAGTAACGCATTGCCGGCATAGACCGGGCGCGTGAACGAACGTGCTGATTCTACGCTCATGATGTCGCTGACCTGACCGACACCGAGCAGGGCGGCAACACGGGGCATCACGTCTTTACCAAAAGTCGTGGAGGGGCCGAACACGTGGGTGTAGCCCTCGGCTGCCGCAGCAATTTGCGGGGCCAGCACGGCGGCCAGCGGTGCGCTGTTATGCGTTGCTTCCAAGGTGAGCACTTTGCTGACGCCGTCAATGGCGGCGGCTGCCTTGGCAGCGTCCGCGCAGTTGTCGCTGAGCACCAGCACGTCAATGCTGTCGGCACCGAGCTTGGCGGCGCAGGCGACGCATTTGCGGGTGCTGCTGTTAAGTGCGTGGCCGTCCAGTTCGGCAACAATCAAAACCTTTGTCATGTCTCGTTCCTAATCCGTATCCGTTGCTCAGGCCACCAGGCCTTTGTCGCGCAGTGCGCTGATCAGTTCATCCACGCTGTTCACCATCACGCCCTTGCTGCGCGCTTCCGGCGCTGCCCAGTTGTTGGCGTTGACCTGCAAGGTCGCGTCCGCAACCAACTCCGCTAATTGCAAAGTCTCTAATGGCTTTTTCTTCGCCTTCATAATGTCGGGGAGTTTCACGTAGCGCGGTTCGTTAAGACGCAGGTCGGTCGTCACAACGGCGGGTAAATCGACTTCAATGGTTTCCAGCCCGGCATCGACTTCGCGCGTGACGCGCGCCTTGCCGTCACTCAGTTCGAGTTTGGAGGCAAAGGTGGCCTGCGGTCGATCCCAGAGTGCCGCGAGCATTTGTCCGGTCTGGTTGCAGTCGTCATCAATGGCCTGTTTGCCCATTATGACGAGGTCGGGGCTTTCCTTGTCGATCAGCGCCTTGAACGCACGCGCGGCGGCTAGGGGGTCCACCTCGCTGTCAGTGTTGATCAATATCGCCCGGTCAGCGCCCATTGCTAATCCAGTCCGCAGTTGCTGCTGACTCTCGCTGTCGCCGATGCTGACGACGACCACTTCCTGCGCGTTACCGGCTTCGCGGATGCGCAGTGCTTCTTCAATCGCAATTTCATCAAAGGGGTTGACGCTCATCTTGACGCCGTCCGTGACGACGCCGCTGCCGTCCGGTTTGACGCGGATGCGCACGTTGTAATCAACGACTCGCTTGATGCAGACGAGTATCTTGTTCATTCACTGCTCCTGATTGCCCCGGCGTTGTCTCGCGGGCTCCTGGGGGAGCGCCGGTATGCGCGGCCCCGGTGTTATCAACCGCTTCGGGGTACTGGTTGTATTGCTTAGGCCGCGCCTGTGCGCGTATTTTCCAATATCATTGGCAAACGATACAAGTCCGGTGCATCCGGTGACAAAACTCAACGCTGTGAACCAGCGTAATTGTTGAGGGTAATCAGTCAGCATGTTGATATCTGCGCAGGAACTGACCAAACGGCCTGATGCGGTCATCGTGGACTGCCGCTTTAACCTGATGGACCCGCCGGCGGGTCGCAAAGCCTGGGAGGCCGCGCATATCCCCGGCGCGTTCTACGCCAACCTCGACCGCGATCTGGCCAGTCCGATCGGGGTTCACACCGGTCGCCACCCGTTGCCAGATCGAGATGCCTTTGCTGATTTGCTGGGCAGTTGGAGCGTCACGCCGGACACGCTGGTGGTCGCCTATGACAATGCCGGCGGTGCCATGGCGGCGCGTTTGTGGTGGTTGCTGCGCTGGGCCGGGCACCCGAAAGCCGCCTTGCTTGACGGCGGGTTGAAGGCGTGGGAGGCGGCCGGATTGCCGTTGTCGGCAGAACAACCGTCGTTAAGTGACGGCCGCTATCCGATTCGTGATGCGGATGTCGGCACCGTGTCGGCGGATGAAGTCGCCGACGGCCTGGCAAGCAACACGCTGACACTGGTGGATGCGCGGGATGCGGCTCGATTTGCGGGCGAAGTCGAGCCAATCGATAAACGCCCCGGGCACATACCGGGTGCGATCAACCGACCGCTCACCGAGAACCTGGATGCGAACGGTTGCTTCAAATCGCCGGCACAGTTGCGCGCCGAATTCGACACGCTGCTCGCGAATCGTCCGGTCAATGTCGCCGCGATGTGCGGTTCCGGCGTGACGGCCTGCCACAATGTCTTCGCGATGGAACTGGCGGGATTGCCGCTGCCACGCCTCTACGTGGGTTCGTGGAGCGGTTGGATCACCGATCCGGAGCGACCGGTCGCGCTTGGCAAGGACATTTAACCGTTGCAACGCTAGAATGGTCGCCCTTTTTCCCGGCCGCGTGATGTGCTTGCATCGCTGGCCAATGGTTTTGCAAGGACTTAATAACAATGAACGACAGCATTCTGCAGCGTGATCACAGCACCGTGCGTGGCACGATTCGTTACACCAGTAAAAAACCCGGCCGTGAAGGGCAGATTCGCGGGCGCGAATATTTTCAGACGAATACGTATGCCGACGGCGGGCGCACGATCATTGTGCACAGCGAAATCGACGACCGGCCGAGCGTGATGCGCGATGCGACTTACAGTCTGGATAAAGACTGGCGGCCGACGGATTGTTTCGTGCGCCTGGTTGTGGACGACAAGTTCATGGGCACGGGATGGTTTCGCATGGGCGACGGTTTTATCGAATGCGAAACCTACACCGCGCTCGAAGGTCGCGTGACCCAGCGCATGGATACCAACGGCTGGCCGAAAACCTTCCAGAACCACGCCATTGCGTGTGATGCCTGGCACATGCGGTTATTTGATCGCACCAAAGTCGGCGAAGTGCAGGCGCTCGACGAAATGCTGCTGTGTTCGCCCGATCATCGCGGTGCAACCGGCCCGATGCTCTTCAAGATCGGCATGCACGTGAAGTACATTGGTGAAGAACGCATTACCGTCGCAGCCGGCGATTTTGACTCCTACCACTTTCAGATGGTGTCCGCGCCCGGATTGCCGGAAGCCCATCCCGATTACGATCTCTGGTGCACCAGCGACGGCAATTTCACTTTTTTGCGCGGTGACATCGGCGGCTACATGCAGACCTATTACGAATTAACGGAGCTGGTCGGCGACGGCGAGTAATCGACACGCTTAGCCGATACCGTTAAAAAGCGCACAACAACGTTCCGGGGGGAATTGCGATGTTGGAGAAACTGCGGGCATGGTGGCATTACGACGCGGCGAGCGAACAGGCCAGTGACGACAATCCGGTAACACCGTTGTCGGATTCGCAGCGGCGCGGTGCGGGCCCGCTGCTAACCCTGGCTTTTGGCTGGGGCTTTCTGGTCACCGGCCTGATCACCGGCGGGGCATTGGGCAGCGGGCAGGTGTTCTGGCCCGACATGATTGCAGCCTCGCTCGCCGGCAACACCGCAAACTTCATCATTGGTGCGTTGGTGGGCTACGTCGGCTACAAGACCGCGTGTAACAGCGGCTTGCTGTACAAACTCGTTTACGGACAAATTGGCGCCTATCTGCCGGTGTTGGTGATCGCGTTGTTGCTGATCGGCTGGCAGGGCATTGTGGTCGGAGCCTTCGGCATGGCCTGGGCGGGTGATGCCGACAGCGCAACGTTCTACACGGTCGCCATTGTCGCCGGCTTGTTGTTCACCGCCACCACCTACTTTGGCGTGCGCGGGCTGGAAATCGTCAGTTTTCCAGCCGTGGCGGTGCTGGTGGGCGTCGGCCTCTACGCAGCGTGGATCAACATCGAGCAGGCCGGTGGCTGGGGCGGCTTTTTGCAAATGTCGGCGGACACGGTGGCGAACAACGAGCAGCCGCTCAGTTTCCTCAAGGCGATGAACCTGGTGATCGGTTCGTGGATTGTCGGTGCGATTGTGATGCCGGAATACACGCGCTTTGCGCGCAAGGCATGGGTCGCGATTGCCATCCCGTTTATTGTGATGATCATCGCGCAATGGTTTTTGCAGGTGGTGGGTGCGCTCGGCGGCGTGGTGTCCGGCACCTTTGATTTCACGACCTACCTGCGCGAGCAGGGCGCCGTGATTGCATTCATCGGCGTGGTCGGCATGAGCATGGCGTTGTGGACGACGGGCGACGCTAATTTGTATTTGCCCGTGATTCAGACATCGAGTGTGTTTAAACGCCCGCAGCACGTCATGACGGTGATTTGCGGTGTGCTCGGCACGATCGTCGGCCTGAATATTTATCAGTATTTTCTGGAATGGATTGAATTGCTGGCGAGCATCGTGCCGCCGCTGATCGGACCGGTGATCGGTCACTTCTATTTTGTGATGCGCGGGCGCTTTAACGCGGACAGTTTAGAGCGATTACCGGTGTGGCGGCCAGCGGCCTTTGCCGGTTACATCGTCGGCGCGGTCGTCGCCGTCATGAATTCACAGAACATTGTGTTCGACCCGGAAACGACCGTTCCGTCACTGTTGGGTTTAATCGTTTCGGTGGTCGTGTACCTGCTGGTTTACGCCGTGATGCCGAAGCATCACGCGGCTTAAGGCGCGGTCAGTATCACCTCGATCAGTTCGCCGGCGGGGCCGCGCAGCAACCCGACCTTGCGACCGTTGTAGGGTGCTTCTGCCAGCACAGCCGGCATTTTGAGCCAGTCCAGGTTGTCGACCGCGCGATCGGCAGTAAAACTCACCACCGCGATGCCCGGCGGCAACCGGTCTTTGGCAACCGGTCGCGGACCGATCGAATCCGGCAGTTCGTCCACCTCGATCAAATAACCGGGCGATAAATTCACGACCGCGAGTCCGTAGGTGGTGTCCAGCGGTAAATTGTTGGCCTTGGACACCATGGTGATGGGGAAGTCCATGGGCGGGTCCAATTGCAGGCCCAACGTATCCGCGTAGAACGCCCGAAACTCACTCATGGACGAGCCGCCGGCCACCATGATGAAAGGCCGTTCCACCAGCGGCATGCTGTCGTCCAGCCCGAGGCCCGCCATGGCCTGCTTGTTGGTGGTCAGGTACAGCAGTTCATTACCGGCACCGAGCGCCTGCATGACGCGTGGCGCATCGGGCCCGTCCCACAACGGCCGCGGTTTGCCGATGACCTCAAACGCAGAGTCTTCCATGCCGGCAGCGACGCGATCGGTGTCGCTGACCAGCAGTTCGGTGGCGTTCCAGCCATGACTGGTCATCGGCCGGTAATTTTCGACGGCTTCGTCGCCAACCAAACGAACCAGGGTCGGCGCGTCGTTAGCCGGTTGCATCAGCACGTAGGGTGCGCCCTGCATTTGTGTGGCTTGCCAGTGTTCCGCGAGTGCAGCGCTGACGGTGCCGCTGGCAACGGTGCGGTAGTCGAAATGATCCTGCCAAGCTTGCTCGACCTGACCGAGGTTGCTGACGGTGATCGTGACCAGGGCGATTTCTTTAAGCATGGGGCTCATCCGCGAAATGAAACAACCGCCATGATGCCGCAACCCGACCACCGGGGCGAGTTCGACGCCCGCTGGGGAGGGTTTAGCGGCATCGGGTTCCGTGTAGAATGTTGCGCCTTCGCCCCCGCAGCACGGGGCCTACACCAGAGAGCCCGGATAACGCGATGATTTCTGCTTCTCCTGAGACCAACTTTTATCGTTGGATCATAGTCTTGTGCTCGTTTCTTATACTGTTTGTTTCGAATGGAATCACCATTGGCGGCATCACCGTTTTTGATCTGGAGTTGCTGCAGACGCTGAGCGAAAGCGCGGGTCGTGAGATTTCTCTGGGCGAGTTGAAACTGCGCGACGGCCTGATGTTCGCGACCGCCGGCATTTTAGGCATGGCGGCCGGCTGGCTCGCCGACCGGGTGGGCGTGAAGCCACTTATTATTGTCGGACTCGCCTTACTGGCCCTGTGCAACTTCGCCTACAGCCGCGTCGAGATGCTCGGCGATGTCTATGCCATTCACGTCGCCTTTGGCCTGGTGCTGGTGTTGTGCGGGCTAATGATTAACGTCTACCTGATTTCCCGCTGGTTCGAAAAAAACCGCGGGCTGGCCATTGGGCTCGTGCTGGCCGGCACCAGTCTTGGTAATGCGGTGTTTCCGCAATTAAACGCTTGGCTCCTGCAGGAATACTCGTGGCAGGAGGTATTTCAATACCTGGCCCTGATACCGCTGGCGTTATTGCCGGTTGCGATCTTCGTCGTTAAGGGAGCGCCCGGAGAGACGCGCCGTGCTGCCGGTAACATCGAGCCCGCCAACGCCGACTTGCCCGGTTACACGCTCGGCGAGGCCCTGCGCAGCCGCAATTTCTGGATTATCTGCACGCTGGCTTTCTGTACCTTCTATTCCATCCTCGGTATGACAGCCGTGACCTTCGTGTTTCTGCGCGTCGAGAACTACCCGGCGCAAATGGCCGCCACCGGCGTGAGCATTTTGTTTATCGGTGGCCTGGTCGGCAAAATTATCAGCGGCTATCTGGCAGAAAAGCTGGGGCGCAAACGCGTGTTGTTAGTCAGCCTGGGCCTGATGGTCATCGGTTCTGTCTCGCTGGTGCTGGCGGTGATGTACGGAAGCCCCCTGTTTATCTGGATCGGGCTGGTGGGCTTCGGTTTTGGCTGGGGCGGGATCTATACGCTGATTCAATTGTTGTCGGCGGACCTGTTCGGGCTCAAGGCGCTGGGTAAAATACTGGGTGCCGTTAATGTGCTGGATACATTGGGCGGTGCGCTGGGGCCGGTTATGACGGCGAGGCTGTACGACAGCACCGGGTCTTTTCTGGTTTCTTTCGGCGTCGTTACGGCGATGCTGCTGGTGGCAACAGCCGCGTCAGCCATGTTGCGCATGGACGAAGCGGCCTATCTGAAACAAAGTAACGCCAACGGTTAACGTCATGAGTTCATCCATACCTGTCAGCGACAGCCTGAGTAACGTCCGCTACGAAATACGCGGGCAGCTTGCGCAGCGCGCCCATGAAATGGAGCGCCAGGGCTACGAGATAATTTCGCTGAACATCGGCAACCCCGGTCTGTTCGGTTTTCGCACGCCCGAAACCATCCGCATGGCAATGATCGAAAATCTGGCGACCAGCGAGGCGTATTGCCATCAAAAGGGCATTTTCCCGGCGCGCGAAGCGGTGGTCATGCAGCAGCAGGATCGCGGTGTCATGGACGTCACGGCCGAGGACGTGTTTATCGGTAACGGCGTCAGTGAACTCATCGACCTGACGTTGCGGGCGCTGTTGAATACCGGTGACGAGGTGTTGATACCGAGTCCGGACTATCCGCTGTGGACCGCCGCGGTGACGCTGAACGGCGGTAAAGCCGTGCACTATCCGTGCACGCCCGCGAACGGTTTTGAACCCGACATCGGGCAGCTGGAGAAGTTGATTACGCCCAGGACGCGTGCGCTGGTGGTGATCAACCCCAATAATCCGACCGGCGCTGTGTACAGTCGCGCGACGCTGGAAAAAATCGTTGCACTGGCCGAGCAACACGGGCTGGTGCTGTTCGCGGACGAGATCTACGACGGCATGACCTACGACGATGCCGAATTCGTGCCGCTGGCGACGCTGGCGAAGAACACCTTGTGCGGCACTTTCAGCGGGTTATCCAAAGTTTATCGGGCCTGCGGTTTTCGCGTCGGTTGGGTAAGCTTTAGCGGCGCACACGGCAAGGCCAGCGAATACCTGCACGCGCTCGATTTGCTGGCATCGCTGCGACTCTGCAGTAACGTGCCCGGGCAGTGGGGCGTGCAAACGGCGCTGGGCGGCTTTCAGAGCCTGCGCGACCTGATCGAGCCGGGCGGGCGGCTTTACGAATCGCGCCGCGCGGTGATCGAGAACGTTGAACGCAGCCCTTACCTGACGCTGGTGCCGCCGGGAGGCTCGATGTATGCCTTCGTCGGGGTCGATCGGGATGCATTGCCGGGTTTTGACGACCATGCTTTTGCGCTGCAATTGCTGGAGGAAGAGCACGTGCTGGTCGCGCCGGGTTCCAGTTTCAACGTGGATTATCGCAACTATTTCCGCATCACCCTGTTGCCGGAGGCCGGTGTGATCGAGGAAGTATTCGTCCGTATCGACAGTATTCTGAAAAAACTGATTAAATAAAAAAGCCATATAAAACAAAAATTAATAATGTTTTTCTGCGTAACGACCTGATGTACGAAACGCTTCTGGACGCGCTGCAATCCGGAGCCACCGTGGTCACCGCCAATAACCGGTTGGCGCGCACTCTGCGGCATGCCTACGACCGCCGCCAAATCACGCGCGGCACGCCGGCCTGGGCAACCCCCGATATCGTGAGCTGGAGCGCCTGGTTGCGGCGACTGTGGGAAGAATCGCGCTTGCGCGGCGGGGCCGCCGCGACGGGAACCTTGCTGAGCGACAGCGCTGCCGAACTGCTGTGGCAAGCGACGGTCGCTGCCGCCGAGCAGCCAGCCGACCGCCGCAGCACGGTGCAACTGGCCCGCCATGCCCGGCAGGCCTGGGAATTGCTGAATGACTGGCAAGCACTCGGGGGCGAGGAATGGACGCAGCCGGATCTGTCGCCCGACCAGAAGGCCTGGCTGCGTTGGTCCGGCAGCTACCGAAACCGCTGCAGCGACGCCGGACTGGTGGATACCGCGCGCCTCTGCGCGGTGCTGACAGACGATATCGACAAGGGCCGGTTCGACGACCTGCCACCCCACATTTTCAGCGGCTTCGACACCTGGGCCCCCGCACGCGAATCCCTGCTCACCACCCTCAAAACCCGTGGGGTCAGAGTAAACATCGTCGCCGACGCGGATTCCCCGGTCGCACAGCAGCCGCTCATGCGGTTGGCCCCCTGTCAGGATGCTGCTCACGAATTGCGCGCGGCCGCGGCATGGGCCCGCGAGCGCCTCGAGCAGAAACCCGACGCATGCATCGGCGTGGTGATCCCGGATCTGGCTAACCGCCCGGCAGCGGTGCGCCGCGTATTCCTCGATGAACTCGTGCCGGACTGGCGCATCAGCAGGCGCGCGGCCGACGCGCCGCTGAACGTTTCCTACGGCGAGCCACTGTTGCAGGTCCCCGTGATCGCAGCGGCTTTCAATGTGCTGCAACTCGGGCAGGGTCGGGCGATCTTTAATGACTTCAGCCTTTGGTTGCGTTCGCGCTGGTTTGCGGGTGCCGACGCGGAGCTCGGCGCGCGGGCATCGCTCGATGTGCGTTTGCGCGAAGCGTTGCGCATCGAGTTTGCGCTCACGACGGCGTTGCCGATGTGTCAGCGCCGTGCGCCAGGATTCGCCGCCATGCTGCAGGGCTTGATAGCGCACGCCGAGGAGGGCACCCGACTCAAGCAACAAACCGGTTCGGCGTGGGCCGCAAACTTCAGTGAACTGCTGGAGGCACTCGGCTGGCCCGGTCACGACAGCGTGGACAGCACGGTTTGGCAGGCGCTGAAGTCGTGGCAAAGCCTGCTGCATGAATTTGCCGAAAGTACGCGGTTGCTAAGCGCGATGAGCCGTGGCGAGGCGCTGGCAATACTGCGCCAGCTGGCGCAGGCACAATTGTTTCAACCCGAGGGTGCGCCAAACGGCGTGCAGGTCATGGGTGTGCTGGAAGCCGCCGGGCATCGCTTTGATCATTTGTGGGTGTGCGGCATGGCGCGCGAGCTCTGGCCGGCGGCGGCCAAACCGCACCCCTTTATTCCGATCGCGTTGCAACGCCGGCTGGGTATGCCCGATGCGTCGCCAGCCGTTGCGCTGGAGTATGCCCAGCAGATTGCTGCGCGACTTTGCAGCAGCGCAGGGGAGCTTACCGTTAGCTGGCCGCGACAACTGGAAGATGAAGCATTAACCGCGAGCCCGTTTTTTGACGACATGACAGCGGAATCGGTGTTGCCGGTTCCGGCCAACTGGAACGAACAGATGCTGGCTGCCGGGCATACGGAATTGTTGTCGGATGATCCGCCGCCGGCCTGGCCGCCGGATATGCCGGTGCGGGGCGGCGCTTCCGTTTTAAATCTGCAAGCGGTGAGCCCGCTCAATGCGTTTATCGAAAAACGTCTCGGTGCCGTCGAAATGCGGCAGCCCCCGGTGGGCATCAATGCGCTCCAGCGCGGCAATCTCACCCATCAGGCACTGGAGGATTTCTATACCTTTGCGCCCGGGCAGGCCGAGCTCGCCGCGCTAACAAATGCGGAGCGCGCGGCGCGCGTTCGCACGTCGCTTGCCAAAGGCTTGGCCAAATTGCCGGGTGCGGGTGAGCCCTTTATGCAGCGACTGGCCGAGTTTGAGCTGCAACAGCAGCTGCAACGTATTCTGGCTTTTCTTGAACTGGATGAACGGCGTCCCGTGTTTCGCATCGTTGAATGCGAGCAGCAACACACCGTGAGAGTGGGCCCGCTGATCCTGCAGTTAAAACTCGATCGTCTGGACGAACAGTCCGATGGCAGCCGGCTCGTGATTGATTACAAGACGGGTCAGGTGCATCGACAGTCGTGGAATCCGGCGCAGCCGCGCGATCTGCAATTGCCGTTGTACGTCAGCTGCGTGGTTCCTGACGCTGCCGGTATTGCTTTTGCACAGCTGTCATCGCGTGGCATCGGTTACGACGGCGTGGGCGACGAGGCAATCGCGGCGACTATCCCGGGCATGCGTTCACCCGGCCGAAAGTCCGGTACTGAAGTCAAGTATCAGTATCCGTTTCGCAATCAGCTCATCGAGTCGTGGGACGAATTGCGGGGTGCCTGGGATAAACAATTAGCAGAACTGGCCGAGCGTTTTGCCGCCGGTGATTTTCGCCTGGATCCGCGCAACCCGGATTCCGCGCGGCGACAGTTTGCGGTGTTGAGTCGAATTTATGACTCGGGCATCGGCGTACTGGAAGACGAAGCATGAGCACGCCGGTTGCCGATCAGCAGCAACGCGAGATCGCACGCGATCCAGAGCGTTCGGTGATTGTGCAGGCACCGGCCGGGTCCGGTAAGACCGAATTGCTGATGCAACGTTATTTAGCGTTACTCAGTCGCGTCGACGAGCCCGAGCAGATTCTGGCTGTGACTTTTACGCGCAAAGCGGCCGCGGAAATGCGCCATCGCATTTTGCTGGCTTTGCAACCGCAACAGCCGGATGAACGTCTTCCCGAGACGGCGCAACTGGCCGCCCGTGTTCTGGAGCGTGATCGGGAACGCAACTGGCGGTTGCTCGAATTTCCCGCCCGCTTGCGCATTCGAACTTTTGATTCAGTAAACAGCTGGCTTACCGACAGTGCGCCGGTGAGCACCGGTGGCTCGCCGGGTGTTGTCAGTGAGCGGCGCAAAGAGCTTTATGAACTGGCTGCGCGGCGGGCACTTGAGCACGTTACTCATGACGACCAAACCGGGCAGCAAGCCAGTATTGTCTTGCGACATCTGGATAACCAGGCTGACCGCTTTATTGATCTCATGGCGCTGATGCTGGAGCGACGTGACCAATGGTTGCCGTTGCTGGGCAGCGGCGCGCTGGATGCCGGTGCGCGCGACGTGCTGGAACAGAGCCTGCGCATACTGGTGCAACGTGAACTCGATAAAGCCGATGCATTGCTGAGCTTGCCGGCGCGGGAGGAAATGCGCGCGTTGTTGCCGTATGCCGCGGACCGGTTGCGTGAGCTGAACCCCGATCACGAACTGTGTTGTTGGCTTGATTGTGAAGAGTTTCCAAGGCCTGAGCCCGAGCAAATCGGATTGTGGCGTGCGCTGGCAAACTTCTGCCTGGTGAAAAATGAACCGGCGTTTCGCAAGACTGTAAACAAGAGCAACGGTTTTCCAACGCCCAAGGACGGGGGCGACAAGACCATGACCGATAGGGCGAAGAGCCTGCTGGCAGCCTGGGAAGGTGACGCTGCACTGGCAGACGCCTTGCACACCGTGCGCGCCTTGCCCGAGCCTTATTACACCGATGCGCAATGGGAAGCGCTGGCGGCGGTCATCCAGGTATTGCCGCTGGTTGCTGCCGAGCTCAGTGTGGTGTTCAGCGAGCGCGGTGAAACTGACTACGTGCAGATTGCCCGCGCAGCGCTGAACGCGCTTGCCGATACTGACGGCCCCACCGGTCTGGCATTGCGGCTGGACTACCGCATTCAGCACATACTGATTGATGAATTTCAGGATACGTCCCGCACCCAGCATCGCCTGCTGGAACTGCTAACGGAGGGTTGGACGGGAGCAGACGGGCGTACCCTGATGGTTGTCGGTGATCCCATGCAATCCATTTACCGCTTTCGGCAGGCCGAAGTGTCGTTGTATATGCAATTGTGGGAACAGGGGATTGGCGCTTTGCAGCTGGAGCCCGTCCGGCTCAGCAGTAATTTCAGGTCGGCAGCTCCCGTGGTGGAGTGGGTTAACGCAACATTCCGCGCGTTGATGCCCGCGCGCAGTGATCCGGCAACCGGTGCCGTGCAGTTTGCTGAAGCCACGCCCACGCGACCGGCCACCGCTGACAGCCGGGTAGCGATTCATTCGTTCGCCGAGCCTGCCCGTGTCGACGAGGCGGCAACCATCGGCGAGTTGGTCGAGGAGACCCTCGCGAATTCGGCTACCGACACAATCGGAATTCTGGTTCGTACGCGGCATCAGGCGCGCCTGATCGTTCCCGAGCTGCGTGCCCGCGGGATCGCGTTTTCAGGCGCGGGACTGGAACAACCCGGCGAAACCGCCGTGGAGCAGGATTTGATTGCGCTGACGCGCGCGCTCACCCATCCCGGTGACCGCACGGCATGGCTGGCCATGCTCCGCGCACCCTGGTGCGGTCTGACCCTGGCCGATCTTGAGCGGCTGGCCGGCCCCGACCTGAAGGCATGCCTGCCGGAACGCATCGCTTCAGCGGATGCGGTTGCCGCGTTATCCGCCGACGGTCAGCGGCGTGTCGCAACGCTGGCAGGGATCGTGGAAGCGGCGCGACAGCGTCGCGGCAAGACGTGTTTGCGCGACTGGATCGAAGGCGTCTGGCAGGACTTGGGCGGGCCGGCGGCGCTGCGCGACCAACGCGACCTTGAATTGGCAGAACAGTATTTCCAGACGCTGGACGAATACGATCAGGGCGGCGACATTGCGGAGGCCTATTTGCTGCACGAGCGGCTCGCTGCGCGTGAGGACCGCGGTGCTGATCCGACCGTGCGCGTGCATTTGCTGACAATTTTTAAAGCCAAGGGCCTGGAATACGACGTTGTCATATTGCCGGCACTGGACGGGACGACCCGTCAGGACGATAAGCAGGTGGTGGCCTGGCATGAATTCAGTGATGCCGACAACGTCACGCGCTACCTGATGGCACCCATCGAAGCGGTGGGCGAAGACTCAGACCCGGTGCAAAGTTTGATACGCCGGTTTGAACGTGAACAGGCTGCCAACGAGCGCGATCGATTGCTTTACGTGGCCGCAACGCGCGCCAAAAAACGTTTGCACCTGTGCTTCGAAATCAAGCGCGATAAAAACGATGAGTGGGCCGCACCGCGCACCGGTTCTTTGCTGGAGCGTGCCTGGGCGGTGCTGCAGATGCAGGCACCGGCTTTGCCTGGCGGAGAAGGTACCGCAGCCACGCGGGAAGAGTGGGTGCAGCCCTGGATCAGTCGGCTTGTGGGTGCACGGTCGTCCGCGCCGCCGGCGATTGCGATCAGCCAACCGGCCGAGACGACCAGGGACGCGGACGAACACGAAGTCACCTACGAATGGGCGAGCACCGACGCGATGCGCGTTGGCTCGGTGGTGCATCGCTGTCTGCAATACCTCACTGAACAGCAGTTGCGGGATTGGGACAATACCCCGGTGATTGCCCGAATGCTGGCCGAAGAAGGCGTGGCCGAGCGGGATTTGCCCGAGACGACCGCCAAGGTCTTGCAGGCAGTGCAGGGTACATTGGCCGACGACACCGGTCGCTGGCTGCTCAGTGCCCATGCGAACGATGCCTGCGAATTTGCGGTGACCGTATTAAAGGACGGCGCGATCGAGCGGCTGGTGATTGACCGCACTTTTGTTGATGAACATGATGTGCGCTGGATTGTGGATTACAAAACCAGTCAGCACGAGGGCGGTGACTTGCCCGGCTTTATCGCCCGTGAACTGGAGCGCTACGCTGAACAGTTAGCAGGTTATCGCACGGCCATGCGGGCGCTGGAACCCGATCGTGAAATTCGCACCGCGTTGTACTTTCCGTTACTCGGGGTATTTTGCGAGTATGACGGCGCGGCTGTTCATATCGATCCGGCCAGCTGAAACACATAGGTCCCGTCGGCTTCCGGCGCACCCAGAAATTTCAGGTTCTGGCTCAGTGAATCCGGCGCCGATTCGCGCGCTTTCAAACGCGTTTTCAGGTCGTAATTGCCGGGCGGAGTCAGCACCAGTGTGCCGTTTAATTGCAGTGGACCGCCGGTGTCCTGCAGCTGGCCGGTAATGGTGTTACGCGCTGTTTCAGTGTCGGTGTTGAATAAAAAACCAATGTCGCCGATAAACTGCGCGTCGCCCCGGCCCATCAGCGGGCTCGACAAGCTACGCAGTTCGCCGCGGCCGACCAGTCGCTGCGGCCAGTTCTCGTCGATCACCACTTCGGTCAGATCGACGCTGGCTATGCCGCCGATATTCGGTATGCCGAGCACATTATTTAAGGGTGCGATATCAAAACTGCCGCGCACATCGGCAAGGCTGATGGTTCCGGTCAGGCTAATGCCGCCATCGGCTTCGATAAAACCGCCGCCCCAGCGGGTGCGAAACGGGCCACTTAACCGGCCGCTGAAAAGACGCAGAAGTTTAACGTTCCACTCGGTGTTGCGCAGCTGCAGTCCGCCCGCATTGATCAGTTTTGCCTGACCGCTCCAGACAGTGCCGGTCACGCCAAATGCCTGCAGCTCCGCGGGAGCAAACCACGCTAACGCCGTGGCGGCAGGGAAGCGCGCCACCATAAACAGCAACAGGCTGATAAGCCCGACGGTGAGCAGACGTGATACGGCAGGCATCGCTCAGCCTCCGGCGCGCTGTATGACGAGGCTGGCATTCACACGGCCTATGCCGGCCTGGTCGACCGTGGCATTCACCGTGGTCATGCGGTACCGGTCGCTGAGTTCACCCAGCCAGCTGACCAGATCATCAAACGGTGCGCCCTCGAAACGCAGTCGCACACTTTGTGCGCCCTCCGGCTGATTGCGCTTCAGATAACCCGCGAGATCTTTCTCGCGGGTCGTGCGATCGATGATGACGACCAGCGAATCACCGCTGTTGCCGCCGCTCGCGCCCGCACTGCCGGGTTGAACCTGCGCCGCGCGCTCATGCATAAGTGCCAGCTGGGCGCGCTTGTTGTCTACCCGTTCCTCGAGTCCGCTGGACTGCTTGATCAGGGGTTGCACGCCCAGAGCCCACACCAGCGCAAGTACGACAAAAGCACCACACGCCAATACCATGTAGCGTTCGCGTGACGACAAAGAGGCCAGCCAGTCTTGCATCAGTTCGTGTCTCCCGCGGCAGAAATCTTGATCCGCCCCTTGATGGTGTCCCCGTCGGGGTTGGCCGATTGAATCTCGGCACTGAACTTGCCCGAAGACACTATGCCCTGGCGCAGTGCATCGAGACGCTCAACACTGGGCGCAATCAGTTGCAGATCGAGTTTGCCGTCGCGGAAACTCATGCCCTCGAGCGTAATGTCACGGGTGCTGGCAAATGCGCCTGCCAGTTCTTCCACGGCTTCGGCAAAACCGGGCCCGGTGGTGTCGACCATTGTTTCGGTGCTGCCGAGCCGCGAGCGCAACTCGGCCCAGGGGTCTGCAGCGCCACCCGCGTCCGGAAACGTGCTTGATAAGAGCTGCGCCGCTGCTGAGTCCAGTTCACTTTCTTCGCTGCTAAGCTGCCACAAACTCAAGCCCGATTGCACGACCAGCAACACCAATAACCCGAGAATCAACAGACCCGGTATTTTCCATTGACGCCATTGCACCGGCAGTTCGCGTTTAGGCGCGAAGCGCCCCTGTAGCAGGTTGACGCCACCGCCCGTAACAATCTGGCTGGCCATGCGCGGCAGGGCACCGTCCGGAAGAATTTTGATGTCCATGCTTGCAACCCGCAGGCGCAGCATTTCCCAAAGCACGGCAAACCGTTCGTAATCACTCTCACTGCAATACACCAGAATATTCACCGGCGTATTGTCGGTGTCCAGCTCCGCATCCTCCGCCACTTCATCCGCGACATCATCCTTGGGGTCAGAGTAAACAGCAGCGCTGTCTTCTGCAGGCGCATCAAACATTAGCTCCAGAATCGCCTGCAGCGAATCGGGATCGGCGATTGTGGTGCCACCGTCGGCATCGCGAATGATAATTCGCTCACCGTCGACCAGCACCGTAACCGTCGACGGCACCGTGGTAATTCCGTCGCTCTCGGAAAATATCGCGTCGGGCTTTATGCCGGCAGCGGTCAGTTGCTCCAGCCATTCGGTGACACGGCTCTGCGCCACCACGGCCACTGGAATTCGTCCCGCTTCATCACGAGCGGCAAAAGCAAAGTGCTGATTATCCAGATCGGCAGCCAGTTGTTCCTCCAGCGCAAAGGGCAGGGCCTGCTGAATACGGGCCTTGCTACGCAGCGGAATATCCGCACGCGTGCGCAATACATGGCTGGCGGGCACCAGTCCGACCACGCGTCGGCCTTCGCTCAGGTGCGCGGCCTGCTCAAGTGCCGTGGTCTCCGCAGGCGCAACGGGCGCACCCGTGCCGTCCACCAGTATGCACTCGGCGGCATGGGTCGTGTCTTCGGGCAATCGAATGACGAGCGTTTCAGGCATTAACTGTTCAAACCCCGGTTTTCAAGAGCCTAGTTTTCCAGGCCGTAGGCGCGCACCCGCGGCACTATTTGATTCGCGCCGGCCGCCCTGTCGAGCAGACTGTACATAGTCAGTGTCGACCTGCCAACGTCCACGATCACACTTAGGGCGAAACAACTCGTTTTGACGTCGATATAGTCCAGCGCATTCGGGTTGGCAGTGGGCGGCAAGCCTATGCTGTTAATGTCATCCCAAGGCGTTTGGTCGCGCTGTTGCACCATGTTGGCCGCATCACCCGGCGACAAACCCGTCACCGCTGCAATAACTTCTGCGCTGGAAAAATTGATATTCACCTTGCTGGGCTGCGAAGTGCCACACCAGCCGGGCGGAATGGCCGTCACGTGGGGTAACAACAGCTCGTAGCTCTCTTTATCCAGCCCGCCGATGGCCCGCAGCTCACTGATATCCTGCAGGTAATTATTGGCCGGCCGATAGGGCGGTTGCAGGGCCGTGTAGCTGCCGTCTTCGGCACCGGCGCCCTGTGGAATGGTGTCGCTGTCTATCCAGTCACTCAGCAAATCAACCAGTTGAGGATCGAGCTGCAGGAAGCCGAGCAAATCCTGAAATTGTTTCTTGACGTCTTCGTTGACGGCGCCGCCGACCACGAGGTTATTAATATTCATGCGGCCCTGCATATCGATCAACCGCCCCTGAATAATGCCCAGTGACACGTCTTCTATATTGGCCTCATAAATAATGGGTTCACTGATGTCCTGCGCGAAATTACCAAAATCGACACCTTGCTCCAGCAACAGTGATATCGCGACGGCTTCAGCGCCCAGCGCGAGTTGCTGTGCCTGTTCCATGTCGAGCAACGACTGCGTGCGGCGCATGCCGATCTGACTGTCCCAGACCATTTTCGCTGCCAGCGCTGTAGCAATGGCCACCATCAGGATTGCCGTGACCAGCGCTACACCGCGCTGCCGCTTCGGCCCGTTAGCGCGCACGCGTTTCAACCCGGTATCTCCACGATGCGCTCAACGGTGCCGAACGCCTCGGTTTCTATGCGGTAGCGCAGGGCGCGCGGCATGGTCGTAAAGCCCTGCGCATTGGCAGCCGGCCAGTCCTGAACCCAGTTGCCGCTGCTATCCAGAAACTCGATATCAAATTCCTGCACGTTTTCCAGCAGAGTGCGTTCGCGCGGCTCGCTGCCCAACACGCGATCAAGCGTATCCCAGCTGTCCCTGGAAAGCGTTTTGGCTTCGTCGTCGTAACGGTACTGCACGCGTTGCAGATTGCCACGATTCTTGCCGCCGGGATTGCGCCATCCGGAGCGCGTCAGACGCACGCGCAATCCTCGCGAACGCTCGCTCAGCATTGCGGCTACCTGACCGCGACCCAGTTCGTCGCGGACAGCGCGCGGGTAAGCCTGATTAAAATCGCTGTGTATCAGGCGCACCGTTCGCTGCAGCGCTTCGAGTTCGCCGGCTCGCTCCGCGACGATGGCGCGTTCATCCATGATCCATTGCGTGCCGCCGTACATGGCGGCTGCCAGAATCACGAACAACGCCATGGCAACCAACAGTTCAATCAGCGTAAAGCCGGTGGCGCGGCGTGCCTGACGGTCATGCGTCGCAGCCGTCATTGCAGAGCCTCGTCGCTGTCGTGATCGCCGCTTTGCTTGCCTGGTTCGCTATCGGACCCATTGCCTGAATTATTGTTCGACCCGGCGCCGCCGACATTGCTGTTAATGCTGTCCGCCGAGCTCAGCAGTTTATCGCCCGAGTTGCCGATGGCGGGCTGCGTTTGCAGCACGCCGAGGCTCACGGCTAAAACGCGCTCCGGTTCTTCTGCGGGGCTGACACGCACCACGGCCTGGCGGATGTAGTTGCTGTCCACGCTGTTGAACTCAACCACGTAACGCCATTCGCGGCCGGCCATTTCGGTCTCGCCGCTCATGCGGTCGCCGCGCGGCAACTGGGCTTCCAGCCGGAGGGTGGCGAGTTGATCAAAGGCCACCCAGCTGGCGAACGTCTTTTCCTGTTGCAGGGTGGTGGACGACACGATTTGCTGCGCGCTGCCGTACATGGCGATAAAGGCCACCACGACAACCGCAAGTGCGACCAGCACCTCCACCAGTGTGAAGCCCTTGACGCAGCAGCGAGTGGCCTGACTAACCGGCATCGTCCATACCGTCCAAGCCATCTACGCTAATCGTCAGTTCGCCGTCCACTGTTGCGGTGAGCAGGAAGCCGTCCGTCTCGAAGGACGGCCGCAGCCGCGCTTTGAAAGGCGGTTCTATGTCGCCGCTGGACATCAGAAAGATCTGCGGTTCGTACTCGTCTTTGGTGTCACGTTCGTAGAGCAGGGTTATTTCCTCGCCGTCCAGATCCAGGTCTACCGTCAGCTCGTCGCCCAGATTGCGGGCGCGAAACATTCGATCGTCTTCGAGCAGAACCCATTTCTGGTAACGTAGCCCCTCGTCATCAATAAAGCTTTCGCGTTGCGAAAACTCATAACCGTGCTGATAAAAGGTCAGGCCGATTTCACGCCCCTGAATACCGGCTTCTTCGCGGGCGAGCGCAATGAGTGTCTGGAGTCGCCGCATTTCTTCGCGGCCCTGGTCTTCGGCAAAATTGCCAATCGAAAGAGAAAAGATCGACACCAATACGCCGATCACCACGATCACCACGAGTATTTCCAGCAGGGTAAACCCAACTGGCCGGCGTGTGCATGAAGGCAGGTATCGGCCGGTGCCGTGCGCGGTTAGCGAGCGGCGGCCAGTATTGGTACTACTTCTCCTGCCCGTTCCTGATGTCGGCATCAATGCCTTCGCCGCCTTCCTGGCCATCGCGTCCCAAAGAGTAAAGATCATAGTCGCCATTCAACCCCGGCGAACGATACTGGTACTCATTATTCCATGAATCCTTCGGGATGCTGTCGATATACCCGCGCTGCCGTCCGGGCGGATTGATCAGCGCCTCCAGGCCCTGATCCGTGGTGGGGTAGCGTGAGTGATTCATCCGGTAGGTATCGAGTGCGACCTCCAGGTTGCGCATTTGCACCTTCGTGGCGGTGACTTCGGCGTCATCCAGTACGCCAAAAATATTGGGCGCAATCAGGCTCACCAGAATACCGAGAATGATCACCACGACCATTATTTCAATAAGTGTAAAACCGCGTTGCAGGGCCTTGCCGATCGTGGGGAGTGATGACTTCATGTTTCCGTATTGCCTCAATTTCAGACTGTGCATCCTTGCGGGCGCTGATGTTGCCAGAGTGCTGTTAGGGTGCAAGCCGTAACCGCTTGTTAATATAAATGTTTTATTAAAAAAATGAAACAAATTATTGAAAAAAATAGAAAAAATATGAAATTTTCCATCCTGACCCGAAGTCGGTTCCGCACGCAAATCCAAGCATTACGCCGGTGATTGCGGGCAGATAAATCGGCGGACGAGCGGGTATAATCCCCGCCGGTCGCCCGCTGGGCGGTCGTAGCAGGCAGATTTATATCAGGTTTTTATTGCAGTTTTTAAGGGGCGATGAGAAGACATGACCAGCGTGACAGAGCGTTTTTCCCTGCAAGGCGAGGTGGCCCTGGTCACCGGCGCGTCGCGCGGCATCGGCCAGGCCATTGCCCATGAGCTGGGTGTGGCGGGAGCGACCGTTATCGGCACGGCAACCAGCGATGCTGGCGCAGCGGGCATTAGCAAAGCATTTGATGCCGCCGGGATCACGGGCCGCGGTGTGGTGCTGGATGTGAGTGAGCGGGATGCAGCGGCAGCTTTGGTCAAAGACATCGGCGGTCAGGAAGGCACGGTAAGTATACTGGTCAACAATGCCGGCATTACCCGCGACAACCTGCTGATGCGCATGAAAGATACAGAGTGGGACGACGTTATTAACACCAATCTGTCGGGCGTCTTCGCAATGTCCAAAGCATGTATGCGCGGCATGATGAAAGCTCAGCGCGGCCGCATCATCAACATTGCATCGGTGGTCGGCGTTATGGGCAATGCCGGACAGGCCAATTATGCGGCAGCAAAAGCCGGCATTATCGGATTCAGCAAATCCATGGCGCGGGAATTGGGTTCGCGCAATATCACGGTGAATGTCATTGCGCCGGGATTCATCCAAACGGACATGACCGACGCGCTGGGAGACGATGCCAGGAACGCTCTGCAGAGCCAGATCCCGCTGGGCCGCCTTGGTGATCCAGCGGATATTTCGGGCGCGGTGCTGTTTCTGGCGTCGCCGGCCGGCAGCTATATAAGTGGCGCGACTTTGCACGTGAATGGCGGTATGTACATGACTTAATGTGTCACTTAGAATACGCAGCCATTGTGGTGGTAGGTCTTTGTGGCCCGCTATGATCCTTTAGATTGGGAACTTTAAGAACTATGAGCAACATTGAAGAGCAAGTTAAGAACATCGTCGCGGAACAGCTCGGTGTAAAAGGGGAAGAGGTCAAGAACGAGTCTTCCTTCGTGGACGATCTGGGTGCGGACTCGCTCGACACCGTTGAACTGGTGATGGCGCTGGAGGAAGAGTTTGAAACCGAGATTCCTGACGACGAAGCCGAGAAGATCACCACTGTTCAGCAGGCAATCGACTACATCACTGCGCATTCTGACAGCTAGCCCGGTATCCCGGGACGGCTTTCCAATTCGAGCAGAACGAGCATGAGCAGGCGGCGAGTCGTCGTAACGGGCTTAGGCACCATTGCGCCCACGGGTAACGACACACCCACGGCGTGGGGCAACGTGGTGAACGGCGTCAGTGGCATTGGTCCGATCGAGGAATTCATTCCCGACTTCGATACAGCGGCTTTCACCACGCGGTTTGGCGGCGGCATCAAAAACTTTGATGTCGAGTCCATCATGCCGGCCAAAGAGGCCCGCAAGATGGATATTTTTATGCACTATGGCATCGCGGCAGCGCGCGAGGCCATTACCGACTCGGGGCTCGAAGTCACGGATGCCAACCGCAATCGCGTGGGCGTGGCCATGGGCTCGGGTATCGGCGGCATCGGCACCATCGAGGCCAACCACGACAAGTACATTGAGGCGGGGCGTAATCCCAAGCGCATTTCCCCGTTTTTCGTGCCGGGGAGCATCATCAACATGATTTCCGGCCATGTTTCCATCGAATACGGCCTGGCCGGCCCAAATATCGCGCTGGTCACTGCCTGCACAACTTCGACGCACTGTATCGGCATCGCCGGACGCACCATAGCCTACGGTGATGCAGACGTGATGCTGGCAGGTGGTGCCGAGTACGCCACGACGGTCCTGGGTCTGGGCGGCTTTTGTTCAGCGCGCGCGCTGTCGCAGCGGAATGACGATCCACAGGCCGCCAGCCGGCCTTGGGATCGTGACCGGGATGGTTTTGTCTTGAGCAACGGGGGCGCCTGCCTGGTGCTCGAGGAGCTTGAGCATGCCAAGGCACGGGGCGCGACCATTTATGCGGAGCTGTCCGGCTTTGGCATGAGTGGCGATGCGTATCACATTACCGCGCCCCCCGAGGACGGCAACGGTGCTGCCCGGTGCATGACGGCCGCGCTTAACGATGCGGGCCTGAACCCCGAGGACATCAATTACATTAACGCCCATGGCACGTCGACATTGCTGGGTGACAAGGCGGAAACATCCGCCATTAAGAGCGTGTTCGGTGCACACGCCAGCAAGGTAGCGGTGAGTTCGACCAAGTCGACGACCGGGCATCTGCTTGGTGCGGCCGGTGCGGTTGAAGCGGTTTTTGCCAGCATGGCCATTCATGATCAGGTGGTGCCGCCGACCATCAATCTGGAGAACCCCGGCGAGGGTTGCGACCTGGATTACGTGCCGGGTACTGCCCGCGAAATGGAAGTAAAAGCTGTGATCAGCAATTCATTTGGCTTTGGCGGTACCAACGGCAGTCTGTTGTTCACGCGCTGCCACTAAGCCGGCTGCAGGCATGAACTCCCGTGCGGGCAGTTCGTTTACTTTTACAGCGTATCGGCCGCCGGCGGATCGCGAGCCGGATCTGGCCGGGCTCGCCGCCCGCTACCCGGAACGTTATCCATTCCTGCTTGAAAGCGTGGCCGCCGGTCCGGCATTAGCACGCTACAACATTCTGTTTGGCTTTCCCGGCGATACCCTTGAGCTGTCTGCGAACGGTGAACTTACGGGCGCCCCCGGCGTCACCACACGCAGCAGTGGTTTCCTGTATGCGCTGGACGAATGGTGGCAAAGCGAACGGTCGGACGACCGCAGCGATGAGCTGCCGTTCACGGGCGGCTGGTTTGTGTTTCTGGGCTACGAACTGGCCGCCGAGGTTGAGCCGACGCTGCGACTGCAGGTCGATGCGGCCATGCCGGTGGCGTTCGCTACCCGCGTGCCGCTTGCCGTCATTCACGATACGCGCACCGGCACTTTCGGGATTGTCGCCGAGGATGCCGCCACGATGCGGGTGCCGCAGGTCGTCAGCGACCTCGATGCCTTGTCTGGCGATAGCAACACATCCGATGAACTGCCGGAATTCACCGTGGTTGAAGACGATCCCGCCATTTACCTGGCGGCAGTCGAGCGCGCCAAGCAATACATTGCGGCCGGTGATATTTTTCAGGCCAACCTGTCGCGCCGCTGGTGCGTGCGGATGGACACGGTTCCGGCTCCGGTGGAGCTCTATCGGCGCTTGCGTCGCACCAATCCGTCGCCGTTTGGCGGCCTGATACAACGCCCGGATTTTTCACTGGTCTCGTCATCCCCGGAGCGGCTCATAAGGCGGCGTGGGCAACGCCTGGATACTCGTCCCATTGCCGGCACGCGGCCGCGCACGGAAGTGCCGGAACACACGGAATCTCGCAAACAGGAGTTGTTGGGGCATCCCAAGGAACGCGCCGAACACATTATGCTTATCGATCTGGAGCGCAACGATCTGGGTCGGGTATGTGAAGGCGGCAGTGTGAACGTTGATGAATACATGGTCATCGAAAGTTATTCGCACGTGCATCACATCGTGTCGAACGTAACGGGGCGGGCGCGGCCGGATGTCACCCCGGGTGAGTTAATACGCGCCATTTTCCCGGGCGGCACCATCACGGGCTGTCCCAAGGTGCGCTGCATGGAGATCATCAGCGAACTGGAAGACCGGCCGCGAGGTGCCTACACCGGCTCGATGGGTTATCTGAATCGCAACGGCGACTGCGATCTGAATATATTGATTCGCACCATGAGCGTGCGTGGCCGCGAACTCGAGATTGCAGCCGGCAGCGGTATCGTTGCCGATTCAGAACCGACCGAAGAACTGGACGAAACCCGCGCCAAGGCCAAAGGCCTGTTGCTGGCCCTGCAACCATCCCTGGGGTCAGAGTCATGATGCGCTGGTTGGTCAACGGTGCTCCCGATGCGCAGATTGACGTGACTGACCGTGGGTTCAGTTACGGTGACGGTTTGTTCGAAACCATTGCAGTGCGCAACGGGCAACTGCGTTTTTTTGGCGCTCACTATGCACGCCTGGTGTTGTCATGCCGTCGGTTGTTATTACCGGTGCCCGACCAGCATGCACTGACCGAAAACGCAACACGACTCATGGGCGATGATACCGACGGCACGCTCAAGATTATTGTCAGTCGCGGGCCCGGAGAACGCGGCTATCGTTTGCCCAAAACGACACAGCCAACGTGCGCAATCGGGTTCAGTCCTGAACCGGTGACCCTTTCGCCGGTTGACGGTATTGTGGCGACTGTCTGCACCACCCGGGTCAGCAGCAATCCCGCCACGGCCGGAATGAAAACGCTGAATCGTTTGGAGCAGGTGCTGGCGCGAGCGGAATGGGATGATCCGGCTGTTGCCGAAGGCCTGATGCAAAACATGTCGGATGATCTGATCGGCGGTACCATGTCGAATCTCTTTGTGGTGCTTCGTGATCAGTTATGGACACCGGTTCTGGACGAGTCGGGCGTGCACGGTGTCATGCGCGCGCAGGTCATGAACCTTGCGGAAGATCTCGGCATCGCTTGCAACGAAAGACGGCTCACTCCGGGTGTGCTGGAGGAAGCAGAGGATGTTTTTTTTACCAATGCACGGGTTGGCGTCTGGCCGGTCGCGCGCATTGCCGGGTATGAATATGTGCGTCATCCGCGCACTCTGGAAATTATGCGCGGTCTGGCACAGCGCGGTGTAATCGAATGCGCCCACTGAAGAAAATATTGCGCCTGGCAAGCGTTGCCGCGGTCGTTGCTGTTGTGGCTGCGGGCGCGTGGGTTTGGGTCACTGCGCATGCGCCGCTGCCAGGGTTGACGCAACCGCTCACGTTAACGGTGCAAACGGGAGCGTCGGCCGCGACCGTGGCCCGCCAACTCGGTGAGCAGGGCGTGTTGCATGCCCCGCTGTTGTTCCGGTTGTGGGCGCGCGTCAGCGGGGCGGCGGGTCAGCTCAAGGCCGGTGAGTATGAGTTGACGCCGGGCATCAGCATGACGGACATACTGGATTTGCTGGTCGCAGGACGGGTCAGGCTGTACCCGTTTACTATTCTGGAAGGCTGGACCTGGCGCGATGTCCGTGACGCGATTGAGGCCAGCTCAGTTATTCAAAAGACCGTTGCGCTGACCAGCGCGGAAAGTATGGCCGCGTTATTGCCGGGAAATCTGCAGCACGCGGAAGGCCGGCTGTTTCCCGATACTTATACGATTGCGCGCGGCACCACCGACGTAGAGCTGTTGAGGCAGGCGGCGGAACTCATGCGCGTGCGTCTCGCTGCGGCATGGGACAACCGTGCCGTCGATTTACCTTTACAGACTCCGCAGCAATTGCTGACCCTGGCGTCTATTATTGAGCGCGAAACTGCCCTGGACATCGAACGGCCTGAAGTTGCCGGTGTCTTTATTCGTCGCATGCGCAAAGGCATGCGTCTGCAGACCGATCCCACTGTTATTTATGGTCTCGGAGAAAGTTTCGACGGCAATCTGACACGTGTTCATTTACTCACTGACACGCCCTACAACACGTATACGCGCAGTGGATTGCCGCCCACACCGATTGCAATGCCCGGTGAAGCATCGCTGCAGGCTGCCGCGCATCCGCGGGAGGGTGACAGTTTGTTTTTCGTAGCTTCCGACAAGCTTGACGGCAGCCACGTTTTTTCTGTCACACTGGATGAGCACAACGCGGCCGTGGCCGCGTATATAGCGGCACTCAGGCGGGCGCGAATCAATTCGCCGTAGGTGCGGCGAAACAGTCAGAGGCAGTTATGGCAGGGCGCTTTATCACCATCGAAGGCATCGAAGGCGTGGGCAAATCCACCAACGTGGATTTTATAGCCCGCTATTTTCGCGAGCGCGGCGAAACGGTGGTGGTGACCCGCGAGCCCGGCGGTACCGAGTTGGCCGAAGCGATTCGTCGGTTAATTCTCGACACACCGCGGGAAGGTTTGTCCGACACCGGCGAGTTGTTGCTGATGTTTGCGGCCCGGGCCGAACATCTGCACAGTTTAATCAGGCCTGCACTGGCGCGCGGGGATACGGTGATTTGTGATCGGTTTACCGATGCAACGTTTGCCTACCAGGGCAGTGGTCGCGGTATGGACTGGGGGCGCATCGAAACCCTGCAGACGCTCGTGCAGGGGGATTTGCGGCCTGACCTGACGGTGTTGCTCGATGCCGATACGGCGGTATCTGCGCAGCGTGTTGCCGGGCGAGGGGAGGCTAAAGACCGCTTTGAGCAGGAACGAGCCGAGTTTTTTGCGCGCGTGCGTGCGGGCTATCTGAGGCTCGCCGCTGAAAACCCGCAGCGCATCACGGTGGTGGATGCGGCGCAGCCGCTGGTCGACGTGCAGGCCCGTCTTAAAGAAAAACTAGATGTCAGATTCAAATAAATAAATAAAATATTGTTTAATATAGAAAAAATATACGATGAATTACCGTGGCTGAGTGACCATCAGCGGCGCCTGAGCGACAGCATCGCGGCCGGCAATCTTCCGCATTCGCTGATCATTCAGGGGCCGCGGGGCATGGGGCGGCGGCAACTCGCGCTGTGGCTGGCGGGCCGCGTGTTAGGTGCGGAGCCGGTGCGCGCTCTGCCGGACGGCGGTTATGAAGCGGTGCATCCCGATTTCCGGGCGATCGCGGCGCCGTATGTTGATACAAAAGGCAAGGAACGCAAGACGCTGGGTGTGGACGTGATCCGTGAGCGCCTGATTCCCTTTCTGGCGCTAACCAGCCATGGCACGGGTGCCCGGGTGCTGGTGGTGTTTCCGGCCGATGCGTTGACGGTGAATGCGGCTAACAGCCTGCTCAAGACGCTGGAGGAGCCGCCCGCGGGGGCCCTTATCGTGCTGGTCTGCGAGACTTTGGCGCGACTGCCGGCAACGGTTACCAGCCGTTGTCAGCAGGTTCGTCTGGGGCCTCCGGATACCGCCATGGCGCTGGCCTGGCTGGAGCAGCAGGCGCCAGGGCAGCGATTTGAGCGGCTGCTGGAGTTTGCCGGCGGAGCACCCCTTGCAGCATTGCAGCTGTATCACGAGGATTTTCCGAGTTTTGCCAACGCCTTTCTGAGTGCCGTTGGCCAATTGGAGGCCGGTACCGCCAACCCCATGGCGGTGGCCGCGGATTGCCGCAATCAGGAGGCATTGGCCCTGCAATTGCTGGAGTGGCGGATAGCCGAGCGCATTCGTGAGGCGGTGGGTCGCGCTGAACGGCAGCCTGAGATGCTGGACGCCGGATTTCGACAGTTAGGCGAAATTCGAGAACTGCGTCGCGTAATTAACGGTGGAATCAACGCAGAATTGGGCCTCGCAGGATTATTGTTAGATTGGTACGGTGGCTTTGGCCGCCGTCAAAACAGAGCGAAATAATGGCTAAACCCGGACTACTGACACTGACGATCAAAGACAAAGCTGCGCTGTACCTTGCGTACATGCCGTTTGTCAGCAATGGTGGATTGTTTATCCCAACCAACAGCACCTACAACCTGGGCGATGAAGTGTTCATGCTTCTTAACCTAATGGACGAGGGTGATAAGCTACCGGTTGCGGGCAAAGTTATCTGGATCACGCCCAAAGGTGCGCAGGGAAAACGCATGGCCGGCATCGGTGTGCAGTTCAGTGAGCAGGATAACGGCGATACTCAGAAGAAAATCAGCAACTACCTTGCCGGGGCGCTTGACGGCGATAAAGCCACCCACACGATGTAGCATCTGAGCCGCTGTACGCGCGATCGTCGTCGCCTAATAGATCGATCAGGCGAGGGATCAGGCGAGGCTGAGTTCGCTGGTATTTAAACCGCCCTTTAAAACCCGCGTTTCAAAACCGCGTTCATTGAGTATGAATGCACCTGCTGAGCTGCGGCGACCGGTATCGCAACACACCACGTAGGTCGTGTCCGGATCGAGGGCGCTGAGTTTCAGGCGTATAAAGTACAGTGGGATGTTAATCGCATCCTGCTCATGGAAACTGTCGAATTCGCTTGGCAGCCTTACATCGAGCCATTTGGCGCCATCTGCCACGAGGCTTTTCGCTTCACTGTAATCGACCCAATCCAGCATGGGTTCGTTAAGCAAGGTCGCAAAATCATCTTTGGCGAGCCGCATCAGCGAGCCATCCGTCTGCATGGTTACCGTAGCATTGCGCTTGCTCTCGGAAATCAGCGCCTCTTCGCCAAAGGTGTCGCCGACACCGAGTTCTGCCAGTCGAATGCCTTCTTTATTAAGCGGCGTTTCGCGCACGACGCTGCATTTGCCCGAGGTGATGGCATAAAAATAGTCGCCGTCCTCGCCTTGCTTGATGATGACATCGCCCGCTTTGTGGTTGATCTGCTGCATGCGGATAAATATGGCCTGAATATTGGCCGGTGGAATCCGTTGAAAGGCCCGTGTTTGCAACAGCGTCGTCATCCAGTCCTGCTTGCTGCTGTCGCCTTTGCTGGACTCCAGTTCGGAAACTTCGTAGGAGCCGGTCTGATCCCATGTCAACATCACGTCCAGCAGGTCGGTGTCGATGGAAATGTATTCAATATCGTCAATCGCAACCGCAGTTTGCTGGCGGGGCAGCACCGGCGATATCGCGAATTTCGCTTCGTCATCGTCTGCCGTGATGACAGTCTTGTTGTCGGCCTCGTCCGTCAGTTCGATTGTGCCGCTGACCAGAAAGAGCGTGCGTTTCTGAGTATCACCCCGGCCAAACAGGGTCAGGCCGGACTCCAGTTCGCGAATACTGGTTTTCTTGGCCAGCGCGGAAAGGTTCTGCCGCTTCATTCCGTCCATCGGGCAGAAGCGCTGCAGTATTGCGTTTGTAAGCTCAGTCGGCATTGGGTCTCAACAACTGTTTCGGCTGTGCCGCAGAACGGCAATGCGCGGTATTTTACGGGCTAGAGCAGTCAGGTGAAAGGTCGTATTTCACGCAGACAGGGCATCCCAACCCGGCGAAGCCTTAAATCGGTCACCGTGGGCTTGCCGGAGTTCCTCGAGGCGTGCCCGAACAGCGCTAAGGCCGCGTTCGCGGGCATACTGGATGGGGCCGCCACGAAAGGGCGCAAAGCCGGAACCGAATATTGTTCCGGCGTCGCACAGGTCGGCATCCGCGACAACGCCGTCCGCAACGCAAGCCACAGCCTCATTGACGAGGGACAGCATTAACCGATCAGTGCTGTCGGCCGGCAACTCACCCGTGACACGTTGCTTCCTGGGCGTGCCGTTTTCCCAGACGTAGAAGCCGCGACCGGATTTCTCGCCCAGCCGTTTCTTACCGACCAGCTCCCTGATGCCTGAGCTCGCCTGCCGGCCAATCGTAGGGCCGACGATATCTGCAACGTGCATCAGGATATCCAGCCCGACCGTGTCGGCCAGTTCCAGCGGGCCGACCGGCATGCCGAAATCAACCGCCAGTTTATCGATGGCTTCGGCTTGACAGCCTTCCTCGTAGAGCCGGAATGCCTCATCCATGTACGGTGCCAGAATGCGATTGACCAGAAAGCCCGGCAGACCTTTGCAGGGCAGCGGTATTTTGCCGATCTGCTTGGCGAAGGAAATACCTGCATCGAGTTCGGCGGTATTGGTGCTCTCGCCTTGTACGACTTCGACCAGCGGCATTTTTGCGACCGGGTTGAAGAAATGCAGCCCGATTAGCCGGCCGGGATTTTGCAATTTGGCGGCGATCTTTTCCAGCGGAATGCTGGAAGTGTTGCTGGCCAGCAGGGCTTCCGGCTGGGCTTTGCGTTCCAGGTCGGCAAACAGTTTTTGTTTGGCGTCGAGGTCTTCAAAGATGGCCTCGATAATCAAATCGGCCGTGCGCGCACCTTCGCCGGTGTGATCGCCCACCAACCGCGCGAAGGCTTCTGCGACGCGTTCTTCGTCGCCGCGATATTTTCGCGTCATGCTTTGGCGGGCCCGCTCCAGTCCGGCATCAACGTATTGTTTCTCGCGATCCTGCAAGGTGACGGAAATGCCGCGGATGGCGCACCAGGCCGCAATATCTGCACCCATGGTGCCGGCTCCGACCACGTGCACGTGAGAGAAATCGCGGTCAGACTTTTTGGCCATGCCCTTGAGACGATCCTGCAGAAAAAATATCCGTACAAGATTTTTAGACGTCGGGCTGAACACCAGGCGCGCGAACGATTCCGCTTCGGCCTTAAAACTCTGCCTGCTGGCACCGTGTTTTTGCCACAAGTCCACCATCGCAAACGGGGCAGGGTAGTGCTCACTTTTAAGTTTTGCGCCCACCTGCTTGCGCAGCTGTGCTGCCACCAGCGGCCTGACCAGCCCCAGCGACATAAGCCGGTCTGCCAGCGGCGCGGAGCGCGCGGGCGGGCGAGATAGCGCCAGTTCGGCTGCGTCAGTGCGCCATTGCTCGGCCGATGTAAGCCTGTCTATCAGCCCTTGCCGCAGCGCTTTGGCCGGTTTGATCGAGCGGCCTTTAAGCATCAGTTCCATGGCAGCGCGCACGCCCATGAGCTCCGGCGCTCTGACGGTGCCGCCCAGGCCGGGGTGGACGCCAAGCTGGACTTCGGGCAGCCCGTAGTCGGGCTTGTCGGTGTCGAAGCCAATGCGCCAGCTGCAAGCCATGGCGAGCTCCAGACCGCCGCCCAGCGTCATGCCGTTCAACACGGCAACCGAACTGCAGGGCAATTGCTCAAGGCGATTCAGCAAAGTCTGGCCGGTCACAATGCGCTCGACGGCTTCAGCCTGATCGCGCAGCAACGGAAACTCGTTAACATCTGCACCGGCAATAAATCCGCTTTCTTTGTGGGAATAAATGACGAGTCCAGCGGGCGGTGCTTTATACAACGCATCGATGACCACGCCGAGCTCGGTCAGCACAGCAGTCGATAACACGTTGGCGCTGCCGGGTCCGCGCAGGCCGAGCCAGGCGATATCTTTGTCATCGGTTTCCAGGGTCCAGCTACGGACTTCAGTTTGATCGGTATTCATCGCACTACCTCAAAATCGCATATCAGTGGCAGATGGTCGGAAAACGGCACGTCGGGAATATCAAAGTGATCCACTTTGATGCTGTGACTGTGCAGGATGAAATCAAGCTCCATGCGTGGCGAGCGGGTCGGGTAGGTTGGCAGTTTAAGTTCATTAGCGCTGGCCAACCCGGCGGCTTTCATAAAAAGAAAAATTTCGTCCTGCCCCCAAAAGGTGTTGAAGTCACCCGCAACAATAACGGGTTTTTTGCAATTCGTGACCAATTCGTACAAATGGCGCAATTGAAAATGCCGGTGTCGATATTTCAGTGACAGATGCACCAGAAAAATCGCGACTTCATCGAGCTCCAGTTCAATAACAAGTCGCTTCACTCCCTGCTCAAAATAATGGAAGCGTTCATTGTGCACGTTCGGGCTCGCCAGAAAGGCGTTGGCCTGTTTGCGCACGATCGGCAGCACCTGGTTAACGGAGCCTTCACCGTATTTGCTTGCATAGCAACTGTAATGCCCCAGCGCGCGGGCGATAACTTCCGCCTGATTCACTTTGCCGCTGCGCATGGAGCCAATATCGACCTCAATCAGGCCAATAATATCCGCTTGCTGTTCGGCAATAAATTGACTGATACGCTCCAGCCCGGCAGCTTCTGCGAACAGGTAACGGGCCCCCGGCAGCGGCACGGCGCTGGAGGCCCCGTCACCCACGCCGTAGCGAATGTTGTATACAAGTAGACGCATCGTGGGGTCAGTGTAAGCTGAGCACGGTTGCCGTTTCACCCATTTTCGGGAAAATAGAGATCGCAGGTACGTTTTTGGGTTGTTGAATGTGTCGCATTAATCGGTGCGGCGTTAGCTGTTGGGTGAGTTGTTATGTCTGAAAAAAATCCGTTCAAGCTTTTTGTCGCGCATGAGTTTACCGAAAACGCCGAGTACAGCCGCGTATTTGAGTACCTGGAGAGCCGCGACAATTTCTTCTACCTGAACTACAGCAATCCGGAGGCAGTAACGCCGAGTGCCGGTCAGGAAGCCATGCAGGATGCTATTCGTGAGCAGATCAGGAATGTGGAGGTGGTTATCGTGCCGGCGGGCATGCTGACCAACAAGGCGCCGCTGGTAGAGTTTGAGATGAACGTGGCCCAGGCTTTTGATAAGCCTATCGTATTGATACAGCCGTTTGGGGCAACCATGAGCATCCCGAAGGCGGCGCTCGAGGTGGCTGCCAACATCGTCGAATGGAATGACCGGGCGATTACTGATGCCATCCGGCAGGCAGCGCGTGGTGAGGATACGGCGCAGTGGGACGTCATCGAATTTGACATGGAAGACTTCAAGATCGACAAGGATTGAGCGTTACTCTGACCCCATGAATATTTACTCTGACCCCGTATATCTACGCATGGCATATCTATATGCGCGCGCTAGTGTTGTTGGCCTGAGCGCGGTTCAGTAATATGGCCGCCCTTCGCCGGGGGGCAGTACCGCCGGCATAGCAAACTAACGGTATTCCTATGGCTATTCAGACAGATGCGTTGATCGTCGGCGCGGGCCCCGCGGGCCTCTTCCAGATTTTTGAGCTGGGTTTATTGGGTGTCAAAGCGCACATCATTGATTCATTGCCTCAACCGGGCGGTCAATGCACCGAGTTGTATCCGGACAAACCCATTTATGACATTCCGGCGGTACCCTATGTGACCGGCGAGGCTCTGATCAAAAATCTGATGGAGCAGGCCAAACCCTTTGACCCGGTTTATCACATGGGCGAAGAAGTGGCCGAAGTGCGGCAAGAGGGTGACGGTTTTTACGTGCGCACTTCGAAAGACCAGGAATTTCATGCCAAGACGGTTTTCGTCGCGGGCGGTGTCGGATCTTTTCAGCCGAGAAAATTGCGCCTGGACGGCATCGAAGATCTCGAGGGAGTCAGTGTCCATTACCGTGTGCGCCAACCCGAATTATTTGCCGGTAAGAAGATAGTGATATGCGGTGGCGGCGATTCAGCACTGGACTGGGCCCTTGCGTTGGCCGACCAGGCTGCCGAACTGGCCTTGGTGCACAGGCGTGATGAATATCGCGCTGCGCCCGCATCGGTTGCCCAGCTCAAAGAGCTTGAAGCGGCCGGTAAAGTGCGCATATTCGAAAACGCACGCGTCACGGAATATCTCGCCGACGGCGCAGGTCTCAAAAGTGTAACGGTGGAAGTGAAAGGCGGCGACAGCACAACCATGGAGGCCGACCATTTGCTGGCGTTTTTCGGTTTGTCGCCCAAGCTTGGCCCCATAGCCGAGTGGGGGTTGACCATCTCCAAGAAGGCCATTGAAGTCGATACCGAAAAGTTTGAATCCAACATTCCCGGTATTTTTGCCATTGGTGATATCAATACTTATCCGGGCAAGAAAAAGCTCATTCTCAGCGGCTTCCACGAGGCAGCGCTGGCGGCGTTCGCAGCTAAAGCCATTATCGAGCCGGGTAAGAAAGTGAACCTGCAATACACCACCACCAGCCCCATCATGCACGAGCGGCTTGGCGTCGAAGAGAGCTAGGCCCCGCTTCGCGGCAGTCGCGCGCCCAACCGCGTTTTTTTAACAAGCGGTTGTGCAGCCACGTGACTTTCGGTTTAAGGTAGGGCATGGGCGCAGTAATTACAGGTTGGGGCAAGTGTGTACCGCCGGCGGTACTCGGCAACGACGTGCTGGAAACCTTCATGGATACCAGCGATGAGTGGGTTGCCACCCGTACCGGTATTCGCGAGCGGCGCATTTCTCATGTGGGCATGGTCGAGTTGTCCACCGTGGCAGCAGCGCGTGCACTGGCTGCCGCGGGTGTCGCCGAAGACGACTTCGATTGCCTGATTCTTGCCACGGCATCCGCTGATTTGCACATTCCCAATGCCGCTTCACGCGTGCAATTGGCACTCGGTAATCGCGGTGCCGCCGCGCTGGATACCAACGTTGGTTGTTGCGGTTTCGTTTACGGGTTGGCAATGGCAAACGGCCTTATCGAGTCGGGTGTGCACAGCCGTGTGGTCGTGATTGGCGCAGAGCGACTGACGACAATCCTCGACTGGACACAGCGCGATTCGGCCATCTTATTCGGCGACGGGGCGGGAGCCGTGGTGGTCGAGGCCGGGTCGAGCGGGGCGGGCGTGCTAGGCGCTTTTCTGGCCTGCGATCCCGTTCCGGGAGAGTCGCTGATGGTTGCGGATCTGGGCAATACGCCGGCGCACCAACGCCGCAGCTCACCTTACAATCTGAGCTTTGACGGGCGCGAAGTATTCAGGCATGCGGTGCCGGGCATGGTGAAGGCTTCGCATCAGGCATTGGCGCGATCCGGGCTGAGTATTGCCGACATCGATTTACTGGTTCCACACCAGGCGAATTTGCGAATTGTCGAGGCCGTGGGCAAAAAGCTGCCCATCGATTCGGCGAAGGTCTTCACGAACTTGCAGCGTTACGGCAATACCTCGGCCGCCTCCATTCCTTTGGCGCTGACCGAGGCTCTGGAAGCGGGGCGTGTGGCACCCGGCGATCGGTTGCTGTTTACCGCTTTTGGCGCCGGTCTGACCAGCGCTGCCGCGGTGGTGAGGTGGGGTGAGCGTACCGAGCGTGTGGCTGACAGTGGACGTGAATTACACCCGTGCACGCTGTCGGCTATGGAACTGGTTGCACCGGCCCTGAAGTTTCAGCGCCAATGGCACCAAAACGGCCAGTAGTCGCGCCCGGAACTGCGAACCGTGTCGCGGTCTTGGGGCTGCTTTCTACATAACCTGATGCGACGCTCGCGCAAGCGCGACGGGTATGTGGATGCCTATGATTCCTGAAAATCTGCTTAAACAGCCGCAAGATTGTTTAGAGATATGCCTGCGCCCCGGCACCTACGGCCCGGCGGGGCGTGCCGACTTAATCCGTGATGTCATGGGGCTGGCAAACCTTCCGGGGTCGGCACGGCGCTACATTGTGATGGGCGCGACCCGAGGCGCTGACGGTAAGATTGATACGCCCGGGCTCGACGAAGCAGCGTTGTCCGAAATTGACAGTTATGCGGCGTTGATCCGTGAGTACCTCGAGCCCGAGCTGGTTGTTGATATCAACTGCAGGAGCGTAGAAGGCAGGTTAATTGCGGTACTGGAAATCAGCCATTTCGGCAATCCCCCCTACATGATTTGCACGGATCTTAGCGAAGAACTCCGCAGCGGCGCCTGCTGGATCAGGGAACCGGGATTGTTTCGCTCAGCGCGTCGTCGTGATTTTGACAGGATGTTCGCAGCCCGGCCGGTCGACGAACCCGTGGTTGCGCCAATTACTCCGCGCGTAGCCGTCGGGTTTGGTGAGGATGCGACAGCCCTGCAAACGGTGATGCAACTGCCGGAACTTGAGCGGGCACCGTCGGTGATTGCGGCGAAACGCTTGCAGGATCAGATTGCGGTGGTCAAGGAAGCGGGTGCACGCAACGTTGTTGACTCAAGTGTTGCGCGGCTGGTGCATACGCAACAGTATGGGAGTGATTTGCCGTATGACGAACGCGGCGTAAATACCCTTATCGAAAATTTTCACGCGGTCGGCGATAAATATTGGGAAGCAGACGAGTACTACTACAATGAGAGCAATGCACTGAAACTGAACTTTTGTGTCCGCAATACCAGTGAAAAGGTGCTGGAAGCTTTAACGGTGGTATTGACGCTGCCTGTGGCCGATGAATTCAGAGTCGTGGAATCGCTGATCACTGCGCCGGGCTCCGGGCTCTCGCAACACGAAAACGACCTGTTGGGCTATCCCGAAGTCACTTATTATAAGGGCGCTGCACAGGTGCGCCAGAACATTGACATACTGCAACCGGGTGGCCAGGTTAGCTTATTCGAGACCGCACTGCGCGTGGCTCTGCGCCCTGCCATTGCCGGCAAAAAAATTGCAATTCGTTACGCGCTGCATGCCCGCGGATTGGCCGAACCTCAGGAAGGCTCACTCAGGCTCTTACTCAAACACTAGAATTCCTTGTCTGCTCGGCTAAGCGCTTTTGACCTTTAACTTACTTGAAGGTTGAAAATAGCGCACTTGTTCCCCTTCCAATTGAGGCTTAGCGTTGAAAACTGCATGTATCCGGGCCGTGTTGCCCGCCAGCCTGATTTTTTTTGCCACGGTTGTCGTTGCTGGCCCACCGCTGGTGACTGACGATCCTGGAGTATTGGGGCAGGGCGGTTGGGAATATACCCTGGCGTTTGAAGGCGACAAGCGCGATGCGGTGGATAGTTACGTCGCACCGGGCCTCGAGGTTGCCTATGGCTTTACCGACTCCATGCAGGGTTCCGTAAGCATCGCACGAACGGTTGTAGACGAGCCGGGCAGCAGCCGCCGCTCGGATTTTGATGCCATCGGATTTGAATTTAAGTGGCAGCTGTATGCAAAAGACAGCATCGCTGTCAGCATTGCACCGGCGTACGCTTTGCCGCTGACGAGTTCATCTCACCAGCGGGGCATTATTGAAGACGTAAATGTGCTGAGCCTGCCGGTCATCGCATCGTATGAAACCGGCCCATGGGCCTTTAATGTGCAGTTGGCCTACGAGGCGACGTCCTCGGGACCGAGTGCCAAGTTTGCCGGTTTGGCGACTGGCTATGCATTGAATGATCGTCTGCAGTTGCTGGCAGAGGTTTATACGGTGCGCGTGTCCGGTGAAAAAGCGGACGAGACTAACTGGAATGTCGGTGTCGATTACGGCGTCAGTGATACGCTGGCGTTGCTGTTTTCCTACGGCAGCAGCCTGAGTTCCGATTTTTCTGCCATGGAAGAGCTCGACGAAGCCTTCTTTCTGGGGCTGCGCTACGAAACCGGCTGAAAATTTCCTGATTTTTGTCTAATCGGCGTTTCCGGCATCGCCCGGAACGGGTATCATGCGCGCGCGCTCATCCCGCGGCCCGCATAGCGCAATGCATCAAAACCCGTCGGCTGCGACTGTTTCTGTGAGAACACAATGAATCTGGACAAAGTGTCGGTCGGATCCAATCCGCCCGAAATCGTTAACGTGGTCATCGAAGTGCCACTGGGCAGCGAACCGATCAAGTACGAAGTCGACAAAGCCAGCGGTGCAATGGTTGTGGATCGCTTTCTCTATGCAGCGATGCATTACCCGTGCAACTACGGGTTTATCCCTAACACCTTGTCGGATGATGGCGACCCGGTGGATGTCATGTGCTATGGCAACCGTCCGTTAATACCCGGGTGCATCATCGCCGTGCGGCCCATCGGCGTGCTGATCATGGAAGACGAGGCGGGGCAGGACGAAAAAATACTCGCTGTGCCCGCGCGCCACCTGACCAAGTACTACGATCACGTGGCCGATTACACGGACATGCCGCCCATATTGCTGGATCGTATCGCGCACTTTTTTGAGCAGTACAAAGCACTGGAGCCCAACAAGTGGGTCAAGGTCGTCGGTTGGGAAGGTCGTGAAGAAGCTTACCGGCTGATCCGCGAGGGCATTGGCAAAGTCTAGTCAGGCTCAAAGGGGTCAGCGAGGCCCCTTCTTTGGGGGCTTAAATTGCGCATAATGTATATTATGTTAAATCAAATATCTGTCCCACTATGAGGGGCAGCCCCTGCAGTCGCCCAAAGGCTTGTTACGGAACGCTGGAATCGATTTGAATGCGCGCTGAGTCGCCCGGCCAGTCCGGTTGGGTTTCGCCGTAAAGATCACCGCTGCTTGCGGTTGCGTTGCCGGCGGCTGAGATTCTCGCCACCAGCGTCAGGTTTTTGACGCTGCTAAGTTTATTGTTGCCCATCATGCCGTCGGCATCCGTCAGGGTTACCGTTAACGGAAATGTCGGCGCGGTTATTCTTTTGACAGCGACAGGCGGACCGGCCTGACCGGTTTCCCGGGCAAACACGAACAGCACTGCGTCTTGCTGCAGCCGGTTTTGCAATTCCGGGTTGATATCAATGGTTGCGCTTATTTGGGCTGCCGTCCCCTTATCCGCGCCCTTATTTTGCGATGCAACGTTCTGATCGGGTGCTGCGGGTACTTCGGCACCCATTGCTGCCAGTTGTTGCTGAACCACGTTACGCAGTTGGTCCGGAATATCCGGTTGATTAAGCAGGTGTGCCAGGCGCTGCTGGGCCAATGGCTGATTGCCCCGGGCGACTGCGCTCATGCCGCCATACCACAGTGCCTTGGGGTTATCGGGCAGCTGCGTCAGCACCTCATCGAGCAAGTCGCCGGCGCTGGTCAGGATGGTATTGCGGTCAGCCAGCAGCAAGGCCTCGGCATAGCCCAGGCTGACGTTGGGATCTTTGCCCTCGGTCATTTCCCAGGCGCGATGATAGGCGTTGACTGCATCATCAAGCCGCTCAAGATTGACGTAGCTGCGTCCGAGCATGGCCAAACCTTCGACCGTGGGCGCCGTTGCCATGCGGTCTTCGAGTTGCTTCACCATGTCCAGAATGGGGCCTGCCATGGCGCCGTTGGCCGCTCCGCCCCCCTGCTGCTGCCGGGCCTGGGGCTGCTCGCCTTGATCCCAGGGATAAGTGGTCACCTGTGTGTAAAGCGCAAGCGTGACCAGCGGAACCGCCAGCACCAGCGCGACCACGATTATGAGGCCGCGCGTATTACCGGCGGGCTGCTGACGATGCCGCCATAGCGGCACCGCGACCAGAATCGCGGCTAATGCCCCCAGTACCAGTGCGATACCCAGAAATTCTGCGGTCATCTGTTGCCCACCTCAGTCAGCATCCCTGTCAATGGGCATGTTCGCCCTGTTTTTCGCGAACCGCGCGATGCCTGCCAGGCCTGCCAGCAGCAGCACCAGCGGTGCCAGCCAGATCAGCCAGTTCCATGCCTCGAAGCGGGGTTTGTAAAGTATGTAACCGCCGTAGCGATCCACCAAAAAGTCCTTAATCTGCGTTTCGCTTTCGCCGGCCACAATCTTGCGGCGTATTTCACGACGCAGATCGGCCGCGAGCGGCGCAGTGGAGTCCGCTATGGTCTGGTTCTGGCAAACCAGGCAGCGAACTTCCTTGGTGATTTCTTCATAAAGCATTTGCTGCTCGGGGTCCGGCAGGCTTTCACTGGGGTCTATGGCCCAGGCCAACGGTACAAAGATCACCGCTAGAAGGACACAAAATACATTAAGTTTATGTATTAAAACTTTCATTTATCGATATTTTCTCCGCGCGCTTCTGCAATGCGCGGCATGAATTCTTCGACCCAGATGGCGGGCGTCAGGGGCCCAACCAGTTTGTAGAGAATGATCCCGTCAGCGTTAATCAAAAAAGTCTCAGGCGCGCCGTAGACACCCCAGTCGATGCCGGTGATGTTGTCCCGGTCGACCGCCACGGCTTTATAGGGGTTGCCGCGGTTTTGCAGCCATTTGAGCGCAGCCGGCCGTTCGTCTTTCCAGTTCAGGCCGTAGATCGGCACGTCGGACTGGGTGCCGATGGCCATGAGCAATTCGTGTTCGCTGGCGCATCCCGGGCACCAGCTTGCCCAGACATTAAATAAAGACACCTGCCCTTGGAAGATATTCTCGGTGACACGCTGCTCGGGGTTCATGAGTTCGGGCAGGTCAAAGGCCGGTGCCGGTTTGCCGATAAAAGGCGACGGCACAATCGTCGGATCACGCTGCAAACCCACAATAAACAGAGCAACAATTACTGCAAAAACAATAGCTGGCAGGAAGAACTTTAACTTAAACATTAACTACTGTTTCCGCTGCGAGCCGGCCTGTACCGCCGATCGGTGATGGCCACCAGCCCCCCCAGGGCCATGATCAGGCAGCCGAACCAGATGAACCGGATCAGGGGCTTATACTGAATACGAACACTCCAGGCACCTCCTCCCAGCGTTTCCCCCAGAGCCACGAACAGGTCTCTGCCCCACCCGGCTTCAATACCGGCTTCGGTCATGGGGTTGGTTTGCACGCGATAAATGCGCTTTTCGGGGCGCAGTTCGGTGTAATCCTTGCCGTTTTGCCTGACCGTGAAGATGCCCTGAATGGCATCGTAATTCGGCCCCTGCACGTTCCGGGTGCCTTCAAATACAAAGGTGTAGCCACCCACATCGGCGCTGTCGCCAGGCTTCATGCCCTCGTCCGTGATCACGCTGTAGGCCGACGTCACGGTAATGCCCAGGATGGTGATGCCAAGCCCGAAATGCGCCAGCTGCATGCTGATCATGCTGCGGGTCAGGCGCGGCCCTTTGCCGATCAGATTAAGGGCAGGGTCAAGCAGCGCCGAGCAAACCGTCCATAAGCCTATGACCACGCCGAGTGCGGTTAGCAACGAAAGCTCGCCAAACACCCACCACGGAAGCACCACCCCGGCGACTACTGAAATCAGCGCGGGCCATTTGAGCCGCTGCATGAGTTCACGGGGATCCATACTGCGCCATGCACTGTGCATGCCGACGCCAACCATCAACGTCAGCGGCAGCATTGGCAGCAAAAACACCAGTTCAAAATACTGCGGCCCGACCGAGATTGAGCCGATATCCAGTGCTGAAAATATCAGCGGCCCGAGCGTGCCAACCAATATGACGCCTGCGGCAACGACCAGCAGGATGTTGTTCAACAGCAGAAAGGTTTCACGCGAGCAAGGCTTAAAGCCGACATCGGTTTCCAGCGATCCCGCTCGCCAGGCATACAGACACAGCGATATGCCCACAACCAATACCAGAAACACCAGGATGAACAGGCCGCGTGCCGGGTCGGAAGCAAAGGCGTGCACCGATACCAGCACGCCGGAGCGCACCAGGAAAGTGCCCAGCAGGCTCAGTGAAAATGCGCCAATGGCGAGCAGCAAAGTGGAACTCTTGAACAGGCCGCGCTTTTCGGTGACGGCGAGTGAATGCATCAGTGCCGTGCCCACCAGCCACGGCATAAAGGATGCATTTTCCACCGGATCCCAGAACCACCAGCCGCCCCAGCCAAGTTCGTAATAGGCCCACCAGCTGCCCAAGGCAATGCCCATCGTCAGAAACAGCCACGCAACCGTTGTCCAGGGACGGGTCCAGCGTGCCCACTGCTGATTAAGTTTGCCGTCGAGCATGGCTGCCACAGCAAAACCAAAAGCCACCGAAAAACCGACATAGCCCATATAGAGCATCGGCGGATGAATGATCAGTGCAAAGTCTTGCAACAGCGGGTTCAGGTCACTGCCCTGCACCGGCGCCGGAAAAATGCGTTCAAACGGATTGGAGGTAAACAGGATAAAAGACGTGAACCCTGTGGCGACGGCACCCATTACACCCAGCACACGCGCGGTCATGGCATCAGGCAGGCTGCGGCTGAACAGCGCAACCGCACTGGTCCACAACCCCAGAATCATCGCCCACAATAATAAAGACCCTTCGTGTGCCCCCCACACGGCTGCCATTTTGAATGGCAGCGGCAGGTCCGTGTTGGAATTTCTGGCGATGTATAACACCGAAAAGTCATCGTCGAGAAATGCCATCATCAGGCAGGCAAAGGCCAGAATGAGAAACAAGAACTGGCCGTGCGCTGCAGGACGCGCGACAGCAATGAGGCCGCTGTGCCGCAATTGCGCACCTGCCAGCGGCAGGACAAATTGCAGCCCGGCCAGGCAAAGCGCAATGATCAGGCTGATCTGTCCGATTTCGGCGGTCACGATCCGCCCGGCGCCTCCGCGCTGCCCTCTTCTGCTGCCAGCGTGTCAGTTTGTCCGCCCGGGTGCCCCTGCTCTTCAAGCATTTTCGCCACCTCCGGGCTCATGTAATTTTCGTCGTGTTTGGCCAGCACTTCGTCGGCAACAAAAATGCCTGCCTCATTGAGCTTGCCGTTCGCGACCATGCCTTGCCCTTCTTTGAACAGATCGGGCAGCACCCCGCTGTAAGCCACCGTGACTTTTGACTGGGTGTTATCGGTGACAATGAAGCGCGCCTCCAAACTACCGGACTCGCGGCTAAAACTGCCGTTCTCCACCAGGCCGCCCAGTCGGAACGGCTGGCCCACGTCCACCTCGCCCGCCACCACCTGCTGGGGGCTGAAGAAATACGTGATGTTGGTTTGCAGTGCCTGCAGCACCATCACGGCGGCGATTGCGACGCCGACCACCACAACCGAAACACCGGCCATACGCCGCTGCCGGGGGGTCATGACGAGGCCTCCGTAGCACTCGCACTGCGCAGCCGCCGTGTCAGCCGGTTGCGGGTTTGTTGCAGGCTGCGCTTGGTCAGCCAGACGGTGGCAAGCAGCACGACGAATGTGAGCCCGAATGCGCTCCAGACATAGCTGCCGTAGCCACCCATATGGATAATTTCAGCCAACGATAAACTCCTTGATATTAGGACAATAAATCACTGATCCAACGAGTATTTCTTTCGCGTAACAGTATTTGTGTTCGGATGCTGGTGAACAGTATCCCAATGAACAGCAGTTGATAAGCAACGATCATCACCAGCAGTGGCCACAGCATATCCCCATCAATCGACGGGGTTTCCAGTTTCATCAGGCTGGGCCCCTGATGGATGGAATTCCACCACTCCACCGAGTAATGGATGATGGGCAGATTGACCACACCCACCACCGCGAGAATACCGCTGGCGCGGTCCGCCTGTCGCGTTTCCGGCATGGCCTGTCGTAACAGCATGTAACCCAGGAACAGGAATAGCAGCACCAGCTCGGCCGTCAGCCGCGGATCCCAGGCCCACCAGGTGCCCCAAATGGGTTCGCCCCAAATCGCACCGGTGCACAGGGCGAGAAACGTAAAGGCCGCTCCGGCCGGGGCGCTGGCGGCCGCGACGCAAAAGGCCAGCTTCATACGCCATATCAGCCCGATGGCGGATGCCACGGCCATGACCGAGTAAGCAAACATAGACAGGAAAGCGCTCGGCACGTGCACGTAGATGATACGGAACCCGTCACCCTGCAGGTAATCCGGTGGCGCCATTGCCAGTCCGCCGTATGCGCCGATGACTAACAACACCAGCGCGCCACCCATCAGCCACGGTTCAAGCCGGGTGGCAATGCGGTAAAAATGCGGCGGCGAGCCGAGTTTGAAAAACCAGTTCCACATGGATAGTACGAATATCGCGTCCAACTGCCGCCCGTACGCGACAGAGGGCAATATTACTACACATCCCTGCCCGCAAACCGACGGTTTTCCGGATTATGCAATCAATCCAGTGTGACGCGGACCGCCGCCGCCGTAGCAAATGGGGTCAGAGTCAGCGCCAGAACGGTAATGCCGCCGAGCAGCAGCAGCGGCCCCTCAATGCTTTGCCCGCGTGCGGCCAGATCGGCGGAACGCGCGCCGAATATAAGCACCGGCACGGACAGCGGCAAGATGAGTACCGCCAGCAGACCGCTAGCGCGACGCAGCCCGGCGGTCAGTGCGGCACCTACCGAACCGAGCAGGCTCAGGGTGGGTGTGCCAATTAGTAGTGTCAGCAGCAGCGCTTCGCGCCCGGCTGCCGGAATGTCAAAACCTAGCGCCAATAGCGGTGCCAGCAACACGAGCGGCACTTCTGCTACCAGCCAGTGTGCCGCTGTCTTGCCGAGCAACAGCACGCTCAATGGGTGTTCGCTGAGCGCAAGTTGTTCCAGACTGCCGTCATCGAAATCCTCGCGGAACAACGTGTTGAGCGACAACAAGGTTGCCAGCAAGGCGGCCACCCATATGGCACCTGGTCCGACTGCCTGCAGCAGCTCCTTATCCTGACCAAGCGCCAGCGGAAACAAGGTGCAGACGATGACAAAAAACACCAGCGGCATGGCGAGATCACTCCAACGCCGGAAGGCCATCGCCAGATCGTGCTTGATGACCGCAAAGAAGATGCTCATGGTTCACCACCCTGCAGTTCAAGCACTCGTTCGCGGTGCGCTTCCAGACCGGTATCCTGATGCGCCGCCAGCAGCAGCATGCCGTTGGCGCGCAGGTGCTGGTTAAAGCGTTCGCTCAACCATTCGCGACCGGCCTGATCCAGATGTGTAAACGGTTCGTCCATCAACCAGAGTGGCTTACCTGAACTCAGCACGCGAGCCAGCGTGACGCGCCGCTTTTGGCCTGCCGACAAGTGAGCCACTGGCAGATCGGCACAGCCTTGCAGTTGCAGTGCCGAGATGATCTCGGCCAGGTCATTGTCGTCGCTGCCACTCAGGCGTGCTGCAAAATGCAGGTTTTCTCTGGGCGTCAGTTCATCTTTCAGCCCCGCCCGATGCCCGGCGTAAGCAAGTTGGGCATGCAATTCAGCGCGCTGCAGTCGAACCGCCGTGCCGTTCCAGAGGACTTCGCCGTATTCCGGTTCCGTGAGCCCGCAAAGGGTGCGAATCAGTGTCGTCTTGCCGCAGCCGTTGGGCCCGCGTAAGGTGATCGCATGGCCCGCTTGCAGATGTCCGTTAAGGTTTTTCTGCAGACAGCGATCACCGCGCCAGAGTGCTAACTGGCGCCATTCCAGCCCCGTGGGCTGGCGGAGATTATCTGATGATGCGTTCGACAATGATTCTTTCAACCCTGGCAGGCGTTTTGCTAACTGCAATGTCCGTTGTTGCGACAACCGGTTCGGCTTTCGCCGCCGCCGATGCTGTCTGCCCGCATCATAACAACGATGAAGGGCATTCGTGCAGGCATCATGGTAAACATCGTCATGAAGGTAGCTATTCTGAAGCCGACATGCAGCGGTTTCGTGAGCGCATGGACAAACTGGCCCTGAGTGATGCTCAAAAGCAGGACATGGCTTCGCTGATGCGCATTTATCAGCCGCGCTTTAAAGCTTTGCGCGAGCGCGGTGCGGCCGATCGCGAAGCATTGTTTGCCGCTGCTCCCGACGCAACCGGGTATGCAGCCCTGACGGATGCAGTCAGTATCGAGGCTGGCCGAACTGCGGCCGAGGTGGTGGTGCTGATGGCTGAATTGCAGGCAAATGCCTATGCACTGCTGACCCCAGACCAGCAAGCGGAATACCGTGCGATGAAGGTCAAGGCCTGGGAAAAAGCCCAGGAAAAGGCCCGCCAGCGAAAAGAGCAGATGAGCGAGAAGCGTGGCGACAAGCCTTAAGCATCCGGCAGGTATTCATACAGCGTCCACCGATACAAGTTGTTGACGCAAAGTTCATCGCGCACGCGTTTGAAATCCGGATGTTCGCGGAACACCGCTTTCGCAACGCCGATTGAGAACAGATACGGAATCAGAATGCGTCGTGGCGTGTCCCCGGCTGAATTCTCGATGTGACTCAGCACCTGCCCCAGAACGTCCGGCCCGAAGGGGTGATACATGTGCAAAACCAGATTTCCTGCTGGCAGCTCATACTCGAGCGCGTTACCACACCACAGGGCGATATGGCTTTGCAAAGCCGCGCCGCTGTAACGTTCAATATTGCGCTCCGCCGCCCGATGCAAGGCCGGCGAAATCTCCACCCCCACTACCTGGCGAAACGGAAATTGCGCCGCGATAAAAAGTGCCCTGCCCTTGCCCGAGCCGTAATCCACAAACGTGTAATCACGGCAATCAATATCCAGCGCCTCAATGATTCGCCGGGTAACGCGGGCCGGTGATCCCAGATACAGGTTGGATTGCCAGCGGTCACTTTCGTTTTCCAGATCGAGATCGCGGGTGGCGATCATGCCGCCGGTATCGGTGCCGTGAGACTTGTCGAAGGAACTGTCTTTATAGGGTTTATACGACAGTAACCAGATCAGCACGTAGCGCAGTGTCATCCAGAAACCGATCAGATTGACCGACTCGCGCAAAACGCGCCGAAAATCGGCCCACGACGACAGTTGTTGCTTTGATTGTTGTTCCGACATGCTGCGCCCCTGATTCAGCAGCGCAGTTTAGCGGCTAATGCCGCGGCGCGCCCGCCCCGAGGACGCTCAGCCTGATGACGCGGAACCTGATGACGAGGTGACGCTGGTTTGTGTGCCGTCATTTAGCAGTCGAAACTGAAAGCGCTCGCGCACTCCGGTGGTGGCTGCCGCTTTATTGCCCGCCTGCGCCGGCGCAAACTTAAAGCGGGAAACAGCATCGATGGCCGCCAGATCGAACAGCGGATTGCTGGACTTGATGACGTTGATGTTTTCCACGGTGCCCTCCGCGTTCACGGTGAATTCCAACGTTACATCGCCTTCCAGCTTGTTCATCCAGGCACCGCGCGGATACTCCGGCATCACCTTGATAATCGATCGCGGCGTGCCGGTGTCTTCTTTACCTTCGCTGGCAACATCTTCTTTAGCGACACCTGTCATGGCCGGTTTGTTTGTAACCCCGCTTTCGGCACAGACGCGGCAGTTCTCCACCACAACACTGGCGTTGCGCATGGGCAGGCTTGGGCCCGCCAATTCTCCTGATCCGCCGACAATCAGCGCCGTATAGGGCTGGCCTTCAATCAGGTAGTCAACCCGGGAACAGGAATTATTGCTGCTTTCGATGTTGACGCGCGTACCGCTCATGCTGACGCTGGCATCGCAGCTATCAACTACCTGCGTGCAGTCGCACAACAATTCTGCGCGTGCTGTTGATGCCAACCAAACCGGCGAGCCTGCCAAACCGACATACAGCATGAGTGCTAATAAGTGTTGCATTGCCTCACCTTACCGCCATTACCTGACGCCAGCAATTGAACATAAAAAAGCCCCTGAGTCAGGGGCTTTTTTTATGGCATCGTCTGCGAGGCAAACGTTGCAGTGCGCTGCGACCGGCTAGGGTGTTGATACCGAGAAGGCCACCGTATCAATCAGTGCGCCCGTGGCAATGTCGTAGTACTGGTAACGTTGCCGCCAGTTAGGCGCTTGCTCGCGGCCCTGAGCTATGCGCAGTTCGTCGGTGCCGTCGCCGCCCAGGTAATCAGCTACGCCTGACAGCCCAATATCAATTTCCCAATCATCGCCGGCGCCCCCGGGTGTCAGCAGGCTCCATGATTTAGCCCACGCGAGATTATTGGTGGCTAAATCGTATACGTGCACCTTGTAGACATCGGCTACATCGCCAGCGGGGCCGAGGACATCAATAATTGATCCGGTGGCGATGACCAGGTAACGACCGCCGGCCTGTGTTTCTGCGATGCCCGCCTGAATCTCGGCGTCGCAATCCGGTATGGAATTATCAATGTTCAGCGACGTTGCAAACTCGTCGCCGCAAAAATAATCGTTGGTATTGTCGTCGTTCGAATACCAGTCACTCTTGGTGGTAACCGTGAACTGCGTTAACAGCGCGCCGGTAGCGGCATTGCGAAATTGAATGCGCTGGCGCCACACCATGCGGGAATTCGGACCGACTGTTTCCGCGCTGATGCCTTCATTAAAGCCGATTGACTCGATACCGGCTGTGCCGGGATCAAAATCGATGGAGTTAAACTGTTCTATAGTGCCGAAGCCACCGGTGCCCTCAAGCCACAGCGGTAACGCATTGAGGTTTTCTACAGCATGCAGCTGCGGAGCTACGATAAGAAAAGCGCCGAGTGACGCAAGTGTTTTTCTGACACTCATGGTGGGTCTCCCCTTCTTGTTAATTATGCGGGCAAGTATACATCAGGGCGCGATTCTGCTGCGGAAGGCCATTATGTCAGATCCGCTAGAGCCATCTGCGCCATTTGAACAACGCCAGGATGCCGGCCGCAACGGCCAGCATGAACAGGCTTAACAGCCAGAATGCCGCGTCGTTGTCGGTGCCCGGCAAACCTGCCACGTTCATGCCCATCATCCCGGTCAGGAATGACAGCGGCAGAAATAATGCAGCGACCAGCGATAGCACGTACATACGTCGGTTCTGTTCATTCGCCATCCGTCCTATCAGTTCTTCCTGCGCCAGCACGGCGCGTTCCCGCACGAGGTCGAGGTCTTCGAGATAACGGGTAATCTGATCGGCCTCTTCGCGTATGGAGTTGCACTCCTGGTCGCTAAGCAGGTTGCCGGTCTCGCGCGACAGGCGCTCCAGAGCCTCGCGCTGCGGAGCTAAATAGCGGCGAATACGCGCGGCCTGACGTCGCAGCGCCGAAAAATCCCCGCCATAAGGTGCTTTTACGTGTGCCGCAAAATCGAACTCCGCTTGCTCGATGCGCTCATCAAGGGCATCAATCACCGGCCCCATGCGATCCCCGAGGTACTGCGTCAGCATAACCACCACCTCCGAGCAGCTTTTGGGCCCCTGTTGCTCGGCAAGTGCGGCCCGCACGCCGGCGACAGAAAGCAGCTTGCGGCGCCTCGTGGAGATGATGCGATCAGGTTCGACCCAGAGCCGAATCGAAACCATGTCTTCTGCGTTTTCGCCGGGATTGCTGTTGACGCCGCGCAAAGTCAGCAACAACCCTGTGCCGTGGTGGATAGCGCGTGGCCGACTGTCTTCATCGAGCAAGGTGTTTACCACCAGCGGGTCTATACCGCTGTGTGTCTGAATCCATTGGCGAGCTTCGGCATCGGTAAAGTTGAAATGCAGCCAGCGCGGGCTTGACGATTCGTTCGTCAATTCATTCCAGGCGAGCGGTTTCGCGCCACCCGCTCTATCGAGCTCTAATGCAAATACCAGCCCGGGATGCTGCATTTCCGGTGTAGCCGACATCAGGCATCCTCTCGTTGACGGTTGATGCGCACGTCTACTGGCGACACCACGTCGAGATGTATGTCACGCTGCGGGAACGCGATCACAATATCGTTCTCCCTGAACAGTTCATCAATACGGAAACGGATATCGCTGCAAATCACGCGCAAGTCCTTCTCGCCACCGGCCAGTACCCAAAAATAACTTACGAACTCTAACGCGTTGTCACCAAAATTGTTAAACACCACCATTGGCGGCGGATCGGTCAATACGTGCTCGTGTTCGTCAATGGCTTGGGTAATGAGTTTTTCTACCAGCCGGACTGGGGATCCGTAAGCAACTCCTACCTCCACCTGAGTGCGGGTAACGCGATCGATCAGCGTCCAGTTAACGACGATGTTTTCCAGCAGGTAACTGTTGGGAATAAGCAGGTGCACACCGTCCACGCGTTTGATGCGGGTTGACCGGGTATTAATGGTCTCGACCGTTCCCTTGGTTTCGCCAATCTCAAGAAAATCCCCGATGCGGATGGGACTCTCCCACATGAGTATCCAACCGCTGATGAAGTTATTGATGATATTTTGTGCGCCAAAGCCCACGCCTATGGCCACCGCGCCGGATATAAATGCAAAGGCTGAAAGCGGCACGTGCAGCAGTTCCAGCACGGTGAACAGGAATATCAGCAACACCACAACGAAATAGACCCGTCGCACCAGGTGAATCAGGTTGGGGTTCAGGCCTCTGGTTGTCATCCTGCTAACCAGCAATTTGCCAACCCAGCGCGCTGCGAACAGCGCCACGAAGAAAATCGTCGGAACAAGCAGCAGCTGGCCGAGCGTCAGTGTGGTTTCCCCCACCTCGAATACCGTCAGGCCCAGCAGTTTTTCCAATTCGTTCATGTACCGCTCTGCGTTTTGATTCAACCGCGAGATTAGCAGTATTTTGGGGGATTTATTGGCCGCCCGGAGCGCGCACGCGCACCAGCACCGAAAACACCAACACCACGGCCTGGAATGCGCCCAGCATTACAAACGGCGCCGACGGGCCAACGGCATCAAACAGCACGCCGCCGGCCACGGTTGCAATGAGTATGCCGATGGCGCCGAACCATGCATTGGTGGCAACGAGGGTGCCGCGTTCCGTGGCTGAGGCTTCCTGACCTATCAGGGTCACTGAGGCCACGATGGCGCTGCCCTGCCCAATCGCCAGCAACACAAAAAATGGCAGCATGCCGTTATCCAGCGGCGAAGTAATAATGCCCATTGAACCGTAGCCCGCAGCAGCCAGGCCCATCGCCAGTGCCAGACCGGTGACGCGATTAAGCTTGTCCAGAATGATGCCGAAGAGCGGCATCCACAACAGTGTGACCGCCCCCATCAGGCCCATCAGTTTGCCGGCATGAGCAAAAGCCTGCGGTTGGCTCACGCCCGCTTCCCCGGCGACTTGTAATACCCAAACAGAAACAAATAAACCCTTGATGGCGTTATCGGAGCGTCCGGCAAATGCTGCCAGATAGGAAAGCATGATGCGCGGGTTGCGCGCTGCCCGCAGCCCTGCCAGCACTGTTTTGCGGGTCGATGCTCGCTGTGCCGAAAGGTCCGTGTCACCCGGTGAACCGGGCTGCAAGCCGATGCGAAAAATCACGGCCGACAAAATGCACAGGCCACTTGCAGCAAAAAACATCGCCATGCCTGCCGACACCGGCGTAACGCCGCGACCTTCGAGCAACCCCGGAATCTGGGCCAGCCCTGCGCTCATGAAAATCACACCAAGGCCGTTCATCACACCGGAAAAACCGAACAGCCTGCCGCGCGATCGATCCTCCGTGTAGTCGTTACCAATCGTCGGTATCTGAGCTGACAGGGAAGCGGCGCCGATGGCGAATAATGCGCGGTAAACAATTAGCTCATTGAGTGACGTTGCGAAAGGGAATAAGCCATAACCCAGCCCGCAGAACAGTATTCCGCCGATGACTAACGGCCGCCTGCCTATCCGGTCGGCCAAAGCACCAAAGGGAACAATCAAAATAATGGCGACCACCTCCGTGACCAGCGCGAGGATGCTGGTCGCAACTCCCTGCTCGTCCTTGGGCATGCCGAGATTCACATCCAGCAAGTAAGCCTGCAGAAAGTTCATGCCGGCAAGCATCGCGATGCATATGAACGCCGCGTACATGAAGGTCCAGAAATTGAACTTCCGGACGCCGGGGGCCAGAACAATCGGCCCGACTTTATTGTCTGCTGAACTCAACTTCAGTTCAGTACGTCAGCGTTGGGCGAAACGGGATTCCGCAGGGTGCGCAAAAACGCGATGATTTGGTTCTTTTGCCACGTGCTGAGTGCCGCATAGGTGTCGCGAACGGTTGCCGCTTCCCCGCCGTGCAGCAGGATCGCATCGTTGAGAGTCAGTGCACGCCCGTCGTGCAGGTAAGGTGCGGTGTCCGCAACGCCCCAGAGCTTGGCGGTGATGAATTCACGGTTCTGCTGATCGGTTGCGTCGTGAAAACTTTCCGCCAGTTCCGGCCCCATGTCGTGGCGTTTCAGATCTGAAAAGAGACGTACCATAAGCCCGCCCCTGCCGTTGGTTTCGAACGCGGCTGGCGCCAGCGTCAAGTCCACGCTGTAAAAAGTGTTCCGGGTCGGCTCGGCGGGCACTTCCGGAAAACTGTATTCCAGCACGGAATTCCAGGTCTGCAAAAACGGCCGATGACAATCGCTGCAGCCGATCTCATTGAACCGCCTGAAGCCCGAGTTTGCCTGCGCATCCATCGGCAACTGACGCGGCGTGTCCTGAGTGGTGACGAATATTTCCAGCGCGGACAATTCGCCTACGCCCACTTCGTTCACCACCCCGTCGTTGTCGTCATCAACGTTGGCACCGACGGCCTCGACCGGTTGCATGCCGAGGTGGAACATCAGTGCGCCAACATCAAATTCCCGCACGGAGGCAAATTCGCCCTTGCGACCAAATGGCCTGAGCACCAGGTCGTCATCAATGCCTTCCACGTTGCTTGTGTCAACCTGCCCCAGAGCATCGGCAACTATCGAACCGAAACTGACACCCTTGGTGTCCAGTTGCACCGTCATGCCGGGGTTGTCGATTGCTTGCTGACGCAGCTGCTGCAGCTTGCGCGTCATTTCGCGTGCCAGCAGCTGCACGCCGCCGGTGCCGAACAAGGCCAGCGGATTGATCAAGCGGCCGTCGAAGGACGCGTAGGAATTGCCGGCCTGATCTTCCACGTCAATGGCCTTGGTCTTGAACATGGCGGTGTTGCTCAGGTTGCCCGCACCCCCCACACCCGGTGTAAAGGGCATGGTGTCGTTACTGACCACTGTGTGACAGTCGAGGCAGGATTGCGCATCGAGTCCGTTTACGCGCAGAAACGTGCCGTTATTTTGCAGCATCGGTCTGCCACCCGGATCAACGGTATTGGCAGGGTTCAGTGAGCCGTCACCGAAGCCGTCGCTTTTGCGGAACTGCGTGGCGAACATCTTCAGCCCGGCCTGACGAACGTCGGCCAGTGGCATCGCATTGCCGGCGATCTCGTTTTGCGTGATACGGCTTTCGGATGAGCCCAGCGCGGGTTCACTGCCCGCAACCGTCTGTGCTGCCAAAGATGCGCTGTACCCGCCGCAGATGCAGACGGCCAACACCCGCCATGAACCCCCAATTGGCGAATTAAATCCCATAATTATCAGTTACCTGTTAAACCTTATTCAAATTATGCTCTTGCAGATGCCACCCGCGTTTTGGATGTCGCCCGCATGAGGATATAACGTTGTGGCTGTTCTTACACGCACATTGGAAAGCACCTTGGAGACCGCCCCGACCATGCGCCGATTAGTCTGTATTGCAGTGCTCCTTCTGGCCGCCGTCAGTGGCTTTGCGGCGGATCGACCGAACATCCTGCTCATCATGACGGACAACCAGAGTCCGTCGTTGCTGGGCGCTTACGGCAATCAGGACATCAGAACCCCGAATATTGACGCCTTGGCTGCAGAAGGGCTGCGATTCACTAATGCGTTTGCCGTTAACGGGGTCTGTTCCCCCACGCGCGCGACCCTGCTCACCGGGCTGGTTCCCTCGCAGCACGGGGTGCACGTTGCCCTGCCCGACCGGCGCATGTCCGGGGGCAAATCCATGCCGGAGGTCTGGTCGGCCATTCAGGAGTTTCGCACCCTGCCACAAACGTTGTCGGATGCCGGATACGCAACCGGCCTGGTCGGCAAATGGCATCTCGGCACGCATGAGCAGGCCCAGCTCGGTTTTGATTACTGGGTAACCTTCGGCAGCGGCCACACCAGCGATTTTTATGACGAGGAGATTTTCGACAACGGCCGCGTTTATGAAGAACCTGGCCACATGACGGATTTGTGGACCCGCAAGGCTGAAGAATTCATCCGGCAGCAATCAGCAGACCGCCCGTTTTTCCTGTTTTTGTCGTACAACGGGCCGTACATGTTGCCGCCGGTCGTGCTGCGTGAGCCGCGTAACGCGCACGTTGAATATTACCGCGAACATCCGCCGGCGATGCCACAGGAGCCGGTGCATCCGAACCTGATGAACATGGCAAACCGCAATAAGTTGAGCGACATCATGTTTAAAGTGGGTTTCGGCGGATGGCCACAGATTGCTGCACTGAATAATCAGGACGCGATGATTAACCTGGCATCAGAAATGAGCACCGTGGATGACGGCGTGGGTCGTGTCATGCAGGTACTGAAGGAAAGCGGCCTTGATGACAACACGCTGGTGGTGTTCATGTCGGATCAGGGCTCGCTATACGGGCAGCACGGCTTATGGGGCAACACCAGTGCGTGGTGGCCACCCACCACTTACGACGAGCAAATGCGCGTGCCGCTGATTTTTCGGCATGCCAATACCATTTCCCCGGGCACAAGCACTGACTTCATGGTGCGCCAGTTTGATTTTATGCGCACGGTGCTGGACTACGTGGGTCTCGGAAACATCGAGATTGAGAACAGCCCCGGTGAGAGCTATGCCGAGGTCTTGCGGCATCCTGATGCGCAGCGCGAATCACCCGCTGTATTTCACGAATACGTGACCACCCGGGTTATCCGCACCCAGCGCTGGCTGTTTCAGAAAGCCTTTCTGATTGGGGAAGACGTTCTGTACGACCTGGAGTCGGATCCGCAGCAAACGCGCAACCTCGCGGGCGAACCTGCCTACGCCGCCGTCGTTAAAAATATGGAGGCTCGGCTGAATGACTTTTTTGGCCGCTATGCCGACCCACGCTATGACGTTTGGAAAGGCGGTACTGCCAAGCTTCGCCTGTTAGGTCGGGACGATGAAATATTCAGCCAGCAATTTCCGGGCTGGCAGAATCCCGGTTTGGGCTTTGAGCAAACGGTGTTTGGGCAAAACGACTAAAGCCTGAGCTAGCGACTGCACCGGGCAGCCGGTTATCGGGTTTTCTTCTCCACCGTTACTGTCCCCCAGTCCAGTTGCGGCAAATCCTCGGGTGATTCGCCTTCCTTTATATTGGGCAGCACTTTCACATTGAGCGAGTTGTCGCCCTTTTTATCAAACAGCGCGCCCGCGTCGAACCCGGCAGTCGGCCCGGCTCCCAGAGTCAACGGTTCGTCGGCAAAGAAATTCTCCGGCATGGACAAATCGAGCGGTGGCTTGACGTAAACGGTATCGCTTTGATCCGGTTGCCGCTCGGACGCCTGATCAGGCTCTAGCTTTGGTTCTAGTTTTGGTTCGGGCGGACTTGCCAGAATTGCATCCGCTGTGCCGGCCTCCTCCGCTGAACGCTCCGTTGCGGGCGGCTGCGGTGCGCACGCTGCCAGCCAGCTAACGCACAGCAAAACGACGCAACGATATATATTGGGGAGACGATGGCTCATGCTGAGAGTATAGACAAGCCGCTGGTCGTTCGGTTCATATGAGAACGCCGCGTCTCTGGCAGCTTTTGAATTGAATTGTTTTGTTATTCAGAGTCCGGTTAGAGATTGCGGCCAAATTTGTAAAAGATCTGCAAGCTGGCTATATCGGAATAGGCCTCGTCCCTGCTTCGCAGGGCCAGCAGGTCATCGTCGATACTGAAATAAACGTAATCCAGCCTCATGTGCCATCGGTCCGCGAAGGTTACGCCGCCACCGACGCCGAGAAGAAAACTAGCGCCACTCTCGTCAATGTTTCGCATCGTCACCTGGTTGTCGAAGGCCCGCGTTAAAATCTGTGAGCTATCGCCTTCCCACGCTGCCAGACCGCCGCGGAGGTAAACTTCCCAGACTTCCGCAAAGGGCAATATGCCGAGAACGCTCAACTGATAGGAAGTCAGATCGATTTTGGCGTCAACATTGTAGGTATCGTTAAGGTCACCGAGGTAGACCAGATCCTCATCCCATTCGGGCGTTCCGGAGTCGAGATAAGACGCTTCAATCGCAAAATAAGGGCTGAAACGATAGCCCCCGGTCAACATAAAGGCTGTGTCATTGTCACCGTAGTCAGAACTGCCCCAGCACCCGTAGCAGTAAGAGTCCGTATAAGAATAGACATTCGATATGCCGACTCCCCCGCCGGCGTAAAAGCCGGTCGATACGTCGGTTGCGTATTGTGACCAGGAGGGGGCTGAAAAGGCGGTTAATGCCATCAGCAATGCGATTCGAAGTCGAATTCGCATATCGTGTGAGCAAGAGCTAAAGGCATGTAACCAATGCGAAAGAATGCCTATCACAAATATTCTCTCATAGAGTAAAACCCGTATTTTACATGCTCACGAGGCATCTTAGTTAGTGCGGCTGGGTATTGAGATGAGTCTTGGAGACCAGAGGTTTGGAATTGGTGCCCGGGGCCGGGTTTAAACCGGCACGAGTAGTTACCCTCGTCGGATTTTAACCCTTATTTTTCTATAGGTTCCGCGATTAACCAATACTAGCCAACAACAATACTGCCCTTCCAATCCATTCAGAGTATTGGTTGGCGTGGGTTCTGATTGCGACCCGATTGCGAAAAGTTTTGCTAAGACAAACCCCGCCGAAGCGGTGTTCGTGGACTCCTTGGAGCACGATTATCGGAAACGACGCTATTGATAGACGTCTATTTGAGGTTGAATTCAGTCGTTTAAGGATAATTTTCGGGATAGAGGTTCAGAAGAGTTGCTCCTGAGTCAAAGTCCCTAACTTTAAGCAGCACGGTATCGCTGTTCGCGCCCCTGCCGAGGCCCACCAATTCTTCAAAGCCATTACTGTTTATGTCCGGTGCGACTGAGATATCGTCAACAATCCATTTGTTTCCTGCGGCGAGTACATCCTTGGTTTTCGTCAGTGTGTTGAGATCAATGAAGCGGATCATGTTATTGCCGTTGGCCTTCCTCGCCAGAACAGCAACGGCATGATCGCCCTGAATACCATCACCGTTTTTATCCTTTATGATGCTCAAGGCTTTGGCATCAGCCTGGTTGCCAAAAACGAAAACCTCAGTCTTTAGTCCATTATTTAACCTTCGTAGCATCAGTCGACTGGCCCCACTCAGGCTATCGGTGCCAAGCACGGCCAGAATGGCATCTCCGCTATTTAAGGCACCGGCCACGAGGTCTTTTGCGTCCCAGTTGGGTTTGAATATCGCCCATTTGTCCAGTAGTGCCGAGTCGCTAAGACTTCTTACCTCGACCACATCTCTGCTGCCGTCACTTCGTGCTGCCAGCACTGCAACGGCCGGGTCACTTGTCACTCCGTCACCGTTAATGTCATCGACAATGGCAACAGCCGTGGCATGCCATTGCGCATTCAGAAACTCAATATCAGGTCCCAGCGCCATTCCCGTCAACGGCGACCTTAGCTGTGTCCTGATCCGGCCGGTGATCATATTCTGAGCCAGAAGCAAAATAGCAGGATCGTGGGCAACGCCATCTCCGTTTCCGTCAGATAGCACACCGCCCGCTATCGCGCGCCAGGTCGGGTCAAAAAACTCTATGCTTCGGATCAGGGCGCCGTCAGAGCCCGAATACAGATGGAGCTGGGGCTTTACCGATCCGTAGCGCAGAAGAGAGAAATCGGCAACTGCATCGCCCGATACATCGGGTACAGCCGTTAGCAAACGCGGCTCGGCAGCTTCGGAGACGTTCAGCGTGAAGTTGTTGGCGTAATCAGTTCCGGACCCTGGGGCGGAAAACCCTTCGCTGAAAATTGCCAGGGTCGTGCCATCGAAAACCGCCGCGGGCCGCGCCGCCCCGCCAACACCTTCGTTTCCTGCTATCGGAGTAAATACCGCTTCCGGGTCTAGGAATGAGCCAAGTTGATCACAGCTTGACGGCGCGAGGGGCGTGTCGAAACACCGATAGCCCGAAGCGACTGTGCCGTGCTCAAAGTCTAGGGTCAGATTGTCGTACTCGGCTAGCCACCACGAGTTCTGGCCGACACGGGTTTCGAATGCGACGTTACCCGACACAAAAAGGGAGCCGCCGATCACCCTGTCTGACTGATCGGCAATTAGCGTTCCACTGTAAGTCCCGCTCTGGTCTTCAGGGCGCGACGGCGACCAGTCAAAAGGTGCCGGTTCGCCAGACAATAACGGACTCGGAACCGTTGCGCCGTTGTCATAGGTGTTAAGCGACGGACTACCAATCGCGCTGGTATTCCATGTCTGCTGCGAATGCCAGTGTCCGCTGTGGACAATATAGGTGGTGTAACGAACAGGCGCCGCCTGCATGGGAGCCACGCTTGGCGACAAAACCCCGGTGACCATCCACGCTTCAGTATTGCCAAGCGGATTTTTCCCATGCCCAACGATCACACTGCCGTCATCAGATATGCCTGTCGCCCATTGAAGCGTCCAACCGTCAAGGCCCATCGTATCCTGGGCTTCCAGTATGCTTTGCAAAGATTGCATCCCAACCTGAGCATTCCAGATAAAGGCGCTTCGCAAGCCGTCCACCCACGTAGTGCCAGAACCGACTATCAGGCTGCCGTCGGCGGACACGTCTAACGCGGTGCTTGAAAAATCCACTTCTACTTCGCTGGCCAGATTTCCTAGTCCGACCATGCCAGTGTCGTTATGCCAGCGAAAAGCTTCAAAACCGGTAGCACTGTTGGAATGCCCGACGATAGTATTGCCATCGGCCGAGATTTTGGTGGCCTCGCTGTAGTAAGTTCCCCCGCTGAGCTCTCCCAGTCCGATCATGCCAGTGTCGTTATGCCAGCGAAACGCTTCAGTGCCGGAAGCGTTACTGGAACTCCCGATCACGGTGGCGCCATCGGTCGAGGCATCAGAGGCTTCGCTGGAAAAAACACCTCCGGGGAGATCGCCCAAGCCTACCATTCCATCGTCGGCGGTCCAGCGAAACGCCTGGGAGCCGGATGCACTAGAAGCCGATCCCACTACAACATTGCCGTCGGCAGAAGTGCCTGAGGCCGAGCTGGAATTGGCGCCTCCCGGTAGCGAGCCCAAGCCGCTCATACCACTGTTGATGGTCCAGCGAAACGCTTCGCGATCGTTATGGCCCGAATTGGTCCCGAACCCTACAATGACGGCGCCGTCGGCCGATACTCCGTTGCTGTAACTGAGGCTAGAAAGGCCCGCCTCGCTATCGAGATCGCCCATGCCCACCATCCCTTCGGCCGCGGTCCAGCGGAAAGCCTCGGTACCAGTATCGCTATCCGAAATTCCAACCACAACGGTACCATTTGCCGAAACATCGAAGGCGCGGCTATAGACACTACCGCCAGTCAAATCTCCTAGCGGGATGAACTCGGCAGCACCAGCGGACAGGCTGATTAGAGCAATCAGAACTGTTTGAGAGGATCGGCTGAATACAGGTATCAGGTTCATAATCCTCGTTATCAGTATTGATCAGGCCCTTCTGCGCATCCAGCTCAGGCCAAGCAATGCCGAACCAAACAACCAAGCAGCTGCCGGAACAGGGACCAAGGTGATAGATGCATATCCGCTCCCATCGAGATGGTGCCACTCGGTAGAATACATTTGAGTATCGCAGTCCAGGCCACAATGTTGAATAAAGTCGTCCATGCCGAGCAGATGAGTATTGTCGTCAAGCGAAACCGATAGCGATAGCGAATCCAGGCCAAGCACATCGGCTGGTGTCGCGAAATCACAATTTATTCCCTGTCGAGACGGCAAGTATGCAGTACAACTCGGTGCAGATCCCGAAGTTGCCGGTATCAAAGTTGACCCAACTACCGAGAGCACTTCCGCACTCGACATCGTGTGAACGGATATATCGAGTTCATTGCCGATCAACAGAGAAAGATCATTTCCGTTCGTCATCATTGTGCCGGCCAACTCATATGTAACGGCCGTCCAGCTCCATTCGGTCCACGCAACCTCCGGTACAGGAGGATTGTTATGGTTGTTGATAGAGTAGCCGGATGTGAAAGTGAGTTGCCCACTGGATATGACACCTGACGTGGAATCATAGGCAATGCTACCCGTGTAGGCGCCACCCGATACATTGCCCAAAATTGGCGCACCGGTGCCCGCCGTCGCTGCGCTATTTACGGTATTTAAATTCCCGCTGAACGTCAGGGTTACCGGTGCGGCCAGCCCTGTATTTGTGCCGAGCAGCGCCGTGATCCCCAATAAGAATGTTATCGCGCGTAAGCGCAATACCGTGCTTGAACACATAAGCCCCCCTTACCGTGCACATTTGGCACTGAAATGAAAAGTAATTTTCAAACTAACTATTTATAACTGTCGATAAGATCGAAAGACAGCGTCATTGAGCCTACTCAATAATCTTTGACTGTACTATTACAGACGTATGGCAGCAAATGAACATAATGCCTTCATAAGCAAATCATGGTCGTCAGATATCCCACACGGGCTTCAGCTGCGACACTTTGTCTGTCGAACTTCGGCGAATCGATGCCAGGTATAGGTTCAGATGCAGGTTAACGTGTGGGCTGGCGATGCTGTCGGTTAATTCGGCGGCGGTTGCGAGCGAATGCGAAAAGCATTTGCACATCAATGGAAAACGTTCAGCAGCGTATCTTCCGTCTCAAAGTCCCTGACTTTTATGATATTTTCTTCGCCAGCATTTCTGTCTGCTTCTCCGGCTAAATCATCAAAGCCATCGCTGTCTGTGTCTGGCAGAACCGCCAGGCTGGACATCTCCCAGCTTCCAGAAAGGAGTAACATCTCCTTAATCATGTCTCCGCTCCCAATATTTAGGAATCTGACACGGTTATTGCCGCCTTCTACCTTCAGCAGAATGGCGTAGGCTTGGTCGTCTTTAGTCCCATCGCCGTTTAAATCAGTAAAAACAGCGAAATCACTAGGGTCACGAGTTGATCCCGCAACAAAGATGCCCTGCATCCACTGACCATTGTCTGCTCTGCGTGTACGTATGCGGCTTTTACCGGTCGAGCTGTTTCGGTAAAGCACGCTAATTGCTGGAACCCCTCCTGCTGGACTTACCCCTTCTACGGCTAAGGCATCAAAATCGGCTTTGGTGAATGTCCAGTTCCCAATCACGGCTCCATCGGCAAAGCTTTTCAGTAAAACTGCCACGCGTCCTGTGTCTTGCCTGGCCAAAACTGCTAAAGACGGATCATTCGGCACCCCGTCGCCATTGTGGTCATTCAGAACGGCCAGATCTATTCCGGTATAGGAGCTGTTGAAAAAGGTTATGTCGCCCCCAATCCGGTTACCAGTAAAGCCATCTCTAACTCTTACCCTGTGCATCCCGCTCAGAACATTTCGGGCTAGCATCGCAACAGCAGGATCATTGGCAATCCCATCCAAATTGCCATCTTCCAGAGTTGAAATAGCAATGGCAGTCCAGTCATCCCCGAAAAACTCAATCTGCCTGACAGTCGAACCGTCGCTGCCTGACACTATCTCAACAGTGCTGGTCGATGATTCGAGGATGTGTGCCAAATCTGCAACGCCATCTCCGGAGACATCTGACAGTCCTGACAAACGCTTAACTGAAGCGGCCGGGCTTGGGGTTAAAGTTACCCAGACTTGTTGACTGCTTAGCGGCGCATAGCCATACGATGGCTCTCTCCACATCGATATGTATTCGGAGACAACAACGTTATTCATATCAGGCAATTCCCACGATAATATTTGTGGCATTGCAACGCCTGTAGTGATTACGCCTCCCGCATCAACTCCGGTTGCACCTGCGCTATTAAGCAGTGAGATTATTTCTGACAAGACATAGTAATAGTCGTTGCTCTCCTGACCATAGTAGGGGAAGTTGCTCCCTGTATTTACCTCGCCGAATGTCCCGTACTCGAACGCAACATCGAAAACGACCCCATCGTACTCAAAGTTACTGATCGCGGTTGCGTTGCCACCGTTCAAATGAACTGTGGCCGTCTGATTCGCACTGGCTGTTACCGCGGTAATGATGTCGTCCACGTTAAACAGGAATTCGCCATTGCCTGGTGTCGTAAGGCTGGCCGTGGTAAAGCTTGCGAGTGAATCACTGATACCGAGGAAATAAACGCTGGAGCCGTCGGCTAACGTAGCCTGCAAGTTCGCCGCCACCAGGCTGACGGAAGTGCCGCCGGCATTCAAGGTTACGTCATTGTCGAGCAGGTCATCATTACTGATGATGTACAGCCCGATGGCATTGACTGGAGAAAAGGACATGGTGATGTTGTCGCCATCCTGCAAAATATCAGCATCGTTCGTACCGAGGAAGTTTGACGACGAGGTCGTGGAATACCCGGCAGTGTTTTCGCTGCCGACTTTCAGCATAACGCCACCAAAATCATAGTGAAAAGTTATGCCATTGAGCCATACTCCCGACGGTAGAAGTGTGTCGGCAGGCAATGTATCGAAGCTCAGGCTCGCACCGTCGCCGGGCAGTTCGGCAATGAAGTTCGCATGCTGCGTATAGATACTTGGCGCTGCCAGCGCCGTGTTGAGCGACAACATCAGCACCATCGCCGACAGCGACCTGCGTAGCCACAACACAGTCTTCACAAAGGCTGACATCTCAGCACCGGAGCGGGCCGCGACTAAGGGCGGCACTCGTAAGGAAAATACCGCGGGTCAAGATTCGCTGTGGGCGCGATGTAGGCCGCTATGGCACCACCCGCATTGCTAACTCCCATCAGGGAAATACCAGGCGGCGCAAAAGCGTAGCCGCATCGCCAGACAATAGTACCGTCCGCTGATTCATAGGGCGTCCAGGATATAGTTTCATTGACTATTGCCGGGTGCGCGTCATTGCCATACCGCACCGTTATAGTGCCGTTCACAATATCTATAGATTCAAAATAGCGGCCCTGAGTGTCGGTTTCCTGAGCAGTTAAACCTGCCTCGGTTCTGTCAATGGGCGGCTGCGGTGCCGTTGGTGACCCCAGCGCAACCCCTGCAGCCTCAACCGCTGCCTGAAAGTTCTGCACCACTTTAAATGGCTCAAGTACTTGTGTCCGAATTACATCATCGGAACTACCCGGGTAAGTCTTTAGGATGCATGGGCTGGGTTGCAAAAAAAGCGGCACGGTGGATGCCTGATAATTCGCAGTGTTGCCGCCGAATCGCGTCCCGAGCAGCCAAACGTTTCCAGCCGGGACTGGCATGTTCGCGCAGCGCCAGACGACCGTCATGTCATAAGTTTCATAGGGGGTAAAAGTCAGCGTTGTTCCGGCGATGGATGCATCGGCGGAGTTGCCAAAATAAAAAATGATACTTCCGTTGATGATACTGACCGCACTGATAAAGCTCGTTTGCGTATCAGCTGGTACGGCAGTCAGCCCGGCTGCCTGCCGGTGGATCGCCGCCTCGCCGGTCTCTCGGTAGTGCCTCACAACGGCTTCCTGAAATGCAGGCAGAATATCCAGCGCACTCCTGACCTGAGCTGCCGGTTCATCATAGGGAAAAGTGAGGGCATCAATTTGCGCCTGCATATCTTGCACAGAAACCCGTTGCGCGTTGGCATTAGAGCCCAGAGAGATGGCGGCAAATAACAATAGTATTCCGGCGACCGAAGCGCCGGGTAAGGGGCGTACCTTCATCATTGTCCTAGGCTCCAAGTCCATTTGAGTGCCGAGACTCAAATCCTGTCTTTTTTCTGACTTATATGTCAAGGACTTACGTCGTGTTTTTAACGCTGGCTACTCGCAATTAGATAACTATGGTGCCCGGGGCCGGACTTGAACCGGCACGAGGAATTACCCTCGGCGGATTTTAAGTCTTAGTCTTACTAATCTGCGCAACAGCCGACAACAGTCATCAATAAAACTATCAACCGGATAGCGGACAGCGGTTATTACTGGTAATTGCAAGTTGTTGGGTATTGTTGCCGGGGCTGCGGTAAATACGCGGTAAGAAAAACCCCGCACTGGGCGGGGCTCTCTACCCTCTTTTTCATTTTGCTCAGGCTTTTCTTCGCATCCAGCCCAGCCCGAGTAAGGCCGAGCCAAACAGCCAGACGGCGGCAGGAATAGGGACAGGTGTATATATATACGTAACCTCAACAGACCCTACCGTCTCAAACGCTGCGTCAACTTGGGCTGTGCCGCTAATCAGGCCTAGCGTTAGATCAGCAGTCTGCTGAACCTCTGTATAAAAAGATGTATCTGTGTATAACGAAAGTGTCTCAGCATCAGTAATGCTGGCTGAAGCGTGGTCGGCAGTCGCCAATCATCAAACACGCCAAAAACGGAATGCGCCTGACTGTAGCCGTCCACCCAAGCCATCTGATTGGCCCAATTGTCGGTGCCGCTGATATTGGCATCTTGCGCCCATGTGATGTCGAGAACGGTGTCGTAGATGAAGCCCTCGCCGCGGTCGATGAGCGCCGCGTTTGCGGTGAGCGAAATGGAGATTGCGGCAAACGCCGCTGCAAACTTACGCACTATCCCGGCCTCCTACGCATCCAACTTAATCCGAGTAAAGCCGAGCCGAACAGCCAGGCTGCGGCTGGCAAAGGAACGACGGTGGTGCTGACCAGGAAATTGCCAAAGAAACCATCGCTGGCATCCATCATTTCCAACTGCATCTGAATACGCAAATCCAGGACATTATCGACACCAGTGTCCAGCATGCCCAGCTCCAAAGTGTTGTCGTCGAAAAACGCAAACGCTGTGAGCGCATCGCCAAAGACCAGATCTAGAATCTCGACGTCGTCCTGGAACACTGAGAACTGCATGCCTTCAAATCCACCGCCAAACAGACGCGGGTTGTATAAACTTAGCAGCAGAAACTCGTTTCCAGAACTAACGTGCTCGAGGCTCAGGTTAACCTCGCTGAGAAAAATTTCGCTTGCACTTAGAGCCTGATAGGGCTGGGATGCGCCAAGGTAACCCTGCAGTATGGATTCACCGATTTGTTCGCGAGTTGCTGCAAAACCAGGATTCTGACTTGCTACGAAATCGAGCGAGCCATCCGATGGCAGAGCGTTGGCGCTGGCCTGATTGCCCTGCGTATTTTGGTATACAGAGCCCGCAACGGAAGCCCGTGCCGTAGCATTTGCAGCAGTTACGTTGTTGGCGACGCCATCCCGCACGGGCGCGATTGCTGTCGCTGAAATATTCTGCACTGGCCCAGTGCTTGTCCTCGCCTGAGCATTTACCGAGCCGCTTACGCCTTTGGCTGTCGCGTTAGCGTAAGCCTGCGAGCCATCCTGAGCGATAGCACTGGCTGACGACTGTGCTGCGCCATCCGGTGCTGAACCATAACCGTCCCCTGCAATAGCACTACTATATGCACTTGCCATTCCGCCGGTACTCGTCGACACAACATTCGCAGTTGCATCGCCACCCGCACCATTGGTACCGGGGTTAAGGTAGTAAACCCCGCCGTTGCCACCGATGGCGTTGCCTCTGGCCATAGCATAGCCATTGGCCAAAAGATTCGTCGTTGCGTAAGCATTGCCACCGGCGCCGCCCGCGGAACTCGGCTGCCCGCTATCCGAGTCACCTCCCTTGCCGCCCGTGGCGTTGGTGGTAGCGCGCACCTCTACTGCTTCAGCATCCAAGTAATTGAGACTCGAAGTGGCGACCCCGCCATCGCCCGCTTGCATGCTTCCAGCCTCGGAACCGTTTCCGCCTATTGCATTTTGCGTGAGTGTCAGCAGACCTGCCGTTGAGCCAGTGACAGCGTCACTGATTGCCGTTGATGTGCCGTCGACCGGTGCCGAATACCCGTAGCGGCTTGCTCCTGCAGATCCGCCAATCTGAATAGCAGTGACATCAACGTGCCCCGCCCCGCTCGAAATACCCTCCGCCGTGGCCATGGCATTGCCGCCTGCACTTGGCGTTGCTGCTGTTGAATTAGCGTCCTCACCGCCACGCGCTTCTGCAATGGCTGTCACGTCAGCGTTACCACTGTTTTCAGCGCGCGCATATGCGATGCCCTGGCCGCCAACTCCACCTGCTCCGATATAAGAACGACCACCACCGCCACCGACCGCCAGTGCGCTGGCTTCAGCGAAATCTGCGCCGGAACCCATTGCGATGGCATTGGCAGTCGCGTCGCCGCCACTGCCGCCTGTGGCCTGGCCAAAGCCACCATAGCCACCGTACGATCTTGTGCCGGCCCTGACCTGCCCGATTCCGCCGGATGCCGTTGCCTGGGCATCTGCAGTCGCGTCGCTACCAGCTGGGCCTGCAGCACCTCCATCGAAGTCACCACCTCCGGTGGCCCACGAGTCCGCAAAGGCAAAGGCACTGCCAGTCAAATTTTCGGCATCGCTTACCGAATGGGCTGTACCTCCGCCCGATGCAGCGGCGCCAGTGGTAGTGGCGTCCCCGCCACGACCGCCATACGTAATCGTGTTCAGACGAAGTTGGTTGCTATAGCTTCCCGTGACTGCCAGCCGGCTATAAGCGGCACCGCCTGAGCCGGCATTGCCGCTCTCTGAATTACCGCCGTCCCCGGCCTCCGCCTGCTGCGACAAAAACATGGTGTCGGTGGCGCTGCCGCTAATCGCATTGTCCAGTAGAACATCCGTGCCATCGCCGCCATCGCCCGCGCTACCCGCATAGCCACCATCGCCGCCCAAAGACCGCAACTCCATGTAAACATTCGCTGCGTTTGCGCTGAGCACGCCGGTCTGCGCCTCACCGCCATTGCCGCCGTTGCCGTTGGCGCTGTAGCCACCTCGACCACCCTGAACAGTGGCGTTCAGATCAGCTCGGTCACCGGCAGTAACGGTTCCGGACACGAACCCGGCTGCACCGTCGGTCGCGTTGCCAGCAGTCGTTGACCAATTTCCTCCGCCGTCGCCGCCGAAGGCGCCCACATAGATTGAGGCACGATTGTTCGCGTTGTTGACGTTTAATACAGACGATGCCGCACCGGCGTTACCCGAGATTCCGCCGGTGGAAGAACCGCCGTTGCCACCGGTCGCGTTTTGAATAAGTGTGTAATAGTCGCCTGTTGCCGAAACGGCATTATTCATAAGCGAATCGGCACCATTGCCACCGTCGGCACCGGTAAGACCGCCACCGCCATTACCGCCCCTCGCGGACGCCTGCGCAGAAAGCTGATAGGACAATGCCGACGTGCCCGAAGCAGTGGCCGTTGCAATGCCGCCATCGCCCCCTCGATAGCCCGATCCTGTTGCAGTGCCCCCATTGCCGCCCCAGGCCTCAGCCCCCACATCGACTTGCTGAGTACCGTTGTTGGATCCCGTTGCAGACGCCGTTGCACTGCCGCCGGCTCCCCCATCACCGTTGCGCGAATATCCGCCGCCACCGCCGTTAGCTGTTGTGCCTACCCGGACTGATGAGTTGTCAATGGCCACGGCGCTGGCGGACGCATAGCCGTCCCCGCCGTCCCCGCCCGCACCAGCTTCTGATCGCCCACCGGTGCCGCCGCGACCGGTTGCGCCTGCGACGACTCCCTCGCCACCGATGGTATTGGAAATTGCGGTGCTATAGGCCGTCCCGTCACCACCGTCCCCGCCAACGCCACCTACTCCGCTGGTGCCGGAACCGCTGGCATTGCCTCCTGTACCGCCATTCCCGCCGTAGCCACCGTCTGCAGACGCGCTGCTGTAGGTGCTGCCTGCCAATACCTCAGTAGAAGCTGTAGCTTCAGCGACACCGCCATTGGCGCCGTCACCGCCATCCCCGCCGTTCGCACCAGCCGGACTGCCGGCTCCGCCACTGCCGCCATCACCGCCGCGTCCGCCGTCGGCGTTGGCGGTATTGTTCGAGTCTGAATTAATCGTGCTGGCGGATGCGCTGGCATCGCCGCCGATATCCCCATCGATGCCCGGCGATCCTGGGTCCCCCGCAATACCGTTTGTGCCAAACGCACCATCGGCGCCGATCTGCTGATCAGTAGCGGGAAATGCTAGCGAAGCCTGTAGAAAGAGCAGGCAAACCAATGTCGCCCGCACGTCTGGCCTCCAGCTATGTTTGCGGTTTGCTTTATGGTGCATTTTGTTGCTCTCCCTGTTGCCCCATGCGCACTAGGCTGACCCCGTATTGCGAGTTGATGCTATTTAAGATTTTCTTTTTTTCAGCCATCCCAGCCCAAGCAATGCCGAGCCGAAAAGCCAAACTGCAGCAGGAATGGGCACAACATGAAGCGTAATAGAATCGGTTGACCATGCCCATGTGTAAGACCCTGGCTGCATGCCAAGGCTTGAAAAAGTATGCCTCCAATAAGTAGAAGTAGTTGGACGCAAAAGACTGCCACTAATATAGCCACCATCTATAAGCACCCCATCTTTGCCCGTGCTATTGCTCTTATAGATGCCAACTATGTCTCCCCAGCTATTGTTGCTGGCCCAAGTTACAAAACCTACACCGGGGCCAAAATCTGATGGTCTCGCAACCTCTCCGAGGTATAAATCACAGTCTCCACCGTCACCCATAAGTACAATCGGGTCTTCGGGCATTAGTCCGCCTTTTGCACACGTGCCATTGCCAATAAATGACAGCCCGCTTAGGTCTAAAGACATGCCGTAGTCTGTCGAAACGACAACACTGCCGTTCTCTTCAACAGCAGTGATAACCACGGCAGCATGCGCACTCGTGGATAATATGTATGCGGCAATTGCCGTCAGGCCAAGCTTGCTCATTTTTTTTCCCTAAACCATAGTAGTCCAAATAATCCAGAGCCGAACAGCCAGACTGCGGCAGGGATGGGAACAAGCGTAGCCGTCAGGCTAAAGGTATTCAGATAGTCAGTTCCGGAACCAGGTGAGCTGTAGTTTTCGCTAAAAATTTGCAGCGTCTCGCCATCAAAGATCGCATCTTCGTGAGCAGCGCCTGCTAGACCCTCGTTTCCAGCACCGGGTGAAAAAACTAAGCCAGGAAGGCCAAGCGTCGGTTGGCTAGCACATGTTGCTGGGACAATTACCGTCTCGTAACACTGATGCACTGCGCCGGCTACTTGCGAATTAAAATCAATGAACAACCCATCATAAGTTTGAGCCCACCATGAATTACTGCTTATCCGCACTTCGTTTCCAACTATTCCGCTAACGAATAGCGAACCACCGATCACGCGCCCTGAACCATCGGTAATCAGAAGTCCGCTGTATGTGCCATCAGTGACAGGTGGACTCCCAGGCAGCCAGCTAATGATGCCGGTGGTATTCGCGATTACCGCAGGAGAAATGCTTTCTCCATTGTCGTGAACCAATGTGCTTATAGTTCCGCTAGCACTTGTATTCCATGTCTGTTGGCTAAGCCAATTGCCCCCGGAAATTTGATAAGTAGCGCTATGAACCGAGCTAAAGATTAGCAGCGCAAAAATAAATACATTCAATCGCATCTTACTTCTCCCTTGATGATCGCTTGATCCATCCCAACCCGAGTAAGGCCGAGCCGAAAAGCCATGCCGCAGCGGGTATGGGGACAGCAGATACAGTGCCGCTGACAACGAAATAATCTGGGGAAGCTATAAAGACAGGCGAAGAAATCCCGTAAAGACGAGAATTCGCCTGAAGCGATTTTTCGCCCCCGTGCCCAGTCAGAGCAGAATCAAAGTGTAGTTCGGCCCAAACATAGCAGGACAAAATGTCTATGCATGGCTCTATAGCCTCGAACACCAAGCCACGAATAGGCCCAGGGTTTGTCCATTGGAGTTCTGTTGCGCCTTCTGTACCAATTAGTGAGTTGAAGTTCAGCGAACCATCATCAGCGTAGATAGGAATAAAGCTAGTGTTTAGGGTCTCGACTTCGAGAAACATCGAAGAAATTTTCCGTGCCTCGGCATCGAATACGAACGAGCCGGTAAGCTCAAACGCAAAAGAGTCATGAGAGAAAACGACATTGTTTAGCGTCCATGTCAACGGCGCTGCAAAGGAGCTTGTGCAGGTGAGTATCAGAAGTGCAATTGCCGACTGTATCGGGCGCGTCATCCGACATTTTATATTTGCTTTATTCATATGCCCCTCCCACCGGATAGAGCCAAGCTAGCAGACGGCCTGCGCGTTCTCAACGCTATTTACCGTAATACACCGCTTATGGCGCAAACTTGTTCTCTCGCTTCGGCCTCGTATCAATCCGCAGATTCTCCCTAGCTATTGGGCTCAGCCCGAACTGCTTCTGAAAGGCCCGCAATTGGGTCATTCTCGACGGCCAAACTTCTCCGGCTCAGTCTGCCATTGAGCGAACACGCAGCAATATGCGCTCAGGCAGTCCTAGTTTGCAGGATGGATCGCCACGCCTAATTCAATTGAATGAAGCTGTTAGTTTGGTGCCCGGGGCCGGACTTGAACCGGCACGAGGAATTACCCTCGGCGGATTTTAAGTCCGCTGCGTCTACCTATTCCGCCACCCGGGCATCGAGTGCTGCGATTGCAGTTTTATTGGAAGCGGCGATTCTAGCAGGAAGATCTGCACAAGCGACAATCGCCATATTTGTCAGACTCGGCGCTGTGTCCATGCGACTCATGGCTGGGCTTTCTCCGATGCTTCGGCACCCGTTGCCCTGGTGAGTGTCAGTTCTGCAGTGGCGGGAATAACGCGAGCCGGCATCGCCTCTGTCTCTCGCCGGTTCGGATTGGCAAAATGAAAGCACCCTTCCGCCGCCGTCAATGCATCGCTACCCAAGGTCACTTTTTCATAAGGGTTATCGCGGGGATGACAGTCACGCCAGTCGAAGCTGTCGCCCAGGTCAATCAGGCTGGCGGTGGCGACCGTGGTGGATTGGCTCTGGCCAACGAGCGCGTAGACGTGACAACTTTCCAGTTCTGCGGAGATCGCGCCATCCGCCGTCGGGACGGACCAGCTCCACTGGGAGTCGGCCTGAAACCAGACGCGCAGCGGCAGGGTTTGCGAACCGGGTTGCATGAAAATCGCCGTCGCGGGTACACGCACACCTGTGATGGGTTCTTTGACAAGGATGCGTTGCGTCGGGTCCGCGGGCTCCATCAGGGTTGCGTTACCGCCCGGTACCACGGTGGCCATCCCATTGGGTGCTGCGTGGGTCCAGAAACCCACTTGCTTGCAGACCTGGGTGCCCGGCGACGGATAACGACCTTCATCCAGCCACAGGGCACCGCTGGCATCGACGGCCAGGCGTTTTTTCTCGCCGCGGGCAACCACCGCGTAGGCGGGGTCACCGCAGGCGATATTGCGTGGTTCGATGTTCAGGGCAGCAATCGGCTTGCCCTTATTCGTGACGCTCACCAGCAAGCCGTCAGCCGCGTTGTAGGCCAGCGTTACGGTGTCGGCGAAAACCGCATCCGGCACTTTTTCGCCCATCATAAATTCTGCCGCAAACACGGATTGTTTAACGGTCGCGTCCCGCACCTGATTCCCTTGATTACTCCAGACACCGTTGAGTGCTTCGCAGCCGTTCAACGGTTCAAGCTTGGGGTCAAGCCATGCGCCAACGCTAAGCGCTTGTCCTAGCGCCTGATCGGAGCGGGCAACGGAGTGAATATCACAGGCCGCAAGCAACGACGCTAACAGCAGAAACTGCAAGCCGGCCAGGCGCATGATCGTTACCGACTTAGCAGATGCCCGACGTCGTCGGCAATGGCTGTACCGTTGAAGAAATCGGGATTCATTCCGGCAAACAGTTCGACCGGGTTGCGGAATACAAAAGCCTCGAAATCACTATCCGTGATGATGCCCTCTTCCACCAGCTCGTAGGCTTCGGCCAGAATGGTTGACATGTCGGCCACATCCCAATGGCCGAAGTCGGATGAGAATATGGCTTTCAGCGGTCGGTTGCCGGGCAAAATACGCCGGTCGAATGCAATAGCATTCATTTTGTCGTCGGCTTCGCAGCCGTAATAGAAATTGGGAACCAGTCGGTCCAGCAGGTCGCTCTCGGTTTCAATTCCTGCAGCCGCGAAGTCATCAATATTCGCTTCAAAACGGGTTTGATTTGCGGATTTGCCCAGCGGCTTGCCCAGGATATCGCCGCCGTATTGTTGCAGCAGGCTGTTCAGCAAGTCGGCATCGATACGTTCCGGATTGAGTTGCTGGATGGCGTGCTTGCCTCGCTTTTCCCAGCGCTCCTTCAGATCACAGACCAGGCTGCCGCCCCACGCCACACCGCCTTCCAGAAAGGCGAACTTCAGGTTCGGGAAACGGTGGGTGACGCCGCCAAAAAACAGTGCCTTGGCAAAGGCATGACCCGCATCACCAAAATGCCCGGTCTGGTTATACATGTAGTTGCTGATAGAGCGGCGCATGCCGATGCCCTGCCCGATGGCATGGGCCGTGACCGGCACTTTTAAGTCCATGCATTTTTGCCACACGGGGTCGTAGTCGTACGGGCTGTCGAGAGCCAGCGGATCCACCCAGAAAGCATATTGACTGAGCTCATCGCCGTGCTCGGTAACGGCCTCAATCGGACGTTTAACCAGGTTCGCGAACATCGGCACTTTTAAATGCAATTCATTAATTGCGTAGTCCAGTTCTTCAATCGCCTCTTCCGGGGTGTAGCACGGTATGACGGCTGCGGGTGTGAGTCGGGATTCGGTGCCGCGGTATATATCGGCCATCATGACGTTGTGCGCCCGGCACGCCGCACGCCGTGCATCCGGATCGGTGATTTCCGGTAAAAGAAAACCGATGGTCGGGTACACCACTGCGTAGTCAATGCCCATTTCCGGCAGCCGCTCGTGCATGAGACGCGGCAACATGGCCGTTGCCCGGTCAGTTGTGGCCGCCGCCGGTGCGGCCCAGAAAGCAGGCCGGATGGTGCGGTGATAGCGTCGCTCGGTTTCGCTCAGGTCGTACCAGCTGCCGCTGTTGCGCCCCCGAAAAGCCTTCCAGATCGTATCGGCCATTTCCGGGCCGCCAACCTGTTTCATGTAGTCGGACATGACCGGAAAAATCTCGATCATATGCCCGTCCGAATCAATCACCGGGTGGCTAAGTTTTTGGCGGATCTTGGCTGAGGGGGACTCGGTATGGTCAGACATGCGGTATGGGCATCAATTAGGCAACAGGTAAACCGGAAGATTAGCACGGCGTGACGGCTTACCGGGTGGATAGTTATCCGCAAGATAATCCAAAATGGTCGTTTCTACTTCAGCTGGAAGTTGCCACAGGCCCTGAGTTTTTTGCATCCAGCGAATCATCGACTCCCACGTCTCCCTGTCGCCACTTTGAGACGTAATGAATCGCGCAGAGTGACACCCGGTGCATTGACCTGCAACGAGTTGCCAGCCAGGCGCCATGATCAATCCAGACTGTTGGTCTGTAGGGTATTCAGGTTGTTCGGCAGCCAAGAGCAGTGTTGTCTGCATCATCACGAGCATTAATGCCGCCAGTCGAAATGGCTTTGCTGCATGCCCACTCATGGTGCCATGCCTGTTCAGGCAACCTGCACGGCAATGCGATGGCAGGCATTATTTAAATAACCTTTGGGGTTCCAACCGGGCAAAATCGTCGGTTGTGCCTTGCCGTTGCTGTCGGTGGCACGTGCCCAGACTTCATAGTAGCCCGGCTGAGGAAACTTCAGCTGCGCAGACCACGATTGCCAGGCAAGGCGATTGACCGGTGCCCGCAGTTTTGCGGGCTGCCACGACGCTCCAAAATTGATCGAGACTTCCATTTTTGCTACTTCCAGATCGCCCGCCCACGCCTTGCCGCGAAATTCGAATACCTCTTTCAGAGCATGTGTGATGCCGCTTTTAGGAAAGGTGATCAGCGACTTCACAGGCATTGATTCAATAATGCACATCGCCTCATCGGCTACTTCAGTGCCTGGGGCAACGGGTTCACAGGGAATGCGGTAAGACTGACCGGTCATTTTCTGACCGTCGTGGATCCGGTCGCGAATGACAATTTTTCTGAGCCACTTGCCGCTGGTCGAAGCCGGCCATCCACCGGTAATTAATCGCAGTGGATAGCCGTTTTGATACGGAATGTCCTCGCCGTTAAAACCCCAGGCAATCAGCGATTCGTCTTCCATCGCTTTGGCGATGGGCACGCCACGGGAAATAGTATCTTTAGTCGGGTCGCCGCTTAAATGCTGATCGGCACCGTAATAGCCGATATACACTGCATTGTCCTTTACGCCACACGCGTCCAGCACGTCTCGTAATCGAACCCCGGTCCACTTGGCGCAGCCAACTGCACCGGTCGACCACTGGTTGCCTTTCGCTGGCGGGTTGAACTCACCGCGACCGTTGCCCCCACATTCCAATGTTACGGCATACGTATGTTCTTTAAATTTCGATTTTAGTTCTGCGAGCGTGAAAGTCCGCGGATTGCCACAGGCTTCACCGGCAATTTCCAATTGCCAGTTATTGCTGTCACCCATGCTGGCTAAAGCCGGTGGTATTCCGTTATTCCGAACGAAAAAATATTTCGCGGGAGTGAAGTCATCATCCAGTAAATGCGCGGGTGTCTCGGCATTAATGGGGCGATCATTCAGGACTCTAAGCCCCTCTTTGCCCTCTATGATAAATGGCTCAGGTTCTGCGGCGAATGCGGCCGGAATGAGCCCGGCGGGCATGAATCGGGCAAAGGGAATGAACCCGCCCAGTGCGGCAGACATCGCGACCAGACCGGATTTCTTTAAGAACCCCCGCCTTGAGCTGGCATCGGTCTCGCGTCCCCACAGCAGTTTATCGGCAGCAATGGGGTCTTCCGCATACAGTTCATGAATGCCAATATTCCTGTGTTTTTTGTTTCTCTTGTTCATGGCAATACGTTCATGGCAATTCGTTCATCACAATTCAGCGATCCGTTAATTTCGCCTCCTCCGGGACATTGGCCTGGAAAGGTGACAGTAATAATTTGTATCACGATCCGCCGTATTACTGCGACCGCCTCAATCCAGCGACTTCCGGAAGCGCCAGGTGGCCAGGGTCATCATCACGACAAAGAAGATTGCCAGTGGCCAAAGCTCCGATGTTAGTGATGACAGCTCAGCCTGTTTTAGCACAATGCCCCTGACCATGCGTAAAAAATGCGTCAGCGGAAGGATCTCGGCAAACCACTGCACCGTTCGGGGCATGCCTTCGAACGGGAACATAAAACCGGACAACAGCATCTGCGGCAGGAATGTCATAAACGTCAGCTGCATGGCCTGAAACTGATTTTGTGCGACGGTGGATATCCACAGCCCCAGCGTCAGGATGCTTACGATATAAAGCCCTGAGGCGATGTAGAAGTCTGTCAGTGAGCCTCTAATTGGCAAGTTAAAAATCAGTGTGCCCAGTATCAGAATCAGGCTGATCTGCACAAAGCCTATCAACACGTACGGAATGATCTTACCGGTCATGAGCTCCAGCGACGTAACCGGTGTTGTGATCAGCAGTTCGAGATTGCCGCGTTCCCGTTCGCGCACGATGGCCGTGGCGGTAAACAGCACCATGGTCAGCGAAAGAATCACACCGGTTAGTCCGGGAACAATGAACACGGCCGTGCGGCGCTCGGGATTGTATAAAGCGCGAAATTCAAAAATACCGCTGTCACGCATCTGGCTTATCGGTGTCAGCGTCAGGCCGGACAAACCACGCGCGGTACCGAGAATCTGCGGATCGCTGTCGTCCACCAACAACTGTGCATAGGGTGCCCGGCCTCGTGCAATGCGTTCGTCGAAATCCGCAGGTATGTAGATGCCGAGCGACACATCACCTGAGCGAATCAGTTGCTCGATTTCCCACGGACTGTTCGCTGGCACGAGGTTATCGATGACCTGCGTGGCGCGAGCATCCGCTATCAGTGCGCGCGAAGCTGCCGTGTTCGCTTCGTCCACAACCGCGGCGCTCAAGCCACGGACGTCGGTATTAATCGCGAAACCGAACAGCAGCGTCAGTACGATCGGAATGCCCGCGATCATGCCGCCGGTCAATCGATCCCGTCTAAGGTGGCTGAATTCCTTGCGAGCAATGGCCGCCACGCGTTGCCACGAAAACCAGCTCACGTTGCAAGGCCCGGTCGGATATCCCGCGTCGCCATCACGAAAACGTCTTCCAGATTTGGATCGATTTTGCGCAGCTGCCCTTGCAATCCGGCGCTGCCGAGGATATTGCCCACGTAGTCCAGCGGTTGCGCGCGATTCTGATCAACCAGCGCGTGCAGCTTCGTACCGAGATGGGCCACGTCAAAAATATCCGTCGCCTCCAGCAGTGCTTTTCGTGCCGCTCGGGTGATTGATGCATCGGCTTCAATCTCGATTACCGTTGCCGGTATGTCTTGCAACAATTGCGGTGGCGAGCCCTCCGCGACCAAGGCGCCCTTGTCCAGTATCGCCAGGGCGTGACAGCGTTCCGCCTCGTCCATGAAATGGGTTGACACCAAGATCGTTGTGCCGTGATCAACCATTTCGAACAAGAACTCCCAGAACTCACGCCTGCTCTCCGGATCGACGGCACTGGTCGGTTCATCCAGAAACAGCAATTCGGGTTCATGCAATGTGGCGGCTGCAAGCGCCAGCCGCTGTTTCTGGCCGCCGCTTAAGGTGCCCGCCAACTGGCCTTGTCGTTCGGCCAGCGAGAAGCGTTCCATCTGCTGGTCGATTCTTGTGCGGGCAGCCGTCTTGCCAAGGCCGTGTATCTGGGCCATGAATTTCAGATTGGCTGCCACACTCAGGTCGGTATAGAGCGAAAACTTTTGCGTCATATAACCGATCTTGCGTTTGACGCTCTCGGGATCCGCGAGCACGTCGATACCGAGCACCGTCGCGTCACCTTCGGTCGGCGTCAGCAGCCCGCAAAGCATGCGAATTGTCGTCGATTTGCCACTCCCGTTTGGGCCCAGAAAGCCGTATATGCAGCCGGCGGGAATGTTTAGATTCAGTTCATCTACGGCCGTCAGATTGCCGAAGCGGCGAGTCAGTGCATGGGTATGGACAGCAACGCCATCGTTCACGGATCAATTCCAGGGAAGCTTACTTCAGTCGGCACACCAACGGGCAGATCATCATCCTCGGAAACCACATCAACTTCGGCGAGATAACTCAGTCGCGAACGGTCATGCTGGTTTAGAGCGAAGTATGGTGTAAATGCCGCATCGGCCGAAATCCACCTTAGCTTCCCGCCCAGCGGACCGGCGCGCCCGTCGATCCATATGTCGGCATCATCGCCGACGGCCAGTTGGGTGCGCAGCGGCTCAGAAACATGAACTCTGGCGTAGGTGCGCCCACTGGCCAAAAGCACGGCGACGGTGGCACCGGCTTGCGGCCGCTCGCCGATCTTGTACGGCAGCGCCTCAATACTGCCGACAACCGGAGCGCGAATGCTGGAACGAGCCAGCGCAACCTCGAGGTCTGCAACGTTGGCCGCGGCGGCGGCATGCCGCGCACGCGCCTGATCGATGGTCTCGGATCGTGTGCCTTCTAACAATTCATTGAGAGCGGCTTTGGCTTCGTTCTCTTTCGCCCGCGCCTCATCGTATTTGCCCTGCGAAAGATCAAGAGAATTCTGCGACACCAGGTTTCTTTCCGCCAATTCGAGATCGCGATCCAACTCGAAACGTGCGGTGCGTTTATTGCTTGTGGCGGCTTGTAAGCGGGCACGTGCTTGTGAAATTTGCTGGGCGCGCGGACCGGCTTCAGCTTCGCTTAGCGCCGAGAGTGCTGCCGCTTCGTCCGCCCTGGCCTTAACCAAAGCGATTTCGGCTCGCGTCATGTCTTGCTGAACGAGAATGTCACCGACCGCCACCCTGTCGCCCTCGCGAACCAGCACACGGGTGATCGGCTCGTTAGAATCGGCAACCAGTTGAATGCGATCGCGCTCAAGGGTGCCCAGCGAGCGGACATCGCTGATGTCATCACAGCCAACAAGTGCAATGGCCAGCGCAATTACAACAATTCGATTCACGATAGGTCTCTCACTGTTGATTGAACGGCATAAAGACCCACGTTGCTGCGGCCACCAAAAGACTTTTTATGGAACTCTGCCCGTTCAGCACAATTCTTACAAAATTGACCCAGTCTAAATATCTGTGTCATGCGAATTTGCTGCGGTTCCGTTCAATTGAGGTAATGATTAATGTAAACGGTATCAGCTATAATCCTCCAGCGCACTATTGGTGCGATTTTTTTTATGCTATCAAAAGGATGCTTTTTATGAAGGCAAATAGGAGTATTTTAGGGGGGCTAATTGCCACGAGTTTAATTGCTGCGAGTGGTTGCGCCACGATCCTGAATGACGAAAATCAGAGTATCAATGTCACATCATCAACGGGTGAGTCGTTTAACTTTTCGGTGGATGGGCAGTCGTACGAAGGTCCGACTATTGTCTCAATCAAGCGTGCAAAAGCTGACAAGTTTATTGTTTCTGAAACCGATGGCTGCAATAAGCAAACGCTCGTTCCTGCCAAGGTTGATAGCAAGTTCTGGATCAACATTCTGACTGGCGGTGTATTTGGTTCCACAACTGATTACTCGACTGAAGAGATGTGGGCATATGACACGTCCGTCGTGGTCAGCTGTAAAAATTAGCCGTTTAGCTGCAATACAAAAAAAGGGAAGCGTCGTTGCTTCCCTTTTTTTGTGTCCGTTTGTGGCCTGGTCCCAGCCTTTGGAACTACCTGAATTACTGGCGCGGGCAGTGGAGCTTAAGTTAGCAAATCAGCCAACCTGGCAGGCGCTGACCCATAGTCAGGGGGATAAAACTCTACTTGGATCAAGTTCTATCATTCTAAGTGGGGACGAATTCGACCCAGAACGCGAGCTTACGGAAACCGTTGTATTACTTTTTAGCGATAGCCGAAACCCAAGGCAATGTGGATTTCCGGCGCGCAACGCATGGCTTGCTCAGCAATTGGATATACCGCCTGCATCGCTTGAGCATTGTGAAGACTTGCAGGAATTTCTGCGGAAAGCGCCGGCTGACGATATATCACTGGTATATGCGTCGGAAAACATCAGTCAGCCATCAAGTATGATGGGCCACATTCTGGTAAAGATCAGCGGCGATGACGCAACAGGCCAATATCGTGAGCATGCAGTCTCCTTTTTTACCGATGTCAACGGCATCAATTTTCCAAAAATTATTTATGACAGCGTGATTGCCGGCAAACGAGGTTACTTCGCACTGACACCATACGGGGAAAAGGCACGGGCATATCTCGCTAACGAGCAAAGGAATATCTGGGAATACAATTTATCGTTGGGGCAAACAGAGCGGGAGTTGGTCCGATTGCATATTTGGGAGCTGAAAGACGCCAATCCCAGCTACTATTTTGATTCCTACAATTGTGCAACGTTAACCCATTTCCTTGTTGCTATTGCCGCTCCGGGAATGCTGAAACGTTCCAGCTACCTTATGAGCCCGTTGGACGTTGTCAAGAACGTGCAAAGCCAGGGTGTTATCGATGAAGTGATCGTCACCCCTTCTAATAAGTCGCAGATACGCATGATCTCGGCGGAGCTCCCGGATAATATTAACCGTGCGATAAAATCATCAGTCCAAAACGGGCAAGTTGAGTTATTGCCTCACGTGGAGTCAGCTAAACAGCAGTTCCTTATTGAAAGTCTGGCAAGTTCGTATAATGAATTTCTGTTTGAGCGTGCAGAAATTGAATCATCTCGTTGGCAGGCATATCAGACCCGGTTGGACTCTATGGGTACGGGGCGTCAAGAGGACTATGCGCTCGATTTGTCCGGATATAAAAACCCGCTAAAAGCTCCAAAGGATGGGCAGCTTTATATTGGCATCGAGCATCTGGTGTCGGGAACATACCTGAAAATTGGCGGGCTGCCCATCTCGCATACATTGATTGACGATAATCAGCAGTTTTTTAGCGAGACAGAGTTACGAGTCGGCGACCTCTCGGTGCTTATTGGTTTGGAAGACGGCGATATCGAACTTAATGAGTTGCAAATATATTCCGCTGAGTCATACCTGCCCTTGAATTACTATACCGGCGGCCTGTCAGGTAAATTTCGGTTCGGCATTGAACAGCAGTTCGATGCCAATTTGAATCGACGAACAGCTGGTAACGTTGCTGGTGCCTTGGGGTATACCTATGAGCCCTTAAGGCAGGTGGCGCTGTTCGCTGTCGTAAATGCCGGCTTAGGCTACGTCCGGGATGATCACGCGTATTTGTATGCCGGCCCGGAGGTTGGAATGATTGTTAATGAAAAATTTAACATGAAGACCGTTTTTCGCCTCAGCAAGACCTTCAATCAGGTGAACTCGAGCGGAAACTACGTCCGCTTTGCCATGGACCATGCTGTGAGAATAAACGATACATATACGCTTACCGGCAACCTGAACTATCTTAGCGGTAACGATCGGGATGATCTTGAACTGGGAGTGACTCTGAAGTATCTGTTCTAGAATCGCTGCCTATGCGCTAAATGGAGGCTAGGGTCGGAATCGAACCGGCGTACACGGAGTTGCAGTCCGCTGCATAACCACTCTGCCACCTAGCCTCGGTGGTCGGTATACCGGGCGCGACTTTAGCACAGGCGCCTATGCCTGAGTACCAAGCCTGCGCGGTACCCTTAAACAAGGTACCCCTAAACAAAAAGGCCCGGCAGATGCCGAGCCTTTTTGAATTTGGAGCGGGTGAACGGGTTCGAACCGTCGACCTGTACCTTGGCAAGGTACCGCTCTACCAACTGAGCTACACCCGCGAGGGCTGCCTATCTTAAGCGGCGCGGCCCCGGTGTCAAGCAAATTACTACCCTTTTCCGCGGTAGCTTAGTCGTTATTGAGGTGCGGCCAGGCGGCCTTCAGATAGACCAGCATGGACCATATGGTCAGCACTGCTGCCGCCAGCACCAGCATGAAGCCGATCCCGTAAACCGGGATGATGCCGAAAAAGGGATACGTGAACAGCATCGCGCCTACCCCCACCAGTTGCAGGATAGTCTTGATTTTGGCAATGCCGCTGACGGCAACGTGATGGCGCTCGCCGAGTTCTGCCATCCATTCACGCAAGGCCGAGATCACGATTTCGCGCCCAATGATAATCACGGCGCAGATCACCAGCGCGATGTCGTGACGTGGAAAGAAAATCAAATGATGCTTGGGGGCTGCCCATAAAATCAGCACCAGGGCGGCAGCGACCATCAGCTTGTCGGCAACCGGATCCAGAAAGGCGCCGAACTTGGATGTCATGTTGAGTTTGCGCGCCAGATAACCGTCTAGCCAGTCGGTCAGCCCGGCGATGGTGAAAATCAGCGCGGCGATGGGTTTCGGCCAATAGCCGGGCAGCATAAACACGACCACGACCAGGGGAATCGCGGCGATACGCATCCATGTCAGTGCCAGCGCAATGTTGAAACGTTTTTGCATTGCGCTAGCTTAGCCTCCGTGAAAGCGGGCGTAAATCAATTCTGCCAATTTGCTGTTAATTCCGGTCACTTGTCGCAAATCTTCCACGCCGGCCTGCTTTATCCCCTGCAATCCGCCAAAATGTCGCAGTAACTCCCGCCGCTTTTTCGGCCCCACGCCGGCAATGCTTTCAAGTGGCGATTGTTGCCGCTGTTTACCGCGCCGCTGACGCATTGCCGTAATCGCAAAGCGGTGGGCTTCATCACGAATCTGCTGAATCAGGTGCAGCGCCGGGGAATCGCCGCCGAGACGCAATTCGGTGGGCCAGCCGCGCACATAGATGACCTCTTTGCCCGGCTTGCGTTCGCGCCCCTTGGCCACACTGGCAAGTAACGGACCCGCCAATCCGATGGCATCGAGTTCCTGCGCCGCCGCGCTCAGCTGCCCTTTGCCGCCATCAATGAGGATCAAGTCTGGCAGCGGCGCTTCGCCCTGTTTTACGCGCGTATACCTTCTTCGCACGACTTCGCCAATCGCCGCGTAATCGTCCCCCGCTTCGGCCGTTTTGATGTTAAAGCGACGGTAGTCCGCTTTGATCGCTCCGCTTTCGCCGAACACCACGCATGAAGCGACTGTTTGTTCACCGCCGGTATGGCTGATATCAAAACATTCGATACGCGTTGGTGGTTCGTTCATCTGCAGCACATCACCCAGTTCACTGAGCTGACTGTCCATCGATGCTTTACCAGCGGCTCGCATCAGCAAAGCTTCCTGCGCATTGGCCGTCGCCATCTCGACCCAGCCGCGGCGTGTACCGCGAACATTGCTGCGCACGCGCACCGGCGAGCCACGTTGCTGGCTGAGTGATTCTTCCAGCAGTTCGGCATCTTCGGGCATGACATTGACTAGTATCTCTGCCGGTACGTCGCCGTTTAAGTAGTGCTGCCCAATAAAAGCGGCCATGACTTCGCTCGAAGTGTGCTGGCTGCGCGTGCGCGGGAAAAAATTACGGCTGCCCAGCACGCGCCCGCCTTTGACCATCACCGCCACGGCCGCCCAAACGCCCTGATGTTCGCTCACGGCAATGGCGTCGATAGTGACGGCCTGCTCGCCGGTGATGGACTGCCGGGCATGCAGGCTCTTGATCGCCGCGATCTGGTCGCGCAGCTGCGCGGCCTGCTCGTAGTCTTTGGCCGCCGAGGCTACCTCCATGCGGTCGGCCAGATCGTTCAGAACCCGTTTGTCGCGCCCTTCCAGAAACAACATGGCGTGCTTGACGTCACGTTGGTACTCGTCGGGGCTGATCAGGCTAACGCACGGTGCCGAGCAGCGCTTGATCTGGTGTTGCAGGCACGGTCGGGTACGGTTGGCAAAAAAACTGTCTTCGCACTGGCGTATCTGAAACAGTTTCTGCAGATGTGTCAGCGTTTGCCGAACGGCGGCGCTGTTCGGGTAAGGGCCCAGAAAGCGGCCGCGTATTTTGCGTGATCCGCGATGGAAGCCGAAGCGCGGGTACTCTTCATGGGTTGTGATATGGATAAAGGGATAGCCTTTGCCGTCCCGAAGCAACACATTGTAATAAGGCTGGTGTTGTTTGATCAGGTTTAGTTCCAGCAACAACGCCTCTTTCTCGGAAGCCGTAATCGTGACGTCCACCCGCTTTGTCTGCCCCATCAGGGCCATGGTCTTGGGGTGATGGGCCTTACTGCCAAAATAGCTGGACACCCGCTTCTTCAGGTCGCGAGCCTTACCGACGTACAACACCTCGCCCGCGGCATCGAGCATGCGATAAACGCCCGGTTTATGCGTCAGTGTTTTGAGGAAGTTGTCGGCGTCAAAATCCTGCGCCACGAATCACCCGCTGCGTTATGCGTCAAGCCGCTGCCGGGCGGCAGCGAATACGGTTGCAAACATCTCCGGCGTCAGTCGCCGGGTGTTCGTATTGTAGCGGCTGCAGTGATATGAACTCAGTAACCAGCGCCCACCCGGAAGGGCATAGTCGCTGCCGTGACCGAATTTGAACGCTGTTTTTCGCAGATCGCACGCTTTTAATACGGCTCCGTGGGCCAGGCTGCCCAGCGCAAGCACCACTGAACCGCTCGGCAATGTGGCAATTTCGGTGCGCAGGTAGTCATTACAGTTGTTAACTTCGGCGCCGATGGGTTTGTTTTGCGGCGGCAGGCAACGCACAGCATTGGTGATCCGGCAATCCAGCAGTTGCAAACCGTCATCCGGATGCGTCGCCACCGGCTGGCTGGCAAAGCCGTGGTCGTAGAGCGTCTGGTAAAGCAAAATCCCGGCATGGTCACCGGTAAACGGCCGGCCGGTGGCGTTGGCGCCGTGCATGCCGGGTGCCAGCCCGACGATCAGCAACCGGGCCTGCGGGTCACCGAAAGACGGCACCGGCCTGGCATGATAGTCCGGGTGGGCCTGTCGCACGTCAGTAAGAAAATCGGCCAACCGTGGGCAGCGCGTGCATCCGGTGGAAAATTTCATCCGCCGAGATAATCCAGAATCATTATGTAAATAAGCTATAAATTATTGTTTTTATTTATTTTCAATCGCAATCGCGCTGACCGCGCTGTCGTACATCAGGCGGGTCCAGCGCTCCGCCGGCATGAATTCCCAGGCCCACTCGGCATCGTATTCAGCCGTCGGTTTAAGAGCGACGACCTCGTCGGCGGTCTTGCCCTGCTCTACCAGTGAGCGAATGCGTTGGTTGACCGTATCGAGCATGGTGCGAAACGCCTTAAGCCCCGCGAGATCACTGACCGGGCCGTGGCCCGGAATGATCACGGTGTCTGAATTTGCATCCGCGATGACCGCGTCCATGGCCGCAATCATGCCGTCGGCCGTACCGCCGGCACTGATATCCACCACCGGGTAGAGACGGTTAAAAAAGTTATCCCCCATATGAATAACATTCGCTTCCTTGAAATACAGGATTGCGTCGCCGTCAGTGTGCGCCGGTCGTTTCACATGTTTTGCGACGATGGTTTGCCCGTTCATGTGAAAGCTGATTTCGTTGTCGAACGTGACGACGGGCAGCGCCACTTTGGGAGAGGCCTTGGTGACCGAGTTGGTCAGCAGCGACTTCTGGTCTACCGCCATGCGCGCCCGAACGTTATCGTGGGCAATAATCAGCGCGCCTTGCTCGCCGAAATACTGGTTGCCCCCGGTGTGATCAAAGTGCCAGTGGGTGTTAAAAACCATGTCGACCGGCTTGTCGGTAATGGTCGCGATGGCTGCGGCGATTTTGCCGGCCACCGGCGGCATGTCGTCATCCACCATGAGCACACCGTCCGGGCCGCTGGAAACCGCGATATTGCCGCCGACCCCCATGACGACATGCAGGCCGTCGATGATTTTCTGGACTTTGGCGGCCTCGGGTATGGTCATTTGTGCCTGGCCGGTCAGTGTGGTGAGGCACAGCAGAGCGGCCGTGATTCCTGCAACGGCCGGTGGACGAATGGCCTTGATATGTGTGATCAGTCTGCGGGCAAACATGATGGTTCCTGAGTGAGCTATTAAACCGACCACACCATAGCATGAGCCACGCCGCGCATTAGAGCACCGGCGGCCTTCCCTGCTATGCTGTGCACGTGATGGGAAGCTTGCATCGAAAGTTTGGTTCCATGACGCCGCGGTTCGGCATCCTCATGCTGGCGTGTCTGCTCGCGCTGAGCCTGCTCAACACGGTTCCCGCGAGCGACATCGGCAGCGGCCGGGCTTTGCTGGTGAAGATTGACTCCGCCATCGGGCCGGCGTCAGCCGACTACATCCTGAACGGCATTGCCGAAGCCGAGAGTGGCGGTTACGGCCTGCTCATCGTGGAGATGGATACCCCAGGTGGCCTCGATTCTGCGATGCGGGACATTATCAAAAGTATTCTGGCGTCGCGGGTTCCGGTGGTCAGCTATGTGTCACCGGGCGGTTCACGAGCAGCCAGTGCAGGCACTTATATTTTGTATGCGAGCCACGTGGCTGCCATGCACCCGGTCAGCAATCTGGGTGCGGCGACACCGGTGCAGATCGGTGGCACGCCTTCGTTGCCCGAGATGCCCGAGCAACCTAAGCCCGCCGATCAGGACGGCGAGCCCGACGGTAAAGACGACAGTAAACCGGCCAAAAAAGAACCGGCGGCCGGCCCGGCCGATCCGATGAAGGCCAAAATGATCAATGATGCCGTTGCGTATATCAAGGGTCTGGCGGAGCAGCGCGGCCGCAATGCCGAGTGGGCTGAACTCGCCGTGCGTGAGGCGGTGAGCCTGACTGCCCGCGAAGCGCTCGAAGAAAATGTCATTGATGTGGTGGCCGACAATGTCACCGATCTGCTGGAACAAATTAATGGCCGAACGGTCGATATGAACGGCACACCACTCACGCTGGAAACAGCCGGATTGGACGTCGAAGTGCTCGAACCGAACTGGCGAACGCAGTTGTTGTTGATTATTACCGACCCGAGCGTGGCCTACATGCTGATGCTGGTCGGTATCTACGGTTTGCTGCTGGAGGGCTACAACCCGGGCGCACTGGTGCCGGGTGTTATCGGTGGCATATGCCTGCTGCTTGCCCTGTTTGCATTCCAGGTGTTGCCGGTTAATTACGCCGGGCTGGCGCTGATGCTGGTGGGTATCGCGCTGATGATCGCCGAAGGTTTTGCGCCCAGCTTCGGCATACTGGGTATCGGCGGCCTGGCCGCCTTTGTGTTTGGCTCCATCATACTGATGGACAGCGACGTGCCGGGTTTCGGTATTTCGATGGGGCTTATCGCCGGGGTGGCAACCGTGGCGGGTATGCTCGTGCTGGGGCTTGTCTACATGCTGATGCGGGCGCGCACCCGACCCATCGTCAGTGGCCGCGAAGGCATGATCGGCCACACTGCCGAAGCCCTAGAAGATTTTGAAACACACGGCAGTGTCTTGCTGGACGGTGAGCGCTGGTCGGCAAGCAATACCGGCAGTCCGGTGACTAAAGGTCAACGCCTGAAGGTTCTGTCCATCGAAGGCCTGACCGTGCAGGTAAAAAATACAGAGCAAACCGGCTGAGACCGGTTTCAATCCAAGGAGAATTACAATGATGTCTTTCCCTCTTTTTATCGTGGCTGCAGTCCTGCTTTTGCTGTTCAGCTCGATCAAAATCCTGAACGAATACGAACGCGGTGTGGTGTTCCTGCTGGGTCGGTTTCAGAAAGTAAAAGGCCCGGGGATCATTATCGTCGTTCCCTTTATCCAGCAGATGATTCGTACCGACTTGCGCGTCATTACCATGGACGTCCCGACGCAGGATGTGATCTCGCGCGACAACGTTTCTGTAAAGGTCAATGCCGTGGTGTATTTTCGGATCGTTGATCCGGAGCGCGCGATTATTCAGGTGGCCAATGTGTTCGAAGCCACGAGTCAGTTAGCCCAGACCACTCTACGTTCTGTGCTGGGCCAGCATGAACTTGACGAGATGCTTTCGGAACGCGATAAGCTCAACAGCGATATTCAGACCATACTGGACAGACAAACCGATGCCTGGGGCATCAAAGTATCTGCGGTTGAAATCAAGCACGTTGATCTGAACGAATCGATGATTCGCGCCATTGCCGCACAGGCAGAAGCCGAACGCTCGCGGCGGGCCAAAATCATTCACGCCGAGGGCGAAAAGCAGGCAGCGGAAAAACTTGCTCAGGCGGCAGAAATTTTGTCGACGCAAGGCCAGGCATTGCAACTGCGTTATCTGCAGACGTTGACGGAAATAGCTGACGAGACGACCAACACCATCGTATTCCCGCTGCCGCTCGATGTGGTCACACCGTTTTTGCAGGCCGCGCAAAAATTTAATCAGCAACTCGATCAACGCAAAGGCGACTGATCAAAGTCTGTTGGCGGCACGTTAGTAGTCGCCGCTTTTTACGGCCTGCCAGCGTGCCTCGAGTTCGTCGAGTGTAAAGTCAGACCAGTCGGCGCCGTCTGCGCGTATGCCGCGTTCGAGCGCCTTTAAGCGCGACACAAACTTGCGGTTCGCACGTCGCAGGGCTTTTTCGGGATCAACCTGCAAATGCCTGGCCAGATTGGCCACAGCCAGCAACAGATCGCCGATTTCTTCTTCGATGTTGTCCTGATCATTAGCCGCCCGCCCCTGCGCCAGTTCGTCCAGCTCTTCATTGATTTTGGCAATTACCTGCTCGGGGGACTGCCAATCAAAGCCGACCCGGGCGGCGCGTTTACCGATTTTTTGGGTCAGAGTCAGTGCCGGCAGGTTTGGGGTGATGCCGTCCAGCACGCTGTCGTGTTGTTTGCCTGCAGCCTGACGTTCCTGTGTTTTATGCGCCTCCCACGCGGCATGTTGCTGTGCTGCCGAGCCGGCGTCTGCGCCGGCGAACACGTGCGGATGACGACGCACGAGTTTTTCGCTGATGGCAGCTGCCACGTCTGCAAAATCAAACTGACCCGACTCTTTGGCCATCTGGGCGTGAAACACCACTTGCAACAACAGGTCGCCCAGTTCATCGCGCAAGTCATCCATGGCGCCGCGCTCAATCGCATCGGCAACTTCATAGGCTTCCTCGACGGTGTACGGCGCGATGGTGGCAAAAGTCTGTTCGATGTCCCACGGGCAACCGCTCTTCGGGTCACGCAAGGCGGCCATGATGTCGAGTAGTTTTTGCAGATCCTGCATGTCAGTTTCTGCCCAGCGGGTTGTCTTCTTCACCGCGCAGCTTGGCAATAAACTGACCGATCATCAGCGCCGTGGCGCCCCAGATGCGATGTCCGCCGTAATGAAATTCATACATTTTGAGCGTAATGCCGGCTCGTTCGCGCTCCACTGGCTGACGGTTGCTGTCGTCCAGCAGAAATTTCAGCGGCACTTCGAACACGCCGGCGACTTCGCGCGGATCGACCCGCGCCTGGAAATCCGGGTCATAGAACCCGACCACGGGTAACACCGCATAGCCGGTAATAATGGGTTGGGCTGCGAGATACCCCACCACGGTGGTTTGCGCCGCCTGCAATCCCACTTCTTCCTGCGATTCGCGCAGCGCGGTGCACAACAAATCGGCATCGCAGTCTTCCGCAACGCCGCCCGGAAATGCAATTTGCCCTGGGTGATCGCGCACCGTGTGTGTGCGCTCTGTCAGCATCAGGTGCAGTTCGTCCTGCCGTTCGGTCAGGCCGATGAACACAGCGGCCGGGCGGAACGGCGTTTTAAACCAGGCATCCAGTACGGCCGGATCCATGGCCGCGGTGGCCTCTCCCGGCACGTCAGCAGGAATCGCGGTGGTCGCGAAACAAGCCGTGATGTATTGCCGCAGCTGTGCGGCCGAATCCGGCAGCCTGTCGGCCGGGAACATCAGCCTTTAATGCCGCCCTTGGTCAATTCGGCGGCATCCAGCAAACGATCCAGCTCGGCATCCGACAGATCAGTCTGCTCTTTGGCGACTTCACGGATGGGCCGGCCTTCCTTGTAAGCCTGTTTGGCAATCGCGGCACCCTTTTCATAGCCTATGATCCCGTTAAGGGCTGTCACCAGAATCGGGTTTTTATCCAGCGCTTCGTTCAGTTTGTCCTGATTTACGGTAAACCCGGCTATGGCGTTTTCGCCGAGCAACACGGCACCGTTGCCGAGAATTTCGGCACTCTGAATAAGGTTATAGGCCACCACGGGCAACGTTACGTTGAGCTGAAAGTTGCCGGCCTGACCGGCCGCGGTAATGGTGGCATCGTTCCCGATCACCTGCATGCTCACCATCGCGAGTGCCTCCGGTATAACCGGGTTTACTTTGCCGGGCATGATGCTGCTGCCGGGTTGCAGCGCCGGCAAAGCGATCTCACCTAGGCCTGCCAGCGGGCCGCTGTTCATCCAGCGCAGGTCATTGGCGATTTTGGTTATCGAAACCGCAACGGTGCGGAGCTGGCCCGACAGCTCGACCGCGGCATCGACGGTTGCGAGCCCTTCAAACAGGTTATCAGCCTGCCGGAATTCCAGTCCGGTGTGTTCACTCAGTAACGTTGCTACTTTGGCGCCGAAGCGCGCATGGGCGTTGATGCCGGTGCCGACTGCCGTGCCGCCCTGCGCGAGTTGTGTGAGGCGCGGCATGCAGGCGTGAATACGCTCGATACCGTGCGCAATCTGGCTGGCCCAGGCGCCCAGCTCCTGCCCGATGGTCACCGGCATCGCATCCATCAAGTGCGTACGGCCTGTTTTTACATTGCCCGCGGTTGCGGCTGCCTTCTTCTCAATGGCTGCCTGCAACGACTTTAGCCCCGGCAGCAAAATTTCATGCACGGTGAGCGCTGCGCTGACGTGGACTGCGGTGGGAATGACATCATTACTGCTCTGGCCCATATTGACGTCATCGTTGGGGTGTACCTTGCTGCCCAGCTTGTCGCTGGCCAGACGGGCAATGACCTCATTTGAATTCATGTTTGAACTGGTGCCCGACCCCGTTTGGAAAACGTCAATCGGAAAATGGTCGTCGTGTTGACCTTCGGCAACTTCCAGGGCGGCCGCCTGTATAGCCATCGCGGTCTTGGTGGGCATCAGACCCAGTTCGGCGTTAGCGCCGGCGGTGGCCCATTTAATGAGGCCCAGGGCTCGAATAAAGTTGCGCGGCATGGTCAGGCCGCTGATCGGGAAATTATTGACCGCGCGTTGTGTCTGGGCACCCCATAATGCCTTCTCGGGTACGCGCAATTCGCCCATGCTGTCGGATTCAATCCGGTAGCCGTTACTGCTCATTCAGGTTCTCTCAGTAGTGTATGATTCGGAGCCGCAAGTATAGGTGCATTTGGTTTTGATGGCATGAAAAACCCCCAACTCAGCGCGATTTCCCCCCTCGACGGACGCTACGCCGGGAAGGTCGGCGGGCTGCGAGAATTGTTCAGCGAGCAGGGCCTGATCTATCACCGTGTTCTGGTGGAAGTTCGCTGGGTGCAGTTCCTCGCGGCTAATCCCGGCATCGAGGGTCTCGGGCCCTTTGCCCCACCCGTGAACGACTTTTTTGACAAGCTGCTGGCCAATTTTGACCGCGACGCCGCGCAAAAAGTTAAAGACATCGAGAGCACCACCAATCACGATGTTAAGGCGGTGGAATACTTTGTGTCGCAGAGTTTCGGTGAGGATGCCGACCTCGCCAAAATACGTCCGTTTTTGCACTTCGCCTGCACGTCAGAGGACATCAACAACATCGCCTATGCCTTAATGTTAAGGCGCGGTCGCGACGAGGTCACTTTGCCGACACTGCGTAAACTGAGCGCCAAGCTGGGCGAACTGACGCGGACAACAGCAGACGTGCCGATGCTGTCACGCACGCATGGCCAGACGGCCAGCCCGACAACGTTGGGTAAGGAAGTGGCGAACGTGATTTATCGCCTGGATCGACAAATGAAGCTGCTGGGCGCGGTGCCGCCGCTGGCAAAGATCAACGGTGCGGTCGGTAACTTTAATGCGCACGTGGTGGCCTACCCTGATGTTGACTGGCCGGCAGTCGCCAAACAATTTATCGAGTCGCTCGGCCTGGTGTGGAACCCTTACACCACGCAAATCGAACCACACGACTGGGTAGCGGAGTATTGTGATGCGCTGGCTCGCATTAACACAGTGCTTATCGATTTTTCGCGCGACGTGTGGGGCTACATTTCGCTGGGGTACTTTACGCAAAAGAAAGTTGCCAACGAGGTCGGCTCGTCGACAATGCCCCACAAAGTAAACCCCATAGATTTTGAAAATGCGGAAGGCAACCTGGGCATTGCCAATGCCTTGCTGGGGCATTTCTCGGCGAAACTGCCCGTCTCTCGCTGGCAACGCGACCTCACCGATTCCACCGTCCAACGCAATCTCGGTGTAGCGCTAGGACACACACAGCTGGCCTGCGACTCTTTACTCAAGGGTCTCGGCAAGCTGTCGCACAACCCGGACAACATTGCGGCTGATCTCGAGCACCGCTGGGAAGTGTTGGCAGAACCGGTGCAGACCGTTATGCGACGTTACGGCTTCGCCGATGCCTATGAACAGCTCAAAACGCTGACCCGGGGTGAGCAGATTGATGCCGATGCGATGGGTAAATTTGTGGACGGGCTGGATTTGCCGGACGCTGCCAAGCAACGACTTCGGAATCTGACACCTGCCGGCTACACCGGCATCGCGGCGCAGCTGGCCCGCGAGATTGACAGTTATCTGGGCAAGTAGCCTGCAGCGGTTAGCTTATTGTTAAGTTCTGCGATTTATAAGGCTTCCAGCCAACGCTGTTCTACCAAACCGTGACGCACTTGTTAGTGGCGCTTTGCCCCACTGCATAAAATGATGTCCTTATAAACGGCCGTCGGCAGAACGCCGTGCGACCACTAACGACAGGATGTCCGTCTGCGTGAGTGAAGGATTACTCGAAACCGAACGTCGCCTTGTGACCTCGCACGAAGAGGTTCGCGAAGCCACTATCGCCGTGGCGTCGCGTGCGGAGCGTTCCATCACCATACTGACACCCGACCTTGAGCCCTCGATTTACAGTGACGAAGCCTTTCTTGAGGTCGTAAAACGTCTGGTACTGGCGCGCAGCTACTCGCGGGTGCGCGTACTCGTCTGGGATCCGTCACGCGCTGTTCGCATCGGCAATCCCCTGGTGGGGTTGGCAAGCCGCCTCAATGCCACCATTGATATACGTAATTTGCAGGAAAAGTATCGGGGGCATATTAAGGACGCCTTTATCATTGCCGACGACAGCGCGATTTTGTACCGCAGCGACGGTCGCGGCTATGACGGGATCATGGGTTCACATGAACCCGAGATTGTAGAACAGCATCTGGAAGCGTTCCGGCAACCGTGGGAAGATTCAGTGTTTCGCCATCAGGGGCGCAATGCCTGGTAGCGCCCGACCTTTCGTTACACAACTCTCGACACAAGATTAACAAGCATGAGTGAGCTTCATCTGACAGTCGCCGCTGTCATTCAGCAGCGTGGACGGTACCTGGTGGTCGAAGAACTGGTCGGTGGTCGTGCCGTGATCAACCAGCCGGCGGGACATGTAGAGGCCGGGGAAACATTGCGCGAAGCGGTGGTGCGTGAGATGCAGGAAGAGACTGCCTGGCAGTTTGTACCGGTGGCCATCAGCGGTATTTATCTCTGGCAGCATCCCGAGAACGGTGAGCGCTTTTTACGCGTGGTTTTTTGTGGCCACTGTCAGAATCACCGCGCCGAGCAGCCGCTGGACGAAGGCATTCTTCGCACCCTGTGGCTGACCCGCAAGGAACTCGAGGCGCGTCATGATCAATTGCGCAGTCCCATGGTGTTGCGTGCCATCGACGATTACAAAGCCGGTAGTCGCTTTCCGGTAAACATGTTTCAGCAGCTTGACGTGGAAATGCTCGCTGAACGGGCACAGGTGGTATAGAGACACCCCTTTCTGGCACTGCTCCCTTCGGCGTAAAATGGCCGGGTGACTTCCCTTCCCCACAATCCTGCCGATACCACGGTCGTAGTCGGCATTTCCGGCGGCGTGGATTCTGCGGTGGCGGCACTGCTGCTGCTCCAGCAGGGGTATCGCGTGCAGGGCCTGCACATGACCAACTGGGATGCGGACGATGATTACTGCGAGGCTGCTGAGGATTATCAGGCGGCACGCACAGTCTGCGCCGACCTCGGCATCCCCTTGCATCACGTTAACTTCGCTGCAGAGTACAGGGAAAAGGTATTTGCCGATTTTCTGGCCGAGTACGGTCGCGGCAGAACGCCCAATCCCGATGTGGCATGCAATCGCTACATCAAGTTTGGCGACTGCCTCAGTTACGCGCGCCGCCTCGGAGCGGATCTGGTGGCCACCGGCCACTATGCCCGCATTAATCTGCAGGGCGACACGCCGCGACTGCTAAAGGGCGTGGATGCGGGCAAGGATCAGAGCTATTTTTTGCATGCGGTTAAGCCCGAGGTGTTGCCCGAGGTGTTGTATCCGCTTGGCAGCTTGTTGAAAGAACAGGTGCGCCAGATCGCCAATGAGCAAGGCTTGCCCAACTACGCGCGCAAAGACAGCACCGGGATATGTTTTATTGGCGAACGTCCGTTTAAAGAATTCCTGCAGCAGTTTGTAAAGGGTGAGCCGGGTGACATCGAGACACCGGAAGGGGTCGTTGTCGGGCGGCATGACGGGCTCATGTACTACACGCTCGGGCAGCGTCAGGGGCTGGGCATCGGCGGCCGACGTGACTTTCCCGATGAGCCCTGGTACGTAGCTGCCAAGGATGAGGCACGCAACGTGCTGGTGGCCTGCCAGAGCCGCGAGCATCCCCTGCTCTGGTCGGCAGCACTGACAGCCGGCGGACTGCATTGGTTTGCGGGGGCACCACCCGGCGCGCGCTTTACCTGCACGGTGAAGACCCGCTACCGGCAAGCAGACGTGCCATGTGAAGTAACGGTTGCCGGTGCCACCGCCCGTGCGGTCTTTGATGAGCCTGTTTGGGCCGTGACTCCCGGCCAGTACGCGGTTTTTTACGATGGCGCGGTGTGCCTGGGCGGCGGTGTCATCGAATCCGCTGACGGCATTGCGGCGGATAAATTAGCTGGCGCAGCGCGCCGGTCTGCGTAAGTCGCCGTCTTCCGCTATAATCCCGCGCCGAATTCCCGGCAGTTGGCCGGGCGGCCAAATTCGGTCGGCTGCCTGCAACCTGCGCCACCTTTAACTCGGAGAACACCATGGCAATTGATGCCAAATCAACCCTTTCTGTGAACGGAAACGACTACACGATTTACAAGCTCGATGCAGTTAAAGGCGGGCATGTCTCCCGGCTGCCCTTCTCACTCAAGGTGTTGCTCGAGAACCTGCTGCGTCATGTCGACACCGGTGATGTCAGCGATGCCGACATTAATGCATTGGCCAACTGGGATGCGCAGGCCGAACCCAGCCAGGAAATTGCGTTTACGCCGGCACGTGTCATTCTGCAGGATTTCACCGGCGTTCCAGCCGTGGTTGATCTGGCTGCGATGCGTGATGCGGTGGTCAGCCTCGGTGGCGATGTCGCTAAAATCAACCCGTTGTCGCCAGTCGAGCTGGTGATTGATCACTCAGTTCAGGTCGATAACTACGGCACCAGCAACGCACTGGATCTGAACACCAAGATTGAATTCCAGCGTAATCGTGAACGTTACTCTTTCCTGCGCTGGGGCCAGGATGCTTTTGATAATTTTCGCGTGGTGCCGCCGAACACGGGCATTGTGCACCAGGTTAATATTGAGTACCTCGCACGCGTGGTGTTCGATGCCGAGAAGAACGGTGCGCGTACGGCCTATCCCGATACGGTGGTTGGCACCGATTCACACACCACTATGGTGAACGGTCTGGGCGTACTTGGCTGGGGTGTGGGCGGTATCGAAGCCGAAGCCGCCATGCTGGGACAACCCGTTACCATGTTAATTCCGCAGGTGATCGGTTTCCGCCTGCTCGGTGAATTGTCAGAAGGCACGACGGCAACCGACCTGGTGCTGACGGTTACGCAGATGCTGCGCGAGCGCGGCGTGGTAGGCAAGTTCGTGGAATTTTTCGGCGATGGTCTGTCGAATCTGCCGCTGGCCGATCGCGCCACGCTGGCAAACATGGCGCCCGAGTTCGGTAGCACTTGCGCCATCTTCCCGATCGACAAAGAAACCGTTCGTTACCTGCGCACCTCGGGTCGTGACGATGACCAGATTGCTCTGATCGAAGCCTATGCAAAAGCTCAGGGCATGTGGCGTGAAGACGGCCAGCGCGATCCCGTGTTTACGGATGTGCTGGAGCTCGACATGGCGACGGTGGTGCCCTCACTGGCCGGACCGAAGCGGCCGCAGGATCGTATACCGCTGACCGCCGCCCAGGATTTTTACGTGCGCGATCGCGAGAGCGCCGATGAAAAGAGCGTGACCGTATCGGGCGATAACGGTACGTACGAACTGAAAGACGGCGCGGTAACCATCGCGGCCATAACCAGTTGCACCAACACCTCTAATCCCTCGGTGATGATCGCGGCAGGACTGGTGGCGCGTAAAGCCCGTGCCAAGGGCCTCACCACCAAGCCATGGGTAAAGACCAGTCTGGCGCCCGGGTCACGCGTGGTCACCAACTATTTAACCAAGCCTGGCCTGATTGACGATCTGTCGGCGATGGGCTTCAACGTGGTCGGTTACGGTTGCACCACTTGTATCGGCAACTCGGGTCCGCTGCGTCCGGAGATCGAGTCGGCCATCAAAGAGAACAACCTGATAGCAACCAGCGTGCTTTCGGGGAACCGAAATTTCGAAGGTCGTATCCACGCGCTGGTGAAAATGAACTACCTGGCATCCCCGCCGCTGGTGGTCGCTTACGCCATCACCGGTACCATGAACTGCGATATCGTCAACGAGCCCATTGGTCAGGATCAGGACGGTAACGATGTGTACCTCAAGGACATCTGGCCCTCGCAAAACGAGATTGCGCAGCTGATCGAAGAAAACATCGATCGCGAGATGTTTCAGTCCACCTACGCGCAGGTGTTCGCAGGTGATTCCAACTGGAATCAGATTGACGCCCCCACCGGGCAAAGTTACGCCTGGGATGACGATTCGACGTATGTGCAGAATCCGCCATACTTTGTCGGCATGCAAAAAGAGCCTGAACCGCGTGGTGAAATCAGCGGCGCGCGTTGTCTGGCACTGCTGGGCGATTCCGTGACCACGGATCACATTTCGCCGGCCGGTTCCATTGCGCCGGACAGTCCGGCAGGCCAGTACCTGCAAGCGCAGGGTGTTGCTGTTGGCGATTTCAACTCGTACGGCTCCCGGCGCGGTAACCACGAAGTGATGATGCGCGGGACCTTTGCGAATATCCGTTTACGCAATCAGCTGGCGCCCGGCACTGAAGGCGGCTGGACTTGCTTTCAGCCGAGCGGCGAGCAAATGAGCATTTACGATGCTTCAATGAAGTATCAGGCAGAAGGCACGCCGCTGATCGTGTTGGCCGGCAAGGAATACGGCACCGGCTCGTCGCGCGACTGGGCCGCCAAGGGCACCGTGCTGTTGGGGGTCAAAGCGGTCATTGCTGAAACCTACGAGCGCATCCACCGCTCCAACCTGGTGGGTATGGGCGTATTGCCGCTGCAGTTCCGGGACGGCGATTCCGCGCAGTCGCTGGGGCTAACCGGCGGCGAATCCTTCGACCTCAAGGGCCTGCAAGGCACACCTGGCGAGCTAACCGTGATTGCCACCGCGGAAGACGGCAAGCGCCAGGAGTTTCAGGTGCGGGTGCGTATCGACACCCCGAAGGAATGGGACTATTACAACAATGGCGGCATTCTGCACTACGTATTGCGCCAGCTGGCAGCCTAGAACCTTTATAGAAACGCTTATTAAATCTTTGAAAGTTATACGTTTTATACGGGCTTGCTAAGCCACAGCGGCGTGCTTTCCCACGCTGCAGCCAGCCTGCCGTCAATGTCACGGTAGGCGGGTTCGTGGCGTTCCACCAGCTGCCAGTATCGGCGTGAGTGATTCAGGTGCCTTAAGTGGCATAGCTCGTGTATCACCACGTAGCGCATTTCCTCGGGGCTGCGCAGCAATACGGCTGCGTTCAGGCTGATGGTGCCGGTAGGCGAGCAACTGCCCCAGCGCGTTTGCTGCAGCCTTACCTGCAGACGGCTCGGGTACAGCCCGGTTGCGCGCGACAGGTAAGTCAGTTCAGCGCTGAGGTGCTTACGAGCTTTGCGCTTGAGCCAACCCTGCAATGCCGGCCAGACATGCTGAATGGTCTTTTCCGGCGCGCAGACCAGCAGAGTATCTCCAGCCTGTCGTGCCGCGGCTGTCGCGCCTGCGCTGTAAACAAGCCTTAGGCGCTCGTTTACAGCCCGCAAATTGATTTCGTCCGGCAAATATTTTTCATTCGCGCGTCGTGCCAGGTACTCGTTTTGTGTGCGGCTTATCCAGTCGCGATGCCGGCTGACAAAGTCGTCGATGTCGCGCTGCCGGGTACGTTCGGGTACGACGATTTCAACGCCACCGTAAGGAAACACCTGAATGCGCAAATTACGGGCGCGCTTGCTCACCCGCACCCGCCACTCAGCGACGTCGCCGGCGTGGTGCTGCAGGCGGGGGTGGTTGAGTTGTAAAGAGTCCATGGCTAAGCTGGCGCGCACTTTGAATCCTGATTCTCACTGAGTATATAGCGGTCACGCAGACATGCATTCCTTAATCGACATCGGTGCCAACCTGACACACGACAGTTTCGATGCTGATCGTGATGCCGTATTGGAGCGTGCCGCTGCTGCCGGCGTTACACGACTGATCGTCACCGGTGCCAGCGATACTGGCAATACCAGGGCCGCTGCGCTGGCTGAGGCGTATCCCGGGGTATTGTGGGCGACGGCCGGGGTACATCCGCACCATGCCGACGATTACACCGACGCCTCAACAGCACTGATTCGCGAGCTGTTGCAGCGGCCTGAGGTGGTCGCGGTCGGGGAATGCGGGCTGGACTATTTTCGTAATTATTCGTCCACTGATACCCAGCGCAGCGCATTTCATGCGCAGCTTGCGGTCGCGGAAGCTTGTGGCAAACCGGTCTTTTTGCATCAGCGCGATGCGCATGATGATTTCCTGACCATATTGCGTGAGCATATCGCTGGTATCAGCGGGGGTGTTGCGCACTGCTTTACCGGCACCGCGGAGCAGATGAAGGACTATCTCGATATGGGGCTTTATATTGGCGTTACGGGATGGGTCTGCGACGAGCGACGCGGGCACGATTTGCAGGCAGCCATCCCTGAATTGCCGCTGGACCGGTTGTTGCTGGAAACCGATGCGCCTTACCTGCTGCCGCGTGACCTGCCCTACAAACTGTCGGGACGACGCAATGAACCGGCGGTGCTGCCACATGTACTGACCACGGTTGCCCGGCTCATGGGCCGCGATGAAGCCGAAGTCGCGGCGGCCGCAACGGCTAACACCGAGCGACTGTTCGCTTTGTAGCTACTGGCGGATACTGAGCCACAGTCTGCTTTGCAGCGGGCCGGGGATGCCCGCGCAGCGACTTTGGGTTTCAGGAGCGAGCAGGTAGTCACGGCCCGCTGCAAAGCAATTCTCTACTCGGATCCCGGCATGGCGACGGCTTTCAGCTTTTTCCAGGCGTCTCGATGCAGGTCAGCCTCGTTAGTCTGCGCGAGTTCTTGCTGCAGCTCGGCGACCAGTTCCTCGAACATCACGGTGTGCGACGGTATGCCCTTGGTGAACCGGGCTTGCTGACCGAACGCTATGTAGCCGTGTACGGGAACGGTGTCGGGTACGAGCCTTTTCACCGCCGCAACACGATCGAACAAGCCATCTTGCGGGTTGCGAAAGCCAAACCTTGATTTGCCGGTTAGCACGGCCCACTCCTGCATGGCATCACTGCCAAATACATTGCCTGCGACGTTCTTCAGATTGAGCACAATAATGCCGCGCGGACTCAGCAATAAATACTCGAGATGAATCTGGCCCTCGTCGTCATTCGGCAACAGTACCTGGCTTAGCAAATCCACACTGCATTTTGCCAGCCGGTTCTGCGGTAAGCGGCTGCGGCGCCGATATATCAGGTAGGCAAGCCCGACGGCCAGTAACAGTGCGACAGCCAGTAGTGCCAGGGTCAGTGCGGGAATAGCCATTGCATTGTATTCAGAGCCTCGCGATAACCTGCTCGGCTTTGGCTTCGATGGTTTCGAATTGTGCCGGCCACTCAAGCAGCCGGGCGAGTTCCTCGGGTACTGCGATGGATTCACCGATAAGAGGTTCAACTATTTCATCGAACTTGGCGGCATGCGCAGTGGCGGCAATGATCCAGTGTTTGCCGGCCCGATCGCTGTCGTCCAGCTCATGGCGATACACGTGAAATCCGGTCGCCGTATGCGGGCACCATGCAATGCCCTGGCGCTCAAATTCGCTGACAATCTGGGCACGAATCTGCGCGTCATTCACTGAAAAAGCACGCACCCGCTGACGCAGTTCATCCGCGTCGCCCCACAAGTAGCGTAACCGCTCCATGTTGCTGGGGTCACCTACGTCCATAGCGGATGCCAGTGTGGCGATGCTGTTGCGGGGTTTCCAGATACCGCTGTCGAGGTATTCAGGAATAGTGGTATTGGCATTGGTAGCCAGCACCAGCTCTTCAATTGGCAGGCCCATGCTTTTTGCCCAGGCGCAGGCAAAAGCGTTACCGAGGTTTCCGGTGGGTACGATGTAACGGCCACCTTCGCCACGCTCGGCATAGAGATCGGTGCTGGTCTTGGCGTAATAAACCGATTGCGGCAGCAGGCGCCCGACGTTAATGCTGTTAGCCGAGCAAAGGTTCAGCCGCTCGCTGGTACCGGCATCGGCAAATAATTGCTTGGCAACTCGCTGACAGTCGTCGAACTCACCTTTTACTGCCAGTGAAATAATGTTGTCGCCCCAGCACGTTAACTGATGCTGCTGCCGGGGTGAAACACGCCCTTCCGGAAACAACACCACCACCCGCGTGCCCGGTTGACGGTGAAATGCCGCCGCGACTGCACCCCCGGTATCACCCGAGGTGGCCACCACTATGGTAGCCGGCGGCCTGCTCGCCGCATCAGGACGCGATTGGATAATGCGTGACATGGTGGCGGCGAGGAAGCGCGCGCCAAAATCTTTAAACGCCGCCGTGGGACCGTGAAACAACTCCAGAACGGATAATGCATCCGGTGAGTTTTGAATGCCGCGCAAGGGCGCAGGGAAATTAAAAGCTTCCTCGCAAATATCGTCGAGTTCTGATTCCAGACTGGAGCCGGCAAAAAAAGGCTTGAGCTGGCAGGCTGCAAACTCATGGATCGGGGCATCCACCGGCAGACTGCCCGACGCAAATTGCGGCAGCTCAACCGGCACGTACAACCCGCCATCGGGCGCTGTGCCCGCCATGATGGCTTGCTCTAATTGAACGGCTTTGCCGCCGCGTGTGCTGATGAACTGCATGGCTTAACCCGGCGCTCCGAGATACCGAGACAGCCGCAATAAGTCGGCGAATACGCCGGCAGCGGTTACATCGGGCCCGGCCCCCGGACCCTGCACGACCAGCGGGTTGTCACTGTAGCGCCCGGATACAAACCGCACGATGTTGTCAGTCAGGTTAATGTGAGCGAAAGAGTGGTCACGTGGCAGCGACTCCAGCCGCACCGTCGCTTTACCGTTGCTGTACAGACTGCCGACGTAGCGCAGTACCTTGTCGTTTGCCTGAGCTGACTTGTAGCGCTCCAGCATCGCAGCATCGTATTTGCTAAGCCGGTTCAGGAAGTCGTCAATGCTCCCCTGCTCCAGTTCGGTCGGCACCAGGCTCTCGATCTCAATGTCATGAAGCTCAAGTTGCATACCCAGTTCACGCGCAAGAATGATGAGCTTGCGAGCCACATCCGTGCCTGACAAGTCGTCACGCGGGTCGGGTTCTGTGTAACCGTTGTCCCGAGCTGTCCGCACGATAGCCGAGAACTCTGTGCTGCCGTCGAACACGTTGAACAGGTAGGCCAGCGTCCCGGAAAAGATACCTTCAATAGAAACAATTTCGTCGCCGGTTTCTTTGAGATCGCGCAGAGTCTGAATGATCGGCAGGCCTGCACCGCAACTGCTTTCGTACAGAAAATGGGCATTTTTCGCGCGGCGGCTGCTGCGCAGCTTTTCGTAATAGGACAGCGGACCGCTTTGCGCTTTTTTATTAGCCGTCACTACGTGTATGCCCGCTTCAAACCAGCCGGTATAACGCCCGGACACTTCGTCGCTGGCCGTGCAGTCCACGATCACGGCATGCGGCAAGTGCTCGGCATTGACGTGGGTTTCAAAGCGCTGCCAGTCAAGCGGCTCGCCCTGCGATTCCAGCGCTTCGCGCCATTTGTTCAGATCTACGCTGCGCTCGGCGAGCAACATGCGTGAGGACGTTGCTATACCGCGCACCCGAAAATCGACGTTGAAATCCTTCTTGAGGTGGCTGATCTGGTCGGCCATCTGGGCGATCAGAGTCGCACCAACGTTGCCGGGCCCGATCAGGCCCATCGACAACGTTTCGGTGGACAGGTAAAAGCCGGCATGCGCAGCCCGCAGTGCACGGGTCGCAACGTCTGCATCGATGACAGCCGAGATGTTGCGCTCCGAAGAGCCTTGCGCAATTGCGCGAATGTTAATGCCGGCGTTAGCCAGCGTACTGAAGAAACGCGATGCGATGCCAGGAACGCCCGCCATGCCATCACCCACCACGGCAATAATGCTGCAGTTCGGCCGGATGTCGACACGCTGAATCTGGTTCTGTTCGAGTTCCACGGCAAAGGCCTGCCGCACGACTGCGCCGACCGGTTCGGCCATGTGGCCAGGTACGGCAAAACAGATCGAATGTTCCGAGCTTGCCTGCGAAATCAGAATGACCGATATGCCCGCGTTGCGTAATGCGCCGAATAACCGGTCGGCCGTGCCCGGTACACCGATCATGCCGGTACCCTCGAGATTCACCAGCGCGACGTTCTGCACGGTGGTGATGCCCTTGATGGTCGGGCCTGAATTCGCGGTCGCGCTGATCATGGAGCCGGCGTCTTCGGGGTGGAAGGTATTCTTTATATAAATGGGAATATCTTTCAGCACTGCCGGCGACATGGTCTGCGGATGAATAACCTTGGCACCGAAATAAGCCAGTTCCATCGCCTCGTTGTAAGTTAACTCCGGAATTACGGCGGCTTCGGGTACGCGGTTCGGGTCAGCGCTCATAACACCACTGACGTCCGTCCAGATGGTAATGCTGCGCGCATCCAGTAAGGCACCCATGATAGAGGCACTGAAATCGCTGCCGTTACGCCCCAGGGTGGTTGGCAGCCCCGCATTGTCGGTGGCAATAAATCCGGTAATCACGGCGATGGACTGTTCGTCCTGCGGGAATTTTTCATCCACCAATTGGCGGGAGCGATCCCACAGCACAGCCGGGCCCAGTTCACCGTGCTCAATAATCAGGATTTCGCGCGTGTCCACCCAAGATATGTGTCGCTTTAGCGGGTCGGTTTCACGTTCCTGCTTGAGGTATGCCGCAAGCATCCGGGTCGACCAGATTTCGCCGTAACCCGCCACAATATCCCGACTGCGTTGAGCGGCCGAGCCGACCAGCGCCACCGCGTTGAGGATGTCACGGGTTTCGCCCAGCTCACGCTCAAAAACATCCAGTAACGCTGCACGTGCGCGTTCGTCAGGGAGTAATTCGCCGGCAGTTGCTGCGTAACGATCGCGAATGGCGGCCAGGCCTGCTTCGGTATCACCGGCAGCGCTTTCGGCGGCCGAAACCAATGCCAAAAGGCTGTTGGTCATCCCGCCCATGGCCGACACGACCACGGCTTGCCGTTGTTCCGGTTGATCGTGCAGCAAACGCGCAACGCTGCGGAAGCAATCCGCATTGGCCACGCTGGTGCCGCCAAACTTGTGGACGACCCAGCTATTGCTGTTACTTGCAGCGGTCACGTTCAACTTTCCTGAATTTTGTTATTGAGGTGGTTGTCACTATTACTAAAGGTGTTAGCCGTCCGGGTGGGCGCCCTGGCCGGCCGCGTATGATAACCGTAACCGCAGGGAACTTGCATGCACCGCGCAAGGGGGCAACAATGCGCCCATGCACATGAACGCTGATCAATTCCGGGACTGGGAGAACAAGGCCATCACCATCCTGGGCATGTCCGGAGTGGGTAAAACCACCCTGGCCAACCATGTTCCGCACACCAGTTGGTTCCATTATTCCGGTGATTACCGCATTGGAACCCGCTACCTTGATGAACCCATCATGGACAACATCAAGCAACAGGCCATGCAGGTTGGTTTTTTGCGCGACCTGCTTCGCAGCGATTCCATATACATTGCCAACAACATCACGGTACACAACCTGGAACCCATTTCGTCGTTTCTGGGGCAACTGGGGTCACCCGAACTGGGCGGGCTGGAAATGGATGAATTTTTGCGTCGGCAGCAGTTGCATCGCGAGGCTGAAAACCGCGCCATGGTGGACGTTGCTTCTTTTATGGAAAAAGCACGCGGCATCTACGGTTATCAGCATTTTCTGAACGACACGGGCGGCAGTGTATGCGAGCTCAATAGCCCGGAAGCTGAGAAAGTGCTGGCCGACCATACGCTAGTACTTTATATCCGCGCTGATGAGGACATGGAACAGAAATTGATAGAGCGTGCGCAAAGCGACCCGAAACCGCTCTACTACAACGAAGATTTTCTGCGCAAAAAAGTTGCTCAGTATCTGGCCGCCGAACGCCTGTCTGACAGTAGTCAGATGGACCCTAAGGCGTTTGCCAAATGGATATTTCCTGAGCTGGTTCGCCACCGTCGGCCGCTGTATCAGTCGTTAGCCGATCGTTACGGATATACGGTCAGCGCTAAAGAAGCCGAGCAGGTCGGATCCGAGGCCGATTTCCTCACTATGGTTGAGGAAGCGATCCGGCGGTCAGGCTAAGTCATGCGCTGTCTCCGTTGGTTATTGTTGGGTTGCCTGATAACGGGTGCCGCCGCGCACGCCGATGAAACTGCCAACCCGGTGCCCGGGCACGTCAGCCCGCAGGCGCAGGAGTATCTGGCCAAAGCGCGGCTGGGGCAGTTGCCGCCGCGCGCATACGATCCGGCCTACATGGAGCGCATGCGCAAAGTGCTGGGCAATATGTTTTTGCGCACGGCCCGGCAAATTGATCCCGAGTTTGTGCTCGCGCCCCAACGGATAAACGGCGTCGATGCTTTTTGGGTAAACCGGGATGTGCCGGAGCAACCCGAACCGATCCTCATTTATTTGCACGGTGGCGGTCATGTGCTCGGCTCTGCACAACAGAACGTTGCGACGGCTTTGCGTGTGACCCGGGAATCAAATATCCCGGTATTGTCGGTTGAATACCGGCTCGCCCCGGAGCACCCTTTCCCCGCCGATGTGGACGACGCAGTGGCGGTTTACAAAGGTCTGCTGAAACTGGGTTATCAGGCGTCGCAAATTGGCATCTTTGGTGACTCGGCCGGTGGCGGTCTTGCAGTGTCAATGGTGCTGGCTGCCAGAGATCAGGGCTTGCCCCTGCCCGGCGCGGTCGCTGCCCTCTCGCCAAGCGTCGATCACACGCGTCAGGGTGACACGCGACAGACCCTGGTGCAGGTGGATCCCATTCTGCGCTCTGCAGCCGATTCATCTCTGTATGTCGGTGACACCCCTGCGGATGACCCGCTGCTATCGCCGGTATTCGCTGACTTCAATGCTTTTCCGCCGCTGCTGATTCAAGTGGGCAGTCGTGAGGTGTTGTTGAGCGACTCGTTGTTGCTGGCCCGGAAAGCCAGAACAGACGGCGTGAATGTGGTACTCGATGTGTGGGATGGCATGTGGCACGTCTGGCAGGACACGCCGGATCTGCCGGAGGCCGAGGCCGCGTGCACTGAGCTCGCCGCATTCTTTCGCCGGCACCTGATTGCATCGTGAAGGCGATGGTGTGACCGCGCAGTGACGCGTTTTGCGTCAAATCGTGACCAAATTACTGTTAAAACAATGTCGTTCGGCTAGACTTGCCGCCGGATACGACAGCGTATTCGCCGTGCCACGATTAAGATTGCATCATGACAAACGAAGTTGAAAACACAGGCCCGTTGCAGGGCATTCGCGTTCTGGAGCTCGGTCAGCTGATTGCCGGCCCGTTCACCGGTTCTTTTCTCGGCTATTTCGGTGCGGAAATCATCAAGGTCGAGCAACCGGGCGTGGGCGATCCGTTGCGCAAGTGGCGCATGATGGATGGCGACACGTCGGTTTGGTGGGCCGGTATGGCACGCAATAAAAAGTGCATCACGGCAAATTTGCGCACCCCTGAAGGTGCCGACGTGGTTCGGCAACTGGCCAAACAGTGCGATGTTTTAATCGAGAACTTTCGTCCCGGTGCCATGGAAAAATGGGGCCTCGGGCCTGATGAACTGCGCCGCGACAATCCAGGGCTTATCTATACCCGGGTGTCTGGCTACGGTCAGGACGGCCCCAACTCGAGCAAGCTCGGGTTTGCTTCCGTTTGTGAAGGTTACGGCGGATTTCGCTACCTGAACGGTTTTCCTGACAGGCCTCCGGTGCGTCCCAATCTCAGTATGGGCGACACGATGGCGGCGTTTCATGCCGTTATGGGTATTCTGATGGCGTGCGTGCGCAAGCAGAACGATCCGCAGTCACGTGGTCAGGTCATCGACGTGGCCATCTATGAGGCCGTGTACAACATGATGGAGTCGGTGGTTTCCGAATACGACCGCGGTGGCGAGATTCGCGAATGCTCGGGTTCAACACTCACCGGTATCGTGCCAACCAACACTTACCGTTGCTCGGACGGCAAAGACGTCATCATCGGTGCAAACGGAGATTCAATATTTAAACGCTTGTGCGTGGCCATGGGTCGACCCGAGATGGGTGACGACCCGCGCTTTGCGGACAACGCGGGGCGCGTTGCCAACGAGCCGGAAATTGACGCCGTTATTGCCGAGTGGATGCGTGGCATGAGCAGCAGCGAGGCGCTGGCAGTGCTTGAAAAAGCTGAAGTTCCATCCGGGCCGATCTACAGCGTGGCCGATATGTTTAACGATGAGCACTATCAGGCGCGCGGTCTGTTTGAAACGGTGGAGTCGAATGGCAAGCCGCTCAAGGTTCCGGCAATGGTTCCAAAGCTCAGTGATACACCTGGTGGTACGCGCTGGCCTGGTCCGGCGCTGGGCGCACACACTCAGGAAATCCTCGGCGGGCTGCTCGGCTATTCGGATGCCGAAATTGCTGCACTTAAAGATGCTGGAGCGATTTAAAGCTTCGACTGCTTGAAGTTATTGCGTGGTTGCTGCGCCGAGCATGTAGAATATGTATCTACATGAATAACAAAGCCAAGACCTTACGCTCGGTCGACGCTGCCCCGCCACGCGACTGGCCGCTTACATACGGGATGCTCCCCTACCTGATGAACCGGGTGACTGCCCGTGTGAATCAGCTGTGGGTCAGGCAACTGCGCGAGCATGGCCTGACCGTGGGTCGTTGGCAGGTGCTTAGCGTATTGTCCCGTTTTGATGGCAGCCGCATTGGTACCATAGCCGACCTCAGTGGCGGCGAGCAGCCGGCCGTAAGTCGCGTTATAGACCAAATGGAGCGCGACGGTCTGGTGGTTCGTCGGCCCTCGCTGATGGACAGTCGTGCCGTCGAGGTATGGATTACCGACCGCGGCCGTGCCCTGACGGCCAGACTGATGCCCGAAGCCGAAGTCTTCGTGGAGCGCATGTTTCGCAAATTAAGCCCCGCGGAAATTCGCGGCCTCACGAAAATTCTGGAACGTCTGTTTAGCGACCTGCAATGAAATGAGCACACCCCAACCCTGCACTACCGCCCCCGCACTTTGCGGCCCATACGATAGCTTGCGTGATTACGTGGCTGCGCTCGACGCGCGCGGCCGCTTACTGCGCATTGCGGAAATGGATGCCGATCGTTTCGAGCCAACCGGCTTTGCCTACCGCCTTATCGAGGAAAAGGGATTTCACAAAGCACCGGCATTTTTAATCGAACGCCTGAAAATTAACGGTCGTTGGCTAGAAGGCCCGGTGTTGGGTAACGCTTTTCCCGGTTGGGATGGCGAAGCGCTGGCTTTCGGTGCCGAGCCCTACACCGCTGATCAAGCTAAAGCGCGTGCGGCGGGTACGCAGTTGCTCGAAGGCCTGTTGAGCAAAGACAAGCGCTGGCCAGCCATTCCGCCTGAAACCATCAGCGCGGCGGAGGCCCCCTGCAAAGCGAACGTGCGGCTTGGTGACGATGTTGATCTCGAAAGCTTCGCGTGGCTGCAAACCAATCCACGCGATGCGGGCAGATACCTGAATGCGGCATCGGTATTTATGGAGGACCCGGAACTTGGGCGCAATGTGGGTACCTACCGTTGCCAGCTAAAGGGAAAGAATCGGGTCGGTGTTAATGCCGAGATCGGACAGCATGCGTGGCAGTTCATCGACCGTGCCCGTAAAGCCGGCCGCAAGTCGGTAACCGCCGCTTTGGTTATTGGTGCGGACCCGATCACCTTTGCAGTGGGCACATCAAAAATTACGCAGTTGGGTGAAGACGAGCTGAATATTGCGGGCGGTTTGCGGCGCAAAGCGGTGCAACTGGTTAAGTGCGAAACCAGTTCGGTACGGGTTCCCGCGCATGCAGAAATCGTTATCGAAGGTGAAATTCCCGTCGACCGGATGGAGGCGGAAGGCCCCTACGGCGAGGTATACGGTTACATGGGGCTCGAGAAGCCCGAGAACTTTTTTATGGAAGTCAAAGCGGTGACCTACCGCGACCGGCCGTTGATATTGAATTCCTTTGCCGGTATCACCAAGCTGACCTTGATGCTCGCGCAGAATGTCAGCAACAAAGTACGATATCGCGAACAGATTCCAGGTCTGGTGGATATATACCGCCCGATAGAAACCACCGGTGTCACATTGTTGAGTATTAAAAAACAGCAGGCCGGCGAAGGCCTGGAGGCCGGACGGGTGATTGCTGAAGGCGATATCTTTGCCAAAACAGTCATTGTGGTTGACGAAGATATTGATATTCACAACTTTACGCAGGTTTTTCACGCTTTGGGCACGCGCTGGCAGCCGCACCCGGCAGCCGAACTGATTGAGAGCACCAAAGGGTTTCCGCTGGACCCGAGTCAGCCGCAACGCTGGGTAACCAGCAAAATGATTATCGATGCGACCCGCCAGTTCCCGGATGAAGGCGGCCCTGCGCACTGGCCAGAGGTATCCCGAGTGCTGCTTGAACAGCACAGCCCGGAGGTTTTTGATCTCGTCGATTCACGCTGGCAGGAGTATTTCGGCCAATGAGTGCGGCCCCCTATTCTCTGGCTTTTATCGACAGCGTAATCGACGGGTTTATGGTCGGTGCAGAGCTGACCGAGGTCGACGGCCCTGACGGTGGGCCCTATTTGCCGCTGACCCAAAGCGAATCGCCTGACCAAACCGCCGGTTATGTGCGATTGTGGCGCGCTCAGGGTGAATCGCCGCTGGACCGGATGGTGCACATGCGCCTGATTGCCGGCCCGGTGGAAACCCAGTTGCTGTTTGTATTTGGCAGAGCCGACACCTGCATGCCGCATTTGCATCTGCAGGTGGTGGAATTCCCCCCGGACGGTTGCGTGTACAACGTGGATTTGATGCCCCGACTGGATGCGGTGGATTTTCCCGACTGGTTTACGCGGGTTTACATCGGATTGCGACGTCCCTATAAACAGGCAACCAGCGACCGCAATAACTCATGCGCGCAGGCACCGGCCAATCCGGCACTGGCGGTTTACATGTCGCCGTGGGGCATTGCCAGCGGCAGGGCCAACCGGGCTGAGCTCGAGGCGGTGGAGCCGCAATTGCGCGACTACGTGAGCCACTATCTGACGCTGTCTAAAGCTGACGACTGGGCGGCGCCGGCCGGGGTGGATACGGCTGAGCGTGACCAGCGGTACCTTGAACTGTTTTTTGCTGATGAACTGGATCCTCGCGCCTGGCATGGCGTCTATAAGGTGGTCGGCGAAGCCCGCGGGCGGGTCATTAAGGCCCTGCTGCGCAACCCGCAACGGAATTTACCTCACAAAAATTCTTGAAAAACTTTATAACATATTAATTAATAAAGAGAAGTAATATGAAGATTGCCATAGTTGGCGCGGCCTACACTGGCCTGGCCACCTTGCAGTACCTGAAAGATCATGGCCACGAACTCAGCGTGACGACGACACGCGCCGATCGCGCTGGGGAGCTGGAAAAACTGGCTGATAGAGTGGTCGTAATGAAAGGCAGCGACCGCGACAAAATGAGGTCGCTGATTGCCGGACAGGACGTCGTGTTGCTCACCATGGCCGGCGGCATGGTGGAGCGTGATGGCAAGTTCGTTATGGATCTGGATTTGTACCGGGATGCCTACGTAGGCACGGCCCAATCCCTTGCCGATGTCATTGATACGGCGCCGAGCGTGGGTCAGATTGTATTTACGGGGTCGTGGAGCGCCTACGGCAATGCCGGCGGCGCAGACGATGTCAATGAGGATACGCCGGCCACGCCCGGCTCACCCTTTGCGCAGGTGTTTGTGGACACCGAAAACCTCCTGTTCGGCCTGGAAACCCGAGACCGTCGTGTCTGTGTGTATCGCACCGGCACCATATACGGCCCGCAGGTCGGCTACGTGCCGCGCGGGCTTGAGGCACAAACCGTGCCGATGGCCGGGCTGAGCGTGCCGTTCGATGGCAATGCACCCGCTGCCATTGTGCACCGTGACGACGTGGTCAAAGCCGTGGTCTTCGCAATCGAGCGCCGTTTGTCGGGTTTGTACAACCTGATAAACGATGTCAGCGAGAAGAAAGAAAGCTACTACAAAAAGATAACCGATGCCGCTGGCGTGGCACCGATTAACTGGGTTGCGCCGGGCAGCGGGCCGAAAAGCCTGTCGAACCGCAAAATTAAAGACGCGGGCTTTGTGTTCGGCGATCCGGACGCCACTCGCGATGGCGAGAGCTTTCTGTAACGCTGCGCATGGCAATCAAGCGTTTTGACGGCAAGTCAGGTCGAATCGTCGAGGTCGAATATGACTCGGCGATACTGGCGGGGAATCCCCTGGGTGACCCGTCGCTGCGCCGCTTTCATGTCTGGTTACCGCCGGGCTACGACCAGGGCCTCGGGCATGACCGCGGGAAGCGCTATCCGGTGTTGTTTGATCTGGCCGGTTACACAGGATCTGGTTTGTCCCACACCAACTGGCAGGGGTTTGACGAAAACGTTCCCGAGCGCGCCGCCCGGCTGATTCACCAGCACAAGATGACCGGTTGTGTTCTGGTATTTCCGGACTGCTTTACCGCGCTGGGCGGGAATCAGTACATCAACTCACCTGCTATCGGCGATTATGCCGACTATCTGACACGCGAATTGATTCCCTTCGTTGATCAGGAATTTCGTACGCTTGCTGACCGGGAACATCGCGGTTGTTTTGGTAAATCCTCAGGTGGCTACGGCGCAATGATTCATGGCATGCGCTATAGCCGTTATTGGGGCGCGATTGCCAATCATTCCGGCGATGCCTATTTCGATTTTATTTACCGGTCCGACTGGCCTAATACACTGACGCAACTGGCCCGTTTCCGCGATGAAAAGCAGCGCGACGGTGAATGGCAATTGCCCGGCTCACATCGCAATGACGGCATGGACGATGGGCGTATCGCCGCCTTTCTGCAATATGCCTGGAAACGCGCACGGCTGAATCATGACGAAATGCACTGCCTCATGAATCTCTGCATGGCCGCGAGCTACGATCCGGACCCGGACGCCCCGAACGGCTTTCGGGTGCCCTTCGATATGGATACCGGTGAATTGCTACCGGCACGTTGGCAAAACTGGCTGCGGCACGATCCCGTGCGGCTGGTCAAACGGTTGGGCAAAAATCTGCACAAACTGCGAGGCGTTTACATGGACTGCGGGTGGCGCGATCAATACCACATCCAGTACGGCAGCCGCATGCTCGCGATGGAATTGCGCAGGCAAGGCATTGCGCATCGTTACGAGGAGTTCGACGGCACGCACTCGGGCATAGATCACCGCATGGATGTGAGTCTGCCCTACCTCACTAAAGCTCTGCGTTAAGTTAAATAAACGTCGGGTTGATCTCCCGTTGCTTGCCTTGAAGTGCGAGCAACGTCACACCGTCATCGCGGGGTACTCTCCATAATCTGTATTCAGTATCAAAGCCCGTATCCATGAACTCGAGTACAGAAAAAGACAAGGTTTTCGGCGACTACGCGGCGTTCCTGCATGCATTGCTGCCGCAGTCGCAAGGTTTCCTCTTCCATGATCGTCATGCCCGCCTGTTCTGGCACGACAACGCGCCTGACACCAGTCAGCTTGGCGAAGAATTTCACAGCACCCTTAATCGCATCCTGCGCCACGGTGACTTGCCCGGCGACGCTGCACGTATTCCGCTGCGAGATTCGGTGGCCTACCTTATTCGCTTAGTCAGCGACAAAGGCAAGACGCTGGGTGTGCTGACGGCATTGGTTGATCGTGATGTAGGCACAATGCCGCACCAGTTTTGCTCCAACCTGCTTAAACCAGCGCGTCGCAGCATGGAACGCGAACTGAGCCTGCGGGTTCATTTACTGGATGCCAACCGCATCATCAGTGACCACGACAGCGAACACGAGTTGCTTAAAACCATCGGTGAAATTGCGCGGTCCAACGCGAATTGCGAAACGGCGCTGCGCGACATTCTGCAACTCACGGTTCAGCAACTGGCTCTGGACGGCGCGGTGGTCTACTCACCGATACACGACTTGAGTATTTCAATCGGTGCAAGCCCCGTGGAGTTTACCGAGGCCGAACTGCTTTATGACAGTTTGTTGGATCTGGTGGATGCTGCCGATGGCGATATGTCACAAGCCATGCAAAATCGTCCCGAACCGGATTCTCGCGAACGTGCGCGTTGCTGGCCGATATTGGAGGACGGCAAGGTCCTTGCCGGCGTGATGGTTCTTTCGCGCCCGGCCAATGTTGCCAAGCTGTGTTCGCGTTCCACCAGCATCGCCGGGTTTATTGCCTCAACCATCGAAAATCTACTGGAACGCTCGTTCGATGCCGTTACCGGGCTGATGACCTGGCCGGGATTCGAACAGGCCCTGATGGCCGCGCGTGACAGGCAGCACGACGATTGCACGGTGCTGTATCTGGACATGGATCAGTTGCATGTGCTTAACGATGCGCTCGGCAGGGACATCGGGGACCGCGCGCTGCGCGAGCTGGGGCTTATTTTGCGCGGAGTTCTTAAAGGCCAGCCCGTGACACGCGTAACCAGCGACAGCTTTGCCGCCTTGTTGCTTGACACTTCATTAGAGGATGCTAAGGAACTCGGCACCGAAATTTGTCGGCGCTTGCAGGATCTGGAATTCACCGCTGAAGGCCAGAGCTTCAGACCCTCCGCGAGTATCGGCATCGCGCCATTGGGTTGCGAAGGCACGGCGGCAAGCAGTTTACTGGTGCCGGCGCAGATTGCCTGTCAGGCCGCCAAGGATCGCGGCCGCAGTCGTGTCGAAACCTATGAGATGACCGACCATAGCATCATTCGCCGCATGGATGACCTCAACCAGGTGGGCTCCATTCGCAGTGCGATCGAGGGTGGTCGTCTGGTGCTCTTTGCACAACCGATCCGGTATATAGCCGGGGAACGCGCGGTTGCTTATCACGAGTTACTGGTTCGGATGTTGAACACAGCCGGCCAGCCGGTCCCGCCATCCGAATTTATGGGCGCAGCGGAACGCTATCAGCTAATGCAGGAACTGGATCGCTGGGTCGTTAACAAGGCGATCAATACGCTGGCCGAAGAGTTGCACGATTGCATGGGCAGGCCTATACGTTTCGCGATTAACTTGTCCGGGCAAAGTTTAGGATCCGAGAAGTTTCTTGCCTATATCAAGCAGGAGCTGGCGCGCACCGGGCTGGATCCCAGCCGACTGTGTCTGGAAATTACCGAGACGGTAGCGGTCAGCAATCTCAAGAAGGCTCAGGTTTTCATTCGCGAATTGCGGGAACTGGGGTGCCAGTTTTCGCTGGATGATTTCGGGACAGGGCTCAGTTCCTTTGCTTATCTGAAAATGTTCCAGATAGACAAGCTGAAAATTGACGGCAGTTTTGTTCAGGATATCTGTGAGAATGAAGTTTCCCGATCCATGGTGTCGGCGATTGCCGAAATCGCCCGGGTAATGGGAATCGAGACGGTCGCTGAATACGTGCAGAGCGAAGACATACTGACGGCCGTTGGCGAGATCGGCGTGGACTGGGCGCAGGGTTACCATGTCGGCGAACCTATCCGCTTGCGCGATCTGTTTGAGAATTCCACGATCGTGGACAAGGCCGATCTGGCCGATGTAGACCCTTCACTGATCGAAAAATTGCCGGCCTGAAGCGGGCGCGCGACTAAGGCCCTTCAACGTGACCACTGCCTGCTTGCCAGTTTCGGCCGCGGGCGTTAGCCTCGCGCCATGCAACAACAATCCAACAACGATTGGCGGGACCGGTGTCGCGCGCTGGGACTCGACATACAGGAAGTCAAAGCAGTCTCCCGGCGCTACGATATGTACCGATCCTATACCGATGCGCAGGGTGGTGACACGCTAAGCCTCGAGCGCTGGTACAAGTGGTATCGGATAGAAAAACTCTCCGAGGGGCATGCTCTGCTGACGCCTCCGGAACAGGCCTGTTCGGTCGGGCCTGATGCCGGCAGCAGCGGCCCAGTGGTCAGCGAATCGGATTTTCTCCAACTTTTGCGTGCCTACAGGCAGACTTGAGCCTGATTTTACGGAGAACCAACTTGCAAGATTCATCACCCTACGACCTGCGCTCCTTTCTATCAGCGCTGGATGCGAACGGCGAACTGGTCAGGATCCATCGGAAGGTCGATGCGCGTTTCGAATTGCCTGCCCTGCTGGAACAATTGGAGCGGGCCGGTAAAGCTTATATCGTTGAAAATATTAAAGGCCGAGATTTTCCGCTGGTGGGCGGTTTGCTCAGCAGCGCGCGCCGGATGGGCTTGTCGGTGGGCCAGTCCGCCGGCCCTGACTACGATCACCGCGCTCATGCGCGCGTCTACGGAGAGGCTCTGCAGCACCCGAGAACTCCCGTAGAAGTGTCTTCCGCACCTGTAAAGGACGTGATCCTGACCGGCGACGACATCGATCTCGGGAAGCTGCCGGTGCCCACTTTTTTTGAGTTGGACAGTGGCCCCTTTATAACCGGAGCCGTCGGCCTTAGTCGGGACCCCGAAGACGGTCACCTGAACATGGGTTTTTACCGCGGTCTGATTACCGGCAAGGACACAGTGGTCGTCAATGCCAGTTCCTTGAGCGATTTGCGACGCATTTATGCCGCAGCTGAAGCCTCGGGCGAGCCGATGCCCATTGCGCTGGCGATTGGTGCCCCGCCCGCCGTTCTGATGTGTGCGTCGGGCAAAACGCCACCCGGGGTTTCCGAGCTGGATATTGCCGGCGGTTTGCAGGGCGGGCCAGTCAGGCTGATCAAATGCGAAACCAGTGATTTGCGGGTGCCGGCGGATGCCGAAATCATCATCGAAGGCGTGGTTGAGCCAAACAACAAGATCGAAAACACACTTGGCGAATTCGCCGGCCAGTACGGACCAGAGACTGCGCCCGTGACCCGTGTCACGGCCATCACTCATCGCAAAAATGCGATGTACTACTCCATCATGGCCGGACGCAATCCCGAGCACAACACCATTGGTGCCGTATCAACATACGGCATGCAACGCATCATTGCTGACAATCTGCGGCAGCAGTTTCCGAATATTCACGATATTAATGTTGCTTGCGAACCGCGCCTGGGGGCGATGCTGCATATCTTTATTTCCATTGCAAAGACCAGCGATGCAGAGCCGCGCAAACTGCTCGATGCGGCATTTGGTGCAACCGCGGGTATATTCCCGGTTAGCATGATCACCAAGCGTATTGTTGTCGTTGACAGCGATGTAGATGTGTTCAACCTTGAAGAAGTCGAGTGGGCTACCTGGACGCGCCTGTCAGGTGCCGAAAAGATCCTCATTAAGCCCAACGTGAAAAGCTGGGAGCTGGAGCGCTGTGTTAATGATGATATGGAGTCCGTACGCGTCGGTATTGATGCCACCATGGACATGGATGCCGTGGATAAACTGCTTAAACCCGTTATTCCCGGCAGCGAAACGGTAAAGCTGGAGGATTACCTTGATTGACCCTTATATTGCCGTTGCCTTGCAGACCACCGTGCGTCACGTAACTCACCGTGACGAGGTGATCGTTAACCTCAACCATATTGGCAGCATGATCGATCTGGTTACTCATATCTGTTCGCTCGAATTGCCAGTGCGGCTGATCTGCCTGGGCGAAGGTGCCATCCAGGGATTTGTTGACGAAATCATCAACATGAGCCCACCGGAATATGCCGAGAAGATGGCCACGACCCTGCCGGGGCCCGAAACCGATTTTCTTGCGGCGAAGGCAAAAGAAAAAGGCTGTTTCATCATGGGGCAGCTAAAGGTGAACCTGCCCGAATACCCGGAGCGGTTTTTTAACGCAATATTTATTCTCGATCCGAACGGTGAGCTGATCTACACGCATTACAAGAACATCGTGCTGTTCGTGGAGCACTCAACTACGCCTCACGATGTTTATGATCAATGGGTTGCGCAACACGGTGACGGACTGGACGCCTTTTTTCCCGTTGCGAAGACGGAAATCGGTAATATCGCCGGCAGTGTTGGTGTTGAAGGCGCCTTCCCCGAGTGCTACCGCGCGTTTGCACTGAATGGCGCTGAAATTTTCTACCGTGCTTCGCTGCCCGAGCCGTGGGTATCGCGTGGCATATTCGAGCTTCAGAACCGGGCGCGCGCGGTGGACAATACCGCGTACATGGTGGCACCCAATACCGGCTCGCTGATCATGCCGAATCCCGACTACCCGGCGCCCACGGTTATCGGCGGTGCGTTAGGCGGCCGCTCATCAATTGTTGATTACAAAGGTCACGTGCTGGCCAGCAACCAGATTGTCGACGATTGTTACGTGGCCGCAGAAATCAACATCGAGGCATTGCGCCACTACCGCGAGCAGGCCAAGTTTCAGAACTGGATACCTTACCTTCGATCGGAGATTTTCAGGCACATGTTTGATGAGCCGATCTGGCCCAAAAATCTGCCCAACATGAAGCATGAAGATGCCGAAGTCGTTTTTCGGGAGTCGGTTGAGAAGTTGCAAAAGCGCGGGACGTACACTCCTAAATCGACAACTTAGCTAACGGCTGCTGACTCTCCCGACGAATCCCCTTTCTCGCTCAGACATGCTTCGCAAACTCGCTCGAAAGGGGATCGTCTGCGAGCCAGCTGCCGACTGGGCCGGGTTGCCGTTGAGGCGAGTCGGAGCGCAGCGACCGAGCCGAGAGGGTAATCCGGCCCGGGCGGCAGCGTGGACACAGCCGACTACTTATCGCGAGCTTGCGCTTTGTCGATCCGCGCCTGAACATTCGACGAAATCTTGTAAGGCTTCCAGTCTCGCGACGGCATGTAGACGCCCCACTCCACCATCTTGTTGACCTGATGCTTCACCAGCTCTTTCTGGTCGGCCTCGTCGAAGGGCGGATCGTCCATGCACAGGTTACGCGGATACACGCCACCTTTTGCCATCATGGCATCGTATATAACCTTGTACTCTTCGGCGCGAATGTCCTTCACCAGGTTCTGCCACTGGCCGCGGATGCGGAAATCACGCAGCGCCTCGACATCCACGATGCCGCTGATCATGGTCTCACCACCGCCGAGGTACTGCGATATCACGTTGCCGCGGTAATCAATGATCTGGCTCTTACCGCATGAAAGCACATGGTCGGGCATGCCCGGCAGCGATATCTCGCCAATGTTGGGTGCGATGACATAGCAGGTATTGAATATCGCGTGCGATTTATTCTGCATTTCAGACATGCCGTTGCCCATCCAGGGCTCGGGGTACTGGGTGCGCCAGAGGACTTCTGCACCGTTCATTGCCAGCCCGCGTGCGGCCTCCGGGAAACTGCCTTCGGCGCAAATCAGCGTGCCAATGTTACCGATCTCGGTTCTGACAACCGGCCACAAAGCCTGATGCAGTTTGATGGGATCGTCACCGTATTTCTCCAGATAGTGATCCCATATATCGCTCGGGGCCACGTTGGGTTCGTATTGATAGAAAGCGGTTTTGTAATGCTTATGGATCAACTCCCCCTGTGGCGAAATCACAAAAGCGATATTAAAAATCTTGTTCTCCATGAATTCCGGGTCTTTTGCGACCATGGAGGCCACCAGATAGGTGTTGGTTTGTCGAGCGATATCCCCCAGTGCGCGCATTTCCGGGCCATCGATTTCCGGCACGATGGTGTCGTAGATACGTTGGTGTGCATCTCCACCACCGAGCGCCCAGCCGCCGATGCCGCCTTCGGAAACAGCGACCAGACGCACCGGCAAATCCAGGTTCCCGGTCCAGACGCTGAAGCCGATCGCGGTCGCCAGGCGCTCAATGTCCCGCATGTAATCGTCGCGGGCGATAGCCATAGTCGACTTGTTCTGAATGCCCACGGCCGAATAGCGAAGTTCTGTCATTGCCTCTGGCTCCGTTAGTATTGAGTTACGCAATCATAGCGGTCCGCCCGCATTAAGCCAGCGGTACTGATGGGTTACATGCAAACGGCCAAATCCGCCGAACCATGCTGCGGACATCTGTACAGCCATGGCTCAACAGAGTAAGTTTAAGCGCGCGGGCTGCGTTAGTATCCCGACGCAACAAGCGAGCCAGCAAAAGGAGAACTAAGGAATGGCTGAAAAACGCGATGACAACTATTCTGGTGTCTGGGACGGTCGTCTCGGCTTTGGGAAGAAATCAGCGCTGGTGGTCATTGACCTGCTGCAGGGCTATACCACTGAAGGCTCCCCACTGTTCGCTCCGGGCGTGGTTGATGCCTGCAATGAGATGCCGGAATTGCTGGATGCTGCCCGATCAGCCGGCATCGATATTTTCCACACGCAGGTGCGTTACAACGAGCATAATTTTATTGACGGTGGCATCTGGATTAAAAAGGCACCCGTTCTGAAATGCCTGGTTGAAAGCAACCCACTCGCGCATTTCGATAAACGCGTTCTTCCGGGCGATGGCGAAACCATTATTACCAAGCAATACGCCAGTGTCTTTTTCGGCACCAGCTTCGCCGCGACACTGACCGCCGCCGGTATCGATACGCTTATCATTACCGGGTGCACGACCTCAGGGTGCATTCGGGCAACGGCCGTGGATTGCGTGCAAAACGGTTTTCGCCCGATTTGCGTGCGAGAATGTATTGGTGACCGTCACAACGATCCGCATGAAGCGAATTTGTTTGACATCAATGCCAAGTACGGCGACGTGATCAGTAAAGCCGAATGTCTGGAATACCTGAAAGGATTGGGCTGACATTAATTGATTTTCAGTCAGTCTCTGTAATTAATCGAACCATCAAGTTAGCCCGAGGGGAGTAGAACCAATGGCAGCTCGCAAGAAGAAAACAGCCAAGAAAAAATCAGCGGTAAAGAAAGCCGCTCCAAAAAAGCAAGTCAGCAAGAAAAAGGCCAAAAAGAAGGCCGCGGCGAAAAAGTCCCCGCGCGTTGAGCTGACGCAGTCCAGACACTATGACTACGTGCCGATTATTGACCGTGCGCCCTTTAAACTGCCCAATGGCGCGCGCGTGGCTGTGATGCCGTATATCAATATCGAGCACTTCCCGGCAGCTATTCCCGGCACCGCACTGATACCCGGTACGGCTGGCTTTTCGCCCGATCCTCTCAACTACGGCTGGCGCGATTACGGCAACCGTGTCGGACTGTGGCGCATGATGGATCTCATGGATAACTGCGGTATGCGGGGCACGGTCTGCCTGAACGGTGAAATTATTCGCGAATACCCGCGCATTATCGAAGAAGGCGAAAAACGCAACTGGGCGTGGATCGGTCATGGCGTTAACAACGCACCGGCCAACTTCATCGGCAACGTGCGTAATCCTGACGGCAGCCTGAACCAGCTTTCCGAGAAACGGGAACGCGAAATCCTGGAGGCCACCCTGGGTGGCATGAAGAAGGCCCTGGGCCGGAAAACTAAAGGCTGGCTCAGTCCCTTCCTGACGCACACGGACAATACGCCCCGCCTGCTTGAAGAATACGGCGTGGAGTATCTGTGCGATTACACGGCCGACGATCATCCCTTCCGTTTCAATACGCCCAAGAACAATCTGATATCGGTACCCTACACGGTCGAAATCAATGACATTCCGGCGTTCCTGAACCTGGGCGTTTCATCAGAAGCCTTCGGCGACATGATCATTGATCAGTTCGATGTGCTCTACGATGAGGGCGCAACCAACGCGCGTTGTATGCCGATCTGCTTGCATACCTTCCACGTCGGCCAGCCGAACAAGTTCAAACATCTGGCACGGGCCTTTGAATACATCGCCAGTCACAAGGATGTTTGGCTGACCACCGGTGACGAGGTCAACGACTGGTACAGAAAGAAATACATGTAAGCACCGCGTTGGGCTCAGTGGCGCGGCTTCTCCGCGACCGGGGCGCGCTTCGTCATTGGCCACTTCGTGGACCAAACAGAAAGGGGCTGGATTTACAGCCCCTTTTTTATGGCCGCTATACATGTAAATACATACATAGCTGCTATAGTCATACGCCCTGAAGGCAAGGAAATCAGTCCATGTGGATTAAGAAAACGGCCAAAGACGCTGCGGGAGACGGCAGCAGCCCGGTACCCACGCAAATTGTTTCCAACGAGGAGTTTCCGCCACTGCCACAGACCGCGGATCAGAAGGCGGTTGAGTATCACGTCAAAGAACTGGCTGACAAGTTTGCCGCCAGGCTCGGCACCACGCGACGCGAATTTCTGAAGAGCACCGGTGGCATGGCCACCAGCTTTCTGGCCATGAATGCTGTCTTTGGCTGCAGTTATCGGGTAACCGAGGACGAAGCTCTCAATCAGACGGCATTTCTCGAGGGCAAGCCTAAGAACCAGTTTATTTTCGACGCCCAGACGCACCACGTTAAGGACAGCATCACCGGCCCGACCATGTTTCGTACTTTGACGGGCAAGGCCGGTCTGAACCCGGCTCTGGCGGACATCGCCCCGGGCCCGGACACCCTGCACCGAGCCAACTTCGTCAAGGAAATCTTTTTTGACAGTGACACCGTGATGGCCATCATGACCGGTGCGGTTATCGGACCGCCCAAGCACCATGCATTGCCCACCCCGGATATGGTTGAAACCCGCAATCGGGTGAATCAGGCGGCCGGCACTCGGCGCATGCTCAGCCACGGGCTGGCAGACCCTATGGACCCCGCTTTCGTGCCCGAGGGCATGGATTGGCAAGTGAATGAACTCGGCATTGACGGCTGGAAGTGCTACACCGGCAATCCAACCGGTGCCTGGCGGCTGGATGACCAGGAAAAAGCGTATCCTTTTTTCGAGAAATCACTTGAACTAGGCATTAGAAATATAAGTATTCACAAGGGATTACCGCTTCCAGGCCGCTACGAGTCCTATTTTAGGCCCGATGACATCATGCGCGCGGCGAAGGATTTCCCGGACCTTAATTTCATTATTTACCATGCCGGCATGAAGCACATGATGACCATGCTGCCGCCCGGGGAGTCCGGTATTGAGGCGGACGGCTACCTGCCGTGGACCACCGATCTCGTCCGCATGCAGCAGGAAAACCCCGATGTCACGAATGTCTACCCGGAATTGGGTGCCGTGTTCGGGCATTCGGTTGTGACCCACCCGGATATATGCGCCCACCTTCTGGGCCAGCTGATTGACGGCTTTGGTGCCGAGAAAGTTATCTGGGGCACCGATTGCATCTGGTGGGGTTCACCGCAATGGCTGATTGAGGCGTTCCGGCGCTTCCAGATGCCGGAAGCTTTGCAGGAACAGTTTGGCTACGCGGCTATTAGCGACGCGGATAAGGACATCATTTTTGGCAAAAACCTGGCCCGTCTTTATGACGTCGACGTGGCTGCTGCACGCACCGCTATTCCGGCGGATGCGCTGTCAGGCATGAAGTCTGCGTATATTGAGCACGGCGCGGAGCCCAGCAACACCCAGTATGGCTGGGTGGCGGTATAACGCCGCGGAGCGCATGTGCACATGAAACCGTCTTTGCTAGCCCTCCTGCTGATGGTGTATCTGCTGACGCTGGCCACCGGCGCGTATGCCGAGTTGATCACGGCGGATGAAAGCAATAACTGCGCCCCACCGCCCGTGGACCTGCGCGGCGACCCCGATAACGGGCGCGACCTGCACGAGGAGCATTGTGTGGCCTGTCATGGTCTGACGGGAGCGGCCGATGTGGTGGTCATGCACATGGACGAGACACCGCCCGATCAGAGCGACCCTGAATACATGAAAAACCTGCCTGACGGCTATCTTTATCTGGCCATTTGCAAAGGCGGCGAAGGCATTGGTAAATCGTACGTGATGTCCCCCTGGGGTGATTTTTTCACCGATCAGGAAATTCGCGATTTGATTGCGTGGATACGTACGTTCTCGAACACTTAGGCGTTATTATTGCTGCCATGAGCAACGAAGTTAGCGTACGCAACCCCTATACCGGCGAACTGGATTTCAGTTTTGTCGAACCTGATAACCAAGCCGTAACCCGTATTGCCGAGCGCCTGAAAAGCGGGCAGCCGGCATGGGCGGCGCTGAGCGTGACAGAGCGAGGTGCGGTGCTGCAGAAATTCGGGCAGTGCCTGCAACGCCACCAGGATGACATCGTGGCCGCGTTAATCGCCGATACCGGCCGCACACAGGTGGCCGCTATGGAAGCGGCCGCGTTGCAGGGCTTTATCGAGCGTTCGGTCAAAGAGGCACCTGCCGTGCTGGCATCCGGTGCGCCCCGCCCTGCCCAGATACCGCTCATCCACGGTTCGGCAAATCGCTTGCCCGTGGGCCTGGTCGGCAACATATCGCCATGGAACTTCCCGGTGATATTGTCCTTTCTCGATACTTTTCCTGCTTTGATTGCCGGTAACGCCGTACTTATCAAACCCAGTGAAGTCACGCCCCGGTGGACAGTACCGGTCAAGGCCGCTATTGCCGAATGCCCTGAAATTGCAGCAGTGCTGGATATTGTGGTTGGCACCGGACAGGTGGGTGCGGCGATTCCCGAATTGGCGGACGCCATTGTATTTACTGGCAGTGTCGCTACCGGTCGCAAGGTGGCGGAAGCCGCGGCGCGAAACTTTATTCCGGCCTCGCTGGAACTGGGCGGCAAAGATCCTGCCATAGTGCTGCCTAGCGCAGACGTTGAGTATGCCGCCAGAACCATCACCTTCAGTTCGGTGCAGAGCACCGGGCAGGCCTGTCAGTCGCTGGAGCGCGTATACGTCGCCGAGCAGCACTACGAGCGATTCGTGAAACTGGCCGTGGAGGTTGCCGAAAGCCTTGCCATAAATTACCCCGACATCAACCAGGGGCTGATCGGCCCGTTCATATTTGAACAGCAGGCCTACAAGGTTAAAGAGCAGATCGACGACGCCCTGAGCAAAGGCGCCAAACTGCATTGTGGCGGCGAAATTCTCGACTACGGCGGGTTGTGGATGCGCCCGACCGTGCTCACTGATATCACGCACGACATGCTGGTGATGCAGGAGGAAACCTTCGGGCCGGTGGTGCCGATCATGGCGTTCCGCGACGTTGATCATGCGGTAGCTCTTGCAAACGACAGTCTCTACGGGTTGTCGGCAGCGGTGTTTGCCGGCACCGTGGAAGAAGGTCGTCAGCTGGCAGCGCGCATCAACGCGGGCGCCGTCAGTGTCAACGATGCGGCCCTGACAGCCATGCTGCACGAATTTGAACACGATTCATTCGGGTACTCGGGCCTGGGTCGCGGTCGCGCCGGCGCATCCGCTTACACGCGATTTACCCGCGAACAGGCGGTTATGAGTAACGTCGAGTCCAAGGCACTGCTTGCCGGTGAACTGAGCCGCAGAGCCTCCAATTAGCGTCTGATACCGGGAAATATTGATGGATGTAGATATCGTTCTGGATTCCATGCTGAGTTCGCAGGAGCTCACCGATCTGGGCCTGCTGGCTGAACAAAACGGTATTCGCTGCGTATGGAACGCCAGTTACCTGCTGGGTAAAGATCCGTTTACCAATCTGGCGCAGCTCGCACGCGAAAGCAGTCGCATCAAAGTGGCCCCGATGGCGCTGAACGGCTACGAAATGCATCCGTTTCGTATCGCAATGGCGCTACTGACGCTCAACGAACTGGCGCCCGGGCGCGTGGAAACCATGATCGGCGGTGGCGGTGAAGTCGTCATGAGCCTCAAAATTCCATTTGAAAAGCGTGTGAGGTATGTCCGCGAAGTTCTTGAATTTGTTAAGGGTGCTATGACGAATCGGCCCTTTAACTATGACGGCGAACTGTTCAAAGTCGAGGGTTACGATCCCCAGTGGGTGACCGCCAAGACTCCGCCTTTCATCTACGCCGGGGCGAATCGGCCGCAGATGCTGCGCATGGCTGCCAAAGCTGCGGACGGCATTTTCATGAGCGATCTGTCGCCAACGCTCACCAAGGGCATTATGGATGACGTTTTCCGGCACCGCACTGAAGCCGGATTAAGCAACGACGGCTACCGCTTTAACAACTTCATGGTCTGGTGCGTCTACGACGACCCTGCCGAGGCCCGTTTTGAGGCTCGGCGCTGGATCGGCTTCCGGGCCCTGTTTCGCGACTACATGATGAAAGAGTTCGTCAGCGACGACGAGTTTCAGCTGCTTCTGGATCACATGCCCGAGATATACGAGATGGGCCCGAAAAACACCGATTCCGTCGAGGGTGTGCCCGATGAGTTACTGGATCGCTGTGTCGACAAGCTGACGCTTACCGGCACGCCGGACAATATGGATCATATTCTGGAGCATTTGCTGGAATATAAGGCCCTGGGAGTCACCGAGGTTTGCCTGGAACTAAAGAGTCATCAGGTACAGGGCATCAAGCTCCTGGGAGAACGGGTTATACCTTTGCTTAAGTAGCCTGCTCAGTCAGCGCGTAAACTCGGGGGAGGCAGTATGCGCAATCAATTTGCCGTTACGGTAACGGTCCTACTGGCCACACAGCTGTTACTCGCGTCCGCAGGTTCAGCACCCATACCGGTTGAAATCATCGGCAAGTTGCCGGTGTTCCAAGAACCCATGATTTCGCCCAACGGCAAATATGTCGCGTCGAGAATGATGGCTCGAGGCCGCCAGATTGTGGTCGTTCAGCGACTTAAAGAATCCGGGGTTCCTGAAGAAAAACCGGGGTTCATCAAAGTCGGCGACAAGTACTTTAGTTGGTTCGAGTGGGCCGACAACGAGCGGCTGCTCATCGGGGTTCGCGGTACCGCAGGTATAGGCGGCCGTTTGATCAATCTTGAACGCATGGCCAGCATCAGCCGCGATGGCAGCAATCCCGTAATTTTCGATATGAAAGCAAACGATTACGGTTTCTATCGTCAAGCCACCTCAGTTTTGAACTGGCTGAAGGATGACCCTGACCATGTCCTGGCGCTCCTCGACGACGAGCCGGACAAGTGGGCAGCTCCGCGGGTGCACAAGGTTAACGTGCGGACCGGTGAGCGCGAACTGATTGCCAAAAATCGCAAAGGTTTTCTGGAATGGATTGCCGATTACGACGGAAGGGTAAGGGTGGGCATACGCTACGGCCTCACCTTCGGGAAAACGGATGTGGAGATTCACTATCGTCCCGATGAGGAGTCCAGCTGGGAGATCCTGCAGGACATCGACTATTTTGAGGCAGATCGCCTGGTGCCCTATGGTTTTCATAAGGACGACCCGAATATTTTGCTCGTGACCACTAAAGAAGATCGCGATGAGGTTGAGTACGAAGAAGACTTGTATCGCTACGACCTGACGAAGCGCCGCATTATTGGCCCCCACCGCGACGACGAGATTGAGCGAATACGCGAGTTGGTCGAGCGAGCGTTGCCCGATCTTGAAACCAATATTGAGTCGCTCAGCACTGACCGAACCGTCGCGTTTATACGCGCTTACTCCGACACTCGCTCGCCGGAATACTTTTTGCTCAACCTGAACAAGGGGACGCTGGAGTATGTTGCAGCCGAATATCCGGAGCTGATCAACTTTACGCTGGCCCACATGCAAAAGCGGGTGTTCACTGCGCGCGACGGCCGGAAAATCCCTATGTTGCTCACCTTGCCGATAGACTCACAGACTCAGCCGCCCCCGGCGGTGGTTATGCCGCATGGTGGGCCCTGGGCTCATGACGAATGGGGTTTTGATAACTACGTTCAATTTCTGGCCAGCCGCGGCTATGCGGTTCTGCAACCGCAGTTCCGGGGTTCAACCGGGTTCGGGCTGGAGCACCACGAGGCGGGTTTCGGTGAATGGGGCAAAGGGATCCAGGATGACATCACGGATGCGACCGTGTGGGCTATCGAAGAGGGGCTCGTCGACAAAGAGCGAATCTGTATCGTTGGCGCTAGTTTTGGCGGCTATGCTGCGGCCATGGGCGTTGTCAAAGAGCCGGACTTGTATGCCTGCGCAGTCAGCATTAACGGTGTCCTCGATCTGAAGAAGTTTGTAGGCGATGCTGACTTTTACCTTTTCGAGAACGTGAATAAAAAGGTATGGAATGATTATAAAGAGACCGGCCCGTACTCCCCCTATCATCGCGCTGAAGAAATAAAGGCACCGGTGCTGTTAATCGGCAGCGAGCGCGATACAGTGGTGCCCGTTAAGCATCATTCGCGAAAAATGCACAAACGGCTGCGCAAACTCAAGAAACCCGTTGAGTATCTTGAACTACCGGATGACGAACACTGGCGTACCAATGAGCCCAATGAAATCGTCAAACTTCAGGCGATAGAAAAATTTCTCGACCGGCACATTGGCGCCGGCTCGCACTTGACCCGGTAGCCGCTTATTCAGGTGGCATCGGAAGTGACTTGTTTCGCGAAATCGCAGGTTACATCCTGAAAGGTTGCGTTGGGTTCGTAGAAAAAGCTGCGGAATGTGATATGCCCGTACCCGCCGACCAATGAAGTCGGCTTGATAAGCCCGCCGCTGGAAATGACCGCGCCGAAGTTCTGCCGACCCGGAAACATCATCGGGTCCCAGCCATGGTACATAAAGGTCATACCGGGCTGCACCATTGAGCTCACGTGCGCAATGACTTCGAATGATCCGAACGAGTTAAACACGCGAATCTTGTCGCCGTCCGCGACGCCTCGTTCTGCTGCATCGTCAGGATTGACGTAGATGTCCGGCTCGCCCCGTTGCAGACTGAGCATCAGCGAATCGTCGCGCCACATGCTGTGAATACCGTGTCGCACGTGCCCCATCACCATCCGTAACGGGTAACCTTTGATGGATACCGGCTCGCGATAAGCGGGCAAAGCCTCGCCCTCTTCCATGAACCAGTCGTGGTCAATATAAAACTGCTGGCGCGATGTCAGCGTCTGGTAAGCCTGTTTATCAATCAACGATCTATTGATCTTTGTGTCATACGGAGACCCGGGCCCATAGACGATACCGTCGGAATCGTTGACCCGGACGATGCCTTTTTGCGCCAGCTCTGAAAACTTCATGTCAGGGACGCCGTGGTTGTTGTCCATCAGCCACTGGGCAATGTCTTCCGCCGACTGAAACCTGCCGCCCATGGTGTATTGGTCCAGATATTTCGTCATGTCGCGAACTATCGGCATGCCGAACATACTGTCCTGCACGGGCGCAATGTTTCGTTCCCTGGCGCGACGACTGATCGCCTCAGCAAGGCGTCGATAGGACTCGAAATCATCCACGGCCTCGCCAAGTGGCGGTACGGCAGCATCAAGCACCTGCGCATAGGGCGTGCGCGATTCGAGCATGAAATCTTTACGCTCGTAATGATGAGCAATCGGCAGCACATAGTCGGAGTACATGGCGGTCGCGCTCATGTCCGGCGTCATGGTGACAACGGTCTCGAGTACGTCAAAGCCTTCTTCGCGCCAGCGCTTGCCCGATACCCGCCAGTTTGCCGCATTACTCCCCGTGTATATCCCCATCTTCCAAGGCGTTTGCGAGTAATCGGGAAACCAGCGCTGGTCTACGGCCTTCTGATAGTACTTGTCGAGATGCGCAGACAGTTCTTCCCCGTAGACCTCGCGGGTGAGCTCCTTGTGATTCGCCTTGGTGTAATCCCAGCGCGACGTGGTCGCGATGCGGGGTGGCGGCAGATCCGCGATCATGTAGGCGATCTGCGTTTCAAAATCGTAGTTGGCGATCTGAATGCCCGTGCCGGGTTTCCCCTGATTCCCGGTGATGGCCAACAGCAACATGAAAGCGCGCTGAATCAGGTCACCGTGCATCCATTTACAGACGCGATAACCCGTGAAGATCATCGCGGGGCCGGCCGTTGCGAATTTTCTAGCGACCTGGCGTATGACATCCGGGTTAACACCGGTAATGTCCGCAGCGGTTTCCGGTGCATACTCGGCCATCTTTGCCCGCGTCATTTCGAATACGGTCGTTACTTCTACTTCGCCAGCAGCAGTGGCCACCGTAAAGCGACCCTCAAGCGCGGGAACCAGATCGCCCAGTGCGATACTGCCCTGGTTCATTACCGGAATAGGCACGCCCGGGGGCGGCGGCGGGTTGCCCGTCGCGGGCGCTTCGGCCAAAGCATTGGTGGACTCATCCCAGATGTAAAAGAGGTTGTCACGGGCGCCTTCACCGCCAACTACGTCGGTTTCCCGCAGGAATTTGCCGTTATCGGTTCTGACCAGGAACGGCAGATCGGTTTGCTCCCGAATGAAGTCAGCATCGTGCAAACCGGCCTCAAGAATCACGTGCACCATGGATAAGGCCAGCGCCGCGTCGGTGCCCGGCTTGGGGTTAATCCATTTGCTCGAGTGCATTGCAGTGGGCGTGAATTCAGGCGCAATTGCGATCACTTCGGTGCCGTTGTAACGCGCCTCCCAGAAAAAGTGCGCATCGGGAATGCGGGTTACGGCGGGGTTGCAGAACCAGACCAGGCAGCACTTCGATTTGAACACGGCTGCCATCGTGTCCCCCAGCAGCGGGACGCCGGTGGTCATATACAAGCCGGTCGGCAGGTCACCGACGCCCGCAAAGGCCTCCGGGTATTCGATACCCGTGGTCGCTACAAAACGTCCCATGGCAGGAAATACGGTTTGCTTCATGGCCGCCTGGGTGCCGGCACCCTGCGTGATGGATGCCGGACCGTACTCAAGTGTGTAGTCGATGAACTTGTCGGCGATTTCGTCCATCGCCTGGGCCCAGGTGACGCGCTCCCACTTGCCTTCACCCCGTTTACCGATGCGTTTCATCGGGTAAAGCACGCGCTGCTTGCCGTACATGTACTTGGCATGACGCAGCCCTTTCTGACAGCCGCGCGGCCCGTAGTCGGGGGTGTCGGGAGAGGAATGTCCGTACTCGCCCTGCTGCTCCTCCCGCCAGACAATGCCGTTTTTGACATAGACGTTGAAAGCGCAGTTGCCGGTGCAGTTGGTACCGTGCGTGCCGCGTGCAACCCGATCCCAGGTCCACTTGTTGCGCATGATGTCTTCCCAGCGCCCGTAGGCAGGGACGTCTTCCTGCGCTTTTACTGCACCGAACTTGAGTGCCAGCAAACCGCCGCCGCTGCCCTGGATAAACTGCCGGCGTGTTGCAGCCGTGTTTAGCGTGTTCCCTGTCATCTGCTCACCCAAATTTCATTGAACGTTACTTCCACTGACTATGCTGACCCGGCAGCACAAAGTCGTCATCCGCCATCGGCCCGAGTGTCCATTCCACCAGCGGTACCCGGTCGTTGCCAAAAAACAGCGCGTCGCCCACGAACATGGTCGGAGTTCCGAAACCACCGCGTTCGATCAGTTCCAGACTGTAGGTGCGCACCTGAGCGAGATTGCCGGCATCACCGGCGGCCAATGTGATTTTCGCAGCGTCCAGCCCCGCATCAGTTGCAACGCTGCCAAGCAAGTCAGTATCGGTCAGATCGGCAGGCCCACGTTGGGCATTGCCAAAAACCGCCCGAAATACACCCAGACTAAATGCTAACCCTGCTCCGGCCTCTACTGCGGCCAGGGTCGCGGCTGCCGCCTGCTCGGTGTTCTGCGGCCAATTTGCCGCGAACTCAATCTTCAGGCCCCACATAACCGCCCAGTCCTGCAGGTCTTTGCGCTGCCACGATGCCTTGGCAGGGTTCTCGGCAAAACGCCGGTTGACTCGCGCGGGATTCTCAGTTTCCAGCACTGTGGCTACCGATACTGGCTTGAGTGTGAGGCTGGCGCGGTTGCGCTCGCACACATCCTGTAATCGCACCAATGCCAGGTAACTCCAAGGGCAGGAATAATCAAAATACAGATCAACGCCGCTCATAGGGCTATGGTTTGTAGGGCGATGGGTTGCACAATGCCCGCTTGACCGAAGCTGTGCTCATCGGGTTCGCAGCTCCGTTTTAAGCACTTTGCCACTGGCATTTCGGGGTAATTGTTCGATAAAAACATATTCGCGAGGCGTCTTCAGGCCTGAAATGCGCCCGTCGCAAAACTTGATGATGTCATCGTCGCTTAACGCGCTGCCGGTCGCCTTAACGATAAAGGCTTTGAGGCGCTCACCCCACTTTTCGTCCGGCACGCCGATCACGGCGGCGTCGTTGATTTCAGGATGCTGCATCAGGATTTCTTCGACTTCGCGCGGATAGACGTTAATGCCTCCCGAAATCACCATGTCCTTGATGCGATCCACTATGTACAAATGCCCGTCTGCATCCTTCTTGGCGAGATCGCCGACGGTGACCCAGCCCTCCTGAAAAGCTTCGGCAGTCTGCTCGGGCTTTTGCCAATATCCGTTGAAAAGACAGCTACTTGTTGAGAATAGCTCACCTATTTCCTCGGGTTCGCACTGGCTGCCATCCGCGCGCCTGATCTCTATCTGCGTACCCGGAAACGCCTGCCCCACGCAGGCCGTTTTGCGCAGCTGATCGGCAGGCCTCAGGTTGGAAACAATGCTGGCCTCCGTGGAGCCGTATGTTTCGTGCAGAATCTGGCCGAAATGCCCGATGATTTTTTCTTTCATCACCTGCGGCAACGGTGCAGCATTGGAAATAATGGTGTGCAAGGTCTCGCTGCGATTGGCATCAAGCACTTGCTGATCCAGCCCGAAAATGGCGTGAAAGTGCGTCGGGACCCCGAAGAAACCGGTTATGTGCTCTTCCTTGAATTTTCGCACCACCGCTTCAGGGTCAAACTTGTCCATGATCTCCGCGTAACCGCCGAAAAAAACCGGGGCCAGGGCGAATATCATCCCGGCCCCATGACACATCGGCGCAATGGCCAGAAAACGGTCGTCCGGGCCAAAACAACCGTATTCAACGGCCATGGCATACAGGCTGATCACGCGGGAACGGTGTGGCACCAGCACGCCCTTGGGCTGGCCGGTCGTGCCGGAGGTATAGGGAATGGTAAAGGTGTCCCACTCTTCCACGGTCGGCAGACGCTTTAATGGTGCATTGCTGTCCCGCCACGGTGCGTAATCTGTGCCAATGGTCAACACGTGATCCACCGTTGCAAAGTTGGCGTTGGCGAGCGCTGCCGCCGAGGGTTCGTCGACGAACAGCACTTTCGCGCGGGCATCATCAGCAATCGCCACGATCTCGCGCACTGACAGGCGCGGGTTGATAGTGGCGGTGCCTATACCGGCCTGGGATGCTCCGAGCACAACTTCCAGGTATTCAATGGAATTCGCCGACACGATGGCCGCATGCTGACCGTGCGTCATGCCCAGGTCATTGAGTAGCCCCGCACATACCCGGTCAATAGCGTCCATTAACTGCGCATAGCTGACCTCGCGCTCACGATGCCGCAGGGCAATTTTCGCTGGGTTGCGCAACATGGCTGAGCGCACTCCGCCCGGCAGCGACATGTGCTGAAACGAGAACGGCAGGTCAATCGAAGAGGTCATAGCGATACTGTCGATTCAAGGCTATCCGGGCAGCTTAAACACGCGCAAAGCATTATCGCGCATCAGCATTTGCCGGGCATCGGCTTTAAAACCGAGCTCATCGATTTCACGCACAGCGCGTTCCGGGTCGATAACCGGCCAGTCAGTGCCGAACATGACTTTGTGCTTACCGTAGGAATTGGCGTAATGCACGTATTCTTTCGGCCAGTACTTCGGCGCGTATGCATCGCCGGCGGTGTAAACGTTTTCGTGCTTCCAGCACATGGAAATCATTTCCTCCGTCCACGGAATACCGATGTGTATACCGATCAGTTTGAGTTCGGGAAAATCAATTGCCACCTGATCCAGCGTTATGGGCCTTGCGACACTGGGCAGTCGCCGCTGCCTCGAATACACGAGGTTGTGCCCCACCTGCATCATGATGGGTATATCCAGCTCGCAGCACTTCGCGTAATACGGGTAATATTTGGCGTGATCCGGCGGTAACTCGCACCAGTGGGGATACAGGTGCGCCCCGACAAATCCGTATTCCTTGACGGCCTCTTCGAGGTCGTACACGCCCTGCATGCCGCGGTGGCAATCTACCCCGGCCAAGCCCGAAAATCGTTCGGGATGCTGCTGCACGACGTCGTAGACGTCTTTATACGGAATTTCAAAGCCACCGCGCTTGTTGATGTCACCCGCGCGCACCGCAATCAACAATGACCGCTCAATGCCCGCCTTGTCCATCTTGGCGAGATAATCGTTTACTGAAACACCGTCGCGCATGTATGCGGGCATGCGCACCTGCTCTTTAAAGTCGTCGTCCAGCCCGGTCTGCCCCTTCGACACAGTCTCAGGGGTGTACAAATTGCAGACAATATCAATTGCGCCGGCCATACAATCCTTCCTTAGAACAGAGCGCCGCAAGTCGCGCGCATTAACTACCGTTGGGTAGCATCCGGCGTGCTATTGGCCGTCGAGATCCCATTCCCCTGCGGACCGCGATCGCACCGGAATGCCCGATATAACAGGTGCCTGTGTCTTCGGATCATAGTTAACCGCATTACCCAGAACGACCACCTGCTCTTCGGTGGTAATCCAGTTGATCAGGCTACCGTCGAGCCGGAAAAACCCGGTCCAGCCGCGCTCCGCGCCCGCGACGAAATGGCCATGCTTCACCATCGCCGGACGGAAGAAATACGTGCCCGGATCAAGTGAACCAAAGTTGTACTCCAGATCACCTTCGAGGCTATAGGCTTCCTCGAAAACCGGATGGTGCACCATGCGGTTATCCGACCACCCGGGAGGCGCCCACGCCACCATGGTGACAAATCCCGTGTTGTTATTGGTCGGCGATGCGGGGTCGAGATACAACAGCTTTAATTTAAGAAAGCGCTGCGTGTCGCCTTCGTAGGCATTCGGCATCCATTCCATGCGGCTGGAATCAACAATGGTGAGTTCGCCGTGGGCACGTGAAGCTGTATTGCCGCCGCGGGACACAAATTTGGCCCGGTCCTTGCGCGATACCGAGAACCCCCAGTCGCCGTACTCGCGAAACATCAGCACCACGCTGCCGGCTTCGACTTCAATTTTGGGCACCGCAAGGCCAGCCGGCGCACGCCAGTAACCGCCTTTGGACAGGTACCTGTCGCCAATGCGGATACGGCCCTGCTCTACATACCATTCGGTATCGGCATGGTGATAACCACCCGGTCGGCTCCAGGCTTTTTGGAAGACAACGCGCAGCGATGCCGAGCCGTCTTCTTCATCGTAAGAGAGGTTGCGCTGCTTGGCCCCGGCGCTACCGCGTGGTAGCTCTGCATCGTGCCAGCAGAGGTCGCTCTGCTGAATTAATTCAACGTGAGGTCTCACTTGCGGCCTCCTGCTTTTTTCTTGGACTTTTTCTTGGACTTTTTCTTGGCTTTCTTCTTAGCCTTCTTTTTCGCGGCTTTCTTTTTCGGGCCGCCCTGAGTCTCGGCCAGAATCAGATAGTCGTCGCACAATGCCCTGGTTTGCGCGCACGCCTCCATGAATTCGTCCATCAGCTCGCCATCAACCGGCACCTGACCTTTTTTGCGTGACTTTTTCTTGAGTTCGCGCCAATCGCTGTTCAGACGTTTAAGGGTCTGTTCCATTGCATTCGTAACGTAGCGGGAATGGAAATCCCAATCACCACGAATCTGGGATAAATCAACTTTTTCGCTAGACACCAGCGTTTCTCCTCACCCTGTGCTGTTTATCAATCCGGAAGCTGCTTTCCATGCAGCGTTGCGACTGAGTTTAGCAAAGAAATTTTCAACCAATGACCCACAACCATGCTTTATATCCGTTCTATGGCTTGTCACCGGGCAGTGTGGCTCCGTAGAATCAGCCAATGGACGCCTATCTAAGCTGGAAATACCTGCATATCCTGATGTTTGTGTTCTGGGTGGGCACTGACATGGGTGTCTTTTTGTCCTGCAAAAAGGCCACCGACCCGAAGGTACCCATAGATGCCCGCTTTATGCTGCTGCACATGGCCTTGCGGATCGAGCTCCTGCCCCGAACCATGTGGAAAATGGCCCTGCCGCTTGGTGTGGCGCTGGCGCGTGAACTGGAGCTGATTGAGCTCAGTACGATCAATTATTTGCTGATCTGGGCCTTCAGTATCGCCTGGTGGTGCCTGAGTGTTTCCAGTGCCTGGCACTACGACAAACCTATCGGTCATACCCTGGGCAAATACAACAACATTGTCACGGGCATTGTGGGCACCGTGCTGATCATCATTGCCGGTACCTCACTTATGGGTAACGGGCCGTTCGCGGCGGATGCCAGCTGGCTAGCCTGGAAGGTTGGTATTTACGGGCTTATCAACCTGGCCATCGTCGCAATGCTGTACGTGTTTGACCCTATGGGCATTGAATTCGGGCGACTGGCGGTCGAAGGCTCAACCCCGGAGATAGAATCCAACATCACGACCATCATGAACCGCGCGACGGTGACAATCTGGGGAACCTACGTGCTGATCTTCGTGGTCGGCTTTATCGCCACCACTAAAATCATTTAAATGCTCTTGCTTCGCTAGTCGCTTGCCGTCCCGCTAAGGATGGACTGACGATTTTCCAGCGACATCGGGTTTTCATCCGAGCCGGGCTGAAATGTACCCAGGGCACCGGCCATGCCCAGCGCCACCCAGCTAGCAATCATGAAGATACGGGCACGGCTCGCGGCGACATCCATTGCACGATCCAGTTCGGCAGACGGACCCGATGCTTCCATTTGATCAACGGCCTTGGCGAGGATGCTCAACCGCGAACGGACAATAATCCCGAACGACACAAGAATGGCAAACAAAACCAGCTTGGCGGCTACCCAAGGTACGTCGTCCAGACGTCCGTCACCCATCGCAATAGCGACCGAGACCAGCACAGCAATCATGATCAGCCAGCGAAATCCGATGTCCAGTCGCGCCAAGCTGGAACCCGGATCGTCGCCGCTTCGAAAATAGGTCAGCAAGGTCAGGGTTAGCCAGACGGGGCCCAGCAACACAATGCCCGCCATCTGCCACCATGGGTGCTCTATGCCGCGCAATTCGGTGAGCACGCCCCCGACTGTCAGCATGAGGCTCATGCAGGCCAGCGATATCAGCCCTATGACCGGCATGATCCGGCCCGCCGCCACTCGCTGCGCTGGCGTGATTTCGGTATTGGTGAGTTTGCGGCTCCACATGTAAACGCCGATATCCGGTCCAAGCCAGAATACAAACAAGGCCTGATGCAAAAACAACACAAGGCGATAGTTGAAGTCACTGGTAGAAGTCGCCGCCATCGCGATACTGCTCAGCAGGCAGCCGACCAACAGGAGGTAAAGCTTTTTATTCATAGCGTTATGTTCCTAATTGCCCTGTTCCCATTTTTTGTCCGGGCATAGCATTTAAACCATCACGACCGCGAAGTCAGAGTATAGAGCCCCCGCAGGCTTAACATAAGCGCTGATGCAATACCTCTGGAAAAGTTGAGACGGTGTTATAGTTACAAGTTAATGGTTCGGGTACAAATGTGACGTGAAAAAAATAACCCTAAATCTTCTGACCCCACTGATACTGCTGTTTTTTAACACAACGGTATTGTCTGCTCCAGGCGGACAGTTGCCGCTGAAAATTATCACGCAAGAGGTCGAGCAGCCGATTCAATGGGGTGTCGATACTCCCGCGTTCAGGCGAGTTGTTAATAATCCGGAGCGTTTGCAAGCTGCCGTCAAGGCTCAGGAACGCCACACCGAATCGTTACTGCGTGACTCCGGTGCACGCGGCACGGCGGTTGGCTGGGATGCTAACGACAACCCGGTCGTAAAAGTCTATATTGATTCAACCGATTCAGAAGCCGGTATACCGGAAACTCTGGATGGCATTCCGGTGGTGGTCGAATACACCGGTAAATTGTACGCACTCAATATTCCTTGCTCTGATCGTGAAGGCGGGCGATGCGATGCCGGTTCATCTGAGGACATCACGCCAGTGCTGCAAGCCACGGCCGGCGAACCGGGGCCGAAAGAAAGGCATCCACGGCCGGTACCGATTGGTGTATCCGCGGGGCACACGAACGTCACCGCCGGAACACTAGGCTGTCGTGTTGCGGCCGGGTGTCACACCTACGCACTGAGCAATGCACACGTTTTCGCTGACGTTAATGAAGGTAAGATCGGCGATAACATACTGCAACCCGGCGTATTCGATGGCGGACTGAACCCGAACGATATGATCGGGACACTGGCCGCCCGTGTACCGATCGTGTTGACAGAAACAGCATACAACAGGGTTGATGCGGCAATCATAACCACCGGCGCAGGTCTGATCGGGCGCAGCACGCCCTCGAATGGCTACGGCACCCCTCGCTATAACCCCATGCCCGCTAGTGTGAACCTTAACGTCATGAAATACGGACGCACTACCAGCATGACCTACGGCTACGTTGATGCCGTGAACGCCACTGTTATCGTTGAATACGGCAGCGCCAGTGCGCGATTTGTCGGACAGCTCATTATCAAGCCGAACAGCGGTGCAAATTTCAGCCTGCCGGGTGATTCCGGCTCGCTAGTGGTCGCATCCGGCGGGGCGCATGAACGACGCCCGGTGGGGTTGCTGTTCGCTGCCGGCAGCGGCATCACTGCGGCTAATCCGATCGGCAACGTCTTGAGCGAGCTGGGCATCACCATCGATGGTGAATAGCGCCCTCAATAACTTTTTCCATGTCCACTTTCTCTATGTCCACTTTTTCTAGGTCAGGCACAGACCAACCCGGCGCAGTCATCGAGCAACACCTCGATTGGCTATTTGAGTTTGAGGACGTGGCCGGTGTGGCCGAAGGAGAACTCGATGGCCAGCCTTGCATAAAAGTCTATCTGGTTCAGGAGAACAGCCGCACCCGTTTGGAGTTACCCGATACGCTGGAAGGACTGCCAGTGGTTATCGAAGTGACGGGCAGTTTTAACACCGCGCAATGAGTGCACACTGAATAACAGCCATGCTAAAAAGTTCTTTACTGTCCCGTTCCGGCCAACTGTGGAAATTCATTGTGGCCTTGCTGGCCTTGCTGATTGGCAGTTTTGCCCCGCTTTACCCAGCGCTGGGCATCTCCTGGACGGCCGGAACCGTTATTGCCGTTATGGGTTACGCCTTTGGCATTGTCGCTATACGCTGCGCGAACTGCAGCAAGCGATGGCTATGGGAAGCCACCAAAGGAGCCGCTTCGTACACACCTTTATTCAAGGCGTCATCGTGCCCCGATTGCGGGCACGAATTCAGCTAAAAGAATGGTGGGCCGTGCAGGATTTGAACCTGCGACCAAGTGGTTAAAAGCCACCTGCTCTACCAACTGAGCTAACGGCCCATCCTGTCGCCAGTAAACTGGCGCCTGCAACGCAGTGACGGCTGGGTATATTGTCACAGACGCGACAACCGGCGCGCATATTACCGCATGCACGTAAAATGACAACCTGAGCGGCTGCTATCGGAGTGCTCAGCCAACGTAGCGGGTCGGATCCGGCACCCCCGCCTCAATAAAACCGGCCCGCCTCAGCTGGCAGGCATCACAATGGCCGCAGGCAGCACCAACGTCCGTCGCACTGTAGCAAGAGACAGTAAGGCCGTAATCGACCCCCAGACTCATGCCCAGACGGATTATTTCGCCTTTGCTGAGATGAATCAGTGGCGCCGCAATAAGCAGTTTTTCACCCTCTACAGTTCGCTTGGTCGCCAGATTCGCCATTGCCTGGAATGCATCAATGTATTCGGGTCGGCAATCGGGGTAACCGGAATAATCCACAGCGTTTACACCGGCATAGATCTTGTCGGCTTTAAGCACTTCAGCCCACGCCAGACCCAACGACAAAAATACGGTGTTGCGCGCAGGCACGTAGGTTACCGGTATGCCCTGCCCCCCTGCTTCCGGCACGTCAATCGAAGAGTCGGTGAGCGCTGACCCGCCAAGTTGGCCCAAGTCTATGCACACGGTACGGTGCTCTGCGACTCCCGCCCGGGCCGCAATGGCTGACGCGGCATTGAGTTCCGCCGTGTGCCGCTGGCCGTAATCAAAACTAAGGGCAAAACAAGTCTCACCGCGACTGCCGGCGATAGCCAATACCGTAGCCGAATCCATTCCGCCTGATAAAAGAATTACGCTCCGCGACATGCCTGCATCCGTCGGCGTCAATGACCGGGCTGCTCGCCCCACAAGAATTTATGCAGTTGTACCTGAAAACGAATCTGCAAACGATCCGCCAGTATCCACTCGGCCAGATCAGTCGGCGATAACTGTCCGTTACTCGGCGAAAACATCACCTCACAACGATCACGCATACTGTGTTGGCTGCAGAACTGCTTGCTCCACTCATAATCTTGACGATCACAAATCACGAATTTCACCTGGTCATCTGATTTCAATAGCGGTAGGTTTTCCAGACGATTGCGAGATTGCTCGCCCGACCCCGGCGTTTTTATATCCATGACAATACTGACGCGCTTGTCCACGTCATCGATGGCCAATGCGCCGCTGGTTTCCAGACTAACTTCGTAACCGGCATCCGCGAGTTCAGTGAGCAGCCCCAGGCAATTGGGTTGTGCCAAAGGCTCGCCGCCCGTAACGCAAATGAGCGGTGTCTCGTATTGCGCGACTTCTGTGAGTATGGCGTCAAAGTCAAGCCAGTTGCCGCCTTCGAATGCATAAGCGGTATCGCAAAAAACACAGCGCAGTGGACAACCGGTTAGCCGCACAAAGACTGTGGGCAGCCCCGTCGGCCGGGATTCTCCCTGTAAGGAATGAAAAATCTCTGTGACCCTTAAACGACGGGTAGCGTCAAGATCGTCTCGCACGGCCTGAGCGGTCAGCGTCCCTGCTGACGCATCTCCGCCAGGCGCTGGCTGGCCAGTTTAGCTGCGGTGCTATCGCCAAAACGCGCGACCACGGTATTCAATGCTACGCGCGCTTCATCCCAGCGTTGCAGTTCGTACTGGCAAAAGCCCACTTTCAACCAGGCATCAGGGACCTTACGGGTGGTCGGGTAGTCGTTGATGACTGTCTGAAAATGCCCCAATGCCTCACTAAAAGCCTTGGTAACGTAATAGGTTTCCGCCAGCCAGTATTGCGCGTTCCCGCGCATCTCGCTGTCCGGATAGGTGCTGAGAAACTGACGAAAGGCTACTTGCGCTTCCGGGTAGCGCTGCGTTTTGAGCAGATCAAAAGCCGCCTGATAACTTTCGGCATCATCGGCAGCAACAGCGCCGCCGCGCATACCGTTGTCTGCCGCATCAACGTCTGACATCGGCGTTCCACGAGATTCTATCGCCTGCAAGCGCTGATCCAGATCGAGATAAAGCTGTCGCTGCCGATCGGCACCCTGATCGCCCTGAAACTTCAACCGGTCAACCTGATCACGTAACACCTGGTTCTCGGCCTGCAATTCGCGCAGGCGCCGGATTAAATCGGTCTGCATGGTCTGGTTGTTTTGCAGCAGTCTTTCCAGACTTGCAACATTGGCTTCCAGCGTATCCAGGCGATCGCGCGTGGACTGGGCGAAAACGGGTAGCGCCAGGGTCATTACCCCCAGCGCTACCGCTGTACGCATGACGGTGTGAAGCGACGTAACCACCACGGCGATACTAGCGCTCGTAAACCAGTTCAACGCGCCGGTTCAATTGCCACGCTGCTTCGTCACCGCCCAAATCGGCAGGCCGCTCTTCGCCGAAGCTCACCGGCACCAACTGAGATTCCGCAGCCCCGTGTACCATCAAAATCGATTTAACGCTGACAGCACGCCGCTCGCCCAGCCCGATGTTGTACTCGCGTGAACCGCGCTCATCGGCATGACCTTCCAGGCGTACGCTCTCACCCGGATTTTCCGCCAGATAACGCCCGTGTTGTTTGAGTATCTCGACCGATGCATCGTCCACCTCAGATGAATCGAACGCAAAATAGATTACACGCTCGTTCATCACTACGGCCTCGGCGTCATTGCCGATCGGGATCGCGGAGCCGGATGCACCGCCATCGTCCGGCCAGGTCTGCACACCGCTGCCATCGACGCCGCTGCCGCTCATCGAGTCCGCTCCGTCACCCGTCGCTGTCCCTGACTGACCGCTACAGCCGGCCACAACCATCGCGCCGAGCATTACAAGTAATTTCCAGTTCATCGTCCCTAACCTCTTCCTAAGGTAATATCGAAAACAATTTAAATAACACTAATAACCTATTGAATTAATTAGTTATTGAAAAATGGCGACCAGGCTGGCTCACGAACATCGCCCTCCGATGCGGTAAGCCTTTGCTGCACGCGCCCGTCTGTTGAAACCAGCGACAGAATACCTCGCCGGCCGACTCTTGACGCATAAATTATCACTTCGCCGTTCGGCGCAAAACTGGGCGACTCGTCCTGACTGCCGCGAGTCAGGACGCGAGTATAGGCCTTCTCCACGTCCACCAGTGCAATTCTATAGTTACCCCTGTCGTTGTGCACCACCGCCAGATTACGCCCATCCGGCGAAATGCGTGGCCGGGCGTTATAAGCGCCTTCATACGTTAGACGAGTGGCCCGGCCACCGTCAGCCCCTATCCGATAAATCTGCGGCACTCCCGTGCGATCCGAAGTAAAGAAAATCTCTTTGCCGTCCACGCTCCAGCTGGGTTCGGTCTCAATGGAAGGCCAGCTGGTCAGCCGGGTTAGCACTTGATTTGCCAGCACCAGGGTATAGATATCCAGGTTGCCGTCGCCCTTCGATAAAGTCAGCGCAAGCCGCTTGCCATCCGGTGACCACACCGGCGCGCTGTTTACGCCTTTGCGGGCCGATACGCGTTGTCGTGCCCCGCTGCGCAGCTCTTGAACAAACACCTGGGAATTACCGTTCTCGAACGACACATAGGCCACCTTACGGCCGTCGGGCGACCAGGCCGGCGACATGATGGGCTCGGAAGATTCGAGCAGTGTGCGTGCGTTTTCGCCATCTGCATCGGCGATGATTAATCGATAGGTGGGACTTTTGGGATCACCGACTGCGTTAATGTAAGCGATGCGCGTCGATGCAATCCCTCTGACTCCGGTCAGTTTTTCGTATATTAGATCGCTGATACGGTGCGCAGCATCCCTCATTTGTGCGGCTTCCGCGGGCATCCGGTAGCCCATTAACAACTCACCCCGTAAAACATCGAACACGCGAAATTCCACTGTGTAGTTGTTACTTGCGGCAGGCAGAATACGACCGACGATCACGACTTGAGTGTCAATCATGCGCCAGTCACGAAAATTAATCTCGGCACCGCTGGTCGGTTTTTGCAGCATGTCGCGCTCGGGCACGGGCGCAAACCGGCCGGTGCGGGCCAGATCGGCAGCAATCACGGCGGCCATGGGAAAGGGTTTGGGTCCCGCGCCATCCCAGCCGAAGGGAACCACTGCGATAGGCAAAGCCTCCGCCTGACCTTCGGTGATTTCAATACGCAGCTCGGCCTGCGCAGTGCCTAGTGTCAGCCCCAGTATCGCAAGCAAAGATGCGAAGATGCTTCCTGCAAAACCGTGAGTGTGCCTCACTGATACAACTCCTTTATTAATTCGGGCGCTGAGCATAAATCAGTTATTAATCTGCGGCCGAAAACTGAACGTCAGATTTCGCTCAAACAAGCGTGGGTCATCCGGCAGTGGTAGCGGTGAAGCAGCCCGGACAGCCCTTTCCACCGACATTCGAACGGCTTCATCGCCATTGCATTTCGTCACCCGCGCCTCGATGACATCGCCGTTCGGCAATTGTCGCACGAATACCTCACATTCCACCCCGGCGACCGCGCTGGCCGGTTGCTGCCAATTGCGCTGCACTTGCTGTTGAATAAGCGACTTATATACATTCATGGCGCCCGACTGACGCGCCGCAAACAACGCTTCCTCTTCTTCAAGCGCCGCAGCTAATTCAGCCTGACGACGCTGCTGTTCACGCTGTTCGGCGGCTGCTTTGGCCCGCGCCTCGGCTGCCTTTTTCTCGGCGGCCTGCTGTTTTGCCCGTTCTGCCGCCCGCTCCGCTTCCTGCCGTTTTCGCTCGGCAGCTTCGGCGGCCTTCACTTCAGCCGCCTTGGCCTCGGCGGCCCGACGTTGTTGCTCGGCCTGCTCTCGCTTTTGCTGTTCTGCGCGCTTCTCGCGCGCTGCGGCATCGGCCTTGCGCTGCGCCGCAAGCTCCTGCTGGCGTTCCTGTTCTTGCCGCTGCCGGAGCTCTAATTGCTCTGCCTCGCGGCGTTGAGCCGCCTCCTGCTCTGCGCGTCGCTCCTGTTCAGCAGCACGCTTGAGGGCGGCCTCATCGACAACGACAGCTTCGATAGCGAGTTGCTCAAACGGTGCGTCCGGCATAAAAACCAGGCTGGTGCTGAGCAATACGGCAAGTATCACATGGCCCACGGCCGACATCACCAGCGGTGAACGGTAACCGGGAGCTGCGCGTTGCATGGTCGCGGCTGTCATGAACGATTCGTCCTCGCCTTCAGCCTTCTTCCAGAGGATCCAAAGCAGCCGGATCTGTCAGGAACCCCACCTTGGTTGCGCCCGCTCGCTGCAATAACACCATGCCGGAGATTACGCTGCCATAAGCCGCATTTTCGTCCGCCTTTACCAACACCGGCGTCTGCGGTTTACGTTCGATAACGGTGCGCGCCAAGGCCACGATTTGGGCTGCCGCGCGCGGTGAATCTTCGTCATCACCCAAATTCAGATACAAATTGCCGTCCGCATCCACCGATAACACAAGTGGCTCCAGTTGCTGCATGTCACTGGTCAGCGGCTCCGCACCGGCGTCGGGCAATTCCACCTTGACACCCTGACTCAGTAGCGGTGCTGTCACCATGAAGATGATCAACAGCACCAGCATCACGTCTATGTAAGGCACGACGTTTATCTCGCCCATTAAGCGACGCCTGCGTATATTATTCATGCGTCGCCTCGACTGCTTTCATCAGCACTCTTCGACTTACGCGCATGCGCATAATGCTGAAGGATGGTCGAAAATTCCTCCGCGAAAGTGTCGTAACGCAGCTCCAGACGGCTAACCTGATCGGCATAACGGTTGTATGCAATCACAGCGGGAATGGCGGCAAACAAACCCATCGCCGTCGCGATAAGGGCTTCTGCTATACCGGGTGCTACCGTCGCCAAAGTAGCGGACTGCACATTACCCAGACCGCGAAAGGAATGCATGATGCCCCAGACCGTGCCAAATAAACCAACATACGGGCTGGTCGAGCCGATGGTAGCGAGCGTGGCCAGGCTTTCCTCTAGCCGATCCGTTTCGCGGAGCTGTGCGGCACGCATTGCCCTGCGCGCGCCGTCCAGCACACGCTCCGGGAGCATGTCGCTCTGCTGTCGCAACCGCCGGAATTCGCGGAAGCCGGCTTCGAAGATACCGGCCATGTTGGCAGGCGCTTCGCCGCGGCCAGTGATATCGCGATAGATACTGGTCAGGTCACCTCCCGACCAGAAACTGTTCTCGAACTCGTTGGAGTTGGCCATTGCATCGCGCAATAAACTGCGCTTGCGCAAAATAATGGCCCAGGACGCTACCGAGGCCGCCAGCAACAGCAGCATTACAAGCTGCACGATACCGCTTGCTTCGAGTATCAGGCCTAATAAAGAAGTTTCCGTAGCCATTTGTCATCCCTGTCAAATTAGTGGCAAATTCTGCGATTAAGTCGGATCGGGCTGATCGAATAGCTCGAGTTCCGGACTGTTGTTATCCGGAGGTGGCAGCCCAAAGTGCTGGTAAGCCGCCGATGTCGCTACCCGACCGCGAGGCGTGCGCATCAAGTAGCCCTGCTGTATCAGGTAAGGCTCCAATACGTCTTCAATCGTGCCGCGCTCCTCGCCGATGGCAGCAGCCACAGCGTCTATACCCACCGGCCCGCCAGCAAATTTATCAATGATGGCGAGCAATAGTTTGCGGTCCATCATGTCAAACCCGTTAGGGTCAACCGCCAGCATGTCCATGGCCGACCGCGCGGTTGCCTGATCGATAAAACCACCTGCCTCAACTTCGGCGTAGTCACGCACGCGCCGCAACAGGCGATTGGCAATTCGCGGTGTACCGCGCGCGCGACCCGCTATCTCGGACGCACCCTGCTCATCCATTCCGGTGTTCAGGATGGATGCCGAACGCTGCACTATCTGGTGCAACTCACTTTCGGTATAAAACTCCAGCCGCTGCACTATGCCAAAACGGTCACGCAGCGGTGATGTCAGCAGGCCGGCGCGCGTGGTAGCGCCCACCAGCGTGAACGGCTTCAGGTTAAGCTTGATAGAGCGTGCCGCGGGACCCTCACCGATCATGATGTCGAGCTGAAAGTCTTCCATTGCCGGGTACAGCACTTCTTCGACGACCGGGCTAAGGCGGTGGATTTCGTCCACGAATAGTACGTCCCCCTCATCCAGACTCGTGAGCATGGCAGCGAGATCACCGGCACGCTCGAGCACCGGGCCCGATGTGTGCTTAAGATTTACGTTTAGCTCGCGCGCGATGATATTGGCCAGCGTTGTCTTGCCCAGCCCCGGCGGCCCGAATATCAGCGTGTGATCAAGCGCTTCTTTACGCTGGCGCGCCGCAGCAATAAATATCCGCATCTGCTGCTTAACCGCCTCCTGCCCGACGTAGTCGGCCAGACTGCCAGGACGAATCGCGCGCTCGAGAGCCGCCTCTTCGGGCTCTCCTGTCATGGATATCAGTCGTTCTTTGGCGGGTTCGGTCATGCGTTAACCTCCAGCCGGTGCTGCAGAGCGCAACACGCTGCGAAGTATGTCCTCGGTGCCCGTCAGATCCGCATCGACCTTGTCCAGCATTTTACGCGCCTCGACCGGTTTGTATCCCAGCGAGGTCAGTGCACTGAAGGCTTCCTGCCGCGACCCGTTGGCGGCATCGGATGAACCGATTTTGCTGACACTCAATACCTGCGCCTGACTGTCGACCTTATCGCGCATATCCATGATCAATCGTTCTGCCGTTTTGCGACCCACACCCGGCAATTTGGACAACAGCGTGGCGTCTTCCGTTCGCACACAGGTAATAAAAGAGTTCACGTTCATCCCTGACAAAATCCCCAATGCCAGTTTGGCGCCCACACGATTCACCTTGATCAGGTCGCGGAACAGCTGCCGCTCGGATTCAGTCGCGAAACCATACAAAGTATGCTGATCCTCTCGCACCATGAGGTGTGTGATCAGATGGACCTCGGACCCGACTTTAGGCAACTCCAGGCAGGTCGACAGGGGTGCCTCGACCTCGTAGCCCACACCGTTAACCTCTATCAGCAATTGCGGGGGCTGACTCGCTACCAGAGTGCCGCGCAAAAAACCGATCATGACATTGCTTCCGCGAGACGCTGCCCGGCCGAACGACGATGCGCATGACAGAGGGCAATACCCAGCGCGTCAGCCGCGTCAGCTTGCAATTCTGTGTTGATTCCGAGCAATACGCGCACCATGTGTTGCATCTGTTCCTTGCCAGCGGCACCGCGGCCGACGATGGCCTGCTTAACTTCGCGCGCCGCATATTCGTAAACCGCAATATCGTGCCCAAAGGTGGCACAAATAGCGGCCGCCCTGGCCTGCCCCAGTTTGAGCGCGCTATCGGCGTTTTTGGCCACGAACACGCTTTCGACCGCCATTTCAGAGGGTCGGTATTGACTGATCAAACCCACCAGTGCCGCATGGATAGTTTCGAGTCGCGCCGCTGTGCCATCAACCTTTCGCGCATCAATAAAACCGCTCGCTACCCAGCAACTGTCCTGGCCGTTGGTATCAACAATCCCGTATCCCGTCAGCCTGAAGCCGGGATCAATGCCCAACACCCGTACCGGGTTTCTCATGTCAAAGCGCGACTCATGTTGCTTTACAGCTTCGCCAGAATGTCATCGGGAATCTCTGCGTTCGAAAACACGTTTTGCACATCGTCCAGATCTTCCAGACCTTCCAGCAATTTGATCATGCTGGCCGCACCATCGGCATCCAGCGTAGTGGACAACGACGAGCGCATGGTGATTTCGCTGACATCAGGTTCGAGTCCGGCCGCGCACAGTGCTGCGTGCACAGCCTCAAACTCTGACGGTGATGTCAGCACTTCAATTAAGCCGTCTTCATCGGTGACGACATCTTCGGCCCCCGCCTCGAGGGCCACTTCAATAACTTTGTCTTCATCGGTTTCCGGGCCAAACTGACATAACCCGACTTTATTAAACATGTATGCAACTGAGCCGTCCGCACCCAGGTTGCCCCCGTGTTTGCTAAAGGCATGCCGCACATCCGCGACCGTGCGGTTCCGGTTATCCGTCATGCACTCCACCATGACAGCTACCCCGCCTGGGCCATAACCCTCGTAGGTGATTTCGTCGTAGTTGTCGCCTTCCAGATTGCCGCTACCTCGCTTGATGGCGGCTTCAATCCGGTCTTTGGGTAAACTTGCCGCTTTGGCCTTGTCGACCGCCAGCCGCAGTGGTGGATTGCTATCGATGTCGTCGCCGCCGCGCGCCGCGACGGTGATGTTGCGAATCAGCCTGGTAAACAGCTTGCCGCGTTTTTTATCCTGAGCACCTTTACGGTGCTGGATATTTGCCCACTTAGAATGACCTGCCATATATATTAAAATCAGATGTTTAAAAACGAATATTAAAGCCAACGTTTAGACCATTGTCGATCAGTGCTCGACTGCCATTGCTGAACTCGGTGTTCAGGTAGCGCGCACCCACAAAAATATCGGCTTCCCGCAACAGCGCGTATTGCAGGCGCAACGATACGTCTTCGTATTTTTCCAGATCCCCGAGACTCAGTATGTCCGGCGCGACCCATGCAGACCCACGCACCGACACGCGATCCATGCCGGGCAAGGCATAACGAAAAAACGCGCCCACCGCCACTGGTATGCCGGACTGGCCCGATCCATCGCCATCGACATAGCCACTGCGCAGACCCAGCCCTGCTTCCAGCGGATTGTCACCGTCGGATGCATAACCCCGTATAAACAGGCTACCGTTGACTACCGTGCCTTTGTCACTGTTATTGACAAAGCCCAGATCCCCGGACAGATCGCTGTTATCAAAATCGTGTAGATAGAAGATGCGTACCGCATCACTGTTAAAACTGAGGTCTATTTCGCCCGCAATGGCCGGGGCGGACAGCACTGACATGGCACAGAGGCCCGCCAGAATCCGTATGGCTCGCATGATCAAACTCCCGCACAACAACGGGCTAATCATACCGCCAATCCTGCGCCCCAACTAGCCCGGCGCTGTCCGGAGCCTCAGGCGAACGGGGTCATGGCCACCGTGGCCAGCAGAAACAGCTCCCAGATAATCAGGCAGGCATAGATGCCGCACAAAACCTCAAGGATTCGGCGCACCCGAAGCCGGCCGGCCAGCCGATAACGGGCCATCGCGGTGAGGAACAGAACGCCGGAGCAGGTAAACAGCAGTTTGGTTGTCAGGAAAGCGCTGATATCAGACTCAATCAGTGTTTTCATGAAATAGTTCACTTCATTGGCACCCATTGATAAGAGCTGCAGCGTGAAAAACGCATCCAGACAGCTCATCAGCACAATGGCCAGACTGACCATGACCAAACCAGGGTCGTAAATGTCCACCAGGCACCATTGATCGTCGTCCGCCCGGCGATTATCACGCCGCCGCGGATGCAGACAGCCATAAAGCACAGAATTGAAGCTCTGCCGACGCCTGTCTCGCCGGTCATTGCGCTGATCCAAAGCTACTCCCCTTGCACCGCTATGACGGTGTTCTTTTTAATTCCGCAGTCTAATCATAATGACAAAACGCAGGGGAAGGCAAAGACCGGGATTATGTCTTATAGCGGGATAAAGAAAAGCCCCACTGGTACCAGCAGTGGGGCTTGGGGTTCCTTACGCTGTAAATAAAGGGGGATGAGGAAGACAGCGTAAAGTTTGAGGAAACTAGTTGCGGATTAACCTCCGCGTAACCGGCAGCAAGGATGCAATTGCACTCAGCATGAACACCAAGGCTGGCGGCAATGGCACGACGGTTACGGTCGCGCCGTTAAAAACAGGGGTAAAGGTCTGATTGCTGGGCGACTCGTTGGCAAAACTGTCGAAAAAGTCATCGGCGTCATAAACCTCGAACATCAATACTGTTCCCAGTGAAGGCACCGGATCAGGGATATTATTGACGACAAAGTTGTAGGTGCCGATAACGCCTGTATCCAGCGCATTTTCAAAACCCAATGTGACGATGTCATCACTACTGTCAGTCAGTACGCTTACGCCAGACAACTCAGTGGCAGGCGAGCTAAACACGAAGCTCGTGAAATCCACGAACTCCGAGTTAAAGCGAACCGCGACCTGACCGGAAAACTCTCCATCGAAACCAGGCACGAGCTGATCTGACGCGTCTAGCTGCAAGTCAAGCGAAAACGTGTCGCCGGCCGCTACCGTGCTAACGCTCGGCACCAGACTCACGGTGGCGGCGTTAGCAGTTACGCTAATAACGGCCAGTAGTGCTGCAGCTGTGATTGTCGGAATACTCTTCATTTTTCTATACGGTCAGATATGAATGCCCGCAATGATCTAAGCAGCCTGGCCTGCATTTCTTTTGCGGCGAGCTGCCATACCACCCAGCATCGCAAGGCCCGAAACCATCAGCATTGCGGCAGGCGGCAATGGAACGACAGTAGCCGGACCGCCGAACGAGGCCATATTGATACAGCCAGCTGGTTCTTCTTCGTTACGACGGTTGCATACGCTCAGGCTATCAACGTGCGCGGCGAACACGGTATTGCCACGCAGGGCGTTACCGGTCGACAGGCTGGATGCATAGTCATGGATCGAGTCGCCATCCACACCGATGATCGAGAACAGCAACGGGTCATATTCCTCACCGGACCCAATCACCAGGTTTGCGTCAAATACTCCAAACTGGTCGATCTCGGTTCCCGGCACCAGGGAAGCTGTCAAGCGTGTCTGGATGAGATTCATGCGCGCCTGCAGTGAAGCGATGTCAAACGGCAGTGTTTCGGGATTATTCTGCAGCAGCTCACTGATGCTGCCGCCGCGGTTACCGCCCATGCGCGAACGACTGCGAACGTAGCCACCAAAGTTCTGATATTCAGCGGCCTGCTGCAACTGGCTCATCCGCCCCGCCATGCGGTCGAATATGCTGCCGCCCCTGGCATTAGCGCTGATGAGATTGAGTGGCTGACCAATAATCTCCCAGCCCTCGGGCGCAACGATGTTGTTAATTGTTGCGCCAGAATTGCCAAAATTAAAACTGAATGCCGCAATTTCTGGTGCGCCTTCATTGCCAGCGTTGTTCTGCAGATCTTCAAGTGTCTCCACGCGAAAATCGATGGCGCCGTCCTGTCCGTCACTTATTGTGACTTGCATATACTGGCCACCGTCCGGGAACGCTGCCTGCTGCGTCGAACGGTCCAGCATAAAACTGATGCTGGCGGCCGAAGCCTGACCCGATAACCCAACAAGAGTCATTGCAGCGATGGCAATGCTTCTAATCAACTTGTCCAAAATATTTCCCCTTGATTTTCCGGTGTTGCGGATAATTTTTTTGTACATTTCTGCAAAAAAGCGTTTTTAATTCGGCCTGCCTATAAGTTGCTTCAGGCTTTGTCGAGAATGGATTCCAGTTTTTCTAAGCGTTGAGCTATCTCGGCCAGTCGATCCTTAATCTCGGTTCTGCTGGCCTCGACTTCTCTAACTGCAGGTCTAATAGCCGGCAGTTCGGGATGCGTCTCGTCAGCAAGAGCCTGCAATTCATCAAGATCGGTGGTGGTATCGGAGAACAAATCGCGCGCGGCAGCATCAACCGCCTGCGGTGAAACGACATCCGATGGCTGAAGAGCATTCGAACCGTGACCTTCTTCGTGACCATTCAGCCAACTGACACTCCAGGAAGCATCACCGTGCTCATAAGCACCTCTGTCGGGCAATGCTCTGCGGCGATGACCGTTCGGCTCATGAGCGCCATTACTGGCAGGTTGCCGCCCACCGATGTGGTGCGCACGGCTCTCTTCTTGCAGCAATGCCTCTATATCCATAACAGCGCCGATTTGATAACGACCCGAGTCGATGCCGCGGATCTGACCGGGCGTAAATCGTGCAAGTAAGGTTTCGATCCGCTCTGGCGGTACGTAAGGGAGCAGGTTCATTAGCGAATTGCGAACCCTTAAACGGCGTATTTCGCTCACGAAAGCTTCTTCGGAAACGCGCGTGGCCAGGCGGTTGATATCCCTGACCGACAAATCGTCCAGGAAGGCCGAGACTTCCTTAAGGGTCGGGTATTCCTTTTTCATCAGGGTGCGTATACGCGGCAAAACGGTAAGGACATCCAGATCTTTCTGCGGATAGCGAGCGCCGCGGCCACGATGAGACGGACCGGCGAGCACACCCTTGGAGATGTAATCGCTGATCGTTCTTCGTGTGCAACCGGAAATTTCTTCCAGCTCATTCACCGTGTAGCTACGAATCATCCTTGGTCAACCTTTGTTCTTTACGTTTATTTACGGAAATTTAAGAACTTCCGTGGCCCTGATGCGATTCTGTAACCACTTGGTCACAACACTTTCAGAACGGCCTCTTATATATCTCAGTTAATTCGTCAATCAATGACGATTTGTTGCGCTATTAACTGTTGTTGAGCGTAAATAAACGTCGATTTAATTGCAAGCCTTATTTCATGCGGGTTTCGGAGGGTTGGGGACGCGGAGCGAATGCGCTACGAAGATTGTTATTTTTCCGATACTTGCGGTTACAACAGAATCTTTTATGCAGCATTTTCAGGATGAAAAGCGCAACGAATTCGGATAGTTATGTCAAACGTGGTGGTGACAAAAACGGCCTTTTGTTCAGCCAGAATCGGTGGCAGCATGCTGCCGATGAAACAACCATCCCGGAGTCCCGCTTGCTATACCCAGTCTGCTTAACTGTTGATGCCGAAAAAGGCCATCAAATTGTCGCACCGGACTTTAGTTGCCTGATGGTATGCGATGACAATCGACATCGTGCATTGACGCGAATACAGCTCTGCATTGAAGGAACTGCATCAGACTTGCTGTTGCAAGGGTCGCCCCTCCCGGCACCGAGTTGCGTGGCTAAACTCAGGAAGCGCCCGGAATATATGGGCTATGAAATGCTGCAAATTGATATACACCCGCTGCAGTTGCAGGCAGTCGCCGCCCATCAGGCGCGGCGTTGATTCACATCGGCAAGACCAATAAATCGGGCAATCGATCCTCTAGTATTCAATTCGCTCGGCCAGCATTGTGCCGGTGGATTGCACATTCGGATTGGAGAACATCAAAAACAACTTATTGGCAGATACAATAATGCCGTGGACGGTGCCGCCGCTGGTGCCACCCTGCTCCGCGTAATTCCAGGTCAACATGCAATTCGCCTGGACGGAATAATTACCCGTGAACGTGGCAATGTAGCTGGTGCCCAGCTGGCCTTCTCGCAGGCGCAGTTTAATTTTGTCGGCCGTTACCGTGGCTCTGCCGATGCCCGCAAGCTGATAGCCGTACCAAACCTCGTCGAAGGTCATTGCCCATTCGCCCTCGATGCTGGGGCAGGCCGCATGGGCGTTTAATGCGAAAAAGAAAACCACCATTCCAGAAAGCCAGCTTTTCACGATACTGCTCCGTTAGGTTGCCGGTTAAAACGCACGCATTAGACAGCGTGTTTGAGAGGGGTATAGTCTACCCTAATGGTGAAATCTTAAGGAGCCTGCAGTGGGTCGGAAGCTGATGTTGAACAGACGACATTTTCTTGCTAGCAGTGGCTTGCTGGGTGCCGCGACGCTCACAACTACCGGGCGGCAATCCGCGCAAGCGTCAGAAACGCTGCGCCCAGTGCCCACCATCACGGGTTCTGCTGAAGAAATTGCCGCGAACGAGGAGCACTGGCAGAAAATTGCCGACTTCTATGCCGTAGACCCGACCATAACCAATCTCGAGAACGGATACTGGGGCGTAATGCCGAGACAGCTGCTGACTGAGTATCAGCAGCATACCGAACAAGTTAACAGGGCTAACGCAACATATGCCCGAAAGCAGTTTTATGTGGATTATCGTCGTTATCGGCAACGCGCGGCGGACGAGCTCGGTGTCTCCAGCGATGAAATCATGTTGACTCGGGGGGCTACCGAGGCACTCCAGAACCTGATTGCAAATTACAACCTGTTGAAACCGGGCGACGCAATCATGTACGCCGACCTGGACTATGGCGGCATGCAGGAGACAATGGACTGGCTGGTCGAAAGGCGCGGCGTGGCGGTGGTCAGGTTCAACATTCCCGAGCCGGCAACGCGGGACGCGGTGCTGTCAACCTATGAGCACATGCTGAGAACGAACCCCAAGGTGCGATTGTTGTTGCTTACCCATGTCAGCAATCGCACGGGACTGGTAATGCCGGTGGCAGAAATTGCCGCGATGGCGAGGGCTCGTAACGTTGATGTCATTCTGGATGCGGCTCACTCATTCGGACATCTTGATTTCAAGGCTGGCGATCTCGGTGTGGATTTCATGGGCGTCAATTTTCACAAGTGGATGGGCGCGCCGCTTGGATCAGGGCTCATGTATATCCGCAAAAATCGCCTGCAGGATATTGACCCGTGCTATGGCAACCGCAGTTTTCCCGCTGATAACATCCTTTCACGAGCTTCCAGCGGCACTTCGAATTTTGCTGCCTTTATGGTCATTCCGTCGGCGTTGGACTTTCACCAGGCACTGGGCCCGGCCAACAAAGAAGCGCGATTAAGGTACCTGCGAAATCGCTGGGTGGCCGCAGCCCGTGAACTTAAGAATGTGGAAGTACTGACTCCCGACGACCCCCGCATGACCGGTGCGCTGACGTCGTTTCGTATTAAAGGCAGGATCGGCCGGGATGAAAACCGCGCAATCGTCGATACCCTTCTGAACGAACACCGGATCTTTACCGTGTGGCGCGACGGGGTTGCCGCCGGGGATTGCGTGCGCGTCACACCGGGCATCTATACATCGACGGCCGATATTGACCGCTTTATTTCTGCGTTGCGGGTAATCGCAAAAACCTGAGCCACGTCTCGGCTGGAAAAGCCCGTCGCGTGCTAGAATCGCGCGGACACGAGGACTACATACATGATCAATTTCGGAGCTCTCGAAGCCAGGATACCCGAGCTACGAGAAGCATTTCAAAATGCCGTTCCTTTTGAGCATTTGATTATTGATGACTTTGCCGACGCCGACCGGTTGCGCCGGGCACTCAAGATAGTTGAACGCGCGGCGCTGAAAGACCTCGGCGCACGAAATGATAATTTGTTTCAGAAAAACAAGTACGAAAACCCTCGCTTCTTTGAGCTGTGCGACGAATTTCAAGAACTTCACGAAGACTACCTTTCGCCGCGGTTCCAGAATATTTTGCGTGCGATCACAGGGGATGAAGTTTTTATAGACCCTGACCATCACGGGGGCGGCCTGCATCTGGGGGTGAAAGCCAGCAAGCTGGACATGCATTCCGACTTTAGCCATCACCCGAAACATCCGACCTGGTTTCGGAATCTGAACGTCTTGCTCTACCTTAACGACGATTGGCAACCCGAATACGGCGGCGCACTGCAGATTCGGGATGACCGCAGCAACGCGGAAATGAGCATTGAACCGCTGTTTAATCGCCTTTTGTTAATGCAGACCAGGAGCTACACCATTCATGGCCACGGGATGACCAATTTTCCCGCGGGGAAATACCGCACCTCGATCGCCGCTTACGCGTATGATTTGCGCGACTCAGATCGGATATCCAGCACAACCTGGTACCCGGAAGGTAACCCGATAAAACGCGCAATCGGGCGCAACTGGACGGCGCTGGTGCGTATAAAAACTAAACTTTTCGGCAGCCGCACGGATAAGCTCAAGTCTCTGCAAGTTGCAAAAGTCGAGCCGCCAAAAGACGTTGATTAGCACGCTAGTTCATTCTCGAAATTATTCAGGAGAAGACTCTGTCAATGGAACACAATCGACTGCTGTTGCAATTAGAGCAGACTCGTAAAGAAATCAACCGGAAAACAATTAACCCGGAGATTAAGACACTCGCACTTTCGGACATCAAACCTATTGTTGAGTTGGTTGCGGTGGCCCGGGCTGAGTACGTTGCCGAGCTCTTTTCGCTGGCGACAGCCAGCAAAGGCGCAAAGATGACGGGAAATATCTCCAGGTTACGCGAACTGCGTGAGACATTTGAGGAGCTTGTTGCCGCAGCGAATGCGCTGGAAACTATGATTAAGCGCGGTTATGTGGATGTCGCAGGCTCGCTCGCCGGCGACGTTTGAACGGAGTCTGGTATACAGCAAGGTGTAAACAGGACAGCAATGGCCGGGTGGTGCCCCGACCACGATTCGAACGTGGGACCTTCCGCTTAGGAGGCGGGGATTTTGCGCACGAAGCATTTGCCCCGCTTAGGTTTTGGATATGGGAACTCGATTTGCAACGAATATGCAATTGTATTGAGCGGCAGCCACTTTGCCATCTGCGTGAAGACCAGCTAATTTGAAATAATAGCTCGCTCACCGCTATCCAGATCAATAACCCAAAGCAGTTCTTCATGGCTATCCGTTATGAACGCCCGGTTATTATCCGCATCAAGAGCAAAACCGGTTGGCCAAAAACCGTCAGCTGCTCGCTGACTTCCGCGTACTAACTCTTCGATACTATCTGTTGATGGAATATATCTGTCTATGTCACCAGAATTGATAAGAGCAATCTCGCTTTCAGGATCTATAGTGATGTCACTGATACGCTGAAAGTTTCGAACTATACTGCGTTCCAACGAATCCATATCCACCGCAACCAGCGCACGCAGCCCAACATCCGCTACCAGAATACGATTGCGGGCCGCATCAACGGCAACCTCTCTAGGTTCCAAAAATGCAGGGCTCTCGCCGGTCGTGGTGATAACTCCAGAAGGCCCACTGAAATTCAACTCCACTATCGCCGGGCTATCCGGGGAAGTATATAAAGCCCGGTCGTTGGGTGAATCTACAACAATACCGCGCCTGTCATTGGAGGGATTAGGACTTACTGGTCCGAGACTGGCGACGACTGTTCTGCCTCCCGAGTCTAAATTAACCGCCAGAATCCGCTTCAATCCTTCATCAACGACGAGCAATCTATTGTTGGGCTTATCAAGTGCCAAACCCACAGGTGTGTCAAAACTATTTACCTCATCAGGTTTCGCAGGCCCTGACAGCTCAAATCTGTCACGTGTCTCGAAATCGAAGCCCAATATAGCCTTAAGGCGAAGGTCGATCATATATGCCCGGTTCGCCATTTTGTCGAATACGATGTCTGTGGGCGAAACAAAGAGATTCTTTGCGCTATGTGCCAGGCCTTCCGAAAAGTGACTGCGCTTACCTCTATCAAGATCGACCGCGAATAACGGATCTTTTTTATTACCTACCAGCAAACGATTCCCTGTAATGTCCAGAACTGCTCCACGACCCACTGCAAGTGGCGTACCTGAAAATCGGTAATCGGCATGAGGGTTTCGGGCCGGCGGCCTTGACAAAATAGTTCGTCCACCAGTGTCCAAATCGACGGCAATTATCTGATCATGAAATTCTTCTGCCACCAAAACCCGATTGGAGTCGGTATCCAGCACCAGCGATCTCGGGGCACCAAAAGGGTTAAAACTCGGCTCTTTGGCATTGGAAAAAATGGTGCGAATTCCCGTATCAAGATCCATTGCAATAATTGCTTGCTTGCCACTATCCAGAACCAGTGCGCGATTGTTGGCGCCATCAATCACGATGTCTTGAACGGTAAAAAACAGATTGGCGCCATCTGGGAACGTATTACTCGCAATCAAGGTTTCGAGCCCACTGGTCAGATCAATGCCAAGCAGCTCCCTGCTTTCGCGGTTCCATGCCAGCAGCCGATTGTTGGTCGCATCCACGGCAATTGCTGCTTGATCAGAAGGCGTTCCGGCGATACGTGGCAAAGCAGTAGAAAAAATCGTGCGCGCGCCGGTCGAAAGATCGACAGCAACAATCGCACCAATACCGTTATCTGTTACAAGCGCTCGATTGTTAGCAACATCTATTGCAATCATTTCTGGATATTCGAACGAGTTCTCCGCACTGGGGATTGTTTCACTGGACAAAACCGTCCTGACACCCGTCGCAAGGTCGACAGCTACGATTCGACGTCCAGCCGCATCGACAACAAGTAGTCGACTATTAATGTCGTCCAGAGCGAGGTCTCTTGTGTAGTCGATCGCCACTCCCCGTTCGACTTCCAGAGACGCCGCATTAACATAGGTATTGTTGTGCTCATCGACTGTTTCTACTGCGAGTTCGTTCCTGCCAGGCTGCAATGGCACGACTGCACGCCAATGCCTGAAACCATCAGTCGTCGAAGCATCAATCCCTGACACACGTAGGTTATTTATTTCTTGTGGATCAGTAGTGGTTCCTGCAACAAGCACCGAATCCTTGTAAACAAGGCTAACAGCACCTGGGAATTGAATATGTACCGCCGGCGCTGCCGACGTGTTTGAGCGTCGAATAGTTAACGTATCAATAGAGTCTATAGACTGATAATCACGTATCTTAATGACTGTCCCTGTGGCGCCCTGTGCCAAAGCAGCATACTCAAAAATGTTATTACCGCTGTAATCGGGCACCACCGCGAGAGATTCGGCATTCCATACCGCGCCAATAACCAGCTTGTCTGATACCTTGGCGCCATTGTCTACGCGACGTATCCGGATAATACTGTTGCCGCCAGCCCTTTTGCCCAACACAAGCAGACCCGGGTCATCGGCATTGCCATCAGCATTGGCGTCTTTTACCACAGCCAAATCTGCGGTGGCGACAGAAGGGCCGAAGAAAAAAATCCCGGATCTGGTGCCGTCCGAAATTCGCCTCAGCTCGACTTTGCTTTTGCCGGAGCTTGACTCGGTACCCAGCACTGCCAGATAGGCAACACCAGACGATACAACTCCGCTGACCGCCTTTACCGTCCAGCTAGGGGTGAAGAACGCCCATTTGCCGATTAAACTGCCATCGCCAATGGCGCGCAATTCGACCATATTACGCCCGCTACTTTTATTTGCGGCCAGCACAGCGATCGCGGCATCCTCGGTATTCCCATCACCATTGGGGTCGTCATGGACTGATACGGCGACTGCCGTCCAGTTCTTACTGAAAAAAGCGATACTGGAATCAACCATTTCACCAGTCGTTGCATACCTTAGCTGCACCTTAATCTGACCCGTGACAATAGATGTAGCCAGCGCAACCAGCGCCGGATCACCGATAGTATTGTCACGATTTCCGTCGGCGTACGCAGCATGATCATTTACCGTCCAGCTGGCATTAAAGAAAGCTAGAGAGCGAAGCGGAGCGCCGTCCTGGCCGGAGAGAACAACGATAGTGTTGGTTTCCGTCGCATGTGCGGCGGAGAAATCCGGAATCGAGTCGCCGGAAACATCAGAAAACCCGCTAAGCGTGGCAAATGCGGGTGAGTCTACAATTAGACTGGATGCGGCCAATAGCGCCACTAGACCATAAAATCTCATCGAATCCCCAACTCTGATTATTCGCATATAAAGCGGTTTAGGTTACTTTTAAAACTGAGTATATCTTTCTCCTACTAGCGATTGAAAAAATATGAAGGCTGTATTGGAACATTATGGAAAACATTATATTCCGCCCGCTTTCTGTTTTGCCATTTAGGACACTCCGCCTTTTCGATGCGATGAAAATTTGCACCGCATTTGAAACCCAAATGTGAGAAATTGATGCAAATACGTCAAGAAGGCGGAAATTAGCGGAAACAGGAGTTACAGCTTTTTACTTGTAATTATTATTAAAAGTGGTGCCCCGACCACGATTCGAACGTGGGACCTTCCGCTTAGGAGGCGGATGCTCTATCCATCTGAGCTACCGGGGCGCACTGACTTCGATGCGAAGCCTAGCACGACCGGTGGACAATTTTGAGCGTAAGGTCGCAGCGACTCAGGTTAACTGATTACGCGCACGCGCTGCGAGTATGAGCATTGCCGAACCCAGCAGCCATATGGCCGACGGGATTGGTACCACCGTTGCGTTCATGCGTTGCACCGTGAACGCGGTTTGGGATCCCTGAGCACCGATGAGTAAAGCATTGCCGGAGGAAGAATCCATCAGATCCACCAGCTGGCTACCCGAATTACGTCCGTAGTCGAAGGTAACCGGATTGGTGAAGGTTGCATTGTTAATGCCCGCAAGCGGGTTCCCTAAATCAACCGTACCGGAGTAGATGACCAGCGATCCCTTTTTGGGGCTGGTAGGCTCAAACAGTAGCGACTCGAATTGCATTACATCCTTGGACGTGAAGAGCAACCACTCTGTGCTGCCCTTGTTCTGGCTGTTTAGCCCAAATTGCGCGGCGCTCGCCAAACACTTTTCCAAAACATTGCCGCCACAAACACCCAGACCGGCAATACCCTTAGCAACGCTATAGCCGTATGGCTCATAATCGGCGTCCGCAAGCACCGTGGTGCCAGCGCTGATACTGCGCCAGTCTGCGCCAACCCAGCTATTGGCCGTTACAGTAAAGCCCAGCTCAGAGTTATCACGAAATACAAAGCTGTTTCCTGGCTTAACGAGGCTGTTAGCAACGCCGTCGGAAAAATTAAACCCCACCGATGCATTAACCGTCGCTGCGCTAGCCGGTAGCAATGACAAACTCATGACCAGCAGCGCGCCTATCGAAAGCAATCTGTGAAAACCGTCAGTGAACATCGTGGTAACCCGTCAATGGCAGGTCGAACGATTCGACCTATCAGCTTTACATTCAAGCAGTTACAGACGATTTATGCCGTGAAGCAAGTCACAGCCTGATGTTTCACATAAGCCGGCGCTTAGTTCGTGCTTGCGGGTACGTAGCGATCACCGTACTTGAACCGCAGTGTTTTTACCTTGCCGAACCAGGGAATACTCACAATATAGAGATTGTCGTACTCATCAGGCTCAATGGATGGGAGCTTCTTACTGCCATGCATCTCTTCGATGGCCGGCTGAATGTACTCGGGTTCACTTATATACAGAACGATTTTGCCTTTGTAATCGGCAAGTATCCGATCCACGAGATCAGAAACGGCCGACGGGTCTTCTAGCGTGATAACCGGTGTTTCATTAATTTTAGCGACCGGGGCACCGGTGTCGCGCGTACGCTGGTTTGGCCCGACAAAAATTGCATCGACGCCTGTTACGACATCGATGTCCGCCAATACACGCGCAAGTTCTGCCGCTCGTCGCTGACCCCGTGGGCTTAATGCCGGATCATTTCCGCCCGATACGAGCACATCTGCGTATCGCGCGATTATCACCGTGGTGGTCGCTTGTAATTCGAAAAACCAGGCCAGCCCGGTCGTCAGCAGCACGAATCCGGCAATCGCCACCAGACGACGCTGACGCCGAAGTTTGCGCTTTCTTTGCCGCTGTTCATCTGTGATATCCGCCACCCTGCTCTCCATACCCTGCGCGCGGTATTTAGCTTTGGCTGTCGCGGTGATCGTCTGCCGAAGACTGAATGCGTCGCTCTACCGTGACCTCGGTGTATTCGGCTTCCAAATCACCGTGTTCCCGCTCGTAATTCGCCATCTTGCGCCGCAGCCACCAAACACGAATAGCGATACTGATGCCAATGAGGAGCATAAACCCAACTACAAAAGCAAGAAAGACAGCCCCCACCAGCAACGACACCAGAAAGGCTCCAACTCCCACTACCAGCGCGACAGCGCGACCAAGCAGGCCGGTGTTGTTGTATTGCCGTGAAAAAGTACCCATGTGGCTATTCTAGCGAATCTTCCCTGGCGAATCTCTTCACCTGAGTTGACCGGGGGTTGTCAACCAGCAACGCGCTCCCATACCCAGTACATGCCGGTTACAGAAATAAGCAGAGACAAAGGCACTACCACGGCTTTGCGATACCAGGAGTGGTTACGAAACCAACCCACCAGCGCCATGGCTCCCGCAATCACGGCAAGCTGTCCCAGCTCAACGCCTACGTTAAAACTAATAAGCGCTGTTAAGAATTCCCCCTCCGGTAAACCGATCTCGCCAAGCACACCGGCAAAGCCCATACCGTGAAGCAACCCAAAACAAAACACCAGCAGTACGCGCCATGAATGCAGTCGGGCCGTGACACAATTTTCGATGCCTACGTAAACTATAGACAACGCAATCAGCGGCTCGACAATACCCGCGGGCAACGCCACGACCCCGTACATGGTGAGCCCGAGCGTGAGGGTATGGGCCACAGTAAAAGCGGAAACCTGCCACAACAAACTGGACAATTGCCGGCTCAGCAGAAACAGCCCAAGCACAAAAAGTATATGGTCGATGCCCAGCGGCACAATATGACGAAAACCAATGTCAATGTAGTCGACAATGACTGCCAATCGACCCCGCTGATTTAGCGGTGCATCGCCGTTCTGACCGGCAAGCTGGTAATCAGGGGCCACCTCGCCCGGCTGTAACCACAGCGACACAATATCCGCCGGGTCTTCACCCACGTAGCGCAGCACGTGACTCCCGTATTCGGGCGGCCATGTCCACCGCAGCGCGCGAGCACCGTTCGGCAAAGCCCCGCGTAAAAACACTTCTGAGTCACGCGCTAATGCAAGATCCCCGACAGGCGGGATGTCTATAGCCTGATATTGCAGCTCAATTTCTGTGCCATCAGCCTGCATCCCTACCGCACTAAGAAACTCGGGTGCGAAGGCATCAAATTGCTGCCCAAGGTCGACCGGCCCAAGCGCGCGCAGCGAGTCATAATACTCGGCGTTAGGTGCATCGTTGGTATCGCTGTACTCGGGGCCGATGCCTGCCAATATCTGTTCGGCACTGAGCCGAATTCGCACCGCGACTTCGTTCGAGGCTGAGAGATTGACCGTCACCACCGCCGGGCGCACAGTATGGGCTTGCAGTACCGTCGAAAAGAACGGCAGTATGGTGCCCAGCAATAGGCTGAGTAAGACTCTTGATTTAATGGAACGCTGCATCACGGATTAATCATCGCATGCCTAGACTCAAATACAATACTTTAGCGGCTATCATCGCTGCTTTTTCCTGTCTGAGTGCGCCCGTTTCAGCGCACGACTTCTGGGTTGAGCCGGATCAGTTTCAACCGGCCGAAGACGAAGCGGTATTCCTCAGCCTTCGCGAAGGCGTCGATTTTAAGGGCAACACCCTGCCGTACATCAACGCGTGGTTTCAGGATTTCAGCCGTGTGGATGCGAACGGCCGCATGGATATTGTTTCTGTTCAGGGCGACGACCCTGCAGCGCGCGTGTGGATGCCGGATGGCGCATTGTTGATTGGGTATGAAAGCAACCGCAGCTTCACTGAACTTCCACCTGAGAAGTTCAACAAATATCTGGTTGATGAAGGCATAGAGCACATTCGCGCGCAGCGCATCGCTGCCGGCACTGATCAGCAACCTGCACCTGAATATTTTGTGCGGTGCGCGAAGACCCTGCTGCAGTCTGGAAACAGCTCCAGCAAAGTTTACGCGACCCGGCTAGGCTACCGGCTGGAATTAATTCCCGCAGCAAACCCCTATGAACTGAACCCTGGCGACAGCCTTACGTTCACACTTTATCTGCGCGATCAGCCTGCTCCCAATATGTTGGTGCAGGCATTCACCAAAGATGCGCCGGATCAAATACAGAAAATTCGCACCGACGAGAACGGCCAAGCCACCGTGCAATTGAACACGGCGGGCATATGGATGGTAAAAGCAGTCAGCATTCAGCCTTTAATCGGCTCACCCAAAGCCAAGTGGCTCAGCCACTGGGCAAGTTATCTTTTTGAGCTGCCGAGCAGCTAACCGCGCTAGTCGTCGAGATAATCTTCGAGTTTGATCGCTTCGCTGCCGGGAATCACCAAACGCTGCAAACGTTCGCGATCCTCGGCGGCAACCGTGGTATCGATGGCCATGCGCATACCGACACCCGGCAATGGCAAATCTTCAAAAAACAGATGGTGATTCGCAGTCAACGCGCGATTGTTAATTGCCCAGGTGATATCGTTGTTGCTGTTGATGTCTATATCGGCGTCCAGCACCACAATTTTGCGAATAACCCGGCATATGTCCCAGCGCCCCACCCGCATCTCAAATACGCGCCGAGCAAGCTCGCTTACGCTGATCGTGCTTCCCTGCTTAATCTGCAAATACAGTTCACCGGGCATACCCATCGTTGGGGGTGCAAAACAGGCACGCAAGTCGCTGACTTGCGGAAATGCCTTGCTTAATGCCTGCTTCAGCCCCGGCTCGATATCGTACAGAATAATAAAACCGAGCGAGTTATGCTCTCGACCTGCTCCCGCCATAATGGTGTGAAACATCGGGTCACGACGATGGGTAATTACCCGTACCGTGCCGATATGTCCGTTTTGCGTGCCATACAGATCACCAAATTCACCCATGGTATTCGGGACATACTGCTGGTGGTCGATCTCGACCTCAAGGACGAACTCTGCATCGGCCGGTACCACCATATCCAGCGTTTCGGCCTGCGTCACCTTTAACGACTCGCCGCTCAGCCCCCCCGCGACATCCAGTTCAGACAATTCCGGCGGCACCTTTGCTGATGCTGCCATCAGCAGTTCAGGATTCACGCCGATGGCCAGCGCGATTTGCGTGGTGCGACCCGCTGCTTTATCGGCAGCCAGAAATTGCAGCAGATCACTGCTGGGCCCGACGCTGACCGCGACCTGATTCTTACCGGTAATAAGAACGCGATAAATACCGACATTCAGGATGTTGTTATCGGGATTGCGGCTGATGCCCACAGCGGCTGTGAGGAAGGGGCCCGAATCCTCCGCAAAAAACGTCGGTACCGGCAGCAAACCCAGATCAACCGCCTCGCCCTGCATCACGACGTCTTTGCAAGGCGCCTGCGTCACCAATGCCGCCTGCACTGGGTTCGCAATTGCCGCGAAAACTGCATCGCGATGGTCATGCGCGCTGTAACCAGTGGAATCGGTCAGCCCTAAACCCATCGCGAACCGCGGGGGTGAGGTCAATAATGCTCCTACTGCGGCAAACGCGGCCCCCTTGACGTCTTCGAACAAGACGCCTTTGCGTCGGGCTTCCGCTTGCTTCAATAAGGCCGGCAACTCGAAACGCGGGTCCACGGGGCGCTTGATGCGAAGCAACTCACCGGCATCGTCGATGGCCTTAACGAGGTAACGTAGGTCCGGCATTAGTGGATTCCTGCAGCGGTGTTGATAATTGGCGGAGGGGGCGGGATTCGAACCCGCGAAAGGCTACTAACCTTTGCTTGTTTTCAAGACAAGTGCATTCAACCGCTCTGCCACCCCTCCACGGTTCGGATGCGCTCCGAATTGAGGATTCTGGCCGTTATACCCACGGGACGCAACCACGGCGTGCGCATGCTAGACTCGTGTCTGGCTGTTAGCACGATATTTTCAGGAGAGCAAAATGCAGAAGGATCCTGTCAGACGGGACGGAACCCAAATAATTTACGGTAAACCCCGCGAGTCGGTTCTGCCTACCAACAAGGTATTGCGCAGTACTTACATGCTGCTGTCGATGACGTTGCTCTTCAGTGCGGCCATGGCTGGCGTCTCAATGGCGCTGCAAATCCCTTACCTTGGCCCGATCATTACGCTGATCGGCTATTTCGGGCTTTTGTTCCTGACTTCAAAATTCCGTAACTCGGGTGCCGGCATCGTGTGTGTGTTTGCCCTCACCGGCTTTATGGGCATAACCCTGGGGCCGCTGTTGAGCGCCTACCTGACCGCCATTCCCAATGGCGGCGATTTGGTGATGACATCGCTCGCTGCGACTGGCGCTATTTTCCTTGGGCTAAGCGCTTTTGCAGTCAAGACTCAGAAAGATTTCAGCTTCATGGGCGGGTTTCTGATGGTGGGTATGCTGGGCCTGCTGGCGGTAATCCTGATGGGCCTGTTCGTTGATCTCTCAGCGTTTCAGATGGCGATTTCTGCCGGTGTCGTTCTGCTGATGGCAGGTATGATTCTTTACCAGACCAGCGCGATTATTCATGGCGGCGAAACCAATTACATCATGGCGACCGTCAGCCTCTATGTTGCGCTTTACAACCTTTTCATCAACCTGCTAATGCTGCTGGGTCTGGGTGGTGACGATTAATCGCCGCGCGTAAGTAACGCCGCGCCGTTCATATACGGCCGCAAGACTTTCGGGATAGTTACAGTCCCGTCCTCCTGCTGACAATTTTCCAGTACAGCAACCAGCGCCCGGCCGGCGGCTACACCGGAACCGTTCAGCGTATGCAGCGGTTCAGGCTTGCCGGTCTCTGGATTGCGCCAGCGCGCTTGCATGCGGCGCGCCTGAAAATCACCAAAGTTACTGCACGAAGATATCTCGCGGTATGCATTCTGCGCCGGTAACCATACTTCAAGATCGTAAGTTTTGGCTGCACCAAAACCGGTATCGCCGGCGCATAACGCCACCACGCGATACGGCAGTTCAAGTTGCTGCAATATGGCTTCTGCGTGCCCGGTCAGTTCTTCGTGAGCGGCTGCCGAATCTTCCGGTGCAACCAGATGCACCAGCTCCACTTTTTCAAACTGATGCTGACGAATGAGGCCGCGGGTATCTTTGCCGTACGAGCCTGCCTCGGAGCGAAAACAGGGTGTGTGGGCAACCATACGCATTGGCACTTGGTCCGCTTCGAGGATGCTGTCTGCCGCCAGATTGGTAACCGGCACTTCTGCGGTGGGAATCAGGTAAAAATCCTGATCACCGCCTACACGGAACAAATCCTCCTCAAACTTGGGCAGCTGCCCCGTGCCGAATAACGCGTTCTTATTGGCCAGATACGGCACGTACACTTCCTGATAGCCATGCAGCTGCGTATGCGTATCTAACATAAACTGAATGAGTGCCCGCTGCAGCCTTGCAAGGCCGCCACGTAATACCGAAAAACGTGCGCCGGCGACTTTCACCGCTGCAGGGGTGTCCAGCATCGCCAGGCCTTCGGCCAGATCAACATGATCCTTTACATCAAAGTTGAATTGCGGTGTATCGCCCCAGCGACGTATTTCAAGGTTGTCGGTTTCATCAGCTCCATCGGGTACGTCGGCGGCGAGCATATTCGGCAAGCCCGAAAGCAAGGCGTTGAGCCGGCTTTGCACATCGCCAAGTTCCGCCTCTGCGTCAGACTGAGCGTTGCCTAACTGATCGACTTCAGCAAGCAGAGGCGCGATGTCTTCACCTGCGGCCTTGGCTTTACCGATCTGTTTAGAGCGCGCATTTCGCTGCTGACGCAAATCTTCGGCCAGTATCTGCACGCTTTTTCGGCGTTCCTCCAGAGCGGCATAGTCAGATTGCGGGAACTCGAAGCCGCGGCGCGCCAGATTTGCCACCACGGTATCCAGTTCAGTACGCAACAGTTTCGGGTCCAGCATGAGTCAGTCTCGGCAAAACATTAAAAAGCAGGTTGCGAAGTTTACACGGAAGATACCGCGCAATTCTCCCAAGAATTATTTCCTGATTTGTTTCAGGATTTGGATCCGGCTTCCCCCTTGCGCTTTGCCTTGCGGTTTGCGTCTCTGAGGTGCCTCAGTTTCTCAGCTATCTGAATTTCCAGCCCGGCCTCGACCGGATGATAGTAAATACGGTCAGACAGATCGTCGGGGAAATACCGCTCACCTGCGGCAAACCCGCCGGCTTCGTCGTGCGCGTAGCGATAGCCCTTGCCATGCTCCAGGGATTTGGCCAGCCGGGTCGGTGCGTTACGAAAGCGCAGCGGAACCTCACGCGTCCCCGCCTCCTGCGAATCGCGACTTGCCTGCCCCAGGGCTTTGTAAACCGCATTGCTCTTCGCCGCACAGGCCATAAACACCAGCGCCTGCGCCAGGACCAGTTCACCTTCGGGCGAACCGAGCCGATCGTAGGCTTCCCAAGCATCCAGCGTAATGCGCAGCGCGCGCGGATCGGCATTGCCGATATCCTCGCTGGCCATGCGAACCATTCGGCGTGCGAGATACAGAGGATCACAACCACCGTCGAGCATGCGCGCAAACCAATATAACGCGGCGTCCGGATCAGACCCACGCACGGCTTTATGGAGCACGGATATCTGGTCATAAAACAGGTCGCCGCCGTGATCGAAACGGCGCACCGAGCCGGTGACCACCTCCTCCACCTGGATGGCGGTGATCTCGCTGGAATCGGCGCTGTCAGCCAGTCCGGCTGCCAGTTCCAGCAAGTTCAACGCGCGCCGCGCATCACCGTCGGCCGCAATGGCCAATTGCTGCAGCAATTCCGGCTCACAGCTATAGCGCCCGGCAAGACCGTGCTCTTTGTCCGCCAGAGCACGCCGCAGCAATTCCACGAGGTCGCTTTCATCCAGCGCTTTAAGTACGTAAACCCGGGCGCGGGACAACAATGCATTGTTCAGTTCAAATGACGGGTTCTCGGTGGTGGCACCGATAAAAATCAGGGTTCCGTTCTCGACCCAAGGCAAAAACGCGTCCTGCTGAGCTTTGTTAAAGCGATGCACTTCGTCCAGAAACAGCACGGTGCTCAGATCTTTTTCAGCTCTTATTTGTTTCGCTTTATCAACGGCTTGTCGTATATCCTTCACACCGGACATTACGGCTGAGAGCGCTATAAACTCGGCCCCGGCCGAACCCGCGACCAGGCGCGCCAGCGTGGTCTTGCCAGTACCTGGCGGGCCCCAGAGAATCGCGGAATGCAGCGGGCGGGCGTTCAGCAAACCGGTCAGCGCCTTGCCCTGCCCCAGCAAGTGTGTCTGCCCGACTATACGGTCAGCGGAACGCGGGCGCATCCGATCTGCCAGGGGTTTACCGACGTCACTGCTCATGAAGTTACCGGTTGCCGATTTGCCTTTCCACCCAAAGTGGCCAGCGCCGCAGCGGCGTTAACGAAAGCGCCCACCCCAGACTCAGCCCGATGATATCGGCGGCCAGATCAGCGAGCTCTGCGTAACGGTTCGGCACTTGCGACTGCAACAGTTCCATCAGCATACCGTAGGTCAGCAGCCCCACAAACAGCAACCACAAGCGTCGTTTAGGGTAAAGCGGTGCAAACCAGATCATGAGACCCGCAAACACCACAAAGTGGATAAATTTGTCAGATAAAACCTCGGTGGCCGCCATCTTGGGAAGTGGAACCAGCGCGAGCACAAGGATGGCGGCGAGCAGCAGGTAACCTGACAACAGCCATAACGTACGCCACCGCAATTGGTCGGTTGGCAGAGTCACTGTTCAGGCCGCCAATCAGTCGAGCTGACCGGATTCATCGATGAGATCGACGCCGTCCGGCAAGTTGAATTCAAATAGCGCCCTGTCGGGCGGCGTGGTATCGCCGTCTGCAAACTGAATGCGGGTTTGCTGCCCAAAACTGTCCCACAAACGCATTTCAAGCAATACCGATCGGTCAAACTCCAGCTCAATTTGCCGGAAATCGGTACGCGGTTGTTTAGGCACCAACCCCACGACCAGAATGCGCCCCTCGATATCGCCGCTGACCGTGTAGTCGTCCAGCAATTCCACACGACCGGCCAGCAAACCTGCCGGCGTCTGCTCCAAAACGCCGTCAAAGTTTTTGACTGTGGCTTGCTCAAGGTCTTCATCATAGAGCCAGATCCGCTTGCCGTCTGAGAGAATCAGCCGTGGCCAGGGCGCCTGATACTCCCAGCGAAAGCGATCGGGACGATCCAGCCAGAATTGACCTTCCGACTTTTCGATGACAGCTCCGGCACCATCGAAAACTGTCTGCCTGAAATTGGCTTGAAAAGACTCCAGCGAGGCGAGGCGCTCATGCAGAACGGTGCGGGCCTCGTCTGGTTCCAGAGGCTCAGCAACAAGATTCCACGCTGACAGAACCGCGCACAGGCCGATTACGGCAACCACCCGCTTACGCATAAATCACTATGAGCCAGGCGGCGCGGGTGCGAGCACTTCGCGCGAACCGTTGGATTGCAACTCGCCTACGATGCCAGCGGCCTCCATAGTTTCTACCAGCCTGGCCGCGCGGTTATAGCCAATCTTCAAGCGGCGCTGCACACCGGAAATGGACGCTCGTCGGGTTTCAGTCACAATCTGCACGGCCTGATCATAAAGCGGGTCGTCTTCCCCGTCGTCATCAGCAACCTTGGGTTCACCGGAAATGCCGGGTATGGGCGCAGCCGGACCGACAGTTACGTCTTCAATATACCGAGGCTGACCACTGGCCTTAAGGCGTTCGACCACCTTGACCACTTCTTCGTCAGAAACAAAAGCCCCGTGCACGCGCACCGGCGTGGGCTCCCCGCTCGGTAGAAACAGCATATCGCCATGCCCGAGCAGATTTTCCGCACCACCCTGATCCAGAATGGTACGCGAGTCGACTTTAGCCGACACCTGAAAGGCGATGCGGCAGGGAATATTGGCCTTGATCAGGCCGGTAATCACATCCACCGACGGCCGCTGCGTCGCGACGATTAAATGTATGCCAGAGGCCCGGGCTTTTTGTGCCAACCGTGCAATCAGTTCTTCGACCTTTTTGCCGACAATCATCATCATGTCAGCCAGCTCATCGATAATGACGACAATATTCGGCAACGGCTTCAAATCCGGCACTTCAACGGCGTCATTTTCACTATTTAGTGCTGCATACAGAGGGTCCGGTATAGGCTTGCCCTGCTCGATCGCATTCTTGACCCGGCGGTTATAGCCAGCCAGATTCCTGACTTTCAGTTCCGCCATCAAGCGGTAACGCCGCTCCATTTCAGCCACGCACCAACGCAATGCATTGGCCGCTTCTTTCATGTCGGTGACGACCGGGGCCAGCAAATGAGGGATGCCCTCGTAAACCGACAGCTCCAGCATCTTGGGATCGATCATTATCATGCGGACGTCTTCGGGCCTCGACTTGTACAGCAGGCTGAGGACCATGGCATTAATGCCCACCGACTTACCCGAGCCTGTGGTACCCGCAATCAGCAGATGCGGCATCTTGCCTAAATCCGCCACCACAGATTTGCCGCTGATGTCTTTGCCCAACGCCAATGTTAGCGGCGAGGCCTGCTCATCGTATGCGCGCGACCCGATGATCTCGCCCAGCGTGACCATCTCCCGAACCTCATTGGGAATTTCGAGGCCGACGTAACTCTTGCCGGGGATGACCTCTACCACCCGCACACTGGTTGTCGACAGGGAGCGGGCTATATCCGTCGCCAGGTTGCTGATTTTGCTGGCTTTCAATCCCGGCGCGAGATCCAGCTCGAAGCGGGTCACCACCGGCCCGGGGTGCACTTCCACGACGCTGACTTCCGCCCCGAAGTCCGCAAGTTTCAGTTCAAGCATGCGGGACATCCCTTCCAATGCCTCGGCTGAATAACCCGGGGTGGATTCGCGCGGCTCATCGAGCAAAGACAACGGCGGAAGACTGCCGGCAGCAACCGAATCAAACATGGGTACTTGACGTTCTTTCTCGGCGCGAATACTTTTCTCCGGCTTTTTCATTGCCGGCTCAATGCGCGGTTTTGATTTGCCGGCACGCTGGGTTACCACTCGACGTTTTGCCTCAACTAATTGATGCCGCTTTAGCTGCTCGCGCCGCGCGCGAACTTTGGCCACCAGTAACAACGATCGTGCACGGCACCAGGCTGCGCCGGCCAGCACCTGCCGCCCGATCCAGTCCATGGCATCCAGCCACGACATACCGGTAAAGAGGGAAATCGCGGCCAGCCATAACGCCAGCATCAGCAGCGTGGCACCCAATAAACCCAGCGTGGCCTCCAGCCCTTCTCCGACCAGCTGCCCGAGTATTCCGCCGGCCGATTCGCGCAAATCCGGGTGATAAAAATGCAGGGTCGCCAGACCACAACTGGTCACCAGCGCCAGCAAGAACCCGCCGATACGGGTAATCAGCACGGTTTTGTCCAGTGGCTCGGTGCTGTAGCGCGCGGAAAACAATAACCAGCCGACCAGCATCACCATCAGGGGAAAAAGGAACGCTGGCATTCCGGTCAGGTAAAAAGAGAGATCCGCAAACCAGGCGCCCGCAGCGCCGATCTGGTTGTGCAAACGGCTGCCGCCGGATCCGGTGTGACTGAAGCCCGGGTCGTCAGGGTGATAACTAAGCAGAGCCAGCAACAATATAATTGCCACGGCGCCAAATACCCATAACGCCGATTCCCTTATTGTGCGTGTAACCGTTGAAGTTACTGAGGCGTTTCGCCCCGAAAGTTGCGCTGCCTTGCCCACTTCGAATTCACCCAGTTAGTCCATTTAACTGTGCCGAGCTTTGCTCGCCCGGGACATTCCCGTACACTGCGGCGCCTGCCGCTGGCTACAAATCTACATAATCTGTCAGGAAAGTATACATGAGCGACACTCGGCACTCCCGCCTCGTTATTTTGGGCTCTGGCCCGGCTGGTTACTCGGCTGCTGTCTACGCCGCCCGCGCCAACCTGAAACCCCTGCTGATTACCGGCTCCGAGCAAGGCGGCCAACTGATGACCACGACTGACGTGGACAACTGGCCAGGCGGGCCTGAGGGGCTACAGGGCCCTGCGCTCATGGAGCAAATGCGCACACACGCCGAGCGGTTCGATACCGAGCTGGTCATCGATCATATTCACGAGGCTGATCTGGGGCAGCGCCCTTTCCGGCTGCAAGGCGGCTCGGGAACTTACACCTGCGATGCTCTGATAATCGCCACCGGCGCCACCGCAAAATACCTCGGCCTCGACAGCGAAGAGCAGTTTAAGGGCAAGGGCGTGTCAGCTTGCGCTACCTGCGACGGGTTCTTCTATCGAGGTCAGGATGTTGCGGTGATTGGCGGAGGTAACACCGCGCTGGAAGAAGCACTCTACCTTTCCAATATCGCTTCGAGCGTCAAGGTCGTGCATCGCCGGGATCAGTTTCGTGGCGAAAAAATCATGCAGCAACAGCTGCTCGCCAAAACCGGTGCCGGCGGCAACATCGAGGTGATCTGGAACCACGAGGTCGACGAAGTGCTGGGCGACGATTCCGGCGTTACCGGCGTTCGACTGCGAAGCACCGAAGGCGGCGCGATGCAGGAGCTGAACTTAACCGGCCTTTTTATCGCGATTGGTCATTCACCGAACACAAGTTTATTTGCCGGCCAGCTCGATATGAAAAACAACTATATAGTGGTGCAGTCTGGGCTTTCGGGTAATGCAACCGGCACCAGTGTCCCCGGCGTATTTGCTGCTGGCGATGTAGCGGATCAGATCTATCGTCAGGCGATCACTTCGGCAGGTGCTGGCTGCATGGCTGCATTGGACGCGGAAAAATACCTCGATGCGCTGGAAGGCAACCTGACTTAGGGAAGCTCCGGACGAATAGATGCTATTTTGACGCAGAGGCGGTGCATGCGAACCCGGGTCGTTCAATCCATCAGTGAGATCAACCCCGACGATTGGAACGGCTTGCTGAACGACGGGAATCCTTTCGTGCGCCATGAGTTTTTGCGCGCTCTGGAAGAATCCGGATGCGCTTCGGCTGTAACCGGCTGGCACCCTTGCCACGTTGTTTGCGAAGCTGACGACGGCCAATTGCTCGGCGCAATGCCGCTCTACCTCAAGACCAACCCATATGGCGAATTCGTATTTGATTTTGCCTGGGCGGGAGCCTATGAGCGCTCCGGGCTCCACTATTACCCCAAGCTGGTTGCCGCGGTACCGTTCACCCCGGCTACTGGACCGCGCCTGCTATGCCCGACAAAAAACAACCCGATTATTCCCGGTCTGCTATTGCAGGAAGCCCGTGAGCTGGCGGCGCGCTGCGACGCTTCCTCGCTGCACATACTGTTTCCAGACCGGCAAGACCGGGACAGAGCTCAACAAGCCGAGATGCTGTTGCGCAAAGATTGCCAGTTTCACTGGCACAATCAGGGCTATGCTTCTTTTGATGATTTTCTGAATACCTTTACCGCCAGCAAGCGTAAAAAGGCCCGGCGCGAGCGGCGTCGGGTGAGCGAAGCGGGAATTGTTTTTCATAGCCTGATGGGCAAAGAGATAGATGACCAAGTGTGGGAATCGATCATGCCGCTCTACACCGGTACTTTTCTGCGCCGCGGGAGGGAGCCTTATCTGAATCTCGATTTTTTTCAGCGAATTACACGGGCCATGCCTGATAGTCTGGTGGTATTCGCGGGATATCATCAGCACGACATGGTCGGAGTAGCGATTTGTTTTCGCAGCGACACACATCTCTACGGCCGATACTGGGGCGCAAACGGGTTTATTGATTCACTGCATTTTGAAACTTGTTACTACCAGGGCATCGACTACTGCATTCAAAATGAGTTAAAAGTTTTTGAGCCCGGTACGCAGGGCGAACACAAGATCAGTCGCGGCTTTGTGCCAACGGAAACGTGGTCGGCACATTGGCTATCGCACCCCCAGTTTTTCGCCGCGATCGACGAATACCTCAACAACGAACGGCAACACGTGGATCGCTACATGAATTTTCTGGGCGAGCACATCCCTTATAAATAGTCGGGCAGCCTGCTTGATGGCATTTCGCATACGCACACTGTCACCCGATGATTCCCCGGACAGCTTTCCGGATCCGGCGGCCGCCGGTATCGCGCTGGGTTATCCGGAGGGCCTGGTCGCTGTTGGCGGAGATCTGTCTGCGGATCGCCTGCTAGCTGCATACAGCAGAGGCATCTTTCCGTGGTACAACGATGATCAGCCGATACTATGGTGGTCGCCGGATCCCAGGGCTGTCATTAAGCCGGAGAACTTTCATATGTCGCGCAGTTTGCAGCGCGAATTGCGGCGGCATGCCTGGTATTACTCACTCAATCACGATTTTGCAGCGGTAGTCCGCGGCTGCGCGAAAGGACGGGGCGAACACGGCACCTGGATCACCACGGAAATGGAAGCTGCCTACAATAATTTGCACCGGCTAGGTTTCGCGCATTCGATTGAAAGCTGGCGCGACGGAAAGCTGGCGGGGGGTGTTTACGGGGTGAGGCTGGGCAAAATATTCTTTGCCGAATCCATGTATACGATTGCAAGCGGGGGTTCCAAGGTCGCTTTGAGCGCCCTCGTGCAATTGGCCCTCAGCAATGGCATTGAACTGATTGATTGTCAGCTGGAATCGCCCCACCTTGTTACCCTCGGCATGCAAACCCTGCTCCGCAGGGACTTTCTGGACGCACTTCCGGCTCTGGTGGATAGCGCTGCCTCACTCCCGAACTGGCGATTAGAGCAGCAGTCGGCCAGCTCGCTGACCAACCTGCGCAAGCCACGAACTTGCTAAGGTCGGCATGTTCTTGCACAATGCGCCGCCCAAACCTGAGGAATAGCAATTACTGAGCCATGGCAAAGGAAGAAGCCATACAAATGGAAGGCACCGTCGTCGAGACGTTGCCGAACACAACGTTCCGAGTCGAACTCGAAAACGGCCACGTGGTGACTGCTCATATCTCGGGAAAGATGCGTAAGCATTACATACGCATCCTGACGGGCGATGCCGTCACAGTCGAACTGACCCCTTACGACCTTAGCAAAGGTCGTATTATCTACCGCGCTCGCTGATCGTATCTTTATCGCTGTCAGCGATATGTTCGATCTGCCTGGTTTCGGGCGTCGCAATCAACTGCAATTCACCCGCGTCGTTGACGACCACAACCACGTGGCCGCCGCCGACCAGATCACCAAACAACAGTTGCTCTGCAAGCGGCCGCTTGATCTGCTCCTGAATTACCCTTGCCATGGGCCGAGCGCCCATCTTCGGGTCGTAACCCTGATCGGCAATCTTCTGCCGAGCCGCATCATCAAGTTCCAGTGTGACGTTGTTGGACTCAAGTTGTGATTCGAGTTCCACCACCAATTTGTCAACTACCCGCAGAATGGAATCGCGCTTCAGCTCTTCGAACTGTATGACAGCATCCAGCCGGTTGCGGAACTCAGGCGAGAATAATCGCTCGATCGCGCCGGAACCCTCAGTAGAATGATCCTGCTCGGTAAACCCAATGGATGCCCGACTCATTTCACGCGCACCCGCATTAGTGGTCATAACGATAATGACATTGCGAAAATCGGCTTTACGGCCGTTGTTATCGGTCAGGGTGCCATGATCCATGACCTGCAACAGCAGGTTAAATACCTCGGGATGCGCTTTTTCAATTTCATCAAGCAACAGAACAGCGTGCGGATTGCGGCTTACAGCTTCGGTCAGCAGTCCGCCCTGATCAAATCCGACGTAACCCGGAGGCGCGCCGATAAGGCGAGAAACCGTGTGCCGCTCCATGTACTCAGACATATCGAAGCGGATGAGCTCAATGCCAAGACAATAGGCCAATTGACGAGTTACTTCTGTTTTACCCACACCAGTCGGCCCGGCAAACAGGAAGGCGCCCACCGGCTTTTCTTCGTCTCGCAAGCCTGAACGCGCCATTTTGATGGCCGATGACAGCGCATCAATGGCCGGATCCTGCCCGAATATCACCAGTTTGAGATCACGCTCCAGATTCTTGAGCTGATCCCGGTCAGAGGCAGACACGCTCTTGGCGGGAATTCGAGCTATCCGCGCGACTACCTGCTCAATCTCGGCCACACCGATCACGTTGGGACGCTCGTTCTCGGGCAACAGACGCACGCTAGCGCCCGCTTCGTCGATCACATCGATGGCCTTATCAGGCAGATGACGCTCATTGATATGCCGGGCAGCCAACTCGGCTGCCGCCTGCAATGCTTCATCGCTGTATGAGACAGAGTGATGCTCCTCAAAGCGATCGCGCAGACCCTTAAGGATTTCCACTGTCTCGTCAACCGATGGCTCCAGAATGTCTATCTTCTGGAAGCGTCGCGCCAGGGCATGATCCTTCTCGAACACATGGCGGTACTCGCGGTAGGTTGTGGAACCTATGCACCGCAATTCGCCGTTGGCCAGCACCGGCTTGATCAGATTGGATGCATCCAGCACCCCACCCGATGCGGCACCGGCTCCGATTACGGTGTGAATCTCGTCTATAAACAACACGCTGCGCGGGTCTTTGGCCAGCTCTGCAAGCACGCCTTTCAAACGCTTCTCAAAATCTCCGCGATACTTGGTGCCGGCCAGCAGGCTGCCCATGTCGAGCGCGTAAATTGTCGCGCCACGCAGCACGTCCGGTACTTCACCGTCAACGATGCGTTTAGCCAGGCCTTCGGCCAGCGCGGTTTTGCCTACACCCGACTCACCGGCAAACAACGGGTTATTTTTGCGGCGACGGCATAGCACCTGAATAGTGCGCTGAATCTCGGCGTCGCGACCGATCAGCGGGTCTATCTTGCCCGCTGCGGCTTTTTCGTTCAGGTTGGTCGCAAATTGCTCAAGCGGACTTGCCACAGCCTCGGCTTCGAGGTCCGGCGCCGCGTTTTGTTGGCCACCACTGCCCGGTGCAGCATCTTCCTGCTTACCGATGCCGTGCGCAACGAAGTTAATAACGTCCAGCCGCGTCACATCTTGTATGCCAAGCAAGTAGACCGCGTGAGTCTGCTTTTCACCGAACACGGCTACCAATACATTGACGCCCGTAACTTCTTTCTTGCCACCGGACTGAACGTGATAGACCGCGCGTTGTAACACGCGCTGAAATCCGAGCGTCGGTGCCACTTCCTGCTCACTGTCGTCACTCAGCAGTGGCGTGGTTTCATCAATGTGATCCTGGAGATCCTTGCGCAGGCGCGGAAGATCAGCACCACAGGATTTCAACACCTCTACCACCGTAGGGATATCCGACAAGGCCAACAGTAAATGCTCTACCGTCATGAATTCATGACGATTATTGCGGGCTTGCTGGAAAGCCTCGTTCAGACAATATTCGAGTTCTGCGCTCAACATAACTGGCTACACTTCCTCCATGACTGACAGCAGCGGATGCTGGTGCTGCTGCGCGTAACTACTGACCTGCGCCACCTTGGTCTCGGCTATTTCATAGGTGTATACACCACAACGCGCCTTACCTTTAGTGTGCACCTCCAGCATAATTCTTGTCGCCCGCTGCCGATCCATACCGAATATCATCTCCAGGACTTCCACGACGAAGTCCATGGGCGTGTAGTCGTCGTTAAGCAGCAATACCTGATACAACGGGGGTTTCTTAACTTCCGGCTTCGATTCCTCGACAACCAGATCGCGCCCCAAATCCGGCAGCTCTGGCGAATTTTCCTCGTCTTCAGCTGACATGGCCTAAAATCCCTGTGCGGGCCCGAATTCCTCAAATAAGACCCATTTTAACCGCTTTGGCGGCCACTACAGTTACTCTGACCGTAAAAAACGTCTTTTTGTTGCCCCCCAAGCTGACTTTTTCAGCCCGCCGGAGCTTTATTCTCGCTACGTTGTCGAAGTAATACTGTAATGCTTGTTTAATAGTCTATTTCATCTATTTGCCAATAAAAGGAAAATACCGCCGCTGCTTGGTCATATTGGGCCGGAGGTTTTATGATGCGTTATGACAAATATGCGCCAAACTATTGAAAACCGGTATTGGACACACGCACACATGCTTGAAAAGCTTTAAAGTCTCGTCCCCGTGGAACTGACTCATAAAATTCAACACCTGCGCGAGCGCTCACCAGAGCAATGGTTAGCGCTGGCCAATAACGAGCTGCCCGCCGTCACGGCTTGGGTACTGGTGGTATTGATCGCATGGAGTGGCGCGCAATTATTGTGGTCGCTCTTCCCCGGACAACCGGAGTTTGACTGGAGCCGCCGCGCAGCATCGGGTGGAACACCGGTAAACAATGCCGATGTCAGCGTAGACTTCCGCGCGATTGCTAACGCTCACCTTTTTGGCGAAGCTGATGCACAGCCTCCGCCTTCGGCCGCGGTTAAAGCCCCGGAAACGCGCCTCAATCTAAAGCTGCGCGGTACCATTGCCGCCGATGATGAAACCATTGCGCATGCGATCATCGCGGACGACAGTAACAAGGCAAAAGTCTATTTTGTCGAAGATTCGGTGCCCGGCGGCGCCACTCTCCACGAAGTGCACCCCGATCGAGTCATTCTGAATCGCGGCGGCGCGCTTGAAACATTGCGTTTGCCAAAGGAAAGTCAAAACCTCGGTATACAGCGTGCCATTGTCGGCAACGACGTAGAGGTAGATGAGCATGGCGGCTCAAGGCGTGACACGCTGCGTGCCGCTGTTGGCTCAAACCCCTCAGCATTTACCGAAATCATTCGCCCGCAACCCTTTATGCCTAACGGCGAAATGCGGGGCTACCGTGTTTATCCGGGGCGGGACCGAAAGGCCTTCGCCGCGCTTGGGCTGCGGCCGGGAGACCTGGTAACAGAGATCAACGGGCAGTCTTTGAACAATCTGAGCGAGGGCATGGAAATATTTCGGCAGCTTGGTGATGCAACACAAATGACGGTTACTATAGAGCGTAACGGATCTCCCCTGGCGCTGACGCTGGACAGCAGCCAGTTTAATAATGCTTCAGGTGCCCGAAGATGATTTCGACCTTTTGCTCACGGAAAGGAGCACGCACTCGACTGCGCACAACACTTGCGGCGCTCGGTGCCTTGTGTCTGCTAGGAACCGCACAAGTGTGGGCGCAAGCCACCATCACACCGAACTATAAAGACGCTGACCTGCAGCAGGTTATTGAAGCCGTCGGGGCCATTACCGGCAAGAATTTTATTATTGACCCGCGCGTCAAAGCGCAGGTCACCATGGTCTCGTCGACGCCAATGTCGTCAGAAGCATTCTACGAAGCCTTTTTATCCATACTGCAGGTCTACGGCTATGTCGCCGTGCCTGCCGGCGACGTCATTAAGATTCTGCCGGACGCCAATGCACGACAAATGCCCGGCTGGGAAGGCGCAGCAGAAAACAGTCGGCGAGCCGATGACATCATCACGCAAGTCGTGTTAGTCAGGAATGTCGCAGCAACCCAACTGGTGCCGATACTGCGACCGTTGATTCCGCAATACGGCCATCTTGCGGCACACCCCGGCTCCAACATGCTGATTATTTCCGACCGGGCTGCCAACGTTGATCGAATTCTGGAAATTGTGCGCCGCATTGATCAATCCGGTGATGATGAATACGAAGTGATTCGCCTGTCGCATGCCTCCGCCGCAGAAACGGTGCGCGTGGTCAGCGCCTTGCAGCAAGGCGCCAATGCCGAGGGTGCCAAGGCCATTACGGTGGTTGCAGATGAGCGCACCAACAGCATTTTGATCAGCGGTGACAAAAATGATCGCCTGCGCCTGCGCGCGCTGGTTGCACATTTAGATACGCCCCTTGAGGATGGAGGCGATACGCAGGTTCGGTATTTGCGCTACGCAGACTCAGCCGATCTTGCCACCAAACTGGAGAGCCAGTATCGCAGCGGCGGCGAAGGTGCCGCCGCCGGCCCTGCCGCCGGACGGGATATCACCATCTGGGCCGACGAGCAGACCAATGCGCTGGTAGTAACGGCCCCGCCCAAGGTTATGCGCTCCATGATGGCCGTTATTGACAAGCTCGACATTCGGCGCGCGCAAGTGCTGGTTGAAGCGATTATTGTGGAAGTGTCAGGCGATGCCACAGATCAGTTGGGCGTTACCTGGGCTGCATTAGGCAACAGTGACATTGTTGGACTGACTCGCACAGACATCGGTACCGAAATAGCGGATTTCGCTTCACTGATAGGCTCAGATGGCAGCGCATTGGGATTACCGGACTCCAGTGAATCGCTATTTGGCATCGGTCGGCTACGGAGCGACGGCAGTGGCTGGGCCGCATTGATTCAGGCGCTGGAATCAGATTCTGACACCAATATTATGGCGACGCCGAATCTAGTCACGCTCGACAACGAAGAAGCCGAAATCAATGTCGGTCAGGAAATACCCTTTGTCACGGGCAGCTTTTCCAATACCGGCAGCACTGGCGGGGCTGTTAACCCCTTTCAGACTGTGCAACGCGAGCAGGTAGGCCTGACGTTGAAGATCACACCGCAAATAAATGAGGGTGATGCGGTATTGCTGAAACTGGAACAGGAAATTTCCGGTCTTGCTGCCCAAGGTGATGCCGTCGATCTAGTCACGACCAATCGTACGCTGACCACCTCGGTCATTGTGGAAGACGGTGGCACGCTGGTAATCGGCGGACTACTGCAAGACAACATGACCGAGCAGGTCCAAAAAGTTCCAATACTGGGCAGTATCCCGTTGCTCGGCCGTCTGTTTAGGTCCGAAAGAGTTCAGTTAAAGAAAACTAATCTTATGCTGTTTATCAGGCCAACCATTCTGCGCGACAATGTAGCGACTGCTTACGAGACCAACGAAAAATATAGCGCCATTCGCGAAATGCAGCTGGCTAAAAAGCGGGATCGCGGTCTGTTTTTCCGCGATATCAATGCGCCGCTGCTGCCCGAGCTTGAGCAGCCCGACGCGTCGGTGCCCGTCGTTGATTTGAGGCGTTTGGGCCCGGCGGAAGCAGCGGATCAGGATGATATCGACGCTGATGCTGTGACAGAGGCGGCCGATAAGGATTGATGGAGACTCCGCTGGACAATGTGGGCGATCCCCTGCAGGACGTTGGGCACGATGACATGCCGGTCGTCATGGATCTGCCGGTCATTGAACCTGACGACGACTATTCGCCGCCGCTTAGTTTCGGTTTTGCCCGCCGACACGGCGTGGTGGTGCATAACACCGATGACGGTGCCCGCACCTGCGTGAGGCGCGGGGCCAACCCGGCAATTTTGTCCGAAGTCCGACGTACGCTCGGAAAACCTCTCAAGGTTGAGATCATCGAGCCGGCCGCATTCGAAGCGTTGCTGAGGGCGACCTACGAAGATGACGGCAAAAACACCCGGCGTGTAGTGGAAGGTATCGAAGAAGACACCGACCTCATGCAGGTCGCCGAGGACATTCCGGAACCTTCCGATCTGCTGGAGGCAGACGATGATGCGCCGATTATTCGCCTGATCAATGCCATCCTGACGTCGGCCATTAAGGAACATGCATCGGACATCCATATCGAGCCCTACGAGAACCGGCTGGTGGTGCGCTTAAGGATTGATGGCATCATGCAGGAAATCCTGAAATCGCGTCGTGCGGTAGCACCGCTGGTGGTATCGCGTATCAAGGTTATGTCCCGGCTGGACATTGCCGAAAAACGGCTGCCGCAGGATGGTCGTATTTCGTTGCGCATTGCCGGTCGATCGGTGGACGTGCGCGTTTCCACCATTCCGTCCAGCCACGGTGAACGCGTGGTGATGCGGCTGCTGGACAAGCAAGCCGGGCGCATCAGTCTTGAAGCCCTCGGCATGGATCAGAGCACCCGCGATCAAACGGATGCCCTCATTCACCGCCCCCACGGAATTATTCTGGTCACGGGTCCGACGGGTTCGGGCAAAACCACGACCCTGTATGCTGCGCTTGAGCGCATCAATGACAAAACCCGCAACATCATGACGGTGGAAGATCCGATCGAATATTACTTCGATGGCATCGGTCAAACGCAGGTTAACACCAAAGTCGACATGACCTTTGCGCGCGGACTGCGGGCTATTCTCCGCCAGGATCCCGATGTCGTCATGGTCGGCGAGATTCGCGATCTCGAGACTGCGGAAATCGCCGTGCAAGCCAGCCTTACCGGTCACCTCGTACTGTCCACTTTGCACACCAATACTGCAGTGGGTGCGGTTACCCGACTGCGCGACATGGGCGTGGAGCCGTTCTTGCTGTCGTCCAGCCTGATTGGCGTGATTGCGCAGCGGCTGGTGCGCGTGCTGGACGAAAAAACCCGCGTCCCCTGCTCTGCCTCCGAATACGAGTGCGGGCTGCTCGGGGTCGACCCGGCCACGCCGCCTAAGATATATCAGGCCAACAGCAAGCTGCCGGGCCAGGGTTATGCCGGGCGCTGCGGCATCTATGAAATGGTAACGGTGGATGAAAACATGCGCCGCATGATCCACGACGGCGCTGGCGAACACGAGATGGAAGCCTATGCACGGACGCGCACCCCCAGCATTCGGCAGGTCGGCCTGGATAAAGTAAAACAAGGCGTGACCACGCTCGAAGAAGTGCTGCGCGTCACTCGCGCTGATTAATAGCCGCGGACGGACAATGTCGTGGGAGCATTCGAATACACTGCAGTTGATAACGCCGGTAAACAGCATAAAGGCGTTCTGGAAGGCGACACAGCCAAGCAAGTACGTCAATTACTGCGTGAAAAGCGTCTCCTGCCGCTCAGCGTTAACGAGAGCGCGAAACAGGAATCGTCCCGGCAATCATCATTCAGCCTCGGCAGCGGACTGTCTTCAACGGATCTTTCCATACTGACACGTCAGCTGGCGACTCTGGTGCAATCAGGCATGCCGCTTGAAGAATCGCTGGCTGCGATCGGTGAGCAAAGCGAAAATTCCCGCATGAAAAGCATTGTGCTGGGCGTGCGTGCACGTGTACGCGAAGGCTTCAGTCTGGCAGACGGTCTGAATGACTTTCCACGGGCCTTTCCGGACATTTACCGCAGCACCGTGGATGCGGGCGAACAGTCCGGACATCTGGATGCCGTACTGGAACGGCTGGCTGACTACACCGAAAGCCGACAAGAGCTGTCGCAGACGGTGCGTAACGCTATGATCTATCCCGCTGTGCTGATGGGCTTTTGTCTGCTGATTATTACCCTGATGATGGCCTACGTCGTGCCCAAGGTCGTGGGGGTATTCACTAATACGGGTCAGGAATTGCCGGTACCAACTGCGATACTGATCGCAACCAGTGATTTCGTGCAGAACTGGGGCTGGTTACTAGCGATTATGCTGGTTGCGGCAGGATTCGGATTTATGCGACTGCTTAAAGTACCGGAGCTGCGCAAGCGTTTCGATCAGTTTGTACTGCGTTTGCCCGTGGTGGGCCGGATCGTCAGGGGCATCAACACGGCGCGATTCACGCGGACGTTCAGCATCATGACCGGCAGTGGCGTGCCCATACTCGAAGGCCTGCGGATTTCCGGCGCTGTGATTACCAGCGCACCGATGCGCGAAGCAGTGGAAGAAGCCGCATTGCGTATCCGGGAAGGCGCGCCGATCGGCGCTTCACTTGCCAAGAGCCGGCAGTTCCCACCCCTGTGTATTCATCTCATTTCCAGCGGTGAAGCCAGCGGTGAGCTGGAAAATATGCTCGGTAAAGCCGCAGGGCAGCAAGAACGGGAGATGAACGGGCTGATAAGCACTCTGCTTAATATTCTGGAGCCCGCAATGATTATCTTTATGGGCATTATTGTGCTCGGCATTGTGGTTGCCCTGCTGCTGCCTATTTTTGAAATGAACAAGCTCGTCCTGTAGCTTGCTCCGCCCTATTCACCCCTTCTTTACGCTCTAATTTCTCGCCGGATGGCCGCTGAATAGTGCCCTGCTTCGCAGAATTTGCGATTAGCGTGTGACCCCTGTCACGTTTCCGGAATTTATGGCGGTTTGCCATCTTGTCACCCTGAAATGCGCGTTCTATAAACGTTTTAACGTGACATAACGACATGGCTTTCAAACAGGAGAGCTGCCATGAACAGGCATTACCACGAAGACGAAGCAGTGCTTGAAATCCCGACGGACGAACGGGTTGATGATTTCGACGATAGTGATGATTTTTCAGAAACTGCTGTGCTCAACGACGACGATGATGCAAGCGATGATCCGTTCAGCGCAAAAGGCGCAGTTGATGACTTTGTCGGTGAAAACTCGGTAGTTTTCGACGTAGATAATCTGGTTGCCGAATTCGAAGCGGAAGCCGGCGCGGGAGGCAACCCGTCATCCCGCCTGCGCAGACGCCTGGAAGCACTGGCCGAAAGGAAACGCCGTCACAATGACCTGATGGACTTTGACGACTACGAAATCTGATTGCCAACTCAATGGAAATCACGGCTGCTGATCACCAGATCTTCGAGCAATGGGGCGCGGTCTATGAGATGACTGGCTATCACATGCAATACTCCGTCCTGTCGCTGCAGACGGCCGCGAACTTCCAGCAAATAAGAGTTAAGTAATACGCTACGTTGCCGCTCGGCGAGTTGCTTCCAAACCACCAGATTAATGAAACCCGTTTCGTCTTCCAGCGTGACAAAGGTAACGCTCTTTGCGCTGCCCGGGCGCTGCCGCGTAATGACCAACCCGGCCGTGACCACCTCCTGACCGTCAGACAATTGCCACAGCTGCTGTGCCTGCAGGCAATGATCCGCAAGCCGCCTTCGCACCAGACTCATCGGATGTTCGCGCAGAGTCAGGCCGGTACTTGCGTAATCGTTGACGACTGAAAGCATCCTGCCAGGTGTCGACAGCAAAGGCTCGGCTTCATTAAAGGCAGGAATATTCAGGAGCGGCAGAGGCTTCTCAACCCCGGCCACCTGCCAGCGAGCACGATGCCGATTCCCCGTAATGCCCTGCAAGGCATCTGCCGCGGCCAGTGCGCCAAGTTCATGCGCATTCAACCCTGTGCGTTGCGCCAGATCGGTGGTGCCGATAAAGGGTTGTTGATCTCGCGCCGCCACTAATTGCCGGGCGGCATCTGCAGATAATCCCTTGACGCGGTTAAAACCCAGGCGCAAGGCCGGACGGGTAAAATCACCTTGCTCCAGAGAACATTCAACCAGGCTGCGGTTCACATCCACCGGACGCACTTCCACGCCATGTCGCCAGGCCATCTGCACCAACTGCGAAGGCGCATAAAAACCCATTGGCTGACTGTTCAATAAAGCACAGGTAAACGCAGCCGGCTCGTGGCACTTCAGCCACGCTGAAACGTACACCAGTAACGCAAAACTCGCGGCGTGAGACTCCGGAAATCCGTATTCACCAAACCCCTGAATCTGATTAAACAACTGACGTGCAAAGCCCTCTGCATAACCGCGTGCACGCATGCCATCGATTAATCGAGCTTCAAAAGGGCCCAGACCGCCCCGCCGCTTCCAGGCCGCCATCGCCCGCCGCAACTGATCGGCTTCTCCGCCGGAAAAGCCCGCCGCGACAATGGCCAGTTGCATCACCTGCTCCTGAAAAATGGGTACGCCCAGGGTGCGTTTCAGTACCTCCCGCACAGCTTCACTTGGATAAGTGACAAGCTCCTGCCCGCTGCGCCGACGCAGGTAAGGGTGCACCATGTCACCCTGTATAGGCCCTGGCCGTACAAGTGCGACCTCAATCACCAGATCATAAAAGCAACGCGGTTTCAGGCGTGGCAGCATGGCCATCTGAGCCCGTGACTCAATCTGAAAGACACCGACCGTATCGCCCCTGCTCACCATGTCGTAGACCTGCGGGTCTTCGGCAGGGACTGTTGCCATAGTCAGGTTGCGACCATTCCAGTTACGCAGCAAGTCAAAACTGCGCCGGATGACGGCCAGCATTCCCAGTGCCAGTACATCGATTTTTAGCAAACCCAGATCGTCGAGGTCGTTTTTGTCCCACTGGATCACCGTGCGCTCCTGCATCGCCGCATTTTCGATCGGTACCAGTTCGTGCAGGGGGCGTTCTGAAATCAGAAAGCCTCCAACGTGCTGAGAAAGGTGCCGGGGGCAACCTAACAACTGCGAAACCAGCACCAGCAAACGCCGCATCCGCGGGTCGGCAGGGTTCAGGCCGGCCTCAACCACCCGCTCGGCCTTTATTTCAGTACCATCCCACCACTGCATAGCCCGGGCCAGCCGGTGTGTCTGATCTTCGCTGAAACCTAACGCCTTGCCCACATCACGAATGGCACTGCGCGGCCGGTAAGTAATGACGGTGGCCGTTAGCGCGGCCCGGTCACGACCGTACTTGTTGTAGATGTACTGGATGACCTCCTCGCGTCGCTCATGCTCAAAATCAACATCAATATCCGGTGGTTCATTGCGCTCTTTGGAAATAAAGCGCTCGAACAACATACTCATGCGCGCCGGATCCACCTCGGTAATCCCCAGGCAGAAGCAAACAGCGGAATTGGCTGCCGACCCGCGCCCCTGACAAAGAATGCCGCGCTCGCGGGCGAAACGCACAATGTCATGAACTGTCAGAAAATAGCCCTCGTAGCGCAACCCGGCGATTACCCTGAGCTCGTAATCCACCTGCTGTTGCACAACGTCCGGCGCACCGTCCGGCCAGCGCCAGTGCAAACCTTGCTCTGTCAGCCGCCGCAACCAGTCGGTTGGCGTCATACCGACGGGTACCAGTTCACAGGGGTATCGGTACTCAAGTTCATCCAGCGTGAACCGCAAATCAGCTGCAAAATGCACACTTTCAGCCAGCCACGCCGAGGGGTAAAAGAGCGCCATTTGCTCAAGCGGACGCAGAAAGCGCTCACCGTTCGGATGCAGATGGCCGACCGCATCAGCAACCGTAAGCCCCAGTCGGATGGCCGTTAACGTGTCTTGCAGCGCACGACGGCCGCGAACGTGCATATGCACGTCTCCTGCAGCCACTATTTCACATGATGTTTGATCTCTAAGAGATTCATATTGTTTTATTTTTTCTTCAATGCAGCCGTCGGGAAAGAGTTCAGCAGCCAGCCGCAGACGGTTGCAAAACAACCCCTGCAAGTGACGAATATGCGCCGCGTCATCCGGCAGGCCCGGCAAATACAGCACCTTGCAGCCCGGCAGACCGCTGACCAGATCGGCAAACCCCAGCCGGTACTCGCCTTTGATTGCTGCCCGCCGTGCACGCGTAATCAGCCCGCATAATTCAGCATAGCCCTGCCTGCTGGCAGCTAATACCAGCAAGCGCGGCCCTTCCTGCAAGGTGAATTCACTGCCGATTATCAGACGCAGTGAATACTGGCGGGCGGCCATGTGGGCGCGCACCACGCCCGCGACTGAACACTCGTCGGTCAATGCCAGCGCGGTGTAACCTAACGCAGCAGCCTGCTCCACCAGTTCTTCCGGCGACGAAGCCCCCCGCAGAAAAGTGAAATGGCTGATGCAGTGGAGCTCGACGTAATCGGCGTTATTACCTGTCGACGTCACCCGAACAGCCCGTGCAAATACCAGTGTGAATCCCGGCAATCCCGGTAAACCCACCAGCGACTGCCGGCAGGCCCGCTCACACTGTAGTAATCACGCCGAACATCGTGACCGTCCCACCAACCCGACTCAATACGCTCGGCACGCCTTAGCAGCGGTGCAAGCGCTGGTGCATTAATACGTTGCGGAGCCTGTAATAACCACAAAGGGCGTTGCGCGACCGGCTTGCCGTTGGATTGTGCTTGTTTAACAACACCCGTTGCTGCATCGGCAACCTGCCAGGATTTCTCAGGACGGTGTTCAACCGACAATGCGAGTCCGTGCACAGAAGCATGCCCAAGACGTGCCTGCAATTTCGCCAGCAACTGCACCTGACGAGCCGGATCAACACCGGCCGCAGGCTCTATGCCAGGCAGAGCCATGCTGGCGTATACCGGCTCAGGAAAAGCACGTGCTTTTACCGCAACTGCCACGACCGGCGCGGACAAAGTAAATCGCTCTAACCTCAAGGCGACCAATGCGTGTAAATGCCCGGTTTGCGTACTCAGCTCGCCGCCACGAATCTGTAACGCAGAAGGCATGCTCCCGTTATGCTCGAGCCATACACCCACAGTCTGGGTGCCCGCCTGATGCTGACGCAGAAAGCGCTCCAGCCGCTGTAACAAAGCAGCGGTCGCCGCCAGCAACACCGGCGCGCTGAAAGTCTCATCGTCCAGTTCGATACGGTCGTAAAAAAACAGCGGCGATTCATGATGCTGCAGAGGTTGTGGCCTGGCACCAAAAGCCTCGTCGATGGCCTGCAAATACGCACGGCCTATACGCCGCGCAAAACCATCGCGCGGCAAGCGGCGACAGTCGGCCAGCGTATACACCCCCATCTGCTGTAAACGCTGCTGTATCCGCGCCGGCCAGCCCAACACCGTCACAGGAACCTTGCCTGATAGCCGCGGCATCTCGTTCATGGTTATACAAGCAAACGGCAACCCGGCCCGCGCCAACCAGCCAGCAGCCCGTGCTGTCGGCGCGCACGCCAGCACCGCCTGCAAAGACCGTTCACGGAGCCCCGCCTCAATCTTCAGCCGCAGTGCCTGCAAGCCACCAAACAAACGCAGGCTGCCGCCGACCTCTAGCAACAGCGCTCCTTCAGGGTCAATGCTCACAACGGACGTGTAGGACAAAGCCCATTCCGCCAACTCAATTCGGAAGGATTTTGAGGCTATAAATCTTTTTAATTCAATATTTAATGGAATAAAGCTTATACATAACCAGAGGCTCTGGGTTGACGGCGAAAGCGCGGACGGCCATACAGGCGGCTGTTGTTGAGGCGCGCCTTGCCCCCCGTCTGGTGGCGTCGGTGGACTGGTCGGCAAACGACTGCGCGCAGCGCGCCGCCGACGCTTTAACATGACAGTCGCAGGCTACCAACCCTGCCGTAACGGTTGCGCAGTATGTCGAGTTGCAACCCGCCGGCGGTTGCCGATAAGCGGATGCGCAATGGCGCGGCTGAATCATGGCGGGCAAAGCGAGCGGGTCGAAAAACAAAGCCCGGGCAACCTGCCGACTCGGCAACCACCTGCAAACGTCGTAAGGCCTGACGGTTGAGCTGACTGAACCAACCCAGTACTGCCACACAAGCCTGCGACCGTAACGCCTGATCCATAGCCCACAACGCATCAACAGCAGATTCAGGGCGCACCAGCAACAGCCGGGATAAGTCCAGACCATAGTCCGCCAGTGCGGGGGCATAAGGGATATAGGGTGGATTGATCCAACAGAGCTGCTGCTGCAGTGGCTGTAATGCCGGTAACAACAACCGCAATTCTCCGATGCCTTGCGCCGTTAACAGCAGCTCTGTAATTGCTGCACCTGGCCACCCACCCTCCAGCCAGTCATCCAGCGCGGCAAAGCCGCTTGACAGTGAATCCGGCCGGCTGCCGCGACCACTGCCGTACCTCCAGATATGCGGGTTGGTGAGTAATGCCTCCTCAATGTTTGAGCGGCATGCCATTGCGTAACAAGCCAACCACTACTCCCTCAATCACCATGTGTTGATGATTGAGGTCAACTTCAATGGGCGTAAATTCTTCGTTTTCTGGCAATAACCAGACTGTGCGGCCTTCTTGTCGGTAGCGTTTAACCGTTACTTCATCATCGAGGCGCGCGACAATAATTTGTCGGTTACGCACTTCGGGAGTGCGATGCACCGCGACCAGATCGCCATCGAGTATGCCGGCATTTTTCATGCTCATGCCCTGCACCCTGAGCAAATAATGCGGCTCCGGGTGAAACATGGCCGGATCAATACGCACGTGGTCTTCGATATTTTCCTCGGCAAGAATGGGGTTGCCTGCGGCAACCCGCCCGATCAGTGGCAACCCAAGCTGCTCTTTGAGCACATCTTTGAGCTGTATTCCCCGGGATGCACCGGGCAGTAAATCAATGGCACCTTTACGCTGTAACGCGCGTAAATGTTCCTCTGCGGCGTTAGGCGACCGAAAGCCAAGCTCAGCAGCTATTTCAGCCCGGGTGGGTGGCATACCGGATTCGGCGATGCAGGCGCGGATGAAGTTCAGTATCTGCGACTGGCGGGGGGTCAGTTCCGACATGGTATATACCTGTATGAATAAACAGGTCTGGGATTATATACAGTTATGCGCGGCATGCAAGCGACTTGCGAAAATCCCCTTAAAAACCAAAATTCCTTTTAACAGCAAGGTTTTCAGCCCCACCAGCTGTTGCCATTTAACATTATTTACCCCATTATGCGCCCTAAGCGCCAAGGGGAAGCCTCCTCGGTGATAGCTGGTTATTAACTCATTGAGGAATAGCAATGAACCACAAAGTTCAAACCGCCTTTAAGGCAACTGCCGTAGCCGTCGTACTGGCTGTGGTATCTGGTTGTGCAGCCAACGGTCGTATGGATGCTCTGGAAGAGAAAGTTGGTCTGCTGGAGCAGGAAGTTGCTGCAGCCAAGTCCAGCGCTGCCAGTGCCGCTGCTGCTCAACGCACATCTGAATCAGCACAAGCGACTGCGGATGCTGCACTGAAAGCAGCTAATGATGCACAGGCTTGCTGTGACGCGACCAACGAAAAAATTGATCGCATGTTCCAGCGCAGTCAAAGCAAGTAGTCTCTGCTACAACGAAACGGGCTTCAGCCCGAAAAAGCCGCGGCATCAGCCGCGGCTTTTTTTTGCCCGTCATCAACCACAGCCTGACCCACCTTGACCGGCAAACCCCGCCGCGACATAAACACGCTGGTGATTAAATCCCAATCAACTTCAGCCGAGCGATCCTGGGTAGCGTGCACAAATTCCTCGGTCAGTACCGTCATATTTAATTCGGAATCGCCGTCCTCTAATTCCAGAGCAGGATGAACCTCAAGATAAAGCTCATCACCGACCCAGCCAAATTTCACCGGCTGATTAACGATTTGCACCGGCATGCCGACAGCAGTGCGGGGGAACAGCCACCTGATGTCTTCAGGAAACAATCGAATGCAACCGTGGGTCACTTGCATGCCAACGCCGGAAGGTCGATTAGTACCGTGAATCAGATAGCCCGGCAAGGCCAGTCGCAGCGCGTATTCACCCAAGGGGTTATCCGGACCAGGTGGCACTACCCGCGGTAACTCACGACCGTCGGCAGCATGTTCCTGACGAACTGACTCTGGCGGATACCAGCTTGGCCGTTCAGCACGGGCAACAATTTGCGTACGCCCCAAGGGCGTGGCCCAGTCCATGCGCCCAATACTGACCGGCAGGGCTGCAACAAAAGACTGCTCATCGACACGGTAGTAAAAGTACACCCGATACTCAGCAATATTAACCACTAAGCCCTGACGTTGCGCCCGCGGCAGAATAAATGCCGTGGGTAATATCAGTTCAGTGCCCTCGCCCGGCAGCCAGGGATCTACTGCCGGATTGGCGAGCCGGAGCTCTTCAAACCCAAGGTTATACGCGCGGCCAATATCCACCATCGTATCTTCATACCGACTGACATAACTGGATAGAGCGCCCACCACATCGTTGGTATCAACCAGCTCATGCACGCTACCGGCATATACCGGCGCGGACAAAAATAAAATGTTTAACGCTGAAAAAAAATTCCTGAAACGCATGAATACCAACACCAGACAGTAGAAAAAGCCAACAAAACGATCAGATGGAAATACCAAGCAAGGGGATCAGTATGGCATAGGCTGCCAGCGTGATCAGCGCGATTGCGCCTATATTGAGCCACAAGCCTGCCCTGCTCATATGCGCGACGCGCAAGTACCCCGTGCCGAAAACGATGGCATTGGGTGGCGTGGCCACGGGCAGCATAAAGGCACAGCTGGCCGCAAAGGTGGCCGGCAACACAATCAACAGCGGCGGCAAACCAAGGCCCACCGCGGCAGCGTATAACAAGGGTATCAACGTCGCCGTGGTGGCTGTGTTACTGGTCAATTCAGTGAGAAATACCACCATAGTGGTGACGGTTAATATCACCAGCCACAGTGGCCAACCCGCGAAATGGCTCGCCTGCTCGCCCAGATACGCACTAAACCCGCTGTCGGAAAGTGCTGCCGCCAGCGACAAACCACCGCCAAACAATAGCAATAAACCCCAGGGCAGCCGCAAAGCTGTCGGCCAGTCCATCAAAAACTCGCCGCGGCGAAAATTCACTGGAATGACAAACAGCAACAACGCGGCAGCGATCGCAATGCCTGAATCGGTCAATCCGGATAACGGCTGCAATTCACCCCACCGCAATCCGTTCAATATCGGGCGACTAATCCATGCCAGTGCAGCCAGCAAGAAAACCGCTAATGTGAGCCACTCTGCCCGCGCCATGGCAGCCAATTTATTACGCTCGTCATCCAGCAACGCCTCCACACCGGGAATTGTTTTCACACGCACAGGATAAATAATACGGGTGAGCAGAAGCCATGCAAAAGGCACAAACAGCAACACCAACGGCACCGCAAACTTCATCCATTCCAGAAAGCCGATATCGATGCCCGTTTGCTCCTTGATAAAGGACACCGCAAATACATTCGGCGCTGTGCCGACAATGGTTCCCATTCCTCCAATGGAAGACGCATAGGCAATCCCCAACAGCAAACACAGCGCAAACGGAGAATCTGCTTTCCCGTCATCCAGATCTTTCATCGGCAACATACGAATCACACTGACCGCAACGGGCAATAACATGATTGTTGTAGCAGTGTTGGTAACCCACATACTTAGCAATGCTGATACTGCCATGAAGGCCCCTACTATGCGGCGCGGTGAAGCGCCTACAGCCGTCAGTACATTCAAGGCCAGGCGTCGATGCAAATTCCAACGCTCGAGTGCGAGTGCCAGTACGAATCCACCCAGAAACAGATAAATAATTTCGTGCCCGTATGACGCCGCGGCGGTGTGAATGTCCGTAACGCCAAACAGCGGGAACAACACCAGCGGGAGCAAGGCAGTCGCGTACACGGGAATGGCTTCCGTCATCCACCAACACGCCATCAACACACCGACCGCAGCAGCGGCCCGAGCGGATACAGGCAGGATCTGTGTAAGACCATCGTTCCCGATATACGTTTCAGGAAGCAATACATAGGTCAGCACGGCGAGCACAGGGCCCGACAGCAAGCCGATGCGAGATAATATGCCTGAACGATTATCAACAGACATGATCAAAATCCGTTCCACCGCGACCAATGGCCGCAGGCTTTAATAGCGCAGTAACGCCGAACCCCAGGTGAGACCGCCGCCGAATGTTGCAAACATCAGCAGCTGACCACGACGTATGCGCCCATCGCGAACCGCCACATCAAGCGCCATGGGTATGGATGCTGCCGATGTGTTGCCGAACTCCTGCAGAGTAAGCACGACCTTATCCATCGACACGTCAACACGTTTGCTCAAGGCCTGAATAATGCGGATGTTAGCCTGATGAGGAACGATCCAGTCGATTTCCGACTTATCAATGTTGTTCGCGACCAGCGCTTCTTCAGCTATCGAGCCCATGCTTTTGACAGCAACTTTGAATATCTCTCCCCCGGCCATTCGCACGTTGTAACCATCACGCAAGGCATCGCCAGCAGGCTGCACCGATACCCCGCTTCTGGCGGTCAGCAATTCGTGGTACCGGCCATCGGCCCGCAGATGCGTGGACAATATACCGGCCTCGGTATCGGGCTTTAAAACGACAGCCCCGGCACCGTCACCAAACAACACGCACGTTGCGCGGTCGGTCCAATCAACGATGCGTGACAAGGTCTCCGCGCCGACAACCAGCGCGCATTTAGCTTCGCCCGAGCGTATGAACTTGTCAGCGATGCTTAATCCGTAAATAAACCCGCTGCAGGCCGTTTCAACGCTGAATGCAGGGCAACCGTGTATACCCAGACGGTTTTGCAGGAGACAACCGACGTTCGGAAAAACCAGATCCGGGGTCGTGGTACCGACCACTATGAAATCAATGTCAGCAGGGCCCACGCCGGCCGACTCCATCGCGGCGCGACAGGCTTGCTCAGCCAAATCCGTGGTGGTCTGGTTGTCTTCGGCTATATGGCGCCGTTCTATCCCGCTGCGCGTGCGAATCCACTCATCGCTGGTATCGACGATTTTCTCGAGATCGGCATTCGTCAGTACCTTCTCCGGCGCATAGTGACCCGTCCCTGCGATACGTGAATAAATCAAGCTTCCTGCTCCGCCAACATACGGTGAATGGTCTCTGGAACGTTCTTTTCAACCTCAAGCATTGCAACCCGAATCGCCTGTTGCAAGGCCAGTTCATCGGCGCCACCGTGACTCTTGATAACGATTCCGTTCAAACCGACCAGACTGGCGCCATTGTATTGACGCGGATCCAGTGATTTGCGCAGGCGCTTAAGCACCGGCAAAGCCACCAGGCCCGAAAACCGACCGTAAAGCCCGCTGCCAAAACCCTGGCGTATGAAGTGACTGACCAGACTGGCGGTGCCTTCCATGACTTTAAGCGCAACGTTACCGGTAAATCCGTCGCACACTATAACGTCCGCCACATGCTTGCTTATACCGTCACCTTCCACAAAACCCGTGTAGTTGAGATTGCTGGCTGACAGCAACGCGGCAGCTTGCCGAATGTTGTCGTTACCCTTCATCTCTTCCTCGCCAATATTCAGCAAGGCGACGCGCGGATGCTCAATGTTCTCGATAACTGACGCGACCACCGAACCCATCACGGCAAACTGGAACAGATGCTCGGAACTGCAATTAGAGTTCGCACCGAGATCCAGCATATACATATGCCCTTTAACGGTCGGCAAAGCGGCCATGATGGCGGGCCGATCAATGCTGGGCAGTGTTTTCAACACGAATTTGGCGGTGGCCATCAGCGCGCCAGTGTTGCCCGCGCTCACGCAGGCGTCGGCTTTATCTAGTTTGACCAGATTAATGGCCACCCGCAGGGAAGAATCTTTTTTCTTGCGCAGCGCATCCGCGGGCTTTTCATCCATCTGGACGACTTCGCTGGCATGCACGACGGAAAGCCGGTCGCTGTTACCGTTTAACAGTGGCCGTATGCGACTCTCCTGCCCCACCAGAATAATGCGCAGATCGGGATTGTCGGCCAGCATGCCCAGCGCGGCGGGCACGCAAACACTTGGCCCATGGTCTCCGCCCATGGCATCCAGAGCAATGGTAACTGGCAAGGTTCAGACCCTATTCCAGGTCTTCTGCGGGGGTATCGATAATCTTCTTGCCGCGGTAATAACCGTCCGCACCAACGTGATGACGCAGGTGAGATTCTCCGGTGGTTTTGTCAGTCGACAGGGCCGGACCCTTCAGTTTGTCGTGACTGCGACGCATCCCGCGTGTTGAAGGGGTGCGCTTACTTTTTTGTACGGCCATCGTGTGTACTCCGAAAACTCAATTACTATCCATATCGTCCGTTCTCGAACCACGGCCAACCAATGTGGCGAGGTTCGAGAATGGCCTGTTAACCTGTTCTTTATGTGCTGCCCCGTCATCATCGGGGACAGCCTGTATATACTCTTCTACATCCGCGCATTGCGCCCGATCATTGTGTGTCGGCGCCAATGGCAAACTGCCCAGCAACTCGTCTGTTACAGCTTCGACCAAACTGAATCCGTGCTCATCGGCAACCACTGCATCGAAACGCTCAGTCACGTGATCAAGATCACTTTCAGTTGCCACTATCGCCAGCCTGAATTCCAGCGCTACGTCCCAGTCCAGCAGTGTCAGGCAACGCTGACAACTCAGCGGCAAAATCCCGCTGACCTGGCACACCAGCTCCGGAAAGCCACGACCGTGATCCGCAAATTGCGCTTCCACTTGCAAACGGTAGTGACCGCTATTGGCCGACTTACCATCCACCCACTCTTGGTTGAATAAATCGGCTATTCTCTCAAGCTCGACGAGCTCAATGACAGTGACAACCCGCTCCGATCGACCGGCCATATCACGCAGCTGTGGAATCCCGATACGATCAGCGAGCATAACCGCGGCATCATACCAAAAATCAGTAACATGGCCACAATTGAACGCAGAATCATTCTCGCCTCGCAGTCACCGTACCGACGAGTGCTGCTGAGTCGCCTGACAGCGAAATTCAGCGTCATCGCGGCAAATATCGATGAAAGCCCGGTTGCCGGGGAATCGCCGGCCAACCTGGCGACCCGCCTGGCGACAAGCAAAGCCACCGCCATTGCAACGCTCAACCCCGATGCCGTGGTGATAGGCTCGGATCAGGTGGCGGCACTGGGAGAGCGTGTTTTAGGCAAACCGGGCAACGCCGCTAATGCCGCGGCGCAGCTAACGGCCTGCTCGGGGCAAACCGTTAATTTTTATTCGGCCGTAACGGTGTTGTGCCGGGAGCTCGGTTTTACGGAATCCCACACTGATATCACCTCGGTGCGTTTTCGTGACCTCACCCGCGCTGAAATCGATGCCTACCTGCAACTTGACGAACCTTGGGACTGTGCCGGCAGCTTCAAATCAGAAGCTCACGCCCCTCTGTTATTTGAATCGATCGAGAATAAGGATCCGTCGGGCCTGATTGGCCTGCCGATTATCTGGCTTGGCAACTGCCTGCGTCGAGCCGGTATTCAGCTACTAACGTAGCTGACCAAACCGCCGGGAAGGCGGGTTTGTCATGCTGACCGTAACCGCGCCAGCAAAGTGGTCAGGGCTTCTGGCAGTGGCGACTCAAAAAGCGCCGGCTGATCATTAGCCGGGTGCAGAACCTCGATCATCCGGGCATGCAGGAACAAACGGTCGGCTTTGATTTCGTTTTCCGCGCCAACAATCCCGTAGCGATTATCGCCCGCCACCGGATAACCTATGGCGGCGGCATGCACGCGAATCTGATGAGTCCGACCCGTCAGTAATTCAACCCGGCAAAGCACGGCATTCGCAAAACGTTCTAGCGGAAAAAACCTTGTCAGCGCTACTTTGCCATCCGCACCAGTGCGCACATGCCGTTCGCCGTTCTGCCGGTGTTCAACCACCAGCGGAAAATCCACTTCCCGGGCATCCCCCTCCCATGCCCCGCTAAGCAGCGCGAGGTATTCCTTTCGCACTCGACCTTCGCGCAATTGCTCGTGCAAGCTTCGCAATGCGCTGCGCTTTTTTGCCACCAATAAACAGCCGCTGGTATCGCGATCCAGCCGATGCACCAGCTCAAGGTAATGGCAATCAGGACGTGCAGCCCGCAACAATTCAATAGCGCCAAGACTGATGCCGCTGCCGCCGTGTACCGCTAAGCCTGCCGGTTTGTCCAGCACCAGCAGATGTTCATCCTCATGCAAAATCAATGCGCGTATCCAGTCCACATTCCGCGGCGTCGCCACGGGAGCCGCGCCTCGCCCGACCTCAGGCGCGATATTGAGTACGGGCGGAATGCGCACGATATCGCCTTCTTCCAGACGCGCCGTAGGCTTGCTGCGGCCTTTATTAACCCGGACTTCGCCCTTGCGAATCAGGCGGTAAATGCGCGTGCGGGGCATGCCTTTGAGCTCGCTAAGCAGAAAATTGTCCAGCCGTCGGCCGGCGCTGTCAGCGTCAACCGTAACCAGTCGTGCGGCGGTTTTAGCGCCAGAAGTGGCCATACTCAAGGAAAACTCACCGGAATCAATACGTTGATGAAAAGACTTATGACTGATATATTACTTAGCGACCGCAGCCGTGTGCTGCGGTAGGCCGCGAGGCACCATTATAGGTTTTTTATCCGGGCGCTGTGACGCCCGGGCAGTTTTACGTCCCCAGACAGGACTCAATTGGCCACTTGGCTGATAGATAACAACTCAACAGTTTCTTTGACTCGTTTTTGACTTAACGGGACTGCTCAATGCAGACAGTAGCTCACAATTCCCCACCCACCCCTCAGGAGGTTGCCGCATTGGCGTGCATCCCTGCTGCGTTGGCTTGGCGTGCGTGGACATTCAGGCTGTCAGCTCGGAGTTGCAACAAGCCAAGGGCCCTTAAAAGGATACAAGTAGGCTCTTATGAAAAGAATGTTAATCAATGCAACTCAGGAAGAAGAGTTGCGTGTGGCCATAGTAGATGGTCAGAAGCTATATGACCTTGATATCGAGGTAGATTCAAGCCGCCAGAAAAAAGCCAATATATACAAAGGCAAAATAACCCGCATTGAGCCAAGCCTGGATGCCGCCTTCGTTGATTACGGGGCTGAGAGGCACGGCTTTCTCCCGCTGAAAGACATTTCGCGCGAGTACTTCCTTAAAGAACCCTCCTCAGGTCAGCGCATCAATATCAAGGAAGTGCTGAAGGAAGGTCAGGAAATCGTCGTGCAAGTCGATAAAGACGAGCGCGGCAACAAGGGCGCGGCACTCACGACCTTTATCAGCCTGGCCGGTCGCTTCATCGTGCTGATGCCGAACAATCCCCGCGGTGGCGGCGTATCGAGGCGCATCGCCGGAGAAGACCGCGAGGATATACGTCGCGTTCAGAAGCAACTGGAAGTGCCCCCGAAGATGAGCTGCATCGTACGAACGGCCGGCATTGGCCGCTCAGTCGAAGAGCTAGAGTGGGATCTGCAATACCTTAAGAGCGTTTGGGACGCCATCCTTCAGGTGGTAGTGCAGCAACCCGCACCGTTCCTGATATATCAGGACAGCAGCCCTATTGTTCGCGCACTTCGCGACCACTTTAACGCCGACATCGGCGAAATCACGATCGACGACAAAACAGCTTTCGAGGAAGCCCGTGAATTTGTCGAACAGGTGATGCCACACAATATCCGTAAACTTAAGCTCTACGAAGACGAAGTACCCCTGTTCACGCGCTTTCAAATAGAGAGCCAGATTGAATCGGCATTTGCCCACAGCGTGAACTTGCCATCGGGCGGCAGTATCGTGATTGACCATACCGAGGCGCTGGTATCTATAGACATTAACTCCGCTCGCGCCACCCGCGGCGGTGATATCGAAGCCACTGCACTGGCGACGAATCTTGAAGCCGCAGATGAAATTGCACGGCAGTGCCGTATCCGGGATCTTGGCGGGTTGCTGGTGATCGATTTTATTGACATGGGCCCGAATCGCAATCAGCGCGAGGTAGAAAACCGATTACGCGATGCCGTGCGTACCGACAGAGCCCGGGTGCAAATTGGCCGCATATCTCGCTTTGGTCTGTTGGAAATGTCGCGGCAAAGGTTGCGCCGTTCGCTGGGTGAATCGGCCAATCAGATTTGCCCGCGCTGTAACGGCTCGGGAGTTGTGCGCAGCGTTGAATCGCTGGCTCTGGCAATATTGCGGCTCCTCGGCGAAGAAGCGCGCAAGGATCGCACAGCAAAAGTCATCGCGGAATTGCCCATTGATGTCGCAACCTTTTTGCTAAACGAAAAGCGCGAGTGGATACATCGTGTCGAGCAGCAAACCAACGTTGAATTGTTACTGGTCGCCAACGCAGCCCTCGAAACGCCCAATTACACATTGAGACGGGTTCGCGACGACCAGGTGCTGCTGCCGGAAAACACCGGCTCCAGCTATGATCTGGTGACGCCGGAAGCGGATGTGCTCGAAGAAGCACAGAAACTTTCCACCAAAACGATTACCGAGAAGCCAGCCGTTGCCGGCGTGAAACCTGAAACACCTGCGCCCACACCGATTGCCTCAAATGCGACCAAAGTGGAGTCCGGCGGAGGTCTGTTCGCTGCCATCAAAAAGCTGTTTGGCGGGGATACTGACAAGGAAGCCGATAAACCGGCGCGCGATAAGCCTTCCGATAGCGCCCGCAACAGTCGCGGTAAAAAATCCAATGCACGACAATCCAGTCGCCGTGACACCCGAGGCCGCCGAAAGGCAGGCGGTGAAAGGCGTACCGAAGCAGCGGCTGACAATGCTGACAAGGCGAATAACGGGCAGCAGCAAGATAGCGGCCGCAGTCGACCTAACAAGGCGGCCCCAAAGAATGCTGATGACAGCAACGGCACAGCCCGTAAGCGTCGTCGCCGCAGACGCCCTTCCGGACGCAACCGGAACAGCGCAAATGACGATGGTGCAAGCAAGCAGAATACCGCTGGCGAAAATAACCAGCAGGCAGGCGCCCCAGCCCCAAGGCAACTGCAGGCTCAGGATTCTGGCGGTGCGCAAACGACGAGTTCTAATCAATCTGCTGCCGATGCCGCGGCGCCGCCTGAGCGGGTGATGCCGGTCAACGGGGGTAAGCGTGCCGAAACGACCGAAAAGAGCAGCGGCGACAAGGATAGATTGCTTCCCTGGGAATCATCTGCCGGCGAAACCAAACAAAGCTATAAAGTCTGGTCATCCGACGAACAGCCGTAATGCCATCTTCAGCGAAGGTTAGCGGTCGAGACAAGCGGCCAATAATTCTTCGCTGACTTCTTCAAGCATATCGAGCACGCGCTCGAAGCCTACAGCACCGCCGTAATACGGATCGGGCACGGTGCCGTGCGGGTTTGTCTTGCTATAACGCAAAAGCAGGCTGACCTGTGCCGTCGCGTCCGCCGGCTTCAGGGCATTCAATGATTGCAGGTTGTCCTCGTCCATCGCCAGAACATGGTCAAAGCGATAGAAATCGTCCACATTTATCTGACGTGCCCGCAAATGAGCAAGCTCAACACCCCGCAATCGAGCCGCGGCGACAGCTCTGGCATCAGGCGGTTGACCAACGTGATAAGCATGCGTGCCTGCCGAGTCCAGCTCGAATGCTGCCGTGAGGTTGCGTTCAAGCAGCAATTTGGTCATCACGCCCTCCGCTGTCGGCGAGCGGCAGATATTGCCCATACAGACGAACAGCATGCGCACCGGACGACTCACTTAACGGCACCCGGCACACCGCCGCGATTGCTCAACAACTCAACCACGCGTTCCAAATCGGCCAGTGTATCGACATCCGGACCGTGAGATTCTGTATCCACCTCGACACGAATCTCCATCCCCATCCACAAAGCCCGCAATTGCTCAAGACGCTCAAGCTGTTCCAGATCACAAGGCGGTGCGGCACTAAGCTGCCGCAATGCATCCGGACGATAAGCATAAAGCCCCAAGTGCCGATATCCGTGTGCGGCAGCATCACTCACGGAACTGCCGTGACCCACGGCGGGGATCGGTGCGCGACTGAAGTACAACGCCCGCCCGCCCGCATCGCACACCACCTTCACAACATTGGGGTCAGAGTAATCTTCAGCCGATTTCAGCGGCGTACAGAGGGTCGCAATCGAAGCCGATGAATATCTGTTCAGTAACTTCGCAACCCGCGCGATGCTTGCCGGCGGCATCAGCGGCGCATCTCCCTGCACGTTGACGACCGGACAGTCATCATCCCAGCAACGCTGAAAACAGACTTCTGCAACACGATCGGTGCCGGAGCGGCAATCCGGGCTGGTTAAACACACGTCCGCACCAAATGCCTCTGCCACGTCGGCAACCTGAGCGCTGTCGGTGGCAATCACTATATCAGTGGCACCGCTCTCGCCCGCCCGCATCCATACATGCTGCAGCATGGGTTTTCCGGCAATGGCCATTAACACCTTTCCTTGCAACCGCGAGGATTCATAACGTGCCGGAATAACAATTCTGAATGGGTTGTTCATGCGCACTCATTTTTAACGGGCAGTCGACTGATGACCATATCGAGCAGCCGGGTAGCGGTAGCCTCGGACATCTCCAGGACAGCCGGAACGTACCAGACATCGGCGCCTTCCGCCGTCGTGTATTTTACGGCGTCTTTTTGCGTCATAAGCACAGGCTTCGGGCTTTTGGCCTGCAATGCTGCTATGTCGATCACACCGTGATCAGCAACAGCCGTCTCATGAACCTGCAGGCCATGTGCGCGAAGGGCATCGTAAAAACGCCCTGGGTTGCCGATGGCAGCAACGCCCCACACAGACCGGCCGGCAAATGAACTCAATGGCCGTGTCTCTTTGCCATCAAGGCGCACGGCATCAGTCAGATCCAATGAGAACCGATCCTCGTGCTCATCACCGCCATTAAACAGCACTGCATCCACTTCCTCCAGCCTCTGGATCGATTCGCGCAAGGGTCCTGCCGGCAGCCTCCGCCCGTTGCCAAACTGCCGCTCGCCGTCCACTACCGCAATTTCGACATCACGATGTAGCCGGTAATGCTGTAATCCGTCATCCGAGATGACCACGTCCACGCCCTGCTCCCAAACTTTCCGGACCGCCGCGACGCGATCCCTGCTTACGACGACCGGACAACCGGTCATGCGCGCGAGCAGCACGGGCTCATCGCCGCACTCCTCCGCCGAACTGGATGCGTTTACCAGCCTGACCGAATCAGACACGTTACTGCCGTAGCCACGACTAACGATGCCCGGTCGGTAGCCGCGGCTAACCAACTGCGCGGCCAGCCATGCCACGACCGGTGTCTTCCCTGCCCCGCCCGCAGTAATGTTGCCGACGACAATTACCGGCACACCCGTTTCCTCGGTTGTGAATAAATTGGCTGAATAAGCCAGACGTCGCAGCGCTGCAATCAAAATGAATAACCAGGCAAACGGCAGCAGCAAAGCCGAAAGCGGCGAGCGCCCGTACCAGCAAGACTCGCTTAATTTATGGAGCCGCGTCGCCGTGTTCATTGAACTGCAAACGGTAGAGCGCGGCGTAAACGCCATTGGCGTTGATGAGATCTGCATGACGCCCTGTTTCCACCATACGACCGTCGTCCATGACGACAATCCGATCCGCCTTTTCTATGGTGGACAGCCGATGCGCAATTACAAACGTCGTCCGGTTGGCCATCAGCCTGTCCAGCGCGCCTTGAATATGGCGCTCTGACTCGGTGTCGAGCGCCGAAGTCGCCTCATCCAGAATAAGAATGGGCGCGTTCTTCAGCAATGCGCGGGCAATGGATATGCGCTGCCGCTGGCCACCGGATAACAACACGCCGCGATCGCCCACCACCGTATTCAGGCCTTCGCTAAGCGACGCGGTAAATTCTGTCACGTGAGCAGCGATGGCCGCTTGTTCAATATCATCAGCAGAAGTCTCGGCTAAACCGCCGTAGGCAATGTTCGCGGCAATCGTGTCATTGAACAAAGTAACTTCCTGGCTGACGAGGCTGATATGCCGACGCAATCCCTCCAGCGAGTATTCGTGCAACGGCACGTCGTCGATGCGTATCTCGCCACTGTCGCATTCGTAAAAACGCGGTAACAAACTCACCAGTGTGGACTTACCGCTGCCGGACCGACCAACCAGCGCAATGGTTTCGCCGGGAGCAACGTCCAGATTGATCCCGTGCAGCACCCGGCTTTCACCACTGCTGTACGTAAAATTAACGTCGCGAAATTCAACTCGCCCTGTGACCGTGTCCGGCGCAAAGCTCCCGGTATCTGTTTCCGCAGCTTCGTCCAATATGCGGAACAGGCTTTCGCCTGCCGCGATACCGCGCTGAATGGTCGCATTAACGGTTGTCAGTCGCTTTAGGGGTGCCATCAATAAAACCATGGCGGTGATAAAGCCCGCAACATCCGCCACGGCAATTTCGATCTGACCGATCAGGTAAATAACGCCGGCGACCCCAAAAGCGGTAACTAAAACGGTTACACCGTTACCGGCGGCAGAGGTTGCCAGCAAACGCATTTGAATGCGCCTGTTGCCCTCGTTTGCCCGTTCAAAACGCCCTGATTCATAAGCCTGGCCGCCAAAAATTTTGACTTCACGGTTGGCCTGCAATGCCTCTGAACCTATCCGGGTGAGATCACCAACACTGGCCTGTATGCGCTGGTTGTAACGTCTGAAGCGTGTCCCCAGATAGCGAACCAGCAAAGCGATAAGCGGCGCAACCACAAATACGAATCCTGAAAGCTCAACACTCAGGATCAACATGTAGGCAACCAGAAAAATGATCGTCAATGAGTCTTTAAAGACAACAACGATGGAGTTGGATGCCGATTCCGCCACCTGCGCAACGTCATACGTCAACTTGGAAAGCAGTGTGCCGGCAGCATGCCCGTCAAAAAACCTAGTCGGCAATGTAAGGTAACGATCAAAAACCCGGCGGCGTATCTCCTTAACCACGCGATTAGAGATCCACCCCATGCCATATACGGAACCGAAGTTCGACAGCCCGCGCACAACAAATAACAACAGCACCCCTACAGGTAACCACTGCCGTATGAACGCCTGTTCCGGTGTAAGGTTATTCCCCGCCGCTACCGTATCAGTAAGCTGCTTAATCAGATAAGCAAAGCCGGCGTCCGAAGCCGCAAATAATGCAGAGCTGACCGCGACCGCTATAAATACCGGCCAGTATTGCGAACTCATTGTCAGCAATCGTTTATAAATGGCAAGCGACGAATAATTGCCCGCAGAATTACGGTCCGTGGAAGTGGAATCAGCCACCGCTAGTCAGCCTGTTCCTGCCGAACCGTCGCAATGTTAATCTCGGTGTAACCCACTCTGCCCGCCACATCCATTGCGGTAATAACCGATTGATGGGTGGCTTCGGCATCCGCACTGATAGTTACCTGCGCACCCGGGTCATCACCGGCCAGCTTACGTACCGCACTTTCCAGAGTCTCGGGACGAGCGTCAATGAGCAAACGCCCGTTGACCAGGTAAGTGCCTTGTGCCGTGACTGCAATAACCATAGGCTCTTCCTGAACTGAGACAGTATCCGTAGATGAGGCCTCAGGTAACCGGATACCGATCTTCGATTCGCGCACAAAACTCGTGGTAATCATAAAAAACACCAGCAACAGCAGCACCACATCAATCAACGATGTCAGGTTTATCTCGGGTTCTTCCCGCCTGCGACTACTGAGATTCATCCTGCTGACCGGCTCGGGTGGTGCCACCGTTCATGCTCTCGCCCTTGCCCAGAGCATCGAGATAACGTTTACGGTGTAACGCTTCAACAAGAGTGATGGCTTCTTTTTCCATACGTACAACCAGAGCTTCCACCCGGCCGCGCAAGTAGCGGTAGCCAATTAATGAAGGTATGGCGACAATTAGCCCGGCCGCGGTGGTAATTAGCGCCTCTGAAATACCACCCGCCAGCACAGACGGGTTGCCAACTCCCTGACTGGTGATTGCCTCGAACACGTTCACCATGCCGACAACGGTACCCAGCAAACCCAGCAGCGGTGAAATAGCGGCAATGGTTCCGAGGGTATTCAGATAGCGCTCCAGATCATGCACAACATGACGACCGGTGTCTTCAATGCGCTCTTTCATGATTTCGCGGCTGCGATGCCGGTTGCTCAGGCCAACGCTGAGCACCTCGCCCAAAGGCGAACTGTCGTGAAGGTTCTTGAGGTGTTCGTGGTTCAGTTTATTGGTACTCACCCACTCCCACACCTCTTTGGTCAGGCGCCGCGGCAACACGCGCTTTTCCTGAAGGGTCCAAAGACGCTCAAGCATGATGCCGACCGCCATCACGGAGCACACGATGATGGGAAACATGACCCACCCACCGGCTTTAATAATTTCCAGCATTCCCGTCCCTGAGGGGTACCAAATAAGGCGCTGCAACTATACCCCGCTGACCGAACTTTTTATAGCTTGTTCAAGCCCCAAGGCAATCATCATCAGATAATGGGCGAATTGCCCATGGCCGCAGCCAGTGTCGCTTATGAGCGGCCTGCAGTGTCAAACCGGTATCTGGCAGCCATGCGAATGCCAGGGCACCAGTATGCGCTGTATCAAGCATACACGCTCCCACAGATTGCCACCGCTCAGTAACAGGCGCAGCGGGAAACTGCCAGCGATTCCAGAAAGCCGTTGTCGCAACGGCGTATCGCGGCCGGACTGCTCGCACAAAAGCATCAGTCGACGATGTTTTACTGCCATGATGGGGCACGATCACCAGGTCACTCTGTAACGAATCAAGCCGCGCGACCATGACGCTTTCGGCCGCACTCTCGATGTCGCCGGGAAGCATGACTTGTGCCTCCCGGTAGCGCACCAGCAAAATGCACGAAGCCTCGTTTTCCGACCAGCCCGCCAGACCAGCCGGGTGTACGATCTGGAAGTCAACCTGCTCCCACCGCCAGCTCATGCCCCTGTCGCAGCGGAAATGGGCAGAGCCTGATGGCGGGCTGGGCATGAATACACTTCCGACGCGAATACCGCTTATTACGCTATTGAGCCCGCCAATATGATCAGCATCGGCATGCGAGACCAGCACAGCATCCAGCTGTTTCACGCCGATCGCGCGCAGAAAAGGCAGCACGGTGGTGATGCCTGCGTCGCCCCCGGGCCAGCGCGGACCCGTATCAACCAATAAGGCTTTGGCAGGTGTGCGAACAACGACCGCGGTGCCCTGCCCGACATCCAGCACGTCGATACGCAAGGGCGACGGCGGGTCGGTCATGGCAATGCCACCACCTGCAAGAACCAACAAAGCCAGCGCCGAGCGTATGGAGCGTAGCGGTGCTGGCAACAACAGCACGGCAGTGATAGCACCCACGACGGGCAGTGCAAATTTATTGCCTGCAAGCCAATCGGGTGGCAGCGGAGCGGCTCTTTCCGCGTATTCCAGTGCACTAACGAAGGCCGCGAGCACCGCAGTCGCAGCTGCCAACAACCACTCACCGAGAACCGGCACTATCAGCAAGCATCCCGCAGCCAGCAGACACAGTGGCAATACCAGCAGAGAAAACACCGGTATGGCAAGCAGATTCACCACCGGACCCAGAATCACCATGGCATCGAACAACAGCATGTTGGGCAATGCCAGGCCGACACTCAGACGCACCTGAGCTCGTGCTGCAGCGATCAACATTTGCGCCGGCGCCACTAAACCCTGCATAGCCTGATGGTAACGAAGGGTTACCAGCAGCAACACGGCCAGATAAGACATCCAGAATCCCGACGAAAACACAACGAAGGGATCGGCAACCAGAGCGACAACAGCGACGGCCGATAGCACGGTGATCGGCCGGGGTGCGCGGCGGAGACCGCTGATCCCCAACAGCAGCAAACACATCAACGCCGCACGCGAAGTCGGTGCCGACCAGCCGGCTAATACGGCATACCCCAGTGCGCCGCCCCCGGCCGCCAGCGTGGCCGGCCACCGCGAGGCTGGCCGACCATTAAGCCGGCAGCCGGTCCTGACCATCCACCAGAGCCCGGCGGCAACCAGACCCACGTGCAATCCCGAAATCGCCATCAGGTGAATTGTCCCTGTAGCCCGAAACAACTGCCATTGCTGCGGACTTATGGCGCTGCGCACGCCCACTGTCAGGCCTTCCAGCAAAGCTGCCTCCGCAGCGCGCGTGGTCACGGCCGCGCGAATCCGCCGCAGAACGTATCGGCGCAAGCGCAAACCGGGCTTGTATTGCATCAGATCAGGGCGGGCCTGAGGCGGCGAACCAGGCCTCAGGTAACCCGTCGCATGCACGCGCTGCATCATCAACCACAGCTGCCGGTCGGACTGCCCAGGGTTGCTAAGTCCGTGGGGTGGTTTCAGGCGAACGACCAGGTCGTAGCAGTCACCGGCTTGCAGTTGCAACGTCTGATCGAAGGAACGCAAATACAGCCGCGCCGGCCCTGTCGGGGAGCCAGCCAATTCAAAAAGGAAAGACGTGCTCTGTTCGGAAACTCTCGGAAAGTCGGCCACACAGCCGCTTACCCCGATATCCTGATCACGTATTTCAATCCCGGGCAGCCGGCTCTGGTATGCAAAACCGTGCAAGGTTGCCCAGCAATACGCGCCTAATAAAGCGAACAGCACGCGCCCGCCGAAACGTGCTGCCAAAATAAGTGCGGGCACCGCCGCGCCCAGCAACACGAGCTCACCCACCGGTGGCTTTATCCACAAACCGGCGACTGTGCCAAATAATGATGCCAGCGCCACAAGTTCCATAAACGTGCGAGAATACCGACCCGCAATGACAGCCACTAAACAATTCAAGCTATACGATGCCGCGCCGTTTTTTTAGCCGCTTTAGCCGGCGGTTTGACCCGAAAAAGAAGCAGCTCTGGTACCTGAGACCGTTTGAGTTCCTGCTCACCCATCCGGTTTATTTTTCCGCCAACCGTCGTTCGGTAAGCGGAGGCGTTGCGCTGGGTTTGTTTTTCGGATTGCTGCCTATACCCGGGCAAACGGCCCTGGCCATAATAGGCGCACTCTTATTAAGGGTGAATCTGCCGTTGGCGGCATTGTCAGTCTGGGTGTCAAACCCGCTGACTTTCTTACCCTTGTTTTATTTTGCGTATCGCATCGGGGCCATACTGGTGGGCATACCGGTTGAACCGGTTCCGCCCGAAGGTGCGCTCGCGTGGCTTACGCACGAAATCCGGCCTCTAATATACGGTTCGCTGCTAATGGCAACCTCGGCTGCATCGATCGCATACCTGACTATCAGCACGGTTTGGCATGTGCTGACGTTGCGACGTTATCGCAGCCGACACAAGAAATTATCTGCAGCAAACTAGCGCGCTATAGCAGCACACCGTTTTCCAATCGCAAAATACGATCCATGCGGCTTGCCAGCCCTTCATCATGCGTGACCACCACCAGGCTGGAACCGAACTCGCGGTTAAGCTCCAGCATAAGCGCAAACACTTTCTCGCCGTTGGCATGATCCAGGTTGCCGGTGGGCTCATCGGCCAGCACGACTGCCGGCCTGGTTATCAGTGCACGGGCGACAGCTGCGCGTTGGCGCTCGCCGCCCGACAACTCACCCGGGCGATGATGCAACCGCTGGCCCAGGCCTACTCGTGTTAACAACTCAGTGGCTTGCTCACGCACACTGGAAAGAGCATCGCGTCGCATCAGCAATGGCATAGCAACGTTTTCCAAAGCCGAAAACTCTGGCAACAAATGGTGAAACTGATAGATAAAACCCAACTCTCTGTTGCGCATTAAACCCCGTTCGGTGCCGTTTAACTGCGCAATGTCACGACCACCGACAATTACCTGGCCACTGGTGGGAAGATCCAAGCCTCCCAATACCTGCAACAGGGTTGTCTTGCCTGCGCCGGATTCACCGACAATAGCGACACGTTCTCCGGCCGCGATACTGGCGTTTACACCGCGCAGCACTTCCAGTGTTGCGCCTGCATCAGCAAAACTGCGTACCAGATTCCGGCATTCCAGAACTGCGTTGCTATTCATGTCTCAATGCCCTTGCAGGGTGAGTGGCCGCAGCTCGAAGCGCAGGATAGATTGTTGCGCCCACGACCAGTAAAAAAGCAACTCCGCTTACCACGTACACATCGAACCATTCAAGCTGACTGGGTAACTGACTAATAAAATAGACGTCCGGCGCGACAAACTGGATGCGGGTTGCCCACTCCACCCAGCTCACCACCGTACCTATATTGACTGCCAGCAAGACGCCAGCGATCACACCGATCGCTGTGCCGAACAATCCGATCAGCACGCCCTCGGTTACAAAAATTTTAAGCACCGCCCATGCCGAAGCGCCCATGGAACGAAGTATGGCAATCTCGCTACCTTTGTCCCGCACGACCATTACCAGCGTCGATACAATATTAAAAGCCGCCACGGCAACCACCATTAGCAAAATGAAAAATATGATTGACTTGGTCAGTTCAATAGAACGAAAAAAATTTGCGTGCTGCCTCGTCCAGTCACTGACATAGACTCCACCGCCATACTCAAGCGCAATATCCCGAACAATACTGCTCGCCTGCAATGGCTCTGTCACCGCAAAACTCACGCCCGTTACGCCATCATCGAGCCGCATCAATCGCGCCATGTCATCGAGGTGCGCATAGGCCAGACCGCGATCGTATTCATACATTCCTGCATGAAATATTCCGCTCACCTCGAACCGCCGCATACGCGGCAAAAGGCCAGCGGGCGTTACGCTTCCCTGGGGGATAAGCAACACAACCCTATCGCCGACGACTACACCCAATCGCCGGGCCAGCTCAGAACCGAGAATGAGTTTCCAAGAACCCGGTTGCAGCGTGTCCATATTGCCCTCAATAACCAGCTCTGCGGCGCCCGACACGGTTTCCTCCGCGGCGGGAACGACGCCTCGCAATTCGACCCCGGCCACGCCGGCACTGCCCACCAGCATGCCCTGCCCGCTGACAAAAGGCGCGCTGCCGGTAACACGCTTATCATTCGCGGCAATATCTGTGATTAGCTTCCAGTCATTAAGTACACCCTGCACACCCGTAACGCTGCCGTGAGACAACACGGACAATATGCGGTTTCTGACCTCATGTTCGAACCCGTTCATTACCGACAGCACAACTATCAGCGTGGCCACAGAGACTGCGATGCCTATCACGGATATCAGCGAAATAAATGACACAAAACGATTACGGTTTCGTGACCGTAAATAACGTGTACCGACAAATATTTCGAAGGGCCTGAACATTTAGCGCGCCAGCCAATTATTCATAACGCAATACCTCGGCGGGCTGAACCTGCGCCGCACGAAGCGCTGGATAGACCGTCGCCAATGCGGTAACCAGCAATACACCAATGGATGCGAGCCACACATCGCTGGCCTGAAGGTCCGACGGCAGCTCGGTGAGATAGTAAAGATCTGCAGGCATAAACTGGAAGCCAAACAACGTCTCCAGAAGCGGTGCAAGTGTATCGATATTGAGTGCCATCCAAACCCCCAGAACAATGCCCAGCGCCGCGCCCAACCAGCCAATCACAGTGCCCTGAAGCAGGAAAATCATTACCACCTCGCGGCGCGAACAACCCAGTGTGCGAAGAATGGCGATGCCGCCGCGTTTTTCGGTAACAACCATCACCAGCATCGCGACAATATTGAATGCCGCCACGCCGATAATCAGGGACAGCAGTAAAGCCATCATGGTTTTTTCGAGCTTAATGGCACGAAAATAGCTGGCGTTCTCCTGCGTCCAGTCCCTCACCGACAATGCCGCACGCGTATTGATATTTGTGGCCTTCTGCGCATTGGCCAGAGCCCGGCGAACTGCGGCCGGCGCCGAAAAAATATCCTTCCCCTCTACCCGAACACCGCTGACAACCCCATCAAGCTGCAACAACTCGGCTGCATCATCCAGATGCACCAAGGCTCTGACGGAATCGTGATCCTGCACGCCGAGTTCAAATATTCCGGAAACTACATAGCTGGATAGGCGCGACGCCGTGGCGGGCGACCGGGACCCGGGCTGTGGCACCAGCAAAGTCACCTGGTCGAACGGTCCAACCCCGAGCTTGCTGGCCAGCGCCCGCCCAAGCACGATGCGCTGAGTGCCGGATTGCAAATCATCCAGTTCGCCGAACACCATGTTGTCGGCAATCTTCGATACCCTGCGCTCAATACCCGGTTCAACACCGGTCAACAGGCCAGCAGTCATCCCTCCCGGGCCCGACAACATGGCCTCAAGCTCGATATAGGGTGCCGCTGCTACGATCGCATCGTCGGACTCCAGCGCCGCCACGAGGGATGACCAATCCCGGATGCCATCCTCGGCAATGACAGACGCGTGCGCCGTCATGCCGAGCAATCGCTCGCGCAGTTCATTCTCAAAGCCGTTCATTACGGACATAACGACGATCAAGGCCGCCACGCCGAGGCTCACGCCGATGACCGACGCGGCATTTACGAAGGACACGAAACCGCTGCCCTTACTCGCTCTCAGATACCTGAGCCCCACAAATACGGCTACGGGACGACGCATAATACGGCTGTTTGTATGTGAACTGCTTTGTATTCCCGCATTTGCGTAAATGCTATATTCGAGGCCATGTGCGCAATGGAGAGTACCAGTACCATGCTCCGAAAAGCTATGTTCGCTATTGTTCTGTCGGGTCTGCTGCAAGGCGCTGCCTGGTCGGATACGCTGATCGTTGAAGGCATCAATCCCACCGCTCAGAACGGTCAGCCGCAGCGCGGCTCAACCAAGGCCGATGTGCTTGCTCAGTTTGGCGAGCCGGCTGCCCGGCATGGCGCAGTGGGCGACCCGCCTATTTCCAGTTGGGAATACGCACCCTTCGTGGTTTATTTTGAGCGGGATTACGTCCTGCACGCAGTGGCCAAACGTCAGTAACAGCTAGCAGGGGCCGGCTTACACAGCATACCGCGCGGCATGTGGGATAATGCCGGGTTTTTCAACCCGGGTTTCTGATGTCGCAACACCTCACGCTACTTTCCCAGCACGGCTCCGATTTTGCAGCGGGACAGTATCGTCACGTCGGTAGCTGCTACGGCGCTGCCACCGCCTTATATGCCGTTGAACTTCACAAGCGCCTGGATCACCCGCTACTGGTGATTGCGCCCAGCGTAACTGCTGCGGAAAGCCTGGAACGCGAAATTGCTTTTTTTGCCGGCGGCGATCAGGTTCGCCTGTATCCGGACGCTGAATTGCTGGCCTATGATGCCTTCAGCCCGCACCCGGACCTGGTATCGCGCCGCATGGCTTTACTTGCCGAATTACTGGAGGCCTGCCCGGCCATCGTGGTGATAGCGGCTTCAAGCTTGCTTTACCGGCTACCGCCTGCCGACTACATCCGACACCACAGCCTGAGCATAAGGCGTGGACAGCGCATTGGGATCGAACTCCTGAGCGCCCGGCTTTCTGACAATGGCTATGAACGTGTTGCTCAGGTCACCCAGCACGGCGAGATGGCGGTCCGTGGTTCCCTTATCGATATCTACCCCATGGGCAAACCCATGCCCATCAGGCTCGATTTTTTTGATGACGAACTTGAGTCGGTGCGCGAATTCGATCCCGACACGCAACGATCCGGAGCAAGGCTGGAAGGTTTTGCCTCGCTTCCTGCGCGGGATTTTCCGACCGATCCTGAAGCCATTAAAAGCTTCAGACGGCGTTACCGCGAGCGCTTCGAGGGCAATCCGGGTGAGACCGCAATCTACCCGGAGGTATCGGAAGGACGCTTCCCCGGCGGGATAGAAAACTACCTGCCGCTCTTCTTCGAGCAAACAGCTTCGTTTTGGGACTACGTGCCAGACAAGTGCAGCGTCTTGCTAACCGCTGAAACGCAGACACTGATAGACGCAGCCTGGCATGAAATCGGCGAGCGTTACGAACAATATCGACATGATATCCAACGACCGGCACTCGCACCGAACGAACTGTTTGTGCATCCTAACGTGCACGCTGAGGCACTGCGCCGCCGCGCAGTCACTCAGACGAACAACCGCAAACTGCCCGAAGAATCCGCCAACCTGCCTGTCGGCAAGGCACCTGCTGTGATGATCAATACGCATGCCGATCAGCCGGTTGCAGAACTGCTGAATTTCCTGCGCCGGCAAGAAGGCCGTGTCCTGCTGGCGGCTGAATCGCCAGGTCGTCGCGAAATGCTGCTGGACCTGCTACGAAATCACCGGGTATCGGCAGGCACCGTCGCCGACTGGCCTGAATTTCTGGCCGCCCCCGAACCACTTTGCATCGTTGTGGCACCGTTGGCCGAGGGCATGACGCTGCATCAGGACCGCATCACAGTGATAGCGGAACACGAGCTGTTTGGCTCCCGACCCAAGCGACGTCCACGGCGTAAAGCCCGAGATCCTGAGTCAATACTTCAGGATCTTAGTGATTTACGTGCTGACTCTCCTGTAGTACATGAAGAATACGGGGTGGGCCGTTACCGCGGCTTGTCGCATCTGGAGATCGATGGAATACCTGCTGATTTTCTAACGCTGGAATACGCGGGCGGCGACCTGCTGCACGTGCCGGTCGCCTCCCTGCACCTTATCTCGCGCTATACAGGCGCGAGCCCTGATCATGCCCCGCTGCATCGACTGGGAACCGATCAGTGGGCAAAAGCCCGGCAGAAAGCTGCCGCGCAAATTCGCGATGTAGCGGCCGAGATGCTTGATCTGTACGCGACCCGCGCCGCTCGGTCGGGCCGCAGCATGCGCGTTGATCCGGGGGATTACGAACGTTTTGCAAGCGGCTTCCCATTTGAACTGACGGACGATCAGGCATCCGCAATCGAGGCTACTTTGCTTGATTTGCGCTCGCCGCAATCCATGGATCGGCTGGTTTGCGGCGACGTCGGCTTTGGCAAAACAGAAGTGGCCCTGCGAGCAGCTTTCGTGGCCGCGATGAGTGGCGCGCAAGTAGCCATAGTGGCGCCCACTACACTGCTCGCTCAACAGCATTTCCAGACATTTCAGGATCGCTTCGCTGACTGGCCGGTTACGATCGACGTACTGTCGCGCTTCCGCACAGCCAAAGAAGCCCGAGAAGTCATCGACAAGATCAAAGCAGGCCGCGTTGATATCGTTATCGGCACTCACCGATTGCTGCAGTCGGACGTAAGCTTTAACGATCTGGGCCTGGTGATTATCGATGAGGAACATCGCTTCGGCGTAAAACACAAGGAAGCACTTAAAAACCTGCGCGCGGAGATAGACGTCCTGACATTAACCGCAACGCCCATCCCGCGCACACTGAACATGGCGCTGGGCGAACTGCGTGAGCTTTCGTTAATCACTACGCCACCTGAAACGCGACTGAGCATCAAGACATTCGTAACACAGTGGCAAGCACCGCTGATTCGCGAGGCAGTGCAACGTGAAATGAAACGTGGCGGCCAGATCTACTTCGTACACAATCGTGTGCAGGACATCGAAAAGCAGGCCGCCCGCCTGCAGGATATTGTCCCGGAAGCGAAGCTGCAGGTCGCACACGGTCAGATGCGGGAAACCGAACTCGAGCAAATCATGCTGGATTTCTACCATCGCCGTTTTCACGTACTGGTGTGCACCTCGATCATCGAGAGCGGCATCGACATTCCCAGCGCCAACACCATTATTATTAACCGCGCCGATCGCTTCGGTCTGGCGCAACTGCACCAGCTCCGCGGCAGGGTTGGACGCTCGCACCACAAAGCCTTCGCTTATCTGCTTACACCTCCTGACAACCTTATTACACCTGACGCGGCCAAACGACTGGACGCCATTGAAGCCATGGAAGATCTCGGTGCAGGTTTTGTCCTCGCCACCCACGATCTTGAAATTCGGGGCGCGGGCGAACTGCTTGGCGAACAGCAAACCGGGCAGCTGCAGCAAATAGGTTTCAGCCTTTACACTGAGCTGCTTGGTCGCGCGGTCGCCGCCATACGCAGCGGTAAAACCCCCGATCTGGACACCACCCGAAAGACGGGCTGCGAGGTCAATCTACACTTGCCGGCGCTACTCCCGGAAGATTACATGCCCGACATCCAGATGCGGCTGATGCACTACAAGCGCATTGCCAGCGCAGCCGACGAGGACCAGCTGCGTGAGCTGCAAATAGAGCTGATAGACCGCTTTGGCATGCTGCCGGCAGCCACCAAAAACCTGTTTCGGCAGACACGCATCCGGCTTGCGTCGAGTCGACTGGGAATAGCAAGAATAGAGGCCACCAGCGGTGGCATTACGGTGAAATTCGCACCGGACCCGCAAATAGACACCGGGCAACTGGTTGCCCTCATCGCCCGCGAACCCGCGCGTTATGGCTTTGACCGCCAACAACGGTTCGTCGTCCGCGACGAACTGGACGATGAAGAAACCCGGTTTAGTGCGCTTGAAAAATTGATTGGCACCTGGCAGGACGGTCGCGGCGATGACGGACAGCGTGTCAGCGGGTAAGATGGCGGCATGACAAACTCTTTTCCACTGTTGTGGCTTGCAGCATTTTTAATCAGCGTTCCGGCTGCCGGGCAGGTAGCCGATGACGATAGCGAAGCAGAGGCCGGCCCGGTATATCAGGTCGAGGTGCTGGTGTTTCGCAACATGGATCAATCCCGCACCACTGCCGAAATATCCCGTCTGGTAGAACCCGAATTGGAAGACGTGCTGGATCAGCAACTGGCGCGACTGACCGTAGTGGATCCCGCGCTAGCTCCGTCTGGTGACGAGACAGAGGAGCTGGCTTTCTGGGAGCCTGCGGCGCGCGACAAATTGATCATGCAGGCCGATGCGGAACGGCTGCGGGAATTGCCCGCTTATCAGCTAATAGGGCATTTCGCATGGGTACAAGCCGCCGATGACGTCGCCGTCGCGCGCGAAATTGCCACAACTGATTTGGACCAGATGGCCGATTTAAGCGGCTCGTTTAAGCTTTATCGCAAGCGCTATCTGCATCTCGCCGTAGATCTTACACTGGGGTCCGCAAACGATGGAGCGCAAGACAGATCCCGAGGCAGTTTTGCGCAGTTTCTGCCGGTACAGCAGGCCAATCCCGCTATTGTTGATTCGCGACGCATGAGGCTGGGGCGCACGGTCTATTTTGACCAACCCGAGTTCGGGGTGTTGGCAACAATCAGGCAGCTGGACTTCGATGAAAGTGAATGGGCGCGGAGCGCCACGCTGCGCTCTGCTGAACTACCCGGCGGATAATCGCGGAACCGAAGGCGACAGTCCGCCGCGGCTTTGCTCCGCCTGGGCGATAAGATCCGGCTGAGTGGATGACTTGTCGGGGATCACCGATACAACCCCATAGGAAAGCCCCACAAATCGGTCATATGCAGATCGCGGATGATGAATAGCCAGACCGCGCACCTTGGCAGCGATCCGGTTAGCCAGCTCGGTTGCTTGCGCTTCATCGGCCTCCCCCATCAGCACGGCAAAACTGTCCTCCGCGTAGCGCGCGGTCAGGTCGCCTGCGCGGCGCAGCGAGCCGCTTATCGCGTGGGCCACTTTGCGCAAACACGCATCGGCGGCATGCCGGCCGAACACTTCTTCGTAGGTGCCAAAAGACTCGATCCTGAAAACCATGACGGCAATAGAGCGCTGTTCTCGGCGCGCCAGCACCCAATCGCGTTGCATAAGATCGTCGAAGGCGCGTCGGTTCAACACGCCGGTGACAGCATCGCGTCCGTCCAGCCGGCGCAAATGGGTTCGCGCATCACGCAACACTGACAACAAGGCCTCACGTTCGGAATCACCCTGCTCGGCTGCACCACTCTCCTGACTTTCAGTGCCCAACCAGTACCGTGGTGTGCCGGGACCATCATAAAGGGGCACAAGATCAAGCTTGAGGTAATCCGCAGCGCCGAGACGCGGGTGACATCGCAACGCCACGTCATTCATTGCCGGTGTATTTTCGCTGGACAGCGCCGGGGTGTCGCACAAGCGAGACCAGGGCCGCCCGATAAGTTCGCCGGCATCGTAGCCGCTAAGCGCCTCGAATGACTGATTGACGTATTGAACTGCCGGTGGGTCGGCCTTCAAGTCAACAATAAGGGTTGCAACGGGCGATAAATCGAGCGCCTGCCTGATGATGTTTTTACTGAGGCTAAACATGAATTTATGGCGTTGCCGTATGTCGAGCACTAAACACGTGCGTTTAACGTATTACCGGATATTACTGGGCGCGCGCGATACAGACTGTGACGGCCGTCACTGTGAGGCATGCGGAAACAGCTGGATGGGTATTTATAGATCGCTCAGGTAGGCATCAATCACGCGGGCCGCATCCGCCATGGTCGCCCGGGCGTAGCGGACAATGTCGCTATGTATCGCTCCGCCGTCCGCGGCTACACCGTCATCCCCGCCGCGGCCGGCCGCAGCATTCACGATCAGGGCGAGCGCTGCATAGGGTATGCCCAGCTCACGGGCGAGTGCCGTTTCCGGCATGGCGGTCATACCCACCACATCACAACCGTCGCGCTCCAGACGATCTATTTCGGCAGCGGTTTCCAGCCGTGGCCCTTGGGTCACCCCATAGGTGCCTCGCGACGTGCAAGAGACCCCTGCGCGCTCACAGGCATGAATAAGTTTTTGCCTCACATTACTGTTATAAGGGCTTGTAAATTCTATAAATTCCGTAGGCCCTTCTGCGGCATCGTAAAAGGTGTGCGCCCGACCCCAGGTGTAATCGATCAGTTGATCCGGGATTACCAGCTCGCCGGCGGGCACACTGATACCTCCCACGGCATTCAAAGCGATGATCTGCTCAGCGCCCGCGTCTTTGAGTGCCTGCAGGTTGGCTCGGTAATTAACGCGGTGCGGCGGTATGCGGCCGCTAAGACCGTGACGGGCCAGAAACATCACGGTGTGGCCGTGCGCGCACCACTGCTCTATCGGTGCCGAGGGTTGACCCCAGGCATTATCGCCCGCAAGCAGTTGGGCATCGTTGCGGCCTGGAAAATAATCCGCGCCGGTACCGCCGATAACGGCAACCACGGTCAACGCGTGATCTCCTGACGCAGCGCATAAATGGCTGGCAAATGGCGCCAACGACCGTCCATATCCATCCCGCAACCGATCACGTACACATCGGGCACGGTGATACCGGTACTGTAGTCAGGATAATCGTTGCCGGTGCGTCGGGGGTTCTCCTTGATCACTTCCACCACCGTCAGCACTTTTGCGGCACCGCGCGCACAGCAGGCTGCTGCTGCCGCCATCAAAGTGCGCCCCTCGTCATAGATATCGTCTATCAGCAGCACGGTACGCCCTTGCACAGCATCGGGCGGCTCACGCAACCAGCGCAGCGCACCACCGGTAGTACTCTCACCGTAGCGGCTGGCATGACAGTAATCCACCCGGTAATCGCCGCACAAACGCTGCATGAGTTGCATCAGCGGATATAAACCGCCATTCAGAATCCCGAGCAAGACACAATCCTCGGCACTGACAACCGGCTGCAGCTTAGCAGCCAGAGCATCGAAGCCCCGCCTTATTTCTGCCTCGCTTACGAGTTCAGTTGCCTCTGAGGGGATGGTTTGCGAACTGCACTCAGGATTCACCATCAAGCTCCAGCGGCGGTGTTGCAGTGGCCGCATCTATGGCTTCCCGCATACGTTGCCACTCAAGCGAGCCGTACGCTGCAGTCTGATAGCGCGCCATCACCGGCCGCATGGCTGCGAGGCGGGCATGGGCTGCGACGCTGTCGGCGACTTTCAGATTACCAATGACCTGTTCAACCGCCGCACGATCGTTGCAGACCAAAATCATGTCGGCGCCTGCTTCCAACGCAATCGAGGAGCGATCTACCGGGGCACCGGCGCTTTCCGCTCCGGCCATGCTCAGGTCATCTGAAAATACGGCCCCCTTAAATCCCAATTCGCCACGCAGCACTTGCCTGATCCAGTAAGAAGACAGGCTGGCAATATCGGGACACACGGCCGAATAACGAATGTGCGCCATCATAATGCCCTTCAGACCGTCGTCGATCAGGCTTCGGTAAGGCCGGATGTCATCGAGCAGCTCGGCGAATGCACGCCGGTCTTCCGGCAGGACTTTATGCGAATCTCCGACCACGCCGCCGTGGCCCGGAAAATGCTTGCCAACGGCGGCCATGCCAGCCTGGCGCATGCCCTGCATGTATGCCAGCGACAGCGCGGCGACACTCTCAGGGTCGGGATGCGGTGAACGATCACCGATGACCTCACACAGCCCGCGGTCAATATCCAGCACCGGCGCAAAACTGAAATCAACCCCCACATCCAGCAGTTCCGTCGCCATCAGTCGCGCATGCAAGCGCGCCAGTTCGCGCGCACCATTGGGGTCAGAGTCAAAATGGCGCCCCACCCACCGCAACGGGGGTAACTGGCAAAAACCCTCGCGAAATCTCTGCACCCGACCACCTTCATGATCCACCGCGATCAGCACCGCCGGCGAACGGGCAGCATGAATCTCGTGATTCAGCGCCCGCAGCTGATTCCGATCGACGTAGTTCCTGCTAAACAGTATGACGCCCCCCACCAGGGGGTGCTGCAACAACTCCCGGTCACTTGCTGTCAGGGCAGTACCGGCGATATCAATCATCAGTGGCCCGAGGGTCATTCAGATATCCTTTTCAAACAGCGCCATCGCCTCAACGTGACCGGTCTGCGGAAACATATCCATGGCGCCGGCGCTGCACAATCGATAACCGTGTTCTTTTACCAGCACACCGGCATCGCGTGCCAGTGACCCGGCATGACAAGATATATACAAAATACGCCGCGCTCCGGTTCGGGCCACCAGCGGCAAAACTTCAAGTGCGCCGGCTCGAGGCGGATCGAGCAGCACAGCAGCATAGTCACCCTGCCACCACGACTGCTCCTCTTCCGGACGGCTCAAATCGGCAACATAAAAGTCTGCGTTTTCGATGTTGTTAAGAGCCGCGTTGGTGCGCGCTTTTTTGACCATGGCCTGATCAAGCTCCACCCCCGTCACGCGTGCGCCACTGCGCGCCAGGGGTAAGCTGAAATTGCCTATGCCGCAAAACAGATCAAGAATGCGTTCGCCTTCCTGCGGCTTAAGCAACTCCATGGCCTGCTTCAACATCAAGCGGTTCATGTTCTGGTTAACCTGCACAAAGTCGAGCGGACCGTACTCCAGACACAGCTTATACTCCGGCAGCAGATAGTGCAGTGACGGCGCATGAGTAGTATTGTCGATCAACTTCAGCGTCAGGGGGCCGCCTGTTTGCAGCCATAGCTGCAGCTGGTGACGGGCCGCGAAGTACTGCAGTTTTTCGCGATCGGCTGAGGTGGGTTCGGCCAGCACGCGAAACACCAGAGCACTGAAGTTGTCGCCGTAACTCAGCTCGATTTGCGGCAGTTCACGACGAATATCCAGAGCCTGTATAAGCTCTGACAACGGTGAAATAAGCTTGGCCAGCGGTTCGACCAGCGTTTCACAATACGTCATGTCCGCTATATACGGCTTGTACTTTTCCCGAAAACCCACCAATACGCGGCCCTTCTTTTCCACCAGCCGCACGCCCAGCCGCGCTCTGCGGCGGTACCCAAAGGCTTCACCAGCCAGCGCCGGCAACACACTTTGCGGTTGAACAGTGCCGATACGCTGCAAGGCATCGAGCATAGCTTTCTGCTTCAGCGCAAGTTGCGCGGCCGCATCCAGATGCTGCAACGAGCAGCCTCCGCAGATGCCGAATACAGCGCAGCGCGGACTGACACGTTCTGCCGCAGCGCTAAGTACCTCAACGAGATCCGCTTCGTCCACATTCTTGCGACTGCGGCGACGGCGAAAACGCACCCGCTCTCCACTCAGAGCACCGTCAATAAAAACAGTCTTGCCGGGGATGTCAGCAACGCCGCGCCCGTCAATCATCAAATCGCGAATACCAGCCTCTTCCACCGAATGTTGCTGTTGCCTGCCTCTCGCCATATGCCCGCTCAACCTTCGTCAGCGGTCCAGGCAGCAAGGAACTCCTGCAAATGCGCGGCGTCCGATGCTGCCAGAGTGCTGCGCACTCGATCGAACTCGCCTTCCAGCAACTTGTCGCTCAGCAACCCCCGCATATGCTGAAATCGCAAGTAGACCAGATAGGTATTGAGCACGTCAGTTTCACAATAGTTGCGTATGGTCGCCAGTCCACCGGCGCAGTAACTGTCCCAAACCTTGTCACCAGACATCCCCATTTTCCCCGGAAAGCCCAGCATGGTCGCGACCGCATCCAGCTTTGCACGGGCCCGCGGCTGAAAACCGGACAACACATCCATGACATCAATGTGCCGCCAGTGATATCGCGACAGATAATTGTTGAAACGATAGTCGCGGTCATGATCGCCTGTTTCCCAGTAGGCTGGCGCCTGAATGCCGTGTTTCAGAGCCCGATAATGCAGTACCGGAAGGTCGAAACCTGAGCCGTTCCAGGATACAAGCGTCGGTCGGTAACGTTCTATACCGTCATAGAATCGCCTGACCTGCTCGGCTTCATCACTGCTTTCATCACCCAGGGTCCATACCGAAAAATCGCCGGCCCCGCTACGCAAGGCGACCGATATTGCCACCACGCGATGCTGAAACAGCGGCAGGAACTCACTTCCGGATTCCTGCAAACGACTGAAGAACATTGCTTTGGCAATTTCTTCGTCGCCAATATCGTGCATACCCAGCAACTGTGCACCCAGCTCCGTATCCGGAACAGTTTCAATATCAAAAACCAGGCACTCCATACTCATGTGTCCTTTCGCTCAAGCACGGCAAAGGCGACGACCAATCCGGCCTCGTCCGTAAGCGTCACGTGACCACCTGCGATGCCAAGCTCATCGCACTTGGCGCGTCCGCGCGGTGAGAAAATGATTTCGGGTTTACCGAGCCGGTCAGGTGTCGTTCCGCAGTCACGTATCCACATGCCGTTAGCAAAGCCAGTACCCATCGCTTTAACTATCGCTTCTTTAGCGGCGAATCGCATGGTCAGAAATCGCACCGGGTTTTTGCTGTAAGCAAAATACTTAAGCTCCTCGGGCAACAACAAGCGCTGGACAAATCTCTCACCGTAACGATCGAATACCCGGGCAACGCGGTCGAGTCGCAAAATATCGGTGCCGACCCCGTATATCATGCTTCGCGCGCCGCCAACATACGGCGTTTCATTTCGGCTACCACTGCGGGAAGACCATCGAACACCGCTTGTGAAATCAGCGCATGCCCGATATTCAATTCACCTATTTCACGAATGGCCGCAATATCGGCCACGTTGTCCATATGCAAGCCGTGACCCGCATTGACAATCAACCCCAGTCCGTTCGCATAAATCGCAGCAGCCTGTATGCGATGCAACTCGGCCTGCCGCGAGTCCGGCGTGGCAGCATCAGCGTAGTTGCCGGTGTGCAATTCGATGGCGGGCGCTCCACAATTGCGAGCAGCATCTATCTGCGACGTCTCCGGGTTTATAAACAATGATACGCGTATACCGGCAGCGGCTAATTCCTCGCAGGCGGCAGCGACAGCGTTGTACTGACCAACCACGTTAAGCCCGCCCTCGGTGGTGAGTTCAGCCCGTTTTTCCGGCACCAGGCAAACATCGGCCGGCCGCAAGCGACACGCGATACCGATCATTTCACGGCTTACCGCCATCTCCAGATTCACGCGAGACGCGCTCTGTTGTGTCAGACGCTCGACATCGTGATCCTGAATATGGCGACGGTCTTCGCGCAAATGCACAGTAATACTGTCCGCCCCGTGTTGCTCTGCCAGCAGTGCAGCTTTGACCGGATCAGGGTAGTCAGTGCCGCGAGCCTGACGCAAGGTCGCCACATGGTCGACATTAATGCCCAACAACATTTATCACTCTCCTTCGCGTCGAAACCGCGCGCCTAACGCTTCATCGCAGCAGCAACCTTGCGCGTACGCAAACCCCGCTCACCGAGATGGGTATTAATGACATGACGAAGAAGCCGCCGTGCTGCGCGACGAACACCGCTGTCCGAAAAATCATCGCGGCCGATAGCCAGCAATTCTGCCCCACTAAACAATAGCGCATCAAGCGGAGCATCGGGCTGTGCCATAGAAACCTCAACCGCTCCCTGCTCCGGATGAAATTCATAAAAGCTCTCCGGTACGAGGGGTCGATTGCGGATTGCTTCTTTTGAAAAGTTCAAGGCATAGCCCGCCTCCGCCAGCAGGCTGATTTCAAAGCGTCGCAACACCGGCTCCACATCTGCGGCAGAATCGAGATCATCAAGAGTATGCGCGTACAAAATAAACAAATCGGGATGCGGATCGTTGCGGTGCATAAATCGTATGAGCAGTTCATTCAGGTAAAAACCGGCAAGCACTGCGTCACCGCGCAGAGGCACTGCCATTCCTGCCATTTCAGCATCACGCAGTGTAAGCAACTCACCGCGGCCGGACCAGGACAGCCGCAAGGGCTGGAAGGGATTCAACAGGCCGCGATAGGCAGATTTGGGCCGACGCGCACCGCGGGCAACCAACCCCGTGCGGCCGTGGCGATGGGTAAATGCCTCGATGATCTGACTGGTCTCGCGATAGCCGCGCGAATGCAACACGTATGCGGGCTCCAGATTAACGAGCGCGCCGGTCATCACAATTCCCCGTCATAACCCAGTTGACGTATCGATTGCGCGTTATCCGACCAGTTGCGCTTGACCTTCACATGCGACTGCAGATGCACCCGCCGATCCAGCAGCCTCTGCAACTCCTGGCGCGCAGCGGTGCCCGCTTCCTTGAGCAACTGCCCTTGTTTACCGATAACAATGCCTTTGTGAGATTCCCGATCAACCCAAATGGTTGCGTCGATAATCAGGCGGCCGTCGTGCTCTTCTTTAAGAGAACTGATTTCGACGCCCAAACCATAAGGAACCTCATCGCGCAGAGCATGCATCAACTTCTCACGCAGAGTTTCCGCAGCACGAAAGCTCAAATCACGGTTCGTGATGGTATCGGCATCGTAGAATGCCTCCTGCTCCGGCAACAGAGACACCAGCTGATTCCTGAGTGATGTCAAATTGTCTGACTTCAAGGCCGACACCGGAACAATGGCCGCAAAATCATACCGCCCGGCGTGTTCGGCCAGCACTGGCAATAGTTTGTCTTTGGGACGTACCCGATCGATCTTATTGACGACCAGCACAGCCGGCAGCGCCGCCTGCGTAATTTGATCGAGAGCCTGCTGATCTTTGTCTTTCCAGACACCGGCCTCAACCACGAACACCACGAGGTCAGCGCTGCTTAGCGCAGCGGTAGCTGCCTTGTTCATCGCGCGATTCATCATTCGGCCTGTGCCGCCGTCCATGCCCGGGGTATCTATAAAGACCATTTGCGATTCGGGCTCTGTCAACACGCCCAGGATGGCGTGCCGCGTGGTATGCGGTTTGGAAGTCACAATACTGATCTTGTGCCCGACCAGCGCGTTAACGAGCGTGGATTTACCGACGTTGGGGCGTCCGACAACCGCAATGAACCCGCTACGATGCACGTTTATCTTCCGCTTCAATTATCTGCAACGCCAGCTCTGCCGCTTCCTGCTCGGCAATGCGGATTCCTCCGCCCGCCCCCTCGGTAACAATACTCAGCGCCTGCACAACACAGCGCACAGCAAAGGTCGGGGCATGCACCGGGCCGCTCTCGTCGACCAACTCGTATACCGGCAACGCAAGTCCGCGCGACTGCAAAACTTCCTGCAGCATCGTTTTAGCATCTTTAAGCAACTGTGTTGATGGGACATCCAATAACCGCTCGGCATAATGTCGCTGAATGACGTCAACTGCCTGCCTATACCCGCCGTCCAGATAAACAGCGCCATAGAGCGCCTCCAGAGCATCAGCCAATATCGACGGACGCCGATGTTCCCCGGTGCCCAGAGCGATAAAATCACCCACGCCCAGCTCGGTAGCAATGACCGACAGGGTGTCGCCGCGCACAAGTTGCGAGCGCCACCGGGTCAAGAAGTGTTCATCAGCCTTTGGCTGCGCCTTAAATACAGCGTCAGCAATAACCAGTCCGAGCACCGCATCACCCAGAAACTCGAGCCGTTCGTTATTGCGCGCGGACTTGCTCTTGTGGGTTAGCGCCTGTTCCAGCAAGCGGGGATTATTGAAGCTGTAACCCAGCGCAGTTTGCGCCCACTTGCTGGCAACGCTCACCGGATAATCTCAACCTCGTGCCTGAACTTGGCAACCAGATAGACGTTGGCCACAAACTGCTTCTCACGTTGATACTCAGTTGAAACTACGTAACCGGTTTCCGTTCGGCTAACGGTGAAATCCTTGTTGGCATCAACGTCATAGAGACTCTCAACGTTGAGCCCCTTGCCCAAAGCCGTGCGTATTTCCAGAACTGAAGCCTTCTGTCTATCAAGATTGGTTTTAGCCTGATTCATCACCTGCTGAATACGCATATTCTCGAGGTAAACAGGAACCATCTGAAGTATTCCGAAGCCAAACATTCCGATAAAAGCCACCAGAATGATCAGGCCAATCGTTGTCATGCCCTGTTGTTGCTTGCGCATCGCGTGTTCTCCCGTCACCACCTATTTAACAGCGTTACCGATTCTCGCCCATTGCGGCGCATTAGTGAAATCCCAGCTCATCCATATCCGCACTGCCTTGCCGACAATGTTTTCCTGCGGCACGAAACCTACCAGTGGAAAACGGCTGTCCTGACTGTTGTCGCGGTTATCGCCCATCATAAAATAGTGACCCGCGGGCACAACATATCGACCCTCGCGACTCGGACGCTGCAGATCGACCCTTACCGGGTGCCGCACTTTGCCAAGCTGCTCCATGGCGACTTGCCCGAACCGCAAATACTGTCGCTCATCCGCGGCCAGTGGTTCTACCGGCATGGGCTCGCCGTTAATAAACAAGTGCCGGTTGCGGTACACCACGGTGTCGCCAGGCAACCCCACCACCCGCTTGATGTAATTGACTCCGGGATCCGACGGCAGGCGGAACACCATGACATCGCCCCGTTCCGGATCGTTGAAATCCAAAACTTTGGTGTGCACCACCGGTAAACGAATGCCGTAGGTATATTTATTAACAAAGATGAAATCGCCCACTAATAAAGTCGGAATCATAGACCCTGATGGAATACGAAAAGGCTCGAACAAAAAAGAACGCACGACTACCACTAGCAGCAGTACAGGAAAAAATGAGCGCGAGTACTCCACCAGAATATTGCCCGACGGAGTAGCATTTGCATCAGCCTGCCTGACTCGCCGGTACAGCATTTCTAAGCCCGCAATCAGGCCACTGACCAGAGTAAGGCTTACCAGTATCAGTTCAAAATTCATAACTCTACTTTTGTCCGTTACCGCTACCAACCTGCAATACAGCCAGAAACGCTTCTTGCGGGATCTCTACTGTTCCGAATTGTTTCATTCTCTTTTTACCCGCCTTCTGCTTCTCGAGCAATTTTCGCTTTCGGGTAATATCGCCACCGTAACATTTGGCCGTCACATTTTTGCGCAATGCCTTAACCGATGAACGCGCAATGATGTGACCACCAATCGCCGCCTGAATAGCAACCTCAAACATCTGCCGCGGAATCAACTCCCGCAGTTTATCCACCAGCTCGCGCCCGCGTGTATACGCAGTATCGCGGTGGACAATGGTGGATAACGAGTCGACCGTGTCTTTGTTGATCAGCACATCCAGACGCACCAGATCACCTGGTTTGAAATCGGTCAACTGATAATCAAGGGAGGCGAAACCGCGGCTGATGGATTTCAGACGATCAAAGAAATCCATGACAATTTCCGCCAAGGGCATTTCGTAGTCGAGCTGGACATGATAACCGAGATGCTGCATGCGCTTTTGCACGCCGCGGCGCTCGATACACAGCTGCATGACCTTCCCTACAAATTCCACCGGCGTAAGAATCGACGCCATCACGTAGGGCTCACGAATCTCTCTGATACTGCCACTGGGCGGAAGTCCGGCCGGGTTTTCCAGCCGTTTTACCTGGCCATCGGTCTGCAGCACCTCGTAAACTACAGTGGGTGCGGTACCTATAAGCTCAAGCCCGTATTCCCGCTCGAGTCGCTCCTGGACAATTTCCATGTGGAGTGTGCCCAGAAAGCCACAGCGAAAGCCGAACCCCAACGCCTGTGATGATTCAGGTTCAAACTGCAGAGCGGCATCGTTCAGGTTCAATTTACTCAGGGCATCGCGAAAATCTTCGAAATCATCGGAGCTGATAGGAAACAAGCCGGCAAAGACCCTTGGCTGCACCTGCCGAAATCCTGGCAAGCGCTTGTCACAAGGACGTGCTGCATGCGTCAGGGTATCGCCCACCGGCGCTCCGTAAATCTCCTTGATACCGGCAACCAGGTAACCGACCTCGCCCGATTTAAGTGTGCCGCGTGGGGACTTTTTAGGCGTATAGACGCCCAGCTCGGTGACCTGATGGTCATCCCCGGTAGACATGACGCGAATTTTGTCACCTTTTTTAATGGTGCCTTTGACAATTCGCACCAGCGAGACCACGCCCACGTAATTATCAAACCAGGAGTCAACGATTAGCGCTTGCAGCGGCTCATCCTCCTGCACATCAGGCGGCGGAATACGCTCAACCAGGGCCGCCAGCAATGCGTCTATGCCCTCGCCGGTTTTGGCACTGACGAGCAATGCATTCGATGCGTCCACCCCGATGACATCTTCAATCTGCTTCTTCACTCCTTCCGGATCCGCTGAAGACAGATCAACCTTATTAATAACAGGGATAACCTCAAGACCCTGATCAATAGCGGTGTAGCAATTGGCGACACTTTGTGCCTCAACTCCCTGCGTGGCATCGACCACCAGCAACGCACCCTCGCATGCAGCAAGCGAGCGCGAGACTTCATAGGAGAAATCCACGTGTCCCGGTGTGTCGATAAAATTAAGGTGATATACCTCGCCGCTCGGGTGACGATAATCCAGTGAAACGCTTTGAGCCTTGATGGTAATGCCGCGTTCGCGTTCCAGATCCATGGAATCAAGAACCTGCTCGGACATTTCCCGCGCGTCGAGACCACCGCAAACCTGTATAAAGCGATCAGCGAGCGTCGATTTGCCGTGATCGATATGCGCGATGATGGAGAAATTACGTATGTTGCTCATGCCAGTTCCTGTGTCAACCACCGTCTCGCGGAGTTGCCACTGGGTTATTCAGCGCTTCGCGGAAAGCGCGTTCGTCGAAAAAGTGTCGACACACTTCCCGGTTATCCAGAAACAAGACCGGAATATCCAGCCCGAACGCTGTTAACCAGTCGTCACGCGTATAGACATCGCGCACAACAATGTCCGCTATGCCACGACACAGCGGCGCAACCTGTTCAATCATGGCTTCGCACAAATGACAGCCATCACGGCTGTAAACTATGACTTCCCGCACCGGAACATTCCTGATGAAGTCAGGAATCGCTTTTTAATACACGCCCTGACGGCACAACAAGCAACCGATGCTCCGAGGCCCGACTGCCAAAGCGTGAATCATACAGCCTAAGCATCAACACGCCCACTATCAGACCAGTCGCCGCGCCGACCAGCGCGGCCGGTTCGCCCCAGGGGGCAAACCATCGCTCGAAAAGCGATGCCCCGGCCACCAGCGACATGGACAGCCCCGGAAAAACCGTGGTGCATAGACGCAATAACGTGCCGGCAGGCAGACTTACCGTGAACTCCGCGCCGTGTTCGGGTTGATCGCATGCCGCACTGGCAAGCTTCAACTCTGTCCGGGAATTCTGCAATTTTGCCAGTAATGCGCTACCGCAAGCGGCCGATTGCCGGCAGGAACTGCACGCGCTTTCCGGGCGCCTCCCGGTGAGGGCTCCCCGGTTCGCGCAATAGTGCATGCGCTGCGTTAGCACGACTTCGATTTATTCCCCGACCACGTCGGTAGAAAAAGCAATTTTCTCCACCGTTCGTGGCGGCACTTCGCCCATCGCGGTAACCAGCCGCCCTTCCTTTACAAGCGAATAGGCATTGGCAGCACCCATCATGGACAGACCCTCAGCCTGCTCAGAGGCTGCAACCGCAACGTCCACAAACACTGAGACGGTTGCGAGTCCGTCGGAATACACCAGATGCGTACGCGGATCGGTGCTGAAATTGGTGTACTCAAATTTTTCTTTCAACAGTTCGAAACCAACGGGCAAATCGCGCGATCGCCAGACCTCGCGGGCAGTATCAGGCGTGGTTGCAGGGCCATCGTCCATATGGCGATTCCACTCGAAGCCAGAAGTATCCAACTGAGTCTGTACCGCCGCTGAGGCCACCAGGCGGGGCAGCCGTATCTGTGTAAAGCGAATTTCCTCTAACGGCATCGGTTGATCCGGACCAATCATTTGCGACTTGAGCGGCATCGCCGTCATCTTGTCTAACCAGAGGCGATAACCGAAGCGATAGTTATCGCGTGGGGATATGGCGATCACTGCAACTTCCCTGTCCAGCGCGCGATCCGTACCGACAAAACGGATGTCGTAGAGTTGACCCAAAGTATCGGTATAACGCGGCAAACTTGAGAGCAGCGGATTACCTTTCGCACTTTTATCCCGGCGCGACTCAACCACGACCAGCTTCTGCTTCGGGAAAATGCAGATCAACTCGTCAGCATCGCGAATAATTTCTGCGCCGGCACCGTCCAGCGCGATAACGCGTTCGGCAATTTCGGTTTCATTGCCGCGCTGTTCTACTCGGTGAAACACCTTGAAGGTCTCGACCTTGCCAGGCGTCATGTAGATAAAAGTACCCTCATAGTTGAGGTGCTCAACGGCATCCGCCATGCGCATAAGCCATTCTTCGGCCTGCTGAGCCCCCGCCGCGACGGGGAGCACTGCGCTGGCCGCAATCAGCAGCAGCCCGGGCAACGAGAAAGACTTGTTTAGCGGCATATTAGCAAGCGTTATTCCGAAAAACTGGCCTGCTGAACATACATGCTTGAGTCGGCCAGTGCACCCTGCATAGGACGAGAATACTCACCATGCGAAATCAGGTAGCTGCGCATCCGCTCCTGATTGAGCTTGATACGCCGCAGCTCTTGCTGATGCCGGGCCCGCAGCGGATTATCCTCAACGCTGCTGGCGACGACTGGCTGCAACGCGCTACTAGACACCGCCGACATGGCGGGCGCAGTCGACGGGGCAAGCTCGCCATTCAAATCTCTATTGAACCCACCGGCGAAAAACACGGCCATCATACCGACTACCAGCGAGGCAGCCAGCAGGTAACGCACCTGACCCTGAGCTGCAGCAGCAGGTGGAGATTCGCGCGTTACTTCAGCATTGTCATCCAGAGCCTGAAGAATACTGCGTCGCAGACTCGTGACGTCACCTACCACCGGGTCATTGCGCATGGCACCACCAATCAGTGCGTACCTATCCAGCGTTGCACGGTAGCCCTCGTCACGCTCCAGACGCCTCACCAGCAGGGCCAACTCCTCTTCTGGTAATTCTCCGTCAAGAAATGCAGACAACTGCTCTTCAATATGCCTGGTTACATCCTTTTCCATATCCGCCTCTTTCTCAACTTCAGACTTAAGTCAGCCGTGTTGCACTTACTAGTCGTCAACCACCGGCTTAATGCATTTATCAATCGCTTCACGCGCCCTGAATATTCGTGATCTCACGGTGCCTACCGGGCACTCCATGACTTGCGCTATTTCCTCGTAACTCAGCCCGTCGATTTCCCTGAGTACAATCGCTGTCCGCAAATCGTCGGCCAGGTCGGCAATAGCCTTTTCGACCGTTTGGCGAAGCTCCTCGCCTATAGCCTGACGCTCTGGTGTATCGTGATCCTGCATACGCACGTGCCAGTCAAATTCCTCGGGTTCGGAGATATCCGACGCATGATCCAGTGGACGACGCCGGGCCGCAACTAAATGGTTCTTGGCAGTATTAATAGCTATTCGGTACATCCATGTATAAAACGCGCTGTCACCTCTAAACGTTGGAATTGCACGGTAAGCCTTTAGAAAGGCTTCCTGTGCCACATCCAGCGCCTCGGCATGATCTTTTACATAACGCATGATCAGATTAACGATACGCTGCTGGTACTTAAGCACCAGTAAATCGAAAGCGTGCTTATCGCCGGCACGAACCCGATCTACCAGAAACTGATCGCTGGCTTCGTCACTCATACCGGACATCACCGCTATCGGACTCGCTCATCAGCGACGAATAGGTAGACCAGCGAGGCACCCGAAAGTTCTGCCACGCAAGGATAAAAAACGCCAATTCACGGGAATCGAAAATGCACGCGCATCCTGCGCCAATTGACGGCATCAGAGCCGTCGGCGCGGCGGCGAATGAACCATAATATCCGACATTTGTTGTCGCCTGTCTGTAACGTAATACCCGCAAAGCCTGACCACCAAAAGCTTTTGTGCCGCAACAATACCACGGCGGCACGTCCTTCTGACGATTCTAAATACCATGACCGGTCAGCCGTCAGCACCAGGCATGGTTGAAATCGCTCAATACGCCCCCTGCTGATACGCAGCGCCGGGAGACTTTTAAGGCGCGTTTTGCTTAAGAAGCCGTTGGATGACATGAGCCAAATGCTCATCATCCGTGACTGACCGGCCGGTCAGCAAGGACAGAATCTCGGGATCAGGCGTGGTTAACAGGCGGCGAAACGCGGCCTGCTCCTGATCTGCTGCATTTGCATAGACTGAGTCCACGTACCCCAGCAGCAGCATGTCCAGCTCACGCATACCGCGCCGGCATCGCCAACGCAGACGCGCCATCTCTGAATCAGCCAAACCCTGACTCCGCGCCGCTCAGTGACTGCGAGCCGCGAGCATCTTTTTGGTCTCGGCAATGGCCTTCGCCGGATTCAGATCCTTCGGACACGCGTTGGTGCAATTCATGATCGTATGACAACGGTAGATACGAAACGGATCTTCCAACTCATCAAGCCGCTCGCCGGTGGCCTCGTCACGGCTGTCCACCAGCCAGCGATATGCCGCCAGCAAAGCCGCAGGCCCCAGATAACGATCACTGTTCCACCAGTAACTCGGACAACTGGTCGAACAACAGGCACAAAGAATGCAAGCTGACGGGGTGTTGATCTTTTCCTGATCTTCTTTGGACTGCAGGCGTTCCTGATCAGGCGGCGCAGGGGTGCGGGTCTGCAGCCACGGCTTGATCGAAGCATATTGCGCATAGAAGTTGGTGAGGTCGGGAACCAGGTCTTTCACCACCGGCATGTGCGGCAACGGATAAATTTTCACCTCGCCCTTGAGGTCGGCTGAAGCCTGCGTGCAGGCCAGCGTATTGCCGCCCGCTATGTTCATTGCACAGGAACCGCAGATGCCTTCGCGACAGGAGCGCCGGAACGTTAGCGTGGGATCGATTTCATTTTTGATCTTTATAAGAACATCAAGGACCATCGGCCCGCAGCTATCCATATCCACTTCATAAGTGTCCAGACGCGGATTTTCGCCGCTGTCCGGGTCATAACGGTATATGGAAAAACGGCGTACATTTTTTGCGCCTTGCGGCGCCTTAAATGTTTTCCCGGGTTTTACCCGCGAATTGGGTGGTAGCTGGAACTCAGCCATTGTGGATCCTCATCTCAATAGACGCGGGCCTTGGGCGGCACCGTATCAACTTCGTCGGTCAAGGTTTCAAGATTGACCGCGCGATAATCCAGGCTCACCTGACCGGCGGAATCCACCCAGGCAAGCGTGTGCTTCATCCAGTTGGCATCATCGCGATCGGGAAAATCTTCCCGTGCCTGCGCGCCACGACTCTCTTTTCGTTCCACAGCGCCCCGGATTGTCGCAGTGGCCTGCATCAACAAGTTCTGCAGCTCCAGCGTTTCGATCAGATCGGTGTTCCAGACCAATGAACGGTCGGTCACGCTGACATCAGCAAAACTGGCGTAAGTTGCGCCAAGCTTTTCGATGCCCTGCTGCAACGATTCACCGGTGCGGAACACGGCGGCATGTTGCTGCATGATCTTTTGCATTTCGAGCCGAATCTCTGCAGTCGTTCTCGTGCCCGAGGCGTTCCGCAACTTATCCAGTCGCGCGACCGCCGCCTCACCTGCGTCTGCCGCCAATGGCAACTGCCGCTGATTGGCCTTAACAGTTTCTGCACACCGCTGCGCAGCAGAACGCCCGAATACGACAAGATCCAACAGGGAATTGGAACCGAGCCGATTCGCACCGTGCACGGAAACACAGGCCGCTTCACCCACCGCCATCAGGCCCTCAACAATGCCACCGCGACCGTCAAGCACCTCGCCGTGATAGTTCGTCGGAATACCGCCCATGTTGTAGTGAACAGTCGGAATTACAGGAATTGGTTCTTTAGTAACGTCCACCCCGGCAAAGATGCGCGCCGTTTCGGCGATACCCGGCAAGCGTTCCTGAATAACGTCAGGCCCAAGATGTTCCAGATGCAAATGAATATGGTCTTGCTCCGCACCCACTCCCCGGCCGGCATTGATTTCCATGGTCATGGATCGGCTAACGACGTCGCGTGATGCCAGATCCTTAGCATTAGGCGCATAACGTTCCATAAACCGTTCGCCTTCGGAATTCGTCAGGTAACCCCCCTCGCCGCGCGAACCCTCGGTGATCAAACAACCTGAACCGTAAATACCGGTTGGATGAAATTGCACGAATTCCATGTCCTGCAATGGCAGACCCGCGCGCAAGACCATGGCATTACCATCGCCGGTGCAGGTGTGAGCCGAGGTGCACGAGAAAAATGCCCGGCCGTAACCGCCCGTAGCGAGAATCACGCGGTGAGCGCGAAACCGGTGCAATCTTCCGGTGGCCATATCGATGGCGATGACACCACGACAGCAGCCATTCTCCATAACCAGGTCAATCGCAAAATACTCGATGTAAAAGGTCGCATCATGTTTGAGCGACTGCTGATACAAGGTATGCAGCATGGCATGCCCGGTCCGGTCGGCGGCCGCGCACGTACGTTGCGCCGTGCCTTCGCCGAAACGGGTAGTCATGCCACCGAAGGGTCGTTGATAAATCTTGCCCTCGGCGGTGCGCGAGAACGGCACGCCGTAATGCTCCAGCTCGATAATTGCCGCCGGCGCCTCTTTGCACATGTATTCGATAGCGTCCTGATCGCCCAGCCAGTCCGAACCCTTTACGGTGTCGTACATGTGCCAGCGCCAGTCATCCTCGCCCATGTTGCCCAGCGCAGCGCTAATCCCGCCCTGTGCCGCCACGGTATGACTGCGCGTGGGGAATACCTTGGTGATGCACGCCGCACTCAGACCGGCTTCCGCCAGCCCGAAGGTAGCTCGCAACCCGGCGCCACCTGCGCCCACGACCACAACGTCATAGGTGTGATCAATAAATTCGTAATCGCTGCTCATGTGTCCGGAAATTGGTTAGACGGTCATGCCGCCGGAAATGGAAATCAGAATAATGGAATACAGACCGGCAACACCAAACGCCACATGCGCCAATTGCAACCCGACGAGCATGCTCACCTTGAGCCAACCCGTGTGCACGTAATCTTCCACCACAACCTGCAAGCCCAATTGAGAGTGGTACAACACCGCTATCAGCAGCAGGGCCAGCAAAATAGAATTGACGGGGCTTCCCATCCAGCCCACGACGCTGGCGTGAGTGAAATCGTTCATGCCCAGCAAGGCAAAGACAAACCATAAGGTCAGCGGTAACAACGCCACAGACGTTACCCGCTGGGCCCACCAATGCTCGGTACCATGACGCGCAGAACCGTGCCCCAGAAATTTACCCAGCGGCGATTCCAGACTCACCCCGCACCTCCGCTGACCACCAGCACCCAAAACAAAGCAGTAACAGCGGCAGCGGCCACAACCGTGAACCAACCGCTAAGGCGCGCGAATTCCCTGTCGAAACCGTAGCCGGCATCCCAAAACAAGTGGCGGATGCCATTTGCAAGGTGATAGAAAAAGCTGGCCGAAAAACCCAGCAAAATAAACATGCCTAACGGGCCTGCCAGAACAGACCTTACGGATTCGTATGCCTGTGGCCCGAGCGCGGCGCCAACCACCCACGCCAATAAAGCCAGCGCACCAATCGACAGTGCAACGCCGGTAAGGCGATGCAAAATAGACAACGTATTGCTGATCTGCCACTTGTACACCCCGAGATGTGGCGACAGCGGTCGATTTACCTGAGACATTTGTATCACTCACCCGGTCCAAGGGAACAAATCACGGACCAAAAATCGCTACCCTAAAAATCGATACAGCGGCCTTTGCGCTCCCAATCCCCAAAGCGGGTGGGTTCAGGACCCTCCGGACCCCCTAGTTCCAGCTGTTCCGACGGTGCCTCCTGCAAAGTCGCCGGAATGTATTCCTCCGGCACCGCAGGCGCGCCTTGCTGACCCGCATCTGCAGCTCTCGCTGTGCGCGTAATAGTCGGAACCGTCATGGCGCGAAGTGTGCCAGAATAGCTTTCGCTTTGCACCAACGGCAGGGCCTGCAGCTGCGCGGTGAGCGTCACGCACAACAGGGCTGAACATAATCGTCGGCCAGTTTGCCGAATCCACTGAGCAGCGAGAGACAAACATCAGGACAATATGAATCTGGAACATCTCAAGCTGGATCCCCTCGGGTCGTGGTCAGCCATCCGCGTCAGCGGCGATGATCGGGTTTCTTTCTTACAGGGACAACTCACGCGGGACATCCGCAAAGTGACTCCGCAGGCACCGGCCCTGACTGGCTGGGCCAACAATAAGGGGCGCCTGCTCTGTACCGGCTGGGTTATCAACTGGGCAAACGCCCTGTGGTTGCTGCTGCCGGCTGAACGATGCGCCGCCGTGGCGCAGCGGCTGAGGATGTTCATCCTGCGCTCAGCCGTTGAGATCAGCACGCCGGACACACCGGTCTGGCTAGCAGAAAACACTCAGGTAAATACTAATGATAGTTCTGTTTCGCTTTGTTTTTATGATGATTATTCATATGTTTTTTTTCCGCTGGGCTCAGACGCACCGGGCCTATTGCTTGGCCAGCGACCGGAATCGGGACAGCCTGATACGACCGGTGATGCTTCCGGGACCGAATGTCGCTGGCGGGCGACTCTGATCAGGGCGGGCGTACCCACTATTTATGACGCCACGACGGAATATTATGTCCCGCAAATGGTTAACCTGGACCTGCTTAACGGCATCAGCTTCGATAAGGGCTGCTACGTGGGTCAGGAAATTGTGGCCCGCACGCATAACCTCGGCAGAATTAAACGACGAATGTTTGCGTTTAGCTGCCGCACCGGTTCGGCCGCTCATGCCGGCAGCGAGATCTATGCCGGGGAAGACCTGGCCGGGACGGTGGTTGACGGACTTGCGCAGGGTGACTCAGAGTATCTTCTGGCAGTCGTAAAGCTAGACAAACTTGCCGATGAACTGCACCTGCACTCGCCCACTGGCCCCGCTTTGACCGTTGGAGAGTTGCCCTACCTGATTCCGGAACAACTCTGACCCCATTGATTCAGGAGGCAGGCTATTGCGCCTCGGCGTTGGCAATATCCGAGGGATGAATATCCGTGAGCTCAATATCACCGGGGCCGAACGACTGGCCTAAAAAGGCGGAGCCGGTGCGCGCAAAGCGCGCTGCGCCGTCGGTTGCCACCAGCCTTAGTCGGCCCGGCATCTGTGCTGAATTTCGCATATTGAGTTCGTCCAGCCGGGTTACCACGGCGGCAGCCGTGGTGCTCGCGGAGTCCACGATCACGATTTCGGGGCCCAATGCTTCCGCGATGACCCCGCGCAGCAGCGGGAAGTGGGTGCACCCGAGGATCGCCGTATCGGGTCGATCGGCCGAAACTCTTGACCGGATAGTGCCCAGATATTTATCCGCGGCTGCCTTCGCTACTGCGTCATCACCCCAGCCTTCCTCCGCCAATGCAACGAACAACGAACACGGAAGTTCTTCAACGACAGCTTCGGGACGCAGCGCGCGTATGGCCCGCGTATAGGCCCGCTGGGTGGTAGTTGCTTCAGTTGCCAACACCAGGTGATGCTGACGAACACTTTGTGATACCGCTGCCGCTGCGCCGGGATCAACCACGCCGATTACCGGAACGGGGGCTACCCATTCGCGCAAACTTTCCAGTGCAAGCGCCGAGGCCGTATTACATGCCACCACCAGCAGCTTTATTTCCTGCCGCATCAACCAACCGGCCGCATGCGCTGCATAGCGCTGCACCGTTTCCGGACTCTTGGTGCCATAGGGCAGGCGCGCCGTGTCACCAAGATAAATAATGTGTTCGCGGGGTAACAAATCCCGCAACGCATGCAGCACGGTCAGCCCGCCGACCCCGGAGTCGAATATGCCGATAGCACCGTCTGCAGAGGCGACAGACACGGCGTGCTAGCTCTGGTCGCTGTCGCGCATGTGCGGAAACAACAGCACATCGCGGATCGACGGCGAGTCCGTCAACAACATGACCAGCCGGTCTATGCCCACGCCCAGCCCGGCAGTGGGAGGCATGCCGTATTCCAGCGCGGTGATGTAATCATGGTCAAAAAACATGGCCTCTTCATCACCGGCAGACTTTTGGCGGACCTGAGCTTCGAAACGCTCGGCCTGGTCTTCAGCATCATTGAGTTCGGAGAATCCATTCGCCAGCTCCCGGCCGCCCACAAAAAATTCAAAGCGATCCGTAAGCCATGGATCCTGATCGTTACGCCGGGCCAGTGGCGACACTTCAGCCGGATAGCCCGTTATAAACGTGGGCTGATCCAGACAATGCTCAACGGTCTTCTCAAAAATCTCGATTAGGAGCTTTCCTGACCCGGCGCTCTCCATCACAGGAATTTCCAGGCGCGCGCAAACCTCGGCGAGATAGCTCCGCTCTCGCAACTTTTCAGCATTCATATCCGGATTGAAATGCAGCACGGATTCCTCAACCGTCATGCGTGCATAATCGCTGCCCAGATCGTATTCCTTGCCCTGGTAGGTCACGACACCGGTGCCGTGAATACATTCCGCCAGACTCTTAAGCATGTTCTCAAGCAGCTCAATCAGGACGTTGTGATCGGCATACGCCATGTACATTTCAAGCATAGTGAACTCGGGGTTATGCCGGGTCGACAATCCCTCGTTGCGGAAACTGCGATTAATCTCATACACACGCTCGAAACCACCCACCACCAGCCGCTTGAGATAGAGCTCAGGCGCGATCCGCAAATACATTTGCCGGTCAAGCGCGTTGTGATGAGTTACAAAGGGTCGCGCTATCGCACCCCCGGGAATCGGCTGCATCATCGGTGTCTCGACCTCCAGAAAATCCATAGCGTCGAGATAAGACCGAATAAACTGCACAGTAGCCGCACGCTGCCGAAATACTTCACGCGATGACTCGGTAACGATCAGATCGACGTAACGCTGTCGATAGCGCGTCTCCTGGTCAGTCAGGCCGTGAAACTTCTCGGGCAGGGGACGCAGCGACTTGGTCAGTAATACCAGCTCGCTCACACGCACCGATAACTCACCGGTCTTGGTTCTGAATAAGGTGCCGCGCGCCCAGACAATGTCGCCTAAATCCCATGCCTTGAATGCCTGATAGACGCCTTCCGCCAATGCATCGCGCTGCATGAAAAGCTGAATCTGGCCAGTGCGATCCTGCAAGGTCGCAAAACTCGCTTTGCCCATTACGCGCCTGGTCATCATCCGGCCGCCAACCTGCACCTCAATTTCTGCGTTTTCCAGCGTTTCGTTGCTGTAATCGTCGTAGATTTCGTGCAGCTGGCCAGCCAATGCCGTGCGTCGATACGTGTTTGGAAAACCGAACCCGGTGGCCCGCAATTCGGCCAGCTTGCGGCGTCGCTCTGCCACCAGCTTGTTATCGACTTCACCGCCCGTCTTGTTGCTTTCCGACATGTGCCTTCCCATTTAAGCCTGCGCTAAGCCTGCGCCATTTCAGGCCTGCCTATACACCTTGCTTCAGGCTCGCTTCAATAAACTTGTTCAAATCACCGTTCAAAACAGAGTCCGGATCGCCCGACTCCACGCCGGTACGCAAATCCTTCACGCGTGACTGATCCAGAACATAGGATCGTATCTGACTGCCCCAACCCACGTCCGATTTGCCTTCTTCCTGCAATTGCGCCTCATCACGACGCTTCTGCTCTTCCAGCTCGTACAATTTCGCCTTGAGCTGCTTCAGGGCTGTTGCACGGTTTTTGTGTTGCGAGCGGTCATTCTGGCACTGCACGACAATCCCGGTGGGATTATGCGTAATCCGCACTGCAGATTCAGTCTTATTAACGTGTTGCCCGCCCGCCCCGCTGGCGCGGTAAACATCAACGCGCAAATCGGAGGGATCAATCTCGATCTCAATGTCGTCATCAATCTCCGGCGAAACGAAGACCGAGGCAAAAGACGTATGCCGACGATTGCCCGAGTCAAAGGGTGATTTACGCACCAATCGGTGCACCCCTGTCTCGGTACGCAGCCAACCGTAGGCGTGCTCACCCTTCACGTAAACCGTGGCACTCTTAATACCAGCTACCTCACCCGCAGATGCTTCGATCAACTCCGCCTCGAACCCGTTTGCCTCACACCACCGCAGGTACATCCGGAGCAGCATTTCGGACCAGTCCTGAGCCTCGGTGCCGCCCGCGCCAGACTGAATGTCCAAAAAGGCATTGGCCGCATCGGCCTTGCCGCTGAACATGCGCTGGAATTCCAGTAACTCTATTTTCTCGAGCATGCCCTCAAGGTCTTTGGCAATCTCAGCCTGCGTCTCGCTGTCGCCTTCTTCCCTGGCCATGGCATACAGGTCGCCGGCATCGCGCAATCCCCTGGTCACCGCATCCAGCGGCAGCAGCACACTTTCCAACCTTGCGCGCTCCTTGCCCAGGCCTTCCGCCCGTTTCTGATCAGACCAGACGTCAGGATCTTCCAACTCCTGGCGAACCTGGTTCAGACGATCAAGCTGATTATCGAAGTCAAAGATACCTCCTAAGCGCATCAGAGCGCTCACGCAGGTCTTCAATATGGTCGGCGAGGTGGGTCAGTTCCATGGTTGCAATCTTTAGACGGCGAGTTAATCAGCGGGCGTAATGCTAGACGCATTCAATATGTTCCACAACCAACTGGTGACGCCGACGACCCCGATATTCATTCACATCCAGTTTGTAAGCAACAATGCACTCGGACCCTGCCGGTGCGGGCAACAAATCGGGATGGAAAAACGCAATACCGTCCAACTCATCACCGCCATCGCAGTGACGCAGATTGAGCTTCAAGTGCTGTTCGCCCACTATCCGTTGCGACACAAGCTCAAAGCGCCCATCAAACAGTGGCTCCGGAAAACCCTGCCCCCAGGGGCCTGCAAAGCGGACTTGCTCGGCGAGTGGCAAACCAAGCTCCGCCTGCGATAACTCACCGTCCGACCACAACCGCTGTTCGTCATCAATATGCATGAGTTGCTTGCCCACCTCGTGTGCATAAGCTTCGCGAAAATCCTCCAGCCGATTCAGTTCAAGCGACAGCCCGGCGGCCATGGCATGCCCGCCAAACCGCAAAATCATCCCGGGATTACGCGCGTCAATATTCGCAAGCAGATCGCGCAGATGCACACCGCGCACGGATCGCCCAGATCCTTTCAACAGCCCTTCTTCTTCGCCGCGTGCAAACGCAACTACAGGCCGGTTGAGACGATCCTTGATTTTAGTTGCCACCAATCCGACTACACCCTGATGCCAGGAGGGATCAAACAAACATGCAGCACGCAGGTCATCTTTGCTATCCGCGATAGCGTCGAGGCTGTTGTCTATGTGTAAATCGGCATCGGCCTGCATGCTGGCCTGTAACTCTTTACGTTGGTCATTCAGCCGCGACAATACCGCTGCTTTGTCGCCCGCATCACGGCGATTGGTGGCCAACAGACATTCAATGCCTAAAGAAATATCTTCCAGCCGACCCGCCGCGTTTAAGCGTGGCGCAACCGCAAACCCCAGGTCTGCGGCGCTGGCCCGGGCCGGATTTCGGCCGGCTGACGCAAAAATAGCCTGTATCCCCGGGCGCGTCTGGCCGGAGCGAATACGGTGCATACCCTGCGCGACCAGAATACGATTGTTGTAGTCGAGCGGCACGAGGTCCGCCACCGTGCCGACGGCGACCAGATCCAGACAAGCTGCGCACACCGCCCGCGCATCGGCAGCCTCGACCAAGCCATCTGCCGCCAGCCGTTGCCCCAGGGCAGCCATCACATAAAAAGCTACACCGACGCCCGCCAGCGCCTTGCTACCGAATTGACTGTCACCGAGATTCGGATTAACGATAACTGCGGCATCTGGCAGCGTGTCACCGGGCAAATGATGATCAGTGATCAGCACATCGATACCGGCTTCGCGCGCAGCTTGCACCCCGGCATGACTGCTAATGCCGTTGTCCACGGTCACAATCAGGTCAGGTTGCAACTCCCGGGCGGCAGCAACCAAAGCGGCTGACAACCCGTAACCAAAGCGAAACCGGTCCGGCACCAGGTAGCCAGGGGCGTTAAACCCGTAGGCACGCAGACAAGTCATCATCAACGCCGTGGCGGTGGCCCCGTCAGCATCAAAATCGCCGACGATCAGTACTCTCTCGCCGCTATGCCGCGCAATTGCAAAACGCTCCGCCGCTTCAGCCGTACCTTCCAGGCTGCTGACGGGCAGCATTGCTGACAGGGGTGTATCGAGCTGCTCCGCAGTCACGCCGCGAGCTGCATAAACACGCCGCAGCGGCGCGCTGAGCGTATCCGGAAGCAATTGGAGTTGCTCGCCGGTGACAGTCCGACGCACAATCGCGGGATCCATCACTGCAAACACCCCGGTTCAAATGCGTTTTTCATCAGATCCCACTCAAAACAATCAAATTCGTGCCTGCGAGCCCGGCGCCATTCATTTGCAGGGCCAAACTGTAACAACGAACGTCATTATTTCGGCCAACGACATTATCGTTGACTGGCGCCCCCCTGCTATTGAGCGCATGAGCATAAACGATTTCAGTCAGGCGCTGGCGCTAAAACCGGAGGTGATCCTGTTCGGCACCGGCAACCGCCAGACCTTTCCGGACATCGCATTACTCACCGACATCATGCAGTCCGGCGTGGCGATCGAGGTGATGGACACAGTCGCGGCATGCAGAACGTTCAACGTGCTGATAGGCGAACAACGCGCGGTCGTCGCGGCTCTCTTGGTTTATTGAAGCGGACGGGTTGATAAAAGCGAGCTGACCGCTTAACGAGGCGGCAAGTAGCGCTGCGGATTGACCGGTTGTCCGTTACGCCGTATTTCAAAATGCAGGCGAGTAAGACCGGCTCGGGTCTGGCCCATGTCGGCGATATGCTGACCGGACTTCACCAAGGCACCCTCGGCAACCCGCAATCGCGAATTGAAACCGTAAGCGCTCAACCATGTGTCGTTGTGTTTGATAATTAACAACTGGCCATACGTCGGCAGCCCGGCACCGGCATAAACCACCTCCCCGTCCGCCGCTGCAACGATGGGTTGCGCGGGGCTTCCTGCAATGCGGATTCCGGATTCGGTTTTTGGCGATGCGCCGAATCCGACAGCAACGTTGCCAACTGTCGGCCAGCGCCATTCCGGTGCAGGCCATTCTTTGGCAGCAGCGACTGGTTTCGCGGTGGATGGCCGGGCAGCTTGGCCCTGAACAGGGCCTTTCAAGCTGAGCTTCTGCCCGTTGCGGATGTAAGTACCGTCGCCAAGGTTGTTCCACGCAGCCAGCTGGCGATGGTCGAGGTCGTAGCGCATGGCTATGGAATACAACGTCTCGCCCGCACGCACCGTGTGATAGTCGGGGACCCAACGCAGGGCGTTGCTGCAACCCGCCACTGCGAGAGCGAACAACATAATCGTCAATCCCCGGCGCGACAATCGATTAGCCGACAGCTGCTGTCTCATGGCTTGTCATCGCAACAAAAAATACGCCAGCACCAACAGCGCGACTACCGCCCAGCCCAACAGTTCGACGTATTTGCGCAGCGCTGCTTCGAGTTGCGCACCGCCCCAATAGAGCAATCCGGCAACCAGAAAAAAACGCGCGCCTCGACCAACCAGTGACGCCAGCGCAAACGGCGCCAGCGGCATCGCCATGGCACCCGCGGTAATGGTAAATATCTTGTACGGAATCGGCGAAAAGCCCGCTGCCAGAACCGCCCAAAAACCCCAGGTTCTGAACCAGTCTGTGGCAGTAACGTAAGCGTCCATGTACCCGTAATCCTCAATCAACGGCAGCACGGCATCTATTGCCCAGACGCCAATCAGGAAACCTGCGATACCCCCGAGCAATGATGCAACGGTGGTAATCAACGCCAGCTGCCAGGCACTTCGCGGCCGCGCAACCACCATCGGCGCCAGCATGACGTCCGGCGGAATGGGAAAAAAGGATGATTCTGCGAAACTTAGCCCCGCGAGATACCACGGCGCATGCGGATGGCGTGACCACAGCAATACTTTATCCAGCAAGGGTTCAAAAAGTTTCATCGGACACCCTTTTCTTTACCTTCCAGCATCGGCACAAACGCGACCGCTCCGAGATCTTCGCGGGTGTATCCGTCGTCGGTGCGGGTGATACGCAACAACCGTTGCTCACCCCCATTCGGACCCACCGGAACCACCAGTCGACCGCCCGGCGCCAGCTGAGTCAGCAACGTGTCCGGCTCGCGCTGCGGAGCTGCCGTCACAATAATACCGTCGAAGGGCGCTTGTCCGGGCCAGCCATTAAAACCGTCATCGTTTCGAAAACGCACGTTATCAACTTTAAGTTCACGCAAGCGATCACGCGTTTGACTCAGCAGTGGCGCGATGCGCTCGATTGAAAACAGACGCCGGACAAAGGGCGAAAGCACTGCGGTCTGATAACCACAACCCGTGCCGATTTCCAGCGCTTTAGGCAGCATCCGCAAGCCGCCCGCACCGTCTTCGAGCAAGGCCTGAGTCATTAATGCCACGATGTAGGGCTGCGAAATTGTCTGCCCCTGCCCGATCGGCAATGCACTATCTTCATATGCCCGGCTCGACAACGCTTCGTCAACAAATAAATGGCGTGGCACGTTGCGGATGCGCTCGAGAATTTGTTCCTGATAAATGCCGTTCTGGCGCAACCGCTCAACCAGCCGATCGCGGGTGCGCGCCGAAGTCATGCCTATACCCTGCAGGTTTGACGAACTGCTCACGACTCGCTCAGCCCGCTGCGGCTGAGCCACTCGGCCAGAGTGTGCACCGAGGCATGATTTGTTAAATCGACTTGCAGCGGCGTCACCGAAACATAGCCGTTGGCCACGGCATGAAAATCCGTGCCCGGCCCCGCGTCCTGGCCGACACCCGCCGGGCCAACCCAATAGACCGTACGCCCCTTCGGGTCGGTGTGCGGCACGATGGGTTCTGCGCGATGCCTGAACCCTAATCGTGTTGACCGAAAACCTGCCAATTGATCAAAGGGCCGGCTCGGCACATTAACATTGAGGATCGTATCGGCAGGCAGGGACTCCGTCTGGAGCTTTTGCACCAGCTGTGCCGCAGCCTGAGCAGCAGTATCCAGATATTCGAGATCGTCGGCCACCAGCGATACCGCTATGGCAGGCAGGCCCAGAAAGCGACCTTCGACGGCGGCTGCGACGGTACCTGAATACAACACGTCGTCGCCAAGATTCGCTCCGTGATTAACACCGGAGACAACCATGTCGGGCTCTTCCGCTAATAAGCCGGTAATGGCAACGTGGACGCAATCCGTGGGCGTACCGTTCACAAAATAGACACCTTGATCAGTCCGACCTACCCGCAACGGGTTATCGAGTGTGAGAGAATGGCTCGACCCGCTCTGATTTCTGTCCGGCGCCACGATCACTGTATCGGCCAAAGCGCCTAACCGGTGAGCCAGGGCAGCCAAACCCGCGGCATGATAGCCGTCGTCATTACTGAGCAGAATTTTCATAGCACGAAGATGCAATCAAAGGATGGCAAACATAGCAACTCGGACGATGCAGCGCTATTCAAGGATGCACTCGGCGACGTCCGCCCGTTGCACACCAAAAAGAACTCCAAGAAACGGCATCACCCCAAGCCGTCCCGCCCGACCGCGAAAGCCCTGCAAAGACGCCGGGATGAGCGCAATGCTCTCGAGGAAACCCTGGACAATGTGCCGGACGGCGCTGACGTTGAAACCGGTGAGGAACTGCTCTTCAAGCGCGATGGGGTTGACCCCAGAATTTTTAAAAAAATGCGTAACGGCAAAATTGCCGTGCGCGAAGAAATTGATTTGCACACCCTCAGGCGCAACGAAGCCAGAGCTTACTTGCAGGAGTTCATTCGGCTTAGTCATGCGAAGGGGTTGCGATGTGTACGGGTTGTGCATGGCAAAGGCCTCGGCTCCGGACCAGGGGGGCCCGTGATTAAACACGGCGTGAACAACTGGTTACGCAAATGGGACGAGGTGCTGGCATTTTGCAGCGCGCCGCCTCATGACGGCGGCACCGGCGCGGTTTATGTTTTGCTGAAAGCACGCTGAGCCTGCCCTACTTGCCCAGACTGGCGGCCAGCGCTTGCAGCGCCGCCTGGGTTTCGTCAAGAAACCAGTAGTCTGCCATCGCCCGAATATCATCGGGATCGATGCCCGACCCGTGCCCGCCATGTCCCGTTGGCAGCAGCGGGATACGGCTGTTCAGCCGCGTCTGGTTCATCGCCCGTGGCGGCAAACGCGTGAGGCTTGCCGCATACTCCACTGCGCGCTCGATAACCTTGTCCGGCTCTACCAGTTCATCAACCAAACCCAGACTCAGCGCCTGATCCATGCTCAGCAATTCGCCGGTCATCGCCAGCCGCGCTGCCGTTCGGCGCCCGACGACGGACTCCAGCACACGCAACACGGTGGGCGGCACCGCCAGCCCCACCTGCACTTCGTTTAAGCCCATGCGAAAATCACCGCGCGCTGCTACCCGGTAGTCGCAGTGAATGGCGAGCACCGCGCCGCCAGCCGGCGCATGCCCCGTAATGGCTGCTATAACCGGCACCGGGCTGCGCAGCAGCGTCATATTCATCAGGAAAAAACGATCCCAGAATACCGTCATGGCGTTGCGCGACTGTTGCAATAGCTCAGGCACATCAAGCCCGGCGCTAAACAAGCCTTCTTTTCCCGAAATAACAATGGCTTGTGACTGATTCTTAACAGCTTTTTTATGGGCAGCAATCACTGCCTCGAGGAATGCCATGTTCATTGCATTCACCGGCGGCCGTTGCAGCCGCAGCTCGGCTATCGAACCGTGCTCAAGAATCTCTATCATCATTACCCTCCATCAATGCCAGCGCCTGATCTTCGGCATCCATGATCTCGCGCAGAACCGCGGTGGCAAAGGCACCCGGCCCTAACGCAAACTCGAGTTGCAAAACGCCGCTATCATAACGCCACTGCAGGTCACCCACACGAGCCAGCAGCACCCGCCGCGAAAAACGAGCTCCTGCCTTATCCAGGGCGCCACAAATGCCCGGGAAAGCGGCAAAATAATTCGTCTCCATATCTTTTACGCGCGCTGCGCTACCGCCCAGCCCTTTGCCGTATAGCACCCCGGCCGGCAACCGCTGCGATCCGAACACGCTGCTGTCATCCTCGGCGACACCGCGCGGCCGATCCGACAACGTTGCTTCACCCGGCAGCGCTTCCAGCCAGCTGCCGTCGTTAACCCGCCGGGAGAGGTACCCGTTAAACAGGCCGGCCCGTAATGAGGAAATGGCGAAGGCGCGTGATTCCCGGTTTAAACGCCGCAACTCGGGAGTGAGCAGCACCAGATCCAGGTTTGCGTTGTTGCGTCCGAAGCGTTGTGGACCGAAATAGTTAGGTACACCGTGCGACTGCAACTGCAGCAGACGCTGTTGCAACCGGTCGCCCGGTGCCAAATCACATTCGCGAACCACAATGCGAAAACGGTTGTAACTTAGCTGCCCCTGCCGCAATTTTCTATCGTGCCTGCAGCTCTGCATGACTCTGACCCCATCGATATTCAGGGCTGTCCAATCGGGGTCGGCGGTACCCGGCAAATGCAGGCTGAACCACTGCTCGGTGACAGCATGCCGATCCTTAAGTCCGGCGTAACTCACCGACTTATAGGGGATACCGGCAAATTCAGCCAACCGTTTGGCGACCCAGCGGGTGTTCTGTCCGGTCTTGCGTAACCGCAGATACAGATGCTCGCCGTGGCCGCGCAATTCCATTCCGCTGTGTTCACTGACGAAAAAATCCTCTGGCTGGCAACGCAAACGGCCGGTGCCCAATGGCTCGCCCCAGGCGCGTGGCAACGCGGCGACATCCGCAGCAGCGCGCAACAACGCGACCTCTGCCGCCAAATCAGGCAATGAACCCTTCTCCATGAATGCGGCAGGGGAATACGGCGGCGTCTTCAGGGCCGGTTCGGGTTGACGGCCGGCTTGACCCCGACCGTATCTTCCTGCTGATCAGCCTGGTCGGGAACCAGCAGGTAAAAACTCTCATCGTCAACGACCATGCCTAAATCTGCCCGGGCGCGTTCTTCCAGCGCAGCGAATCCGCCCTTAAGATCGGCCACTTCCGCGCGCAACCGCTGATTTCTTTCACTTAAAGTCGCATTTTCTTGTTGCTGAGCTTCGATAGAGCTGCGCAAGCGCAATACTTCAGACCAGCCGTCTTCGCTGATCCATAAGCGAGCCTGCAACAATCCGAGCAACACCAGCAGACAAAGCATCAACAACCGCAGGCGTAATGAAGATGCCGTCGACGATGTTGAAGATGCCTTGCTCATTTATCCTACTCAACCCATTACCGGCACAGGAAAAGCAGACCGGCCGGCGTACGTGGCTTCATTGCCTAACAACTCCTCGATGCGCAGCAGCTGGTTGTACTTGGCCATGCGGTCCGAGCGGCACAGCGAACCGGTTTTGATCTGGGTGGCGGCTGTGCCCACGGCGATATCGGCAATCGTCGCGTCTTCCGTTTCACCAGAACGGTGCGAAACTACCGCTGAATAGCCTGCCTGCACTGCCATGTCAATCGCATTGATGGTTTCAGTCAATGTGCCAATCTGATTGGGTTTAATAAGAATTGAATTCGCAATGTTGTTTTCAATCCCCCTCGATAATATACGGGTGTTGGTCACAAAAAGGTCGTCACCGACCAGCTGAACACGCGAGGCAAGTTTGCTGCTCAATTCAGCCCACCCTTCCCAGTCACTTTCGTCCATGCCGTCTTCGATGGAAATGACCGGAAAGGCATCCACAATGCTCACCAGAAAATCACTGAATGCCACAGCATCGAACGTCTTGCCTTCTGAATCGAGGCTGTACACACCGTTTTTAAAAAACTCGGAACTTGCTACGTCCAGACCGAGATATATATCTTTCCCGGCCTTGAAGCCGGCAACCTCAATAGCCTGCATAATCGTTTCGAGCGCCGCCGTGTTGGATGGCAAATCCGGGGCAAAGCCACCTTCATCACCCACCGCTGTACTTAGACCGCTCTTTTTCAACACTGCTTTCAGGGCATGAAATACTTCGGCTCCGTAGCGCAGGGCTTCCGAAAAACTGGGTGCGGCCACTGGCAGTATCATGAACTCCTGAATATCAACGCTGTTGTCGGCGTGCGCACCGCCGTTAATGATATTCATCATGGGCACAGGCATGGAGTAAGGACCGTTGCCCAACACCCTGAACAGAGGCTGCCGTGCCTCGGCGGCCTGAGCATGCGCAAAGGCCAGCGATGCCGCGAGCGTAGCGTTCGCACCCAGACGGGCCTTGTTGTCGCTGCCGTCAAGCTCGATCATGCAATGATCCAGACTGCCCTGATCGGTGTCGCCCAAACCTGTCACGGCGGCACGCAGCTCGCCATTGACGTTCGCAACCGCTTTCAGCACGCCCTTACCCAAATACCGCTCGCCGCCGTCACGCAACTCAACGGCTTCGCGCGTACCCGTCGAAGCGCCAGACGGCACAGCAGCGCGACCGAACGCGCCTGACTGCAGCACCACATCGGCTTCAACGGTTGGATTGCCGCGCGAATCAATAATTTCTCTGCCGCGCAGTTCAACTATCCTGCTCATCTCTGGAACTTCTCCATACTTTTCTTTTGATCTTTGTTTGCCTGTGGCTGTTTGCCGTAACCCGGATCACGCATTGCGTGACGGGTTACTGATTGAATTTCTGATTAACCGGTCTTCGGGGAACGCGCCCTGCTTAACCACATCATCCAGCGCCTTCATACTGACCAATAATGCCTCCAGCTCATGCAGGGGCCAGGCGTTAGGGCCATCGCTCAGGGCTTTGTCGGGTTCGGGGTGCGTTTCCATAAACACGCCGGCAACTCCGGCGGCAATAGCGGCACGCGCCAGCACCGGCACAAATTCTCGCTGGCCGCCGGAGGATGCGCCCTGCTTGCCCGGCAACTGCACGGAATGAGTTGCGTCAAATACAACCGGGTAACCGGTCGCCCGCATAATTGCCAACGACCGCATGTCCGAAACGAGGTTGTTGTAACCGAAAGACGCCCCGCGCTCGCAAAGCATTATCTGTTGATTGCCAGTGGAACGTGCTTTCGCCGCGACGTTGCCCATTTCCCAGGGAGACAAAAACTGTCCCTTCTTGATGTTCACCGGTTTGCCGGCCGCCGCGACACGAACAATAAAGTTGGTCTGCCGGCACAAAAAAGCTGGCGTCTGCAGCACATCCGCGACATCCGCGACCTCATCCACGGGCGTGTCTTCATGCACATCGGTCAGCACGGGCACGCCTATCTGGCTACGCACCTCGGCCAGAACTGCAAGCCCCTCCTCGAGCCCCGGGCCGCGGGGACTGCCGACAGACGAACGATTGGCTTTGTCGAAGGAAGACTTGTATATGAAAGGTATACCGAGACGCCCGGTCAATTCCTTCAGATAGCCGGCTGTATCCAGTGACATCTGCCGACTCTCGATGACGCACGGGCCGGCAATCAGAAAAAAGGGCCGGTTTGCACCAACGTCAAAATCCAGCAATTTCATATTCGCTTTACCCTTACCCTTGTTTTACCTTTGGCACTGCCTCAGGCGCTGGCAACGGCAGGCGCGTCCTCACCGCGATGCTGGCATGCAGCCGCAACAAAGCCGGTGAAAAGCGGATGCCCCTCGCGCGGTGTAGAGGTAAATTCCGGGTGAAACTGACACGCCACGAACCACGGATGCCCCGGTAACTCAATCATCTCGACCAGGTTTTCATTGGAAAACCCTGAGAACACCAATCCTGCGTCGCGCAAGCTGTCGAGATACTGGTTGTTAAACTCGTACCTATGCCGGTGTCGCTCGCGAATCACCTCTTCGCCATACATGCTTCTGGCCATAGTACCGTCAACCAGCGTGCATGGCTGTGCACCGAGCCGCATGGTTCCGCCGAGATCAGACTCTTCGCCGCGCTCCTGCACCGTGCCGTCGACTTCCTTCCACTCGGTAATCAGCCCCACCACCGGATGCGGCGTATCGGCAGCAAACTCGGTGCTGTGCGCACCGGCAAGACCGGCAACATGGCGGGCAAACTCGATTATCGCCACCTGCAGCCCCAGACAAATGCCCAGAAACGGAATGCCGTTTTCGCGTGCATACCGCACCGCATTGACCTTGCCCTCTATACCGCGATCACCGAAACCGCCGGGGACCAGGATCGCGTCCACACCCTGCAAATCGCTCAGATCGCCGTCAGTAAACTCCTCGGAATCAAAGTAACGGATCGTCACTCGCGCCCGATTTCGAATACCGGCATGAATAAGCGCTTCGTGAATTGAGATATACGAATCCTTGAGATCCACATACTTGCCGACCATGGCGATCAATACTTCGTCTTTAGGCTCGCGCTTGGCCTGCACCACCGCTTCCCACTTTCTAAGATCTGCGGGGGGCACATCCAGACGGAGGCGATCGACAACAATCTGATCAAAACCCTGGTCGCGGAAAACTATCGGTAATCGATAAATGTCGTCCACGTCCATCGCAGAAATAACGGCCGGCTCGACGACATTTGTAAACAGTGCAATTTTTTTGCGCTGATCGTCAGGAATCGGCTGCTCTGAGCGGCAGACCAGCACATCGGGCTGAATACCAATTGACCGCAGTTCCTTGACCGAGTGCTGCGTGGGCTTGGTCTTTATCTCGGCTGATGTGGCGATATAGGGCACCAATGTCAGGTGCACATACACCGCATTGTTAGGCCCCAGGTCTACGCCCATCTGCCGAATAGCCTCCATGAAAGGCAGGGACTCGATATCACCCACGGTGCCGCCGATTTCCACGATACAAACGTCGGCATTGCCCGCGCCTTGCTTTACACCAAGCTTAATTTCGTCAGTAACGTGCGGAATAACCTGAACCGTCGCGCCGAGATAATCGCCGCGGCGCTCTTTGGCAATTACACTGCCGTATATGCGTCCGGTGGTGAAGTTACTGTTGCGGCCCGTCGTGGTGTTTACAAACCGCTCGTAATGCCCCAGATCCAGATCGGCCTCGGTACCGTCATCGGTGACATACACCTCACCGTGCTGAAACGGGCTCATGGTGCCGGGGTCGACGTTAAGGTAAGGGTCCAGCTTGATCATGCTGACCGTCAGGCCGCGAGCCTCGAGAATGGCTCCGAGGGAGGCTGCAGTAATACCCTTACCCAGCGACGAAACCACCCCGCCCGTTACAAACACAAACTTGGTCATACCCGCACAAGAACCCCATAAACAAACAAAGCCAGAGCCGCCTTAATCACCTGAACCACCGAAATCGGGGCCCGGGTAAAAAGCGCGCTCCGGCTCATTCGGAACACCCAAAACCGACCACCCAGGTTGGTACTGCAAGTTACCAGATACCGCGTGCCTGAACAATCAATGGATGCCGCAAGAGGCTTATAAAATCGGGGCCTGTAGCGCCAAATGACCGCTCCAGCAAATCTTGTGCCCGCCCGTACTTACCACCGCCGGGTGATCGGCATTAATCCACAAGTCCCCCACGCCGACCAACTCATCGTCCAGATATATCAACGGAATATGACAACGCATCCAGGGTAATACGTTGTGTTCCTGGAGTAGTTTCTTCAGATCTCTGCGGCGCGCCCCGGGCGCCGGCCGCAGTTGCTCGCCGCCCTGTCGAAAACGTACGCGCAGGGCACCAGAAACGGGACCGATTGCGATTCCCGATCCGGCGTGTTTGACAAGGCTCAACGCGCCGCGACAGGGCCCGAGTTGCAGCAATTCCTGCGGCTCCCACACTAACTCTGCAACGGAAGCCTGGTACTCACCTGGATCGGCATCAGAGGAGTAGAACCATAGCCCGTCGCGATAGCGGCGCACGCGGACGCCGGGCCATGCCGCCAGCGGCATCGCATCGGTTCGCGAGCCCAACAATGCCTGCAGCGCCTCGTTAAGCTGGGCCTCGCTCGGCATGGGCAAGCCCAATAATCGACAGGCTTGCCGGAACGCGTTGCTCCGGCGACCTGCCGACAAATGCTGCAAGCTGCTCACGCGCAAACAATGACCATGCAGCGCCCCCTCGATGTCTTCGGCTGCCACTTCGTCCAACACGTGCATCGCTTTGGCCAGCAGCCGGGCTGACCGTGTGGCAGCCCGCGCCGCCGCCGGCCACCGTTCTTCCAGCGCAGAACTCACCCGGTGCCGCAGATAGTTTCGATCGTAAGACAAATCGGTATTACTCGGGTCGTCCAGCCACTGCAGCCCTTGCTGCTCGGCTGCGGCAAGCAATTCAGCGCGGCTGATATCCAACAACGGCCTGAGTATCGGCATGCCATAGCGCTCGGTCGCTGCCGGCATGCCTGCCAGCCCCGGCACGCCGGCACCCCTCATCAGGGCCAGCAATACGGTCTCAAGCTGATCCTGTTGGTGGTGCGCGGTAACCACGCATTCATCGTTACGCCGCTCGCGTGCAATAGCCGTGTAGCGGGCTGCGCGCGCCTGCGCTTCGAGACTGCTGCCGGGCGGCTGCTCAATATTTACCGTCAGGATCGCGCATTCTATGCCCCATTGTGCGCATTGCATTCTGCAACTTTCCGCCCAGCGCGCCGAGTCCGGGTGCAGCCCATGGTCCACATGCACTGCGCGCAAGCGCGCTGGGCCACGCGTTTTAATCAACGCGTGCAACAGCACGGTGGAATCCAGCCCGCCGCTGTAGCCGATTAACAAGGGGGTGTGATCCGGCACCAACGCGGCCAATGCCGCGGCAATGCGGCTCTCAAGCATCGCTGAAGCTGCCGAAGGCCTCCAGCCGTTTCATACGACGGCTCAACAGCGCATCGATACTCATGTTTTCGAATTCCTTAACGCGGGCAACCAGTGCATTGTGCAGCGACTCGGCCATCAACCCCGGCGCCCGATGCGCGCCGCCCAGAGGCTCCGGCACAATCTCGTCAACCAAACCCAGGCTCAGCAGGCGATCCGCGGTAATACCCATTGCTGTGGCAGCGGATTCGGCTTTGTCGGCATTCTTCCAAAGAATGCTGGCGCAGCCCTCCGGCGAGATGACGGAATAAATCCCGTACTGCAGCATCATGAGATGATCACCGATCCCGACTGCCAATGCGCCGCCTGAACCGCCTTCGCCAATGACCGCACAGATAATTGGCGTCCTTAGCCGCGCCATGGCGAACAGATTACGCGCGATGGCTTCACTCTGACCCCGTTCCTCCGCGCCGACACCGGGATAGGCTCCCGGTGTATCGATCAATGTCACGACCGGGATGCGGAAACGCTCGGCCATGTGCATCAGGCGCAACGCCTTACGATAACCCTCGGGCTTGGGCATGCCGTAGTTGCGCTTTACCCGACTCTTGGTATCCCGACCCTTCTGATGACCGATAACCATAACCGGAATCCCGGAGATACGCCCGAGGCCACCGACTATTGCCGCGTCATCTGCATACATGCGGTCGCCGTGAAGCTCCTGAAAATCAGGGCTGATGTGCTCAAGATAATCGAGCGTATATGGTCGCTGCGGATGACGGGCGAGCTGAGCAACCTGCCAGGGATTCAGGTTAGAAAAGATATTTCGCGTCAACGCAGCGCTTTTAGCCTTGAGACGGTCGATCTCTTCGCTGATATTGAGCTGCGAATCATCGCCGACAAACCGGAGTTCGTCGATTTTTGCTTCCAGTTCAGCGATCGGTTGTTCGAAATCGAGGAAGTTCAGATCCATGTGTGTACCGGGACTCTCGTGTAAGCCGCGATGATACCTGACTCAGCATTAAATTGAAGAGATGCGTTCAGCCGGGCGCGATTGATTGATAGTGAAAACGAAATGCATCTATTCCCAGTATTTCCGCCAGCTTATCGCGCAATTCACCGGACGGTCGGACTCGCCATGCCGCACCGAATTCAAGCTGTGCGGACGCCTTGTTGCCGGTATAAACCAGCTTTACCTCACATCGCCCGGTGCGATGCGGCTCGAGCAGCGAACGCAGTAAATCCACGTTCAGTTCGCCCATATCCCGCTCCAGCCAGTGAATCACCAGCGAGGTCGCGCGATGTTCCACCACCCGATCGATATCCTTAACTTCACCGACCTGCAACCGCCAGCCGTCAATAAACTCTTCGAAACGAATTTTGCCGCTGACCACCCGAATTGCTCGCTCTTCAAGCAAGTGCTTGTAAGCCTGAAAGCCCTCCTGGTAGATGCCCATCTCGACACGGTCATGACCATCATCGAGGTACATGGTAACGCGATTGTTGCGCTTGCGAATATCAGTGATAAGTCCGGCCAGAGTAACTTGCTGACCGCTGCGCCATGACACCGCGCCAGCTTCGGGTTTATGCAGGGAGCGCAGCACATCGCCAATGGTGCCGGTACAAATGCTGGCGCTGTCTGCGCGGTATTGATCAAAGGGGTGACCACTCAAAAACAAACCCAGGCTTTCATGCTCGGCCATGTACAGCTTCAGTGGGCTCCAGCGCGGCAGCACACTTGCGGCGGCCGGTGGCGGTGGCGGCGGTGCTTCGCCAAACATATCGCCCTGTCCGGCTGCGCGTGCGCGCGCGTATTGCTCCGCGCTGCCCATCGCCAAGGGCAAGTCAGCCAGCAAGCTGGGTCGGTTTTCGCCAAATGCATCCAATGCACCTGACTTCACCAACGCCTCAAACGACCGCTTGTTAACTCTCTGCGTATCAACGCGACGGCAAAATTCATGCAGGCCGTTATAAGGGCCACCGCTCTCCCGCTCGGCCACAATTGCATCGGCGGCGGCACGGCCCAAACCCTTCAACGCGCCAAGACCGTAACGTATGGCACCTTTACCGGCAACCGTGAAGGCCGTGCGTGATTCGTTGACAGAAGGGCTTTGCAACACAATGCCCATTGCCTTGCATTCGCGGTGATGCAACGCCAATTTGTCAGTGTATTCCATGTCGGCACTCATCACCGCTGCCATGAATGCTTCCGGATAGTGAGCTTTGAGCCAGGCGGTCTGATAAGCGAGCAACGCATAAGCGGCGGAGTGAGACTTGTTGAAGCCGTACTCGGCAAACTTTTCCATAAGATCAAAAATCTGCACGGCCGTGCGTCTCTCGACGCCATTAGCAATCGCCCCGTTAACAAAAATGTCGCGTTGCTCGGCCATTTCGGTCGCGATCTTTTTGCCCATGGCACGACGCAATAAATCAGCTTGCCCCAGTGTGTAGCCGGCGAGTATCTGAGCCGCCTGCATCACCTGCTCCTGATAAAGGATAACGCCGTAGGTAGTTGACAGCACCGGCTCCAGCCGCGGATGCGGATATTCAATGCGCGCCTGATCACCTGCATGTTTACGCTCTATAAACGTGTCCACCATGCCAGACTGCAAAGGCCCAGGACGAAACAACGCAACCAGCGCAACAATGTCATTGAAACAATCCGGCTGCAGTCGCTTTATCAGATCCCGCATGCCGGACGACTCAAGCTGGAACACAGCGTGGGTTTTACTCGACTGCAACAGCGCGAAAGTGGCAGGGTCGGCCATAGGCAGATTGTCGATGTCTATCGGGTCCTCGCCAGCCTGAGCACGTTGCTCATTCGCAATCGATACAGCCTTGTCAATAACGGTCAAGGTCCGTAAGCCAAGAAAATCGAACTTCACGAGGCCAACCGACTCCACGTCTTTCATGTCGAATTGGGTTACCGCCCCGGTTTCCCCATCAGGTTTGTATAACGGCGAGAAATCCGTCAGCGTGGAAGGTGCTATCACCACCCCACCCGCATGCGTTCCCGCATTGCGGGCCAGTCCTTCCAGTTGACGCGCCATGTCTATAACCGACTGAACTTCATCGTCCCGCTCGTAGAGTTCGCCGAGTTCAGGCTCTTCCCCGAAAGCCCTTTCCAGGGTCATGCCGGGCGTCATCGGAATCAGCCGCGCAATCCGATCCGCGAAACCATACGGATGCCCCATCACTCGCCCGACATCACGAACCACCGCCTTGGCACCCATGGTTCCATACGTGATGATCTGGGAAACGCGATCGCGCCCGTAGCGCTCGGCCACGTAGTCTATAACCCGATCACGCCCCTCCATGCAGAAATCGATGTCAAAATCGGGCATCGATACACGCTCGGGGTTTAAGAATCGCTCGAACAGCAGATCAAATGCGAGCGGGTCAATATTGGTAATACCGATGACCCAGGCAACCAGTGAACCGGCACCCGAACCTCGTCCGGGCCCTACCGGCACACCGTTCTTGCGGGCCCACCCAATGAAGTCAGCAACAATAAGAAAATAACCTGGAAATTCCATCGCGCTGATGACGTCCAGTTCTCGCTGCAGACGATCGGTGTAACGCTTCCGATCTGCATCATTCAAGCCCCGCCCCGCCAGTTTCTCTTCCAGACCGCTGGCGGCCAGATCGGCCAGATAGCTGGCCGCGGTCTCACCTTCCGGCACTTCATAGTCAGGCAGGGAACTGCCGCCTAGCTGCAAGCTCAGATTGCAACGCTGCGCGATGACAACGGTATTCTCGACCGCTTCGGGCAGGTCGGAAAACAGTGCCTTCATCTCTGCCGCACTGCGCAGGTATTGCTGATCGCTGTACCAGCGCGGACGGCGCCTGTCCTCAAGCGTATAACCGCCCTGAATGCACGTGCGTGCCTCATGCGCTTCGAACTCGTCCGCGTGCAGATAGCGCACATCATTGGTCGCCACCAAGGCACAACCGATATCGCTGGCCAGGTCCACGGCCCGGTCGATATACAGGTCTTCCTGATCACGCCCGGTGCGCTGCAATTCGATGTAAAAATCACCGCCGAACAAATTCAGGTAACTGCGTGCCACGTCTCGAGCTAGATCCATTTGGCTATCCAGTAGCAGACGCCCGACCGCGCCCTCCCTTGCGGAAGACAGGGCGATCAACCCCGCAACCGTCTTTTCATTCAGCCACTCGGCAAAAATCACCGGCGTGCCGTTCTGCTGACCTTCCACATACGAACGCGTAACCAGCCGCTTCAGGTTTTGATAGCCTTCGGTGTTGCGACAAAGCAGCACCAGCCTGTCCAGCGGCGCACGCCCGTCGGCAGAACCGACCAGCACGTCAGCGCCAATAATCGGTTTGACTCCTGCCGCCAGCGCTTCTTTATAGAACTTGACCACACTAAACAGATTGCAATGATCCGTTACCGCGACTGAGGGCATGCCGCGGGAAGCGCATTCGGCAACCAGTCGCGGCAATCGGACAACACTATCCACCAGGGAATATTCCGAGCGCACGTGCAGGTGAACAAACTCAGCGTTCATACAGCACCTGCCGCTTCACGCACTGGCCGAAAACTCATGCGATGAGCAGCGGTTACTCCGTGTTCGAGCAATGCGCGCCGATGAGCGGCGGTAGGGTAGCCTTTATGCGCGGCAAAACCATATTCGGGAAAGCGTTCGTGCAACTCCAGCATGTGATGATCGCGTGCCACTTTGGCGAGAATAGATGCCGCGCCAATAGCAGGACACTTATCATCGCCACCGACCAGCGCCGATGTAACTGCTGCATAAGGGGCTGGCAATTCAGGGCAACGGTTGCCGTCAACTTGCAGCCTGCTGAGCGCACATGCGTTGTGCGGCGCGCGCTGCATTTGTGTGTGAACTTGATTCACGGCGCGGCGCATAGCAAGCATGGTGGCATGCAGAATATTTAGTTCATCGATTTCGGCAACCGATGCGCTGGCAATAGCCCAAAATGGTGCCTGACTTTTAATGAGCTCGGCCAGAGTTTCACGCCGCCGAGGTGACAATTTTTTGGAGTCGCGGACCCCGGGCAATAGTTGCCCTTCACGCAATACAACAATGGCTGCAACCACCGGGCCCGCTAATGGCCCACGACCGGCCTCATCGATGCCGCCAAACAATTGCACTGCATCGATCACGCTGACATCGACCGGTTATCTAACAATGCCAAAACTGCATCCGCAGCGCGCTGGCTGGCAGAACATCGCAAACTATCAGCGAGAGATTCAAATTCAGATAACATATCTTGCTGATGCGATACCGTTGCCAGCTGACCGATGACAGCCTCCGCCAACGCTTCCGACGTCGCCTCTTCCTGCAAAAACTCCGGCACCAATAGTTTTTTCGCCAACAGGTTCGGCAGCGCAAAAAATTCGATATCCACCAACCAGCGCCCTAACCACACCGTAAACGGATTCGCTTTATAAGCCACTACCATAGGCCGACGCATCAACATGGTTTCAAGTGTGGCGGTTCCCGAAGCCACCAGAACCGAGTTGGCAGCACCCAGCACGTTGCGCGTCTCGGCGATGCGCACATCCACCGCATCCTCAATCTGCAGGTCACGGGCAAACCCACGCATACGGTCAGCAACCGCTGCGTTCGCCGCGGCCACGACGCAACGCATCCCCGGCACACTTCGCCCCACCCTGACGGCAACCTGCAGAAACAGGCGACCAAGATGTTCTATTTCACTGCGACGACTACCTGGCAAAAGCGCCAGCAGCGGCGCGTCCGGCAACCCCAAGATCCGGCGCGACTCAGCACGGTCGAGACCGTCACCAATTTCATCGGCAAGCGGATGACCCACGAACACGGATGGCACGCCGTACCCGTCGAGAAAGTCTTTTTCGAAGGGCAATAAACACAGCACCAGGTCACAACTCTTGCGAATGGTTTTCGTCCGACCTTTGCGCCAAGCCCATACCGAGGGACAAACGTAGTGCACAGTGGGTATACCGCGCTGGCGCGCATAGGCTTCAAGGCGCAAATTGAAATCCGGCGCATCGATACCGATCAATATATCGGGCGGATCATCCCGCAGCCTCGCACGCAGTGATTTCATCAATCGCCGTAACACGGGCAGATGGCGTATTACTTCGACCAGCCCCATCACTGCTAACTGCTCGAAATCACCCCAACTCTGGCAGCCCGCAGCCCGCATATGCGGACCGGTTATACCGACAAACTCCGCGTCCGGACGTCGTGCACGGAGCTCCTGAATCAGGCCGCGGGCAAGCTGATCACCCGACGCCTCCCCCACCACGATAGCTATGCGCGGCATGGCCGTACCTAGCGGACAAAGCTGCGTTCAGACGCCTCTATGAACGAGGCAAAAATTGCTAGTTCAGCCTGCTCGGGAACCACCGCTGTGATACGTTCGCGTGCCTCCTCGAGCCTTAGGCCAGAGCGGTACATGATGCGGAATGCTTCCTTGATGTTGCGAATCTGTCCGGCATCAAAGCCCCGGCGCTTGAGCCCTTCGCTGTTAATTCCGCGCGGCACGGCCGGCTGCCCGGCAGCCATCAGATAGGGGGGAACATCGCGGGTAACTGCACAGTTATTGGCAATAAACGCGTGCGCCCCGACTCGACAAAACTGATGCGCGCCCGAAAATCCACCGAAAATCACATAGTCGCCAACGGTGACATGCCCGGCAAGAGTGACATTGTTAGCAAATATCGTTTCGCTGCCAACCATGCAATCGTGGGCAATATGAACATAGGCCATCAGCCAGTTGTTGTCGCCGATGCGGGTCACGCCCGCATCCTGAGTTGTACCACGATTCAATGTGCAGTACTCGCGAATCGTGTTGCCATTACCTATTTCAAGACGGGTATCTTCGCCTGCGTACTTTTTGTCCTGCGGCTCTTCACCAATAGAGGAGAACTGAAAAATGCGATTTCGTTCGCCAATGGTTGTCGGGCCTTTAATCACGCAATGTGAACCAACCACCGTACCGGCACCGATTTGGACGTTCGCCTCTATCACGGTGTAAGCACCGACAACCACACTATCGTCCAGTGTTGCTTCCGGCGATACAATCGCTGTTTCGTGAATAGTGCCCATTATCCAATGCCCTTGCTGCCCATAAGGGCCTTTACGCTGTTTTCAAGTTCACGCAGCTTGGTGGCCATGGTGTCAAGCCGCTTTACGCGCGCTGCAATTTTGCGCCATTTGCCCGCTTCCTCAACCGCTAATGCCGATGAATAGACGCCCTTGGTGAGGATGGATTTGCTGACACTTCCTCGCCCCATGATTGACACGTCATCGGTAATTTCAATGTGGCCGGAAATAGCAACTGACCCGCCAATAAGGCAACGTTGACCCACGATTGCACTCCCTGCCACGCCAGACTGCCCGGCAATCGCTGTGTGATCACCGATCACAACGTTATGTGCTATTTGCACCATGTTATCGAGCTTTACGCCGTTGCCCAGCCGGGTGTCTTCAATCGCCCCGCGGTCTATGCTGCAATTTGAACCAATCTCCACGTCATTGCCGAGGACCACGCCGCCAATTTGCGGCACTTTGACCCAACCCGCTTCGTCCGGCGCGATGCCAAACCCGTCCGCACCAATAACCGTGCCAGCGTGTATGCGGCAGCGCTCGCCCAATGTGACTTTGTGATAAAGCGTAACGTTGGCAATCAGCTGCGTATCGCGGCCCACGCGCACATCATCACCCAGCACGCAGTTAGGGCCGATGTAACAGTTCTCGCCTACCACTACTCGATTGCCCAGCACTGCGCCCGCAGCCACGTGGCACGTCGAGCTTAAGTTACAGTCCACACCGACTGCGGCATCAGGATGAACGCCTGCCCGAAACACCGGATCCGGATACAACTCCTGCGCGACTCGCGCAAACACGGCATACGGATTCGCCGCCACGAGACAATGCGTAGTGCATTCGTCCGCATCTTTGGCACTCAGAATGACTGCCGTTGCGCGACATGCGGCAAGTTGTCTGCGGTAAGCCGGATTGGCCAGAAAAGCGATACTTCCCGACCCGGCGGATGCGAGCGTTGCTACACGGCTAACCACGACATCCGGGTCGCCATGCAACTCACAGCCGTAGCGAATTGCGATATCGCCTAATGCCAGCCCCACTGTGAATACCCTGTCTGGCGCTACTGCGCCGGTCCGCCGGCTGCCGCCGTGGCACGCAGACGCTCCAGCACCAGGTCAGTGACTTCGATACGCGTATTAAACTGCACGATGCCCTCCGCCAGGATCAGGTCGAAATTGTTGTCATCGCCAAAAGCCTTGACGGCCAGCAACACTTCGCGCTGGACAGCACCAATGACTTCGTTGCGCCGCAGATCAAGATCCTCACGAAACTCGTTCTGCGCACGCACAATCTCGCGCTCATCGTTACGCAAATCACGCTGTGCGTTATCCCGCTCATCGGCACCCATGACTTCGACGTCCTTCTGGATGCGTGCTGCCTTGGCCTCGAGCTCTGTCTGCAAGGCCATGATTTCTCGCTGGCGCGGCGCAAACTCGTCTTCCAGACGGGCGCCGGCCGCGATGGCCTGCGGTGACTCCTGCAACAGGCGATTGATATTAACAACGCCTATCTTCAGATTACCCGCCACCTGAGCCGATAACGGAGTAGCTGCGAAAACGGCCAGTAATATAAAACCAAACAAATTCTTTTTAGACATGCCTAAACCTTTCTGTAAATAAATCTGCGTTTAGAACGCACCGCCAATAGTAAACTGAAACCGCTCCACTTCGTCGGGCAATATTGAGTACTGGCCGAAAGCACCGCCCTTGCTCTCGTTGAGCGGTATGCCATAGCTGAACTTAAACAAACCCAGCGGAGCCAGCCACTCTGCTGAAATACCCACCGAAGTGCGGAGCTTGTCCAGATCCACGTCATAGAAATCATTTGGCAGCTGGTTGCCCGCCAAATCAAACCATTCGACAGTGCCTTCCGTGGCGAATACGTTGCCAATGTCGTAGAACAACGTAAAGCGCGAGCGGCTCTGCCACTTCTGGGGAATCGGCAGGATCAACTCGGCCGAACCGGAGATCAGAAGGTTGCCACCGTAAGGGTTGTTGCGGGTATCCAGAGGGCCGAGTGAGTCTTCGCCGTAGCCGCGCACGGTGCTGGGGCCGCCGGCAAAGTAATTTTTATACGGCGGCACCGAGGTGGTGTCACCAAACGCGGCCGCATAACCGACCTCGCCGTTTAGAGCGATCGTAAAGTAACGCGTAAAGGGCAAATATTGCGTGTAGTTGTAGCTCGCGCTGTAGTACTCCACTTCGCTGCCTGGCAACGTGATACCCACTCCCAGAGAATGCCGCCAGCCGCGATTAGCAAACAGCGCCCGATTGCGCGTGTCCCAGCTCCAGCCGGCAGCCAGCTCGTATGTATTGAACTCAGTAGTTGCAACAATCAGCGTATTGCCGGGGTTGGCGTTCTCACAATCAAACGGCACGCAAGTGAGCTTGCTGTTGCCGTTCCCGGTCACCCAATTAAGCGCCTGCTCCGAACTTGAAGAACGGTTGGCATCAAGCTGCACCCCCTGATAGCTCAGCCCGATGCTGATGCGCTGGTACTCCGTAACCGGATAGCTCCATGTCACGCCCGCCGAGAGAGTCTCGGTATCAAGATCGGATGCTCCGGAGGTAAACTGTGTACTTTGACGATAACCGCCACTCAATGTGCGGCTAACCTCGTTCAGACCCACATAGGGATCTGTATACGAGGCAGCAAAAATCTTACGAAACTCACCAAAGTTGGCATCCATCTGTACGCGGTTGCCGGTACCCATGAAATTAGTGTGTACGAAGTTACCGTTAAGCAACACACCCTGTGAATCCGAATAGCCGATACCGCCGCCGAACTGGCCCGGCAAACCCTCGGTAATCTTGTAGTTGACGTCCACCAGATCGGGAGTCCCAGGCACCGGAACAGTGTCTACCTCGACCTCCTCAATATAAGGTAGCCGCTGCAACCGGATTTTGGAACGATCCACTTTATTTTTGGACAGGTAGCCGCCTTCAAACTGACGCATTTCGCGACGAAACACTTCGTCATTAACCGAATCCGCGCCTTCAAAGTTTATTCGTCGTACATAGACCCGGTTCTTCGGATCAACATAGAACGTCACTTCCACTTCACGCGCTTCTTTGTCCAGCTCGGTTACCGGCTCAACTTCAGTAAACGCGTAGCCCTCCTCTCCCAGACGCAACTGCATTAACTCTTCTGTATTGGTCAGCAATCGCTGCGAATAAATTTGCCCCGGCCGAACCTGCACAAAGGGCTGCAATGCAGCTTCCGGCAATATCAGCTCACCTGCCAGCTTAACGTCAGATATTTTGTATACCTCACCCTCAACAATGTTGACGGTAATGTAGATATCTTCCTTATCAGGTGAAATGGCAACCTGAACCGAATCCAGGACGAAATCTGCATAGCCGCGATCCATGTAATAAGAACGCAAAGTTTCCAGATCGCCCTGCAAGGCTTCTTTGGAGTAGCGGTCATCCTGCCGCATCCAGGACAGCCAATGTGGAGTGCGCAGCTCAAACTCTTCCAGCAGCAAGTCATCATCAAATACCTGGTTTCCCACAATATTGATTTGCCGAATACGGGCACGATCACCTTCAACAATCTTGATGTTGATTTCGACTTTATTAGCGGGCAGCTCTTTCACTTCCGCGACCACCGACGCCGCGTATTTACCGCGGGCAAAATACTCTTCCGTTAACGAGCGTTCTACTTCCTCAAGAACAGAACGGTTCAGGATACGACCCTTCTTTAATCCGACTTTGCCAAGCGACTCGAGCAAATCATCGGTCTTGATGTCTTTGTTGCCTTCGATGGTGAAGTCAGCGATTGAGGGCCGCTCTACCACCGCCAGAATAAGCAAGTCACCGTCGCGTCGAAACTCGATGTCCTTAAAAAACTCTGTGGCATACATGGTTCGCAGAGCTTCCTGCACGCGCTCCCTGTCCAGGGTGTCACCGATATTCACCGGCAGGTAATTAAAAACCGTACCTTCTGAGATGCGTTGCAAACCCTCTATGCGAATGTTGCGCACGACAAAGCTGCCATCCTGACCATGCGCTGCGCCCGAGAGCGCACCGATCAGAACCAGCGACCGCAGAAAACTGCGGCAAAGGAAATTGCCAAAAAAAGATATCTTCACGTGGAATCAGCTAAAAAATCGGCTCAGGTCATTGTAAAAAGCAAAGCTCATAATGAGCACCAGAAAAGCAATGCCTATTTGCTGACCCAGCGCCTGCGTGCGTTCTGACAATGGCTGTCCTTTGATAGCTTCAGCCAATTGATAGACAACCTGCCCGCCGTCCAGAATAGGGATCGGCAACAAATTGATAATACCCAGACTCAGGCTGACCACAGCCAGGAAACTCAAAAACGACGTAAGCCCGATACTTGCGGAATATCCCGCGTACTGCGCAATGTTAATTGGCCCGCTAATATTGCGTGCGGACACGTCACCCGTCACCATGCGGCCAACCATGCGCACCGTCAGCTCGGACATCGACCAAGTCCGCTGCACTGCCTTGCGCAGCCCTTCAAACCCTGTGTAACGCTGCTCCGCCCTGAATCTGGCGAACAGATCATCCTGCAGGCGAACTCCCGCGCCGATACGCCCGATCGTTTGCCCGTCATCCACAGCCTCGCCTATTCGCAGGGTCAGAGTCAGCTCGGCATTGTCGCGACGCACAATGACCACCACGTCCTCATTCGGACGAGCGCGAACGTAATCCACCCATCCCGACCAGTCCTTAACTGCCTCGCCGTTAACAGAAATCACCAGGTCGCCAACCTGCATCCCCGCTGCTTCCGCGCTCCCGCCAGTAACTATTTCGCCTATAAGCGGCGCGACCACCGGCGACCACGGACTGATACCAATACCGGGAAGCAACGCCCCTGGCTTGGTTAGCTCACCAAGACGATCAGCTGTATTGATCGTGAGCAAGCGCGTGGTGGGATTCTGCTCGCTGCTGACTTCGATCTGCACATCAGGGTCTTCGAGCATGGCATCAAGTAATCCAAGCGCCGCGCCCTCCCATGTCGCCACCGGTCGCTGATTGATCGCCAGAATACGATCGCCCTCGCGCACACCTGCCGCCGCAGCGATACTGCCGTTATCCACCTGACCGATAACCGGCGCCAGGCCCGGCACGCCAATCTGGTACATGAACCAGAATGCCGCGATGGCGAACAAAAAATTCATTGCCGGGCCGGCGATAAGGATCGCAATACGCGCCAGAACCGGCTGACTATTAAAGGTTCGATGCCGGTCTTGAGGGCTGACCGTACCCTCCCGTTCGTCCAGCAGCTTTACATAGCCACCCAGCGGTATCGAAGCAATGCAGTACTCGGTCTTATCCGGCCCGCTGCGGCGCATCCAGAGGGGGCGGCCAAAGCCCACGGAAAAACGCAGGACCTTGACCCCGGCCATACGCGCAACGATGTAGTGCCCCCACTCATGCACCGCCACCAGCACTCCGATGGCCAATACAAACGACAACACTGAAATGACAAACATATTCATAAGCGGGCATTTTACTCTGGCATGCGACTATTTGCGCCCCGCAACGAGGCACAGATGAGCCGCATGCTAATCAGACAACAATAACCTCCGAAAGGCTCAATAACAGCACAAATGCAGGGGCTGCAGCGACCAGACTGTCTATGCGATCCAGCACACCGCCATGGCCTGGCAGGATCCAGCCGGCGTCCTTAAGCCCTGCATTCCGCTTAAATGCGCTAACGGTAAGATCGCCGACCACCGAAATGCCGGCCACCAGCGGCCCGGCCAGTAAGAAAAGACCAGGCTCAAGATCCAGCAGCCAGGCACCAGTGCCTGCCACCAGCGCCGCCGCGAACAAACCACCGGCAAAACCCTCCAGGGTTTTACCTGGACTCAATGCTGGCGCCAGCTTGCGCCGGCCCCAGGCTTTTCCGGTGAAATAAGCTCCGGTATCGGCCGCCGCGACAATGCAAACCAGCCAGATCAACAGCCATGCCCCGCGCGGATTGCCCAGTAGAATCAACAACGCCATCCACGCCGGCAACAGACAGAGCAACCCTGCCAGCGCTGATTCCAGCCGGCCATAACGGATATCGCGCAGAATCAGGCAAACGGTCACCACCATCCACCAGACCAACGCGGCGTAAAAAAGTGCCGTCAGGGTGTCGCCGCTAAGCCACTCGAGCATCAGCCAGGCCAGTGCCGCGCCAACCAACAAATACGCGCTGCGCGCCCAGGCTGGTAAGCGCAGAAATCCCGACCATTCCCAACCACCCATAAGAAAAACGGCGCAGGCGAAGATTGTCACCGCCAACGGCGGCAGCAAAAACAGCACGCTCAACATAACCGCGACCAACACCGCAGCAGTGAGCATGCGTTTCGTCAGTGAACTCACGCGCCCGCCACTCGCATAGTTGCGGTCAGGCGCCTCATACAGACTCGCTCACCTGTTCACCGGTGCGGCCGAAACGCCGCTGACGGCCAGCATAGAATCGCAGCGCTTCGTCCAGCTGCGCCGGATCAAATTCGGGCCACAGCGTATCGGTGAAGTACAACTCTGCGTAGGCCATGTCCCACAGCAAGAAGTTACTGATGCGCCGCTCGCCGCCGGTGCGAATTAACAAATCAAGGGGCGGCATGCCGCGTAAGGACAACCCCTGGGCGAATTCTTCCTCAGTGATTGCGGCCGCAGACAGCTCACCGCGTTCAACCTTCCGGCAGACCCGCCGGGCCGCCTCGACAATATCCCAGCGGCCGCCAAAAGCGACCGCCAGAGCCAGTTCCATCCCTGTGTTGTGCGCAGTTTGGGATTCTGCATCAGCCAGCTTGCGCTGCAATCGGGCAGACAATTGATCGCGTGCGCCCACGAAGCGAATCCGCGTATCCTTTTCGTGCAGCACATCAACCTCACGCTGCAACACCTCCAGAAACAGGCTCATGAGGCTACTCACCTCGGCTTCCGGGCGGCTCCAGTTCTCACTGCTAAACGCAAACAAGGTTAGCGCGGCAATACCCCTGTCGGAAGCGGCTTCGACAATCGCGCGCGTGGCTCTGACGCCGGCGCGGTGCCCGGCATGGCGAGGCTTGCCATGAGCTTTGGCCCAGCGGCCGTTGCCGTCCATGATGATGGCGACGTGACGCGGGCAGGTATCGGTATGGCGGGTGGGTTCAGTCACTGGCAGTTTCCAAAATCTGTATTAAGTACTGCTCAGAACTCCATGATTTCCTTTTGTTTTTCTTCGGATACTTTGTCCACTTCGTCGATATACTTATCGGTGAGCTGCTGCACGTCCTGCTCCGCTTTTCGTTCCTCGTCCTCTGAAATTTCTTTTTCTTTCAACAAGGTTTTCAGATCACTGATGACATCCCGACGCACGTTGCGCACTGCAACGCGACCCTGCTCGGCCTCCTGCTTGACCAGGCGCGCCAAATCTTTACGGCGCTCCTCGGTAAGGTCGGGCAACGGCACTCGCACTACTTTACCTGCAGTGACGGGATTCAGACCCAGACCGGCATTAATAATGGCTTTTTCAATATCGGGTATAGCGGTTTGCTCCCACGGAGTAACCGCCAGTGTGCGTGAGTCTTCCACAGATATATTCGCCACCTGGTTAAGCGGGGTGTCGGCCCCGTAGTAGGACACGGTCAGGTGCTCAAGCAAACTCGGGTGCGCCCGACCGGTACGCAATTTGGTGAGCGCCTGCGACAAAGCTGCGACGCTCTTGCTCATGCGCTTGGCAGCGTCTTTTTTCAGGTCTTCAATCACTGCAATCTCCTGTGCGGCTTCCTTGCGACAATGTCGGCGCTAAGCGGCTCTGACCAGCGTACCGACATTTTCACCTTTGACGAGGCGCATCATATTGCCCGGCGTATGCAGGTCAAACACGCGAATGGGCAGACCGTTATCACGGCACATCACAACTGCCGTGGTATCCATTACATTCAGCTGATCGGCGATGACTTTGTCATAGGTCAGCACATCGTAGCGTTTCGCGTCAGGATGCTTTTCCGGATCAGCGTCATACACGCCATCCACGCGAGTTGCCTTGATCAGCATGTCCGCACCGATTTCTATTGCTCGAAGGCTGGCTGCCGTATCAGTGGTAAAAAAAGGATTACCCATGCCGGCGCCAAATATGATGGTGCGCCCTTTCTCAAGATGGCGGACAGCACGACGCCGAATATAGTCTTCACAAACTTCGTTGATTTGCAGGCCCGACATTACCCTGGCCTGCACGTTTACCCGCTCCAGCGCATCCTGCAGTGCCAGCGAGTTAATCAGCGTTGCCAGCATGCCCATGTGATCGCCGGTGACCCGGTCCATTCCCGCTCGCGCCAACCCCTGACCGCGGAAAATGTTGCCTCCGCCAACCACGACGCCGACCTGCAAACCCAGCGCGGTGACTTCCCGCAACTCGTTTGCCATTCGACTTAGAATTTCGGGGTCGATACCAAAATCTTCCTTCCCAAGCAGCGCCTCGCCGCTAAGCTTAAGAAGAATCCGTTTATAGGGCAGCCCCGTGTCCGTCATGGATGTATCCCGCTCCGAGTAACAATCGGGATCAGAATGCCTGAACAACAGGCAACCCTGTCCCGGAATAACAGCGAGTCGACAAGCCTACTGACTGGCGCGCACCTGGGCTTCGACTTCCGCTGCGAAGTCTTCCTTTTTCTTTTCGATCCCTTCACCCACTTCAATGCGCACGAAGCTCGCTACCGTCGCGCCGGACTGCTTGAGCAACTTGCCAACTGTCTGGTCGGGATCTTTAACGAAAGCCTGCCCCACCAGTGTGATCTCGGCAAGGTATTTGCGCATGCGACCAACGATCATCTTTTCCACGATCTCCGGCGGCTTGCCTTCCTGCAAGGCCTGCTCCGTCAGAAAGTTCTTTTCTTTCTCGAGCTGCTCGGCGGGGACGCCGTCTTCGTCCACACATACGGGAGCGGCAGCGGCTACATGCATTGCCAGATCTTTACCCAAATCATCGCTGCCGCCGACCAAATCCACGACTGCGCCAATTCGGCTGCCATGAATATACTGGGCGATCTGCCCGGTGGCATGCACAATTTCGACGCGACGAACGCCGATGTTTTCGCCGATTTTAGCGATCAGCTCGTTGCGCGCTTCTTCCAGCGTGCCACCGCCTGGCAAGTTCGAGCTCATCAGGCTTTCAACGCTATCGGGCTGTTCTGCCAGCGCCAGCTGCACTGCCGATTCAGCAAATGCGAGAAAGTTTTCATCCTTGGCCACAAAATCAGTCTCACAATTGACTTCAAGCATGGCCACTGTCTTGCCGGACGCATCGGTCGCAATTTGAACGCACCCTTCCGCTGCGACTCGCCCGGCCTTCTTCGCCGCACTGGCCTGACCTTTCTTGCGCAACAATTCCGCAGCTGCCTCGGCATCTCCGTTTGTCTCTACCAGCGCCTTCTTGCAGTCCATCATGCCGGCGCCGGTCCGCTCGCGCAGCTCCTTAACCAAACTCGCTGTAATCGCCATTATTCTTCGCCCTTATCGCTATCTGCCGCGGCCTCGGGTGCCACATCCTGTTCTGCCGCAGGCTTGGCATCATCACTGGCAGCTTCGGCCTTCTTGTTGACGGGCTTTTTGGCCGCTGTTTTCTTACTGGCAGTCTTCTTGGCTGCGCGCTTGCGGGCCGGTTGTCTAGGCTGACCGTCATCCAGTTCAACGAATTCATCATCGCCAGCCGGTATGGCCGGAATGGATGACTTACCGTCCAGCACCGCGTCGGCTATGCCGTCGCAATACAGCGAAGCCGCCCGCATGGCATCATCATTGCCGGGGATAACGTAGTCCACCATCGCCGGCGAACAGTTCGTATCGACAACTGCTACAACGGGAATGCCTAACTTGCGAGCTTCGGCAACGGCGATCTTTTCATGATTCACGTCGATGACGAACATTACGTCGGGCAGCGACCGCATGTGTTTTATGCCGCCAAGGCTGCGCTCAAGCTTTTCCTGCTCGCGGCTAAGATTAAGGATTTCTTTCTTGGTGAGACGTTCGTAACCACTCTCATCCGCCATCGCCTCAAGAACTTCAAGGCGCTTGATCGATTGCTTGATGGTTTTGAAATTTGTCAGCATGCCGCCGAGCCAACGATAACTGACGTGGGGCATATTGCAGCGGGCAGCAGCGTCACGAATCGCTTCCCGGGCAGATCGCTTGGTGCCAACAAATAACACTGTACCGTTGTCACTTGCGACATTCTTGACAAAGCCCAGCGCTTCTTCAAACAACGGCACTGTGCGTTCAAGATTGATAATATGGATATTGTTTCGCTGGCCAAAAATGTACTGAGCCATTTTCGGGTTCCAATATCGGGTCTGATGCCCGAAGTGCACGCCTGCCTCCAGCATCTGGCGCATTGATACTTCTGCCATGTTGTAGCTCCTATAAGGGTTTGGCTTCCATGGGCCCCATGCGACGACCATCAACCATTGCGTTTAGCGATGTACTGACGGCACCCCATCGCACGTGTCGACCACATGTGTGGATTGCTTAAAATGCGCGCGCTTTATACCATATGAACCCTTCAGCAACAACGCTGACCCGTGCAGGTGCCGTCGGCGGAACCCGCTGATCAGTCAGGAATACAGCGGATGGGCATCACTCTAAAAACCAAAGAAGAACAAGCGCTTATGCGCATATCCGGGCGGCTGACTGCAGACGTGCTGGACATGATCGGTGCGCACGTGCGGCCGGGCATCACGACGGATGAACTGGACCGGATCTGCCACAACTACATTGTGGACGAACAGCAGGCTATCCCCGCCCCGCTTAACTATCGGGGCTTTCCCAAGTCAATATGCACCTCAGTAAACCAAGTGGTTTGCCATGGAATTCCTGGCGACAAGGTATTGCGTGACGGCGACATGGTTAATATTGACATTACCGTGATTAAGAACGGCTATCACGGCGACAGCAGCCGAATGTTCGCAGTGGGCGCGCCGCCCCCGCATGCAGAAAAGCTTGCCCGCATTACCCGGGAGGCAATGTGGCTAGGCATCCAGCAGGTTCGACCGGGCGCGCATCTAGGTGATATCGGCCACGCAATTCAGGTTTTCGCCGAACAAAACCGTTATTCGGTGGTAAGGGAATACTGCGGCCATGGTATCGGGCGAGTGTTTCATGAAGATCCGCAGGTGCTCCACTACGGCACCCCGGGCACAGGCGTTGAACTGCAGGAAGGCATGATTTTCACCGTCGAACCCATGCTTAATGCGGGTAAAAGGCACGTCAAACTGATGAAGGACGGCTGGACGGTAGTCACCAAAGATCGCTCACTATCGGCGCAGTGGGAGCACACCGTGCTCGTGACGGCAAGCGGCTACGAAGTGCTGACGCTGGGCGCAGCAGAGCGGCAATGAGCTTGCTATCGCCACAGTCAGGCATCGAAAAGCAAAGGTCCGTCACCCCTGAAAACGTTTCGCTTCCTAATAATAAGGGCCTCGACTGGGAAGCCATAGACCGCTACCTCCGGCAAGACACGAGCGATAAACTGCACCTCTGGCGCGACGTATTACAGGCGGCCGGCGAGAGCCTCAAACAACAATTTCTGGCGAATCGGCCGATTGAGCAACTGGTCAGTGATCGTGCCAGTCTGGTAGACCGCGTGATTGTGCGCAGCTGGGCGCATTTTCGTGGCCGTAAGGAGGCCTCAATGGCCCTAATAGCGGTGGGCGGTTACGGACGCGGTGAATTGCACCCCCACTCTGATATTGATCTGCTGCTGCTGACCAAAAGCAGCGCACGCAAATCGGGCGACACCATCGCGCTGTTTCTGGCTTTTCTCTGGGACCTTGGTCTGGAGGTCGGCCACAGCACTCGCAGCGTTGCGGAGTGCCGTGAAGCCTGCAAGCACGACCTGACCGTAGCCACCAACCTGATGGAATCGCGTTTACTGGATGGCCCGGAAAAACTGTACGAAAAAATGTGTGCAGCCATTTCGCCGCCCAAAATTTGGCCGTCACGGGCTTTTTTTGAAGCCAAGCTAAAAGAGCAGCAACAACGCCATCGCAGCTACGACGACACCGCATACAACCTCGAGCCGAACGTAAAGGGCAGCCCCGGCGGTCTGAGGGATATACAAATCATTGCCTGGGTCACACGTCGCCACTTTGGCGCATCCGATTTCTCGAGTCTGGTGGATGAAGGTTTCCTTACAGAGGCACAGTTGCGGATTTTGCGTGAGGGACGAAAGTTTCTTTGGCGCATAAGATTTGCCCTGCACATTTTGACCGGTCGGCGCGAAGATAGGCTGCTGTTTGACCACCAAATGCGCATTGCCGAAATGTTCGGCTATGAAGATGCAGCATACACGTTGGCTGTAGAGCAGCTGATGCAGCGCTACTACCGCACCGTGATGGATATCAGTCGGGTGAACGAAATGCTGTTGCAGTTGTTTCAGGAAGCCATTCTGATGAATCCGGATGCGGAACCGGACCCGGTCAACGACTACTTTTCGATAAAAAACGGCTTTCTGCAGATATCCAGTGACGATGTTTTTCAGGATCATCCGGCCGCTTTGCTGGAAATGTTCCTGATACTGCAACAACGGCCTGAGCTTAAGGGCGTGAGCGCGAACACAATCGCGCTGGCGCGACGAAACCTGCACCTCGTTGATGATGAGTTTCGCAGCAACCCGCGGCATCATCGCCTGTTCCTGCAAATACTCGAAGCACCGACTGGCGTAACGCATGAGCTGCGCCGCATGAATGCTTACGGTGTGCTCGGGCAATACATACCCAGTTTCGGGCGCATCGTCGGCTTGATGCAATACGATCTGTTCCATGCGTATACGGTGGATGCCCATACACTGTTCGTGGTCAGCAATTTGCGGCGCTTTGCCCTGAGCCGATTCGATCATGAGTTCCCGCTCTGCAGCGAAATCATGCAAAGTATAGAGAAGCCCTTGATTGCCTATCTGGCGGGGTTATTTCACGACATCGCCAAAGGTCGTGGTGGTGACCATTCTGAGTTGGGGGCTGTCACCGCAGAGTCCTTCTGCCTTGAACACGGCATGAGTCAATATGACTCGAGGCTAGTGGCATGGCTGGTACGTAATCACCTGCAGTTGTCACTGACCGCGCAAAAGAAGGACATTAACGACGTCGAAGTAATTCGCGAGTTTGCACAGCGAATCGGTGACGAAACTCATCTTGATTACCTGTATCTGTTAACCGTGGCCGATGTGCGCGGCACCAACCCGAAACTATGGAACGATTGGAAGGCACAATTGTTCGAGGAAACATACCGCCTGACTAAACGCGCACTTCGTCAGGGGCTGGAAACGCCGGTAGAAAAAGAGGTGTTACTTGCCGAGAAACGTGAAGCCTGCCTGCAACTGCTGCAAATGGATGCGGTACAGACAGAGAATGTGCTGCAGCTATGGGACTCGTTCGGTGATGAGTATCTGTTGAGTTGTCGCCCTGAAGAAATCGCGTGGCACGCAAAACTGCTCGGCGACGAACAAAACCCCGACGATGCAATTCTGGTTGATATTCAGGACCAATCGTCGCTAGCCGGCAATGCCGTTCTGATTTACGCCCCGCAAGACCAGTTCACTTTTGCTATAGCCACGGCGGTCATCGATGAATTCGGACTATCCCTGACTGATGCCCGAATTATTCAACTTGAGAACAATCACAGTCTGTCGATATACACTATTCACGAGAGTGACGGGCAGCCGATCACTGAGGATGCACGACGCGACAAAATACGTCAGCGACTCAGCAAGGCAGTGCGTGGCGGCGAAGACAGCAGAACGCTGGTTACGCGAAAAGCGCCGCGGCAGGTCAGAATGTTCAGCACTCCCAGTAAAGTCAGCTTTGCCAGCGATACGGTGCGCGGACGCACCGTGATGGAGATTGTCACCGGAGATCGTCCGGGGCTGGCTGCCCAGATAGGTCGCGTTCTGCGCGGCCAGCATGCGCTCATTCGGATGGCTAAGCTGGTTACTGTAGGGGAACGCGCCGAAGACGTGTTCTATATAACAAACAACGAGCAAATGCCTTTGACCGCCGAGCAGGAGGACGAACTGCGCATTGCCCTGCTTAATACCATTGATGACTCTAACGAGGGCGTGTGACGTCCACTACCAACACAACTCAATCTGCAAAACTGGAATACCTGACCCATGGAAAAACTCAAAGCCCTCATCGAAGATAGTTTCGATAACCGCGACAAACTGGACCTCAGTAAACCTGCGCCCGAGTTACGCGCAGCCATAGCTGACAGCATTAGCCTGCTGGATAGCGGCAAGGCCAGGGTGGCAGAAAAAACAGCTGATGGCTGGCAAGTGAACCAGTGGCTCAAAAAAGCAGTTTTGCTGTCGTTTGCCACGGAACCCAACAAACGGATTGATGCCGGGCATACTTCATATTACGACAAGGTGCCGCTTAAGTTTGCCGGCTGGTCGGAAGACCAATTCGCGGCGGCGGGCGTGCGGGTGGTGCCGGATGCCGGCGTGCGTCGCGGTGCCTACATTGCCCGCAATGTGGTCCTGATGCCCTCGTACGTCAATATCGGCGCCTATGTCGATAGCGGCACGCTGGTTGATACCTGGGCGACCGTCGGGAGTTGCGCACAGATCGGCAAAAACGTGCATCTTTCCGGCGGAGCTGGAATTGGCGGTGTGCTGGAACCGCTGCAGGCCAACCCGACGATTATCGAGGACAACTGTTTTATTGGTGCCCGCTCAGAAGTTGTCGAAGGCGTGATCGTGGAAGAAGGGGCGGTCATATCCATGGGCGTCTATATCGGACAAAGCACGCGTATCTACGATCGAGAGAACGACAAAGTGCTTTATGGGCGCGTACCCGCAGGGTCCGTGGTTGTGCCGGGCACCCTGCCCTCCAGCAAAGGCAACTGCAACCTTTATGCAGCAATCATCGTCAAGCGCGTGGATGCCAAGACACGCGCCAAAACCAGTATCAACGATTTATTGCGGGCAGATTGATTTCTTACCGTTAATTGAGTCTATAGCAGCGGTTGCAGTCGGGTATCATGAGCGAGGTTGAGAAGAGCTGTACTGATGACGTCAACGCTTGAATTTGCGAAACAACTAATCGCCCGTCCGTCGGTAACGCCGGACGATTGCGGCTGTCAGCAGCTCATGGCAGACCGGCTAGCGGATGCCGGCTTTACGATTGAACACATGCGCCGCGGCCTGGTTGAAAACTTATGGGCCAAACACGGCTCGGGGGGGCCGGTTCTGTGCTTTGCCGGTCACACCGATGTTGTGCCACCCGGGCCCGACGAGGATTGGCAAAGCGACCCGTTTAAGCCTGAAATCCGGGACGGCAAGCTGTTCGGCAGGGGCGCCGCCGACATGAAATCGGCGCTTGCCGCAATGACAGACGCAGCAGTCGAGTTTGTAGCGCATTACCCCCATCACCCCGGAACCCTTGCCTTTCTGATCACCAGCGATGAAGAGGGTCCGGCGCAGGACGGCACAAAAGCCATTATTCGCGAGCTGGCGGCACGAGGCGAAAAGATTGACTGGTGCATCATTGGCGAACCCTCTAGCACGAACGAACTCGGTGACACGATCAAGGTTGGGCGGCGCGGTTCGCTGAGTGGCATGCTGCGCGTGCACGGAGTGCAGGGTCATGTCGCGTATCCGCACCTCGCCGACAATCCGGTGGAGCGTTTCGCGCCGGTGCTGGCCGATCTCTACTCGCGAAAACTGGATGACGGTAACGCATTTTTCCCGCCCTCCAGCTTTCAGGTTGTGCAGTTGGAGAGCGGCACAGGCTTTCCCAATGTCACCCCCGGTGAGTTGTACACGCGTTTCAATTTTCGCTATTCGACCGAGTGGACTCACGAAAGCATTAAGGCACATGTCGCCGAAATACTCGATGGCCACAACCTTAACTACACGCTGGAATGGCACCTGTCCGGGGAACCCTTCCTCACGGAAGGCGGGCGTCTGATTCCTGCTGTACAAAAAGTTGTCAACAGCGTCACCGGCCTCGATCCTGAATTATCCACCAGCGGCGGAACGTCAGACGGACGATTTATTTCACCGGCCGGGGCCGAAGTGGTGGAAGTTGGCGCAGTAAATGCAACCATCCATAAATATAACGAAGAAATCGAGGTAGCCGACATAGACCGCATGCGCGACATCTACAGCGGCATATTACGCGAACTGCTGGTGGACGGAAATTAGCCTCGCGCCATAGTTACCCGTTAACAAATCAGCGACGCAGATTGTTCAGTACACCTGCTACGGTGAGAATTGTAACTGCAATAAGCACCCAGGCCGGCATGGTCAGGCCCAGCAGCGACCAGTCTACGCTGGCGCACTCGCCCGATCCGGTCAACACCATGTCCAGCACCTCAAGCACAGGAAATGCCTCGAGCATAAAATCGAGCCCCGGACCGCAGGCCGGTACCTTTTCTGCCGGCAGGTTCTGCAGCCACACGTGCCTGCCGGCGACAAAGGCACCCGTTCCTCCGGCGATAAGAATCAGCAATGCATAAAGTCGCGACATACCCAGGCGCGCAGGATTGTGCAAAAAGGCCAGCAAAAAAATCAGGCCCAGGGCTATAACCGACAGGCGCTGGAAAATACACAACGGGCAGGGTGAGAGTAGCAACTGATACTGCGCATACAGTGCATATGCCATCAGGCCCGTGCAGGCAAGCAGGCCCGCTAAATTCATCATTCGTTTACTAATCATCGACACTCACGTTCTCTGGTGGGTAACTTTATTGCGGACATAGTTAGGCAACGCCTCGTGAGGAGCCATCACTCTGCCCTGCCTGTGCAACTCCCGTGCTTCCACGGCAATCGCTGCCGCGCCCGGCCAGATATCGGTGGCCACGCCCGAAATTCTATCCTTATTTTTTTCGAGCATCTGCGGGTAGACTGACCAACCGGGGCCCGCGGCCAATACGCGGCCCGAAAAGGCGGTGAGCGCAAAGGTAGCGGGGTCAACCAGCGCGTCCGCTACCAATGGAACAGCCAACCCGGCCGAATCGAATCGGTACAAACCAACATAGGCCTCGCCCATGCGCGCGTCCAGACAAACGGCGATTGGCTCGGCACCGCGCGTACGACCCGCCTCGATGGCCACCGCCGCCAGGGTTGAGACAGCAACTACCGGCACTTGCAGTGTAAAACCGAGCGACTGGGCGGCAGAGGTCGCGACTCTGACCCCGGTAAAACTGCCGGGCCCGTTACCGAAAGCAACACAAGTTATGCAAGCTTGAACCATATCCGCACGACTCAAAGCCTCTCGTATCGCCCCGAAAATCTGCCGCGAACTGTCCTTCTCAATACCTAACTTCACTGTAAACACATTCTCGCCATCGCTGACTGCAACCGATCCGTTCGCGGTTGCAGTTTCTATGGCGATACACCTAAATGCTGCGTCGCTAGCTGGTTGATTTGCGTAATTACCCATGCTGCTCTGTTAAAAACTCGATGGCATCGCTGGCGTGCCGGCTCTGTCTGAACGGCGGCAAGCTGGCCAGAAAAGCACGCCCGTAACTTTTGCTATGCACGCGCGGATCGCAGACTACCACAACACCCCGATCCGAAAAGTCCCGAATCAGTCGTCCCACCCCCTGCTTTAGACCGAGAATAGCCTGCGGCAACTGGAATTCACGAAACGGATTGCCGCCGCGCTGACGCACCGCTTCCAATCGAGCCTTTAGCAACGGGTCGCCCGGCGACGCAAAGGGCAGCTTGTCAATCGCCACCAGCACCAGATCGTCGCCCCGTATATCGACGCCCTCCCAGAAACTGGCGGCGCCCAGCAATACAGCGTTGGGCGTGGATCGAAATTGCTCCAGCAGCCGCGAGCGCGGGGCTTCGCCTTGGACAAGCAGCCTGAACTCTCCATCCTGAATCTGGCGCAATCGCTCAGCGGCCTGTCGCAGCGCCCGATGACTGGTGAACAGCAAAAATGCGCGCCCCTTACTCGCGCGCAAAACGGGCAGCAACGCATCCACCATGGCACGGGTATAGCCCGGCGAGTCCGGCGTTGGCAATCCATCCGGTAACCACAACAAACCATTGCGGGGGTAATCAAACGGGCTTGGAATTGACAAAGTTTGCGGATCATCCAGACCAGCCGACATGCAAAAATGCGAGAAATCGTCGCCGACGGCAATGGTCGCGGACGTGAATATCCACGCGCAGGAACGCCCCACCAGCAGCGGTGCGAGACTGGCAGACACTTCCACCGGGGTGTAATTCAGTGTGAAGCCGTGACGCGTTAGTCCTAACCAGCGCAGGCCGGCAGACTCGTCACCGTGCGCAATCTGCTCAAGACGCTCACTGGACAGCCGTGCCCGCTCCAGGCAGCGCTGCAAACCAACAAAATTCCCTTCGTTGCTCTCCAGCCAGTCGATGCAATCGTCGAGCTGCAAAATCAGCCGGTCAATATGAGGCTCAATCTTTGCAGCCACATCGGCCCATGGCACGCTGCCATCCTCGCGCGGCAAGCTCATGCGAGTATCGGCGATATCTTTGAGCAACCCATCCGCAAGGCGAATTGCATCTGTAGCCGGCGGCAGCGCCTTGAGAGCCTCGCTGCGCATGTCATCTGCCAGAGACTGCAATAACCGTGCGCTGATGTGTCGGTTAAAAAACGTTTGTGCGACATCGGGAAATTGATGTGCCTCATCGACAATCACTGCCTCGACACCTGGCAGTAACTCACCGAAACCTTCTTCTTTAAGTACCAAATCGGCGAGCAACAGGTGGTGATTCACCACCACAATATCAGCCTCCATCGCTGACTGCCGCGCTTTGACAACGTAACAACTGGAATAAAAATCGCACTGGGCACCGAGGCAATTATCTGTGGTCGATGTCACACGGGACCAGACCGGAGAATCTTCAGAGACCAAATCGACTTCCGCTACATCCCCGCTGCGTGTCTTATTGCGCCAGGATTCAATGACGGCTAACGCCGCAACGTCTGTCTGCGGTTCGAACCGGGCAGTCTCAAGCCTATGCAGACACAAGTAGTTGGAGCGCCCTTTGAGCAGCACAGTGTCGGCCGGACGACCAATGGCGCTGCATAAACTCGGCAAATCACGGTGGAACAGCTGATCCTGCAAGGTTTTGGTACCGGTAGAGACAATGATTCGTCGGCCGGATAGCAAGGCGGGTACGAGATAGGCCAGAGTTTTACCGGTTCCGGTGCCGGCCTCTACAACCAGGTGCTCGCAATCATTTATGGCCGCTGCAACAGCGATTGCCATTTCAGCCTGACCCTTTCGGGGACTAAAGCCCTGCACTGCCGCCGCCAGCGGACTATCAACAGAGAAGTAGGCGGCAATATCGTCGCGGGAAAGCAAAGCGCTGGTCAAACCGGTCAACCCAATGGCAGTCGGTTGTCGAACTAGTCGGCTTCGAGAGCGTATTCGATAGCCAGCGGCATGCCCCTGGACGCCACCCGGCCCAAACCAATCAGGCCCGTGCCGGTCAACTGCGCCGTATCACGCCGCACGTAGACTTCTTCGCCATCGTCACGCTGCACGAAGGTACCATTGGTGCTTTCATCGATAATCATATAACGCGATTTTTTGAGCTCGATGCGGGCGTGCACGCGCGAAATCAAATTACCCTTTATGGTGACATCGTTCTCATCTGCACGGCCCAGCGTAACGCTGCGCAAACTGTCATGGGACAACACGACTTCCTGCCCCTGAAACCTCAGCACGAGCTTGCCGGGTTTGTCGGCGGCTGCATCACTCCAGTCAATCTTCGGCAGCATGCTGGTTGCATCTTCGGGCTGCCACAAAACCTCGTAGAGCGCCACCTCGTCCATCTGCCCGCGCAATGTAGCCACGCCAATCTGTCGCACGACCGACTGCCAGTCTTCATTTAACAACTTGACTGTGCCCGCGGTGGTAATAATCTGGCCGGCCTTGGCTTGCGATGTCATTCGGTTGGCAATATTGACAGCCACCCCGAATATATCGTTCTTCTCAACGGCCACATGCCCGAAGTGACAACCAATGCGAATGGAAACCCGCACGTCATCACGACCCGTGAAATCGCTACTGGATATACGCTGTTGCATCTGACTGGCTGCGTTGATTGCATCGTCGGCGGTCGGGAACGTGGACATGACTTCATCACCGATCGTCTTTATGACTTCACCGTGAAACTCGGTGGTGGCCTCTTTCATGCAATCTACGCAAAGCTGCACCGTCTCGCGGGCCCCGTCATCGCCCAAAGACTCATACAACTGAGTGCTGCCGACCACGTCAGCAAATACAATGGCGAGTTCCTGTTCGGTGCCCATGGTCAGAGTGGAGATTTCCAGAATATGTTAAACGGACATGCAGTATAGGCCAATACGCGCTGCGCATCAGCCACCCATTTCCTAGATTATTTCTCGGCAACGATGTAAGCAATCCAACCGGCGTCCGCTTCACCGCGCTCGTCGGGCGTAAATACGCCGTTGCCTTCGCCATCTTCGTCCGTGCCTTCCCAATACACCGTGGGGTTTTTAAAGCCCGCCTCGCGCAGCATTTCGGTGATTTCGGGAAGCGACCACAAGCGCCATGTGTAATGGAAGGCCTTCTTGAGCTTCGACTTATCCGGAAATTTAAAATGGATGTAGCACTCCATTTCGCCCGTCACCGGTGAATATCGCGCCTGATCCCATATGTAGGTGAAATCGTCGTACTTGGTCTTTTCCTTCATCTCTTCATAGGCTTCGTAGCCGCCAAAGGCATCCAGAAAGAACACGCCGTCATCCACCAGCGCCTCGCGAATCTTGCCAAAATACTCCAGCATTAGCGGGCGGGTCTGGAATATCCAGTAACTGAAATTAAACGCGCCTACGCAGTCCACTTTGCCCGTGTCTGCATTCAGCACATTGGCTTCAATCAATCTCAAACGCGCCTGCTGCTCGGCACTCAATCGCGACACACGATTATTGCGACCCCAGTCGAGCACATCTGCATCAATATCCACACCGACTGCCGTGCGATCCTTGCCGCCACGCACCCACTCGCAGGCTGCGCTGGCTGTGCCGCAAAAATCCTCGCGCCAACTTGAGGGCGCACGCCCGCGCAGCTTAGTAAACGTGGCGCTTATAAACTTACATTCCTCACTCACGTTTTGCACCGCAGCTTCATAAAGCTCGTGCTTGTCGGCTCGCTCAGCCATCGTGAGCTTCTTCTTATTTCCGTCTATCACTTCCTCGCTACGTGCAGCCATGTATCAACCTTTTAAATATTCAATCCGTTTCGCAAAAAAAAGCGTTTCCCCAACGCCTCCGGATTGTAACGATATGCGGGTCGCTTGTCGCCTAACGGCGGTCAACGTAACGCAATGACTGCAACAGAATATCCGGACCCGCATTTGCCCGATATGCGTTTTCACTCAGGTAGCGGCGCCAGGCTCGCGCACCGGGCTCGCCCGCGTACAACCCCAACATGTGGCGCGTAATATGGTTCATCCGGGCACCTGCCGAAAGCGCCACCTCGGCGTAGTCCGCCATCTGGCACACAACGTCCTGCCGCGACGGGCGTGACGGTGCGCACCCCGCTATCGCCTCTTGCAGCTCAACCAGCCAATAAGGTTCCTTATAGGCCTGGCGCCCTATCATCACTCCGTCGACGTACTGCAAATGATCAAGCGCTTCCGCCGTGGTTCGAACTCCGCCATTCAGAGCGATGCAGAGGTCGGGATAATCCCGCTTTAGGCGATAAACCGTTGTGTAGCATAGCGGTGGAATCGAGCGATTTTCGGCTGGAGACAAGCCTTCCAGAATCGCCTTGCGCGCATGCACAATGAATTCCGTGCAGCCCGCCTCTGCCGCCGGTTCTACGAACTCACACAGAAATTCATAACTGTCGTGGTCGTCTATACCAATACGCGTCTTGATGGTGACCGGAATGGCGACCCGCTCGCGAATTGCCCGCACGCAATTGGCCACCACCTGCGGCTGCGACATCAGACATGCGCCGAAGGACCCGGACTGCACCCGGTCACTCGGACAACCGATGTTCAGGTTGATGGCATCGTACCCACGGCGCTCGCCCTCCCGGGCCGCGGCCGCCAGCACCGAAGGCTCGCTGCCGCCTAATTGCAGGACCAGCGGATGCTCGGACGGATCGTAGCCCAGCAGACGCTCTGGATCTCCATGCTCAATAGCCTGTGCCACCACCATTTCGGTGTACAGCACCGCATCCGGACTCAGCAACCGCAGCAGGTAGCGGAAGTGTCGGTCCGTGCGATCCATCATCGGCGCTATGGATAATTGCCTGTTCATGCTCGAAATGAAAAAGCCCGGCAGTCTGAGACCGCCGGGCTTGATACTCAATCCTGACCGTAACTGTTAGGGCAGGATATCAGCAACTGACGAATTGGACTTGTAGTCGCGTACCTTGATGTTGAGGGTACTGCCGCCATCAGTGGCGGAACCCGCAATATCCTGGAAACCGTTTCCACTCGCGTCCAAGACAGTTGTTACGGAATCAGGCGTGAAGCCCGCACCCAGTAACTCCTTGGTCTTGATATGAGCGCCCGTTGCGGCATCACGGCTGCGAGCAACGGTGTTGCCACTGCTCACGCGCTGACCGTAGAAGATAAGGGCAGGATCGCCTAAAGCACCATCCGAATTACCATCAGCGACGGCCGCAAGGTCGGCCGGCGTAATCTCGGAACCAAAACCAAATATCTGGCCGTTGGAAGTGCCGTCACTGACCTGCCGCGTGCGGGCCACTGTGGCACCCGCACCGTCGGTCGCCATCACGGAAATGCGCGAATCGCCTGCACCAGGCGCAGTGAAGGCTTCAACAGCGGTTGCCGTCCATGCCGGCGTGAAATAACGCTCATTGAATATCTGCGCACCATTGCTAAGCAATTTCGCACGCACTTCGTAGCGACCGTCCACGGTACTCTGCGCGAGCACCGCTATTGCCGCATCGCCACTGGTAAGGTCGCCATTAACGTCGTTCACGACTGCAACATCAATGGGCGTCCAGCCGGTGTTGTTAAAGAACGCTAACTGCCCTGCGCCCACCTTGCTGCCGTCGCTGACCAATCGTGTCTGTACCACGATCTGGCCGGTAGTAGCGCTCTGAGCCAGCATCGCAATCGCCGGGTCATCGGATGTGCCATCACTGTTGCCATCTCTGACTGTATCAATAGCGATCGGAGCCCATGCGGCACTGGCCGTATCAAAGTACTCAATCGTGCTAAGTGCAGCACCAGTAGACGCGTTGATAACGTCAACACCGGCACCCGACGTAACATCAGTAACCATCAAACCAATCGAACCGACACCCATCGTCTGGCCAGCCTCTGTAACATCAGCACGGGGACCGCCACCGCCGCCACCGGTGGTGGAAGTCAGCGTAAAGGTCGTCAGGTAGTCCGTTCCGGCGATGCCGTTATACGCTTCGTGGAAAATCTGCAGCGTAGTACCGTCAAACGTT
>JAUHYQ010000005.1 GCA_030426355.1 Gammaproteobacteria bacterium
TGCGGCCGTATAGCGCGCTCTGCGGGCCTTTGACCACTTCTATTCGTTGCACATCGAGCAATGCGAAGTTCAGGCCTTCCCGACCGGCAGCGTACACGCCGTCAATAAAAACTGCCGCGTTGGTTTCGCCGAAAATGTCGGTGGGCGCGACACCGCGAATGACCGGTACCGGTAGTGAGTTGCCGACCGGGCTAAAAAAGTTCAGTCCCGGAGTGAAGGACGCGACGTCGTCAAGGTTTTCGATGCGCGCCTCTTCAATCACCCGCTCGCCTAAAGCTGTCACCGCGATCGGCACGTCCTGCAGCCGCTCGTCGATTTTTCGAGCGGAGACAACAATTTCATCGACGGCCGCATAGCCCGACAGCGGTGCGAATAACAGCAAGGCTGCGCTACCGAAAAGGAAATTACTGATACGAAAAGGCATGCTGATTTCTCCCCAGAGATTTGTTCTATTCTAGCTATTATTCTTATCGCCGGAAGGATTTGGCGCAGGTTGGCCTGGCGCGATTATTCTGACGATGATGTAAACCGCTAATAATACCGCCTGATATGCCCCTGCGAGCACAAAAGGCACCTAGGGTGCCCACTCGTCGAACGCAAACCCGCCCCACTTCGCATACGGTCTATTTAGTGACCAAGGCGCAAGCCATTGCGTCCTTCGCCGGCAGGTTTGGCGGGGCTGGCAAGCAACAAGCCCGGCAACAAAAAAAGGGCCGGCTGATGCCGGCCCCGGGGGGGTTGCAACGCGGTTACCAGGCGCGTTGCGGCGATGACATACCAGTCATCATGCTCCGAAAATCACCGCCTAGGGGGGAGTGCGATGTCCCGGAATTTTTCTTCGTCGATGAAAAAATCGTTAGCCCCGCTCCTTCACAGCGGCGTCGGAAGCCGCCAGCAATAATGCCGGGGAGCGCGTCAGCTCGATTGCCAGATCGGCTGCCACGCTGTCACCCAGCTCTTTGGCAGCCTGCCGGGCACCGGCGCGAAACGAGTCCGTCAACTCCGTGCGCGAGTGCTGTGCATGCTTCGCGACGAGGGTTGGCGCAATTTGAGTGGCCTGCTGCCCACCGGAGCTGATCACGTAGCCCGTGATTCCGGCCAGAAGCAGGGGCGTAATTCCGATTAAAGCGGGAATCATTGCTTTTGCCTGACCTTTCATTGCTGTACTTCCTCAATAATCCGCAAACGTCGTGTTGCGGTTCGGGCTTACTATTGCAGGAAGCGTGCCAACTTTTTATATTTAAAAATATCAATAACTTATAGAAAAAGGTGCTCGCGATAATCCGTTAATAACGAAATATCATGATTTTTAAATAACGAAAAGCCGTGTATAGTTCGCCGGATGAATACGCCTTACAGAAAAAAAGAACTGTTTTCGCGCATGCCCGTGATGGCCGCCGTGCTGGATACAAACGGCCGCTTTCTGGAAGTCAGCGACAGCTGGATAGAGCGGACGGGCTACACGGCGGAAGAACTCCGTGGCCGCTCGCCCGAAGAAATCGCAACCAGGGAGTCAGCAAAGCGCATACGCGAGGAGCATTTGCCCGGCTTTCGGCGCACCGGCAAGTTGGATCACGTGTCGGTCGGATTTATTACCAGGGACGGTACGACGCTGGAACTGCTGATGAAGTCCCGCACGATATACGACAATCAGCGCAACCCGCTGTATTCGATCTCGGTGTTTTTCGAAACATCGGCTCTGGCGCGCGCTGAGCGGCGCTATGAAGATCTCTATCATTCCACTCCGGCAATGCTGCACACCATCGACACAGACGGTTGCATTACGGATGTCAGTGACCATTGGCTCGACAAGCTTGGCTATATGCGCGAGGAGGTCATCGGCCGGTCTATTCTCGATTTTATGAGTGCGGATTCGAGCCAGAAATCCAAACAGCGCCTCAAAGACATTTTCGAAAAGGGCAACCTCAAGAATATCCCACGGCAAATGGTTACGAAGTCTGGCGAGGTGCTCGAAGTAGTGTGCTCAGCCCATACCGAGGTTGATAAGGTTCTGGGCATGCGCAGTCTGCTTGTGGCGACCAAGGACATGACCGAGCGCACGCGTGCGGAGTCAAAATTGCGCGAAGCCTACGGTGAAATTGCCCGGCTAAAAGAGGAACTCGAGCGCGAACGTGACTACTTGCGGGAAGAAGTATCCGTGTCGATGAATTTCGGGCGTATCGTTGGCGAAAGCCCCGCTTTGGGTGCGATGCTTGCGCGGATTGAGGCGGTTGCGGATACCCCGGCCAACGTCTTGATCATTGGCGAAACCGGCACGGGCAAAGAACTGGTCGCCCACGCCATCCATGCGCGGAGTCGCCGCGCCGATGCACCGCTGGTAAAAGTTAACTGCGCCTCCATTCCGCGTGAGCTGTTCGAAAGCGAATTTTTCGGGCATGCCAAAGGTGCCTTTACAGGCGCGTATAAAGACCGGTTAGGGCGTTTTCAGTTGGCGGACGGCGGCACGATTTTTCTCGATGAAGTCGGAGAAATTCCTCTTGAGCTGCAAGGTAAGTTGTTGCGTGTATTGCAGGAACGTGAGTTTGAACGCGTCGGCGAAGACGTCACGCGGCGGGTTGACGTGCGCGTAATTGCGGCAACCAATCGCGATTTGGAAAAAGAAGTCGAGGCCGGCAATTTTCGCGAAGACCTATATTACCGCCTGAGCGTTTTCCCGGTGCAGGTTCCGCCCTTGCGCAAGCGGGGCGACGATGTAATCCAGCTTGCCGTGCATTTTCTGGAAAAGATTTGTCGTGATTTCGGGCGATCCGTACCCAATTTTACGCAGACCCAGGTTGACGAGATGCGTCGCTACGAATGGCCGGGCAACATTCGCGAGCTTAAGAATGTGATCGAGCGCGCCGTTATCTTGTCGCGGGAAGAGGGGCGGCTGGACTTGTCGCTGCCTGCCAACGGGGCGTCAGCGCGCACCGTTGATGCTAGCGAAGTCGTGCCTCTGCGGAGCGCCTCCGGCAATGGGCAGGGCTTTGTTACCGAGCACCAGATGAAACAACAGCAGCGTGAAAATATCCGTCGCGCCCTGGAGCATGCCGGCTGGCGCGTATCAGGTGAGGGCGGCGCGGCCGAGTTGCTGGGTTTGAAGCCCAGCACTTTAACCGACCGTATGCGCACGCTTGGGCTCGAAAAGCCTGCCAATGTGAGGCGCAGCCGCAGGGCCGCGGAATGACAAGCAACAGCTTCCTGTTGGGCCTCGTGGTGATGTCGCACTTCGCAGTCAGCGGTTCCGCGTGGGCGCAAGCGGCCGCCGACCCTGCCGACTGGTCCGACCTGCCCGCTCTCTTACAACGCGTGCTGGAGGCGCATGACATCAAGCCCGATCAGGTAGGAATTTACGTTCAGGCGCTGGATTCCGATCAGCCGCTTGTCAGTGCCAACCCGGTGAAGGGTTTTAACCCCGCCTCAACGATCAAGCTGGTAACAACCTGGCTCGCTTTGTCTGAATTGGGGCCTGATCGCACGTGGCCCACGGAAGTTTATCTGGGCGGCGAACTGGACCGAGGCACGCTGCGCGGTGATTTGGTAATCAAGGGTTATGGCGATCCGTATCTGCTTACTGAGCGGCTGTGGGCGTTGCAGCGGCAGCTGAAACTTCGTGGCCTGCAGCGTATCGACGGTGATCTGGTCATCGACAACGGTTACTTTGCGGTAGAGGATACCGATCCGGGTGCCTTTGATGGCGACGAGCTCCGCGTTTACAACGTGTTACCCGATGCGCTGCTGGTAAATTTTCAGGCGCTGACGCTCTACTTTGCGCCGGATCCGGCTCGCAACAGTGTGCGCGTGTTTGCCGAGCCGATGCCGGCGAATCTCGCCATTGAAAACCGATTGCGTCTTAAGCCTGGTCGGTGTGGTGGATTTCGCAATGGTGTGAGTCTTGAATTGCAGGGTGGCGCTGTGCGGAATCGACTGGTTGTCTCCGGAGACTACGGTGCGGAGTGCGCATTGTGGTCGATGAGCCGTTCGGTGCTTACAGCACCCAGTTACGCATACGGAGTGTTTCGTTCTCTTTGGGAGGAGTCTGGGGGTGTGCTCAACGGCACGCTCCGGGTTGATCCGAATGCGCTCGCCGGTTTTCCTCAAACCAGCGAACCGTTTTTGGTTGTAGAATCGCCGCCGCTGGGTGACCTGATTCGCTCAATCAACAAATACAGCAACAATGTGATGTCGCGACATTTGTTCCTTACCCTGGGGGCAGATGTATTCGGGGCGCCGGCAACCAGTGCCAAGGCTCGCAAAGCGGCAGAGCTGATTTTGCGGCGACAGGGTCTGGATACCTCAGCGTTGTATTTGGACAACGGCTCAGGTTTGTCGCGTGATGTGCGCATCAGTGCCGGCACCCTGGCCAGCATATTGCGCAATGCCGGCAGCAGCCCATGGTTTGCCGAGTATGTGTCGTCCATGTCATTGGCGGGCCTCGACGGTACATTGAAAAAGCGTTTTACAGCAGAGCCCGCCACGGGTCGTATGCATTTGAAAACCGGCCGAATTGATGATGTCTATGCGACCGCAGGATATGTGCATGCGGCGTCTGGCCGAGATTATGTTGTGGTGATTTTGCAGAATTATCCGGACGCCGATCGCGGACCCGGTGAAGAGGCGCAAGCCGCATTGTTGAGGTGGATTTATGAGCAGTAAAGCGCAGCTGTTGAGGTTTCGGTACTGGGTCGTGGCCCTTATGTTTGTGTGCGTGGGCGCGCAAGCAGAGACCGGTTATGTGACCGACATGTTGCAACTCGATATGTATGCCACGCAAGCCATGGACGGCGCACCGCTCAAAAAGCTGCGCAGCGGTGACAGCTTCGAGATTCTTGAACGCACGGGCCGCTATGCCCGGGTGCGTCTGCCGGGTGGGCAAAGCGGCTGGGTCAAGTCGCTGTATTTGGTTACTACCGAGCCAGCACGTACCCGCTTGAATGCGCTGGAAAAGCAAAACGCTGATTTGCTGGCGCAACTTGATGCGCTCAACAAGCAGTTGGCGGAGCGAACATCGATGGTAGCTGAGCTTGAGGGTGATCGGGGTACCGAGGCCGAGCAGTTGGCCGCGGCCAGCGAAGAGCTTGCCGCTTTGCGCGACCGCAACACAGCACTTGAGAATACCCTGTCGAGCTACGGCAGCAGCGTACCCCTAAGTTGGCTGATTATTATTTCACTGCTGGCGTTGGCACTCGGTGTCGCGGCTGGCTGGTACTTTATAGACAGTCGCAGTCGTGCCCGGCACGGCGGTTATCGCGTGTATTGATCATCGGCGCAAGGTGCCTGCAGTAAGGCAAGCATGGATTCCCGGTAGAGCTGCGCGCCGTCCGGATGCGCGGCATAAATCTTCAGCAACGGTACGGCCGTTCTGCTGATGACTCTAAAGCTGTATGCCGCATCGCGATTTCTAAGCAACCCTGCATCGGCCGCCTTGCGCAACACACGCTTTAGCACGCTGCCAAATTTCTGGTGGCCTGATTCGATATACGGTGCGATTCCCGGGTCATTCAGTGCCGCAATTGCGAGCAGTGCCTCATGATGATGCGCCCATAGTGTCAGGTAGCACTCAATCGTGCCGACAAGCAGATTCTCAGGATCCTGCTTGAGGATTGACTCCAGGATCAGCGCTCCTTCATCGAATGCCGGATTCATGACGCTTGCCAGCAATTCCAGTTTGTTCGCGAAATAGCCGTAAAACGTGCGTCTGGAATAACCCGCGTCGCTGAGGATTTGTTCAACGCTTACCTTGTCCAGCCCGTGCTCAGCCACCAGTCTCACGGCACTGTTCTGTAACGCCAGGCGCACCCGCTGCCGGTTTCGCGCGCGACCCGCGGTGGCGCCGCCTGGTGCTGTTGCAAAGGTCATGGAGAACGCTTCCACAAAGTATACAGGTATGTATACTACAGGCTTTACATCCTGTGGAAAAGAGCAATGGCAAGCACCAAGGCAGAGATATCTTCGTCGTCCGGAGAGCCTAAAGGCTCAAGACTTTGGCAGGCTCCCTATGTCGGCATCGTTGTGCTTATTGCAATGCTGCTCGGTATCGGCCTTGCACACGCCGTCATGCGTGCGATTGAAGAAGCGCTCGGGCATGACCTGACCTATATCGCGCAACTTTTTATCGGCGCTGCCGCGGTTATCTGGTTGTGGTACGGCGTTAAGTCCAAAAGTGAAAACTTTGCGACATGGACGGGGTTTTTTACCGGCATCGTTATCTGGATGACCTGGGTAGAACTCTTTTACATGTACTACGGGCGCAAGAATTTCGGCATGATGCCGCGCGTTGATGGTGGCGTGAGTACCGAGCCTGAGTATCTGATCATGACCGCAACAACGGGCGTGCTGATGTTTATGCTGGTGTTCTATATTTTTGATAAAGACACGCGTTGCAATATGTTCGTGTGGTTCCAGAAAAAACTGGGTCTGCGCGAAGGCCTGGGGCCCAGCACCAAGACTGCTCGCGATCGCAACTACGCCATCATCACTTTCATGGAAACGGTCTACGTGACATGGTTTTGCTACGCGTGGAACTTGCTGGTGTTCGATCCGGCTTTCGTCGGTTACGGCAAAGACGCATTTGTCGCTGAACTCGCAACCGTCTTCGTGTCAATAACCTGGGGCGGCTACTGCTTTAGCAGGTTGTTAAAGTATCGACGAACCTCGACAGCAGTTCGCTACGGCATCCCCACTGCCAATATCCTGTGGATCTCGGTTGAGATCATGTCTGGATGGGGTTTAATGACCGAGGTTTGGTTGCAGCCCAGTAAGTATGTGGTGGAAGTGCTGGCGATTACCACAGCATTCGCTGTGTTGTCCGTGCTTATTTACAGAGCGCCCAAGAAACCATCGGAGTTGCAGGAATGGTAAATCGTATCGTCTCAGTAATAATTATGGGCATGCTTGCGGGCATAGCGGGCGCCGAGAATACGACCAGCCGAGTGAAGATTCATCCGGGCATGGGTGGCGTGTCCGATATTGGGAATACAGATTGCTCCCTCTTCAATGAAATGCACTACAACGGCCCGACCGGCATGGAACATCATGTCCTGACCTGGGTGCAGGGCTATGTATTCGCCAAGACGGGGGCGAACATCGATACGCTGCTGGAACCATTGCCCGATGGCGGGGGTTGGGATTTTGACAGTCTTAGCCGCGTGTTTGTGGATTACTGCAAGGCCAATCCAGATGCGAAGGTCTCCGCGGCAGCAATCAGCTTGTGGTCGGTTCTCGAGTCCGGTCAGTCTGCACCCTCAGCGCAGCTTGGCGTTACAGACCTAATGCAGGGCCGGCCGTAGTTTGAGAGTGCTGCAGATTTCCGCTTCAAAGGCGGTTATTTCGTCCAGCCGTGCATTTACAAGTTCCGCTTCGTACTCTTTGTGCAACATTTGCACAAACACGTGCGCGTGCTTGACCTCGGCTTTCCACAGGCGTTCGTAGAATGCGGCCAGCTCTGGGTCAGCAATGTTTTCCGCGACCAACCGAAAACGTTCCGCGCCGCGGCGCTCAATCACGGAGGAGATCAGCAGGCGGTCTATGAAGCGCTCATCCCGGCCATGCCGGGCGCGCGCAAGCAACTGGTTTACGTAAGGATCCGGTTCGTCTTTGCCCAGTTGCAGCCCCCGTTTCTCCATAAAGCTGTATGCCTCGGCGAAATGTTCCAGTTCCTCCAGAGCCAGCGCAATAAGCTGCGGAATAATTCCGTTGCGATCCGGGTACTTGGCAATCAGGCTCATCAGCAGCGCATTGGCTTTGCGCTCACAACAGGCGTGGTCGATCAGAAAGCTGTCGAAATCATTTAGAACCGTTTTAATCCACTCCGGAGATGTGGTGTACCGAAGGTCTGGAGATTTACTGCCCATACGTCAACTCTCAAGGGATTTAAGCTAGAATAAGCACCGCTCGGGTTGGACTATTCTGCTCAGCCAAGAACAAATAACAAGACCGGGGACCATTCATGAAGCTGATAACAGCCATCATTAAACCATTTCGTCTGGACGATGTTCGCAACGCGCTTGCTGAGGTGGGTGTAAGCGGTATGACGGTTACTGAGGTGAAGGGCTTTGGGCGTCAACACGGGCATACCGAACTATATCGGGGTGCAGAGTACGTGGTGGATTTCCTGCCCAAGTCCAAAATAGAAATAGCGGTTAGCGATGATCTTGCAGAGCGGGCTGCAGAGGCGATTATTGCCGCTGCACGCACAGGCAAGGTAGGCGATGGCAAGATCTTTATCACCAGCATTGAACAGACCATTCGGATTCGCACCGGTGATACTGGCGACAGCGCTCTTTAAACCCTTCGGTGGAGATGGCGGAAGCTGAAGAGGCCGGCAGGTTCAGGGGGAAGTATGATTTCTAAGCGACGCAAATGGTTGTCCGTGGCGCCCTTGTCAGTGTTTTTGGCGCTGGCATCTGCGACAGCTCAGGCGGACGGCCTTGATAGCGGCGATACCGCCTGGATGCTCACGTCCACGGCGCTGGTGTTGTTCATGACGCTGCCCGGTCTCGCGCTGTTCTATGGTGGTCTGGTTCGCACCAAGAATATCCTGTCAGTTCTGATGCAGTGTTTTGCCATAGCGTGCATGGCGTCGGTATTGTGGTTCATTGTTGGCTACACCATGGCCTTTGGCGAAGACGGTAGCGGTTGGCTAGGAGGTTTCGGCAAGATATTCCTGCAGGGGGTTGATACAGATTCTCTGTCCGGTAGCTACCCGGAAACAGTGTTCGTGATGTTTCAGATGACGTTCGCGATCATTACGCCGGCACTGATTATTGGCGGCTACGCCGAGCGTATTCGTTTCAGTGCCATGATGCTTTTCTCGGCGCTTTGGTTGCTGTTGGTATACGCACCGGTCGCACACTGGGTGTGGTCCGGCGACGGCTGGTTGGCCCAGCGCGGGTTTATGGATTTTGCCGGCGGTGGCGTTGTGCACGTCAATGCGGGTGTCGCGGCACTAGTCGCAGCAATCTACATGGGGCAACGTAAAGGTTTTCCGATGACGCCCATGCCACCGCACAACCTGGCGATGACCGTGACCGGAGCTTGCATGTTATGGGTAGGCTGGTTCGGCTTTAATGCGGGCAGCGCGCTGGCCGCTAACGGCAGCGCCGGCATGGCGATGCTGGTGACCCATATTGGAGCGGCCGCTGGCTCGCTGGCATGGATGGCCATGGAATGGCTGCGTTTTGGCAAGCCCAGTGTGCTCGGTATTGTCACAGGGATGGTTGCAGGCCTCGGAACGATCACACCGGCATCCGGTTTTGTCGGTCCCGCGGGCGCACTCATTATTGGCTTGTTGGCGGGCGTGATCTGTTTCTGGGCCACGCAGATTTTAAAACGCAGGTTCGAAATTGATGATTCGCTGGATGTATTTCCGGTGCACGGTGTGGGTGGCTTTCTCGGTTTGTTCATGACAGCTGTATTGGCTAACAAACTTGGCGGACAAGGTTTCCTGAGCGAGAAAATTACCTCCAGTGGTCAACAGTTTATAGAGCAGCTGATCGGTGCGGTGTCGATCGCCTTGTGGTGCGGCGTCGTTTCGTTGGTCTTGTTCAAAGTGATTGACATGATGGTTGGTTTACGGGTTTCAGAAGAACAAGAAACCGAAGGCCTGGATATCACGCAACACGATGAGCGGGCGTACAACGGCTAATACCATTGGCCGGTACGCAAGATTGATGCAAGCTGTTCAATAGCGGGGTGGGGTTACTGTTGTTACGCGTCTGGTTTAAACCGGACGCGTTTTTTTTTGATTAGACGACTGCCCAGTAACGCCGTGAGAATAACTGCATAAATCAGCGGTTCGGTGATGACCTCTTTTACCTGCCACCAGAAGTGCCAGACAACAAGAATAGCAATGACGTAAACAAGTCGGTGCAGGGTTAGCCAGCGTTTTCCGAGCCGCACCTGCCAACCCCGAGTTGAAGTGATACCCAGCGCAATCAGCCCGGTCAGCGCGAGCGCGCCAAGCGTGATGAACGGGCGTTCCAATATATCCTCAATGATGGCAGCCCAGTTCAGCCCCTGATCGGGAACAAGGTAGTTCAGTACGTGGGCACTGGCATAGAACAATGCGAACAGGCCTGTCATGCGGCGCAACTGAGTCAACCATATGAATCCGGTCAGGCGCCGAACCGGTGTAATGGCCAGCGTGACCAGCAGCAGGCGTAAAGCCCAGATACCGGTGAAATCCTGGGTCGCCTCAATGGGATCAGCGCCCAGATCATCTCCTGCCAGACCCAAAGCGCGCAAGATCAACCATGCGAACGGTGCCAGACATGCCATGAACCAGACGGGTTTTACGATCCGGCGCAGTTGCCGGCGGTTCGGAAAACTCATGAACAGGCGTTGTCAGTAGTAGCGGGAAAGATCCATGTCCGCATAAAGCGAAGCGACTTCGTCTGCGTAACCGTTAAACATCAGCGTTGGTACTTTGGACGCAAAGAAACCACCGCCTATAGGACGTTCGCGAGCCTGACTCCAGCGCGGGTGATCCACTTCGGGATTTACATTGGCAAAAAACCCGTACTCAGACGGAGCCGCATCATTCCATGTTGTAAACGGTTCATCCTCGATAAAACTGATTCGCACAATTGACTTGATGCTCTTGAAGCCGTATTTCCATGGCACCACCAACCGCAACGGTGCACCGTTCTGGTTTGGCAACTCGACACCGTACAGCCCCGTAGCCAGTATGGTCAGCGGGTGCATGGCCTCGTCAATGCGCAAGCCTTCGCGATAGGGCCAGCGCAGCAGGCGACGGCGTTGACCGGGCATTTCGTCCGGGCGGTACACGGTCTCGAAAGCAACATATTTGGCGTTGGATGTGGGCTTAAAGCGCTTCAGCAAATCGCCCAGCGGAAAACCTGCCCAAGGCACCACCATGGACCATGCCTCAACACAGCGCAGGCGATAGACGCGTTCTTCCAGAGGATGTGGCCCAACGATGTCTTCGTAGGTAAATGTGCCGGTCACCTCGGCGGCACCGTCTACGGTGACGCTCCATGGTTTTGGTTTGAAGTCGCCGGAACGCGCGGCCGGATCTGATTTGTCCAGCCCGAATTCATAAAAATTGTTATAGCTGGCGATATCGGCAAATCCGGTGGGTTCCGCATCCGTGCTGTAAGGGCTCGGAGTCAGTTTGCCCAGTGGCTTAAAGTTCATGTCTGACTCGTCACCGTGCGCAGTGCCACTGATCATGCCAGCGGTGGTAATACCTGCAGCGCGCAGTAATTCTCGCCGGTTCAGGTAAACCGACTCGGGCGTGATTTCTGAGCTTTTAATAGCGGGTGGTTTTCTTATAAGCATAAGTGTCTTCCTGAGTGAACTTCGACAACGCAGCAGGGCTAAAAGTTGCCGACCGGGTTTCGTTGGGCAGAGCCACTGCACTTGCTCCTGCAGGGACTGCGTGTGATTCTACTGGCTCTGGCGCCGCCGTGGTAATCCGCTTGCGTCGCTATACTCCGGCTCTTTTATGAATATTTTCTTAAAATTCAGTGTGCTAGTTGTGGTGGTGCTGTTATCAGGCTGTGAGCCGTCCGGCGTGAAAGAGCGGCCAGTGACCATTGCCGGTACCAGTTTTCCGGGCACCATAGGCGAAGGCCATTGGTTAGAGTTTCACCGCAAATTAGAGGCAGCCACCGGCGGGCGCATGCCTTTGCGGTTACTTATACACGGACAGCTGGGCTCAGAAGATCAGTTGGTGTCCGGGTTGCGTCGCGGGCGAGTTCAATTTGCCAATCTTTCGGCGATGGCGGTGAGTACAGTGGTGCCCGAGATGGCGTTGCTTTATGCACCGTTTTTGTTTGATAACGAAGCTGAATCGGATTACGTCTACGATCGTTACCTTACTCCGCTTTACAGCGAGTTGCTGGCTGCAAAAGGCCTGCATCTGGTTAGCTGGTACGAAATCGGGTTTATTCAAATTTACGGTAAGGAGCCCTTGCTGGTGCCCGAGCAGATGCAAGGTCTGCGGTTTCGCGTGGGCGCGGGTCCGGCAGCGCGATTATTTGCGAAGGCCATCGGTGCCGATGTCATTCCACTGGGCTTTGCGGATGTGGTTGCATCCTTGCAGACGGGGCTGGTGGTCTCGGGCGAGCAGGCGGTTAGTCTGTACGCCCGGACCGGCATTGCGGGAGAGGCGCCGCACCTGGCCATGACCGACCACTCTTTTGGAGTATCGGCCATCGTGGCCAGCAAGTCATGGTGGGACGGCCTTAGCGAAGCCGAAAAGGCTGCCGTTATGGAGGCCTGGCCGCCAGCCCCCCGAACCCGGGCCGACGTGCGTGCCGAGTCCGCTGCCGACCTGAAAGCGGGGGCCGAATTGGGTATCCGGGTGCATCGTATCAGTGCGGAACAGCGTGATCTGTGGCGTAAGGCCACGGCACCGGTAACTGATAAACTGATAAAAACCATCGGCGGTCGTTCCGCCGATATATATGCCGTCATCCAAGCGGCACGAGAGGAATTTCGTGAGTCAGCCAGCACACTACGTTAACGGTCATTCGATAGTTGAACCTTTCCCCGACGGCATGCAAAAAGCCATGTTTGGAATGGGTTGTTTTTGGGGGGCGGAACGGAAGTTCTGGACGTTGCCGAATGTTTACGTGACAGCAGTTGGTTATTCGGCAGGCAACACGCCTAACCCGAGCTACCAGCAGGTTTGCAGTGGCTCTACCGGCCACAGTGAGGTGGTGCTGGTGGTGTTCGACCCGAACAAGCTGAGTTATGAATCATTGCTGCAGGTGTTCTGGGAGTCACACGATCCGACACAGGGCATGCGGCAAGGTAACGATATGGGCACCCAGTACCGCTCCGGCATCTATACCTACGATGAAACGCAACAGCAGCAGGCATTGCAATCACGCGAACGTTATCAGAGTGCTCTGAGTGCCGCCGGGTTCGGTGCCATAACCACAGAAATTATTCCTGCAACCGCGTTTTACTATGCGGAGGATTACCATCAGCAATACCTGGCCAAAAACCCGGGCGGTTATTGCGGTCTTGGCGGCACCTCTGTAGCTATGCCCGCCTGAGCGGGCTTGCGGACATAGCTGTGTGACGCAGTTCACACTGCACTGCTATCCTCGCTTCAAACTGTGACATCTGCACCGCAAAATAATGCGGCAGCTACATAACATGGCCCTTCTGATGGGATAGCAAGGGCCTTTTGTGTCAGGCAAGCGGATAAAAATTGACGCGGCCGATTTAGTGCCGGGGATGTATGTCGCCCAGCTTGATCGGCCGTGGCTGGAAACGCCGTTTCTTTTTCAGGGCTTCGAGATCAGCGAGGAGTCAGAAATAGATCAGCTGCGGCACTACTGCCAGCACGTCTATGTCGATCTTAAGCGCAGCAGCATGTCCGCCGACGAGATTCAGGGCCGGCAGCGCAAGGCGGACGACCCGGTCCTGGTTGCGTTTGAACAGCGCAAACCGGGCCCCGCAGCAAAGCCCCCCGGTCTGGTTCGTCGTATCGCCAGCAAGTTCGCCCGAATTGATCCGACCGGAACGATATCCAGGCGGTTAAGCGGGTTGCAGGACTATCGCAACAAAAGTAGCACCCGCAAAGAAGCCCCCAAAGCCGTTAGCACATATAACAACGCTGTAGCGATCATGAACGATGTATTGACGACGGTTCGTGATGGCCGCTCCGTCGATGTCGAAACGGTGCGCTCGGCCGTTACACCGATGATCGACAGCGTGTTGCGAAACCCTGACGCAATGTCATGGTTTGTGACGCTGCAAAAACAAGACGATTACAGTTACCACCACTCTATTGCAACTTCTGTGTGGGCCGTGGTGCTTGGTCGTCATCTGGGTTTTGATCGGCGCAGCCTCGACAAGCTTGCGATCGGTGGAATGTTGCTGGACATCGGCAAAACTCGTTTGCCGCAGGAAATCCTGCAGAAACCCGATCGCCTGAGTCCTCACGAAGCTGACCTTATATGCCAGCATGTTGATTTTAGTCTGGACATGGTTAAGTCATCGCACGGGATCAGCCGCGATATTCTAGACATGATTCAGAGTCACCATGAGCGTCATGATGGCTCCGGTTATCCACAAGGCTTGTCCGGTGCCGACATCCCGGTATATGGACGCATTGCCGGTATTGTCGACTGCTATGACGCCATGGTGACAACCCGACCCTATCAGAGCGCCCGCTCGTCATATGATGCTGTGCGCGAACTCAACAAGCATTCCGGCACGCTGTTTCAGAAAGAACTGGTCGAGCAGTTTGTGCAGGCGCTTGGTATGTTCCCCACCGGTAGTCTGGTTGAGCTGAATACCGGTGAGGTGGGAATTGTTGTCGAACAAAACCGTGTGCGGCGCTTGCGCCCCAAAGTCATGTTGCTGCTAGATCAGAGCAAGCAGCCAATAAAAAAGAACCGCACGCTGGATCTACGCAAGCTGCCGAGTGATTCCAAGAAACCCAATGCTGTCTGGATTGCGCACGGTCATGAAGCCGGAGCCTTCGGCATAGACCCGCAAGACTATTTCATGTGAACTGCTGATGAAGACTAATCCGAATACGGCGAATCGCTACAGTGATCTTCTGGGGATTATTGACGACATGCGGGTCAGCGCAGCGAATGCAACGATCGCATTGGTGCTGGGAAAAATAGACGGTGTGGGCGGTTTGAATGCGCGATTTGGTTATGCAACCGGTGATAAAGTCATAGAAAGTTTTCATGAAAAAATTCGGGGTATCGCCAGGCAAAGTGATATTGCACTGGAGACCAGCAGCAGTTCCTTCGCGTTTATCATTCATTCGCCGCTCCACGAGGGGCATGTCATGTTGGCGGCGGAGAAAATTGCCCGTATCGCCGAGGAATGGATTCAGATTAATGATACCCGTATGCGTCTGGATGTGAGCATGGGTTGCGCTTTAATTGATAATGCCCGGGACAGTTCTGATTTACTGTTGCAGCAAGCTGAGAAAGCACTCAGAAAATGTCGTTCGATAGACCAGCGCATGATTTTTTACGATGCGCAAGATGATGATACGTTAGGCACGTCCTCTCATCCCATGTTTGATGCGCACAAAGCCATCGAGAATGGCGAGTTTCGGGTGCACTATCAGCCGCAGTTCAATCTGAAAACCCGGCAGTTGGTTGGTGCCGAGGCGCTGGTTCGCTGGAGCGGGCCGGACGGTCTGGTTTCGCCGGGCAGCTTTATGAACGAACTGGAACGCGCCAGGGCACTGATGCCGCTGCTGCAATTCGTCATGAACAGTTCTTCACGCGAAATGGCCCGTTGGGTGCGGCGTAAACCGACCATGCAAGTTGCCATCAACTCAAGCGCAACGGACCTTGAGGACGCCGATCTGGTAGAAATCATGCGCGAGGTTCTGGGTATGTGGAACCTGGATCCCGCGCAGTTGAAGCTGGAAATTACCGAAACCAGCCTCATGCGCGATCCCGCACTAGGTATAGATACGCTATGTCGATTGCGCGAACTAGGCGTCAAAACCTCGATCGATGATTTCGGAACCGGTTATTCCAGTCTGTCGTGGCTAAAGAATCTGCCAGTAGATGAACTCAAGATCGATCGCTCTTTTGTACGCAACATTATTGATGACAAGCGAGACCGAAAGATTGTCGAGTCCATTATTGATCTCGCCCACGCCATGAATCTGACAGTGGTGGCAGAAGGAATCGAGTCCGAGGGTGTGCTGCAGTTGCTTGCAGCGGCGGGTTGCGATGTGGGTCAGGGATTTTTCTTCAGTCAGCCGTTAACCGGTGCCGAGTTTGAGCGTTGTTGGCTAAACGATCGCCAAATTGCCTCTCTGGAGCCGGCCGCAACGTAATCGTCCAATGACTACCGTTATCTCAACCGTGCTGGTTTCCTCTCCTGTCGCTTTTATGGCAGGTTGGTTGCTGTCAAAGGCCGTCGCCAATCACCTTGCTCGCGGCGTGCGGCCAAAATCGAGGGCGACCAAGCCAGTCGAGCCCATCGGCGTGGACGATCGTGATGCGCAGATTGCAGAGCTGCAAAGGCAACTCGACCTCGCGGAGGCACGCGTCGCGAAATCAAAACGGAGTTTCAAAGTCTGGCGCGAACGCATACGCCCGATAGCGCAGCAATTTCGTCAGCAACGCATGATAATCAGCGAACTTCGCGATGAACTCCGCCGGCGAGACTCGCTAGTGCGTCAGGCAGAACCAAAACAGCCTGCCACAACCAGCGCGGCACGTGAACCAACCAAGGTTTAGTCGCGCTGGAAGACGCTGCCGACCGGCTTCTGGTTATCGCCCCACCGCTGGTCAATTTCCTGCTTTGAGACTGTTAACTGGCTGGCGTTGTCACGCAAGGACTGCCATTGGCTTGGTGATTTAAGGTACTTGGGGTGATGTTTCTCGGTATAAGCGAGAATATTTGTCGGTATTTGTTTCACCCCGTCCAGCAGTTTGTATGAGTCGCTGTGATAAACCATGATCCCCGGCCGATTCCCCATTTCCATAAAGGGTAGCCACTGGCCGACTCGGGACCAGGAAGTTACGCAACTTGCTGACGTGATGTCCGGATTCATGACCTCGCTGACGCGACCGTTCATCATCCAAAGTTCTGCAGCCTGATATTTGTTATCCGCGGAATGCAGCGGGTAGTCGGCGCGCGGCATTATTGAATCCCGAAAGCTGAAAACGCTGATCCGGAACACGAGATCGTCGCCAACCACTGTATACGGCCACGGGAATGGGAAGCGTCCGCCGTCAAAGGCATAAAAACGGTGCACGGGATCATTCAGAATATGCATGACTTCGACCCGCTTGCCGGTGTACGGGTTTATCCAGTCATCGAGAATTTCCCCGGTGTCGGGATCAAGGTAATAGAGTAATTCGCGGTGATAAAAACGCCAGCCGTCTTCTACCTGTTCTGCGTGGCTGGCGCCAATACCGTAACTTCTGAACAACAGTTTGTTGCCTTCGCCGGGCACCCAGCCCCACACCTCGCCGGGAAACCCGCCGATAACATCAGCGCCGGAAGTGTCGGCCTGCAATTTGATCAGCGCGGTGAGGTTGTCACGAGGGTTATCGAGGTCAAGCCAGGTTGCTGCCGCTGCCGAGCCAGCCCCCATAGCTGTCGCTGCTATGCCGGCTGCTCCGGCCAGAGCATCGCGGCGGGTAATGCGTTTTTCATATCCGGCCGGTATCGGGAACGTTGTCTTTTTCATGCGCCGTATTATGCCTCACTTCGGCATACGCGCAGCTGCCATCCGGGACAGGCAGAGCGGTGTATTCACGGCGTGGTCTCAGGCGATGGTTTCGAGGTCCGGTGCGGTAAAGCCCGGGCTGGCCCGGTGGCGCGCACGAATAATGGGATTCAGTCGGCTTGCATGGGCCGTGTGCGCATCCATCGGCATGCCGTTCGCTTTGCTGACTATGGCTATGCGCGGTGACAGGGGCCAGTGATGGTTTTGCGCGCAGACTACACCGATTGAGCCGTCCAGTAGTTCCACCCAGGTGCCGGTGGGATAGATGCCCATGGCACGAATAAACTCCTGCAATAGGGCGTCGTCGAATTTGATGCGACGCTGGCCATTAAGATAGCGCAATGCGGTGTGAGCAGAAATGGCCGGCGCATAGCGCCGATCCTGAGTAATGGCGTCAAAGGTATCGACAATTCCAGCAATACGGGCGAACAATGGAATCTCGGTGCCGCGTCGATTGTGCGGATAGCCACTGCCATCGAAGCGTTCATGGTGATTGCTCACCATGCTGACTACCCGATTCGGCACCTTATCCATGATGCGCACCAGCTCAACAGCGTGGCACACGTGCTTGCGTACCAAACCGGTTTCTTCGGCTGAGAGGTTGTCGGATTTGGCCAGGATGGGCACCGGCACTTCGATCTTGCCGATATCCATCAGCAATCCGCCCAGTGCGAGTTCCATAAGCGCGGTGCGATCGAAGCCCAGCTTGTCACCGTAGATAATGCAGGTGATGGCCGTGCCAATCGACCGCCGGTAGATATAACCGTCGCTATTATCGGTGCGGAGCAACCAGAGCAGTGCGTCCGGGCAGCGTTTTGCGCTTTCCACGGTCGGGACCAGACCGGCATTGAGCGTTGCAATATAAGGCAGCCGTCCACGCCGGACTTCCTTAACCATGTCGCGAACCGTTTGGCGCAACAGATTAAGTGCCTGACGTGCCCACGGCAGTTCTTCTTCAATATCAAGACGTTCCACACGCGGTGCGAGCAGCGTCATGGGCAGTGGCTCAAACGGCAGCGCAATTTCGAGCGTTTCCTCGCTGCGGTGTGGATCGACATACACATAGGTGCAGTAGCGTCCTATGCGTTCAATCTGATGTTGATCGCGTATATAGAAACCTCCCGGCGGGAAAGGAGTATGCAGCCAGAGACGATCCAGCGATGACACATACATGCCGGGCCGCAGGCGGTCGGCTTTTAATGCAACGAGATGGTCGTCGAGAGCACTGCCCATGCGATTTTCTTCTTCTTATAATTTATAGGGCGTAACGCTGCATTAGCAGATGCAGCAATACAGGCAGAAACTTTATCAGGGCGCCGGCGGATAAACTGTGACTCTCGTCACACGCGTTTGCGGTGCGGCAGCCTTAAGTCAAATGCTCTAGTCCACGCTCTTGAGATACAGCGCGATAGCAGCACGGTCTTCGGCACTCAGTCGCGACGTGTTGTCTTCAATAACCGCCGCCATGCTGCCGCCCGTGAAATCCCCGTCCGGGGTCATGCCCAATTCCAGAAAAAACTCTATGTCGCTGAGATCCCACGCGGCTAAGCCGGATGAGCTGTTATTTATTGCTGGGGCGCCGTTGTCGCCGCCGCTTTTGGGGCTGCCGGCGAGCTCGACGCTCAGGTCAAGGCCGCCGGCCGGGCCTCGTCGTGTATGGCACTCTCCGCAGTGACCCAGATGCCGAACCAGATAGGCGCCGCGTTCTGTGCCAGGTTTCGGCGGATCATAGCGCCATGGTGAGTTCAGTTGCTTCCATATTCCGAGCATGCCGCGACCCGGGACGAACCAGTGAAGTTGATGCGGTCTGTTGAGTCGGCGCACCGGGGTCAGGCTGTCCAGATAGTCTTTGATAGCGAGTACATCGGCATCGGTCATGCCTGCGTATGAAGGGTAGGGGAATGATGGATAGTAGTGGCTGCCGTCAGGTGCAACACCGGCGCGCACTGCGGCAGAGAATTCCGCTTCGCTCCAGCCGCCGATGCCGGTTTCCATATCGGGGGTGATGTTCGGCGTATAGAACACTCCGTAAGGTGTTTCTAATGTGTGCCCGCCGGCAAACGGTGCGCCGTTATTTTCTTTATCGGTATGGCAGCTCACGCAACCACTGGCTGCGGCCAGGTAGGATCCTCTTGCGACCCTGTCGGCACTTACCGATAAGGGTTTGCCGTTGGTTTCGCTGGCAATCCCGGGGACGACAGCTGCCAGCAGCAGAAACAGTATCCGTAGTCTAACTGTGTAGTTTGCCGGATGCGGCAATCTAGTCATCTTCCGCCTTGTAACGCTCGTGGCAGCCTTTGCACGCATCCGCGACCGCCTTAAAACCTTTTGCTATGTCTGCCTTGTTGCCGGTGGCCGCAATTTCGGCAAACGCAGCAGTGGCCTCAACGGCCGATTTTGCTGCCGCTGCGACCTTCTCGGGTTCGTCCCAGATCAACGGCAGCGCATCGGCGCCCTTGGAGCTCTCGGGAAACAAACCGCCAATCAGTGTTGCTGATTCTGCCAAAGCGCGGGCGTTAACCTGCATTTCGTTCCCCCGGTCAACCTTGTTTTGCAGGATAAGCCCCATGGCGGCAACCTGATTGCTCATTGCTTCCATGACCGCATGGCGATAACGGATTTCAGGGTTTTTCTGATTATCGTGCGCTACCGCCAGCAGCGGCAGTGACAGCGCAGCAAGAACAGTCAGTCGTTTAATCATGGCAGAGATACTCCGTATTGAAATTCAGTTGCTTTAGTGTGCATCAGCGGCCGGACTGTCATTCGCCGCCCGCTCGACCAGCCCGGTCGCGCGATCACCGGCTAAAAAGTTAATCACATCCGGCACAATTTCCGCGCCGGCCTCCTGCACAGCCATGTGCCCGACGTTGGGGTAGCTGATAAAGTTGATCGTCGGCGCGCTTTCCAGCAGGTGCAGAATTTCTTCGTGCTGCTCAAATTTGGCAGTCTGGTTGTCTTCGCCCCAAAGCAGCAGCACCGGAACGTTGATCGAGCGATAAACCGAATAAATGTCGCCCGAGTCGTATTGCTTCAGGCGATCAAGCTGCGCTTCGCGTTGCCCGGGGTAGCGCCATAGCTCGAACCACTGATCGATCAGGTCATCGCTTAGTTTGGCATCGTCGCTGAACCCGCTCGTCAACATGGATTTGGGCAGGGCACGCGGCATGATGTATTTCAGCAGATAGGCAGCGTCCGGCATGTCGCCCCGCGGGCCGGCTTTCTGCTCCTTACCTTCAATGGAGCCCGGGCTAAGGAGAATAAGGTTGTTAATTCGTTCCGGGTGCTTGGCGGTGTAAAGCACAGATACTGTTCCGCCCAGCGAGGTGCCAGCGATGGTGAAAGTATCCAGACCGACGGCATCAATAAATTTTTCGGTCAGTTCCATGGTGCGTTCCAGCGTGTAATCGCCGGTCGGGTCAGGACCCGAAAGTCCGTGGCTGGTCATATCGAAGCGGACGACGCGGTAGTCGTTCTTCAGGGCCTCCGCCCAGGGTTCCCATCCCAGCAGGCTGGCAAAGTTGGCGTGAATCAGCAATATAGCTGGGGCATCGCGCGGACCCTCGTCGCGATAATGGAGTCGCGCGCCCGCAACATTCATGAAACGCGACTCGCTGTTCATGTATTTTGCTTCGAGCTGCTCGCGAGGGATATCGCGGTAGGCCCACAAGGCAAACAGCAGGGCGGCAACGGCTATCAGCACCAAACCAAGCAGCACCTTCAAAAATTTCATCGCGACATCCTATCCTGTGTCAGGGGTGCTAAAACTACCGCGTAGCGCCGCCAAAGCAAAGCAAACGGGCGTTTTACTCACAATCTCGCGAGTACCGACTATCGACTTGGAATATTGACCCTGCACGAAGTCGAGGGTTATATATCGACACTCTGTCGATAAATGATAACGAGCCATGTTTATAGCTATACGAGATTTGCGATTCGCCTGGGGCCGCTTTTTGCTGATGGCGGTCGTAGTGGCCCTGGTGGCCTTTCTCACCACCTTGCTGAGCGGGCTGGCATCGGGTCTGGTCAAAAACAACATTTCCGGGCTGGAGCAGCTGGACTTTACCCACCTCGCTTTTGAATACGGTAACAAGCCCAGCTACCGGAACAGTCTTATTGAGCGCGACATGTGGGAGGGGTGGCGAGAGCTGCAGGGAGTCGAGGAACTCGAGCCGCTGGGACACAGCACTTTTAACGCCAGGTTGCTGGACAACACATCGCTCGACGATGTGGTGCTTTGGGGCATAGAACCGGGCAGTTTTCTCGAGCCTGACGTGCTCGAGGGAGAGCAACTTGGAAACGTGGAAAACGGCGTAATTATTTCAGAGTTGCTGGTAGAACGCGGCTTAAAGCTCGGTGACACTTTCAAACTGGATCGCGCACTAACCGAGCTGAAGGTCATCGGCGTCGTCCAGGAGCTCAACATTGGCCACGTCCCCATTGTTTATACCCCGATACGCAAATGGCAGGAGGCAACTTACGGCCCGCCAGGTTATGACGGCAGCGAAAAGCTCCCCGACGTCTTGTTCGACTACGCCACATTGATCGCAATGAAGCTCGATTCCAGCGTTACTGACGAAGCTATTGCAGAAATGGATATGGAGATGGGCACACTGACAGTTGACCGTCCAGGCGCATACATAGCGTCCACCGGTTACCGTGAAGAAATCATGACTGTGCAGATGATTCAGGGCTTTTTGCTGGTGATCTCTGCCGTGGTTATAGGAGCCTTTTTTACGGTGTGGACAATTCAACGCACCCAGGAAATCGGCCTCGTCAAAGCACTGGGTGCATCCAATGGCTATTTAATGCGTGATGCCCTGGGGCAGGTGGTCATCCTCATGCTGGTCGGAGCCGCCTTGGGTGTTGCAGTTGCGCTGCGGCTGGGGGTGATATTCGTGGAAGGCGGTTTCCCCTTTGCCATGGAATACAGCGCTGCCGCCGCCATGGCCGGTTTGCTTATTGCGGCGGGTTTGATTGGCAGTGCGCTCTCGGTCGGGCTGATTACCCGGGTAGATCCGATCATCGCATTGGGAGCGCAGAAATGAGTCTGGAAATTAATGACGTTTCCCTTTTACTGGGCGATGGCGATCAGCAGGTTAAGGCGCTTGACCACGTCAGCGCGACGGTTCAACCGGGCGAGTTGATTGCGGTAGCAGGCCCTTCCGGAGCAGGTAAATCCAGCCTGCTTGCCGTATGCGGTGGCCTGCGGCAGCCCACTTCAGGCACCGTCTCGATTGGCGGCACCCGGATATCCAGCATGTCACCGGCTGATCTGACTCGCGTCCGCCGCGAAAAAATTGGCTTTGTGTTTCAGCTTTCGAATCTGGTGCCGGCACTCACCTCTCTGGATCAGTTGCTGATGTTGGTGCATCTCCAGGGTCGACGACCCAACAAGGCCGACCGCGAACATGCGCGAGCGCTTCTGGATGAGGTGGGTATGTCACATCGTGCAGACCGCCGTCCGAATCAGTTGTCCGGCGGTGAACGCCAGCGCGTAGGCATTGCACGCGCCTTAATGACATCGCCGGAAATCATGCTGGTTGATGAGCCGACCTCAATGCTTGATCACAATCGCGGTCACGCTATCGTCGAGCTGCTTGCCGCCCGTTGTCGGGACCACGGCGTAGCGACGCTGATGGTTACACACGACCGAGGCATGCTAGATGCAGCCAGTCGTGTATTTAACATTCTTGATGGAAAATTGAGCGAGGCAGTCTGATGCCCCGTATAGAAGCGGCCAGTATCGACGAACATGTGCGCCGGCAAACGGCCCGCATAACGGCGTCTGCTAAAAGGATGTTTGCGCGCCAGGGCTTTCGGCGTACCGATATGGCAGATATCGCTGCCGAAGTGGGCCTGGCCCGTAACTCACTCTACCGTTATTTTCCGAACAAGGACTACATCCTGCTTGCCTGTATAGAAGAGGACATGGCGCCTCATCTGGCGTGGCTTGAGACACTGACGGAGAGTTTTCCGGATGCACACGAAAGAGTGCTCGCCTGGGTGAACGCGCAGTTTGATCTGGCCACCGGGCCTTCTCACGTAACCATGGAATTCATGGCGGAAGTGGATAGAGGCAGTGTCGATCTCGCGCGGCGTATAGCCGAGCTGCACATGGCGCCCAATCGCGCATTGCAGCAAGCGTTGGCGGAGTTTCCCGAGCGTGCGGATCATGCCGGCCTGCATGCGGCCATGATTGGCAACATGGTGCTGGCGGCAACCCGCGAAGCTCAGGGGAAGTCGGATACCGAAATGACGGTGATTAAGCGGGAACTGACCCGCGTCGTTGCCAGTCTGTTGAAATAGTTACTGAAAGGAATAGTTATGCTGCATTCTCACATTAATAAGCCCGCAAGCGCCGTTGCCGGCATTGCACTGACTTTGATTTTCGCTGCTGCCCCGGCCGTCGCGCAGGATGCCCATCAGCATCACGGCCACGGGGATATTCCCGCAATGGATGAGGATGGGCGCCGACTCGATCCCAATGCGGCGGCCCATGAAATGACTGACGAGCAGCTTGCCGGTTTACGCGAGAAGGTCGCGCTGTATCGCGCCCTGACAGACCGCGAGGCACGCATGAACATGGCGATGATGGGCGCCAACTACGAGTGGTATATCAGCGACCCTGAGTTGCAAGGTGATGTCGGCGTACTGATACTTTCGCACGGGGTGGGTGAGAACAGCGACCGGCTTTTGGTGGAATCACTCAAGCCGATGGCGGAGCAACGCCCTTCAGCGATTGCCTTCGGCATGGCCATGATGATGTCGTCGCAAATCCAGTCGTCGGTGGATGACCTCACGGCGCGCGGCGTCAAGAAGATTGTGCTCGTACCGACTGCGCTTACGGAGTACAACTCCCTGAGTCGTCATTGGAAGTACATATTCAATATGTACGATGAACCGTCCTATCTAGATGTACCGCGAGTAAAGTCAGACGCGACCTTTGTCATGACCAAACACTTTGATGATCACCCTCTGATCACTGAAATATTGCTGGACTACACGTTGGAAAAAAGCAAAAACCAGAGCAATGAAGTGGTCATCATTGTCGGGCATGGCCCGGAAGAGATAGAAGACAACGAGCGTGACCTCGCGATATTGCAAAATCACGTTGATCGAATTAAGGCGCGGACTGACTTTGCCGATGTGAAAGTCATCAACGTACAGGACGACGCTCTGCCGCCGATAAGAAAGTCCAATGTGAAGAAGTTGCAGCGCTGGATTACGAGCGCCAAGCGTCGCGGTCAGGATGTCATTGTGACGGTCGCCGCTTCGGCAAGTTTCGGCGTGCAGCAGCACATCGAGGAAGATCTGCGTGGTTTCGACTATGCATTTGCCGACAAGGGCTTTAACGAGCATCCCAACTACATCAAGTGGATCAATGCGGCGGTTGATGAAAGCCTCGCCAGCGAGAGTTTAGCGAACGCGAATTAGCCCGGTTTTTATGCCTGCCCAGCGTCCGGCCGCGCTTAATAACAAGAGTGCTGCAACGGCGAAACTCGTGTACATGCAGGCCAGTTTCGCCTTTTTGGCCAACACACCTAATTGCGCTGCGAGCTCTGCCGGTTCGGGCCATGCTGTAACTACCCAAAGAAAGTTCAGGTTCTCGAGGTAGTCGAATACGGTGGCCAGCATCAGCAGCAGCAACAGCTTGCGATCGACGGCTATGGCATACCAGCGTGGTGCGGCGTGGCGCAGCGCAAAAGCGCACACAGTCGCCATAAACAGTCCGGCCAATAGTGGAAAGGCAAAATCAATTGCCTGAAACAGATAATAGTCGGCAAAGGCCTGATCTGTGTAGCCGTTAAGCTGTTCAAAAACCTGCACCGCTTGCAAATTGTTCTGCATGTCAAACGGCACATTTCCCGACGACACGTCTGGAAACCCGGCGGTAATAAGGCTTAGCCCCCGCAGTGTGGCGAACTGCCCGACGAACAGCAGAAGTATTTTCCACCAGGATTCGGAGCAGCTTACGATGAAGCGATTCAATACGGATATCATGGCAACGCACCACCTTTTGCATCAGCATATCAGCGATGGCTGATGTTACCATCGCCGGGCCACGCTGCCCCCGGGACGAACAAGTTGCGTTCACGCAGCGCGCTCAACGAGAGAGAATTGCGATGCGTTTGCCGCTTATCCTGATGTTTGTATCAGTTTTTCAGATTGCCGGATGCGCGGGTAATCCGGCTTCGCGCGCGACGCTTATTGAAGCGGGCACCGAAGTTCGCGAAATACCGGCGGCACCGCCGGATGCCGAAGGGCGGCAACTCGAGCAGGTTCCTCACGTTATGGATGCGGCAATGATGGCGGAGTTGCGACAGCGTTTAGATCGTTACAAGGGCCTGAACGATCAGATCATTATGCAATCCATGCGCGCGATGGGGCCAAATTACACCCGGTACCTCAGCGATCAGTCGCTGCGCGGCGATATTGGCGTGCTCATTTTGACGCACGGTTTTGGCGACCACGGCGATCGCTTGCTGGGAAAACGCGTGCGTGCAATCGCCGAAGCCAAGCCCACTGCATTGGCAATGGGTATGAGCATGATGACTTCCGATCATGTGCAGTTGGCGCTGAACAATCTGGCCGCTGCGGGTGCGAAGGATATTATCGTTGTGCCGGCGATCAGTACCCGCTTCAACTCCATGATGCGTCAATGGAACTATATTTTTGATTTGCAGCCGGAACCCGCTTATGCGTCGGTTCCTCATGTGATTCCACCCGCGCGTCTGCATATCGTATCCCCGCTTGAGGATCACGAGCTTGTGGGCGAAATTCTGGTGGAGTACGCAGCAGAAATAAGCACTGATCCTGCTCGCGAGGAAGTGATTATTGTTGCGCACGGCCCTGTTGGCAGTGAGGATAATCAGACCCAGCTCGCCATGCTTCGTCGGTTGGCCAATTACATTGACGTGCGGGCGGAGTACGCAGCGGTCAGCGCATTCACTTTACAGGATGACGCAGCGATTGATGTTCGCGTTGCCAACGTGCGCGCGCTACGTGATAAGGTTCGCGCGGCGGAAGAGTCCGGACGTAGTGTGCTGATTGTCACCAACTTGCTGGGTACTCGTCTGGTGCAAGGCAATTTGCGTCGCGACCTTACGGGGTTGAACTACAGGATGAATGCCAAAGGCCTCATCCAGCACCCGAACTTCATACGCTGGATTGAGTGGTCTGTCGCCACGGCGGCGGCTGACATAAAATGACACCTTAATTCCAGGGGGATAATCGTGTTGGAGACTTACTACCTGTATGTGGGGCTGGCGCTGCTGTTTGGCATTTTTATGGCATGGGGTATTGGTGCCAATGATGTCGCCAACGCCATGGCGACCTCCATCGGCTCGGGTGCTCTCACTATAAGGCAGGCCCTGTTGGTTGCCGCGGTGTTTGAATTTGCCGGCGCCATTCTCGCGGGAGGTGAAGTCACTTCGACTATACGTAAGGGCATGGTGGATGCGTCTTTATTTGCTGACAGTCCGGAAGTGCTGATGCAGGGCATGCTGGCTTCCTTGCTGGCAGCAGGAACGTGGCTCTTGATTGCCTCAGTGAAGGGCTGGCCGGTGTCCACAACGCATTCGATTGTAGGTGCAATTGTGGGTTTTGCCGTCATCGCGGTGGGCGTTGACGCGGTTGAGTGGAGCAAAATCGGCACTATTGTGATGAGTTGGGTAATTTCGCCGCTGACAGCGGGCTTGATTTCCTACGCAGTGTTTTACTCCATTAAGAAATTGATCCTGGTACGAAAAAAGCCTTTCAAGCGCGCCAAGCGGTATGCTCCTTACTACGTGCTGGTAGCAGTCACCCTGATTGTATTGGTCACCATATTCAAGGGTCTCAAGCACGTGGGGCTTACCCTTTCGACCCTGGAAAGTTACTCCATCGCGCTGTTGTTCGGAGTGGTGGCGGCCTGGCTGAGCAGCATCGCGATCAACCGTGTGCGCATTGATGAAAATGCTCGCAGGCAGTTCGAGCACAAGAAGGTTGAAACGGTATTTGCAATTCTGATGATATTTACCGCCTGCACGATGGCTTTCGCGCACGGTTCCAACGATGTGGCAAATGCAATCGGCCCGGTTGCAGCGGTGGTTTCGATTGCTGAGCAGGGCTCGGTGGCGCAAAAATCGGGGGTGCCTATCTGGATTCTGGTGGTTGGCGGGCTAGGTATTGTCGTGGGTCTGGGTACTTACGGGCGCAAAGTAATCACGGTAGTGGGCTCACACATTACTCAATTAACTCCGGTGCGAGGGTTTTCGGCCGAAATCGCGGCGGCATTTACCATTGTCGTGGCATCCGGTACTGGCATGCCGGTTTCCACTACGCATACGCTTATTGGCGCGGTACTGGGTGTGGGCCTGGTTAAAGGCCGACGGGCAATTAACACCGGGGTGATAAAAGGAATCTTCTTGTCATGGCTGGTTACGGTGCCCGCAGGTGCCATGTTGTCGATTTTGTTTTATCTTGGGTTACGTGCGGTGTTGCCCGCGCCACTGTGATTGGCACTTTTTATTCGGCCATAAAAAAACCCCGCTTCCGGCGGGGTTTTTTTATGGCTTAAAGCCGTGAATTGATGAGGCCTTACTCGACCGCCACCCAGTCACCGCCCTGAAAGCCGCAGCCGATTTCAAGGCCGCCGGCATCGCCGGAGTAGTAGCGCAGTTTGGTGGCACCTAAATCACATGTGCCCACCAGTCCTTCGCTCGCACACGCGCCAGCAGCGTGCACGGCGTTGGCGTTGTCATCAGTTTCGCCGAGAGCTGTACAGCTTTCTGCACCTACCGGCTCCTGACAAACGTCAAAAGGCCCGGCAAACATATTTTCCTGCACATAGGTGCAGCTGCCTTCGCCTGAAATCTCGGGGCCGCCTTCATGAGCAGCTGCGAATACGGTGGAAGTACTGCCCAGTGCAACAACAGCGGCAGCGACACTAAGAATCTGGTTAATTTTCATTGTTACCTATCTCCTCCAATTTAGAGACTGTATTTGGAACTCGCAGCGCATCATATCAAAAGGATGCTGGCGTATACCCACTTTTTATGTATTGACCCGTTATATCGCGCGGCAGTCAATAGTGCGGCGGCCTTTCGTCGGCCGGATCAGCATCGCCCCCCGACTCTGCGGTTATCACGCGCTGCCGCAAAGCTTCGCACTTGAGTTCCAGGGCATCGATATGCGCTTGCTGAGCGTAGACCACGTCACTGATTTCACTCAGTGCCTGCTCCAGATGCGCCAGCTTTATTTCAATTTCTATAGATTGATTGGTCACGGTTATACATCCTGTTGCGCCAATGTGATCGACGCATTGTTCTCGCTGTGGTCATTTGCAGCGGGGCTTTCGTCATGCAGATTGCACAGCATAAACTATCCACGCCTCGCATTGATGCCGGCATTTATGAGGACAGACAGCATGGCGACTCAACCTGCACGCCGGACAATTGCACCCGATACAGCAGAATCCGAAGCCCGGCGACAGTTTTTGCGTATCGGCGGCGCGGGCTTGTTGCTTGCCACCGCACCGTTGTCCCTTATGGGCGCGTCTGCTGCGCTGAATCTCGATGACCCTTGGGATCGTCTGACGGCATTGGCCAAATTGCGTGGCGACATCGACGGCAGTACGGTTATGTGGTGGATGAAAGGGGTTCGCTATGGCGTAGTGGACAATATCATCACGCCGTTGTTTGGCATGTTGATTGGCAGTTTTCAGCGACTGCGACCAATACCTGGCAAAGGCTTCGAACTCAACATGTTGGAAATGTCCTATTTCACCGATCTGCAGACCGGCGCAATCCTGGACACCTTCAAGAACCCCTATAACGGCAAGGTGGTCAAGGTTCCGGAGCAGCGTCTGGGCCCGTACCCGGTGCTTATGAGGCCCACCGGCGTGGTCTTGCCCGATGTGCCAATGTTCGGCGATGTCGAACTACAAACTCGGGTCGGCCCGGCCATCATTAGCGGCGACGACGTATGGATCCGTGATGACAGCACTGTGCGCGTCGACTCGGATCACCCGATGATGGGCAAACACATCTACAACGAGCTGGTTACCTATCGCGGCCGATTGAGCGAACTCAATAATCCCGAAATTACATCGGCGAGTGCGGATATCAGCTTTCAGTCCGTCACCAGCTGGCGGGAATGGTTTGAAGCGGAGGACGTGGGCGGCCACACGACGGCACGTGCAAACGGCAGCAAGATTTATCGCATTGAGGATTTTCCCGCCGAGTATCTCGCCGCCGCTCGTGAGCGACACCCCGAACTGATCGCTGATCCCGATGCCGTGCTTGACACCGCCCCACCACTAAAACTTCCGTGATCACCCGCCGGCGTTTTTTTCTGGGCATCGCCGCAATCGCGGGTGGTGGCCTGGCGCTGACATGGTTGCGAAAAGAAAGTGACTCGCTCGCCGAGGCCTCGAACGTCCTGGAACCTAATGCATTTCTGCAAATAGCTCCCGACGGGCGCGTTATTTTTCAACTGGACAAGGTTGAGATGGGGCAGGGCACCATGACTGGCTTGCTGACGCTGGTGGCGGAAGAACTGGATCTTGATCCGTCGCGGTTTGAAGTGCGTTTCGCGCCGGTACGCGGAATCTTTCAGCGGCCGGTTTTGCAGATGACGGGTCAGAGTCGCAGCATAGTGGATAGCTGGGACATACTTCGCGAAACGGGTGCAACCGCCCGGGCGATGCTGCTTGCGGCTGCCGCCGCGCGTTGGCAGGTTGCGCAAGATGAGTTGCAGACCGACGATGGCCGGGTGTTGCACGTTGCCAGCGGTCGTGTTGCGGGTTACAGCGATCTGGCCGCTGCAGCTGCTGCACTGACACCGCCGTGGACGGTAAGGCTCAAAGAGCCGTCAGCGTATCGCTGGATTGGCACGGCGGTAGCCCGCAAGGATGTCCCGCAGAAAGTAAGCGGTGCAGCGGTATACGGCATGGACGTCTACCCTGAAGGATTGCTGACAGCCGTGGTGGCGCGCGTACCGGAACGCGCTGCCGTGCTGAAGCATTACCGGGCCGATACCGTAAGCTCGATGCCGGGTGTGCACGGCGTGGTCGAATTGCCAGCGGGTGTGGCCGTGGTTGCCGACACTTTCTGGGCGGCATACCGGGCTGTGCAGCAAGTAGAACTGGAGTGGGAGCCAGGGCCGCTGGCCGACATGGACGACATCCGGCTGCGCGAAATTCAGAGTGCCCAATTCGAGCGCAGTGAAGCCGATTACATGCACGGTAACGGCGACAGCACGGCGGTATTGAAGCATGCGGCGCGGGTTCTGAAGGCGGAGTACCGCACCCCGTACCTTGCACATGCCCCCATGGAGCCGATGAACGCGACCGTTCATGTGCAGCGCGAGCACTGTGACGTATGGGTACCCTCGCAAACTCCCGATATGGCGCAGGCTATTGTGGCCGAGTTGACCGGTTTGCGGCGCGAGCAGGTTGAGGTGCACACAACCTTTTTGGGTGGCGGTTTTGGTCGCCGCGTTTTGTGGGATTACGTGCTGGAGGCCACCCTGATCGCTCGTGAATTCGACCGGCCCGTCAAAACGGTCTGGACGCGTGAAGACGATATACGCCACGGCTACTATCGTCAGCAGACTTTGCATCGCATGCGAGCGGGTTTGGATGCGGACGGTCAGCCGGTTGCCTGGGAGCATTGTCAGGTTGCCGCGCCAACGGCAGGTGTTTTGATGGGGCCAACCATGCGCACCTTATTGCCCGAAAGTCTTGCGGTGGAAACACGGCGGGCGGTAGGCGAATGGATGACGGAAAAGTCCGTGCAACTGGTTGCTGCGTTTCAGGCCCGCGAAGGGGCTCAGGATCTGATCTACGACTTTCCGGATGTGGATTTCGTGCAGTATGCTCACGACCCCGGTGTGCCGGTTTCCATCTGGCGTTCAGTCGGCAGTTCTTATAACGCATTCGTGGTGGAAAGTTTTGTTGATGAACTGGCATACGCAGCCAACACCGATCCGGTCGAATATCGTCGCGCCCGATTGCCCGATGCGCGCCACCGCGCGGTGCTGGATAAGCTCGCCGTGCTGGCTGGCTGGGGATCCGCTCCGCAAGGCCGTGCTCAGGGGGTGGCTTTGTTCAAGTCCTTCGATACCATCGTCGGGCAGATTGCAGAGGTATCGCTCGACGGTTCTGCGGAGGATCAGGCTATACGCGTGCACAGGGTGAGCTGCGTGGTCGACTGCGGAATTGCCATCACGCCCGATATCGTCAGGCAGCAGCTGGAAGGCGGCATTGTGTTTGGTTTAAGCGCGGCCTTGTACGGTGAGATAAACATCACGGCAGGTCAGATTCAACAAAGCAATTTTCACGATTATCGAATGGTGCGTATGGACGACGCACCTGATATCGACGTCGAAGTGATCCTCAGCGATGCCGAACCGACGGGGGTTGGCGAGCCGGGCGTGCCGCCAATCGCACCTGCGGTTGCCAATGCAGTATTTGCACTGACGGGCCAACGCCTGCGATCACTGCCCTTAAAATTGCAGCGCTAAGAGCCGCATTTTAAGCGGCTCCCAGTCAGGCTTCTTTTACCGCCATGATTAGTTCTTCGCGCGAGGTCAGCGGCAGGTCGCATTGCATGCCTTTACAGCGATAGGCAATCGTAGCGCCCGTCGCGGCGCGTTCCGCCAGTGCGCCGGGCAGCGCGGTTTCTTCAGCCGGTATGGCGAATATCAAGCGTCGCGGCGCATAGAGCGCGCTTATTGTGCGTGACCATTCTGTTGCTTCGGCGCGCCTGCCGCGAATCACGATAATTTCCGGAGGGTCCAGGTACTCGTCGAGCGCAATAATGAGGCTGGCATGGCCGTGCGGAAAATCTGCCATAAGCGTTCCGCCCGCCTGCAGGGTTCGTTCGGCCGCATTCAAATAGCGGCGTTCGCCCAGCAGATGACCCAGCCGTCCCAGCGCGAGAGCGGCTACGCCGTTGCCGCCAGGCATGGAATCATCACTGAAGGTACGCGAGCGATGCACCAGCTTTTCATGGTCGCGGGCGGTGAAGTAAAAGCCGCCTCTCGCCTCGTCGGCGAAATCGTTCAGCAAGCGATCCGCCAGTTGTGTCGCAAACTCTAGTAACGTTGTATCCCAGCGTGCCTGCAATACTTCCAACAGGGCGTCGATTAGAAACGCATGGTCGTCCAGATAGGCAGAGAACCTGGCCTGTCCGTCAGCATGGACGGCCAGCAGTTGTTTTCGGCCTCCGTTTTGGTCAACGAGATTAGTGCGCAGGAACTGTACCCCGGACACGGCTGCGTCAATGAGATCGTCACGCCCCAGCGCCCGGCCCGCGATCGCCATGCCCCGGATCATTAGCGCGTTCCACGAAGTCAGAATTTTTTCGTCTCGCCCTGGCCAGATGCGCTGATTACGAATATTCAGCAGTTTTTCGCGGCTGCTGTTGATCAGCGCAATGGCACCGGAGTTTATTTGTCCTGCGGCGCCAGCAGCATTCTCAATGGAGTCGCGTACCTGCAGATGCCATTGGCCTTCGAAATTTGGTGGCAAGTTCAGGCCGAATCGACATCCGAACGCGGCGTACTCCGATTCCGTAAGCGCTGCGGCCACTTCGACAGGCTGCCACGCATAGAACTTACCTTCCTTGCCTTCGGAATCGGCGTCCAGCGTTGACCAGAATCCACCGTCCGGGCTGCGCATCTCGCGCAATGCCCAGTCGGCCGTTTCATGTGCAGCCCGGCGGAAGGTGTCATCACCGCTGGCTTGCCAGAGTTGAGCCAGCAACGCGAGCAGAGGCCCGTTGTCATAGAGCATTTTTTCAAAGTGCGGAATACGCCATTCCCGATCCACCGAATAGCGAAAAAAGCCGCCACCCAGTTGGTCGTAAATGCCGCCCTCTATCATGCGCGTGAGAGTCAGAGCGGTCATGAACAGTGCCTGCACATCCGGTTCTTCGCCGTGAGCCGATGCGCGCCAGTGACGCAACAGGTATTCCAGACTGCTGACATGCGGAAACTTGGGTGCATCACCGAAGCCGCCCCAGTCCGCATCGAAGTTGCCTTCGAGTTGTGCCCGTAAGCTCGCCAGCGGCGCCGCGTCAGGCTTATCAGCGGGGTCAGCCGAGCCGGCCTCAAAACTTCCGAGTGCATGCACCACGGCGGTCGCCTGTTGCGCAACTTCATCGCGGTGCGTCTCGAAATGCTGTGCGACCTTCACCAGAAGTTCGGCAAACGCGGGCATGCCGTAGCGGGGTTCGTTGGGGAAATAGGTGCCGGCAAAAAACGGCAACTGGCCGTCGGGGGTCAGAAAAACGGTCAGCGGCCAGCCACCGCCCCGGCGCGTGATCAACTGATGAGCGGTCTGATAAATCTTGTCTATGTCTGGACGTTCCTCACGGTCGACCTTGATGTTGACAAACAGCCGGTTCATCACCGCCGCCGTGGCTTCGTCTTCAAAAGATTCGTGGGCCATTACGTGGCACCAGTGACAGGCAGAATAGCCGATGGACAGCAACACCGGTTTATCTTCCCGGCGCGCTTTCTCCAGCGCTTCTGCACCCCAGGGATACCAGTCGACCGGATTATCGGCATGCTGGAGCAAATACGGACTGGTTTCATTTTGTAGACGATTCATGCGTGCATCATACGGAATCTCGACCAGCCCGGTGCTAGACTTGACCCATGTTTGTTTACCCAGAGATTGACCCCATTGCGATAGAGCTGGGGCCGTTGGCCGTGCGCTGGTACGGCCTCATGTACGTCATTGGTATTCTCGGCGGATGGTGGCTGGGCCGGGTGCAGGCTCGCCGTCCCTGGTCACCGCTGACCGCTGTGCAGGTTGATGACATGGTCACGTGGATAGCGTTGGGCGTCATTCTCGGTGGCCGGGTGGGCTCAATTCTGTTTTACAACTTCGGCGCTTTTCTCGACGATCCGTTGATGCTGTTGCGAATCTGGGAGGGCGGCATGTCCTTCCATGGCGGTTTTCTGGGTGTGCTGGTGGCGATGTGGTTCTACGGCCGAAGCACGGGTGCGGGGTTCTGGGCGTTGACCGATTTTATTGCCCCGGTTATTCCCATTGGCCTTGGCGCCGGCCGGATTGGCAATTTTATCAATGGCGAACTGTGGGGCAAAGTTACCGATGTGCCATGGGCGGTGGTCGTGAATGGCGTTCCTCGACATGCCTCGCAGCTGTATGAGGCTGCCCTGGAAGGCTTGGTGCTGTTCGTGTTGCTGTGGACTTTTGCATCCCGGCAGCGGCCGCGCATGGCGGTTTCCGGCTTGTTTCTGGTGGGTTACGGCGTTGCCCGCTTCGGGGTGGAGTTTGTGCGCCTGCCGGACGAACCCATCGGCTACATGGCCTGGGGCTGGCTGACCCGCGGTCAGTTGCTGACAGCACCGATGATAATATGGGGCGTGATTTTGCTGGTGCTGGCGTACCGTCGCAGCGCCGCAACCGCTTCCTGAGACAACGTCAGATTATTTGTTACGGAGATAGCCTTGCAGCAGTATCTTGATCTCATGCGCCACGTTCGCGATCACGGCGCGCGCAAAGAGGATCGAACCGGCACCGGCACCCTGAGCGTGTTCGGTTATCAGATGCGATTCGATCTGGCCCGTGGTTTTCCGATGGTCACAACCAAGAAATTGCATACGCGTTCTATTATTCATGAGTTGCTTTGGTTTCTTAACGGTGACACCAACGTCAAGTATCTCAATGACAATAAAGTCAGTATCTGGGACGAGTGGGCAGACGAGAACGGTGATTTAGGCCCGGTATATGGAGCGCAATGGCGTTCCTGGCCGGCACCGGACGGGCAGCGTATTGACCAGTTGCAGCAGGTACTCGATACGTTGTGCAGCGACCCGGATTCCAGGCGCATTATCATCAGCGCGTGGAACGTTGCAGAACTCGACAAAATGGCATTAATGCCTTGCCACGCGTTGTTTCAGTTCTATGTGGCAGAAGGCAAGCTGTCGTGTCAGCTTTATCAGCGCAGTGCGGATATCTTTCTGGGCGTGCCTTTCAACATAGCTTCTTACGCCTTGCTGACTCACATGGTTGCCCAGCAGACGGGGCTCAGGGTCGGCGAGTTTATCTGGACAGGCGGCGATTGCCACTTATACTCCAATCATCTTGACCAGGTAGAAGAGCAGCTGGCGCGCAAACCCTTGCCGCTACCTAAGCTCGCGATTCGCCGGCGGCCCAATAGCATCACGGACTATCACTTCGACGATTTTGAAATTATCGGTTACGAGTACCACCCGCATATTTCCGCGCCGGTTGCAGTTTAAAAAACTTTCGCTTGCCGGCTGTCCACTTGCACCAGCGGTGCAGGTTCGTCTAGACGCAGCGCCGATAATTTCCCGCCCCAGACGCAGCCGGTGTCCAGACCGATCACGTTGGCCTCGTTGATATAGCCCAGTGTTGACCAGTGCCCGAAAACAATTCGCGCCGAAGCGGCCTTGCGTTTCGGCATTCGGAACCATGGCGTCAGCTTGCAGTCGCTGCGGGCTGCATAATGTTCGGGGGCCAGTTTTGCGGCAAAATCCAGACTCCCGTCCGGGTTGTAATAGCGCATGCGCGTAAAACAGTTAACGATAAAGCGTTGTCGGTTTATGCCGCTCAGATTGTCTGACCAACGGTTCGGTTTAGCGCCGTACATTTGCCTTAAGAAGCTTTCCGGTTCATCGCCCTGCAGCACTGACTCGACCTCTGCTGCATAGCCAAGGCATTCATCCAATCCCCATTCGGCACAGATACCGGCGTGCACCATAAGCGTATTCAGGGACGGATCATGATGAACCAGTGGGCGGTTCCGCAGCCATCCTGTCAAGTCGTTGCAATCCTCGGCTTCGAGCACCGCTTGCAGGCAGGCATCGGGTGCAGGTGCGTTATTTGCCAAGGCCAGCGCGAGCAAATGCAAGTCGTGATTGCCCAGCACCGTGATGGCACTATCGCCCAGAGACTTTACCAGGCGCAGCGTTTGCAGCGACTGCGGGCCGCGATTGACCAGATCACCGACAAACCAGACGCGATCCGTTACGGGGTCGACATTCAGGACATCGAGCAGCTGCTGCAGTTCATCGCAGCAGCCCTGCACGTCCCCGATGGCATATACGGCCACGGCTTAGTTCAGTACGCCCGGCACCGCCAGCCGGAATACGGGTATGGGCGCATCAAAACCAGTGCCTTCTGCACTGACCATGCCATAGCGTCCTTCCATGGTGCCGACCGGCGTTTCCAGAATCGCGCCGCTGGTATAAGTGTGCGCCGCGCCCGGCTTGATGACGGGTTGTTCGCCGATCACGCCATCGCCGTGCACTTCCTGCAGGCGACCGTCTGCATCCGTTATCAGCCAGTGTCGTGTCAGCAGTTGAACGCTCTCACTGCCAAGATTTTCGATGGTGATGGTGTATGAAAAAACATAGCGGCGTGCGGCCGGATTTGATTGCTCGCGCAAATACATGGCTTTGGTAGTGATGCGCACGGTTTTCGCGAGGTCGCCGCTTTGTTCAGTTTTTTGGTTCATTGCATTAGTTTAGCGGTTCAGCGCCGCGCTATCCGCGTCAGGGAAACAAAATCATGAACGGTCAACTGTTCTGCGCGTTGCTTGGGATCTACTCCGGCCGCAGCGATGGCGGCTGAGTCCATAACCGGTTGCAGGGCGTTGCCGAGTTGTTTGCGGCGTTGCCCGAATGCGCAGCGAAGAATTTCGTCGAAAACGGGCCATTCCTCCGGTTGTACCAGCGGTACAGCGAGCGGGGAGAGACATGCAAAGGCCGATTCCACCTTGGGAGCCGGCTGAAAGGCGCCGGATTTGATAGTGAACAGCGACTCAACGTGACAGCGCGCCGCCAGGGCCACGCTAAGCCGTCCGTAAGTGCGACTGCCCGGCCCTGCCGCCATGCGCTGCACCACTTCTTTCTGCAGCATCACGTGAATGTCGCTAAACAGGTGGTAGTGATCCAGAATATGAAATAACAGTGGAGTCGAAATGTTATAAGGCAGGTTTCCGGTTAAACGCATCGCGGAACCGGCATCAGCACCCTGTTCAGCAGAATCTATCAGCTGTGCAAAGTCAAAGCGCAATGCATCTGCGCGATGTATCGTAATCCTTCTGGCCCAGTCTTGTTGTTCAAGATCGGCTGCCAGATCCCGATCGATCTCAATAACATCCAGTTTATTGCAGAGCTGGCTCAGCGGTTTGGTCAGGGCGCCCCGGCCCGGGCCGATTTCAACCAGATGATCGCCCGGCTGCGGATCAATAGAGGCAACGATGTGCCCGATAACGTTTGCGTCGTGCAGGAAATTCTGTCCGAAGCGCTTGCGCGCCGGACGGCTGGTCACGAGTGCACCCGCGCGCCGCGCCGCTGGTTCTGGCTGACTATATCTTCCGCCAATTGCAGCGCCGCCTTCAGACTGCCTGCATCTGCTTCACCTTTGCCTGCCAAAGAGAGCGCCGTGCCGTGATCAACCGACGTGCGCACGATTGGTAACCCCAACGTGATATTCACCGCACGGCCAAAGCCGGCGTGTTTCAATACCGGCAAACCCTGATCGTGATACATCGCCAGCACGGCATCAAAGTGCGCCAGCGATTCTCGAGTGAAGGCACTGTCGGCGGGTAGCGGCCCCGATACATTGAGGCCGTGCCCGCGTAACTCCTGAATAGCCGGCTCAATGCTGTCGCGTTCTTCGTGCCCCAGCAGCCCGGCTTCACCGGCATGCGGATTGAGGCCGAGTATTGCGATGCGGGGTGACGTGATTCCGAACAGCTGCTGTAACCCGGTATTCAGAATTGTGGCGGTTCGGGTGATCCGTTCATGCGTAACGTTTGCCGGCACCTGCGAAAGTGGCAGGTGTGTAGTCAGCAGCGCGACGCGCAGATCGTCAGCGCAAAGCAGCATGACGGGTAGCGGTGCTCCGCACAGCTCAGCAAAATATTCTGTATGGCCGGAAAACGGTGTGCCGGACTCGGTAATGACGCTTTTTTGCACCGGCGCTGTTACGACGGCAGCAAATTCGCCGGACAGGCAACCGGTGCCCGCCCGTTCCAGGGTGGCTAAAACGTAGTTCGCATTGGCCGTGTTAAGTACACCCGGCGTGCAGGGTGCGGACAACGCAACGTGATCCACGACAATGCGCCCGCCGCCACTCGGGACGGGCGACGCCCGGCGGTCGTAGGGCAGGGTGGTTAGCGGCAGCCCCAGTTGCGCTGCTCTTGTCTGGAGCAGGGCCGCATCGCCGATAACCACCAGTTCGCACGCGTGAGCATCCTGGGCCAGAGCAGCAACCAGATCCGGGCCTATGCCGGCAGGTTCGCCAGCGGTAACGGCGATGCGCTGAACCGGGATGTTCACTACTCAGAGTCGATATTCGACAAAGGCTTCGTCACGCATTTGACGCACCCAGAGCTCGGTCTCTTCGGCGAGCTTGCTTTCGCGTATGGCCATAATAGCGCGTTGCTGACGAACATCGTCGGTGGTGTCGTGCACCCTGCGCTCCAGAAGCTGGATGATGTGCCAGCCGAACGGTGACTGAAACGGCTCGCTTATTTCATCGATTTCAAGATCGTTCATGACTTGTTCAAATTCGGGCACGAAGGTGCCGGGCCCGGCCCATCCGAGGTCGCCGCCTTCGATGGCTGAACCCGGGTCTTCAGAGACTGCTTTGGCAATAGCGCTAAAGTCATCGCCGCCCATAATGCTTGCGCGGATGTCCTTAAGGCGCTGCTCAATCACGGCGTCATCCATGATCTCATCCGGCTTCAGCAAAATATGCCGGGCTCTGACCTGGTTCTCCATGATGCGCTCATTGCCTTCTACCGCTTCGAGGCGCACCACGTGAAAGCCGCTGGCGCTCCTTACCGGTGCTGCCGTCTCGCCGGCTGCCAGCTCGGGCACAATCGTTGCGAACAGCGTCGGCAGGGAATCACCCTCGCGCCAACCCATGCTGCCCCCTTCGAGCGCATTCTGTGCATCCGAATACGCGACCGCGAGTTTTGCAAAGTCTTCGCCGTCCAGGACGCGCTGATAAATTTCCTGTGCTTTCTGTTCCGCTGCCGCAATATCTTCCGGCGTTGCTGCAGACGATATCGATATGAGGATGTGCGAAATCTTAAAGCGCTTGTCGCGATACGATGAGCCTTGCTCGCGTTCCAGGTATTCTTCCAGTTCGCGCGGGGTCACGCTGATTCTTGATATGACTTCGCGCTGCCGGAGTTGCTCCACGATCAGTTGTTGGCGCATTTCCTTGCGGTAGGCGTTGTAATCCACGCCATCTGCCGCCAGCAGCTGCGGAAGCTGCCCTAATGTAGTGCCATTGCGTCGTGCCACGTCTGCCAGTGCCCGATTCAACATGCTGTCGGGTACCGTAATTCCGCCCTGCGCAGCGCGTTGCAGTTGCAACTCGCTGATAACCAGCCGTTCCAGTATTTGCGGAATCAGTACTTCCCGCGGCGGAAGATCGGTGTTTTCTTCACGCAGACGTTGAACGATCAGCTTAGTTTGTTCATCCAGCTCGCTCAGCAATACCACGCCGTCATTTACCACGGCCGCAACGCCATCGAGCAGTACGCCCGTATCACTCAAATCCAGATTTTGCGCCATTGCCGAAACCGGCAAGGCGCCCGCCAGTATCAGACCGGCTGCTATGTGCTTAAGCTTTTGCATGTTGTTATCGTCGACAAATGGGCTGCTGCCGCGGGTGGCCCGGGCAGGTGCCTAGAAACGTGTGCCGTCTAGGATATCACGCTGCAGGTCGTCTGAGGTTTTGTTGCCGAAGTTCGAAAAGCCTTTCAGGGCAAACTGCAGGGCCAATATGGATTCTGTCTCGTCGGTGCCCCTGGAGACGGTGCGCCTGCTCAACAGGCTGATTCCCCAGCAGCAGCTTTCATACTCTACGCCAAGGAACCGATCCAGCGCCAGATTATCAGGAATGGAATAGTTATAACGACCGATGACATTCCATTGCGTTCCGATCGGGTAGCTAAAGCTAAAGTCCGTCTGCTCCAGCGAGTCTCGTGCATAACGATAGGCGGCATTAAACGCTTTACCATCGCCTGGCCGGTACTTGAGTCGTATCGACGTGCGATCGGACGCCTTGATGTCCGTGTCGTATTGGTAGCGCAAGTCTACATTCCACTTTTTCCAGACCTTGATGCCGAGTTCGGCAATGTAATCCGTCGAATTCTGAGCGGATGGAATTTCACCTGGGAGTATTACGTCGCCACCATCAAAGAACACGGTTTGCCCGACTGTGGCAGTGAGCAGTTCTCTACCGTCATCCGCTTGCAGCATCCGGGCGGTAACGCCCATGCTGAGCTGATTGGTGTCGGACAGACGATCCGGCCCCAGAAATCGGTTATAGCGATACAACTGAACGAGGTTAAAGTCCGGCCGTATGGTGTCAAAAACCGGTAAATCATTCTGATTCCGGAATGGAATGTAAGCGTAAAGAACGCGCGGTTCGAGAGTAACAAGGTAACGGTCGCTATCGCCGGCAAGGCGTTCAAAGACCGCCCCGGCATCCACGCTTGCAATAGGCGCAAGTCGTGACGGCGACCCGTCCGAAGTGGTGGTCAAGTCCTGCAGGCTGTAGGCGGTGTAATCCACGATGAGCTGCGGTTGTATATACAGACCGCCTCGTTGCATGGGTATGGAGACCCCGGGTTGCACGTTGATACGCGCACCGGTGGTGCTGTCTTTGCGATAAAAGTAGTTCGCTTCCGATGCAAACTGATAGTCGAGCCCCAGCCATTTGTCCCGCCAGTTGCCAACTGCCATCAGTTGCGGGAGTTGCTGATAGGGTTCATCCGGTTGAGTAACCGCTGCATCAATGGTCTGGTAACCCTGAAAGCGCCCCATTAACGACCAGATTTCGTCGTAGTATTCGAAAGTGATGCTGCGGTTCAGGTGTGTTTGGCTGCTGCTCGACTGGCGCGCGCTAAGGTCTTCGAAATATTGATTATCTGAGACGCCGACTGCTTCTGTGGTCGCGCGCCAGGATTTCGGCAATGAGGTCGTTACGTGCAGATCGTATTGCCACCGGTCTATATTGGCCTGGTCATCACTTGGCAGGTAGTCCAGCCACAGGATGGCGTTGTTCCGGCGAGTCATCAGTCGGCTTTCCGCGCCGAGCTGCAAGCCGCGTTTAGACATGTAATGCGGCTCCACGGTCATGTCGTAATTGGGCGCGATATTCCAATAGTAAGGTTGTGTGACTTCGAAGCCACGACTATCGCTGGTCCCGATGCTTGGAAACAATAACCCTGACTTGCGATCGTCAGTAATCGGATACGTGAAATAGGGCAGGTACAAAAACGGCACGCCTTTGAAGCGCAGACTGGCACGTTTGGCTGTACCTGTTCCGCTTTGTCGATCCAGCTTTATGGAATCTGCTTGCAGCATCCAGCTGTTGTTGCCAGGCGGGCAAGAGGTGTAACTGACTTTTTCCAGTCGAACGACGCCGGTTTTGGTCACGCTGACATTCTTTGCTGAGCCCCGCGCCGGCGTGTGGCCGATCAGGAAATCCGTGTCGCCTAACTCGAGGCGCCCGTTTAGCGTGTCATAAAGCGCGCTGCTGCTGCTGAAACGACTGTCGGCATCGCTGAACTCCACCCCGTCTGCGGCATTAAATATGCCGGTTTCGGCATCGTAGCGCCCGCTGCCAGCTTTGATCAGATTGCCCCGACTGCGAATTTCCACTGCGCCGTCAAACTCTGCGCTGCCGCCCGTCTGAATGCTGGCATTGTCGGTGGTGAGTTCGACAACGTCGTCAGGCAGAGCAACGCTGTCACCAGTCGTGGTCACCGCAACCGGGAGTGTATCGGCCCAGCAGGCAATTCCGCGGGCGGACTCTGCACGGCTGCTAATTGGCAAGCTCAGCGCCGCGAGGCTGGATAGCAGAGTCAGCAGGCTTGCAATAGTGATGCGCATCTCTTGAGATTATAGAGCAGTGATCCGGTTACGTCCCCAATTGTCGCGGCTCAGGTTAGTATCGGCTTGCTCGTGCAAACAATCATGAATCCGGGTTGCCAAATGAAAGCAATGATTCTTGCCGCAGGACGAGGGGAACGAATGCGACCCCTTACTGATGCCGTGCCGAAACCACTGATCAAAGTCGGCGGTCGCCCCTTGATCGACTACCATTTGGCCGCGCTGGCGAATGCAGGTATCCGGGATGTCGTGGTCAACGTGGCATGGCAAAAAGCTCAATTGCGGGAACATCTCGGCGACGGGAGCACTTTCGGTCTGCAATGCGATATCAGTGATGAAGGGGACGCTGCGCTGGAGACCGGCGGCGGAGTTTTTCGGGCGCTGCCAAAGCTTGGTTCCCGGCCCTTCTGGTTGGTAAACGGTGATGTCTATGCGGAATACGGGTTTGAGCAGCAAACCCTGATGGCCGGCAGGCTCGCGCACCTGCTGTTGGTGCCTAATCCGGCCCATAATCGCGCCGGCGACTTTGCCCTGACTGGCGGCGAGGTCTCGAATCAGGGCGCTGCGATGCTGACTTACAGCGGCCTGGCCATTTTGCACCCCGAATTGTTTGCCGGCTGCAAGGACGGCGTGTTTCCGCTGGCACCGCTGCTTCGCAAAGCTGCCGATGACGGCCGCGTCAGTGGCGAGTTATTGAACGGGTACTGGTGTGACGTCGGCACACCGGAGCGGTTGGCCGCGCTAAACGATCGTTTGCAACATCACGACTCCGCGAGGCCTACGCCCAGTTGAGCAGATAGCTTTTTCACCAGGTCGGCACCGACCGTGTCCAGAGACGGTATGTCCGTCGGTTTTTCTATCGCTTTCAGCGCTGCGATACTGGTAACGGCCAACCCTTTATAACCGCAGGGGTTAATGCGGCTGAAGGGTTCGAGATCGGGGTTAACATTTACTGCGATCCCGTGATAGCAGCAGTTTCTGCGGATTCTCAGGCCAATGCTGGCGATCTTCTGGTTGTCCACGTAGACGCCCGGTGCCCCTTCGCGTCCGGTAGCCCTAATGTCGTAGCCAGCGAGGGTGCCTATAACGCTGTTTTCCAGTTGGCATACCAGGTCGCGTATGCCAAGTCTCAATCGCTTCAGATCCAACAGCACATAGGCAACGAGCTGACCCGGGCCGTGGTAGGTAACCTGGCCACCGCGGTCCACCTGCACTACCGGTATGTTTCCCGGAGCGAGGACATGTCCGGGGTCGGCGTTGGTGCCCAGCGTAAATACCGGCGGGTGTTGCAGGAGCCAGATTTCATCGGCCGTGTCGTCGTCTCGTTGCAAAGTAAAGTCGAGCATCCGTTGTAGCGTTAGAGAATAATCCACGCTACCGAGCGCGCGCACCACGATCGGTCCGGGAATAGGGTGATTGCTCACGTGCGGCGCCGTCAGAAAACCATTAAGACGAGTTCGTGATCGTGCAACGCCTGATAAATGGCGTCCACCTGCGGTTTGTTTTCTGCAATGAATGTCACGGTTACTGATATAAAGTTTCCGTTTGCACTGTGCTGTTCGCGCACATCGTCTTGCGGATGAAACTCGGCAAGTATCGCGACGGTTTCTATAACGGATTGACGGAAACCTTCGCTCTTTCTGCCCAGAGCTTTAATGGGAAAGGCAACGGGAAACTCCAGTAATGTCTCGTCTTCAGCCATGCCTGATCAACCGGAATTATTCGAACCAGAGCAGCAGTTCGTCCCACGCTGTGCTGAGCAGCCCGCCCTCCGGAATGTCCACCGCACTGTAAACCGGAGCCGATGCGAGTGTATCGATACCGAGTTTTGCGCTGACCCTGCCGATGGAGTCGCTCGTAGTCAGTGGGGCGACAATATTCCTCGGCACCTCCAGCTCAGTCTGAACGCTATCCAGAGCACCACGTGGAACGGCTACGTAGACAGCATCATTGACGACCAGATCGGTGATGTCGCTTTCGCCTTTCCACACCCGCGCATTGCTGACCACCTCGCCTGCATCCCACAGTTTATGGCTTTCGAAAAACCGGAAGCCATAATTAAGCAGGGCCTGAGATTCGTTGGCACGAGCCGATGGGCTTTTAGTGCCCAATACCACGGCAATCAATCGCATGTTGTCGCGTTCGGCGGATGACACCAGGCAGTAACCGGCCGACTCCGTATAGCCGGTTTTCATACCGTCCACACTTTCATCCCGCCAGAGCAGGGCGTTGCGGTTGCCCTGGGTGATGCCGTTGTATGTGTATTGCTTTTGTGAATACCACTTGTAGTAATCGGGGAATTCACGAATCAGTGCCGAGGCAAGCTTTGCGATGTCGTTTGCCGACGTAACGTGACCGTCGGCAGGCAGGCCGGTGCTGTTGCGGTAATGAGTCCGGTCCATGCCAAGTTCGCTGGCCAGTTGATTCATTATTTCGGCAAACGTTTCTTCAGTGCCGGCGACGTGCTCAGCTAGCGCAACGCTGGCATCGTTGCCGGACTGCACTATCATGCCGGGGAGCAAATCCTTTACGGGTACGCGTGTCCCAACCTCAATAAACATGCGGGAGCCCGGCGTCCGCCAGGCTTTTTCGCTGACCAGTACTTCGTCATCAAGGCTGATTTGCCCGGCACGGATGGCGCGGAATACTGCGTAGGCTGTCATTAGTTTGGTGATGCTGGCGGGGTCGAGCGGGCTGTCAGCATTCTTGCTTGCCAGCGGTTGCCCGCTGGCGAAATCCATCAGCAGGTATGCCTGGGCGTTCAGCGCCGGTGCTGATGGCGCCGCAATCTGGGCTACTAATATTTGCGGCAGTAGCAACGTGACAGCAGCAACGGAGAGAATAAATGCACGTAATTGACGGTACTTCATAACCGGATCAGATCCTGATTTGTGTTAACGGAGGTCGGCAGGCTGCCGGGAGTGGCCGGGGTCTTCTACCACCAGTCGGGGGTTCGTGATATTCAGTGACGCGACTTGCGTGGCTACGCGATCGTAGTCGCCTATGCTGGTAAACGGGCCGATGCGCACGCGGTACATCGCCGGGGTTTCGCCGTCAGATCCATGCACGGCTACGCCCGCAATGCCTTGATTCGTCAAGTGTGTCGCCAGCGTCCGGGCATTGTTCGGTTCTCCAAAGGCGCCGACCTGCATGTACATCAATGCCCCCGGATTCGCACCGACCGGTTCCGTAATCTTCTCGCCCGGCGGCGCAGCTGCAGCGGTAATGGCGCCTGTATACGATGTATTCAGCGCTTCGACTTCAACCTGTGCCGTGCCGGCTCCGATGATATCGAGCTCCTGAGCCGCCGCATACGACAAATCAATCAGGCGGTTCTTCACGAAAGGCCCACGATCATTAACGCGCACTATAACGGAGCGACCGTTACTCAGATTGGTAACTTTTACGTTGGTCGGCAGCGGCAACGTCTTATGAGCTGCCGTCATGCGGTGCATATCGTAGCGCTCACCGTTGGACGTGGGGTTGCCGTGAAACTTTTTGCCGTACCACGAAGCCACGCCGCGCTCTTTGTACCCTTCGCTGCTCGTCATGACGATGTAGCGCACCCCGAAGACTTCATAGAACGGTGGATTGCCCCGACGTGTGCGCGTCATGTCCTGATTGGCGGGCGCTTTGGATGTTGCTTGGGCAACGGGGGTTTCCCAGCGCGTTGTGCTGCAACCGCTGATTAGCAGGGCTAAGGTTATGAACAGTGTCGAGCCGGCAAACCTCACAATGCATTCTCGGCCAATTCGCCGGCTGCGCGATCGGCGGCTTGCATGATTTCGTTGCCCAGCTGCCATGCCGCCAATGCGTACATCACGCTGCGGTTGTAACGGGTGATGACGTACAGGTTATGAAATCCAACCCAGTATTCATCGCCTTTTTCACCTTCGAGCCGCCAAAGTCCAGCTGCTGCGTCGCCGTCCAGCTCGGTCGCGAACAACACGCCCGCCTCACTGAGCCGGTTGACGCTGGAGCCGGGCTTCAGGTCTGTTTGCAATTCAGGTTCGGCGGCGCGCTCACTCAAAGTTGCCGTGGCCGCAACCGGCTCGCCGGCTTTCCACTTGTGAACCGCAAAGTAGTTGCCCACGCTCGCCAGTACGTCATCCCAGTTGCCGATCAAGTCGCGTTGTCCGTCACCGTCACCGTCTACCGCATAGGCGCGATAACTGCTGGGAATAAACTGCGGCGGCCCCATTGCGCCGGCGTAAGAGCCCACCAGGGAATCGAGTTCCAGCCCTTCCTCGCGTGCCAGCAAGAAAGCCTGTTGGAATTCCGAGCGGAAGAATTTTGCGCGCGGCGGATAATCAAAACCCAGCGTAGCCAGTGCATCAATTACGCGGTGGCTTCCTGTAATTCGCCCGAAAAAACTTTCCACGCCGACAATCCCCAGAATCATTTCCGGAGGTACGCCGGTTTCTGCTTCGATTAATTCAAGCCGTTCCCGATGTTGAGCGTAGAACTCTACCCCTGCATCGATACGTTTGGGCGTAAGAAAGATTGCCCGGTATTCATGCCAGGGTTTGACGCGTTCTGCCGGGCGGCTCATCGCATCCAGAATGCTTTGCTGTGTCTTGCTGTCCGCCAGTACACTGCTGACATACTCGCGATCCAGCCCATGTTCCTCAACCATCTGCGCAACAAAACTTTGCACGTCATCGCGTTGCAGGTCGAGAGCGGCAGCGGGGGTGGTGAGGCCTGTAAGTGACAGCGTCATCGTCACGGCAAGGGGTGTAATTGTCTGCAAAGCCGACATCGGCCTCGCGGTAAAGGAAATCCGTTTCATCTTGGCAGCAGCTTCCGGTGCGTCTGAATGGACATCAGAATACCGAAACCAGCCAACAGGGTCACCATTGATGTGCCGCCGGCGCTGACCAGTGGCAGCGGCACACCCACGACCGGGACCAGACCGGTAACCATGGCCGTGTTGACGAATATGTAGAAAAAGAAGGTAAAGCTGATCGCGCCTGCCAGCAGTCGCGAGAAGGTGTCTTGCGCTGCAGCAGCGATATAGAAGCCCCGCGCCACAATCATCAGGTACAGCAGCAACAGAATCGATACGCCGAAAAAGCCAAATTCTTCGCCGATCACGGCAAAAATGAAATCGGTGGAGCGTTCCGGAAGGAATTCGAGTTGTCCCTGGCTGCCGTTAAGCCAGCCCTTGCCGAATCCCCCGCCGGAGCCGATCGCAATTTTCGATTGAATAATGTGATATCCCGCGCCCAGTGGATCCTGCTCCGGGTCCAGCAAGGTCAGGACACGCTGCTTTTGGTAGGGGCGCATGAAATACCAGAGCAGCGGCATGGCAGCCAGTGTCAGTGCGCCGGAGAAAAATACAAAACGCAGACTGATGCCGGCCAGAAAAATGACCGTTGCGCCGGTCAGACCGATCAAAATGGCCGTTCCCAGGTCGGGCTGCAGCGCGATCATGCCCACGGGCAGAGCAATCAAGGTGAGCAGCCCACCGATCATCAGCAGTGAAGGCGGCAAGGCACGGTCGTGCAACAGCCACGCAAGCATGGCCGGCACGGCCAGCTTCATCAGTTCAGAAGGCTGAAATCGCACACCGATATCGAGCCAGCGCTGCGCACCGCCGCCTATCTCGCCCCTCACCAGCACCAGCGCCAGCATGACCAGACCCGTCGCAAACAGCCAGGGGGAGGCGCGGCGCAGCCAGACCGGCTCCACCTGCGCAACAGCGAGCATTATCAGGGCGGCCACACCAATTTTTGCGGCCTGGCCCCACAGCGGATCGAGGCGGCCGCCGGTGGCGCTATACAACACGAAAGCGCCAAGAACCAGCACCGTGCCAATGCCAGCCAATAGAGGCGGGTCAACGTGCATGCGTTGCAATAAGCGGCTAAAAAAGCTGTGTTGCCCCGCGCCGGTGTCGGTAGCGCGCGCCACTACAGAGCCACCTTGTTTAAATAGGCATCAATAACCTGCCGCGCGACCGGGCCGGCCACGCCGCTGCCACTGCCGCCGTTCTCGACAATGACGGCAACCGCGATGCGCGGGTCATCGACGGGGGCGAAGGCGACAAACAGCGCATGGTCGCGCATGCGCTCCGCCAGTTCCTCGGCGTTATATTTCTCATCCTGGGCGACCGAAACCACCTGAGCCGTGCCGCTTTTCCCGGCCAGACGCCATTTAGAGTTAACACCGAGTGCGCGTGCCGTGCCTTTCGGGTCGTAGATCACCGCTTCCATAGCACCGATGATCTGATCCCAGCGCTCCGGCGTGGTCACACGCACCGGCGGCAAATTGCGCGGTTGGCGCACGGCCACGGCTCCCGACACCGGGTCGCGCATGCCCCTTACCAGCGACGGCCGATAGCGTATGCCGCGCATAGCAATCGTGGCCGTGGCGTGCGCCAGCTGCAGCGGGGTCGTTAGCATAAAACCCTGCCCGATTCCTGCGATGACCGTTTCACCCGGATACCAGATCTGATCTTCCGGATCCGCGAAATTGCGGCGCTTCCATGAGCGGGTCGGCACCAGTCCGCCACTTTCGGGGCCGATGTCCAGCCCGGTGGTCTCGCCCAGTCCGAACTCCTGCAAGGTGACGGCCATGGCATCAATGCCGATTTCGTTGGCGAGGTCATAAAAATAGGTGTCGCAGGATTGCGCCACGGCATCACGAAGGTTTACCAGGCCGTGCCCTTCGGGCTTCCAGTCGCGGTATCTATGTGTGCTGCCCGGGAGACTGAAATGGCCGCGGCAGAATATCTGCTGGTTTGCGCTGACTGCATTTTGCTCAAGGCCAGCCAACGCGATAATGGGCTTTATTGTTGATCCGGGCGGGTACTTGCCGCGCAACGCGCGGTTAAACAGCGGTTGATCGACGTCAGTTTGCAACGCATTAAATTCTGTGCGGCTCAGGCCGGCCGTAAAGCTGTTGGGGTCGAAGTTCGGCGTGCTGGCCAGCACCAGCACTTCGCCATTGCGCGGATCAATAGCGGCCACGGCGCCTCGTCTGCTGCCCAATGCCTTTTCGGCTGCGATCTGTGTATCGATATCCAGGCTAAGAAGCAGGTCACGGCCGGGCACTGACAATTGCGTATCCAATACCTGCATAACCCGGCCATGCACATTGACCAGAACGTCCTGATGCCCGACCGTGCCGTGCAATTCGTTTTCGTAGGCTCTTTCCGTGGCCACTTTGCCAATGTACGAGGTGCCTGCGTAGGCGGCCGGGTCGAGTTTGTCCTGATCGGTGGCACTGATGCCACCGACGTAGCCCAGTGCATGTGCGGCAACCGTTCCGAACGGGTAAGTACGTGCCAGCCGTGCCCGAATTTCCACGCCTGGAAAATAGGGTCGCAGCACGGCAAAACGCGCCACGTCTTCGTCAGTCATTTTTTGTCGAATGGGTATGCTGTCGAAACGTCTGCGACTATTAATGAGTCCGCGCACCCGGTCTATATTTTCTTGCTCGAGCAGGCCGCTGGCGCTGAGGCGTTCCAGTGTGTCGTCTAAATCCGGCACCTGCTCCGGCGTGATCTCAAGCTGATAGCTTGGGGTATTTTCAACCAGCAGTTTTTGGTTGCGGTCAAAAATCAGCCCACGCGTTGGCGGCAAGGGCTGTACGCGTATGCGGTTGCCCTGAGACTGTGCGGCATAGTAGTCGGCGTTGACCAGTTGGAGGTTCGCCAGACGCACAACCACGATGCCCATCATGATCAGTGCCAGAAACGCACAGATAAGAATGCGGTTGTTAAACAACTGCTTTTCGCGCCAGTGATCCTTGATCTGATTCGCGTGTTTCATAAGCTGTATTTATAGATTCCCGGGCGCGCTAAAAGTTGCTGGTGCGCATTTCGCTTTGCATGCGTACCCGGTCGAGCAGGGCCATTACCGGTTGCCACAGCAGCGTGCCGCAAAGCACAGCAGGCCAGCGATTCAGGCCTGAAAGCCCGTACCCGGCTATACCTTCGACCACGAATAACAGAGCCGCAGCGAGCGTCAGCAGGGCGAGCACCGTCATGGTCATCTGCCACAACGGGAAAATTCTGATCTGCAAATGAAAGCGCACCGATATGTAAGTGACCGCACACAAGGCCAGGGCGTTCTGTCCTAGTAGCTGTCCGTGCAAAATATCCAGCACAATCCCCAGCGCAAACGCAGTGAACAGGCCAAAGCGCTCGGGCCACATCATCGTCCAGTAAATCAAAACCATGGCGGGCAGTGGGGGGCGAAAGGCCTGTACCGCATCTGGCAACGGCATGATTTCGATGGCTATGGCGGCGAGAAAGGTTACCAGAACCGGCCAGGTGCGGGTGGGCCGCGCCATCAGGGCTGCTCCGGTTCGGCGGGAGGCATGTCGTCGTCGCTGTCGGCCATGCCGGCGTTACCTTCCGGCTTGATCAGCAGAACTTCGCGCATCCGGTTTAACGCGGCCGCAGGTGCTGCGTCGATTTCCAGAAACGGCTGTCCCGTTGTGCCACGAATGTTTTTAACGGTGGCAACCGGATAGCCCGGCGGAAATTTCCCACCCAGCCCGGAGGTAACCAGCAAGTCGCCTTCGCGGACATCGGCGTTACCCGGCAGAAAAGGCAGCGACAAGCGGTCCAGTTCGCCGGTGCCTACGCCAATGGTGCGCAATCGGTTGCGGGCTATTTCCACGGGCACGGCGTGATCAACATCGGTGACCAGCATGACCTCGGACGTGTAATGCCGATCCCGGGTAATTTGTCCGACGATGCCGTCGGCATCAATCACCGGTTGACCGACAAACACACCGTCCTTACCGCCGCGATTAATGACGATCATATTGCGGAACGGGTTCATGTCCACCGACACGATTTCGGCAATCAGCATTTGTTCGCCAACCTTGGCGGTGGAATCAAGCAGAGCACGCAGTCGTGCATTCTCCGCCTCGAGTGCGGCCATGCGTTGCAAGCTGGCGCTGCGCATCAGCGCTTCGTCCTGCAAGCGCCGGTTTTCCGCCTGCAACGCGTCACGGGTTGCGATGCTTTCAGATAACGCGCGGCTCAGATCAAAGGGAGCACTGACCAGAAATTCCACCGGATAAAGCAACACCGAAAGGCTTTTGCGCACCCCGGTCAGGTATTCATTCCGATGGTCGAGCGCCATCAGCGCAATGGAAACAATGCACAGCAGAATCAACTGCAGGCCAGGACTGGCGTTACGAAACTGGCCCGGTTCACGCTCCACGCTTGTCAGAGCCATGATCTGACCCTCGTATTCCGGTTTTACTCTTGAGCAAAGACGCCAGGGCCTTGTTCATCGATGAGCTCGATAATGCGACCGCCGCCACGGGCTACACAGGTGAGCGGGTCGTCCGCGATAACGACGGGCAGGCCGGTTTCTTCCATCAAAAGTTTGTCGAGATCGCGCAGTAACGCCCCGCCGCCGGTCAGCACGATACCCCGATCTGCCACGTCCGAGCCCAGCTCCGGAGGGGTTTGTTCCAGCGCGCCTTTGACCGCACCCACAATGCCTTGCAGCGGTTCCTGCAGGGCTTCGAGTATTTCATTGCTGTTCAGGCTAAAACTCCGCGGCACACCTTCTGACAGGTTGCGACCGCGTACCGATATTTCCTTCACTTCATCGCCAGGGTAGGCCGACCCGATTTCATGTTTGATGCGTTCCGCCGTCGCCTCACCGATCAAAATGCCGTAATTACGTCGAACGTAATTAAGAATTGCTTCATCAAAACGGTCGCCGCCTATGCGAACCGACGCGGCATAGACGATGCCATTGAGTGAAATCACAGCAACTTCGGAAGTGCCGCCGCCGATGTCGAGCACCATCGAACCGCGCGCTTCGTGCACTGGCATGCCGGCACCGATAGCTGCCGCCATCGGCTCGTCCACCAAGAAAACCTTGCGGGCGCCCGCGCCTTCCGCGGACTCCTTTATAGCCCGGCGTTCGACCTGCGTGGACCCGTAGGGCACGCACACCGCAACCCGCGGACTCGGGCGGAAAAACTGGTTGCCATGCGCTTTCTTAATAAAGTGTTGCAGCATTTTCTCGGTCACGGTGAAATCCGCGATCACCCCGTCCTTGAGCGGCCGGATAGCGGTGATGTTGCCGGGGGTGCGGCCGAGCATATTTTTTGCTTCGGTTCCCACCGCCGCTACGCTCTTTCGTCCGCCGGCATCCTCGCGAATAGCCACCACTGACGGCTCGTCGAGCACTATGCCCTGACCGCGGAGATATATAAGTGTGTTCGCCGTTCCCAGATCTATCGACAGATCATTGGAGAAATAACCGAGCAGGTTTTTAAGCATGAGCCTCAGCGCTTTAGAGAGGGGATGTGAAGTGTTGCGTACTCTAGCAACGAGGGGGATTTTGGGCAACTGCGGGTGTATTATTACGCGCCTTTCCGGGCTGCGGCCCAACAACCTCTGCATCCAACTCGCTTTCGGATAATAAAACGTGGCACTCACCCGCAAAGACATTGAATACATTGCGCATCTGGCAAGACTGGAGGTCCACGAGGATGAAATCCCTGCTTACACTGATAAGTTGGGCAAAATCATCGGCTTTATTGACGCGTTGGATGCAGCTGAAACCGGCGATTTGTTACCCATGGCCCATCCGCTGAACATGAGCCAGCGGCTTCGTCCTGACGTGGTAACGGCCGCGGATCAACGCGATGTCTACCAGCAGAACGCGGCCGAGAAAGAGGGCGGACTCTATATAGTGCCCCGCGTGGTTGAGTAGCGGGGCAGGTATGGCGGAGCAACGACATACTTTGGCCGAGATGGCGCGCTTGCTGGAAAGCGGTGCGATCAGCAGTCGGGAGCTGACCGAGGCGAGCCTTGCGCGGATTGAGGCTCGCGACAGCGAACTGAACGCCTTTATCACGGTAACGGCCGAAACCGCGCTGGCGGCTGCCGATCGCGCCGATCAGCAGCGTGCCAAAGGTAATGCGGGGCCCTTAACCGGCATACCCATTGCCCAGAAAGACATCTTCTGTACCGCAGGCGTGGCAACGACCTGTGCATCCAGAATGCTGGAAAATTTTGTTTCGCCCTATGACGCAACCGTAGTGGAACGTCTGAACGCAGCCGGATTAATCAGCGTTGGCAAGACCAATATGGATGAATTTGCCATGGGGTCGTCAAACGAGACCAGCTACTTTGGTGCTGTTAAGAACCCGTGGGACCCGGCCCGGTCTCCCGGCGGCTCTTCCGGCGGTTCGGCCGCGGCCGTTGCTGCCGGTTTGGTGCCGATGGCAACCGGCACCGATACGGGTGGTTCGGTGCGCCAACCCGCCGCGCTGTGCGGCATTACCGGCTTCAAGCCGTCATACGGGCGCGTGTCGCGATACGGCATGATTGCTTTTGCTTCGAGTCTGGACCAGGCCGGTGTGCTGGCGCTGACCGCCGAAGACGCTGCGCTGATCACGCAATTAATTGCCGGTTTCGACGAGCGTGATTCCACCTGCTCAGACCAGCCGGTACCGGATTACATGGCGGCCCTCGCGAGCAGCGTAGCGGGCAAGAAAATCGGTGTGCCAACGGAGTACTTCGACGGTCTGGATGACAATTGCGCGCAAGCCATGCACGCGGCGTTCGATGTATACAGGCAACTGGGTGCCGAGATTATTGATGTTCACCTGCCCAATTTGCCGTTGGCCGTGCCGACCTACTACGTGGTATCGCCCGCCGAAGCGTCCAGCAACCTGTCGCGTTTTGACGGCATACGGTTTGGCTACCGGGCCGATGGCGCGGAAGACATTGAGAGTCTGTACAAACAAACCCGTTCGGTCGGATTTGGCGATGAGGTCAAGCGGCGCATCATGACCGGCACCTACGTGCTGTCGGCCGGTTATTACGATGCCTACTACCTCAAGGCGCAAAAAGTTCGTCAGCTGATCAGTAACGATATGGCCAGATGTTTCGAGCAGGTGGACATTATTGCGGGGCCGACCACGCCAACGCCGGCTTTCCGTCTGGGCGAGAAAGTTGATGATCCGGTGCAGATGTATCTGAATGACATCTATACCGTGTCCGCAAATCTGGCCGGGTTGCCGGGCATTTCGGTTCCCTGCGGTTTGGTCGACGGTCTGCCGGTGGGGCTGCAACTTATCGGGCCGCATTTTGCCGAGGCTGCCGTGCTTAATTTTGCCCATCAGTATCAGTTGCACAGTGACTGGCACAAACTGTTACCGGGGGGCACCAACTGATGCAGTGGGAAGTTGTCATTGGCCTGGAGGTTCACGCCCAGCTTGCGACCCATAGCAAGATTTTCTCTGGCGCATCAACTGCTTACGGCGCCGAGCCGAACACGCAGGCCGATCTGGTCACGCTCGGGTATCCCGGGGTGTTGCCGGTGTTGAATCAGGAAGTGGTGGTGATGGCCGCGAAGTTTGGTCTGGCGGTAGGCGCTACTGTCGCGCCCCGCTCGGTTTTCGCACGCAAAAATTATTTTTATCCCGATTTGCCGAAGGGTTATCAGATCAGTCAATACGAGCTGCCCATCGTCGAGCACGGCCATATTGACCTGACTCTCGAGGACGGTTCAGTCAAGCGAATTGGAATTACGCGCGCCCATCTTGAGGAAGATGCGGGTAAGTCCCTGCATGAAAACATGGGCGGCAAAACCGGTATTGACCTGAATCGCGCCGGCACTCCGTTACTCGAGATTGTTTCCGAACCGGATATGCGTTCCGCAAAAGAAGCGGTGAATTACATGCGCCGTATTCATCAGATTGTTCGGTATCTGGGGATTTCTGACGGCAATATGCAGGAGGGGTCATTCCGCTGTGACGCCAACGTGTCAGTGCGGCCTGTGGGCCAGCAAGAACTCGGTACGCGCACCGAAATTAAAAACCTGAACTCATTCCGCTTTGTCGAGAAAGCCATCAATTTCGAAATTGAACGACAGATAGAAGTCATCGAGGACGGTGGCAAAGTCGTTCAGGAGACGCGCCTTTATGACTCCGATCGCGACGAGACGCGTTCGATGCGCGGTAAAGAAGAGGCAAATGATTATCGCTATTTCCCGGATCCGGATTTGTTGCCGGTGGAGATATCCGCCGAATTTCTCGAGTCTGTAAAAGCGGCTATGCCGGAGCTGCCGCAGGCCAAGGCCGCGCGCTTCGCCGCGCAATACGGCCTGAAATCCGTGGATATCGAAGTGCTGACCGCTGCACAAGGGACGGCCGATTATTTTGAGGCAGTGGCTGCAGGTTGCGACGCGAAGCTCGCTGCGAACTGGGTTACCGGTGAGTTGGGTGCAGCGCTCAATCGCGATGGTCTGGACATTGCCGAGTCACGCATCGGTCCCGCCGCGCTTATCGGCCTGCTGAAACGCATCGAAGACAACACAGTCTCCGGAAAGATCGCCAAAGATGTGTTTGCAACGATGTGGGACGAGGGCAGTGACGCCGATGCCATCATCAATGCCAAGGGCCTTAAACAGATTACTGACACCGGGGCGATTGAAGCAGCGGTTGATCGGGTGATCGCCGAAAATCCCGAGCAGGTGCAGCAGTTCCGCGAAGGCAAAGACAAGGTGTTGGGATTCTTTGTGGGCCAGGTGATGAAAGCGACTCAGGGCAAGGCCAACCCCGGGCAGGTTAATCAAATGCTGCGCGACAAACTTAATTCCTGATACAAGGTTCGTGCATGTCCCGTAGCAAACCGCCCGCCAGTAACGTCGATAAATTACGTCGTTTTGTGTTCGAACAAGAGGACATACGCGGCAGTATTGTTCGGCTTGATGCGGTCTGGCAGCGATTGCGCGAATCCGATGATTATCCGGACAGCGTGTCGGCCCTGCTTGGCGAGGCGCTGGCAGCAACCGCACTGCTGGGTCGTAATCTCAAGTTTGACGGCCGTATGACGCTGCAAGTGCAGGGTGGCCAGCATGTGCGCTTACTGGTCTTGCAGTGTGACAATCATCTGCGGCTGCGCGGTCTGGCGCGGTTCGGCGATGACTTGCCGGACGCGTTCACAGAGCTTGTTGATGGCGGCGCGCTGTGTATTACGGTGGAATCGGGTAAGGCGCGGGAGCGCTATCAGAGCATTGTGCCGCTGTCTGAAATCGATCTTGCGCAGTGCCTGGAGCATTACTACAAACAGTCTGTGCAATTGCCAACGGTGTTTTTGCTCGCGGCGGATGAAGATCGTGCCGCCGGTTTAATGTTGCAGGTGATGCCCGAGCGCGTGTCCGGCAGCGGAGCGTGGCAGCGGCTCACCGCCAGCCTGGCTAATATGGACGTGATGCGCATGAGTCAGCTGGATGACGAGACGTTGCTATCGGTCGTTTTTCCCGAAGACGATATACGGCTGTTTGAGCCGGACCCCGTAGAGTTTCATTGCGATTGCTCTGTTGAGCGCATCGAAAATATGCTGCGCATGTTAGGCGCGCACGAGCTCGTCGATCTGGTCACGGATCAGAATATCGTCGAGGTGCGTTGCGAGTTTTGCAATCAGCCCTACAGCGTCACGTCAGAACGAATTTATGCACTTGCTGCTGAATTGAGCGGCGGTCAGGGCAAATTTGTGCATTAGCTGCCGCACTCAAGCTGGCGACAATAAAGATTCCGATCAAAATGCAAATCGTGCCGCCAGCCCGACCGAGTTGACATCGTCGCTAAGCTGACCGGTCAGGGCCAGAGATAAAGCCTCGGTGAAATGGAAACGTGCGCTGCCAATCAGGCTCTGGTCGCTTTCCCCATCAATATGAAAATGCCGAATAGTACCTTCGGCTTCAATGTGCTCCGTGAGTAGTGCACGCACACCGACCGCGATGGAGTAGCCCACGTCGCTTTTCTGCTTGCTGCCCGCGCGTGCTTTCGAATGGTGAATTGCAACCGGCGCAATGAAGTCCACTTTATCGAATAAAGGGAAGTGCGCCGTGAGTCCGGCCGCAAGATCGCGCGTATCGATGTCACGTGGTGCACCTGTTTTGCTGGTCTCCACCTCGCCGGTCGTGCCGGACAAAACGGCTGCAAAATTTTCAGTCAGGTTGTAGGAAACAATGCCGCCAAGCCGGTTGAAGTCCGTATCGGTTCCTGATCGGTCCACCTCCCCCGTCATGTACAGGCCTTCAACGTAGGTGTAATTCAGTTCGTCGACAGCCAGTGCCAGACCCGGCAGTAGCAGGGCCGCTGCGGCCGCTATTTGGCGCAATTTCATCGTTGATCTCCATGCATGACGGCTCGGTTATTGAGCCGGGGCGTATTGGCGCCAAAGTATCGGTCAGAAAACCCGCAAATACGACCTTTACAAATATAAAGAAAGCTTTATATTTAGCCCCCATGAAGCCGCAAGACAAACTCCATGATTCGGTGAATACCCTCAAAGCGGCAGCGGATCCCACCCGCTTGCGCTTGCTGGCGTTGCTGGCTGCAGGCGAGGCCACGGTCGGGGAGCTGGTCGAGGTGCTGGATCAAAGCCAGCCAAGGGTTTCGCGCCATCTGCGTATTCTCTGTCAGGGCGGTTTGGCGGATAAATTTCGTGACGGGCAGAGTGTTTACTATCGCTTGCCAGACGATTCGGCGGCGCGTGCCTTTGTTTCCGTGCTTATCGCGCAGATGCCGGCTGATGAGCGCAATTTAGCCGCAGATGCCACCAGAATGGCTGCTGTTAGGCGCAGGAGAGCCAGTCAGGCGTGGACCGACCGGGCCGTGTTGGTTGAATCCGGCAAGGCCGTGATTCCCGGTTTGGCCGCGGACAATGACCTTGCGCTGGCATTCGGCGAACTGGCCGGGGATCTGGGTGATTTTCTCGATATCGGCGTGGGTACCGGGGCGGTGCTGTGTCATCTTGCCTCGCGGGCGCAGTCCGCGACCGGTGTGGATGTCTCCCCGGCCATGCGAGTAGTGGCGCGCACCCGGGTGCGTGACGCCGGGTTGGTGAACTGCACCGTGCGCAAGGGTGATATGCACGCGCTGCCGTTCGCCGACCATTGTTTCGATACGGTGCTGCTTGATCAGGTGCTGTCCTTGACGCAACGACCGCGTGTAGCGATCCGGGAGGCGGCGCGGGTGCTTCGGAAAACCGGCCGGCTCGTTGTGCTGGATCGCTTTGGCCCGGTCAAGGCCAGCCTTTCCAGCGGTCACGGTCTGGGTGGTCTGGCGGAAAATCAGCTTGCCGTGATGCTGGCCGAAGCCGGCCTGCGCGCCGGACGGCGGCGTGATCTCGCGGGGCGTTTGCCCGGCTTTGCATTGCTGACCGCGCTTCCGGCAATAGAAATTAATACGGGTACATATGCCTGAATCAGGGGCGGCCAATCGCCGCACCGGAGCAAGTGAATAACATGACGATTAACACACAACATCTGCCCCTTGTTTCGTTCGAGTTTTTTCCGCCGAAAACGGCACAGAGCGAAACCACGCTTTGGTCTACCGTCGAGCGCCTTGCTCCGCTGCGGCCGCGTTTTGTGTCCGTCACATACGGAGCCGATGGCTCTACGCGCGATCGCACGCATCGTATTGTCAGCCGCATTAACCGCGACACTAACCTTACTGGCGCGCCGCACCTCACCTGTGTGGCGGCGACGGTAGAAGAGGTTAATGATATTGCTGCGGATTACTGGGCGGAGGGGGTGCGCCACATCGTAGCGTTGCGTGGCGATCCGCCGCAGGGCCAGACTACCTATACGCCTTATCCCGGCGGTTACGAATACGCTGCCGATCTTGTGGCCGGGCTCCGCCGCGTCGGCGATTTCGATATTTCGGTTGCGGCCTATCCCGAGGTTCACCCGGAGGCACGCAGCGCAGCGGCTGACCTCGATAACCTTAAACGCAAGCTGGATGCGGGCGCCAATCGGGCCATTACGCAGTTTTTTTTCGAGGCTGACAGTTTTTTGCGCTTTCGTGACCGGGCGGTCGCGGCCGGCATATCGGCATCCATTGTGCCGGGGATTTTGCCTGTCGCAAATTTCGCGTCGCTGCAGCGCTTTGCCGATGCTTGTGGCGCAACGGTGCCGACCTGGTTGCATGAGAAATTTACAGGTCTGGACGAGGACGCCGAAACCCGCCAGATGATTTCGGCCAGCATTGCGATTGAGCTGTGTGAAAAGTTGCAGCAGCACGGTGTCAGCGAGTTTCATTTCTACACCCTGAATCGCGCCGAACTTACTTTCGCGATTTGCCACGCGCTCGGCGTGAGGCCGCTAGCCAGTCAAAATCAGGTTGCAGGTGGCCAGCATGTCTGATCGAGAGACACGCAGAAGCCAGCTGCTTGCGCTGCTCGATGAGCGGATCGCCATTATTGACGGCGCCATGGGCACGATGGTGCAGGAGCACCGCCTGGAGGAAGCGGACTACCGCGGCGAACGTTTTGCCGAATGGCCATCCGAACTGCGGGGGAATCACGATCTGCTGACTCTGACCCGCCCGGAGGTTATTGCCGGGGTGCACCGTGCCTTTCTGAAGGCGGGCGCCGACATTCTGGAAACGAACACCTTTAACTCCAACGCCATCTCGCTGTCGGACTACGGCATGAGTGGGCTGACAGCGGAATTTAACGAGGCCGGGGCGCGGCTGGCCCGTCAGGTCGCTGATGAGGTGGCTCGCGAGACAGGTTCGCCGCGCTTCGTCGCCGGGGTGCTGGGGCCGACCAGCAGAACAGCTTCGTTGTCGCCGGACGTTAACGACCCCGGGTTTCGCAACGTAACTTTTGAAGAACTCCGCGCGACCTATCGGGAATCCATTGATGCGCTGGTTGCCGGCGGCATCGATATTATTTTGATCGAGACAGTTTTCGATACCCTGAATGCCAAGGCAGCAATTTTTGCGCTGGAAGAATACCGTGCACAGAGTGGCGACGATATTCCGTGCATGATCTCCGGCACGATAACCGATGCTTCCGGACGCACGCTGTCCGGGCAAACCACCGAGGCCTTCTGGAACTCGGTGTCGCATGCGCGCCCGTTGTCCGTTGGTCTGAATTGCGCCCTGGGTGCGGCGGAGTTGCGCCAGTATGTCGCCGAACTTGCGCGAGTTGCCGGCACGCGCGTCAGCGTGCACCCGAACGCCGGGTTGCCAAATGAATTCGGGGGCTATGACGACACGCCGGAATACATGGCAGGCTTACTGGGCGAGTTCGCACAGAGCGGGCTGGTCAATCTTGTCGGCGGGTGTTGCGGCACCAGGCCGGAGCATATCGCCGCAATCCGGGCTGCAGTATTGCAGCACGCGCCGCGCAAGTTGCCGGCGATTGCGCCTGCGCTTCGGTTAAGCGGTCTGGAGCCATTCAATGCGGACGCCGACTCTTTGTTCGTCAACGTGGGCGAGCGCACCAATGTGACCGGTTCGGCCCGATTCAAGCGACTTATTCTGGAGGACGACTACAACGCCGCCTTGCAGGTTGCGCGTCAACAAGTAGAGAGCGGCGCACAGATCATCGATATCAACATGGACGAAGGCATGCTCGATTCGCAGGCCGCGATGGAGCGTTTTCTGAAGCTGATTGCATCCGAGCCTGATATTGCGCGGGTGCCGATCATGGTGGATTCGTCCAAATGGGCTGTTATTGAAGCGGGATTGCGTTGCATACAAGGTAAAGCGATCGTTAATTCCATAAGCCTTAAAGAAGGTGAGGAGGCTTTTCTGGCACAAGCGCGGTTGCTCAAGGCCTACGGCGCCGCCGTTGTGGTCATGGCTTTCGATGAACAAGGTCAGGCGGAAAGTGCCGACCGACGCGTCAGTATTTGCAAACGCGCCTACCGATTGCTTACCGAAGAAGTCGGTATGCCCGGTCAGGACATTATTTTTGACCCGAATATTTTTGCCGTTGCGACCGGTATCGCAGAGCACAATGATTATGCACTGTCGTTTATTGAAGCGACCGCGCGCATTCGCAAGGAGTTGCCGCTAACGATGATTAGCGGTGGGGTCAGCAACGTTTCCTTTTCGTTTCGTGGTAACAACCCGGTACGCGAAGCCATGCACTCGGTATTTTTGTATCACGCCATTCAGGCCGGGATGGGTATGGGCATTGTCAACGCCGGGCAGTTGGCTGTTTATGACGATATTCCTGACGAACTGCGTAATGCCGTAGAAGACGTCATGCTCAACCGGCACGCTGATGCAACCGAAAACCTGTTGGCTATTGCCGGCAAATATCAGTCGTCTGGTGGCGCAGCCGAAGAGGAAAAGGTCGAAGAGTGGCGCTCACTTCCGGTAAATGAGCGGCTTAGCTATGCCCTGGTCAAAGGCATTGACGCATTTATTGAAAGCGACACCGAGGAGTCGAGGTTGCTTGCCGACCGGCCACTGGATGTTATTGAAGGGCCGTTGATGGATGGCATGAACACGGTCGGCGACTTGTTTGGTGCCGGCAAAATGTTTCTGCCGCAGGTGGTGAAATCCGCCCGGGTGATGAAAAAGGCGGTGGCTTATCTGATTCCATTTATTGAGAACGAAGAAGGCGGCGTTGTCGAAAAGGCCGGCAAAATCATCATGGCGACCGTGAAAGGTGATGTTCATGACATCGGCAAGAACATTGTGGGTGTTGTGCTCCAGTGCAATAACTTCGAGGTCATTGATCTGGGTGTGATGGTGTCGTGTGAGAAAATACTCGAGGCGGCAAGGCGTGAGCAGGCCAATATGATCGGGTTATCCGGGCTGATTACACCCTCCCTTGACGAAATGGTGCACGTCGCGCGCGAGATGACGCGCCAGAACTTTGATGTGCCTCTGCTAATCGGTGGCGCCACGACTTCGCCTGCGCATACGTCGGTAAAGATAGACCCCGAATACGCGGGCCCGGTCGTTTACGTCAAAGACGCGTCGCGTTCTGTTGGCGTGGCGCAGAAACTCATCAGCAAAACCGGCCGCGATGATTACGTTGCTAGCATTAAGGCCGACTGCCTTGAGCGGCGCGAGCGGCATGCGAGCCGCAGTGATCGTACGGTGTATCTGGGGCTCGCTGACGCACGAGCCAACAAAAGTGAAATCGACTGGGCTCATTATCAGCCGCCGCAGCCGGCACGTCCCGGCATACACAAGCTGGATATTCCGCTGGCTGTGCTCGTGGACTATATCGACTGGATGCCGTTCTTCAATGCGTGGGAGTTTCATGGCAAGTTCCCGGCCATACTTGACGATGAACTTGTGGGCCCTGCCGCCACTTCGCTTTACGCGGATGCGCAGCAGATGCTGCAGAAAATTGTTGCAGAAGAGTGGTTGCATGCACGCGCGGTAATAGGCTTGTTCCCGGCTAATAGCACCGACAATGATGACATCGTGATCTATACCGATGCCGACCGCAAAGAAACGCTGGCGACCTTGCATCATCTGCGGCAGCAAAAGCAGGTTCGCAGCGGCAACGCCAATCGATGTCTGGCCGACTTCGTGGCGCCTGCCGCTACAGGCTTGCACGATCACATCGGAGCGTTTGCAGTGACAGCCGGAATTGGTATCGACAAGAAGGTCCGCGCGTTCGAAGCAGCGCACGACGACTACAACGCGATATTACTGAAGGCACTGGCGGATCGCCTTGCCGAAGCCGGTGCTGAATGGCTGCATCAGCAGGTGCGTAAAGACTATTGGGGTTATGCGCCTGATGAAGCGCTCCGGAACGATCAGTTAATTGCCGAAGCCTACGAAGGCATTCGCCCGGCGCCTGGATATCCCGCCTGCCCGGATCACACCGAGAAGGCAACGCTGTGGAAATTACTGGATGTCGAAAATAACGCGGGGATTACCCTGACGGAATCGTTCGCGATGTTACCCACCGCGGCAGTCAGTGGCTTCTACTATTCGCATCCGGACGCATCATATTTCGCTGTTGGCAAAGTGGGCCGCGATCAGATTGAAGACTATGCCGTGCGTAAAGGCATGAGCATAGCCGTGGTCGAGCGTTGGCTGGCATCCATTCTCGCGTATGATGACAAGGCAGCCTGATCTGCGAATCGAAAAAGGGGGGGCAGTGACCGACTACAAACAAGTGTATCTGGCATCGGCAGAAGCCTACAAAGCGGGGGATATAGACGGGATGCTGTCATATGCCACGGATGACTTTTCCTGGTACAACCTGGAGCCGCAAGGTCCGGTATTGCTGAGCGATACCAAGGAAAAGGCCAAGATGGGGATGCAGTTTATTCTGAACAATCCGGATTACCTGTCCGGGCACGTGGATTACGCCAAGGCCTTCGGCAATGTGGTCGTCGTGGTGGAAACGGACCGTATCCGTAAAAACGGCGACGAAGTCCTGCAACGGCGCATGAGTGTATACGAATGCAAAAACGGCAAGTTGCATCGCTGCATAAGTTTGCCTGTTGCTGACGAAAGTACCGGTGGTGACGCATGAACATTGCCATTCTGGGAGCTGCCGGACAGACCGGTAAGCAACTGATTGAAAAGGCATTGGTGGCCGGCCATACGGTTACAGGATTGGCACGAAGTCCGGAAAAGATTTTATTCGACGACCCGCGTGTCATTAAGCGCGCAGCTGATGGTTTCGACGAAGCGTCTGTTATTGCCGGCCTCGAAGGTGCCGATGCTGTCATTACCACGGTCGGCAAAACCAATTTGCGCGATAAGCGCGTAAACCTCAGCACGGCAGCGCATGCCGGTGTCATCGCCGGTATGCGGAAACACAACATTAAGCGCCTGCTGGCTATTTCGTCGACCGGTGCGGCGCGCATCAAGCGTGACGGTATACGCCGCAACATCTACCTGTTTTTGCGGCGCAAGTACTACCGCGACATGTACGACATGGAAGTGCAGGTGTTGGGCAGCGGTCTGGATGCAACCGTTTTGCGCGCGCCATTTCTGATTAATGGACCGGCTCAGCGACAGTACAACGTGATTAAAGATGAAACATACCCTAATGGTAGCCGTGTATCGCGTGCTGATCTGGCGCAGTTCGCGCTGGATGCCGTCGAGCAGGGAACTTACATTAACGAGGTTGTTGCGATAGCGGACCCGCTATAGTACGCCGCCGCATACGGGGCAGTCGTCAACGGGGCTGATGCCAAGGTACTTGCTATAGCCCGCCAGTGCGTCATATACCCATAGCCGCGCTTGAGTGTCTTGGGCTTCGCGGGCATTTCCGGTTAGCAGCTTGATTGTTTCCGTCGCCATCATGACGCCGACTGTGCCGGCGACCGATGCAAGAACGCCCTGTCCGGCGCAATCATTCAGGTTTTCGTCGGCTTCCGAGTACAAACAGCGATAGCAGGGGCTGTTCTGCCTATCAAAGCGAAACAGAGTCAGCTGCCCTTCGAACCTGATCGCTGCGCCGCTTACCAGCGGCGTTTTTTCAGCGTGGCAGATTTCGTTCAATCGCCAGCGGCTGTGAAAGTTGTCAGTGCAATCCAGTACGGCGTCCGCAAGCTGCACTTCGGCTGCCAGGGCTTCTGCTTCAAGCCGTCTGCTGATTCCGATGGCGGTTATGCCCGGATTGGCCTCTGCCAGCCGCAGCGCCAGTATTTCGGCCTTCGGATGACCGACGTCGGCATCGCGGAACAGCACCTGGCGTGGCAAATTGCTTTGATCCACGGTATCGAAGTCGCTGATGACAATGTGGCCAATACCGCTGGTGGCAAGGTAAAGCGCTGCAGGGTTGCCCAGCCCGCCCGCGCCGACGATCAATACGCGCGAATTGGCAAGACGTTCCTGACCGACGTTGCCGATCCGTGCCAAGGCGAGCTGACGGCTGTAACGCACCGAATTACTAAGTTCTGAATTGGCCATAACTAACGCGCGGGTGTCCGGACAGGTCTTGCACATTATCCACAGATTGGTAGCCGGCTGCCGTCAGCAGTCCGGCCGCATCCGTTGCCTGAGCGAATCCGTGTTCAAAAAGCAGCCAGCCACCGGGACGCAGGTGGAGGCCTGCGCCAGCAACGATTTGGCGAATGGCGTGCAGACCGTCTTTGCCGCTAAACAGCGCATCCACCGGTTCGAATGCCAGCTCCGGATCAGTCAGCGATGTTTCCTGCTCGCCTATATACGGCGGGTTGGCGATGATCACGTCAAACGCCGCGGTATCCGCAGGCAACGCCCCGTACCAGTCGCCCTGCAGAAAAGTGATTCTGCCGGGGCAATGACGCTGCGCATTCTCTGCGGCAACATCGAGCGCGCCGGCGCTGCAATCAGTTGCGAAAATTGTGCATTGGGGGCGCTCGCATGCGACCGCAATCGCGATGGCACCGCTACCGGTGCCCAGATCCAGGATACGGCCGCAGCTATCGGTTGGAATGCGGTTCAGGGCAGCTTCAACCAGTGTCTCGGTTTCCGGGCGCGGCACCAGTGTGTACTCATTGACTGCCAGTTCCAGCGACCAGAATTCACGCCAACCGGTCAGGTGCGCGACGGGTCTGCCCTCAGCCCGCTGCGCCAGCAATGCCCGAAAAACTTGTACCTGCTTTTCCGTCAATTGTTCGTTGGGATGCGCATACTGCCATGACCGATCCTTTCCCATTGCCACCGCCAGCAGCAACTCCGCATCGAGCCGCGCGGAGCCGCTGGTGTTTTTCAGCACCGTGGACGCCGCCTGCAGCGAGTTGCGGACGGTAGGGATCTGTTCGCTGGCGCTGGTTGTCATGCTCCTATGCCTTCTATTAACCATCAGGGAATTCTATAGTAGAGATTCGTACGCATTCACGAATGCGTAATTTCAGGAATCGAGACAGATCATGAGCCGCAAAAGCAATAAAGCAGAGACCCGGTGCATCCATGCTGGCAATACCGTAGACCAGGCAACGGGCGCGGTCATGCCGCCGATTTACACCAGCTCAACATTCGAGAACGCCGCTTTCGGTGAGCCGCGGGAATACGTTTATTCACGCGGTGCAAATCCGACCCGCCATGCACTGGAGCGATGTGTCGCGGAGCTGGAAAGCGGTGTTCGCGGGTTCGCATACGGTTCCGGCATGGCCGCCACCGCTGCTGTGCTGGATTTGCTGCCGGCAAATTCGCATGTCGTGGTGCCGAATGAGCTTTACGGCGGAACTTTCCGTTTGCTGGAGGACATCCGTGCGCACTCGGCTGGCATCCAAACCACGTTCGTGGATTTTTCCGATCCCGCCAATGTGGCTGCCGCATGTCGTGAGAATACGGCGCTGGTGTGGTTTGAGTCGCCCACCAATCCGCTGCTGAGCGTTATCGATATCGCCGCCATCGCTAAAGTCGCACATGACAACGGCGCACTTGCTGGCGTTGACAATACTTTTGCCACGCCACTCAATCAGCGGCCGTTGGAATTGGGGTGTGACATCGTGATGCACTCCACAACCAAGTACATCGGTGGCCATTCAGATGTCATCGGTGGTATTTGCGCAGTTGCATCAGAAGATCTGGCGGAGCGATTGGCGGGCGTATCCGCAATAACGGGTGGCATCGCCGGGCCTTTTGACGCTTATCTCGCGTTGCGTGGCATCAAGACACTGGCATTGCGCATGGAGCGTCATCAGAGCAATGCTCTCGCAATTGCCACGTGGCTCGAAAAACACCCGCGCGTGCAGCGTGCTATCTATCCCGGATTGCACAGCCACCCGCAGCACGAGTTGGCCAAACGGCAAATGGATACGGGCTTCGGTGCGGTCGTCAGCTTTGAGATTGACGGGGGTCGTGAACAGGTCGCCGCTTTTATGAACCAGTTGGAGTACTTCGCCATTGCCGAAGGGCTAGGCGGTGTCGAAAGCCTTGTCGGCCACCCTTATACGATGAGTCATTCGCGCGTACCGGAAGATCGTAAAGCGGAGCTGGGGCTCACGGACAATCTGATACGGCTGTCAGTCGGGATTGAGCACGTGGACGATCTGATCGCGGATCTCGAGCAGGCGTTCAGCTAAGGTTCAATGCTCTGACGAGCACTCCTTCTTCGATGCCTTGTCGGCGGCAGTGACGTCCCCTGATGATCGAGGTGAGCCGGGAGGTCGTTGAGGCGAGTTGGGGTTCCGAGCCGAAAGGACCTCCCGGCTCGCGTCGAGCATCAAAAGGCCGCGCATACAAGGGGGCAACGCGTCGAGTTAGCGCCGGCTAGAGCGTTAGCCAGTTCGGCAACTCCAGACCTTTGGAAGCCAGAAACGCGCGATTAAACAAGCGCTCGCGGTAGCGCAACCCGGAGTCGCAAAAAATCGTCGTAATAATGTGTCCGGGGCCGAGTTCGCGCGCCATTCTCACGGCGCCCGCCACGTTAACGCCGGTTGAACCACCACAACACAGGCCTTCCTGGCGAATGAGGTCGTACACCAGCGGTATCGATTCGCTGTCAGGTATCTGGTACGGAATGTCGACGCACGTATCGGCAAAGTTGGCGGTAATGCGGCTGGTACCTATGCCTTCGCTAATGGAGCCGCCCTCGGCCCTGAGTTCACCGGTGGTTAAATAGTTGTAGAGCGCCGACCCGGCCGGGTCGGCGATACCAATGGCAACTTTTTCGTTATGAGCTTTTAGCGCTCGCGAGATTCCGGCAAGCGTGCCGCCGGTGCCAACTGCGCAAATAAAGCCGTGCACTTTGCCGCCGGTTTGTTCCCAAATTTCCTGACCGGTTGTTGCCTCGTGAAACTCCCGGTTCGCAACATTATCGAACTGATTTGCCCACAACGCACTGCCCGGATCCTTTTCGTTCAGCTCTTCGGCAATGCGGCGTGACTGATGCACAAAGTGCCCTGGATTGGCAAAAGGGCACGCCGGGACGAGGCGCACGTCGGCGCCGTAGGCCCGCAGTGTGTCGACTTTGTCCTGGCTCTGGTTATCCGGCATAACAATGATGGTCGGGTAGCCGAGTGAATTGCCCACCACAGCGAGACCAATGCCGGTATTTCCCGCGGTGCCTTCTACAATGGTTCCGCCCGGCCGCAGCAAGCCTTTGGCTTCCGCATCCCGCACAATCCCCAGGGCAGCGCGGTCCTTTACCGAGCCGCCGGGGTTCATGAATTCGGCTTTGCCCAGAATTTCGCAGCCGGTTGCGTCGGATAAATGATTCAGGCGAATTAGCGGTGTGTGCCCGATGCGGTCCGTTAGCCGCATGTTGGTCAGTTCGTTCATGGCGTACTTAAATTATTTTAAGGGTTTTCTATCGAGGCCAGCAGATTGGCCTGGTGTTCGGCTATCAGGGGTTCAACGACGCTCTCGAGATTTCCTTCCATGATGTCATCGAGCTTATAAAGAGTCAGGTTGATGCGGTGATCCGTAACGCGACCCTGTGGAAAATTATAGGTGCGAATGCGTTCGGAGCGATCACCACTGCCGACCAGACTTTTACGCTGCTCGGCCTGCTCCCGCGTTTGCGCCTGCTGCTGCTCGTCATACAGCTTGGCCTGCAGCAGCGACATCGCCCGCGCCCTGTTTTTGTGTTGCGAGCGTTCGTCCTGACATTCAACGACGATGCCGGTGGGCAAGTGAGTGAGTCGCACGGCCGAGTCGGTTTTGTTCACGTGTTGTCCGCCGGCGCCCGACGCGCGGTAGGTATCCACGCGCAGATCGGCCGGGCTAATGTCGATCGCTTCGATTTCAGCAGCCTCGGGGAGAATCGCGACGGTGCAGGCCGACGTATGAATGCGGCCCTGAGACTCGGTTTCAGGTACGCGCTGCACCCGGTGTGCGCCGGATTCAAATTTTAGCCGGGAGTAAGCACCTTTGCCTTCAATGCGGCTGATAATCTCTTTGAAGCCGCCGTGTTCACCCTCGCGCTGGCTGAGTATTTCGAGTTTCCAGCCCTGCGCTTCGGCAAACCGCTGGTACATCCGAAACAGGTCGCCGGAAAAAATAGCCGCTTCATCGCCGCCGGTGCCGGCACGGATTTCGAGAAATATATTGGCGTCGTCATGCGGATCCTTGGGAATCAGATGTTTCCGCAATTCTGTCTCGAGCTCATCGCGGCGATCCTCGGCCGTTTGCTGTTCCTCCCATCCCAGCGTGCGGATTTCCGGATCGGCATCCTCGGCCATCTCGGCAGCCGCCTCGACATCCGTAACGGCTTGTTCGTATTGTCTGAACAGGGAGGCAACGGGTTCCAGCCGCGCGTATTCCTGCGACAGGTCGCGGAACTTATTCTGGTTGCCGATCACATCGGGATCGGACAGCAAGCCAGCTAGCTCCTCGTGTCGTGAGACCAGCTGTTGCAAATTATGTAAGAGTGACTCTTTCATGCGGCGGAGAACTATATCAGTTCACAGAGTATGATGAGCCATGGTCTTTAAGTATAAAAAGCTGTTACCGGTATGCGCAGCGCTAATATTAGCGGGTTGTGCCAGCGTGCCGGGGAACCGGTATGCCGCCGGCGCAAACCCAATTGAAAGTCAGCTACTGGCAGAAATTGCACTGGAGCGGGGCGAGTACGCGGTGGCCGTCACGCACTACCTGAACGTGGCGCGGCAGTCAGATGACCCCGAGTTTGCCCGGCGCGCCAGCGAACTGGCCTACGCATACGGTTTTGATGCGCACGCATTGGCGGCTGCAGAACGTTGGGTGCAACTCGACGGTGACAGTCCGGTCGCCCGCACATTATTGGGTATTCTGCAGGTGCGGTTCGACCAGCAAGAGGCGGCCTGGCGCAATCTGGAAATAGCGCTTGGGCCGCCAGCAGATCGCACCGATCAATCTTACGCCTCCCTGTCGGGCGACTTAGTTGAATCACCTCGGCGCGGACTCGCCCTGTTTGAGCGTTTTAACGAGGCCTATCCCGACACGCCCGGATTGACCCGGTCGCTGGCCGAATTGGCCGTACTGTCGGGGGATCTGGATCGCGGCATTGCCGCCGCCCGCCAAACGCTCAGCCTGCGCCCGGACTGGACGGCGACACGGGTATGGTTTGCCCGGCTGCTGCTGTTAAGCGGCGAGCGCTCGAGCGCGTTCGAACAAATGGCGTTTGCGCTTGAAGCCAGCCCGGGCGTGGATATGGAGCTCGAATTCGTCCGGTTGCTGGTTTACGCGGGTGAGCTGGAAGAGGCGGCAGCGCGGCTGGAACGCATCAGCGAACGTTACCCCGAAGAGGATGCAGTAATACTTACCGGTGCCGGTTTGCTGATGCAGGCGGAGCGGCCCGACGACGCGGAGGCGCTTTACCTGCAATTGCTCGCGTCCGGCGGTTGCCTTAACGATTGTTACTGGCATTTGGGACGTATTGCCATGGCGCGCGAGGATTATCAGGGCGCGATTGATCTGTTCAGACGCATCGGCGCCGGCGAATGGCTGCAGCCTGCCGCGCTGGCCATGGCCCAGTCTTATCATGCAATGGGCGAGTCGCAAGCGGCGCTGGAAATACTCGAGAATTTCGCGACGAATTATCCCAAGCGCGCGTTTGCGATGCTGCAGCCGAAGGCAACGTTACTGCTCGAGCAGGAACGTTATGCGGAGGCCGCAGAGGTCACCGCTACGGCACTGGATTACCGGCCATGGAGTGAGGATCTGTGGCTGGCGCACGGCAGTGTGCTGGAGCAGGGCGGACGGATGAAGCCGGCGCTGGAAGCATTTCGCACGGCATGGGAACTGGCTCCCGACAGTTCCACCACGCAAAACGCCTACGGCTATACCCTGACCGTGTCTACGCGTCGTTATGCAGAGGCCGAGCGATTGATTACCCGCGCCCTTGAGCAGGATCCGACCAACCCCGCCATCATGGACAGCAAGGGTTGGGTGCTTTTTAGGCGAGGTCATCGGGAAGCAGCACGTGTGTGGCTGGAGCAGGCCTACGCGCTACTGAATGACCCGGAAATTGCGGCGCATCTGGGTGAGCTTTTATGGGTCAGCGGCGAGCGCGAGGCAGCGCGAGAAATTCTTCTGGAAGCGCAACAGGAATTTCCCGAGAACCGGTCATTGCAGAATGTGATCCAGAGGTTGCTCAATTGACGGTAACCCGGTTGCTATGGGCGGTGTTGCTGGGAACGTTATTGAACGGCTGCACGGGCCTGCAGAAAAAGCCATTGAGCCTCGATTGGGACGCGCGCCGCGATGCGTTGCTGGCTGTCAGTGCCTGGTCCATGCAGGGGCAGGTGGCCATTAAGGCCGATAGTGGTGGCGGACAAGCCAGCATCAGCTGGCAGCAAACGGACAGTTTGAGTCGGCTGCGTCTCGCCGGCCCGTTTGGAGCCGGGCAGGTGGAACTCACGATCGCGCCCGCGCTCATGACACTCACGGACGCATCGGGTGAGCAAACCGTGGCTTACACCGGTGCCGATGCGGCCGAGCGTTTCATGGCCGAACGGCTGGGTTGGTCATTTCCGGTGCACAGCGCGCGGTATTGGGTACTGGGCTTACTCGATCCTGCGGTTAAAGGTGAACGGCGGTTTGATACGAGCGGCACGCTGCGCTCGCTGACCCAGCATGGCTGGACAGTAAATTTTGATCGCTATGCCGAGTTCGATGAGCACTATTTACCCGCCAAACTGGTGATCGAAAGTGCGGACTTGCGTCTTCGTATGGTGGTCCGGGGCTGGACGCGGGATGCGGTTTGACACTGCACATAGCCCTGCGCACAATACCCGCGCCTGATCGGGGGGTCTGGCGATCTGCAGAATTGCAGAGTTTGATTAGGTACTACTGGGGCGTAGCCAAGTGGTAAGGCATCGGGTTTTGATCCCGTGTATCGTAGGTTCGAATCCTACCGCCCCAGCCATTTTCCCCGGCCACATTGCATTCTGGACCAGCGATATTTGTGAATAGCCAACCTCAAGAAGTACTGTCCAACGTTTCCATACTCACCGGAAATTCCAATCCGGGCCTGAGTCAGCGAATCGCACGGACGCTAAACCTGCCCATCGGCAAGGCGCACGTCGGGCGATTTAGCGACGGTGAAATTAACGTAGAAATTCTCGAAAATATTCGGGGCCGTGAAGTTTTTATCGTGCAGTCGACGTGTCCGCCGGTGAACGATAATTTGATGGAATTGCTGGTGATGGCCGATGCGTGTCGGCGCGCATCGGCTGCAAGTATCACTGCAGTGATCCCTTACTTTGGGTATGCGCGTCAGGACAGACGGCCACGCGCTGCGCGTGTGCCGATTACGGCGCAGCTGGTAGCAAGCCAGATTGGCGCCGCCGGCATAAACCGGGTGCTGACCCTCGACTTGCACGCCGACCAGATCCAGGGCTTTTTCCCGATTCCGGTGGACAATGTTTATGCGTCGCCAGTGTTGCTGGGCGATGCATGGAAGCAGGATCGCGAGAACGTGGTGGTGGTTTCACCGGACATCGGTGGTGTTGTGCGCGCCCGTGCACTGGCGAAGCGGCTAGACGATGCTGAACTCGCCATTATTGATAAACGTCGGCCGCGTGCCAACGTGAGTCAGATCATGAACATCATCGGCGATGTGGAAGGCAAGAACTGCATCATGATCGACGACATGGTGGATACCGCCGGCACGCTCTGCAAAGCAGCGGATTTTGTTAAAAACGAGGGTGCCCGAAGGGTGGTTGCTTACATTACCCACCCCGTGTTGTCGGGGCCCGCTATTGAGCGGATAAACGAATCTCAACTCGACGAACTGGTCGTCACAGACACCATCCCGCTGAGCGCTGAGGGCCAGAAAAGCCCTAAAATACGCCAACTCGGCGTTGCCGAGCTGCTTGGCGAGACCATGCGTCGCATGGCTCTTAACGAGTCAGTCAGCTCGCTGTACCTCGATTGAGGCGCAAAAAACCGCCGTTGCATCATTTTGTCTGGTATTATCGCGCGCCCCTGCCTAGGGGCCAGCAGTCCGGCGTGGTCGAAACCCGGTCTGATTAATCAATTTGGAGAGCAATCATGGCATCAGAAATAAACCTGGTTGCGGAGTATCGGGAAGACACGGGGAAAGGTTCGAGCCGCCGCCTGCGTCATGCCGGGAAAGTACCCGCAATCATCTACGGGGGAGGCCGCGAACCGCGCGCACTGACCTTCGATCATAACGAACTGTTGAAAGCGACAGAAAGCGAAGCCTTTATGTCCAGCGTTCTGCAAATCAAGGTCGGCGAGAACATGCGCCGTACGATTATCAAGGATATTCAGGTGCATCCGGCCAAGCGTCAGATAATGCACATTGATTTGCAGCGCGTGGTTGAGGATGAAGTGATCCGTATGACCGTTCCGCTGCATTACCTCAATGAAGAAATTGCGCCGGGCGTTAAGGCCGGCGGCAGCGTATCCAAGACCGTTATCGAAGTCGAAGTTGTGTGTTTGCCGCGATACCTCCCTGAATATATCGAGGTAGATCTGGCAGGTATGGAGCTTGATGACATGTTGCACATGTCGGATATCAAACTTCCGGAAGGCGTACAGATTACGGCGCTTACGCACGAGCCGCCAACCGACGAGGCGATCTGTTCTGTACACGTCATGCGTGTTGCGGAGGAATCCGAGACAGTAGAAGAGGAAGAAGGCGACGAGGATGCCGCGCCGAAGAAAGCCGGCGATGCCAAGGACGAAGAAGGCTCGGACGACTAGCTTGTCTTCGCATGCTCGAGGTTTTTTATGAGCATTGCCGTCATCATCGGGCTCGGTAATCCGGGCGATCAATACGCCGCTACCCGCCACAACGTGGGTGTGTGGATGCTGGAGCGTATTGCTCGTGCGGCAGGCGGCGTGCTTAAAGCCGAGAAAAAGGTCATGGGTGATGTTTGCCAGGTGTCAATTGGCAGCAGCAATGTGCGTTTATTTCAGCCGGCGACCTACATGAATGAGAGCGGTCAGGCAGTGCGTCGCATGCTCGACTTTTACAAGCTTCAGCCCGAACAGATGTTGGTTATGCATGACGAGCTGGATATACCGCCGGGTGACGTCCGCTTGAAGATGGGCGGCGGCCACGGCGGACACAATGGGCTGCGGGATATCATCAACCATTGCGGCAAGGAGTTCATGCGCTTGCGGATTGGCATCGGTCATCCCGGCCATAAATCGCAGGTGTCAGGCTTTGTGCTAAAGCCGCCCGGGCAGGCGGAGAAGCAACTCATCGAGGCAGCGTTGCCCGATGCCGAGCGCGCGATCGAAAAACTGCTGGCTGAAGGGCCGGAAAGGGCCATGCACTTTCTGCACAGCTCCGACTAGCCTCAGACTTGCTTCAGGGTGGCAGTTACTGAGTACTTGCCAATGACCGAGAAGCGCCGGCCGCCCTGTAGGGGAAGCGGGAAAAAATTTCTTCAATGACTGCCGCTGCCGACCCGCCCATGTCTTCACGAACTTCGTCCGTGATCCGTGAAATATTTATGCCTTCCCAAACGACGCTCATGGTCTGTCGGTCAACGACCGCGACGCTCAATGTGCCCTCGGTGTATTGGGTGATGTTCTGGCCACCATAGCTACCGTAGTAACCGTAACCCGGGTAAGGGCCGTAGCCGTAATAGCCGCCCAGTGATGTTGACGGTGTGGACCGCAATTTTTCTTTGGTAATCAGGGCAAAGTCGATGATCACATCAGGATTGTTCTCATCCATTTGATAGCCACGGCTATCGAGTTGTCCGGCAACTTCCATCATCAGGTACTGGCTCATTAACGAACGCACGTCGGCCTGATTGTCGGTACCCAGTTGTTCCGCGAACGCATAGGTGCGATAGCGGTCAATCTGTGCGCCGGGTGCTTCGTTTACGAATACCCGCGGGCTGGAAGCACAGGCGCTTAGCAGTGCTGCTGCCAGCAGCATTAAAACGGGCGCGGATGAGCCGCGTGTAATCAATTGGGTTGTCGTGGTGTGGTTCATATTCAATCCTCTGCAGCGCCTGCCGGCCTCCGGCGTCATACATTATAGGACAGCATAGCAGGCGCAGGGTTCGGTCAGGAGCATAGTGATTATGTCTGAAGCCGGCTGCGGGCCAGTGCGGCCCCCTCGCCCAGCGCCCGGATTTTCGCCAGCGCTACGCCGTAGGGGATGGGCGTCATGCCGCAGTTGGTGCAGGGCAAAATACGCTCCGCATCGACATATTTCATGGCTTCCTGAATAGTGGCGGCAACTTCTTCGGCTGACTCCACCCGGTCGGGCGTGACTGCGACGCAACCCACCATCAGCTGTTTATCGCTGAGGTGACGCATAACGGACAGCGGGACGTGCGAACTCGCACATTCCAGCGATACCTGATCTATATGACTCTTGTTGAGCGCCGGAAAAATCTCGTCGTATTGCCGCCACTCTTCGCCAAGTGTTTCTTTCCAGCGATTATTTTCATCGATCCCGTAGCCATAACAAATATGCACGGCTTTGGTACATTTTAGCCCTTCAACCGCTCGGTTCAGGGTCTCAATACCCCATTCGTTAACGTCATCCATAAATACGTTGAAGGCCGGCTCGTCAAATTGCACCACGTCGGCACCGGCGGCTTCCAGTTCAAGTGCTTCTGCATTCAGCAGCTCGGCAAAGGCCATCGCCATTTCCGGTCGGCTGCCATAGTGATCATTGGCAATGGTGTCGCAAATGGTCATTGGGCCGGGCAGGGTGATTTTTAGCGCCTTGTCGGTCAGGCTTCGGGTGTATTTGAAATCGTCCAGAAACACCGGAGCAGGCCTGCCAACGGCTGAGGTGACTGTGGGCACTTCCAGGTTATAGCGGTTATCGCGGATGCCCATTACCGTCTTCTTGTTCTGGTCAATGCCACTGATGCCTTCCAGAAAGCTGTGCACGAAATGCCGACGATAAACCTCCCCGTCAGTCAGTATGTCGATTCCGGCCTCTTCCTGATGCTGAATCCACTCTCGGCAGGCACGCCGTTGACCCTCTTTGAGAGCCTCGCCTTCCAGTTTCCAGCCGCCTTTGAGACGCTCCGGTTCTGCGAGCCAGTCGGGACGGGGCAGGCTGCCGGCAATAGTGGTTTCAAACATGATGCGGACTCCGGTAGGGTTGCGGGGGAGAGCGATGCTAGCACAGCGGTTTTAAGCGCTACCGCCGTGATGACGGCTTGTCTGTCTTGCGGATCAATTTGGGCTACTATGGCCGCCCGCTGGCGCTTCCCGCGCTTCAGCGTGCAGTATATCGACAACCCTATCGACGGAAAATACCACCCTTCATGGCCATCCAATGCGGAATCGTGGGCCTGCCTAACGTCGGCAAGTCCACCCTGTTTAATGCACTCACTGCTGCAGGTATTGCAGCGGAGAATTATCCTTTTTGCACCATCGATCCCAACGTGGGTGTGGTCACAGTCCCCGACACCCGGTTGCAGGAACTTGCCGATATTGTGCATCCCGAAAGAGTGTTGCCCGCCACCGTGGAGTTCGTGGACATTGCCGGTTTGGTTGCCGGTGCATCCAGGGGCGAAGGGCTGGGTAATAAATTTCTCGGCAATATTCGGGAGACACATGCCATTGCACACGTGGTGCGCTGTTTTGAAAATGATGACATTACGCATGTTGCGACCGGCATCGATCCGGTGCGTGATATTGAAGTTATTAATACCGAGCTGATGCTGGCGGATCTGGATTCGGTCACTAAAGCGCTGGATCGGGCCAGCAAGAACGCCAAGACGGGCGACAAGAAAGCGATAGCGTGGCGTGATTTATTGCAGCGGCTATCCGAACATCTGGACAGCGGGCAGCCGGTCCGGACGCTGTCGGCAACGCCCGAGGAATTTGCGGCCTTGCGTGAGCTCCATTGTCTGACTGCCAAGCCGGTTATGTATGTGGCGAATGTTGACGAGGCCGGCGTGGGCGGCAATAAACACGTGGATAAAGTCCGCGAGCTCGCCACCGTCGAAGGCGCGGTCGTGGTCGTGGTGTGCGCGGCTATCGAATCAGAGATTGCTGAGCTGGATGGCGAAGACAAGCAGGCTTTTCTTGATGACCTTGGTCTGAGTGAGCCAGGCCTGAACCGCGTGGTGCGCGCCGGCTACGAATTGCTGGGCCTGCAGACTTATTTCACTGCCGGAAAGAAGGAAGTGCGCGCCTGGACCGTCCGCCGCGGCTCGACAGCACCCCAGGCCGCTGGCGTGATTCATACCGATTTCGAGAAAGGCTTTATCCGCGCGGAAGTCACCGGATACGACGACTACATTCGCTGTGGCGGGGAGCAGGGCGCCAAGGAAGCCGGTAAACTGCGTCTGGAGGGTAAGGAATACATCGTTCAGGAAGGCGACGTCATGCACTTTAGATTCAATGTCTGATTTGCTCGGCAGGCTAACCGCCTTCGGTGTGTCCGTGGGCATAATTATCGTTGTGCTCGCCGTGCTTTATTTCATTCATTGGCGTTTATTGGTGTTCTTTGCTGGCCGACCCGCGCAGCAGCATGTTCGCCAGCTGCTGATGGCAGTTGTTTCTCTGGTTGCCCTGTTTTCTGCAGTGCTGAGCATGCCAATTGCCGACGAAAGTCGCGGTAATTTGGTCATTTTTCTCGGCATTCTTTTCAGCGCCACTGTTGCGTTGTCGAGTACTGCATTCGTGGGCAACGTGATGGCTGGCTTTATGCTGAGGTCGTTGCGCGCTTACCGCGTAGGTGACCATGTTCGCGTTGGCGAATTTTCAGGCAAGGTTTTGCAGATGGATTTACTCCATGTGCGGCTGGAAACAGCAGCGCATGATATTGCGGCGCTGCCGAATCTTTATCTGGTGACGAACCCTGTTACCCTGGTCAGCGAAAGCAATGCCCGGAAGTCACAAACACGGGTGGTGGAGTTGCCTGATGCGCCACCGGAGAAAACAGAGCCCTTTGTTGATGAGCAACCTCAATCCGCGTCCGGCGGCACTGATTCTGGCGCCCATTCTGACGCCGATACGATCACGCCGGACCAGCAGAGGCTGATTGATGAGATCGAGAGCCTGAAGCGCGACTACACCGAAGGCAGTCAGCGACTGCTGGCATTAGAACGCGAACTCAAAGCGGCGGGTCAGGGTGATGAACGGCGGCCGTTATTACTCGAAAAAAAGAAGTTGGAAGCCTCGCTGGCGCGGCTCGGGCGCCAAATAGAGCAGGCAACAGCCGAGCTTCAGTCGGGCAACAATTAGCCTGTTAGAAGGTTTCGAGGCGGCAGTATTGGCCGTGCCATTGACAGCAGGCCACCCGGAGCCGAAAATGCGCGCCCTCGCGAGGAAAATCCTCCTTTTTCGACAGGCACGCGACACACATTGGTGATGTAGCTCAGCTGGTTAGAGCGCGGCACTCATAATGCTGAGGTCGGTGGTTCAAGTCCACCCATCACCACCAAGCAAATAAGAAGGGCGCCCTTGTGGCGCCCTTCTTATTTTCGGTTAGTTAATGCGGTTATCATGGCCGCAATAACAAGAAATTCTTTCCGTAAATCCGACGATTGCAAGCATGACGAACATTCAGGTCGTTAAGGACGCGTTTGCACAGCACCGGCGCAAGATTCTGGCGGGTGCGGGGGTCATCGTTGTCTATTCATTGCTGGGCGTTTTCCTGCTGCCGTGGGTGGCCGAGAAGATTGCCGTGTCGGTCTATCGCGATCTTTACAACGCAGATTTAAGAGTCGCAAAAATCGTCGTCAACCCCTACGTGCTCAGCGTGCGTGTTGACGGCCTCGAAGTGGCCGAACCGGATGGCGATGTTTTTGCGCGCGCGGAGCAGGTCTATGCAAATCTGCAATTGAGTTCCATTTTTCGCCTGGCACTGTCTTTTGCCGAGGTGCGTCTGGACTCGCCCGAGGTGTTTATCGCACGGGATGCGAACGGGGCGCTGAATGCCGAATTCCTGCTTCCTGCCGAACAGGCAGAGGGTGTGGAGAATGCGCCCGACGACAGCGAGCCTTTTGGCTTTCTAATCGACAATCTGTCGGTGAATGATGCGGCTTTGCATTGGCAGGATAACGTTCCAGCCAGGCCTGTGGATACCACCTTCGGCCCGGTCAACGTGGCCATGCAGAACCTCAGTACCTTGCCGGACAGAGAAGGGCAGCAGGAGGTGGTGATCACGACCGAGACGGCGGGCACCTTTAGCTGGAGCGGCAGCCTGCAGCTCAACCCGTTGAGTCTGACGGGGCGCGCCGGTGTTAAAGGGTCGCACGTCGAGCTGGTGTCCGCCTATGTTCGCGATGACATCGGGTTCGAATTTACCCGGGGCGACGCGGACATTGAATTGAATTATTCCGTGGAAGCCACCGACAACGGTCTGCAGGCGCGTATAGACAACCTTGAATTTATACTGAAAGACGCGCTGATCAGGACTTACGGCCAGCTGACCGAGAGTGAAGAGACGGATGACCAAGACGTACTCGCTATTCCGCAGTTCAGGATCTCGGGCGGCACGCTGCGATGGCCCGAGCAGATGGTCTCTGTCGAGTCCGTGTCAATCGCAGACAGCGTATTGTCTTTGCATCGTGACGCAGACGGCGTGCTGAACATTATGCCTGATGATGTCGCAGACAATACTGCGACTGATTCCACGGTTGATGCGGCGATCGTTACTGAATCCGCGGCCGTATCCGAGGCCGTATCCGAGGCGGAGGGTGAAGCAGATGCCGCGCAAAGCAGCCCCGCATCCGATGTGTGGACCGCGATGCTTGGTCGCTTCGCCATTGACCGCATGAAAATAAACCTGCTTGACGAAAGCGTTGAACCGGCTGCCGATATGGGAATTGATGATCTGACATTGGTCATCACCGCCATCGATTCCCGCTCCGGAGCGGTGTTTCCAACCGAGTTATCGATCCTCACACGCACCGGCGGCACTGTCAGTGTGACCGGTCAGATCGGCATACTGCCCGATCCGGTTGCCGATCTGGCGATCAAGGCCAAGGGCTTGCTGCTGGCAGAAACCCACCCCTATCTGAAACGGCTGGCCGACGTGAATCTTGACGGCGGGAGCCTGGCGTTGGAAGCCAAAGTCAGCAGTTCGCCCGCCGATGAGTTTGCGCTGTCGGGTGATGTTGAGGTCACCGGATTTTTGCTCACCGAGACAGACGGGGGTTCGCGCCTCGGCAGCTGGGATCGCCTGTTGTTTGATAACGTGCTGGTCAGCGCCCGACGGCAGGCCATAGAGGTCGCAGAAGTCCGGCTCGAAAAACCCTATGCCGACGTATTCATCGCCGAAGACGGCAGCATCAACCTCGGTCGCGTCGAGCCCGGAGTGCAGTCGTCGGTCGCCGAGCGTGAGAGCGAAACGACCACAGAGCCGCAGACTGCCGCAGCCGAGACTTCTGCGGAAGACGATTTTGCCGTAACGGTCGATCGCGTCACGGTTGTCGATGCAGCGGCGGATTTCGCCGATTACTCGCTGCCTCTGCCTTTTGACGTCAAGATCGCGGCACTGAATGGCGGACTCACAACCATCGCAACGACCAGCGAAGAGCCCTCGCGGATTTCCCTGGAGGGCAAGGTCAACGACTTTGGTTTGTTGAGCGTAACCGGCACTCTGACGCCGCTGGATGTAACCCGGAACACGAATGTCGAGTTGAGTTTTGAGAACGTCGAGATTCCGAGATTTTCCGCTTACACGGTGGCATTTGCAGGCCGGGAGATTGCCAGCGGAAAACTCGATCTTGGGTTGCAGTACGAAGTTAAAGACAGCGCGCTGGTCGGGGAAAACAAGGTCATCCTGCGGGACTTTACCTTGGGCGAAAAAATTGATCATCCGGGGGCTATGAGTCTACCCCTGGGTCTCGCCGTAGCGCTATTGAAACAACCGGACGGCACAATCGATATTGATCTGCCCATTCGCGGCAATCTCGACGATCCGGAATTCCGCTATGGGTCTGTGGTGGGCAAGGCGTTGGTCAATCTGATTGTCAAAGTCGTCGCCTCGCCGTTCGCGCTGCTGGGCAAACTGGTGGGCATAGAGGCGGGTGAACTGGACCATATTGAATTTATGGCGGGTCGCTCGGACCTGACGCCGCCTCAGCAGGAGCGGGTTGCCAAGCTCGCTGAAGCCCTCGGGCTGCGTCCTGAGCTCGAACTCGAGGTTACCGGGGTTGCGGACAAGGAAGTTGACGGACGGGCCATTGCTGCCGCGCGACTGGATGCTGTGATTGAAGAGCGCATCGCGCGCGATGCGGGTGATGATGCGTCTGGTGAAGAATATGCACGGTATCGGCGGACTGCCGCCGAACGACTCTATCGCGATGCAGAGTTTGCTGATGAGGTGCCGCTAAAGGAGTTGCGGGAGCAGTTCACCGCGGAGGTAACCAACGCTGACAACGGCCGTGCCGAGACCCGGTTTGATGCAGTTGCCTATACGGAGTACCTGCGGCGTCGGCTTATTGAGTCGCAGGTTGTCGACGACGCGGACATCGCCGCCCTGGCCGAGCAGCGTGCGAGGGTAACCCTTGAAGCGTTGGTTGCTGCCGATCCGGCACTGGAAAGCAGAGTAATTTCAACAGAAGTCCAGTACATTGACACCAAGTCTGACGACGGGCGCATAAAGATGCCGGTCAGCCTGGCCACCCAAACACAGAGTGTAAAGTGAATTTTCTGGAGAACTTAATATGAGCAAATCCTCCGACACTGAAGTTAATCGTCGTGAATTGATGACCCGGCTAGCGGCGGTCATGCTGCTTACGGGTGCATCCACCGGCAGTGAATCCGTGCAGGCAGGCGGTCACACCATGCCCAGGGACGTCGGTTACCCGCCGAGTGACCCGGAGCTGTTCAAAGCCATTGATGCCGTACTTTCCAAAACCGAGTCTATCTGGAATGCGCAGGAATGGTGGCGTTTGCCAACAGAGATCTGGGATCGGGAAGATCCGACACCGATTTATGTCGCTGAAGAGCTCTACAACGTTATGGTGGGTTGGGACATTCTGGATCGCTACATTTTTCCGCCAACCAAGAACATGGCAGCGTTTCGCTGGGGTTATTCCAACCTGTTTGTGAAATACCTGGCTCCCGGCGTTGCGCTGGCGCTTTACGACCACTGGTTTGAGATCAAGGTCAGGGATACCGGCCCAATGAGCACACCTCGCCACGGGTTTGATCGCGTTCTGTCCATTTATAACCTTCGCGATGACGGCTGGCGGCAGTCGCTTTATGCGCAGTGTCCTTTGGGGCCCGATACCTATGCGCGCCGCATGGCAGAAAAACTCGTTGGCGACGACTGGGACGAGTTCTACAACGAGGTCAAGAACAAAGACCTCCGAGACCCGCGGCTTAAAAAGTAACAGCGCTTTACTTTACTTCAACATCGGGACCGGGCTCACAGCCCATTCCTGATCCAGCTCTTTGCGGGCCGGGCCTGGAATCGCGTAAGCAGTGCGCTGTCGGCTGGCATTCATGGTTTCTACATCGATGCGCCAGCCTTTAGCCTGCCACTCGGTCAGCATGCGTCTGTAAGTCATGAGCACATCATCGGCGGGCACAATGAACTCTCCGATGGCCTCTTTGGACGGGATAACCGGATCGAGTTTTTCCACGACAATCCGGTCTTCCTCGACAGCCACCGCCATGCGTTCCAGAAAACGTTCGTCCATTTGCGGATCAAGGCGCGTGTTACGCGTGTTGATCAGGAAAATCTCCAGATCGTCTTCGTCCCGTGGGCATGCATAGATGTACATGTTCATGCCCTCGGTCGCGTTGAAGTGGATGCGGGTCCACGTCATCGATGCACCGTGAAAGCCCGAGCCGGCGTCAGAGGGCCCTTTGACAATGACCTTGCCCATTTCCTCGTCCGGTGAGCCGGGAGTCTGAAACTCGGTCATTGCACCAGCACCCCATTCAGATTCCTCGATGTTGAATTTTGGCACGCGGTAGTTTTCATCCTGCCCGGCCATGCCCATGCCGCTGTGCACGTATTCCACGTGCGAGGGATCGGATTGATTTTCGACCAGACGTATGTAGTTGGCTTTCCAGTTGTAACGCATGCGTAACGTTCGCCAGCCATCGGTGCCGTATTCGTTGATCGGCATAATTGTCGGTCGTTCATGCTCCGGGAGATCGCCCAGAAAAACGAACACCAGACCGTAACGCTCGTCCACCGGGTAGGCATCGATACGTGAGCGCTCCGGTACTTTTTTGAGCGGCCCAAGCGATGGAATCCGTTCGCATTCCCCTTTGCCGTTAAACAGCCAGCCATGATAGGGACACTGCACACAGTTTTTGACGACTTTGCCATCGCCGAGTGAACCGCCGCGATGAGTGCAGGTGTTGGCGACGCAGTGCACCGCATCGTTATCGTCTCGCCACAGAACAAACCAAAGGCCCAGCATTTTGACTTTCTTCGGTTCGCTGGTGATCTGGTCGCTCTCTTCGGCGGGGTACCAAAAGTTCATGAACATGATTGTTTCCTCCCCCTGCTTTTGTATGAACAGTTTCCGGAATAGTATGAGTAAATAACAGCGCCGCAACACTAGGGAGAATTACCGATGCATGACCGCAGAACAGACGGCCTCACCCCTTGGCTGGCATGGCTATGCGCCCTGGCAGCGCTAAGCCTTGGGCCTGTTGCCGCCGTGCACGCCGAGGAGTCGGCCACGGTGCAGCGAACCGCACTGATTACCGGCTCCAATCGCGGTATCGGTCTGGAATTTGCGCGCCAGTACGCGGCTGCGGGTTGGCGGGTAATTGCGACCAGCCGTAATCCGTCACGCGCCGATGAACTGCAGGCATTGTCCCGACAGTACGACAATCTCGAGTTGGCGAAACTGGATGTCACTAATGTCGACGAGATTCGCAACCTGGCGAAGTTGCTGAAAGATCAGCCCATTCATCTGCTGCTTAATAATGCGGCGCTGCTTGGGTCGCGAGATGCCCAGTTTTTCGGCAAGCAGGACTATGAACTCGCAGTCATGCAATATGAAGTCAACACGCTTGGGCCTATGCGTGTAATTGAAGCCTTTATCGACAATGTGCGTGCTGCCGGCCCGGGAAAAATCGTCACGCTCGGGAGTGCGGCCGGCTCCAACGGCTATCTGCGACCGCCCGCCGATTTTTATTCCTATAGAGCCAGCAAGGCAGCCACGCATTTTCTGATGCATAACCTTTCTATGGATCTGGCATCGGAGGGTATTGTGGTCGGGCTGATTAATCCGGGTTTGGTGGACACCCGGGGTCTCGCTGATATTGGCCCCGACGACCCCGTTCCGGATGACTTTGCACAGATTGTTAAATTGATTCGCGCGGGGGTCATTGAATTGACGCGACCGGAGGATTCTGTCGCGGCGATGATCGAGCTGATCGATTCCCTGACCATTGAAAACAGCGGAGATTTTCTGAACTTTGATGGCAATCCAATGCCCTGGTAGCGGGCATATGACATAAGTCCATGATTTGCGTTTGCATTTTTGATTTGGCCGCCGGATGATAGCGGTTAGAAACACTGACAAACGGTAAACCCGGTGAAAGCCGGGGACACAAAGCCACCGGTCTAAGGGATCAGTCCTATGACGGCGGGGTTGCCAGTAACACGCGAGCGCTCTGCTTCGCGTTCCCGGCATTCCCTGCCGTTCATTAACAAGGTATTGGCCCGACTACTTTGTGTTGTCTGTTTGTCTACAGCTACTCACAGTGGAGTCACATCAATGGCCAGTGCCGCAACCGATCTTTACACCAGTGTCGTAAATGCAGGTCGCAAGCAAACAGGGCCGCGCTCAGCGCAGCCTGACCAGCCCGATAAAGTCGTCACGGTTGAGCCGAAGTCCGCCGATGAAATCGCCGCTGTACTGACCGACCCGGAGCGCTATCCGACCCCGGTGCGGCCATCTGGTTCCGGTAGCTCTACCACGCGAGCTGCGAAGGTCGCGAGTGGCACGCGGATGGACATGACGCGCCTCAATCAGGTGCTTGGCATGACGAAGCGGACGGTCACCGTGCAGGCCGGAATGCGCTTGCGTGAACTCGACGACTATCTCGCCGAAGACGGCTTTGAGCTGACCGGTGCCTGCGCGGACAGAGACCGGACGATTGGTGGTGTTATCAGCAGCCCGACCCTGGGAGTTCAAAGTGACCCTGATGTGAGGCAATTTTCAGCATCGGTTGTCAGCCTGACCCTGATTAACGGTCGCGGCCGCAAAGTCGAGGTTACACAGCGTACGCAGGATCTGCTGTCGCTGGTGCGAACCAGCTACGGTCTGTTGGGCGTCATCTATTCGGCGACTCTGAGCATTCAACCGCGTGTCGCAACAACTATGCGCAGCAGCAAGGTCGATTTTGACGAGTTTGTGCGGCTCTTACCGGAGATTGCGGAACAGCAAATGGCGATGCACGCAACCTGTTATCCGTTTCGCGACCGTGTGTATCTGGAACAGCGCTTGCAGGATGGCTGCAGCAATGACAATGAGGCGGCGATGTTGCCGTGGCGCCTTAAAGACTGGGCAAGTACGACGGTATTGCCTAAAGTCGCTGAACAAAGCGGTAAGTTCAAGCGACTGGTGCTGGCAGAGGAGGTGATTAACTGCGCGTGGTTGTTTCCAGTCAGCCGCTTTGCCGCCGCCCTGCAGACGTACAGAAAATACTGCGTGCGCCACTATCGCGAAACCCGGTTTCGTTGCGACTTGCCTGCAGACGTCTGGTTTATTGGCGAGGACAAAAGCAGTTTGTTATCGCCGTGCTTTGACGAACCTGCATTTGCACTGAACATACGGTCTACTCGCCGCGACGGTTGGGATGACTTTGTTCTGGGTTTCGGGGAGTTTGCGACGCACTTTCACGGCACCCCGGTGTTTAATCAGACGCCCTCGTTCCGGCCCGCCTATGCGCGTCGGATATACGGCGAGCGGCTGCACCGTTTTCGCGCTATGCGGCAGAAGCTAGACCCCGAAGATCGGCTTTTAAATCAGTATTTTGCAGAGCATCTCGGCTAGCCTGAAAGGGCTTTCTTGGCGGTCCTGGCACGGGCTGGCCTATACTTGAGCAGATGCCATAACAACCTTGGGGGGAGTCATATGGATCCGCTGATGATAGTCATCGTCCTGGCACTGGGCGCAACAACATTAGCCTTGTTGCTGGGGCTCATTTCGATGAGTGGCAGCCAGACCACAAACCGATTTGCCAGTGCGCCGTTGATGTGGGCAAGAGTCGGTTTTCAGGCATTTACCGTATTGTTATTGGTGGTCGCGGTTATTCTGCAAAATTAGTTATTGCGCAATTGTATTAGCATGCGCCCCTAAATAATCGCCCCTAAATATTGCGGCGGTTTTTGATAGCTTTGCCCCATTTTTCGTCTATGCGTTGAAATAAATCCGGCGCATGCTCTTCCAGAATGTTCCGACTCAGTTCCGGGAAGGTTTCGGGGCCGCCTTCTTCAGGCCATTGGCGAGTCGCGTCAATCACGATCTTGCTTGTGATGCCGCGTGCAGGAGAACTGGGCTCCAGCGGAACGCCGCGCTGATTCTCAAATATTTCACTTGCCGACGGCTGCCATCGGGTCGCAAACGCATGAAAGCGGTCTTCTTCTTTCCACAGATCTATATCGCCATCCACCATGATGACAATTTTCATCGTGGGGATCAGTCGGGCAAGCTGTCTTCCGAGTTTTGCGGCTTCCCCGGGTTTGGTTTTGTTAATGCTGATGTAGTTCACGCTTTGCAGATAGCGATAATTCACCACGTTTGGGTTCAGGCTCTTCAGGCCGGCGACCACCAGGGCCGTGCTGGGTGCTTCAATAAGCGGGCCGGTAACGCCCGTGAAGTCATTCGTGAGCCAGGGGTCACGCCGATGTGTAATCCGTTCAACGGTCATGGTAAAGGCTGACTCATAGGCAGCCCCCATGTACCCCGGGCTTTCGGCATACGGGCCATTGTTTTCGAAGCTTTCCAGACTGACCGCTCCTTCGATGACCATTTCGGTTGTTGCCGGCACCATAAAGTCGTTGGTATCGCATTTCACGACTTCAATGGCGCTGCCCCGCAGGCCGCCGGCGTAGGCCATTTCGTCCACCGGCTTGTTGCCGATACGGTTTGGAATGCGGGCTCCGCTCACCAGCCATACCATGGGTTCCTGCCCGACGATCAGCGTGACCTGAGCTGATTTCTCGCCGCGCTCGCGCGCCGCCATCAGCATGTTGTAGCCGGTTTGCCCTTCGCCCGAGCCGACGGAAATGTGTCGCGGACCTTTAATTTCACATCTGTAAGTGCCTATGTTCAGGCCCAATTTGGGATCGTTGGTGAACACCGAAGCGGTGTTGATAAAGCGCCCGCTATCTCCTGGGTTGTTTTGTATAAAGGGAAAGCGGGTGACATCGATCTCGTCGCCACTCAAGGTCACTTCCTTGCACTGCGCCTGGTCGCGCGGGATTTCACGCGGCGCTATCTGCGGGTAGTCCCCGCCGTTCTCGGCCAGCACCTGATCGTGATAAGCACGTGCCCGGTGCCAGGTTGCGATGTTGTCATGGGGGACCGGTTGCATGCCGAATAGCAATGCTTCCGCATCCACATGGCGTAACTGATTTGCGATGAGCGGGCCCTTGACCCAGCGGCCATTGATTTTCAGCTCCTCGAATATCACCAACGGTGCACGATAAGTTCCGAACTGATCCACCAGTCGATACATCAGTGCGGTGGCTTCGTATGCATCCTGATCAACGCGGTCAAAGCGCATGACGTTCCCGTGAGCTTCCATGGCCGCGACGTAGTCGCGCAAGCTGGTGAACGGTCCGGTCGCGGCGGAGCGCGGGGTAGCAGCCATGGCCGCCGCCGGGGTGCCTGCCCCGGCAATGGTTGTGGACAGCAGGCCGGCACCACCGGCGGCTGAGAGCAGGCGGCGGCGCGAAATCTTGCCTGTGTCAAAGGCGGCGAGGGTATCGTGACTGATGGCTACAAAGCGCGATTCTTCGGTCATTTTGCAATGCTCTGTGTGACGGTTTGGTCGACCCTGTCTTCCGAGACTACCAGACTGACTGACTCATGGTATGGTAGGACAGAGCCCAGACTCCTGAATTAATGCGTTGCCTTAGGGGGATATATATATGCGTTCTTCAATACTGGTCGCAACGGCCGTTAGCCTGACTGTTTCGGCCGGAATAGCGGCGGCCGCCGTGGACGAAATCGTCATCTATGCACAGAAAAAGGGTCGTGCGGAGAATTTGCAAGAAGTTCCCGCGGCGGTTTCGGCCTACAACTCTGGTCAGCTCGACGGTATCGTGTTTGAAAAACTTGATGACCTAAGCTATTCCATTCCTAACGTACAGTTGGAACAGGTCGGTACATTCCCCGGCGTGCAAAACTTCTCCATTCGCGGGCAAGGCATTAACAGTTCCATTCCTTCGGTTGACCCTACCGTGGGAGTTTTTATCGACGGAATTTATCAAGGCACCACTTACGGAACGGTGCTGGATACCTGGGATCTCGAATCGGTTGAAATATTGCGCGGGCCGCAAGGCTTACTGTTTGGCCGCAATGTGACAGGCGGCGCGGTAACTGTGCGCACGGCGCGGCCGGATCCTCAGGGCGAAGCAGCTTATAAGTTCAAGGCGCTGATTACCGACGAAGAGCGCTACAGTGCAGCGGCTGCTTTTGAAGCGCCGTTCATTGATGACGTGCTGGCCGGCAAGATCATGCTGTATTACGACAACGATGACGGCTACTTCGTCAACAACAACATGACCAGCGGTGCAATCACCTCGCCGCCGTTTATTTCCTTCGACCCGGTGTCGCCGCCATCCGGCTCAAGTCAGCGGAATGCCGGTGAGTTCAAAACCAAGATCATTCGTCCGTCGCTGGTGTGGGCCGCCTCAGATGCGCTTGAGGTGGCTTTGATCGGTGAATACGGTAAAGCAGAGGGTGACGGCGCCGCTTGGACGGTCGTTAGCGGGGGCCTGCCTGCACCGCTGGTGCCGATCCCGATCGGCAGCGTGAGCGGTGGCGGGCAAGCAAAATTTTCTACCACCTCAAATGATTACGGCTTTGCCGAGGTGGACTGGAAATCGGCAACTCTTGAGGTCAATTGGGATGTTGCCGGCGGCGTATTGACAAGCATTACCGGTTGGAAAGACGTTGAGCAGGAATCTGCCACCGATGTTGACGGCACCTATTTGCCGGCATTTGTTGCAACTGGCTTTACAGCCCAGGATCAGATCAGTGAAGAGCTGAGGTTCTCGACCACCATCGGCGATAACTGGGAGATGACGGTCGGTGCTTATTATCTGAACATTGATCTTGAGTATCGGGAAGGCCGCTACATACAGATTAATCCTGCCAACCTGATGCTGGCCCCGGATTTGTTACGCATCGGCCTGGGCGGCGATATGGAGACCACCACCTATGGTGTCTTCATCAACAACGAATACGCGATTACGGACAGCATCACGTTGCTTGCCGGTCTGCGTTACTCCGATGAAGAAAAGGACGCACGCATTATTGACGGGCCGATAGGCTTGCCGATCGCATTCTGCCCCGATGTCACCACGTTTATGTGCAGTTTTGATGATCTCGAGGGCGACTGGGATTACTGGACGCCGAAGCTGGGTGCGCAGTGGGACTTTGCAGAAGACGCGCAGGCTTATGCGTTCTGGACCAAAGGCTATCGTGCAGGCGGGTTTAACTTCCGCAATGCCAAACCCGGCCCTATACCGCCGCTGGGTTATCCGGCTGGCCCGACTCGGGAAGAAGAGCAGAGCAGTTTCGAAATTGGTTTGAAGTCGGAAGTGTTTGACAACAAATTGCGTATGAACATTGCTTATTTCAATAACGACATTAAGGATATGCAGCGCGAGCTGAACCAGGGCGACCCGGATGTCATCGTGTTGCAGGCCACTATTAATGCCGGCGATGTCACTATTAAGGGCGTTGAGTTTGAGTTTAATGCGGTGCCGACTGATGCCTTCTCAATATGGGGTTCGCTGGGTTATCTGGATGGCAAGTACGACAGCATTAATCCGTTGTACACCGGCATCAATCCGGCCACCGGCGCACCTTATATTGGCGCAGAGTTGCCGCGTCTAGCCCGCTGGTCGTTCAGTCTGGGCAGCAGTTATGACTTCAACCTTGATGGCAACGGCGTACTTCGCTTGCAGGCTGACTACGGATATCGCGATCCAAACTATTATGATGACGCCAATACCCAGTTGTTCGATACGCAGCATCGGCTGGGTGGCAGCATAAACTGGATATCGCCTGATGATCAGTGGACAGTCTCATTGTTTGGAAAGAACCTGCGTGATGAAGCCAATTACGGCAACCTGACATCCATCGCCGGTTTGTTCACTGCAGGCCCGATGCAAAAAGGTCGTGAGTACGGGCTGCAGGTTCAGTTTCGCAGTCAGTAAGTATTGGCGAGATAAAAAAAGCCCCGCACAGCGGGGCTTTTTTTGTGTCTGATTTTTGCCAATCGTGCTATGACGCGACGCCTTTAAGTTTCGGTTTGGCATCGACGCTTTTCACCAGCGGCACCGGATCCAGCACCCAGTTTTTCTCTGTGCGGCGTGCCGGGCAGGGAATTGCAAATGCCACGTCGCCTCGCTGGCTTTGTAACTCCTTCCAGTCAATGCGCCAGCCCCGGTCATCCCACATTTTCAGGAAGTCGCGGTAGCGATAAATCGGTGCATCGGCCTTGGTCAGTACTTCTTTTGCAGTCGATTTAGGGGTACGCACCGGTTCAAGCCCCTCAATGATATCGATATCTTCCTTGGCAATACGCATATTGATATCGATGATGCGTTGGTCCATTTCTTCGTCCAGCATCCAGCTGCGCATGTTTACAAAGAAGATACGTGTTTTGCAGTCGCTTACAGGGGCTTCGAAAAAGTACTGCGCGAAACCTCGCTCTTCGGTGAAGTTGATCCGTGTTATCAGCGTATTCGGGCCGTGTATGGACGAGCCCGCTACCGTCCTGCCTTCGCCGGCACCGAGCACCTTGGTGTCCTCAGATGTGCTCCCGCTGGCGGCAAACATAAAACCGCAGCCCCACTCCGATTCGTCTTTAACATCAATGTCGTGTTTGCGCAGGTTCTCGATAATAGACGGTGCGCCTTGCAGCGGATGCACAAATTCGTTGTGAGCGCCGTCCATGCCGTTTTCTATAGAGCGTTGGTAGTAACCATTGATTTCGAAAACTACAATGTCATTTGAACGCCAGTTTTCTTTTCCGAATTCGGGTATGTCATAGATCGGCGGGCGTTCTTCTGCCGGCAGGTCACCAAGAAAAGCGAACAGTATTCCGTAACGTTCTTCGGCAGGGTACGCATCCACTTTGGCGCGTGCCGGCGGTTTAACATCCAGCGGATTGGTCGGGATTACCTGACACTTGCCATCGCCGGAAAATTGCCAGCCGTGGTAGGGACATTCAACGCAGTCGCCTTTAATTTTTCCACGTCCCAGCGCGCCACCGCGATGAACGCAAGTGTTGCTAATAACATGTGCCTTACCTTCCGTGTCGCGGAACGCCACAAAATTAAGGCCCATGATTTCAGCTTGGACCGGCTTTTCATTGGTGACATCTTTGCTCAGTGCCACCGGATACCAGAAATTGATATACATCGTCTTGTCCTGTTGCGGATTTGGATCGGATACTCAATTGTATTCGCATAAAGGGGGCTAGCCGGATTTATACCTATACCCCGGCATGCCGCGATGCGGGATTATCCCCGCCAGAGCGGCGGAAAGTCTCTATATCCTTGACTCTAGGCGGTTTATTGACCGGCAGGCGGTTCGTGACCGGTGCTGCGGTCGGTTTACCAATATTCCCAAACTGGCCGACACGAGGACGGTAATGTCGGCGCCTGTCCCAACTCTGCCCATGGCTGCCCCGGCTGATGAAAGTCCGATCCGCAGGAAGCAAGCAGGCCATGGCGCGAGGCGAGGCGGGCAAGCTTGTCAGTTAGCGCTGCATCTTGTGCGCCCGAGATCACTTCGATCGCATGTCCGCCGGCCGCCACGAAGGCCTTGCATAATTCTTCCAGCCGCATGTTCGTCATTTTGTATTTTGCGGGATGAGCGAGTACTGCAGCGCCGCCCGCTGCCGATATCCACCCGATGACGTCTTCCAGGCTCGCCCAACAATTTTTTATGTCGCCCGCTTTGCCGCGCCCCAGATGCTTCTTAAACGCGGTTTTGAAATCTTTTACCTGACCGCTATGCACCAGAAATTGTGCAAAATGCGGCCGACCCGCACAGTCGTTGCCGGCGTGCTTTCGGGCGCCGTCCAGCACGCCTTTAAACCCGGCATGCTCAAGTTTGCGAGCGATGTCCTCGGCGCGTTTAGCGCGTGCTCGTTGTTGTTGTTTAATGCCCTGCGACAGCACGGTATTGTCCAAATCGATATTAAGGCCAACAACGTGAACACCGGCGTTTCGCCAGATGGCAGACAGTTCGAGCCCCGGTATCAGCCGGACACTGGGTGGTGCGCGGTCATAAATTGACTGTATCCCAGCCACGGTATCGTGGTCGGTAATCGCCAGCATTTCGACGCCCGCCGCACTGGCTCGGTTTATCAGCTCAGCTGGCGTGAGCTGTCCGTCAGAAGCGGTGGTATGCGTGTGTAAATCGGCATGCATGGGGCGAAGCATATACCTTCGGCATGCCGCGAGCACGGTATGGTCTGAAACGCGTAGAATCGCGCTTATGTATTTTTTGGCGAGCTGGCTTGGCCGCCGTGTCGCAATGGCTGCAGCCGAAGGGGCAATGTGACAAAGAGAAATCAATTTGTCCTGCTGCGGCAAAGGCGCTTTGCGCCGTACTTTATTACCCAGTTCCTCGGTGCGTTCAACGACAATGTGTTTAAGAACGCACTATTGTTACTCATAGCCTTTCATGCCGCCGATCGTTTTGCAGCCGGCAGCGACGTACTGATCAATCTCAGTGCCGGGCTTTTCGTATTGCCGTTCTTTTTGTTTTCAGCCGTCGCCGGTCAGCTTGCCGACAAATACCCCAAGGCCCGACTGATTCGCTACGTTAAATTGCTGGAGATCGTCATCATGTTGCTGGCGGCAGTGGCATTGTGGTTCGATCAGATTCCTGCGCTTATAGCCTTACTGTTCTTAATGGGCATGCAGTCCAGCCTTTTCGGCCCGGCCAAATTCGGCGTTCTACCGCAACTTACCGACGAGCATGAATTGCTGGGCGCCAACGGCCTGGTCGAGACCGGAACCTTTCTTGCGATTTTGCTGGGCACGGCGTGTGGCGGCATACTGATTGGCATAGACGAGACGGGGCGCTACTGGGTGGCATTGGCTGTCGTTTTGGTCGCGATCAGTGGTTACTTCAGCAGCATTGCTATACCTGACGTTCCCGCACTCAGTCCGCAGATGGCTGTGAATTGGAACGCAGCCACGGAAACATGGCGCATTATTTCCTATGCAATGCGTACCCGGCTGATTTTTGTTTCGATACTGGGGATTTCATGGTTCTGGTTTCTAGGTTCGATCTATCTTGCGCAGCTGCCAAACTTTACCCGCATCTACCTGGGCGGCGACGAGCAGGTGGTGACGTTATTGCTGTCGCTGTTTTCGATTGGCGTGGGGGTTGGTTCGCTGATGTGCGAACGGCTGACCAGAGGCCAGATAGATTTGGCGATAGTTCCTCTCGGCGCGGCCGGTCTCACGTTGTTCGGCCTGGACCTGGCATGGACGGAACCTTTTGCAAACGGCGCTCTCCTGGGGGCGCTGGATTGGCTGGCAACCAGTAGCGCTTGGCGGGTGCTTGCTGATGTGTTGTTGTTGGGCGTGGCAGGCGGCATATACATTGTGCCTTTGTTTACGGTTGTGCAGCATCGCTCCGAGCCGGGGTACCGATCCCGCATTATCGCTGCAAACAACGTGTTGAACGCACTGCTGATGGTCACAGCAGCCGGACTGGCAATTGTGGTGCTGAGCAACGGCTTTTCTATTTTGTGGTTGTTCGGCCTGGTTTCGATTCTGAACGCCCTGGTTGCTATAGCGCTATTCGTCGTGGAGCCCGAGTATATGCAGAGTTTGCGCCGGAGGTTGCGGCGGAGTTGAAGTACAATCGTCAGCGGGTATTGGATTCAGGGGCACGGCAAGCGAATGACCGATGTGACCGACAGCAACAGGCGCCGCGACAAGCGCGATCGGCAATCAACCGAGGCGCAGATCATCGAGGCTTTTGAAGCGGTTCTGCTTCGCGACGGGGTGGAAGGGCTGGGCGTAAACGTGGTTGCCCAAGAGGCGGGCGTCAACAAGGTATTGATTTACAGGTATTTTGGAGGTCTGGCCGGACTCGCCAGCCACTGGGTGGCTAACAGTAGCTTTTGGCCCGCGCCCATTGAGCTGATAGGCAACGACCCCGAGGCCTTCGAAAAGTTACCGGTGCGCATGCGGGTGCGCACGGTGCTGTGTAATTACGTCGATGCAATCCGGGCGCGCCCGCAGACGGTGGAGATGCTGGCAGCAGAGCTTATGGCCCCAAGCGAGATCACGCGTGCCTTTGCGGAAGCTTTGGTGCGCCCGGGAAAGGGGGTTGCGGATTTTATCAAGCTTGAGACAGCCGATAAGGATCTGACCGATCAGGTATGGAATCTGATCTTTATGGTCAACGGGTTGGCATCCTATCTGGCGATCCGCGAGCGCAACAACCCGACCTATCTCGGGATGGATTTAAATGATGATGAATCCTGGCAGTATCTGCGCGATACTGTGGCGGACATTGCGGATAAATACCTGGACAGTTGAGAGGGGCGACCAGCATGCGGCTTAGTGTGCCCGGACATAAGGACTTGCGCAAAATCGTGGTGCTAAACCCGAAAGGGGGTTGTGGCAAGTCGACGCTGGCCACAAATCTCGCCGGCTATCTCGCTGCCCATGGCAATTCCGTGGCCATCATGGATTTTGACCCTCAGGGGTCGTCAATGCGCTGGCTTAAGATACGTCCGGGCAATTCAGCGCCTATCCACGGCATATCCGCGTTTGATGTTCGCAGCAGCGCCACCCGAAGCTGGCAGTTGCGAGTGCCGCCCTCCATCAAGTATCTGGTTGTCGATTCGCCGGCGTCGGTGCCCGCAGAGAACCTTGCGGAACTGACCTCGGGCGCCCACGCAATTCTCATACCTGTGCTGCCATCCGACATCGACGTCCATGCGGCATCGCTGTTGATGAAAGATTTATTGCTGATTGCCAAAGTCAGTCGCCGAATGGGCCGTATCGGGGTGATCGCCAATCGCGTGCGTGAAAACACCGTCGCGTACCGTAAACTGATGCGCTTTCTGAACAGCCTGGCAATTTCTGTGGTCGGCGTGCTTAGGGACAGTCAGAGCTACGTCCATTCGGCCGAGCGCGGCTTGTCGATACACGAGATGCCAACCACCCGCATGAAGCAAGACGCAGAACGCTGGGAGTCAATAATCCGGTGGTTGGAAGAGAAGCTGGAAACGCCGCTGACTCCGCGCGATTTTCATCGACCGGAATCAAGCAGCGATATTCTTCAGCTTGCTATGCCCATAGATCGGGACAAGCCGCCTGCCTGATTTACCAGCCGAGCACGCGCCCGTCTTCGTAATCCAGAAACTGACCATTGTTTTCCGGGGTCAGGCCATCAATCACAGCGAGCATTTTAGATACTGATTCTTCAGGCTCGATAGCGCCCTTCATCTTGAATCCGGGCGTGGTGTTCACCTGTCCGGGAGATAGCAGCGTAACAGTTATGCCCCGTTTAACTGTTTCGAACGACAGTGCATACATATACATATTGAGCGCCGCTTTGCTGGCCCGATAGCTATACATCATCGGCATCTCGGGGCTGAGTTCGAATGATCCGGCTTTACTGCTGATGACTACTATTTTCTTGGTATCCGAAGCAGCAACGAGATCCATAAAGCTCTGTGCCAGCTTTAGTGGTGCCATGGCGTTCACCTCGTAACTCTGCAGCGCCATGTCCCAATCCACGCCTTCTACTTTCGCAAACGCTGACTTGTAGCGCGGTGTGATACCCGCGTTGCTTAGCAAAATATCCACCGGTGTTGCGGCGTACTTCAGGGCCAGTCCGTCAATGCGTTCGTGGTCGGTCACGTCCAGCTCCTCAACTATCAGTCGAGGATAGCCATCGGCCAGGGCGAGCAGCTCTGTTGATGAGCCAGGGTTTCGGGCCGTGGCAATTATGTTCCAGCCGCGCTCTGAGAATTGACGCACAAATTCCAGACCGATACCGCGGTTTGCGCCGGTGATAAAGACAGTGGGCTGTTCGCTATTCAGTTTGCCGGGGTCTCCGACAGTCGAGTAGACGCGAGCAGGCTCAGCAGGCGCAACGGCTGTTTCCGATCCGGTCGTGCCCGTGGTGGCGCAGCCACCGATAAAGATCAATAACAGGGTGCCTATAATCGTGCCATACCGCATTTCGGGTTCTCCGCTTAATTGTCGCGCCGTGACGAAAGCGTTGAGGGTAATCCGATGACCGCGCGCGAGCAATGTATCCCGGCGATAGCTGGCCGGCATGCGGTTAGTCGAGCCAGCGAATCTCCAGTGCCGATTCCGGTCCGACCAGCGCTTGCTTGAGGCTTGTGGGCATCACCGCATCGTCGTCAGAGATCATCACGCGCCCGCCCATGATCTCGGCGAGTCGTTGCGGGTAGAGGGGCGTTTTGTCCGGTTCTCCGTAGCCTTGCGGAAAGATTGGCAGCATGTGGGGCGGCCCGTACTTATCGCTGGCACCAAGGGTATGCAGCATTTCGTGCGTGATAACGAAATTATTGGTGGCGGCCATGTCGGGTGATGCAAACACGTTGACAATGCCCACCTGGCCTTTCTGCAGCCCGACCGAGTGTTCCAGAGCAGCAGTTTGTTTGGGGTCGAAGTAAACCAGGAACAGTTTAATGTCTGGGTCCGGCCCGCTTTGGTCACTGGTTACGTCGTGGGTCCACCAGCGCATTTTCAGGCTCCAGGCTCCGATTTTCAGAAAATTGGTATCAAACGGTGGTTTGGGCGGCTGCTCCTGTATTTCCTGTCCCACCAGAACCCGCACGGGCTTGCCTATGTTGACCGCATAACGTTTGGCCTCGTCTGCCATGAATTGCTCGATCGCTTCGAAGTCTGCTACCTGAAGGTTGTTGATGTACTCAGCCGTGCTCGGCAGGCCGTCGCCATTAATGGGATAGACCGTGACCCGCAGGGTTTCGCGCCAGTCGGTAGCATTTTTTGCGGTTAAATAGGTGCTAAGCCCCACAAAGAAAAGAAGCATCAGCAAAGCAAATTTGCGCAGAAACTCAAACATTTAAGGGAGAATGCCGTGATCCAGCCCCCCACGATACGCACGCCATCCCTGCAAAAACGTGACACAGGTATCAGGTTGATCGTTGGATTTGCTCGTACCTGCAACCCACGTGGGCTAGACTAGCCGCGCTTTGAGTTCGATCGTATGGGATTCAGGCCGCGTTTGTCCGGGTCTACGCAAAGGGGGATTTATGGACAGGAATGCACCGCTCTCTATCGCCACCGCTGTAATTGTCAGTGTGGTAGGCGTGTTTGGACTGATGACCATGCCCATGGGTATCGGCGTTTATGTGGATACGCTGGGCTTCACGTTGGAGCAAGGCAATCAGATTGTGATCGCAGAAGTAGCGGGTGGCGCACTTGCGTCTATTCTAGCCATGTTCTGGATTAACAAGGTGAACTGGCGCTATGCAATTCTGTTTGCGCTTGTTTGCGTGATTGTTGGTAATGTACTGACGGTGTCGCAGACGGACGTTGGTGTAATTACAGCGATGCGCTTTGCTGTTGGCATTCTGGGACAGGGCACCGCTTTTGCAATTGGCATATCCATCATCGGCAGTACGTCCAATCATGATCGCAATTTTGGCCTTGTGATTGCAGCGCAAGTTGCATTCGGTGTCGTCACGCTGGCGACACTGCGCCCGTTGGTCGATAACTTTGAGTCCATAGGCGGTATGTACCTGCCCCTTGCTGCGCTGGGCGTGGTTGCGCTGCTATTTATTAAATTTGTTCCCGAGGGGCCAGCGAAGGCAGAGCATCTTACGAGCGATCAGGTTAGCCAGTCTCTAAAACTGCCTATTACCGGATTGGTGGCATTGTTGATTTGGTGCTGCGGCCTGGGGGCGATCTGGGCTTTCGTCGAGCGCATCGGCGTTGCCGGAGGGCTCGATTCAGTGCTCGCGCTCCGTTCATTGTCAGTCAGCACAGCTCTTGCCATTGTTGGGGCGCTGGCTGCAGCGGCATTGGCGGCCAAAGGGGTCGGGCGCTTTCTACCGGTCACGATAGCGCTGCTGGTGCAGATGATTTTCGCCTGGCTGCTTCAGGGCGAAATCACGTTTATTGAGCTGGTCATTAAGGCATCAATATTCCAGGTGTTCTGGAACATGACCGGGCCGTTCATGATGGGCGCTATTTCGGCATCAGACACCGGCGGCAAAGTTGCCGTATTGATTCCGGCAGCCCAGACCAGCGGCTTTTTCATTGGCCCGACCATTGCCGGCCAGTTTATGGCAGACGCAGGCCTGAGCGCAGCCAACTGGACAGCAGTGGTGTGTTGCGGGGTCGCACTGCTGATTTTTATTCCACTATCGGCGCGCCTCAAAGCCGCCGGGCTTTGACAACGGGCTTGCTAGCGCAACAGGTAGCTTGAGAACGCCTCGGTGCGGTGTGCAATGAATTGCGCGCCGTCACGCTCGATAAAAACGGCTGCCATGCCCTGCTGTGTGGCCAGTGCCATGCCGCGCTCAAGCCCGAGGACTAACAGGGCCGTCGCCAGTGCATCGGCCTGTGCGGTATTCGGTGCGATCACGCTGACCGCTGCGAGCTGACTGTTCACCGGCCTGCCGCTTGCAGGGTCTATCGCGTGCGAGTAACGCACTCCGTTGTGCTCAAAAAAATTGCGATAGTCCCCCGAGGTGGCCACCGCATTGTTTCCCGGTTGCACGATGAATTCTATGCCTCGCGTTACAGCAGGCGGTTCAATCGCGATTCGCCAGTTTTGACCATCGGGACGCGCACCGGCAGCGCGCAACTCTCCGCCTATTTCGATCAGAAAGTTGGAGAAGCCGGCGTTTTCCAGCAGGTATGCAAGCTGGTCGACGGCATAGCCTTTGGCGATCGCCGACATGTCGAGCGTCAGTGCCGGGTTTGTCTTTTGCAGCGCGGGCGGTGAATGGCGGACGTTCATTTGCCGATAATCAATGGCAGTTCTGGCCAGTTGCAAGGACGTATCATCGGGCGGCTGGGCGTACTTATGATCCAAATCTTGCGGGCCGAAGCCCCATAAGTTGACCGCCGGCGCTACCGTAATATCAAACGCACCCTCGCTGAGCCGACTTATTTCCAGTGCCATTTGCGCAACGGCCACGAGTTCTGTCGAGGCCGGGAACCAGGCTGTTGTCGAGTGCCGGTTAAAACGGCTGAGTTCGGAATCATCCTGATAATGAGAAAAGCGATGCTCCAGTGCCTGCAGCCGCGTTTCAATTGCGCGCGCCATGTCCTGTTCGCATTGACCCGTGCAGTTAACTATGCGCACCGTGTAGCTGGTGCCCATGGTGCGGCCAGTGAGCATGGATTCAGGGGCATGCGGCTGGCATCCTCCCACGAGTGTTGCCACGATGAGCAGGGCGAATTGAAGGGGGCGAGTCATGCCGCCATCATAAGAGGCCGGGTGTTGCGCGAACAGGGGCAATAGAAATCAAGGGGCATAGTTATGAGTGAAATCTACCGGGAAATATCAATCACCACGTTCAGCAATCGCAACAGCGAGGCGGAAACGCAAGCGCTGCGAGCTTTGTTCAGGTTTGCATCCATAGCCGCATTTGTCATTTTCGCGGGAATGCTGATCCACAATATCAACGCCAGCTGGCTTGAGCCCACTTATCTTGGTTTTGTTGACAAAGCCCGGGACTACGGGGATATGGCAAAAATCGAGAATGCCATTGAGGCATGCAGCCTGGATGCTTTGCAGCTGTGTTCATTCAAGTACAGCGGCGTGGCCCATATGGTTAACGGGCTGCTGTTCATGTTCCTTGCGGTCGCCGTACAGGTGCTGTTTCGCTACTCAAATCCGTTGCTGGGCCAGCTCGCATTCGTTTCGGGTTTACTGAGTGGATTGGGCTTTTTTGCAACCGGAGTCACTGATATTCCCGGCACGGTTTACGCGTCGTTGTTGCGAGACCTGAATCCCGAATACAACAGTACAATTTTGTTGATCACGACGATGATTCGCGGCGTGGTGAATATTATTGCCATTACGGGACTGGGTTTTTTCGCGGCCTTTGTTGGCAGAGCTGCTTTGGTGACGGGGGTGTTTTCCAAGTGGGGCGCACGTTATGGATATGTGTTGCTAATACCGGGCGTTGTCGGACTCATCAGTCCGATTTTCGGCTTTATGTACATCGCCCTGGTATTGCCCTGGCTGATCTGGCTTGGATTGCAGTTCCGTATGCTGGCGAGAAGCTAGGTGCTGAAAGTTCAGATATTTCTCGAGGCAGGGATCGCGCCGAACCAGGTTGCAGAACTTGGCGCTCTGGCAGAAATTGCCGGTGTGCAAACGCTTTGGGCATCGAGCTTTCCGGGGCGCCGCGAACCTCTGCTGTGCCTGTCGTCTCTGGCCGCCCTGAAGCCCGGGCTGCGTATTGGCGCGGTGCCGCTAAGTCCCTATGAAACCCATCCCCTGAAAATGGCGGAAGCCGTGCTGACATTAAACGAGATGTCAGGCGGAAAAATGTCCGTTACGGTCGGCGGTCTGGGCCATTCTGTTATGCGCGCTACCGGCCTGACGCCGTCGCGTCGCGTTTCAGCCGTGCGTGACTGTGTGGAGATCATTCGCGCGGCGGCCAGCGGCAAGTTCAGCAATTACGAGGGCCAGATTTATTCCTTGTTGAATTATCAGGCCGAATGGCTGCAGGAGGCGCCGCCGCTTTTGTACGTGGGCGCAAACGGCCCGCAGATGTTGCGCATGGCGGGTGCAGTTGCTGACGGCGTCATGCTGAGTGACGTGCCCTTGTCCCGCATGGCGGAGGTGCGTGATCATATGAGCTCGGGGCGCCAACAGGGCGCCCTGAGTACAGTGCCGTTAAAGGTCGCCAACTTTTTTGCCTGGCATATTAAAGACGACAAGGCTGCAGCCGAGGCTGAAGCGCGCATGGAGATGATTTGGCGTGGACTTCTGCAGCCCTGGCATACGGCACCGTTTCTGGGCGAAGAAGACGCGGCCTTTATCGATTCAAAGCGTGATGCGTTCCTGCAAGCTTTCCTGCAACGCACGCCGCATATTGAGGGCGTGCCCGAGCATTTAATTCAGTCGCTGGTCGACAACCTGACTTTTACCGGCGGGCCTGACGATATTGATCGAGTCGCTACAGACCTCAACAATTTTGCCGCAGCAGGCCTCGACGAAGTGACGCTGAAGATACACGGGGACGCGGCGCAGGCTATCCGCCTGATAGGCGAACGCCTGGTGCCGGCCCTTGCGTCCTAACGAACACGGTTGCGCGGGTGAATCGACGATACGCGTTTCAGGTCTTGGCGCGTACTGACAAAACCGGGCAAGTTGAGTGCCGCAACACGTCTTCGGTGGTGCTGCCTAACATCAGATGTTTCACGCCCGAGTAACCCCGCGTGGCCATGACAATCAAGCCCGCGCCGATTTCGTTAGCATAGTTAATAACTTCACTTGCCGCGTGACCCACAACAACCTTGGTTTTGAAGCCATGTGGCGCATTGGCCAGATACTCCTCGCCAAAGCGCTGCATGCGGGTTTTAGCACTCTCCATTAACTCCCCGGATGTGGGGATTGCCACGGATCCCATTTCCAGCGAGCTGTAGATTTGAGGCTCTTCAACCACGTACAGACAGTGCAGTTCCGCACCGTACTTTTCGGCCAGATCCATGGCTAAGGGCAAGGCTGCAACTGACATGTCAGAAAAGTCAGTCGGTACAAGAACGGTATTGATGTCGTTCGTCATGGTCATTTCTCCCTGCTTATCTTCGGTTATTATCATTGTCCACCGCAGTGTGCGGTGGTTGGATGCTGGAATCTACCTATAGCCGCAAAATGGCGCACGAATCAGGGGCAAACCGAATGAACGTAGTGATCACAGGAAGTACCAAGGGCATCGGTTTGGGGCTGGCCCGCGAGTTTTTGCGCTGCGGCCATGATGTCATGGTGTCGAGCCGCACGCCTCAGGCAGTTGACGAGGTTGTATCGACTTTGCGCGAAGATTGGCCCGACCGGAACATTGCCGGGCGCGTCTGCGATGTGGCTGATTACGGCCAGGTGCAAAATTTGTGGGATCGTGCCGCAGAAATTCTGGGGTCGGTCGATATATGGGTCAACAATGCTGGTGTAGAAACCGGCGCCGATCTGTTTTACCGTCAAGCGCGCGAAACTATCGCCGCGACTATTAACACCAACCTGACCGGGCTGATGTATTGCAACCAGATTGCCATCAATGGAATGTATAAGCAGGGCGGTGGAAAAATTTTCAATATGGAAGGGTTTGGCAGTAACGGCATGATTCGTCCCGGTGTTTCGGTCTATGCAACCACCAAGTGTGCCGTGCGATACCTGACGAAGGCGTTGGCAGCCGAGCTAAAGGGATCGCCGGTGAAGGTTTGTTATCTGAGCCCGGGTATTGTGATAACGGATCTGCTGGTGCCGCCCCCTGAAAAGCGAGGTGCGCGTTGGGAACAATCCAAAAAAATACTCAATCTGCTGGCCGATACCGTTGAAACCGTGACCCCTTTCCTCGTTCAGGGCATGTTGCAGGTTAAAGAGGGCGGTGAGGCTGTCCGCTGGCTGACGCCGAAGAAAATTATCACGCGCAAGCTGAAATCCTATTTCCGCAAACGTGACGTGTTTACGCCGCTTGGCTATTGATGCCAGCAGTGCACGCCGCCTGGCGTAGCGGCAGCGCAACACCGGCGTTCAGGCCCGCTGAGTACAAGCGTTTCGAGGTGTGACTTGTGTTCTTTCTAAGGCGGCGCAAATGGGGCAAACTGATCACCGTTGTAGTCGTGACTCACGGTCGTCGCTGACGGGCCGGAGCAATCGGGTGGTTGCTCGTCAATAGGGTTGATGGTGCGCGTTGAAAAAACGGATAAATCGCTATTCCGCTGAAGAGTCTTTGGTCCTGCCAAACGGGATGTTTTTGCTCGCGTGCGCGGCTCTTATCGTGGCTATGTTCTGGGATAACGCCACCGGTGCCTTGGTGTTGTGGTCACCCACTGCCGATTACTGGGCGGATGTGGCGGTGCTGCGCGAGTGGCTGCAAAACGGGGCACCGCTTTCCAACCCCCTTGTGAATGACTCCGGACTGAGCGCCCGGTTCGTGCCGCATTTGCTGGCCTTATCCGTCATTGGAAAACTTCTCGGGATGGATGCCATCCAATTGATGGTGGTCGGCGGTGTCGTCAACGTTGTGCTGATTGCTATTGGCTTGCGTTTATTTCTTTCCTATTACTTTCGGCAGGCATGGGCGCCTTTTTTGGGCGTGCTGGTGTTGTTTACTTTTTGGGGTGTGGCGGGTATCGGGCCGGGGAACGGGCCGGGCATATTCCAGCTGCGCAACTTTCTGCATATTGCTGCCGGCCCCTCAAGTTTTGCGTTCGGGATTAGTCTCATCGGTTTTTGGGTAACCATGCGGCTGCTGCGCAGTGGAACCGTATTGCCAATATGGGCGCTGTCACTGGTGACGTTGCAGGCGCTGGTTTTCGTCAGCCATCCATTGACAGGTTTATTTTGTGCATCCGGTTGCCTGTTGCTGGTGTTCACCGAATTTTCGACATCAGTTGTCACGCAACTCGCTGCAATAGTGGCGGTTTTAGTTGGCCTGGCAGTGGCCGAGTTATGGCCGTTCTTTTCGGTGTGGAAACTGACACTGGGTCTATACGGCATTGAAACGGCTGATTGGGTGTCGGCTGCGTTGTTTAATGCTCCACTGGAAGGCATTGCAACTCGAGCCTGGGGCGACGCGCTCTACGATCCAAGCACGGTCGTTGCTGTGTTGGGATTAAGTTTGTTAGGCGTGCCGGTGGTATTAAGGCTGATGCAGCGTGGCGAGCAGCCGTTCGTTGTTTATGGCGTGCTGCTCATGTTGGTGCCGTATCTGCTGAATACGGTCTTTACAATACCGTTGGCGCACCGGTTCTTATTGTTTGGAGTTTTCTATCTGCAACTGGCCTTGGTCTGGGGTTGGTTGCGGCTGATCAGCGCATGGAGCGAGATTCCGCGGCCGCCACTGGCAACGCCAATATTGCTGTTAAGCGTTCTGGTCGGCATTTTTGCCGCAACCACAAATGTGTGGCTGGTGTTTCAGGAAAAAGCCGGCCATGTCATTTCCGGTCAGACGCTGAATTTGGTTGATAGCCGCAGCGTATTGCCCGACGGTATTAATGTGCCGGATTTATATGGCGATCTGCTACAGCCCGTCGCCGAAGATGGTGTCGTGCTCGCCACACCTGCGACGGGTTGGCCCGTGCCGGCCTTCAAAGGGCGTGTGGTCGCCTTGCTGAACCACAATCCATTGTTGCCGGACGGCATGGAACGCGCGCAAGCATCAGATGCCTTTTTTTATCAGGCCGTTGACGACGTAGAGCGGATAGCCATTATCCAGCGCTATAAGGTAAGCAATGTTCTTGTTTACCTTGACGACCCGGGATTGCATGCGGATTTAATACCGTGGCTTAGCAGCTACAGTCGCCTGGTGGCTAGCCGCGGTGCTTATCGAATGTATGAATTGGCCACGGCTTTGCAACGTGTGCAGTTGCCGCAGCCCCCGGCAGAGGAGGCTGACAGGCGTGAAGTTCCGGACGCTGCGTCAGCCGTTGCCAGTGGTCGTCCGGAACCCGATGGTCGAGTGACCGAGCCGCGCGATTCAGCACTCCCTGTTATTTCAGAGCCCGCCCCCGACGATGCTTCGCAGGCGCCGGATGGCGAAGCGCCGCGCAGTTTCGGCGCGCCAATCGCCCCGCCGGTGCTTGACCCGGAGCGTCACGGCGGCTGAATCTCTTACAGTGCTTAGCCCAGAGCCAGTGCGATGGCGGCCGTGAGTTTGCTAAGGTCGTTGCTGCTGATCAGGTAGGGCGGCATCAGGTAAACCATCTTTCCGAAAGGCCGGATCCAAACGCCGGCCTCAACAAATCTTTGTTGCACGCGTGCAACGTCAACATCGTGATGGACCTCCACCACGCCGATAGCGCCCAAAACCCGAACATCCGCAACTTCCGGATGTCGACGATAGGAAGCCAGTTCATTTTTGAACTGAGCTTCGATGTTAGCTACTTGTACTTTCCATGTCCCCGCTGACAGTAATTCCAGGTTTGCATTGGCTATCGCACATGCCAGCGGGTTGCCCATGAAGGTCGGGCCATGCATCAGCACCCCGGCATTATCGGAGATGCCGTCGCGCACCTTTCTGTTTGTGAGCGTGGCTGCGAGGCTTAGATATCCGCCTGTCAGCGCTTTGCCGACGCACATGATGTCCGGCGATATGCCGGCATGCTCGCTGGCAAAAAGTCGCCCGCTGCGACCGAAGCCGGTGGCAATCTCATCACAAATCAACAGCACGTCATGTTGTTCGCACAACGCCGCCACCGCGCTCAGGTAGTCAGCGGAATAAAACCACATACCGCCTGCCCCCTGCACGATGGGTTCGAGTATCACGGCAGCGATCTCGTGCGCATGTTGCTCCAGAAGCTGTGCTATCGATTCGATATCGCTTTCGTTGGCTTGTTCCCCATACCGGCATTGCGGCCGTGGCGCAAAAAGCTGCGTGCGCAGCGACGCGCCAAACAGCGTGTGCATGCCGTTGACCGGGTCACAGACCGACATCGCGCCGAAAGTATCGCCGTGATAGCCACCGCGTATGGTCAGCATGCGGTCCTTCCGGGGATATCCGCGATTGTGCCAGTACTGAATCGCCATCTTCAGGGCAACCTCGACGCTGACCGAACCCGAGTCGCTAAAAAATACGTAGTCCAGCCCCGACGGGGTCAGTGCAATTAATTTTTCGGCGAGCTCTATCGCGGGCGCATGCGTGAGGCCACCAAACATTACATGCGCCATGTTTTGCAGCTGGGCATTGGCCGCGGCATTCAGAGCCGGATGGTTGTAGCCGTGTATGGCACACCACCACGATGACATGCCGTCAATAAGTTCAGTACCGTCAGTCAGCTTGATGCGTACGCCGTCGCAGGAATCAACAGAGTAGGTTGGTAACGGATGCGTGACGGACGTGTAAGGGTGCCACACGTGCTCGCGATCAAAGTCGTTCATGGCAAGGCGTCAAAGTTCAGGTGCGGAGCGGCGAATACCGCGCCGGGGTTTTCCATCGGCGGAATGACTCCCAGTAGCGGTGCATCAAGGCGCGCTTCGAGTGTCGCAATGTTTTCATTCGGCACGGCCATTTCCGGGTCTATGCAGTTGGCGACCCATCCGGCCAGCGTCAGCCGGCTATTACGGATGGCAGCGGCGGTGAGTAAAGCATGGTTAATACACCCCAATCTCAGTCCGACCACCAATATGACCGGTGTATTGAGCTCAACCGCGATATCAGCGACAGTTTCTGTTGCGTTTAGCGGCACCAGCCAGCCACCGGCGCCTTCGATAACGGTGAAGTCCGCTCCGGGCAGCAGTGCGGCGCAATGTTTTGCCAGCGCGTGCGCTTGCAGGTCAACGCCTTCGCGCTCGGCAGCGATGTGCGGTGCCATGGGTTCGCGCAGTGCAATTGGGTTTACTGTCTCGTAGTCGGACTTAAGCGATGCGGTGTGCATCAGGTCCCAGGCATCTTCATTAACCTGCCGGCCTTCGCGCAGATAACAACCGGCCGCGACAGGTTTCAGGCCGCGCGATAACAAGCCGCGGTCGTTGGCCAGTTTGAGGAGTGCGTTGGCGACCACCGTCTTGCCAACGCCTGTGTCTGTGCCGGTAATAAAAAAGACGCGACTCACGCCGCTCTCCGCACGTCGTCTAGCGCTTCGACTAAGCGATCTACATCGTTATTGTTGTGTGCCGCCGTCAGTGTGACCCGCAAGCGAGAGGTACCGCTGGGTACCGTAGGTGGCCGAATGGCGCTGATCAACAAGCCGCGTTCCGCGAGTTCCGTACTCATCTGTAGCGCTTCGCGCTCACCGCCGAGTATCACGGGCTGAATTGCGGTCTGCGAGTCCATAATTTGCAGGCCGAGTTGCTCGGCGCCGCTGCGGAATCGACCAATAAGATCGCGCACGTGTTCTCGCCGCCACTCTTCCTCCCGGACAATGTTCAGGCTGACCAGCGTGGCTGCGGCCACGGCAGCCGGCAGGGCGGTGCTGTAGATGTACGTCCGCGCCTGTTGAATCAGAGTTTCAATGAGCGCTTCGCTGCCCGCTACAAATCCGCCCTGGGTGCCGAACGCTTTGCCGAGCGTGCCGATCAAGACTTGTACGTCGTCGGTGCCAAAAATGGCCGCATCAATCAACCCCCGACCCTGATTCCCGCTTACCCCGAGGCTGTGTGCTTCATCCACCATTAGCCATGCGCCGTGCTTGCGTACCACTGCTGCGGTAGCCGGGATATCGCAAATACTGCCGTCCATGCTGAAGGTGCCGTCCGTGACGACCAGGGTGCGCTTGTCATTACCCCGCTCACCGGCGCCTGCGCGGGCGAGCTTATGCGCGAGATCCAGAGGGTCGCGATGCGCATAGCGGCGGAAGCGAGCGCCGCTGATAAGCCCCCCGTCCAGCAACGATGCATGGTTGAGCCGATCTTCGAATACGTCGTCACCCTTGCCGACCAGCGCATTGATCGTGCCGACGTTGGCTGCGTAGCCGCTGGCAAACAACAGACAGCGCGGCCGCCCGGTGAAATCTGCCAGCGCGGCCTCGAGCTCATGGTGCGCTGCTGTGTGACCGCAGACCAGGTGTGACGACCCGCTGCCGGCACCCCATCGGCCGACACCCGCTGCGAAGGCCTGCTTGACCCGGTCGTCATTGGCCAGGCCGAGGTAGTCATTGCTGCTGAAATTCAGCAGTGACCGGCCGTTGATTACAACTTCACGGCCCGGCGCGGAGTCCACCACCAGTCGAGAGCGGTACAGATCTTTCGCTTTGCGCTGCTGCAGTTCGGATTGCAGATTGTTGAAATTGGCCAAGGCGGTTGTCTTTTTCTGGTTATTTGATAGGCGTGCGGAAAGGATACCGGTGGAATTATAGGCCTGAATGAGCGGGCCGTTTATCGCTGTGTCCGGCATATGGTCAGTACAGGACTAATAATGCGGCGCCATCTCCCACCCGCGTCTGGTGTAACGCAAAATACACTTTGATGCATATCAGTGATTCCGCGCTGGACGTGCATCAGTGTGAGGTTTCATTATTCGCTACATCTTTACCAATCTTAGAGTCAGGAAACAGCATGTCAGAAAACAACAGGACTATCCCGCTTTATACAGCGGGCGGAATGCAGGTTTCCTGCACAGCCGTAAATGGTTGTAAAGACAAGGAATCCGCCTTCAAGGTGCGCATGCAAACGCTGGAGAAGATCCGTACTTACGTCACCACTAATGTCGGCTTTGTGCGGTTTTACAACGGCAGCGAAGTGCGCGTGGTGGTATTGCCGGAGTATATTCTCAGCGGCTTTTTGCTCGGCGAATCGCACGAAGAATGGCATGAAAAAGCCTGTATTCGCTACGACGGACCTGAGTATGAATTTCTCGGTAAGTTGGCGCAGGACCTGAATATTTTCCTGTCGGGCAATGTTTATGAAATCGATCCGAATTTCCCCGATCTTTACTTCCAGACCTGTTTCATTATCGGCCCCAACGGCGACGTGATCCTGCGTTACCGCCGTCTGACCTCCGCCTTTGAAATGACCCCGCATGACGTGCTGGACAAGTACCTGGATCTGTATGGTATCGAGGGTCTGTTTCCGGTCGCGGACACGGAAATCGGGCGTCTGGGCTGTATTGCCTCGGAAGAAATTATGTGGCCTGAGCTGGTGCGGGCCATGTGCCTGCGGGGCACTGAAGTGCTGTTGCACCCGTCCAGCGAGCCGGGCAGCCCCAAAATAACGGATCGCCAGGCCGCTCGGCGCGCGCGTGCGATGGAAAATCACATCTACATCGTGACTTCCAACACCGCAACCATCGAGAACTCGCCGATTCCCCCGTACACTTGCAGCGCTCATTCATGTGTGGTGGATTACAAGGGCGATACCATGGCCGAGGCGGCGGCGGGCGGCGAAAGCATGCTGGCCCACGCCATCCTGGACATCGATTACCTGCGGGCCCGGCGGCGCCAGGGGGGCATGTTTAACCACTTTTCCCGCCAGCTCACAGACGTTTACGCGATGATGTATGCCAAGTACCCGCTGCACACCGGCAATGACCTGCTGCAGGACGGTAAAGTGCTCCCGCACCCCGATCGGGCGTGGTTCCGCAAGCGACAGGAAGATCTGCTGGAGCGACTCACGAAGAACGGATTGTTATAGTTCTATGCATGCGAGGCTAGGTAATCCTGGCCAATATGAAATGGAGTAATCGCGCATGACCCTGACCACGACCCGCCGGAACTTTGTAGGTGGAAGCGGCGCCATAGCCCTGTCATTAAAGTACGGTGCTGTTGGCGCCGGCTCGCATGAGCGTGCTTACCGTAACTGGGAAGACGTCATGCGTAACAAATGGACCTGGGATCGTGTTGTACGCGGCAGCCGGGGCCTGAACTGCACCGGTCACTGTGCTTTCAACATATACGTCAAGAACGGCATTGTCTGGCGTGAAGAGCAGCAGGGTGAATACGGTCACCAGGGCGATGACACCCCGGATTTTGGTCCGCGCGGTTGCCAGAAAGGTCTGCGGCAGCACAAGCACATGTACGGCAAGCAGCGGGTGCTCTACCCGATGCGTCGGTTGGGTGAACGCGGCGAAGGGAAGTGGGCACGTATCAGTTGGGATGAAGCGCTGACGGAAGTCGCCGATAAATTCATCGATATCGCGGTTGAAGACGGTCCCGAGTCCATCACCTTTGCAATGGGCACGGCGATGATTCTCAAGCGTGCTGCATTTGCCGGGCTGTTTCGTTTCGCAAATATCACTGGTTGCGTGATACCTGAAACCTTTGCCGGTGTGGGGGATTTGCCGGTTGGTGCCAACATGACACTGGGTATGCCCTTGCCGGGCGACAGCATGCCCGCCGTGTTCAAGTCGAAGACTTGCCTGATTTGGGCATGTAACCCGGCGGCAACGCGAATTCCGGATGCGCATTTTTTCTGGGAGGCGCGGTACAACGGCACCGAGGTGATATGTATTTCGCCGGACTTCAGTCCGACGGCCGTGCGTTCTTCCAAGTGGGTGAACCCGAAACCCGGAACCGATGCGGCACTGGCGCTCGGCATGGTGCACACCATGGTGAGCGAAGATCTGATTGCGTGGGATTACGTGCGCGAACAAACCGATATGCCGTTTCTGGTGCGCGTCAGCGATCAGAAATTTTTGCGTGAAGCAGATCTGGTGGAGGGCGGTCGTGACGACGGGTTTTATTTCTGGGATGAGACCAGCGGAGCAGTGCAACCAGCGCCTGCAACCGGTTTTGTCAGTCCTTTTGCACCGCCGCAGCCGGATGCGGAAGAAAAGTCGCTGCTGCTCGGCTCTATGCAGCCCGCTGTTACCGGCATCTGGACGGTAGATACGCTTGAAGGCCCGGTTGAAGTGACCACGGTGTTTGAGTTCTTGCGTAAAGAGCTTGAAAACTACACGCCGGAAAAAGTTGCCGAAATTACCGGCGTCAGCGCTGAGGTGATTCGTTACGTGGGACGCGCGTTTGCGACCCGCGGGCCCGGCATGATTTTTGCGGGTTACCGGGCAAACAAATGGCTCCACGGCGACCTGATGCTGCGTTCCTGGTTGCTAATGTCGGCGTTGACCGGCAACACCGGTCGCGAAGGTGGTGGGGTGCAGACCACCCAGTTGCCTCGCTCCGAGGGTTCTTTCGCTTATGTGTTTGCCGGGCTGGGGCCGCGTCTGCGTATCGCCGCCATTGCCGTGTGGGACTACGCAAACAGCAATGGCCGGGCAAGCAATGAACGGGTGTACGGCAAGGAATTTGCCGATCATGTTGATCGTCACTATCAGCAGGCCAAAGCAAATCGCTGGATTCCTGACTATGCTGCCAAGCCCTGGCGCATGGCGCTGATGGCCGGCCACAACCCGGCAAACTGGCGGGCAGGCGGTGAGCAGTGGCGCGAATCGGCATTGGCGCAGGTTGAACTCATGGTGGCCATGACGCCCGATATGAGTGCTACTGCCATGCACAGCGACATCGTGTTGCCGGTGGCCCACCATTACGAATTGCAAGACATCACCATGGAGGGTCGTACTCCTTACCTCCAGGTTATAGATCAGGCAGTACCGCCATTAGGTGAGTCGCGCCCGGACTGGATTATTCAACGTGATTTGCTGAAGAAAATTTCCGAACGGTCGAAGGCGCGCGGTGTATCCGTTATTAAGGACAATATGTTTGGTCAGCCCATCGAGCGCGATTACGCTAATGCTGATGCGCAGTTCACGCTGAATGGCAAGATTTCCAACACGAAGGACTTGGTGGAATTCATGCTCGCCAATCAGCCGGGTGTGCCGAAAGTCAGTTGGGATGAGTTAGCCAGCAAAGGGTTCGTTCGTGTTAACGACTCGGACGATGTGCAATTTGGCAAAGAGTCAGCCTATAACTATGAAGTTTTAGCCAGTACGCGCGACAAACACCCATGGCAGACGCTTACCGGTCGGCAGCAGTTTTATCTCGATCAGGACACGTTCCTGAGTGAAGGTGAGGCCTTGCCGGTCTTCAAAGAGCCCCTTAAGAACAGAGATTTCGATTTGCGCTTGAGCATGGGGCATGCGCGGCATGGCATTCACAGTTGGGCTCGCGACGACTCATTGTTAGTCAGTTTGCAGCGCGGTGAGCCGGATGTTTACGTCAACCCGGATGATGCCGCTAACCGCGGCGTGCAGGACGGTGATTTGATCCGGGTGCATAATGACTTTGGCGATTTCGTGGCGATGGCGCACGTGAGTTCAAGTATGCAGCCAAAGCAATTATTCATGTATCACGGCTGGGATCCGATGATGTTCCGTGACAAAAGGAACTTTAGTTCGGTTATCTCTACAGGCGGATTGCTAAAGCCGGTGCAGATGGTCGGCGGTTACGGCCACCTGCGCTTCCAGACACCGGACTTTGTCCCTAATCAGACTTATCACGATTGTACGGTGGAATTCGAAAAATTCGCCGGCGACGCATAAACGAGGAATACCATGCCCGCACATCAAGTATCGATGGTCATAGACCTGAACAAGTGCATCGGCTGCCAGGCCTGCACCGCAGCGTGTAAATCGTTGTGGACTGACGAACCGGGGCAGGAGTACATGCTGTGGAACAACGTTGAAACTAAACCCGGGCCGGGTTATCCGCGCTACTGGGAAGACGATGGTGGCGGCTGGAACGAGGACGGTACAGCCCTGAAGCCCGGCAAGTTGCCCGAGAAGGCAGCCCACGGTGAAGAGATTCCGCTTAACTTTGAAGAGGTCTACTTCAAGGGCGAAGAGCAGATTCTCAAACAGCAAAAGCCCATGGGTAAGGGCGCCAACTGGGATGAGGACACATCCAGCGGCGACTACCCCAACAACTATCACTTTTATCTGCCACGGTTGTGCAACCACTGCACCAAGCCGGCTTGTCTGGAGGCCTGTCCCGTTCGGGCGATATACAAGCGTGAACAGGACGGCATTGTTCTTGTGGATCAGGACAAGTGTCAGGGGTTTCGTGAGTGCAACAAGGCTTGTCCCTACGATAAGGTTTACTTCAATTACACGCAGGGCAAGAGCCAGAAATGTATTTTCTGCTTTCCGCGTATGGAAGAAGGCGTTGCCCCGGCCTGTGCGCGGCAGTGCCCCGGACGGCTGCGCTTCGTCGGGATGCTGGATGATGTGAACGGTCCGATCGACAAGCTGGTTAATCAGTGGAAGGTTGCGCTGCCGCTGCACCCGGAGTACGGCACCGAGCCGAATGTCTTCTACGTGCCGCCGATTTTGCCGCCGAAGTTTGATGAAAATGGCAACTTTGTCGACGAAAGCGATCCTCGCGTACCGATGGAATACTTGCGCAGTCTGTTTGGTCCGGCGGTTGATCAGGCATTGATCACCTTGCACGAAGAAATGGAACGCAAGCAGCAGGGCAAAGAGTCTGAATTAATGGATTTGTTAATTGCCCGCGAGTGGAAATCGCTGTTTAACATCCCCGACGTAAAAATTGCCTGATAGAGCATCGAGTCCAAGGTATAGATTATGAATTTGTTCGCCAGCGTACTTAAGCTCGTGTTGTTCATCGCTGTATTGGCGGTGGGCGCCTGCGGCCAGCCCGATAGCGAGGTCGCATCATCGGCTGCCGGGCTCGACATGAGCAAGAGCCCCAACAAAGTGACAGCAGAAGACTATGCGTTGCAGCCGGTTCCATCCGGCGACGCGCCGCGGGCATCAGTGACGGCTGATGGCAAGGTTGCGCCGTTTGGTATGGCCAGCCGCGCCAAGCGCGAGATCGCCGCCGCTCCAGCCGCCGCGACGAGTTCGGCTGCCGTGCCTGGCATTTTTGCCACGCAATGCGTGGCGTGCCATGGCGCTGATGCGAAGGGTGTGCAAGGCCTGGGTCTTGACCTCACGACTTCCGAGTTGGTCGCCAATTCCAGTGCTGCTGAGTTGGTGGAGTTTCTCAAAGTGGGCCGTATGCCGACGGATCCGGCCAGTGTGACGGGTATTCCGATGCCCGGTTTTGCCTGGCTGCAGCCCGCGCAATTGGAAGAAGTGGCCAGCTATCTTAAAGGTCTTTGAGGTGCATAAACGGTGGCGTCGAGGTTGGGGTTTAGTTGCGTGTCTGACCGTCATTGTGGGGGGCTGCAGCAGTTCTCCGGAGGACTTTGTACGGTTACGCGAGCTGCCGGAGCTCGACACACTGTGTCAGTCGGCCCAGCAGGTGGTCGAGCGAACCGGGATGCGTTTTGAGTTGGTGGTGCATGAAGACTTCAATGCCTTCGTCAAGTCCAAGGCGATTTTAGACGGGCCCAACGGGCCGCAAATTCAGCAGTTCAATTGGCAGGACGAGTCCGGCGATGTGGTGGGCGTGTCCTGCAAACTCAAAAATGAAAGTCATTTGAACCCTGTATACGGCGATGGAACAGCCGGACCGGCTGGAGTTTGTCAGGATCTGAACCGTGAAATGTTTCGCCTGATATCCGGTTGGGTGCGCGAACCTGCCTACAAAGAGGTCACGTTTGACGCCGATGAAACGCATACCGATGCGGGTGAGCCTATTATCGGCGGCCCGGACTGGTTATTACCCTTTCGCATGACATACGTTGACGAATCCGGTGCGCTGCACGTGGCATCCAAGGCCTTTGTGCAGGATTTTGGCGACCCGAGGTACCAGAATGCTCCGGAGCGTTTTCGGGGAGTCCACTACTGCCACTTTGTCGAGCCCGGATACCTGGCGGCCTTGCTAAACGGCGACAAGGAACCTGGCGCGATTGTTGGTTTCGAGATTGATTTGAGTAAATGGTCGAACAGCAACCCCGCGCAAGCAGACTGAGCAATTACCAGGACGGATACCTATGGATCGTTGCAAGGACCTGATCGATTACAACCAGCAGTGGGCGGCAGATCGGGTTTCTGAAGACCCGGAGTTTTTTGAACGTCTGTGCGCAATTCAGGAGCCGGAGTTTCTCTGGATCGGTTGTTCCGATAGTCGGGTGCCCGCTAATCAAATCACGGGTCTGCAACCCGGTGAAGTATTCGTTCACCGTAATATCGCCAACGTGGTTCCGCGAGAGGATGTGAACAGCGCATCGGTTATACAGTTTGCGGTTGACACCCTGCGGGTGCAGCACATCATTGTGTGTGGCCACTATGGCTGCGGTGGGGTCAAGGCGGCGCTGGGCCCGTCATTGGAAGACCCACTGGAGTTTTGGGTAGAGCACCTGCGGCGGATTCGCGACAAAAACAGTGACGAGCTCGACGCTTTGCCCGATGAGGATTCGCGGTGGCGACGTTTGTGTGAGTTGAATGTACTGACGCAGGCAGAAAACCTTGCGCGGTTGCGGGTGGTGCGTGCGGCTTGGCAACGCGGTCAGGCTTTGGCCATCCACAGTTGGATCTACGACCTGCGTGACGGGTTGCTGAAAGATCTGGGGTTTAGTCGCGACGGCCTGTAGCAAGTGGCCTGCAGACGGCACAACCCGGCCACTGTTTAGCTTTCAGTACGCGGGAATTTTCAGACAGGTTTTATTGCAACCAGGCCGCTGTTCTCGCGGCCGTCCAGATGGCCCCAGCCGGAGAAATCCGGGCGGGCGATAAAATCAGCCCGTTCAACCACAAAGCCCGCTTCTTCTGCGGTGCGCGTAAGCTGATCCGGGCAAAGCAGATTGAGAAACTGCGGCCCTTTGCTTTTATCAGGAACCGCAAACGGCAAATAGTGATCCGGTTCTTCAATCTCACCCGGCCAGCGCGCTCCGTTGGCTAAGCGTTCTTCGAACACAGGAATGAAGTTGCGAAAAATGCCGTAAGGCGTGTCGGCCACAAGGAACAACCGGCCACCCGGCTTTAGCCATCGATACATCTTGGCAACACTTTTCTCCACATCATCCCCATAGAGAAAGTGCAGTACACGTGAGCAAAGAAGACTGCCAAAGGTATTGTCCGGCAGGTCTATGTCGGGCAATTTGCCGACTTTGGTTGTCAAATTTGCGCGCAGATTTTCCGGTGTGCGCTCCCGCAGTATCTGCAAATGTCGCGGTTCCATATCGCAGGCAGTGACCGTGGCGCCATTCTCTAGCGCCCCTATAGTGGCGATACCGTAAGCGCAGCCAATCTCAGCAGCCGGTGTGCCGGAATTGCCGGAATACTCGATGAACTCCTTGGCGTAGTCATCGAGTACCAGAAACATCGAGCCTGTGCCGTTCAGCGTGGGTACAAAACCTTTGACCCACTGCTTAGGCATTTCAGGATGGTCATAGGTTTGGGTCATGATAATTTTGCCTGTGCTACTAACCGGTAAATTCGATCAGTTCGACCACATTGCCGTCAGGGTCGCGCCCGTAAACCATTGAACTGCCGTCCTGTGCCATGGGCGCCGTGTTGAATTGCATCCCGGCCGCTTTTAGGCGTTGATATTCGCTATCGATATCGGTGACTTCCAGGCAAACATGCGTGATTCCGTGCAGGTTTACCGGCCGCAGTTCAGTTCGCGCTGCCTGTGCAGGGGCGGAATATTCGAAAACTTCCAGAAAGGTATCGCCAATTTTTAGCATGGCTGCGCGACAGGCGGAATCGCTGAGGCCCGTCACCGCATCGGCTTCCGGTGTGCCCCGTTCCCAGCCAAACTCCCACGCCACTTCGCCGCCGATAGTCTGCGTATAAAACGCAATGCAGCGTTCCAGATCGGGGGTGGAAATGGCAGCGTGATGAAAACCCTTGATCATGGAATACTCTGGCGGCGCGGCACTCAGACCGGTTTGACCGCTACCAGACCGCAGTTTTCACGGCCGTCCATGCGACCCGGGGGTCTGAAATCCGGGCGATCAATAAACTCCGCCCTTTCAACCATAAAACCTGCTTCCTCGGCGGTTCGAATCAGTTGGTCAGGGCATAGCAGATTCATTACGGGCGGCCCGCCATCTTCATTGCGCCCTTCAAATGGCAAATAGCGCACCGGCTTTTCCATCTCGCCCGGCCAGCGTTCGCCGTTTGCGACCCGTTCCTCAAAAATAGGAATGAAATTTCGCCAGATGCCGTACGGTGTATCGGCCACCAGAAACAAACGACCGCCAGGCTGCAGCCAGCGAAACATGTTGGCCACACTTTGGTCGACATCTCTGCCATATAGAAAATGCAGCACGCGTGAACACAGCAGGCTGCCAAAGGTATTTTCCGGCAAATCAATATCAGGCAGTTTGCCGACCCTGGTGGTCAGTTTGTCGCGCAGACTCGCCGGCGCACGTTCACGGAGCACATCCAGATGCCGCTGCTCCATGTCGCATGCGGTTATTTCCGCGCCGTTTTTTAGCGCAGCGATGGTGGCAATGCCATAAGCACAGCCGACCTCCAGTGCAGGCTTCCCGGAACTGCCGGAGTATTCAATAAATTCTTCGGCGATATGATCAAGCACTTCGAACATGTAGCCCTTGTCGTTCATGGTCGGTACCATGCCTTCCATCCACTGTTTGGGCATGTCCGGATGATCATAGGGTTGGTTCATGGTGCTTACTCCGCCGGATCAGTCAAGTACGTGCGACACCAGTCCGTCCGCCAGTTTAGGTTCAAACCAGGTGGACTTCGGTGGCATCACTTCATTAGCGTCTGCCACAGCCATCAGTGCTTCCATGCTGGTCGGGTACAGGGCAAAGGCAATCTGCATTTCGCCGCTGTCGACGCGCTTTTCTAACTCTGCCATACCGCGTATCCCTCCGACAAAATCTATGCGGTCGTCCGTCCGCGGGTCAGCCACGCCGAGCAGGGGCTCGATCAGATTGTCCTGTAACAGGCTGACATCCAGCCTGGCAACAGGGTCATCTGCCGGGATGCGGTCGCGGTCGATTTCCAGCAGATACCATTGCCCATCCAGATACATGCCGAACTCGGCGGGCCGCTGTGGCTTTGCCGTGGAATCGGTTTCCGTGACCGTGAACGCGGCGCTGATTTTTTCCAGCAATTTGTCTTTATCGTGGCCATTCAGGTCTTTGATGACCCGGTTGTAGTCGAGAATGCGCGTTTCATTGTGCGGGAAAGCCACGCAAAGAAAGTGATCCCAGGAATTGGCGTTGTCAGGGCTTGCGGCGCCGTTGTTCTTATTGTTGTTCTTGGCGGCTGCAACGCGCGATGCGGATGCCGAGCGATGATGCCCATCGGCGATATACAGCGCTTCCATGTCGTCAAACAGCTTCGTAAGCGCGTCAATCTGCGCTCGATCGTGCATGACCCAAAGCGTGTGTCCGACACCATCGTCGGCCACCAGATCGTAATCCGGCGCGCCTTTGGTGACGTCCGCAATGATAGTGCCGACTGCATCTGAAGCACGATAGGCCAGCAAGACCGGGCCGGTTTCAGCATTCAGGGCAGTGATCTGGCGAACGCGGTCGTCTTCTTTCTGCGGGCGCGTGTATTCATGTTTGCGAATGCGGTTGCTGTCGTAGTCCGCGACCGAGCCGGCAAAGACCAGCCCCGTTTGCACATGGTTGCCCATGGTAAGGCGGTAGACGTAATAGGTCGGTGCTTCGTCGCGTATTAACACGCCCTGATCAATCAGTGCCCGCAGGTTCTCCGCGCCCTTTGCATATACCTCCGGTGCATACGGGTCGGTACCTTCGGGCAGGTCGATTTCCGGTTTCGAGATGTGCAGAAAGCTGTAAGGTTTGCCTGCCGCACGAACGCGCGCCTCCGCGGTGTTAAGCACATCGTAAGGCGGTGCAGCCACATCTGCAGCCTTGTCAGGCACCGGACGCAGTCCGCGCAGTGGTTTGATAAGAGTCATGGTTTTCCTGTTGTGGCATAGTGGCTGGGATGCGCATTTTGGCGAAACCGCGGCACTCAGTCCAGCACGGGGCTATCCGATAAAAGGGGTCATGATGACAGCAGCTCAGCAAAACAGCTATCCGCCGGCACGGCCACACGACCCGCCGGTCGAGGTGTTTCCGGATGTCTTTCTGGTGCGCGGCTCTTATCGGGCGAACTGGTGGCTGCGATTCAGCCGAAACATGGTTGTCCTGCGCCATGGCGATGAACTGACACTGATCAACTCGGTGCGGCTGTCAGCAGCAGGCGAGCGTCAGCTTGATACCTTGGGGTCTGTGCGGCACGTGCTGCGGCTGGGCTATTTTCACGGATGTGACGACCGTTACTATATCGATCGTTACGGTGCTAAGTTCTGGGCTCCGCCGGGATCGCGCAGCGAACCCGGACCAGCGGCCGGACGACTGCTCGAAGATGGGGGTGCGTTGCCCTTTCCCGGTGCACGGGTGTTGCTTTTTGCCCAAAGCCGCCACCCGGAAGCGGTCATATTGATTGAACAGCACGGTGGTTTACTGGTGACCTGCGATTGCCTGCAGCATTATGCCGATCGCCGCTTCAATTCAGTGCTCGCCAGAATCATGATGCCGTTGATGGGATTCCCTCTGCGCATGATAGTGGGTCCTGTCTGGCTTAAAATCATGACGCCGGAAGGCAAAAGCCTGCAATCCGATTTTGAGCGTATCGAACAGATGAATTTCGATCATCTGATCGCGGGACATGGTTCGATTTGTCAGGGCGGTGCGCACGAGAAAGTCAGCGACGCAATCGACAAAGCATTTTTTCGGGAGAAACGTGACTCGTGAGTTGGCCGGTTAGCCTGTCGGTCCAGATTGGCCTGCGCGGGCCGGTTGCAGTCTGGGTTCTGGCGGCACACGCTTGGGCGTTGCTGGTTCCGCTGGCGTTAATAGCCGCTGTTTTTGTGAACAGTGAGTTTGTGGCTTCCAGAACTGATTTCGCCTGGGGCTTCTATGTGGCAGCCGGCGTCATGATGGCCGGCAGCGCGTTCGAGATAGCACAGAACACGATTGACCGATGGTACCTGACGCGCGAGTGCGCCAGCGCGGAAGGCAAGAGTTTCTGCGATTTGCTGTTTTACTGGATGATTGTGGCCTCGCAGGCGGCGGTTATTGTTGCTTGCTACGGAAGCCGGCTCTGGCTGACCTTGCCCGTGGTGTTGCTAACCGCTATTTATCCTGCGTTCTATATGCGGGCTAAACTCGAAATCGTTCCGCTGGCGCTGTTGGGCACCTGCAGTGTGATCGCCTTGTGGTTCAGTTTCAGGGATCCGCTTGTTCTGTTGCAATTAATGGTTACGCCACTCACCGCTGTGTTTTTTGCAGCGTTGTTACGTACCGGTGCGCAGTCGCTGCACGGCTTTACGACGCTGGTTGCATCGTCCAACGGTTTGTTCGCGGCCGCCGCAATATTCTCGTCTGCTGACGACGAGCCGGCTTCATGGCTTTTGGCGAGCAGCTGCGCGGTGCTGCTTGGGGCAGCGATTTTAGCTGTGCCAAGGCTCACGCGGAACCTTAAGGCGACCCCGTTGCCCGACTGACCCGGTTATTAGCGAGTTCAGCCGAGCAGAATTTCCATTGCGACTCGTTCGCCCGATTCCATCGCGCCTTCCATGCCCCGATTTGCTACCGCAGTGTGTTCACCGCAGAAATGCACCCGGCCATGCGGTTTGGCAAGGTCATGGAAAAATCCCGATACCTGCCCGGGTGCCCAGATTGCCCAGTCTCCCGACGAGAACGGGTCGCGGTACCACGATTTGTACCCCATTACTTCCAGCTGACCTTTTGCGGCCGGCCGAATGCGCTCCAGATCGGCAATCACCTTGTCGATGGCAACTTGCTGATCGATCTGGTCAGCCCAGGCAGCTCGCTCACCCCGCAGCCAGATGGTCAGACTGGTAATGTCCTGCGGATCCGCCCCTTTGTGTTCTGCAATGACCATTCCTGCAAGAGAATCAGTAAACATGTTGGGTGTCATACCGTCGTTTTCCCAGTAGGGCGATTTGGGCACGATATGAATCTGGTTAATGACCTGCGAGTTAAGCGTCTTGACCCCCAGCGCTTGTTTGCCCTGTAACATGGGGTCGATTTTTACGCGCCGCAATACCGAACAGGGCAAAGAAGAAATAACACGATCTGCGCGGTGTACCTTGCCGTCGGCCGTATGCACCTCTACGCCGTTGCTGTCCGACCGTATACCGACAACCGTAGTTCTGAGCTGCACTTCGTTTTTGAGCGCATTGGCCATGGCCTCGGGGATGGATTGATTACCGCCTACAGCGGTATAGCCTTTGACTTCCGTATTCGCCGTCAGCTCGCGTTGCTTGTTGCCGAAAGCGCCGGCAAACATCGCCAGCAATGCGGATATGTCGTGCGCCGACATGCCGTGGGTCGGGTTGGTGTTGTAGGCCAGTTCAATAGTTCGCTCCGACTGCCCCATCTGGCGCAACCAGTCATGCAGTGAGATATCCAGCTTGGCGTTGTCCGGGCTTACCCAGTCCGCAGCATTTTTTATCGGGTTGGCCCCACCCATGAACGCGTTGAAATACGCCGAAGGCGGAAGCTTTTTAAACGGGTCGGGAAAGGGGTTTTGCGGGCTGGTTGCCCACTCGTCGTTGGCAATAAATTGATCGCGCAAGTAGATTTGCTGATTCATAAAGTACGGAATGGTGGGCGTAATATCCACCAGTCCGACGCCGTATTTATTTGCGGCATCTACCAGTCGAGCGTAGCCGGGTGCGAACGCAGTGCCGCCGACCTCCGGGCTGCCCGGGATATTTCGCAGCGACTGAACCCGACCACCGATACGGTTCCGCCCCTCAAGGACTGTGACGCTGAGCCCGGCATCCTGAAGCAAAAGTGCCGCATTCAGTCCAGACAAACCCGCGCCGATGACAATCACGTCAGTCTTGTTGAGTGCTCGTACCGGCCCTGCCGCCGCCAGCAGCGGTGCGGTACCCAATGCCTGAATGACAGAGCGACGAGTCAGGTTCATGTGGATCTCCTTATAATTCTCTGTGCAATTATCGGCCAATAGCGTAGTAAGCGGCAACGCGATCGATCAATTGTTTGAATTTACGCTTGTTAAAGCCGGGAATGTCTTGCCAGGGGCTTACATCCAGTCGCGCCGAGACCATGAAACTTTCGGTGCCGTTGTCCATCTCTGCTTTGACAGCCGCCATGATGCCTTCCCAGAATTCACGACGCTCGCGCACGTTCTCGATCGGACCGGTTGGTGCTGCCGCGATGAACTGGCCCTTGCCTTGTGGCAACGGGACCAGATGCGCACCGATAACCTGAGTTAATGATTCCTCTGCAGCGAGAGCCTCCAGCGCACGCAGGTTGGCGACGGCGTTATTGAATTGAAAGTCTGCAACTTGCGGGTCCCAGGGCAGGTAGCCCCCGCCGGAGGGGCGCGGGGTTACCAGATCCACGGTGTACAGCATTTTATGCGGGCGCGGAATCATGGCGATCAGGCAGGTGCCATGGCTGGGGCCGAAGTAATACAAATCCAGCGACTTATCGCCCAGCGTTACGCTGTAACGTTCATTGAATGTAATGTCCGGTAAGACAATATCCGGGTCCGGGGATTCCTGCATGTTTGTCAGGCAGCGCTGTTGTGCGACAAACTTCGCGCCCTCGGCTTTGAATATCTGCCCGCCGCGCGCGTGATCCCAGTGCGAGTGTGAATAGACCACGTACCTCACCGGCAGCGGTGTTACCTGTCTGATGGCCTCGCGATACGCTACCGCTGCCTCGGGGGACAGGGGGTCTGTGGCAATGACTCCCTCATCCGTCACCAGAAACAGACTCCGGTAAGCGCCCCATCTGAAACTGAACAGCCCCTCGGCAATTTTTACGGTTTCACTGGGCGCAATTCCTGGCGGAACGAACTGTGCGACTGCGGACCCGCATTGCAATATCAACAACGTGAGGGCAAGCGACTTTGAAATGTGCATCAGCTTCTCCACGGCAGATTCTTGGGTCTCAAGCAACGCTGTCACTGGGCTCAGTCCCGCCGTGTACGAGCAACAGTACCCCGACCTTTTTTGACGGTCGGTCAAGCATCATACCAAGCGCACCGACCGCAGCGGCAGTACCCGATATATCGCCGGATCCGGGCCGATAGGCTCCAATTCCGGGCAGACCGGTATTGGTCTGGCGTGAGCAATTTTCGGCCATCTCGAAAAAGGTCTGGATTAGAGTCGACTGCATTGTGCATCATTCCGCGTGGCGCTGTTATGGTGGCGCAAGATAAAACACGTGTGCGGCATGATCGAAGTTATTGCTGCCGCCACATTGGTAACTTCATGCAAATGGTATCAGTGGTCTGGTGACGCAAACAGTTTCTGAGCACGCTCGGCGTGTGTTAACCCAATACGGGCTGAGCGATGCGACGGTGGCGCCGCTGGGCACCGGGCTGATCAATGAGACCTTTCTGGTCTCCGCGCCGGATGGCTGTCGCTATGTTTTGCAGCGAATCAACCCGGTGTTCAACCCGAAAATTATCTGCGATATCGACAAACTGACACAGCACCTCGCGTCATGCGGCGAGGTTACGCATCGCCTGGTTCCTGTCAGCATTGAGCCACGACGTTTGTGGGTGGAACTGGACGGGCGCTACTGGCGGTTGAGCACCTATATTCCCGGGGTTTGCTATGACCGGCTTGAAGACGACCGGCAAGCCGAGCAAGCGGGCCGGCTGTTGGGACGATTTCACAGCAAGGTCAGTAACCTGCAGATCAACTTGCACGGCGAACGACTCGGTGTCCACGATACAGCGCGTCACCTGACCAACCTGGAGCAGGCGCTCGACAAGCATCGCGGGCATCGAAACTACGACGCTGCCGCGCGTCTGGGCGAGCGCGTGCTTGCGGCCGCCGCCGCACTGCCGGCGTTACCGGATTTGCCTGATCGTCTGGTGCACGGCGACCCAAAAATTTCCAATCTGGTTTTTGCGGCGGACAGCGGTGTCGGCGTGTGCATGATTGATCTCGACACCCTCGCCTACATGCCCCTGCCGCTTGAATTGGGCGATGCGATTCGTTCCTGGTGCAATCCTCGCGGCGAAGACGAGACGGAAAGCCGTTTCAATATGGGCTACTTTCGCGCTGCGATGCACGGCTATGCCGCCGAGGCAAAGCCATTGCTGCTGCCGGATGAATGGCGCTCCTTCGCACTGGCGGCGAGCACCATAATGATTGAGCTGGCAGCGCGTTTCACCACCGACGCGTTAGAAGAAAGTTACTTTGGTTGGAATGCGGAGCGTTTTGCTGATCGAAGTGCCCACAACCTGATTCGTGCGGAGGGGCAGCTCAACCTGCAGCGGGCTTTCGCTGCTGAACAGGCAGAGGCGCAGGCAACAGTCCTGGATGCCTTTGGCGACAGGGGCGACTGAGATACGGCGCAACCTGCGCGTTAGTGACAGAGAACGCAACTATCGAGTCGCGCCAGCAATACGGCCCTGCTGGCCGCAGGCTCCATCGGGTTGGTGTCGGAGTGGCATTGGGTACAGCCGTAGCCGCGTTCAGTGACGGTTTGATGCACCACATCGAAATGCCAGTAGCCCGGCGCACCTGGCCGAGGACTAGAACCTGCGAAATTATTGTCGTCCGCTTGGCGATAGTTTTCTGCGCGGCCGGCTTCTGCAGCTGCTGCCGCACCGGCGATGCGCCCGGTGAAGACTGACGGCCCTAAAAAGGTACCGGCACCGCCATAGCTGCCGTTGATGCCCGCCACACCGGTCAGTTCGCCCGCGGCAAACAACCCGGGGATTGCGATTCGATCGCTGTTCAACACCTGGCCATTGGGATTGATTGCCGGTCCGCCCATGTTCTTCCGCGTCATCGGATAGGTGCGGGCGGCATAGAAGGGCGGATTAACGATGGGCCGGATCGAACGATCCGGCGGCGAGCCTTTCTTGAAGCGCTGAAACATGTAGTCCTCGCCGACCGAAACCATACGGTTCCATGTTTCTATAGTGGTCCGTAATCCATGTTCCGGAAGGCCGGCGCGTCGCGCGAGTTCGCTTACGGAGTCGGCCTTGCTGACCAATTGCGGGTTGTTCAGCACCTCCGCATCAATTGTATCGCGCGATATCCACGGTGCGCCGCGCAGGCCGAAGCGACGCGCGCCATCGGCATCAAAAATCATCCAGTAACCGGGGTTCTCAGTGCCGCTAACCGCATCCGTTACCACGCGGATGTTGGCGGATTCATCGACAAAGCGACGGCCACTCGCATTTACCCAGATTGCCATGGGGTTCTGGGCAAGCAGTCCCGACTGGTCACGGGTGTCTCTGGGGTTCGGTATGCCGTTGTAAAAAATAACCTGGCGATCCATGTTCCGGATATCGGCACCCGCCCACTCGGCCAGACGGTAGCCGTCGCCGGTCGCAAATTCTCCGGCGCCGCGGAGCAGCCGCGTTGGTTCGGCCAGCCCGTCCGCCCAGTTTGCGCGTACTTGTTCGAGGTTGTTCTGCAGGCCGCCGGTGGCAAGTATTACCGCGCCGGAGCGAAAAAGTTGCTCTTTGCCGGTGCGTTCATTGCGCGTTAACACGCCGTTGATCCGGCCGCCGGATTTAAGCAACGCAATCGCGCGCGTGTTCCACCGAAAATCGATATTGGTGTCATAAAGCATCCGGCGCAGCAGCGGAACTACGGCATTAACTGCAGTGCCGCGCGTAAAGTGAAAGCGCGGCACGCTGTCTTCATTGGTTGGCAGGATCATGTGAAACACGACTCCCTGTTCTACCAGCCAGTCGTAAACTTCGGTGGCCGAATTCTCGGCATAACGGTAGGCCCAGAACCCATCGGGGTCTTTACCGCGCAGGGCCCAGTCGCCAAAAGCTAGGCTTGGGGAGTCGCTGATGCCCTTGCTGCGCTGTAGTTCAGTGTCCACCAGCGCGAACCCACCGGCTTTGACTGCGTGCCCGCCGCCCATGGAATTGGCATCCAGCAGCAGTACCTTGGCGCCTGCAGCCGAGGCTTCCAGCGCAGCGGAAAGCCCGGCAATGCCGGTACCGACAACGATGACGTCGGCATCACGTGCAACGGGGGACGAGGTGCAGGAACCCAGCAGCCCGGCCAGCAGCATCAGCGCGAGGTGTTGCGCGTATGGGCTCAGCATTCCGGTAAGAGCAATGAGCTAATCGGCTAACGATATTTCAATGATGCCGTCGTCGTTCCACTCGGAAATCTTGATGTTCACACCCATGTCTTTGGCGTAGCCAAGCGTGCGCGGCACGAACCAGGTTTCATGGATCTCCTGTTCCGTCAGGTCGAACATATTTAGCCTTTTACAGGCTTTGAGTACGTGGCCCCAAGGTGACTTCCAGCGGCGCTTGCCGGGCTCCGCCTCGGTTTCCAGAACCAGATGATAGTGACAGGCTGTGCGTTCAGTCAGTCCAACGAGGGCCGATTCTTTGTCGCCCGATTTTTTTATAATTTGAGCAACCCGGGTATTGATCGGTGCCATGGTCTTGATGTCGTGAGCGACATACACTTCCATCAGGCCCTGATCTTTAGCGAATTGCATTGCCTGCAGACGGGCTTTTACCAGCGCATCGTTCATTTCATGCTGATAACCGGCGCTGTTGGCCATAGTTTTGAGAGCAAGTTGCACGGCCTTGCCAATCTGAACCTCTTTGCCTTCGAATCCGGTCTTTGCTGCCTTGAAGGTTCCGGTTCCGGGTTGTTTTGCGACTTCAGTGATTTGTTGCGAGTCGTCCAGATGTACTGCTCTAACCATGCTGCACCTCTTGTTTGCTTGCCGTCAGGTGTTAGTTGCGCACTTTACAGTGCCAATTGATTAGAGGATAGTACGCGCCTTTCTCAGGGGCTGACAGCAGTTAGTCGTAATAGTCCGCGCCATGGCCATCCTCTTTTTTGTCATAATTTTCAGTAGCATGGGCTTCGGCATCGTGCTGCCACCGTTTATTTTTGTGGCCCAGAATTTTGGGGCAACGCCGATGCTCGCGGCATTCATCGTCTCCACGTTCGCGATGGGGCAGTTTCTGGCGACACCGATCTGGGGCCGGTTAAGTGACCAGCATGGCCGCAAACCCATTTTGATTTTGACCATGCTTGGCTCTGCCGCGGCCTATGCGTTAATGGCGGTGGCGGACCGATCGGGCAATGTCTGGTTACTGCTGGCGTCGCGGTTTCTCACAGGCTTGATGGCGGGCAACTTCGCAGCAGCCACTGCCTATGTTGCCGATATCACGCCGCCGGATAAACGTGCACAAGGCATGGGCATGGTCGGCGGTGCGGTGAGCCTTGGTTTCATGGCCGGGCCGGCACTCGGCGGTCTGATGTCGGGCACTACAGCCGAAACCGCATCGCTATTCTGGCCCGCAATTTCGGCGACGGTTGCTTCCCTGCTCACGATGCTTGCAATCGCGCTTTTTTTGAAAGAAAGCCTGACACCGGAGCAGCGCGCCGGCGCGAAACAGCATGCCGCTGACAAGTCGGCTGATAAAACCAGTTGGATGATGCAAATCCGTGCGCGGCCCATTTTGGCGCTGATGGTGTTGATGGGCTTCCTGGTGTTTTTCGCCATGACCAACTTTGAAACAACGTTCCCGCTATGGGCGGACGCAAGCTTTGCCTGGGGTCCGCAGCAGGTCGGTTTCATCTTTATGTATCTGGGCTTCGTGGTCATGGTTACGCAGATGTTTATCGTCGGTCGGCTGGCGCCGATCTTTGGCGAAGGTCGTTTGCTGCAGTTTGCAGTGTGTTCGTACATGTTCGGGCTGCTGTTTATGGCCACCATGCCATTCACCAGCGAGCCAGCCAGCTGGAAACTGATGCTGTTTGGCATCACCTTTACCGCGCTCGGTGGCGCTATGTTCAATACCGCATCGACCAGCTGGGTTTCAAAGCAGGCCGGTGAACAAGAGCGCGGAGCGGTGCTGGGATTGTTTCAGTCGGCCGGCTGGCTGGGGCGATCGGTCGGACCAACGATATCGGGCCTGCTGTTTCAGACTCTCGGGCCCAATTCGCCGTTGTTTGCCGGCGCAATGCTGATGATGCCGGTCTTCATTATCGTGACCCTTATACGTCGCCGCCACGCAGCGAGCGAAAGTACGGCTGGCTAGCTCGGATTGAGACAAGGGCTGGGCCCCCTGAGTGCTATTATTTCGGCATCAAAGGGGTGGTTCATGAATCTGATCCGGCCCCGCCAACGATTAGTTGACTGCCCGGGCAATTGCGGGCTGTGTAACGGAGAGAAGCATGTATATTAATTTCTGGTATCCGATGACGACCTCTGACGGCCTGACCGACAAGCCGCTCAAGGTTAAGGCGCTGGGTCAGGATTTCGTGGTGTTTCGCGGCGAAGACGGCGAAGCAAAATGCGTGAGCAACACATGCACCCACCGCGGTGGTTCCTTGTCAGACGGCAAAGTTGCCGGCAACTGCATACAGTGCCCATATCACGGCTGGGAGTTCGATGCTGACGGTCATTGCAAGCGCATTCCGTCGCTGGGGCCGAACCCCAAGATACCATCTCGCACCCGCATCGATGCTTACCCGGTTAAAGAACAGCACGGTATCGTTTTTGCGTTTCTGGGAGATTTACCTGAAGCAGAACGGCCGCCCATTATTGACGTCAAGGAATGGGGTCAGGAAGGCTGGACCAGCACCCTGCAGACCTATACCGTGAAGTGCAATTATGAGCGCTCAATTGAGAATGGCATTGATCCTGCGCACAACGAATTTGTGCACGATACCCACGGTTACAAGGGCGAAGATCAAGAATACAAAATCGGCGATATGCGTATCGTTAAAAGCAGCGATTGGGGTCAGGGTTTCTGGCATACCTTCAACGCGCCCACGCTGCCTGATGAAGCCAAATTTAAGGAGGCTCGCAAACAAGCGGGTGATTTGGAAGTGGGGACCGGCTACCACGGCCCAAGCCATGTCTGGACTTATATTCATCTCTCCGAAGAGAACTGGATGCATCAATATCTGATTGAGCGTCCTATTGACGAAATGAATTCGGAGATTTTCCTGCTGTGCATGCGCAATTGTTATACCGACGAGAAGTTCGATCAGAACGTGATGGACCGGAACCAGTATGTTGCAGAACAGGACGTGACCATTGTTGAGAACCTGCATCCAATGATCACCCCCGACACCAACACCAAGGAATTCATGTTGCCGGCGGACAAATGCATATTGCTGTATCGCGAATCTCTGAAAGAGTGGGAGCAGAACGGTTGGAAGATAGACAGCGATGCTGTTGCTGCTACTGCGCATAAGGTGGCTTACGCGATCCCGTCGCCGGCGCGGCGAGAGCAGAAGGGGTGGGTATTGGATACTATTCCGCTCACCAGGCCTCGAGCGGCGGCGGACGATCTCGCAGCCGGTTGAGCAATGCTATCGACACAAAGGCCCCGCTCTGGCGGGGCTTTTTGTCTCGGTCAATGCGCTAGCATGAGTTCATGGCAGACATAGAAATACAGCGCCATTTCGCCACGGTCGATACCCGCTGGGGTGCAAAGCAAATTCATTATCGGCTCTGCGGGGCCGGGCCAGTAGTGTTGCTATTGCATCAGTCACCGCAGTCGTCGGCCGAGTACGAAGCGCTGATGCGTGACTGGGCAGATCGATTTACTGTGATCGCGCCCGACTATCCCGGTTTCGGGATGTCCGACCCTCTGGGCGATGACGGTGAGCTTGAGCTCGGGCTGCCGGATTTCGCAGCGGTGCTGGTGGCTTTCCTCGATGAAATCGGTGTCACCTCCGCCGCTGCCTACGGGTTTCATACCGGCGCGGGCATGGCGGTTGCGATGGCCGATTATTCCCCCGAACATATTAGTGCGGTTTATGCGAACGGCTATGTCATTCTCAATGAGCAGGAGCTTGCTGATATTCTTAGCGGCTACCTGCCTCGTTTTGAGCCGCAGTGGGACGGAAGTCACCTGCTTTGGATGTGGACGCGCAATCGCGATCAGTTGATTTTTTTTCCATGGTTTGATCGGCGCGAAGCCGCGCGCATCGGCCGAACAGTGCCGTCACCCGAAGTATTGCAGCAATGGTCAATGGAGTTTTTGCGGGCCGGCGATCATTACCGTGTTGGTTATCGTGCCGCATTTTGTTATCCGGGTGATGCACCGCTTCGACGCTTGCAGGTACCTGCGATTATCACTGCTACGGAAAACGATGTACTGGGCGCCTTCCTTACTCGCGTAACCGACCCCGCACCGTCGGTGGTGGCGAGGGTGGGTGGCAGCATGGACGACAATCTTGCCGAGGCGGCGGATTTTTTTGCACGGCATCCGGGCATGGATAAGCCGGTATTACCGGCCGTCGGTTTAACGCGAGCCGTTGCTGGCAGTGCATGGAATAAAACAGTGCAATATCAGCACGGCTTTATCCGTGTGCGGGCTGATCTGGAAGTTCATGGCCGGCCGCTCTTATTGGTACACGGCGCCGGCGGTTCCTGCGCAACAGTAGAGACCTTGTTTCAGGCATTGCGGGGGCATCGGCCCGTGCTGGCACTGGATCTGCCGGGCCATGGTGAGTCGGATGCCCTGCCGCTCGGGGCGGCATTCCTGTCTTCCAGTAGTGCGGCGATCGCGGCTGTTCTGGATGCCGGTGGCATCGATGCGATTGACGCGTGGGGTCAGGGAGAGGGCGCGACGGTGCTGGTGGAGTTCTCGCAATCAAATCCGCGCCGCGTCAATCGCATGGTATTGAACGGACTGCAGCATTTATCCGCCGCCATGTGCACAGAATTGGCCGAGCGTTTCGCGCCCCGCATAAAGCCGCTGTGGTACGGCGGGCACCTGCTTGAATACTGGAATGTTGCCCGGAATCAGCATCTGTTCTGGCCGTGGTACGAGCAGACCGATACGGCCGCATTGAGCGGTGATCCGCATGTGGAAGTGCATGATCTGCATGCGCGGACGCTGGCATTGATGCAAAGTCACGCCGTATTACCGGCGGCTGCGCGCGAGTTATTTGCGTATCCGCTGGTTGGCACGCTGAGGGAATTACAGACACCCGTGCTGCTTACTGCGGCACCATCGGATCCCTATAGAACGCACGCGCAGGCTGCTGCTGCCGAACTGCGCGATACCGAGTTCTGTGAATTGCCGGAAGAGACGTCAGCCTGGGTTGACGTGATGCTGAAATTTCTTGATGGAGCTAGCTAATGAGTCGTAAGCCTACAGATAACAGGAACCCGATAGCCGAACTGCTGCAGAATAATCTCGACCGGCGTGACTTGCTCACCGGCGCAGCGGGCTTAGCCGCAACCGTATTCGGTGCGGGTCAGGCATCGGCTATGGGGCATGAGCGTCCGAAAGTGGAGTTCGCACCTGAAGACAAAATCGGCCGGGCGGTCGGCGAAGGTGCGCAGATACTCATTACGGGCGCTAATAGAGGCCTCGGGTTGGAGTTTGCGAGGCAGTACGCGGCGCGCGGGGCGAAGATTATCGCGACCGCACGCAGCCCCAAGTCGGCTGATGAACTCAATGAACTGGCTGCCAACAACAGCAACATTGTTGTCGAGCAACTGGACGTTACCGATCACGCCCGAATTGATGAGTTGGCGGCCCGCTATCAGGACACGCCAATTGATCTGCTGCTTAACAATGCGGGCATCAGTGGCGATATCAATGCACAGGTATTTGGCCGCTTCGGTTATGACGTTTTTGATCAGGTTATGGCGGTGAACGTCAAGGGCCCGGTCAAGATGTGCGAGGCTTTTTACAAACAGGTGCGTGCCAGCGAATTGAAAAAGATGGTGACTGTGTCAAGCAGCCAGGGCTCCATTGCCAGCGTCAACTCGCCCATGTCTTACTGGTATCGGGCAAGCAAGTCTGCGGTCAATATGCTTATGGTCAATATAGCGTTGGCAGTGCAACGCAAGAAAGTTATCGTCGGTATGGTAACCCCGGGCATTACGGCGACGGATTTTATACCGCAGAACGTGCAGGAGTTTCTGAACAAGCAGCGTCCGGGTCTTATGCAGACGCCGGAGGGTGCAGCGGCAGACATGATCCGCAATATCGATCGCTTCTCGCTGGAGAACAGCGGGACGTTCTTTGACTACACGGGTGACATTGTTCCCTGGTAGTTAAGTCGACGGCCTGAGCGCGCCAGAATGCCGTCTTGCTCCGAACCCCGAAGTCGCTGCGACGACACTCTGGCTCGCTCAGGCCCTGCTATCTAAACTAGCCGGGGAACTGAGCGATGCCGGCCAGCGAACGTTTCACGCCAGTTTCGGCCTGCGCGATGATTTCACCGCTGGCAAGATCAAACTTGGCTACTGCACCGGTAAAGAAATTGCCCAGCAGGGCCACACCGGACGTCGCCGAATTGCCAAGGCAGGCCCAGCCGGGCCCCGGCAACGCATACTCGCGTTTGCGGCTGCCGTCTTCGTTAAGCAGGTCCAGAAAGAATCCCACCCGAAAATTGGCGCGAATATGCAGCAGTTCGCCATCGGCCCCGCGGTTCAGGCTCATTGCCATTTCGCCGCTGTCTTTGGGGTAGTTCAGCAGGTCGTCGAGTTGTTTATCACTTTCAATATCGTATTGGTAAACGCCATCGCTGAGCTCTGACAAATACTGCAAGGTCTTTCCATCGGGAGCCATGACGGTGTTGTTAATGCCCAGAAAGGCCGGCATGCCGCCGTGCGCCTTGGTGGCGTACTCTTTAATAACTTCACCATCGGGTTTGCAACGAAACACGTGACCGTCACCGAAACGTTCTGTGCCAGGCATAAACGGCAGAGTGGTGCCCAGCGGGCGGTCGGGCGGCAGGCGTACTTCCGCGCCTACCAGGTGTTCACCGACCAGCACTGATCCGTCAGCCAGAAAAACGACGTTGGAAAACGACCGTTGCGGGAATTTCGGGTTAGGTAATTGTTTGCCATCGGTACTGATGTTCAGGACCGAAAAGGTCGCGCTGTCGAAACCCCAGAGCGTGCCGTCCGGCGCAAACTTCAGGCCCGTAATCAGGTGTGTTGTGCCTTCAAGCCAGAGTACGCCTTTTTCATTCAGGTCGCTGTCGTACTGAATGATGCGACCGTCACCGGCATGGTCATCATCAGGATTGTTGAGCAGCGTGGCGCCGACCAGAATATCGCCGGGCGCAAAAGGCTGAATGGTGGATTCCTTTGTCATTCTCGTTCTCCGGAATTGAGGGCAAAATAGATACAGCTAAGTGTCGGTAAGACAGGAACGGCCATTCTACTCAGGCCGCTCGCCGCCACAAGTCAGCAGCAACGTCGATGTTCGGACTAACCGCTGCTTGGTGAGGTGTTGCTGGTGGCACCAGGCCGCAGCAGTATAGCGCTGAAGTCGTCCGGTTTGCTGGGCATATCTTTGTGTGCACCTGCCATGCGTTGTGATGTCAGGTGCCAGAGTTGTGCAAGGCTGTCAGCCACGCTGCCTGTGCGAATAATTTCCACTATCTCGCTCTCGAGCACATTGTCGAATAAGCCATCGCTTGCAATAAGCAGAGTGTCCTTAGGTGCCAGCGGCAGCCTCGAACCGATTTCGATACGCATATCCGTACTGCCAACGACGTTAGAAATGAGGTTTCTGTCCTCATGATGCAAAGCTTCTTTTTCGTCCACAAAGCCGGCTTCGAGAGCGAAGCCGACCGGCGAATGCGGGGTGGTTTGCAGTTTCACCAGGCCGCGCTGCCCGCAAAGCCAGGCTGAAGAGTCACCGATGTGAAAGGTACGTACCTGCTGATCGCGGATTTCTGCGACGACCAGCGTCGTGGAGGTTCCGGTGCCCAGTTCCAGCAATGCTTTGTTGGCTTTATCAATGCCGTTTAGTATTGCATTGCGCAAAGATGCATCGTCATTTCCGGCCGTTTTCAATTCTGCGCAAACGCTTTCCAGCGCGATTGCGGATGCTTTCCAGCCGGTAGGCAGACCGCCAACGCCATCTGCCACCATGAGCACCAGTCCGTCGTCTTTCAAAGGTACAAGTGCCGCGGAATCTTCTACCGGACTGGTTTTGGTAGGGTCAAGGGCGACGCCTAGTGCAATGTCGCCGGTGGCCGAGCTATAACGGTGAAGTATTAATCTGGTTTCAGCATCGAAACTATTGCCGTAGAGCTGCGCCTTCTTGAGGACGCCCCGATCAATAACCGCAGGTTGCTCTTCGTCAGTCAATCTACACTCTCACACCTATAGCAGTTTCGGCTTGATGGCCTTGAATTCGCGTTCCATCGAGACCGCATTGCGATAGCGATCCTGCGGTCGAAATTCCAGCGCCTTGCGGAGCCAGACGATAGTCCGTCGTCGCAGCTTACTACGAATTCGCTGATAGCCAGGCATTGGCCATTCGTAAGGGTATTCGGGTAACTCCTTACTGAACAGCTGGTAAATGACCAGTCCCAAAGCAAAGACGTCGGATTGAAACATAGGCCTGCCCAGCGCCTGTTCCGGTGCCAGATAACCAAGCGTTCCGGAACCTGATGCCCTCACACTGCGCAATGCGATCTTCGAAAATCCAAAGTCTGTCAGGCGCAATTGATTGCCCGGAAAAATAATAAAGTTTTCCGGCTTTACATCGCAGTGAATAATTTTGTTAGCGTGCGCATGTGCAATGCCGGCAAGCGCCTGACTGGCAAAGTTCATCGCTGTTTCAGAAGACATGCGCCGCATCATCCTGTCGCCCAGCGTCTCAATGCCGAGTCGCATTGCAATGACAAAGTGGCCATCAATGAAGCTCGCATTTTGCACCGGCAAAATATTGGGATGTTCCATCTTGGAAGACAGCCTTGCTTCGTGACGAAATTCATCCAGAAAGTCGTCTTCCATGATCTCGGGATTGGCGATCTTGAGCGCTACCTTCGTGCCGTGGATGGTGTCATAGGCTTGATAGACATCCGCGCGCGTGCCGCTGGAGAGGCGCTTCTCGATGCGGTACTTGCCGAGCATCTGGCGGGCTCGAAATTTCTTGGCTGCAGGCAACGGTGGCTTCCGGCTGACGGTTGTCTTATGGGGCGCTGATTCTACGTCAGAGTGGCAGTTTACGTAATAGTCGGGCGGCCCGTTTGGCAGCTTTTTTCCGGCGTTGCATGGAGGATTTTGCCGAAGCTGGTATTATCCCCGACCCTGATAAACAAGACGCTCCAGACGGCATCGTCTGGCGGCGAGGCCGGCAGGCATAAAATAAATGAACAGCCAGGTACATAACGTAAACGTGCTTTCCAAGACAGAATTGCCCACTCCCGATGAAGTGAAGGCCGCTCTGCCGCTGGACGAAGTCACCGAGAAAGCCGTCATAGCGCATCGGCAGCTTATGAGGGATATTCATGACGGCCGGGATCCGCGCCTTTTTGCGGTGGTGGGGCCATGCTCCATCCACGATATTGACGCCGCGCTCGAGTACGCTGGCCGGCTGAAAAAACTGGCCGATGAAATCGCCGACACCATTGTGGTGGTGATGCGAGTCTACTTCGAGAAGCCGCGCACAACCGTTGGCTGGAAAGGGTTGATTAACGACCCTGATATGGATGACTCCTTCAATGTCGAGCGTGGCATCTATCAGGCGCGCGAATTATTGCTCAAGCTGGCGAAAATGGGGCTGCCGACGGCAACAGAGGCGCTGGATCCGATCATGCCGCAATACATTGGCGAGCTGATTTCGTGGACGGCCATCGGCGCCCGCACCACAGAGTCGCAGACCCATCGCGAGATGGCGAGCGGGTTGTCAACGCCGGTCGGATTCAAGAACGGTACGGACGGTTCGCTGGATGTGGCAATCAATGCCTTAAAGTCGGCGCAGCAACCGCACCATTTTCTGGGCATTAATCAGGAAGGCCGCATTGCCGTATTTCAGACTCGCGGTAACGCTCACGGCCACGTGGTATTGCGCGGTGGCGGCGGGCGGCCGAATTACGATTCGGTAAGTATCGCGTTGTGTGAAAAGGAACTTGAAAAGGCCGGGTTACCTAAACGAATTGTGGTGGATTGCAGCCATGCCAACTCGAATAAAGATCACAATCTGCAGCCTCTGGTGGCGCGCGATTGTGTGGACCAGATCGTAAATGGCAACCACTCAATCATCGGGTTAATGCTCGAAAGTAATCTGCACGCGGGCAACCAGAAAATTACCGAGGATCGGTCGCAGATGCAGTATGGCGTGTCGGTGACCGATGCCTGCATAGACTGGGAGACCACCGAGGCCACGCTGCGCGAGGCTCACCAGCATTTGTTGCCGGTCATTCAGGGGCGTAAGTCGGCCTGAGTTCAGCTGGTGCGACCATCGGTGGTACCCTGTTACCAGACTTGTTTGGAGGGGGTTAAATCATGAGTTGTATTTCCGAAAATCGCATTCCTGCGTTACTGGCCTGTTCCATGCTGATTGCCCTGTCCGGCTGCGAGCAGCCGACGTCGGACACTGAAGTGGACGTGGTCTCTGGAGCCAGCCCGATGCTGGAGATGCTGGGCGAGGAACTTCCGGTTCGACAGGTACCTAACGTGCCGCCCTCGGCCGAAGCCTACTACGCCCCCGACAACTATCACTTTATTGTGCAAACCATGGATCCTGATGCGCAGCATCCTGAGGATCGCGACGCCGGACCCCTGACATACATTTACACTGACGATGGCACAGTTGCGCGCCGTATCAATGATCGAGGTCAGGATGCCTGTTCATGGGTCTTCCCCGATCAGAAACGCATACTCTGGACGTCAACGCGCGACAACATGGACATGCCGTTAGGCGATTGGTCCGACCCGAATAATTATCCTCAGGGCGCCGAGCTATACACGTCTGATCTTTACGGCAAAGACATCAAGCGCCTTACCAATAACGAGTATTATGAAGCCGAAGTGTCCATTTCTCCGGACGGGCAGTGGATCGTTTTTGTGCGCGAGATTAACGGCAACATAGACTTGTGGCGCATGCGCACCGATGGCAGCGACGAGCAGCAAATTACGTACACCACTGACTGGCAGCCCGGCGCCCCCATTTACATGGCCGATAGCCAGACCATCATGTTCCAGGCCTGGCGACGTGAGTCGGTCGGTAAGGACGAACCGACACCAATGACTGTCTTTACCATCAACCACGACGGCACCAATCTGAAGCAGCGTACCTTTGATAACGGCATGTATTGGGGGCCGGCGCCCATTGCGGATGGTCGCCACTATCTCTACACATCTATCATCGAGGGTGGCAACCATGAGCTGTTTGTCGGCGATCTCGCCGGTGACGAGCCCATACGCCTGACCTGGCGCACCGGCTTCGACGGCATGAAGTCTATCTCGCATGACGGCCAGAAAATGCTGTTCTCACGCGCCACCGACGAAGGTCCGGAGCTTTATGTGCACGTGATGGATTTGTCGTCGCTCAACATGGGGCCCGAAAACTATAAGGGTATCCCCGAAACTCCCGTGCCGGACGATGCAGTGATCGTGGATAACTTCACGACCTTCGCATGCAAATGGTCGCAGTGCTGATAAATTCCTTTTGATGAAGAACGCCTAGGCGTTCCGAAACAACAGCAGGATCAGAATGCCGGCTACGATTACGGTTATGCCGACAAATTCCATGCGTGTGGTCTTTTCGTTGAATATCAGTGCCGAGGCGATTAAGGAAAACACCAGTTCGATTTGCCCAAGCGCTCTCACGTACCCTGCGTTTTGCAGGGTCATGGCGGTAAACCAGCCGACTGACGCAATCATGCCGGCCAGGCCGACGAGAGCCGCTATCCGCCAGTTAGCCATCAGCATTTTCATCTGGCCCGGTTCTTTTACACGGAGATAGGCCGCTACTACCAGAGTTTGCAGCGTGAGCACCGCCAGCAAGGTGAAGGCCGCCTGAATCGCATAGCCACCTTGGAGCGACAGGCTGGCGCCGCGAAAACAGATGGCGGACACGCCGAAGCCCAATCCCGCGCAGATGCCAAGCAATGCCGGCCGGGTGGTTAGCGAGCCCAGTATTTTCAGCACCCCGGCCTCGTGTCTTGCGCCGGAGATAATGACCATGCCGACCAGGCCCATACATATCCCGATCATCGCCCCGGCCGACACACTGTCTCCCAGTATTACAAGACCCAGGACCGCCGCCTGAATGCTTTCGGTTTTCGAGAAGGCGGTGCCGACAAAAAAATTGCGGTGCGAGTAGAGTGCCACCAGCGTTGCGGCACCGAACACCTGCGCCAGAGCGCCGCTTGCAGCGAACAAAATAAATTTGAGATTAGGTTCAGGCAGTGTGTAACCAAAGCCGTAGCGCAATGCGATTACGTACACCAGTGCGAAGGGCAGTGCATAAAAAAAGCGCGCTTGAGTCGCACCACCGGTGCTCAGCTTGCCCGTCAGGTGTTTTTGCAGCGCGCCCCGAATGTTTTGACTGAAAGCCGCAACGAGCGTTATGGGGATCCAGAGTTCCAAGCGTTCAACGGAACACGACGGTGCGTGAGCCGTTCAGAAAAACCCGGTGCTCAATGTGATATTTGACTGCACGAGCCAGCGTAATGGCTTCGACATCGCGACCCACGGCCGCGAGGTCTGACGGCAAGTAGGTGTGATCAACGCGTTCCACGGTCTGCTCGATAATCGGCCCCTCGTCCAGATCGCAGTTCACGTAATGTGCCGTGGCGCCGATGAGCTTGACGCCGCGTTCATGCGCCTTGTGATACGGGCGTGCCCCTTTAAAGCCGGGCAGAAACGAGTGATGGATATTAATCGCACGGCCGCTGAGATCGTCGCAAAGTTTTTCTGACAGTATCTGCATATAACGCGCAAGTACCAGCAGGTCTGCGCCGGTATCGGCCAGAATCTCCAGCAAACGATCCTCGGCTGCGGGTTTGGTCTTTGGCGTGACGGGCACATAATGGAACGGAACTTTGTGCCACTCGGACAATGAGCGCAGGTCTTCGTGATTGGACACTATTGCCGGAATTTCCATTGCCAGCCCGCCGGTGCGGTAACGATAGAGCAGGTCATTGAGGCAATGGTCGTGTTTTGAAACCATGATGACGACGCGGGGTTTTCGCCCGGCATCGTGCACGTCCCATTGCATCTGGAATTTTTCACTGATGCGCCTGAACCCTTGCCGGAAAACGTCCTCCGACCAGCTACCCCCGTTCAGGCTAAAGCGCGTGCGGGAAAAAAACATGCCCGTATCGCGGTCGCCGAAATGCGCGGACTCCTCTACAAAGAAGTTCTGATCACGCAAATAACCCGCTACCGCAGCCACAATGCCGACCGTGTCAGGGCACGTGATGGTGAGGATATAGCTGTTGTCGGTCGGGCTCATGCGGGGTGCCTCAATCTGTCAGATTTGAGCGTGATTATAGTTTGAATGAATGCCCTGCGTATTGCCTCTACGCGTATCAGTTTTTATCAGAGGATGCGCGTTCCTACTCGAAATACGGGTGCCTGACGCCGGACGGATCAGTAATTACCACACCGCTGTCGTCATTGATAACCGATGCCGCATTAACGGGTACTTTCCCGAACCCGCCCGGTATATCCAGCACGTATTCCGGCAGGCACAGTCCTGAAAGTCGACCTCGTAGTTCACGCATCAGCGCCTGACCGGTGGCTATGCTAGTGCGAAAATGAGCCGTGCCGGCGGCGCGATCACAATGATGCAGATAGTAGGGTTTGATGCGATTTTCGACCAGTTTGCGGAATAGCTGCTCCAGCGTGTCGGCATTGTCGTTGACACCTTTTAGCAGCACCGATTGACTCAGCACGGTAATGCCGCTGTCAATCATCAATGCGCAGGCATTGAGGCAGTCGGCCGTTAGTTCGCGCGGGTGATTGGTGTGCATCAATACATAAACGGGTTTTGCCAGGCTCAGGCTATTAACCAGCGTTGCATTGATTCGTGCAGGATCCGCAATCGGCAAGCGAGTGTGAATACGTATGACGCGTACATGCTCTATGCGCTCTAATTCGCGCAGCAGCTCGCTCATCCGGCGCGGAGATAACAAAAATGGGTCGCCACCCGACAGGATCACTTCCCATATTTCCTTGTGGTTTCGTATATATGCCAGCGCCGCATCCAGTTCGGCCTGACTGAGTGCGGCGGCTTCGTTTGAGCCCACTGTTTCACGCCGGAAACAAAATCGACAGTAGACCGCGCAAACGCGCACGGGCAGTAACAGCAGTCGATCTGGATAGCGATGGATGATCCCCTTGACGGGCGAGTGCGCCGCATCCCCGATGGGGTCGGGCACAGCCAGAGGGTCAGCTGACAGTTCACGCACATCCGGAACGAATTGCAGTGCCAACGGATCATTGGCATCGTGCCGATCAATCAGGTCCGCCAGCGGCCGCGTTATCGATACGCTGAAGCGCTCGGCGACCGGGCGCAACTCATCGGCCATTGCTGCATCGATCAGTCGCTCGTTCGCCAGAGCTTCCAGGTCCATTAGCGGCTTAGGCCGGGGGATAATTCGAGCCCCCTTCCTGCGCGTCAGTGTCGCGTTGTTGCGTGGTGCCATCAGTTGTCTCCTGAGCCTATGTTGGGGCGTAACCTCAGGTGGAGCAAGGTCTGTAGCGCGATCTGTTGGCGCAACCCTTAACCGGGGTACATACCGGGTCGAGATAGGCATGCCATTGGTTTCTGGTAGGATTTTGTTCATGAGTAGCCATTTCGGACACGTGCGAAAAATCGCCCTGCGGCTGGCCGCTGCTGCGCTTTTGTTCAATGCGCTGGTTCCGGCAGGCTTTATGCTGCACCCGACCGGTGGTGCAGGCCTGACCGTTGTGCTGTGCCCCGATCAGGGCGCGTTGCCAGGATATTCAGCAGAACAACGACACTCGTCCGGCATCCTGGATCATTTATCCGTGCTGAGTCAGATCGGCGATGAAAGTACCTGTTCGTTCTCTCTGGTTGCTGGTCCGTTGCTCGGCACGACAGTGCAGAATGTACAGCGGCGGGATCTCGTGTCTGCCGCGGTTCCGGCTATTCAAATTGCCTTTCGTCCGCAAATCCGCCGCAGTTTGTTCCCGGTTCGTGGTCCGCCGGGCATCTCCTGAAATCAATATTCCTTATTTTTGATTTGGGTGCCTGCCATCGTGCAGGCGTCTTGGAGACAAGTTAATGAGCAGTCAAATTACCTCTTGCAGGTACACAAAACTATTTTTGGCGGGATTGGTTAGCAGTGCGTTGATGGCTTCAGCCAGCGCCGATGATCAGATCCCGAATATCATGGTGATTGGCACGACCGACAACAAAGAGCGAGTCTCTCTGGTGCCTGTTGAGTCACCGATTACCCAGCCTTCCACCGGCGAGTTGCTAAAGCGCAGCCCCGGCGGCAGCCTCAATTTCAACGGCCCCACTAGTGGCATCGGCCAATACCGTGGCATGTTTGGTTACCGACTTAAAACCAAAGTGAACGGGGTCAGTGTCGTTAGCGGCGGCCCGAACTGGATGGATGCCCCCTTGCATTACGCACCTATGCCTCTGGTGAAGTCGGTGCGTATTCAGCGGGGCGTGGCGCCCGTAAGCGTTGGCCCTGAATCCATCGGGGGATTTGTCGAGTCCAGCACTTACAAGAGCGAGTTCTCGGCAGGATCGGATTTTGCCTTTCAGGGCATTTTGAACGCCTCGGCGCAGACCGTCGATTCGGGTTATGGCATCGGTACGGTGCTGGGCGGAGCTAATGATACGCACCGCGCGCATTTTCTCGGCGTTATAGAGAAGGGCGACGACACGGAGTTTGATGGTGGCGACATTGTCCCCACCGAATACGACCGCAAGGCAGCAGGAGTCGGCTACGGCTATACCAGCGGCGACCAGACTTTCTCCTTTGACTACATGCGCAATGAAACCGACAAGGCCGGCACGCCCGCGCTGCCGATGGATATTATTTATATCGATGCGGACGTGGCGAGCTTTGCCTACAACGGCGTGTTGGGTGGCGTCAATGTGGATGCCAAGGTGCATTACAACGACGTCGAGCACTTGATGAATAATTACAGTCTGCGCGCCGATCCGATGATGCCCTCCATGTTTCGCGCCAATCTGGCCGACGGTGAAGCCATGTCATTCGACTTGCAGGCCGAATTTGATTTCGGCCCGGGTGATCTGGCTGTCGGTATCGACGGGGAATTTGCCGAACACAACGCAAACATTTCTAATCCGAACGCTGCCATGTTTTTTGTCGAGAACTTTGACAATGTGACGCGCGATCGCATGGGCATTTTTGGCGAATGGACCAGCCCGGAAGATGAAGACTTTGAATACGAGTTTGGCCTGCGCTTTACCCGGGTGGACGCCAATGCGGATACGGTGGACGGTACCCCGGCCATCATGATGCCGCCCGCGGGAGCGCTGCGCGATACTTTTAATGCAGCGAATCGCGACCTTGACTGGGATCTTTATGACATCGTGCTAAAGAACACGTTCTTTACCACCGAGATTGTAAGCTTTGATTTCACGCTGGCCCACAAAGAGCGCGCCCCGGCCTATCAGGAGTTGTATTTGTGGTTGCCGCTGCAGGCGACTGCGGGGCTGGCCGATGGCAAGAACTATGTCGGCAATCTGGACCTCAAAAAGGAGAAGGCCAACATCATCGAGTTGGGCATGAAGTTTGAAGCTGACTCAACTTACATTGGCCCGCGCGTGTTTTATCAAAAGGTGGACAACTACATTCAGGGCACCCCTGTCGCGGCCGGATCGCCGGCGGAGATGTTCTGCACGATGGCGGGGCCGCCTATGTGCTCCAACCCGGTGCTGCAATTTACGAATGTGGACGCCCGGCTCTACGGTATTGATACCGACTTCGGTTCGCAGCTTTCGGACAATCTGCGTATCGACGGTGTCGTCAGTTATGTGCGCGGCGAACGTCGCGATATAGATGACAATCTTTATCGCATATCGCCCCTGAGTTCGATTGTGGGCTTGAGCTATATCGCTGAAGACTGGAAGGCAACGGTCGAGGGCGTGTTTGCCGCAGCACAGAACGATATCTCCGTGACTAACGAAGAGAGCAAGTCCCCGGGTTATGGCTATATGAACATTTACGGTACCTACACGCTCGATGAGGGGCTCAAGCTAACGGGCGGCATGAACAATGTGTTCGATAAGGTATATGCCGATCACACCAATGGCATCAATCGCGCGGGTGGCAGCGATGTGCCGGTAGGTGACCGGATACCGGGGCCGGGGCGCAGCTTCTTCATGCGTCTTAGCTATATCTGGTAGTACTGCAGCGTAGACAGAACATTCTACGGATTCGTTCAAGGGCCGCCCCTTCGCGGGGCGGCCCTTTTATTATGGCGAATGGCAGTTGTTTATTGTTTGCTTCCCTGAACTATCCGCTTGTTTGCTGGTCTCGGTAAGGGTAGGGTCTTGTTTATGCTGCTTCGTCTATCCATCGCTGCCGTATTCCTGTTTGCCCAGCTGTCGTTGAGCTGGGCGTCCGGTGTGCCCATGACGGCTGCCGCTCATGGCGAGCATTCTGGCGAGGCTGCGCATGCCACCGGGCATTTTCACCCCGACAGCGCTGCAGAAGATGATGCCGCCCACGACTCTCATGACGACTGCGACTGCAGTCTCGAGTGCCATGTGTGTGCAATGACCTTGCCGTCGATGGTCTATGTGCCGTTGCGTATTGCATCGTTTTACGAACCTGCCGAGCCGCCACAGTCTGTTCCGCCCGGCACGACCGCCCATCCTTACAGGCCGCCGGCCAACTCCTGACAATCGCAGTTTCGGGCGGCAACGAGGCCGTGCCCGCAGCGCCCTTTGTTTGCCAGGGCGTGCGCTTGTTAAGGAGTTCATGAGTTGAAACACAGATCAGTGCATGCCGCCCGGGTGGGCGGCTCTGTCCATATTTCGCGTCGCCGGTTTGTGACCGGCGCCGCTGCCGGGCTGGGTTTGGCGGTTACCGGCGCACGCGCCGCAGCCGGCACGACGCCCGCTGACGTCGCCCGGGGCTCGAAGCTGAATCTCGCCATTGGTTACCGCGAGGTTAATTTCACCGGCAAACCGCGGTTGGCGACCGTCGTCAATGGCGGCCTGCCGGGACCGGTGCTGCGCTGGCGCGAGGGTGACGAAGCCGTCCTAACGGTGCGGAATGATCTGGCGGTGGACAGCTCCATCCACTGGCACGGGTTGATTTTGCCGCCCGGTATGGACGGCGTCCCCGGGATCAGTTTCGACGGTATCCGACCAGGGGAATCGTTTACCTATCGCTTCCCAATTCACCAAAGCGGCACCTACTGGTACCACAGTCATTCAGGCTTTCAGGAGCAAACCGGCCTGTATGGCGCGATCGTGATCGATCCGCGCGAGTCCGAACCGTTTTCCTGTGATCGCGAGCATGTCGTGCTGTTGTCCGACTGGAGTGACGAGAAACCGGAGCGCATTCTTGCGAACCTCCGCAAAGAAGGTCACTACTACAATGCGAATCCGCGCACGCTGGCCGATCTTGGCAGCGAACTGCGCGGCAACGGCGTGGGTGCGACCTGGTCGGCCCGTGCGATGTGGAACCGCATGCGCATGAACGATCGCGATATTGCCGACGTAACGGGAATGACTTACACCTTTTTAGTCAACGGACATACTCCCGATACGAACTGGACGGGGATGTTCAAGCCGGGTGAGCGCGTTCGGCTGCGGTTCGTGAATGCAGCGGCCATGACGTTGTTTGACGTGCGCATACCGGGATTGAAAATGACCGTGGTTGCCGCGGACGGGCAATATATCGAACCGGTTACGGTTGATGAATTCCGCATGGGCACGGCGGAAACGTACGACGTGATCGTCGAGCCGAAGGAAGGGGCCTACACATTGTTTGCGCAGGCCATCGACCGGTCCGGTTATGCGCGCGGCACGCTCGCCGAGGCGCCGGGTTTGCGGGCTGCGGTACCGGTAATGGACCCACCGCCCGTGCTGACGCACCTTGATATGGGTATGCAGCACACGGGGATGGACCATGCGATGACGGATCATGCCGCGATGAATCACTCACAGCACGCGGCACATAGCCCGAAAGGGCCGGCCCCGGCGGGCTTCGGCAGCAAAGCAGCGATCATCCACAGCCCGGATGAGTTTGGTTACAACACGGACATGCGCGCCGAGATGCCACAGCGCCGGCTGGACGATCCCGGCCTCGGCTTGCGGGACAACGGTCGCCGTGTGCTGACCTACGCGGATTTGCGCAGCCTGCGCCGGACGCAGGACGAGCGCGATCCGGAGCGCGAAATCCAGCTGCACCTCACCGGCAACATGCAGCGGTACTTGTGGTCGATGAACGGTTTGCCCTTTGCCGATGCTGAACCGTTGCGCATGCGGCTCGGCGAGCGGCTGCGTATCACGCTGGTGAACGACACAATGATGAACCATCCCATCCATCTGCATGGCATGTGGAGCGAACTGGAAACAGACGATCCGGATCACATTCCGCGCAAGCATACGGTCATTGTGCAACCGGGCGCGCAGCTCAGCTATCTGGTTACACCCGAGATCGCCGGTGACTGGGCATACCACTGTCATTTGCTGTATCACATGATGGGCATGTTTCGTCGCGTTGAAGTTCGGGGAGGTGCGGCATGACGCGACTTGGTAACAGCCTGATGGCGGTGCTCTTTTTTGCAGTGTTCCTGCCTGCGACTGCGTCGGCCGAAATGACGGACGAACCGCTGTTGTTGTTTGTCGGTGCCGATGAATTCGAATGGCGCGGCGGTGATGCCAATGACGTGCTCGCCTGGGATATTGATGCGTGGTACGGCACCTCGCGTGACCGGTTGATACTGCGCGCTGAAGGTGAAGTGGAGCACGGCGATACCGAGGAATTCGAAACGGTCATCGGTTATTCCCGTGCAATGACCGCTTACTGGAACGCAAACGTTGGTTGGCATGCCGACTGGCAGTTGAACGAGCCGCGCCACTGGGCGACCGTCGAGTGGGAGGGACTGGCACCCGGTTTTGTCGACACACGTTTTCAGCTGCTGGCGGCTGAAGGCGGGCGCTACTCGGCGCGCGTCAAGCTCGAAACGGAGTGGTTCCTGAGTCCTTCATGGATATTGAAACCGTCTCTTAAATCCGACTGGTATAGTGATGACGACCCGCAGAATCTCTTGGGCTCGGGCTGGGCGGGGTTCGACGCAGGTTTGCGGCTAAAGTATCGCTGGCATCCACGCTCGATGCCCTATGTCGGTGTCCAGTTGACGCGGCTTGCGGGCGACACGGCGCGCCTGGCCGATGCAAACGGCCGGAAGACCCGTGTGCTAAGCGTTGTGGCCGGCCTCAGCTTCTGGTTCTGACCCGCTTAAAGCGTTAAAATCGCCGACCCGCTGGGCCCGCCCCGGCGATTTTATTAATTTCCGGAGCGAACGCCCATGGCAGAGTACCGCGCACCCGTTAAAGAGATGCGCTTTGTCATCAATGAATTGGCCGGCCTTGAACAGCTGTCCAAATTGCCTGGCTTTGAGGAAGCCACGCCCGATCTGGTTGAAGCCGTGCTTGAAGAAGCCGCGGCCCTTGCCGTGCAGGTTATCTCGCCAACCAACGAACTTGGTGATGCGCGGGGCGCAACGGTGGCAGACGGGCAGGTGAACGTGCCGCCGGAATTGATCGCTGCCTATCACCAATATGTTGAGGGCGGCTGGCCAAGTATTGTGATGAATCCAGACTTCGGCGGGCAGGGGTTGCCCCTGGCCGTTGGTGTGGCGGTGGAGGAAATGTTGCATGCGGCCAATATGGCTTGGTCGCTATGTCCATTGCTCACGCAGGGAGCCATCCACGCGCTGGAATCGCATGGCTCGGACGAACTGAAAACAGCGTACCTGGAAAAACTCATCGCCGGCCAGTGGACGGGTACGATGAACCTTACCGAGCCACAGGCGGGTTCCGATTTGTCGCTGGTGCGGTCCACGGCGACCCCGGATGGTGACGCCTGGCGCGTGAGCGGTACAAAAATATTTATCACCTGGGGCGACCATGACATGACGGATAACATCATCCATCTTGTTTTGGCCCGCACGCCGGATGCGCCGGCCGGTGTCAAAGGCCTGTCATTATTTATTGTTCCCAAGTACACCCTGGATGCGGACGGTAAACCGGGTGAACGCAATGCTGTGCAGACGGTGTCGATTGAACACAAGCTGGGCATCCATGCGAGCCCTACCTGTGTGCTGGAATTTTCAAATTCGCGCGGTTACATGGTCGGAAAGGAAGGCGACGGGCTTGCCTGCATGTTTACCATGATGAACAGTGCGCGTCTGAATGTCGGGTTACAGGCGGTTGCGATATCGGATCGCGCATACCAGCATGCGCTGGCCTATGCCTTGGAACGCAAACAGGGCAGAGCGGAGGGTATTGAAGGCGTGGCCGCAATTCTGGCGCATCCCGACGTACGCCGTATGCTGCTGACCGTGAAGGCCGAGACCGAGGCCATGCGCGCGCTAACCTATATTGCCATGGCACATATGGATCGGGCCAAACACAGCAGCGATCCGGCGGAGCGTTCGCATCATCAGGCGCGTGTGGATTTTCTTACGCCGCTGGTAAAGGGCTGGGGCACAGAGTCGGCCCAGGTGCTGACTTCGCTTGCTTTGCAAGTTCACGGTGGCATGGGCTACGTGGAAGAGACGGGTGCCGCGCAATTCATGCGTGACGCACGTATCCTGACTATCTATGAAGGTACCACCGGCATACAGGCAGGTGACCTGGTCGGCCGCAAAATATTGCGGGACGGTGGTGCGGTGCTAGCAACGGTACTGGACGAAATGAGTGAGTTGGTTAAAGAACTGGAGGCAGGTGACGAGTCGCTGCAAGGCATTGCTAAGGCGCTGGCGAATGCCGTTACCGCAATTCAGTCTGCGTCGCAGTGGTTGCTGGCCAACTACAGCAAGGATGCCAGCGTAGCGGGGGCGGTGTCGTACCATTTTCTGATGATGCTTGGCACCGCATGCGGCGGTTGGCAGATGGCCCGTGCGGCGCTGATTGCCCGTCATAAGCTTGATGAAAGCACGGCGGACACGGATTTTTATACCGCCAAGCTGAATACCGCCAGGTTTTACGCGGAGCAATGTATGCCCCGTATAGCAGCGCATGCGGCCAGCATTGAACAGGGTAGCAATACCATGATGACGTTTACGCCCGAACAATTCGAAAGCCAGTAACCAGCAGTTTATACATTTATAGCTGCGGGACTGGTACTGCATTCGCGTATGATGCTCAGTCCGGCAGGAGCGGGAACATGGGATTTAAGACCAAACAAATACATGCTGGCGTGACACCGGATCCGGTAACCGGATCCATACTGACGCCGATCTATCAGACCACGACCTACGTGCAGGATTCCGTGGATGAATACCTGGCGAAGGGTTACTCCTATTCGCGTTCGGCGAATCCGACCGTGCGCGCGCTTGAGAACAAGCTGACCGCGCTCGAAGGTGCTGCGGATACCACCTGTTTCGGTACCGGAATGGCGGCTATCAACGCCGTATTTATGGCTTTTTTGAACGCGGGCGATCACTGCATTATTTCTGACGTGGTTTACGGTGGCACTTATCGTCTGGCGACCAAAATCTACAGCCGTTTTGGCGTGGAGTTTTCTTTTGTCGATACATCGGACGCGGAGAATGTTCGCAAGGCATTGCGCGATAACACGCGACTGATACTGACCGAAACGCCCGCCAACCCGACGCTGAAGCTGACCGACATCGCTGCAGTCTCAGCGATAGCGCGTGAAGCCAACGTGCCGCATGCGGTGGACAATACCTTTTTGACGCCGTATTACCAGCGCCCGCTGGATCTGGGCGCCGACATGAGCATTCACAGCACTACAAAATATTTTGACGGCCATAACGCGACTGTCGGTGGAGCCGTAATGGCGGCAACCGCAGAACTTGATGCGAAACTTCGCTTTGTGCTGAACGCCACCGGATCGATCATGTCACCGCAGGTCGCGTGGCTGACGCTGCAAGGGATTAAAACTCTCTCGGTTCGCGTTGACGGGCAGTCGGCCAATGCGCAGCAAATAGCGGAGTTTCTGCAAGAACATCCCATGGTGGAGCGTGTTTGCTACCCCGGTCTAGCTTCCTTCCCGCAGCATCAGCTTGCCAAATCGCAAGCAAGCGGCTTCGGAGCGATGCTCTGGTTTGAGGTAAAGGGTGGTCTGGCAGCCGGCAAAAAACTCATGGATACGGTTGAACTGTTCAGCCTGGCCGAGAACCTCGGTTCAATTGAATCGCTAATCACCCATCCGGTGACGATGACGCATGCTGATGTGGAACCTGCTGAGCGGGCACGGATCGGATTGTCAGACTCGCTGGTGCGCGTTTCAGTTGGGCTCGAAGACGTCGAAGACCTTATTGCGGCGCTGGACAAGGCGCTCAACGCTCTCTGATCTAAGCTATGTGGAGTTAGTCGACCGGACAGGCTGCTCCCTCCAAACGGCGCCAGGGAGGGTTAGCTATCTTTCGTAAATGGTGCCTGTTGCCAGCCCTTCATCGGCATTAACGACATTATTGCTTTGGGCAGCCACTCTAAGCGTAAATTTCTCGGTACCTTCGTTTAACCCATCTTCGTGCAGTTTCACAAAAATCGTCTTCTGCGTACTTCCTGCGGGGATGATCCGGATTCCACGCTTGCTCTCGAAGTCCTGATCTTCTGTGGCGCTACCATTAATTGTCGTAATGTTAATTCTGACGTCGTTTTGTGTGGGGCTCGACAGCTTGACCTTGAATCTTGCATACCCGCCCTCAACGCCAGCCGCGTTCCCTATTGTGAGCCGCGCCTTATTGTCCAGATCATCGTTGTCAACAATTATGCCCAGGGCTTCGGATTTTCCATCAGTGAGCTTTGCGTTGGTGGGGTTTGACAATCTAAGCCGTAGCTTTTCATTGAGTTCGATCGTTTCGTCATCAACAGTTTGTACCCAGATGGTTCTTTCAGTTTGGCCAGCAGCCAGCATGCGAGGACCACCTTTCGGCAAGTAATCATCTGGCGAATTAGCCGTGCCATCAATTGTCTGGACATTAAAGGTAACATTATCGGGCGTTGGCTTAGACAGCTTCACTTTGAACTTTAGGTAGTTCCCCTCCTTGGCGGACGGTCGGTTGTCAATGCTCAATAGTGCTGGCTGCGTATCGGCTCGGCGCAATACAAATATACTGAAGCTGTTTTCAGGCCGGTCATATAAACGCAGCAAAATGTCACCGCGATTGTTAATCGCCGTGACCTCGGGTAGTTCGTAACCACCAAGGTCGACCAAATCATCGATAAATAATGTAGGGCCATTTGCCGGCTTAACAAAGGCCCTCCCAAGGTAGTGGCCAGTCATGTCCCCCGCATCATTCAATCCGATTATGCGTTCAGTGGCGTAAATTCTTGATTCTGTGCCTTCCGATGTGCGGGTCAATCCATAGCTGACACGTGGCTGGCACTCAGGGTTGCACTCGATACGATGAAAATTTCCAAAGGCGCCATAGATGCTGTGTAGTCCATACCATTGATAGCCAACTTCGATTTCGTTGATATCGAAGTTGGACCAGCTGCCACTGGTAAACGCGCGCGGCTCGCCGTCAATCACCAGATCAGTGGCCCAGTCCGAAGTGACGTCTCCAGGCCCAAACCATGTATAGGCCAGCCAGTTCCCGTTCTGTGCGAGGCCCGTTGGAATGGGGGAAGTCAGCTCATCACCGTCTATAGTTTCCGCAGCCCCTTCGGCAGTTAGTAATCCTGCGCCTGGAAAGTGACGGATCGCCGATGTTGGGTCGAGCCAGCCGGTATACAAAACCGTAATATCTCCGGCATCGTTAATATGGTGGCCAGAGCCGATACGCGAACCTTCCTTACCCGCAGTGCCGGTTGGAAACTCGAGTTCATGCATTATGTTGTTATTGTACAAAAAGCCAAACCAGCTGCCTCGCTGACTTTGCCTGCTGCCTTCACCCATTGACGTTCCAGCAATATCCCCGGCATTGTTGATCGAAAATGCGCATGATTCGCCGCTGTTATCGGAATTCAATGTGCCTAGCGAGTGCAAACCAGCGTCGTCAAATAAGAATGCTTTCTGCTCGCCGCCAAACAGAGTGCAGCCGACAACCTGCCCGAGGTCATTGATATCATTTGCTTCGACCTTAGGCCTTTCATTGCCAGCGCGGACGTGGGTTGCGATGCGTTCTAGTGTATAAACCGGTGCCGATTGCATTTGCGATATCACATCACCATCAGCAACCGGCCATACTTTCGGATTCGACTGCGGATCCAGGTACGGGGAATAAAACTCGAACTCGCATTTTTCACCCTCAAACTGATAACTGTTAAATGAGTAGGATGGGCCGAGGGCATTGTCGTAATTTCTGACAACCGGGCCTTCATATACGTAGCAGTTTCGGCCAACATTGTGGAAGGGTCCCGTATTCGTAAGGCTGCCTCCATGAGCAACCGATGTATTCCCAAGTGTTTGAGTATAAAGATGTTCAAGCTCGCCGCTTGTGCTTCCCAGATTGGGGTTCGACTGATCAGGCAGTCGCCACGACGAAACGCCTAAATGATGCGTGCCACGCAGAAAGTTGATTACTTCGAGTTGAGCTTCAGGCGGTCTTAACGCGCTCAAGTAGGCCTGCTTTTCGCCGGTATACAGGTAGTCGGCATTCGCGAGCCAGGTAATATCCAGCTGAGTATCGTAGTAGGCATCTGCCACTCCGTCGTTATTCAGGTCGCGCGGCTTGAGCGTCGTCTCCCACGTTCCCTGGCCGGGTATCCCGTCTGCAAGCGCAAGGCTGGACAGGACAAACAGAGCAGCAATTTGTATTGCGGATTTCACTGGCGCCACCTGTGGCACAGGACAAGTCGATTGTCACTATACCCTTTCATCGCCAAAGGAAGTAGGCGACATAATCTGCCGCTTGATTGCTTAAAGCATGTCAGCCAGATAGTCGCGCGTGATCCGCTCCCATTCCAGCTTCAACCAAGGCGTATAGATTTCACCGTTGGTTTCGATCTCGCGCGTCAGTTCCGCCGGACTGATAAATCTCCAGTCAGCAATTTCGTCGGGATTGATATCGAGCATCCCGTCAAAGTGCCCGGCGAAGACCCAGCAGTTCTCGTGTTCCGAACCGACATCACCAAACCGGGCCTGATAAACAAACTTGTACAAATAGCGCAACTCGCATGTAACGCCGAGTTCTTCGCGAATCCGCCGGTGCGCCGCATCCAGCGTGTCTTCGCCAAGGCGTGGGTGGCTGCAGCAACTGTTAGCCCAGTACCCACCCCAAAGCATTTTATTCGCGCTGCGTTGCTGAATCAGCAGTTCGCCAGCAGGATTAAACAAAAAAACCGAGAACGCCCGGTGCAGCAGTCCGTCACCGAGATGACAATCGACTTTTTCCTCTGCGCCAATTTCATTGTCGTCCGCATCGACCAGTATCAAAGTGTCGGGTATGTTCTTGCGCGCGGCAGCATTGACGATGCTCAAGTCAGCGAACCTCCGACGGTAAAGGCCAGCGCTTCATAGCCGCGTGCTTCCAGCGCCTTGCGAATATTCTGGCTGGCAGTCTCGTCACTTGCTAGTGCAAGCATGGCTCCGCCGCCGCCACCGCCGGTCAGTTTCGCACCCAGTGCGCCGGCTGCACGTGCTATTTCAATCAGCTTCTCGAGTTCCGGTGTGGATACCTGCAAGGCATTCAGCAACCCCTGATTAATATTCATCAACTCGCCCAGATCACGCAGACGGCCTTCCTGTATGGCTGATACAGCCTGCAGAGCGAGGCTGTCAATGTCATCAAACATCTTGTCGTAAACTTTTGGCAGCCGTTCATAGGCGGAACGCACATTACCCACCGTTTTGGCGGTAAGTCCCTGTGTATGTGTCATGCCGACCACCACTGAAAGCGGCTCAGGAACATTCAGCAGTTCGATCAGCGGTGGCACACCGGTGCGATACACCAGGGGTTTGCCGTAAGTGGCCAAAGTGTTGTCGATCCCGCTCGGTTGACCGTGGGCAATCTGTTCAGATTTGAACGCGAGTTTGTTGACGGCATCGTCGTCAAGGCCGAGCTTGAAATGAATATTCAGGGCGCGAACAATGGCCACTGCCAGCGCGGCCGAGCCGCCCAGCCCCATGCCACGCGGCACATCGGGGAATACCTCGATGCGCATACCGCGCTTGGCCAGGCCCAGCTCATCCAGAATGGTGCCCGCAGCTTTTTCAAACGAACGCCGCTGTTCCGGTGGTTTGGCGAGTTCGTACTCAACACCCCAACGAGGGATCAGTAATTGCACCCCGCGGTCGGTGTCTTCAATAAGCGCCCGCATAGTCAGTGGTAAAGGGCAGGCTATGGCATGCCGTCCGTAAACCACTGAGTGCTCACCCAGCAGGATGACTTTGCCATACCCGACACCCAGTTCCGCATCGGTTTTTTGCAGGATTTTTGATGAGGCACCCGGCGCCGATTCCTGCAGTTCCTCAAGAATTTGTTTGGCACGCCATACTTTGATGTCGCCACTGCGCAGCAGCCGCTCGAGCACTTTTTCAAACATCTGCGGCGGCGTGCCCGCGGCTTTCACCACGGTACGCGCATGCAGGGTCATATGGCCCTGTTGTATGCCGTCGGTAGCCAGCGCGCGAAGTGCCGAAAAGTTCTGGGCCAGCCCCGCCGCAGCCATAACTTCGGCCAGTTCGGTGGCCGACTGCACGCCCAGCAAGCGCAAATTAACCGCGACACTGGGATTTGATTCCAGCGGACCGCCGACCGTGCCTACTTTAAGCGGCAGCTCAATCTCCCCGTGCAGGTTGCCGTCCTCATCCTGCTGCCAACGGGACAGCGCTGTGTACCGACCGCTGGAACTGGCCCATGCATGCGCGCCGGCTTCGAGTGCACGCCAGTCATTGCCTGTCGCCAAAGCTATAGCATCAATGCCATTCATGATCCCCTTGTTGTGCGTGGCAGCCCGGTACGGGTCCACCTGGGCAAAATCCGAGGCGATGATGATGCCATCCCGAACCTGTTCGCCTGTGTAGCCGCGCCCTTCGAGCACCTCCACCGGTAAGGTCACTTCGGCGCGCGCTACGGCGCGATCGGTAAGGTTAGAAAGAATGCGCAGAAACACTTTCCCTTCGGTCAGGGATTCAATCAGTGAAGCGACACCTTCGCACATGCCGTTGACCAGATTTGCGCCCATCGCGTCACGAGTGTCGACGTGCAGATGGATTACCAGCATTTCGCCATCAAAGGACGGCAGGGGATACGTGCGCATGTCGAGGCCGACAGCCCCGCCACCTCGCGCCACCATGCGCGGGTGAAAACTGTTGGCGAGGTCTATTACCTTTTGTTTGGCAGATTCGACGGCATTAATCGCGGCATCCATGTCAGGGATTTCCACCACCTGGATCTGACCGGTTAGAACGGGGTCGGTGGAGGAGGTGCGATAGCCGCCGGTGGCGCGCGCCATTTTTGCGGCCGAACTGATAGCGGCAACAATGGAGGGTTCTTCCACAACCATCGGAATGACATAGTCTTTCGAGTTGATCAGGAAATTGAGGCCGAGGCCGATCGGCAGACCCATTACGCCGATCACATTCTCAATCATTTTGTCGGCGGCGTTCAGTCCCAGCGTGTGCTTTCCACTCAGCAGGGTCTGATAGTCTGCGTCGCTTAGCAGACCGCGTTCATGCACGGCCGCAACGCGTTCATCGACTGACATCTTGTAAAAGTGCGGAATCCTTGATCGATCCACGGGATGGCTCCATGCCACTGGTTAACAGCGCAATTGTCCCTGCTGCAAGCGGACTCTGCAAATGGGATGCAATCGGGCCGGTCGGATGCCACAATCGGCGCCATACAAGGTTTGCAGGCACTCTCCTGACCTATGGAAGCTTTCTGGTTAAAGCACTACCCCGACGGGGTACCGCATAAATTGGAGCTGGATCCGGCGCGCACGCTGATTGACTGGATTGAGACAGCGCTGGCGCGCTGGCACGATCGTCCGGCGTTCACCAATATGGGGCATAACCTGAGCTTTGGTGAGGTCGACGAGCTCAGTCAGCGATTCGCGGCGTATCTGCAAACCGAGGCAGGCTTGCAGCAGGGTGATCGTGTGGCCCTGATGTTACCGAATCTGCTGCAGTATCCAATCGCGCTACTGGGGTGTCTGCGGGCCGGCATGGTTGTGGTCAACGTCAATCCGCTCTACACCGCTCGGGAGCTTAAGCACCAACTGCAGGACTCGGGCGCAAAAGCCATTGTCATTTTTGCCGGCAGCGCCCATGTGCTCACTAAAGTCATCGCAGAAACGAACGTCGAACATACGGTGATTACAAACGTAGGCGACATGCTGCCAGCACCTAAACGACAGTTGGTGAACCTCTATGTGCGCTACATTCGGCGCGGCATCCGCTCGTATCGTCTGCCAAAGGCGAGACCCTTCGACGCCATTATGGCGTGTGCGGCCAATGGCTACGTGCGTCCACGGGAGATGCGCGGCAGCGATCTGGCGGCACTGCAATACACCGGTGGTACTACCGGGATAGCAAAAGGTGCCATGCTGAGTCACGGTAATTTGCTGGCGAATGTCGCACAGGTGAATAGCTGGTTTGGCCGCAATGATGTACCCGGCGCGGAGATCATTATCACAGCCTTGCCTCTGTATCACGTCTATGCACTGACCGTGAATTGTCTGGCATTTTTTGAGAAGGGCGGTCTCAACGTGCTCATAACGGATCCGCGCGATACGGCGGGCATGATCAAAGAGATGTCGCGCTGGCCCTTTACCGCCATTACCGGGGTCAATACCTTGTTTCAGAGCCTGGTGCATCACCCCGATTTTTCGCGCCTCAATTTTTCCACGCTCAAAGTCGTTTCGGCGGGCGGCATGGCGATGCAAAAGGCAACGGCGCTGATATGGACCGAAATCACCGGTACCTGCGTGATTGAGGGTTACGGCTTGTCCGAAACATCGCCGGTGGTGTCATCAAACCCCCTGGATTTGGGCGAGTTCAACGGCAGCGTCGGGTTGCCCTTGCCGAACACGGAAGTTTCCGTGCGTGACGATGATGGTAATGAAGTGCCGGTGGGTGAGGCGGGCGAATTATTCGTGCGTGGGCCGCAGGTCATGTTGGGGTATTGGAATAAGCCGGATGCAACAGCAGCGGTATTGTCCGCCGACGGGTTTCTTGAAACCGGTGATATGGCGACCATTGATGAACGCGGCTACATACGCATCGTGGATCGCAAGAAAGACATCATCATAGTATCGGGCTTTAATGTGTATCCGAATGAAATTGAAGACGTGGTGACCACCCACCCCGATGTGATGGAAGCCGCCGTCATTGGTGTATCGGGTGACGACTCTGGTGAGGCCGTAAAGTTGTTTGCAGTAAAACGCGCCGGCGCCGATTTAAGCCCCAAGCGCTTGCGCCGCTGGTGCAAGCAGAACATGACCCCGTACAAAGTGCCTACCTACGTTGAGTTTGTCAGCTCGCTGCCGAAATCCAACGTTGGCAAAGTCTTGCGGCGTGAGCTACGTCAGAAGGACGAGCAAGCGTGGGCAGGCAAAACGCGGGAACCCACGGGCTCCTAGCGCGTTGTGCGCGCTGCCAGCTATTTTTTGAGTGCGCCGGCCGCTGCTTCCCAGTGGTCGTCATCCACCCACGCAGTAACAAATCCGTCGCGCGCGATATCCGTCAGTTCTTCATGCAATTGCCGTCGCCGTGAGGCGGCGGTCGCCTTGTAGCCGCGCAATACATTAATACTTTTATTGCTGTAGTTCGCGATAAAGGTATCGGTAAATGCGGTGAAGTCGTCACCGGCCGGGCAGACCGCCTCATACAACCTCATGTTGAGGGCTTCTTCTGCGGACAAGCGTTTTCCTGCGCACAGAATTCCCAGAGCCGCGCTGTTGCCGATGGCATTGATCAAATCAATGCCGCCACCCCATGCCGTGGTCACTGCCAGGCGTGATTGAATCAGGCCAAGGTCGGCATGCGCCGCGCCGATGCGCAAGTCACAAGCCATGGCAAGCTCCGCGCCGCCACCGAGCGCGACGCCATTCATTGCGCCGATTACGGGGACCGGAAAATAGCGGATTTCATCCAGCACCTCATGCACGCGCGATGACATGGCACGTGCCTCTGCTTTACTGCGCAGCGCATCGAGTTCTTTGAGATCACCGCCCGCTGCGAAGGCTTTTTCGCCAGCTCCGGTGATTAGCGCGCATTTAACAGAGCTGCTGCGGTGAGCGCGGAAACTTGCACCTATTTCATCCATCAGGCCGAGGCTGAGCGCATTGCGTTTCTCGGGGCGGTTGATGGTGACACGCAGTACCTCGCCCTCGACCTTTACAATTAGTTGATTGCTCGCTGTCACGGCAGTAATCCGGTCTAAAAGTACAGTCGCATGATGGCTTCAGCTATGCAGGCGGGGCGATCCTGACCTTCGACCTCGACCGTGTATTTTTCCACCAGTTCGATGCTGCCTTTAACTTCCTCGGCAGATAACAGCTCGCAACGTGCGCGGATGCGGCTGCCGGCGCGCACTGCGGCTGGAAAGCGCAACTTGTTCAGGCCGTAGTTAATGACATTCTTGGCGCCCGGAAAAAGTGGCCTGGATTCATCTACAAGACCCCGCAAATACGGATACAGCGACAACGTAAAGTAGCCATGCGCAATGGTGCCCCCGTAAGGCGATTCTTTTGCAGCACGTGCTACGTCAATATGGATCCATTGCTTGTCAAAAGTGGCGGCGCCAAAGGCGTTGATCATTTCCTGAGTCATGTCCAGCCAGTCGCTGACATGGGTTTCCTGACCGACTTGTTGCTGCAATTCATCGAGTGCGTTGGCGAGGCTCATGTTGTTCTCCTGCTTGCTGAGCATCTGTAGAGGACGCAGATGCTAGCAGATTGGCGCACGCGGTTGTTGCGGACCCTATGCGCCCTCAGCTGCTCAGGCGGTTGCCAGTTTGGTGACCCCGTGGCGCAGCCGCACGTAGATCGCGAACAGCAGGATGGCGCTACTGCCAATACCCATCATCAAAAAGGGGCCGCCGTTGGTCCAGATATCAAACAGATAGCCGCCGAGTACCGTGCTAACAAGGGTTCCTACCGAGCCGAAAAAATTGAAGGCCCCGAGCGTGGAGCCGGTAATGCGCGGATCGGCTTCCTGGCCAATGAGCGTTTGTCCGGAAATGACCGACGTCACCATGCCACAGCCGAGCACTATGCCAACCGGGACGGCCATCCCCAGCAACGGATTTGCCAGGCTGCCAAACCCAAGATAGCCGACTGCACCTAATGCCGACGCGATGATGAGCCCGGTTACGCGGTCGATCCGATCACTGAGCACGCCAAAAAGTGCCGCAACGGGCAGCGGTGCGACGAATATCATGGCCAGTAATATGCCGGCATCGGCTTGCGCCTCGCCTGCCGACATGCCCAGTGCGATGCCGGCCTGCTGTGCCCAAAGCGACAGATAGGCGCCCACCACCACGTTGTCGCCCCGGGCGATAAATGCGCTGGCATAGGCGAGTGCAACGCGCGGGTTGCGCGCGGCACCAAACCCTTCCTTCATCAGCGTTGTCAGCGGAATCTTCTGATGTTCCAGTTTTAACTGTTCGCCACGCAGCCCCAGAATTACAACCGTGGCTGAGAGCAGGCTGACCATGCCAACGCCGGTAATGGCCATCCGGCCGGCAACCACAGGGTCGAACCCGGCTGAGGTCAGCCAGTTAATGGCTTGTCCGCCGACACCTGACAGTATGGCAAGGCCAAGTGCATTCAGTACCGAGCCCAGTGCCACGAGTTTGCCGCGTGAAATTTCCTGCGGATAATCGGTCAGCACAGTCGTGAATGTGCAGATCACGGCAGCCGCACCGACGGCGAAAATCGCGCGAAAGGCGGTGAGCATCATCACCGAGGTGGCGAAGGGGTAGGCCATATAACCTGCCGCGATCATCACGTATCCAATAACGAGTACCGGGCGTCTGCCGATCCGATCTGCCAGCGCACCGAAGGGCCCCACCAGGCTGATCAGCACCACTTCATGCACCAGCCCCATTTTGGCGACTACTCTGCCGTGCTCATCCGCCGGAATGCCCAGCATGACTTCAAGCACATAGGGCTGCTGAAAATTCAGAAAAACCAGCAGGCCAATGCTGATGAACAACACGTAGAGCAGCGTCCAGCCGTTGAGCCGGGTGACACCGGGTTGCAGCCAGATATAGCCTAAGCGCGTACCGCGCGGGTCAGGCCCGGTCAGTGAGTTCATAGTCTGCTTCTTGTTTAGTATTAGGTAGGATTCGACGAAAGTCGCCAAGGCGATGCAGCAAAGGAACGAATTCCAGCATGGGTTATGCTGCGTCCACAAGTGAGGAAAAAATCATGAGCGACCAGCGGCTAAGTAATCAGAAATGCAAACCCTGTGAGGGTGGTGTGCCGCCCCTTGGTGCATCCGCGGCAGGCGAGCTGCTGCAGGCGCTGCATCCCGATTGGCAGAAAAGCGACGACGGCAAGTGGATTAGCCGGCGTTTCGAATTCACGCAGTTCACCGCCACCATGGGCTTTGTAAACGCAGTGGCATGGATTGCCGAAAGCGAGGGGCATCACCCCGATATGGAGGTGTCGTACCGGTATTGCGTGGTCAGGTGGACCACCCACGCCATTGATGGCTTGTCCGAAAACGATTTTATCTGCGCAGCAAAAGTCGACCGGTTGATCGACTGACAGTTCAAAACATTGAGCTGCCGTCGATTTCCTCATCGGCATTTCGTGGAGTACGACGCGGAATAAAATCACCAGTGATCATTGAGTCATAGGCGAGGCCGGGCCCGACCATGGGGTACACGCCTGCATCCGTATCAATGATGACTTCAAGAAAGGCCGGACCGGGGAAATTGATCCAGTCCTGAACCACCGATTCCATGTCTTCCTCGTTTTCGAGCCGCACCGCGAAATGGAACCCGTCGGCCTGCGCGGCCTTAACGAAATCTTTGCGACGCAACGATTTATCGCTTGCCGACAAGCGCCCCTGATAGAAGAGTTTTTGCCACTGTTTAACCATGCCGTCGCCGTAGTTGTTCAGCACCAGAACTTTTACCGGCAAGTCGTAGGTGGTCACGGTTTCCAGCTCACCAAGGTTCATGCGGATGCTGGCATCACCGTCCACATCAATAACCAGCTTGTCGGGGTGCGCAAACTGCGCACCGATGGCTGCAGGCAACCCGAAGCCCATCGTGCCCATGCTGCCCGAAGTCAGCCAAAGCCGTGGATCGCAAAAATCAAAATATTGCGCCGCCCACATCTGGTGCTGCCCTACACCTGTCGTAATGATGGCCTTGCCGCCGGCATGGCGGTTTATCGCCTCAATTACTGCGTAAGGCTGGATCAGTTCGCTGTTGCGATCGTAGTTGAGCGCATAGGTGCGTTTAAGCGCTGCAACTTCCTGTTGCCAGTTGCCGAGCTCAAGCCGAATCCCGTGCTCATTGCCGTAGTCGATCACCTTTCGCAAATCGCGATCCAGGATGCCCACGTGCGACCATGCTACGGGCTTCACTTTGCCGATTTCACTCGGATCTACATCAAACTGAGCGATGCACTTGGCATTGGGAGCCCATTGTTCGGGCACGCCGGCCACGCGGTCGTCAAACCGCGCACCCACCGCGATCACCATGTCGCAATCCTCGACCGCATAGTTGGCGAAAGCAGTGCCGTGCATGCCCAGCATGCGCAGCGAGAGATCATCAGTGGTGTCATAAGCACCAATGCCCATAAGTGTCGTCGTAACGGGGATGCCGTGTGTTTGCGCAAACTCCCGCAGCGATACCGATGCTTCGCCATTAATGACGCCGCCGCCCGCGTATATCAGCGGGCGCTCTGCAGCCGTTAGCAGCGCATAGAATTCTTCGCAATGCGCATCGGTCATCACGTTATTCTCGATGGCGTGCATGCGATGTCGATAGCCAGGCACGGCTAGCAATCCGCTACCCTGAAAAACTCCGTCCCAGTTCTGAATGTTCTTTGGTACGTCGATAACCACCGGGCCGGGCCGCCCGGTCTTGGCGATCTCGAACGCCGTCCGCACGGTAGCTTCCAGTTTTTCCGGGTCGGTCACCAGAAAGCAATGTTTGGCCAGAGGTCCCAGTGCAGCCGCTACGGGCGCTTCCTGAAAGGCATCCGTACCGATCATGTTGGTTGGAACCTGGCCGCAAATAACGACAATGGGCACCGAATCGGCGAGGCAGTCGCGCACCGGTGTAGCCGTATTGGTCGCGCCCGGGCCCGATGTCACCATGACCACGCCCACTTTGCCCGTGGCCTTGGCATAGCCCGCAGCCATAAAACCAGCGCCCTGCTCGTTCGCGGGCACAATCAGTGGCATCGGGGCATCGTCGCTACCGGTGCTGTGTTCATCGTTGTAACGGAACACTGCGTCATAGGTTGGCAGAATTGCACCACCGCTATAGCCGAAAATGGTGTCCACGCCCTCGTCGGCAAGGACCTGCACAATAATCTCGGCGCCCGTCATGGGTGTTCCGGCAAGCGGATGGTGGTCGGCTGCAGCAGGTCTTGGGTTCGGGTTCATCTGGGGTGAAAGCTTTTGGTGGCCTGGTTTATTTATTTTCGGCGCACATTTTCAGGACGCACTATCTCGGCAAGTGTCTGCCAAAGCCCGGCGCATTGCAATAGCCTGAAAACTGCGCCACCATTGCCAGTTCAATTGTTTTCGACGCGTTTCGACGCCGAGTTAAGGTTCCATGCGACACATTATTTCCATATTGATGCAGAACGAGGCGGGCGCGTTAACCCGGGTTACCTCTATGTTCTCCTCGCGTGGCTACAACATTGAATCGCTCAGTGTGGCACCTACGGAGAACCCCCAGGTGTCGCGCCTCACAATGGTGACAGCCGGTTCTGATGGGGTTATCGACCAGATTAACAAGCAGCTCTTTAAGCTGGTAGACGTTGTGAAGATAACGGACATGACCATGAATCCGCATATCGAACGCGAGTTGCTGTTGATGAAGGTCAGTTTGCATAACGGCGCGAACATCTCCGACATTGTGTCGGCAGCGGGCGCCAGTGTGCTCGATGCTTCGCCCGAAACCTATACGGTTCAGCTCACGGGCACAGGCGTGCAGATCGACGACTTCATGAAAACACTCGGCTCGCGATCGGAGGTTCTGGCCGTTGTTCGCAGCGGTTCCATGGCTATTGGTCGCGGTGCCAATATTCTGAGTGCGGAGCTCTAGGCACCCGAGGCAAATGTCATGAACTCGGGGGTTCGCTTGGTCGCAAACGCGGCACCGCTGATTGGCGCTGACAAGGTCGTCATCAAGATCGGTTCATCGCTGCTCATAGACAAGAGCAGTGGCAGCCTTAATCGTGTCTGGCTGGAATCCCTTGCTGGTGAAATAAAGCAGCTGCTGAATGAAGGTAAGCAGGTCGTGCTGGTGTCCTCTGGTGCCATTGCGCTTGGACGCGCTTATCTCGAAATGAGTCCCGCACAGAACCGCCTTGAGGAGCATCAGGCCGCTGCCGCTGCCGGGCAGGTGTTGCTGGCGCACGGTTATCAGGAGCTGATGGCGGCCCACGACGTCAAGGTCGCACAGGTTTTGCTGACTCTGGGTGATACCGAAGATCGCCGGCGTTACCTGAATGCCCGCAACACGCTGGGAACGTTGCTCGATCTGGGCGTGTTGCCGGTGGTAAATGAGAACGATACCGTGGCGACCCAGGAGATACGCTACGGCGACAATGACCGCCTGGCCGCCCGCGTTGCAGAGATGATCAGCGCCGACTGCCTGGTGCTGTTATCGGACGTTGACGGTTTGTACGATGCCGACCCGACGGCTACCGCTAATGCCAGGCTCATTCCGGTGGTAACCGAGATTACGCCTGAGATTGAAGCGATGGCAGGATCCTCGCGAACCGCATACGGTTCTGGCGGCATGGCCACTAAAGTGGTGGCGGCGCGAATTTGCATGTCGGCGGGCTGCGCCACCGTGGTCGCCGCCGGGCATTATGAACGGCCGCTTGCGCGCATTCATGCGGGCGCAGACTGTACGTGGTTCATGCCTTCCAGCACACCACTGGCGGCCCGCAAGCAATGGATTGCGGGTGCGCTGACTGCCAGTGGAAAACTGCACGTTGATGCCGGTGCCGAGCAGGCTCTCCGCGATGGCAGCAGTCTGCTGCCGGTGGGCGTGCTGCAAATTGAGGGCAACTTTGCGCGCGGTGACGCGGTCGATGTGCTGGTCGACGGGCATCGCATTGCGCGCGGTCTGGTGGGGTACAACAGTAGTGAGGCAGCGCGCATTAAAGGTCGCAGAAGCAGTTCTATAGAAACCGAGCTGGGGTATGCGGGCCGCAAGGAACTTATTCACCGCGACGATTTGGTGATGCTGGACTTAAACGGTAAGAAATCATGAGTACTCAAAATATTCCCGAGTTGATGGACGATCTTGGTCGACGGGCGCGCGCCGCCGCCGCCCAACTGGCTCGATCGTCGGCTGAGCAGCGCGTCGCTGCGCTGGGCGCAGCCGCGGATGCCATTATGAAACGCAGTGACGAGATCCTGGCTGCGAATGCCAAAGATATGAAGTTGGCAGAACAGAAAGGCTTATCCGGCTCCATGCTGGATCGCTTGTTGCTGGATCAGGGGCGCATTGCGGCGATGGCCGATGGTATTCGGCAAATTGCCAAACTGCCTGATCCGCTGGGCAAAGTCACTGCGGAGTGGGAGAGGCCCAACGGTTTAAGAATTCAGCGCGTGGCCGTTCCGCTGGGTGTGATCGGCATCATTTACGAGAGTCGTCCCAACGTCACTGCCGATGCGGGCGGGCTGTGTCTTAAATCGGGGAACGCGGTCATCTTGCGTGGCGGATCAGAAAGCTTTAACAGCAGCTCGGTGATTCGCTCCTGCATGGTTGAGGGGTTGCAGGCTGCGGGCCTCAGCATGGATGCGATCCAGATGGTGCCCACGACGGATCGTGATGCTGTGGGTTATCTGCTGTCGTCCATGCAATCCAGTGTTGACGTGATCGTGCCACGCGGCGGTAAGAATCTGATCGCACGGGTGCAGGCCGATGCACGGGTGCCAGTCATTGGCCATCTTGAGGGCATCTGTCATGTCTACGTGCATGCGTCAGCGGATGTAGATACGGCACGAGACGTGGTGCTGAACGCAAAAATGCGCCGCACCGGCATATGCGGCGCGGCCGAGACCCTGCTGATTGATGAGTCCTGTCTGGCAACTCACTGGTCAGCGATTGCCGACGCGCTTGTTGACGCAGGCTGCGAAATTCGCGGCGACCGGCGCATATGCGCACAAGATTCTAGAGCAGTGCCGGCGAGCGCGGCCGATTGGGATACCGAGTATCTGGACGCCATTATCTCAGCGCGTGCGGTATCCGGGGTGGACGAAGCCATTGAACACATCGCAACCCACGGTTCAGGCCATACTGAAGCCATCATTGCGGAAGACGAAATCGCTGTGGAAAAGTTTTTTCGCGATTTGGACAGCGCAATTCTTCTGCACAACGCCTCCACCCAGTTTGCCGACGGTGGCGAATTTGGCATGGGCGCAGAAATTGGTATCGCGACGGGAAAGATTCACGCGCGCGGTCCGGTTGGTGCAGAGCAGCTTACCAGCTATAAATACGTGGTTCGCGGCAACGGGCAAACACGGCCCTGAGCGTATTGCACTGCGGCTGTGCACGGGGGTGCATGCCGAGGTAATTTAGGTATACTCATGCCTAATCATTTTTTGATCGGGCAATGCGGAGGAAGCCGCATTCGCATCAAACGCGGCTTAGGCCGCGTTTTTTTTGCGCGGGGTTTCTGATCCGTTTCGGGTACTAATTTCGCCAGCTGATGCTGGCATAAAATTCTCGCTGATGGCCCGGGAAGTAGCGGTATTCGGGTGGCGTGTTGACTGCCAGCAAATCCGCGCGGTCGGCATATTTCGCGTCGGTCAGATTATTCAGCCGCAACCCGACCGTCCAGTTCTCGCCCGTTTGCATAATAAACCGGAGGTTTAATAGCCGGTGCCCGCCATAGTCGGCCGTGTTGGCGGCATCCAGAAAATAGCGATCAGTGTATGCCCATTCCAGCTCGGCACGGCCGAGGTCATTGGCCCAGCCCAGCCGTGCGCTGGCGAGTGCCTTGGGTGCTGTGTCGATCTGGTTTCCCTTGACGATGGTTTCGCCAAGATCCGCGTCGCGGCTAAAGCGATACTCCTGATTGGCATAGCTGCCGGTTACCGCCAGGTATAAGACGTCACTCAATTGCCAGTCGGCATTGATTTCGATCCCGGTGTGCGAAGTTTTGCCGTTGCTTACGTTGAAGTCGCTGGCGTCACGAAAAATGAAGTTCCGTTTGCGCATGTGGTAGATAACGCTTTCGATATTCATTCGCTCGCCCTGGTGTCGAAGGCCTAGCTCAACTGAATCGGCTGTTACCGAGTCTATATCGGCAACGCTTTGGCTGCTTTGCAGGCGGTAAAGTTCGGTTGCCTGAGGTGCCCTGAACCCGCGCGTCAGATTTGCGAACGCAACCGTGCGATCGCTGAATCGGTAAAGCACGCCGAGATTGGGCGCCAGATTCAGGAATGCATCGTTGCGATCGGCAGGCCGGTTGTACTGGCAACCACCGAAGCCACAAGCGGTGCCGTCATCGCGCGTATTGCCGCTAAGCATCTTATTGTCATAGCTGTATCGCAGGTATTCGATGCGCGCGCCTGCAACGAGTTCCCAACGATCGGTAAGGGGCCAGTTCAGGTTGACAAAGCCCGCGCCCTGGTAGCTGACCACGGAATAATCATAGTGTTTGCCGACCGGTCGCGTTTCCTGAATGAAAGCACTGCCATCAGCAGGGAGAGCCTGAGTCTCTTTAAGAAATCCCCGACTGATTTCGCCGTCCAGGCCCACCGTAAGGCGCCCCGTGTCGGCGACCCCCCGCCACGCCGACAACATCAGCCCACCGCTTGTTTGACCGTTCTCCTCCAGCGGCTGGCCGGGCAGAAAATGTTGCAGAAACTCCATTTCAGAATTGCGTATATAGGCGCGGTAAGTCGGCTGCCAGTTGTCATTTGCGCTGGCGGCCTGTGAGTGCGGTTCCCAGCTGACGGCCAGACGCTGGCTGCTGGCATCGCGGAAGGCCTCCGGATTGGGGTTGGTGAACCGTACCGCCTCATCTTTGTAAGCTTCGAAGCCGGTGATAAATCCCGCCGTCTCCTGATCCAGCGCCGAAACAGTCAGGGTCACGCCCAGGTTGCCACCCGATTTTTCGTGACTACTTTTTACAAACGCTTTAATTTGCTCGTAGCCTGACTCATCGCGATAACCGCCGTCGTGGTCGAGCATAAGTCCGGCGCTGACGGCATTGCGATCGCCACCTGAATCCCACCGAAACTTGCCACGGGCAAATGCATTGGAGCCGCCTTCGATGGTAACCGCAGTGAGTCGGTCGCTACCGGGTTCGGGTAGCAAGGTGTTGACCGTGCCGTGCAGTCCGTTTGAACCGTAGTAGGCATTGCTCGGCCCGCGAATGACCTCGACGGCAGCGGCGAGTTCGATGGGCACTTCGAATAATTGATTGACGTTGCAGAAGCCGGCGGGTCGCGTCGGGATGCCGTCTTCCAGAATCAGAAACGCGCCACACGAACCGGCGCCGGTAAGTACCGGTGAGCGGATGGCTGTGAGTTGTTCCTGCCCGCTGTTGCGGTTAATCCAGACGCCTGGCAATTGCACACCAAGTTCATAGGCGTGATTGGCGGCCAGAACTGTCAGGTCATCGGATCCTGCGCGCGCGATATTACCGGCAACATTTAGCGTTGGCTGATAGTCGCGACTGGCAGTGACGACCAGATTGTCGGGAGCCCGCTGCGCGACTTCCGCTGCTACCGCGGCCGGCGAAATCAGCCAAACGGCCGCAGATAAACCCACCGTCAGGGCATTTGTGAGAGTCATGGAGAAAAAATCGTTATTTAGTCACACTATCGCCCATCATGACTGAGCAGCAGCGAGATCCCAAGTTTTACGTAGTCGGCGGCGCCATCCAGCCGGGACGGAACTGCTATTTGCAGCGCATCGCAGATGCAGAACTCTACAGCAGGACGATTGACGGCGAATATTGCCACGTCCTGGCGCAACCGCAGGCTGGTAAAACCAGTCTGGCCGCCTCAACGGCAGCGCGCCTGCGGGCTCAGGATATCGGTGTGGCGGTGGTCGATCTGACGCGGATCAGCGCCGAAGACCTGTCGGAGAATGCCGGCCGTTGGTACTACAGCATTGTTTATAGAATTGCCCGCGACCTGCGGCTAAAAGCCGATTTGCAAAGCTGGTGGGGCGAGCGCGGCGGGTTGACCAACCTGCAGCGATTGCGCGAGTTCTTTCACGAGATCGTGTTACAGGAAAGCGATCAGCCGGTCGTGATTTTTATTGATCGACTGGAAGCCACGCGAGGCGAACCGCTCGCGCAAGACCTGTTTGCCGCCATTCGCGCTTGCTATGACGCGCGCGCGACAGCCACCGAATTTAACCGCCTTACCTTTGTCATGCTTGCGGCTGCTTCGGCCGATGAGTTGGTTGGCAAACTGCAGGGCTCGCCCTTCGAAATATCCGTGGCCGTTAATCTGGAAGATTTCAGCCCGCAGGAACTGTCAGGTCTGCTAAACGGGCTGGGTGAATTGCAGGCCGACCCTGAGGCCATTATCGGGCGCGTCTGGAACTGGACACGCGGGCATCCCTATCTGAGCCAGAAAGTGTTTCGCGGGCTGGCGCGTCGCAGCGATGCCGAAATCAGTGTTGGTGCCGTAGATGAACTCGTGCGGCGTCAGTTCACGGCGCAAATGACGTTGCACGAAGAGCCGCATATTTCGGCGGTAGCCGCGCGAATGTTGCGCGAGGGAGCCGGGCGGTCAGCGCGGCTCAACCTCTATGGCAGGGTTCGCAAAGGCGTCGAAGTGGCCTTTGATCCGGTATCGGAAACTCAGCATGAGTTGTTGATGACCGGCATTGTCCGCGTAGGCCCGGCCGGCGAACTACAGGTGCGTAACGAAATCTACGGGATGGTTTTTAGCACCCGCTGGGTCAATCAGAGCCTGCCGTTTGGTAGCCGCGGCATCGCGGCTGGAGTGGCTGTGCTGGCCATCCTTGTCGCTCTGCCGGTTTGGTATACAGAGTACCTGCCGCGTCCTTATATACGCGCGCTAAACACGGTGAATCAGGATTATCAACTCGCCGAGGATGCTTACAGCAATTTACATGCCTTGCCCGGCTTCGGCACTACCGCTGAACGGCTGTTCGGGGATTTTCTGATTCGCAGCAGTCGCAGCGCGACCACCCTGTCCGAAGTCCTGCGCATTAATAGTCGTTTGGAATTGCTGGCTGATGGCGCGCAACAGGGTGCCGGTCTGCTGGCTGAATATTGGGAGCGACAAGCGCAGTCACACATGCATGCGGGTGATCGTGATGCTGCTTTGATTGCCGCGCTGGAGGCGATTCAGGTGCCGACGGAGCGCCGTCGGCGGCTGGCGGCCGAACTTATCGGCACGGATTACCCAAATCTGAGGGCGTCGCTGCACGTCCGTGCGCCGATCAGTGATGTCCGGGTCGATTCGCAGAACAACCTGATTACGGTTCTGGACAAGCAAAATAACGTTGATATCTGGCGACTGAGTCCGGAGTCGCCGGAACACCTTCGAACCTTGCGGCTGATCGCGGAAGAGCGATTGCAGCTGGAGCAGCGGCGCGCCTATGAGCGTTTCCCTGCGGCACCCCGTTTATTGATTGAGTTGTCGCATGAACAGCCCGAGCATGTGCAGGTTGTGTTGCGTTCGCCGGGCGGGCAGGAGGCGACGCTGACGCTGGATCAGGCCGTGGTTGTCGGCACCGATTATTTCGCCTTTGATTTTAGTCAGCACCCCCAGCTAATGCAGTTGCAACGCGGTGAGTTGACGGGCAACTGGACACTGACCCTGACCGACCTTGAACGCGGTGCAGTGGGTGAGTTTAGCGGCTGGACAATTGGCGACAGAAGCGTGCGTGCTCTCGCCAGCAACGAGCGGGCGCCACAACCCATTCCCGCGCCGCGCACCTCCGTGAATGCTATGTCGCGACTCAGTGATGACGGTCGTCTGGCAATGACCTGGCCCGCCAACCCGGATACCGAAGGGCCAATCTTAATATGGGATCTGGTTGACGATGCGGTTGTAGCCCGCATCCCGCGCGGGCCGGGTATGCGCACCGCGCAGTTTGCATTGCAGGGCCGCAGAGCAGTGACCGTGGGGGCTCAGGTTGCGGAAGTCTGGGACGCGGCCAGCGGGCGCAAGCTGGGACAATTCGCACCGGCGGCACCCGGGCAGCCTCGCTTTCAGTTGTCGCCCAACGGCCGCTATGCGTCGCTGATCGCGCAGCAGCGCGAACAGCCATCGGTTGCAGTGTGGGATTTGGAAGAGCTGCGCCGCACCCGGGTGGTGCCGGTAGCCGATGTCAGCATAACAGCGGTTGACTCGGCGGGACGATATCTGGCTACAGGCGGCCGCGATAACTGGGTGCGTGTTTGGTCGCTGGTTGATGGCAGTCTGCTGCATGAGTTTGCGCACAGCGCGCCGGTGCGCTCGCTGCAATTTGATCCGCAGGGTGACTGGTTGGCCAGCGATGATCTCAGCAATACGTTCCGGCTTTGGAATATTTCCGTTGGCGGCAAAGCGGTGATAGAACGCCCGGGCAGTAGCGAATGGAGTAGCGCTTTTGCGGCTGACTCAAGCCGACTGATTGTCGGCTCCCTTGATCGTAGCTACCAGGTGTTTGAATTGCCGGCCGGTCGCAAGAACGCCACAGGGCTGCGACATACTGCCGGCGGCGAGCGGCGCAAGGAGCCGGGCGCGCTGCTGTTGGCAGGATTGAATATGGCGGTTACCACGGTCGGCGACAGCACCGTCAAGCTATGGCAGCTAAGCGGCAGTCTTGCCGCAAAGGTGCCGGCGCGAACCTTGACGGGAGACATGCGCACCGCCTTAAGTCCCGATGGCTATCTGATAGCAGCCGGCAGCAACAGTCGTGATTTGCGCATTCACGTTGCAGGTGCGCCGGGCGGAATGCTTTTGCAGCAGCCGGAAGGTGATGTGAACGGAGCTCGGTTATCGAGCATGGAGTTTTCGCCAGATCAGCGCTTGCTGGCCGTCGGCGATATAGAAGGCGGTATTCGTGTCTGGGAAAGTGAGCGCGGTCGTCTGCTGATTTCCGGGCTGACGCATGCCGACGGGGCGGTGCATGATTTATTGATCGATCCGGACGGCAATTGGCTGTTTTCAGCCAGCCGCCGCGAGATTCAGGTGACGGATTTAGAAACCGGCAAGACGCTAGCAAGGCTCGGCGTGCAAGCCAATAACCCGCAACTTGCCTATGCAAGCGTGTCAGGCGAACTGTTTGTGGCCGGCGATGAGTCCGGTGTCACGCGCTGGCGCTGGCGCAACGGGATCAGTGAGATGGTGGTTCCGGGCGATTACGACGTTACGCGGGTGGCTGCATCGGCCAGCGGTCGCCGATTGGTAACCGCGAGCAGTCTGGGGCGGCTGGTAGCGTGGGATATCGATACCCGCAGACCGCTGGAGCAGACGCTGCAGGCAGCCGCGCGGGTCGATGATTTATGGCTGGCGGAGGAGGGTAATCGTCTGACGGTGCAGGCCGGTCACTGGATGCATACGGTAGCCTTGCTGCCCGGCGGGCTGGCCTCGCGGTTTACTCGGTTGCTTAGCGACACGCCGGCTGCAGCCCAACCGGATGACGGCGGCAGGATCGTTTCCTTGTTGTTACCCACGTCGTCCCGTCCGCAATTAATGCGTGTTGCCCTGGCAGAGCCGCCGGTTGGTTTGTTTGTCGACGATCCCGCGGTCGCGCGCGAGGCATGGCAGCGGCGCTTGTCCATGATGCCTGATGACGTCGGCCAGCCCGCAGCATTGTTGCCTTAGTGGCAAAAAGCCTGATCCCAAATTAAGTCCCCAAAACAAGACGCGACAACCAGCGCCACAAAAAAAAGCGGCCCTCACTAGTAGGGCCGCAATGCGGAGGAAGTCTGTTTGGGCCCGGGGCCTTTGTTGCGGGGCCCCGGTGCGCCTGTAGTTTGGATCAGAACATGGTTTCGTCACCCGCTCTTTGCGCCGGGGCGGTTTCCACCGGGTCAAGGGCGTAAGTGCGAACTTCGGTATCCATGCTGTCTTGTGCCTGCTTGTCCCGCGAACCGGCTGCCGGCATAACCGTCGCTGCCGACTTTGCTGCTGGCGACATGTTCAGGCGCGGCGTATTAGCTGCCATTGTTCTTACAAACTGCTGCGCGCTGATCGGTGCGGGGATGTTGCGCGCACTCAGTATCTGTGTCGGCGACAGGCCGTTGCCGTAGTACTCTTCATTCGACTTGCGATCCATGCCGATCCAGGTGCCGTCCAGCGCGATGCCGGCGAACAGCCCGCGGCTGCGGGAGTACGAATATATCTCGGCGGTCAGTCGCTGATCCGTGGCAGCCGAAGTGCTGCGTCCCATCGGACCCGCGGCAATAGAGGCGTCGCCGCCCAGGGCCAGCTTGCCCTCGGCTATGTGTTGAATACTGCGGTCGTCTTTAAACACCAGCAGTAAATCCGTGGATTGGGCACCCAGTTGCCAGCCAAAGCTCGCGCCGCCCAGCGTTACAAAGGCCGGGTTACTCCAAGCGCCGTCATCTTGCCGCACTATTAATATGCCCTTGCCGTAGCGCCCGCCCAGCCCAAAGCCGGCCTTGATAACCCCGGGAATCACCGCAACGGCGTGGGCATTGGCCAGCAGATTCGGCGGAATGCCCTGTTCCGGAATAGCGGTGAAATCCTGCAATACATCGATTGCGTCGGTGACGCGTTTTTCGGTGCGGGAAGCGGCTTGTGCGCCGGTGGTAATGGCCAGCGCCATTATGGCGGCAGTCCATACAATGATTAGCCTTCCCAGCCTGTTTTCTAGCCCTGTCATGACTCAGTCCTCGCAAACATCCTTGTCACGCGGGTCTTCTTGGGCGAGACCTTTAATCGCGGCCAGCCCGGTTGAGTTCCATCCAATGGATCACTGCGGGCTTGATGGGGAATCTAACTTAATTCATAACCTTATGGAAGACTTTTTTAAAAAAAATGTAAAAGACCTGTAAATATATGAATTTAATTAATTTCCTATTATCAATGCCGTTTCGTGCGCAGCTGAGTGCTCGAACTACTTCGCGGTTAGATCGTCGTAAAACTCATGTGTATGAGCCGGTAGCAGGTGCGGGAAGAGCTCACGGTCGGCCGTTTTATCCCGCGCCATTGACCACGCCATGCGATCTTCAGCGCTGTCCCACTGCTCGATCACGACAAAATGAGCGCCCTGCGACCCCGCCGGCGGTTCAGGGTGTTTCGCCATTTCCTCGGGTGTCATGTGCTGGCGCAGGATATCGGCCATGGTGCCGGGTCGCGACATCAGTACCTGGCGCCCGCGAAACCCTTTGGCTGCCTCGTATTGGGACTGTTGTTTGAGGTAAAAATCGGCCACTTTGGCATCGCTGCCGGGCTTGGCCGTCATCGTGACCACGAAGGTGTCCATGTCGCGTCATTCTCCGAGAAATAATGTTAAGTCTTGGCCGATAGTTCTACCACAAAATGGCCAATATGGATCTGCTGAGGCCTATGCCAAGCTGAATTTCAGGGCATGGCTGCGACACACTGAATTTGTCGGCATTATTGTTAAATCTTCATTGATTTCTAAGGTGCGTATACCGATACTGATTTTTATCAAAAACGGCTGCCGAGAGGAACGGTGGCCAGAGTTAGCGCAAAAATCCGGGTTCTGAATAAGCCTTAAAAATATTTCGCTGACCAAATAAGTCAATTTGAACATTATCCGAAACATGTGAAGGAAAGCAGAGTTACCGCCTGCGTAAAACTCCGACAAATTTTCACGGATAAACGGGGGATGGCCATGTGCAGTTTTCGTAAAGTCGGCAGCTTGATAATGCTATTGATACCGTTGCTATTGGCCAATGCGGCCGGTGCAGCATCGATCTCTTACTATATTGATCAGTCCAATGATCTTCCGGACGATGTCAATTATCTGCAAGTTACGATTTCCGACGGTGTTGGCGGGAATATCGACTTTCAGGTTGATGTGCTAACCGCGGCTTATCCCGCGCCGTTATCCAACTTCGGCATGCAAGAATTCTATTTTAATTACGATCAGGCGCTTGATGTGGATATGGGTGACATCACGAACCTGGATCCGGCCTCGTGGGATATTAATGAAGATAAGAATGCTGGCGGCGGATTCGGCAAGTTCAATCTTCAGGCTAAGGGATCGGGCAGCAGTCGAACCCAATTACTGACTTTTTCGATCGCCGGTGTTATTGGCGACACCATTTATTCCTATGCTCTCGGTAATGCCGATGACACGGGCGAGTTCTTCGCTGCTCATGTTGCGGGTTATGACGACGGTGTTTCTGGAAATACGAGCGGCAAATTTGCCGGTTCTTCAGTGGTTCCGATTCCCGCAGCGGCATGGATGTTTGGTTCGGCGCTAGGCCTACTGGGCTGGGTGCGTCGACAGAAATAGTTGCGCATTATGGATTTAGCAAAAAGCCCTGCCATGCAGGGTTTTTTTGTTGTAGAAAGCTTCTTTTAAGGTACGGGACAAGAATTAGGCGGCGCAGGATTGATCTGTCCGCCCGGCGCAATTGCTTCAAACGCGATCAGGCTGTCCATCAACGCTGCGTTGCCCAGACCGTTCGTCGGGAAGAAACCCGGCTGGCCAAACAGATTTTGCTGTCCGTGCAGGGCCATGTAGTTCAGCACCACCGTTTCAACAAGCAGGTTAACGTTATTGGCCGCCGGTGTACCCGCGGTTTCGACCGACGCATCCGAGCGCATCCAGCCAATTTGCTGGTGTTGCTCGGCGGAGTTGCCGTCACTGCCGCTGGTGTATAGCTGCGGCGCGCCGCCCGGGTTATAGACCAGCATATAACTCGCCGCGGTGGACGAGTTGTCGCCGGTCCACACGCCTTTGCCGCCGCCATTCGGGGAGTTGTCGATGGCGCCATTACTGAAGACGGAGCCATCGCTGAACACGTAAACCATCAGTGGCACGCCCACTTTCGCCGCGTATTCCAGACACGCCCCGATGCAGCGGCCGGCCCTTAAGTCACGCAGCTCACCCGTGGCGCGGTCACCAGTGTGGTAATCATAGCCGCCCATGGTGATCGTGCCGGCACCGGCATAACCGTTTACCACCAGCTTCATGACCGAGGCCGCTTTGCGGAACTCGCTGTCGCTGTCAAACTCTATCTGGCTGAATACCCCGGTCGGGCCGACTATGTTGCAGTCCAATGCGGGGTTAACGTCGCCCGGGTTGCCGTAACGATCGGCCAGATCCGCTGCTTTGACGTAGCCGCAGCTCACCAGATCCTTGAGCACGTCATCGGCGGTAACCAGGGTGTTCACGCGGTTCAGTTTCATATCACTGATGCGTTGAATTGATTCCATCACCGCAACGGCATCTGCCTGATCCAGCAGTCCGACAAGTTGGCCGGTGTCGACCAGGCCCGTAACATCACTCACCTGATCAACTTTGGTCGGCCGCACTGACAGGTCAATCATGCCATCGGGTGCCATGGAGTTCCCGCCCGAGTCCGAACTGCGCGAGCCGATCAAAGTTAGCAACTCACCGTCGGCCCCCGCTTTAAAAATACCGTACATTGGGTTGTGCGGGTTGTTGCCGGTATCGTTATCCGAGCGTGCCGGGATCACGGCGCCGTTGATAAAGCCGGATGCCATGTTCAGCTTTTCGCTGATGCCCGCCAGCATGGCGCTTTCGGCATGGAAGGCGAGGCCGAGATCGCGGTTTATGAAATCGCTAAGACCGTTATTCGGGTTCAATATTGAAGGAATGCGGTCGCCCGGCAGCCCCAGCTTGTTGTAACCGGCGGTGCTCAAAAAATCTTCCTGGCCGCCCGGGCCGCCTACCAGCACGTTGGAGCCCGAGATGTTCGCGCCGCCTGCCAGATCAAAACAGATAAAGGGTATTTTGCCCGCACCTTGTGTGACGATGCCGCAGCTGTCGCGCAGTGTGGCGATATCACTGGACAGCGCCGCGTACGCGGCGCGCGGATTGGCAAACAGGCTCAGCACGCTGCCGCTCATAATGCTGGCTGCGCCGGTCATGAACCCTTGCGCAATAAACTCACGGCGCGTGCGAGGCCGCGCGTGGTTGTTTAGCCGCAATGGTTCGTCGGGTCGTAGCCCACGGTTACCGTATTTTGCTTTCCTGAACATTCCTTGGCCTCGCTACTGCATCAGCATCGCGGCGTTGCCGAGCGCTGCTGCGCACACCGCTTTAACTATTGTGTCTGTCCGGCCCGGCTCGCAATTGTCCGTGTCGGTGTTGAAGTCATAACAAGCCGCCAACCTGTCAGTGAGCGCGCTCATCTCGCCTTTCATTGCCGCAATGTCCGGCTGGCTAGACAGTCCTGCACCAAAGGTGTCCGGCAAAGTGATACGTTCGACGATCGGGCCATACACGTCATCGCGGTCAGCTGCCGGTCCGAATGCCGCACCCAGGCTGGCCGGGAAGCTGAAGTCCGGCCAGTACGCGGCGCGCTTGGTTGTGTCGTTGACCAGCGCATTGCAATATTCGATGCTCATTTGCGCAACGGCCATCTGGTGCGCAGCCAGAAAGCCACCCATATTCTCGGACGTCGGCAATTGCTGTTTGACGCGCGTGTAAGTATCAAGCACGTTGGGTTCCTGAGTACTCACCGTGGTGATCGCCGCCATGGTGGCGTTAATCTCTTCAAAGGTGCGCAGACCGATGTCCGGCACCGGGGCACCGTCTGCCGGTGCCGAGGGTGGATTGGGAACCGGCTCTATGAATACGTTAGTGCTGTTCCCCAAAACCTCAAAGCTGACAAAAAACTCGTCCTGATCGGGGCTCTTCATCACCGGCACGATGGTGCCCTGACTTGACAGCAACATGCCGTCCGCTGTGTATGGAGCGTTAAAGCCCGCAGCGCGCGTATCTATAAACTGAAACGCCTGGCCGGCATCCACGACCACGCCGTTGATGCCAATGCGCAATCCCGCAATATCCAATGCGCCGGGGTCTGTGACGCCTGCGTCCAGACTGATAAAGCGCGGTTGATTGAACAGGTAGCTGTAGCTGTCAAACTGACTGACCTCAAATACCAGATAGGGTTCGGGCACCGTCGTGATGTGATCACCCAGATAGAACAGCAGGAAGAATTTTTGTCCCACGCCAACATCAAAGTTTTGCGTGATTTGCTCAGGCGTTAGTACTCGGTTGTGTATTGCAACCATGCGAATAATGCCCTGCCATTGACGATTACCGGAAGTCTCATTACCGAGTACAAGTGCGAAATTGTCGCGCCAGCTTGAAATATTGCCGCCCGCGCTGGCATCCAGATCATCGGTAAACACGCCGTTGACATAGATGCTGCGGCCGCCAACCGGGTCAAAATTCACCACCACGTGTTGCAAGGTGGCTTGGAGGTCTTCGTCGGCATCCGCGGTGCTGAGTGCCGGTGCGCCGTTCTGATCGGTCGTGCTGCTGCGATTGAATGCATCGTAGTTATAAAGGGTCTGGCCAAGCGTAAAATTGCGCGTGGCATCACTGCCCGAATAACTGACGATGTAGGCATCTTCCTGTGTAACGTTAGCCGGGGCAACCCAGGCCTCGATCGCGTATTCGCCGGTCGGTGTAATGGCATCGTGCAGTTTCTTGCTGGTTACGGTTGAGCCCTGCGCTTTGCCGGACAGAATATTGATGCCGTAACCGCCCACCCATTCGATGTTACCCGTCAGGGTCAGATCAATTGCGGGGTCTACGCCGCTGGTGTCAAAGGCCGTTGATCCTTGCCCGCTCTTGAACTCCCATAACGCAATCTGGTTGCTTTCGTGCCGGTTGCCACCGCTGGCCACGATGCCATCCAGAATGGTCATGGCCTTGCTGGTGACCAGTGTCGGATCGATCGGATTGAGCGGTATCGCGTTGGCAAAGGTTTGAATGGCTGACAACATCTCTGCAGCATCCGATGCGCACGAACTCCAGCAATTGTGAAACTCGTCGCGCAGCCGAACAACCAGCCGCGAGTCTGCCGGTGTATCAAGGTTGATTTTCGCTTTTGCCGCCTCATAAGCAATGTCCCTGTCGCCATCAGCAAAGTAAGGCGATTGTGGTGTCAGGGATTCAGGCGTATGACATTCCGCGCAGTGCGTCGTTAACAACTGGTGAATCGGATCAAAACTTGCAGAGCTGCCCGGGAAGGCCTTGCTCGCACCAGGATCGTCGAGGCTTTGCGGGGCAGTCAGAATAATCTGGCGACCGCCACCGGCGCCTGAACTGCCGGCCCAGTTTTCTATCCACGTGGTCATGATGTCGCCGCATGCCTGATTGCTTGCCGCGTCAGTTCCCAGCCAGCAGTTGTGACCACCGCTGACCTTGGTTACCAGACGCGAGTCGGACGGCAGGGTGAGATCAACCAGCAGCTGCGCTTCGGCATACGCCAGATTGATGTCGTCGCTGCGCGCAAATTCGGGGGCCTGTCCGCCTTCATTGTGGCAGGCGCCGCAACGGTCATTACCGCGGATGTTTTCCCACAAGCTGACTCTGAAAGCCTGCACATCCGGAAAACTCGGTGCCGGGCCGCTGTAGCTCGTGGTCTGGATGACACCGGGGGGTGCCGCGTTGCTCTCGGTGCTGGCACCACCTCCGCAGGCACTCAGTAATACCGCGCTGAGTGCGACTATAAGTGCAGAGCGCAATCCGCTACTTGCCGGGCGAAGGGTTCTGGTAAACAAACTATTCATGTTAACCCTCCTGGTTATGTGCCCATGCAGTAAGCAGCTGCTTCTGCAAAAACCGGTTTCATCTGGTAAGCGCCGCTGGTTTTGAACACCGCGGTCATGTCATTAACTTTTTGCCGATCGGCAGCATCCACAGGGTCGCGCAGGCAAGCGAGCTTGAATGCTTTTTTAACCTGACAGGATGCGAAGGCCTGGCTGTGCGCCAATTCCTCACCCATCGATTTGGCACCGCTGCCTGAGCCTGGCAAACCGCTGTCCCAGCCCAGTAGCTGGTTTTGTCCGGTGCGCCAGTAATTGTCCCAGCCGTCATCGGGGGTGACGTAACCAGGCGAAAAGGTTTCGCCATTAATAAAGTATTTTGGCTGCACCGTGCCCGGTGTATAGACCAGCTGCCCGGATGCTTCGTCAAAATTGTAGTAGGCAAAGGCCTGAGCCAGCGGATCCATTCCGCTGTGACAGCCGGCGCAGTTGTTCATAAAAATGCGACTGTCTCCGCCGGGGCTGCGTGACACATCCTGCCTAATCCGGTCCGGCGAGCGCGTGATGTCTTTCACTTGCTCCAGATCGGTACACATGTGATTCAGCAGCGTGAAACGGAACATGGCACGGTTGGTGCCGGCCACAAAGAATGCCTCGGCTGCCGCGCGTGTAGTCATCACGCCGGCCGTGGCTGCATCCGGTAAACCGCTTACGTTGGTTTGCGTGTCGCTTACCAGCTCAGCCATCAGGTCGACGCCGTTATCTTCCAGAAATTGATAGTGCGCGTTGTTTGCGGTTGAATAATTTGGCGCCATCTGGCTGTTCGCTACCACGCCGTTCGCGTGGTACACCAGATTTGCACTCAGCAGCTGATCGAAGCCAATGTTGTCGCGCACCATGCCTATGACAGTGGCCGTGTAGTCATTGAGGGGGGCGAAGACTGTTTGGTCGCGGTTGGTCCAGGGCGTTGCCCAGTTTTTGAGCGTAACGTTATAGAACGAGGGGTTATTCATGGCCCGCATCGCAGCGGCCTGCGGGCCGCCGCTGCCGTTAATGTCGTTGACCATCTCATTAAGCACAGTTTCGCTCGGCATTACACCGGCGAGACGGTCATGTATTCGTTTTGCCTGGTCGCGTGCGTCAGCCAGCGCGCTGTTCGCAAGTAATACACAGCTAATCGTAATGATCAGCGTGGCTACAATTTTCGAATGCGCCCTTACTGAAACCGCGTCACAGGTTAGTGGATGCTTATTGCCCATTAAGCCCTTCCTGCTTCAATCTGGTTTCCGCACGCTCAGTAAACCTGTCGCGCCTCGGGCCATCTGTGACGCGGTTCGCGGTTTAATGAATTTCATTTGTATTACGTTAGATCGGTATCGGTATTCACCTCACTCGCAGGGCATGCTTCGTATTAGCGATGGATGGGCCTGCGGAGGCTTCGGATGGAAATCTGCGCGCGGAATAAATTGGGTGTTGGCAGGGCGGCCAGCAAGAACGCAACTGCCAAGACCATGGTCACAACCACGGTTCGCGGCTTGCTGCTTGCGGTTGCTGCTTGCATATTGGGTAGTTGCGGCGGCAGCGACAGCACAATCGGTATAGGCGGTGGTCAGAACCCCGATCCTGTGCTGGTCGATTACCCGTTGCTCTATGTGCGCAAGCCCTTCCCGGTGGATGCTCAAGGTACCTTTGTAAATACTGACATCCGGGAGATGCTCGCGGTTGAATTCGGTGCAGACCTTTACATGCGTGATCGCGCATCCGTTAGCGCGCCGGAAATCAATATTACCGGGGCAATTACAAATGGCTTTGGTGATGTGCGCGACGTGTCAGTCTCGGCGGACGGCACCCGCGTTTTGTTCTCGATGCGCACGCCTATAGATCCGAATGCAAACGATGAGGATCAGCCCAGCTGGAATATCTGGGAATACAATCTGCAGACCTCAACTTTACGACGAATTTTTCAGGATGACATTACCGCGGAAGAGGGTCATGACCTGGGCGCGCAGTATCTTCCTGACGGCCGGATCATTTTCACATCAACGCGGCAGAATCGTTCAGTGGCGAAGCTGCTTGATGACGGCAAGCCGCAGTTCGCCGCGCTTGATGAAGATCAGGCGGAGCCGGCCTTTGTATTGCACGTTATGGATGAAGACGGCGCCAATCTTAAGCAGATTTCCTTTAATCAAAGTCATGATCTTTACCCGACCGTTTTGGCGAATGGACGGATAATGTTCAGTCGCTGGGACGGCATTCTGGGCAATAACCAGATGTCACTCTATAGCGCCAATCCGGACGGCATGGACTTGCAACTACTTTACGGCGCCGACAGTCATGCCACCGGCACGGGCGGTGCTACCGTGCAGTTCGTAAAAATGCAGGAAATGATTGACGGTAGCGTGCTCAGCCTATTGATGCCATTTGACAGCACCAATTTGGGCGGCGACCTGATGCTGATTGACGTCGTCAATTACATCAACAATACGCAAACCAATGTGGCTAATCAGGGCGTGTTAAATGGCCCCGCACAAGTGCCTGCCACGGTAAACAATGTACTGACGATTCCGGGCCCGTCACCCGGCGGTCGCTTCACCTCCGCATGGCCATTGCGCGATGGCACCAATCGCTTGATTGTCAGCTGGAGTTTGTGTCGGGTGGAAGTGCCGGATCCGGACAATTTGGCAGGCCCGCCTTTGCTGATGCCCTGCACCGACGCTAACTTGCAGAACCCTTTGGCTGTGGAGGCGGATCCGGTTTACGGCATCTGGCTTTACGACCTTAATGGCGATGTCACGCTGCCGATCGTGACTGCCGAACAGGGGTTCATGTATACGGACGCTGTTGTGGCGCGACCTCTGGATATCAACCCGGGCATCATTCCGGATGGTGTAAGCACGGGGCTGCTTGATCCGGGCCTGCTGGCCGAGGACGCGGGCATACTCGATATACGCAGTGTCTATGACCGCGACGGGGTGGATATCGCGCAGCCCGATATTGTGTCGCTGGCAGATCCTGCGTTGACGGCCGCTGATCAGCGGGCGGCGCGCTTTATACGCGTATACAAAGCCGTGGGTATACCCGACGACGACACATACGACTTCAATTTTTCCGCATTTGGCTTGAGCACCAATTTTGGTATGCGTGAGCTGGTGGGTTATGCGCCAATAGAGCCGGACGGTTCCGTGCGTATTAAGGTTCCGGCGGACACGCCGCTCACTCTGGATATTACCGATCGGCAGGGTCATCGAATATACCAGCGCCACAGCAATTGGCTGCAGGTCAGGCCCGGTGAGGAGGTGTCGTGCGGTGGCTGCCATGAGCGTAATTCCGGCTTGTCCCATGGGCGGGCCGATGCATTTGCCTCCGTGTACGCGGGTGCTGCCGGCAATGGCGTTGCGTTTCCGAATACGGATCCGTTAGTGGTGCCCACCGTCAACATGGGTGAAACCATGGCGCAAGCGCGCACGACCGCAGACGCTTCCGCATTGGAGTTATCGGTGGATTTGCATTATGCAGACGTGTGGACCTACCCGCCCGATGCCGGACGCGCGCCGGACGCGCCTTTTGATGTCGAGTACGCCAGCCTGATTACACCGCCCCCGGAGATGACGAACTGCATGCCTTGGACCGTGAGTTGCCGGGTGCTGATTAACTATGAGACCCATATTCAGCCGTTGTGGGATGTCTCGCGGCCGGTCATTGATCCAATGACGATGCTGGAAATCGATAATCACCGTTGCATTGATTGTCATGCGCTGCGGGATGCGGGCGGCATGTTTATCGATCCAGACGCGCGCGGTCAGCTGGAACTTACGAGTGACCCCTCCGCTGCACAGCCATTGCATTTTGTATCCTACCGTGAGTTACTGGTCGGCGATTTCCTGGAAGAAATTCGCGACGGTACAGTGCAGGACGTGCTGGTGGACAACGGTCTCACAGATATTAATGGTGATCCGGTTCTTGAACCGGTGCCGATACCCTCGCCACTGTCGGTGGGCGGAGCAAATGCGAGCACGTCGTTCTTCGCCCAGTTCGCCGCAACCGGCGGACATCCGGGCTGGTTAAACGATGCCGAGCTGAAGCTTGTCGCCGAGTGGCTGGACATGGGCGCGCAGTACTTCAATAACCCGTTCGAGGCCCCGGAGAATTAGTGCATGCGTGGTATTCGGGCGGGCCTTATTCGATGTTCAGTCTGGCTATGCCTGATGATGGCCGGTAGTGCGTTGGCCGACGAGCAGCGCGTGGTTATCGCCGATCCGTTTATTGAAATGCGCACCGGCCCCGGCAGCGGTTACCCCATCACGCAAATTGTTGAGCGTGGCGCTGAAGCCATCATTCTCAAGCGTCGCACCGAATGGTTCAAGATACGCGGTCCCCGTGGCGATGAAGGCTGGGCCCACCGTGATCAAATGCAACGCACCTTGCAGCCTTCGGGTGAGCGTGTGGATTTTCCAGACGTTGATGAGGCCGCATGGAAAGACTCGCGTTGGTCGGCCGGACTGATGGCAGGGGATTTTGGCGGCGCGACTGTATACACGGTTACGGGAGGGTATCGGTTTTCGAAGCACCTCACCGCGGAGTTGAATGCGTCCCAGATACTGGGGAATTTTTCGGACGGTTGGTCTGCCAGCGTAAACGTGGTGCACAGCTTTTTTCCGGACTGGCGCGCTTCGCCGTTTTTTTCTATCGGTACGGGTGTTGTTCGTATTGAGCCCAAATCAACCCTGGCTCAGCCCGAAGACCGCACTGATCAGATGGCAGTTGTGGGCGCGGGAGTCAATGCCTACGTATCGAGACGCTTTGTGTTGCGGGCGGAATACAAGGGTTACGTAGTGCTCAGCAGTAGAAACGACAACGAGGATCTAGACGAATGGAAAGCCGGATTCACAGTATTTTTCTGACGGGCTTGCGCAGTATTGCGATTGGCATATTGGCGTCCTCATCGTTGGGCATCAGTGTCGCCATTGCGCAGGACGCTGACGACGCGCCACAGGTTATTGAGCCCAAGGTCGAACGTCGCGACATCGACGTGGCTGCAATTGATACCGAAGACTTCGAGCTTACTGCCTTTGTCGGGCTGATGGGCGTGGAAGATTTTGAATCCAATGCCGTTTACGGCGCTCGTCTCGCCTATCACATCAGTGAATGGCTGTTTGCAGAGGCAACTTACGGTATGACCGAGGTGGGAACCTCCAGTTTTGAAAAGCTGGGCGGCGGGGCCGTATTGTTGGCCGATCGTGATCTGACTTACTACGATTTGTCGGTGGGCTACAACTTGTTTCCCGGCGAGGTTTTTTTTGGTACCAAGCGTGCATGGAACAGCTCGGTCTACCTGCTCGGTGGCATGGGCAGCACCGATTTTGCGGGCGATAACCAGTTTACCGTCACGTTTGGGTTTGGAATAAAAGTACTGCCAACCGATTACATAGCGGTGCGACTGGAGGCGCGTGATTACATGTTTGATACCGAAGTCACGGGCGAGAAAAAAACCACTCACAACCTGCAGACCACACTAAACCTTAGCTGGTTCTTTTAGGGCGCGCTTTCAATGAATAGAAAATTTGGAAAACTGATTATTGTTTGTTGCCTGCTGATGCTGGGTCTTGGTGCGCAGGCAGATATCGGCCAACCTGCGCCGCCCTTCACATTGCCTGATGGCGCGGGTCAGACAGTGTCATTAACCGACTATTCCGGACAAGTGGTGCTGATTAATTTTTGGGCGAGCTGGTGCGGGCCTTGTCGGGAAGAAATGCCGTTGCTAGACCAGTTGAGTGATCGTTATGGCCCGCTGGGATTCACCATGTTGGGTGTCAATGTTGAAGAAGACTCTTCGCTGGCCGATCGTTTTCTGGACGGCACGCCGGTAGGGTTCCCCATACTGTATGACCGCGAGAACAAGGTCAGTAAGTTATACGACGTGATCGCCATGCCTACCACGGTCATCGTTGATCGACAGGGACAGATCCGCTTCGTGCATCACGGTTACGAAGCCGGTAACGAGAATGAATATCAGGATCAGATTCGTGCTCTGATTCGGGAGTAGCAGACTATGTTCACAGTGTTATTCCGGATTATTCTGCTGGTTGTCACGGTCGGTGCGCTTGCCGGTTGTGCAGGGCTCGAGCCGTGGGTAAAACCTTACGAACGCGCCAACCTGGCTACCGAGGTGATGAAGTTTGATCGCAATCCCGTTTCCGATGCTTATCTCAACCACGTGTACGAAGCTCGTGAAGGCGCGCGGGGCGCGTCCGGCAGCTCGGGCGGTGGTTGCGGGTGTAATTAGCGGAGAGCAATGATGCGTCCTGGCTATTTGACATCCCTGCTGTTGCTGACCGGTTTAGCGGCCGGAAGCTTGCATGCGCAGGTCCTTCCGGAGGAGCGTGCCGATATTTTGTATCACTCCTACGATGGCGGTGGAGTAAAAATTACCGGCCCGTCTTTCCTGGCGCGGGCGAATGTCGGCGACAAGGTTTCGCTGTCATCCAATTACTACGTAGACTCAATCAGCAGCGCCTCCATCGACGTGCTGAGTTACGCGAGTCCGTACGACGAAGAGCGTAAAGAGTTGTCGCTTGGCGCGGATTTCATTGTTGGCGAGGCGGTCGTTTCCGCGGGTTATACCAACAGTGACGAGAATGATTTCGAAGCGCGGACAGCCTATCTGGGGATCAGTCAGGAAATATTTGGCGGACTTACCACCGTAAAGCTGGGCTTTGCCAAAGGTAAAGACACAGTCGGGCAGGTGACCGACCCGCTGTTCTCAGAAGATGCAGATCGCCGTATCTACCGTCTTGGTGTGTCACAGGTGATGACCAAAAATCTGGTTGTGAACTTCGATTTTGAGGGCGTTAGTGACGAGGGCTATTTGAACAACCCTTATCGTCAGGTGCGTTTCCTGGACCCTATGGATGCACGGGGGTATCGTTTTCAGCAGGAGGTTTATCCCAATACTCGCTCCAGCAGCGCCCTTGCGGTAACCGGGCGTTATTTTGTGGATATCAATTCGGCCGTCTACGGGGGTGCGCGCGTCTATGACGATACCTGGGGAATCAACGCATGGAACGCGCAGGCCGGCTATACCTATCGTTGGCGAGATCGCTGGCTGTTTGATTTGAGCTTCCGCCACTACGATCAGTCGGCTGCCGATTTCTACAGTGATTTGTTCCCGTTCCAGGACGCGCAGAACTTTCTCGGCCGCGACAAGGAAATCAGTACCTACACCACCCAGACCGTCAAGCTGGATATTACCTATGAACTCCTGCCCAACGGGTGGGGGATTGCAGAGCGGGGTACCGCTAACCTCTCTCTGGCGCGTATCATGTTCGACTATGACGATTTCAGGGATATTCTTACAGGCGGTGCCGTCGGTGATGAGCCTCTCTACAGCTTCGACGCGGACGTGCTGCAATTCTATCTGTCATTCTGGTTCTAATAGCCGCAGTTTTTCGTCGGCAATAATCTCGGCCTGTGTTGCGCTGCTGTTGAGCACTTCGTTTGCACCGTCGGCGGTTGCCGAGTGGTATGGCGATGCCCAGGAGAAAATGGGCACCCGCGTCGAGATCCAGCTTTGGGCGGACGACCCGGCTGAGGCAGAGCGATTGCTGGCGGCTGGTATGGCCGAGTTTGATCGCATCGAAGCTCTGATGAGTACCTACATACCCGATTCCGAAATGTCGCGTGTCAATCGCCTGGCTGCCGATGAGCCGCAGCCGGTTACGGCGGAGTTGTTCGAGTTGCTGCAAAAGTCCCAGGAGATCTCTGAGCTGACCGACGGGGCATTCGATATCACCTTTGACAGCGTAGGGCAGTATTACGATTTTCGGCGGCGGCAGCGCCCGGATGCGCTGCAGATATCGGAGCACCTCGAGAATATTAATTACCGTCAGGTCGTGCTGAACGTTGCGGATCGAACCGTTGCTTTTAGTGCCGAAGGGGTACGCATCAACCTGGGCGGTATCGCCAAGGGGCATGCGGTAGAAAAAGTCATCGCCTTGCTTGCGGAAGCTGGCGTTTCACAGGGGCTGGCAACGGCGGGCGGCGATACCCGGCTGCTGGGAAAGCGCGGCGACAAGCCCTGGGTCGTGGGCATACGTGACCCGAATGATGAGCAGGCAGTCTTTACCCGTGTGGCCCTGGATGACGAGGCTATCTCAACATCTGGCGATTACGAGCGTTTTTTTGATGAAGACGGTGTTCGTTATCACCACATACTTAGCCCTTCGAGCGGTCGGCCTGCGACAGGCGTTCGCAGCGTTAGCGTAATCGGGCCGAGCGCGACGGTAACGGACGGGTTGTCTACCAGCCTGTTCGTTATGGGCCCCGAGAAGGCCATGGAGCTTATCGGCCGGCTCACCGACTACGAAGCGCTGATCATCACTGACGACGAATATTTTTTCTCTCCCGGACTGTCGCCCGACTGACCACGGTTGCGGCTCAACAAGGTTTGACGTAGAGTCGCATTCAGCCTCGACTGGTGAACGCCTGCAGTCATGCAGGAGTTAAACGGGAAGACGGTGCGCTGCAAAGCAATCCCGTCACTGCCCCCGCAACGGTAAATGAGTCAGGCGGTTACGAAGCCACTGCGTCTTTAGGCGTGGGAAGGCAACCGCCAATAGCACGGCAGTTATGCGTGCTGCTCATGAGTCCGGAGACCGGCCCGTCGAGTATTCCACCATTCAGTCGCGGCGGGCGATCTGTGGAGATTCAGTTCTCTCCCTCCCCGATTGATTTGTACGCAGTTGCGGGGTGATCTGCGGGAGAACAACATGTCCGATAAAACCTTAGTTAGCTTTAGAGCGCTCACGTTGATGGGAGCGTTAATCGGCTGTCCGCAGCTTTGGGCAGCGGAAAGTCTGGATGACGATCTGCGCGGTACCGATCAGTTAATTGTCTCCGCATCGCGGGCAGCGTTGCAGCTTAATCGTGTCGGTAACGCAGTGACGGTTATCGACCATGAGCAAATTGAACGTCGCCAGGCGCGTTACGTCACCGATTTGCTGCGCTCGGTGCCCGGCTTTGCCATCAGTCGCAGCGGTGTGGAGGGCACGCAAACCCAGGTTCGAGTGCGCGGTTCGGAAGCCAACCACATCCTCGTTTTGATCGATGGGGTGCGCGCAAACGATCCCGCTACCAGCGATGAATTTCGTTGGGAACAGCTGACCACCGCGAATATAGAACGTATTGAAATCGTCCGGGGCCCGCAAAGCGCACTTTGGGGCAGCGACGCGATCGCGGGCGTAGTGAATATCATCACCACTGATGGTGCGGACACATCCGCCATGAGTGCCTACACTGATGCAGGATCCAATAGTGCGCTGAATGCAGGGCTAAGCGGTGTCCTGAGTGAAGCAGACTGGCGCTTTAACGCAGGTGTCGAGCGGTTGAAAACCGATGGCGAAAATATTTCCCGCGTGGGCGACGAGAGAGACGATTCCGAAACCACAACCGCAAATTTCGGCGCAAGGTTCGCCGCGGATAACGGGCTGAATCTGAATTTCGGGCTGCGTGCTGTTGATTCCCGCACGCAAACAGACCCGGTGGATTTTGGCACCGGATTACCCGCCGATGCTGATCGCGTCACCGATGCCAAAACGCTCGCGGCCAATGTTGGTGTGCGTCTTAAGAGCGCATCGGGCAAGGTGGCGAATCAGGTGTCATTGCGCTGGTTTGATTCAGATAACCGCTTTCTGGTTGAAGGCGCGGAAGACGCCGCGACGCTGTCGGATCGCCTGACCGTTGCCTGGCAGTCCGATTTCGCTTTAGACGCGGATGCACTATCGCTGGCCGTCGAACATGAAGTAACGCGCTACGAACAGCGCGGTGCGGTCGGATTCGGTGACCCCAATCAAAAACAGAAGATCGATGTGACCAGTTTCGTGGTGGATTATCAGGGTCGTATCGGCGAACAGCTGAGCTGGTTGTTGGGCGGCCGCTACGACGACAACAGTGATTTCGATGATTCCCTGAATGGCCGTCTGGCTTTGGCGTGGGATACCGATGAATCGCTGACTTTGCGCGGAAGCGTTGGCACCGGGCAGAAGAACCCCACTTTTACCGAGCGCTTTGGCTTTTTCCCCGCGATGTTTATCGGCAATCCTGATTTGCAGCCCGAGAAGTCCACCTCTTACGAACTCGGTTTTGACAAACGATTCCTTGGCGGTGATCTGGAGACACAGGTTTCGGTTTTTCGACAAAATCTGAAAGATGAGATCAATGGCTTTGTTGCGGTTCCGGGAGGATTTACCGCCCTGAATGTCGCCGGCAAAAGTCGGCGCAGCGGGGCAGAGCTTTCAGCCAGTTGGCAATTGCACAGCAGGGTTGAGCTAGGTGGCAATTACACTTACATAGATTCCGAGCAAAAAGACGCTGCGGGTGTGAAACAAGCGGAGATTCGACGGCCCAGACACAGTGGATCGTTATGGACGCGCTACGATTCCGAGGATGAGCGATTCAGCGCAACCCTGAACGTAGATTACAGCGGCGCACAGACGGATACGTTTTTCCCGCCGTTTCCGGCGCCATCTGAGGTTGTGTCCCTGGGCCAGCGTTGGCTGGTCGATCTGACTGCCCAGTACGCCGTAACCAAGGAGTTAACCGTGTTTGTGCGCGGTACCAATTTACTCGACGAAGACTACGAAGAGGTCTATGGCTACAACACGCTGGGACGCGCAGCGTACCTGGGGCTACGGGCAAATTTCGGAGATTAGGCGGAATAATTAGTCCCGATTCCTTTCCATAACTCCTGCCGAAGCGTGACCCGTGTCACAGGATTGGCCGGGTATCCCTGCGACCATATGCAAGTGCTCCGCTCGCCGCCCATTGCGGTTAGCGGGGCATAAAACAGGGCAAACCCGTCGAAAGGCGGGGACGCAAAGCCACCGGTCTAAAGTTTAGGTAGCAAAGACAGCGGGGCTGCATACGTTTGCGTGCGCCGTTTGGCCGTGCCCTGTGACATTTGAACAGTCACACGAGTGGGTACGATGGTGCAAGGTCGAAACAGGCGAGACCCGGACAAACCAGCGAAGCTTCGCTTCGCTAAAGGCACAGCGACAGCTATCGCCTTAGCGTCTGTATTGTTTTTTTCTGCATCCCATTCTGCCCCGGGCGACCTGCTCGGCGCCAAAGCTCCCGATTTTGTATTGCGCAGTGTTGCCGACGGCAACGTGCGGCTTAGCGAATACCGCAGCGATGTGATCGTGCTCAACTTCTGGTCCGACTGGTGCGGCAGCTGCAATCAACTTTTACCGGTGCTTAATGAACTGAAGGCCCGACATGAAAGCGCCGGGTTGCGAGTGCTTGCCATTGACGTAAAGGGTGAGGCCCGGTCTGCATCAAACACGGCAAAGGAACTGCATCTTGAATTTCCTCTGTTACTCGATGAGCGCCAGCAAGTAAGCCGTACTTACGATCTGCCGCGGTTGCCAGTGACATTGCTAATTGATCGCGAGGGCACTGTGCGGTTCGTCCAGCACGGTGCGACGAGTGAAGACATTGCCACGTTAACTGACGAGGTGGCCGCAGTAATCGCCGAGTAGCAGGCGGCTAAATGGATGCGTGGAATGCCGCGCCGAATTTTTAAAGGTGAGATGAACATGTTCAGGCTAAGAATGATGGTCACAATGTTGCTGGCGGTGTTGTTTAGCGCCGGTGTCTCGGCCAATGAACCGTTGGCGGGAGCGAGCGGCATGGCAACGCTGGACCAGCAGACGCAATCCCTCAAGCAGGCCGTTCTGGAGCTGAATCGCGAACTCTTTGTGCTGGAAGAGGAGCTGCTCTATCCGGCAAATACCCAGGTATCCGTGTTTGTTTCCATGGATGTGGGCGAATACTTTGCCCTGGATTCCATTCAGCTCACCCTGGACGGCAAGGACATCAGTAACTACCTGTATACCCCTCGCGAGGTTAAAGCCTTGCACCGCGGTGGCGTGCATCAGATTTATGTGGGCAATCTGAAAGTCGGCGAGCATGAATTGGTTGCCGTATTCACCGGAGAAGGCCCGCATCAGCGCGACTATCGCCGCGGTGCCACCCTGAATTTTGATAAAGCTATCGGCGCTAAATACGTGGAGCTGCGCATATCTGATCGTGCCCAGCAGTTGCAGCCCGAGTTCGTCGTAAAGGAATGGGAATAGTCAGTTGAGGCCACGTTGTCACAGCATTGATATTCCGGATCGCCTGATCCGGGTCACGGCAGCAATTTTGTTGCTGTCGTTGCAGTCCCTGGCTGTTGCTGACGAGCAGTCCGGAACCGTCGTTCGTGACCCCCACTACGGCGAGGTGTTGTTTCATTTTTACCAACAGGATCACTTCACAGCATTGACCCATCTCGATACCGCGCAGGCGCAACAGCGTGTCAGTAACCATGCGTTTGAGGCCGAGCTCCTGAAAGGGGGGCTGATGCTGTCATGGGGTCAGCATGTCGAAGCCGGAAGAATTTTCGAGAATCTTCTGGCGGCATCCGATGATGTCGGGGTGCGCAATCGGGCGTGGTTTTATCTTGGCAAAGTACGCTACCAGCGCGGCTATTTGACCGAAGCTGAAGAGGCATTGGCAAGCATTTCGGCATCATTGCCATCCGAACTTGAGGCCGAACGTTTTGATCTGCTGGCGCGTTTGTACATGGATCAGGGGCGCTTCGCCGAAGCTGTTGAGCTCCTGGAGTCATTTGACGGGGCCGACGACTGGTCGGCTTTCGCCAGCTATAACACCGGCGTTGCACTGGTGCGTATGGGCGAACTGGATCTCGGCGCAAGATTGCTGGAGCGCGTCGGCACCATGCGCGCCGCCGGCGAAGAGCAGCTGGCATTGCGGGATCGTGCCAACGTCGCATTGGGCTTTGCCTACCTTCAGGCACAGCTGGACGGTGACGCACGTCCGGTACTGCAACGGGTGCGACTGAACGGACCTTTCTCCGCCAAGGCGCTGCTGGGTGCGGGTTGGGCTGATTCTGCACAGCAGAATTACAAGGCGGCGCTGGCATCCTGGCTGGAACTTAGTAATCGTGATTTGCTCGACAGCGCAGTACAGGAATCGCTGCTGGCCGTTCCCTATGCTTTTGCGCAGCTGGGCGCGGAGCCGCAAGCTGCTGATCACTATGCTCAGGCACTCGATATCTATTCGGTAGAGTTGGCGCGCCTCGACAGCGCCATTGACGATGCCGATTCCGGACGTCTTATTGCTAGTCTGCTTGCTGAAGATTCCTCATCGGCAGACGGCTGGTATTGGCAGTTGGCGCAGCTGCCTGACGATGAGCGTTCTCGGTATTTATTCTTCACTATCGCCGATCATCGTTTTCACGAGGCCCTGAAAAGCTATCGTGATCTGGTAATGCTCGACGGCCACCTTGAGGCGTGGTCCGAAAAGCTGGCTGCCTATCGCGACATGCTGGCCACGCGCGAATACGCCTACAGTGAGCGTTTGCCAGTGCTGCAGAATCGGGTTCAGCAGTTTGATCTCGAAGCGATGCAAACCCAATATGCTGAAATTGAAGCGGCCACGGTGCGCGCCCGGCAGAGCGGCGATGCAACTATTGTTGCGCCCGCGGATGAGCAGGATGCATGGCAGCGCCTTATCGCACTGGAGTCCAACCCCGCCTTTGAAAGTGAACAGGCAGCTGAGCAGCGGCACAAGCAGCGCGTGCTGAAAGGTCTGTTGCAGTGGAACATGGAACGCGAATTCCGGTTGCGCCTCTGGCATCAGGAGCAGCGCAACGCCGAGATGCGGGTGCAGCTGGCCCAGGCAGAGCAGCAGTTTGCTTCCATTGATGCTGCGACCGGTTCGCTGGACGGCACGGTGGACGATTTCGCCGGCCGCATCGATCGGCTGCAGGCTGTGCTGGATGGGAACCGGAATCGCCTTGCCGGCGCTATGCAGCAATACGAGCGTTACCTGACCGACGTGGCACTCACAGAACTGGATGGACAAAAGCAGCGGTTGCTGACTTACCGTGCACAGGCGCGGTTTGCGCTGGCATCCATCTTCGATCGCATGGCGGCGATGAACGAGCGGGAGCAATAGCATGACGGCTTCCGCATTTATCGTCCTGAGCCTGATGGGTTGGCTGAACCCTTTCGCCGACAAGGGCGATCGCTTGAGCGACGTTGAGACCATTGAATCGCTCCAGGATCGCGAGGTCGTCATCCCCGCAGCACCGCCAATTCAGGCCGACGGTCGGGCCGCCCTCGAGCAGTACCGTCGATATCTGGAACTGCCCGACGGTGATCCGGCAACGCGACTGGAAGCCATGCGACGACTCGGCGACCTGAATCTTGAAGTTGGCGAAAACGCGAATATTGACAATGCCGCCTACAGCGCGGAGATGCAATTTCATCACGACGCAATTCGGTTGTATGAGCAGTTATTGAGCCAATACAGCGGCTACGGCAAGGCTGATCGGGTTATGTACCAGCTTTCGCGCGCATACGAAAGTTCAGGCCAGCCCGAACAAGCTTTGCAGGTGCTTGATCGCCTGGTTTCTGAGTATCCCGACAGCCCATTTGTTGATGAGGCGCAGTTTCGCCGCGGCGAGATGCTGTTTGCACGCAAACAGTATTACGAGGCAGGTGAAGCTTTTGCAGTGGTAACCAGCTTCGGCAATGTCTCGGGTTTCTACGAGCAGGCGCTGTACAAGTTTGGCTGGACGCAGTTTAAGCAAGCGGAATACGACTCTGGCATTCACGCTTTTATGGATTTACTCAATTTGCGGCTGGCAGCGGCCGCCGCGCGGCAGGGCGCTTCCAGTAACGAGTTCAATATTACCGAGTCCATGAGCCGGCCCGAGCGCGAATTGATGGACGATACCCTACGGGTGCTGAGCCTTAGTTTTTCTTATCTGGACGGTCCGGATAGCATTACCGCTTATCTTGATCAAAGAAATCGGGGCGACTCAGCGTGGTTGCTGTTCAGCAGTCTGGGTTCACTGTATCTGGATAAAGAGCGCTATCTGGATGCTGCTGAAACTTACGCAGGCTTTGTCCAGCGCGATCCTTTTCATGCTCAGGCACCTGCCATTTCGACTCAGGCTATTGAGGCATACCGTGCCGGACGTTTTCCTACTTTGGTCCTGGAAGCCAAAGAAAACTTCGTTAATGCTTATGGACTCGACAGCGAATTCTGGGCGTTTCACAATCCGGCCGAGCGACCCGATGTCATCGGCCCGTTAAAACAAAACCTGAGCGATCTCGCGCAGCACGATCATGCCGAAGCGCAGAAAACAGCCGCACCTGAGGCTTATGCTCGGGCTGCGGACTGGTACAAACGCTATCTCGACTATTTCCCGGATGATCCGGATTCCGCGCAACGCAGCTTCTTGCTGGGTGAAATCTACATGGAGTCGAAGCAATACGCCGACGCCAACCACTACTACCTGCGCGCTGCTTACGACTATCCGGGTTATGCGCAGGCAGGTGAGGCGGGCTATGCTGCTTTGCTGGCTTCGCGCGCTCATTTGCAGCAACTTCCGGCTGACGAGCAATCTGCATGGCGCCTGCAACAACAGGCACAAGCTTTGCGCTTCGCGACAGTATTTCCCGCCCATGAGCAGGCCGGGCCGGTGTTAAGCAAGGCAGCGGAAACGTATTTTGAAGCCGCTGAACTGGACGAGGCCGTCGTCGTCGCCGGCGAATTAATTGGCCGCGAAGAACTGACAAGCCCGGAGCTTAAGCGCGTTGCATGGACGGTCGCTGCGCACGGCTTGTTTGATCTCGGGCATTTCCAACGGGCTGAGCGGGCCTATCTTGAACTGCGCTTCATGGGCGGCAACAAAGAGCTTGCCGGTGTGAAGCTTGATGATCGCATTGCGGCTGCGGTCTACCGCCAGGCAGAAATGGCGCAGGCCGAAGGCCGAGCAACCGATGCAGTCGGTCATTTTATGCGTATTGAGTCCGCCGCCCCGCTCTCAGCCATTAAGGGCGATGCGGTATACGATGCGGCCACACTGCTGATCAATGAACAGCAATGGGATCAGGCTATCGAGGTGCTGAATCACTATCGCTCTGCTTACCGCAACCCGCAGCGCAGTGACGCGGTTACTCAAAAACTGGCTGTGGCTTACCAGCAGGCGGGCCGTGCCAGCGAGTCGGCAACCGAGTATGAAAAAATTGCAGTTATGGCCTCCGTTGGCGCGGATATTCAGCGCGAGGCGCTTTGGAATTCGGCCGAGCTTTATGAAAATGCCGGCGATACGTCTGCAGCTCGCCGCGTGTGGAAATCCTTCGTCGCACAGTTTCCCGATCCGTTGGCAGAGTCGATTGAAGTGCGCCTGCGTCTCGCGGATCTTGCTCGCGATGCCGGCGACGCGCGTGATCGGCGCGATTGGTTGCAAAACATTATTGATACAGATGGCAAAGCCGGCGCGCAGCGCAGCGAGCGCAGCAAAACGTTGGCTGCGAAAGCAACACTGGAGTTGGCAGAGCCGGTTCGCCTCGCCTTTGTCGCTGTCAATCTAAAAGCGCCGCTTACCGACAGCCTCAAGCTGAAGAAAAAGCGCATGGAGGAAGCGCTGGCTGCGTATGACAGCGCTGCGGCCTATGGCGTCGCCGAGGTGACGACCCAGGCAACGTATCGAATCGCCGAGCTTTACCAGCAACTGGGCCAGAGTCTGATGAGTTCTGAGCGTCCGGCCGAATTGAGCGAAGAGGAACTCGAGCAGTATGAAATCCTGCTGGAAGAGCAGGCGTTCCCCTTCGAGGAGCAGGCTATCGAGCTGTTCACGGTCAATGCCGCACGCTCGGCGGAAGGCGTTTATGACGAGTGGGTAGCACAAAGTTTCGCACGGCTTGCCGAGCTAATGCCGGCACGTTATGCCAAGTATGAGAAGGCGGAGGAACATGTTGCCAAACTACTATAAGAATTTGCTGTCGGTGATCCTTATGCCGGTTGTGACGGCCCTGTTTCTGAGCGGCTGTTCAGTTACGGGTGCGTGGCAACTCAGCGGCTCAGAGTCGGGCAGCGAGGCGGCGTTGAATGTTCCCGCCGGTGTGCAGCGTGACTATGAAAAGGCCGCGCAGGCTTTTCGCGCGGGAGACTACGCCGCGGCTGAAGCCGCTTTCCAGCGTTTTGTTGAGCAGCACCCGGAGTTTGCGAATGCCTATGTGAATCTGGCCATTCTGATGGACAAGCGCGGCGAGCGTGAAGCTGCCGTGCATCTGTTACATCACGCGATCGAACTCGATAGTCGCAATGTGTTTGCGCTGAACCGTCTCGGTGTGATCCAGCGTCAGCAAGGCGACTTTGCTGCTGCCGAGCAGGCCTGGCTGGAAGCAACGCGTATCGCGCCCGAGTACCCCAATGCCTGGTACAACCTTGGCGTACTGTACGACCTCTATCTGGGCGACTTGACTGCAGCCCTTGATCACTACCAGCGCTATCAGGATCTCGTGGTCGCCCCCGAATTTGCGGGTGAGGGGCAAGACGCTGACCGGGTACAGGGGTGGATTGCGGATTTGCAGCGCCGCATCGGCGACACACCGCAGACGGCAAGTGCAACGGAGACTTTGTAATGCGCAGCACGATTTATTTAATTGGCATTTTGTTCCTGTGCGTGAACAGCGCGGTATGGAGCGAGGACGCGCCGTCGGAATCGTCGTCGTCATCGCAGGGTCAGCTGGATCGCTTGCAGCTGGATGCCAGCGCCATCACCGGCAATCAGGAACTGCCGCGCGTAATGTACATCGTGCCGTGGAAGGAGTCCGGCATCGGCGAACTGTCGGGCAAGCCGGTAAACAGTTTGCTGGACGAGGTGCTGGCACCGATAGATCGGGAAGTGTTTCAGCGTCAGGTGCGGTATTTCGATCAACTTTACGGTGACCATGCAGTTGCCGCCGGGGAATAGTTTTTGGGTGCGTCCCGCATGGGGCGTCAGTGGTATTGAGTTGTTAATTTTGATTATGGGTTAGGAGGCGAGAGCCATGGAAATCTACAGCAGCGTTATTGGTTTTTTCAGGGACGGCGGCGTATTTATGTACCCGATCGTCGTGGTGTTTGCATTGGGCGCAGCAATTGCGGTTGAGCGTTGGGTGTATCTGACCCGCGCCACTATCAGCAGCAAGAGTCTGTGGAAGCAGGTCACCCCGTATCTGCGTGCCGGCAAGTTCAACGAAGCCGTGAGTCTTACAGCCAAGTCCAAGGCAGCTATCGCCACGGTGCTGGGCTACGGTCTGAAGCGCAGTGTTTCGGCTAAGCGTCGTGACGACATCGAAAAAGCGATGGAAGAGAGCCTGATGGAGGTTATGCCTCATCTCGAGAAGCGCACGCATTACCTCGCAACCTTCGCTAACATCGCCACCTTGTTAGGGCTGCTTGGCACTATTATCGGTCTGATCCGTGCATTTACTGCCGTTTCCGGCGCCAATCCGGCGGAGAAAGCCGATTTGTTATCAGCCAGTATCTCGGTGGCGATGAACACAACCGCTTTCGGTTTGATGGTGGCTATTCCGCTGTTGCTGGTACACACACTGCTGCAGACAAAAACCACCGAACTCGTTGATAGCCTGGAAATGGCGTCGGTGAAGTTCCTGAATACGGTGTTTGATGCTCGCGGTGAGCAGCCCGCTCAAGGTAAACCCGCATGAGAAGTCGCTGGCGAAAACGCCGGCAGCACGAACCGGCCGAGTTGAACATCACTTCATTCATGAACCTGATGGTCATACTTGTGCCCTTCTTGCTGATAACGGCAGTGTTCTCGCGCATGGCAGTTATCGAGCTCAACCTGCCGACGGCCGAGGCCGTCACCAAGCAGGACGAGCCCGAGTTCGCCCTTGAAGTGATTGTTCGTGAAGACGTCATCGAAGTGGGCGATCGTAACGCGGGCGTGCTCAAACAGTTTGCCAAAACGGAAGATCGTTACGATCTGGTTGGTCTGACAAACTATCTGAAGCGCGTTAAAGGCAACTTCCCGGATCAGCTATCGGCGACTCTGCTGCTGGAGTCCGATATTGATTACGAAGTGCTGGTGCAGGTTATGGATGCTGTGCGTACCTATCGGATCGACGAGCCGGGCGAATTCAAGCGCGCCGAATTGTTCCCCGAGATATCCATTGGCGACGCGCCCATTGTGGCGCGGGCGTCGCGCTAAGGAGGCTGTGACATGCTGTCGCGTAAAGCCAAACGAATGGAAAAGCATCATAAACGTAAAGCCATGGGTGGGCTCAACCTGATTTCCCTAATGGATATTTTTACGATTCTGGTGTTCTTTCTGCTGGTGAACTCGCAGGACGTTGAAACGCTGCCTAATGCCAGAGACATACAGCTACCCGAGTCTTACGCTGAAGAAAAAGCCCGCGAGAACGTCGTTGTGATGATCACCGACGAGCATATTCTGGTGCAAGGCAAGGCAGTGGCGACCATTGAAGAGGTCATTAATCAGGACGGCGTCGTTATTGCCGCGCTGGATCGAGCACTGCGGTTGCAGACGGAGAACCGTTTGCTAAAAGACACCAATGCCAACGTCGAAGACCGGGAAGTCACCATCATGGGTGACCGGGAGTTGCCATACAACTTGCTGAAGAAGGTCATGGCGAGCTGCACTTCTGCCGACTACGGTCGGATTTCATTGGCAGTCATGCAGGCAGCGCCCGAGGCCGCTGATTCATCACCGGTTTTGGCCAGCACGAGGTAAATGAAAGTGATTGCTACCTATCGTACTTACCAGCTTCCCTGGGAAATGTCCCGGGAGCAGGATGATCGCTTTAAGAAACTGGTCAAACAGTTCCTGATCGCGGTGATTGCCTTTGGAGTGGTGATGCCGTTTATGCCGCTCCCGGAAGCTGATCCCAATGTGGTTGAGGAAGTCCCGCAGCGCTTTGCCAAGTTGCTCATTGACAAGCCTAAACCACCACCTCCGCCGGTCGTTAAGCCGAAACCTCAAGAGGTGGTCAAGCAGCCGGAGAAGGTCGTTCAAAAGCCGAAACCCGAACCTGTGGTTGAGCAGCGTCAGGTTAAGGCGCGAGAAAACGCGGCCAAGGCGGGTTTGTTGCCGTTTGCCGAACAACTCGCGGATTTGCGTGATAGCAGTTCGATCAGCAACGTAATGGGCGATCAACGTCTGAACAAAGCGGCGGGTGCTGCGGCCAAAGTCGAGCGTTCGGTTATTGCCGCGAAAGCGGGCAAAGGCAGCGGCGGCATCAATACCGCAGCGCTGAGTCGTGATACGGGCGGTGGCGACCTGCAGGGTCGTGACACCACGCGTGTCGCCAGCCCGGTCGCCGGCCTCGGCGCTGACGGGCCGCGCGTTGTTAAAGGTGGTGGTGCACCGTCGCGCAGTCGCGAGGAAATTGAGCTGGTGTTCGAAAAGAACAAGGGGGCGATTTTTGCGCTCTATAACCGCGCATTGCGACAGGATCCTGGCCTGCAGGGCAAGCTGGTTCTCAAGCTGACAATCGCAGCGAACGGCACGGTTACTGAATGCGAAGTCGTTTCCAGTGAACTGGGCGATGCCGATCTGGAGCGTAAATTGGTACAGCGCGTGAAAATGTTCCGCTTTCAGGACAAAGACGTTGCAACGGTGACGACAACCAAGCCGATCGACTTCTTTCCGGCGTAATGCAGACAAACTAGCTGACTGCAGCGGCATCAAGTCACTACGCGCCAGAACTCCACGACTGGCGGTTAGCGCTCCGAGCAGGACGAACCGTAGGCAAAGCACGCGTAGCAGCGGTGGTGCGCCAGCATAACTCGTTGCTCCATCGCAGCGCGCAGGTTGCTGCCCATGTCGTAACGCGGGTCATCGTCCACCAGCGTGCAGGCGTATACGCGCATGCGGCCGTTAATCTTGATGACCATTTTGCTGAACGCGCACATGAACTCCCGACGCGAAGCGTCGTCCTGATAGCGTGTCATGCAGTCGGCGGTGACGTCCGGTACCAACGGACTGGCCCCGGGTGTGGCGAAATCGGGGAAGGCTACAATGCGAATTTCGCCCTGATAACCGGCTTCCTGCACCAGCTGCTGAAAGCGGTGGTCCACCGCTGCGCTGTCCTCGTCCGCCGGCATTTGCCGGGCCAGTGAAACACCAAAGCCGCGTTGCTGCAGCTCGACAATGGATTGCAGTGATTGCCTGAAGGTGCCTGCGCCGCGACCTGCATCGTGCTCGGCTTCATCGGGCCAGTCGATGCTGATTCGAAAATTAATCGGGTGTTTGGTTTTACGCAGCGTTTCGATTTGTTGCAGCCGCTTTAGTACGGCATCGGTGCCGTTAGTCAGCACCAAACAGGGTTTCAATTCGGCGGCATGCCGCAAAATATTCACGAAATCCTTAACAATAAAAGGTTCGCCGCCTGTGAAGGAAAATTGTTCCACGCCGAGTTCAACCGCCTCCTGCATCAGTGCTTTGACATCATCGAGCGTGATGCGATCGAGTCGGGTATCGCCGGGGTTTGAACCTTCCAGACAGAACGGGCAAGCGAGGTTGCAGGCGGTGCCGGTGTGAAACCACAGTTCCTGCAGGGCATGCGGATCGATATAGCCGCGTGGTTCCCCGGTTGCTGTCACGGCCCAGTTTGCGGTTGCCTCATTCATGCCTGTTTGTCATTCGCGAGTGATGTGGTCGACGTCGGGCCCGGATGCGCCCCGCGATACTTCTGCGCGAGCCAGCGGGCCGGGATGCCTAAGGCGAAACCTATGGCCAGCAATCGATTTTGCAGTGTGCGCGCCAGCCAGCCGTCCTGTTCCCAGCGGCGCGGCGAGACCTCTACCTGCTCCGGCAGGCGCACGAATCCACCTCGGCGGCGGATACGCTTGATCAGTGCTACCTCTTCGAACAATGAACTGTCGGCGAAGCCACCGGCATCCTCAAATGCGGTGCGTGTAAAAAACAGTGCCTGATCGCCGTAAGGCGTGCCAAACAGTGTGCGCAAATTAATCGCGGCCTCCAGAATAGTTTTTATCCAGGTACGTTCACCTTTGAAACGAAAGGCAAAGTAACCTGCGCGCGCGCCCGCAAGTATCTGCCGCCGAATTGAATCGGCGGCACCAATACTGACCGTCGCGTCGGCGTGAACGAACCAAAGTACACCGCCGCTCGAGGCTCTTGCGCCGATATTCATACGTGTACCGCGGGTACTTGCGACGCTTAGGTAACGCGCACCGAAGTAATCGCAGACCTGTTTGCATTCTGCCATCTGTTCAGCATCAACCACGATTAACTCATCGCGGTCAGTTAACTCTGACCCCAATTGATTAAGCAGGGCGCGGAGCGCGACGTGGTCGCGCCGCACGGGTATCACGACGCTGATGATGGGTTGCGACTCAGCCCACGCCAGCAATGCCTTGCGGGTGGGCCTGGGGTCACACTTTAAATAGCTTGTTAGAGCCAGTAAGTCGGCGTAGTGATCAACATCGCGATCGATTTTCGTGCCGACGGCCTCGCTCGGGGGCAGCCATGTCGCGCTGAGTCCGGCGGCGTCACAGCTGTCCGACAGGGCGGCGCTCAACCGCCCGGTCTCCCAGGGTAGAGCGCTCAGGTCAGGCCATGGTTTGCGCGCGCCCAGCAAGGTGACGCCGCCATCCTGAGCAGGTACGAATACCGTGTCGGTCTTGCCAAGCGCTCGCGCTGCTTCTGCCAGTGCCCTTGCATTAAGGCCCGGTGCATCGGTGCCTATAATCACCAATTGCTCCGCACCCATATGCCGCAATACGCCGTCCACATGATTGATGCGTTCGCCCAGATTACGACCCTGTTGTGCGATGACGAGCGCATCGGGCAGCTGCTGCGCGGCCCAGTCGGTATCCGCTGCGCTGGCCGGAGCAATGACCACTTGCCCGATCCATTCAGCCGCATCTGCCAGCGCTGCCTGCAGCAGCAACTCGCTCAGTGCCAGCGCCGCATGCGTGCCCAGTTCGGTTGCTATGCGTTGCTTGCCAACGCCAACCTTCGGTCGTTTGCAAAAAATAACCAGTACGGAACTGTCGGCAGTGAATATCATCAGCGTTTGTCAGGCAATGTGCTCAATACGTTCTTATCGGGGCGACAGGTATACAGATGGCCAACAGTATAGAAACGCACACACATCGGGAAGTTCAACGTTACTACGGTGAAACTCTGGCGTCTTCAGACGACTTGAAGACCTCCGCGTGTTGCACATCCGCGGCACCCCCGGGTTACCTGCAAGAGGTGCTGGACGCCATTCATCCCGAGGTGCAAAGCCGCTACTACGGCTGTGGGTTGGTGATACCCGAAGCGCTGGAGGGTCTCCGGGTGTTGGATCTGGGTTGCGGTGCGGGGCGCGACGCCTATGTGCTATCCAGTCTGGTGGGTGAGCAGGGCAGCGTTGTCGGTGTCGACATGACACCTGAACAGCTCGCGGTTGCGCGGCGGTATCGTGATTTCCATGCCGAGGCATTTGGCTACCAGGCATCCAATGTTGAATTTTTGGAAGGCAACATAGAGCGTCTCGACGAACTCAACCTGAAGGACGGGTCGTTTGACCTGATCATCTCGAATTGTGTCATCAACCTGGCCGTTGATAAGGGGGCAGTGTTTCGCAGTGTGCGGCGCTTATTAAAGCCGGGTGGCGAAATGTATTTTTCCGATGTTTACGCGGACCGGCGCATACCGGTGGAGTTGGCCGCGGACCCGGTGCTTTACGGGGAATGCTTGTCGGGTGCTTTGTATTGGCGGGACTTCATGCGCATGGCGACCGATGCCGGTCTGGCAGTGCCGCGCTTGCTGGACGACGAGGAGTTGGCTATTACCGACCCCGATGTAATCCAGAAAATCGGCCATATTCGATTCTGCTCGGCGACGTTCCGGGTATTCAATCTGCGCGACAGCGAGTCGCTGGAAGAAGACTATGGCTTGCAGGCTGTTTACCGTGGCGGGCTTCCTCAGGCCCCGGAGCGTTGGGCGCTGGATCGTCAGGCTGATTTTACAAAGGGCATAAATACCCCCGTCAGCGGCAATACCTTTCGGATACTGCAACAATCGAGGTTTTCCGAGTATTTTGATCTTTTCGGCGATTTTAGCGACCACTTAGGCGAATTTAACGACGATATATTGCCATCTCCCTTTGCACGCAACCCCAAAAAGGCCCAATCAGGCGGTTGTTGCTGAAAATCGGCGCAGACTCCGCCGGCCCAGTCATATATAATCTCGCCTGCAACGAAATCGCCGCTAAAACAGCTACAAAACGGTCATTTCGGTATATTTCGCGCGCTATTTCAGCTCGTAAAGTTTTCAGCGGGGATAGGGTTCAGGCCTTGTCCGTGCCGCTTGCGTAACGATGTCTGGCGCCTCGCATACAGTACTTTAGCGATCTCCTTGTCGGGATAACCAGGTCGCTGGCACTGCTTTCAGCGAGGCGCCGGACGCCCTCCATGGCCGCCGGTATAAAATCCGGCGGCCTTTTCTTTTTTAGTCCAGCATTCGAATGAACCGCACATCTAAATTGCGCCCGGGCTTGTTGGAGGAATTGCTGCCTGGAGTCCATCGTCTGGTGGCGCCGAATGGCGGACCGATGACGGGTCCCGGCACAAATACTTATTTGCTGGGACAGCGGCGACAGGTAGTCCTCGATCCGGGCCCTGCGATAAACGCGCATGTGGATGCGATCATGCAAGCCGCCGGTGACCAGTTAAGTCATATTCTGGTTACGCACACCCACGTCGATCATTCACCCGCCGCCGCGGTACTGGCAAAACTGTCGGGCGCGCGCCTGATCGGACTGCCACCGCCTGCAGCACCGCGTCAGGATCAGAGTTTTTGCCCGGACGAAAATCCCCACGACGGTGCAGTGCTGGAAATGGATGGCGTGCAACTGCGCGCTATCTTTACGCCGGGGCATGCATCCAATCATGTGTGCTTTCTTGACGACGACCGGCGGCTGCTGTTTACCGGCGATCATGTGATGCAGGGGTCCACAGTTGTCATTCCTTCGCCCGATGGCGATATGGCTGCCTACATTGCCTCGCTACAGAAGGTTGAGGCGTTGCAGGTTGCGAACATAGCGCCGGGCCACGGCAACATTATTGATGACCCCCAGCGTGCCTTGCGGCGACTGATTCGCCATCGGCTACAACGCGAGGCGCGGGTGCTTGCCCGACTGGCTAAGGCAGAACGCGCGACGCTTGAGGAGTTGTTGGCCGATGTTTACGACGACGTGAGCAAACAACTTCATCCCGTCGCGGAATTTTCGCTGCGAGCGCACCTGATCAAGCTGGTCGATGAAGGCCGCGTCGCTAAGGAAGGGCGGTTCTGGCGCGTAACAGAACCGGACCGGCAGGGTTAGAAGCCCGGTGTTATCAGGTCGGGTTTTATTGGCGGGAACCGTGCAATGACATAGTCCTCTACGGGTACGCCGCTGACTAAGTGCTCCTGAATAATGCGTTCCAGTACTTCAGGTGTGCAGTTTCGATACCAGACACCCTCCGGATAAACCAGCGCTACCGGCCCTTGCATGCACAGTTGCAGGCAGTTTGCCTTGGTTCGGTAGATGCCGCCAGCGCCGGTCAGACCCAGTTCGTTCAGCCTGCGTTTTAGGTATTCCCAGGATTTCAGGCTTTCCAGTTTGCCGCTGCACTTGGGTTTGGTTTGGTCACAGCATAAAAAGATGTGCCGCTTAATCGCGTTCGCACCCAGCCGTTCTAGCGTCGCCCTGAGGCTATCCAGGTCAACGGACTCGTTGACCGTTGCGCTTGACAGTGTGTTGCTTTCGGCACCTTTTTTGGAGCTCATTCCGTTCAGCCTTCGTATGACCACTCTCCAGACGCATACTCTATCAGCCCTTGGAATTGATATCTGTCATTGCGTTGCCCGGCTAAAATCCCCACCCTCGCGCCTGTATAGTTTCCGGAGAACAACACTAATGAGCGACGCAGCTGAGCAGCGAACCGATACCAAGACCATCATGGAGTTCCTGGCAGAAAATCCCAATGTGGATGTGTCCAAGGCCTGGGAACGGTGCTGGGGTATTCACAGCAAAATCATTGACAGGGTGAAGGCGCGTTTCCCGGTGGAACGCCACCGTTCAACCGAGGGAGAAGATTACTTCACCTCCGCTGACGGGCAGATGGAAGGCTCTTTTAGTGCTTTTACCAGCCCGGAAGTGGACTGGCTGGTGCATTCCTGGATAGGAAACCGCAAGGCCAGCATTCTGGACATGAATGCCACGGTGTTTCTGGGCCAGGAAACCCGCGTTCCGCATTTGGTCATTATTTTCGGCACCATTCCCAAACTGTATTTTTATGCCGAGTACACGCCGCGTGTGGATTTGCGCACCAATCTTGACTACATCAAAAAATACTATGACCCGGCAAACGAGGGCTTTCTTAAATTCAGAAGCGACCCGAACTGGACGCGTTTTGTCAGTCATGGAACGTATTTGCGCTCGCTGATGTCGCCAGTGGCCACCAGCTGCACTGCTGAGCTCACCGATGCCAATATCGATACGTGCGAGCAGTATCTTGAAGGTTTCGTTGATCGCTGGTTCGGCTGGTTAGACGAAGCGGATACGGTCCCCGCGGAGCAGCGGGCCGCACAGCAGGACTACGATTTCACCGTGCGTGAATTGGGTTATCGGACCGACCCGATGAACGTGCTCACGCAAAAGATCTTTGGCGAAGAGGAGTTCAACCGGCGTCTGGACATGCGCTGCGGCATGACGCAGATGGCAGAAGCCAAAGGAAGATACAAATAGGGGAAGATATAAACGGGTTTTGCGGTTCAGCAGTCCGGAATCAAAGCGGCCTGCCGCGAGCCAGAGAAAAAAGCCGGAACAGCAGCTGCTGATCCGGCTTTTTTACATGCCGAGCATTGCGGGCAGAATAGCCAGCGGCGTTATGATTGCGATGATCATCAGAATCATTTCATCGCGGCGATCCAGTCCTTTGTTGTTACGACCATATGTCATGTCCAGACTCCTTAAAATAGTTGGGGTTTCGGGAACACTGATATCGTATGGGCGCCCTTGCCAATATTCCTGTCTGCCGGGTAACAGCCTGTAACGTTTTGTAACGCTTACAAATTTGCCGGTTTAAGGTGTTGGAAAGGTTTTACAATTGAGTCCGCGCCAACAGACATCCATGCTGCGGCGCGTATTAGAATACTTCCGTCCGAAAAAAACTGTGAACCATGCCCAAAATTCTGCTTATAGATGACGATGAGAAACTCGGCGAGTTGCTGCAGAGTTTTTTTAGTCGATTCGATCTTGATCTCCTCGCGGCCCATGAGCCCAAGGCGGGGTTGAAGATGCTTGATGCAGAGAATCCGGATCTCGTGATTCTTGACGTAATGTTGCCGGGGCAAGACGGCTTCGAGGTTTGTCGAACGATAAGAAAAAGCAGCGCAGTGCCGATTATTATGTTGACGGCGCGCGGCGAAGTTACCGACCGCATCGTGGGTTTGGAAATTGGCGCAGACGACTACATGCCCAAGCCCTTTGAGCCACGTGAACTTGTGGCCCGCATACAGAATGTCCTCCGGCGTTCGCAGGACAGCAAACCTCAGGGCAGCAAACTCCGCTACAAAGGTTTGACCGTGGATCTTGATCGCCGCAGCGCTGAACTGGATGGTGCTGTGCTTGACCTGACGACCATGGAGTATCAGTTGCTTGCATTGTTCGCCGCCAATCCCGGCCAGACTTACACCCGTGATGAAATTCTTAACGAACTTCGCGGCATTGATGCCCAGTTGTTTTCGCGTTCAGTCGATATTCTGGTGAGCCGCCTCCGTCAGAAGCTTGGCGACACGTCGAAACAGGCGCGGTTTATAAAAACCGTCTGGGGCACGGGTTATGCCTTTATCGGCGAGGAAATCGACGCATGAGTCGCATCATGGAACTTGTTTCGGCGCTCACGCGTTCATTGTCAGCGCGCCTGTTGCTGATATTCGTGCTGGCGGCCATGCTTTACGGATACTCTGCGCGTTACGCCTATTCGGTTTTTCAGGATACCGACTATTTGCGGCAGATTGTCGGTGCCCACATTGCACTGCATACCGAATATATTCTTAGCGACATAGGCACCCCTCCGGATATCAGCAAGGCCGAGGCGATCGTCAATAAGATCCCGGTGGATATTCGCATTGTGGGTCCAGATCTGGACTGGAGCTCCTCGCCGCATTTCTACCCGCTGGAAAACATTCCATTTGGTCCCCTGCATTTGCTTGAAGTCGGGGAGGCAAGCCGCAGCGAACTGGAAAGCTGGGCGCGCCAGCTTGAAAGTGTTGCGTTCGCGCGATATCACGAACACCTGATGGTCAAGCTCGAGGCCAAGGGCTATGAAATAGTGTTTGCATCGCCGCGTATTAACGAAATGCCGGCACCTGATTTTTCGACACTTATCATTTCGGTGGCCGGTGTGGCGGTTCTGTTTCTTTGTTATCTGGCGGTCCGCTGGGTGTTTCGTCCTATTAAGTGGATGCAGATTGGTGCCGCGCGTATTGGTTCCGGTGATCTTGATTACCGCATTCCCACGCGGCGGCATGATGAACTGGGGGATCTGAGTCGCGAGTTCAATACCATGGCGGCTGACGTGCAGGGAATGCTTGAGGCCAAGCAGCAGCTCATGCTGGCAATCAGTCATGAACTGCGATCTCCGCTTACACGCAGCAAGGTGTCTGTTGAGTTCATTGACGACGAGGCTGTGCGTGCAAGCATCCTCGAAGATCTCGAAGAAATGGAGCGCTTGACGGCTGATTTGCTGGAGAGCGAGGCGCTGAATACGCGGCATGCCGTTTTGCGGCGCGAGCCGGTGAACGTTACTGAGTTACTTGAGGCCATTGTGGAAGGCGATTTCGCAGCCGAAGCCGAACGCATCTCGCTGACATGTGCTGCATTGCCAATGGCCGAGCTCGATGTGACGCGAATGCGCCTGCTGATGCGCAACCTAATCGACAATGCGCTGCGCTTTAACCCCCCCGACGCCCAGCCGGTCAGCGTTAAGGCTTCCGCTTCGGACACAGGGATAGTCATCGTGGTTGAGGATCATGGCCCTGGTATTTCCCCTGAGCACATCGAGCACGTGACTGAGCCGTTTTACCGGGCGGATCCGGCGCGCAGCCGCGCCACTGGCGGATTCGGCCTGGGCTTATACCTTTGCCGGCGCATTGTTGAGGTGCACGGCGGCGAGTTAAGCATCACCAGTCCGCGTGGCCGGGGCACCGTGGTTCGCGTCACCTTGCCCTTGCAATGACGCCTGATGAACTAAGCAAGCTCGCAGGCGATGATCTATTGCAGTCGCTGAAGGGCGCGGAGAAGTCATTCCTTAAGGGACGAAGGAGCCGGGGCGACGATCTGGAAAGCGCCGTGCGAGTTTTCCTGGAAATGTTGCGAGGCTTCGAAGAGCTTGATTTAGTAAAGCGCTGCGTAACCGTTTTTGGCTCCGCCCGGTTCCCGTCCGGGCATCCTTACTATGAGCAGGCCTATCAGGTAGGGCGGTTATTGGCAGAGCGCGGGTTTGCGGTGATGACCGGCGGCGGGCCCGGTTTAATGGAGGCTGCCAACAAGGGGGCCCGGGAAGCCGGCGGCTGCAGTATAGGCTGCAACATCAGGCTGCCTCTGGAGCAGCGACCCAACCCCTACCTCGACAGGTTTGTCGAGTTCGAACATTTTTTTGTGCGCAAGGTTATGTTGGTCAAATATTCCACGGCCTTTGTTGTTATGCCCGGGGGCTTTGGGACGCTGGACGAGGCCTTCGAGGTTGTGACGCTAATACAAACGGGTAAGTTGGAGTCGTTTCCGGTGGTCGCGCTGGGCGGTGAATTCTGGGCGGAGATGGAAGAGTTTTTACGTAACTCCATGTTATCCGAGGGAACCATCAACGAGGCTGAACTCAATCTAATTTCGGTGGCGAAAAACCCGGCACATGCTCTGGAATTAATCGAAGCCGGTTGTCAGGCTTAAGTAATTGCAACTGTAAAGTTGCGGTCACGGGCTGATTTCCCGGTGGTATGATTTCCCGAAATAACGCAGTACAGCGTGCAATAACACTTCAGGGGATGCGGCTATGGTCGATTTGCAGGACATGAATCTGAGTTACGAGCAGGTGGCTGAGACCATCATCGAATTTGGCAATCGTATGCTTGAAGAAGATGAGTCTGCCGAGGTTTGGGAAGTTGCTTCGGGAATCCTGGCCGGGGCGGTGCAATTCTGGCTCTACTCACGGCAGCCCTGCGATGACCCCTTTTGCCAGGCCTGTGCTGATATCAGCAATGCCGAGCGCCGGCTCCAAACCTTGCTGCGCGAAACCCATAATCTCGCCGAAGAAAGCGACTATTACGCTTCAGCCAAGGACGTCTACGCAGGAACCGCCTAACAATTCCCGGGTTTCGGTCCGATTCGCATGTGGTATAGTTCGCCGCCGTTGCGGGGCGTCACGCCCTGCATAAACACGTAATTCCGATAGAGATGGAGTAGTCATGGGTAAGATCCATGTCACTGACCGCGACGGCGGCCAGCATGAAATTGAAATGAGTCCGGGCGACAGTTTGATGGAGCCGTTGCGCGAATTGGACGGTGGTATTGAAGCCCTGTGTGGCGGCATGTGCTCGTGCGCAACATGCCACATTTTTGTCGCCAGGGAGTGGGCGGACAAGCTCGAGCCTGTAGAAGGTGACGAGCTTGAGTTGCTTGAAGAAACCGAGTGCTTCAGACCTGACGAATCGCGGTTGTCCTGTCAGATTGTTTTTCGCGATGAACTCGACGGAATGACGTTCACGATTGCTCCCGAAGAATGAGCATCACAAGCTAAGTTAGTTACCCCGCTGGACATAATCTTGTCTGGCTATTAAAGCGTGTCGCCGGTCACATTTCTTGTGGCCCGTCATGGCTATCCTCGTAGATGTCGATGGGCGGCGACGAGGTTTGCGGGAATGCCATTTTCAAGGCAGCTATCTTGGGTTATGGCCCGGGTGTATATCTGGGTATTTGCTTGGGTATGCAGTTTTCTGGCTGCCCCATCGTATGGTGCCGAATACTCAATGGGCGGGGTCGGCTTCTCCGCCAGTTCCGTTCAGGTTACCGCCGGCACTGTTGCATGCGATAAACCCGTAAGCGAGCAGGATGCGTTGGCCACCGAAACCGCAATAAGCGCTATTTGGCAGCTTGATTTGCAAAACATCGATCTCGGTTACATTGACGATGACGCTCCCGTCAGCTCGGCAGTGCTCAGCCTGATCCCTGCTACCAAATCATCGGCGCAACCTGAGCGCGTCTCATCTTCCGGTGAATTTGCCATGCGGCTCGACAATGGTTGGTCGTTGGGGCTGACCTACGAGACCATTGATGCCACCGTTCAGGTCGGCTCGGCAGTATTGGCAGACACCAAAAGCCCCATTTACGAAGGGCCGTTGTTCGTGGCCACACTGAAATTCCGCTAGAATCTCTGCCTGTCACCCGGGGGTGCCCAATGAGCAGGGATTTATACCAGGAAGGCTTACGTATTCGGCGCGAGGTCGTCGGTGAAGAACGGGTGGATTCGTGGCTGGAGTCTGCCGATGAATTCACTGCCCCGCTGGAGCAGCTGACCACCGAAATCGGGTGGGGTGCGATCTGGTCCAGACCTGGATTGGAGCGCAAAACCCGAAGTTTGCTGACATTGGCGTTGCTTGCTGCCCAACATCGTGATGCAGAGCTTGAGGTGCACTTGCACAATGCGGTGCGCAACGGATGTACCCACGAGGAAATTCGCGAGACACTGCTGCATACGATGGCCTATTGCGGTATTCCTACCGCCCGCCATGCTGTGAAGCTGGCATCCCGGGTTCTTGGCAGTGGCAAAAAAGCCTGAGTGTGCCGCGCTATAAACGCAGGGCACCGTCCACTTCAATCAGACGTCCCGAGAAGTAGTCGTTCTCAAAGATAAACTGCACTGCTTGTGCAATTTCGTCCGATTCACCCATGCGGCGCAGCGGTACCATGCCGGCAATTTTTTCCTTCGCGCTGTCGGGCATGGCGGCAACCATTTCTGTATTAATGAAGCCTGGCGCTACAGCCCCCGTGCGGATGCCATAGCGGGCGAGCTCTTTGGCCCACGTGACGGCCATGGCTTCGACTCCTGACTTTGTGGCGGAATAGTTACTTTGGCCCACGTTGCCAGCGCGAGAAATGCTCGAAATATTGATAATTACACCGCCGTTGCCGAGCCGTGCCATGTGTTCGGCGGCCTCCCGGCCGCACAGAAAAACGCCGGTCAGGTTCACGTCAATGACCATCTGCCATTGGTCCAGGCTCATTTTGGAAACCAGCTCGCCGTCTTTGTATTTAATAAGCAACGCGTCACGGGTAATGCCGGCATTGTTGACCAGCCCGTCAAGGCTGCCGAAATCGGCGACGATGTTGTTGAATAGCGCCACCACCTGATCTTCATTCGCGACGTTCGCGCCGTAGGTACGGACGTCTGCGGCTCCTTCACAGGCAGCCGCTGCATCGGCCATGCTGTCGGCATCGAGGTCAACCAGCGCGAGTTTGGCGCCTTGTGCGGCAAGGCGCTTGGCCATGGCCGCCCCCAGCCCGCGCGCCGCGCCGGTAATAACGATCACTTTGTTTTGTATGTTCATGGCGCGGCATTATAGGCGCTTAGCGTAGGGCTTGAAATAGCTTGATATGCCACCATATTTCAATCATCAGGCCTTGCCGGAGAACCCCTAATGCGAATGGATAAATTGACCAGCAAATTTCAATTGGCGCTTGCCGATGCACAGTCGCTTGCACTGGGTAAGGAGCATCAGTTTATCGAGCCGTCACACTTGCTGATTGCGATGCTGGATCAGCAGGGGGGCGCCGTGCGCCACTTGCTGAGCAAGGCGGGCGTGAAAGTTGATTTGCTGCGCTCCCGGCTTGGCAAAACCATCGATCAGTATCCGCGCGTCGAAGGTACTGCGGGTGAAATACATCTGTCCGCCGATCTGGGCAAGTTGCTCAATGTCACTGACAAGCTGGCGCAGGATCGCGACGACCAGTACATATCGAGCGAACTCTTTGTGCTGGCTGCCTGTAGTGATCAGGGTCAGACGGGTAAGCTATTGCGCGATTCCGGGGCGGTTACGGGCGCACTCGAAAAAGCCATTGATGAACTGCGAGGCGGCGAGCAGGTCACGGACCCCAACGCCGAAGACACCCGGCAGGCGCTGGAAAAGTACACCGTGGACGTTACCGAGCAGGCCGAGCAAGGCAAACTCGACCCGATTATCGGTCGCGATGAAGAAATCCGTCGCACCATTCAGATTTTACAACGACGCACAAAAAACAATCCCGTCTTGATTGGCGAGCCCGGTGTGGGCAAGACCGCCATTATTGAAGGTCTGGCGCAGCGCATTATTAATGGCGAGGTGCCCGAGGGCATCAAAGGCAAACGCATATTGTCACTGGACCTGGGCGCGCTGCTGGCCGGCGCCAAGTTTCGCGGCGATTTTGAAGAACGCCTGAAGGCGGTGCTTACCGATCTCAAGAAGCAGGAAGGTCAGGTGATTCTGTTCATCGACGAGCTGCACACCATGGTAGGCGCCGGTAAGGCAGAAGGTTCCATGGACGCCGGCAACATGCTCAAACCTGCGCTGGCTCGCGGTGAATTGCATTGTGTGGGCGCGACCACGCTCGATGAGTACAGGCAACACCTTGAAAAAGACGCAGCGCTGGAACGACGCTTTCAGAAGGTGCTGGTCGACGAGCCGACGGTTGAAGATACGATCGCGATTCTGCGTGGCCTCAAAGAGCGTTACGAGGTTCATCACGGTGTCGACATCACCGATCCTGCGATTGTGGCAGCGGCCACCTTGTCGCATCGCTACATCACGGATCGTCAATTACCCGATAAGGCCATTGATTTGGTAGACGAGGCCGCGTCGCGCATTCGCATGGAAATCGATTCCAAGCCCGAGTCGATGGATAGGCTCGACCGCCGGATTATTCAGCTCAAAATTGAACGTGAAGCATTGAAGAAAGAATCAGACGAGGCCTCGCGAAAACGGCTCGAAGATTTGCAGGCGCAACTTGATGAGCTCGAGAAGGAATATGCCGATCTGGAAGAAATATGGAGGGCCGAGAAGGCAGCGCTGCAGGGTGCGACGCATATTAAGGAAGAGCTGGAGCGGACTCGTCTTGAATTGGAGACGGCCATGCGTGCCCAGGATTTGCAGCGAGTTTCCGAGCTGCAGTACGGGCGTATACCTGAATTAGAACGCCAGCTGGAAGAGGCGGCGCAGTTGGAAGGTGATGCTGAGCATAAGGGTCATCAACTGATACGCAACAAAGTCACCGACGAAGAAATTGCCGAGGTGGTGTCGCGCTGGACCGGTGTGCCAGTTGCCAAGATGCTTGAAGGCGAAAAAGACCGGTTATTGCGCATGGAAGAAGCCATTGGTAAGCGGCTCGTTGGTCAGCACGAGGCGGTGGCCGCGGTAGCAAATGCTATTCGTCGCTCGCGCGCCGGTCTGGCGGATCCAAACCGCCCGAACGGTTCCTTTTTGTTTCTTGGCCCCACCGGTGTGGGCAAGACCGAACTCACGCGCGCGCTGGCTGAGTTTCTGTTCGATACCGAAGAGGCCATGGTTCGCATCGACATGTCCGAGTTTATGGAGAAGCACTCCGTGGCCCGGCTCATCGGCGCACCCCCGGGTTATGTAGGTTATGAAGAGGGCGGCTACCTGACCGAGGCGATCAGGCGCAGGCCCTATTCGGTCATTCTGCTGGATGAAGTCGAAAAAGCGCATCCCGACGTGTTCAACGTTTTGCTGCAGGTATTGGATGATGGGCGTCTGACAGACGGCCACGGTCGTACGGTCGATTTTCGCAACACCGTCATCATCATGACTTCGAACCTTGGCTCTCAGCGTATTCAGGACATGGCCGGCGACGAAAACTATGACAAGATCAAGGCAGCGGTGATGGAAGTGGTCGGGGAGCATTTCCGGCCGGAGTTCATCAACCGTATTGACGACCTTGTGGTGTTTCACCCGCTGGGCCGCGACGAGATTCGAGTCATTGTGGATATTCAGCTCACCGGTCTGCGCAAACGGCTGGCAGAGCGCGAAATTGGTCTGGAGCTTAGCGACGAGGCCATGGAGTTGCTTGCCGATGCAGGTTTTGATCCGGTTTACGGTGCGCGGCCGTTAAAACGGGCCATTCAGCAGCGTCTTGAGAACCCGCTGGCGGAAGCCATACTGCGTGGAGATTTCGCGCCCGGCCAAGGGGTCTCAGTCACAGTAGTTGACGGGGTGCTGCAGTTTGCTAATGTCCCCGCCGCAGCAGCGTAATTGCTTGCGGAGTGAGTTGAATGCCGATCTACGAATATCAATGTCAGGCTTGCGAGCACGTCTTTGACGTGTTGCAAAAGATGAGTGACGAACCGCTGACCTATTGTCCTGAATGCGGTGAGCCAAAATTGCGTAAACTGTTGTCGGCGCCGAATTTTCGGCTTAAGGGCGGCGGTTGGTATGAAACTGATTTCAAAGACAAGAACAAACGCAATCTTGCGGGATCTGCTGATACAGGCAGCGGTTCAACGACTGCCGCTTCGACTGCCGGCGGTGGGGATGCCAAGGGCTCTAATGACAAGGGTTCTAATGTCAAGGGTTCGGACTCAGGTGCAACGGCTGCCAAATCTTCGGACACCAAATCTTCAGACGCCAGGAATTCTAAATCGGCCACTAAGTCTGCTGACGGCTAGGGCGGTTTGATGAGCAAGCGATTACGTGCTTACCTGATCACCGGCTTGCTGGTCTGGGTGCCGCTGGGAATCACAGTATTTCTGATTCGATTCATGGTCGACTTTGTTGACCGTGCATTGTTGTTCTTGCCTGCACATTACCGCCCCGACAACCTGCTGGGTTTTCACGTGCCGGGGATCGGTTTACTGCTGGTCGGCATTATCCTGTTCGTGACGGGGCTGCTGGCGGCAAACTTTTTTGGACGTAAGCTGGTTTCGCTATGGGAGTCGGTTTTACACCGTATTCCGCTGGTGCGGTCTATTTACTCGGCATCCAAGACCTTTGCCGAGGTCGTGCTGACCGACAGCACGGATTCCTTTAAAGAAGTGTTACTTATCGAGTACCCGCGCAAGGGTCTTTACAGCTTGTGCTTCCAGACTTCCACCAATCTGGGTGAGGTGCAATCCCGGACTGGCGAGGATGTCATCTGTGTGTTTGTGCCGACCACGCCCAATCCCACCTCGGGCGTTATGCTCATGGTGCCGCGCAAAGACGTAGTGCGGCTGGATATGGATGTTGAAGAAGCCGTGAAGATGGTGGTGTCGCTGGGCGTGGTGGTGCCGAAGTGGCCGCGCATCGGCATGCAGGAAGCCGCCCAGCCGGTGTCCAAATCTAATCGTCCCAAGCAGCCTGCAGTTGCTAAAGACTGGCCGCGCCCGTAACATTCGCGCCCTTAATTCTCAGGTTTTTCAAATGCGTACACATTATTGCGGCGACGTAAACGCCAGCCTTGACGGTAGCGAAGTGTCGGTTGCCGGCTGGGTGCACCGCCGGCGTGATCACGGCGGTGTCATTTTTATTGATCTGCGCGACCGCAGCGGCATTTTGCAGGTCGTATGCGACCCGGATACCGCAGAGCTGTTCGCGATGGCCGAAAAAATTCGCAGCGAATTCGTGCTGACGATAAAGGGTCGGGTACGGCCGCGGCCTGCGGGTACGGAAAACCCAAATATGGCCAGCGGAGCAGTGGAGTTACTGGCGCTCGAGCTGGAAATCCTTAACGCTGCGGAAACCCCGCCATTTCACCATGACGAAAGCCCGTCTGAAGATTTACGGTTGCAATACCGTTATCTGGACTTGCGGCGCGAAGAGATGACGCAACGAATAATGCTGCGCCACCGTGTTACGCAGATAATGCGTACCTACATGGATGAGAATGGCTTTCTGGATATCGAAACACCTATTCTGACGCGCGCAACGCCGGAAGGTGCCCGCGATTACGTGGTGCCGAGCCGCACCCATCCGGGCAGTTTTTTTGCGCTTCCACAGTCGCCGCAGTTGTTTAAACAGCTGTTGATGATGTCGGGCATGGATCGTTACTACCAGATTGCCCGTTGCTTCCGTGACGAAGATTTGCGGGCCGACCGTCAACCCGAATTCACCCAGCTTGATGTCGAGATGTCGTTTGTTAAAGAAGACGATGTCATGAACGCCATGGAGAACCTGGCGCGCCGTTTGTTCAGCGAAGCAATTGGCGTGCAGCTTCCCGCCGAGTTTCCGCGCATGACCTATGCGGAAGCGATGCAGCGATTCGGCACGGACAGGCCTGATCTGCGCATTCCGCTCGAGCTGGTAGACGTTGCCGACCTGATGAACGGCGTGGAGTTCAAGGTATTTGCCGGCCCGGCTGCCGACCCGGATGGCCGTGTCGCAGCCCTCAAGTTAACCGCTGGCGCCGATTTGTCGCGCAAGGACATCGATGACTACACGGCTTACGTGGGTCGTTACGGCGCGAAAGGGCTGGCCTACATCAAGGTGAATGATGTGGCCGCAGGCCGTGACGGACTGCAGTCACCCATACTCAAGTTCCTGCCCGATGCCACAGTCGAGGGGCTTATTGACCGGCTTCAGTTGCAGTCGGGCGACATCGTGTTCTTCGGCGCCGACAAGCGCAATGTTGTCAACGACGCACTGGGCGCACTACGGGTAAAAATAGGCCGGGATCGCGGATTGGTCGAAGGTGACTGGGCGCCGCTGTGGGTTATTGAGTTCCCGATGTTTGAGTGGGACGAAACTGAAAAGCGCTGGAATGCATTGCATCATCCGTTTACCGCGCCGGCGGTTAATGATGCCGATGCACTGCGTGCCGATCCGGGTAACGCCGGTTCCCGTGCCTACGATATGGTACTGAACGGTACCGAGATCGGTGGCGGTTCCATCCGTATCCACAACTCAGATATCCAGTCGGCCGTTTTTGATGTGCTGGGCATTGACGAGCAGGAAGCGCAGATCAAGTTTGGCTTTTTGCTGACCGCGCTGAAGTACGGTTGTCCCCCGCACGGCGGTATTGCTTTCGGTCTGGATCGTCTGGTGATGCTGATGGCCGGGGCGCAAAGCATTCGCGACGTGATTGCCTTCCCCAAAACGCAATCCGCCAGTTGTCCGTTGACCAACGCACCCGGTCAGATTGACGCGCGCCAGTTGCGCGAAGTGGGCATTCGCTTGCGCAAGAAAGAGGCCGACCCGGGTCAGGCCTGATATTGATGGCTGCGAAGCCTACGGTCATTTTTTTGCATGGCCTCTGGATGAAGGGCCTGGAGATGACATGGTTGCGCAGTCGGCTGCGTGATCACGGCTATTCGGTTCGTCAGTTTCACTATCACACCGTTTCGGAGACTCTGGCCGACAAGTGCAAGAGCCTGCGCAAATTCATTCTCCCCGAGGATGGACCCGTGGCACTGGTCGGACACAGCCTGGGCGGCGTTGTCAGTTTGCATACCCTGCGCATATATCCCGATTTACCGGTTGTAAAGGCCATATGCCTCGGCTCGCCCCTGGTTGACACGGCAGCCGGACGCAGTTTGCACAGCGTTGGGCCCGGTCGGGTGGTGCTGGGCAGAATTCTGCCCGAAGCCATATTCGAAAATCCGCTGCAGCGCTGGGATCAGGACGTGCCGGTTGGCGTTATCGCCGGGACGCGCAGCATCGGCCCTGGGCAGTTGATTGCCAAATTGCCCAAACCTAATGACGGTACGGTTGCGGTGTCGGAAACACAGTTACCCGGTGTGGCTGATCATCTGCAGGTTCCCTACAGTCATACGACAATGCTGTTTGCACCGATCGTTGCTGCACAGTGCGATGCATTTCTGCGCACTGGGCGCTTCGAACGCAGCTAGTTCAGGATGTATTCGACCGTTTGACTTTGGCTAGGCCGGTCAGCTGCATACCAACAACCACCAGCGCGACGGCGATAATCACCAAAATCCAAAGCGGCGGGCGTGTTTCCAGCACTTGAAACGCAAAGGCATGCAAGACAGTGGCCAGAAAAACCACATAGCTGAGCCGCTGCAGGCGTTTCCACCAGCGTGTGCCCACCATGCGTAACACTCGATCGCTGGAGAGTGCCAGCAATATCAGAATGAGCAACGCGACCACATACCCTAATAGGGTGCCCCACAAATATAGCTGATCGCGTACGTTGGCGGACGGCGGGACAGTCGCGTTCTCGACAAACAGGCCCAGGTATTCGTAGTTCATGGCCAGAACATTCGCGAGAAAAAAATGCACCAGCCCCGTGAGGCCACCCCAGATGCCGATATCTCGCCGCAGATGCGTGTTAAGCAGCGGTGTGCCGCCGCGCCATACATGCACGGGGCCGATCAGCAGGGCGGCAGAAAAAAACAGCAGGCAGAGATAGGCACTGACAATGCTGAGATTGTCTGCCGCTGCCATCTTGCCGCCGAGCAATGCGGCGACGCCGAGCGCAGCCCCGCTTAAAGCCACAAGGCCCAGGTGGTTGCGTAGCCGGTCGTTCACTATCGTGCAGTACTGCCCGGACAGTGCGTGCTACAGGTCGACAAATACATCACCGTCTTTTTCTTCGACAGTCAGCGTAGTGAGTGGCGCGGGCTTTTTGCCCAGCTCGATCATCTTGCATGCCCACTTCGGGGCATTCATGCCCATGATGTTGGACACCCAGTCGAGGTTCTCGCCGTTTTTGATGTCAAATCGCGAACCATGAAACGGGCAGGTGATGACCTGGCCGTCGAACTTACCCTTGCGCATGGGCATGCCGAGATGCGTGCATTTATCGATGACGGCGTATACCTGGCCGTCAACTCGGCTGAGCAATAATTTGGTTTTATCGATTTGTGTGGAGAACATTTCTCCGGCACGGATTTCATCACTGGCGGCTACGCGTTGCATGATTGTCCTCGCATATGTTTTAGGCCCGCTGTTACGGGTCTTGTCAGATTTGGTGCATACCCAATTTATCAGGCTTTGCGTTTAAGGTTATATATCGCCTCGAGAGCTTGTTTAGGCGTCATGTTGTCGGGGTCAAGTTTTTCCAGCGCCTGCCGCAGCTTGTCGCTTCCCGATGCGGGCGGAGTCAGGTCGAACAGCGGGGCCGTTGCAGGCGCAGGTTCGTCGGCCTGGCTAGCGGTGCCCAGCGCAGGAGCCTTGCCTGACAGCGAGGTTTCTTCCAGATTGCGCAGGTAGACGCGCGCCGAATCAATGACTTTTCCCGGAACGCCGGCCAGCGCCGCGACTTGCAGCCCGTAGCTTTGGTTGGCGGGCCCTTCTTTGACGGTGTGCATAAACACCAGCCGGTTCTTGTATTCGGTGGCATCAAGGTGCACGTTAACGGTCGCCTCGATCTCGTCGGCCAGCGAGGTCAGCTCGAAGTAGTGCGTGGCAAACAGAGTAAATGCACCTACCTGTTCGCCGATGTAGTGAGCCGTGGCCCAGGCCAGCGACAGTCCGTCAAAGGTGCTGGTGCCGCGACCGATTTCGTCCATGAGCACCAGGCTTTTGCGGGTCGCGTTGTGCAGGATGTTGGCTGTCTCGGTCATCTCGACCATAAACGTAGATCGGCCACCCGATAAATCATCCGCTGCCCCAACCCGGGTAAAAATGCGATCAACGGGGCCGATTATTGCCGAGGTTGCTGGCACAAAGCTGCCAGCGTGCGCCAGCAAAACGATCAGGGCCGTTTGTCGCATGTAGGTGGACTTACCACCCATGTTGGGGCCGGTGATGATCATCAGCCGACGCTTGTCATGCATGTCCAGATCATTGGCAATGAATTGCTCGCTGACAACCTTTTCAACCACCGGGTGACGGCCGCCAATAATTTTAAGGCCGGGGCGATCGGTCAGCTGCGGCTCGGCGTAGTCCAGTTCGCGGGCACGGTTGGCAAAGTTTGCCAGCACGTCGGCCTCGGCGATGGCACCGGCCATTTGCTGCAGGCCCGGCAGCTCGCCGCGCAGGTTCTCCAGCAGCGCTTCGTACAGTTGTTTTTCACGCGCCAGAGAGCGCTCCCGAGCGCTCAACACCTGATCTTCGAAACTCTTCAGCTCTTCTGTGATGTAGCGTTCTGCGCCTTTCAGGGTCTGGCGCCGTGTGTAATCGTCTGGCGCTTTGGCCGATTGCCCCTTGCTGATCTCGATGTAATAACCGTGCACGCGGTTATAGCCGACCTTAAGCGTGCTGATGCCAGTGCGTTCTCGTTCCTGCTTCTCCAGCGCAGTCAGAAAGCCGTCGGCATTGGTGCTGAGTTCACGCAATTCATCCAGTTCTGCATCGTGACCCTTTTTTATGACGCCGCCATCCCGAATTAACATGGGCGGTTCGTCTACGATGGCGCTTTCGAGTAACAGCAACGTCGCCTTGTGGTCGCCTGCATCCATGGCCAGATGCGACAAACGCTCGGCTTTGCTCAGGTGCAGCAGCGCCTTGAATTCAGGCAGCAAGGCCAGTGCATTGCGCAGCTGCGACAGGTCGCGCGGCCGGGCGCTGCCCAGTGCAATACGGGCAAGAATGCGTTCCAGATCGCCCACTTCACGCAACAAGTCATGCAGTGTGTCAGACTTTTCATACAGCAATGCCTTCACAGCGGCATAGCGTCGTTCGAGCGTGCCGTGATCGCGAAGCGGCCGGTTCAACCAGCGCCGCAGCAGACGGCTGCCCATGGGGGTGGCGCAGCGGTCTATGATTCCGGCCAGCGTGTGCTCGTTGCGTCCGGCCAGACTGCTGTCGATTTCAAGATTGCGCCGGGTCGCCGCATCCATAAGCAGCGCATCACGGTTTTGTTCGGCATTGATGCTGCGCAAGTGGGGCAGAGCCGTGCGCTGGGTATCGCGCACGTATTGCAGCAGCGCACCGGCGGCACATGTCGCGTGTTTCAGGTCTTCGCAACCAAAACCGGCAAGATCTTTGGTGCCAAATTGCTTACACAACTCACGGTGCGACGTGTCCAGATCGAAATTCCACGGCGGGATACTTCGCATGCCCGCGCGCATGGAAAACTCGTCACTTTCGGCCAGCATTTCATCCACCAGCACTTCGGCGGGTTTCAGACGGGCCAGTTCCGCTTCGAGCGCCGACAAAGATTCGGGTTCGGCCACGCAAAAGCGACCGGAGCTCAGTTCAAGCCATGCGAGGCCAATGCCGGCCGAACTCTTGTACACGGCGGCGACCAGATTTTCTTCGCGCGATTCCAGCAAAGCGTCGTCAGTGAGCGTGCCGGGCGTGACAATACGCACGACTTGGCGTTCTACCGGACCCTTGGATGTTTTCGGATCGCCGATTTGCTCGCAAATCGCCACCGACTCACCCTGACGCACCAGTCGGGCCAGATAATTATCGGCCGCGTGGTAGGGCACACCGGCCATGGGAATAGGTTGGCCCCCGGATTTGCCGCGGGTCGTCAGCGTGATATCAATAAGTTCGGCAGCACGTTTTGCATCGTTGTAGAACAACTCGTAAAAGTCGCCCATACGATAAAACACAAGCATGTCCGGGTGCTCGGCCTTGATGCGCAGGTACTGCTGCATCATGGGCGTGTGCTGCGATTGAGCGTCTTTGGGTGTGGCGACCATGCGGTGTTGTTTATTATGTGTTTTCGGAATGTCAGATATCTTAACCCATGAATAAATTGGCATGATTAAATTGATTATTCAGTACCCATCGGCCACGGGCACGTTCTTTGATTTCAATCACTACCTGCGCGTGCACATGCCCATGGCTGAGCGCTTGCTGGGCGACTACGGCTTTCTCGGCTACAACGTGAATCGATGTTTAACCACCGTGAGCGGGGCAGACCCGGATTATTTGTGTATCACCGAATTGCGCTTTAGCAGTCTCGAGGGGCTGCGGGAAGGGCTTCAGGTTCATGGCGCCGAGCTCGGTGCCGATTTCACTAACTACACTGACAGCCAGCCTGTGGCGACAGTTTGCGAGCCGGTTGGGTAGAATGTGGCCACTGGAGAACGGTTGAACGTCATGGATCTTAACTACTACGAAAACGAAAAAAACGTCGAACATTATTCGAAGTTCACACCGGCACACGATGGCGCCCTGCTGATAGATACGCTGGTTGAGCAGTTGCCGGAGGGTTCCAGCGTGCTGGAGATCGGTATCGGCCCGGGCAAGGATTTCAAGGCGCTTAAAAAACATTTTGCGGTAACTGGTTCTGATTTTTCTAAACTGTTTCTGAAAAAATACCGCGAGCAGGACAGCGAAGCCGATCTTCTCCACTTGGATGCGCGCACGCTGGAAACCGACCGACAGTTCGACGCAATCTTTTCCAACAAGGCGCTTATCCATCTGACTGCTGATGAGCTGCGGCAGTCGTTTACCCGGCAACACGATATTCTTAATGACGGTGGGTTGATTCTGCATTCATTCTGGAACGGCGAAGGCGAGTGGGAAGCTGGCGATCTGGTGCTGCGCTACCGCAACGAGAATCAATTGCGCGACATGCTGAACGGCAAGTTTGAAATTCTTGCACTCAAGCCGCATGCAAAAATGGCCGATAACGATTCTGTATACGTTCTGGCGCGCAAAATAGGCTGATATGCCCCACATTGTTCATTTAGAAGCCGGCCGACATCTGTACGGCGGCGGCCGGCAGGTGCTTATGCTCACCGAGGGACTGGTTGCTCAGGGCATTGAGTGCACACTGGTCTGTCCGCCCGACAGCGTTATCAGTACGGCGGCGCACCCCGATGTTCAGGTACGCACCTTGCCCATGGCGGGCGATCTCGATGCGGCCTTTGGTTATCGATTTGCTAAATTGCTGCAGGATATACGCCCGAATCTGGCGCACATACACAGTCGGCGCGGCGCCGATCTGTGGGGCGGCATGGGGGCCAAGTGGGCAAAGATTCCGGCGATCCTGACCCGACGGGTCGATAACCCCGAGTCCGCTATGCTCGGCACCATGAAGTACCGCCGCTACGAGCGCATCATCGGTATTTCTAACGGCGTCATGGAGGAGTTACGCAAGGCGCGGGTCCCGGAACTCAAACTGCGTCTGGTGCGCAGTGCGGTGGACGCTGAGGCTTGTCAGCCGACCTGGACAGCAGAACAGTTTCGCGATGAGTTCGGCCTGAACAATCGCCAACTCGCCGTGGTCTGCGCGGCGCAGTTTATTCCTCGCAAAGGTCATCGCAATTTACTGGATGCGTGGGCTGAAGTGGTTTCCGCATGTCCTGATGCACGCTTGCTGCTGTTCGGTCAGGGCCCCGAACTGGCGCCATTGCAGCAAGAGATGAAAGACTCGGTGCACGGTTCTACCGTGCACTTCGCCGGGTTTCGTGCCGATCTGCGCCAGTTTCTCGGCCACGCTGATTTGCTGGTGCATCCGGCGCAGCGTGAAGGCCTCGGTGTGGCGCTGCTGGAAGCCCAAGCCGCCGGGGTGCCTGTACTGGCAAGCCGTGCAGGCGGTATTGCGGAGGCGGTGGCGGACGGCAAATCAGGTGTGCTCGTTGAGCCGGGCAATTTCGCCGAGCTGGGCAAAAGCATGGTGCGCTTATTGCGCGATGCGGGCTTGAGGCACAAGCTGGGTGAGGGCGGCCGCAAACACGTTGCCGAAAATTTCGCGCCGGAAGCCATGGTGGCGGGTAATCTGGATATTTATCGCGAGTTGTTGCTGGCCGATGCCGAGGCAGTATGAACGTCAATGACGTACTGGTTGATCGCCTGGCCACCGAGTTGCTTAAGCGCAATGCCAAAGTAGCGACCGCCGAGTCCTGCACCGGTGGGTGGATTGCCAAAAATCTGACCGATATTCCGGGCAGTTCAGCGTGGTTCGAATACGGGTATGTCAGTTACGGTAACAATGCCAAAGCGGATATGCTCGGTGTCGATCCGGCACTCCTCGAGCGCGAGGGTGCCGTCAGCAAAGCGGTGGCGCTTGCGATGGTGGCTGGCGCGGCAGAGCGTTCCGGCGCGGAATTTGCAGTTGCCGTAACCGGTATTGCCGGTCCGGATGGCGGCAGTGCCGAAAAGCCGGTGGGTACGGTGTGGTTCGCATGGTATTGCAAGGGTGTCGCCGAGGCCGAGTGCAGGGTGTTCGAGGGTGATCGTGACACTGTGCGCCGGCAGACAGTCACCACGGCGTTGCTGGGTTTGGCAGAGCGCGTCGAGCAACTGGCCGGCAGTTAAGTTCGTGCGGCGGGTCTGTTTACACCCTGCTGGAACACTTCACTGCAGAGGCCTGAGCCAGCGGCAAAAGCTGATGATTGTTGCGCCGCACAACAATCCGAATCTCTGGAAAATGGCGTAAATAAAGGCTTTACAGACCGGCCCCCGGTGGATTAATCTGCGACTACTGTATATATATGCAGTATCGCGAATTCACGTATTTGCAGTGCGCCCATACGGGTGAACCGGGTGCGGGCCCGGCCGTACTGCCCTAACGCTCATCTAGTTATAAGGGTAATAGCATGGACGAAAACAGGAAAAAAGCGTTGGCCGCTGCGTTGGGCCAGATTGAGAAGCAGTTCGGCAAAGGGTCGGTAATGCGTCTAGGTGAGGCGGGTGCACCGAGCGATATCGACGTGGTTTCAACCGGCAGTATCGGGCTGGACGTCGCCTTGGGTATCGGTGGGTTGCCCAAAGGCCGGGTGGTTGAAATTTACGGTCCGGAATCGTCCGGTAAAACCACGCTGACGTTACAGGTGATTGCGGAATGTCAAAAAGGCGGCGGCACAGCGGCCTTTGTGGATGCCGAGCATGCACTCGATCCGGTCTATGCCGAAAAACTCGGCGTTCAGCTCGATGACCTGCTGATTTCTCAGCCGGACACGGGTGAGCAGGCGCTCGAAATCACCGACATGCTGGTGCGCTCCGGTGCAGTGGACATGATCGTGGTCGACTCGGTTGCTGCGCTCACGCCCAAGGCAGAAATCGAAGGCGAGATGGGTGATACCCACGTGGGTTTGCAGGCACGATTGATGTCGCAGGCATTGCGCAAACTCACCGGTAACATCAAACGCTCAAACTGCATGGTGATCTTCATTAACCAGATTCGCATGAAGATCGGCGTAATGTTCGGCAGCCCGGAAACCACCACCGGCGGTAATGCGCTCAAATTCTACTCGTCGGTGCGGCTGGATATTCGTCGTATCGGTGCTATCAAGAAGGGTGACGAGGTGGTGGGCAACCAGACACGCGTCAAGGTGGTTAAAAACAAAGTATCGCCGCCGTTCAAACAGGCCGAGTTCGAGATCCTCTACGGGCAGGGTATTTCCCGTCACGGTGAGCTCATCGATCTGGGCGTGGCTCACAATCTGGTCGAGAAATCCGGTTCCTGGTACAGCTACAACGGTGAACGTATTGGTCAGGGTAAAGAAAATGCCCGCCAGTTCATGATCGATAACCCGGAAGCAGCCGCAGAGCTCGAGGCTAATATTCGCGCAATTTTGCTGCCTGACCTTAAAAAACCGGCTGATGTCGAGCCTGATCAGGAAGCGGCTGTAGGTGAATAACGCGATGGGGTCAGACCCTCTTCGGGGGGCTGACCCCACCGATAAAGCTCCCGATACGCCTGCGTCGGGAAAAGTTTCGCCGCGCAACCTTGCAATGAACTGGCTGGCGCGCCGTGAGCACTCGCTGGCCGAACTCCGAGAAAAGCTGGCGGCTCGTGACATTGCGCCTGACATCATTGCAGCAACGGTCGAAAAACTAGCCAGTGAGGGGTTGGTCAGTGATGAACGCTTTGCAGAAGCCTTCGTAGCGGCGAGAATACGCAAAGGGCAGGGGCCGGTGAGGATTCGGGCTGAGCTCAAAAAGCGTGGGGTAGGCGCTGAACTGGTGCAATTACACGTGTACGATGCTGGCCATGACTGGGTCGCATTGGCGCGTGACGTGCGCCGTAAGAAGTTCGGCGATCCGTTGCCTGCCGATTTCAAAGAAAAGGCCAGACAAATGCGTTTTCTTGAATACCGCGGTTTTTTCAGTGAACAGATTCAGACCGCCGTGGGTGATGACTAGCCGCGCGGCCTGAATAAGAAATTTAAACAAATAAGATTGTGATCATGGACGCGGCAAGTTTACGCAAGGCATTTCTCGATTATTTTGCAGGCAAGGGTCACAAGATCGTTGCCAGTTCTCCGCTCGTGCCCGGTAACGACCCCACGCTGCTTTTTACCAATGCCGGTATGGTTCAGTTTAAAGACGTATTCCTCGGCACCGAGAAGCGTAGTTACAGTCGCGCGGCCAGTTCGCAGCGTTGCGTGCGTGCCGGCGGCAAACACAACGATCTGGAGAACGTCGGCTATACCGCCCGCCATCACACCTTCTTCGAAATGCTGGGCAACTTCAGCTTTGGTGACTATTTCAAAGCAGAAGCCATCGAATTCGCTTGGGAGTTCCTCACCAAGACCCTCGGGTTGCCCGAGGATCGGCTTTGGGTCACGGTCTTCGAAGACGATGACGAGGCCGCCGACATCTGGTTAAAGAAAGTGGGCGTTAGCGCCGAGCGTTTCAGTCGGCTGGGTGAAAAAGACAATTTCTGGGCGATGGGCGACACCGGCCCCTGCGGCCCTTGCAGCGAGATTTTTTACGATCACGGGCCGGCTGTTGCCGGCGGCCCGCCAGGTTCGCCCGATGACGACGGCGATCGCTACGTCGAAATCTGGAATCTGGTGTTCATGCAGTTTAACCGCAGTGCCAACGGCACACTCACACCACTGCCCAAGCCCTCGGTGGATACCGGCATGGGGCTCGAGCGCATTGCTGCTGTCATGCAGGGTGTGCATAGCAACTACCAGATTGATCTGTTCCAGGCATTGATCAAAGCTGCCGGCGAAGTGACCGGATGCAAAGATCTGGACAACAATTCGCTGAAGGTGATCGCTGATCATATTCGCGCCTGTTCTTTTCTGATTGTGGATGGCGTGTTGCCGGGGAACGAAGGCCGCGGCTACGTGTTGCGCCGGATTATTCGGCGTGCTTTGCGCCACGGCTACGAGTTGGGCGCTCGCGATGCCTTTTTCCACAAGTTGGTGGCACCGCTGACGGTGCAAATGGGCGAAGCGTATCCGGAGCTTGCCGAAGCGCAGGCCCATGTTGAGAAAGTGCTGGCCAAAGAAGAAGAGCGGTTCGATGAGACTCTGAGCCAGGGCATGGGCATGCTCGGTAAAGCCATTAAGGAAATGGAAGGCAAGCGCTTGTCGGGTGATATTGCGTTTACCTTGTATGACACCTACGGGTTTCCCGTGGACTTGACCGCCGATATATTGCGCAATCAGGGGCTCACGCTGGATGTGGAAGGTTTCGATGCCGCCATGCAGGGCCAGCGCCGACGCGCGCGCGCGGCCTCCAAGTTTTCCGCTGCTGACGCCGGGCTGCAGGTTGATCAGAGCACCGAGTTCACCGGCTACGATGCGCTCGAGGGTGAGGGGCGCGTAGTCGCGCTGTATCGTGACGGCAAAATAACCGAAGCGCTTCAGGCGGGCGAGGCCGGTCTGGTGGTGCTCGACCGCACGTCGTTTTATGCGGAGAGCGGCGGACAGGTGGGCGACAGCGGCCTATTGTCCGGCGACGGTGTCAGTTTCCGTGTTGATGACACCCAAAAAAGCGGTACGGCTCATCTGCACGTGGGCGTCCTGGAAGCGGGCAGCATCAAGACCGGTGATCGCCTGAATACGTCGGTGGATGCATCCTCGCGTAACGCCACGGTGCTGAATCACTCGGCCACCCATTTATTGCACGCGGCATTGCGAAGCGTGCTGGGTACTCACGTGCAGCAAAAAGGTTCACTGGTCGCGCCCGACAAGCTGCGCTTTGATTTCGCGCATTATGAAGCCGTCAAGCCTGACGAGCTGGCCGCTATCGAAGCGATGGTCAATGACCAGGTTCGCGCCAACGCCCTCGCCGACACGCAGGTGATGAACTACGACGCTGCCGTTGAGTCGGGGGCTATGGCACTGTTTGGTGAAAAATACGGCGACGATGTGCGCGTACTGCGTCTGGGCGATTTTTCGGTCGAGCTGTGCGGCGGTACACACGTGCAGCGGGCCGGTGATATTGGCTTGTTCAGAATAACCAGCGAGTCGGGCATCGCATCAGGCGTGCGGCGTATCGAAGCGGTGACGGGTGCCGCCGCAGTGGATTGCGTGCACGATGATCACTTGTTGCTTGAGCAGTTGTCAGGGCAGCTGCGTGCTTCACGTGCCGAGCTGACCGACAAAGTGCAACAGATACTGGATAAGCAAAAAACACTGGAGAAAGAGGTCAAAAAGCTGCGTGCTGATCTGGCCTCCGGCGGCGGAGGCGGCGCGGATTTGTCAGCGGAGGCGCGCGAGGTAAGCGGTATCAATGTGCTTGCTGCGCGATTACCAGACGACACCGATGCGGGTTCGCTGCGCGACGCGGTCGACAAAATGAAAGACAAGCTTGGCATAGCCGTTGTGGTGCTGGGTGCGGCGACTGCTGACGGCAAAGTTCGGCTGGCTGCCGGTGTCACCAAAAACGCAACGGATCGCGTGCGCGCGGGAGACGTGGTGCGGGTCGTCGCAGAGCAGGTGGGTGGCAAGGGCGGCGGCCGTCCCGATTTTGCTCAGGCCGGCGGCTCGGACCCAGCCTCATTGGATAAGGCGCTCGCCGGTGTAACGGCTTGGGTAGAGTCGCAGCTCACAGGCTAAAAATTGTCCGCTATGTGAACCGGCGGGACGGATTCACCGGCCAGGAGAGGCGTGCAGCGGCGCGCTATATTAGAAATAACTATCTGATAAATAATAGTAAAGTTTGCTTTCCTTGCCGAATATGACGGGCATGGGTGCGCCCGCTGCCGCCCGGACGACGAGGCCGCCACTTTGCTTATGTCCATACTTGTGTCATGGTTCACACCGGAGCGCGTAAACTACTAAAGCTAAAAGAATAAATCCGTGGTTCAGCTCACCTCGTTTTCCCTGCATCGGGTGAACGCGCCGCGGCAATATCAGCAACGCTCCTCACGGAAGAAAATTAATAACAAGGACAGGGGGAGTAGGCAGCTATGCTTATTTTGACCAGGAGAGTCGGAGAAACCGTTGTTATTGGCAATGACGTCGATATCACGGTGCTTGGGGTGAAGGGTAATCAGGTTCGTTTGGGTGTCAAAGCGCCGCGCGAAGTCAGCGTGCATCGCGAAGAAATATACAAGCGTATCAAGGGCGAGTCGGGCAAGAGCAAGGCATCCCCTGCGAACGGTCATGGCCACAATGGGCACCATGATCACCGCCCCGCCGTAAACGACTAGTCCGACTTAGCACGACTTAGTACGATTACGTCCAACTTTCATGTATCGTATGCGCCCCGTCGGGTCGCAGACAGTGGCGCGCGTGGCCAAAAACAAATTCGGAGAAGTGGCTGAGTGGCTGAAGGCGCTCCCCTGCTAAGGGAGTATGGGTTAAAAGCCCATCGAGGGTTCGAATCCCTCCTTCTCCGCCATAATTTAATCGTGGTCGTTAATTCGGTATTTGGAAGGACACGCATGGTGCACAGTTCTCACATTAAGTCTCTCAGTCTTTTTTCCGTATGGCTGCTGATAGTTTGTTCGGGCGTCGGCACTGGGCTCGCGCAGGACATAGACGGTGTGCAGGAGCACCCGCTGATCACGCGGTATCCTGGCCAGGAGATTCGCTGGCAACAAATCGAAAATTACATGCCCTATCGCGTGCCGGCCGGACCTGTAACGGGTTATCGAACCATTGGTGAATGGATCGATACCGAAGGCCGCGTGACGCGCACGTTCTATCGTTATGCCGGTGATGACCGCAGCTACGCCGAAATCTACAAAAACTATCTGGATGCGCTGATCGCCGAAGGCTTCGAGATTATCGGCCAGGGCAATGCACCGGATCGCAAAGGCAATGGTTTTGGCAGTCGAAATTGGTTTGACGTGCTGGGGCGGACAAACGTGGCAACCAAGCCCGGCGAAGTGGGTACGTTCTTCTCCGGCACATCGTCGTCCGGTGGCGCGGCAGCTGTTGTAGCGCGTAAAGAGCGTGCTGCGGGCATGGTTTTTGTCGTAGTGGGTGTTGAGCAGCATTCGTCCAATTACGTGGGTGCCCTGATCGACATTATTGAAGTCGAAGCCGCCGAGACCGGGCTTATTGTGGTTGATGCCGAGGCAATAGGTGAGGATATTGCCGAGTACGGCAGGGTGGTGCTGGACGGCTTGTTTTTTGACTTTGACCAGGCCAGCTTGCAGGCGGAGTCGGCTCAGGCGCTCGCTGCTATTGCGGAGTTTCTTAAATCCAACAAGGATAAGCAGTTCTACGTGGTGGGGCACACCGATTCTGTCGGCACTTTCAGCTATAACAGCAAGTTGTCTTCCGACCGGGCGCGAGCGGTGGTGTCGGCATTAAAGGCAGATTACGGGATTCCAGCCGCGCAACTTGAGCCGCACGGCGTCGGTCCGTTGGCCCCGGTTTTCTCAAACGGCAGTGCTGCAGGCAAGGATAAAAACCGTCGGGTGGAACTGGTTGAGCGACCGCCCGCAAAGTAATCGTGCGGCCCGTTTATTGATAGGTTCGACCACGGTATTTTAGCCAGCCGCCGGGCCGTCGCCGCTGCGGATCGTGGTGCGTCCAGTGCACTACGCCGCCGCGATCATTCCACTCGTATACACCTTTGAATTCGACGGTGTCGCCGACTTTAAGGTCCTCGATGCGCGGCGCCAAGTCGATGTTGTGTGCGATCAGAATCGTGCGTTCAGCCTGCACGTCAAGAATGAATCGCTGATGACGGCTCCCGTCAATATCGTCAGCCAGAATACGGGTTACGGTACCCGCGCCACTCACGTCGACGTCGTTTGCTTTTGCCAGATAGGCCGCTGCGATGTCGTGGCTCGTGACGGCACTCTTGCTTGCCGATGCGATACTGCCAGCGCCGGAAAGTGGCTCCCCCGACGGGATTTGAGTCAGGCCCAGATAGGCCGATACAGCCAGAGCTACTAGCGCTGCGAAAAGTTTTGGTGCGGGCTTCACGGTTTGGCGCGTTTACCGGTGATCGACTCAATAATCATGCCCGCTGCCATGGCCAGCACGAACAGGACAGGTTGCCAGTCCAGCGTCAACAGCGATGCAAGCGCCGGGCCCGGGCAATAGCCGTATAGCCCCCAGCCGCTTCCAAACAACACGGCACCCAAAATTAATTTGCGATCTATCACGCCTTTGGCGGGGACAAAAAAATCTTTAGCCAACAGAGGCGCCGGCCTTTTTTTCAGCATCCAGAATCCGGGTATGGTCACGGCCAGGGCGCCCGCCATCACCGCCAGCAGCGCCGGGTTCCAGTTGCCCGCAATATCCAGAAAGCCGAGCACCACCCGGGTGTCCGTCATCCCCGAGATGACCAGACCCAGGCCGAAAGTCAGCCCGCATAGCAGCCCCATCAGGATATGCATCAGTTTCACATCCTTTGGTTTAGGCACCGACTAGATGCCGCATGATAAATACCGTCAGCATGCCGGTGCCGATGAACGTCGCTGTGGCTGCTAACGATCGTGGTGCCAGGCGGCCGATGCCGCAAACGCCGTGACCGCTGGTGCAGCCGCCGCCAAGCCGCGTGCCAAAGCCGACCAGCAGGCCCGCGATAACGGTCAATAGCATGCCTGCATCGCTGGGCAGCGGCGGGGGTGTGGCGGTGAGCCCGTAGAACATCGGTTGGGCCAGCAGCAGTCCCGCCAGAAACGCCCAGCGCCAGCCGTTACCGTCGCGGGTTGTCAGCACGCTGCCAACAATCCCGCTGATGCCCGTGATGCGGCCCAGCAGTGCCAGCATCGCAAAGGAACTGATGCCAATAAGTGCGCCACCGAAGAGCGGCAACAGCAGGCCACTCATCACGGCGTGGCCCGCTTGCCGCAGGCGCGGTTTGCCGGCACAGCGACGTCCATCATTTTGGGGTTGGGCAGATCCAGGTTATTCATCAGTTCGACAAATGCAGCTTTGCTGGCGGGTTCAAGACGGGGGTTGGTGCGTATTTCTTCGTCAATGGTGGAGACTGTCCAGCCTTTGTAGTCGTGGGCGGGGTAAACCAGCGTTGCTGTGGGCAAAGTCAGCAGTTTGTTATGCAGGCTGTCATACAGCTGCTCGGGATCGCCGTTCTGAAAATCGGTCCGACCCGTGCCGCGAATCAGCAAAGTGTCGCCGCTGAACAAGTACTGCACTCCACCGTCGTCCACCGTAAAGCAAAAACTGTCGTCGGTATGTCCCGGTGTGAACAGTGTATTAAGCGTGATGCTGCCGACGTGAATTTGCTTGCCGTCCTCAAGCCCCTCTGAGGCACAGTCGACCTCGCCTTCGAACCCCACCATCGTTGCGCACTCGGTGGCATCCTGCAACAGGCCGAGGCCCGTGATGTGATCGGCATGCACGTGGGTATCGAGTGCCGCGATCAGTTTTAGATCCAGTTCTTCGAGCAGCCGGAGATACAACGGTACGTCTTTGTCGACGGGGTCAATCAGTACCGCTTCCCGACTGACCTCGTCCGCCAGTAAGTATGTGTAGGTGTAGCTTTCATGATCGAACAGTTGTCTGAATAGCATGGCCACGCTCCGCCAACAGGTGCTCACTTAATCCTAATATTGTGTCACTCAAGCCGATATCAATACCCGTGTGACAAATTTACGCACCAGGTCGTTTGACTCAGGCGTTTCGAGGGCATCGTTCAGCACGGCTTGCAGGTGTCCGTCACCGCTGGTGTACTTTTCTTTGTAGTAAGTCAGTCTTTCTACAAGTGTGCGCCGATCCACTTCCGGATGGAACTGGAAAGCCCAGAACCGTTTCCCGATCACCTTGAATGCATGCGGGCACGCAGGTGTTCGGGCTAATAGTTCGCACGTGGCCGGAAGTTCCGGCGCGCGCTCCTGGTGCACAGACACCGCGGCGAATTCATCGGGCATGTCGTGAAACAGAACATCTTGCCGGGCCGCAGATGTAAGCTGAATTTTTGGAGTCCCCATTTCGTAGTCGTCCTTGTCGCGCACAATTCGACCGCCGAGCGCCAGCACGGCCAGTTGAAATCCGAAACACGAAGCGAATACCGGTATGTCGCGTGACAAACAGAATTGCAGTAGCGCGATGGACGGCTTCACGAACGGGTAGTTCTCAGGCTCCATGACGCTGGCTTCTGAGGCACCGCCGACAAACAGGCAGTCATGCCCTTGCATGACTTCTGCCGTGAAGTGCGGGGTATCAAACACGTTCAGCACCGTGAATTGATGACCGGCAAGGCCGCTGTAGGCTATGAAACTGGCGAGTTCTTCTCGCTTTACTTGCTCTGAATCGCGAATTTGCAGCAGCAAGATGCGCAACGTGGATGCCGTATCGGCGTTGGAAGAGTTTTCTTGGTGATCCATGGGCATTGATTATATTGTCCCGAGTAAAGATTATATCGCTCTGATTGTTGATAATTGCGCACAGGTTGTTCAGTCTTAATCTCTGGCGCGATGACCGCAGCGTGATTATCCATGGAGAAGTCCGGATGAAGATATTATTGAAAATTCTTGGTGGGCTTGTTGGCCTGATTGCCTTGCTGGTGGTGTTTGTCTGGTTTGATATGAAGCCAAACATTCCGGACGCTGGTTTTCAGTTGCAACCGCCAACGATCACGGGTGACAAGCACGTGCTGGTATTTGGCGCTACGCGCAACACGGGTTACGAAGTCACCGAAGATCTCATGGCGAGGGGCGACAAAGTCACCGCCTTTGTGCGCGAGTCATCCGACCGCACACAACTGGAAGCTCTCGGCGTCGATTTTGTCGTGGGCGATGCAATTGACGCCGATTCGGTCAAGGCTGCGTTTGCCGGCGGCGAGTACGACGCTGTCATTACGACTCTGGGAGCTTATAGCGCGCCTGTGCCGCCCGACTACGTGGGCAATGCGAACGTATTTGACGCTGCCGCCGCGTCGGGTGTTAAACGGGTCATCATGGTGAGCACTGTGGGTGCCGGCGATAGCAGCGACGCGGCGCCGAAGTTGTCAAAGATTTTTCTTGCCGGTGTTTTGCCATTAAAGACAAAGGCCGAAGATCATCTCAGGGCGAGCGGTCTTGATTACACGATCATTCGTCCCGGTGGTTTGCCGCCGGGCTTGGGTACCGGTAGCGGTTTGCTGAGTGAAGATCGTTCGACCATGGGGTTTATTGCCCGACCGGATCTGGCGCGCCTGATAGTGGCTGCCCTGGATGATGATCGCACCATCGGCAAGACTTTCGCGGCGGTCGATCCGGCGCAAAAAAGTCCAATCGAAAACCTATTGTTTGGCGGTGCAGACTAGGGCGTCTGCCATCGTTGCCTCGCACACGGATGAATCACCATGCCAAGTAAGCACCATCATTTTCTGGCCGCCAGCCTGATGTTTTTCACGCTGGCGCCCGGCGCTGTTATTGCCCAGGAACGGCTAACCATGGACGCGCTGCAAGAGGGTGACTACATGAAGGGCAAGCAAACCTTTCAGGGGCGCTGCAGTGCCTGCCACACCCTGGCGGATGACAGCGGTGATATCGCGGGGCCGAATCTGTGGGGTGTGTTTGACCGGGTGGCGGGTTCCAAGCCGGGGTTTCGTTTTTCCGATACGCTGAAAGCTGCTGATTTCGAATGGTCGCCGGATCGGCTGGATGCCTGGCTAAACGACCCTCAGGGTTACCTGCCCGGCAACATCATGGGTATTCCGGAGCCGGTGCCTGCCGCCGACCGGTTGGATATGCTCAAGTTTATGTTGATCGAAACGGGCGCGGTCGACTGGCCGCGCCCGGAGATCAATTTTGCCGCCGAGCAGGCCGATCGCGAGCGACCCTATTCCGAGCGCTTTCCAAGCTTCTGGAATCACCTGATGTTTAACACCACACGCTATCGCTGGGAAGACACCACCACGGGCGAAGAGTTTCGCTTTGATGTTTATTTCAGGCCCGACGGTCTGGTGTCGTCAAGTGAAAAGGGAATCAAGGGTTTTTGGCGCATCGATGAGCGAGACTTCTTTTGTTATGGCCTGACCGGCCTGAAGATCAGCAAGGTGGGGCATATGGTGGAGTGTTTTCCCGTTGCCGCAATGGCGATCCCGCGTTTTGCCGAAGAGCTCTGGACATCCAAGCCTCAGCCTGGCGTAAAGTTGCACGGTGGCATGCAACCGGGTCGGCCAGACTGGGTGGCCACCGGTCAATAGCACAGGCCGCCAGTAAGTCCCTTAGAGGTTAGCGATGAGTTGCTCTTGCCGCTTGCGCAAGTCAGCGTCAGGCAGGCGACCGAAGTTCGCTCCCATGTTGTCTTCTGCGTGAGCCACCCTTGTCATGCCGGGGATGGTGCAGGTAACGCCGCTTTGCGATACCACGTATTTGAGAAAAAACTGCCCCCAGCTGCGGCAATCAAATTCGGTCGCCCAGCCCGGTAGCTTGATGTTTGCAGTTGCTCTGAACAATCGTCCGCGTGCGAGCGGAATATTGGCCAGCACGGCGATGCCTTTTTCTTCCGCCAGTGGCAGAATACGTTCTTCTGCGGCGCGCTCCGCAAGCGAATAATTCACCTGAATAAAGTCAATCGGCAGCTCGTTCATCAGGGCTTCCAACTCAGCATGCTGATCATTGCGCGATGTGGTAATGCCGAGATAGCGAATGCGGCCGCTCGCGCGCCACTCGACCATGTTTTCCAATTGGACCTGGGCTCCGCGCAGGTTATGAACTTGCATCAAATCCATGCTGGCACGATTTAATTTCGTCAGTGAGTCCTGCATGCGCTCAATGCCCGCACGCTTTTCTTCGCGATCCACCTTGGTAGCGAGGAAGAATGCATCGTCGAATTTAAGTTCGGCGATAAGTTGGCCGAGTGCTTGCTCCGAGGTGCGATACGCGGGTGCTGTATCAATGACGCGCCCGCCCATCCGCTGGAAGGTTTTTAAAGTGTTTCGAAGTGCAGCTTTTTCATCGGGGTTGCCGCCGGTCACCCAGCGATTAGTGCCGATACCGATGACCGGTAAGCGTTCGTTGGTTCCCGGTATGGCTTTGGTAATGGGCTCGTTAACGCTCGCGAGCCCGCTCGTTGCAGCGCCCAGGCTGAGATACGTGCCAGCCCCGGCTCCGGCTGCAATAATTTGCCGTCTGGTGAGCTTCATTCCCCGATGTTCCTGCATATATTGTTTTTATGTCCTCGTATAAAACACGCGGTTGCGCAGGGCTGTCAAGGCGAATCAGCCGGATCAGCCTGTGGGCTGCGACTGAATTCAACATATTTCGCAGGCGCTCCCGTCCTGACTTGCTGTTCTATGATAAGCGCCAGCCGGTACTGGATATGCCCATCGGTAGATAGCCGGAGCGGCCCAGCCTATGCAGGTAGGCGTCTTGACCGATATGCGGGTGTTTTGCGCCGCCATTTATGGCAAAGTTGCCCTTTCAGGTGCGGCTTTGGCCGTATTGTTTGTTTTGCGACATATCGCCAGAGCCCCTGGTAGCCATTGAATAGATGACTGTGTTAAATGATTTTCGCCTGCGTTTGGGCGACGACGAGTACCTGCCTGTCATGGTGGGAGGCATGGGCGTGGATATTTCGACATCCAGTCTTGCACTGGAAGCCTGCCGTCTGGGTGGCATAGGGCATATTTCCGATGCGATGACCCCGTGGGTATCGGACCGCCACATGAATACCCATTTCACCAAAACGAAATCAGGGCGATTCAAGTTCAATCGCAACAGTCAGGACAAAACTCAGGTTAAGTTTAATCTTGATGAGTTGTACAAGGCCACGCTGGGCGTCGTCAGCGCAGCGGTTGAACGTAAGCAGGGCCCTGGTGGCCTGTTTATCAATGTCATGGAAAAGCTCACCATGGGTGCAGCAGCTGACACGCTGGGAACCCGTCTTAAGGCGGCACTGGATGCCGGCATTGACGGCATCACCCTGTCGGCCGGCTTGCATAACGGAACGCTCAAACTCATTAAAGATCATCCGCGTTTTCGCGAGGTAAAGATCGGCATCATTGTGTCCAGCGTGCGCGCGCTAAAAATCTTTTTGCGCAGTGGCAAGCGTGTGGATCGTGTTCCCGATTACTGCATTGTGGAGGGCCCACTCGCGGGGGGGCATTTGGGTTTCGGCGAAGACTGGGCCGATTACGACTTAAAGAACATCATTCCCGAAGTCCTCGATTTCGTAAAAGAGGAAAAGCTCGATATCGCGGTTATCCCGGCGGGTGGTATCTTCACCGGAACAGACGCGGTTGAATACATGAAAATGGGATGCGCCGCTGTTCAGGTGGCCACCCGATTTACGATATCAAAGGAATGCGGTCTTCCCGAGCACGTTAAGCAGCAGTATCTGTTGGCCGAAGAGAAAGACGTCGAGGTCAATAGCTTGTCAGCCACCGGTTATCTGATTCGTATGCTCAAGAACAGCCCGGCTATTGGGTCCAACATCAAGCCGCAGTGCGAGCCGCTGGGTTATACGCTTAGCAGCGAAGGTACGTGTTTATATGTTGATGCGTATTATCGAACGGGCGTAGATGAAAACGGCAAGAAGCTCCCGGTGATGGACAAGATTTGTATTTGCCACCATTTTGGCCAGCATAATGTCTGGACCTGCGGGCAAAATGTTTATCGACTGAAAGACACCACTAATCGCCTTGCCGATGGCAGTTATCAGTTGCCATCCGCTGAGCATATCTTTAACGATTACCTTTACAGCGAAAACCACGAAATTGCACTGCCGCCGCTTCAGGTAGAGACTGCCTGAGGACAGCCTCAGCATTCGTTTACCTATAATTCATTTTCAAACGGCAAGTTTGAGAAGAACCAGTCTTCGATCCTTTGCATGAATGATATCGCTGGTTGCGCTTCCAGTGTTTGATCATCACCTACCCAGAAAACCCGTCCGTCTTTTTGCAGTTCGAGGAACCATGCATTGGCTCTTTCAAAATCGCCTTCTACGGCTCTCCGCGCTGCCTGATTGAACGATTCGCTGACGACGAGAAATCCCATTTCAGTATTGATTCGCAACGAGCGCGGATCCAGATTTGCACTGCCGACAAATACTTTGTTGTTATCAACGATAAGGGCTTTGGCGTGCAGTGCCAGTGTTTTGCGGTCGACGGGGGCCAGCATGTATTTGTCCCTGTTGCTGGCATCCACCCGCACCTCGTGCAGCTCTGCTCCTGTGCTGAGCAGGGTGTTAATGTGCTTTCGGTAAGCGCTGTGCGCCGACAGATGATTGTTCGAGCCAATGGAGTTGGTCAATATCCGAACCCGCACGCCTCGTTTTAGCGCCCGCTCGATCGCCCCCTCAAGATGCGGTGTTGGTATCAGGTAGGCAGAAACGATTAACACCTCTAACTCGGCTGCGTCGAAAATTTTGCCCAGTTCGTTGGCGAGCTGAACGGGGGCTTCATCCTCGCTGTTCGGGTTACCCGTGGGAGGGTCGTCGGCAAACAGGTAGGCTTCCCCCGTATCGGCATTTGCCGACAGCTTTAGCCACTCGGCCGCAAGTGCATCCATGCTTATTTCTGAGTGTATGTGGGTCGAGTTGTCTGTTACCCGGCGTGCTTCAGCGAGTTGTGCGGCGGAGGCTTTTTTGTGAGAGATGGACTCGATTGGGAACGACCAGCGATCGTTCCAATAGGTGTCAAAAGCGCTGCTTACATCCTGCACAATCGGGCCGCCAAACAGCAATTCGAGATCGCGAAAATTGGGCCCGTCCTTCAGGCCGAAGTATTCATCCGCCAGGTTGCGACCACCGACAATGGCTATTTCATTGTCGATTACCATTGCTTTGTTGTGCATGCGATGATCGAGCCGACCGAAGTCGGCCAGGTTCAGAAGTTGCCGGGTCGCCATACCTCCGGCGCGGCGTTTGAAGGGGTTGAATACTCGGTACTCAATATTTGGGTGGTCCGCGAGGGCAAGCAATAGAGCGTCTTCGTGTACGAGAAAGGTGTCATCAATTAGGATGCGCACCGTTACGCCACGGTCTGCCGCCCGCACTATATGATCCAGAACCATTGAACCGGCGGTATCGAATGCCCACAGGAATGTCTGCAAATCGATGCTGTCGGAAGCGCTATCAATAGCCTGCAAGCGCCGGTCCAGTGCCGCGGGGCCGTCGTTAAGCAGCAGGTGCCAATTTTCCGGGGCACCGGCGCGCACGGTATCCCAGATCAAGCTATTGGCCGGTGCAGATGTGTACTCCGGCTGAGTCTCAATGGGTTCGAGTGAGCCACAGCCAGATAGCAACAGTGCTGCTGCAATGCCATATCCCAGTTCATTCCGGGCCCAGGGTTTCCCGTCCGTACGCATTCTGTGCCTCGCTTTTGTAAGTGCCGATTCTACCTGAAGTGCTCTCTGTCTTAAGGAAACGTTAAGGATCGGGCACGTAAAGTGATGGCTGGTTAAATGCGCTGTTTGCGGCAAAGGCTATTGATGCCCAAGAAAACTCTCGGATATCGCCTACCAACACCATTGCTGATGCCCGTCGCGGCGGCCTTTCTGGTGCTGACCGGCAACGCCGCGTTTTTTGATCGCCTAACAGACCTGTATCCGTGGGGCGCTGGTAACGCAGCCTTTCTGATCTCTGCGGGCGTTGTACTTTGGTGTGCAATCGTGCTGCTAATGAGTGTGCTTAGCGTTCTGATTCCCTTGCGTATTGTTGTATCCCTGATGATTCTGCTAGCAGCACCCATCGGCTATTTTTCCGATCAGTACGGCGTCGTCATCGATACCGACATGATACGGAATATGTTGCAGACCGATGCATCGGAAGTTCGTGATCTTCTTACCGGTGGATTTATATTGCGATTCATTGCGGTCGGATTGATTCCCGTTGTTTTCCTGTGGTTGCCCTCGATTTATTCTCCCGGATCCCGCAAGCGTGAATGGATAACCGGCGCGCAGTCTGGTGTTGCAGCACTGCTCGTCGCAGGGATATGTCTGTTTTCATTCAGCGACGCATACGCTGTATTTTTTCGTCAGCATAAGCCAGTGCGTTTTTACACAAACCCTGCTTATGCATTGTATTCGGTTGGCAGCTTGGCAATTCAAAACACGGTTGCCGCGTCACTCAGTGATGTGAATCTTGACGGTAAAATCACGGCGACAGCGGAAGCGGCTGAGATTTATTCAGATGACCATGACCATGACCATGAGCTGATAATAGTTGTGGTCGGTGAAACCGCCCGCAGCGATCGGTTTTCTTTGAACGGATACTCGCGTATTACCAATCCAAGGCTTGCCAGCGAAAGCGGTGTTGTCAGTTACACAAAAATATCGTCATGCGGAACCTCAACGGCATACTCGGTGCCCTGTATGTTCTCGCCTCTGCACCGCGATGAGTTTTCGAACAGCGAAGCATCGGGTATGGAAAATGTTCTCGATGTTCTTAGCAGGCTAGGGGTTAGTGTTTTATGGCGCGACAACAATTCGAGCTCAAAGGGAGTCGCGGACCGTGTGTCTTATCAGGACTATCGAAGTGCAGACGTCAATCCGGTTTGCGACCCGGAGTGTCGCGATGTCGGTATGCTGGAAGGGTTGCAGGCGTACATAGACTCGCAAAATAAAGATATCCTTATTGTCCTGCACCAGATGGGCAGTCACGGCCCAGCATACTTTAAGCGCTATCCTGACGAGTTCGAGCTTTTTACACCCGCCTGCAGAACAGAGGACATATCCAAGTGCTCGAACGAAGAGATCGGCAACGCGTACGACAACACCATTGCCTATACCGATTACTTCCTGTCCGAGGTTATTCAACTTCTAAAAGCCAACACCCCAAGATTTGAAACGGCCATGTTGTACGTGAGTGATCATGGCGAGTCGTTAGGGGAGTCAGGTTTGTACTTGCATGGTCTTCCCTATGCATTTGCACCAAAAGAGCAGACTGAAGTGCCGTTAATCATGTGGCTGGGCGAGTCATCCGACGTGGAATTGGCCAGCGCGCTGGATCTGAGCGAGCAACGCAATTCGCATGATGCCTTATTTAATGCGCTTTTGACTCTGTTCGAAGTAGCGAATACGCCGTCGGACGAAGGTCAGCCGCTTTTCTTATTGGCCAGACATGAGGTGGAATAATCTTGCCGCAATTATTGTGCCAGGTGTTTTGCTAATTGCCGCCTTGTGGGGCCTTGAGGTTACAGGCGCGGATTTATCGATTCAGCAGTTATTTTTCTCGAATGAGTCGCAGTCCTGGTTAGTGGATAAGCAGGCAGCGCTTCCCAGGCTGATTTTCTACGATGGGATCAAGAAGCTCATTATCACTTTTGGGTTAGCCATTCTGGGGTATCAACTCTATCGGATGTGCGTTGACTCTGACCCCACGGATCTGCGCGGTCTGCGGATTGTCTTGCTGTCGCTGATCCTCGTTCCGGCTGTGGTGGGGGTATTAAAAAATGTTACTAATATTGCCTGCCCATCTGCCCTGGCCGTGTTTGGGGGCAACGCCGATTACATCGGCTTGTTCAAAGGGCTAGTGAATAGCGCCCCGTCAGGAGTGCCCAACTATCGCTGCTTTCCCGCCGGACATGCCAGTGGCGGGTTTGCGCTTATGTCCCTGTATTATCTCAACTCACAGTCGCGGCTGTGGCGAATCGTCTGGTTGCTACTGGGGGTGTGTGTTGGGTGGATAATGGGCGCCTATAAGATGCTTATCGGTGATCACTTCTTAAGCCACACGCTGACGACCATGGTGCTTGCCTGGATTATCATTAAGACGATTGCCATGTTTCTTGGTCGTAAAACGGTTGCGCAATGAATACACAAAACTTTAAGTCCCTGCGGCGCATACCCCGCGCTTTTCGCTATTCGCTATCCGGGTTGCGACACGCTGCCAGTGGGGAAGCGGCTTTTCAGCAAGAGCTCATTGGGCTTGGCATACTTTCACTAGTGTCTCTGGTGCTTCCGGTTGATCCGCTCCTGAAGGTCCAGTTGCTGATACTGCACCTATTCATATTGGTGGTTGAGCTGCTGAATACCGCAATTGAGGCATTGGCCGACAGGCTGTGTCAGGAGCAGGATCCCCTCATAGGGCAGGCCAAGGACATGGGCAGTGCCGCGGTATTGCTGGCCTTTTTGGCGGGAGCCGCGCTTTGGGGCTATACGATTATTACGTTGCTCCGCGGCTAATCAGCCTCTGCTGAAGCGCCATTGATCTGGATTGGCGCCTGGTTGGGTGGAGTCATCATTTGGCCGAATTATTATTAAGTTAAATCAATGGTATTGATTGCGAAACTTTTTACTTTTTGCCCCCTGTTCGTGCTAGATTGAATGCGAAAACAAGTAACTGTGCCGCGCCGGCATCGGGAAGTACCAGCCCCGTCGACGTATCAAGCAACATTTAATCGGCGCAGTTCAACAATCAGGCAGTACATACAATAATGAGGAAGCGGGGATGATTTCCAGAATTTCGATACGGGCATTTGCGCTCGCTACATTGACGCTAACTGCGTTACCACTTTCAGCTTCACCACTTTACGATACCTTTGGGCCGCTTGACGCGACCTGGGGCGGCACCGGCATTCCGAATGGCGAGGTTGCCATTTCCGACCAGTGGTCCAACGGCAGTACGCTGATCACCATTGCCATGAGCGCGACCCAGCGCTACAGCAATCCGGCGCTCACCAACGACGGTGCCGGCACCTATTTTGCTCAGGCCGGCAGTAATTTTGGCGGAATGGGCGAAAGCATTTATGAGGGTGCCCTGTGGAATTTTAATTTCTACATAGACATCGACAGCCCGACAGAGACCATCGCCGACTACGACATCACGTTGTTCTATGATTTTGATCCGGCGTTTGACAACGGTCCCGTCGGTCTGGGTACGGTGAACTTGACCGCGGGATTGGGCGCTATCACCCATTTTGAAGATTCTCAAAATTTGATGTTTGGCTCGTTTGCTACAGCGGTACCCGGTGTCGTCAGCCCGCCCGGCGGCGCTTTTGATCCGAATGCTCTGGGTGAGTACAACTTCGCGATATCGGTCAGCCAGGGTGGCTGGGGTGTTGAAAACGTGCGTATGGACGTTCAGGTGGTGCCGGTTCCCGCCGCTGTCTGGTTGTTCGGTTCGGCCTTGGCTGGTTTGGGCTGGATGAGACGCAGGCAAGTCATCTGATAGCCTTCCGTCCCTAAAAATTGTTCTTAGAAAACCCATCCTTGCGATGGGTTTTCTTTTTGCGGCGATTGCCAGCATCCCTTAATAGACGACCCCTATGTCGAGGCGCTCTGATGGGTTATCGTGTGCGGGGAACCAAAATGATGGCAGGGGCAGTTTGTGCTGGTTGTAATTACTACCGCCGCGGCATTAATCGTGATTACCGTGTTAATACACGGTATAGGCACAACCAGGTGGCTGGATTTCCTTATAAGACGGCACACCGGCACGGACGGCCGGTTCAGGCCAAATTCGCCGCTCTTGGTCATCAGCAGCACAGCGCTACTGCTGGTCGCGCTGCATCTCATTGAAATTGGCTTGTGGGCCGTTACCTATCGTGTCCTCGTTCCTGACCAGCTCACCACTTTCGAGCAAGCCGCGTACTTTTCGGCCGTGACTTTCACAACCCTAGGCTATGGCGATATCACGCTGAGTTCCGCATGGCGTATTCTGAGTGGTTTTGAGGCCATTGATGGCATTCTTTTAATAGGCTGGACAACCGCCTTTTTATTCGCAGTGTTACAAAAAATATGGGGCAACAGAATTCATGAATGATGTAGAGCGTCTTGCAAACGAGGAGGCCTTTAGTCGCAATGCCATGTCTGCATTTTTGCGGATAGCGGCCCTGGTACTGCTGGTGAGTTACTGCCTGACGGTTGTCGGGCCGTTTCTGGGCATCGCGTTGTGGGGCATCCTGATCTCGATTGCCGTATATCCGCTGCATATAAAGCTTACCAGTTTGATCGGCAATAATAAGAAGCTGTCAGCCACCATCGTTACGTTGGTGGGGCTATTGGTGCTATGGGTGCCTGGCTGGCTGGTAGCCGATTCGACGATCTCTACGGCTACTCACCTGGCGGGTGAAGTTAAGTCGGGTAGCCTCGCCATTCCGCAGCCGAGCAGCAGTGTGGCCGAATGGCCTGTTATTGGCGAACGCGTATTTGAAATCTGGAGTAAGGGAGCCACTGGCCTGCAGGATCTTTCGGCGCAGTATCGGCCGCAATTAATTCAAGTTGGTGAATGGCTACTAAAATCAGCCGGCACACTGTTTATAGGGCTGCTGCAGTTTACTGCGTCGATCATCATCGCCGGCGTATGCCTGATGTATGCGCGCAGCAGTTACGAAACGGCACAAGCCGTATGCAACCGTATTGCTCCCGGTCAGGGCAAGCACCTGACAGACCTGGCGATCTCGACGATACGCAGTGTCACCAACGGAGTACTGGGCGTTGCTGCAATTCAGGCTGCGCTCGCCGGACTTGGTTTTGCCGTTGCCGGCGTTCCGGCAGCGGGCATGTTCGCGGTTGTTATCCTCGTGGTTGGGATTGTGCAGGTGCCTGCTTTGCTCATCATGTTGCCACTCATAATTTGGGTGTTCTCGTATGCCGATCCTTTGACTGCCACTGTATTTGCCGTGTATTCCATTCTCGTTGCGCTGAGTGACAACGTGCTGAAGCCGATTCTGCTGGGGCGCGGAGTGGATCTGCCTGTGCTGGTGGTTTTGCTCGGCGCAATCGGCGGTATGCTGAGCTTCGGCGTTATAGGGCTGTTTCTCGGTGCGGTTATTCTCGGGCTGGGCTACCGGATTATTTTCGACTGGATCTGGCAACAACCGCCAGAATCCGACAGTGCGCAAGATAACCAGGCAGCGGAAACGCCTTAGCAGCAATGTGTTGTTTCTTCGGTAAATGGGCGCGGTTGGCACCGGGCGGTTGGGTAACAGTTACCGCGGCACTGCTCGGTGGCTGCGCAATGGTGGGGCCGGATTACAAACAGCCGGTCGTTGATATTGCCCCCGATTGGTACGAGCGCGAGTTCGCTGCGCCGATTGTAACGGCCGATGACAGTAAACGGTGGTGGGAGCGGCTCAACGACCCTGAGCTCAATCGCCTGATCGAGATTGCTCTGCAGGCCAACAATTCGCTTGAGGTAGCGGGCCTGCGGGTGTTAGAGAGCAGAGCGCAGCTGGGTATCGCCACCGGTGCGCAGTACCCGCAAGTACAGGTGGTTGCCGGTGGTGCTACCGGTGTCCGTGCGAGCAAGAATGCGGCGAATACCGTCGCCGGTGATTTGCGTTTCACGCAATACGACGCCGGCGTCACGGCCAGCTGGGAACTGGATTTCTGGGGTCGATTTAAGCGTGGCATTGAGGCCGCAGACGCAGCATACCTTGGTTCGGTGGCCGCATATGATCAGGCAGTTATTCTGGTAACGGCGCAGGTCGCCAGCACTTATCTTGCCATTCGAACTCTCGAAGCGCAGCTCGCCATTACGGCGGATAATATTGCCAGCCAGCAGCGCAGTTACGACATAGTTGATGTGCAGTTTCAAAACGGCAACACGTCGGAACTGGATGTCTTGCAGGCGCGCACTCAATTGTTGAGTACACAGGCCGTCGTCCCCGCGTTACAGGCAGACCTGCGTCAGGCCAGGCACGCCTTGAGCACCCTGCTTGGCAAGGCACCGGGGTCGTTGCGCGAAGTGCTGACCGAAGGCGGGAACATCCCGCGGGTGCCGGAGTCTCTGGCACTGGGTTTGCCGGCTGATGTGCTGCGGCAGCGACCGGATGTGCGTCAGGCGGAGTATCTGGCCATGGCGCAAAATGCCAATGTCGGGCTGGCCTCAGCCGATTTGTACCCCAGCTTTTCCATCGGCGGCTCGCTGGGATTGGTTGCCGCCGGTAACACAAACACCACGCAAACCGGAAAAAGCGGGCTGGATCAGTTATTCAGTTCCGACAGTCTTAACTATGCCATCGGCCCCAGCTTCGTATGGACCTTCCTCAATTACGGCCGCATTAAGAACAATATTCGGGTACAGGATGCGCGGTTACAGCAGGCGTTGGTCGCCTACCGCGAAGCCGTGATACAGGCAGCACGTGAGGTAGAAGATGCTTTGGTGGCCCTCGACGGAGCCCGCGCCCGCGATGAACTACTGGCCGAGACAGTGTCAGTGGCAGGCCGTGCAAACGATGTGGCCTTGTTGCGCTTTCGCGAAGGCTTCGCCGATTATCAGCGTGTGCTCGATGCGCAGCAGGCACTGTTCGCGCAGCAGGGTAACTATGTAGCTAACAAGAGCAATATTGTCAGCGGCTTTATTGCATTGTACGTATCTTTGGGCGGCGGTTTGCAGCTGTCGGACGGCGCTGATCCGGTCAGCCCGGTCAGTGAAGAATCATTGAATGCCATGCGCGACCGCACCGATTGGGGTGACTTGCTGGATAGTCCCGAAGAACTTCAAGAGAACGAGCCATGACCGAAGAAACAGAAACAGAAACACAAGCCAACGATGAAGAAAACGCGGTAGCGGAGACCGATCCCGTTCGGCAGTGGACACTGCGGCTGCTGGTTTTGACGCTGGTATTGCTGATCGGCTACCTGATAGCTGACCGTGCTACGCCGTTTTCCACCCAGGCGCGCGTGCATGCACTGGTGGTGCCTGTTGCTGCAGAGGTCTCCGGCACTGTTATCGAAGTTGGGGTGAAAAACAATCAGGTCGTTACGGCGGGTGATGTGTTGTTTAGTATCGACCCGGAGCAATACGAACTGGCCGTGGCCAGTGCAGAAGCTGCCCTGAAATCTGCGCGGCAGGCTGCCGGTGCTTCGGGCTCCGGCGTTGAGGCCGCAGCGGCAAACGTGCAATCGGCCAGGGCCAATCTGGAGCGGTCTGCCCAGGATGCAACACGCTTGCGGCGCATCAAGGAGCAGGATCCGGGGGCGTTGTCTGATCGTCGGATTGAATCAGCAGAAGCCGCACTTAAGGTGGCACAGCAGCAGCTGGTTGCCGCCGAGGCCGGACTCGAACAGGCTAGGCAGAATGCGGGGGAGGCAGGCGACAGTAACTCAGGCGTGCGGCAGGCCCTCGCGGCATTGAGCCAGGCCCGCCTGAATCTCGAACGAACCAAGGTGATGGCGCCGACCGACGGAGTGGTAACCGATGTGCGTGTCGACCGCGGCAACTTCGCGGGCGCAGGCCAACCGCAGCTCACTTTTATCTCGTCAAGCACGCTTTGGGTGCAGGCCGATTTCACCGAGAATAATCTTGGAAATCTCGACCCGGGTGATGCGGCAGAAGTTTTGTTTGATGTTTATCCGGGCCGCGTGTTCCAGGGTCAGGCGCGCAGTATCGGTTTCGGTGTTGCAGTTGATTCGGCGCCGCTTGGCAGCTTGCCCGCTGTTCAGGACGACCGGCAATGGTTGCGCGCAGCCCAGCGTTTCCCGGTCGTTGTCGATTTTGACATGGACCCTGAGGATCGCCAGCGTCTGCGTGTCGGAGCGCAAGCCTCGGTCATCGTTTATACCGGCGGTAACTGGCTATTTAATGCGCTTGGCAAGGTGTATGTGCGCGTTATGAGTTTGTTGTCGTATGCCTACTGATCATCAGGTATTGGCAGCCGACCGGGCGCTTGCAAGTCGGCGCATATTGCGTCTGGCACTTGGCACAGCACTTGCTATGTGGATATCGCAAGTCGGTGCCTGGCCTTTGTCATATATTGCGCCAGTGCTCACGTTAACGTTGCTTGCGCTGCCGTTATCGCGGCCCGGGGCAAAGTTTTTTGTTGGCACCGTAATAGCGCTGCTCGTGAGTGTTTACGGCTCGTATCTGCTACTGCCTTTGCTGCTTAACCAGGTACTTGCCGGGCTGGTTCTGCTGTCGCTGGTGCTGTTTCATATCTTCTACTTCACCGCCCGCGGCGGCCCGGTCGCCATCGGTACTTTGCTGACCATCGGCGTAACACTGACGGTTGCGGTCGGTTCCGTGTCGGTTGACGCCCTCATCCTGGTAAGCGCCGGCGTGGCCAAGGCAGCATTCCTGGGTGTAGGCATGGCCTGGCTTGGTCATGTGCTGCTGCCTGACCCGGTGGAACCGCTGCCTGCGGCAGTCGCGCCCGATAATCAGCCCGGCAAGCCACTCGCGCGGCCGAGCACCACTGAAGCCCGTCGCAATGCCATGCGCGCGATCGCTGTTGTGTTACCCATAACGGTGTGGTTCTTGTTCTCTCCGGCCAGCGCAACCAATGCCGCTGTGATGATTAAGGTGGCCGCGATGGTGCAGGAGTCGTCACGCGATCGCGTAAAGGATGCGGCTCGCTCATTGCTAACCTCGACGGCGGCGGGCGGCGCTGCAGCGATTCTGGCATGGCAACTGCTGGGGATCTGGCCTTCGTTGATGCTCTATGCGTTGCTTATTGGTTTGGCAGGATTGGTATTCGGCAGGCGCATATTTATTGGGCGCGGGCTGGCCGAGGACGGTGCAACGTGGTCTTATGCGTTTCTGACCATGGTGGTTGTTTTGGGCCCCGCTGTGCTGGACTCGCAGTTTGGCGGCTCTGCTTCTGCTGCTTTTTATGGCCGACTTTGGATGTTTATCGGTGCGTCAATCTACGGTGTTGGCGCTGTCTACGTGTTTGAGGCGTTCTGGCCCAGGATTCAGCGATTCCCTATGATGATTGCCAGTCGAAATTTGGAAAAGCCAACTTTATGACCACCAGATTTGTTAACCAAAGTTTATTCTCGTGCTTGTTACTGTCGCTGATCGTTGCATTGCTGACCTCCGGGCGAGTAAAGGCCGGAGAATCCGTGGACGACGTCGCAAAGCAGCTTTCCAACCCGATTGCCTCGCTGATCAGCGTTCCGTTGCAGTTCAATTACGACCGTGATTTTGGCGTGAATGACGAAGGCTCAATGCTGAAGCTCAACATCCAGCCGGTGATACCTATAACGCTCAATGAGGAGTGGAACGTCATATCGCGGACGATCCTGCCAATCGTAGATCAACAGGATGTTCCGTTCGTCGGATACAGCGAGTTCGGGCTCGGTGACGTCGTGCAAAGCGCGTTTTTCTCCCCGAAGTCGCCGACCGGGAGTGGCTGGATCTGGGGTGTGGGGCCGGTGTTGCTATTGCCAACGGCAACAGACGAATTTCTGGGTGCCGAGAAGTGGGGTATTGGCCCGACCGCAGTCGCGCTGAAGCAGGTCGGCAAGTGGACAATCGGCGGCCTTGCAAACCATATCGAGTCGTTTGCCGGTGACGGTGACCGGGCTGATGTCAGTGCGACTTTCCTGCAGCCTTTTGCGTCGTACGTGACACCGCAGCAGGTAACGTGGGCCGTAAATCTGGAATCGACCTATGACTGGGAAAGCGAATCCTGGTCTGTTCCTGTTAATCTGATGGCCAGCAAACTGATCAAGCTCGGCAATCAGCTTGTGCAGGTTGGCGGTGGTGTCCGCTATTGGGTTGATACGCCAGATGGCGGCCCGGAAGGCTGGGGTTTCCGGCTGAACATCGTGCTGGTTTACCCTCGCTAAAATAACTTCAATCAAACTTCCATTACTGGGATCGACAGAGACAAGGTATGACCGAAGAAATACCCGGCATCGCGCTTACGAATACGGTATCAAACAAGCAAAGGCTTTACATACGATATCTTACGGCGATATTGATTGACCTGACTGTCCTCAACCTGTTCGACGAGTACTGGGAGCTGGTTACGGTCGAGTCGTTTACGGTCTCTGTGCTCGCCGCCATACTGCTGCAGGTTCTGCTCAAGGCGACACTTGCCGTAGAGCATCGGGTTGCACTTTATTTCAATTCGAAATCCGGTGTTGCCGCGAGGATCTTGCGTGTTATCTGCGCATGGGTGGTGCTTTTCGGCTGTAAATTCATCATGCTGGGGGCCATCGATTTTGCCTTTGGTGATGCAGTGGTTTTTGCCGGTGGGTCCCATGGCATCGTCGCCTTCATCGTCGTTGTTGCCACCATGCTCGCCGCCGAAGAAGCAGTCCTTCGCATTTATTTACGGCTGGCCGGGCAGTAACGATGTATGGCAGCAAGTGGCGGTTGAAACCAGTCGCCGCTTTGTACTCGGGCGGGCTAAATGAACCACCAGTCAGCCATCGTGTGCCGGATTATTTGCCGGGAGCCGGGCAACTCACGGTCACGTCAGCCGGGCAGCTGATGGCTCTATCGCCGGTTGGACGGAAGCTCATTACGTGTATGTCTTTTGCCTCGAACACCGGGAAATAGATCTCGGCGAGACCCAGCGGCCCAGGCTGATCGTAACGCCATGTCAATCCGCCGATGGTCGAAATGCTCACGCCCTGCGGATCGTCCAGCAATGTTTGCGTGGCGTTCGCGCCGTAGTAATCGTTAATATCAAAGATGACGGCCGAGTCGTATTCCCAGCGGTCCGTGCTGAGCGGATAACGCGGTTTCAGAACCCATACTTTCGATGCTTCATCGCCGCCGACCAGTAACCAGGGCCGTGAATTGCCTTCGAGCACGCGGGCCGGCCAGAAAGCCACCGCACGGTTGGGTGCCAGGCGGCCCGGGCCGCGTTCCGGCTCAGGGTAGGTCGGGTTTGGCCGGATATTGTCTTTGACAACATGCACCGTCCACGGGTCGTTAAAGATGTCACCGCTGTCTGGTTGCTCAATAGCCAGCACCCGCCCCGGAATCTTGCTCTGCGTTACCTCAAAACAATTGTCCGGTTGATGATTGCTGGTCAGCACATCGAGGCGGCCATCCAGATTCAGATCCGCAATCTCCACCGCAAACGGGTTGCCCTGCCCGCGCATGATATCTTGCTGCCGCACGAACGGCCCATTTTTGGGGTCAGAGTCAGACCATTTCTTGCCCTCCGGCTGGCCGTAAATCGTAATGCCGTCGTGTTTAAAGAAATGTGTTGCGATAATTTCGATGCGTCCATCGCCGTCCATGTCGGCGGCATTGATGTTGACTTCCGGCCCGCCCGGCTTGGGCTTGGTATCCACCAGAACAAACTCATCCCATTCGGTGTTGGCATCGAGTGCTTTGCCCGGATTGCGAAACCACACCAGCTGACCTGTTGGAGGACAGATGCCGCCGCGCACTTTAAAACTGGAGCGTGCGGTGACTATATCCAGCCGCCCGTCTTCGTCCATATCAATAAACAGAACTCCGTGGTAGAACCACGGCTGGTTGTCATCGCTGCCGGGCGCACAGCGGGGTGGCACAAAACTGCTTTGATCCACCAGGTATTCACCGCGCTTCGGGTCGTCCAGATTAATCAGGCTCAGGCGACCGGCCGGCAGCGCCGACTGAAAACCTTGCGGAGCAACCAACGCCTCGAAAGGCACGAAGCCGTCAGGGGCCCGTGCGGTCTCGTTGGGCCATACCTGCCGCGATATGCCGTCGAGGTCACTCAGAACTTCAACCTCCGGCATGACGTCCGATGGATCGTTAATATCCGCAATGCGGGCAATCAAATCACGTTCAAACAGCCGCGCAAACTCCGTCCCTTCCGGGTTTTTGACGGCGTTGTAGAAACTCGACATCAGCAGGCCATCCTGCCTGCTGCCGTCCGGTGCATTGAATGAATCAACATGCAGAAAAGCCGGGTTAAAGGGCAGTTCGATTACCCGCTGGGTATAAACCTCAGGACAAAAATCGCCAGCAGGCTCGGCGGCCGATAACGGAATTGATACAACAGACAGGGCGATCAGGGTCGTCAGTTTCATTTACTAGGTTCTCATGCAATGGCAGGAGCGGCTGCGTTTTCTGGCAGCCCAGTGTAGAACGACAGATTAATTTTCACCATTGCCCTTGGTGTTTCCCGGCAACTATCGCTTAACCGGAAAACCTTTGCTATGCATGTTACTAGTAAGTAACATAATTAGCTGACCATGGAAACACACGGTACATTCTTGCAGTGTAATCGCACGATCTTGCCTTGGCCGAGGTCATTTGAATAGGGAGAAGAAAGATGGTGTCTGATCTATTGCGCAGCGCCCTAATAACGCTGTTGTTTTTGTTGCCGGGCTGGGCGATCGGCGGTGCGCACGAGACGGCGTCGCCTAACGGTGACTCAGAAATTGCTAAACCTGGCTATATGATCGTTATTGGTAACGGTGTCGATCCGGCCGGGATGCGTGAGTACGCAAGTATCGCGGTGCCGCTGCTAATCAAAACGGGCGCTCGCCTGTTGTTTGCTACCGAGGAAGGTCAGACCGAGGTCATCGAAGGTGGGCCGTTTCCCGGCTCCATTCGGGTATTTGAGTTTCCGACACCCGATGCCGCAAGGGATTTTTATTACTCCGCGGAGTATCAGGCGGCTATTCCATTGCGCGAAGGGAACGGCCATATAGATGTATTGCTTGCTGATGCTTGGGTGCCTGATCCGAAATGGTTCAAGAAGCCGGTCGAGAACGAATAGATGTCACTAACCGAATTTATCTATTACATAGCTTTTTCGACTTACATGATTGGCACAGCATGGTCGCTGCGTAGTGACGGCGATGGCCGCGCCGTTGCATTACTAGCGCTTGGCGCACTGCTTGATTTCGGCGTGACCGGTCTAGCGATGTTCGGCCCCAACGTTTTCGACATGGGCGCTACTGGCAGAAATTTTGCTATCGATCTGGGCGCAATGCTCGGCGGCGTGGTCTGGCTACTTGTGATTGCCACGTTGATTGCCTGGCGCTACGGTCGCCGGCCTGTATTTCACGTGCTCACCGTCCTGACGCAGTTGGTTTGGTTCACCGACTATCTGGCATTTTTGTTCGGGCTGCATGTCTACCCGATGACCTAGCCAGAACCGCCGCGCTCGTCAATCAATGGGGTCAGAGTAAATTCCCCACGCTGCAGCGCCTAACTATAAACGATACCACTCAGTTCCGATGAATAAAGCGACGGATGTATCCGCGCGGCAGTAGTTGCCATGCCCGCTCATGCACGTAGTAAATAATAATTTTCGCAAACGGTTCGACGGCGCCAATCGCCAGTGCCACACTTGTCTCGCCGGTGACAAAAAGTGCAACACCCGCCGTGGCGACCGTGCCTATGATTCGATACGTGATGGCCTTGAGGATACTGCGCAGCCGTGATTCGCGGTTCTCTGCGGCTAGTTCTTTGGCTGACTCTTCGGCGCGGTTTAGATCGGAAGCCACTTCAGGACCCCCTTTAAAGGTGAAAATGGTGGCGCATCATCCGGCTAATCAGCGTTTTTAACAAGCAAATTTGGCGAGCCGCCAAGTGGTCAATTTGCAGCCATTCGCCTCAGCCCTGTCAGCTTCGAGAGCATTAGAGGTAGCCCGAGCAGCAGCACCATGGGCGCGCGCAAGGGCCTGCTAGGGGCAGTAAATTTCCAGCTTGTGCCGGATGCCATCGGCAATCGCCGGCGAGTCGTAAAGCACTACCTTTGGAATCGCGCCAAATCTTTTCTGCGCTGCCTTGTACCATTCGTCATTGTAAAATTCTTCCGCTCTGGCTCGTGAATCCCACTCGTACACTCCACCGGCGACTCCGTCACCGGACAAAAAGTACTTTCGCCGCAAGCCGGGGATGTCGACGTATTCGGGCCCGGCTTCCTCAAGCAGCTTGCGCAGCGATGCATCATCAAGTCGGGTTTGCGCCGGAAAAGTAACAACGGCGATAGCCGGAATATCCATTGGCATTATGGAAACCTCAACATGACGGGAGCGTTTGCTGTGCCTGTCTGCAATTCAAACTAGCGTTGTACAGTGAAGTCGGTCACGAAGTGCGGATTCTCCGGCAGCACCGTGTCGGGTATCCCTTTGTAGGCATCCGGCCCGAGGTCAAACGACGACATGTCCATAACGTAAGTTGACAGATTGCCGCGACCGGGTTCGCTGCGGGCAAACAGCATTTTCGTGCCATCCTTCGACAGCGATGGCAGCCCGTCGAAACCGAGATTATAGGTCAGGCGCACCGGTTCGCCGCCCGCGAGATCGCCAAGAAACACTTCCCAGTTGCCGTCGACTACCCTGACAAATACATAGTGACGGCCATTGGAGGCCGGGTAGGGCGCCCAGTTCATGTCACGGTCAAAAGTGCGCTGCGTTAATTCAGTGCCGTCATGCTTGATGGTGAATACCGTCATCGGTGTCGGCTGAATCTTGCCGTATTCGCTGCTGCGCCATGCCCGAAACATGATTGTCTCGTTATCCGGCAAGTAGAACGGTGCGCCCGGTTGCCAGTCTTCGGTAAAGGTGATCTGCTGCTCATCGCTACCGTCGGGGCGCATACGCCAGAGATTCAGATTGCCGTCAATCTGCCGGCCAAACACAATCCACTCGCCGTTGGGTGAAATAGAAACTTCAGCTTCGTACCACTCATTGTTAGTGAGCCGGACAATGTTCTTGCCGTCGAGATCGGATGTATAGAGCTCCGCGCCTTGCGGATATTCATCCTGACTGCCCCAGTCGCCAAGCGGCATGTCCATATGGTCTTTCGTGGAAGTCCACACGATGCGTTGCTGATCGGGGAAGAAATACGAGCAGGCATCCTGTCCATGATCGTTAATGCGGCGCATGTTCTTGCCGTCGTCGGTAAAAATGTACGTCAGCGCGCCACCGATACGACTGCCTTCCGGACTCTGCGCATCAGAATCCTGGGTCTGAGCAATAAAGTGGTAATCGTCCGGTGCGTAGTAGGCTTCCGCAGCAGGCGGAATATTCGGAATCTTGCGCACCGGCAGTTCCTTGCTTTTGTCGACCGGCTTGGCATTGGGATTTGGGGTGCTGTGCCCGCCGGCCCAAACGCCACTGGCCAGCAAAAACGTGGTGGCCAGAACAGCAGAAATCTGTAAACCGCGACTGATGCTCATCATGCAATGCTCCTCAAATGCCCTCACGGGATGGTACGTAAACATGCTTCGTTCTGCACTAGCAGGACTCAACCACCCAGCGAACAGAGCAACGGCAGTAGGTATATTCCACGAATACCGGTGGTCAGGGCATGAACTAGCATCCTCAGCACACTGTTTGGAGCGCCCGCTGATGGTTATTGCATCACGACCCACAACACATGCGTTCGCATCCATGGCGCTTGCGCTAATTGCCTGCGGATCGGCTTTTGGGGCGGCCCATGAGCAAAAAGGCGTCAATGTTGGCCCGGGCGAAATGGGCTTTGATGCCCTCATTATCGACGGCCCGCCCATTACGGCCGATCAGGTAAAGAGCAAAGAGCACGCAACGTACCCGCGCGGTATGACGTGCGCCGAATGCCACCAGGTTGATTTTGATGTCGACTTCATCACCAGCGCCAGTAAACAGTTCGTCAATAATTTCCCAAGTCTGCATCAGGACGAGATATGGCAAAAAATTGTTGCCTTTCTACCCGGTCGTGAGCGATTTGCGATTGCGACAGTACAAGACGATATGCCCACCGCGACTACCGTCGACATGGTGCTGGACGTCGACGAAAAGGTTTTTTACGTGGTTTCAGAGCGCGGTACCGAGAAACTGCTGCAACTGCGTGTCAACCCGAACATCAGTGCGGTGCGTTTCCAAGGCTGGACGGTAGCAGAGGGCGGGCCTAAGCAATGGACCAGCGTGCAGATGAAAGGCACTGCCGAAGTTATCGAATCAACCGACCCGCGCTTCGGTCAACTGCTGGATAAATACAATCTGGTGCGTATTTCCAAACCGCGCGCGTTCAGGCGTTTCGACATTATCAAGGTAACGCCGCAACAAATTTACTATTTTGATACCACGTTGGGTGCAGACAGCTATTCGCCTTATCAGCTGTGGCTGAGGGATGGCGCAGACGGTTAGTCAATACGCGTTTTGGCGCTTTTAATTTTGTAATTTGGAGTACAGGGGTCAGTCATGTCACACAGATTAGTTACACGCAGTTATCTGGCAGCCGCTTTGTTCACAGGGGCTTTTCTGGTCATGCCGGCGCAAGCCGCTACCGATGAAATCATCGTAACGGCCAAGGCGCGCGAGCAATCCCTGTACGATGTTCCACTGTCTATTTCCGTAATTGATGAGCAATCAGTCGAGCAACTGGGTATACGCAATTTGGTTGATCTCGACAAATGGGTGCCGTCCCTCAATATCCGCACCCCGTCCGGCCGTCGCTCGTCGACAATTACCATGCGCGGCTTGTCACCAAACACAACCGACGAGCGACTGCGCGGTGTGTCGGTTTTTGTCGATGGCATCTATCTTTCCGGTTCCATCGCCAGCCTGCGCTTGCAGGACGTCGAGCGCACCGAGGTCATTCGCGGCCCACAGAGCGCCATGTTCGGTAGGTCCACCTACACGGGTGCCATTGATCTGGTAACTCGCGATCCGACGGTGGACGAGGCTTCGGGCCGGGTCGGCGTTTTCTACTCGCAGTATGAGGTGGGGAACACACCGCGGTCGCAGGTGGAAGGCCGGCTAGACTTTCCCCTCATCGAGAACACCCTATGGGGTTCGTTGTCAGTTGTCAGCGACGACACTGATAGCTTTGCGCAAACCCCGTCGGGCAGTGGCGGCGTGGGTGGCGAAAAGACGACCGCACTTGGCGGCGTGCTTTTTTGGCAGGCAAGCGATGCCTTATCGTTCAAGCTGCGTTACAACTATGCCAAGGATAAGGACGAGTCACCGCTTGTTCATATTACCCATCCTGACGAGTGGATTGCTGCGGGCGTGAATACGTCGGTGGTTGGCGACGGTACTATCTGGCCCCAGGGCAAAACGCTGGATCCGATTGCAGGTACAACCGAATGTCAGCCCACTTACAATGGCGGCGCTTCTTTCGGTGCGGTTGGACGAGGCACGCCCTATGCTTGTGGCGAAGAGCAGACGCGCAACTTCCTGACATTGATCGCCGACTACGACATGGGCGACTACCAGCTCTCGTACCGCGGCGGCTATTTCAAGTCGGCTCTTAAGTCGAACGGCGATTTCTTCCCGCGCGGTAATCTTGACGGCCTGGGTGTGGATCCGTTCTTTGGCCCCGGCATGGGGATTGCTCCCGGCGGCAAGTCATCTTTCGGCTTTATCGCGACTCAGGAAGACTTCAAAAATACATCTCATCAGATTCGAATCGTCTCACCTGCTGCGGAAAAGCTTCGCTGGCTAGCCGGCTTGTATTACTTTGATGAGAAGAATCGCAATTATCGGGTCGACAACTACGTTCCGCTGAGTTCTTTCTCGGGCAGCATAATGAACGTTAGTAAGATAGAAGACCGAGGTGCGGACGAGCTTGAAAACACTGCCGTATTCGGTCAGGTCGAATACGATTTGTCCGATCAGGTAACGGCATCTTTCGAGGCTCGCTTTCAGCATGAAACCATCCGAAAGGATCAGTGTCCGGACTGCCGCCTCCAAAGTTACGCGGATACAAGTGGGCAGAATCTGAAGGAGTCCGAGAACGAGTTTCTGCCGCGCCTGACGGTCAGCTGGCAGCCCCTAGAGGGCCAGACCTATTACGCGCTGTACTCCGAAGGCACCAAAAGCGCCCGCTTCAATACGACCGAGCCGCCAGGGTTCCCGGGAGACTTCGCGGATGCCGTATACGTCAAGCCTGAAGAGCTTAAGAACTATGAGATCGGCGCCAAGAACAGTTTCCGCGATGCGAAGCTGCGGACATCAATTGCGGTGTACTACATGGACGTGACCGATCAGCAACAGTCTGCACAGTTGCCTGCGTCGACTATTTCATACACGCAGAACGTGTCTGATTCGACTGTAAAAGGTTTTGAATTCGAGGCGCTGGCCACTATTACCGATCGGGTGACCGCGAATCTTGCCGTTGGCTATGCAGATCACGAGTATGACAATGATTTTGTACCCGGATCATCGCTCGACCGCAGAATCGTTAACGGTCGTTCACTCAAGGGTAAAACATCGCCGGGCATCCCAAAGACCACGGTAAACGCCGGCATCATGTACACGGCGCCGGTCATGAGCAACTATGAATTCAGTACCCGTCTGGACTTGTCCTATCGCAGCAAGACCTATATTGATCTTGTAAATCAGGGGTACATAGGCGACTCCACGACGCTGAATTTGTGGGCGGATATCGGGAATGAAACATGGACCGCCGCCGTGTTTATCCGCAATCTCACCGACGATGACACGTCGACCGGGACGTTCTCCGGAACCAGCACCTGTACCTACCGGGACGCAGCGTTCACCACCTTCAATAGCCCCCTGCAGCGGTGCTCCGGATTGGGCGTAGCGCGCGGACGCGAGATCGGGGTATCCGGAGTGCTCAACTTCTAAGCAATTCGCGGATCGTTTCCGATACGTATCAGCGTATCCTCAAAGGAAAACCCGGCCCGGAGCCGGGTTTTCCTTTTTAACATAATGATAATTCTATGGCCGTGACACAGGCCAACTCCTGCATTTTGGTGATTGTTTCCCCGATACACGCGTGCTATGTTTTCCACGTTCATATGTACCAGATATGTAACGCCGCCTTCATTTGGCAAGTAAGGCACAGGCCTCAACCGGGTTTTCTCGGTTTAGTTTTTTTATTGTATCTGGTGAATCGCATATGAAATCAATTGTTCCAGCGCATCTTGCTCGCGCCATCTCCTCAATCTGTTTGGTATTTGTTGGCTTTTTGCCTATCACCACGTCGGCGGCTTTTATTTCCGTTGATTTCTCGGCATCGATCAATGAATCTTACGATCAGAACTTTGATGACATCACCGGTACCTACTCAGATATACAAGGGATGTTTGTTATAGATACCGACGCGCCAGTGTTAGGCGGTGCCGGAAACTTCCCGAGCGCAGTCTTTGGAATGTATATAACAAGAGACGGAGCGCCTTTGCTCTCGCAGGATGATTTTAGTTGCGGTGCATCGTGCGCTAACGATGTGTTTGTCAGCAGTTCGGCGGAAGCCAATGTGTATGTGCAGGATTTCTTTGTGGGGAATCTGAATTTGAATCTGGCACCCGCCAGCGGGGTAATTTTTGATAACGACATCAACGTTTTTATTATGGCCGCTCAGGGCAACGTGACTGACTACTTCGACATATTCGCTTCCTATGGTTCAGTTCAGGTTGATGGTGAAGATTACTTTGACCTCTACGAACTGAACATGGCGGTGTTGCCTCAGGTTCCGGTGCCTGGAGCTGTTTGGCTCTTTGGTTCAGCTTTAGCCGGTCTTGGCTGGATGCGGCGAAGACAAGCCGCTTAGTCCACATCCGACATTGTCCTTTGAAAACCCGACCTTGAGTCGGGTTTTCTGTATTCAGTGGTTGCGAAATTGCTGTAGTGTTATTGCTGGGATTGAGCTTTGGATGGCGGCACTTGTTATGGAAATAATCAGTGAACAATTTTGCTTCGGCGGTACACAGGGTGTTTACCGTCATGACTCGGCCGAAACCGGCACCCCGATGCGCTTTTCAGTGTTTCAACCAGCCAGTGCCAGCAACAAACCGCTGCCGGTGCTTTGGTACCTGTCGGGCTTAACCTGCACCGAAGAAAACTTCACCGTGAAGGCCGGGGCACAGCGCTACGCGGCGGAGCACGGTGTCGTCCTGGTGGCACCCGATACCAGCCCTCGCGGAGCCGACATAGCGGGTGAGGACGACAGCTATGATTTTGGTTCCGGCGCCGGGTTTTATGTCGATGCGACCGTGTCGCCATGGGGCCGGAACTATCGCATGTACAGCTACATCACAGCGGAACTGCCCGAACTCGTTTTCGCCAATTTTGCGGTTGACCCAAAACGCCAGGGCATTACCGGGCATTCCATGGGCGGGCACGGCGCGCTAACCATTGGGTTGAAGCATCCGGACATTTACACATCGGTGTCAGCTTTTGCCCCCATATGTGCCCCGATGCAGTGCCCCTGGGGTGAAAAGGCATTGTCCGGTTATCTGGGCGCTGATCGAAGCGCGTGGGAGCAATACGATGCGGTGTCATTGATCCGGAAAGGCGCCAAGAGCGGAGAGATTCTGGTGGACCAGGGTGATGCGGACGATTTTCTGACTGAACAGCTCAGGCCGGAATTGCTTGCCGAGGCGGCGCATGAAGCCGGCCAGAAACTGACGCTGCGGATGCAGCCCGGGTACGACCACAGCTATTATTTTGTCGCCAGTTTTATCGGCGACCATATTGCCTTTCACGCAGCCCGGCTGGCCGCATAATTATTATCACCGGCGAAGCAGGCAATACCCTATATTTATACGATGTGCGGTCGATATGTCAGCCGGGTAGACGCAGCCCTTGAGCGGGAATGGCAGCTGCGGCCGAATCAATTTCGCTTTGATACCCACTATGATGTTCGGCCCACAACGCAAATCCCCATTGTTCGCCTGACCGATGACGGCCGCGAATGCGTGCCGGTGCGCTGGGGGCTCGTACCGCACTGGGCAAAGGGCAAACCCGGCAAGTACGCCACGTTCAATGCCCGCGCCGAAGGCGTGCAGCAAGCCGCCAGTTATCGCGGGCCATGGAAACACGGCCAACGGTGTTTGTTTCCGGTGCTGGGGTTTTATGAGTGGCAGGCGCTCGAGGGCAACAACAAACAAAAGTGGTACATCACGCTGCCAAAGCAACCGGCGTTCGCACTGGCCGGCTTGTGGGAGCGCAGTGATGATCTGGAATCGGCGACCATTTGCACGGTAGAAGCAAACCCGCTGATGGAAAAAATCCACAACACGCGCAAACGTATGCCGCTAATACTGGACCCGGAGAATTTTGAAGCCTGGCTGGCTGCCGATAGCGAAGCGGCGGAAAAGCTGATTCAGGAGTATCCCGCGGCGCGTATGCAGGCCTGGCCGGTAAATCGCACATCGGTCAATGATCCCCGGTGCATTGAGCCGAACCTGCCTAAACAATAACGGTACAACCGCATTATGAAACTCAACTGCTCAATTTTGCTCATACTCATTTCAGCAGCTCTGCCGGCGATCGGCGCGGGGCCGACACCCGAAGCACAGGCACTGATCAGGGAGCTGGGGCTGCGCGAAGCTGATACCGCCGCCTACAAGCGTCCGGACTGGAATCCCAAACGTGTTGTCGTCATGTTACTGCAGAGTATGGGGCCGAATACTGCTGCATTCGAAGCACAACTGGCTGCCGCCGGCGACATAGAACTGGTTTTCGACCGCTCGGGTAATCCTGCACCCGCGGCCGAGATAATGGCGGGTGCCGACGGAGTACTCGCCAGTTGTTCTCAGGCGTTGCTCGATAGCGCTACTCCGAGACTGGTCTGGATTCACAATTACCGAGTCGGCATGGATAATTGCCGTGGCGCGAGTGATGCACAAAAGCAGCAAATCGTTTTCACCAATAACAAACGGTTGTCCGGGCCAGGTATCGCGGAACACAGCATTGCTATGTTGCTGGCACTCGCCCGGAACCTCCCGGCTTACGCCCAATCTCAGCAGAACTCAAGATGGGACCGCTCGCCAACCAGGAAAGCGACGTTCGGAGAATTGAAAGGCAAGACCATACTGATTGCCGGCCTGGGCGGTATCGGTACCGAGATCGCATGGCGCGCACACGGACTCGGCATGCGTGTGATTGCTACCCGCAACTCGTCGCGTAGCGGCCCGGAGTATGTTGACTACGTCGGCCTTGCTGATGAGCTCCATAAACTGGCGAGCCAAGCTGACGTCGTGGTGAATGCGCTGCCGCTGACAGCCGAAACGACAGGGCTGTTCGACAAAGAATTTTTCGACGCCGTGAAGCCGGGCGCAATTTTTCTGTCTGTAGGGCGCGGGCCCAGCACCGTAACGGCAGACTTGCTGGCGGCACTGCAGTCGCAGAAACTTTTCGGTGCCGGTCTGGATGTGACTGACCCTGAACCCCTGCCTGAGGACAGCCCGCTGTGGCGGCAACCGAACGTGATCATTACACCGCATGTGGCCGCGACAGGCAGTGACGGCACACGGCGGATGCAGATTATTGCAGCCGAAAACCTGCGCCGCTTTATCGCAGGCGAACCCCTGCTGAACGTCGTGGATATGGCCGCCGGGTATTGATGGGGTCTGCCATTAGACGATACCCGCTAGTTGACAGTTTCGATAGTCTAGAACTACGAAGTAGTGGTCACCAATGCTTCGGTGGTAGGGGAATGGTAGGGCCTCAAGACTGATCAGTCTCTTTATGGCTCCCGTATCAGGCTGAGCGCCATAAAACCTGCAAGCATCACACCGCCTCGCCGCCTTATGTCTCATAATTGCGGGTGAGACGGTAAAGTCAGTGAATGCTCGTGGGAGGATATTGCGATGAATACATTTATTTTTGTAGTCATTGGCATCGTCATCGGATTGACGGTGGGAGGCGTGGGAGGCTCGTTTTACGCTGCAGTGTTCGGCGCGGTGATTGGTTTTTTGCTGGCCCGCGTATCCGACTTGCAAAGTGCCGTCACCCTTTTGCAGCGACGTCTGGACAAGCAGGCACGCGAACCAATAGCTGAAAACGTATCAGCGCCTGGACCATTGATCAGGGAGGCTGCTACGACAGAGGCGCCTTCCTCGCCTTCAGCAAGTGCACCGAAGCGACCATCCACACCGACACAATCTGATCCTTACAATTCGGATCCATTTTCGGAGCAAAAGCCAGTTCCTTCCAAGTCGGAAGCAACAGCACAAATTTCTAGAGCTACCGCGCCACCAGAACCAAGCCTGTTTGAAAAATGGATGACGCTAGCAAAAATCTGGCTCACGACCGGCAACGTGCCGGTGAAGGCTGGCGTTATCATTTCATTTTTCGGTATCGCGTTTTTGCTGAGATATGCAGTTGAGCGGCAGATGCTTGTACTACCGATTGAACTTCGACTGATAGGGGTTGCCTGCTTCGGCATTATTCTACTCGTCGTCGGCTGGAGGTTGCGTGAAAAACTTCCCGTCTACGCACTGAGTCTGCAGGGTGGTGGCGTGGGCGTCCTGTATCTGACGATATTCACAGCTCTGCGCTTCTTTAGCCTGCTGCCGGCAGGCCTCGCATTCGCATTGCTGCTTGCCTTAATGTGTTTCTCAGCCATGCTAGCGGTGTTACAAGACTCGCGTTCGCTTGCTGTCTTGGGAAGTGTTGGCGGTTTCCTTGCGCCTATCCTCGTCTCGACAGGTAGCGGCAATCACGTGTTGTTGTTTAGTTACTATCTGGTGCTGAATGCGGCGATACTGGGAATCGCTTGGTTTAAGGCCTGGAGAGAACTAAACCTCATTGGCTTTTTGTTCACCTTCGTCATCGGCGGCGTATGGGGCTATTCGAATTATCGCCCCGAGTTGTTCGCCAGCACCGAGCCCTTTCTAATCGCGTACTTTGTTTTTTACCAAGCAGTTTCAATCTTATTCGCGTTTCGACAAGCGCCTGTTCTTAAGCACGTTGTCGACGGCACTCTGGTATTTGGTACGCCGGTGGTTGCGTTCGCGCTGCAAGCACGACTGGTATCAGATACAGAGTATGGACTTGCCATCAGTGCCATCGTCGTAGCGCTGGCATATGCTGTAACGGCGCTCGCATTGTATCGATTCAGGCCAAACCATTTCCGATTGTTGGTGCAAACTTACATTGCGCTAGCCATCGCGTTTGCAACCATTGCGATTCCACTTGCGCTGGACGCTCGATGGACCGCTACTGCGTGGGCGCTTGAAGGCGCCGCGCTTGTTTGGGTTGGGGCTCGTCAAGGACGAAGACTGGCGATGTTTAGCGGCGGCGCACTGCAAATCGGCGCGGGTGTAGCATTTACGATGTATGGCTGGAAGGATGGAGCAGGCATCGCTGTCATCAACGGCAACTACCTGGGTGGCATGCTGATCGGCGTTGCGTCGATCTTCTCCGCGCATTGCTATGACCGGTTTCGCGAAGGTGTTTCTGATGTTTTTTCACGCAGTGCGCTCGGGTTGTTTTGCTGGGGCATAGCGTGGTGCTTAGGAAGCGGGTTCATGGAGATTGATGACCGTTTGTTCGTTACCTATAATCCAACCGGGCAAGTGGCCTACCTCACGGCGTTCGCAGCGGCACTGCTGTATATCGGTATGCGTATCAACTGGCCCCTGGCGCGTGCCGCGATACTGGCGTTTCTGCCCATACTGCTGGTTCCCGTATTTTCCATCGCTTCGGCTTCTGGGCACCCGTTGCAGTACCTTGGATGGTTCGTATGGCCATTCGCTTTGGCAGTTCAGTACGGCATTCTTTGGACGCAGCGGGATCAGTTTGCGAGGCCGGTAGCTTTGCTGCATACGCTGACATTATTGTTTCTGACTGGCATGGCCATGTGGGAGGTCGTTTGGCAGATAGAAAGGCTTGGGGTCAGTCAAACTTGGTTGGTCGTCGGGGCGGGCTTAGTGCCTGGGCTCATTGTATTGGCGGTGCGTACAATACGGCACCGACTTGACTGGCCGGTAAATCAGAATCTGGCGGCTTATCACATCGGCACCGGTGTGCTCGTTGCGGTCCAATTGGTCATCATCGGCGGAGCGAACATTTTTTCATCAGGCAATCCGTCGCCTTTGAGCTACGTGCCTTTGCTGAATCCCCTGGACATTGTCACCGCATTTACTTGTCTGGTTGCGATTTACTGGCTGTTACACGCGCGCAAGTCCGGGAAGATCAATTCACCAGACATCTGGCAATCTGGTCTGCGGGCGATCGGTATCTTTGCATTGGTCACGTCGACTGCTGCCGTAGTGCGTGCGACGCATCACCTGGGTGGTGTAGCCTGGGACTTTGACTTGTTGTTCCGATCCGATCTAGTGCAGTCAACCTTGTCAATTTACTGGGGGGTTCTAGGCTTCATTGGCATGGTGCTGGGAGCGCGTTGGCAGAACCGGGTCACGTGGTATGTTGGCGCGGGCTTGATGGCCGTGGTCGTCGTGAAGCTATTCCTGATTGATCTTGGCAATAGCGACACAGTTGAGCGCATCGTCTCGTTCATTGGTACCGGTGGTCTGCTCTTGGTTGTTGGATACTTCGCACCTGTTCCTCCGAGGAAGAACGAAAAAATGCATGATGATGTGAATGACGAACCTAATGTGGAGCGTACTTAGATGACTACGCTCCTTAAAATCTGCATTTTCCTCGCATTGCCTGTTCTGTTCGCTTCCTTGCAGGCGAGCGAGTTGCCAGATGCGGATGACTATGCCTACGGCTGGGCGGTTAATCCCGATCGGGCGGCGGATTTATATCAAATTCAATTGCCTCTGGAGGTTTACCAGTCTGCAACCGATCCAGCGTTGCGTGATCTGGGCGTCTACAACCGTGCCGGCCAACCGGTGCCCCGCGGCATTGTGCGGCCAGCAGAAGAACGTACAGTTGCAGAGACCTCCGTGCCTCTTGTACTCCTGCCGCTTTATTCCGGGCAAGACACACACGCACAGAGCCTGAACCTATTGGTGAAGCGCAACGCCGAAGAGACGACTGTCTCATTGGAAAGTTTCGATCAGCCCAGCGACTTTAGGCAGCCAGACAAAAAGCTTACTTCCTACATTGTTGATCTAGGAAATCACCCACAATTGTTCGATGCGCTAGATCTGGTGTGGCCCGAAAGTAACAATTCGTTTATCGGGCACCTGAATGTGCACGGTAGCGATGACTTGCAAAACTGGCGCCTGATAGGCTCGGGAAGCATTGCTTTCCTTAGCCGAGACGGCGAGCGAATCGAACGCCGCCGCATCAACCTGACAGACAACGGCGAAAACGATCGCTACCAGTACTTGCGACTAACGTGGCGTGATGTTTCTGACGACTGGTCACTGGCACAGGTCACCGGTATTAAGAACAGTCATCACGTTGATACAACCAGAGAATCGCTGAAGCTTGCTCCATCAGGGCGTGATAAAGCGGATGGCGGCTATATCTTCGACACTAGCGGCCCGATTCTTGTTGACCGCGTTGGCCTCCAATTGCCGGGCGACAATGTCACCGTGCGAGCAAGCATATACGCATGGTCAGAAACTAAGGCTGTTGCTGGGGCACGGGCTATAAATCCGCACTGGCGGCGCGTCGCCAGCGGGCACTTTTATCATTTGCGAGGTGGTGGTAACGCCATCATCAGCGACTCCCTGACGATTCCCCTGCAGCGATTCAGTCGTTGGAAGGTTGTTATAGATAAGGGCAGTACCGACCTGGCCCTGCATCTTGAACTCGGCTGGCGCCCGGAGAAATTATTGTTCGTCGCACAGGGTGAAGGCCCGTTTCAGGTCGTGACTGGTCGGGCCGCGGATGCGGCTGAAGGATTTCCGCAGCAGCAGATGATCAGCGACGCGACGATCCACCAACTGGCACAGCAACACAATTTAATTGGCTCTGCAGAACTCGCTGCGCGAATCGAATTGGCCGGCCCAGGCCGGCTGCAATTTGCTGATCCACCGTTGTGGGGGCGTTGGCTAATATGGGCGGGGCTCATTGGCGGTGTAATGCTTGTAGGATTTATGGCGCTCAGCCTGATACGGGAGCTAAAAGACGCTGATCAGTCTTGAGGCCCTACCATTAGACGACACCCGCTAATTGACAGTTTCAATAGTGTACTCACACGATTCTATGGTTACCAATGGTTTGATGGTAGAGGTTAGGTGTTACTCGCAATGAAAACCCGACTCTTGGTCGGGTTTTCTTAAATCCTTACTTGTGGTTCGGGTTAAACGGTTTGCGTTCGTCTCAACCAACCCAAACCTGCCAGAGCCGAACCGAATAGCCAGACCGCAGGTGGGAGCGGCACTGTGCCTGCGCCAGCAAGAATGGCAGTGTTTGCATCAGTTTCGTAACCGTATCCATAAAGGTTTAGGAAACCTTGTCCGTAGTCACCTTCGACATCGACTTCTACATCGGCCCAGCCGTAATGTGTATTACCCCCGATAAGAAACGAGAATCCTATAAACCCACGCTTTTTCCCGTACAGCGGATCATCCGGTACAAAGTTTCCGTCCGAACCGCCGAAATCATCCGCGGCACCCAGCAACGCATC
>JAUHYQ010000008.1 GCA_030426355.1 Gammaproteobacteria bacterium
GAAAGTCCGCGCTATCTGGTACTACGACGCAAAAAAGACAAAGCAGAGCAAGTGCTGAGCAAATTGCTTGGCTCCGCAGCAGCAAGAACCAAAGTGGACGAAATCGATGCATCTCTCGCGGCTGATCACCACGTGCCGAAACTCAAGGACCTTATCGACCCGAACACCAGACGCTTACGCAAACTCGCCTGGGTTGGTATCGGGCTCGCGACCTTCCAGCAACTGGTCGGTATCAACGTCGTGTTTTATTACGGCGCAGTACTGTGGCAATCGGTTGGGTTCACTGAAAGCGATGCGCTGCTTATCAATGTCCTCAGTGGCGCCTTGAGTATCGGCGCAGTAATTGTTGCGCTGCTACTGGTAGACAGGATCGGCAGAAAGCCCTTGCTGTTTGTTGGATCCGTTGGTATGGCTGCATCACTCGGTACACTTGTCATCGCATTCTTGAATGCAACGACCGCGGCAGACGGATCTCTGACCCTTGAAGGCATATACGGACCGCTGGCCCTGGTCGCTGCAAATATCTACGTGATCTTTTTCAACGGTTCCTGGGGTCCCGTGATGTGGGTCATGCTCGGCGAAATGTTCCCGAACCAGATCCGGGGTACCGGTCTTGCGGTGAGCGGATTGGCGCAGTGGTCGGCGAACTTCGGCATAACGCTGACTTTCCCGATTATGCTGACGTCTGTCGGGCTTGCCGGCGCTTACGGTTTCTACACGGTTTGCGCGGCAATCTCGATCGTATTCGTAGCGAGAATGGTGCACGAGACCCGCGGTATTGAACTTGAGGATATGAAGGGCTGACCTGCCAACGACCCGGAAAGCGTTCGCCCCCCGGCCGCATGCCATGCTTCCCGTTAAACCATCAGTCTGGCAGGGAACAAGTACCTCCCGACACAAGTGCAATAGTGGTACCTGCCCATAACTGGAGAAATCAAAGTGAAGACACTGCAATTATCGACCGCTATCCTGCTTGGCTTGCTATCGACTGCCAGCATGGCACAGCAATCAAGCGTTAAGAGCATTTTTGAAACGGATTTGCCCGATATCGAAGGTCGCGAGGCAGTTGTCCTCGAAGTCATCTACCCACCGGGAGCAGCATCGGCGAGTCACCGCCACAATGCGCATACTTTCGTCTATGTGCTTGAGGGAACGGTTGAAATGCAGGTGGCGGGCGGCGAATTGAAGAGACTAGGCGTTGGCCAGACGTTTTACGAGACACCGAATGATATTCACTCAGTGTCGCGCAACGCCAGCGAGACAGAGCCTGCGAAAGTGCTGGTGTTTTTTATCAAAATGAAGGGTGCGCCCTCCACCGAGCCTGCAGTCAGTTAGCTCAAACCAGCAACCCGCGCTGGCCTTACCGGGCAATCTCGGGTGCATAAACTTCCCGCAGCCGCTGGTGGTATTCGGCCAACAGGCCCTGTAGCTCCGAGTGTTCTTCGGCAATCACCTTCCTGAGTGACTCGTTCGTTAGATAGTCGTACAGGATGGCCGCCATGATCTGCGCGTCCATACGAAAAGCAGCATGACCCACCTCCCCGAAAGCGTCGGCCTCCATGCCCTTCGTGTGGTAGGTTTCGCGGGAGCTGTATACGCTGACGCCAACGCCGGGGATCTCACGAGTGACCCACCCGGTTTCTTCGTAACCCGCGGGCCGTTGCGGAACTTCGTTGAGATTGGGGGCGCCGAGAGCTTTAGCGTATTCAAAGTAGAGTTCGTCCAAAGTGCCAAGGGTTATGCCGTCGCGGTATTCCCCATACCGATCGATGGCAACCTCTGTACCTGTGGCCATCGCGGCGCCACGAGCGGCGTCATCG
>JAUHYQ010000009.1 GCA_030426355.1 Gammaproteobacteria bacterium
GCGAAGCCTATCCGATACGGCTGATGTGCCGGTGTCTCAAGGTATCACCAAGTGGCTATTACGGCTGGCGAGCCGAACGCAAAGTGGAGGACTGACGTCACCTACATCCCGGTCGTCGGCGGTCCGCTTGTGCCCTTGCCAGTGGGGCAACGCCAGAAATCGTGATCGTCAGCAAGATCAGCGCATTCCACGCCCCTGACCAATCCGGGCGAATTGCTTACCAGCCAGGCACAGCCCACCCCCTCTATTACTCGACTGTTAATACAATATCTGTCGCATATACAATAGCTTACGTAAACACCTGGCAGCCTCACCCCCGACCCGGAAGGCCGAACACTGCCAACATGAACACAAGCTGGTACCCGATGGTTACCAGTGTCGTTTCATTTTGCTATCCGCACCGAGATGGCACTACCGGGCAGCATCCACCACTCAGTCGGCGTGCACGGTGCGAGAAGGCACAACCGGGCCGATCGTCGTACCATCGTGCCCTTATCCGGACCGAGCACTTAAGCAACACAAAGGAACTGTCATCAACATGTCTGAAACGAGCACCTACCAACCACCCCGGGTCTGGACCTGGGATACCGAAAATGGCGGCAACTGGGCCAGCATCAACCGGCCCATTGCCGGCCCTACTCACGAGGCCGCGTTGCCACGTGGCAAACATCCCCTGCAGCTGTATTCGCTGGCAACGCCTAACGGCCAGAAAGTCACCATCCTGCTAGAGGAGTTGCTGGCGCTGGGAGAGACGGGTGCGGAATATGACGCTCACCTGATCCGGATTACTGAAGGTGAACAGTTCTCAACAGGCTTCGTCGCGATAAATCCCAACTCGAAAATACCGGCGCTTCTCGATTCCGAGGCAGGCATCCGAGTGTTTGAAAGCGGCTCGATCCTGCTGTACCTCGCCGAGAAATTCGGGCAATTCCTGCCCAAAGACACCGCGGCGCGCACTGAAGCGCTGAACTGGTTGTTCTGGCTGCAGGGTTCCGCCCCTTATCTTGGCGGCGGTTTCGGGCACTTCTATGCTTACGCGCCCGAAAAATTCGAGTACCCGATTAATCGATTCGCGATGGAAGCGAAAAGGCAGATGGATGTGCTTGATCGCGAACTCGCGGAGCACCGTTACCTGGGCGGTGACGAGTACAGCATTGCTGATATCGCCACCTGGCCCTGGTACGGCAACCTGGTGCTTGGCGATGCTTATGACGCAGGCGAGTTCTTACAGGTTGAAAACTACAGGAATCTGCATCGCTGGGCACAGGAGATTCTTGCACGCCCCGCGGTGCAGCGTGGGCGCATTGTAAACCGCACCAAGGGCGATCTTTCGGAACAACTGCACGAACGCCACGATGCGTCTGATTTTGATCTGAAAACGCAGGACAAGCTGGCGGCCGCAAGCGACGCTTGAAGCGTTTACCGTGGTGAAAAACAAGGGCTCCCGAAAGGGAGCCCTTGTTGCATGCGCCACTGATCGCGCAGCGGCATGCCGCCCAAGGTCAAATCAGCTATTTGACACTCAGTTTGTTTTCAACGCGCACTACGCCTTTAACCGCGGATGCGATCTCGCCCGCGCGCTGACGTTCTTCGGCGCTATCGACAAAGCCACTTAGCTGTACAGTGCCTTTGAAAGTCTCAACCTTGATCGCAAGACCGCTGGTCTCTTTCGACGCCAGCAGCCGGGTCTTAACATTCGCCGTCAAGGCGGCATCATCAATGTATTCGCCCGTGCTTTCCTGCTTGGCGTTGCCGGCACAACCAGCAAACAGAAATGCTGACACGATAGTGACAAGAATTG